>NZ_WQHP01000009.1 GCF_013035315.1 Ruegeria arenilitoris | reverse complement strand
AGTTTGCGGTCTTCCGAATAGAAGCGGCGGCGATGATAGTCCTCTTAGTCGGAGGCCTATCATTCGTGATCAGTTGGTGCTGGGAACAGATAGAAAGCCGTTCCGGAAACTAAAACCGCAATTCTTCCCCCTTTTGGATACCCTCAACGTCTTATTCTTCGAATGACCTCCCGGAAAATGCGCCAAATGACCAAGAGATCTTGAAGCGTTTCGGAGCTCACCAGCGCTTCGTACACAAAGAACATTTTTTGATCTGGACCCGTACATAGGCCCGGAATACTGAGAAAATAGACTTCCGTTGCGACCTGTACACAAGACTTTGCAAAGTCCGCTTTCTGCGCATAGCCGCCGTCGGTTGATCGCGCAGCATCGGTCACTATGGGCTCCGAGCTGCCTTGCGGCAATGCGGCGGGTCAAGCTGCGCCCCATTCCCTAAAGCAGACATAGCGAAAACCAAGATGATCTGGCGTTTACATCAGCTTGGCCGAATACGCCGACATTCAGCTTTCGGAAGCTGTCGATCGCACAAATCGGACTAACCGACCGCACCGAGCCCAACACAGACGTTACAATAAGCAGCTAGTCGCCTTCGCCGAAACCCGGCCCGGTTCCATCCAAAGCTGCGTCCTGAAGTGTGAACGTTTCCTGCCAGACTTGTGTGTCGACCGGTTCATGCCGTGGTTGGTTTTCTGGTGGAAAGCGCATTGGTTTTCCAGGCAACGCACCTGTCGCCGCACCGTCCCGTTTTACGAAGACGCCGTTGACGACCACATGAGGCATGCCGCGAGGAGGCAGCCCCTGGGTGCCGCTCTGATAATCCGATCCAGGACCGACAGTTTCAGGGTCGAAGATGACGATGTCTGCTGCCATACCCTCTTGCATACGACCGCGCACGTTTAGGAACTCCACCCCGGTAGCCCCCATATGATAGGCGGGCCAATAACTAAGCTGCGACAACGTAAACATGAGCGGCACGCCTTCCTCACGCGCGAGCTTGAGAACGGTCGAATGTGAACCCGAGGTGCGCGGGTGCCCGGCGAACAAGAGCGGATCGCCACGCAATCCCAAGTCTTCCGTGTACCACATGCTGTCGCTGCCCACGACCATGTTCGGCACTCGGAGCCATTGCGGCAACCACTCCTCCCTCGCGGGATTGAAGACGATCACAGTGCGACCCGGATCGTCTTCTGCGACCTGTTTGTACTCTTCAATCGTCAGGAATTGGTCCTGACTTGGGTCGTACATAATGTCTTCGTATTTGAGCCCAAGGGCAGCGATAGCGTCCGGGGTTAGCTGATCAGAGGCGATCGAGGTGGAGCCGGCTGTATAGGGGTAGTACTCGGCCCACATATTTAATCCCTTGGCGCGCGCCATCTGGAGTTTCTCTTCTATCTCCCACCAGCCATAGTCGTTGTTGTGGCTGTAGAGGAGAGGAGCATCGAGTAAGAAAGCGTTGGTGAAGACTTCCGCAAAGCCAAGCGGAGCTTCCGGGTTCGTCGCCGAGGTATGAAACCGGCCGTGTACCCCCGTGGCCCGTCCGTAGCGGGCCGCCGTGCGTTGCAACTCAAACTGTTCATAAGTGCTGATACCAACGCCCGCGTACCCAACCGTCGAACCTGCACACAGCCCCCCTTCTTGCAAGCCTTTGTCCACGATTTGCATGATCCGGTTCATCTGTTCGACGCTTGCGCGAGTAACAGACCAATCCGCAACACCGTCTTCTGAACTCGACAAAGCGCGCAATGCGAACAAGTTCGAAGCGTCGACGGGCACATCAATCTCAAGCTCGTCCATGACGACCATGCGGGCGATTTCATGCGACACGCAGGTGCCGTAGTTCATCGGCCAAGTGGCTTCTTCGCGGGAATACCAGTCGGCGATGTTGATGGCGCCAACTTCGCTGTCATAGGCTGTCGTGACACCGTCCATCATACTCATGTTGATGGCATACTTCTGACTGGAGTGTGTGTGGCTATCAATAAAACCCGGCGCCACTACATGCGCAGTGGCATCCACGGTATCTTCGCCTTCAATTGGAGCGGTCGTAATTTTGACAATCCAGCCGTCGCTGATCCCGACATTGGCAATTTGGTCAAAGCCTGTTTCAGGGTCCATGACACGGCCGTTCAGAATAACCAGATCATAGGTGTCAGCCGAAGCCCCCGTAGTCATTTCACCTTGAATTATGCAACTGGCGGTCAGGGCCATGGCGCTCCAAAATAACTTCGACATCTCAAACACTCCTCTTCTACAATTCGCTTTCGGGAGGGTGCACACCCTAGTTTTCATAGCCCGTAACAACGACGTCCATTCCCGGTCTCAACACATGCTCCGGATTTGGGAAGGCCACCAAGACCGCCGCTTCATCTGTGTCGGGGTTCAATCCTATGCTCGCCGAGATAATTCGTCCGGTATGGGGGAACTCCGTCCCATCCGGGAGTTCCAGCCGCACAGTAATTGATGCATGTATTGCCGTTTCATCTTCTCCTGACAATACGCGCTCCATAACGCGATCTATTGGAACGGGTGCGCGTACATGGATCGGATCGAGCTGTACAAGTGTGGCAACTTCCCGGCCACGATTGATATTCACATTAGCGTTTTCACGGTAGTTGGGCGATGTCATCTGCCCGCTGAACGGCGCGTAAAGCTTTTGCGCAGCTAGCAAAGATGCCGCCATGTCACTCTGCACGCGTAGTGTCTGTGCGGAAGCTTGCGCAGCTCGCAACGCGAACAAAGCTTCCTGATATTGAGCCTCTGAAACAGTTTCGCGGTCTTTCAGTTCTTGCTGCCGTGCAAAATCTTCCTGAGCTTTTTCAACTGCGACCAATGCTTCATTCAGTTGCGCTTCTGCCAAGGCAAGCTCCAACTCTTTGAAGCCAGTATCGAATTCAACCAACAAGTCACCCTTCGCAACGACTTGTCCTTCCACAAAATGCAACCGGTTGATTTTATTGCTGACTTCGGCTGAAACGTCCCATGCCCGCGCGGGTACAACAATTCCTTCAACAGTTGATGTCACCTGCGCTGCGGAAGTCGGTGGGAAAGCAAATCCCGCAGTCAATAGGATCGGAACGATCGCTAGCAAAGTTTTTGCCCGCCTGCCGAAAATCATATCTCCCCTCCAGGTACTATTCTTCTTTTTTATCACGATATTCTGTCACAGAGTTTGGAACGCAGACTTGACGTGTGTCAAACCGCCGTAGCTGCTGTCCCACCGGAAAAGTAGACCACTGCTTAAGTCTGTTTTGTCCGCATGTGAGACATTGGACGTAGGTGCAGCGAATGGCAGGTTTGGATTTCAGCCTGTTTCACGCCTTTGAATGTCAGGTTTCGGGAAAACGTGCTGCGTTGCCGCGTTAGGGTCCGAAAACAGGACGTCGTGTTGAAGCGGATTTCGCTGCAACGGCGACCGGCGGAAAAGTCCGCAAAGCGGAACTTGCGCAAGTATTCCGGAGCGACCGCTTTCGGCATAAGCAGACATTCAAGTCCACGAAACCGGTTCTTCTGTTTTCGATGTCTGCTTTCAACAAGAGCGGACGTTCGGCAATATTGGGCCAATTTCCGGTATGCGGACAAAGCCGCCTTATGCTCATCGCTTTCTGATAACCGGTCGCAGCCCGGAAGCGGACCTTCATTGCGAGCTTTACATCCTCACAGATGCGGACCAAGAGGGCATTGCATGAGGCGACCAGCGCAATTTTATCAGCCCACAACCGCTTGCGACTACTAAGCTGTCCTATCGTAGAGTAGTTCGCAGTCGTCTGACCGCTCCGTGGTCCAGACACAAGGGGCTAGACACCAGAGCTGAAGCATGGCTGGGTTGCTTGGAGATTGCCCAATCCTTCGGAGATCCCCAAAAATGAAAAGTCATGCAAACAAGCCGTTAGTGACCTCCGCTATTGCTATCGCTCTTTTGGCCTCCGGTGCGGTATTTACTGCTTCTACACAACCAGCAAGCGCAGAGGCTGGTTATTTCTGGGATGAAACCGTTGAGTCTGTAGATAGAAGCCCTTGGATATTTGAAGGCATAAATGTTTTTGGCGAATTGGCACGAGTTCCACCGTCAGATTGGGTACGTACTTTGGAAAAAGCGGCATACCCAACTGAGCTTGAGACTTTTGTTTTCACAGCTAGCAATAATGAAGAACAGAATATCAACGATTGGTTGCATCAAACACATACCGATAGCTTTTTGATTTATCACGATGGCAAATTGGTCGCTGAAAAGTACTTCAATGGCATGAGAGCTGATACGCCTCACCGCATTCACTCGATCACCAAGACAGTGTTGGGTATGGCAGCAGGGCTGGCGGTTGAGGCGGGAGAATTAGATCCCAAAAAGCTGATCACCGAATACCTGCCAGAGTTGGAAGGCCCAGCATTCAAAAATACAACGGTTAGACACCTACTTGATATGACCGCTGCTGTTGATTGGAAAGATGCTTCTAGCGGCTACTTAGACGACGCCGGTGATCTGTTCTGTGCGTTTGGTCAGGACCTCTCTGAAAAAGTTGAAATTTGTGATACAGAGTCTGGCGTTAAGGAGTACATGATCTCTCTTAGTGATCGCGAGACCTTGGTAGAAGACGGTGAAGTTTATAGTTACCGTTCAGTGCTATCTGCGCTGCTGGGTATGGTTATCGAGTCGGCGACTGGAGAAAGCTATCTGGATGTACTGGCCGAGTTGTGGCAGGACATCGGTGCTCAGGACCCTGCATATAGCGAACTAGGACCCAAAAGGATTGTGCAAACGAGTGGTGGGTTATTTACCAGCTCTCGTGACCTATTGCGATTTGGCATAATGATGCTGGACAACGGAAAGGTTAACGACACTCAAGTTATTCCTCCAGATTGGATAGCTGACACGATTCAAGCAAATGATGACGTTATCGCAGCTTATGAGAAAAGCGCATACGCGGAGGTGTTTGAAGGCTTCCACTACCGTAATCAAGTTTGGGTGAAAGACAGAGAAAAAGGTGCGTTTTACGGCATTGGTGTCTATGGGCAGCTGTTGTATGTGAACCAAAAAGCCAATGTGGTTATGGTGAAGCTATCAAGCCAGCCAGACGTTCAAAATACACCTATGTACCTGGACTCTATGGTTGTGATGAAAGGTATTGCAGAGACTTTGAGTAAATGAATTTCAGATTATCTAAATCTAGTAAGCTGAGCCAAATGGCTCGGCTTATACTACGGAAAGACTTAACAGTGTCGTCGGGTTAGTACCGGGTGACCTCGACTGCGACCGCAGCAAACACCACACCAATCAACAGAGCTTTTGTATTCACTGCCGAAAGGCTGGGTAGTTTAACCCGAAGAGACAGGGCTATTATCACACCCCCTGTTAACCCAGTCGAAATTGAATAGATCATGCTACTTTTGTCTGCGTTGAGACCGATCAATATGCCGACCGCAAGCGACGCGACAAAGTATGCGCGTAGCCATCCAGACATGTGTCCGGGGTGGGTCTTATAGAGAAAGATATTCACCCCAAACAAATGCAATGAATAGGCCAACGTTCCAACAGCGTACAGCTCAGGTGATGTTCCCGTCGTTTGCATGACGGTAATGGCAAGCAAGCAGTTATAGGTCCCGAGGGCCACTGTGTCCAAGCCAAGCGACAACTTGTTGTCGGCCCCTACGTCGCGACTGGCCTCCAGCAAGTAGTAAATGAGAAATCCTAGGAGCGAATAACCGAACAGCGAGTTTTCCCATTTCCCGCTTGCAGCTAAACCGGTGGACAATTCACCAATTTTTGGCAGCAGGAAAAGAAAAGCATAGCCAAGTCCGATCCCTGATGAAAAATCAGAAAGCCAGCCTGCTAGGGCGGGGAATCTCCGGTAAAAAGACACGCAGAAGACGTGAACAGTGCCGATGACTGCAATCGATGTTATCGCGAGGTATGTCGACGCGTCGAACACGGCTAAGATCCAATGATCACATTACAATTTGTATGAGACACCCCTTGGGAGCAAAAGCACAACCTAAAAAGTGAAGAAGGTGCGGTTTGAATATAACACTCAACGACAGCTTTCTTCTGCACTTTCGGCATTGATGCACGGTGCAGAAATTTGAACTTAGGGCTCGAAGGCGACATCTGAGTCATTTCGTCAGATGACGGGTTTGGAACAGAAGCCGACATTGAATTACTGCGATCACTCAGAAATCAGTTCTTCGATATCTTTTTCCATCCGCACCAGATCGTTGATCGCCTTGCGCATCTCTTCCCATTCTCGCGTCCGCATCCCGTGTTTGTAAGCCGGGTTGGCCTTGCCGGGGCCGTGGCCGCCGCGGGCACCATGGAACCGGCACACCGTCCACCCTTTTACTGCGGGGCCTTTGCATCGCTCTCCAGTTCGTTTTGACTTTGCCGTGCATCTTGGCGCTGCATGCGCCTTGCTCATGGGGCTGGCGTCACTTTTCATGTACGCCCCTCCCCCGGGTCTCAACATTTCCGACAATGGCCTGTCCGCCATCTTCAACATTGACGTGCTGTACTGTGACCGTTTGTTTGCCGCCATTGCGATACTTGCGCAGCGCCTCAACCTGAGACGTGTAGGTTCGAGCAAGCTTGTTGTATGCCCGTTCGTGCGCCTCGAACTGAGGGAGTTGCTCGGCATTCGCCATGCGGCCACCTTGTCGGATCAAAGCGACGTGCGTGGTAGCCATTTGCACCGCTAGCATGCGTTCGACACCGTCGCGCGGCGCGATTTCTCGGACGATCGCGGGCATAAATCCCCGCATGTCTGTGGTGCCGTCTTCGACTTCGGTAGGCTTGAGGGTCATGTATCCCTGAAGGAAGAGGCCTTCGTTAACGGCAGGGCTCTCGCTGCCGAAGATCTTGGTCATAGCGTCTTCACCGTGCTGGTCTACGTGCAAAACACCGTCTTCGTCTTTTCGGAAGGTGAACAAGTCGTGTTTTGGAGTCTTGTCTTTCCAAGGCCCCCAATAGGGGCTTTGGTTTGTCCGTCTGTTCGGAAGGAAATCTCTTAGCAAAGACTAAGCAAATACAAGCGGCGGAAGATCACCTTATGCATCATACTTTTGCTTCTGCCTGGCTTTCTCAGCGTCAGGGTCTTTCAAGAAGTTGATCAAGTCCTCAAGAACAACTACTTCAAAATCTGGTTGATTGCTGCCAGTCGGAAAAGCCTGGTGAGTGGCGCCAAAATTCTCCCTGCTTGCTCCCTCGTCCGAAACCAGAAGCGAATTCAGGTAATATCGCTCCTTGAACTGCTTTTCAGCGGTCCAACATACAACCAGATCGATGTGTTTAGCATATTTGATTTCTTTATCGATATCTCGAACTAAAGCATCAAGGTCGTACTTGTATTCCAATACCTTAGGGTGGGAAGAATATGGTGGGTGAAAATCCACCCCCACACCAAGTGGATTGGAATCTCTTTCAAACTTAACCTTGTCGTCATCACTGTAGTTAAGCTGAAAAAGCGAGTCATATCGTTCACTTTGGCTCGTGGCGTAGAATTCGTACCCACGCAGTAGTTTTCCACCGATCATTTGATGAAACAACGCGATAACATCTTGTTCTTGCTGCGGAATTGCCGAGATGTATGCCTTTCCATCCGTCCACGAAATAGACAGTGGTTTCTCGTCCCTGTATTGTTCTTGATTTTTTTTGTACTCGTGCAGTTCCTTGTCCGGAGCGACCCGGGTCGAACCAGTATCAGGCTTCAAGTTTTGTCTGTACTTCTTCAGAATGTTGACGCATCGAACGGCAAGTTTCGTGCCGAGCGACTGAAGTTCGGGTTGGAATATTTTTCGCCCCATATCTGGGTTTCCATCGACCATGTGAACAATAACATGGGAGTTAGCTTGATATCCGATCTCGCTGGTAAGGGGAATGACCGACAAGTCTCCTTGCACCATGTTATCGCTTGCCATTTGCAGGCCACCATGAACGATCCTTTGCCCCTTCCGCAGCTTCAGTGTGTCGTCGTTAAACGCCCCCCAGAGCTTTGCGGAAGATAGGAAACTTGCATAGACGCTGACTTGGTGCTTCTCGATGAGTTGCCTGTCTTCCTCATTCAACGCAGAAGCAAACGGTGAAGCCTCTTCGAGAAGATCGTCTTTATCATAGATTTCGTATAAACAGTTCAGCCTTTTGAACTCTGAATCCAGCTTAGCGAATCTCTCGTCCGTGCTTCCTTGAATACTGGCCAAAGCTTGCTCAAGAGACGAAACATCCTGAGACTTAAAGCCGGGAAATTCATGTGGATAATAGTACTCCGGTTTCTTCAGGTCTTCTCTGGTGATAACTCCATGAACATCAATAACCTTTACCTCAATGGTAGGACTAAATGCTGATGTAACGAGATACACACCACCCACAGGTGTCTTTAATCGAAGAACATCCGTCCATGAGGATGCGTTCTGTGCTCCCAGCCAACCAAGATCACGGGGACGAACGCCAGGTTCGTTACCCAAAACAACTTCGACTGCAGTTCCTGAAGACTCTGGCACGATTTCTTCCGCAAATGGCTCGATCTCTTCAAAGCTTGGTCGCGGCACACTATTTGTTCTGTCTTCAGCCCACTGCCGACCTTGCCTCATCGCGACAGACCATTGTGACCCTTCTTGCTTGGTCTGAATACGAACTGCGGAAAAGCCGTATGCAAGAAACGTCGCGCCAACGCCTTTGTGCCCTCGAGTTTCACGTTGTTTCTTGAAGCTGATATTTGGTCGAACAAAGTATTTGAATTCCTCGAGCGTCATTCCCACGCCGTTATCAACAACCTTGACGTGCCTATTTTGCAAGTCGACTGTGATCCAAACCTTAGGTTGATAACCGTCATCCTCGACAGCGGCTCTCTTTTCGACAGCGTCGAGCGCATTCTGAATCAATTCGTTAAATACGTCGAAGTATCCCGTATAGGATTTCAGAACATTAAGAACGATCCTCCTGTTTGCCTCCTCGAAGATTGCTGTAGTCGTTCCCTCTTCCTCGAGTGACGACAAGGGATCGAAACCATGAAGTGTCTGGTCACTTTTCAATTGGTATTCTCCAAGTGTTTTTTGGGAACATACCAGACACTCACCTGGGGGCCAGTGCAAGTTTGCTCGCCCGGCTGGTTCATCTGAACACTCTTTTGGTGGCTGGGCGACTTACATGTATGACCACCAGTCTCAAACCAGCTTTTCCATTTGACAAACAAACACACATCCTGAAGTTTCCCTAAATCTCCGAAACGAAATGTAGAATCCTATCAACCCAGCCACCATTTTCCGAAAGACCAGTTGCGAGCGCTCCCCAACGACAGAAGCTTGGGAGGTTGTTTCTATCATGAGCTTTTTCCCGAACGAGAACTTCGCCGCATCTCAGAAAGCTACAACCAAGAAGGTTTGATGGGGTGATTTTCAGTCGGTCAATTTGCTTCAGCCCCACGTTTCCTTTGCGCATCCCGGACAAGCGCAGCCAAACGGTAAAACCCATGAGCCATTTTGGTATAAGGCGTCAGCAGGAAGAATGTCAGAACCGCTCCAAGGTGGATGGCAAGCAGCGCGGGCATCAGAGCAGTTGAACCGAGTGCGTATAGGACCAGCCCGCTCAGCCCAACAAACCCGAGCAACAGGATGAAGCCGATATCACCGCCCCACGCGGACGGATCGCCAAGCTCGCGATCCGACTTTTGCTTGAGCAGAACCATGGCTCCGCAACCCAATGTCAGTAGAATGCCTCCGGAAACCCCAAAGAGTTTTGGCAGGGACCAGAACCCGTAGGGCGCGTGCAACCCGAACCCATAGTGCATAATCGTCGCAACCGAAGTTGACGCAAAGCACAGCAGGAAGCCGTACATGATGGCGTGGTGAATGTGGCGTCGGCCCTGACTGAAACGGTCTTCGTCCTCGAAATTGCAACCCTCGCCGTGGCCTGCGGCCAAGTCTTGCATTTTGCCAGCGCGTTTGAACGCGGCAGTCAGGTCTGACATTTGGATGGGTTTGCCGCCAACTTCGGCCCAATAGTGCCTCAGGCTGATAGCCAAGCTAAAGAGTGGCACCAAGAATGCTGGCGCAAAGATTGCAACCATCGCATTGTGGGACAGGACGGCATAGAACCCTTCGCCTCCGCTGGAACCAATGGTGCGGATGGCCCAGAACAGCAGGGCAAAGCCGATGACGAGGGCCAGCGCGATCGCGCCACCGTGCGTATGGAACCGCCGCGCCAAAGGTTGCGGCCAGGCGAAGCTTTCCCAACTGTCCCGCCGCACTTCGGCCAGAGCTTTCGGCAGGTTTAGATCGAACTCATGCGGAGAAGTGTACTGACAGGCGTAGTAACACCCCCTGCAGTTGTGGCACAGGTTAGCCAGTTGCGTAATGTCTCCATCCGAGAACGCGCGTTCCGCGTGCAGCGACGGGAAAACCGAACAATAGCCCTCGCAGTACCGGCAGGCGTTGCAGATCTCGGCCTGACGGCGGGCTTCTTGAATAAGATCAGTTTGCATAGGCTGCAGCCTCACGTCCTGCGATGCGTCCAAAAACGGTTCCGATGGTCATGCCGAAGCCGGCCAGATACCCCTGCCCCAGGATCGAACCCGCCATCGTCTCGCCTGCGGCCCACAGGTTTTTGATCTTGCCGCTGTGGGTCGAACACTGGGCCGTATCGTCGACCTTCAGCCCCAGATAGGTGAAAGTCACGCCAGTGCGCAGCGAGTAGCCGTAGAAGGGCGGATCGGTGATCGGACGAGCCCAGTTGGTCTTGGGTGGCGTCAGACCCGAGGTGGTGACCCCATCCAACTCGGTTGGATGAAATCCACTGGTATCACCGCATGCTTCGTTGAATTCAGCAACGGTTGCCTTCAGCTTGTCCGCAGGCAGATCCATCATTCCAGCCAGGTCTTCCAAGGTGTCCGCCTTTAGCGGAGGGAACACCGAGGGCATGAACAAGTTCAGCGACTTCGCGTCGATGATCACATAGCCCACCTGATCCGGCTGCGCGGCGACCAGACGCCCCCAAATCGCATAGCGTTTGGGCCAGACGTCTTCGCCCTCGTCATAGAACCGTTCGGCATTCTTGTTCACGACGATTGAAAACGGCACGCAGTCCAAACGGGTGACGATGCCGCCGTCGAACTTCGGCGCGCGCCCGTCAATGGCGACCGCGTGGCATTGGGTCGGATCGCCGACGCTCTCGACGCCTTGATCCAACAGATCAGCCAACACGACCCCCCGGTTATAGGGCGTTCCCCGGATCAGGAAGTTCTTTGCAGGCGCTCCCCATGCACGGGTGAGCCAATCCGTGTCGGCCTGAAACCCGCCCGCGGCAACGATGACAGCCTTGGGCGTGATGCGATGAGACTGGCCTTCATAGGTGTAGTCGACCCAATCGATCTGGTCGCCGTTCAGCTCAAGATGCGTCACGGCAGCTTCGTAAAGAACATCCACGCCTAAAGCTGCCGCTGTGCGGTAATAGGCATTCACCAGAGACTTCCCGCCCCCCATGAAGAAGGCGTTGGTCCGCGCCAGCGACAATGTCCCGGAAAGCGATGGTTGAAAGCGGACGCCATGCTCTTCCATCCAGGGCAAACATTCTTCTGATGTGCGGATTGCCAATCGCGCAAGATGCTCATCCGTTTTGCCATCTGTGACCTTAAGCAGGTCCGCGAGGTACTCATCTTCACTGTATTCCTCGATGAGCGGGCCCAACGGCGATTTGTGCATGCAACGAAAGTTGCGCGTGTGGCGAGAGTTTCCCCCGCGATACGGTTTCGGAGCCGTTTCCAGGATCAACACGCGCGCGCCAGCCTCCGCGGCTGTCATCGCGGCGCAGAGGGCCGCGTTGCCGCCCCCAATCACAGCGATATCGTAAGCTTCCCTGTGGGTGGCCATATCCTGTCTACCTACTGATTTTCGTCAATTGAGCGGTCGCGGTCCTGCAACGCGCGGATACGCATCCGCTGCGCAGCCTGAATATGCGCGCGCATCTCTGTCTCGGCCGCTGCGCCGTCGCGGGCCTTCAATGCAGCCATGATGCGCCGATGTTCAGCAACGGCAGCCTCGGCGCGATCACCGTCCAGCAATTGTGATGGACCGAGGATCAGCAGCGCCTTTTGCAGGGACAGCATGGATTTCGAAAGAAACCTGTTCTTGGCCGCATCCAACAGCGTGGCATGGAAAATCCGGTTGAGCCCCGCCGCATCCTGGCTTGTGCCTGCTTCGGCCAGTCGGTCATTCAGCACGTCCAATTCGTCCAGTTCGACGTCCGATGCCGCGCGAGCAGCCAGACGGGCTGCGGTGCCTTCAAGCACGGCGCGCATCTCGTAAAGCTCCATGACTTCGGCGTAGTCGAGGCTTCGCACTGTTGCACCCTGCCTTGGGACATGGGTCACCAGCCCGTCAGCCTCCAACTGCCGGATCGCCTCGCGCACCGGCGTGCGACTGACGCCCAACCGTTCTGACAACTCAATCTCGCGCAGGCGATCTCCGGGCAGAAGGCTGCCGCCCCGAATCTCGTCCAGCAGGCGTTGATACGCGGAATTGCCCTGCGGGCCGGGTTGCATAGAGGCGTCTTGAATGGTCATCGAGGGCTCTTTTGTCATCTTGCGTCCAGTTGCATACACTTGGATACATATTGAGTCAACAGCGCCGAAACACGCGCCCGTGCGCCTTGCCCCTGCCCAATCTCACCAAATTGAACAGCGCGTAGAAATTCTTCTGAAAACATACTAATATCTCAATGTGAAAGGCGCCCAGCAGTGTAAAATCAGGGGCGCTTGGGGGAGATTGGAATGAAGTTTCTATGTTTGGCCCTTCTACCGATAGGCCTTGCTGTATCGGCGGCTGTTGCTCAGGAAAGCCCAATTCAGCACGATTCAGAGTTTTACATCCTGCAGGCACAGCACGCAGAGCAATGGGCGCAGGACGACGCCGCTGTCGATGATGCTCTGGCCGCCTTTCGGGACGGAAACGCAGGAAAACCGCCGAACATCGTTAGTGTCTTGATCGACGACATGGGCTTTGGCGACATGGGTATTCCCGAACTGAACGCAGTGCGCGGGTATGAGACACCCAACATCAACGACTTTTCCGATCAAGCTATGCGCATGGTGCGAATGTATACAGAACCTTCGTGCACCCCTACCCGCGTGGCGCAGATGACTGGGCGGCTGCCCGTTCGCATGGGCATGGGCGACACAACCGTCGACATAGCGGGGTTCGGCCTGCCGGGCGATGAGGTGACGCTGGCCGAAGTGCTGAAACAGGCCGGGTACGCCACAAGCCATGTTGGAAAGTGGCACATGGGTGACATCGCTGAAAGCTGGGCGATGAACCAAGGGTTCGATTATGCCCAGCACGCCATTCACCAGCAGGGCCAACTGACGATCTTCAATGATGATGCGATCAAGGAACAGGTCTCGGTCGCGATCAAAGACTATGATGACAAGTACACTCTGGACAGCTGGTTCCGCCCGGATGCGGCCGCGATGATGACCGTGATCGAAGGCGAGACCGGCGGCCCCATCCGCGAGATTCGAATGGAGCCGGGCGAGCGCTGGAATGCCGCCAAGTACGATGAGATGAACCAGGCCTTTCAGGACAAGACACTGGAGGAACTGGACCGCCTGGCAGCTGGCGACGCGCCTTTCTTCCTTCAGTATTGGCCGATGATCCCACTCGATAACACGCGCGCTGGCCGGTCAGGGCCTGAAAGCGTGAATGGCGGTCTCTATGTGGACAAGATGCAGTTGTTGGATGAATGGCTCGGCGATCTGTTTGCACGGCTGGACGAGCTCGGGCTGACCGAGAACACCGTCGTAGTTGTCATGGGCGACAACGGCCATTTCACCAAATACGCGCCACAGTCCGGCTTCACTCCGCTCATCTACGCGGGCGGCAAGGGCGACACGACAGAGGGCGGCGTCCGCGTGGATGCGTTCATCCGCTGGCCCGGCATGATTGAGGCTGACGGGCTGCTGAACAGCATTATCCATGTCTCAGATCTTTACACAACGCTCTCGCGCTTCGCAGGGGCGGAGCCCTTTATACCGAGGGACCGATTGGTGGATGGCGTGGATCAGTCCGCCGCGCTGCTGTTTGCCGATGAGACCAAATCGCGCCGCGACCACGTCATCATCTATTCGGTCAACAAGCCCGAGGCGATCGTGAAGGATCAGCTTAAGCTGAAACTGCCGGGGCCGGGTGAAAGCGCAATTCTGGCAAAGTTTTTCGACCTTTATCGGGACACACGCGAACAGTATTCGGTCTCGACCGAAGTTGGCGCGTGGGGCGGACAGGAGTTCGCCAGAATTCTGGGGCGTCACATGGCGCGAAAGGAAAAGTTCCCTGACACAGCGCCCGCTTACGGCGTGCCCTATGAAGGGATCGAAAACTTGCGACCGGAAACGCAGCAGGCGGTCGAGGCCTTCATGATCAAACGCGCCTCGCCCCAGCAATAACAACCGGCCAATCGGGCAGCGCGCCCGTTTGGCTTTCGAATTTGAACGATTAGGGTATCCAAATGGCAGGAAACATCATTTTCGCTCTGGGGCTGCTTGTGTCGCTGGGTATCGGGTTCGTCTATTTTCGCGATCTGGGCGATGTCTCGCAAATGCTGCTGAAGGTTAAGCGCGAGAACATGATCCGATTCATTCGGCACGAATACCGCCTGATCGCGGTTGGATTGGGCGGATTTCTAGTCGCAACGCTCGCGCATTTCCTGCTGGGCGGTGGTCCGTTCTGGCTGTGGCTTGTTGGCGCGATGCTGGTGTTGGTGCTCTATGGATTTCCTTATGTTTGGGTTCACTTGGGGCTGCGAAATCAGCTGAATGACGCGGCTTTTTTCCCAATCTCCGAAGCCCGAAAATACATCGGCCCGACCGCGCCCGTAATCGTGATCGAAAACAATGGCCATGCCCGCGCCCACCCCGATGCGCAAATCATGCGCCCTCATTTGGCCGGGAACGCCGATGGGTTGGGCGGCGAGGACATCGTTATGACCTTTTGCGCAATGGCGAACCTGGGACAAGGTTACGCCCCGCGCATCGAAGGAAACCGTCTGGACCTTGAAGTTCTGGCGCAGCATGGCAACAACCTGATCCTGCGGGACAACGAAACCGGAGAGCCGATCCAACAGATATACGGGTTTCGCGAGGCGGATCGCGACGCCGACGCCGACGGCCCCGCATGCCCTCTGCGCCCCGAGGCCAAGATGCAGCCTTGGCCAACATTTCGAATGACATTTCGAGGCTTTCAAAAGGCATATCCGGACGGTGAGGTGTATATGAACGTCCCTTCGTCCAACCCTCTGCTGCGGCTCTTGGATATGGTGACCGAGATCACCTTTGGCTGGGGGATTGCGCGTCAACATCAAGAGGACGCGCCGGTCATGGACAACATGGACCGCTCGGACGATCGGCTGCCGAACAAGACCTATGTCTGGGGCATAACGATTGGACAGGACGCCGCCTGCTGGACCGATGATTTCGTGGTCGAGAACAACTGGATCGTGAATGCCAATGTCGGCGGGCGGGACGTCGTTGTCAGCCTGGACCCAAAGTACGAAAGCCTTGGCGTTTGGTACAACGACAGCGGGCAGCCCGTGACCCGCTGCGATTTCTGGGGGATGTCGGATCGCGGAAAGTTGCAGCGCGTCGAAACCCTGCGCGCAGGTATTTTCTGGCATGTCTGGTCCGAATTCTTTCCGGAAACCGATATCAACCGCGTCGGACCACGCGCGCAGCAGGCTGATGAAGCTGCCGAATAACATTGAATTCAGTAAGACTGATATTTTGGAAAAAATGGAGGGGCAAAATGGTCTTGAAGAGGTTTTTGACAACTGCCGCAATTGCAGCGGCGTCCTACATGCCAATGGCCACGGCCTCGTGGGCGCAACTGTCCGATTGGTCCTATGCGGCGACCATCTATCTGTTTACGCCCGAAACAGACGTCTCTCAGCAAACGGCACGGGGCAAGGTGGAAGGTACGCTCAGTTTCTCGGACGCGCTGGAAAATCTTGACTTGGCGTTTATGGGCACCTTTTCTGCTACGAACGGGCGCTGGTCGATTCTGGCGGACTATAACTATACGGATTTGACGTTCAGCAATGACACTCCGGGGGGCGTCAGCTCAGGGGTTGAAACCGCCCTCACCACTCAGTTCTTTAGCGGCTACCTTGGCTACCGAGTCTATTCAAGCGATACGACCCTGGTCGACGTGGCTGGTGGTTTCCGTTGGTTCAAAACAGAAACAGGCTTCACCGTGCTGCCCGGCACCGCACCAGGTCGATCTGTCAACGTAAACTCCAACTGGACTGATCCGGTGATCGGGATCAGAGCTCGCACGGCCTTTAACGACAGGTGGTCGGGCACCGGCTTTTTTGACTATGGCGGCTTCACCAATGACAGTGAAACCTGGCAGGTGTTGCTGACGGCCGACTATGCAATCAACGAACGATGGCTGCTTCGGCTCGGATACCGCTACATCTCATTCGATCATGAAATCAACGGAAACGATTTCAAGTTCTCGCAATCGGGGCCTGTGATTGGGGCGACTTATCGATTCTGACGTATCGACCAGCCGGTTCCTGCCAAGACTGCCCGTCCGCTGAACCTGGCTTGCCTAACCTGCAGCAAGGAAAACGCCGCCCTGGAATGGGCGGCGTTTGAGTTCGGGTGCCGCACTTAGCCTGCTTGCACCGCCTTCATGAACCGGTCGCGGATCACCACCGGGTCCATCGTGATCGGCGGCATCTTGGCGTTTCCGCTGTCACATTTACTGACGATGATCGTCATCTGTTTGGCGTCCAATGCCTCTTGCAGAACGCGCCCTGTGTCTTCGGCCTGACACTCGATGACCCGGTCGCAGCCAGCCGCCTCGGCCATTTTCGCCAATGAGGTTTTCTGTCCCGCATAAGTGGGCTGATCCCCGGTCGAACCGTAAGAGCCATTGTCGACGATCAGCAGGATGTAGTTGTCAGCCACATTGTTCGCGATGGTTGGCAGCGTGCCTAGGTTAGTCAGAACCGACCCGTCACCATCGATTACGATCACCGGCTCAGGTTGCGACAGAGCCAGCCCCAGACCGATGGATGAGGCCAGACCCATTGTGCCCAGCATGTAAAAATTGGTCGGCTGATCGTCGATCGCATGCAATTCCTGGCTGGGAATACCAATGTTACATACCACAAGCTGGTCCCGCAGGATCGGCGCGATTTCTTTCAGGATTTCAGAACGTATCATTGGTCGCCGTAGCCTCCCCAGAAATTGGCATCGGTCAGAATGGCGACCGGCTTGTTGCACATGAAGGTGTATTTCAAGATTGCGTCCAGTTCCGCGACATCTTCCTGATTGTGGAAGTGATAGGTCGGGATGTTCAGCTGCGCCAGCAGCGCCTTGGTGTGAACCGCCATTTCGACCTGACAGGCGATCGGCTCGCGCAGTTCACCTCGGTACGAAATCAGCATCGGCAACGGCATTCGGTAGTACTGAATCAGCGTTGCAAGCGTGTTGATGGTCACGCCGATGGCCGTGTTCTGCATGATGATGGCGGGTCGTTTTCCACCCATCCAGGCACCAGCGCACAGGCCCATCCCTTCGTCCTCTTTGTTCGAGGGAATGTGATAGATACCATCTCGCTCGTCGATTTCCGCGATGACCCCGGCCAATTGCTTGCACGGAACCGTGGTGACGAACGAGATGTCGTTGGCCACCAGATCGTCGGTGATCTTCTTGTCTATGTTCATATCCGATATGTCAGTCCTGTATGGGGCGCACGAGGCGCGATTGACGGGTTATAGCCTGCGGTGCACATGCACGGCGCAAGGCGCGTGACGGACGACGCGCGAGGCGGTCGATCCAAGAAAGTAGTCGCTGATGCCCGGCTTGTGTGAGCCGATGACGATACAGTCAAAGCTGTTGTCTGTTGCATAGTCGATGATGGTCCGGGCTGTGTGCCCTTTGACGATTTCGGGTTGAACACCTTCTAGCCCTGAAACCTTGTCACGCAGCAGATTGCGCGCGTCGCGGAACCCTTCGGCAACCACATCTTTGTCGAGATAAGCGCTCACGCTCCCCTGTGGCATCTCATAGACATGCAGAGCGACGATTTCGGCCCCTTCGGCCGACAAGGCCTGCGCAACTTCCAGCGTGTGCGGGGAAATTCCATGATCCAATGCCATTGGTACCAGAATTTTCTTATACATGATTACCTCCGTTTCTGCCCGGTCTAATCCCAGGGTGCGAGGATGATCTTGGGGGCGGCAACCGCGCCGCTCCGTAATTCCCGAAACGCATCTGGTGCGTCAGACAAAGCGCGCTGTTCGATCCAGTCCAGCGCACCTAAACGCCCATCGAAAATGGCTTGCGCGGTGTTGCGAAAATCCTCGGCTGTATACGTATAGGTGCCGATAAATGTGATTTCCTGCAAGGTCATACGGCGCACATCCAGACCACCGGTGTCTTCGCCAAGGCCAACATGAGCAATCACACCACCCGGCGCGACCAATTGTGAGGCGGCGGCACGGGTTGCGGAATACCCCACCGCGTCGATCACCAGCGCGAAACTTTCAGTGGTGGCCTCCAATGCACGGAATGCGCCAAACCTTTGCAGGTAAGCCCGCCTTGCCGCGTTCGGCTCAACGATGACCACATCCTGAACATCCGAGGCGTTCAGTGCCAAGGCCGCGGCAACCCCGATCGCACCGCCACCGATTACAAGGGCTTGTCGGTCCATCGCGGGGTGCAGCGCCTCAAGGCCCAAACGGACGGCGTGCCAGCTGACGGCCAGCGGTTCGGCCAGCGCAGCTTGTTCAAAACTCACGTGATCCGGCACCTCGACGAGGTTGAATTCTGGCATGGCGACAAACTGGGCAAAGGCCCCTTCGCGCGGCGGCATCGAGATAATCTGGCGATCCGGGCACAGGTTTTCCCGTCCGGCTTTGCAGGCCGGGCAAACGCCACACGTCACCAGTGGGTTGATCGTCACACGTGCCCCGTCGCGTGGGCCGCCAACGATGGTACCTGCAGCCTCATGCCCCAGTATAAGAGGCGCAGGACGGCGCGCATCGTGCCCCAGGTAAGCATGCATGTCCGAGCCGCAAATTCCGACGGCCTCGATCCGGATCAGATGCTCACCGAATGCCGGTGTGGCGTCGGGGACATCCTCGTAGGCCAGAGTTTCAACACCTTGATACACAACCGCTTTCATTTCGCCGTGAATCCTCCATCAACCATCAGCACTTGCCCGGTGACATAGTCAGAGGCAGGTGAGCACAGGAACAGGATCGGGCCATCTATGTCCTGCAGACGTCCATTTCGGTTCGTACAGGTTTGCGCCGCGTTGCGGGCGGCGCGGTCAGGGTCATCAAACACGGTCTGGGTCAGCTCGGTCGGGAAGAAACCCGGCCCAATCGCGTTGGCCGTGATGCCATGCGACGACCACGCTTCGGCCATGGCCCTGGTCAACTGGCCCACCCCGGCCTTGCTGGCCCCGTAAGCGATACCGCCGGGAAAAGCGCGGGTGGTCTGCAACGAGGCGAAATTCACGATCCGACCCCACCCTTTGGATTTCATCATTGGCACCATGGCCTGGCTCAGAAAGAACGGCGCGCTCAGGTTCAGCGCCAGCGTCTGGTCCCAGCCTTGGGCAGTCACATCATCAGCCATTTCGCGTGTGTTGATACCCGCAGCATGGACAACGATATCCGGTGCGCCAAAGGGTTGGGCGATCTGATCAACCAGCTTTTCAATGCCGGACCGGTCCGCAACGTCGGCGGCAACAGTCTCTACGTTGTCGCCAGCTTCAGCCTTCAGTTCGGCCAATGCCTCTGCCCGACGCGCCACGCCGACCACACGCGCGCCAGCGGCAGCCAGCACCAGCGCAACCCGTCGGCCAAGGCCCGAGCTTGCCCCGGTGACACAAGCGACCCGCCTCGTCAGATCAAACAACGCACGCGGGTCATCCATCGGCGGTCAGGTCGAACTGTTCGTCGGGGAAGTACTTTGCCAATCGAATATCAGCCGCGCGGGCATGCCCCTCCATCCCTTCAAGACGCGAGATACGCGCGGTTGCCTCGGCGATGGATTTTGACCCTTCGCGCGTGGCGCGCTGCCAGGTCACGATCTTCATGTACTTGTGGACGCTCAAACCGCCGGTGTAGCTGGCCGCGCCAGAGGTCGGCAGCACATGGTTCGTGCCCGTCGCCTTGTCACCATAAGACACCGTTGTTTCTTCGCCCAGAAACAATGACCCATAGCATGTGAGGCGGCCCAGCCACCAATCCAAATCCTCGGCCTGAACGGTCAGGTGCTCGGGCGCGTATTCGTCAGAGCAGGCTGCCATTTCTTCGCGATCCGAGCAGACAATGACCTCGGCATAGTCGCGCCACGCTGCGGCAGCGTTTTCGCGGTTCAGTTCGGGAAGGTCGTCGATCAATGTCGGCACCAATTCCATGACTTTCTGCGCCAGATTGCGGTCATCTGTCACCAGCCAGACAGGTGAGTTATAGCCATGCTCGGCCTGGCTCACCAAGTCGGTGGCCACCACCATCGCATCTGCTGAACCATCCGCCAGGATCAAACTGTCGGTCGGGCCCGCAATCATGTCGATGCCGACTTTGCCGTAGAGTATACGCTTGGCTTCAGCGACGAACTGGTTGCCCGGACCCACTAGGATGTTCGCGCGCGGCAGACCGAACAATCCATAGGTCATCGCAGCCACTCCCTGAACACCACCCATCGCAAGAATGCTGTCCGCCCCGCAGATATGTGCCGCGTAGACGATTGCGGGCGCAACACCCTCACCCGGCCGGGGCGGCGAGCAGGCGGTGATATGGCGGCAACCGGCAACTTTGGCCGTGGTCACCGTCATGATGGCGCTGGCGATGTGGCTATAGCGGCCCCCGGGTACATAACACCCCGCGGCGTCGACCGGGATAGCCTTCTGACCAGCGATGAAGCCGGGCACAATCTCCATCTGCACATCAGACACAGTGGCTTTCTGCGTTTCAGCAAAACGGCGCACATTGTCGTGGGCGAAGCGGATGTCGGCCTTGAGCTTTTCCGGCACCTTCGCAATTGCCGCGTCGATTTCGTCCTGAGTCATCAGGACATTGCCTTCGAACTTGTCGAACTTGGCCGCGTACTCCAGCGCCTTGGCATTACCACCGGCCTCGATATCGGCCAGGATGGTCTTGACCGTATCATGCACCTCGGAGGCATGGGATTGCGCCGTCAGGGTCGCCTTTTTCAGATAGTCACGAGGCATGGTCAGCAGGTCCTATTGGTAGATTTCAGGTAGCAAGGTGGTCGAGACCGCCGGAACGTAGGCGATCAGAAGAACAACGATCAGCATCGTCAGTACGAAAGGCACGGCCCGGGCGGCAATCTTCAGAATGGACTCACCCGTAATACCAGATACGACGAACAGGTTCAGGCCCAGCGGCGGGGTGATGAACCCGACGCCCAACGCGGTGATCATCATGATACAGAACTGGATCTCGTTCATGCCGATATTGTCCGCTAACGGCTTCAGGATCGGCGCAAGGATAACGATGTTTGGCGTCGTTTCCATGACGCAGCCCGCAGCGATTAGGATGCCAATCATCAAAAGGATCAGCAGGTAGGGATCATCCGTCATGGCGGTGACTGAGGCGACGAAGCCCTGAGGCACCCCCATGATCGCCAGCGCCTCGGCCAGCGGTGCCGAAAACGCGATGATCGGAAGGATAACACCGTTCACCTTGGCGGAACTGACCAGCATCGACGGGAAATCTGCCAGTGTCAGTGTGCGCAGAATGAAGCCCATGATGATCGTTACAACGACGGCGGTCGCACCGGCCTCGGTCGGGGTCAGACGGCCCGAGAAAATACCATAGAAGATGATGCCGGGCACGATGAAGGCGTACCAGCCGGACTTCAAAGCCTTGCCCAGATTGGCCAGCCATTCGCCCATGGTCATCATGCCACCGCCCTCGTAGGCGTAGAGACGGTTCATGATGATGTTGGTGATCAGGATCGAGACCAGAATGGCCAGACCGGGGATCAGCGCCGCAAGGAACAGGGTCGATGCAGAGATACCCAGCACAAGGCCAATAATGATGTACGCAATCGACGGCGGGATCAGGATGCCGGTACAGGCCCCCGCCGCGACCAGTGCGCAGGCATAGGGGCGCGGATAGCCGCTTTCGACCAACCGATTGATCGTCATGCGCCCCACAGCGGCAGCACCAGCCGCGTCCGAGCCCGAAATCGCGGCGAACATGCCGCAGACCAGAACAGTGGCTGAACCGAAGCCGCCCTTGGCAAAGCAGGTTAGCGCCTCAGCGACGTCCAAGAATTTTCGCGACAACCCGGTGCGGACCAGCACGTCGCCAGTCAGGATGAACAACGGAACGGCGGTCAGGGCAAAGGCGTCGATGCCGGTAAACAGGCTCTCGCCGACCAGGCTTAGCGGCAGATCCCCGGACATGACCAGCATAACAATTGCGGCTGAACCAATAGCGGCCCAGACCGGGACGGCCATCGCGATCAAGGCAACAAACAGGATAACGGGAACGTAAAAATCCCATCCCAGTTCAACGGTTTGGTTGAGAGAATTCCAAAGCATCAGCGTTTCCCTCAGTCAAACAGCTTGTCGCCTTCGAAGACGGGTGTTCCGTCTCGCAGGCATTTCAGGTCACGCATCAGGGACTGGATCAGACGCCAGATCATCAGTGCAAAACCGGTCGGGACCGCCATCAGGAACCAGACCTTTGACACCCGAAGTCCGTCCGTTACCGATCCGAACTTGGCTGAGACGTGAACCGCCTCATACGACCAGTAGAGCGCGATGACAGCCACGACGAACATCACCAGATCGCCAAAGATATACAGCAGCGCTTTGGGGCGCGGTCCGAGGTAATGCATGATCACATCAATGCGGATATGCGCGCGTTCCTTGACCGCTGCCGCCGCCCCGATCCAGGCGAGATAGATAAAGGAATACCGGACGATCTCTTCGCCCCAGATCGAGGAATAGGCAAAAATTTCGCGCCGCAGAACCTCGATGGCCATGGTGATGACCAGCATCACGTAGAACACCAGCAACAGCCAGCGTTCGGCGTTGCGGTCTATGTTTTGAAGTAAGGTCATCACGTCCCTCGGCGAAAGAACAGTCAGGCGCAAGCCTTCTGTTTCGGGCCTTTTTTGGCCTGACTGAATTGGGGTGAACGCGGACGCCCGAATGACGTCCGCGAAATTAGGATCAGGCGTCGTGGACGTAGTATTTGCCCTGCGTCCCGGCGGCTTCGACGAGTTTCTCGAAGGCGTCCATTGATCCGGCCAGTTCTGTCTTGAACGGATCCCAATCGGCGTTTTGATATCCGCCAACGCTTTCCCATTCGGCCAGTTGATCCGCGCTGAGCGAATGGAATTCCACACCAGCCTTGTTCAGTTCGGCCATTGCATAGGCACGGGCTGACGGTACTTTGGCAAGGTTTTGGTGGCTGGTCATTTCCGACCCCCACATGATGCCTTCCTGCACGTCCGGCGGCATCGAATTGAACCATTCCAGATTGCAGGAATAGACTTGGCTGTCAGGCACGGCCTGCGTAAAGGTCACATGGCTGAGGATGTCCTTGAAGCCGAACACATACAGCGCGCCAACCGAGGGATCCAACGCATCCGCGACCCCTTGCTTGATGGCCGAGGGGGTCTCACCCCAGGCAACAGGCGTTGGGTTTGCACCGACCATACGATAATATTGCTGCAGCATTTTCGATCCCGGAACGCGGAATTTGATACCGCTCATATCGCCCGGAGTGATGATGGCGTTTCCACCCTGACGCACGGCAACGACACGCGGGTCGATCACGACATAAAACAGCGCTTTGAACCCGGCGGCTTCGACCTTGGGGTGCACCTCGTTCTGCCAGGTGTCCGAGTGCACCAGGTTGGTGAATTTTTGGTTTGAACCGCACAGGTACGGCATGTTGATCAGGTCTACGGTTGACGCAAATGGCGCGAAATTGGACAGCGAATGCTGCGCGGCCTGAATAGTTCCGCCCTGCACCTTCTGCACCAAAGCACCGCCTGCACCCAACTGCCCACCGGGGGCCAGCTTGACGTAGACCTTGCCGTTGGTGGCATTCTGAATGTTTTCCTTCAGATCCAGCTGCATGATCGGATAGCTGCGCGATGCACCCAGCACATAGGCCGTGGCCACGGTCATCACGTGATCGGCGGCTTGCTCGCGCTCGCGTTCTTCCTTGGCGGTTTGCGCTGCGGCTTCGGACGACCACAATACGCCCCCTGCCCCGGCGACCAGAGCAGCCGTAAATGCACCACTGGCGCTAAGCTTCAGGAAATTGCGACGCTCTTCCGACGCCAATTCGTTTCTGTCGTTGTTCATTTAGTGCCCTCCCAAGCGAAAATTCAGCTGTCGCTTTCTGCGTCGCGGTCAGCCTCTTTTTTCAGAATTGCGACAACGAACAGGATCGACGCCGCGAACAGGACCAACATTTCTCCCACGTCTCCAAGAAATGCGCTGCTGGCAAACGCCCCCATCGCCACGTTCGCAAAGTAGATGGCAAACACGATTATGGATGCAGCCAGAAACATCTCTTGGACTCCTTTTGGATTCGGCCCTGCATCACTTGTAAGCGCTTACATGTAAAATGCAAGCGCTTACATAATTGCTTTCATCGGACGGCGGATACGTTTAAACTTATAGGCAAAAGCAAATTGCGGGTTTGGAAATGGCGAAACTTCGGTCGGCGCCGACCTTGGATGACGTTGCCAAGATGGCAGGTGTTTCGACGGCAACGGTGTCGCGTTGCCTCAACAATCCTGACCGCGTGGTCGAAGCAACACGCCAGCGCGTTCAGACAGCAGTTGATGCACTAGGATACACACCCAACTTTGCGGCACGAGTGATGGCCGCCAGACGGTCTTTCACGATCGGTGCGATTATTCCGACCATGGAGAACGCGATTTTCGCCCGTGGCCTTCAAGCTTTTCAGGAAGAGCTGCACCAGCGCGGATACACTTTGCTTGTTTCAAGCTCCGCCTATAAGCCCGAGATTGAAGAGGAACAAATCCGCACTCTGATCGCGCGCGGAGCAGACGGGCTGTTGCTCATTGGTCATGATCGCGACCCAAAGATCTATGACTATCTAAATCAACGGAAAATCCCGGTTCTGAGCGCCTGGTCCTATGCACCAGAGGCCCCGGTGCCTTCGGTCGGGTTTGACAACCGCGCGGCCATGTTCGAGCTTGCGCGCCACGTGATCCAACTGGGGCACAAACGGATCGGCGTGATTTCGGGCATCGTCGAAGGCAATGACCGTGCCCGGATGAGGGTCGAGGGTATTCGCGACGCGGTCAACAGGCTGGGTGCCGACGCCCTGGCACTTATCGAAACCCCTTATGAGATTGAAAACGGTGCCAGCGCATTTCGTGACCTGATGCAGCGCGAAAGGCCGCCAACCGCGATCCTCTGCGGCAACGACGTTCTCGCCGTTGGTGCCTTGCGGCAGGCGCAAGAGATGGGGCTGGACGTGCCCGGCGACGTATCGATCACCGGATTTGACGACATCGAACTGGCCCGGATTGTCTCGCCCGCACTTACAACCGTCCATGTCCCCCACCGTGAAATGGGGCGCAAAGCGGCCCAACAGTTGATTGATATGGTCGAGAACCAAACCGCTGCCGAAGGTGAGCAACTGGCGACGCATATCGTCAATCGCCCATCCTTGGGCAAACCTGCGTTAACCTAGGCCGCCTCACCCTCCATCGTGCGGAAATCATCTTTCAACCAGGGATGTTTGGCGCACATCGGTCGGGTAAAATGCTGCCGGATCAGCTTGACCAGAACTTTCTGAAGCAGCTCCGACGTCGCCTCGGGATAAACCTCGGTCGTGAACAGCGATACGGTGCGCACAAAGTTTCTGCCCGGGAATGGCATGGCTTTGACACTGTTATGGAAACGCTGTGTTCGATGGAAACAGGCTGCCGTCGTTATGGCCCAGCCACTGCCCTGCGCGACCAACCCGATTATGGATTGGTTGCACTCCAGCTCGAACCTGTTCGGCAGACTGAACTTGCTGCGGGTCAGCTGAGTCTCGATCTGCTTTCCGATCATGTAGTCTCGTGAATACCGCAGCAATGGCAGATTAGCATCCTCATCGAACAAGTCCTCGGTCGTGCCGTTATAGCTGTTGGGCAAAACGACTATGAACGGATCACGCATCAAGGGATACTCGATCAATCCTTCTGTGCGCTCGGTCGGTCGCGTAGCGACCCCCACATCCAGTTTGTGCTCCTCAAGCTTGGCAATGATTTCGTGGCTGGGGCGCGTGAAATGACGGAAATTGCAGCGTGGCAAAGCCTGCGCCATGAAGCGGACCAGATCGGGCGCGATCTGGTTATCGAAATCGTTGATAAGTGCCAGTCGAAGGTCGGTTGCATGCTGCCAATTGCCAGTGCGGATTTCGGCCTCACCACGTTTCAGGACCATCAGACCATCGCGGACATAACGCGAAAAGACCTCGCCTGCGGGGGTCAACCCCATGGGCCTGCGCCCATGGTCGACCAGCTCGATGCCCAGCGCCTTTTCGAGGCTGCGTAGATGGTTCGAAACCGTGCTGATCGACAGCCCGGTTTCAGAGGCGACCTGTTGGATCGACCCGGACTTGGCAATCAACTGGAACACTTCCAGCCATCTCAGGCTCAGGGATTTGGACATGGGCATAGACCATTGTTTCGATTTATTCGAAACAACGAAGCAGAGAAACTTCGGCACGGCAATGGTGAAATTCCCCTTAACCCTTCATCCGATCAAAGCCCGGATCGTAGGGGGACGGCGGAATGACGGTCGCCCGGACGCGTTCCCCGCAGCTATCCAACTCCATCTCACAACCGATCTCAGACAACGCTGGGTCAACAAAGGCGTGCGCCAGATTCAGGCCCGTGCGATGGCCCCATTCACCCGAGGTGACGGTGCCCACAACCCGATCACCTTGCATCAACGATGCACCGGGATGTGCCGGGCCGCGGGTTGTGCCGATCTGCAGTGCGACAAGCTTTTTCCTCAGGCCCTCTGATTGTCGCTTCAGCAGCGCGTCTCGCCCGACGAAATCACCTTTCTCTAGCCGAACAAACCGGTCCAATCCGGTCTCAAACGGGTCGAACTCTGTGATCAGGTCCCCTTTCCAATGCAGAAAGCTCTTTTCCATCCGCATGGAGTCGACCGCGCGTGCGCCGAACAATTTCAGCCCGAACGCCTCACCCGCCTGACGCAACGCGAGGTATGCAGCGTATAGCGAGGCGTTGGGCACGTGGATTTCATAAGCCAACTCTCCAGAAAAGCTCAGGTTCATGACTGTGGCTGGGGCAAATCCCACGAAACACTCGCGCAAGCTGAGCCAAGGGAATGCAGCCGCGGACCAATCCCCACGCGCGCAAGCCGACAGCACATCCCGCGCTTTGGGGCCTGCGAGGACCAAAATAGTCTGATCGTTCGTGAGGCTTCTCAGGTGCACGTCTTCACCGTCCTGAACGTGCAGGCGCAGCCAATCCATGTCGTGAAACTCACTGGCCGCGGCAGAACCGTACCAAACGCGCGCTAGCCCCCGGTCACCTGCTGGCAGATTGGCAACCGTGGCTTCGGCTTTGACCATCCCGTGCTGGTTCAAAAGATACCCCAACCCGACGCGACCGTCGCGACGGGTTACGACACCGCAAAACATCCGGTCAAGAAAGGCGTGCCTATCTGCGCCGGTGATTTCAATCCGGTTGAACCCGTTCACTTCGGCCAGACCGACGCCGGTTTGGATGTTCCGAACCTCGGCGGCGACTACGTCGAAGGTTTCGTCAAAATCGAAACTATGCGTTGGTTCGAAATCTGGCGCGGGCTTGATGTAATCTACCCTCTCCCACCCATTGACCACTGTGAACTCCGCCCCCTCAGCCGCTAGAACGGGTGTCAGAGGTGTCGTCTTGGCCGGACGCCCAGCGGGGCGATGTTCGTGCGGAAAGTGGAACCGGAACTCGTTCTGGTAGTCTTCGATGGCCTTAAGCGCTGTCAGCTCTACATTCGCATGCCCAGTAAAGCGCCGAGGGTCGAGACACCAGGTGTCATAACACGCCTCACCATGCACGATCTGCTGGGCCAACAACCAACCGTGACCACCGCCCTCACCCAGACCGGCGCGCAGACCAATGATGCAAAAGGCGTTGCGCTTGCCCGGGATTGGCCCAACCAACGGCGCTCCGTCGATCGTGTATGTGATCGGTCCGTTGACCACGGTATGAATGCCAACCTCCATCAGAGCAGGCATCCGCGCAAACGCGCCTTCCAACACGTCCGTTACCCGATCTAGGTCATCCGGGCACAAGGCATTCACAAAGTTCGGATCAATCCCGTCCATCCCCCAGGTCTTGCAATCCTGTTCGTAAAAACCGACGAGCAGGCCATTCTTCTCCTGTCGACAATAATAGTCACTGATCGGGCAGCGCAGCAGGGGCATCCGATGCCCGGCATCGCGGATCGCCTGTATCTCTTCGGTCAGAAAATACTGATGCTCCATCGACGAGACGGGGTGGTGCACACCCATCATGGCCCCGACTTCGTTGACCCGGTAACCGCAGGCATTGACGACGATGTCGCAATCAATGTCGCCATGCTCGGTCTGCACCGTCCATGTATCATCGCTGTGTTGCACCAGCCCCGTGACAGGCGTGTTGCGATACACCTCGGCTCCGGCTTTGCGGGCGCGACGGGCCAAAGCCTGACACAGTTGCGCTGGATCAATGTCGCCGTCCAAGGGATCCCACAGCCCGCCGATCAGGTTCTCGGTTGAAATCAGCGGGTGTCGCCGCGCGCATTCATCGGCGTCAATCACTTCGAAATGCACATCCATGCCACGCGCCATTGAGGCGAAATGGCGATAGCCCTGCATCTGCCCTTCGGTATTCGCCAGGCGTATCCCGCCGTCCCCGTGGTGATAGTTGATCGGATAGTCCGGGTCGTCGGCCAGTTCCTTATACAGTCGGATCGAATGCGATTTCAGGCCCACCATCGTCTGGTTCATACCAAAGTTGGTCACCTGCGCCGCGGAATGCCATGTTGTGCCCGAAGTCAGCTCATTCCGTTCGACCAACACAACATCGGTCCAACCTTCCTGCGTCAGATGATACAGAGTTGAACATCCGGCGATCCCCCCACCGATCACAACAACTCGGGTGCGCGACTTCATTGGCTTTGCTCCGTTAGGTCTGGCCAAACCTTGCGGAAGAACGGGTTCATGCGACAACCGCGCAGATGCGCGTCCTGAAAAATCGAAACTGCGATTTCGGATTCTGAAAACAGCATTTCTTCTTTGCTGCCGGGTTATCCTGCCGCTTACGCTGCCGAAAACCGCAATATGGGGTCGGGCCGGATGACATCCGAGGGATCTAAACGCAGTGGACGAAAAGCACGGCATGCGCAACGTGCCGCAAAACCTGTCATTGATCCCTGCCCGCCCGGTCAGACAGGCGGGACGTACAAACCACTGACCCAGGCCGAGATCGAACGGATTTACGACACCGCTCTGCAGCTGTTGGAACGCCTTGGCATGGGCAATGTGCCCGACCGCCTGGCCGCCGATCTTCGGGCAGCAGGGGCGCAAGATGGCCCGCAGGATCGACTGTTGTTTCCGCGCGAAATGGTACAGCGCGCGATCAATACCGCCGCCAAGAGTTTTGTGTTCCACGGAAGGGACCAGAGCCGCTCGATCACAGTGGGAGGTGACCGTGTCTATTTCGGGACCGGAGGGGCCGCGGTGCAGACGCTGGACATCGACAGTGGGCTTTACCGTCCGTCGACGCTTGCCGACCTGCACGATTTTACCCGGTTGCAGGACACGCTAGCCAATGTTAGTTGGTTCACCCGATGCTGTGTGGCGACGGACGTGCCAGATGTGTACGATCTAGACGTCAACACGGTTTACGCACTGGTCCGCAACACAACCAAACCTGTGGCGACGTCTTTCACTCTGGCTGAACATGTCCGGCCCATTGTCGAGATGCTGGACATCGTGGCTGGCGGTCCGGGCGAATTTGCCAAACGTCCCTTTTTGAAAGCCCATATCAGCCCGGTAATTTCGCCGCTGCGTTACGGCGAAGATGCAGTGGACGTTGTCTACGAATGCGTCGCGCATAACATCCCGATGTCTTGCATCACGGCAGCGCAGGCCGGTGCCACCGCCCCTGCGACGCTGGCCGGGTTTCTGGCGCAATCGCTGGCCGAGACTTTGGCGAGCCTTGTGATGGTCAACACGATCAAGCCGGGCTTTCCCATGGTGTTTTCCAACTGGCCTTTCATAGTGGATCTACGCACCGGGTCCTTTGCTGGTGGCAGCGGAGAAACCGCCGTCTTGAACGCGGCCTCGGCGCAGATCACCAACTGGCTGGGTCTGCCTTCGGGCGTCGCAGCCTCGATGACAGACGCCAAAGCAATCGACGCGCAGTACGGCGCAGAAAAAGGGATGACCTCTCTGGCCGCTGCCTTGGCCGGAGGGAATCTGATCTACGAAAGCTCAGGCATGACCGCATCCCTTTTGGGGGCCAGTTTCGAAGGGTTTGTACTGGACAATGAAATGCACTCGCACACCTATCGGGCTTTGCGCGGGATAGAGGTGACCGACGAAAACTTGGGCTTTGACGCTATCTGCCAGTCAGTTCTTGGGGACGGGCATTTCCTTGGCAGCGAACACACCTATGCGGCGATGGAGCGGGATTACTTCTACCCCGAACTCGCCGACCGGCAAGAGCCGCGTACATGGCAGGAGGATGGGGCAAAGGACGCGTGGTCATCCGCCCGCAACCACGCCAAAGAGGTCCTGACCAGCCACCACCCGCAATACCTTACTGCCGAGCAAGATGCCGAAATACGCAAACGTTTCCGTATTCTGATCTGAGCCGTTAGGGTCACCGAGAATAACAGCAAAGGATGGGGCCATGGCCGATTCATTTTTCCAACCAGTATCGGCGATGGAGCTTGCGCGGTTTGCCGGCATCCCCTCGTTCATGCGCCTGCCAAGTCTGGATATGGAACACGACCGCATTTCAGATGTTGAGGTTGGTTTGGTCGGCATTCCATGGGACGGCGGCACCACCAATCGTCCCGGTGCACGGCATGGGCCGCGGCAGTTGCGCGACTTTTCCACGATGATCCGGGCGATGAACCCGGTGACCGGTGTCGCACCGTTCTCGCTGGTCAATTGCGCCGATCTGGGCGATGTCGCGCCCAACCCCGTGGATATCGAAGACACCCTGAACCGGGTTACCGACTTCTATGCGACCTTGCACGCCAAAGGCATCACTCCTCTCACAGCTGGCGGGGACCACCTGACCACGCTGCCCGTTCTTCGCGCGCTGGCCGCCAATGGCCCGGTGGGCCTGATCCAATTCGACAGCCACACGGACCTGTTCGACGGCTATTTCGGCGGTCACAAGTTCACCCACGGCACCCCATTCCGACGCGCCGTCGAAGAAGGCCTGGTCGATCCCAAGCGCTTTGTGCAGGTTGGTATCCGCGGGACTGCCTACAACACCGAAGACATCGAATGGGGTGAGGCGCAGGGCATCCGAATCATCCGCATCGAAGAGCTGTTTAATCGGGGTATCGACGACGTGATGGCTGAGGTGCGTGGCATCGTCGGCACAGAACCGACCTACTGCACCTATGACATCGACTTTGTTGACCCGACCTATGCGCCCGGTACAGGCACGCCCGAGATCGGCGGACCGAACAGCTTTCAAGCCCAGCAGGTGATCCGGCAAGTGTCCGGGGTCAACCTGATCGGTGCCGATCTGGTCGAGGTATCACCCCCGTTCGACCCGAACGGAGGCACAGCCTGGCTGGGCATTTCGCTGATGTTCGAACTGCTGTGTGTTCTGGCACAGGCCGTTGATGCGCGGCGCTAACTGACGTTTTCGGCGATCATCGAAACCATCTCGAACATGACCGCTGCTGCCGTCAGAGCGGTGATGTTGTTTGGGCTGTCCTTGGTCGGCATCATGCAAACCACGTCTCCACCCACGATATTCAACCCGCGCGCGGCGCGTAAAATACCAACCGCCTCGTCTATATCGAACCCTTTCTCGCCGGGTTCCAAATTGGACACGGCGGGCGCGACGGTCGGGTCGAGGCAGTCCAGATCAAAGGTGATGTAAACCGGTCGGTCGCCCAGAACTTCTTTGGTCTGGGCCACGACATCCTCAAGCCCGCGCTGGCGAAACTCGCGCATCGTGACGATGTTATAGCCATAGTCGTAGGACGGTTGCAGCCAATCCAAACTGCGAGGATGGCCACGCAGGCCGATCTGCATGGATCGCGTGGGGTCCACCTGTCCCTGGTCGGCCAGATACGCGCCCCAATGCGCCGCCGACTTCTTGGCGCCCAGAAAGTGATCGACCTTTGTGAACACGTCTGTATGGGCATCCAGATGCAGAAAGCTGATCGGCTCACCGCCTGCCAGTTTCCCACGACCGAGCGCCTGAACGATGCCGCCGGTGATTGAGTGATCGCCACCGATTGACACGGGTCGCGCACCTGCTGCGTCGATATCCTTGTAGAATTGGGTGATGCGCTCAATGCAGTCTTCGTTGTCATTGGCCTTGGGAAACGGAACATCACCAACATCGGCGATCCGCGCACTGGTCCACGGGTCAATCTCGAACACCGAATGCACTCGACGTTGTACGGCCGAAACATGGCGCAATGCGCGTGGCCCCAAATGCTGATCCCGCTCAGTCGTGCCATTGCCGGTGGAATGAGGCACGCCGATCAAAGCGATATCCTGCCCCTCGGGCCCGACGTTTGGACAGCGGAACATCGTCGGAATGCCCCACCAATACAGGTTGTCCATCATAGACTGTTCATAGCGGTCAGCCATTTGCACCTCCGGTCAAAGAAAAACGCCCCCGATCGGAACCGGGGGCGTTGGAATTCAGATTTTCTCGTCTTCTCGCCGGAAGGCACCCTGGACGATCCGGTCCATGACCATGGCCAGGAACAGGATCGCAAACCCGCCCAGCAGGCCCGGACCCTTGGCCGCGTATTGCAGAGCTTCAAGGATTTCCTTGCCAAGACCGCCGCCACCAATCAGCGAGATGATGACCACCATCGACAGACACATCAGGATGGTCTGGTTTACCCCCGTCATAATGGACGGAAGGGCCAGCGGGATTTCAACATCCTTGAGCAACTGCCATTTCGAGGCCCCAAAGGCCACAGCGGCCTCTTTGATGCTTTCGGGCACCCCGCGCATCCCCAAGGCCGTCAGGCGGATCACCGGCGGCATACCAAAGATGATCGTGGCCAAAATTCCCGGAGGGTTACCGGTGCCAAAGAAGGCAATAATCGGGATCAGGTACACGAACGCGGGCAGCGTCTGCATCAGGTCCAGAACCGGTTCGGCCGCGCGATAGGCGCGTTTGGATTTGCCAAACCAAATACCCAAGGGGATGCCGAAGACTACGCACAGCAGAACTGCTGCACCAACCAGAGCCACCGTCTCCATCGCGACATCCCAATAGCCCAGCAGCGCGATATAGGCCAACGAAGCGGCGGTAAAGATCGCCACCCGAGGTCCAGCGGCCCGCCACGCAGTCACGCAGATCACCAGCATCACGACCGGCCAAGGTGAGCCGATCAGGGCAACCGTCAGCGCGTCCAGAACTGATCGCACGCCAGCCACGATACCGTCAAAGACGTCACCACCCGCCGCAGCGGCAGCGTCGATCTGCGCCTCCATCCAGCTTGCTACAGTCGAGAACAACGTTCCGTTGCCTTCGCCCAGGATCATCGCCGACACTTGCTGTTCGGGGAATGCATCCAGCAGCGGAAGCGACGCATTAACGGTGAACTTGTAGACGATCAATGGCCCAATGGCGGCGACAAGAACTGCACCCAGAACCGTGTTGCGCGTAGAACGACCGCTTTCGGTCTTGTCCGGGTTAATCCGCCAGTTCGAGTATTGCTTTTCGTACACACGATCCGCGTAAAACCCTTGCACCAGCTTGAAAACCAGCAGCATCAGCAAGCCAGTGACCATGATGCCAAACGCCTCGGACTGAGCCGCGGCGGCTTTTTCCAAGCTGGCATCTGCCGCCTTTTGGATATTCGCCGCCAGCTTGTTGAACCGGTCGATATCTGCCTTTTCGGTGGCGGCAGCAGCACGCTCCAATAGTTCATTGGCGCGGGCCTGTTGGCGCTCGGCCCTTTCCGCCAGATCCGCGCCGGGGTTCCCCCAGGCACCGCGTCCGATCTGAACCCATGCGATGATTTCCAGGATCAGGAACGTCCAGAACATCCCCCAAATCGCACGAGAGGCCGACCAGAACGGCCCCAGAACAGCTGCCCAGATATTGAACGTATTGGGAATACCGCTGGTCGCATCGTGAATTTTGTGGAACGCGTTGACGTAATACTCGCCGTTTGGCCCCGCAAATTCGTGGATCGAGCGATCCAGCGTTTCGCGATCGACTTCGATATCCGAGGCGGCGGTGACCTTCAGTTCGGTGGTTGCATCAGTCATTTTTGCCCCCTTGGATTCCGCGCAGCAGTCGCGGTTTTGTCACCACGCCCACATCACTGCCTGAATCGGTTATGATGACCGGCAGGTCGGTATTGACGGCAAGGTCGATCAACTGGTCCAGATCAGCCCCTTCATCCGCGCGCGGCGCGCCCTCGGTCGGGCCAGAATAGCTGTCCAGCGGCTCCATGATCGAATGCGCCTTGACCAGTTTCAGCTTTGAAATGCCCTGCACGAATTCGCGCACATAGTCGTCCGCAGGGTTCATGACGATGTCCTCGGGCGTGCCGATCTGCACGATCACACCATCCTTCATGATGGCGATGCGGTGGCCAATGCGAATGGCCTCATCCAGATCGTGCGTGATGAAAAGTGTGGTCTTTTTCAACTGCGCCACCAGCGCCTTGAACTGATCCTGCAGCTGAAGGCGGATCAGGGGGTCAAGGGCCGAGAACGGCTCGTCCATCAACAAAATCTCGGGGTCCGAGGCAAGGGCACGGGCAATCCCCACCCGCTGCTGCATCCCGCCCGACAATTCTTTGGGCAGGCGATCTTCGTAACCTGTCAGGTCCACCAGCCCCAAGGCGTGATCCGAAACCGCCCAGCGTTTCGATTTCGAAACCTTCCGGATTTCCAGCGGGTAGGCGACATTATCGCGGACCGAACGGTGCGGCATCAGCGCCATATGCTGAAATACCATCCCGATCTGCATAGCCCGAATGCGGCGCAGCTCGGCCTCAGAAATTTTGGAGACATCCCGTCCCATGATTTCGATCTTGCCGGCGGTCGGTTCGATCAGGCGATTGACGTGGCGCACCAGGGTCGACTTACCGGACCCGGACAGGCCCATGATGCAAAAGATTTCGCCTCGCGGCACTTCGAAAGTCGCGCCTTGCACCCCGACGACGCAGTTAAATCTCTCCAGAACTTCAGGTTTTCCAATCCCCTCGCTCCGAACCGCTGCCATGGCTTCTTCAGCCCTCGCGCCAAAGATTTTCCATACATTTTCTAGCTTTACGACAGGTTCGTCCATTTGCCCCTCATCTACGGAGACTATCCCCGGCAAATACGCAAAAGGCCGCCGCGAACTTTCGCGACGGCCCTAAGAGTGCGTGCTTTAGTTGGTCAGCCAACCGATAACGGTGTCTTCGTTATCAGCGACCCACTGCTTGGCAAAATCAGCCGCTTCGACATTGTCCACGGCCAGCGCTTTACCCATCGCGCTCAGGTCGTCACCCTGCATCTGGTAGTTCCGGAACAGGGCCGCTACCTCCGGGTAACTCTCCTCCAGCTCCTTGGCATAGTGCAGGTGCAATGTCGCGCCGTTCCATGCACTGGAAGCCTCGGATTTGCTCAGCCAATCCGGGTCGTCGGTGGGCTGCACGATGGTCCAAGTGGCCGGATCATGCGCTGGCTCTTCCAAAACGGTCAGGTCCTGCGTAACGAAGATATAATGAGGGCTGTAGCAGAACCCGATCCAAGGCTCGCCGGCCTTTGTCGCATTCGCAAGGTTGGCGTAGGCAATGGTTTCTTCGTATTCAGTCAGATCGAAGATCTGGTCATAGCCATAGGATTTGGCCCGGATCTTCTCGACCACGGTCGAGGCCCATCCGGGCGCGCCAATCCAAACTTCCGGGGTTCCGTTCCCGTCCGTGTCGAAAATGGCCATCTTGTCCGGATCGCTCAGGTCATCGATGGAAGTGATGTCATTCTGCTCGGCGATATAGGTCGGAACGCACATCCCCTGCTCGGCCTGAACCGGGTTTTCGTTCATCACAACGGTGCCGTTGTCCTTGACGTACGTGTCGTGCAGGTTCTGCTGGTTCGGCATCCAGACTTCCGGATGAACGTGCATTGCACCGGAATCCATCGCCTCGAACACGATTGGGTTTGTTCCGTTCTGAAGCTCTACATCCAAGCCCAGGTTCTCTTCGATCACGACTTCAAGGATATGCGCGGTGGCATTCACCGAGGCCCAGTTCGGCACGCCGATCACAATGTCTGCGGCAAGAGCTGGACCGGCGACGACAGCGGATGCGCCTCCCAGTAACGTGGCTAGTTTGTTCATTTGGTGTCTCCATGTTGGGCGTCTGCGGTGCCGTTCTTCCGTGCCCATGGGCAGTTGCGCACCTTACAAACAGTGTCGGAAAGCCGTTACTTCCCCCGTTTTTTTGGTCAACGGCGCAGCGCGCCCAGCTGACACCAAAATTCAAGCACGCGGACGCGCCACCCATCAAGGGTTACCTCCTACAAACCCCCTTATTCGGAATTATCATAGGTGAGTTTTTGTTTTTCGAAATTTAGATATACGAAGCACGAGTAAAGGAATTCTCGGTTTTTGGGTGGTTTACGAGCCAGTCAGGTGCCTGCCGCAAAGGAATTGAACCCTAAAACGCAAACGCGGAGCGGCCAGATCGGCAGCTCCGCGATGCACAATTTTTCCAGTTGCTCGACCCATAGGTCGGGCCCAAAATCAGCTTTTTCGCCGTTTCGGCACCGCATCCCCACCCTTACCAGCCTTGGCAGCTGCGGCACGGGCACGGTTCTTCTTGCTACTTGGTTTACCCTTTGGAGGTGGCGGACCTTTTGCAACCTTGCCGCCAAACTTCGGCTTGCCGTCCTTGGCTTTATCATCGCGCGGGCTGCGCGGTTTCGATTTGACGCCTTTAGCCTGAAACTTACCTTCGCCGGGGTCGGTGCGCTCGGGCCTTGCCGGTTTCGGCTTACCCTCCGTGTACCCGCGAGGTTTGCGACCGTCGGGTTTCGAAGCGTCCTTGCGGCGCGGCGGGGTCTCTTTCCAATCGGGTTTACCGGTCTTTGGCCGTGGTTTTCCCTTGGGACCGCGCCCCGGCTTGGACCGCTCAAAGGCCGGGATATCGGGCGCGCCCTCCAGTTGCATGACCTCCTTGGACCCTTCGATCATCATCTCAGAACCCAATGCGGTCAGAAAACCGGAAACACTGTCTTCGCGGATTTCAACATAAGAAAGATCATCGGCAATTCGGATGGCCCCGATATCATCCTTGGTCAAACCGCCTGCTTTGCAAATCATAGGCAACAAATGCCGGGGCGATGCGTTCTGGTTGCGCCCTTCCGACAAGGAAAACCAAACGCTTGGTCCAAAAGCCGCACGCGGTTTCGGACGCTCTGCCGTCACCGAGGCCAACTCTTCCGGTGCCGAATGGCGCAGTTTGTACTGGCGCAGATAGGCCGCTGCGATCTGTTCCGGCGCAAATGTATCGACCAGATGCTGAACAGCCGAGCGTTCGCTCTCCGTGATCTCGACCTGCCAGTCATCTGAGGCAAACATCCGGTCCTGATCGCGCGCGTTCACCTCATCCGCCGATGGCGCCGTCCCCCAATCCGCAGTGAGTTTGGCAAACTTCAGGATACGTTCAGCCTTTTTGCGCGAGGACGGTTCGACCACCAGCGCACTGACGCCTTTGCGGCCGGCCCGCCCCGTACGTCCTGAACGGTGCAAAAGTGTTTCATGGGTCTTCGGCAATTCGGCATGCACAACCAGATCCAGGTTCGGCAGGTCGATCCCGCGAGCGGCAACATCTGTGGCCACACAAACACGTGCCCGCCCATCCCGCATGGACTGCAGTGCATTGGATCGCTCGCCCTGAGTCAGCTCGCCCGACAGCGCCACAACCGAGAACCCCCGGTTGGACAACCGCGTGGTCAAACGGGACACCATTGCCCGCGTGTTGCAAAAGACGATGGCTTTCGGTGCCTCGTAATATCGCAACACGTTGATGATCGCATTTTCACCGTCCCGCGGGGCAACCATCATCGCACGGTATTCGATATCGGCATGCTGCGTCTGTTCGCTTACCGTACTGACCCGCGCTGCGTCTTGCTGGTACTTTGTCGCCAGATTGGCGATGGCGCGCGGAACGGTGGCAGAGAACAACAGGGTTTGGCGATCAGCAGGAGTTTCGTCCAAAATGAACTCCAGATCTTCGCGAAACCCGAGGTCAAGCATTTCATCAGCCTCGTCCAGAACCACGGCACGGATCGCAGTCAGATCGATGGACCCGCGCATGATATGGTCCCGAAGCCGCCCGGGTGTCGCGACAACAATATGAGCCCCGCGCGCCAGCGCGCGGCGCTCATCACGCATGTCCATACCACCAACGCAGGACGCCAGATAAGCGCCAGCGTCCGCATAGAGCCAGCTCAGTTCCCGCTTTACCTGCAACGCCAGTTCCCGCGTCGGCGCAACAACCAGAGCCGAGGGGGCACCAGACTGCCCAAATGTGTCACCGTCGCTCAGGATCTGTGGTGCAATCGCCAGCCCGAAGCCGATGGTTTTACCTGAGCCGGTCTGAGCCGACACCAACATATCGCGCCCTTCCAAATCAGGCTGCGTCACAGCCTGTTGGACTTGTGTCAAAGTGTAATAACCCTTGCGGGCAAGCGCGTCAGCGATGGTTTTTTTCACGTTGGTATTCTTTGCGTAAGGCGGGAAATGCAGCCTAGAACTCAGCGCATCATCCATGGGTAAGGACCGCCCTCTATCTGGAGTTCTGGCCAATGTACAGCCGAGTCTTGCGCCCGACCCATTGGATACCGCTTTCGCAAGCAACCCGTATCAGAGAATTTTCGAAGCAACCCAACATCAACTCTAGGATGCCACAAAAATAGTCATAGGACGCGTGACGAAGCCTTCGGAGTCTTGGGAAATTTCTTGGGAAGTTGATGCGAGGGTCGTACCTACAGCAGCAGCCGTCCTGCGGCCGGTGAAATTCAGTCTGGTGGCAGAGCGTTGCTTGGCAAACAGCTTTCCTCGGATGCAGGATAAAACTCGATCGCGATACCTGTTGATTCGCGCTCGAGTTTGAATCTGGAAGATGGTATCGACGAACTCACCAGCATTTCAATTCGTCATCGACGTCCTCAGCAAGTCTCTCATATTGGGTTTCTGGTGCAGTTATTCGGTTAAGAAACCCACCACTTCTAGTTACGGCAGAAGGTCGGAGACCTGGCTGAACCCCGTCAGATCAAAGCCGAATGTGATTGGCTCGCCCAAAGAATTCTGTGCCTCGATCCGCAACTGCGCGCCTGCACGCATCGTTGATGCCCATTCTGACGAAACGGGAGAACGAGCCAAACAGCCTTGCGCTTCGCAGGTCAGAAACTCGAGCTCTGCAACCTGTGCGTCATCAACCTTAGCAACCAGACCTTCCGGGAACGACAACCCGAACGGCAAGGTCAGCACGGCCTCGGTTTCGTCTTTGCCAGAGGTTTTGACAAAAGCGATCGAAGCCAGCCTTTGATTGTTTTCGCTGAGGACGATGCTTTGGGTCATTTCGCAGACCAGCTCATTTACACTCACCAAATTGCTGCAAGTGACCGACCATAACGGCCCGGCGCCATCTTGCGCGGCTAGCGGTTGCGCTAAACCGAATGATACCCCCAAAGCGCCTAGCCAGTTTTTCATTCTTCTGTCCCTCATTAATTAGAATTGTATCCCGAGCCCGAGACCAACTTGCAGAGCCTCAGTCGAATCTCCGAACATGTGGTCCAGACTTAGATTGATAAAGCTGCTGTCATCCAAAGCAAACAGCCCCAGTCGCGCCGAAACCAACCCATGAGCGTCTCCGATAAAGCTGGTGTTTGTAAATCCGCCATCGGCTGCATTGGCACCCGCAAACCCGGCGCGAACTGACACGGTATCGCTGGACGAGATGATCGCACCGGCCCGGAAACTTGCGCGCAGTTTTTGAGAAGCGCTGAGGATCTGTTCCGTCCCGATCTCAAGCGACGGCGTCAGCGAATAGATCATTTCGCTATCTCCCTGCAAAACGATCCCCGAAAGTGTTGCGTCGCCGTTGCTTTCGGTCGCCAAGCGGGTTGCGTCAGCGGCGATCTCGGGCCGCAGGTAAGAGCTGCCACCGGCAAACCTGTGGTCATACGCAAAACTCAACCGTAGGCTCTGGTGGTTCATCTTATGCTTTATCGAACTGACGCCAACGGTGTTCACTGCATTTCCGTTGGGCAGAACGCCACTGATCCCTCCCGAGCGGTCTGTATCATAGTCCGACCAACCGGCTGAAAGCACACCCGCAAACTCCCAAGGGCCGATGTATTTGCTCAGCGACGCGCCCAGATTGAACCGATCACCGGTCGCGTTGTACTGCGTCCCATTCCGCAAGCTGATCTGGTCATAACCCAGCGCAAAACCGGCGTAGAGTTCGTCCCCGACCGGCAAACGGACGCCGGCGGACAGGTTGGTGTTGTTGATGTCCAACTCATCGTAGATATTGGTCTGGTCTCGGTCGTAGAAGGATCTGCCCCCGGAGAACCAGACGCAATTGCGCGGATCATCACCGGCCTGATAATCAGTAAACCGTTCGCAATTATGCAAAGCATCTGCGAATACACGCGCGCCGTTATAGGTGTCTACCGCATTCGCGGCGTAATCCGCCACTGCGAATTCGCTCGTAGCTTCGATCACTTCGGCCTCGGACGTCATGTTCCCTATCAGGGCAAACAGCTCGCCTTGTGCCGCCGAACCCTGCCCGTTCAGAACTTGATTGATGTAATCACCAACGGCCGCCTGGTTCGCGTTCATATTGGCGGTCGAGTAGTCCGGTGTGATCACCAGATCAATCGAACTGCCGTCTGAAGTCGAGCCATTCAAACCGATCGAGTAATCCAACACCACAGTGTCCTGAATCGTAGTCCCTGCATCTGCGGCCGAACCACCCGGATTAACAATGACAAGGGGCAACGCCCGTTGAAGTGTGTTGAGCTGCGGCGTCAGAGTGCCACCCATCGTGGCATCACCGGAGACATTGACCAGATCGCTATCGCCACCAGATGCGCCTGTGGCCAAGAAATACACGTCGAAGGTCGAAGATGCCGTAGCGCCGAAGGCCAGACTTCCGGTCAGGTTCGTGGTCTGGCTGACGTTTCCAGTAAAGACAAAGTCACCCGACTGAATAGTTGGCGTCAAATCCGTATTCAGACCCCAGTTCGCTCCCAATACAAAGTTGCCGTTCACCTGCATCAATCCGGCAGTGCCCAGATTGACCTTATCGAGCGCATAAAAAGCGCCGCCTTCCTCAACAGTCAGACCATTGGTGCCCCCTCCAAGGTTGAGATTGCCCAAGGCTGCACCTGCAAGCGAGATTTGTTCATTGCCGTCTCCGCCATTCACCAGTTGGTTGTTCCCGGACAGCAGCATTGTTTCTTTGGACAACGACAGCGTATTGTCCGCACCGCCATCTACAACGATTGCAGCGACCGCGTCCGCCTGCCCTGTCCCGCCCATGACGACACCGTCAAAGCTTAGCGTGATCCCACCCGCGCCATCGCGCCCTTGGGATTGCGCCAGCACGCCGATACCGCCTTCACCAACAGACAGGATGTTACCGTCGAGCACCATGTCGATGGCACCCCCAGCGCCTGCACCGCCAGCGGATCCACGGAAGACCGAATCCACAATGCCGCCGCCGCCGCCCAACGACTGGGCCACGACACCAATCGCGTTTTCACCAGTGGTAACGATGTTTCCGGTTTGAGAAAATACGATGTCACCGCCGTTACCGCCGTTGGCGGGCGAGAGGTTGACGGTGATTTGGCTTGCATCCAAGTCTGTGGAAACCAGACCGCCGCCGCCGCCGATGCTTTGGATGACGAACCCATGTGACCCGGCACCGCTGGTTGCAATACCCCCGGTATTAACAAGATCAACGTTTCCGCCGTCACCGGTTGAGTCGTCCTGCGCGCCCAAGGTGACGTCCAGACGTCCAAGGCCCGCGACTACGACTTCGCCGCCTCCTGCACCAATACTTTGAACGCTCTGACCAAAAGACCGATTACCGGTGGTCGTGACGTCGCCGTTCAATGACAGGTCGAAGTCACCGCCGTCATTGCGGAAACTAGGGTCAGACCCAAGGATCACGGAAGCTGCTTTGTTCGCATCCGCCGCGCCAGTGCTGTTCAGCACAAGCTTACCACCTCCGCCGCCGATGGACTGCGCAGCCCCCGCGGACGAGAATGCGCCGTCGGTTCCCACATCTCCACTCCGGCCGCCGGTTACGTCGCCGCCGCTGGCATCATCGGTGTTGATCGCACCCAATCGCGCCGTGATGTCGATACCATCGCCATCCTGCATGCTTACGTTCGCCGCGGATGTACCACCACCACCGCCAACGCTTTGCAGCATCAGGCCAGTTGACCGGTCACTTGTCGTCGCGATGTTGCCGGTGTGCGACTGCGTAATCCGGTTGCCTGCCGTGTCAGAGACTTCGTCGCCGCCCAGAGAGATATCGCTGGTATAGACGGATCCTGTTCCATCCGTGCCAGCAGTTGACGCCGCAAAATCAACCGAGGTTACAACGTTGCCGCCGCCGCCATTCACTGACTGGGCGAAAACAGCCTCGCTGCCCGCGCCATTCACCAGAATGTCGCCGGTCGAATTGACTGTAACGGTTCCCACAGATCCAGTCGTTCCCTCACGCGCGCCCAGCAGCTGAGACACTGTGTAGTCCAGCACCGATACCAGCGGGGAAGACACCGAATACCCGGCATTGCCGCCACCGCCCCCAACAGATTGCGCAAAGATTCCGAACCCGTTTTCCGAATTCACAACAATTGCGCCAGTATGGTTGACCATAACGTCTCCGCCGTCTGCGCCGTCGCCGCCTGAACCGCCAATGGCGATTTTCGAGAATGACTTGCCGGTCATGGTGTTCTTGAGGTCGTTGACATCCATTGCAACGGCCAGACCGCCATTGCCACCGCCACCACCAACGGATTGGACCATGATGCCATAAGCTTCTGTACCGTCGACGCGGATGTCACCGCTGTTCGTGACGACCACATCACCAGCGACATTGCCGCTGCCGCCCGAACCACCAATGTTCAGCTGCGCGGTCGGTGAGCTGTTGTCGCCCGTTTTCAGACGCAGCGTCCCTGTGATCGAACTGCCGCCATTGCCGCCGCCACCGCCGATGGATTGAGCAAAGATGCCATGCGCGCCTTCACCGGTTGTCACGATTGTTCCGGCATTGGTTACTGAGACGTTGCCGCCCATGCCGCCGGTGCCACCCGATCCGCCCAGACCGAATTGCAGGGCGCGCCGTGTGCTGGCCTCGGCCCCACCATAGCGCCCGTCGACCGAAATCGTGGAACCACCATTGCCGCCGCCACCGCCAATGGACTGAGCCAGAATACCGTGGCTTTCTTTGCCAGTAGTGCGAATAGTTGCGTCGGCTTCATTGACGACGGTCACCGTGCCGCCGGATCCGCCGGTGCCACCAGTGCCACCAATGAGAATTGCATTTGTTGTCGCCCCGTCCGAGGACCGACCCAAGATGATGTTGCGCACCTGCTGCGCATCACCACCGCCACCACCGATGGACTGCGCGTAGATGCCGACGGACTTGTCGCCAGTCGTCTGAATTAACTCGCGGTTTGTGACGGAAACTGCCGCTGACATCGCTCCTGTGCCGCCATTGCCGCCTATGGAAATCGTCGCGGTGTTACCGATCTCTTTCCGCAGGTTGATGATACGGTTTTCAACCAGACCACCCATGCCGCCGCCACCGCCAACGGATTGTGCATAGATACCATGCGCCATCATGCCGGCGGTCGTGACGATTCCATCATTCACAACGGTTACTGTGTCCGAGGTCATACCGTCCCCACCGGTGCCTCCGATGTTGATCGACGCTGCCGTCCCTACGGTTGACGGGCTGACGAAGGATTTGATCGTGTCCAGATTGCTCTGACCCGCCTGCACCATGCCGCCTGTACCGCCAGCACCGCCCACCGATTGCGCCAGCAGACCGATCGAGCGCTCTCCTGTCGTTGAAATCCGCGCAGAGCTTGTCACGTCGACCTTGCCCCCAACGCCACCGGTTCCGCCGGTGCCGCCGATGGAAAGTGATGCCGAAATCCCGCCACCGGCCGAGTTGCTGGCCTTGCCGCCATTGCCCCCGCCGCCGCCAACGGATTGCGCGAACACCGCATGGGCGTCGTCGCCCTGCGTGACCACCGTACCCGCAATAACGGAAGTTACGTCGCCTGCCGCGCCGCCGGTGCCACCCGCCAAACCGACCGACACACTGGCCTTGTTGCCTTTGCTGTCGCCGGTTTTTGGCGTACCGATACTGGCCGAGATCGAGGACGAATTGCCGCCGCCGTTCCCGATGGATTGGGCAAAGAACCCGTAAGACCGGTCGCCGGTGGTGCTGACAACGCCGTCCGAGCTGGCAAATACAGTGCCGCCGCTGCCGCCGGTGCCTCCGGTCCGACCGATCTGGATGTTGACGTTGCCGCCATCCACCGAGGTCGAGGCCGAGTTATACCCCGCATTGCCGCCGCCGCCACCAACGGATTGGGCGAACAGACCATGTGAATCCGCTCCGAGGGTAGAGATATCGCCGGTATTGCGCACATCGACGGCCCCGCCGATACCGCCCTCACCCGTGCCGCCGCCGACGGCAATACCAAAACCCTTGTTGGTTTGGTCTGAGGACAGTTCATAAGCAAATGCCAGGTTCAGGGCCGCGTTTCCGCCACCGCCGCCAATGGATTGGCCGAAGACCCCGTGGCTGCCGTCCTGTTTAGTCACGATATCGCCATAGTGATCAATATCGACTGTGCCGCCGTCTCCGGCTGTTCCGGCATCACCGCCGATGGCGATAACAGCCGACATACCGGTTTTATTGCCAGATGAATCCGCAGGATTCACTTTGCCTTCCAGCTCATCAAGAACGGCGTTGTAGTTGGCGATAACCGAGTCATCGACGCCCGTGTTGGTGGGTGTTTTTCGGTCCGTCGAGTCGCCGGTGCCGCCATTGCTCTGGTTGCCGGTTGTTTTGCTGATGCCCACAACCGCGTTAATACCGGCATCACCACCGCCACCGCCGATGCTTGACGCTTCGATTCCGTGCGCGCCAACGCCATCCGTCGTGATCGTTCCCGCCGCAGCTACGGCAGTTCCGCGCGCAACTGTGACATCGCCCGCGTCTCCGCCACCACCGCCAAAGCCGCCTATGCCCATCGCAATCGGCGAGCTGTCTTTCGTACCCACAAAGGTTGCGTTGATCCCGCCGGTGCCGCCACCGCCGCCAAGGCTTTGGGCAAACAGGCCTCGGGCGTGATATCCGTTTGTCGAAATATTGCCGGATTGCGTAACGGAAACGTTGCCCGCATCCGCACCGGTTCCGCCGTGACCACCCAGACCGCCTACGATGCTCAGGTCGGTTTTGCCGTCGGAATTGTTCGAGTCGCCATAGTTCAGCTGCCCGGTCACGTTCAATGCGCCGTTACCGCCACCGCCTGCAATGGACTGCGCGAGAACGCCGTGCTTCCAGTTGCCCGCAACGGAAATTGCGCCTGTGTGGTTCACAGTCACATTCCCCGAAACGTTACCGTCGCCACCAAAGCCGCCGACACCAAAAGTAACCGAAGGAATCTTGCCATCCTTGCTGAGTGCGATACCGCCAGAGACATTCAGCCCGCCATTACCGCCGCCGCCGCCAATAGACTGTGCCATCAACCCGGCCGAGCCATCGGTGTCCGGTTTTTCCTCGTTGAAGACGCCCATATCTATGAACAGGCGTTCAAGACCGAAAGTCGACACTAGCTCTTCGGTGTCATCGACAATCATATCGCCAAGGAAATCGCGCAGTTTATCTTCGAACGTTGTTGTATTTGGGATCGAGATATCGTCCGGATTCGTCGTGACCGTGATCTCAGCCTGCGATGTGACCGTGACGTCGCCGGCCTTGCCGCCGTCACCCGCAAAGCCTCCGACGCCGACAATCAGGGAACTGTCGGATACGATGCCGCCCGACACGTTCAAACCGCCGTTGCCGCCGCCGCCACCGAGGGATTGGGCCAGCAGTCCCGACTGTCCGGTGCCGTGCGCTTTGATCGTGCTGCCCGCGCCGATATTTACGTCGACGTTTCCTGCATCACCGCCGCCACCCCCGAAGCCACCAACACCCACGACCACCGCGTAGGACTTGCTGCTATCCGTCTGGCCCGCGCCGGGCTTGCCGCTGATCGCGATACCGCCGGATACATTGGTTCCCCCGTTACCGCCGCCGCCACCGAGGGACTGAGCAATGATGCCGCTGGCGCCTTTGCTTTGATCAACCTCGAATGTGCCTTCGGATTGCTGGACCATGGGAACGGCTTGAATGTTGCCAGTATAGTCCAGATCAACATCGCTTGCGTCGCCACCCGAACCGCCAAAGCCGCCAACACCAGCCGAGACCGAGAAGATCGTGTCCGACCCCGAAGGCTTTGTCAGTGCCAAAGAACCCGAGATGTTCACGCCGCCAGTGCCACCGCCGCCACCGAGGCTCTGCGCAAACACGCCATACGACCCATCGCCGGCCGTAACCACATCGCTTTCGATATCCAGAGTTACCGCTGCGGCGTCACCTCCGCCACCGCCAAAGCCTCCAAGACCCAAAGCAACGGCTGCACCCGATTTGCCCGTCAGGTTCACCGCGCCTGAGACATTCAGGCCACCGTTGCCGCCTCCGCCGCCGACGGATTGTGCCATGACGCCGATGCTGTCCACCCCGGTCGTCACGATCGAGGTCGTTCCGCCAGAATCTGTGCGGGAACGCACCGTGCTGGTGACTGCACCCGCATTGCCAGCGCCGCCGCCAAAGCCGCCCACGCCAAGGCTGACCGATCCGCCATTCTGCTGGCTGATACCCAAAGAGGCTGAAATATTCGTGCCGCCGTTGCCGCCGCCGCCGCCCAGGCTCTGTGTCAGAATACCGGTGCTGCGATCTCCACTGGTGGAAACACCTCCGGTGATTGTCGACTGCACAAGCGCACCAGCATCGGCACCGCCGCCGCCAAAACCGCCAACACCGATCCCAACGGCCGCGTTGGCTGACCGGGACAAGGACAAAGCGGCCGAAATGTTGGTTCCGCCATTGCCGCCACCGCCGCCAAGGCTTTGTGTCAGAATGCCGACCGAGTCATCCCCGGTTGTTGTGACATCCCCGGTGACTTGCTGCGTGACGCTGTCCGCGGCACCACCGTCGCCACCAAATCCGCCAACACCAATCCCAAGACCGCCGGAGTAGTTGCTGGCCACCGAAATCGCGCCAGAAATATTCGTGGCGCCATTGCCGCCGCCACCGCCAAGGCTTTGCGCGATGATCCCCGCCGAACGTGTGCCCGAGGTGCTGACATTGCCTGAGAACGTATTACTGACCACACCGCTCGTGCCACCGCTGCCACCAAAGCCGCCGACACCGATACCTGCCGCGCCGGACCCAGTACGCGCAAGGCTGAGCGCGCCTGAGATATTGACGCCGCCATTGCCACCGCCGCCGCCGACAGATTGAACCAATACACCGGTCGCATTATCGCCTGACGTAGTGACGTCTCCGGTGACCGAGCCAGTGGCCGTACTTGCATTCCCGCCGTCACCGCCGGATCCACCAACACCAACGCCAATCGCTCCGCCGCCCGTTCCGGAAAGGTTCACGGCAGCCGAGACATTCAGCCCACCGTTCCCACCGCCGCCTGCCGCGGACTGCACCAGAACACCGCCGGAATTGTCACCAGCCGTGCTTACATTGCCAATTACAGTGCCAGTGGCGGTATCCGAGTTACCGCCGTCGCCGCCACTTCCGCCAAGGCCAACCGATGCACCACCGCTGCCGGTCCCTGCAACCGTGACCGTGGCCGAGACATTCATGCCGCCATTGCCGCCCCCGCCGCCAAGGCTCTGCACGATGACGCCGCCGGACTCATCTCCCTGTGTTGATACGTTGCCGGTCAGGGTGGCCTCAGCCGTGCCACCATTGCCGCCGGTGCCGGACGCACCACCCAGGCCGACAGATGCTCCACCAGAGCCTGTACCCGCCGCGGCAACCGCGACCGAGATGTTCATTCCCCCGTTGCCACCGCCGCCGCCAACGGATTGCGCCAGAAGACCGCTGGATGTGTCTCCCAGCGTTATAAGGTTTCCAGTGGCGTTCGCTGTAACGGCAGAGGCATCACCACCGCCGGTTCCGCGCCCCCCCAGACCCACGGCCGCCGCGCCCGAGCCGGTTCCTGCGCCACCCACCGAGGCCGAGACGTTAAACCCGCCATTGCCGCCGCCACCGCCGATCGACTGTGCAACGACCGCGCTCGACTGTGCGCCTTCGGTCTGAACGCTGTTCTGAACCGTCAAGCCCACGATGCCGCCATTTCCGCCACTGCCGCCAGATCCGCCCAGTCCGACGCTGATAGCACCAGATCCTGTGCCAGCACCCGCAAGTGCAGGAGAAACGTTGAAGCCACCGTTACCGCCGCCGCCACCAACGGACTGCGCCAGAATGCCTACCGATGCATCCCCTTTAGTAACGACATTGGCAGTGGTTCCGGCGGTGACCTGACTTCCGTCACCACCTCCGTCGCCTGAGCCACCCAAGCCAACAGAGACCGACCCGGCACCCGTTCCGGCACCAGACAGAGTCGGAGCAACATTGAAGCCCCCGCTGCCGCCGCCGCCGCCAATCGACTGCGCTACAAAGCCGCTTGAGGCAAACCCGTCCGTCAGGATCGTTCCGTTGGAAGTCAGAGTGACATTGCCACCTTTACCGCCGGTGTCGCCGGAGCCGCCCAGCCCAACGCTAACTGCTCCGCTGGCCGTTCCCGCACCGGACAGGACGGGAGCAACGTTGAACCCGCCATTGCCACCGCCGCCACCAATGGACTGCGCCACGACGCCCGAAGATTGATCGCCTCGCGTTTCGACCGCATTGTTGGAAGTGGCGATCACGGTATTGCCATCGCCGCCGCCGCCGCCAGAGCCGCCAAGCCCCACGGACACAGCACCACCAGCGGTACCCGACCCCTGAACTGACGCGCTGACATTGAAACCGCCATTGCCGCCGCCGCCGCCGATGGACTGGGCGAGGAAGGCTGTCGCCGAGTCGCCTTGGGTCAGGATCGTTCCGCCTGATGTCAGCGAGACCGTGCCCCCATTACCTCCACCTGCGCCGGTACCGCCCAACCCAACGCTGACTGCGCCGGATCCGACGCCCGCGCCTGATCCGGTGCCTGAAACGTTAAATCCACCATTGCCGCCGCCGCCGCCGATGGACTGGGCAACAATACCGGAAGAACGATCACCGGCTGTGACAATGGAATTCGTTGTCGTCAGATTGACCGAACCGCCGACAGCTCCACTGCCACCGTCTCCGCCAAGGCCGACCGAAACTGCACCGCTCGCCACCCCGGCACCTGCCAAAGAAGCGCTGACATTGAACCCACCGTTACCGCCACCGCCGCCGACAGACTGCGCCAGAACAGCCGTCGCGTCCATTCCGCCAGTGGCAATAGAGCCAGTCACCCGCCCGGTCACCGATTGTCCGATACCGCCGCCGGATCCGCCGCCGCCCAGGCCTACTGTGACGGCCCCGCCACCTGCCCCTGCCCCTGCGATCCCGGCAGCGACGTTGAAGCCGCCGTTGCCACCACCGCCGCCGATGGATTGGAACACAACGCCGCTGGAATTGTCTGAAAGCGTTACGACGTTGCCAGCCACCTGGCCTTCCACCACGCCACCGTTACCACCGACAGAGCCATTACCACCCAGTCCGACGCCGATAGATCCTGCCCCGGCGCCTGCAGCTGCAACACCTGCGGTGACGTTAAAGCCACCATTGCCGCCGCCGCCACCAATCGATTGGATTACAACCCCGGTCGAACGCATCCCTTCGGTGCGCACATCTCCATTGACACGAACACCGGTGACGTTTCCGCCGATGCCGCCGATGCCACCGTCACCGCCCAGCCCCACATCAACTGTTCCGGCACCTGCACCGCCTGCAGCCAGACCAGCGGCAACGCTGAAACCGCCATTGCCGCCACCGCCGCCGATGGATTGCACCACAATGGCCCCGGAGTCGTCACCTCGGGTCGTAACGTTCGCGTCTACCTGAGCCGTCACTGCTCCGCCAGCGCCGCCGCCGCCTGCTTTACCACCAAGGGCTACTCTGACCGACCCTGCCGCTGCGCCGCCAATATCGGCACTGGCCCCGATACTGTAACCACCATTGCCGCCGCCGCCGCCAACAGATTGTGCGACCACGCCGCTAGAAAAAGCTCCGCTGGTCTCAATGGTATTGCCGCCAGCGATCAGTGTGACGTCACCGCCAATACCTGCGCCGCCACCATTGCCGCCAACGCCCACGTTGATTCCGACTGCTGCACCTCCGCTGGCACTGATGCCGGCGGCGATGCTGCCTCCGCCGTTACCGCCGCCGCCACCAACAGACTGCGCGATCATCGCGCTGGAGTTGGTCCCTGTCGTAGCAACATCCGCTTTGTTATTGACCTGAACGTCGCCGCCATTTCCGGCGCTGCCCGCCTGTCCGCCGATACCCACCGAAACATTTCCGGAAAACAATGCGGAAGCGCCGCCGGTCGCCGCCACGGCAAGACCTCCATTACCCCCACCGCCGCCGATCGATTGGAACAACATACCTGTCGAGCGGTTTCCGGTTGTGACAACCGTGCCATCGAAACCAGAAGCCGTTGCAACACCGCTGCTGTTGAATTCGCCAACCGTAACAGTTCCACCTTTGCCCCCAGCGCTGCCCTCACCGCCAACGCCAACCGCAAGTGAACCCGATACCGGGCCGCCCGAGACTGCGACAGAAACCGCGTAACCTCCGTTACCGCCGCCGCCGCCAACGGATTGCAGCATGACACCGATCGCGTCGTCGCCTCCGGTCTGCACCGAAGCAGAACCGCTGCCACTAATCGAAACATCCCCGCCGTCGCCGCCATTTCCTGCAGAGCCGCCGACTGACACCGAGGCCGCGCCGAATGCGCCCACGGCTACCGAAACAGCGCCGCCGCCATTGCCCCCACCGCCGCCGACAGATTGTGCGAACACACCCGTCGAACGGTCGCCCGATGTCTGGATTGAAGATGGCTGACTGCTATCAGTATTGGACAGAGTAACGTTGACGTCACCGCCTTTTCCCCCGGCCCCGCCATCGCCGCCGATGGCCACACCCACGAATGCACCGACCGAGCCAGAGGAGCCACCATTACCACCACCGCCGCCGATGGACTGGGCCAGTATGCCCATCGCATCGTCTCCGGTTGTGGTGATGATACCGTCATTGACGATGGTGACGGTCGAACCGGCGCCGCCTCCGTTGCCATTTCCTCCGACCGACACCATACCGCCGGAGGAACCGCCATCACCACCGCCACCACCGATGGATTGCGCAATAATGCCCCGAGCGCTGTCGCCGCCTGTTACAATTTGACCATAATTTCGGACACTTACCGCAGCACCCGTACCGCCCCTGGATCCGGTGCCGCCTATTGCGACCAAACCATAGGAGTTCGCACCGGTCCCGCCGCTGCCACCAATGGATTGCGCCATGACCCCGTCAGCACCCTTACCCGAAGTCAGAATACTACCGCTGCCCTGAACCGTGACACTGACCGTGTCACCGCTGCCCCCATTCGATCCGACGCCACCCAGCGAAAGCGATACCAGGCCACCCGCGGTGCCGCCGGAACCGCCGCCGCCACCAATTGACTGAGCTACAATGCCACGCGAAAAGTCACCCTGTGTCTCTATCGCACCGGCATGAGAAACGGAGACAGCGCCCCCATTACCGCCGTTGTCCGCGCCGCCGATCAATGAAACCAACAGGTTGCCGCTGGTACCCGCGGACCCGCCTGAGCCCCCGATGGACTGCGCGTATATCCCATTTGCATAATTGCCCGTCGTGAGGAGGCTAGCGGTTGATGCCGTGTTTACGGTGACGATTCCGCCGCTGCCCCCGTACCCGCCGTCGCCTGAGGATCCAACCAGCCCCCACTGCGACCCGCCATTACCACCATTGTTTGAAACGCTCAGCGCATAAATACCGTCGGCCGAATCTCCGGATGTGGAAATTGCCCCCCGCTGCGTAACAGTTACATTGCCACCATCTGCCGAGTGCCCGCCAGTACCGCCCCCTGGTGCTGCAAAACCGCTGCCACCGTTGCCAGCTTTGCCGCTGCGACTGAATGCAAAGATACCTTCGTTATTACCACCTGATGTTTGTATCGTGCTACTGCTGGATTGTGTTGCGTTGACGGTCCCCCCTTTGCCGCCATCGCCGCCATCGCGCCCGTCCCAGAAACTCAGGTATGAATCGCCGCCGTCGCCGCCGTCTCCTCCGACGCTGCCGACCTGCCAACCGATATTGCTTGTGGCATTGACATCGCTACTGAGTGTTTTTGTTTGTGTCGGTCCAGTCGCACCATTGCCACCCGAACTTGGCGGAACGACCAATGCGCCATCCCGACCGTTGCTGCCATCCTGGCCGTAGACAACCTGGTTCACACCGTTTGGTCCAGAAACATCTTCGGGCGGCGTCACAGCACCAGGAGTACCAGCGCTGTTAAAGTTGCTATTGTACTGCGAGAGGGTCAACCGCGTTGACAGACTGGCCGTTCCAGTCGCGCCAGAGTTGCTTATTTGAGCAGTTGTCCCGCTAATGGAAACAATGTCAAATGCAAGCGGCGGATTGTCAGAATTGTAGATTGTATCGCCGACTTCTTTGACCAGAAAAACGTAGCCATCTGCAGTTTCGACAAAGGCTGTTGTTCCGGCCGTTGGCGTCGAGGCGGGGTCAACAATCAGCGCGCTGACGGTGGTATCGAGGCCTGTCACCGGATTGGTCACAGTGTCGCCAACCTTGGAATCTGCAGTCGGAGCTGCAAACAAAGGGTTTGAAATCAAAGCGAAAAATGACACCGCCAATAGCAAGCTTGATTTCTTCGACACCCTGGCACCCCGCATACGTCACAGTCAAACAAAATGGGGGCACGCCTTGTTCGGACAGAACGGCAGCCTACAACGCAAGTTTCCCCATCACACCTCGGAGCAAGATATACGCAAGGCTATCCAGATAGCCTTGGTTAGAATTGAATTGTGAAGAGTAATTTTTGGTCCATTGCGCAAATGCAACATGTAAAGCGCATATTTACTATCACTTCGACACTCAACCTTTGGCTGAACCGTTTTCGAGGCACCAAAAACCTGATCAACCAGAATGTCGGGGTACGGCAACTCAATTCAGAAGCACTTTGATCTTGGCAAGGATTACAGCATTTATCTCTACGCTTTCCGTACCAGAAAGACTCCGTTTGGCCGACGCCTATCACCCGGAATACACGCCCTTCCTGTGATCGCATGGCTTCCGAAAGGTAAAAACACTACTCTCTAGCAGACCATTCCTTGTGACATCGTGATCAACTGCAAAGAATCCGGCGTTCTTTTGGCGGGGGCCGTCTGCAGCACCGGGAAACGGCGTCGCATTGTCCCCTAATACAGCATCGGTCAGTGCTGCCGCCATAAGTTCTGTCAAAAGCGCAACGCCCGCCTCCCTGTGGGCGCCAGATTGCGCCATGTAGCTTTTCAAGACCATTGCGGGCTCGGGTGTTGGGTTTCCAATTAAGCGCTAAGAGTGGCCTAGCTGCTGTCTCCAAGGCATCCGGCGAGATGCAACGCGGTCTCTACCAGACTGCCTTCGCCGGACTCGAAGAATTTGCGCGCAAATATCTCTGGGCCTTCCACAGGTCGTGGTATTTGCCTCCGCCCTTCCAGGGGTGACCATCCAGCCAATTTTAGGATGATCACAGACGGCGCGCGGAGAGGCCTGCGGAGACTCGTATAATGGCCTACTGGCAGTTTTTGCGGGCACGACTCCGAGCACCATTTCCAATAGGTAAGCTACTGTTTCCCTTCGGCTTTAACTGGAGCTGACCAAGGGCGTAGTACATGCTGGCGCTATGCCGTTGCTTCCAGCCATTTGCTGAGAACCTCAAGCGGATAACCCTTACCATATCCATGCCCTACGCCTTCGGTTTGCCAGCCACCTATCTGGCCAAGGATGTCGGACGGACACTCGACAGCGCGAAGCCTGTCACGCATCAAATGACGAAAGCTGTGCATGGTGCAACGTCTCGGTACATATGGCTTCATCCATTTGTTCAGCGCGGCACTGGCAGAATTAGCGTTCGTAGTTTTCGATTTTTTTATCGGGGAAAAGCAAACCGGCTGTCAGTGTTCTCAGAGAGCAAGCGCTTGGCGGCCCATAGTAACGCCCCGACCAGAGGCACCTTTCGGTTACTACCTGATGTCTTCAGCCGACGCCAAGGATGCTCTTGGACAACTACGTGAGGCACTGGGTCATTCAGATCGAAATCCTCTTTGAGCAAACCCGCAGCTTCTGCAAGTCGCATCCCTGTGTCCGAGACCAGAGCAACCAGCCATCGCAAGTCATCATCAAGGGACCGGCATTTGGATTGCAGAGAGCGGATCGCTTCGATTGGCATAGGTTCACGATCTTCGACACCAGCACTTCTGTCGTTGTACACACCAGCAAATGGGTTGGTCAGTCTGATTCCGGCTTTAGAAGCAGCGAAATTGATGACTGATCTGACGGTCCCAAAGATGCGGGTGATACTGCTACCCGCCAATTCTCGCTTAACCAGCTCGTCGCGAAACGCATTGGCATCCGCCTTGGTATAGCTTCTGATGTCTTTGTCCCCGCAGACATCCACGATATCGCCACACGACCGCTCAGCAGCCCTGTGGAAGGTGATTGGACGTCTTGCCCCTTCTTCAGCTGCAGATAGACTGATACGGCTTCTGCGAGCTTTACAGTGTCAACGCTGGCTTGATTGGCGCATGACATCGAAGACCCAAACTCAACCGCAGCTCCCATTCTCAGAAGATGCTTGCCCGGTAGGTCTACGTCTTGGATGCGTAGGTGATACCAGTGTTCATCCAGTTGCTGAGCAGCTCTTTGCGCTCGGGACTTTGCGACCGCCGCTGATCTTGTCCGCAGCGAGAAGGATATTTTTCCGGTGGTATAGTGGTGATCGAGGTCCTTCGGGACCCGTCGTGTGAAGTAGAAGACACCTGCTTTCACAAATGAGAAGGGAACGGTTTTGTTCTCCAGCATGTACTACGCCCTTGGTCAGCTCCAGTTAAAGCTGAAGGGAAACAGTAGCTTACCTGTTGGGAATGGTGCCCGGGGGCGGAATCGAACCACCGACACGAGGATTTTCAATCCACTGCTCTACCCCTGAGCTACCCGGGCACGGGAACGGCGTTTGCCGTTGGGTGGAGGCCTTCTATGACTTGCTACAGGCAGTGTCCAGAGGCTTTTTTACATTTTTTCAATGCGGACGCGATTGCTCTGTTTCAACGTCCGAAACTTCTGCATCCAGCTCCTCTTCGCGCTGCGATGGAACGGCGTAGGAACCGTTCAGCCACTTGGCCAAGTCGATATCCGCGCAGCGTTTCGAACAGAAAGGGCGGAACTTGGTTATCGTCTCTTCTCCGCAGATTGGGCAGCTCATTTCAACACCTCAGCCAATGGGATACGACCGCGTTTGCGTTGCAGTTCGTAGTGACCCAGCGGTGTCCAGCCCGCCAGCGTGGTTTCAATGGAATCAGCCTTAAAAGCGGCGCGCAGGGCGGATTCGAACCCTCGGCGGTCTTTTTTCGGCATCGGCGCCAGATCCAGGGTGATTTGCCCGCCCAAACCTCGAACGCGTAAGGCACGCGCCAGAGCTTTGGCGCAGGCGAAGTTCGCCTTGGTTCCTGCTGCCAGCGACGTATCCGACCCGGTATTGACGTCCACGGCAACCAAAGCGCGGGTGGGCTGGATGTACAGATGCGCGCCGCCGGATAGCGGTTCCGAAACCCCGCGCACGACATCCAATGCGTCCAGAACGCCGTGGGATTCAAAACTGCCCGGTTGCGTCACAACCTCGGCCGGATCGGTCCAGTCGCGCCACGCAAGGACATGGGGGCCGTCGCCCTCTAGAAGCATCTCTGGCTCGGTTCCGGAGTCATTGAGGGCCTGATCTGCGTGCGCCAGCATCGTACCGATGTCATCGGCGATTTCGCCCGCATCTTCGCCAGCACAGCACGAGCGTAGAATCAGCCCATAATCGCTGCCTTCCATGCTCTCATGCGCAATTTCAAGCAGGCGGTCGCGTTCGTCCTCATCTCGGATCGAGCGAGAAATATTCAGACCCGGTGCATCGGGCGTGATGATTGCATAACGGCTTTTGAACAGAACGCGATCCGTCACCGGCAACGCTTTTCCGGGTTCGGCGTAACCGGTCACCTGAACCAGCATCAGCGCGCCCGGGGCCAATCCTTTAACCTGCCGCAGAAAGGCCGGTCCGTCGGGCGTGGTCAGGAACATACCACCCTGACCTTTGACCGGCCGGTCCGCGCGCGCGCGGTATATCGTACCCGGCGCGGGTGCATCAGCCGCGATCAGGAAATCATCCAACTGACCGTCGACCATAAGCGCCGCGGCTTCGCGGTTTTCGATGCGGTCCAGAACGATGGTGCGACCCTTCATGATGCCTCACGATACAGGGGATAGCCGATGCCTTGCAAAAGGGCGGCGGTTTCAGACAGAGGTAAGCCCACGATGCCGGTGAACGAGCCGGAAATCCACGGAATGAAAGCTCCGGCCGGGCCTTGAATAGCATAGGCCCCTGCTTTGCCTTGCCAGTCTCCGGTCGCCAGATAGGCGTTGATCTCAGCGTCTGACAGGCGCTTGACCTTGACCTTAGAAACCACATCACGCTGCAGCACCCGATCCCCGCGCCGAACTGCGACCGAGGTGATCACGCGGTGCCGCCGACCAGAAAGAGCATGCAGGAACTCTGCGGCTTGTCCTGCGTCTTCGGGTTTGCCTAGGATGCGACGACCGAGCGCCACGGTGGTATCCGCGCACAGGGTAACGTCATTGCTATCGGCTTGAACTGCCTGAACTTTTGCGCGCGTGATGCGGCTGCAATAGGGCACCGGCAACTCGCCTTTCAAAGGCGTTTCGTCGATGTCGGGCGCGCGAATTGCATCGGGCTGCACGCCAAGCTGGGCCAACAGGTCCAGCCGCCTTGGGCTGCCCGATCCTAAGATAAACGCCATTTCGGCAGGCGTTACTTGAAGCGGTAGTTGATCCGACCCTTGGTCAGATCATAGGGGGTCATCTCGACCTGAACCTTGTCGCCGGCCAGAACACGGATGCGGTTTTTGCGCATCTTGCCTGCCGTATGTGCGATGATCTCATGGCCGTTTTCCAGCTCGACCCGAAACGTCGCATTAGGCAGGAGTTCCTTCACGACACCGGGAAATTCGAGCGTATCTTCCTTGGCCATGTTGTCTCCATCATTACGTTGCACCCGCAGAATCTGCGGGGATGTGCGCTTAAATGAGCCTATTTCGGCCTTATTTCAAGGGCGGAATCACCTAAAGGGCGGATAATGTGACCGAATCGACTCGGGGTAACTGCTCGTCCCAGTGGGTTCGGTTAAGGACCTGGCCGTCCGCGCGCACGTTGGCGATGGCTGCCCGATCGACCTCGGCATAGGTCCAACCCGGCTGATTCAAAGTGCCTTCTGCCAGTACTCCGGTTGCCGGGAATCCCTTGTCCGGCGGGCCAAAGACACCGCCTGTTCCGGTATTCATGTCTACAGCCTGAGACCATTCGTTGTTGCCCACAAGCGGCGACATTATGGTAACGCATTGATTTTCCAACGCTCTGGACATCGCCCCGATCCGCACCCGCCAATATCCCGACAGAGCCTCGGTGCAGGACGGGACGAGGATGAAATCCGCATCCCGCAACGCCCGACCCAGCAGAGGAAACTCGCTGTCGTAACAGATCAACACACCGATTTTGCCAAGCGCTGTGTCGAACAATTTTAGCGGACCGCCAGCGGCGATGTCCCAGTCTTCACGTTCAAACCGGGTCATGATCTGTTTGTCCTGATGGTCCTGACGGCCATCCGGTGCATACAGAACGGCGCGATTTACCGGTTGACCGGGACCATCCACAACCGGGGCGGATGCGCCCAGAATGTGCGTTTTGTGGGCCTGCGCCAAGCGTGCATGCAAGGCCTGCACGTCCTCCATCCTGTCAGACACCGCGCGGATCGAACGTTCCAGATCACCTGCAACCTCAGTTCCGTCCAGTGTCGACAGCTCCATCGCGCCGTATTCCGGAAACACCAGCAACTCGGCACCCTGCCCCGCCGCGTCCGAGACCCAGCGGTCCAGTTTGTCCTCGTACTGGCCCCAGCTGTCGAGCCAATCGAGGTTGTAGGCGGCGGTGGCGACTTTCACAGGCGGCATCCTCATTCAGTCAAAATCACCAGACAATAGTCGGGGATACTGCGCGCTGTACAGCGCCAATCAACCGGCAGTCGTCGGGTCGATAGTCGTTGTGACCTCAGAGATGATACCGGCGGGGAAACCGCTGAGTTCAGCGTGTCTCTGGATCGCGCTATAATTCAGAGAGATTCTCAACAGAGCAGCGTCACAGATCGCGAATCCAGAATTGCAGAGGCTTCCGCGTCTCGCCCTGCTCTCCGATATCCTTCCACAAAAACTCGGCAAATACGCCCGTAAGTGGCTCATAACCCCGCGACCGCCAGAAGGCGTCCAGAGGACGATAGTTTTCTGGACGCAGCGGGTGATCGGCTGAGCGCTGCACCCCGCAAAACGCGCTTTTCTTAAATCCAAGCTCGCGGGCATAAGCCTCGCGCAGATCAAAGAAAGTGTGACCAACGCCTTGGCCGCGATAGTCGGACAGCAGGACGGATTCGGCGCAATAGAATATCTCGGACAAGTCCAGCCCTGACCCTTCGAACGCAGCTGCAAAATCGTCGGCATGGTCAACCAGTGGCGCGCCGGTCGAAGCTCCGATCAGGCGGTCGCTGTCAAAGGCTCCGACCACAATAGCCTTGTCGCTATCGCGGTAAGACTGCAGGTATTTGCGTTCGTATTCCAGGTCGCCATCGTAAAGGTACGGCCAAGCCCGAAACACCTCGATCCGCAGGCGCGCCACATCATCCAAAGCCTCTGCCAGAGCCGCTCCGACCAAGGGGCGGACGGCGGTGACCTCAGCCATTTGAAACCTGCTTGGTCCAGTCCGCAAGGTTATAGAACGTCGTGACACGAGTGATCTTGCCGTCCTTCAGGTCAAAGAACGACCCGGCAGGCAGGCGATAGGTCTGCCCATGCGCTTCGGGCAGGCCCTCGTCGGTTTGCAGATAGGTTCCGTTCACGACGAACTCAGCCGCTGCGCGGGTACCGTTTTCGGCTTCGAACACCACGATATCGGTCAGATGTTCCTTGTAGCAGCGGTTCATATGCGCGCAAAACGCAGCGAATTGGTCTATGCCGATGCGTATCTGGCCTTCGTTCACGTGGTGGGCCACGTCATCGGACAGGCAAGCCAGCATGCCGTGGACATCGCCGGCGTTGAAGGCAGTGAAATAGGTTTTGACGGTCTCGCTCATGTCCCCTCCGTTGGTTCGCCCCACCTGTCTCGCAGATGCTGAATGATCTGATCGCGGGTCTGTCGGTAGTGGGTTAGCTTATCCGTTCGTGTCTCGCCCATCCCAGTAGGGTCCATTATTGGCCAATAATCGACATCCAGATGGAAAATCCTTGTCAGTTCCAACGCCCGACGCTGACTGGCGGGTGACAAGGCAACGATCAGATCAAACGAGCTGAGATCGTCGCCCCATTCCTGCATTTCGTCGAACGAGCGGGAACGGTGACGGGACAGCTCGACACCGACCTCTTGGCAAACAGCGATACAAAAGCCGTCGATTTCTAGATCATTATGAACACCTGCCGACTGCACATAAGTCCCGGTGCCATAGAATTTCTTCATGAGACCTTCGGCCATAGGAGACCGAACCGCGTTATGGTCGCAACAAAACAGGACCGACTGCGGCAAAGGCTTCACGCGTCAGCCTCCGAAATGCAGCACGCAGATTAGCGTGAACAAGCGACGCGCGGTATCTGTGTCAATCTCGGCCTTACCTTCAAGTCGCTCCTGCAAAACGCGGCTGCCTTCGTTGTGAATGCCACGACGCGCCATGTCGATGGTTTCGATCTGACTGGGCGGCAGGGTTTTCACCGCGTCGAAATAGCTTTCGCAGATTTGGAAATAGTCTTTGACGACCTGCCGGAACGGCCCCAGCGACAGATGGAACTCAGCGGCTTTTTCCTCAGCCTCCGTGGCTATGTCAAAAACCAGCCGCTTGTCGCGGATTGACAGCTGCACCCGGTACGGACCATCGGGTACAACACGATCATCGCGCGTAGGCAGCGCAAAGCTGTTTTCTTCCAGCAAGTCATAGATTGCAACCTTGCGCTCCTGCTCGATCTCGGGGGTCGGCGGGGGCAGGTTTCGGTCGTCCAGTTCGATATGCGAAATGCGGGTCATTCTCAGCTTCGTCCGTTCAGGTCAGGCCAGACTTATCGCAAGAGGATTGATTGGGCAACGCAGTCCGGGTCTGCCGGTGCCCTGGGCCTAGAGCGAGTGATCCGACGGGTCGATCCGGTGTTTGGTCAGCAAGGTATCGACCAGCGATCCTTTGGCTATTTCCTTGTTGGCGAAGATTCTCCGGAACCACGAGCCGAAGAAATGGATCGACATTTTGCTTTGCCAATTCAGAAATTCCAGCTTGGACATGTCGGGCTCGTTCCACAAAGCGCGATGCCGGAGTGGAACGGCGTAAAGCTCGACTCTCGGCAAGCTCATGTCATGCTCCGGCGTCCCGTAAAGGCTGTGGAAAAACAGCGGCGGCCCAAGCGCTGATAAAGGCAGGCTCCAGTAAGTGGATTGCCCGTAGATATTCCGATAGGCGTGCTTTCTGTCATCCGACCACCAGAACAGCACGAGGTCGCTGTCGAAGGCGAAATCGCACATCTTCTTCAAGGCCGGACTGTCGCTGGGCAGGGCCACAACACCGTTCATCATGCGTTGGCGGGCCAGATTGGCTTTGGGGAACAGATAACCTTGCTTGGTCTCGAACGGCCGAACCGCATAGGCATCCGCATCCACCCAGATATAGTCGGTCTGCTGCATCAGTTTCAGGCGAAACAGATCGGCGTGCACTGCGACCGAGCGCATGATCGGGTCGCGGTAGATCTCGGGCGTGTCAAAGATTTCTCGCGCATCGCGGGCCTCGATATAGTCAGGGACATCCTCAAGATCGCCATAGTGGTAGACGATGGGCGTCTGGTCCACATCCGCGAAGGATTTGAGGCACAGGTGTTCAAGAAAGCTGAACCGTTTGCCGATCCACAAGGTTGCCACGCGTTCCAAGCTCAGTTCCTTCGCACCAAATCTTGCAGCCAAAGCGACGGGCAAAGGCAGGCGGGTTCAAGCACAATCGCCTAGCGGTCTTTCAGGTTCACCTCAGGTGTGACCTGCGGGCCATAAACTCCTTAGCCGTTCAGGCGTTTCAATCGCGCTGTTACTGACAGGCCATGCGCCTCAAGGCTTTCGGACTGTGCCAGCTTTTCGGCGGCTGGGCCTATCGCGCGCAACGCTTCGGGGGTCATCTGGCTGAGCGTTGTGCGCTTGAGAAAGTCCATCACGCTCAGACCCGAAGAGAACCGCGCCGAACGCGCCGTCGGCAGAACGTGGTTTGACCCACCGACATAATCGCCAATGGCTTCGGGGGTGTACTGGCCCAAAAAGATGGCACCGGCATGGATGGTTTTGGCACTAAGTGCCATGGGGTCGGCCACGCAAAGCTCCAAGTGCTCGGGAGCAATGCGATTTGACAACGCTGCAGCCTCGTCCAGATCGCGCACTGCGATGATGGCACCAAAGTCCCGCCAGCTTGCCCCTGCGATGGCCCGGCGCTGAAGGGTTTCCAACCGTATGTCGACCGCTTCGGCAACAGCCTGGCCAAAACTCGCGTCGTCTGTGATCAGGATCGACTGCGCACTTTCGTCGTGCTCTGCCTGGCTGAGCAGGTCCAATGCGATCCAGTCAGGGTCATTGTCCTTGTCGGCGATCACCAGAATCTCGGACGGACCAGCGATCATGTCTATGCCAACCTTGCCAAACACACGCCGTTTGGCTGCAGCCACAAAGGCATTCCCGGGGCCAGTAATTTTGTCCACGGGCGCAATGCTGTTGGTGCCATAGGCCAACGCGGCGATCGCCTGCGCACCGCCGATACGATAGATTTCATCAACGCCGGATAGCTGTGCGGCCAGCAGAACCAGAGGGTTCACCTGCCCGTCGGGCGTTGGTACCGCGATGGCCAGACGCTCGACGCCTGCCACCTTGGCCGGGATCGCGTTCATCAGGACCGACGACGGGTAGGACGCCAACCCACCCGGCACATAAAGACCAGCCGCAGAAACCGCAGACCAGCGCCAGCCCAGTGTCGCACCCGCGGCGTCGGTCCATTGTTGATCCTCTGGCAGCTGCTTTTCGTGATAGGCACGAATCCGGTCAGCGGCCAATTCCAGCGCTGAACGATCTTCATCTGAGACCTGCGTGACCGCCGCCGCGATCTCATCCGCACTGAATGCCAGTGTTGCAGGCGTAAGCTCCAACCGGTCGAACTTGGCCGTCAACTCGATGACTGCAGCATCGCCCCGGGACCGCACATCTTCGATGATCTGGGCCACCACCGCGTCCACATCCGGGCTGTCTTCGCGCTTGGCGGACAGCAAGGTGGCGAAAGCGGTTTCAAACTCGGGCGACGTCGTGTCGAGGAAAACGGGCATATTCTGGCACTCCGGGGCGTTTGACCGGGACATATCGCCCGGATGGGCTGGCCTCAACCCTCAGTGCTGGGGGTGCAGCGATTTGCGCATGTGCAAACAGGACAGTTCTGCGCGCTGGCTACATCCGCCGGTCGCCTGCCAGCCATGCCGTGCATAAAACGCCTGCGCTGTTTTGGTCGCCTCCAGACGGCCTTCGGCATACCCCGCTCTGATCAATTCCTGCTCAAGCTTTTCCAACAGTGCCCGCCCCACACCGACGCCTGTCTGATCGGGGTCAATGTACAGCAGCGTGATGTCTCCGTCCTGCCCGAGCGCCCCAACCGCGGCAGGCTGCCCGGCCCGTTCGACCAGCCATATCTGCGCTCCTGCGTCGATCCAGCCGCGGATGGTCGCCGGGTTCTTGTTGGCAGTCCACTGAGCGATGACCTCGGGATCATCCGCATGATCGGCAATACACAGTTTCGTAATCGACCGGATCAGAATGCGGCTGAGGTCAAAAACGTCGAACACGGTCGCGGGGCGGATGCTCAGCCCCGCTGACGGCGCCGAGAACGCCTGAGCTATGCCGCGCTTATTCTGGATGGTGCGGGGCGTGACCTGATGGGGCCTGATAGGGCCGGGTCACATCTTTAAGGGTGACATCCAGTGCCTCGATGGACAGACGAATTGCACCATCGCCCGCCAAGGTCAGCGTGATCTCGCCCGCGCCGTCTTCGCCGGGTTCGAAATCGACCGATAACAGGGACATCACCATATCCTTGTCGCTGCGGTCAACGCCCTGGCTGGCCACAGACAACACTGAGTCGAACACCAGAACCGATTGCACCCGCTCGAACGGGCGGTCGCGGCGCGTTGCGGCGTCTTTGTCCTCCCACCGGAACCGGTTCAGCAACAGGCCAAAACGGCGCTCGGACGGGCGCCATGTCATCTCGGTGATCGGGAACACCGCGTCCTGCGTCAGGGTCGAAATGACCTGAAGGTCATCGGCATCTTCGGCCCCCAGGTTCAGCGGGGCCTCACGTCCATCTTCAAAAATCGCGTCTGTCATTGGCCTTTGATCCGTTCAATCTTTGCGCCCACGCCTTCCAGCTTGCGCACCACATGCTCATATCCGCGGTCCAGATGATAGACCCGGCTGACTGTCGTCTCGCCTTCGGCTGCCAGCCCTGCGAGGATCAGCGAGACGGAAGCCCGCAAATCGGTCGCCATCACAGGGGCACCTTTCAGCTGGTCCACACCTGTCACCGTAGCTGTGCCGCCATGTACCTCGATACTCGCGCCCATGCGCACCAACTCGGGCGCGTGCATGAAGCGATTCTCGAAAATACGCTCTTCCAGAACCGAGGTGCCCTCGGCCGTGCACATCAGCGCCATCATCTGCGCCTGCAGATCAGTCGGGAAACCGGGGAACGGCTCGGTCACCACATCCACGGCGTTGACGCGACCATTTTTGCGGCTGACTTTCAGACCGTTGTTGGTTTCGGTGACATTCACACCTGCTGCATTCAGTTTGGCGACAAAGGAGTCAACCAGAGACATCCGTCCGCCCAGCAGCTCAACCTCACCGCCACAAATGGCCGGAGCCAGCATATAGGTGCCAAGTTCGATCCGGTCGGTTACGACCTGATGGGTCGCACCATGCAACCGGTCGACGCCCTGAATCTCGATGGTCGAGGTTCCTTCGCCTGCGATTTGGGCGCCCATCTTGCGCAGGCATTCGACCAGATCGACGATCTCTGGCTCGCGCGCGGCGTTTTTCAGAACCGTCGTGCCCTTGGCGAGCGTCGCCGCCATAACGATGTTTTCTGTCGCCCCGACCGAGGCAAAGCGCATCTCATGCACTGCGCCCTTTAGCCCGCCGGGGGCTTTGGCGTGCAGGTAGCCATCCTTCAGCTCGATCTCAGCGCCCAGCGCCTCAAGCCCTTCGACATGCAGATCCATGGGTCGCGCACCGATCGCGCAGCCACCGGGCAGCGACACAACGGCCTCTCCGAACCGGGCCAGCAAAGGCCCCAGAACCAAATTCGAGGCCCGCATCTTGCGCACGATCTCATAATCCGCGGTGTGGCTGGTCAGGTCATGACTGGACATGGCCAGCACTTGACCGTCTTGCAGAGACGACACTTCGGCCCCGAGCGATTGCAGCAGAGCGGTCATAGTCCTGATGTCGCTCAGCCGTGGCGCATTGGTCAGCGTCAGCGGTTCTTCGCTCAGCAACGTCGCAGGCATCAGGGTCAGACATGCGTTTTTGGCCCCCGCAATAGGTATCTGCCCGTTCAACGGGCCGTTGCCCGTCACCAGAATCGAATCCATCTGCTCTTATCCCTCGTCCTTGCCGGTCTTGTCACCGGATGCAGCGCGCGCCTTTGCTTGCGCCTTGCGACGCGCCATATTCGCCTTCAAGGCGGCCTTCAGCCGCTCTTCGCGCGCGTCCCCGGATTTACCGTGTTTTTTGGGTGAATTTTTATCCGTCATGATCTTTCTCTACAGGAGGCGAAAAAAACCGTCCAGACACCCTTGCGCCCCGTTTCGTTTGAGTCTAATCACCCGCCCACAGCGCTGCTGTAGCTCAGAGGTAGAGCACTCCCTTGGTAAGGGAGAGGTCGAGAGTTCAATTCTCTCCAGCAGCACCATTTTTTTTATGAGTTATCGACCTGCTATCCAAATAGAAGGCTCACACGTGGCGCATATATAGCGCACGCTGAAATCCTTTGGCGTGGTTTCAGCACCCCATCTGTACCGATTAGGACACAGCTGACGCTCTTCATATCCAGCTATGGTCCGCTCCGCAGTCCTAACGAGTGTTCCAGGCATTTGTAATCCGCGAGCCGCTTTGTTTCGTATAGTTTGTATTCCCCGTGATTGGATACTCTCATTTCCAATTTGTCTCCGCGCTGAATCCGACTGTTCGTTTGCGTATAGTTGGTTCAGCGCTTTTTTGGTCCGCTTGGTTCACGACCCAAACGGATATCGGTAGAAGGGTAAGTCACCAGTCTTTCCACATGCCTGCTTTGTCTCGCAACTCGGACGTAGGCCCTATTAAAACCAATGACCGGTTCCAGGCTCTTCTGGGCAATCGGCAATGTTGCTAAAATGACCGCTTTGACCCTGCGAGCCTCTGGGTTCGAAATCGGAACTCTGCTAAGTCTCCAGGGGCAGCAAGGGAGCACATCATGGAAATTCACCGCGCCGGGGGCCGGCCTTCTCAATTTCCCGGCAATGAGTATTTCACCGGCAAGGTCCGCTTTGATCCCGTTGTGACGGGGAACGATCCCTCGCCGGTCAAGATCCATACAGTGACTTTTGAGCCTGGCGCACGGACAGCTTGGCACACGCACCCTGCCGGTCAAACGCTCCATGTTTTATCGGGCTTGGGCCTGGCTGCGTCTGAGGGGAAGCCAGTGCAGGTGTTGCGCCCTGGCGATACGGTGTGGTTCGCGCCTGGAGAGCGGCATTGGCACGGCGCGTCGCCAGACTGCGCGATGACCCATCTGGCTGTGCAGACGGCTGTCGAGGGTAAGACTGCGGATTGGATGGAGCACGTCTCAGACGAGGATTACAGCGCAACGCGCGCGGAATGAAGCGCCTTCGTCAGCTAGGAGCATCCGCAGGCGCTAGGATCGTCATTCCTACTCGACCTGCTACTGCCATGATCGCCGGAATGTCCGGCGGTCCATCTGGCGCCGGGATGTCTGTCGTTCCGTCAGGCATCGCCTCTCCGGCTTCAGTAAAGAATATGTCATGCATCGCGCCGGGAGCGTTTATGCAAAGTAGCCGGCCAGGTCGCTCTCCGGTACAAGTAAATGCGTGCACTGCGCCGTCCGGGATTTTGACGAAGTCACCACTTTTGACGTTGACGGTCTCCCCATTCAAATAGAACTCGAATTCACCATCGAGCACATAAAAACTCTCGTCTTCGCCAGCATGATGATTGGGCGGTGCACCGGCACCTGGCGCCGTCTTTATTTCAACGATTGTGCAACGATCCCCTGTCTCACTGGGAAAGGCGTGAAAGGTCAAAAGGTTCCCAAGAAGATGATAAATTCGCGGGCGAGGTTCAGTCATTGCTGCGACTCCCTTTACTTGAAACACACTGCTAATATGATACATAAATCTACTTATGAGACAAATGTATCACAAAAGGCTTGAAATTGGCGCCCCGAACAAATCAAATCAACCGAACGCGCGAAGCACTTCTTTCCGCTGCACGAGACCTGATGTCGGAAGGCAAGGAAGTCACGCTGGCAAAAGTCGCTGAACGCGCCAAAACCAGCCGTGCGACGGTCTATCGTTACTTTTCTGACCCAAGTGTCTTGGCTTTGGATGCGACGCTCGATCTTGAAGTCATGCCGACGTCAGAACTTCTTGAGGGACTGGATGACGTTAGGAACCGTGTACATGTCGTCGCGCGCTACTATCTGGATTTTTCTCGGGTTCATGAGGCGCACTTCCGGCAGTTTCTGGCTGAATCGCTAAAGGCATCACTGGAGAATACAACGGTCAAAATGCGTGGTGCCAGACGAGTGGCGGCCTTTACCGAAGCTCTTGCACCAGTTCACACATTGATGGAGCCAAAGGAAACTGACGATCTGGCCAAGCGGTTGTCCATGACGACGGGCATGGAACAACTTGTTATTCTTGAAGACATCTTGCGTGTGGACGAAGCTACCGGCAACCAACTGCAAGAGGGGTTGGTCGACGCTTTGCTAGATCGATACTTGCCAAAAATTGCTAGCTGAATTTAGCCTCTTATTCCATCCTCAAGCTACTGGCCTATTAACACCAGTTTAACGTCCGCTTTGGGCTGGCCGCGGTCCATTGGAGTAAGAATGCGGATGAGTGCAAAGTCCGCAAAGCAAACCTTCAATCAAATTGGCGCGAACGACCGTTTTGAGCCCAAATCTCACCGGTTTCATTCCAGTACCTGCGCCTCAAAACGCGCCTAAACGAATGATTGCTAATGGCCCAACGCAATTGAGCGTTATTTGAAAATTTCGTAAGAAAAGACCTCTAAGTCTTCCTCAAAACCCCGCAAAGAATGCCGCCCCATTTTTTTAGGCTCTTCAGATACCAAGTTCACAAAATCGCCCGTTGCTAAAAGCCGCGCCTCCAGTTTTCGCGTCAGGCCCTCTAACCTGCTGGCTATCGCAACTGATGGGCCAGTTACCGTAAAATCCAAGCGCTTTTCAGTGCCAACATTCCCGTAGACAGCCGCGCCCGTGTGCAACCCAACCCCAAATTCAGCACGGTCTGATGGATCAAGCTCTTCGTTCCTTTGAAATGCTTCGCGCGCCGCGGACAGGGCTGCTTCGCACATGTCTTCCGGTAGTCTTCGTTGACCATCAAAAGGAAAGATCGCAAGCAACCCATCGCCAACGAATTTAAGAACTTCTCCGCCGTGATCGTGTACCGCCCCACCGACACAATCGAAGAATTGGTTAACCGTCGCGACATATTTCTCCGATGACAAGCGCTGGCTCAAAGCCGTAGAGCCGCGCATATCGCTGAACAAGAGTGCACAGTCAATTATGCTGACATCTCCCCGGGCTATTTGACCGTTCAGTACGGATCGACCGGACAACTTACCTAGATAGACCTCCATCAACTCAGCTGCCAAGAACTGCTCCGACAATACACGCGCTGCACCAAGCAAAGGTAACGATAGCCGCGACAGGCCATCTACCTCACGGTCTGTAAAGCCAGAACGACGCTTTGTAGCAAAAGACACGGACGCGCCCAAAGCCCACTCCATCTCTCCGTCAAAGACAACAGTACGATTGCCGAATGGTGCACTGCATACGACATAGTCGGTAACACCTGCTTCAGCGAGTTTTCGGAATAGCGGAAATTTGTCACGGGTCGCTTGGTCAGTCAGATTTGCTCGCATGAAAGGAAACTTGATTGTGCCGTTCGCAAGTCCGTCCGCCAAGTCCCATACTTCCTTGTTAAAGTGTTGTTTCGCAATCTCATTGGCCAATTTCGAATTCTCTCCGAAGGGTGCCTTGTCGAAGAGATCAGCCGTTACTGAGCTGCGTGGAAGAACGGTCCATTCAATTCGATGGTTCGATGCATCCCAAGTTGCATCGAGCAATCCAATTACAGGGTGCATCATCAGGCGACCCAAGGAAACACGCGTGACCGGCACGCCACCATCGATCAGCCTGTTACTTAACTGCTCGACTAGCCCACCAAGATCAGCATCAAAAAAGGCCAGCTTTTGCAGCCAATCTGCAATGCGGTCGAAAACATCCGCCATGACTTACACCTCCACCATCATCTTGTTACAGCCGAAGGCTCGTGTCATTCGGTTTGTCTTCGAACGCTCGATTCTCTAGCGATGGGTTTGCATAATGACTGGCAATCACGCTGCGCGATTAACAAACGGCAGTGTTCCTCAATTGCCACATTGTTTTTGCCCGCGTTTTGCGCCAACGGCACTCAGCACTGCGGCAGGCGTTTGAGCAATACCGGCGCGATGAACGCCACGAGAACACCATAACCCGATCACCAATTCGGTCACCTACTGGTGGGAGATCTTTCTGATCCTCTGGGATCCGCTTCCAACAATTTGGTTTCTGTACGCGCTCACGCTGTCCTTTGTCATTCTTAGGCTGCTGCGGATTGTACCGCCCGTCTATGTTGTCGATGTCGCAGCCATCATTCAGGCCCAGTTCCTTTTGGGTGTCTGGCCTGAAGGTGCGGTAATCGCCGACAAACTGGCCAAACTGTTCGTCTACTTTGTTATCGGTGCCTATGCATCGGAATGGATCAGGACCCATGCCTCAAACGCCTTGCCAACAGTGATTGTCCTATGCGCGGCGGGTTTTGGTGTGCTGGTTGTTCTCGCCGCCAGTTTTGACCTTCAGAACGTACCACTCGTATTATTCAAGTTGCCCGCCCTCTCTGTCGCAGCGATCATCGGTGCCATCGTCCTTGCATCGCACGCTGGCCGCGCCCAGTGGATGGGCCTGATCGGTAGCCACAGCCATTATCTTAGTCTGACGCATTTCCTGTCGGTCACCGGGACGCGGATCATACTCACGAAGATTGTTGGCGTGACAAAACCTCTGTTCGTTATTCCTATCTGTGTCGCCGTGGCGGTGGTGTTCGGGATCGCGTTTTGTCGGATATTGACTGGCACACGTTTCGAATGGCTGATCCGACTGCCCAAATGGCTGTCTGAACGCCGCTATGACTTACCTGTGATGAGATCGCCGAGCGCCTGATCTTTGCTACCTATCGGCTCTGTGGATCAGTTTAAGCGAACCGATGCCGACAACGCACCCGCAAGCGCGTTTTTGATTTCCGCCGGAACCTCGCGACCTCGTTGCTGCAAAGTTGCGGCAGTCCAGCCAGCGGAATGCCCGCGGCAACCAATTTTGTTGGCCCGCGCTGCGGCAATCGTCGTCACATCATCCTGTACCAGCGTCATTGCCGCTTCCACCTCGGCTTCAGTAAGAGCCATTCGGACGGCGCTGAACACGTCGACCGAGGTCTGCAAGGTGTGGTGCTCCAAACGATTTGAGGCATCGCTCAGCAGGCGCGAGCAATAGGCCGACAAAAAATACCAGCGGAAAATCTGGAATACGCGATGCTGAACTTCAGCCATCTCTGGCGAGTACCCAGCCTTTGAGGTCATTTCGGAAAAAGCGGACTTTGCTGCGCTGGAAGCATCACAAATCTGGCGTTCGCGGTTTGCGATCGCGACGGCACCGTTGGCGGGGCGGTGTTCAGATTTACCGTGTTCCAGATGCATGCTGTCCTCCATCGAAATCAGATGATGAAGATATGAGGTCTGATGCCTTGGCTTGAATGGGATTTTTCGCCAGATTTTCCCAATCCAAAAATTTTTGTGGCCAAATCAAAACTATGTCCAGACAAATTCACCTGTTAAGTTGGCCTGTTTTGCACCTTTGGGTCAACAGTTGAAATGCGGCGAACATTAAGGTTTTAGCCAAATCGCACACATATCTGACACGATCTCGTAAAACTTATGCCAACTTCGGCATCTATGAATACTCAATCCTGCTATCCAGTTTACCAGTACAGTTTTAACGAGGGGGTACGAAGCAGGACCAGGGGGTGAGCGCCTGCCCGGCCAGGCTCGCCTTACGGCAGAGACGCTCCCCCCGCTTTGATTTCTTAATCTATTTTGTTTTTTTGCGCGTGCGGCGTCACACCGAAACTCGACCTGTAAACGCGTGAAAAATGCCCCGGGTTTTCGAATCCGCAGGCCATGGCGACCTCGGTCACCGAGGCTTCGGTTTGCAGCAGCAGTTTTTGCGCACGCTCAAGCCGCAATTCCATGAAATACTTCTTTGGTGAGGTGTTGAGGTACTTGCCAAACAACCGTTCCAACTGCCGCGTCGAGATTCCCAGTTCTTCGGCAATCTGCGAGGGTGACACGGGCGCTTCGATACAATCCTGCATGATGTGGATCGCCTTGGCGAGATGCGCGTTACGCATCCCGTTGCGCGATTGCAGAGACACCCGCTGTTTAGCAGTGGCGTTGCGCACCGCGTTGTAGACCATCTGATCGGCCACTGCGACGGACAGTTCCTCGCCATGGTCCTTTTCAATCAGATGCAGCATCAGGTCGGCTGTCGCCGTCCCACCCGAGGCGGTGATATGCTTTTCATCCGCCACAAAAACGCTGCGCACCAAATTCACCTCGGGAAACGCCTCCATAAAAGCGTCGTGATATTCCCAATGAATGGCGGCCTGCATTCCGTCCAGGAAACCCGCTTCGGCCAAAAGCCACGCGCCGGAACATAATGCTCCGATAGCGGTTCCACGCGCCCGTTCGCGGCGCAGGGTCGCAAGTAACGGGCGCGAGACATGGTTACGCATATGGATGCCCGACAGCACAAACAGTTGGTCGGTTTTAGGCAGTGCGTCCAACCCGTGATGCACCAACGTCACCGATCCATTCGAACACACAGCCTGTTCGCCATGCTCGGATACAAACGACCATGCATAGAGGTCCTCGCCGCTGACAAGGTTCGCGATCCGCAGCGGCTCGACCGCGCAGGAAAAGGCGAGGTGCGAGAATTCCTCGATCAGAATGAAAGTGATGTGGCGGGGCTGGCGCATAGACGTCCGATTCAGATTGGCGTGGTCGACGGCCCATGCTGCACGATTTTTTTCTGTATACAAGTTGTATTTTTATAGAATACAGAGAGTGCACGAAGTGACAATCACGATTCGCGCAGCCGTTGGAGGAACGGATGAAAGACGACGCAAAATCCCGGAAAGCTGAGCTGACAGAGCACCTGAAGGTCTCGATCCTGACCCTACGCCTGCAGCCCGGAACGGATCTGGACGAGGCACATCTGTCGGACGCCTTCGGCCTGTCCCGCACCCCGCTGCGAGAGGTTTTCCGGCAATTGGCCGGTGAGGGGTATTTGGACCTGCGCACCAACCGCAGTGCCCGGGTGTCAGAAATGTCCTACACCACTTTGCGCGACTTCTTTCTGGCCGCACCGATGGTTTACGGCGCGATCCTGCGGCTGGCAGCACAAAACGCGACCCGGCCCCAGATTGACGCCCTGAAAGAGGCGCAGCAGGCCTTCAAAGCTGCCTTGCGATCCGGGTCTGCCGAGGATCGTGCGCTGGCCAATAACCGCTTTCACGATGTGACCGGAGAGATGTCGGGCAATGTCTATCTGCTGCCGTCCTTCAACCGGCTGCTGATTGACCATGCTCGGATCGGGATGACCTTCTACCGGCCCCAAACAGCGAAGATGACCGAAAACCTGTCCGAGGCAAGCAACCAGCATGACGCCATCATCGCCGCCATCGAGGCGGGCGACGAGGCGGCTGCAGCGCAGCTGGCCGAGGACCACTGGAACCTGTCACGCGATCAGATTGAGCTGTTCGTGATGCCTGATGCGCTGGATGTCCCGATGGGCGTCCCGCCCCTTTCGAAACCTGCATGAGGACGGAATGAACCCGATTTTCAAGTTTGAGGGGATCTATACCCCTGTGGTCACGCCCTATCACGAGGATGGCGGCGTGAACTGGGACGCCTTGTCCAGCGTTATCGAATACCTGATCGAAAACGGCGTGCATGGCCTGATCTCGGGTGGATCAACCGGCGAGAACTATGCCCAGACGGTGGAAGAGCGGCTGGAACTGGCGAAATTCACGCATCAGCAGTTGAAAGGTCGCCTGCCTTTGGTCGTTGGTACAGGCGCGATGCTGACCCCGGACTCGATTGCGCTGGCAGCGGGTGCGCGAGAGATCGGCGCCGATGCGATCCTGCTGGCCAGCCCGCCCTATTCGGTGCCAACCGATCGCGAAAACGCTCTGAACGCGCTAGCCATCGACAAAGCCGCTGATCTGCCGGTAATGCTGTACAATTATCCGCACCGTACCGGCACGATGATGGGCGAAGAGTTCCTGGACCGCGTCGGCCGCAGCCGGAATTTTTGCGGCATCAAGGAAAGCTCGGGCGATATCAACCGGGTACATCTGCTGGCCCGCGATTACCCGCATATCCAGCTGGGCTGCGGGATGGACGATCAGGCGCTGGAGTTCTTTGCCTGGGGCGCGCCATTCTGGGTGTGCGGCGGGTCAAACTTCCTGCCTGCGGAACACGTGGCGCTGTATCAGGCCTGCGTGATCGAAGGTGACTTCGCCAAAGGCCGCCGGATCATGTCCGCGATGATGCCGCTGATGCGGGTTCTGGAACAGGGTGGCAAGTTCATCCAGACCATCAAACATGGCGTGACCATGAACGGCATCGACGCAGGTGCCATGCGGCCTCCGTTGAAAGGCCTAAACAAGGACGACAAGCGCGCATTGGAACAGGTGACGCGTGTGTTGAAGAAAACAATCGCTGACATCGTGGCGGAGGGCTGAGCAATGGAACTACTGACACAAGACGAATACAAATCCATCGCCGCAGGGCTGACCCTGCCCACAAGCGCCTTCATCGATGGCGCGTACCGCCCGGCGATCTCTGGCAACACGTTCGAGACAGTGAACCCCGCAACTGGCGAAAAACTGGCCGACATCGCGGCCTGTGGCGCTGCGGATCTAGACTTTGCCGTCGAAAAGGCGCGTGAGGCTTTTGACGATGGCCGTTGGTCGAAGCTGCACCCCTCGGACCGCAAGGACGTGCTGATCCGGCTGTGCAAGCTGATGACCCGCAACGCCCGCGAACTGGCGGTGATGGAAAGCATCGACAGCGGCAAGACCATCTACGACTGCGAAACCGTTGACGTGCCCGAGACGATCCACTGCCTAAAATGGCACGCCGAGGCGATCGACAAGATCTACGATCAGGTCAGCCCTGCCAGCGACGATCACATCGCGATGGTCGTGCGCGAACCGATCGGCGTTGTCGGTCTAGTATTGCCCTGGAACTTTCCCCTGCTGATGCTGGCGTGGAAGATCGGGCCTGCGCTTGCGGCGGGCTGTTCGGTGGTTGTTAAACCGGCTGCAGAAACCACACTGACCGCCCTGCGCCTTGCTGAACTAGCGATGGAGGCCGGTCTGCCCCGTGGGGTCCTGAACATCGTCCCCGGCGGTGGGGCCGAGGTAGGAGAACCCATCGGACGGCATATGGATATCGACATGGTCTCCTTCACCGGCTCGACCGTCACCGGCAAGCGGTTTCTGACCTATTCCGCTGAAAGCAACGCCAAAGAGGTCGTACTTGAGATGGGCGGCAAAAACCCCGCCATCGTTATGGACGACGCCGAGAACCTCGACCGCGTGGCCGCGCATATCGTCAACGGCGCGTTCTGGAACATGGGTGAGAACTGCTCGGCCTCGTCCCGGCTGATCGTGCATAAGGGTGTGAAGGCGGAGTTGCTGGAGCGCATCGCCCATCACGCCAAGCAGTGGAACATCGGCGACCCGCTGGACCCGGAGACCCGCATGGGTGCATTGGTAAGCGAAGACCACTACAACAAGGTGTGCGGCTATCTGGATCAGGCCGAGAACGTGGTGATCGGCGGCAAAGCTGACAAAGGCTTTGTCGAAGCTACCGTGGTCGAAGTTCCCGGCAATGACAACACACTGGCGCGCGAGGAAATCTTTGGCCCGGTCCTCTCAGTGATCGAAGTTTCGGGATTTGACGAAGCCATCAAGATCGCCAACGACACCGAGTATGGCTTGTGTGCCTCGATCTTCACAGCCAACGCGAAACGCGCCATTCGTGGCGCGCGGGCGATCCGGGCGGGCACCGTGACGATCAACAGCTTTGGCGAAGGCGACATCACCACACCCTTCGGTGGCTACAAGCAGTCCGGTTTTGGGGGGCGGGACAACTCGGTCCACGCGCATGATCAGTACACCCAGTTGAAGACCATCTGGATTGATCTGGCCGACGATGCGGATGAGGCAGTCGATTGACGGTCTACACGGCAAAGCGGCTGCCACGGCAGACAGGACCGGCAGGATGGAACGCCATTCTGCCACCTCAGACCCCATTGCCACAGTTGGACCGGAACCTATCGGCGGATATCACCATTGTCGGCGGAGGGTTTGCGGGCCTGACAGCCGCGCGGCGGCTGCACCAGCTTGATCCGACACTGAAGGTCGTTCTGTTAGAGGCCGGGCGTTTTGCCGATGGCTCTGCCGGGCGCAATTCGGGCTTCATGATCGACCTGCCGCATGATCTGGCATCGGACAATTATGCTGGCGATGGGCTGGAGGCGGACCGGGCAACCATTGCGTTGAACCGGCGTGCCATTGGGTTCGCAACAGAGGTCGCGCAGGACTGCAACCTGCCACAGGAAATGTTTGACCCTTGCGGGAAATTCAATGCCGCCGCCACGCGGGCCGGGGATCGGCACAACCAGGAATTCGCCGCTCATCTGGAGCGGTTGGGCGAGCCCTGTACGCTGTACGACCGCCAACAGATGCAAGAGATCACGGGCAGCCCGCATTACACATCCGGCCTTTTTGCGCCCGGCACGGTGATGATCCAACCCGCCGGATATATTCGGGCCTTGTCCTCTGATCTTTCAAAACAGGTCGATCTGTTCGAAAACTCACCTGTTACTGGGTTCGAAAAACAAGGTGCGGGATGGCTGGTTAAAACACCCGAAGCGCAGGTTTCAACGGGTCGGATTGTTCTGGCCAATAACGGTCATCTAGAAAGCTTTGGCTTCTATGAACGCAGGCTGATGCACATCTGCCTTTATGCGTCGATCACCGAGCGTTTGACACCGGAACAGATCAAGACGCTGGGCGGCCAACACCGTTGGTCCGTCACGCCCGCTGATCCGATGGGCACCTCGGTCCGGCGCGTTTCGGGCAGTTACGGCGACCGGATCCTGATCCGCACATGCTCGACCTTTCACCCGACGATCGAGACCAGCCCCATGCGCCTGCGCAACGCTGGCTGGGTGCATGACCGCAAGTTCCGGGAACGGTTTCCGCATTTGCCGGACGTCAAGATGGAGCACCGCTGGGCTGGGATGCTTTGCCTCAGCCGAAACGGATCGGCGGCATTTGGCGAGCTGAATACCGGCGTTTTCTCGGCCTGTTGCCAGAACGGTCTGGGCATCGCTCGTGGCACGTTGCAGGGTATGGGGGTTGCAGAACTTGTCGCGCAGGGCGGCTCGGACATCGCCGATCATTTCCTGGCCCAGCCCATGCCCCCGCGCCTTCCGCCAGAGCCCTTCGCCTCACTGGGTGCAAACAGCTATCTGATCTGGAAAGAGTGGAGATCGGGGAAGGAGTGAACCTGCCCGTCAGGGCAGGCTGAGCTTGCTCATGCGCCCCCCATCCACAGTATAGACCTGACCGGTGACAAAGCTGGCCTCGTCCGACGCCAGAAAAGCGACCATGGCTGCCACCTCCTCGGGGCGACCAGTCCGGGCCAAGGGATGAATGCGGCCGATGTCTCGGCGAAAAGCCTCAGGGTCTGGCTGCGTTTCAATAAAATTCATGTTCAGTTCCGTGTCGATCCAGCCGGGCGCCACGGCGTTGCACCGGATGCCTTCGGCGCCATGATCCACCGCCACGGCCCGCGTCAGGCCATGCAGGCCCGCCTTGCTCGCGCAATAGGCGGCGTGGCCGGGATTGCTGCCCAGCCCTTCGATAGAACCGATATTGACGATGCTGCCCAGTGTTTCCCGCAGATGAGGCAATGCCGCTTGGATCAGCAGAAAAGGCGCCGTCAGGTTGACCGACAGATTGCGGTGCCAATCATCAAGCGACATCTCTTCGACCAGCGCCTCTTGCATCATACCCGCATTGTTGACCAGGACGTCCAGACGCCCTGCCCGGTCGATGACATGTGCGATCACATCTGCCGGGCTATTCGGATCGCTGAAATCCGCCTCGATCCCCTCGAACTCAGGGTCTTCTCCACGCTGCGCGGTGAACACCCGCGCCCCGTCTTGCCGCAACCGTTCGGCAATGGCCCGACCAATGCCGCTGCGCCCTCCGGTGACCAGGGCGGTCTTGCCTTCAAATCGGGTCATGATACCGGCTTGCCTCCGTTCACTTCGACCAACGCTCCGCACATATAGCGCGCGGCGTCCGAGGCCAGAAACAGGATCACGTCGGCAATGTCTTCAGGCTCGGCGATGCGGCCCAGTGGGACAGTCTGCCCCAGCTCGGCCACGGCGCTGTCCGGGTCGAACCCGCGTTTGGTAAAGCCCGAGCGCAGCATCGGCGTGTTCACCTCATTTGGGCAGACCGCGTTGATCCGAATGCCCTGATGTGCGTGGTCCATGCCCATGCACTGTGTCAGAGAGGCGATGGCCGCCTTGGTCATGCAATAGACCGCATGGTTCGGACCGGGCCGCAGACCCCAGCAGGATGCAGTGTTCACGATCGCACCTCCGCCATTTGCGGCCATGATCGGGATCGCAGCGCGACAGACCCGAAACGGCGCTTCGACGTTGACGCCCAGCGACAAAGACCAATCCTGATCCGAGGTCTCGGTGACCGCACCACGCGTGATAACGCCCGCGTTGTTGACCACGATATCCAGCCCGCCCAGCGCATCCGCAGCCTTCCGCGGCAGAGTATCGGCGTAAGTCGGGTCCAGCAGATCACCGGGCAAATGCGCCTCGGCCTCAATCCCCTCGACCGTGCGATCAGCAATAGCAACCCGGGCCCCTGCGGCGCGTAGGCGCTGGACCAGAGAGGCTCCGATCCCGCCAGCAGCCCCGGTGACCAATGCAGTTTTTCCTTCGAATTCCATAAGCTGCTCCCTCAGAACGATGCCACAGGCGCGCCAAAGCGGGTCTCGTCCGGCACAACGCCCAGACCCGGACCGGTTGGCACGTTGATATGCCCAGCCTCGATGCGGATTCCGTTTTCGGGATCATAGTGGCCGTCGATGTAGGGCGCGGCCAGCCACACACCTTCCAACAGTTCAGGCCGCACGGTCGCGCCGATATGCGTGCAAGCCGCTGCGATGATGTCACCGCCCCAGCTGTCATCACAGGTATGGGGCAGATTGCGCGCTTCGCATACGTCCCGGAAGGCGCGCATGGGCTGGAGGCCTCCGATCCGGGTGACTTTCATGCCGAACCCGTCCACCAGACCGGTGCCCGCCGCCGTTATGACCGTGTTCAGGCTGGTACTGTTTTCATCCATGTAGATCGGATGGCTCACCTGTGGGCGGATTTTCTGCAGGTCTTCGATCGTGTTACAGGGTTGCTCCATTACGAAAGGAATATCCGGGCATTCCCGGCTGACGCGCAAGGCATCGCGGGTTGTCCAGCCTCGGTTCCCATCCACGGCCAGGCGCATACCGGACCCGCCGATTGCCTCCCAGACCTTTCGGATGGTTTCGATGTCCAGCTCGACCGGCCGGCCCCCGACCTTGATTTGCAGGCGCGGATAACCCTCGGCCAACTTGTCCACCGCCAGACGCGCGATGTCGTCCGGTGCGCCCACACCGGTCGCATAGTAAGACGGCACTTTGTCCACCGCAGCGCCGCCAAGCAGGTCCGACACGCTGACCCCAAATTGTTTACCAAGCAAATCATGCGCGGCGATGTCGATGGCCGCTTTGGCATAGTTGTGGCCGTTCAGCAGGCTGTCCATCTGACGGTGCAGACCAAGCACAGAGACTTCGGCGCCGACCAAACCTTCGGCCATCAATGCCAACGCGGCGCGGGCTCCGGTTGCATGCGCCTCGGCATAAGTTGGGCCGACCGGGCAGGTCTCGCCCCAACCGATCAGGCCATTGTCGGCAACCAGTTTGACCAGCGTGGTATCCAGCGCCCAGACCTCGGCGTTGGCCATCGTGTAGGGCCCGTTTTTGACTGGCAGATCGTGGCTATAGATGTGAATTTCGGCGATTTTCACTGTTTGATTTCCGTGGCGTTCTTGAAAGGAAAAAACCCGCCCTATGGTCCGGGCGGGTGAGTTTCGGGGAAAATTAGCCTAGTAGCTTTGGTTCAGCTCATCAGCCGCAGGGATTTCTCGTTCGCGCCGGGCGATGTAGTCCAACAAGGCTTCGTTTTTGGCCTCATCAAGCTTGGGTTCTTGATACTCGGCCAACAACGTACGGGCGCGGTTGAGCGCGCGTTCGGTGATTTCGACGCTGCCCTCAGCCTGCCATTGCTCGATCGAGTTGTTGTCGAACAGTTCCGGCATGAAAAAGGCGCTTTGGAAGTTGTCCTGCGTATGGGGGTGGCCAAGGTAATGTCCGCCGGGGCCAACATCGGGGACCGCCGCGATGGCCTGGTCGAAATCGTGCCACTTGGGGCCTTCAGCCATGCGGTAGGCCATCGCGCATTGTTCGGCATCGACGATGAACTTGGCGACAGAGCAGTGCATCCCGGCCTCGTTCCAGCCCGCGCTATGCCAAATGTAGTTAGCCCCTGCATGAACAACCGCCTGCAACGTGGTCGCGGACTCATAGCCGGCCTGCGCATCAAACGTCTTGGCCCCGCCCAACGTGTTCGAGGTGCGCCACGGCACATCGTAGTGCCGCGCCATCTGGCCGATCATAAAGTTCATCAAGCTGATCTCGGGCGTCCCCGCCATCGGCGCACCGGACTTCATGGAAACGGTCGACAGGTAGTGACCGTAGATCGCAGGCGCACCCTTGCGGATCACCTGCGTGTAGGCCAGTGCGCTCAGCGCTTCGGCATTCAGCTGGGCAACGGTGGCCGGAACGGATGCCGGGGTATTTGCCCCGCCCAATACAAACGGCGAGCACAGAACAGGCTGCTTGCGGCGGCAGAACGCGCGCATCGCGCCCAGCATGGTTTCGTCCCATACCAGCGGTGAGTTGCCGTTGCAGTTGCCTGTGGTGACGGGGTGGTCCTCAAGGAACTCTTCTCCGAAGAGAATGGCGCACATCTCCATCACATCCTCGGCGTTCTTGGGGCTAGTGGTCATGCCCATGAACGTCTTGTCCGAATTCTTCATCGAGGAATACGTGATCCGCAGATGCCGCTGGCTGATCGGGTGATCGTAGGGTTCCACGATATGATGCGCCGAGCTGTGCAACGCGGGCATCATGTGACTCAGCTTGTGGAACATCGCCAGATCGTCCAGCGTCGGGTTGCGGCGGACGTCGTCCAGATCGCGCAGGAACGGCGCGCCGGTCATCGGCACAAAGATCGAGTGCTTGCCACCCAACCGCACGTTCTTTTTCGGATCCCGCGCGTGATAGGTAAAATCGCTTGGAATGGTGGCGATCAGTTCGCGCACGAGTCCGCGATCTAGGTAAACCAACTCACCTTCGACTTTGGCACCGACCCTCTTCCAGTCTTCTAGGGCGATGGGGTCGCGGAACTGAACGCCGACATTCTCAAGAATATCCATCGAAGCATTATCGATGCGTTCAACCTGGCTACCGTCCATCACCTCGCAAAGAGGGATACCGCGCGTCAGGCCAGGCAGCATTTCAAAGTTCGGGGCGGTGCGCATTGCTCTGCGGGCAGAGCGTCCGCCAGCGCGTGTCGTGGTGCGAATGTTCACGGGGCAATCCTCCAATCTTGCACTCAGACTGGCGGATTCGGCGGCGGCTCACCTCACTGATTGCGATATCTGCTTGCAAGAAGCGACACCGTCCCGGAACGAAAAACGCCGCCCCGGTCGGGGCGGCGCGTTAGCTTTATTGGAACTCAGACCTTATTCAGCCGCCTGAGTTTCAGCAGAATGCTTGTCCCGCAGGCTATCGCGGTAAAGCGCCTTGGCCAGCGACACGCACATCAGACCCATCACCATGGTAAAGGGCAGCGCGCCGATTATCATCGCATTGCGAAGTGCGTCCATCGGGTTGTTGTCCCCTGCCGCCAAGATCAGAGCGCCGATCACAGCCGTCAGGATCACACCCCAGATGATGCGGTGCTTGATACCGGTTTCCTGGCTGCCGCCGGACATGATGGTGTTCATCACCAGAATGCCCGAGTCCGCCGAGGTGACCAGGAAGGTCATGATTAGGATCACGCACATGATGTTCAGCATGGACAGAAGCCCGCCATCGATCATGTAGGACAATGTCGTGAACAGCTTGTTGGTGTTCGACGCACCGATGATCGCACCCTCGGCAGCGCCTGCCAGTTCCAGATCAATTGCGGTTCCGCCCAAGATGGTCATCCAGGCAAAGCACACCAGTGCCGGTGCGAATACACAGCCCAGAATGAACTCACGCACCGAACGCCCTTTGGAGATGCGCGCCAGGAACAAACCGACGAAGGGCGAGAAGGCGATCCACCAGGCCCAGTAGAACGTGGTCCAACCTGCCTGCCATCCGAACTGACGACCCTGCTCACCGGCAGCATAGGCTGCAGTCAGGGTTGCCTCGTCCAGTTGCGCTGCCGCGCCTTCCAGACCGCTCTTGAAGCCGTCAAAGCTGCCCCAAGCGTTGGTTGCTCCGCCCATCAGAGCGTTGGCATGCGCCTGTGCCTCTGCTGGCAAGGCTGCCGCAAACGCCTCGGCCGAAAGCGGACCGTAGGCATTAAAGCTCAGCGACAGGAAGTGCAGGATGTAGTCCACCATCGCCGTGCCGTATGTGGTCATGGCAAAGACGAACGAACCAAAGACCACGAAGGTGCCCAGCAGGATGATCGACAGAACCAAGTTCAGGTTCGACAGGTATTTCACGCCGCGGCCAACACCCGACACGGCCGAGATGATCGACAGGCCCATGATGACGACCAGACCGGTGATCAGGCCCACTTTGCTCGGGGTCGGAACTTCGCCACCCAGATCCATGACCCAACCCATGCCGGTGATCGCGTAGACACCGTCGATGAACTGGCTGACGCCGTAACCGATGGTTACCGAGACACCAAGGATCGTTGCGACAACACCCAGAACGTCAACCACGTGACCCAGGAACCCGTTCATCAGGCGACCAAACAGCGGGGTCAGGGCCGAGCGAATGGTCAGTGGCATACCGCGCGTGTAGGCGTAATAAGCCAGCGACAGGCCGGTAACGACATAGATTGCCCACGCATGGAAACCATAGTGCAGGAAGGTGAAGCGATACCCCGACTGCAAAGCCTCAGGCGTGTTGCCTTCGACCGCGCCGGAAACAACCACAGGGTTCGACCCCCACAGGCCCAGCGGTTCAGCCGTGGCAAAGACCATCAGACCAACGCCCAGACCGGCGCCAAACATCATCGAGAACCACGAGAAGTTCGAGAATTCAGGTTTTTCACCCGGCGTTCCCATAATCCGGCGACCAGTGGCCGGAAGGATGGCGACAATGGCCAGGAAAAAGAAAAACGCGCCGACAATGATGATGTAGAAGCTGTTAAAGACTTCCAGCAACTTGCCGTTCAATGTGCCCAGCGTACTGGTAGCGTTCGCCGGAAAGACCAGTGCCCAAAGTACAAGGGCCACCATGATGCCTTTACTTATCAGGGCGATTGGGACGCTGTAGTTTTCATAGAAACCGTCATCGGCCGTTTCTATTTCAACGTCCGTAAAAGGTTCGGGTATCGACATGTTTCTCCTCCGTGGTGTCGCGTTCTTATTGTAGTTGTCTCGGTGCCTATGCAGTCGGCCCGTTAATCCGGGCGCAGACGATCAATCCATCGCCAAAGGCCCTAAATCTGCAGTCCTAAAGTATTTGCGTTGCGCCCTTGCTGTCGTGTCAGGCGATGGTTCGGCTCATCCTGAGTTGCAATGAATTCAACACAGGGAAATCTCAGGTGATACATACGCAAACCAACCGGGGATACGTTTCGCGCCTCCATCACTTTCCCTTTCGGCCTGTCCCGGCGGTCAGTTGGTGCGTCGATTTCGGCGGAAGCACCTTGCGGCGTCGGGCATTTTCGCCCAAAAACCCTGCCAAACGCAATAATTGTTGGTCAAAACGACTACAGCGACGGGCAGAACTAAATTCGGCCAGAACCGACGTATTGACGAAAAATACGACATCGACGGCAAACGTGAAGCAAAAAAACACCAAATCTCGTGACCGGCTCTGGCTTTCACCTTCAAAAAAATTAAAACTAAGTTGATCAAAACTAAACCAAAGCCGACAAAAACTTACCTGCTGAAATGTCCAGACGTCACTATAACCTGCCGCCGCTCACAACTCTGTCCGCCTTTGAGGCTGCAGCTCGCCACCTCAGCTTCAAAAACGCTGCCGTAGAACTGTCCGTCACGCCGGGTGCAGTCAGCCATCAGATCAAAGCGCTTGAAGGCGATTTGGATACACCCCTGTTTCAGCGCAAGCATCGCGGCGTCGATCTGACCGAGGACGGCAAAGCGCTGTACGAGGCATTGTCTACGTCCTTTGGCCGCATCTCGAAAACGCTCAGCATGATCCGCGACCGGTCCACGGCGGGAAAGGTGACCGTGGGCTCGACCACAGCGGTGGCGGCGCTGTGGCTCTCGCCGGCCGTCATTCGGTTCTGGCGCGAGATGCCTGAGGTCAATGTCGATCAGCTTTCACAGGACCGCCCTTTCCGGGATCGACCGGACGTCGACTTTTTCATTCGCTATGGCAGGGATAGCGATCCCAACCTATCGCACACGCCATTGTTTCGAGATCACCTGGTCCCTGTCGGCAGCCCAGAATTGGCCGACCGGCTAGCGGATGCCGATTTGGAGGACTTGACGCGTGAGCGGTTGATCCACCTGGACTCCGAAGACCGAAGCTGGACGACCTGGCCGGACTGGTTTCAGCAGCTTGGGTATGAAGGAACGGTTCCGATTGAATCCCGCGTAAACAGCTACTCGGTTGCGTTACAGCTTGCCCGCAAAGGCGCAGGTCTGGCGTTGGGATGGCAACGACTGATCCAACCGATGCTGCAATCGGGCAAACTGGTTCCAATCGGATCTCACCAACTGGCGGCGCCAAACCAGTTCTATCTGGTGGGTCGCCCCGATGACGAACTGTCGGACAGCGCCCGCGCCCTGAAAAACTGGATCATTCAGGAGGTTCAAGAAGGTTCAGTTTAGGTGAGATCACCCACCGATGAGCTTTTCTGATATTGAGGCATTAAGATACGATCCGCCAAAAGGAACAGGACGCATCCAGCAAAACCTCAGGAGAGCCCGATGAACAAGCATAGCGCGCTGTCTTCCGTTCTGGCCGATGTAAACGTCGCGAACGGCCTGCCTAATGAACACTATATCGACCCGGCTGTTTTCGGCGAGGAAAAACGCTCTGTGCTTTATGCCAACTGGTCCGGGATCGGATTTGGCAAGGACGTCCCGGAAGAAGGTGATGCAAAGCCGGTCGACTTTCTGGGAATGCCCCTGCTGATCGTTCGCGACAAGGATGGCGAGGTCGGGGTTTTCCAGAACACCTGCCGTCACCGCGGGATGATTCTGGTGGACACGCCGCGCAAGATCGGCGGCGCGATCCGCTGCCCGTACCACAGCTGGTGCTACAGCCTGAAAGGTGAACTGCGCGCAACCCCGCACGTCGGCGGTCCGGGTCAGAACAAGCACGATGACGTCAAACGTGAGGATCTGGGCCTTGTACGCGTGCGCTCGTATGTCTGGCGCGACGTGATCTTTGTGAATGTCGACGGCAGCGCGCCCGAGTTTGAAGAGGTCCACGGTGCCTTGCTGGAACGCTGGAAAGAGTTTGAACAACCCGTCTTTCATGGCGGTGAGACGTCCTCATTCAAGCTTGAAGTCAAAACCAACTGGAAACTGGCGGTCGAGAACTACTGCGAAAGTTACCACCTGCCTTGGGTGCATCCCGGCCTGAACAGCTATTCCCGGCTGGAAGATCACTACAACATCGAAGCGCGGGGCCACTACTCTGGTCAGGGCACGCTGGTTTATCGCCAGCTGACGGATCAGGACGGCGCGACCTTTCCAGATTTTGACGGTCTCAGCGACAAGTGGAACGAAGGCGCGGAGTACATTGCGGTTTACCCGAACGTTCTGTTGGGTGTTCAGCGGGACCATGCCTTTGCAATTGTGTTAGAACCCGTAGATCAGGAAAACACTGTCGAACACATTGAGCTCTATTACGCGAAAAGCGTGGAAGACACGCCGCAACACGACGGGCTGCGAGCGTCAAACGCTCAGCTGTGGAAGACCGTTTTCGAAGAAGACGTCTTTGTGGTCGAAGGCATGCAGAAGGGTCGTCACGGGATGCTGTTTGATGGCGGACGATTCTCGCCCGCGATGGACGGACCGACGCATAACTTCCACCATTGGGTCGCGACGCAGGTCGAAAACGGCCGCGCGGAGTAACCCTTTTGGATCGGCCTGCTATGTTATGGCAGGCCGATTTCCCGGTGCAAGTGGACGCCCATGAACAAACAGGAACTGGATCGCCTTTTGCTGGACGCGCATGATCGAAACGATCCTGCCGATCTGATCCGTTTTTACACTATGGCCGCGGACGAGCGTGAAGCGGCGCAAGATATCGATGCGGCTTGCTTCTACCTGACCCATGCCTTTGTTTTCGCACTGGAATCCGGCGCGCCTGAGGCGGATGCACTGAACCAACGACTGGTCGCGTATGGTCGGGCGCATAAGCTGGAATTCTGAGATTAGCCTCGGATTAAAACCGCTCAACCCAACATGAAATTTATGTCCGTTGTCGGTGACGCCGCGATAGGGGCACATGACCGCGGGACCAACTTTGATACGGCAGGCTCATGAAAACGAATGCACAGGCAGTGGTGATTGGCGGCGGGGTGATCGGGTGTTCGATCCTCTATCATTTGACCAAACTGGGATGGTCGGATGTGGTGTTGCTGGAACGGGATGAGCTGACGTCAGGCTCGACCTGGCATGCGGCAGCGAACATCCACGGGCTGCATGACAGCACCAATATCAGCCGCATCCAGCACTATACGATGAACCTGTACAAAGAGCTTGAGGCCGAAACGGGCCAAAGCTGTGGCGTGTTCCAACCCGGATCACTGTATCTGGCCCAGACGGAAGAGCGTGAGCATCAGCTGAAGCTGCAGGCCGCCAAGGCCAAGCTCTATGGCATGAATTTCTATGAGATCAGCATCGAAGAGGCGCAGCGCCTGAACCCGCTGGTCAATTATGACGGCATTCGCTGCGTGATGTACGAACCCGATGGCGGCAACGTGGACCCTTCGGGTGTGACCAATGCCTATGCGGTGGGCGCTCGGCAGCGCGGGGCCCAGATCTATCGGTTCACCCCGGTCACCGCGACGGACCAGCAAAAGGACGGCACCTGGATCGTACGGACGCCCAAAGGTGAAATCCGCACCCCTTGGGTCGTGAACGCCGCAGGCCTGTGGGGGCGCGAGGTGGCCAAGCTGGCCGGCATCGAATTGCCCCTGCAGCCGACCGAACACCAGTATTTTGTCACTGAAACCATAGCCGATGTCGAAGCACACGGCACCCGCCTGCCCTCGGTCAGTGATCGCGATGGCGAGTACTACCTGCGTCAGGAAGGCCAAGGACTGCTGGTTGGAGCCTATGAAAAAGAAATGAAGTTCTGGGCCGAAGAAGGCACGCCTCTGGACTTTGCGCATGATCTGTTCCCCGACGATCTGGAGCGGATCGAAGAGAACATGATGAACGCCATCGAACGCCTGCCCGCCGTGGGTGAGGCAGGGATCAAGCGCGTTATCAACGGCCCGATGATTTGGTCCCCAGACTCCAACGTTCTGATGGGCCCGGTGCCCGAGGTTGATGGGTATTTCTGCTGCAACGGCATCATCCCCGGCTTCTCACAATCCGGCGGCATGGGCCTGATGGCGGCGCAGTGGATCATCGAAGGTGAGACGCAGTACGATATGTTCGCGTGGGACATGGCCCGCTTCGACAGCTGGGCGACCAAGGAATTCACCATGGCCCGCGTGCAGGATCAGTATGCCCACCGGTTCGCCATCCACTTCCCAAACGAAGAACGCAGCGCCGGACGCCCCGCGCGGACGCGCCCGATCTATCAGACGCAGGCCACGATGGGCGCCGTTTTCGGCCTGAACGCGGGGTGGGAGCACCCTTTGTGGTTCGCGGACACGCCAGGTGCCACCGACACCAATGGCTTTACGCGCCAGAATTGGTGGGGGCCAGTGGGTGACGAATGCCGCATGCTGCGCGAACGTGCGGGTATCATCGATATCTCAAACTTCGCGAAATACGTCTGCAAGGGTCCGCGGGCCGAAGAGTGGCTAAACGCCGTGTTTGCCAACACCATGCCCAAGGCGGTTGGGCGATCTTGTCTAACGCCTCTGATCTCGAAACGCGGGGGCATTGCCGGGGACTTTACCGTGACCCGTGTGGCCGAGGACGAATTCTGGATCATCGGCTCGGGCATGGCCGAGCGTTATCACAAGCGGTTCTTCAAACAGATTCCCCTGCCCGAAGGCACGACGTTTGAAAGCCGTACCGAAGCAGTGTGCGGGTTCAACATCGCTGGCCCCAAATCGCGCGAGATCCTGCAGCGTCTGACCAACACCTCGCTCGCCACCGAAGATTTCCCATTCATGCGTTCGGCCAAAATCGAACTGGCCGGGATTGAGGTGCTGGCCCTGCGCGTCTCGTTCACGGGCGATCTGGGCTGGGAGGTGCATTGCGCGACCGAGGATCAGGCGCGCCTGTATGACGCTTTGGTCCAAGCGGGTCGCGAGTTTGGTGCCGGTTCGGTGGGCAGCCGCGCGCTGATGTCCCTGCGCGTTGAAAAAGGCTATGGCTCGTGGAGCCGCGAATACAGCCCGGAATACTGGCCGCATGAGGTTGGATTGGATCGCTTGTGCAAGTTCGGCAAAGATTTCCTGAACAAAGAAGCAGCCGAAGCGGTCCTAGCCAACCCTGCCCGCGAACAGCTTGTCCTTTTGCATCTGGACGAAGGCGATACCGCTGCTTCAAACGCTGACGCAACTGGTGGCGAGCCGATCTTCAAAGATGGTCAGGGGATCGGTCGCGTAACCTCGGGCGCTTATGGCTATTCGGTCGGCATGTCGCTGGCACTTGGCTACGTGGCAGGTGCCAAACCCGGCGATGCGGTCGAAGTGATGGTGCTGGGACGGCCACACAAAGCGACCATCCTGCACGAGCCGCCCTTTGATCCGAAAGGGGAAATCCTGCGCGGCTGATAGAACGGTGAACAGCACCTGACCTTACGAGAGGCTGTTCACACCACCCTCCGCACCTATAGTCTGGCCCAAGCCAACGGTCGTTTTGGGAGGGACGGTCGCATGGAGCATCACACTGACATGCTGATCGTCGGCGCGGGCTTTTCCGGGCTGACGATGGCAATCGAAGCGCGCGAACGCGGCATCCGCGACATCGCGATCCTTGAAAAAGCCGACGATATCGGTGGGACATGGCGCGAAAACACCTATCCCGGCGTCGCCTGCGATATCCCCTCGCACCTTTATTCCATGGCCACGCATCTGAACCCGGATTGGAGCCGCGCCTATGCCGGAGGCGCAGAGATTCAGGCCTACCTCCAAAAGATATGCCGTGACGAGGGCCTTTATGATCTCTGCCATTTTGGCCAGAAACTGAAAGCCGCCCGCTGGGATGGTGAACGATGGCAAGTCGTCACCGAAGATGGGCAGCGTTGGTCTGCGCGATTTCTGGTCTCGGCAATAGGGGCCCTGCACGTGCTCAGCATTCCGAACATTCCGGGCGCTGACAGCTTTCCGGGGCCGCGCTTTCACTCTGCCGAGTGGGACCACTCGGTTTCATTGTCGGGGAAACGGGTCGCTGTCGTCGGGACGGGCGCGTCTGCGGTCCAGTTTGTTCCGGAGATCGCCAAAACCGCCGCCCATGTCACTGTCTTTCAGCGAAGTGCCCCCTATGTCCTGCCCCGGCCCGATGGTCCCATCGCACCCTGGCTGCGCCGACTCTATCATCGCATCCCGCTGCTGCCCCGGATACGCCGCAAACTGATCTACATGACGTTCGAATTCCGCCATCGCGTTTTCCGAGGCGAGCCGAGAATGGTGCGCTTTGCCATGAAGATGTGGCGGCGATCGCTGGAAAACGCGATCGCCGACCCGGAATTGCGCGCACAACTGACCCCAGACTACCAGATCGGCTGCAAACGCATCCTCAGCTCGAACGATTGGTATCCAGCGTTGGCGCGGGACAACGTTTCTTTGATCCCGCAGGGCGTGGCATCGATTGAGGGCGATGAGGTTATCTTGGCCGATGGCACCCGCACGCAGGCCGATGTTCTGGTCTGGGGCACAGGCTTTCACGTCACTGATATTATCGAGAATCTGGACATCACAGGGTCAAACGACCTGACCCTGAGGCAGGCATGGTCGGAAGGGATGCAGGCGCATCTGGGTACTGCCATTGCGGGTTTTCCAAATTTCTTCATCTTGCTTGGGCCGCATACCGGGCTTGGCCACAACTCGGTCGTTCTGATGATCGAGGCGCAGGTTCGCCATATCGGCCGGGTTCTGGATCAGATGCAGCGAGACGGGGTGCAGGCCATAACGCCAAGGCCAGAGAAACAGGCTGCGTTCGAACAGGAAATGAAGGACCGACACCTGAACAGTGTATGGCAGGTTGGCGGGTGCACGTCGTGGTATCAGGACGCGCAAGGACGAAATACGACGCTTTGGCCCGGCACCGTTTCCGAGTATGAAAAGCGTATGGCGCAATCCGGGTTGGAGCACTATCTTCCGGTCCCACCTTCAGGCGGAGCTTGATGAAATGACCACTTTCCTCGTTATCGTCCTGCTGATTGCCGGCTTCTTTGTCGGCATGAACCTGTGGACCCGACGACTGACCCGACAGGGGTTGGATCGTGTCCCAAAGCTTGGCCAGATTGTCCCCGTTCAGGGCGGCAGCATCCACTATGTCGAAAAGGGTGATCCGTCCAATCAGTCCATCGTCATGATCCACGGGCTCGCGGGACAGCTGCAGCATTTCACCTATGCCATTATGGACCTATTGGCCGACGACTATCACGTGATCGCGGTTGATCGGCCCGGATGCGGCTATTCCACACGCGATGCCGCCGATTTGGGTCAATTGCCCGCGCAGGCGCGCATGATTCAGGAGTTTTTGGATACCAAAGGCATTACAAATGCCGTTCTGGTCGGCCATTCGCTTGGCGGGGCCGTATCCTTGGCCATGGCGCTGGATCACCCCGGGAAGACAAAAGCGCTCGCCCTGCTGGCACCGCTGACCCAAAAGCTGCCAGAGACCCCTCAGGTGTTCAAACCGCTGGAAATCCGCACCGAGTGGCTGCGTGGCTTTATTGGAAACACGATTGCCGTGCCAATTTCAGCCAAAACCGCCCCACATGCACTGAGCGCTGTGTTTGACCCGGAACAACCGCCCGAAGACTTTCTGGACCGCGCAGGCGGAGCCCTGGGCCTGCGCCCCTCGGCCTTCATTACGGCATCTCAGGATGTTGTCGGAGTGGACGTCAGCATTGCCGCACAGGTTGCCCGCTACGGCGACCTCTCGGTGCACGGGGGTATCCTGTATGGCGCGCAGGACGCGATCCTATCACCCTCGGCCAATGGTGACCCGATGACCCGGTTCGGACTGAGCAACGAAAAGATCGAGGGCCTGGGGCATATGATCCCCATCACCGCACCTGACGCGTGCGCCGCCTTCATTCGCAGAATGGCCGAGCACGCAGGAAGCCCCCCCAATTCCGCGACCAAGACGGTCTGAGCGAAGGATGAAAATAATCCTGCTTTGTAGTTGTTTTCCCCCTTGACCCTCTCGGGCCCCTCGCTTAAATCGCCTCTCACTCATGGCGGAGTAGCTCAGTTGGTTAGAGCAGCGGAATCATAATCCGCGTGTCGGGGGTTCAAGTCCCTCCTCCGCTACCAAAACCCCCAACCAAAATCCAAAAGTTCTTGCGGTCGCATCCTTGCCCCAAAGTTGCTGCCTGAGCCGGTTGGGAAAGCGAACAACCCGGTTCGCACCTCAGCAAAAATTGCGATGGCTCAACGTGGCAGACCTGCTTCTTCGACGATCCAATCCCTGAAAGCCTTTAGCTGCGGCTGATCCAAGGCACCTTTCGGATAGACAAGGTGGTACGACCTTGACGGTTTGAAATCGCTGGCAAACGGTCGGATCAGTTGCCCAGAATGCAACTCGCCCTCGATCAGCGGCAAAAGCCCGAGTGATACGCCCTGCCCCGACAAAACTGCCCTGAGCAACACACTGGAATCGTCAATAACGACTCCCGGAAGGTGACCACCGGTTTCAACGCCATTCGCCTCGAACCATTCCAACCAGTCGAACTGATCCTTCCAGTGCAGCAGCGGCAGATTCAACAGGTCTGCAGGCTCGGCCGGAGGCGACTTTCCCGCCAGCATTGTCGGAGCGACAACCGGCGAGGTGCGGAACCGGAGCAGTGCCTCAGATACCAACCCAGGCCAACGCCCGTCGCCCCATGCCAGCATCATATCTGTCAACCCGTCCGAGAATTCCACTCCGCCGGGGCTGTATTGCAGGTGTAGCCCGGTCTCTGGAAATCTTTGCCAAAAACTGAAGAGCCGCCTCGACAACCATTGCGAGCCAATCAGCGCACCCACCCCAACCGTGATCGACGTTCGATTGGCGGTCTGGCGCACGTCCTGCACGGCCTTGTCCAGCCGCGCAAAGACTGTATCGCAGGCTTCCGCGAACTGCTGACCGGCTTCATTCAACGTCACCGATTGAGCGTTACGATCAAACAATGAGCAGCCCAGATGGGCCTCAAGCGATTTCACCTGCGAACTGACAGCCGTTGGCGTCACGCCTAATTCGGCGGCGGCCCGTTTAAAGTTTCCAAAGCGGGCAGCAACGGCAAAAACGCGAACGGCCCCAAGCGGAGGTTGATGTATATAGTCGGTCATCCACAGGCCAACTTGAAATTACCCTAGGTTCGAAAATTCTTTACCTATGCAGAACCATCAGAGCAAGGCAGACTAATGCTCGGCAGCGAAAAGAACGCGACTTTGTGGGGGAACAGATGCCAGGTGATACACCACTGCAGGCCCAGTATTATACCCAGCCGGATTGGTTCGAGATCGACAAAGAAAGGATCTTCTTCCGCACTTGGCAATGCGTGTGCCACGTATCCGAAATCGCCGACCCGGGCGACTTTAAAACGTTCACAATCGTAGACGAGGATATCTTTGTCATTCGCGAACCGGATGGCGGAATAAATGCGTTTTACAACATCTGCCGCCACCGTGGTCACCCGCTGGTCGAGGGAACCGGCAAAGGAAAAAGAGTGCTGGTTTGCCCCTACCATGCCTGGACTTACGAAGTTAACGGACGATTGCGACGCGCGCCGGGCTCGGTTGAGAGTGACGGGCTGACCTGCGATCAGATCAACTTGCGCAAGATTAGGGTCGAGGAATTCTGCGGCTTTGTCTTTGTCAATCTGGATGAGAACGCCAACGCCATGGCCCCGGATTTAGAAGAATACAAGCAAAACCTGCTGAGCTTTCACCCCGACCCGACCCAGCTGAAGTTTGTGTGCGAGACCGAGATTGCACATGACAGCAACTGGAAGCTCTCGGTCGAGAATTACAACGAATGCTACCACTGCCCGACCGTACACGCGAGTTCGCTGACCCATGGCGTGCTCGAAATGGACGGGTACACCACCGTGCCGCGCGGCAAGACCATATGGCATGATGGTAAGGCGCAAACGAAAAACGAAAAACAGTATGACTACGACCTTACGGCCAGCCCGCGCGCGGATGACTATGGTGCCTACTGGATCTTCCCCAACGTTTCGATGTGCTGCTATCCGGGGGGCTATTTCACCATCCGGCAATTCCTGCCTGTTGCCTGGAACAAGACGATCTACCGCTATCGTTGGTTCTCGAGCGGTGATATCGCGGACGAGGATGTGATCACCCTGATGCACAAACACAAGGAAACCACGGGCGCCGAAGACGAGGTCGTGGTATCGAAGATTCAGAAAGGAATGCAAAGCCGCGCATTCGAGCCCGGACCTTATGTTATCGGCGACGGATGCGGCGCGATGAGCGAAGTAGGCCTGCGCCATTTCCACAATCTTTATCGTGATGCGTTGGGAGAGACAGGATGAGCAACCTGATCCGCCAGGATTTGGCCGCGCTCTATCGTCTGGCTCATCACTACGGCTGGACCGACCTGACATCGACCCATATCTCAGCGCGCCTGCCGGACGATCCTGACCATTATCTCTTGAACTCGCATGACCTGATGTTCGACGAAATCACGGCCTCGAACCTGACGCGCATGTCTTTTGACGGACGCGCGGTGGACGACAAGCCAGGCAGCGGAAAGATCGTAAACCTGGCTGGGCACATTATCCATTCAGGCATCCTTTCGGCGCGACCCGACGTGAATTACATCATCCACAGCCATACTCGTGCAGGTGTCGCCGTTTCCGCCATGCCCGATGGGTTGTTGCCGCTGTCCCAGCATGCCGGTTTTGTGTTGGGCACTCTGTCGAGCCATCCATATCAGGACTCGACCGCAGTCGAGGATGAAGGGGCCCTTCTGGCTCGCGACTTGGGCAGCGACTTCGCAATGCTCCTCCAAAACCACGGCCTGCTTGTGGTCGGACGCACAGCAGCCGAAGCATTTATCTACCATTATTACCTTGAAATGGCATGTAAAATTCAGGTCAACATCCTTGCCGCAACCGACAAGCCGATCCGAATAACCGACGACGCGATGAGCGCCCTGCACGATTGGGGGTCTCCGGCAAACGGACCGCATGGCGACGTCCAATGGCCAGCGCTGATCCGGATGCTTGACCGGACGGCGGCGGAGTACCGGTCATGAGTGGCGACGATCTGATTCTGACCCAAACGGAAGGGGCCTGCCTTACGGTCACCATCAACCGGCCCGAAAAAGCCAACTCGCTGACGCCTGAGATGCTGGTCGTGCTAACCCGCATCTTTCAAGACGCCGCCCACAATGAACAACTGCGCGCAGTAGTCATAACAGGCGCGGGTGGGCGCGTGTTCTGTGCAGGCGCGGACCTGAATACGCTTTATGAGGAAACGGACGGGCCAGACCTCTGGGAGGACATGGCGCGGGCGCTGCACGCAATTCCGGTGATAACTATGGCCGCTGTCAATGGACCTTGCATGGGGGGCGGGCTTACGTTGGCGTTGGGGTGCGACATCCGCGTTTGCATTCCTGAGGCGCGGTTTTCTTATCCGGTACTCAAGAACAATGTGCTGCCCGGCCAATATGATGTGGACCGGCTGCAAGCGCTTGTCGGTCCGGGACGTTCTGCTGCAATCCTGTTGGGAGGCGACACAGTCAGTGCACGGGATGCCCTCGCGTGGGGGCTGGTGGACTACATGGTTGCCAACGACTCTCTGGAGGAAATCTGTCGCACCTTGTGCGCAACAGCGCTGGCCGCAAGCAATACACATCTGAAAACGCTCAAGGCCATGCTCGGGAGGAATGAACGATGAAAGGCATCCGCGTCGTCGACATGACGTCTGTTTTATCCGGACCATTCTGCACCTGGCTGCTGGCCAGCATGGGTGCCGACGTTATCAAGGTGGAAAACCCGGCCGGAGATCTCGCCCGCACCACTCCGCCGTTTGAAGACGACATCAGCCTCTACTTTGCATCCCTGAACCGCAACAAGCGCTCGGTCAGGCTGGACCTGAAAACCGACCAAGGCAAAGAGGCTCTGCATAAACTACTGGCAACGGCAGACGTGTTCGTCGAAAACATGCGTCCGGGCGTGCGTGATCGCCTTGGATGCAGCGATACCGATCTGAAACGGATCAACCCTCGCCTCGTCTCTGCCTCGATCAGCGGCTTTGGCCAGACGGGCAGTCTTTCGCATCGGCCTGCCTATGACATCGTTGTGCAGGCCATGAGTGGTATGATGAGCATCAATGGTGAATTGGGCGGCCAGCCGACACGCGTTGGATTTTCGGTCGGCGACATCTCGGCGGCGTTGTTCACCACCATCGGCATTCTTCAGCGCCTTTATGAACGCGACGCAAAGGGGGCGAGCGATACCAGCCATCTGGACGTGTCCATGCTGGCCTGCCAGTGGGTGTGTCTGGAAAACGCCTTTGCCCGATACCTGAACGCAGGGATCGTGCCAGGGCCGATCGGGTCGCGCCACCCGTCCATGACACCCTTTGAACCCTATCCAACCGCGGACCGCGACATTGTCATCGGCCTGGGTAGCGACAAGGACTGGCCGCGGTTCTGCAAAGCCATCGGGTATGAAGAGCTATTGGATGACACGCGGTTTCAGGGGAACGAGGCGCGGCTGGCCAATCGTGACGCACTGGACGACGTTCTGAGCGCACATTTGAAACAGCGCACGGCAGCCCATTGGACTCAGATTCTCATCGACAATGCCATTCCCTGTTCGATGGTGGAAAACATCCAAACCATCGCAGAAAATCCCATTTCCGAAGAATACGCCGCATTTTCAACGGTGCACACCAACGGTCGCGACATGCGGTTTGTCCGCAACCCGATTGCCGACCCCACCCTCCAGGAAAGCCCAGCCCCAGAGCTTGGCCAACATACTGGCGAGGTTCTGGCTGAATTGGGCTATGATGCCGAGGCGATCGCGGCTTTGACCCGCTAACAACTACTTCTTGCGATTCCGACAGGACCCCCAAATGGCCGAATTCCAAACCGCCGACGGCATCACACTGTTTTATGAAGAAACCGGCACTGGTGAGCCGATCGTTTTCGTTCACGAATTCGGCGGCGATTACCGCAGTTGGCATCGCCAAATTCCGGTTCTGTCGCAATCCTTTCGCTGTATCACTTATTGCGCCCGCGGGTTTCTGCCTTCGGCGGTTCCTTCGGAGCGCGATCAATACGGGCAGCGCCAGTCCACCAACGACCTCTTGGCATTGGCAGACCATCTTGGGCTTGAGACAGCGCACTTTGTCGGCACCTCAATGGGCAGCTTCACAAGTTTGGACTTTTCGTTGAATCACCCAGATCGGGTCACAAGCCTGACTTTGGTGGGCAACAGCTCTGGCCCGCGCGATCCGGCCGAACAGGCCAGCTATCGCAGCAACTGGATCGGGCACGAAATCCGCTTGCGCGAGGAACGCGGCGGGGATGGCGCGGTCGAGGTTCTTGAAGACGACCCGGCTTATCAGTCTTTCATTAAAGACGACCCCGAAGGTTGGGAGGTTTACGCCAGCAATCTGCGCGGGCAGTCGGCCGAAGGGGCAGCCCACGTTCTATCTACCCTGCACTGGAACAGACGTTCTCTGTTTGAGGACACTGCGCGACTTCAGGCGTTTGACAAACCGGTTATGCTGATCACCGGGGACGACGATTACTACTTGGTCGCAGAAACGAACGCATTTTTGCAAAAAACGCTTCCGAACGTCAGATGGCACCGTTTTCCGGCCACCGGTCATCTGGTCAACATTGAACGCGCCGCGGAGTTCAACCGCCAGCTACTGGCTTTTGCAAGCGCATCGGGAAAAACACCCTTGCCGACCAATAGCGCCAGAACGGACGCTTGAAACAACGCATCCGGGTCACTTGTCCCAGAAAAGCCTCTGGTAACCACGCTGGCCTTTCCAAGTTTGCACTGAATAGATCCAACTCTTGCTGACAATTTGTGCAAGATAGCGGCCGGCTGCTGCAAATTTCTAAACTTTTTCGTTGCCGAAACCGGTTTCGGAGCAAACTAATATGACATGATGACGAATCCAAGACCGCAAAAGCGACAATCATCGCTTCGGCAAACCCCGGCTTCGGGGCGCGTTAAGCTGGACCAGCTTGCGGACATTCTTGGGCTTTCAAAAAGCACCGTCTCGCGGGCCTTGAACGGGTACTCGGACATCTCGGACACCACCAGGAAGCGGGTCGAAGCAACTGCGCGGAAAATGGGGTATCGCCCCCTCAGCCACGCGCAGGCGATCCGAACCGGCCGGGTTCGCGCGATTGCGATGGTTATCAACAGCTGGGAACCGGACCGGAACAACCCGTTCCTTCAGGACTTTCTTGCAGGTGCCTGCGAGGCTGCCAGCACCTCTGACTGGACAATGACAATCTCGACTGCAAAGTCCGAAAAGGACATGCTGGACGTGTTGGGACGGCTGGTCGAGGAACGTAAAGCGGATGGGTTCATCCTGCCCCGAACCGAGGTCGACGATGCGCGCGTCCATTATTTGCGCGACTTGAAAGTTCCCTTCATTCTTTATGGCCGCACCGGATACGGCGAAACGGACCCGCAGGACGATATCTCGTGGTTTGATATTTCGGGTGAAACAGCAACCGAGAATGCCGTGACCCGCCTGGCCCATCTTGGGCACCACCGCATCGCGTATATCGGCAGCGATCCCAAGTTCAACTATAGCCGCCTGCGCCGCGACGGATACTTGCAGGGGCTGCAGGCCGCGGGTCTGACAATGGACCCGGACCTGGTACGCGAAGGCGCGCGAACACGCGAGGAAGGTGCTGCCGAAGCCAGGGCCTTGATGCAGTTGCCCAGCCCACCAACGGCAATTGTCTGTGCCACCGATCTGGCGGCGCTGGGATGTTATCCTGTCTGCACCGAGCTGGGTTTGGAGATCGGGCATGACGTGTCTATCGTGGGGTATGACGGCATTCCCGAATGCCAATACGTAAATCCGGGACTGACAACGTTCAGCGTGGATTCGAGACGCGCCGGAGAGCGCCTGGCCACACTTCTGATCCGCCAAACCCGAGGTGAAGAGCCCGCAACCCTGCGCGAACTTAGCAACGCCGTGCTTATCGCACGCGAATCCGACGGGCCACCCCGGCTGACACCCGAGGCACTGGCGCGAAAAATCAACCTAATCCAACGATCATAACCGGGGAGGAAACCGACTATGAAACTCACACCTAAAGCATCGCGCTTGATGCTGGGCACATCGCTGGCGCTGGTGCTGGCTGCCGTGTCTGCGCAGGCGGACACAATCCGTTTCTGGACCACCGAGGAACAGCCCGAACGTCTGGCGAAGCAGCAAGAGATGGCCGACCAGTTCAAGGCCGAAACCGGTACCACGGTTGAGGTGATCCCGGTTACAGAAACCGATCTGGGCACGCGCGCCACCGCTGCTTTTGCTGCTGGTGACCTGCCGGATGTGGTTTACCACCCGCTGCAATACGCCCTGCCCTGGGCCGAAGCCGGTATCCTGGACACCGAAGCGGCCTCTGAGGTGATCGAAGAACTGGGTGCCGATACGTTTGCACCGGGCGCGCTGGGTATGGCGGCGTTCAACGGTGAAACGGCCTCTGTTCCGGTCGACGGCTGGACCCAGATGGTGGTCTATCGCAAAGACTTGTTCGACGAAGCCGGTCTGGAAGCACCCGACAGCTTTGCCGACATTCAGGCCGCGTTGGAAGCACTGCACAACCCGCCAGAGATGTATGGCTTTGTCTCGGCCACCAAGGTGGACGAAAACTTCATGAGCCAGGTTTTGGAACATGTTTTCCTGGCCAATGGCGTTTCGCCCGTTGGTCCCGACGGGTTCCAACCGTTGGACGAAGCCAAGACCACCGAGGTTCTGGATTTCTACAAAGCGATCTCCAAGGCGTCTCCTCCGGGTGAACTGTTCTGGAAGCAATCGCGCGAGCTGTATTTTGACGGCAAGGCCGCGATGATCATTTGGTCGCCCTTCATTCTGGATGAACTGGCCGGTCTGCGGGACAGTGCTCCGCCAACCATCAATGACGACCCGACCTCACGCGATCTGGCCAGCAAAACCGGCATCGTAACCAAACTGTCCGGCCCGTCGAACCCCGATGGCGCGGCATGGGGTGACGTCCGTTACTTTGGCATCACAAACGACGCGGACACCGATGCGGCGATGGAATTCGTGAAGTTCGCGATGGATGACGGCTATACCCAGACGCTGGCGATTGCGCCCGAGGGCAAATTCCCAGTGCGTCGCGGCAATGCGGACAATCCGACTGCGTTCTCTGAGGCCTGGTCCGAACTGCCCGTAGGCGTCGACCGCAAGGCACCGCTGGGTGAGCTGTACGAACAGTCTATGATCGACGAGATCGTCGGCGGCCTGGACGTCGCTCAGCGTTGGGGCGTGGCCGAAGGTCAGCTGGCACTGGCATCGAAGATGATCAACAGCCAGGCGATCAACCGCGTCGTCCGTCAGTATATCGATGATGAGATTGACGCCGCCGCAGCCGTTGCGGCGATGAATGAAGAACTCGCCAAGGTCGAGTAACGCCACCACTCACTGGCATCTGCAGCGGCGGTCGCGCCGCTGCACCCAACCCTTCGAGGTACCCCATGACTTCGGCCACCCCACCGACCGGAACCGGGGCGTTAGCCAAACGCGAGGCGCGTCTGGCCTGGGCGCTGCTGGCTCCGACCATTATCAGTGTGTCGCTGGTTGTGATCCTGCCCCTTCTGGCGATCATCTGGATCAGCTTCAAACCCTTTACCCTATCTGACCTGCGCCCGCCGGCCCCGGTTGTACGCGAAAGTTTGCGAGGATCTGGCGACGATCTGCGGATCGAATACCGCCTGCGCAATTCCAGTCAGGAAATCGCCATTGACGGCGTGACACTGACCGATGTCTTGCCGGACGGCGTTAACGCCGGTGAGATCATCGAACCCTGTGTTCTGGACGGGCAAGAGCTGTTCTGTGACTTTGGCACGCTGGAAGGCGGTCAACGCGAACGTATCCGGGTTCCTGTCACCATCGACGGCGACCCTGACGCTTTCGAAGATGCTGTGGAAGGGTCCGAACCGCGTGTCACCGGCAGCGGGTCCAGCGTTCTGACCAACTTTGAATTCAGCCTTGAAAACTATGCCCGCGTGTTTGACGGGGATGAGTTCTGGGGCGTCCTGTGGGTCACGCTGTTCTACACGGTCTTCGGCACGATCGGCGCGCTGGTCATGGGCCTGTTCGCCGCGCTTCTTCTAAACAAGAGCTTCAAGGGCCAGGGCTTTATCCGAGGTCTGTACCTGTTCCCCTACGTCGCCCCCGTGATCGCCGTTGCCTTCACCTGGGTCACGCTGTTCGATCCTTTCTCGGGCTCGGCCAACGCATTGCTGGTGCAGATGGGCCTGAGCAGCGAGCCGATCAACTTCTTCGGCGAACGTCCTTTGGCGCTGATCATGGTCACCGTGTTCGAAATCTGGCGGTATTTCCCGCTGTCGTTCCTGTTCATTCTGGCGCGGATGCAGTCCATCGACTCCAGCATGTACGAGGCGGCGGACATGGACGGGGCCTCACCGTTCCAGAAGTTCTGGTTACTGAGCATCCCGCAGCTTTTGGGCATCCTGTCGGTGCTGTTCCTGCTGCGCTTTATCTGGACGTTCAACAAGTTCGACGACATCTTCCTGCTGACCGGCGGCAATGCGGGCACGCGCACGCTGACCGTGAATGTCTATGAACAGGCTTTCGCAATCTCGAACATCGGCGCGGGTGCGGCCGTCGCCGTCGTGATCCTGATGTGTCTGATTGCCTTCAGCTTCGTCTTCTTCCGCTTCATCAGCCGAGAGGAGGGTCTGTGATGCGCAAAGGGTATATAACTGGCCCGGTTCTGGGCGCATTGTGGATGGTGGTGATCGCAACCACTGCGGCCATCACCATGTCTTTCTCAACCGGCGATGCGTTCCGTCCGCAGGTTTTGCTGAGCCTGATCTGGGGCGCATTGGCGGGCCTTGTCTACGTCCGTTTCCCAGAACAACGTGCGCCTGCGCGACTGGGCATCTCGGCCCTGTTAGGCCTGTCCGGCCTGAGCGGATTTGGGCCCGTACTGATCGGCTCTGACACGTCTTTGCAGGCCGTGCTGGTCACGGTCATCGCGATTGCCGTCGTTATGCATCTGTCGATGGCCGCGATCCTGAAAGAAACCCCGTTCGGCGAGCTGACGCGCCACGAATATGAGGACGCGGTCATCCGGTTCTGCACCGGTTTCGGCTACATCTTTTTCACGGCGATCGTGGTCATCCCCTTCTACGTGATGGTCATGACCAGCCTGAAATCCCAACAGGCGCTGTTACAGAACCCGTTGGATTTCTCGGTCGACCTGTCTCAGGGCACGGCCCTGTTCCGCAGCTATACCGAGCTGTTCCAGGATTTCAATTTCGGCACCTACCTTTGGACCTCCTTCTATGTCTCGGTCCTGACCGTGTTCATCACGCTGCTGTTCAGCGTCCCCGGTGCCTATGCCGTGGCTCGGTTCCGGTTTCAGGGGCAAAAGGCGTTCTCACGTTCGATCCTGCTGATCTACATGGTGCCGATGATCGTTCTGGCGCTGCCGATCTACATTGCATTCTCGGTAACGGGCCTGCGCAACTCGATCCTCGGCATCGTGATGATCTACCCGGTCACCACGATCCCCGTCGCGCTGTACATGCTGCAAGGATACTTCCGCGGTCTGCCAACCGAGGTGGAAGAGGCCGGGCTAATGGACGGACTGTCCCGTCTGGCAGTGATCTGGAAGATCACCCTGCCGCTGAGCCTGCCGGCGCTGGCGTCGGTGTCGCTCTATGTCTTCATGATCGCCTGGAATGAATTCCTGCTGGCCTTCATGCTGCTGGACGATCCGTCGAAGTTCACCCTGACCCGAGGGGTCACGATGCTGAACTCCTCAGAAATTCCCCGTCAGCACCTGATGGCCGGTGCGGTGATCGCCACCGTTCCGATCATGGCGCTGTTCCTGGGGCTTGAACGTTTCATGACCAAAGGCCTCACAGCGGGGTCTGTCAAAGGATGACACAGATGAACCAACATACGAACCCCGACCGCGAAGCGCGCAACATCCTGATTGCCAATGATCGTGGCGGCTACACCATCCCGACCGAAGGGCTGTACCCGTACCAATGGAACTGGGACAGCGCGATAGCTGCGCTTGGCTTTGCCCAGTTCGACCTCGACCGCGCCTGGACGGAAATCGAGACGCTTTTCACCGGGCAATGGGATGATGGCATGGTGCCTCATATCCTGTTCCACCAGCAGGACGAGGGGTATTTCCCCGGCCCCGATGTCTGGGGTTGCAATGGTCCGATCCCGTCCTCGGGCATTATCCAGCCGCCCATCGCGGCCACGATGACGCGCAAGATCTGGGAGCAGGACACCGGGTTCGGAGACGCCCGGATGAAAGCGCTGTTCCCCAAGCTGCTGGCCTGGCACCGCTGGATCATGAAATGGCGCCTTGACGAGTTTGGGGCCGTCTGCACCACCCATCCGTGGGAAGCAGGCCGCGACAACGCGCCTGACTGGGACAACTCCATGGCGTGCATGGATGCGTCAGACGTGGGCGAGTACCAACGCCGGGACACAAGCCACGTGAACAGCGAGGATCGCCCGACGAAGTTCGATTATGACCGCTACATCAAGCTGGTACAAATCGGCCGAAAGGCGGGCTGGGATCAACAGGAACTGCTGACGCTGAACCCGTTCCGTGTTGCCGATCCAACGATGACCTTCACTACGCTGCGCGCTGCGCGGGACTTGTTGGTGATCAGCGAACAGCTTGGCTTGGACGCTGAAGGCCTCAGCGCAGACATCGAAAAACTGGAAGCCGGTGCGCATTCCCTTTGGAATGAAGAGCTAGGCAGTTTTGACGCGCGCGACGCGCACACCGGCGAGATGGCCGACAGCGTTTCGAACGCGTCCTACCTGTGCTGGTATGCGGGTATCGAGTCGGACAAGATGCTGGAACGGTTGAAAACCACGCTGGCAACCGTGCCCTACCCCGTTCCAAGCTATGATCCGGACATGCCGAAGTTCGACGCGCGCCGCTATTGGCGTGGCCCCACCTGGGCCTTCATGAACATGATGATCGGGTTCGGACTGCAGGACTTGGGCCATAGCGAGCAAGCAGATCAGTTGCGCCAAAAAACAGGCGATCTGATCTCGGGATTTGGCTTCGCCGAGTACTTCGATCCCAAAACCGGCAGCCCGGCAGGCGGAAAGGCCTTCACCTGGACGGCGGCGGTCTGGCTTCACTGGGCAGGGAGGGCCTGATGGGTAGCATCGAACTAAAATCAGTCGAAAAATGGTTCGGCTCGGCCCAGGTGATTAAGGGCGTGGACCTCAAGATCGAAGAAGGTGAGTTCATCGTCTTCGTTGGCCCGTCGGGTTGCGGTAAATCCACCCTGTTGCGCATGATCGGCGGGCTCGAGGATATCTCGCGCGGGTCTCTGTTGATCAATGACAGCGATGTCACCGATCACCCGCCCTCCAAGCGTGGCCTGACGATGGTGTTCCAGTCCTATGCTCTGTACCCGCATCTGACGGTTGCCGAGAACATGGGCTTCTCACTGAAGGTGGCCGGTGTCCCCAAGGCGGACATCGCCGAACAGGTCAACCGAGCGGCTGAGGTTCTTAAGCTGGGACCGTTCCTGGAACGACGCCCGAAAGACCTGTCGGGCGGTCAGCGGCAGCGGGTTGCCATCGGTCGATCCATCGTCCGCGACCCCACGGCGTTCCTGTTTGACGAGCCGCTGTCCAACCTCGACGCCGCCCTACGGGTCGAGATGCGGTATGAGATCGCCAAGCTGCACCAAAGCCTCAAGCGCACGATGATTTACGTGACGCACGACCAGGTCGAGGCGATGACATTGGCCGACCGGATTGTAGTTTTGGAATACGGCAAGATCGCTCAGGTCGGTACACCACGCGAGCTGTACGAACGTCCCGCCAACCTGTTCGTGGCGCAGTTCATCGGCAGCCCGAAGATGAACATTCTACCCTGCACGACCGAGGGCGACAGTTTCCGCCTGGAGCACGGTCGCAGCGGCCCGTTTTCGCGATCCGGGGCGGCCACAAAACTTGGCATCCGCCCCGAGCACATTCAGGTCGGTGCCGCAGGTGAAGGTCAAACAGATGGCATCATCGAGGTGATCGAGTATCTGGGTGCAGACACTTTCCTGATTGTGGATTGTGGCGGCGAGGACAAGGTCACAGTCCGTCTGAACGGAGATACGGACCTGACGCCCGGCACTCAGATTGGTCTGCATTTTCCTACCGACAAGCTGCACTTCTTCGATGAGGACGGGCAAGCTTTGATGGCGGTTAACGGCCTGAACGTAACTCGCCCACCTTGAACAGGTGGGCGAGAAATGGATTGATCTTTGGCTGCTGGCAGCCGTTGCTTGCGAAACTTACGCGCGCATGTTTGCCCCGGTGGCGTCGTAAATCGGTGCGCCCAACACTTCGGCATCATACAGATCGCCCAAAATCTCGACCTGAAGTTTTGTGCCCGGTATCGCGCTGTCTGTGGACACATACCCCATCGCCATCGATTTGCCGACGCGATGCGCATAACCACCCGAGGACACGTATCCCACGGCCTCGCCATCCTTCAGGATCGCTTCATCGTTCGAGACGTCGATGCCGTCCACGTCGATTGTCATTGTCACCAGCTTGCGGGTGACACCTTCCTTCTTGATGGCCAGCGTCGCGTCCTTGCCGAAAAAGTCCTTCTTCCAATTGATGAAGGCATCCATCCCGGACTCGACCGCGTTGAAATCAGGGCGGAAATCGGTGGTCCAGACGCCCCAGCCTTTCTCAAGGCGCAGCGACATCAACGCCCGTGCACCGTACCAACGATAGTCCAGATCGGCACCAGCCTCTTCGATCGCTTCGGCCAGACGCAGCAGGTATTGCGGACGGCAGTAGATCTCAAAACCCAACTCGCCCGAGAACGAGATTCGGTTCAGGATCACTGGCACCCCGCCGACAAATGTCTGGCGAAGATCACGGAACTTCAGGGCATCAGCGCTGACATCCTCGCGGGTGATGCGGGCCAGCAACTGGCGCGACTTTGGACCGGACAGCGCAATGCCGTGCCAATCATCTGAGACGTTGGCATAGCTCACATCCTCGGGCAGGTTCTTTTCGAACCAGCGGCGGTGCGCATCCTGCATCGCACCCGAACCGAACAGCATGAAGTGATCATCCGCCAGGCACGCAACGGTGAGGTCACCGTACAGGCGACCCTTTTCGGTCAGCATCGGCGTCAGTGTCAGACGACCGGGTTTCGGGACATAGCCGGCCAGCGTCTTGTTGAGGTAGTCGCGCGCCCCAGCGCCCTTGAATTCATGCTTGGCGAAGTTGGCGATTTCGATACCGCCGACAGCTTCTTGCACGGCTTTGACCTCGCGCGCCACGTAGTCGTGGCTGCGGTTGCGCTCGAATGTGGGTGTTTCATGCGCGTCTTCCGGGCTGTCCGCGAACCACAGCGCGTTCTCAAGGCCGAACCCCTGCCCCATCACAGCGCCCTTTGCCACCAGCCGGTCGTACAGCGCAGTCGTTTTCTGCATCCGCCCCTTTGGCAAGGTTTCGTTCGGAAAGGTCATAACGAAGCGGCGTTCGTAATTCTCCGTCGATTTGATCGTGCCCCAATCCGGGGTCGCAAACTCTCCAAAGCGCGCAACGTCCATGGCCCAAACGTCAATCGAGGGTTCGCCGTCGATCATCCATTCCGCCATGGTCAGACCCACGCCGCCGCCCTGACAGAAGCCGGCCATGACACCCACGGCGACCCAGTAATTCTTCATGCCCGGAACAGGGCCGATCATCGGGTTGCCGTCTGGACCAAATGTAAACGGCCCGTTGATGATATCCTTGATCCCGGCCTCGCCGATCGCCGGAATTCGCTCGAATGACATCTCTAGTCGGTCGGCAACGCGGTCCAGATCAGGCTGCAGAAGTTCATGCCCAAAGTCCCATGGCGTGCCGTCGACCTTCCACGGTGTACCCTTGGGCTCGTAGGTACCAAGAAGCATGCCCTGACGTTCCTGACGGAAATATATGTTTGCCTCATAGTCGATCCCGGCGGGCAGACGCGTGCCGTGATTGGCGACCGCATCGATCTTTTCGGTGATCAGGTAGTGATGCTCCATCGGCTGTACCGGCAGGTGGACACCCGACATATGCCCAACCTCACGCGCCCAGAGGCCGCCGCAGTTCACCACATACTCGGCATTGATCTGCCCCTTGGGTGTGGTCAGATCCCAGCTACCGTCGGGGCGCTGGCTCATCCCGGTCACGCCGCAGTGGGTGAAATACTGCGCCCCGTGCACCTTGGCGGATTTGGCAAAGGCATAGGTCGCGCCCGAGGGATCCAGATCACCGTCCTGATCATCCCAGAGCGCTGCGTGATAGTGTTTCGGGTCGATCAGCGGGTGGCGCTCGGCCACCTCTTTCGGACTGATGAACTCCTGGTGCAGCCCCATATAGCGCGCCTTGGACCGTTCGCGTTTGAGGTAGTCGTACCAGTCCTTGGTTGAGGCCAGATAGAAGCCGCCGGTGATGTGCAGGCCGACGGAATGGCCCGAGGTCTCCTCGATCTCTTTATACAGATCAATCGTATAGCTTTGCAGGCGCGAGATGTTGGGGTCTGAACTGATCGTATGGATCTGACCCGCCGCGTGCCAGGAGGAGCCGGAGGTCAGCTCATCACGTTCCAGCAAGACCACGTCTTTCCAACCGAATTTGGCGAGGTGGAACAGGATAGAGCATCCAACGACACCGCCGCCGATCACGACGACCTTGGCGTGAGACGGGAGTTTTTTGCCGCCGGTGCTTTCGTCTTTTTGAATTTCAGGCATGGAAACGTCCTGTGTCATGAGTGTGATGTTTAGGGAAAGGGGGCTGTCTGCCCCCTCTTGAGCCTGCGGCTCAATTCACCCCCGAAGTTATTTTCGGCCAGATGAAGAGATCGCCGGTTCAATACCAGGCATCCGGGATTTCTTCCTTTCGCCGAGCGACATAGGCCGCCAGTTTTTCTTTCTTGGCTTCATCCATTGTTGGGGGCTGATATTCGTTCAGCATCGCGTTCCAGCGCTCGTAGGCGCGGCGGCGCATGTCTTTGGAGCCGCCTTCCTCCCAACTTTCGACATTCTCGCTGTCGCTGAGTTTCGGCTCGTAGAACGCCGTCTGATAGTTTCGCATCGTGTGGCCGCAGCCAAGGAAGTGACCACCTGCGTCAACCTCACCATAGGCATCGCGCGCGAAAGCGTCGTCGCTGGTATCCAGTCCCTGAGTCAGAACCTTTTGGTATGAGCCAAGCCGGTCCGCATCCATGATCAGTTTTTCGAACCCGGTGCATAGGCCGCCCTCGAGCCATCCTGCAGAGTGCAGGACGAAGTTGGCCCCTGCAAGCATCGTCGAATGCATCGAGTCGGCGGATTCATATGCGGCTTGTGCGTCTTCGATTTTCGAGGCGGTCAGCGACCCGCCGCAGCGCAACGGCAGGCCCGCGCGGCGCGCCAGCTGACCGATTGCGTAGTTCGACATCACAGGCTCGGGCATGCCGAATGTCGGCGCGCCGGATTTTAGCGACATGGACGACAGGAAGTTGCCCAACACAAAGGGCGCGCCCGGGCGCAATAGCTGGACATAGGCGCAGACCATCATCGCCTCGGCCATGGCCTGTGCGACGCTTGCCGCCGTACTGACAGGCCCCATGGCCCCCGACAGGATAAAGGGCACCACGATCATACCCTGCCCACGGGTTGAATAGACCCGCGCCGCTTCGGTCACCACACGATCCACCAGCAGGGGTGAGTTGGTGTTGACGTTGCCCATGATGACGCAGTTCTGGTCCATGACGTCCGCGCCAAACACGATCTCGGCCATATCGACGCTGTCTTGTGCGCGGCTCATCTCGGTGATCGCGCCGAGATGGGGTTTGTCGCTGAGCGTCATGTGGGCGAACATCATGTCCAGATGCCGCTTGCTGACCGGCACGTCACAGGGTTCGCAGGTGACGAAACCGCCGTGATGCAGATTGGGGTGCAGATAGGTCAGTTTGACCAGTTTCTGGAACGCATCCATGTCGCCATAGCGCCGCCCACCTTTAAAGTCGCGCACAAAAGGTGCGCCATAAACCGGCGCGAACACTTGGTTGCCGTCGCCGATCACGACCGATCGCTCTGGGTTGCGGGCCAATTGAGTGAACTTTTTCGGGGCCTTCGCGCACAGATCACGAATCCACGTTGCGTCGGCGCGAACGATGTCGCCTTCGATCCGTGCACCCTCGCGCCGCCAGAGGTCAAGCGCCTCAGGGTCGTCGCGAAATGCAATACCCACGTCTTCCAGGATCCAGTCAACCTGCGCTTCGAGGCGCACCAGATCCTCTTCGTTCAACGGGTTGAAATAGCTCAGGCGCCGCTGGATGTACGGCGATGCCGGGGCTCCGGCGGGGGCGCTTTGGCGGTCGCGCGAGGCGCGGGCGCGTCTGGCCATGGGGGACTCCTCGATTCATTTGGCCAGAACATTAGCCTGCTGAAATGCGTTCGTGACGGTTGAAAAAGGTGATGTTTTGGATAAACACAGTTTATGCATCAGCTCTGGAAAACAGTCTCATCCTCAAAGCATCTGGTATATTTTGAGGCAGCCGCGCGGCTGCAATCGATTACGCGTGCAGCGGATGAAATGAATGTGAAACAACCTGCTGTCAGTGCGGCGATCAAGCAATTGGAGACTGCGCTTGGCATACAGCTGTTCCATCGCGAGCACCGGAAAATCGTCCTGACTTCGGCTGGGTCCAAGCTGTACTCGGATGTTTCGCGCTCATTCGATCAGATTCTCAACTCGGTCAACGCGGTGCGCCAGTTCACCAAAAACGATCACGTGACGCTGAACGCCTCATCCGCGTTCAACTTCTTTTGGATGATGCCAAAGCTGCAAGAATTTCATCAAACGTTCCCGGATATTGACCTCAGGTTACAGTCCAGCGACCGCGAGCCCGACATCGTTGCCGAGAACATCAGTCTGGCCATTCGCCGTGGCAAAGGAACGTGGGAAGGGTGCAACGCGGCACTGATTGCCAACGAGGTGCTTTGTCCCGTCGCCAGCCCCGTGGAGATTGAGACGCGCGGGCGGCCAGCCAGAGTCGAAGACCTGCTGCGGCATCGATTGATCCACCTTGAAGAACCAACGCGTGAACGCCCGGGCTGGGTCCACTGGTTCGATGCATTCGGCGTCACGCAAAAACCGCCCGTTTCCGGTCTTAGGCTGAACGATTATGCTCTGGTACTTCAGGCGACTCTGGCGGGCGAAGGGTATGCGTTGGGGTGGAGTCACCTTACAACCCCGATGGCGGAACGCGGGCTGTTGACGGCGCTGGAGGATTGGAGTTGGGAGACCGGTTATGGGTTCTATCTGGTCTGGTCCGACTACAAACCGTTGGTCGATAATGCGAAACGCGTGCGCGACTGGATGCTCAGCAAGGTGTGATTTGGGGCGCTCGGACGAACCCCAAGTTACAGGCCAAGGTCAGGCCGGCTGCGTGTGACATCATACGCAAGGTTCTCACCTGATCGAGACACCTGAACCATCAGTTTTTGAGCGTTTTCGAACCGGTCGAAATAGCCAAACCGGATACCCGCCAAAGCGGCCATGTCCTGACATTGGATCACGTAGTCGGCCAGAAATTCGCTATGTTGTTCGGCAGAGGTGTTGGCAGCGCCCTGCCCCAACCCCTCGCCCGACAGGGTGACATTGGCAGAGACGGTAACACATGCCGCTTCTTCGGACGGCACGAACAGACCCAGAGGTTTTGAAAGGTCAGATATCGCAACAGCGACCAACGCACGGTCATTGTCGGTCTCGGCAGGCCCCTCAAAACCGACAATATCGGCGGCGGGCACCGCGAGTGACAAAGAAAAAGCCTCATCCGAAAATGCGATATCCAAATGCCCTACGCCATGCTCATGAGAGGCACCCTGCACCTGCGTCAGTGCAACCGCCGGGGTCAGGATCAAAGCAATCGCTGTGCATTTCATGGACAAAACACCATCCACCAAGGAATCACAGATTTTATTCTAGTCCGATTCAAATGCCGTGCAATCGCAGCCGAGTGCGTGCTGACTCGCTAATTTCGGGGATAGACCCAGTAAAACTGCGGCATTTAATTCCGACAATAAAACTCAGGTTGACTTAACTTACTATTTCACTCAGTTTTGCCGCGAATACGTCGCAAGCGCGGCGGTTTGGAATTTTTCTGACTGGAAAGTGTCACCCAATGACCAAATTTTTTGCAGCCACCAGCGTATTGGCCTTAGGTTTCGCGACCGCCGCAGTTGCAGGCGACGCCCCACCCTCGAAGGCTGAAGTTCTGGAAACCTATGCGGACATCGCCGAGGCCAAATATGACGACAGTCTGATCGCGGCCAAATCGCTGCAAGCGGCTGTAAACGCCCTGATCGCCGATCCGTCGGACGCGACCCTGAATGCAGCACGCGCCGCGTGGGTTGCGGCCCGCGTCCCCTACCAGCAGACCGAGGTTTACCGGTTTGGCAACGCGATCGTGGACGATTGGGAAGGCAAAGTGAACGCCTGGCCACTGGACGAGGGTCTGATCGACTATGTTGACGCCTCCTATGGCGGCCCGACCGATGAGAACGAGTTTGCCGCGCTGAACGTCATCGCCAACCCGTCATTCGAACTGTCCGGCAAGACCATTGACGCCAGCACCATCACCCCCGAGTTGCTGGGCGAAACCCTGCACGAGGCAGATGGGATCGAAGCCAATGTCGCCACCGGCTATCATGCCATCGAATTCCTGCTGTGGGGTCAGGACCTGAACGGCCACGGTGCCGGCGCAGGTAACCGTCCCTACACCGATTTCGTTCAGGGCGATGACTGCACCGGCGACAACTGTGACCGTCGCGCACAGTACCTGAGCGCAGCGACCGAGTTGCTGGTCAGTGATCTGGAATGGATGGCAGACCAGTGGAAACAAGGCGGAGCAGCGCGCGCCGAGTTGAACGCGAACGAAACCGCGGGTGTCAGCGCGATTCTGACCGGCATGGGTTCGCTGTCCTACGGCGAACAGGCGGGTGAGCGTATGCGCCTTGGCCTGATGCTGAACGACCCCGAGGAAGAGCACGACTGCTTCTCGGATAACACCCACAACAGCCACTACTATGACGGACTTGGGATCGAGAACGTCTATCTGGGTCATTACACCCGTATCGACGGCACCCCGGTTGGCGGTGCGTCGCTGTCCGACCTCGTGATCGCGGCTGATCCGTCACTGGATGCCGAGATGAAGGCCAAACTGGCCAACACGATGCGGGCTCTGGGTCAGATCAAATCGACTGCGGAAGCCGGGTTTGCCTATGACCAGATGCTGGAGCGCGGCAATGAAGGTGGCGAAGATCTGATCATGGGCGGCGTGAACGGCTTGGTTGATCAGACCAAAACCATCGAACGGATTGTAACCGCCCTGGAACTCGACCAGATCGAATTCGAAGGATCGGACAGCCTCGATAATCCCAACGCGGTATTCCACTAAGACCCCCAAGTGCAGAGGCGGCGGACATGCGTCGCCTCTTACCCTAGCCGGACGAAAAAGCCTGACAGCCATGATCGTATGCCACTGCACAAACATCTCGGATACTGACATCCGCGCCGCTATCGACTGGATGCGTACCGCCGACCCAGACACGGTGATTACGCCCGGCAAAATCTATCATGCGCTCGGAAAGTCAGCGGATTGCGGCGGATGCATGCCCCTTTTCCTAGACACAATGCGCGCAAGCGATAGTCTGAAAGTCCCCATGCAGCTTCGTGCATTGCGCACCGGAGTATCACAGGAGAATGCAGATGAAGGGCGATCCCAAAGTCATCGAATACCTCAACAAATCTCTGCGGCATGAACTAACGGCGGTCAGCCAGTACTGGTTGCACTACCGTCTCCAGGAAGACTGGGGCCTTGGGCACATGGCCAAGAAAAGCCGCGAAGAGTCCATCGAAGAGATGGAGCACGCGGACAAGCTGATCGAACGCATCATCTTTCTGGAAGGCCACCCCAACCTTCAGAAACTCGACCCTCTGAGGATTGGCCAGAACCCCAAGGAAACGCTGGAATGTGACTTGGCGGCAGAGCTGGACGCCCGCGCTCTATACGCCGAAGCGCGCGACTATTGCCGCGAGGCAGGCGACTACGTCTCTATGTCGCTGTTCGAAGGATTGCTGCGCGATGAGGAAAGCCATATCGATTTCCTCGAAACGCAGCTCGACCTGTACGAAAGGATTGGCGAAGCCAATTATGCGCAACTCAACGCATCGAAAATGGACGAAGGCGAGTAAGCTCGCCCTGCTACCGGTGGCCGCCCTGGCGGCCACCCAATCCATGTCAGCCGAGCTGCAGGATCTGCACCTCAACATCCTTCCCAGAACCCAAGACGAAGAGGCCAGGATTGCGCGGGTGACCGCAGCGCCTACGGATTTCAGCGCGCCGCAACGGTTCGAAGACCTTCCAGCCGGGGCGGCCACTGTTCGCGCACGCACGGATGCCGATGCGTTTTCGCAGCCGTCAGGCAATCTGAGCTTCGAGCAAGTGCTGGATTTCAAGGTGGGCAACGGCCTGTTCAAGAAAATCTGGGTGTCTTCTCCGTCCTCGACCCTGGCCTCAGACGGGTTGGGTCCGCTCTACAATGCGCGCTCGTGTCAGCGCTGCCACATCAAGGACGGGCGCGGCCACACGCCGAATGGACCCGACGACAACGCGATTTCGATGTTCCTGCGGGTCTCGATCCCCGGTGGCGACGACTTTGCCGAGATCGAGGATTACATCGCCACCCAGCCCGATCCGAATTACGGTGGTCAGATGCAAGACCTTGCCCTGCCCGGTCATGCCGCAGAGTACCGGCTGGACATCACCTATGAGGATGTTCCGAGCACTCTGTCCGATGGCGAGACTGTCACCCTGAGGCGTCCGACCTACCGGGCCACCGATCTGGGTTATGGCCCGCTGCACCCCGATGCGATGCTCAGCCCGCGCGTCGCCCCGCAGATGATTGGATTGGGTTTGCTCGAGGCGATCCCAGTTCAGCACCTGCTGGCAAATGCGGACCCCGAAGATGAAGACGGAGACGGGATTTCCGGCCGCCCAAACATCGTATGGGCCATCGAATATGGTGCCCCGATGATGGGGCGGTTTGGTCACAAAGCTGGAATGCCGACTGTGATGGAACAATCCGCTGCGGCGTTTGCCGGGGATATTGGCATCTCAAACCCCCTCTACCCCGCAGCGTACGGGGACTGCACCCCAGCTCAGGTCGAATGCGTCAACGCCCCACACGGCGATGGGGACGACCGGGTATTCGAGGTCGACCAGACCGGAATGGATCTGGTTGCATTCTACAGCCAGAACCTCGGGGTTCCGGCCCGGCGTGACGTCGATGACCCGCAGGTCTTGCGCGGCAAACAAGTGTTCCACGATACCGGCTGCGCATCTTGCCATACGCCGTCCTTCGTTACCCACCGCATGGAAGACCGGCCCGAGCATAGCTTTCAGCTGATCTGGCCCTACACGGACCTACTGCTGCATGACATGGGCGAAGGTCTGGCCGATAACCGCCCCGAAGCGCGCGCCACCGGGCGCGAGTGGCGAACACCGCCGCTGTGGGGGATCGGTTTGACCAAACAGGTGTCGGGGCACACCCAGTTCCTGCATGACGGACGCGCGCGTAACCTTCTTGAGGCGATCCTCTGGCATGGGGGCGAGGCTCAAACCGCCCGCGACACCGTTGTGGCAATGCCAAAAGCCGACCGTGATGCCCTGATCCGTTTCTTAGAAAGTCTTTGATTGATGCGTGCCCTTGTACTTGCCTTATCCCTGACAATGCCCCTTGGCGCATTTGCCCAAGACCGCGGGTCCATCCTGGCCGATACGGTTAACGCCCATATCCTGCCCGGCTATTCCGCCCTGTCCGAGGCTACCGAAGCACTGGCGGCCACAGCGCAAGCGGATTGCGATCCGACATCGACCACGCTCCGCACGGCCTTTCACACGGCATTTGATGACTGGATTTCCATCAGTCATCTGCGTTTCGGACCATCCGAGGCCGAGGACCGCGCGTTTGCACTGGCGTTTTGGCCCGACACCAAAGGCTTCACGCCCAAAGCGCTCACAGGTCTTATCTCCACCGAAGACACCGCGATCCAATCTACTGAGGCTTTTGCCGAAACATCCGTGGCAGGGCGGGGATTTTTCGCGTTGGAACTGATGCTCTATGACCCGCAGTTTTCCCAACTGGGCAGCGAAGACTACCGTTGCGCGCTGATCCAGGCGATGGCCAAGGACATCAACCTCAACGCAAGCGCAATCGATGCGGATTGGGAGGGGTATGCTGCGAACCTGACATCTCCAGGTGAAGCCAGCCCGTACCGATCCGAAAACGAAGCCATGCAGGAGCTTTACAAGGCTCTGATCACGGGCCTCGAGTTCACGGCAGAAACCCGTCTTGGCCGCCCAATGGGCACCTTTGACCGCCCGCGCCCGAAACGGGCCGAGGCCCGGCGGTCCGAGCGATCGCTGCGCCATGTGGAGTTATCCCTGACAGCTCTGCGCGACCTTGCCGCGCGTTTGTCGGCGGACCACCCCGACATTGCGACTGATCTGGATGATGCTTTTACCGCCGCCATTGAGCGGGCGCAGTCTTTGGACGACCCGGCCTTTGAGGCGGTAGCTACAGCGCAAGGACGCTTCCGTATCGAAGCGTTGCAGCAGTCCATCAAGGACGTTCGTGCCATCGCCTCGACCGAACTGGGTCCGACACTGGGCATCAGCGCCGGTTTCAACTCCTTGGACGGGGACTGAGCGATGACCAGCCGCCGACGCTTTCTGGCAGGACTGGCCGCAGCCAGCCTAACGCCGATGCGCGGTTGGTCGGCAATCGGCGCGCCGGATTACCTGGCCGCTGCGTTGTTCCCGGACGGGTCATATCGTCTTGCGGGACTGGAACGGGGCGGCGATATTCTGTTCTCGCTGCCATTGCCCGCGCGGGGTCACGCTGCCGCAGCGCACCCTCATCGCGCACAGGCCGTGGCGTTTGCTCGCCGCCCGGGGACCTTTGCGATCATCATCGATTGCGCAACCGGCGCTCAGATCGCGCAACTAGAGGCTCCGACAGGCCGCCATTTCTATGGTCATGGAGTGTTCTCGACCGATGGCACGCGGCTGTTCACCACAGAAAACGACTTTGAAGCTGGTCAAGGTGTGATTGGCGTCTGGGATACCGAAGACTACAAGCGGATCACCGAGTTCTCCTCCGGTGGAGTCGGGCCGCATGATATGCGCCTGATGCCTGATGGCCGGACGCTGGTCGTGGCAAATGGCGGGATTGAAACCCATCCCGACACAGGCCGGACCAAACTGAACCTGCCCGTCATGCAACCTCGCCTGACCTACTTGGACCAGTCAGGCGAAGTGTTAGAGCAGGTCGAACTGCCGCGGGCCTTGCACAGGAACTCGATCCGTCACCTGGCCGTGCGCGCCGACGGGCTGGTCGGGTTCGCCATGCAGTGGCAGGGCGACACATCGCAACACCCACCACTGCTGGGTCTGCATCAGCGGGGTGATGAGCTCAAACTGCTCAGCGCGTCCGAAGCAGATCAAAGCACGCTTCAGGGCTATGCCGGTAGCATCGCATTCTCTGACACCGGAGATACCGTCGCCATCACCTGCCCACGCGGCAACGCGTTGCATCAATTCCGTGTATCGGATGGCCAGCTTGCCGGGGCATTCCTGCTGGATGACGTCTGCGGCCTGGGAACGGGGCCAAACGGCTTTATGTTCACAACTGGAACCGGCGTTATTGGGCAGCTAACGGCCACCGGGGCCAAAATCGCAACCCGCTCGGATTGCCAATGGGACAACCACCTAATTCCAATTCGCGCTGCAGCCTGAATTCCCCATTTCCCGTCACATAGATTACACTTGGAAGAATCAAATTGCTGCCGTATTGGCGGGCGCGAAACTGGCACCCTCTCGCGAAGGATAGACTTGATTGAAACACACGCCCGACGCACCGCATTCCATCTACGGGGTTGAGAAATGGGGCAAAGGCCTCATCGAGGTGACGGAGCAGGGCGAGATCGGTCTGCGCAATCCTATGGTGCCCGAGGCCGACGCAATCAGCCTGCCCGGCATTCTCAGTGATCTGGACGACCGTGGCATCAAGGCCCCGATGGTGTTGCGCGTGTCGTCTTATCTGGAACACGAGATCGCGCATCTGAACGAGAGCTTCCGCGATGCAATTGAACGCGTCGGCTACAAAGGTAGCTATCGCGGCGTTTTCCCGATCAAGGTCAACCAGCAAGCGCAGGTCGTGGACCGGATTGTCGAGTTTGGCAAGAAGTACAACTACGGGCTCGAGGCCGGATCCAAGCCCGAATTGGTGGTCGCACTGGCGCACCGTCTTGCCAGCGAAGCGCTGATCGTCTGCAATGGCGTCAAGGATGCCGAGTTTATCCAGCTTGCCATCCTCAGCCGCAAGATCGGGTTCAACACCGTCATCGTTCTGGAAAGCCCGAAAGAGGCGGACACGGTGATCGAGGTCTATAAAGAGCTGGGCATCGAACCTCTGATCGGCGTACGGGTCAAACTGACCAACCAGATTAGCGGCAAATGGGAAGAAAGCTCGGGCGACCGCTCGGCCTTTGGCATGAACACGGATCAGCTGGTCGCGACCGTGGACAAGCTGAAAGAGGCTGGCTTGCTGCATTGCCTCAAGCTACAGCACTCGCACCTGGGCTCCCAGGTGCAGGACGTCAACGATGTGCGCCGCGCCGTAGGCGAAGCCTGTCGCTACTACACCGAACTCACCCGCGAAGGCGTGCCGCTGACCCACCTGGACCTCGGCGGTGGTATGGGCGTGGATTATACCGGCGAGAAGAAGGCCGCCGAGAACTCGATCAACTACACGGTCGAGGAATACTGCGCCAATGTGGTCGAAACCGTCGCCTACGCGATGGATGAGGCCGAGATTGCCCACCCAACGCTGGTCACCGAAAGCGGGCGTGCGGTCGTAGCGACTTCGTCGATGCTGGTGTTCAACGTTTTGGAAAGCACACTTTACGATGCGCCGAACGGCCCCGAGGTGGAAGCGGACGATCACCACATGGTCGCCGATCTGGCAGCGGTGCATGGATACCTCAGCAAAGATCGCCTGCAGGAATGCTGGAACGACGCCACCTTTTACCGCAACGAGTTGCGCGCCCTGTTTCGCCGCGGCTATGTCGACCTGCGCCAGATGGCCCGCGCGGAACGCATCTATCTGTCCTTGATGGCGCGCCTCAAAGCGCTGGCCGCAAGCGATGATCTGGAGACAGATGTAGACGACCAGCTAGAGAAAGTGGCCGACATCTACCACTGCAATTTCTCGCTGTTCCAGTCCCTGCCGGACGTCTGGGCCATCGACCAACTTCACCCTATCGTGCCGCTGCAGGGCCTGAACGAAACGCCAGACCGCCGCGCGGTCCTGTCCGACATTACTTGCGACAGCGACGGTAAGATCGACCGTTTCATTCTGGCGGATGGCGTCTCGCCCAGCCTGCCGGTGCATTCCCTGCCCGACGAGGATGAGTACTTCATGGGCGTTTTCTTTGTCGGCGCCTATCAGGAAACGCTGGGCGATCTGCATAACCTGTTCGGAGATACCAACGTCGTCACCATCGACCTGCGTGCCGACGGAGGCTTTGACCTGCTGCACGAGCAGGAAGGCGACACGATCAGCCAGGTCCTGTCCTATGTCGAGTTTGACCCGCAGGACTGCGTCGCCGCTTTCCGCAAAATGGTGGACGAGGCGATCTCGACCGGTACTCTGAAAGCCAAGGACCGCAAAACCCTGATGAGCGCCTACCGCGACTCGATCAACGGCTACACCTATTACGAATAACCCCCTGTGAGAGGAGATTACCCCCATGGGTTCTTTGACTGGAAAAACACTGGTTGTCGGCGCAGGCGGCGTATCCCACGCCGCCGTACACAAGATGGCGATGAATTCGGACATCTTTACCGAAATCACTCTGGCCAGCCGCACGAAATCGAAATGTGATGCCATCGCCAAGGCGGTGAAAGAACGCGTGGGCGTTGATATCGCGACCGCCGAGCTGGACGCCTACAAGGTCGAAGACACGGTCAAGCTGATCAAGGAAACCGGCGCTGAAATCCTTGTGAACCTCGCCCTGCCCTATCAGGATCTGGTGTTGATGGACGCGTGCCTCGAGGCCGGCATCCACTATCTCGACACCGCGAGCTATGAACCTGAGGACGAGGCCAAGTTCGAGTACCACTGGCAATGGGCCTATCAGGAGCGGTTCAAAGAGGCCGGCCTGACAGCCGTCCTCGGCTCGGGCTTCGATCCGGGTGTGACCAGCGTCTTCGCGAAATGGCTCAAGAAACACAAGCTGGACACGATCCGTCAGATCGACGTACTGGACGCCAATGGCGGCAGCAACGATCAGGAATTCGCCACCAACTTCAACCCGGAAATCAACCTGCGCGAAGTGCTGGCCGAAGTCCGCCACTGGGAAGGCGGCGAGTGGAAACACTCCCCCGCCATGACCCACAAGGTCGAATTCGACTTCCCCGCCATCGGCCCCAAGAATATGTACCTGATGTATCATGAGGAACTGGAGTCGCTCAGCACCCACTTCCCCGAGATCGAGCGCGCCCGCTTCTGGATGACCTTCGGTGACGCCTACATCATGCATGCCAAAGTGCTGGAAAATGTCGGCATGACCCGCATCGACCCGGTGATGCATGACGGCAAGGAAATCATCCCGATCCAGTTCCTGAAAACCCTGCTGCCCGACCCCGGCGATCTTGGCGCGGAAACCAAGGGCAAGGCCTGCATCGGCGACATCGCCACAGGGCAGGCCAAGGATGGCTCGGGCGAAAAGACCTATTACATCTACAACATCTGCGACCACGAAGAATGCTACCGCGAGGTTGGGTCGCAGGCCGTCAGCTACACCACCGGCGTCCCCGCCATGATCGGCGCGGCACAAGTGCTGAAAGGCAACTGGAATGAACCCGGCGTCTGGAACATGGAACAGCTTGACCCTGACAACTTCATGGACATGCTCAATGAACACGGCCTGCCGTGGCAGGTGCATGAGCTCGAAGGACCCGTCGACTTCTGATCCGCTGTAGCTTCATCTGGCTAAAAATACCTCGGGGGGTCCGGGGGGCAGCGCCCCCCGGCTTCTCCACAATCGGAGACGCCTGACATGCCCGACATGATGACCACCCAAGCTGGAGATGCCGGAGCCTTCCGCAGCTTCGACCTCAACCGCGTACCTACGCCTTGCTTCGTCGTTGACGAAAAGGCCGTCGAACGGAACCTGAGCATCCTGGCTGATGTCGGCAACCGATCCGGCGCGCATGTCCTCAGCGCGCTCAAGGCGTTCTCGATGTTCTCACTTGCCCCGCTGGTCCGCGAGCACCTTGGCGGCACTTGCGCCTCTGGCATCTACGAGGCGCGGCTTGGCCGAGAGGAATACGGCGGTGAGGTCGCAACCTTCTGCGCCGGGTACAAGGACGCAGATATGGACGAAATCCTGTCCCTGTCCGACCACATCATCTTTAATTCTCCGACGCAAAAAGACCGGTTCCTGACCACGGCCCAGGCTGCGGGCGTTCAGGTGGGCCTGCGCATCAACCCGGAACATTCCGAGGGCGAGATACCGAAATACGATCCCTGCGCGCCCTGCTCGCGCCTTGGCACGCCAGTCAGCCAATTGACCGCCGACGCCTTGGTCGGTGTTGACGGCTTGCATATGCACACCCTTTGCGAACAGGGGTTCGAACCATTGCAACGTACATGGGCTGCGGTCGAGCTCAAGCTGAAACCGTTTCTCAATCAACTCAAATGGCTGAATTTCGGCGGGGGTCACCACATCACCCGCGATGACTATGACCGTGACGGGCTGGTCGAATTTATCAAAACGATCCGCACCCGGCACAACGTCGACGTCTATCTTGAACCCGGCGAGGCTGTAGCGCTTGACGCTGGCATTCTGGTCGGCGAAATTCTCGACCTGCCCACCAATGGCATGACCCTCGCGATCACCGATATCTCGGCCACCTGCCATATGCCCGACGTGATCGAAGCGCCCTATCGCCCCGCCCTGATGGATGAGGCTGACGCAGGCCATACCTATCGACTTGGCGGTCCGTCCTGCCTGGCAGGCGACGTGATCGGGGACTACACGTGGGACCAACCGCTGGAGATCGGCCAGCGCTTTGCCTTCCTTGATCAGGCCCATTACTCAATGGTCAAAACCAATACGTTCAACGGCGTGCCTTTACCGACGATCGCATTGTGGAACAGCGAAACCGACGAACTGAAGATCATCAAACAGTTCGGCTACGACGAATTTAAGGACAGACTCTCATGAGCATTTTCCTCGATAGTGAACTGACCGCATCCGAGCGCACCGAGGATGCCCGGTTCCGCGTGATCCCCGTGCCGCTGGAACGCACCGTATCCTACGGCTCGGGCACCGCCAAAGGCCCCGAAGCGATCATCGAGGCCAGCAACGAATTGGAACGGATCACCGGCCACGCCGAGCCTTGCGTCGAAGGCATCTTTACCGAAGAGCCACTCGACTGCGCCGGCCCCCTACCCGAGGTAATGAATCGCCTCGCCCAACGCACCGAAGCCGCCGTCCGCGCAGGTAAGGTACCGGTGACCCTGGGTGGAGAGCATTCACTGAGCTACGGTGCCGTGATCGGTGTTGCCCGCGCTTTGAACCAGCCCGTTGGCATCGTTCAGATCGACGCACACGCCGACCTGCGCAACGCGTATCAGGGTGAGAAGCATTCGCACGCGTCGGTCATGCACCTGCTGGCCGAAGAGGGCATCCGTCTGGCCCAGTTCGGCGTCCGCGCCATTTCGACCGAAGAAGCGAAAAGCCGTCTGAAAAATCACGTCTTCCACGTGGATGCTGAAGAATTAGTGACCGGGAACATCCATTCGGTCGACCTGCCTGAGGATTTCCCCGAACTGGTCTATGTCAGCTTTGACGTCGACGGCCTGGACCCGTCACAAATGCCTGCGACGGGTACGCCCGTTCCTGGTGGGCTGGGGTACTATCAGGCGCTACGACTGGTCGAGCACGCGCTTAAGGGCCGCACATGCGTCGGCTTCGACGTCGTCGAATTGGCCCCGGACGGCAATGCCGCCTGGGACTTCACTGCCGCCCAGATCGTCTACCGCCTGATGGCGGCCTGTTAACATTCAGAGGTTTCGTTCAACTCCATGTGCCCTTCGCCTTTGTTCAGAACACGGCGCAGCATGGGCTCGAAAAACTCCAGTGGCTTGGTGGGATAATCCGGGTCGAACGCCTTTTGATCGTATTCATGGCAGAAATAGCGGCAGTCCTCCCAATAGGGGCTGTCGCGATATTTGTCGCGGGCATTCCGGTCCCCACCCAAATGGTGGTTGTAGTAGTACCCTTGGAACACACAGTGGTGTTTTAGAATCCAATAGGTTTTTTCGCTGACATAGGGCTTCATCATCGCCGCTGACAGCTCACCATGGTTATAGGGGGACAGAATATCGCCCGTATCGTGGATCAGGGCGGCAACGACGATCTCTTCGTCCGCGCCATCCTCATAGGCCCGTGTCGCGGCTTGCAGGCTGTGCTGGTAGCGGTTCACAGGGTATGGCGTCCAGTCTTCGTCCAGCGACCGAATAGCGTCCAGAATACGGTCTGGCAGGGCTGCATTGTACGCCTCTTCGTATTCCATAACGGCGTCCCAATCGGCTTTGGTCGCCTCTTCAAAACTGGTCCAGGTCGGTTTGTGGCTTTTGTCCAGCATGGTCGTTCCTCGCGCTAATCTGCTGAGTTCAATATAGACGAAGAGGCGGCACTCAAAAAAATGAATTGATTTTATCATTGCGATCAAAAATTGTTTTCTACATGCAAATCAAAGCTCTTGAGACATTTCTATGCGTTGCCGAAACCGGCGGATTCCACGCTGCGGCACGCCGGTTGAACGTGACACAGACTGCAGTGAGCGCCCGCATTCGGCTGATCGAAGAGGAAACGGGCAAGGCGCTGTTCACGCGCGGCGCGGGCGGTACAAACCTGACCGAATTCGGACGTCAGTTTCGCCCATATGCGGAACAGATGATGTCGCTTTGGTCCTTTGCCTCACGCGATCTGCCGGGGCAGACGCCAAACCGCGTCGCCTTGCGCCTGGGTGCCCAGTTGAGTGTCTGGGATCCATTGCTGGTCGATCTGGCGGTACGCTACGAACAGCGCCACGGACAATTGTTGCTGACCCTGAACTACGATCACGACCTGAACATGGTCGAAGCAGTGGCAACCCACGTGCTGGACGCGGCCCTGACACATGAGAAACCGTCCGATCCGCGTGTTCTGTATAAAGAGCTCGCCCCGGAACGCCTACTGTTGGTCGAAACACCCGAGGTAGGAAATGATCCGATTTTTGTTAACCTGGAACTGGGTGAGGTCTATCAGGACCACGTGCGATCTGCAGCGCGCAAAGCGTCTGCCCAAACAGTCTTTCTGGGCAATTGCATGATGGGTTTGCGCTATGTCCTAAGGCGGGGCGGAACAGGGTATTTTCCCGAATATGTCATTCAGGACCACTTGGAAAAAGGCCAGCTGAAGCCTGTGACTGGGGCGCTGGACATGATGCTGCCGCTTTACCTTGTGACCCGACGAGACAGCGACGCGTTCGAGGACGTGGTTGCCAGCCTCAGCGATCTGCGCAGCACAGTTCAGGCATGAGACAGCGTGCCATTCGCCCTGCGGCGGCTACGGACCAAAGGACGTCCGGCAATCAGCAGGAACAGGCAGGAAATCAGAATTCCTATGATTGCTGGTAGGTACAGTAAAAACCATAGGTCAGGATCATCGATTACAACCGGCGAAACAAAGCCCCGAACGCCCTCTAGCAGGACAAGGATAACGAAAGCTCCGAAGATCTGCGGCCACAGACCGAACCGCGAGAAACTGCCCAGCATCAATGTCGAGAATCCGGCCATTGCAACTGCGACACAGATAGCAATCCATGAAAACCGCTGATGCAGCTCGTCGATCAACTCACCCTCGGTGTAGTACTCATTCTCCATGATCGCTTCCCGGTCTTCCAAAAGCGCAAAGGTCGGGATTGCCTCGAGGCTGCGGCGGGTGATCGTATCCGAATTCGTCAGGTCGGAAATGTCGTATGAGGCATCTTGAAACAGCGTCGAGGACAAAGTCCGGCCCTCTTGGTTCAGACGCAGGGCGATACCGTCCACCATCACCAGGTGAATGCCGGTGCCACTATTGACCAGATAGGCTGTCTTGCTGGAGTAACTGACAGGGTTTGTTTCGTCGCGGCGGTCGGACACGAATACTTCGGACAGTGTACCGTCGAGGGCAATCTCTCCGATGTAAACCGTTACGCCTTGCGCGGGGTGCAAGAATTCACCCTCGTTTAGCAGCTGAGCGGTCACATCTCCGGCAACTTCAGCCTGTCGTTGCTCCAATTGCTCGACCGATGCCGGGCGCAGAAAAACACTTATGGCCGCCATCATCAGACCGGTCAGGATGCCGAACACGAACACCGCGCGCGCCAATCTCCACGGGCTGGATCCGGTGGCCAACATCACCGTCATCTCGCTTTCACGGCTGAGCCGGTTGGTGGCGTACACAGCCGCGGCGAACACGGCCATTGGCATCACGGTCCGGATCAGGGTCGGCAGGGTCAGAGCGGTGAATTCCAGAAACACCATCGCGGATTGCCCGCCGCTGATCACTCGATCAAACAGGCTGACGGACCGGGTGATCCAGAACACACCCACCAGAACAAGGGTGAAGAAACCGAACAGAATCAGCAGTTGCCGCAGGAAATAACCATCAAAGCGCGACATGAACCCTCTTCCGCCTGTCCGTTGTGGGCAGGACCATATGCCATTCCAACGGCGTAGGAAACCGGGATTGATCCTCTGAATGCATGACGTATTTGGAACGGGTATCTGGATGCGATGCGATTGCAAACCCAAACAAACGCAAAACCCGCCTCAAAAGGCGGGTACAGCAAAAGTTTCTTTAACTTACAATAGCTTAGAAGGTCATGTAGTGATGGATACCAGTCACAACCACGACAGATGCGGTAATGACCAAAACTGACACATAGTCGGTTGGTTTCAGCTTACGCTTCTTAGGCTGCATCGTCCATTGAGCCCATTTCTTTTGGTCTTCTGTCAGTTCAGAACTTTCGCCATACGCCATCACAAACACCTTTCACTCGACATCACCATGCCACCAAACTTTTGCCAGTATTTTGCCACAAACCTGATAAATCAAGCAAAAACGCCATGTTCATATTGGGTTAACCATCCGGTCAGCACGGCACATGCGTTCTGCAAAGTTCTCAAAAGCGCCTATTCTTTCAGAAATCCTCGCACGCCTGCTCTCTTGGCCCGATTGCAATCTTTGAAACTGCCAGCGGTCGTGCGCCCATACAATTGAGAACTGTCGGCAAGAACCTGGTTCATTGTTTCTTGGGAGAAATGGCAGGGGCAGCAGGGTTCGAACCCGCGACCTACGGTTTTGGAGACCGTCGCTCTACCAACTGAGCTATACCCCTAAGGTGCGCTTCAGATATGCCAGCCGCGCGGCGGACTCAAGAGGCTTTTTCAGATTCCCGCTTACTAATCCGCTCCACAAACAAGTTGCGCACTGCGTTGAGTTCTATAAGACACGGTTTGGCCAGAATAAGGGACCCGATCCGTGAGTATCCGCAAAAAGATTGCTGACAGCGAAGCCCTGCTGAACTGGGCCGCACGGCGCATTGCCAGCTACATCCGATGGGTCAATCGCAACACGCGCTGGCAACGCATCGGCTACGAGGAATTGGACCAGTTGGCGGAAAGTGGCGAGCCAGTCATTGTGGTGTTGTGGCACCAGCGTCTGGCTCAATCTCCCTACTTCTTTCCCTTGGACAAGGCGCCCATCTGTTCGATCACATCCGCTGCTCGCGCTGGCAGCATGGTGGGCCGTGTTCAAAAGCTGTTCGGTATGGATACGATCGCGATGTCCAGCCACAAGCGGCACGTGGCATTGTCGCGCGAGGTTTTGGGCAAGATGAAGCAGGGGATCTCGATCGGGATCGCCGCAGATGGTCCCCGCGGACCGGAGCGCGTATCGTCCACCGTACCGTTGATCTGGGCGCGTACATCCGGCAAGCGGGTTTTCGGCATCACCTACTCGGCCAAGCACGGGCACGAGGCCGGAACCTGGGACCGCCTGTTGATGCCGCGCCCCTGGCGGAACGAAGGTGTATTCCTCTGCCGGGAATGGACGGAAACCGTTCCGCGCAAGGCAACTGAGGAACAGATCGAGGTCCTGCGCCAAAGCCTTGAAAATCACATGAACGACATCACTGCCGAAGCCGACCGTATGGTCGGGCGCGAGCCTTGGTCGCCCAAAACCTAACCGCCTCTCAGACGCTGCATCAGGTAGACTTCGCTGCCTTCCGGGATCGGTTCGGTCAGGCCGGTCGCGATGACACGGCCATCAATAGCAATCGACACGCCTGCATCTATCGGGCCTTGCAACTGCGGGTGCGCGCGCACCAGCGCACGCAGCAGATCGCCGGTGGTTTCGGCTTCGACCTCAACCACTTGCTGGCCACCGGTCAAAGACCGGAGGCCAGACCAGAGGTGAACCTCAACCATTTTCCTTGAGCGCGGCCAGAATGCGCGGCGGCGACATGGGCAGTTGGCGCATCCGCACACCCGCCGCGTGGGAAACCGCGTTGGCGATGGCAGCAAGGGGTGGCACGATGCCCGTCTCGCCTACACCACGTACGCCAAAGGGATGGCCGGGATTAGGGACTTCGACGATCAAGGTGTCGATCATCGGCAGGTCACTGGCGACCGGGATGCGGTAGTCGAGGAAGATCGAGTTCTGCAGGCGACCATCATCGCCATAGATGTATTCCTCGTTCAACGCCCAGCCGATGCCTTGCGCGGCCCCGCCCTGATACTGGCCTTCCACATAGGTCGGGTGGATCGCCTTCCCGGCGTCCTGAATGACCGTGTAGCGGGTGATGCTGGTCTTGCCGGTTTCGGGATCGACCTCGGCGTCGACAATATGGGTCCCAAAGGACACGCCCGCACCTTCTGGCGTCGCCTCGAAATGGCCCGAGATCGGACCACCGGTCGACCCCATGTCTGCCGTGATTTCACCCAGCGGCATGGGATCAAAATCTCCTGCGTTGGGGCCCGAAGGCACCGCGCAGCCGCTTTCCCATTTCACCGCGTCCACCGGGATGCCCCACTTGGCCGCCGCACGTTCACACAGCTTTTCGACCGCATGCTTGGCCGCCTTGATGGTCGCAAGACCAGAGGCATAGGTCACGCGCGAACCGTGGCTGACGTCGTTATACCCAAGCGTGGCGGTATCAGCGATGGTCACACGGATGTTCTCATACGGGATGCCCAGCACCTCGGCCGCCATCAGCGCCATAGACGCGCGCGAACCGCCGATATCCGGTGTACCAACCATCAGCTGGACCGAGCCATCCTCGGACAGCGACAGCGATACCGAGGTCTCACCGCCGTGGTTGAACCAGAACCCGCAGGAAATGCCGCGCCCCTGCCCCGGTTTGAGAGGGGCTGAGTAATGCGGGTGCGCCTTGGCAGCCTCGAGGGTTTCGACCAGACCAATCCGTTCATACCGCGGGCCATAGCTGGCCTTGGTGCCTTCATGCGCGGCGTTTTTCAGGCGTACGTCGACCGGATCGAGGCCCAGTTTCTTGCACAGCTCGTCGATCACCGATTCAACCGCGAATGCGCCCATCGGCGCGCCCGGCGCGCGGTATGCGGCCTGTTTCGGGCGGTTCGACATGACGTCATAACCGATCTGCTTGACGTTCGTCAGGTTATAGGGCGCAAAGGCACACATGGCGGTCATATCGCCCGGCGCGCCGGGGAAGGCCCCACCCTGCAGGCGGAAAACGCCTTGGGCTGCCGAGATGGTGCCGTCCTTCTTCATTCCGATCTTGATGTCCATCGAGGCCGAAGCAGTCGGGCCGGTGGCGCGGAATACCTCGGACCGGGACATCACGATCTTGACCGGGCGGTTGGCCTTGCGGCTCAGCGCCAGTGCGACGGGTTCGATAAACACCGTGGTCTTACCACCGAAACCGCCACCGATTTCCGACGCGGTCACGCGCAGTTGCGAGGTCTCAATGCCCAAAAGCGCGGCACAGGTTTTTTGCGCGATCCAGTGCCCTTGCGTGGTGCACCACAGCTCACCCTTGCCGTCATTGCCCAGCATGCCAAGGCATGCGTGCGGTTCGATGTAACCCTGGTGGGTGGCTTCGGTGACAAAGCTGTCTTCGATCACTAGGTCAGCCTCGGCAAAACCGGCCTCAACATCACCGTGACCGCTTTCGTGATAGCGGACGACGTTCGGGTGCATACCCGCGGGCACCGAGTAATCCGCCGCGCCTTCGCGAATAACCGGAGCGTCTGAGGCCATCGCCTTGTCCACATCGGTGACATGCGGCAGCACTTCGTATTCGACCTCGATCAGCTTTAGCACATCGCGCGCCGCCAAGGCCGATGTCGCTGCAACTGCTGCAACCGCGTGGCCATCATACAGAGCCTTTTCGCCAGCCATGACGTTTTCCAGAACATTCCAGAACTCGCCCTCCAGACCCGGCTTGAACTCGACCTGATCCGAGAAATCCGCGCGGGTGACGACGGCTTTGACGTCCTTGTGCACTTCGGCTTTCGAGGTGTCGATCTTCACGATCCGCGCGTGTGCGTGGGGTGAGCGCAGCACAGCGCCGTGCAGCATACCGGGGGCCGACATATCTGCCCCAAACTTGGCGCGGCCCGTGACCTTGTCCAAACCATCCGGGCGGTTCGGGCGTGTACCAACAAAGGTGAATTCCGATTTACGATCGTCGAGTGCCATTACGAAGCCTCCCGCAGCTCTTCCGCCGTTTCCATCACGGCACGAATGATCTTGTCATAACCGGTGCAGCGGCAGAGGTTGCCTGCCAGCCAATACCGGGTTTCCTCTTCGGTCGGGTTGGGGTTTTTCTCCAGCAGCGACTTGGCCGCCACCAGGATGCCCGGGGTGCAGATACCGCATTGAAGGGCGGCATGTTCGATGAACTTCTTCTGCAGCGGGTGCAGAACGTCGCCGTCTGCAATACCTTCGACGGTTTCGATGCTTTTGCCATCCGCCTCAACGCCCAGCATCAGGCAAGAGCAAACCAAACGACCGTCGACCGAGACCGAGCACGCGCCGCAGTCACCGGTGCCGCAGCCCTCTTTCGCGCCGGTCAGGTTCAGCTTGTCGCGCAGACAATCCAACAGGGTTTCGCGCGAGTCGCAAAGATATTCGACCGCGTCACCATTCACGGTGGTGGATACGTGGAGTTTGCTCATACGTCTTCTCCCTTGGCACGGGCATAGGCAATTTTCGCGGCGCGCTTGGCCAGAACGCCAGCGACCTCGGTGCGGAATGCGATCGTGCCGCGTTTGTCGTCGATCGGGTTGCAAGCGGCGGATGCCGCGGCGGCCAGCGCATCCAGCGCAGCCTCGTCCAACGTGCTGCCGATAATGGCCTTGGCGCAGTCTTCGACCAGCAGAACGGTCGGAGCCACTGCGCCCAGAGATACGCGCGCCTCGGTGACGGTGTCTCCGTCCAGACGCAGGTTCACACCAACACCGACAACGGCAATGTCCATCTCGGTGCGCGGGATAAAGCGCAGATACGCGTCGCCCCCGTTCTCGCCACGCGCGGGGATGTTGACGGCCGAGATCAGCTCACCCTTGCCCAGCGACGTTTTGCCGGGGCCGGTCGGGATATCTTCAACCGCAACTTCGCGAGTGCCTTCCGGTCCGGTCACCGTAACGGTCACGCCTGCCGCAACCATTGCCGGAACCGAATCCGCAGCCGGAGAGCCGTTGCAAAGGTTGCCAGTCAGCGTTGCACGACCCTGCACCTGGGTCGAGCCGATCAGGTCCATTGCCTCAACCACTCCGGGCCAGTCGCGGCTCAGTTCGGAATGCTCGCTCATCTCGGCGCCGGTGGCGGCAACGCCCAGCGTCCAGCTGCCGTCGGCGTTGCGGGTGATGTCGCTGACGCCGTCGATTTTCTTGATGTCGATCAGCGTATCCGGCGTCACCAGCTCCGACCGCAGCTGCACCAGAACATCTGTGCCGCCTGCCAGAAAACGTGTGATGCCCGTTGCGTTCGCAGCCAGGGCCGATGCCTCGGCAAAACTGGCGGGGCTGTGATAATCCATGAAAATACCTCGCACCTGTTGATCAGGATTCACTGGGGTTCGGAGTGGACGTTAGTGCAGCCGCCACCCGGCGTCCATGGCTGGAACGACCAATTTTGATGTTTCACGAAGTCGTTTTCAGACCTCGGATCAGAGGTCGAGTTCGATCACGCCATCTGGCTCGGCTGCACGACTTTGACATAGGATGATTGCTCCTTCACGTTGTTTGTTCGAAAGAACAAAATCACGATGCTCGATCTCACCCGAAATCACAGCGCATTTGCAGACGCCGCAAATGCCATCTGCGCATTTTACGTCCACGTGAATTCCGGCTTCGTTCAAAACCTGCGCTGCGTCTTTGTCCGCTGGCACGGTCAGGTCCCGGCCGGTTTTTGCCAGCCTCAGAGTGAAGGGATGGTTATCGTATTCGGGCTGTTCCGGAACCGAGAAATACTCAAGACGCCGCGCCTCTTCGGGGAATCCCTGCCGCTCCGCCGCCTGGATGACGCCGTCCATATAGCGGTCCGGCCCGCAGGTGTATACGTGCCAACCCTCCTGATAGCCTGCCAAAATCCCATCCAGATCAGCGCGCGTGCCCTCGTCCGAGAAATGGTAGTGAACGCAATCGGCCCAAGGCATTGTCGCCAGATCATCCAGATACCCGGCGCTGCCCCGCGTGCTGGCGGAGTAATGCAACGCAAACGGTTTTCCCAAGCTGTGCAGTCGATGCGCAAAGGCGATCATCGGCGTGATGCCGATGCCGCCACCCATCAAGAAGGTCTTCGTCGCACGCTCGTCCAGTTCGAAATGGTTGATTGGTTTCGAAATGAAGACTTTGCGCCCCTCGTTGAAAATTCGATGCAGCAAAGCTGACCCTCCGCGCCCTTCATCCTCGCGCAGGACACCGATCTGATAAATAGAACTATCAGAGGGATCGCCAGACATAGAGTACTGCCGCAGGAACTCGGGCGCGACCAGAACGTCCAGATGCGCACCGGCTGTCCAGTCCGGCAACGGCGCGCCATTGAGCGCGGAAAACTCGTACTTGGTCACATCCGCAGTCATTTTGTCGACCTTGGTCAACGCAACGCGCATCACAGGAGCGTCGCCCGCGATGGTGTAGCGATGGATGACAGACAAATCCCCGGCCGCTTTGCGGGCCTTGTATTCGTCCGCAGTGACCATCGCCTGATAAGCCGCAATCCCGGCCTCGCGATCCATCGCAAAGGGATAGGGCCATGGGTGCGGGGCCAGATAGGCAGGATAAACGGCCAGCGTCTGGTCTTCGTACTTCAAGTCCAGATCGGTTTGCAGATCGCGCCGGTTCAAAGGATGCTGGCTGGGGTAATAGGCCCCATCCGGCTGCAGCTCAATGTCCCACCACCACTTCTTGGTGTCATTCAGGCCGCCATTCCCCACGGCATCATCCAGTTTGGCCAGCGCTGGGGCGGCTTGCGGAATGTTCATCGCCGCCCAACGGAAAGGGCGTTCCTTGAAGATACCTTCGAGGTTCCACGGGCAGGTTTTCATGCATCGTCCGCACATCGCGCCGCCCGGTGTGGTGACCCGGTATGTTGCGCATTTCTGGCTGTCGGATTTCCAGATTTCATAGCCGTTGAACATCAGCTTAGGCCCGGCGGTGATCGCCCCGGACGGGCATTCCCGCGCGCATTTGTTGCAGCTTTCGCAGAACGTTTGCAGGCCGAAATCAATCGGCTTGTCGTGCGCCATCGGCATGTCAGTTGTGACCGCACCAGATTTTAAGCGCGGGCCGAGATAGGGGTTCAGGATGACCTCACCGATCCGGCTGACCTCGCCCAGTCCCGAAAGCAGCAAAAGGGGTGGCTGCAATACCTCGCCATCCATAACCGTGTGCGCTCGCGCCTTGTAGCCGAGGTTTCGGATCTGCTGCGCGATCACGCCGCCCAGCAGGGAAAACCGAAGGTAGGCGCGCATGGACTGAGCGACGCTTATCCAGTCGTCCCCGCTTGCGCCCTCCATCGTCTCATAGCCCTGGTCGATGATCATGCTAATGGCTTGATCATGTGGCGGATCGATCTCTTCTCCGGTCGCATCGTGAGAATACCACGCCCATTCCGGACAGCGGCTGAGGCCCACGGCATCGACGCCCAGAAAGTAGGACGCGGCCTTGATGTTCGCAGCGTTCCGTGCGGCGTCCGTCTGGTGCGGATCGCCCGCGCTGGCCCCGTCTTGCAACAGAACAAACGCACCCAGCAAACGACGTTGCGCGAAGCTTGGCGCGGATTTCCGGACATAGTGCCCCCCTTTGGCCGCGTCTTGCAGTGGTTTGCCCATGTCGCCGAATTGGGCGCGCGCGAACATATCCGCGCGTTTTGGCACCCGGGCCACGTTCTCTTCGTCGATGTAAGTGGTCGGATCGTCGACGCGCTTGAGCCGTTCGAACGGGTGCGCCCCGTCCGCATAGCCACGCTTTGCATAGGGATCGCGGTTCAGGGCGTTTTTGGCAAAGCCTTTGCCCATCCACCACGCAGGACCTTGCGTGCGGAACCAAGGCTGTTGCGCCATGGGTTGCAAGGGTTGATCATGCGCAATCTCCATTTCGGTCGTGACCGCCGCCAAACCAAACCGCTTCCCCAGCCATGGCGCGACAACATCGCCCCCTTCGACCGAGGCCAACCCAGCCGCCACTGCAAGTTTGCCCAGATCCACCTCGGATGACATGGCCGTATGCGCACGTGCATCAAACCCCAAAAGCCGGATGTAATTCGCAATCACCACCGCGTTCTCGGTGGCCAGCAGGCAGGCGCGATGATCCTGCGCATCCAAGATCCAATCCGCTCCGGGCTCATCCGGGGTCGGGTCGCGGTTGTATTCGTACAGAAAAACAACGACATGGCGATGCGACGTCATGGGCCTGGGCGCGGCCTCCATGCTTTCCTTCAGATCGGCCATGATCAGGTCGATGCCGGACGCCAGCGTCTTGGTCTGCCGAGTCTTCAGCGCGTGCGCCAGACGTTCAATATCTGGGTTGCGCCGAGGCTCGGACAGCATCGCCGCAGCGGGCAATGGCCCGCAGCCCATCATCGACGCGTCGTTGAAGTAGCCAAAGGCCTTAAGGTGGTTCGCCCGCTCCGCCGGGTCGACCGGGATCTCGGACAGAACCGGGTTTACAAATCCATCCCGGATTGTGTCCATCATTGCCTGAAACTCACCCATCGCATTGACGATGCTTTCGGGCCGATCAGGGCGGTGAAAGTCGAGCTTTGGCATCGGCTTCACACCAGACAAATCCGGCATGGCGCTTTGCCGCGCCAAGCGCTCCAGCGGATAAGAGCCCATATGGACCGGCCGGTTCTTGTCCGAGAAAAAGCGGATCCCCATCGCGCACCTCCTGTTGCCTCACAGTCACCTAACGCGTTGCGGGCGGCAATTCCATTCCTAAGGTGAGATGAGAATTTCAGTGACTGCGAAATAAGTTGCGCAGGCCTCAAGCCTGCGACAACAACCAGTCTTTCATCAGCGCCACCAGCACTGGTTGGCGCGGTTGCTTGGGTGTGACGATGTAAAACCCAAGATCTTCAACCAGCTCGTCCGGGATCGGGCGCACCAGTTGCCCCGCATCCAACAAGGCGGAAACCAATGGCTCATTCGCCAGGGCCACGCCCTGCCCTGACACTGCCGCGTCGATGGCGAGGCTGCTTTGGCTAAAGCTCATCATCTTTGGTTTGCCCGAAACCCTGGCCCTTTGAAGAAACAACGGCCACAATCCATGGGTGTCGTTTAGCAGAATGTGCTGTGCCAAATCAGCGGGCCTGGTGATGCGCGCCGCGGTTTCAGGGCTGCAGACCGGGACGAATCCGGTGGAAAACAATGGCACCGCGGTCACCCCCGACCCGAACGGGCCCCGCCCTTGCCGCACGGCTATGTCCACACCATCGCTTTGAAAGTCAGCCAAACGCTCGCGCGCATCGACCTGGACGGCAATCTCGGGGTGGCTTTGGGTAAAGTCAGGAAGGCGGGGCACCAACCACTTCGAGGCAAAGCTGGGTGTTACGGAAATGGTTATCTGGCTTTCGCCCGACAGGTCTTCAACGGCACCTTCAATCAGGCGAAATGCCTTGCGCAAAGGAGAGTGAAATCGCCGCCCCGCCTCGGTCAGTGCAAGGCCACGCGGCAGGCGGTCAAATAGCGGCACACCCAACCGCGCCTCAAGCCCGCGCACCTGCTGGGCAACGGCCCCTTGCGTGACGCTCAATTCCTCGGCCGCCAGCCGGAAATTCAGATGCCGTGCCGAGGCTTCGAACGCTCGTAATGCGTTCAGCGGGGGAAGAGCCGCCATCACATAATCCTGTAGTTTTTCTACAGCATACGACCAGCAGAACTGATTGGTCAATCAAACGCCCAAAGCCCATCTTGGATTCACCAAAACATGGAGACTTCACATGACCAAAGTAGCGCTGATTACGGCAGGCGGCAGCGGTATGGGCGCGGATTCCGCCCGGAGACTGGCCGCTGACGGGTTCAAGGTTGGCATTCTATCATCGTCCGGCAAGGGCGAAGCTCTGGCGCACGAGCTTGGCGGCGTTGGTGTCACCGGGTCGAACCAGTCAACGGACGATCTGCAAAAACTGGTCGACGCGGCGATGACCCATTGGGGGCGCGTCGACGTGCTGGTCAACTCGGCGGGCCACGGGCCACGTGCTCCGGTTCTGGAACTTACGGATGAGGACTGGCACACCGGCATGGATGTTTACTTCATGAACGCCGTCCGGCCGACACGGCTGGTGACCCCGATCATGCAGGCGCAAGGCGGCGGATCGATCATCAACATCTCGACCTTCGCCGCGTTCGAGCCTGATCCGGTGTTCCCCACGTCGGGTGTGTTCCGCGCTGGCCTTGCTGCCTTTACCAAGCTGTTCTCGGACCAATACGCAGCAGACAATATTCGCATGAACAACGTCTTGCCGGGCTTTATCGACAGCCTGCCCGAGAAAGAGGAATTCCGGTCGCGTATCCCGCTGGGTCGGTATGGGCGCAGCTATGACGAGATCGCATCGGTCGTGGCCATGCTGGCATCAGAAGGCGGCGGCTATATCACCGGGCAGAATATCCGAGTCGATGGCGGCATCACTCGCGCGGTCTGACCTCAGAACCGCGCTTTGACAAAATGGGTCAGCGCCGCGCCGGTTTCGAGATACGCGCGGCGCAGGCCCATCCAGTTTTCCCGATAGTCCGCGACCGCAGGAACCGGCAACAGGCTCGGGTCATTCTGCAACAGGCTTTCGGCCACAAGGCGACCGAAAACCGTACCGGGCCCGATCCCGCGCCCTGAATAGCCGTGAACGGACAGGGCGTTGGGACCAATCTGCGTGATTTTCGGGATATGATCCGACGTCATGGCGATGCGGCCATGCCACCCTTCGATCAAGTTCTGATCAGCCAGTTGCGGATAAAGCTGCGCCAGTTTGCGCTGGACCCAACTTTTGTGGATCGTCCCTCCTGCCTGATCCAGATCCCCCATGGCACCGATGATAAACCGCCCCTCTTGATCCATGCGGAATGAGGTCATGATTAGCCCGGTATCCCAGCAGCCTTCGCCCCCCGGCAAAACGCTGGCGCGCAAGTTGTCGGACAACGGAGCAGTCGCGTACTGAAAGTAGTAAACCGGCACGTAGGCCGGGGCAGAGGCCGCCATGTCACGATGATAGGCGTTGGTGGCTTGTATCACCGACTTTGCACGCACCGCGCCTTTTGCGGTGGTCAGCAGCCAAACGCCATCTTCATACTGCATCGACCGCACCGGGTTTTGCGTATGGATCGACGCCCCCGCTTCTGCTGCCGCGCGCGCAAGTCCACATACGTACGCCAAAGGCTGAATCGTTCCCGCCCGCGGATCAAACAGGGCACCGTGAAAGGCCGCGCTGCCGGTGCGTTGACCGGTCTGTTCCGCTGACAGCAGTTCAACGGGCGCTCCGGCTGCGGTCAGTTGGGCGTGACGGGCCTGCAGATCGCGAAGGCCCGCCGCAGAATGCGCGCAGTGCAAGGTGCCGTTGCGCACAGGTTCGCAGTCGATCCCGTGCCGATTGATGAGGTCGAACACCTCAGCCGGGGCGGCCGCTAACAGATCAATCAGGCGGTCTCCGGCGGCATCACCCAAATGCCCACGGATGTCGGCGGGCGGCAACCACAGGCCGGCGTTTGCCAGCCCGACATTACGGCCAGAACCACCGTGTCCGATCTCTTCTGCCTCCAACAGACAGACCGAAGCCCCGGAGCGCGCCGCCGACAAGGCCGCCGAACATCCGGTATAGCCGCCGCCGATCACCGCCAGATCGACGGTTAGGTCGCTGGTCGGAACGCTGGGCTCGACATGCTCGCGGCATGTGTTCAGCCAGAGGGACTGGTCGTGGTCGCTCACACAAGACTCCTTGAAATTGCGCGGATCATCAGGGCACCGTCAGCCAGTTGCAAGCGCCCTATGATCTTCGCGGCCCATGGCGATCAAGAAAGGTTGCGCGTCTTGTTTCGCCTGGAACGCAGCCTTGTCGCCCATCCCGCGCCAATCCGCCAGAACCAGCGATTGTGCCACCGCGCCGCCCAGCTTTGCACCTGGGCCAGTTACGATGAACAGATCGGGCGCGAATTCATGCGCAGCGGTCTGGATCGCGCGGGTGAAGTCGTAAGGCTCGGTCACCTGATGGCCCAGCGTATAGTCCCAGAGCGCCTGCGTATCCGTCGCCCCGGGCCACCAGATCTTGCCGCGACCATCGATCAGAGGGTGTTGTGGCTGCCCGAACAGCTCTGCACCCAGCCGCGCCCGCCCCTCTGCGGCGACCGGGGCCTGCAAGGACGTGTGAAACGCCGCGTGGTTCGGCAGCCTCATGGGGAATCGATCCTGCACGACGGGCTGCGATGCCTCGAAGGTCTTAAGCCCTTCTTCGTTGCCAGCCAGAACCAACATACCGCCCAGATCGATGGACAGCGCCAGATCGTGACCCTCGATGGCATTGATACGTGCGACATCAGCCAACAGTTCAGCCTTGCGGGCAGCATCGTTCGCCCAATTGTCACCGACAAACGGATACACCAACTGGCCACCGATCAAGTGATCCTGCATCAACGTGCCCATCGTGTTCACAACGCGGAACCCGTCTTCGGCGGACAGCGCGCCAGCCGCGGCCAGAGCAATGTACCAGCCCATCGAGTTGCCGGTGACCGCGACAACCTCGATATCCTCGGCCAACGCTTGCGCATCCGCCAAGGACGCCGTGTAGATCAGGGGTGAGGCAACGTCGCCCTTCGAGTACTTGGACACCGTAAATCGCGCAGCCCCATCCAAGGCGGTGACAGCCTCTTGCCCGGCCTCGGCGCGGATGGCGTCGAAGCTTTGAAACAGGTCCATGCGTTGTGCGTGATGGCGATGCAGGTAGCCAAGCTCGGGCTTGTTATAGGTTCCCCGCCCCGGGCAGATAACAACGGCTTTGCGGGTCATGAGCGGCCTCCGGTCAGCTTCAATGCAGCCGCGACAATCCCGTCTTTCGATGGCAGCGGGGCCGCATAGGCCGGGCCGGTTGCGATGAAACAATCCTCGGCCACGACGCGCGCGATTGGAGTGGTGGGCGTCTCTTCAATGAATAACGCCATCAACGCCTCGGACTGGCTGCCTGTGCGCCGGCATTCGTCAACAATCAGGACCTTCGCGCAGGGTTTGGTCGCCTCGCGCAGCGCTTCGACCGGTAAGGGAGCCAGCCAGCGCATGTCGATGATACGCGTCTTTACCCCGGCGGCCTCCAACTCGGGCAAGGCCTGTTTCGAAAGGTAATGACCGTTGCCATAGGTGACGATGGCCAGATCGGTGCCGTCACCATGCACGCCAACCTCGCCAAGCCCAATCCGCTGATCCGCCGAGGGATAGGTGGTCATCCAACCTGCGTCCTGCGGCTGGTGCAAATCGCGCATCGGGTACAGGGCGATCGGTTCCAGGAATACAACCACCCGCTGCTCTTCCCGCGCCAATCTCACGCATTCACGCAGCATCTGCGCCGCGTCCGAACCGGTCGAGGGGCAGGCAATGATCACGCCGGGAATGTCGCGCAGAACAGCCAGCGAGTTGTCATTGTGGAAATGCCCGCCAAACCCCTTCTGGTATCCAAGCCCGGCAATCCGCAGAACCATCGGGTTGGTGAACTGCCCGTTCGAGAAAAACGGCAGGGTTGCAGCCTCGCCCCGGATCTGATCCTCGGCATTGTGCAGATAGGCGAGGAACTGGATTTCGGGGATCGGAACGAAACCATTGTGTCCCATTCCAATCGCCAGCCCCAGAATGGATTGTTCGTCCAGCAAAGTGTCGATCACGCGATCCTGGCCAAATCGTTGCTGCAGTTTCTGCGTCACGCCATAGACGCCGCCTTTGCGACCGACGTCTTCGCCCATACACACGATCTCACCATGCTCGAGCATCAGATCGGTGAGCGCCCAGTTGATCAGGCGGCTCATGGGCTGGGGGTCCTCCATCGCGCGCATATCGCTGCCAAACACCTTGGCACGCGCCTCGGCGCTTGGGCCATTGGTGGGTTTGCAGGTCCGTTTGGGCGGGATCAGGCTGGCCATAACTTCGGACGCATTGGCCAGATGGGGGCGTGTGGCGGCTTCGGCGGCAATCCGGTCCGTGCGATCACAGGTGTCCTGATAGATTTTCAAGGCCTGATCCGGCGTCAATGCCCCTGCCTGGTCCAGCAGACGCACAGAGTGCAGCAAGGGATCATTGGCCTCATCCGCCTCGACCTCAGACTTCGACATATAGGTGGTCGGCACATCCGCACCGGCGTGGCCATAGAGGCGCACGGTTTTTAGATGCAGGAAGGCCGGTTTGCGGCGGTTCCGGACGTATTCTGCGGCCTCCTGCGCGACCGAAAAGGTTTCGTAGATATCCAAACCGTTGGCCTGAAAGTACTTTATCCCCGGGCGATGCTCCATCGACGCTTGTATCCAGCCTTTCGGGGTTTTGACCGAGATGCCGATCCCGTTGTCCTCGCACACGAACAACAGCGGCAGCGGTGTCGATTGCACACTGGTCCACCCGGCCGTGTTGACCGCGCCCTGCGCCGTGGAATGGTTGGCCGAGGCATCCCCGAAGGAGCACATCGCGATCCCGTCCTCGGGCAACTCGCGGTGCTCCGGATCGTGCCGCCGGGCCGCACCCAGCGCATAGGCCGCGCCCACTGCCTTGGGCAGATGGCTGGCGATGGTCGAGGTCTGCGGCGGGATCGTCAGCGCCTTGGACCCCAGCACCTTGTGCCGTCCGCCTGATGTGGGATCCTCTTTCGAGCACGCAAAGCTCAGCAGCATGTCCCAAGCGATCTGCTGTCCCGGCACCTGCTCGGCCCGCGCGATCTGGAAAGCCGCATCCCGGTAATGAAGAAAAGCAATATCCGTTGGGCGCAACGCATGGGCAACCGCGGCCATACCTTCGTGCCCCGACGAGCCGATGGTATAGAACCCCTGCCCCGCCTTCTGCATTTCACGGCTGGTGCGGTCCAAAGCGCGGCTGAGGACCTGTGACCGGTACAACGACACCGCATCAGTGTTGCTCAGCCCCAAGCGTGGACCCGCACCATTCGGAAAGTCGCGATTGGCGACCCGGGTCAGGAAGTTTTCGTGAACGATCTGAGCGCGATCCATTTGGTTTTCCGGTCTTCTTAGGATTACAGTTTTGCGGTGGCGTCCGCGAGACGGCGCACCCCTTCTTGCAGGCTTTCCGTCGCATAGGCAAAAGAAAGCCGCATATGTCCCGGCATTCCAAAGGCACGCCCAGGCACCAAGGCGACCCCTGCTTCGTCCAGCAGATAACGGCAGAATTCGTGGTCCACGGGCATTTTTGCCGGCGTTTTGGGAAAGACGTAGAACGCGCCCTCCGGCACAGTGCATTCCAGCCCGGCCCGGTTCAGCCCGTCCACGACCAAATCCCGGCGCGCGCGCATTGCGTTGCGCCGCTCGGACAGCAAGTCCTGTGGACCTGTGATCGCCTCCAACGCCGCAGCCTGAGCAATCGAGCACGCGCCCGATGTGATTTGCCCCTGAACAGCAATCATCGCTTTGATCAAGGGTGCCGGCCCAATACCCCAGCCAATACGCCAGCCCGTCATGGAATAGGCCTTGGACACACCATTCACTGTCAGCGTGCGATCCGCCAGTGCGGGAACCGCCTGCACAAATGGCGTGAAGGGCACGTACGAAAGGTGTTGATAGATTTCATCTGAAATCACCCATACCTGCGGGTGATTTTTCAACACATCCCCCAGCGCCTGCAGTTCCATTTTGGAATACACAGCACCAGTAGGGTTGGAGGGCGTGTTCAACAACAGCCAACGAGTGCGCGGGGTGATCGCGGCTTCTAACTGGTCCGGGCTTAGCTTGAAGCCCTGTTCTGCCGGGCAGCTGAGGATGGTGGGAATGCCGCCAGCCAGCCTGACCATATCCGCATAGCTTGTCCAGAACGGCGCGACGGCGATTACCTCGTCGCCGGGGTTAAGTGTAGCCATCATTGCGCCGGACAAGACCTGCTTGGCCCCTGTCGACACGATGATGTTTTCCGTTTGCAGACCCACCTCTGCCGCGATTGCCGCGCGCAAAGCTGGGGTTCCTGCCGTTGCGGGATAACGGGTCTGACCTTCGATAGCGGCCCTGTTCGCGGCCTCGACCACATGTTCGGGCGAAGGAAAATCAGGCTCACCGGTGCTGAGCGCGATCACATCAATGCCTTGCGCGCGAAGACGCGCCGCGTGTTCCGAGATACGAGCGATCTCGGACAACTCGATGCCTTGCAGCCGCTCTGCGCGCTGAAAATCCTTGGTGCTGGTAACTTGTGCCATTGATCCAAATCCACGCTGTGGCCCGTGCCTCTGTATCGGGCTGGCGCGGGACAAATGCCAGTGATATTCCATACAAAAGGTATGAGGATTAGTCATATGATTGGACCCCGCCGGTTTCTGCCCTCGATCCCCTCTCTGCTGGCATTAGAGGCGGTCGACCGCCTGGGCAGCGCCTCGGCTGCCGCTGAAGAGTTGTCACTGACCCAAAGCGCAATCAGCCGTCAGCTCAAGTCCATGGAGGAACAGTTGGGCGTCGCGCTGATCCAGCGCAATCAGATGCGGCTGCATCTGACGCCCGCCGCGAAGGACTATGTCGAGGTGGCGCGAACTGCTTTGAACCAACTCGCGCAGGCATCGCTGAAGCTGAAGGCGAACCCGACCGGCGGGTCATTGAACCTGTCGATCCTGCCCGCCTTTGGTATGCATTGGCTGGCCCCACGCCTGCAGGACTTTGCCCGTCACCACCCCGAAGTGACCGTGAATCTGAGCACATGCCTCAAACCCTTCGACTTCCAGACCGAACATTTTGATGCCGCCATCCACTTTGGTCAGAAGGACTGGCCCGGGGTGCACTACATGCCGATTATGCGAGAAGAGGTGCTACCGGTCTGCGCGCCAGAATTGCTGCCCCAACAGGATGAGGGGCTGGACTGGCTGATGACGGCCCCTCTGCTGCATCTGGAAACCAGACCGGATGCGTGGGAGCGATGGTTCGCGGAACAGGGACGCGATGCCTCGGGAATGCGTGGCATGTTGTTCGATCAGTTCTCGACAATGGTCCAGGCCACAATCCACGGGCTGGGCGCAGCGCTGCTGCCCAGCTACCTGATCCAGCAAGACCTTAAAACCGGGCGGCTGGTCCCCGCCTGGGACGGACCCCGCGTCAGTCTGGGGCAGTTTTATCTTGTCTGGCCGCAATCAAAACCGGCGTCTGAGCCGCTGAAATCCTTTCGGACTTGGCTGCAGGACCAATTGAGCACTGCCTGAGGTTCTTCCCCGACCCATATGAAACTGCCCGGCCCAACGGAAGGAGACGTTTTTCAAAAACGTTGACGACGGGCGGGAGCCCACGCGGTGTTACGTGTCCAACGAACGCGCGATGAGCTCCTTCATGATCTCGTTGGTGCCACCATAGATCATCTGGACACGCGCATCGGCATAAAGGCGGGCGATCGGATACTCCATCATGAAGCCATAGCCGCCAAACAGTTGCAGACACTCATGCATAATTTCATTCTGCACCTCGGACCCCCAGTATTTGACCATCGAGGCCTTCGCGGCATCCAGCGTCCCATCTTCAAGCTGCGCAACACAGTCGTTGACGAAGCTGCGCAGAACTTCAGCTTTGGTCTTGCACTCGGCCAGTTTGAAACGCGTATTCTGGAAATCCATGACACGTTGGCCAAAGGCCTTGCGTTCCTGTGTGTATCGAACGGTCTCGGCAATCGCGAAATCAATTGCGCCCAGCGCCATGATGCCAATCGTCAGGCGTTCCCAGGGCAGCTGCTTCATCATCTGATAAAAGCCCTGCCCCTCTTCCGGACCGATCAGGTTGGTCATGGGCACTTTGACGTCCTCAAAGAACAGCTCGGCCGTATCATTGGCCTTCATGCCGAGTTTTTTGAGATTGCGGCCCCGCCGGAACCCCTCGGCCCCTTCGGTTTCGACTGCGATCAGCGACACGCCCTTGGACCCCTGGGTTTTGTCCGTTTTGGCGGCCACAAGGATCAAGTCCGCTGTCTGACCGTTGGTGATAAAGATCTTGGACCCATTCAAGCGATATGAGTTCCCGTCCTTTTCCGCCGTCGTACGAATAGACTGCACGTCCGACCCGGTTCCGGGTTCGGTCATCGCCAAGGCGCCGACCATTTCGCCGGACGCCAGACGCGGCAACCATTTTTGCTTTTGATCCTCGCTGCCGTAGGCGGTCAGGTAATGGACAACGATCGACTGAATGCCAAAGCCCCAGCCCGCATCACCACGCGCGGATTGCTCGTACAGCGTGACCGCGTCAAACCCGATGCCGCCGCCCACACCGCCAAAATCCTCAGGGATCGCGCCAGCCATCAGGCCCATTTCTCCGGCTTTGTTCCAGAAATCGCGATCGACCACACCATTCTGGTTCCAGCGCTCAATGTTCGGCACAAGCTCATCGTCCATGAACCGGTTGGCCATTTCAGCAAACATCTGGTGCTCTTCGGTGACCCATTTTGCGGTCGACGTGAATAGCGACATGTTGGTTTCTCCCGTGTCTGGTTTTGATCAGGGTAGCTTTGGAGACCCTTCAAACCAACCCGCGCACAGGATTGCTACGCAACGTCTTTTTTGCCTACCGCGCCACTCTGGCACGTTGTCATCGCGTCAACTAAGTGCCGAATCCAGCAAGACGCGTGCAGCTGCTTTGGCGTCTTTGGCCGGATCGCAGCTTTTGACCAGAACGGCCGTGACGATTGCCCCCTCTTTCAGCAACAGTAACTGACACCCCAAGGCTTCGGGGTTTCGCGCACCGGCCTGACGCGCCAGATCGGTGTAAAAAATGAGGATCAGGCGTTTGTGCTCGGCCGCCTGAAGGTGGATCGGGTGAGACTTTTCCTGAAACTCAGCACCCGCTTTGATGAACATACATCCACGAAAGCCGTCTTCTTCAAACCATTCGCCCAGCGCATCAAAACTGGCGACCAACTGATCGGCTGGCGTATCGGCAAGCTCGGACACCCGGCGCATGAACCACGTACGAAAGTTCTCATCCCGCAGCCGTAGTGCCGCAAGGATCAGGTCCTCTTTGGTGCGAAAATGCTTGTACATCGACGTTTTGGACACGCCCGTCTCGACGACCAGTTTGTCCATTCCGGTCGCGTGGAACCCATCCCGGTAGAAGACCTCCAAAGCCTTGCTGACAAGCTCGTCACGTTTGTTCGGGCGCATGATTCGGCTCCTTCATGTACTGATCGGTACATAGTGCGTAGCATGAACGGTCGCAACATGATCCCGCAAGTAACTGTTTTTATTTCGCAAAATTCCTCAACCCAAAAATGTCCGAGGAATTTTCGAAATGATACTTGAAAAAGGTTACCGATCAGTACACCTTCCAGACAAGATGTACCGATCAGTAAACATTGGAGCGCCCCCATGAGACGCCGCGTCAGACCCTTCCCTGCACAATACGTCCCCCTTTTGCTGACTATCGCTTTGATGGCGGCCACACTGACCTGAAAGACCTACGCATGACCCGCCCTCCTCTCCCTCCGTTCACGTTGGAAACTGCCACGCAAAAAGTACGCCTGGCCGAGAACGCCTGGAACAGCCGCGATGCTGATGTAGTGACCCCCGCCTACACCGACGACAGCCAATGGCGAAACAGGGCCGAGTTCCTGAGCGGTCATGCCGACATTCACGCCTTTCTGACCCGCAAGTGGAACAAAGAGTTGGAGTATCGGTTGATCAAGGAACTGTGGGCCTATGCCGGAGATCGCATTGCCGTGCGCTATGCTTACGAATGGCGGGACGACAGCGGTCAATGGTTCCGGTCCTACGGGAATGAGAATTGGCGTTTTGCAGAAGACGGCCGCATGGCCGAGCGTCATGCATCACTGAACGACCTTCCCATCACCGAAACCGAGCGACTGTTTTTCTGGCCGCAAGGCCCCCGCCCTGATGACCATCCCGGCCTGTCTGATCTGGGACTTTGAAAGGACATACCATGCCTCGCGCCTTTTCGGAACTGACCTTCACCCCTGCTGTACGTGCGCATCAGGAACGTATGGGGTCCGCCAAGACGTATTCCAAGTTCATCGAAGGCGGCCCGCAGCAGGGCCATGAAATTGGCCCGGCCGAAAAAGCATTTATCGAGGCTCGAGACGGGTTTTATCAGTCTACCGTGTCGGAAACCGGGTGGCCTTATGTGCAGTATCGCGGCGGTCCGATCGGTTTCCTCAGGGTTCTGGGGCCTCGGACAATCGGGTACGCCGATTTCTCGGGCAACAAACAATACATCTCGCGCGGGAACCTGGATGGGAATGACCGGATTGCTATGATCCTGATGGATTACGCCAACCAGCGTCGCTTGAAGATCTTGGGCCGGGTCGAGTTTACGGAAGGCGAGGCAGCTGCAGCCAGCCTGTATCTCGAAGGCGCCGACACCCCGGCCGAACGGGCGGTCATCATCCGGGTCGAAGGGCTGGATTGGAACTGCCCTCAGCATATCACGCCGCGTTTCACCGAAGCCGAACTTCGCCCGCACCTGAAAAGGTTGGGGCAGCAACTGGCGCAATTGCAGGCGGAAAACGAGCGGCTAAAGCAGGAACTGGAAACTCGATCCTGACCTCTTTTCAACACTCAACCTATTCCGAACAAGGGCTTTCCCCATGATACGTTCCACACTGAATATGGCCGGTATTGTTTTGGTAGGCTTTGCACTGACCACGGCGGCATTGATGTTTGGGTTCTTCGCCTCGCCCGAGGCCGTCCGGCCTACGCCACCCGAGACCTACAACTCACTCCTGCTATAAACATTTGCCAACAAGTGACACCGACGCTTGAGCCCGGAAAATACGCGAAAGCTCTTGACCTTCCCGTGACTGGAACCCCCATGTAAGGGCCAGAACCACATTTGGATCGAGTCGCATGGCTGCGCCACACACAACACAACTAAAAATCTCGGGCATGTCCTGCGCGTCTTGCGTGGGGCGCGTGGAAACTACATTGCGGGCCGCACCTAGGGTGACGGATGCCGCCGTCAACTTCGCCACGGAAACCGCGCTGGTGACGCATGAGGGACCAATCCGCGCGTTGACGGACGCCCTGAATGACGCCGGGTATCCAGCCGAAACGACACAAACGACTTTAAAAATCGACGGAATGAACTGCGCCTCGTGCGTGGCAAAGATTCAGAAGGCCCTGAGCGCCGATCCAGCAGTGGTTGATGCCCAGGTCAATCTTGCCACAGAAACCGCGCAGGTCACGTTTTTCGATGGAGCGACAGATCCGCAAAAGCTGGCTGATCTGTCCACTGCTGCCGGTTATCCCGCACGCGTAGCCATCGCTCAGATGGATCATGCACAAGAAAAGGACGCAACCGCGTTGACGCGGGCGACGATCTTTGCGGCTGTTCTCGCTCTGCCCGTTTTCGTTCTTGAGATGGGCGGACATATCATCCCAGCGTTCCATCACTGGGTTCAGGCCACGATTGGCACGCAAGCCAGTCACTTGATCCAGTTCGCCCTGACCTCGGTCATCTTGTTTAGTCCCGGCCGCGTTTTCTACGCCAAAGGCATTCCATCACTACTGCGTGGTTCGCCGGATATGAACGCGCTGGTCGCTTTGGGAACCGGGGCGGCTTACCTGTTTTCCGTCGTCGCAACGTTTGCTCCGCAGATTTTGCCCGCCGGCAGCGCCAATGTGTATTTCGAGGCCGCCTCGGTCATCGTTGTCCTCATCTTGCTGGGTCGTGTGATGGAGGCGCGCGCCAAGGGGCGAACCGGGGCAGCGATCCGAAAGCTTGTTGGCCTGCAACCCAAGACAGCGCGCGTGGAAATGGACGGCACGTTCATAGATCGCCCTATCGCAGACATCGTGGTGGGCGACGTGTTGCAAATCCGCCCTGGCGAGCGCGTTCCAGTAGACGCAGAAGTGCTGGGCGGCACATCCTATGTCGATGAAAGCATGATTACCGGCGAACCCGTTCCGGTCGGCAAAGCACCGTCTGATCAGGTCGTTGGCGGAACGGTCAATGGCACCGGCGCATTACGGGTGCGCGCGTTGCGTGTTGGCGCAGACACGGTGCTGGCGCAGGTTATTCAAATGGTCGAGCAGGCCCAGGGCGCGAAGCTGCCTATTCAGGGTCTTGTCGATCGGATCACCGCGCGATTTGTACCAGCCGTAATCGCGGTTGCCCTGCTAACCATTGCAGCATGGCTAATCTTTGGCCCGGCACCCGCCCTGCCGCTGGCGCTGGTCACCGGAGTCTCGGTTCTGATCATCGCGTGCCCCTGTGCCATGGGTCTGGCCACGCCGACCTCGATCATGGTGGGCACCGGGCGGGCGGCTGAGCTAGGCGTTCTGTTCCGTAAGGGGGATGCGCTGCAGCAGCTACAGCAGTCCAAGGTAATTGCATTGGACAAGACCGGGACGCTGACCCTTGGGAGACCTGAATTAGAGAGCGTCACCACGGCCAACGGTTTTGACCGCGATCAGGTGCTGCGACTGGCGGCGGCTGTTGAGGCGCGCTCAGAGCACCCGATTGCCAGCGCGATCACCCGCGCTGGTCCATCCGAACTGCCGGAGGTGTCGAGCTTCCAGTCGCTCACTGGTCTTGGTGTTCAGGCCGCGGTCGGAGGGCACAACGTTCTGATCGGTTCGCCCCGGCTGATGGAGCAAAACAGTATCTCCCTCACTGATTTGGCCGTCGAGGCTGAACAGCGCGCGGCTGAAGGGGTCACGCCTTTGTTCGTCGCAATAGACGGTCAGGCCGCCGCGATGCTTGCGGTGGCGGATCCAATAAAGCCGGGCACCGAACAAGCGTTGGAGCGGTTGCATGCGATGGGGCTGACCCTTGCGATGGTCACGGGCGACAACACGCGCACGGCCCAAGCATTGGCCGAGAAACTGGGCATCGACCATGTCACGGCCGAGGTCCTGCCGGATGGCAAGCTGGCCGCGATCAATGCATTGCGGGACCAGTTCGGGACACTGGCCTTTGTCGGGGATGGCATCAACGACGCCCCGGCTCTGGCGGCGGCGGACACTGGCATTGCCATCGGAACTGGTACCGATGTGGCGATTGAAACCGCCGACGTCGTTCTGATGTCGGGTGACCTGCGAGGGGTGGCCAACGCCGTCGAGATCAGCCGCCGAACCATGCGCAACATCAAGCAGAACCTAGGCTGGGCCTTCGGCTATAATATCCTGTTGATCCCGGTCGCTGCAGGCGTCCTGTACCCGTTTGGTGGCCACCTGCTGTCCCCGGCTCTGGCCGCGGGGGCGATGGCTCTGTCCAGCGTCTTTGTCGTTTCCAACGCACTGCGGCTGCGCCGGGTTCGGGCCAGCCTGCCCGAAGACACGCACAATCACTCCAGTCAAACGGTGACCTCATGAATATCGGAGACGTTGCAAACCAGACCGGTCTGCCCGCCAAGACGATCCGGTACTATGAGGATATCGGCCTGGTCAAACCGCTGCGCGATGACAACGGATACCGCAGGTTTCGCAGTCAGGATGTCCACAAGCTGAATTTTCTGGGTCGGGCTCGCGCGCTGGGGTTTACCATCGAAGATTGCCGCACCCTGATGGCGCTATATGAGGATGAAACCCGCGCCAGCGCCGATGTCAAAAAGGTCGCGCGCGCGCACATGGCCCAGATCGAGGCCAAGATTGCGGACCTGAACGCCATGCGCGACACCCTAAGCCACCTGATCGACGCCTGTGCTGGGGATGACCGGCCCGATTGTCCAATCCTGCAGGATTTGGGCGGCAAGGCGTGACACGGGGTTGCCCTTTGGCCGCCGCTTTGGTTTGTCTCTGCTAAACATTCCGGCCTGCTGATCCCAGCAACGCACCGGACAGCAGAGAGGATCACAAAATGGCAAAAGTCGCTTTCCTTGGCCTGGGCGTTATGGGTTACCCCATGGCCGGTCACCTGCAAGCCGCAGGTCATGAGGTAACCGTCTACAATCGTACCGCTAGCAAGGCCGAGGCCTGGGTTGCCGAACACGGCGGCGCGATGGCTACGACCCCACGCGAGGCGGCTCAAGGTGCTGAGTTCGTCATGGCCTGCGTTGGCAATGACGACGATCTGCGCATGGTCTGTACCGGCGACGACGGTGCATTCAACGGCATGGCCGACGGTGCCATCTTTGTCGATCACACCACCGTGTCCGACAGGGTGACCCACGAGCTTTATGCCGCTGGCCAAAAGCAAGGCATCGCTTTCGTCGATGCTCCGATCTCTGGCGGACAAGCAGGCGCGGAGAATGGTGTTCTTTCGATCATGTGCGGTGGGAATCAAGCCGCCTACGATGCGGCCGAACCGATCATGCAGGTCTATTCCAAGATCTGCCGCCGTATTGGCGACAGCGGCGCGGGTCAGTTGACCAAAATGTGCAACCAGATCGCTATCGCGGGTCTGGTACAGGCCCTGAGCGAAGCGATGCATTTCGCCGAAAAAGCAGGCTTGGACGGACGTGCGGTGGTCGAGGTGATCAGCCAGGGCGCGGCGGGCAGCTGGCAGATGGTGAACCGACATGAAATGATGTTGGACGATCACTTTGACTATGGGTTCGCGGTGGACTGGATGCGCAAGGACCTTGGCATCTGTCTGGATACTGCCAACGAAAACGGCGCCTCGCTGCCCGTGACCGCTCTGGTCGATCAGTTCTACAAAGACGTACAGAAACAAGGCGGCGGGCGCTGGGATACGTCCTCGCTGTTTAAACGCCTGCGCGCACTGGACTAAAGAGGTAGCCCCATGGCTGAGCTGACAGATTTCTGGGCCCTCGCCTTGCGCGCCCATTGGGGGCTTGAGGCCAAGCTGGTCCGACTGGACGGTGAATATGACCTGAACTTTCTGGTCCGCGCCACCAATGGGCAGGACTATGTGCTGAAAGTCATGCGGCCTGGCTGTGAAGCCCAGCTGATTGACCTTCAGGTCGAGGCTCTGAAGCATATCGCGCTTGAGGCTCCGGGGCTGCCCTTTCCCGCAGTGCACCCCGATCTCAACGGCGCTGTGCTGCCAGAGATCCCTGATCAGGACGATCAGCTCCGGCTGGTGTGGCTGTTGGAGTGCCTGCCCGGTCAGTGCTACGCCAAGGCTGCACCGAAGTCAGACGAGTTGATCCTGAAACTTGGCCGGGTTCTGGGCGCAACTGACCGAGCAATAGAGCGGTTCACGCATGAAGGGCTGAACCGTCCAGACTTTAAATGGGATCTGACCCAGGCGGGTTGGGTCGCTGAAAAACTGAACGCCATTGCTGACCCAATGCGGCGTGCATTGCTGTCCGAAATTTCCGCAGATTTTCAAGCGATCTCGGAACGTTTGGCGGACTTGCCGAAACAGGCCATCCACAATGATGCCAATGATTACAATATCCTGGTCGAGGGCGAGCTTGGGCAACGTCAGACCATCTCGGGTCTGATCGATCTGGGCGATATGTGTGCTGCCCCGCGCATCTGCGATCTGGCGATTGCCGGGGCGTATATCGTGTTGGACCATCCAAAACCCGAACAGGCCTTGACGGCTTTGGTACGCGGCTATCACGCGGCCAACCGGTTGCGGGCTGACGAGGTTGATCTGATCTGGCCCCTGCTGCGCATGCGGCTGGCTGTGTCCGTGGTGAACTCGACCTTGATGGCAGCCGAGAACCCTGATGATCCTTACGTGACCATCAGCCAGGCCCCGGCATGGCGGTTTCTTGAGAACGATGCGGTCAATGGTGGCCTGATGCCCGCTCGGCTGCGTGCTGCATGTGGGTTGCCCGTTACAGACGGGGCAGAGCGCATCCACGCCTACCTGTCCGAGCATCGCGGTCAGTTCGCCGAGATGTTCGATCAGGACCTTAGCCAAGTTCCCATGGGATCATTGTCAGTCGAAAACTCGACCTGGCCGCAGAACCCGTTCCACATGCCGCTGGATGAAGCCGCGCGCGTGGGCGAGGAATTCGGAGAGGGTCTCTGGCTGGGCTACTACAACGAACCCCGCCTGATCTATGCCGAACCAGCGTTCCGCAAAGGGCCTTGGAAGGCATCGGACCGTCGCACGGTGCATCTGGCCGTGGACGTGTTCGCCCCGGCCGGAACCGTGCTGCATGCCCCCGTGAGCGGCCGGGTCGAGGCCGTCGAAAACCGTGATGCGCATCTGGACTATGGCGGCGTGGTGATTCTGCACCACGAAACACCCGAGGGTGATCCGTTTTACACGCTCTACGGCCATCTGGACCCCGAGGTCTGCGATCGCCTGAAGCCGGGCGATCCAGTGGCGCAGGGCGCGGCCTTTGCACGGCTGGGCGACGCCACGCAAAATGGCGGCTGGGCGCCGCATGTGCATTTCCAGCTGGCCCTGACAACCGACGGTATGCAGAACGACTGGCCCGGTGTTGGCGACCCGGATGAGATGGAGTTGTGGCACGCGGTTTGCCCCAACCCCGCGGCTTTGCTGAACCTGCCAGACGATAAGGTGTTCTATCGCCCGATCGACAAGCACGCGATCCTGCAGGGGCGGCATGACCACTTCGGTGGGAACCTCAGCCTGACCTACGACGATCCGGTCATGCTGGTGCGCGGCTGGAAGCATCACCTGTTCGACGAGTGGGGGCGGCCCTATCTGGACGCATATAACAACGTTCCACATGTGGGCCATGCGCATCCGCGCATTCAGGCCGTTGCAGCGGACCAGCTCAAGCGCATGAATTCGAACACCCGCTATCTGCACCCGGCGCAGACGGCCTTTGCCGACAAAGTGCTGTCCAAGCTGCCGGATCAGTTCGAGGTCTGTTTCTTCGTCAATTCCGGCACCGAGGCCAATGAATTGGCCTTGCGTCTGGCCCGCGCCCATACAGGGGCCAAGGGTATCGTGACGCCGGACCATGGCTATCACGGGAATACCAACGCAGCTGTTGCGATCTCGGCCTACAAGTTCAACAAACCGGGTGGGATCGGACAGGCCGATTGGGTCGAGCTGGTCGAGGTCGCCGACGACTATCGCGGGTCATTCAAGCGCGATGACGCGGATCGCGCAAACAAGTTCGCAGATCTGGTGGACCCAGCGATTGCAGCGTTGCAGGCCAAAGGCCACGGCCTCGCCGGTTTCATAGCCGAGACCTTCCCATCCGTCGGCGGTCAGATCATTCCGCCAAAGGGGTACCTGCCCGCAGTCTACGAAAAAATCCGGGCAGCAGGCGGCGTCTGCATCGCCGATGAGGTACAGACCGGCCTTGGTCGTCTGGGTGAATACTATTTCGGGTTTGAACACCAAGGCGCGCTGCCGGATATCGTTGTCATGGGCAAACCCATCGGAAACGGCCATCCGCTGGGTGTTCTGGTCACAACCAAAGCCATTGCAGAAAGCTTTGACAACGGGATCGAATTCTTTTCGACCTTCGGCGGCTCGACCCTGTCCTGCAGGATCGGGAAGGAAGTTCTGGATATCGTCGATGACGAAGGATTGCAGGACAATGCCCGGGTTATGGGCACACGTCTGATGGATGGGCTACGCCAGATCGACTCCGAATTTGCCTGCGTCGGCGATGTGCGGGGTATGGGCCTTTTCGTCGGGGTCGAACTGATCAACCCGGATGACTCGGAAAGCACCGAAATCTGCAAATACGTCAAGAACCGCATGCGCGATCATCGGATTCTGATCGGCAGCGAAGGGCCCAAGGACAACATCCTGAAAATCCGACCACCCCTGACAATCGAAGCCGAAGACATCGACATGATCCTATCGACACTGCGGACGGTGCTGTCCGAAGTTGGCGATTACGCACCTGCCCCGGTCTGCGACCACGATCATCACCACGCGGGCTGCGGGTGCTGCTGAAATGACAAAACCCCGGCCCGAGGGTGCCGGGGTTTTGTACCTGCGCGCTGTTTAGTGCAGCACGGCAGAGGGGGACTTGTGGCCGGTCGTCGGCGGTGGCACCGACGCGGTCATGCGGCGCAGCACCATACCCAACTCTTCGGACAAAGATGCCAGAGCCGGAGCGTAATCTGGCCGAACGATCAGTGACGCCATCATCATCGCGTCTTCGCGGGCACCTTCGGATGCGGCAGCGATCATCTGCGCAAAACAGTTCTCATCCGCTCCGAGGCAGGAACAGCCCAGCCCATGACGCACCAGAGGGCGACGACCGTGGTGGGCGCACAGCCCGCAGAGGCGGTCCAGCGTCATCATAGCGGCGCGCCCCTGATCCAGGCCAAGGGCAATCTCGAAATCGCTGGCCGCATCCGCACGGGCTTTGGGGCTTTCACTCCAAAGCCGCAGGTACATCACGGCACCAGCTTCGATCGGGCTAAGGTCGGACAAACGCCCAACCGCAGCCCCGCCGCGCGAGGAAGGGGCGCTCATTTCGTCAGGATCAGTTTGCCGGCACGCGTGATACGCAGGGTGTACAGTTGGTCACCCAACTCGATATGGGCCAGATTGCCACCCTTGGTCAGATCTTCGGCCTTATGAGCCGGAAGCATGGACACCGCGTAGGACTGGCTGGGATTCGGGTTCTGCACATTCATCAGGACAACTCCAATGGGTTCTCGGGCGAAAGGCCTTGTTTCGTTCGCGCTTTCAAATGTTTGGCTGACCCTAATTGGGTTGGCTGCGGGGGTCTTTCCAGTAATCTGATTATTTTAGTCAGGTATGTCAAGGCCAATACGAAACATCTAAGTGTCGCAGGTGATTGCGTAACGAAAACAAGCGGGTTAGGTCTGACGCGGGTATTTTTCGAGGACTGTAATGACCGCGACTATCATGTTCGATCTGGACGGCACGCTGATCGACAGCCTGCCGGATATCGCCGCAGCGGCCAACCGGATGCTGCAGGACGTCGACACCGCACCATTGTCGCAAGACACAATCAAACAGTTCGTGGGCAAGGGCTTGCCCAATCTGGTTGCGCGCGTCCTCGAACATTGTGACCTGCCAATGGAACGCCACGCCGAACTGTCCCAACTGACTCTTGCGCACTACAACGCGGCTTCCAGCGACAAGACTGTTCCCTACCCTGGCGTTCATCAGGCGCTGACGCAACTGCGCGAAATGGGCTGTGTTCTTGGCATCTGCACAAACAAGCCCGAAGGCCCCGCCCGCCACGTTCTTGAAGCGCTGGACCTTGCGCATCTTTTCGACACCGTGTTTGGCGGCGACACGCTGACGGTGCGCAAACCGGACCCTAAGCTGCTGTTTGCCAGTTTCGATGCGGTATCTTCCGCAGGCCCGCGCCTGTTTGTGGGCGACAGCGAAGTCGATGCCGAAACCGCGGAGAAGGCCAAGGTACCGTTCCTGCTGTTCTCGGAAGGGTACCGGAAAACGCCGTTGGCTGAGATTCCACATACCCACAGTTACAGCGACACCCACGAATTGCCCGCACTGGTGCGTACGGCAGTGCATCAGCTGGAAACACAGGCCTAAGCGTCGGCTCGGTATCATTTCTGAGGGGTTATTGAGGGGCCGGCCGAGGGGGTAAGTAGCCAGCCCCTCACGGGGAAAAGTGGTATTGTCCGCAGTAATTCCTTGGATGATTCGAAGTTAATGAATCGCTTCGCCCCAAGGAATTGGGGGTTTCCCGTAGACCGCATCAAACGATTGAAAAAGAGTGATTTTTTTCGACCCGAGCACAGGACTAAGGGCTCGACCTTACAGTTTCGTGACAAATCAGCCGGATTGAGACGGAAAACCGGGGACCTTTACCCGTACCAGCCATCGAAATCATCAGCGCCTAAGACGCAAACCCTGACAGAGTCACCGTTTGAGCGTCAGTTAGCTTTCGACCGGCGGCACGGCCCGTTGATAAAGGTGCCATGTGGTGTGGCCCAGGATTGGCAGCGTAAAGATCAGGCCCAGAAAAGCCGGCACCATCGACAACAGCATGGTGATCGAAATGATCGCCCCCCACAGAAGCATGACAACCGGGCTTTCGGTGACCACGCGAATGGATGTGAGCATGGCCGAAACGAAATCTGTTTCTCGATCAAGCAGCATAGGCATTGCGATTACCGTTACCGAAAACAGAACCGACGACAGGAACGCGCCGATGCCGGTTCCAATTGTCAGGAAAGTCCAGCCCTTGGGGGTAAAGAACACCGTGTGCATGAAACCGCCGAAATCCGAAAAAGACGCATCCTGTAGCAGGATCGCCAGCCACAGCCGGACCTGGTAAATCCACACCCAAAATATGAACAGGGTGACGAATGCCATCCAGCCCATCTCACGCTTTCGCTGATCGGCCATGACAGCCAGGATGTCTGACCAGCCGAAACTCTGGCCGTTTTGCAACCTGCGTGACATTTCATAAAGGCCTGCCGCCGCAAAGGGCGCGACCAGTGGAAAGCCAACTGCCGCCGGGATGATCATCCAAATCTTGCCTAACCAGACTAGTACCCACACAAACAGGATGCCAAAAGCCGCATAGAACAATCCGAAAAAGCCACTCATGACGGGGCGGGCCAGAAAGTCAGAGAAGCCCTCTTTTAGAGAGGCAGTAATGTCATCCGCTGTAACCCTGTTGACCTCGGGAATGGTGTTCCGTTGCGGCGTCAGATTGTCTGGTGGTTTGGAGCCTGCAGTCTTGGATGTCATCACGCACTCCTCCCAAAGCGCCGGTCCGTCTGCCAACAGAGCCCGGAATGAGGCAGACATCCCTCCTCTGGTATAAGTGTGCATCAACAAGGGCATATCGACAAGAGGTAGCTAAGGCAGGTCAAAAGCGCTGCAAGTGTATCTCGAGTGGGAGCAAAAGCTTCCTCCAGCGAACGGCACGGGGGCTATATGCATCATAACATGGAACGAAAACCTAGATCGACCGCCTTACAAAAAGGGGTATCCTACGCGTTCAGACCAGCTTTCTGCTCAGAATGAACGCGCTGCACTCGTCTATCTGGTCCTGGAAACGAGGACGTTCCTTGACGCAAAGATAGACCTGCCGCTTGTCGGGCAGGTCAGAAAAAGCCCGGAACGCGGTGCTCTGCGGGATGAAACGCGCGACGGTTTGTGGCAATATCGTTACCCATTTACCGGTGCGGACCATCGTTATCAGCGAGTGCGTATTGTGAATGGTGACATCCGCATCTTCGATCGCCTGAACAAAACTTGGGGTTTGGATCAGGTCGCACAAGGAATTTCGAACGAAAGAAGATGCGATTACATCATCTATGGTCGGCGGCTCGGGCCTTGTGATGAGGGGATGATCAGCGGCGCAAACCAGACCAAACTGATCTTCGAACAAAGGGATCGTCTGGACGCCTTTCATCGGGTGCAGCCCGGACACGATCCCCAGATCCGCTTTTCCTTCAGCAAGAGCGTCCAAAACCTGTTGCGTGTCTGTATCCCGCAACTCGACCTTGAGGCCGGGAAATCGCTGGGTCATATGCTCAAGAACTGACGGGAACACCAGTGCAGCGACCGACGGGACTGATGCGATGCGGATCAGGCCGTTGGCGGAATGGGCCGCTGTCTCGATGGATTGCACGGTCTGGTCGAACTGGCGCACCTGCCGTTGGGACATCTCGAACACTTGCTCGCCCAAAGCGGACAGGTGGTTCTTTCGCTCTCCGACGAACAGCTTTTTGCCCAGATGGCTTTCGAAGTGTTTCAGGGTCATGGACACCGCAGATTGCGTTCGACCAAGGCGGTCAGCGGCCTCGGACAGGTTGCCGGTTTGCGCGACGGCACAAAAGCAGCGCAGCATTTCGATCTTGATTGCCATATTTCAGATTTTCTGAAGTTGAGTTAATTTGTTTGAGTTTGACTGATATTGCAGTCAGAGTCCATTGTGCCCGCAACTAGCTTTGTCGTGGGGCCTATTGTGACCAAACTAAACCTGATCGCTGGCGAATGGATCGCTGGCGAAAGCGAGATCGAAAACCGAAACCCGTCAGACCTGAGCGACCTGATCGGTCATTTCGCACAGGCCAGCGCAGATCAGCTGGAAGCGACACTGGATCAGGCCCGCATGGCCCAGGTCGAATGGGCGGCCTATGGATTAGAACGCAAGCAGGCCGTCTTGATGAACATCGGTAACGAGCTGATGGCGCGCGCGGAAGAACTTGGCACTCTGCTTAGCCGCGAAGAAGGCAAACCACTGGCCGAAGGCAAGGGAGAGGTCTATCGCGCCGGGCAGTTCTTTACCTATTACGCCGCCGAATGCCTGCGCCAGATAGGAGAGAACGCGGATTCGGTGCGCCCCGACATCGAAATCGATGTGCGGCGCGAGGCGGTCGGCGTCGTTGCTGTTATCAGCCCCTGGAATTTTCCGACAGCTACCGCGTCCTGGAAGATCGCTCCGGCGCTTTGCTATGGCAATGCCGTGGTTTGGAAGCCCGCCAACATCACTCCGGCTTCTGCTTTGGCCCTGACCGAGATCATCAACCGTCAGGATATCCCCAAAGGCCTTTTCAGCCTGGTCATGGGATCCGGCCGGTCCATCGGGCAAAGGCTGGTGGAAAGCCCCAAGGTCAACGCGATCTCGTTCACCGGCTCTGTTCCGGTTGGCAAGGACATCGCGACTGCAGCCATCCAAAACCTGACCAAGGTGCAGATGGAGATGGGGTCGAAAAACGCGCTGGCCGTGATGGATGACGCCGACCTTGATCTTGCTGTTACGCTGGCCTTGGGTGGTGCATTCGGCGGCACCGGTCAAAAATGTACCGCCTCGTCGCGGCTGGTGGTTCATTCCGCCATCCACGATGCTTTCGTTGAAAAACTGGTGGCTGGCGCACAAGCGATGAAAGTGGGCCACGCGCTGGCAGAGGGCACCCAGATGGGGCCGGTCGTCAGCGCGCAGCAACTTGCGGAAAACCTGGCTTATGTCGATCTGGGTAAATCCGAAGGGGCCGAGCTGGCCTGTGGCGGACAGCGTTTGGACATGCCCCATGACGGCTATTACATGAGCCCCGGCGTGTTCCTGAACACCACGAACCAGATGCGCATCAATCGTGAAGAAATGTTCGCGCCGCTGACCTCGGTCATCAAAGTCGACAGCTATGATGAGGCGCTCGCCACCGTAAACGACACCAATTTCGGCCTGACATCCGGCATCGTGACCCAGAGTCTGGCCCGCGCCACGCATTTCCGCCGCAACGCGCGCACCGGGGTCGTGACCGTGAACCTGCCCACTGCCGGGACTGACTATCATGTGCCATTTGGTGGGCGCGGCGACAGCTCGTATGGCCCGCGCGAACAGGGCAAGGCCGCGGCCGAGTTCTATACCACGGTGAAAACTGCATATATCAGCGCCGGAAAGCCGATGTGATGCGGATCGACGGGCTGCAATACGCCAACTGGTCTGAAAAGATTTTTCGGCAGTTGCGTGAGGGTGGCGTGGACGCGATCCATGTCACAATCGCCTATCATGAGAACTTCCGTGAAACTGTCCTGAATTTTGAACGGTGGAACAGGTGGTTCGAGCAATACCCGGACCTGATCATGAAGGGTCTCTGGGCCAGCGATATCGACAAAGCGCGCGAAACCGGGCGCACGGCTGTTTTCTTTGGGTTTCAGAACCCGTCACCGATAGAAGACGACATCGGACTGGTCGAAATCGTGCACACACTGGGTGCCCGGTTCATGCAACTGACCTACAACAACCAGTCTCTGCTGGCCACTGGCTGCTATGAGGCCGAAGATACTGGCATCACCCGCATGGGTCGCCAAGTTATCAAAGAAATGAACCGCGTCGGGCTTGTGGTGGATATGAGCCATTCGGCGGACCGATCCACCATCGAAGCGGCTGAACTGTCCGAACGCCCGATCGCGATCACGCATGCGAACCCGCACGATTGGGCCCCTGCCCTGCGCAACAAGCGTGATGCGGTGATCCGGGCGGTCACGGAAAACGGTGGGATGTTGGGGTTTTCGGTCTATCCTCATCACCTGAAGGACAAGTCGGACTGCACGCTGACCAGTTTTTGCGAGATGATCGCACGGACGGCCGAGAAGTATGGCGCGGAACACCTCGGGATCGGCACGGATTTGTGTCAGGATCAGCCTGACAGCGTGGTCGAATGGATGCGTGTCGGGCGCTGGACCAAACAGATCGACTATGGCGAGGGGTCAGCCAGCAATCCAGGCTTCCCGCCAATGCCAGCATGGTTCCGGGACAACCGGGACTTTGGGAATATCGAAAGTGGGTTGCGTGCAACCGGCCTGAATGACGACGAAGTCGCCGGGATCATGGGTGGGAACTGGTACAGGTTCTTTGCCGAGAATTTTGTCGCGCAGGGGTAACCAAATGGAAGCACAGACGCAGACACGGATCGAAAGGCGGGCCCCCGCAAATGTCATGCGGCTGTCGCGGCTTGGATCGTTTCATCAGTGTCGGCTGAGTTTTATGCGCCAGTTGACCCGCCGCATGGCGCGCGAGAACTGGTCTTTCTCGCGCCCGGTTTTTGATATCGATGACACGGGTGTTGGCACAGCGGTCTACACGGCGCAGGGGCCGGATAGGGCATACTCACTGGTGGCATTTGCTCACGACCTGCCCCCGGAAAAACGCTCGGATCGTGTGATTGCCGACGCTTGGGATGCGACTTTTGCACTGTTCGACGGGGTTCCCACTAAGGCCGACATAGAGCGACTGTCCCAAAATGTACCCTTGCAAGAGGCTGGCCGCGTCAGCGAAAGCGAGCTGTCCTTGTCGCGCGCCAATCGCTCGGTCCGGCTGTGGGAACATGTCGTGGACGCGTTGGCAGCAGGGCAGCAACCTGATTTGGACCAGATCTATCAGGTCGGCTACCTGATGCGCACGACGGCCGTTTACGGGTCGGGCAAGTTCGGGGCCGCGGATCGCGAAAAGGTTGCGGGACGGAGCGAAACACAGGCTCCTTTCCAGGTCGAGATGTTGTCCGTTTATCTGACGCGGACTTTTGTTCGGGACCTTGTCCAGCATATGGCCGCCGTGAAGGGTGGCGATCACACCGCCAAGCTGGATCCGGATATCGCGCGCTGGCTGGGGATCGGGAACTCCACTGGCCTCGGAATGGCCCCGTTCATCGTCAACCACCCTGTTCTGTTCAACAATTGGGTGATGGCACGGGAAGAGGCGCTGGCCCGCGTTCGGTCCGTTGAAACCGCCAGCCCTGCTGAGATCGACAAGTTCCAAGAGCTTTTTCAGCGCAGCCAACTTTCTATTTCGTGGTGGCGATCCGAGCATCCGATACAGGTTAGCAAGCTTGCGGAATTAAACGCCGACCTGCGCGCGATTTCCAGCTACTTGGCGACAAACGGACTGGCCGAGGCTTACCCTTGGGACGCGCTGATCAACTGGTCAGAAACAGCGCTCTCCCAAGAAGGTCAGGAATATCTCGCCTCGTTGATCCTTGAACCTTACGGAGACCTTGTGGACGGCTTGGCGAGTTGCATGGCGGACAGCCGATCCGAGGCGTTTGTCATCGATGGGAAAATGCCCATTGAGCAGATACGCGAGTTGATACGGGATACACACGACTGGGCGCTCCATCTGGACTGGGCGGCACCCGAAAACTGCGCCCGCGCCTGGTACGTATCGGAAGAAAAGCTTGAACCCCGCATGGGGGAGCGGTTCGAGGAACCCATTGAGGATTATGAACAACCCTTGGCCCCTGCGCGCGATGCCGCTGCCGCCTATTCGGCACTAAGTGATTGGGAAGACACCAAAACAGTGGCTGAATTCCTACTGCGCCATCCAGAACATCGTCATACGATCCGACGCGCTCAGGTGGCCAGAACCGCGCCTTATGGCGAAATCCGTGACAACACGATCAGCGACAAGGTGCTGCCCATCGACATGTTACGCGCAAAGCTATCGTTCTTTGGCGCGACGCATTTCGATCCACGTTCCGACCGCTGGGTCCGAATCTGCATGTATTCCGGTGCGCCGTACCCCGAAGAACTGACCAGCGAAAACGCTGATCTTTGGGTCTATCCGCAGGCAACGGTATGAATTTGTCATTGAACGAGATCGAGGCCACCGCCAAACGCGCCACACGTGGCGCGGGATACTCTTGGGGGCAGGCCGAAGAAGCGGGCAAAGCGACACGTTGGTTATGCGCGCAAGGCTTGGACGGCGTAGAGACGCTGGCGCGGCTTCTGGCACTTGGATTTGCCAATGATCCTGCCTCGCATCGGCCTCAAGACCTGGATGAACTGTGGCATGCAGAGGGCGACCTCTGTCCCCTTTCAGTGGGCCCGTTGCTATCTGACACCGCCCAATTTTTGGACACTGGTTCAATCCAAATGCAGCGGGTTGCTGCCCCTGCCCTGCTGCTTCCCTTTGCGTCGAACGCAGCCCGCATTCAGAAATGCGCGCTGCAAATCGAATTCGACGATATGAAAGCCGTGACAGATGGCACGCGCCTGTCGTCGCCCGGCAGTTTTCCCGAAAAAGCACAAGGGGTCACCATCTCGAAAGCGACCACACAGAGCTTGCCCCGCGAACAGCAAACCCGTGCGCATCCGAACTCGGATGACTGGGCGGTTCTGAACCAATTCGCCCACCGCACATACGCCCCTGCAACCGAGGAATCCCGCCTGCTTGGGGCAGGTTCCGGGCTTTCCGACAATGACTGAAGAGAAACGCACGTGACCGACACCCGAACCCTGACACTCGCCGAAATCGAAGACCTGTCCTTCCGCGCATTGGTGGCGGCCGGCACCTCCGAGGAGAATGCCAGACCGTTGGCGATAGCCACCGCGGCGACCGAAGCAGATGGGGTTGCAAGCCATGGATTGGCCTACATCCCGATCTACTGTGAGCATGTCCAATGCGGCAAGGTCGATGGATCGGCCAAGCCCGTTCTGACCCGTCCCAAACCGGGTGTTGTGACTGTCGATGCGGCAACAGGCTTTGCGCATTCGGCTGTAGACAAGGGGTTCGAAGCCCTGATCCCTGCCGCGCGCGAACAAGGCGTGGCGGTTCTGGCCATCAACAACAGCTATAACTGTGGCGTATTAGGGTATCACACCTATCGGCTGGCGCAGGCCGGGCTGGTTGGTCTTGGTTTCACCAACGCGCCCGCCTCAATCGCGCCGTCCGGCGGGTCCAAACCTGTCGTGGGCACCAATCCGTTTTCCGTCGCCGCGCCCGGACCGGACGGTGAGCCTGCGCTGCTGATCGACCAAAGTGCCAGTACAATCGCGAAAAGCGAGGTTATGAAACACGCGCGCGAAGGCAAACCAATCCCGGTCGGATGGGCACTGGATGCCGACGGTAACCCAACCACTGACCCCGAGGTCGGACTGAAGGGCTCGATGGCCCCTTCGGGCGGTTACAAGGGCGTTGGCGTTGCTTTGATGGTCGAGCTTTTGGCCGCTGCTTTGACTGGGGCCACCCTGGGCATCAACGCCTCGCCGTTCTCGGGTACGGCAGGAGGTCCGCCAAAAACGGGGCAGTTTTTCATCGCGATAGACCCCGGCGCGACGGCGCAAGGCGCGTTTGAGACCGGAGTTTCCGGCCTGGTTGCGGCGATCCGCGCGCAAGACGGCTCTCATTTGCCGGGCGACGGGCGAAGTGCCAAACGCCTTGCAGCGCGCGTGCAGGGTGTCGCTGTTAACTCCGCAACACTCGCCAAAATTGAAAGCATTTTGTGAAACAACACCGAGTTGGGTTCGCGAATTGGCGCGCCGACGGCGGTTTGAACACCTGATCTGAATGTGCCGGTCGCGCGTTACCTAGAACGCGTACAAACAGCGCGGCCCGGTTTTCTAGTTGGCCGCGCTGCCAAGATAGCGCCTTTTCCTGCTCTCTTCGGGTCTGGATCTGTAGTGATCAAAAAAGGCGCGCGCCATCGCTGGCCGGGAAGAAAAACCAGTTGCAGCGGCAATCTCCACCAAGGGCATATCTGTGTGCTTGAGCAGGCTCAGAACCCTTTCCAACCGAAGCTCTTTGTACGACCCCAAAAGCTTGGCACCTGTCCTGAGTTGAAACCTTCTTTGAAGCTGTCGGATCGACGTCCCAACTTTTTCTGACAGATCAGAGATGCTCAGTGGTTCTTCGATGTTCTCCGACATGATCGCCAAGGTAAGAGTGACCAGTTCATCCCCATTGGCCCTGCGGATCAGCCGATTTGCGACCCGGCTTTCTGTCGCTTGCCGCGGCTCTTCCAGTCCGACATATCTGCGCAGTTCATCTGCAAGATACTCACCGTGGTCCAACGCAACCAGTGCAGCCAGCAACCTTAATGAGCTGATGCGAGAGTTCGCACTATGCAGACGGCCTTTCGGGCACAGATGTGTGGAAGCACCGCAATTTGCTATTCCCAATTCTGAAGCGGCCGACACCAAGCACGGGTGTATCGCGGCGACCCGACGATCAGAACGCCCAGGTTGTGCCAACAGCATTACGGCACTTCCGACCAAAAGAGTTCGGGGCGCCAGGCTCAAAACCTGCGCAGTCCAAACCTTTTGCTCGCCATCAAGACCCCAGTTATGTTCAAGATCACCCCAGAAGATCGCCGTTCGCCCGGCCCAATAAAGCGGTCCACCAACCTTGTCCTCGGCCAGACCACGCACGTTAACGATGTAAGTGTCGTTTTCTGTCAGGCTGTTCAAAGCTCGGTAGAATTCTTTGACGATTTCAGCAGACGCTTTGTCGGCACCGTTATGCACAATGACGTCAATGTGCCGAATACGCTCGGACACCGGGGCAAAGGTCTGAGCCTTGTCTGAGCGATCAGTTTGTACGACGTAGTGTTTCATTTCATTCAACACTTCCGGTTTGCTCAGCGCTGGAAAAGGAACTCCCTGCTGCTGTTTGTTAACCCCGCCAATTGCTTGGCGGGGCCATGTTTGCACCGAGGTTTACTCAACGGCTTCTTGGTATGCGTCCATTGGAGGGCATGTGCAGATTAGGTTTCTGTCGCC
>NZ_WQHP01000008.1 GCF_013035315.1 Ruegeria arenilitoris | reverse complement strand
CCTCCCATCCGGTGCAATCGCGTAGGGCAGGTCGCAAGACCTGCCCTTTCTTTTTTGTGCCGAAGGCCCTGTCTGATGTGATGCGCCCTTGGTTGCGAAACCACGTTTGGTGCAGTAAGCCAGCAGCCTAGTTTAGCCCGAGATCAACCGATGACAGCGCCGTCAAACTCTGTGATGCAAAGACAATCCACTTCGGCAGCCCGTGTTTCACAGGCCGCAAGGCTGTCTGTTGCGCCGATGATGGACTGGACCGATCGCCATTGCCGCTATGTACATCGACTGCTGAGCCAGCAAACGCTTCTATACACTGAAATGGTGACCGCCCCGGCCTTGGTACGCGGAGGGGCATTGCATCTGTTGGACTACAATCCCCAAGAACACCCTGTCGCCCTGCAACTGGGTGGGTCTGATCCGCAAGAACTGGCGCAGGCGGCGCGACTGGGGGCGCAGGCCGGGTATGATGAGATCAACTTGAACTGCGGCTGCCCCTCGGACCGGGTTCAATCGGGAACGTTTGGTGCGGTGTTAATGAAAGAGCCCGAACGGGTCGCTGATTGCGTTGCTGCAATGCGTGAGGCGGTTGACGTCGAGGTCACTGTGAAATGCCGCATCGGGGTCGACGATCAGGAACCCGAACAGGTTCTGCCAGATTTCTTGCAGGCCATTCAGGCAGCGGGATGCCAGCGCGTGACAATTCATGCGCGTAAGGCCTGGTTACAGGGGCTGAGCCCCAAGGAAAATCGGGACATTCCACCGCTAGACTACGATCTGGTGCACCGCATGAAGGCGGCGTTCCCCGATATGCATGTCTCGATCAATGGTGGCATTACCTCGTTGAAACAGGCGCAGGCGCAGCTTGAGGCCGGTTTGGACGGCGTCATGATCGGGCGCGCAGCGTATCACCAACCAACTGATATTCTGGCTGAGGCGGACGTTCGGATTTTTGGCGCCGGACAGGTGGCTGATCCGATTGATGTCGTTCACAAAATGGTGCCCTATGTGGAACGTCACCTTGCCAATGGTGGGCGTTTGCACCAGATCACGCGTCATATGCTGGGCCTGTTTGCCGGTCGCCCGGGCGCACGCGCATGGCGGCGGGCTTTGTCCGAGGGTGCGGTGCATGACGGTGCTGGCCCCGAGGTGATGCTGCAGGCTCTGGACAGTATCGCGCCATTGGCCGAGGTTTGAGTGGAACGGAGTACGGCTGTAAGGCCGGTTTGGGGGGATGATGCCCGAGACGATGTTGCTGGCCCAGATGCTGGGCCTTTTGCTTGTGATCGGGGCGCTGGCCGGCGTGCTGGCGGGATTGCTGGGCGTTGGGGGCGGCATTGTGCTGGTGCCTGCGTTTTTCTATGCGTTTCAGACCCTTGGGTACGGTGGCCCGCAGTTGATGCAGCTGTGTCTGGCGACCTCTTTGGCGACGATCATCGTGACTTCGTTGCGCTCGGTTCTGGCGCATAACAAGAAAGGCGCGGTCGATTGGGATATTCTGCGCGGTTGGGGGCCGGGGATCGCGGTCGGTGCTATTGTCGGCGTACTGGTCGCCTCGGCCTTGCGGACCGAGGCACTGCAGGCTCTGTTCGGGGTGCTGGGCATGGTGATCGGTGCTTATCTGGGGCTTGGCAAATCCGAGTGGCGGCTTGGCGACGCAATGCCCAAGGGCGTGAAACGCGCGGTTCTGTCCCCGTCGGTTGGGTTTTTGTCGGTGCTGATGGGGATTGGCGGGGGCAGCTTTGGTGTGCCGTTGATGAGCCTGTTCAACACGCCGATTCACCGGGCGGTGGCGACGGCGGCCGGGTTTGGCGTGATCATCGCCGTGCCCTCGGTACTCGGTTTTCTTTTTCTTGACATCGCGCCCGAGCATCGCCCTCCGCTGACCATTGGGGCCGTCAATCTGGTGGCTTTTGCAATCGTTGTGGCCATGACCATGATCACCGCCCCGTGGGGGGTGAAGCTGGCGCATGCGATGGACCCCAAACCTTTGAAGCGCGTGTTTGCAGTGTTCCTGACGCTGGTTGCGCTGAACATGTTGCGCAAGGCACTGGGGCTGTGACCGACTTTTGGGACAAAGGCTGGATTCGGTTTCCGTATGATCCTGCCCTTGCCCGATGGGTTGATCATGCCTTGCCGCAGGCGCGGGCCTCGGTCACCGATCTTGTCTTTGCCGAGTGGCTTGATTGCGAAGGCACGTGGTTTATCGGGGTAGATGCGCTGGACAACGATCCTGAGGGCAGGGTGGGGCAATCGGACCCTCTTTCAGGTCAGGCCATGACATTTGTCTCTCAGCATTACGGGCACTTGCCGCTTCACAAGGGGCAGGTCTCGGTTGTTTATCCCGGCTATCCACGACCGCGCCGTGGCGAAAGCGAAGCGGCCAGTCGTTACCGGCAGAACCGTGATGCGGCACATGTGGACGGGTTGCGCCCTATGGGGCCGGATCGTCGCCGACGCGTCGACGAACCGCATGCCTGGATCCTTGGTATCCCGTTGACCGAGGTCAGCGCGGACGCCGCCCCAATGGTTCTGTGGGAAGGCAGCCACAAGATCCTGGGTTCTGCTTTTGCGCGCGCAATGGAGGGCCAGCCCAAGGACGCCCTGCATCAGATCGACATCACTGACATCTATCAGGCAGCCCGCCGCGAGGTTTTTGAAACTTGTCCCCGAATCGAGTTACCCGCAAAGCCGGGGGAGGCGTATCTGCTGCATCGCCATTGCCTGCACGGTGTTGCGCCCTGGGCCGACGGGGCTTCGGCCGGGCCGGATGGACGGATGATCGCCTATTTCCGCCCTGAATTTGCAGGGGGTGTGGCGGAGTGGATCGAATCCCCGTAACCTCCTGCCATTATTCAGGTTTGGAGGGTTTCATGATTACGGTTCATACGGATTCAGAAGGGGCACAGATCGAGGTCGAGCTGTCCGGCGAAGTCACCAGCAAAGATTACAGCGAAACATTGGTACCCGCGATTGAGGCCGCACTGGCGGATCATGACGCGGTGCGGATGCTGGCTATCGTTCAACCAGAATTTCAAGGCTATGACCTTGGTGCCGCTTGGGCGGATACGAAACTTGGCCTCAGCCATTGGCGCGGGTTCGACCGCATTGCTGTTGCAGCCGATCAGGGCTGGGTCCGATCCGGCGTTCATCTGGCTGCACCGATTTTGCCGTGTCCGGTTCAGGTTTTTGATCTTGCAGAACTTGAGGCCGCGCGCCGTTGGATGCGAGAATCTCTGGGGGCCATTCATGTCACCGATCTGGGCGGACCCTGTGTTCAGATCAGCCTGATGGGAAAACTGGACCCGGATCAATATAAACAAGCCGAGCGCGATCTTGATGCCGTTCTAAGTACCAAGGACGGGTTTCGCCTGCTGATTGATTTGCGAGAGTTTGACGGCTGGCAGGGGCTGACAGCGTTGGCCGCGCATTTCCGGCTGGCACGAGGGCACGTAGGACTGTTGGACCGCGCGGCCATTGTGGGGGACAAGGCCTGGCAGCATATCGCGCAACGCGTGGCCAGTCATGTTCTTGGCGCGCGTACGCAGTTCTTTCCGTCCGAAGAGTTTGAAAGCTCAAAGACCTGGCTGGCGGCGGGATAGCGCGTCTGTTTTGCAACATAAATGCTGCGCAAATTGACCATTACGTCAAGTTAAGTAAGCGAGCGTTCAATTTTTCTTGATCGACTGGTCAAAAAACATTAAGCAAACAGTGTCCGCCCGTCTAACCACTTCGGGCGAAACACAATTTTGAAACGCCGCTGTGGGTTGCCACTCACTCACCGTTTGTCTTAGAACTTGACCCCCTCGTAGTTCAGACCAACTCGCAGCGGCGCGGATACATCCCTGAATTGAGGATTTTAGGACTTGTTCAAGCGTGCAGAACGTCCGCCGCGCCGCTTGGCAAGGCGCGGTTTGCGGGCAGGCAGATCTTCCATGATTTCTGCGCGTTCACTGCTATCCATTTTTGACCAGCGCGTGATCTCGTCAATGGTGCGATAGCAGCCGGTACAGATGCGTTCGGTCGGGTGCACGACGCAAATCTGGATGCAAGGGCTTTCGACCTCGTTCCTTTTCCAGACCATGTTTGTCATCGGTGTTCCCCGTGCCGTTACAAAAAGCGCAGCCTATCCAGCGCTCCTTGCAGAATATAGCCAGCCGCAACGTGATCGATAACCTGTCCGCGACGTTTTCGTGTCGTATCCGCCTCCAGCAGTGCTTTTTCTGCCGCAACCGTGCTAAGCCGTTCATCCCAAAAGCCGATTGAAACCTCGGTCAGGCGCGACAGGTTTCGGGCAAAAGCGCGGGTTGATTGGCAGCGAGGGCCTTCGGTCCCGTCCATGTTTTTAGGCAGGCCGAGGATAACACCGCCGATCTCGCGATCTGCGATGATCTCCAGCAGGCGAGCGGAATCGAGAGTGAATTTTTTACGCCGCACAGTCTCAAGCGGGCTGGCGACACCGCGCATCCGGTCGGACACGGCGACACCGATGGTCTTTTCGCCCAGATCCAGCCCCATCAGCGCTGTCATCGGCGGAAGATTGGCCGCGAAATCTTCAAAAGCGTCATGGATCATTGTGCGATACCGGCTTGGTAGGCTGCGGCGTCGATGATCTCGAGCGCTTCTGCGTTTCCGGCAAAGACTTCCATCGCCTCGTTCTTGATGTCGATGGCGCGCTGTCCTTCGCCCAGAACGCCCAGCGCAGCTATCAGGCGGGCCCAGTCTTCTGGCGCACCACCTTCGGTGGCCAGCCGGTCCGACAGCTGATTGACCATGCCACGGATCATCTCTTGCCGTTCTTCGGGGGGCAGGGCGGCCGCAGCATCGATATCGTCCTGCGAGGGACCAGAAATTGCGGGTGCCGGAATCTCGGGCGCGTTGAACACACCTGCGCGGAAGGCCAGTTCATCCAGCTGCGCCAGGATCGCATCCGCCCAAGGAGCTCCGGCAGGCGCGTTGCGCAGCGCGTCGGTCCAGATACGGTATCCAATGTCAGGCCGCCCGACCTGCACCATCATCTGGCCCAGGTAATACAGCGCCGGACCATGGCGAGGATCGCGCTGCAGCGCCTGACGCAGCGCCTCTTCGGCTTCGGGCGACACATATCCGCGTGCCGACAGGATCATCATTTCGGCCAGATGCGAATAGGCGTCCGCAGGAACCTGATCTCCAGACAATTCGATGACACGCTGTTGAGCTTTGTAGGCCGCCGGAAAATTCCCTGCGTTCGCTTCATGTTGTGCCAGAAGAATGTGCCCCTGAAGATCGTCAGGGCGCGCAGCCACGGTTTCGCGAAGCTGGTTCAGCAAAGAGGCGTAGCTTTCATCCAACTCCGGCAGCGGGGCTGGCGTTGCGGCGGCTTCTGCCTCGGCCTGATTGGGGCGTTCCGCGCGGAGAATTTCGGCCTGTTCAAGCCGCAGAGACAACGGCTGATCCGGCAGGCCCGCTGCGCCCATAAGGTTGTACATCCAGGCCGCGCCCCCAACCAGAAAGGCACCAACAAGCGCAATCCCAGTGATCGTGACCCAAACCGGTGGCCCGGCCTGCGCTGTCTGCGCCTGCATTTGGGCATCAGCCGCCAGAATACGACGCGAGATTTCAGTTCGCACACGCTCGGCATCTGCTTCGCCAATAACGCCGCGCGCCAGATCCTTGTCCACTCCCGCCAGCTGTTCACGATAAACTCGCAGGTCATAAGCAGCGGCCGGTTCGCGCGTATCGCGCCCCCGCAGCAGGGAAAAACCCAAAAACACCGCTGTTACCAGCGCGGTCAAGATGATCAGGGCCCAGAACGTCATGGCTTCTCCGATATGGCTGCCCTGACTTAGACCTCTGGGCAGGGCGAAAAAAGGGACAAATGGCCGCTGTTCGACTTCATGTCGCAATAATGGAGCCTATGTCGCAATAATGCGATATTACGGCGTTGCACGGCAGGGGCGTATTGTCGTTACACGGCATATCTTCGCCCAATCACCGAACCGGATGGATTCGCTTATGAAACACTATTCAGCCTTTGCTGTGGCGCGCGAAGCGCTGCGCTATCACACCGGATGGGAGCGCGCGTGGCGTTCGCCCGAGCCCAAGAAGAAATACGACGTCATCATCGTCGGTGCCGGCGGCCACGGATTGGCCACGGCGTATTACCTGGGCAAGAACTACGGCATCCAGAATGTTGCCGTGATCGAAAAGGGCTGGCTGGGCGGTGGAAACACCGGCCGCAACACGACCATCATCCGCTCGAACTATCTGCAGGATCCGTCTGCTGCGCTTTATGAAAAGGCGCGTGGCCTGTACGAAGATCTGAGCCAGGAGCTGAACTATAACATCATGTTCAGCCCTCGCGGCGTCATGATGCTGGCGCAAACCCAGCACGAGATTCGCGGCTATCAGCGTACCGCGCATGCGAACGCGCTGCAGGGCGTAAAGACCGAATGGATCGGGCCAGAGCGCGTCAAGGAACTGGTGCCGATCATCAACATCGACGGGCCGCGTTATCCGGTTCTGGGTGCCCTGTGGCAGGAACGCGGCGGCACAGCTCGCCATGACGCGGTTGCGTGGGGGTATGCCCGTGCATGTTCCGCGATGGGCATGGACATCATCCAGCAGTGCGAAGTCACCAGTATAAGGTCGGAAAATGGCCGTGTCGTTGGTGTGGATACAACCAAGGGCGCGATTGATTGCGAAAAACTTGGCATCGTGGTTGCGGGGCATTCCGGCCAGCTGGCCGAGATGGCAGGCTTCCGTCTGCCGCTTGAGGCGATTGCGCTGCAGGCTCTGGTGTCCGAGCCGATCAAACCCTGCATGGATGTAGTCGTGATGGCGAACACCGTGCACGGCTATATGTCTCAGTCTGACAAAGGCGAGATGGTGATCGGCGGTGGTACCGACGCGTACAACAATTTCACGCAGCGCGGTTCGTTCCACCATATCGAGGAAACGGTGCGGGCGTTGGTCGAGACCTTCCCGATGATCTCGCGTCTGAAGATGCTGCGCCAGTGGGGCGGGATCGTGGACATGACCGGTGACCGGTCACCGATCTTGTCGAAAACACCTCTGGGCGGTTGCTTCATCAACTGCGGCTGGGGCACGGGCGGCTTCAAGGCCATCCCGGGCTCGGGCTGGGGCATGGCGCAGCTGATGGCCACGGGTCATTCACCGCTGACCGAAGCCTTCACGCTGGACCGCTTCAAAGAAGGCCGCTTTATCGACGAAAGCGTTGCTGCCGGGGTGGCGCACTAGGGTCCGACCTAAAAGCGCCACTGTTTAGAATTCTGGTTGGCCGCGGTGCCAACCGACCGCCAAAAGGATGATCACATGCTGATCCTGAATTGCCCTTATTGCGGCGTCGATGCCGAAGAAACTGAACTCACCGCCGGTGGTGAGGCGCATCTGAAACGCTATGGTCCGGGCTCGTCCGAGGATGAGTTCCACGACTATCTGTTCATGCGCGAAAACCCCAAAGGCGTTCATTTCGAACGCTGGCGTCACAGCAACGGCTGCGGCAAGTGGTTCCACGCTGCGCGCTGTACGCAAACGTTGGAAGTGTTTGGAACTTATTCGGCCCAGACCACCGAGCCGCCCCAAGAAATCAAGGACGCGATCACCGCAAAGCGTCCCGGCTGGACGTGGAGAGAGTACAAATGATCCGCGCCGCCATCCGTAATTCCGCCTGCGAAAGGTCCGCAACATGAGCACCCGTCTCGCAAAACAAGGCCGGCTGATTGACCGGTCGAAAAAGGTCACGTTCACCTTCAACGGCACTTCGATGCAGGGCTATGAGGGCGACACGCTTGCCTCGGCTCTGTTGGCCAATGACCAGATGATGATGGGCCGGTCGTTCAAGTACCACCGTCCGCGCGGCGTTGTCGCCAGCGGCGCGGAAGAGCCGAACGCCCTGGTTGGGCTTGGCGAGGGCAATCGGTTTGAGCCGAACCAGCGCGCCACCACGACCGAACTTTTCAACGGCCTAACCTCGGTGTCGCAGAACCACTGGCCGAACCTCGAGTTCGACGTGGGCTCGATCAACACCCATCTGTCGCGCTTCCTGCCGGCTGGTTTCTACTACAAGATGTTCATCCATCCGAAGCCGTTCTGGAAACACGTCTACGAACCGTTCATCCGTCAATCCGCCGGTCTGGGCAAAGCCCCCGACAAGGATAGCCGCGACGCCGACACCTACGAGCACTTCTATGCCTTCACCGATGTTCTGGTGATCGGCGGCGGTATCGCGGGTCTGCAAGCGGCCAAGGCCGCGGCCCAATCCGGTGCCAAGGTTCTGCTGATCGAACAGACGGCCCATTGGGGTGGCCGCGCTCCGGTCGATGGGGGAACCATCGACGGCGAGCCTGTGGATAAGTTCGTGGAACAATTGGTTTCCGAGCTTGAAACAATGGATAACGTCACCATGCGCGCTCGTTGCATGGGGGCAGGTGTCTATGACCATGGCTATGTGCTGGGGTATGAGCGCCTGAATGACCATAAGCCGGGCACACAAGGTCCGCGTCACCGCCTGTGGCGCATTCGCGCCAAGCAGGTGGTCACCGCGACGGGTGCCATCGAACGCCCGTTGTCCTTTGCTGGTAACGATGTCCCAGGCGTCATGCTGGCCTCGGCGATGCGCGACTATGTGGTGAACTGGGGTGTAACACCGGGCGAAAAAGTGATCGTGGCCACCAACAATGACGACGCGTATCGGACAGCGATCATCCTGAAACAGGCGGGCGTGAATGTCCTGCGCGTGGTCGATGCGCGCGCCGCAGCGGGTCCTCTGGCCGAAGAGGCACGTCAGCTTGGCATCCGCGTCGACCCCGGCAAGGCGATCGCCAAGGTCAAGGGCGGCAAACGCGTCAAGAAGGTTGCAATCTGCAATCAGGAAGGCATTGGCGGCGCTCGCGAAGAGGTTGAGTGCGACGCGGTGGCAATGTCGGGCGGATGGTCTCCGGTCGTGCATATGTGGTCGCATTGCGGCGGCAAACTGATCTGGGATGACGCCAACGCGCATTTCCGCCCGGATCCCGATCGTCCTCCGTTGGGCGCAAATGGAGAAGGGTTTGTCGTGGCCGCAGGTGCGTCCAACGGACCCTTGGCCTTGGGCGAGGTTTTGACCGACGCGCACGCTGCGGGCAAAGCCGCCGCCAAAGCCGCTGGGTTCAAGCCTAAGAACACCAAGGCTCCGTCCGGCGAAACAACCGGCGAAGCCCCGATGGAAGCTGTCTGGCTCATGCCCGCGAATGCTGAAATCCAGCTGCGCATGAAGTCTTGGCTGGATTTCCAGAACGACGTCAAAGTCTCGGACGTTCAGCTGGCCGCGCGTGAAGGGTATGAAAGCGTTGAACATACCAAGCGCTACACCACGCTGGGCATGGCAACCGACCAGGGTAAGTTGAGCAACATCAACGGTCTGGCGATCCTTGCTGATGCGCTGGAATCGGAAATCCCGAAGGTCGGTACCACCACATTCCGCCCGCCGTACACCCCAATTTCGATGGGTGCGATTGGCGGCGAAGCGCGGGGCGAGGTTTTCCAGCCGATCCGTCGTACTCCGATGCAAGACTGGCACGACAAAAACGGCGCCGATTGGGAGCCAGTCGGCCATTGGCGCCGTCCGTATGCCTATGTTCGTGCAGGTGAAACCGTCCATGATGCGGTGAACCGCGAGGTGAAAAACACCCGTGATAACCTTGGACTGTTGGATGCCTCAACGCTGGGCAAACTGATCGTCAAAGGCCCGGATGCCGGGAAATTCCTGGACATGATGTACACCAACATGATGTCCACGCTGAAGATCGGCAAATGCCGCTACGGTCTGATGTGTTCGGAAAACGGGTTCCTGATCGACGACGGCGTAGTCGCCCGGATCGACGAAGACACCTGGCTGTGCCACACAACCACCGGCGGAGCGGAACGTATCCACGCCCATATGGAAGAGTGGCTGCAGACCGAGTGGTGGGACTGGAAAGTCTACGTTGCCAACGTGACCGAGCAATACGCTCAGGTCGCCGTGGTCGGCCCTAATGCTCGCAAAGTGTTGGAGAAGCTGGGTGGCATGGATGTCAGCCCCGAAGCGCTGCCGTTTATGGAGTGGCGTGACGGTCAGATCGGCGGGTTCGATTGCCGTGTCTACCGGATCTCTTTCTCGGGTGAGCTGAGCTGCGAGATAGCGGTTCCTGCATCGCAAGGACAGGCTTTCTGGAACGCGCTGATGGAGGCCGGAAAAGAGTTCGGGGTGATGCCGTATGGCACCGAATGTCTGCACATCCTGCGGGCCGAGAAGGGCTTTATCATGATCGGGGACGAGACCGACGGCACCGTGATCCCGCAGGATCTGGGGCTAAACTGGGCGATCTCGAAAAAGAAAGAAGATTTCCTTGGAAAGCGCGCGCAGGAGCGGTCGCATATGACCGACCCGGATCGCTGGAAATTGGTTGGGCTTGAGACTGTGGATGGTTCCGTCCTGCCTGATGGAGCTTACGCAGTGGGCGAGGGTGTCAACGCCAACGGTCAGCGCAATATGATCGGGCGTGTGACCTCGACCTACTACTCGGCCAATCTGGGCAAGGGCATTGCCATGGGGCTGATCAAGCACGGTCCCGACCGAATGGGCGAGATTGTCGAGTTCCCCGGAACCGACGGCAAAACCTACAAAGCAAAGATCGTGGACCCGATCTTCTTCGACAAGGACGGGGAGAAGCAGAATGTCTGAACCCATCAGCGCACTGAACCACGCCAGCTATGATGGTATAGCCAAGGTCGAAGAATGCGGCCTGCAGGGCATGATCACCTTGCGCGGCGATCTGTCCGACAAGGTTCTGGCCAAGGCCGTGAAGGACGCCACCGGGCAGAAAGTGCCCGGTCAGCGCGAAGCTCTGGTCGATGGTGAAACCGGCGTTTGCTGGATGTCCACCGACGAGCTTCTGGTGCTTGTTCCCTATGCCGAAGTCGAAGCCAAGCTGGCGGCCATGACCAACGCGCTAAGCGGCACGCACGCGCTGGCGGTCAATGTCTCGGATGCTCGTGCTGTGTTCCGCATCGGCGGTAGCAGCGCCCGTGAGGTGCTGGGCAAGCTGGCACCGGTTGAACTGTCGTCAGAGGCTTTCCAACCGGGCCAAATCCGCCGTTCGCGTCTGGCGCAGGTGGCGGGTGCGTTCTGGATGGACGACGCTGAAACGCTCCGCGTCGTCTGTTTCCGCTCAGCTGCGGATTACGTCTTCAACCTGCTGAAGGTTGCGGCGCAGCCCGGCAGTGAAGTCGGCGTTTACTGAACCAAAGAACGGCCCCTTTCCGGGGCCGTTTCTACTTTGAGAACAGATACGTTCCGAAACCGGACAAGGCGTCAGAACTGACAAAATCATCCTTGGACGTCGCTCGGCCCAACCCATCACGGCATTCCGAATAAAACGCGAGCGTGTCAAACAGGGCAGCCATTTTTTCTTTGCGATCTTCCGCATTCAGGTATGGCGCGTGGGTTGAAAGGTATAGTGCGGGGCGGTTCTGGCTCAGCCAGTTGGCGAGGGTCGGAACAACCGAATACTCGGCCCCTTCGATGTCCATCTTGACCAAAGAAACGCCCGACAGATCGTTCACAGCCTCGAACTGATCCCAAGCGATGGTCAGGGCGTCGCTGCCATGAGTGCCGTCATGCAATAGGGAACTGGTGGAATCTCCAGGCTCCCCACGGACCGACGCCATGCGCGCCACACCAAACCGGTCCGACAGCGCGACACCGAAGGCCGAGACATTCTCGAAACCGTTCAGGTCCAGATTCCAAGCCAGGTACCGATATGCCGTTGGGTCGGGCTCAAAGCACCACACGTGCCGCGCCTTGCTGGCACCATACAGCACCGTCGGGCCAATCCACGCGCCGATGTCCAGATAGTCACTGTCCGGGTACAGGAACTGATCCAGCACGGCAAAGGTTTCGGGTTCCCACTGGCCCGAGGCCGCCTTGCGCCAGAATTTCGAATGATAGGGATCCAGACGAAATGGCGCGCCGTTCAGGTTGCCCGCATAGTATCCGCGGGCGCGGTAAAACATCTTGCGCGCCTGTGTCAGCATCGCCTGCCTCCGGGTTTTCTTGTCTCGGCCCTTGACCTGCGGCGGTTGCCAAAGCATTTAACCCTTGGGAACCGCAACTTACATTTAACAGGGGGCCGACATGGCTTTTGAACTTCCTGATCTTCCTTATGCACATGACGCGCTGGCAGCCAAGGGTATGTCCGCGGAAACGTTGGAATATCACCACGACCTGCACCACAAAGCCTATGTCGACAACGGCAACAAGCTGATCGCCGGGACCGAGTGGGACGGCAAGTCGCTGGAAGAGATCATCGTCGGCACCTACGATGCAGGCGCAGTTGCCCAAAACGGCATCTTCAACAACATCAGCCAGCTGTGGAACCACAACCAGTTCTGGGAAATGATGGGCCCCGGCGGCAACGCCATGCCTGGTGAGCTGGAAAAGGCGCTGGTCGAAAGCTTTGGTTCGGTTGACGAATTCAAATCGCAGTTCAGCGCCGCTGGTGCCGGTCAGTTCGGCTCGGGCTGGGCGTGGCTGGTCAAGAACGCAGACGGCTCGCTGGCCGTAACCAAGACCGAGAACGGCGTAAACCCGCTGTGCTTTAACCAATCCGCCCTGCTGGGTTGTGACGTTTGGGAGCACTCGTACTACATCGACTTCCGCAACAAGCGCCCGGCTTACCTGTCGAACTTCCTCGACAACCTGGTGAACTGGGAAAACGTTGCATCGCGGATGTAACCGTTAACCCAATAAGGGTTAATCAAGGGCCTGCTGGTGGTGACACTGGCAGGCTTTTTTGTCAGTGGCTGTATCGACCGCGATTTCACGATTGTAGCCAAAACCGCATGTCGGCTTTGAGCCAAAAGTGGAAGTTCAAAAGAGCGTCTTTTCTGACCCTAGGTAGCCGTTGGAAATAGATGCTGGTATTCAGAGTACTAGGTCGTCCTATGAGGTCAAAAATGCAGCGATCACTGGCGTTAGTCTCAACCATCCTCCTATCAATTTCCACGACGGCAGTCGGTGCAACGGAAGACATCAGACTTGTTGTGCAAATTACAGTTGATGGACTACGCGGAGACTTGATCTCTCGCTATCAGGCCGCCTTCGGGGGCTCAGGCTTCAATAGACTGATTGAAAACGGCGTCTGGTATACCGACGCCCATCATCGTCACGCCAACACCGAAACCATTGTTGGTCACGCGACCCTTGCGACAGGAGCCCATCCCTCTGAACATGGAATGATCGGCAATGCCTGGTTCAACAGGGCTGAAGAGCGATTGGGCTATAATATTGAAGATCCGGACTACCCGATGTTGCCAGTTCCTGGCTTCGGTGGAAACGTTGATCAAGTCGATCCGACACAAGCCGCTGCTGCGACTTCGGGCCGTTCTCCCGTCAACTTGTTGGCGACGACGTTCGGAGACGAACTGGTGAAAGCAAATGCGGGCCGATCAAAAGTCTTTTCCGTATCAGGTAAAGACCGTTCAGCGGTTGCTATGGCTGGACATTCTGGAAAGGCTTTTTGGCTGTCGGCGGCTACAGGGGCATTTGAAACAAGTACTTTTTATTTTGACGCGTATCCTGATTGGGTTCTCGATTGGAACTCTAAACGCCCAGCAGATGCGAAGATCGAAAGTGAATGGTGGCCGGAGTGTTCAGACGCGCCTTACCTGATGGAAAGAAAAGAACGCTCCTTCGTAACGAGCCTTGGCACGTTCGGTCGCGTTTTCCCACATTTCTATGGGAAGCCGGACGACGGGCTCTACTATACACAGGTATTGTTGTCGCCGCACGGGGACCGGATCACGGCCGACTTCGCAAAAACTGTGGTTAAAGAGGAAGGGCTTGGTGATGACGAATGGCCAGACTATCTAAGCGTTAGTTTCTCTGGTGTTGACGCCACCAACCATTTTTTCGGGCCATCCAGTTTGGAAAATGAAGAAATGGTGCGTTGTTTGGATCAGACACTGGCAGATTTCTTTGAGTTCATGGATCAAGAGGTCGGGCGTGCGAATGTGCTTTACGTACTTTCCGCCGACCATGGCATGCCGGAAGCGCCCGAAGAGATGGCCGAAGCCGGGCTTTCGACGTTCCGAAACTCTACCGAAGCATTGATGATGGATGTGAACTCGGTGATCGCCGATGAGTTTGGGGTAGAGTCCGCAATACAGTTCTTTTTTCGTCCTTACGTTTATCTGGACAACGCCGCGATTGAAGAGTCGGGCACCGACCGGCGCGTAATCGAACGACGTATTGCCGAAAAACTGATGGCTGCATCTGGCATTGAGCTTGCAATGCCGACCGAACCGCTTGCTGAACAGCGAGGGCATACACTTGAGGAGCAGATCCGGCGAAATTATCACCCAACGCGCTCTGGCGACATTTACGTTGTCCAGACACCTTATTCATTTCTCTTCGAGGAAGGTCCAATTGCCGTTATGCACGGATCGCCTTGGCGCTACGACACGCATGTTCCAATCATTTTCGCTGGTCCAGGCATCACGCCAACTCGCGTCAGCCGTCCCGTTTCCACGGTAGACGTGGCCGTCACTCTGAGTACCATTTTAGGTATCAGCCAGACTAGCAGTGCTGCGGGTGAAGCATTGAGCGAGATTGGCGTTACAGATCCATAATCGGTCTTGTCTATTAGTCGAGTGACCAACGGTAAGGCGTCTTGGTGGAGAAATCAGTGATCTTTGGCCCAACCTCCCAAGTTTGGCTAAATCTGGAGAGTTACCGAAACGATCGGCAGGTTTATCCACAAAGCTAACAATTTGACACAAGCCAGCCCGAAGTTCTGTTACGCCCCTATGTTGAAGCCGCAGGTGGAAACCTGCCTATACGTCAACTTTCGAATTGAGACCTATTGTACGCGGCCCCGCAGTACTTAGCTAAGATATGCGGAAGGGAGAGAGCCGCAAACCACTAAGAGCACTGTCAGGCAACGCGCTGAATAGCTTCGGCGCGTCTCGGGATAGGTGTGTCTGACGCATGAGGAATGGCATCAACGCCACAACAGGAGAACGCTATGGTCGAACTTGCACAGGGAACATGGGTTGTTATTGCCGACGGGGAAAAGGCGCTGTTCATGGAGAACGTCACCGACGCCGAAGATCCCAATCTGGTTGTCGTATCCGTCGAGGAAAGCGACGGCGCGAACGCCAAGCCGTCTGATCGGGCAGGTCGTCGATATGACACGGCGCCGAACCAGAAATCGGCGATGGAAGAGGGTAAATGGAAGACCCATGCCAAATCCCTGTTTGTGCAGGACGTGGCCAATCTGCTGAACCGCAAAGGGCTTAAAGGCGCTTATAAACGGCTGGTTCTAGTGGCCAGTCCGCATGTCCTTGGGTTGCTGCGCCGACGGTTGCACAGCGAGGTGCTGGGCAAGGTGATCGCCGAAGTCGACAAGACGCTGACGAACCATCCTCTGCACAAGGTCGAACAGGTTCTGCGCAGCCGCCTTGCGCCCGCGACCTGACCTAGAAAGCCAGACGGGCGGTCTCGGCCGCCCGTTCATCGCGCAATTCAGGTAAGACTTGATCTGAGCGCTGACATTGCAGCCTCGGGGCTATCGACCCAGGTTATGAAATCCGCGAGCGAGGCATCGGCGAAGCCTTGGCCGATGACCTGCTGCAACAGCGCCTTCAGCGTATCCCAATAGCCATCCACATTCATGATCAGAATGGGCTTGTCGTGCAGGCCCAGCTGCCGCCATGTCAGCGCCTCGAACAGCTCGTCCAGCGAGCCGGGGCCGCCGGGCAGGACAACGACCGCATCGGCGTTCATAATCATGACCTTCTTGCGCTCGTGCATCGTCTCGGTCACGACAAAGCTAGTAAGGTCCGTTTTGCCGACTTCGCGTCGCAGCAGATGAACTGGGATAACGCCAAAGGTATCACCCCCGGCGGACTGCGCCGCGCGGGCGACTTCGCCCATCAGGCCCACATCCCCGGCACCGTAGACCAGCCTCCAGTCTTCGTTTGCTAGCAATTCGCCGAACCGACGCGCGGCCTCGGAATAGGCCGGATTCGCGCCATTTCGTGACCCGCAATACACACAGACAGATTTCTGAGACATGGAATGGCTTCTCCGGGCTTGTATCTGAGGTTTTGACCCCTGATAGCGGGATTGATAGATTGGCTCAACCGTCAGGCACAATGTGTTATACTCAAGGCACTTGCGCTGCGGAGTGAAAGGAAAAGAATGGACTCCAAGTCGGGAAGCGAAAGCTCGGGGGCATTCGCCTGGGGGGCGATTGCGGGTGTTGTCGTGGTGCTTGGCGCGGGCGGTTTGTACCTGTCTGGAATTTTTGGACCCGGCCCGCAGGACGAGGTGTCTGAACCGGATGTAGCCATTGCGACCACCGAAAGTTCCGCTCCTGCAACCCAAACATCAGAGGAGCAGGCGGAAGCAGAGGCCGAGCAACCTGCGCCTGCGCCAGAGGATACGACCGCAACCGCACCGGATGATACGGCTGAGGCTGCGACCGAGGACACTGCCCAGGCGGACCCGGTCATTCCCGCTCCGACGCTGGACCAGATCTTTGTTGAACCCGACGGCAACACGCTTTTGTCCGGGAATGCCGAGCCGGGATCCGACGTGCGTGTCTTGTTGGATGGTGAGCAGGTGCACAGCTTTACTGTCGACGCCTCGGGCCAGTTTGCCGAGTTTTTGTCGATCCCGTTCTCGGAAAATGCCCGAGGCCTGACATTGGAAACTGAGGGCGCGGATGCCCCTCTGCGCTCAGATGATTACCTGATTGCAGCTTTGCCCGAGCCAGAACCGGAGCCCGAGCAAATCGCCGTCCCCGAAACGGAGGAGCCAACTCCCGCCGAGGACACCGCGGCGCAATCCGAGACACCGGCCGTGCCTGCAGATGACGCGACTGCTGAGGTCGAAACGGCGGATGCCGGTGCAGTTCAAACTGAGCCGACGGCCCAAGAGGCCGCTGAGGACGTCGCGGAAGACTCCCAAAATCAACAAGTTGCTGTCCTACGTTCAGGTGAGGATGGGGTTGAGCTGGTGCAAGCTCCGACTTCGGAAACAAGCGCGCCGGAAGAGGTTGCTCTGGACACGATCGGTTATTCCGATGTGGGGGACGTCGAACTGACGGGGCGCGTGCCGGACGGGTCGGCGGTGCGCTTATATCTGGACAATCTGTTGGTCGACGATCTGTCGCCAGCAGATGACGGCAAGTGGCGCAGCGAATTGGAGGGGATCGACCCGGGTGTCTATACCCTGCGTGTGGATGAGGTCGCCTCGGACGGAACCGTCGTCAGCCGCCTGGAGACGCCGTTCAAGCGTGAACCGCTTGAGGTGCTGCGTGCCGCCGAAGCCAGTGATGAGCCAGAGGCCGCGCCCGAAACGTCCGCGATCCGCGCTGTGACCGTGCAAGAGGGCGACACACTCTGGGCGATTTCTCGGGACCGGTTTGGTGACGGAATCCTTTACGTCAAGCTGTTCGAGGCCAATCGCGACTCGATCCGTGATCCTGACCTGATCTATCCGGGCCAGATTTTCACAATCCCCGAATAACCCTTGGCCTCTGGCCCCAGCGGGGCCAGGGACTATCTCTGACCGCAGATCAGGTACGTGATGAGACGAGCAGCCCCTATGACCTCAGAAGATATGCCTGCGACGGACGAACGCCGCTCTGGTTGGCGCACGATCCGCAAGGTCGCACCTTACCTTTGGCCCGATGATGAGCCTTGGGTGAAACGTCGCGTCGTGGTCGCGATGGGGATGCTGGTGCTGGCCAAGCTGATCGCGGTCTACACGCCGATCCTGTACAAAGGGGCGGTCGACAGTCTGGCGGGCGAGGGCGTACCGCCTCTGGCGCTGGGCGCGGTTGGTTTGACTGTGGCCTATGGCGTCGCGCGGTTATTTACCGTGGGGTTCCAACAGCTCCGCGATGCGGCCTTTGCCCCGGTTGGGCAGCGTGCTTTGCGGGCACTGGCGCTTGAAACCTTCCAGCATATCCATCAACTGTCCATGCGCTATCACGTGACACGCCGCACCGGAGGCCTGAGCCGCATCATCGAGCGCGGCGTGAAAGGCGTCGAGTTTCTTTTGCGCTTCCTGCTGTTCTCTATCGGCCCATTGATCCTTGAACTGTTGCTGGTCGCGATCATCCTGATGTGGCTGTTTGACGTCTGGTATCTGGTTGTTGTGGCCGTGACTATCGGGCTTTACATCTGGTTCACTTTTGCGGTGACCGAGTGGCGCGTGAAACTGCGGCGCGAGATGAACGATCAGGATACTGAGGCCAACCAGCGCGCCATCGACAGCCTGTTGAACTTTGAAACCGTCAAGTATTTCAACGCCGAAACGCGCGAAGCTGAACGGTATGACGTGTCGATGAAGGCCTATGCGGGGGCCGCGTTGAAGACAGCGTATTCGCTCGCTTTCCTGAATTTTGGTCAGTCCTTTTTGATCACCTGTGGTCTGATCGGAGTGATGGTTTTAGCGGCCATTGGTGTGCAGCAGGGCAGTCTGACCGTGGGCGATTTCGTCATGGTCAATGCGTATATGATCCAGATCACCGTGCCTCTGAACTTCCTCGGCACCGTCTATCGGGAAATCCGCCAATCGCTGGTGGATATGGGGCAGATGTTCGACCTGCTAGAGCAACCGGCCGAGGTGCAGGACAAGCCCGATGCGCCGGGCCTGGTGGTCAATGGCGGCGAGGTGACCCTGGACCATGTGCACTTCGGCTATGACCCCGATCGCGAGATTCTCAAGGGCGTTTCTCTGACGGTTCCCGCTGGGCAAACTGTGGCCATCGTAGGGGCCACAGGGTCCGGCAAGTCCACCATCGGGCGGTTGCTGTTCCGGTTCTATGATGTCACGGGCGGCGCGCTGAAGATCGACGGGCAGGATGTGCGCGACGTGACGCAGTCTAGCCTGCACGCGGCCATTGGCGTCGTGCCGCAGGACACGGTGCTGTTCAATGACACCATTCGCTACAACATCGCCTATGGCCGCGACGGAGCCACGCAAGCCGAAGTGGAAGAGGCCGCCAGAGCTGCGCAAATCCACGATTTTATCGAGACGCTTCCCGAAGGCTATGACACCAAAGTTGGCGAGCGTGGGCTGAAATTGTCAGGCGGTGAAAAGCAGCGTGTGGGGATCGCGCGGACCTTGCTCAAAAACCCTCCGATCCTGTTGCTGGATGAGGCGACGTCGGCGTTGGATACGGATACCGAGCAGGACATCAAAGACGCGCTTGCGCGGGCAGGCGAGGGGCGCACTGTTCTGACCATCGCGCATCGCCTGAGCACGATTGCTGAGGCTGACCGCATCGTGGTTCTGGAGCGTGGCGAAATCCTTGAGCAAGGCACTCACGATGAACTGTTGCAGCGCGACGGGCGCTACGCGCAACTCTGGAGCCGCCAGCAAGCGGACGCTGCCTGATGCGGCGGGCTCTTTGGGGCCATTAGTTAGGTGCCGCTTACGTTGGATGGCTACGTGGGATAGATGCCCAGACTGCGGATTGAGTTCACTTCCAATTCCCGTCAGGGCATTAGCGCCTCTTACGATGCCAATCGGGTCGTGAACCTACTTCCCAACTGATAATCGCCCAACATCGAGCCAAGCGTTAATCTGCTTCTTAGAGGTCCAGAGCACGCACCTTCAAGCCGTTCTTATTCAAACGCGGCGGGGGCAAGAGAGCGCAATGAAACGATTGTTGCGGGGGTCCCGGCGTGGTTCCTGTCTTCGTCGTTCAGGAATCTGCGACAGCCAATCGGGGAACAGTCTGCCCGGCAAGGCCGCGTCTGATGTACTGGACTTTGACGCTTTACGGACGGAAATAGTCTTTCAAGACATCAAGGCTGCGCTGTGGTTGCACTTCGCCGCACATAAAGATGTCGATGGCGGCATAGCCGTGTTCCGGCCAAGTATGAACCGAGATATGGGACTCCGCCAACAAAACCACGCCGGTAAACCCCGCCCGTCGTCCAAAGTCATAGGCCTTGAGGCCAAGAATGTCGGCCTTGGCCGCAAGGGCGGCACGCCTCAGCGCATCTGCTGCGGGGAGTGGGTCATGAAGGGCAGTTGCGTCGAAGAAGTCGGCGATCAGGTGCAGGCCCAATGAGGGTGAATATCCATCCATAAAAAAGCGTGGTTCAAAAAACAGGCTGCTGTGACATCGATAGACTTTTGTCTGCCCAAGTCAATTATGGCTTAGCAACACTTTCCAACATCGCTTTTGGTGTGGCAATTTTTGTAGTGTCGGACAAACCGCGCGCAAAACCAGCAATGGATTTGTCGGAAAATCACCCGGACCCAAACGAAAAGCGGCGCCTTATGTGGGCGCCGCTTTTGGCTACTCAGCCGCCTTCAAAGGTGTTTTCGGTGGATGATCGGGGCGATCGTCCGTTCCGGCCTCGGGCTGCCCAGCTTCTGGTGCACCATCATCCCAGACAACTTCTGTCGTTTGAGCCTGGCGGGCGGCGCGACCCACGGCCATATCCTGGGCGATCTGGCTGGAGCGTCCTGCGGTCGCCCGCGCCAGCGCCTTGGCCAGCCACACGGCATAGGTGGTCACCCACACCCGCAGCGCCAGGAAGGACGGCGTCACGATCAAGGTCAGGATCGTCGCGATGCCCAGCCCAAAGACTACGGCAGTCGCCAGCTGCTTCCACCACAGGGCCGTCGGGCTGTTGATCGAATAGCCGCCATTAATGAAATCCAGCGACAGGCCGAACATCATCGGGGTCAGACCTGCCATCGTGGTCAGGGTGGTCAGCAGAACCGGACGGATACGCGCCTCGGCTGTGCGGATGATGGCTTCGATCCGGGGCATATAGCGGCTGTATTCCTGATAGGTATCGATCAGAACAATGTTGTTGTTCACCACGATACCCGCCAGCGCCACGATCCCGGTGCCCGTCATGATGATCGAGAACGGTTGTTGCATGACCATCATTCCGATCAGGACACCCGTGGTCGACAAAACAACAGCCAGCAGCACCAGCACCGAGTTGTAGAACGAGTTGAACTGCGCCAGCAGGATCACGAACATCAGGCCCAAAGCTCCCAAAAAGGCGCTTTGCAGGAAGGCTCCGGACTCTTCCTGTTCTTCCTGATCACCGGTCCATTCCCAGTCGACGGCGCTGCCAAAGGGGTCGGTGTTCAACCACTCGGTCAGAACGGCGATGCGTTCGTTGGGATTGATCAGAACGATCCGCGCGTCGCCATCCTCAAGGCCTGTGCGCACCTCATCGGCACTTCCGGCATCAGTCAGCATCATCAACTCGAATGTGCCACCGGTCGGGCCTGCAAAGGTTGTTCCCGTTGGCTCGACATCCTCGGGGACCTCGCGCACCACGGCCAGACGTTGCTCTGTCCCGTCTGAGTTATCTGTCACGACCTTGCTCAGCCCCGGTTCAACATCGGCTTTTACGTCGTAATAGCGCTGTTGGTTGATCCGGTTGATCTCGGCCAGTTTGGCCACAGGTTTCCGCGTCACAAAGTTCGACAATGGTACCAGACCGTCGGGTGTGCGGACTTTGAGCGTATCCAGCGTGGACAATACCCGATCAGAGTCGGGAAAGCGCACGCGGATTTCGATTTCTTCGTCCACACCCTCGGGGCGCATTTCACCCAGAAGCAATCCGCGCGTGACCAGTTGAACCATCGCACCAACCGTTGCCACATCCGCACCGAACCGTCCCGCCTTGGCGACGTCCACGTCGATCTGCCAATCGATACCGGGCAGGGGCAACGTGTCTTCGATCTTGATCAGGCCAGGGGTGGCATCGAACGCTTCACGGGCGGCGACTGTGGCCGTTGTGAGCTCTTCCCAGCCATCTGCCTTGATGCGCAGATGGACCGGCTTGGCCGAGGCGGGCCCTTGCTCCAATGGCTCGATCTCGACCACGAAACCCGGAATCTTTGCCAGTTCGGCGTTCAGCTCATCCAAAACAAAATTGCCGTCATATTCTGGCGCAATGGTCTGACGATCCACCAACCCGCCGAGGATCGGCTCGGACAGGTTTGGCCGGTCCTCCCACGGAATGATCTCGAACTGCACGCGACCAACCGTATCGGCCGGAGCTTGCGCGCCGCCGTTGTTTTGGTTCAGACCACCTTCGCCCGCAAAGGCAAAGACGTTTACCACGGCGGGGTGCGCGCTGATGATTTCCTCGGCAGCCAGAACCATCTGGTCTTTTTCGACCAGCGAGAGGTTGCCGCGCGCACGTACGAAAGCAGTTGCCTGTTCCGGTTCGGTTTCGACAAAGAACTCAACGCCGCGGTTGTTGTTGCCGAAGGCTGTCATGACGCCGACGATCGCAAAACCGATCACGATAATCGAAACGATCGGCATGATCGGGTTGCCGACCAGAAACTTGATGACGTAGCCAAACAGCGTGTGTTCGCGAGCTGTATGCACATGCTGATCCGGCGCGCGTTCGATCCGCGCCGCGCTGAGCGTGACCGACCCCGCAAATCCGCCCAAGATGAACAGAGCCGCGCCTAACAACACGCCGCCCGATGCGCCCTCGGGCAGCAAATACGCGGGGTTCAGCAGCTGCATTGCGCCAAGGAAGATCATGTACAGTGCGGGTGGCACCATGACGGCCCGAACCCACCACGACGTTCTCGCACGCAGCCAGTCCGAGCTGCGGTCGAACACCCGGCTCATGCGGCCCGAAACACCGCCCATCACCGGCAGATAGACAAGAGCCACCACCAGCGAGGCCGACAGAACAAAGATCAGCGTGATTGGCAGCATCTTCATGAACTCGCCCGGAACACCGGGCCAGAACAGCATGGGCAGGAAGGCACAGAGCGTGGTCGCGGTCGATGACACGATGGGCCAGAACATTCGCTGCGCCGCTTCGACATAGGCATGCATTGGGCCGACGCCCTCTTTGATGCGCTTGTCGGCATATTCCACGACGACGATGGCCCCGTCGACCAGCATACCCACGGCTAGGATCAGTCCGAACATCACCATGTTCGAGATCGTGACCCCGATCATCGCCAGAAACGCGAAACACAGCAGGAACGAGGTCGGGATGGCAAAGCCCACCAACAGCGCCGCGCGGGTGCCGAGTGAGGCCAGAACAACGATCATAACCAACGCGACAGCAGTCAGAACCGAGCCTTCTAGCTGGCTGACCATTGAGCCGACGATGCGGCTTTGGTCATTTGATGTGCCCAGCTGAATTGCGGCCTGCATTTCGGGCGGCCATTTGGTCTGTGCGGTGGCAATGGTGGCCTTCACGGCGTCGACCGTGTCGATCAGGTTATAGCCCTTGCGCTTGACCACCTGCAGCGCAACGGTCTGCTCTCCGTTGAAACGGGCGGTGCCTTCGCGGTCCTCAAAGGTGTAGTTGACCTGTGCCAGCTCTCCCAGCGTGACGACGCGGTCGCCGTTCACCTTGACCGGCAGGCCATACACGTCCTGCGCGGTTTTGAACGATGACGGGATCTTGACCGAGAACGTGCCTTGCGCCGTTTCAACCTCGCCCGCTGCAATCAGCTGGTTGTTGTTGCGCACGACGTTGATCAATTCGTCCGCGGTAACGTTATAAGCCTCAAGCCGAAGGGGGTCGATCAGGACCTCAAGCAATTCGTCACGATTGCCCGCGATACCTGCTTCAAGCACCGAGTCCAAAGCCTCAAGGTCGTCCTGAAGGTTTTTCGCGATGCGGGCCATGGTGCGTTCGGGTACAGCGCCTGTCAGGTTGACGATGACGATGGGGAATTCCGAAAAGTTGATTTCGGTCAGCGAGTATTGCTCGGCGCCTTCAGGAAACTCGGCCTGCGCGCTGTTCATCGCATCGCGTACGTCGGCCATGATCGCGGTTTTGTCCCAGCCGAACTCAAACTCCAACGCCACACCGGCATAGCCTTCGGCGGCGGTCGAGGTCATGTCTTTCAGGCCATCAAGGTCTGCAAGCTCGGTCTCCATCGGTTTGACCAAAAGATTTTCCGAGTCCTCGGCGGAAATGCCAGGAAACTGCACCGAGACGAACAGGGCAGGGATTTCGATGTCCGGCTCACCTTCTTTCGGCAGGCTGACATAGGCAAACCCGCCGATGACCAATGAAATGGCGATAAAGGCCAGAACCATTCTGGCCCGGCCTGCGGCCCAACTGACTATTCCGGTCATTTCGCTGCTTCCCGATAAGTGGGTTCGACCATGACGCCGCGGGTGACGAACTCCTGACCCACAACGATGACGTCCACGGTTTCTGGCAGCCCGCCGACCCAGACGCCTTCGGCTGTGTCGCGAAGCAGGGCGACGGGATGGAAATCAACCACATTGCCCTGGCCAACGGTGCGTACCCCCACCTGACCTTCGTTGTTGAGGGTCAGGGCCGACTGCGGCAGGAAGTGCGCCTTGGCTCCGGCGGCTGAGATACGGATATCGGCGGTTTGCCCGTCCCGGATGGCCAGCTCGGGGTTCGGAACCGTGATCTCGACTTCGAACGTGCGGGTGACTTCGTCGGCAGAGCGGCTCAGGAAGGTCACGCGACCGGCGACTTGCAGTCCGGTCACCAGTTGTGCGGTTGCCTCAGAGCCGACGATGACCCGGTTGACTTCGGTCTCGGGGACAAACCCGACCAGCTTGATCGGGTTCAGCTGAATGACGGTCGCGCACAGCGAACCGGGCTGCATCAGGCTGCCCAACTCGGCGGTGTCGCTTTCCAGCAGGCCCTTGAACGGAGCTTCGATGGTCTGACGTTCGATCTCGCGCTCAGCGGCCTTGACCTCGGCTGTTGCGGCTTCGATCCCGGCGCGGGTGGCTTCCAGCCCGGCTTCTGCAGTCTTCACACCAGCCTCAGCGGTGCGCATCGCAGCCTCGCTTGAGATTCGGCGTGTTTCCGAGCCAAAGCCGGTCTCGGACAGCTTGTTCGCCGCGGTCAGGTTGATCTGGGCCTCGGCCACGCGGGCGTGAGCCTCTTGCAAGCGCGCTTCGGCTTCGGGAATGCGGCTTTCGGCCTCCAACTTGGCCGCTTTGGCTTCGGCCAGACTGGCGGGGCGGGTGCCCGGATCAAGCTCGCACAGCAAATCGCCCGCTTCGACAAAGGCACCCTTACGCTTGGGTTCCGAGATCACGGTCGAGGTGGTTTCAGCCAGAACTTCGACTTCGCGATTGGCTCGGGTCTGGCCGCGCAACTGGACGGCGTTATCAATCTCGCGCGCTGACGATCGCATGGCTACGACCCCGATGGTCAGCTGTTCTTCGCCCGAATCCGCGGCGGATTCGGTGGCTGTTTCCGGGTTCGCGTCTGCTTCTGCGCGTCCGGCAAAGGCAAAAAGGCTGTCCCTCTGAAACACGAGGAAAAATAGAACAACAATAACCAATGCGGCGTTTACAAGTGAAATCAATCGCATGCGGGGCTACTCCCAGAATTCGCTGCCGTGTTTTTCTTGGCGTCCATGCTAGAAAGTGGGCACGAGTATGTATCTTTTCTACGCTAAACTGAATAGTTCGGTTTATTTTTTTCCACAATAGCGAAGGCCCCCATTGTGAATGTGCGAAATCGGACCCTTGGCTTGGCGAAAGCGCCGGGGTATGACATGGCGCCATACACCAAGGATGCAGCCCCGGAGGGCAGGGATGAGCGACGTCGACAGTTTTATTGATGAGGTGACCGAAGAGGTGCGCCGAGACCGCCTGTTCCTGTTATTGCGCAGATGGGGCTGGGTTGGCGTTCTTGCGGTCCTTCTGATCGTGGGCGGTGCCGCGTTTAACGAGGTGCGCAAGGCACGCGCCACCAGCCAGGCGGAACAGCTGGGGGATTCCCTTTTGGCCGCGCTGACGCAGAATCAATCCCAAGATCGGGTTGCAAGCCTGGAAGCGGTCGAAACGCAATCGCCTGGCGGCGACGCGATTCTCAACATGCTTCTGTCGGCCTCTCAGCTTGAGGCCGGGTCCGACCAAGATGCGGTTGCCAGTCTGAACGCTGTCGCAACGCAGGGCGACCTACCGGAAATCTACCGCGCCATCGCCAGCTTCAAGGCGCTTCTGCTGCAGTCCGAGACTTTGCCCGCCGCTGATCGCCGCGTTCAGTTCGAAGCGCTTGCCGCGCCTGGCGCGCCGCTGCGGTTGCTGGCCGAAGAACAACTGGCCCTGATCGATGTGGCCGAGGGCAATGTCGAGGCCGCAATCACGCGCCTGCAATCGCTGCGTCAGGATGCTGAGGTCAGCATTGATCAGCAGCAACGCGCGGCGCAGCTTATCGTAGCGCTGGGCGGCGAGCCAGAACCTCTGGTAGCCCAGCAGGGCTGATCCGGTAGCGGCAACAACATTTTCAGGCGAGTTTGGAATATCATGGTAGCAAGTCTATTTTCTCGTATTGGATTGCCGGTGGCAGCCCTGGCCCTGACCATGGTCGCAGCCTGTGAAGAGCCCGAGGTCATCCTGCCGGGTGAGCGGGAAGATATTCGCCCCGCCTCTGACACCGCAACCGTCGAGACCCGTGGCTCGAAACCGATCAGCCTGCCAGCGCAAAGGGCCAACGCCAGTTGGCCGCAGAGCGCGGGCACCGCGGCGTTCCGCACGACCAACGCCCAATTGCGTGCAACGCCACAGCGCATCTGGTCCACATCCATTGGCAAGGGCGACTCGCGTAAGCTGCGGATCACGGCCGAGCCGGTTGTTGCGGGTGGCCTGATCTACACGCTGGATGCAGGTGCCACTGTTTCGGCGGTATCGCCACAAGGGCAAGTCGTTTGGAACACCAACTTGATCCCGCCTAATGATGGCGACTCGGATGCCACGGGTGGTGGCATGGCCTATGACAATGGCGTTCTATATGTGTCCTCAGGCTTTGGCCGCCTGACTGCGCTTGACGCCAGAACCGGTGCTGTCCGCTGGCAGAAGCGATTGAACGCAACCGGCAGCGGTGCGCCTTTGGTTAGCGGTGGTCTTTTGTATCTGGTCGCCGGGGACGAAACCGGCTGGGCCGTCAACACCAAAGACGGACGTATCGCCTGGCAGGTGCAGGGCACGCCCAGTGTTGGCAACGTGCTCGGCGCTCCCGCGCCGGTTTTGGCATCCGATTTTTCTGTCTTCGCCTTTGGTTCCGGTGACATCGCCGCGACCTTCCGCCGGGGCGGTATTCGCCGCTGGAACGCTTCGGTTGCGGGTGGACGTCGTGGACGTGCGGCTGCGCAGATCGTGGACGTGACCGGTGGACCGATGGTCGTGGGCAACACGGTCTACATCGGCAACCACTCCGGGCGCACCGTAGCGTTTGACGCCAACACAGGCGACCGCATCTGGACTGCGGACGAAGGAGCCGTCGACACTGTCTGGCCTGCTGGCAATAGCATCTTTCTGATTAGCGACCGCAGCCAGCTGGTGCGGCTGGACGCGGCCACCGGGGCAATTGTCTGGGCACAGGACCTCCCGGGGTTTGTCAAAGACAGGCCAGGTCGGCGTGGACCGATCTATGCGCATTACGGCCCCATTGTGGCGGGCGGTCGCATCGTCATCGCCTCGAATGACGGCTATCTCCGCTTCTTCAACCCGGTTGATGGATCGCTGGTGAACCGCGTCGAGGTGCCCGGTGGTGCAACGACGGCGCCGGTTGTGGCGGGTCAGACGCTGTACGTGGTGTCGACCAAAGGTGATTTGCACGCTTTCCGTTGACCGAAAGATGCGCTAAAGGGCGCGTCTGAGTCTTGAAAGTTGAGTAACATGTCGCTGACCCTCGCCATCGTGGGCCGCCCCAACGTGGGCAAATCCACCCTGTTCAACCGCCTTGTCGGCAAACGCCTGGCTCTGGTCGATGACCAGCCCGGCGTGACGCGCGACCTGCGCGAGGGCGAGGGACGTCTGGGCGATCTGCGCTTTACCGTGATCGACACCGCAGGTCTTGAGGATGCGACCGACGACAGTCTGCAGGGACGCATGCGTCGCCTGACCGAGCGCGCGGTGGATATGGCGGACGTCTGTCTGTTCATGATCGACGCACGTGTCGGCGTCACACCGACGGATGAGATGTTCGCGGAAATCCTGCGCAAACGATCGAAACACGTGATCCTTGCAGCCAACAAGGCCGAAGGCAGCGCGGCTGATGCCGGTGTGCTTGAGGCTTATAACCTCGGTCTGGGTGAACCCGTCCGTTTGTCGGGTGAGCATGGCGAGGGGATGACCGATCTTTACACCCAACTGATGCCACTGGCCGATGCCGCCGAAGAGCAGGCGGTCGACGATGCGCCGGAAACCGATATTGAGCTGGACGAAGACGGCGAGGGCGAAACGCCTCTGATCACGGCGGCCAAACCCCTGCAGGTGGCCGTTGTCGGGCGTCCGAATGCTGGTAAATCCACGTTGATCAACAAGATCATGGGCGAAGATCGGTTGCTGACCGGACCCGAAGCCGGGATTACCCGCGACGCCATCAGCCTGCGCATCGATTGGGCCGACCCGGATGGGGAAACCACGCCCATGCGGATATTTGATACCGCGGGCATGCGCAAAAAGGCGAAGGTGCAGGAGAAGCTTGAAAAGCTATCGGTCTCTGACGGTCTGCGCGCGGTGAAATTCGCTGAGGTCGTGGTGGTTCTGTTGGACGCGGCCATTCCCTTCGAACAGCAAGACCTGCGCATCGCCGATCTGGCCGAACGCGAAGGCCGCGCCGTCGTTGTTGCCATCAACAAATGGGACATCGAAGAGGACAAGCAGGAAAAGCTGCGGGATCTGAAAGAGTCGTTCGAGCGTTTGCTGCCGCAACTGCGTGGTGCTCCACTGGTGACGGTTTCGGCAAAAACCGGCCGTGGGCTGGAGCGCCTGCGCGCCGCCATTCTGCGTGCCCATGACATCTGGAACCGCCGCGTCCCGACGGCTGCATTGAACCGCTGGCTGACGGCCATGTTGGAACAGCACCCGCCGCCAGCCCCCCAAGGCCGCCGGATCAAGCTGCGTTACATGACCCAAGCCAAGACCCGCCCGCCGGGGTTCGTCGTGATGTGCTCGCACCCAGATAAGATGCCTGCCAGCTATACGCGGTATCTGGTCAATGGCCTGCGCGAAGATTTCGACATGCCGGGCACGCCGATCCGCCTGACGTTGCGCGGGCAAGGGGACAAGAACCCCTACAAAGGTCGCCGCAAGAAAAACGCCGGTGCCTTGGCCAAACATCTCAAGGGTCGCGCGTAACTGCGCCAATTTTCAGCATTTTCGCCTGAGGGGCGTGACAGCCCCATTTCCCCGCGCTAGCATTCACTGGCGTGCATCTGTTTTTTGCGCGTGGTTTTTCACGCGGAGATTCCGCACCAGTTTTTGACACCATTGGACCTGACCAACGTGGGGAGCGGCTGGATGGATCTGAGGGAATACACAAGGCAATACGCGGTTCAGGACAATAGATTGGCCGCGCTGAGCTATTTCGGAACGTTCGCGGTGTATTTTACATCGCTGGCGCTGGCGATCATTTATGTAGACCGCTGGTATGTGATGGTTCCTGCCGGGATCGTCTTTGCTTTTTCTGCGGTGCGTCTTTATGTGCTGCAACATGACTGCGGGCATCATTCGTTGTTTGAAACCCGCGCGCAGAATGAATGGGCAGGGCATGGGCTTTCACCGTTCACATTTGCGCCGTTTGAGGTGATGAAGCAGAACCACAACCTGCATCACGCCGGGATCGGGAATCTGGAGCACCGTGAAACGGGCGAAATCCACACCATGACCGTGCGCGAATGGGAAAACGCCGACTGGAAAACGCGTCTTTTCTACAGGCTTTACCGAAATCCGTTCATCCTGGTTCCGGTTGGGGCACTGTTCACCTATTTCATTCGCTATCGCTGGCCCAAAAATACCGTCCGGTTTGGAGTAGTGGGCGTGGTGTTGCATAACCTGTCCATCATCGTGTTCCTCGGACTTTTGTACCTTCTCGCCGGCACGACTGGCATTTTGGTGTGGCTGGTGTTCTCGCTTCTGGGCGGCATGCTGGGTGTGTTTCTCGTCTATCTTCAGCACAATTTCGAAGACACTTACTGGGACCGTCGTCCCGAGTTGGACCCTCAGTTGGCCGCGCTTCAGGGCTCATCTGCCTTGGATTTTGGGTGGTGGTTCGACAATGCGGTCGCATGCATCACGCTGCACGACATTCACCATTTCAATGCACGTATTCCGTCTTATCGGCTTCGGGCCTGCCACTATAACCTACCGCCGGAATACACTCCGCGCCGGATCAAGTTCCCCGAGGCCGTGGCCGCATTGAACCTGAAATTATGGGATGAAGAGGCGAAACGCCTTGTACCCTTTCCGCGCAAGGATCAATCAGGACGGTTCGCTCATAGCAATTGATACAAAAAACCTTATGCTCGGACATAGGGTTGCGAGACTGTATATCTTGTGTATATACGGATTGCAAGGATAGACAGAAAGGACAGAGAATGACCGCAGTGACCGAAATCAAAGGTGTAGGTGAGGCACTTGGACAGTCTTTGACGTCTAATGGGTTCAAGACCGCAGAAGCCATAGCCAAGGCAACCCCCGCTGATCTGGTCAAAGTTCCTCGCATCGGTGAAGCGCGCGCGGCTGTATTGATCGCCGCGGCCAAAGAGGCGATCGCGCCTAAGGCAGCCGCCGCAAAACCTGCTGCAAAGCCGACCGCGCGGCGCGCGCCTGCCCGCAAGGCAGCAACCCGAAAACCGGCGACGCGCAGGCCCGCGGCCCGCAAGACCGTGGCCGCCGCCGCTGCTGAGAAACGTGCGGAAGAGGCTGCGCGCAAAGCGGCCGAGGAAAAGGCGGCTGCAGAACTGGCAGCGGCCAAAGCACGCAAGAAGGCGAAGGCAAAAGCCAAGGCTGAAAAAGCCGCCAAAAAGCTGCAAGAGATAGAGGCTGTCTTTTCCAAGGCCAAAGACAAGGTGAAAGCCAAGGCCGAGAAAGATAAGAAAAAAGACAAGAAAGACAGCAAGAAAAGCGCCGACAAAAAAGACAAGAGTAAAGATAAAAAGAAAGACAAGAAGAAGGATAAGAAAAAGGCGAAGAAGTAGAACTTCCTCGCCCTTGATCTTTCGGAACCGGCGCCCGTTTGGACGCCGGTTTTCTTATGCCAGCGTGCCGTCCAGCTGCAGGGTCAGCTTGCCGCCCAGATAAGGGGCCAGCACTTCAGGCAGGGTGACGGTGCCGTCGGCGTTCTGACCGTTTTCCAGAACGGCAATCAGGCAACGGCCGACGGCCAGACCCGAGCCGTTCAGCGTGTGAACGTATTCCGGTTTGCCGCCCCCTTCGGGACGGAAGCGTGCGTTCATCCGGCGGGCCTGGAAATCACCGCAGGTCGAGACCGAACTGATCTCGCGATAGGTGTCCTGACCCGGCAGCCATGCTTCGATGTCGAAGGTCCGGCGCGCGCCAAAGCCCATGTCGCCGGTGCACAGGATCACAGTGCGATAGGGGATGCCCAGCTTTTCCAGGATACCCTCGGCACAGCGCAGCATGCGTTTCTGTTCCTCATCCGAATTATCCGGATGGGTGACCGAGACCATCTCGACCTTTTCGAACTGGTGCTGACGCAGCATCCCGCGCGTGTCCTTGCCTGCCGACCCGGCCTCCGACCGGAAGCAGAGCGAGTGGGCTGTATAGCGGCGGGGCAAATAGCTTTCCTCGATCATCGTGTCGTTGACGATATTGGTCAACGAAACCTCGGAGGTTGGGATCAGCCACCAACCTTCGCGGGTCTGATAGCTGTCCTCGCCGAATTTTGGCAGTTGGCCGGTGCCCTGCATCATCTCGGACAGAACCAGAACCGGGCCGTTCACCTCGGTCAGTTCGTTCTCGTTGATATGCGTGTCCAGCATGAACTGCGCCAGCGCACGGTGAATGCGGGCGACACCGCCGGACAGCAATACGAAACGCGAGCCGGAGAGTTTTGCCGCCGTCTCGAAATCCATTCCGTTCTGAACGGATTCAATCTCGAAGTGCTCTTTCGGCGCAAAGTCCAGTTCCCGCGGAGTGCCCCAGCGATTGACTTCGACGTTGTCGTCTTCGTCCGCACCTTCGGGCACGTCCTCGGCCGGCAGGTTGGCGATGCGGATCAACTGATCCGTCAGCAGCGCGTCCAAATCCTTGGCCTCGGTCTGCATCTGAGCGATTTCAGCCTTTTTCTCGGCCACCAAAGCGCGCAGGCGCTGGAACTCATCCTCGTCACCACGGGCTTTGGCTGCGCCGACTTCTTTGGAGGCCTTGTTCTGTTCCGCCTGCGCGGTTTCAGCGGCCAGAATCTTGGCCCTGCGGCTTTCGTCCAGCCTCAGCAAATCTGACGACACCGGCGCGTCCCCACGGCGCGCAAGTGCGGCGTCGAAGGCGGCTGGGTTTTCGCGAATGGCGCGGATGTCGTGCATGGTTCAGATCCTTAAATGCGTGAATCACTGAAACCGCTTATGCACCATCTGAAAGGCAGGGTGTAGCGCCGGTTACGACTTATCCGCATCCTCGTGTGTTTCATGCGCCAGGTGGCCATCCCAATGCTCGGACGGGATCTTGGGTTCGGGCGGATCGGCCATGTAAGAGGGCGTCATGATCTGGACGCCATTCTCATTGAAAACGGCCACGATATTGCGATGCAGATCCGACCGGATTTTCGGAATGATACTGCCGCGAGTCGTATAGCCGTTGATCTGATAGTTGATCGCGTAGTCGGCCAGGGCGGTCCACAAAACAAAGGGTTCGGGCTTGGACTTGATGCCCTTGGTGCGATTGGCAGCCTCGATCAGCATCGCCTCGACCTTTTCCGGTGGCTCTTCGTATCCGATGCCGACAGTGGTGTGCAGCAGCAGCCCGCTGCCGTCCGTTTTCTTTGAAAAATTCACCACATCGGAATTCATAAGCTGCGCGTTGGGGATCGAGATCAGCTCGTTCTTTATGGATTTCAGGTGGGTTTCCATCAGCTTGATCTGAACCACGTCACCGATGTGATCGCCGATCTGAATCCGGTCGCCGATTGAGGTCGAGCGGCGGTAGATCACGAACAGCCCTGCCAGCATGTTGGACACGACTGAGTTTGCACCTAGCGACAGCATCGCGCCCACGAGGATGGTCAATCCCTGGAATGCAGCCGAGTCCGACCCTGGGATGTACGGGACGGCAAAGACCAGGGCGATCAGGATCACAACAACGCGCGCGATGTTGAAGGTCGGGCTGACCCAGTGTTTTTCGAAATCGCCCATGTCGAATGAGCCCGCTTCGACCGCGTCAAAGAACACCCGCATCCCTTTGATAATGTACATCGTCACCCAGGTGATCAGGCCAAGCATGATCATGTTGGGGATATAGCTGAGTATGCCCTTGAAGATCAGCAACACGGGCTCTGTCAGGTAGGTCAGCAGTAGCTGCGCGAAATAGCGGGTTTCAGCGAATGCCAGCAGAACGAAGGACAGGTAATAGTAGAACCCAAGGAAGAAGATGATGAGCAGAACGAAGTTCAACCCATACCGCACCAGCGCGGCAATTGCCTCGGCTTGCACGCTTTTGGCGGTCGCTGTCTCCACGTCTTTAAGGTGTCGTTTGACGAGTTTTAGTGTTTTGCGCCGAATGCGACGGTGCACCCATAGGATCGCCACCACAAACGCAACAAATCCCAAGGTCCAAGCGGCCGCCTCGATCGCGCCAGATACTCTGGCTTTTTCGGTGCGGTTAGCACGGTAGGCTTCGATGGATTGCTTGATCGCGTTCCCGTGCAACACGCTCAGAACGCTGAGCTCCATCTGATCCAGTTCGGCGTCAGCTGCCGTGACGATTGAGACCCTCTCACCATCCGCAATTATCCAGATGCCGATCTCGGTTTCCTCATAGGTGATCTCGACTGTTGGCGCGTCCGAAGCCTCGGCAATTTCGATGATCTTGTTCTGGACACCTTCAGCCCGCTCCGGCGCGGGCAGGGCGCTGGAGCCCCGGACCTGGAACAAAACGTCACCGTCCACGATGACCGGAGCCATGAAAGCATCCGATTCCTCACCCTCGGGTGTGACCGTGTCGGCCGGCGTTTCCTGTGCCCGTGCGACATCTGAAAACCAAAGGCTCGACGCCAAGGCTGTCAGAAAATAAACCAGCAAAAGGAAGGGCTTGAATTGCCGTACCATATGTCCCCCTTAACCCAAACTATACCCGGATTCAGCAGGGTGCCTAGGACATATCTGCAACGCCTGGATTGTTCTTTGCACAGTGTTGCCACGTCAGGGCGGGGCACAGCGATGCCTTTGCTTGCAAAGGGGCAACTCAGAGCATAGGTTCTCGCCAAATTTGCGGAGCGTGTCCGCAGCATCTAGACAAAGGAATATCCCATGGAAGGTGGCGCAATCGCCCAGTTTCTCCCGCTGATCCTGATCTTCGCGATCATGTATTTCCTGCTGATCCGTCCGCAGCAGAAAAAGATGAAGGAACATCAGGCCATGGTCGAGGCTGTGCGCCGCGGCGATCAGGTTGTCACCCAAGGTGGATTGATTGGCAAAGTCGCCAAGGTCAAAGAAGGCGAGAACGAAATCGAGGTCGAAATCGCCGAAGGCGTCAAGGTTCGCGTCGTCAAGTCGACCATCGCTCAGGTTCTGAACAAGACCGAACCGGCGAAGTAACTTCGCGCGACAATTCCTTGAAAAGGCAGGGTAATGCTGCAAATTGATACCTGGAAGCGGGTTCTGATCTGGTCGGTCTGCGTGATCGGCCTGCTGATGGCCCTGCCGAATGCGTTTTATACGCGCGTCGAGCAATCCAACGATGCCAAGGCCGCAATCGAGCTTGGCATCGACACCCCTGAAATGCGGGCCGAAGCGGCGCAGTGGCCAAACTGGCTGCCGTCGTCTCTGGTCAATCTGGGCCTCGATCTGCGCGGCGGTGCACATCTGCTGGCAGAAGTTCAGGTCTCGGATGTCTACGAATCCCGGATGGAGGCGATGTGGCCGGAAATCCGTGATGCGCTGCGGGATGAACGCGCCACCGTTGGCACGATCCGCAAACAGGAGTCGGCTCCCGACGAAATTAGCGTCAAAATCAGCCAGCCAGAGGGCATCAACCGCGCGCTTGAGGTTGTGCGCGGATTGGCCCGACAGGTGCAGACCCTGACCGGAGTAGGGGCCACGGACATCGAAGCGCGCGCCGAAGGCGACACTATCGTTGTTCAGCTTTCCGAAGCGGAAAGGCTGGCCTCGGACGACCGCACCGTACGCCAGTCGCTTGAGATCGTGCGCCGTCGTATCGACGAAGTCGGCACGCGCGAACCCACGATTCAGCGCCAGGGCGCGGACCGTATTCTGATTCAGGTTCCCGGCATTGGCAGCGCGGGTGAGTTGAAAGAGATTATCGGCACCACCGCGCAGTTGACCTTTAATCCGGTCGTTGGACGGGGCACGAATGAAAACGCTGTGCCAGGCATCGGCGAAAAAATCATCCCTTCCATCGATGAGAACGGTATCTTCTACACCGTCGAGTCCGCTCCTGTCGTCACCGGCGAGGAACTGGTGGATGCCCAGCCATCCTTTGACCAGAATGGACGCCCGGCGGTCAGCTTCCGGTTCAACACGTCTGGCGCACGCAAGTTCGGCGACTACACGCTGGAAAATATCGGCCAACCGTTCGCAATCGTTCTTGATGATGAGGTCATTTCGGCCCCTGTGATCCAAAGCCACATCCCCGGTGGTTCAGGTATCATCACCGGCAACTTCACAGTTGAAGAAAGCACCAATCTGGCCGTCCTGCTGCGTGCGGGTGCCCTGCCTGCGGGGCTGGAGTTCCTTGAGGAACGCACCATTGGCCCAGAACTCGGACAAGACAGCATCGACGCCGGTAAGGTGGCAACAATCGTGGCCTTTGTCGCCGTGTTGACCTTTATGGCGCTTAGCTATGGTCTGTTCGGTATCTTTGCCAACATCGCTCTGATCATCAACGTGGGCCTTTTGTTTGGCCTGTTGTCCCTGATCGGCGCCACGCTGACTCTGCCCGGCATCGCGGGCATCGTTCTTACTGTGGGTATGGCGGTGGACGCCAACGTGCTGATCTTTGAGCGTATTCGCGAAGAACTGAAATCCGCCAGAGGGCCGGCCCGGGCCATCGAGCTGGGCTATGAAAAGGCGTTGTCGGCCATTTTGGACGCGAACGTGACCACCTTCATCACCGCTGTGATCCTGTTTGCTATGGGCAGCGGTCCGGTGCGCGGTTTCGCAATCACACTGGGCCTTGGTATTCTGACCTCGGTCTTCACCGCGATCTTCGTGACGCGTCTGATGATCGTCATGTGGTTCGAACGCCGCCGTCCGAAAACGATCGAGGTTTGACATGAGACTGAAACTCGTACCCCAGAACACCTCGTTCGACTTCTTCAGTCGCTGGAAAATCTGGCTGGGCATTTCCGGCCTGATGATGGTGATTGCCTTCACCTCATTCATGATCCAAGGCCTGAACTTTGGCATCGACTTCCGCGGCGGGACCACTATCCGAACCCAAAGCGCCGAGGTCGTGGACGTTGGCGCCTATCGCGATGCGATCGCTCCGCTGGAACTGGGCGACGTGACCATCACCGAAATTTTCGATCCAACCTTCGGGCCTGATGAAAATGTCGCGATGATCCGTATTCAGGCTCAGGCCGAGGCAGAAGCAGTGTCGGCTGAGACCGTCACAGCGGTTGAAGAGGCGCTAAAGATTGCGGCTCCGGATATTCAGTTTGTCTCGGTCGAATCTGTTGGCCCCAAAGTCTCGGGCGAATTGATCCAAACGGCGGTCATTGCGGTCGCGCTGGCGATTGGCGCGGTGCTTGTCTACATCTGGCTGCGCTTTGAATGGCAATTCGCTTTGGGTGCGGTCGCAGCGCTGGTGCATGACGTGATCCTGACCATCGGGATCTTCTCAGAGCTTCAAATCCGGTTCGACCTGGCCATTATCGCCGCGTTGCTGACGATTGTGGGGTATTCGCTGAATGACACCGTGGTCGTGTTCGACCGTGTGCGCGAGAACCTGCGGAAGTACAAAAAGAAAGACCTCAAAGAGGTGCTGAACATCTCGATCAACGAAACCCTCAGCCGGACGGTCATGACCTCTGTCACGACCCTGCTGGCGCTGATCTCGCTCTATGTGCTTGGCGGGGACGTGATCCGTGGCTTTGTCTTTGCCATGATCTGGGGTGTGATCGTGGGGACGTACTCATCGGTCTTTGTGGCTTCTACCATCCTGTTGTGGCTGGGTGTCAAGCGCGACTGGTCCAAACCGTCCAACAACGCGGGCAATCAGTTCGCGAATGTGGACGCTTGATCTGTTCGGCCAGTCCCCGACGGGGCTGGCCGTACTCTTTTTTGCAGCTTTTCTAAGCGGAGTCGTGCGCGGGTTTTCCGGGTTTGGGACCGCGCTGATCTTCCTGCCTCTGGCGACACCGTTTCTGGGCCCGTTCGGGGCGCTGATCGGGCTGACCATCATGGACATCTTCGGACCACTGCCCAACCTGCGACGGGCATGGCGAGCCGTGGATCGCGGCGACCTTGTGCGGTTGCTGCTGGGATGCGCCTTGCTTCTGCCGATTGGCTTGTGGCTACTTACACTGGTCGCGCCTGAGGTGTTCCGATACGCGGTCAGCCTTTTGGCCCTGTTGTTGCTGGCAATCCTGATCCTTGGCCTGCGGTATCAGGGCCGTGTGCGGCGCGCGATGGTGACGGCAATTGGTGGTGCCGCCGGATTTTTAGGTGGTGTCGCAGGCCTGCCTGGACCTGCCGTGATCCTGTTCTACATGTCCCGTCCGCTGCCGATCGAGGTCATCCGTGCCACCATCCTGCTGTTTCTCTTCGGGTTTGATTTCCTGATCTTTGGCTTCCTGTCCGCCATGGGGCGCGTGACGCCCGACAGCATCTTTCTGGGGCTGGCGCTTTCGGTCCCAAATCTGTTGGGCAACTGGCTGGGCGGCCGGATGTTCAACCCGGAAAAAGAGAAACTCTACCGCTATGCGGCCTATATCGCGATCGCGGTTGCCGCCTTGTCGGGGTTGCCTATATGGGGCATAGAGGACGCCCATGCGATTGAATGAGATCACATATAACAACGCTGTGCCGATCGACGGCTATGGCCCCGGTTTCTTCCGCATCGGCGGTCAGGTTTACGAGGGCGCGGTTCTGACAGGCGCGCAAGGTACCACAGCTTGGGGTGGTTATGATGATCGCGATCCGCTGCTTGCTCTGGCCGAAAATGTTGACGTCTTGCTTATCGGAACCGGCGCCGATCTCACGCACATACCCACAGACCTTCGCAGCGCGATGGAAAAGGTTGGTATCGGCGTCGAGATCATGAATGCACCAGCTGCCTGCCGGACATACAATGTTCTGCTGTCCGAAGGTCGCCGCATCGCGCTCGCTTTGATCCCCGTATAACCGGATCCTCCTTCATCTGGCCCAAAATACCTCGGAGAGCGCGAGAGGCTGGCCTCTCGCTCCCGCACCCGACAAATTGCTCGGCCCTGCTGTCCCTGCGGCAAATCTCGCCTTTTGCCCCTGTCCGCAATGAGATAAGCGGGACTGCATGACACTGACCGTGACCGACCTAGCCATCGCCCGTGGCGGCATTCCCGTTCTGGAAGGACTTACCTTCTCGCTACTGCCAGGGCGCGCGCTGATCCTGCGCGGGCCAAACGGTATCGGCAAAACGACGCTGCTGCGGACTTTGGCCGGATTGCAGTTGCCACTGGCGGGTACGGTCAAGGGGGCCGAGGATCAAATTGCCTATGCTTCGCATTCCGACGGACTGAAGCCGACGCTGACGGTGGTGGAAAACCTGACCTTCTGGGCTTCGGTCTTCGGAACGCAGGATATTCAACCCGCACTGGATGCCTTTGAACTGAACGAGTTATCTGACCGCCATGCTGGGAACCTTTCAGCCGGTCAGAAGCGCCGCCTTGGTCTGGCCCGGATGCTGGTCACCGGGCGGTCGATCTGGATGCTGGACGAGCCGACCGTGTCGCTGGACAAGAACGCTGTACAAATGTTTGCCGATGCCGTACGCGCGCATCTGGGGCAGGGGGGCTCGGCCCTGATCGCGACCCATATCGACCTTGGCCTCGAAGGCGAAGTTCTGGATGTGGGCCCCAACAAAGCCAAGCCAAAGCCCATCGACGATTTTGACGGAGGCTTCCTGTGATCGCCCTTTTGTTGCGCGACCTGAAACTGGCCTTCCGTGCCGGAGGGGGCTTTGGGCTGGGGCTTGCGTTCTTCCTGATCGTGACCGTTCTGGTACCTTTTTCAGTGGGCCCACAATCCTCGCTGCTATCCACCATCGCGCCCGGTATCCTGTGGCTGGGGGCGCTCTTGGCCTGCCTGCTGTCGCTGGACCGACTGCTTGCATTGGATTGGGAGGACGGGTCGCTGGACCTGCTGGCCACCGCGCCGTTGCCGCTTGAGGCTGTCGTGTCGATCAAAGCGCTGGCGCATTGGCTGACGACCGGTTTGCCATTAGTTCTGGCCGCGCCGTTTCTGGGTGTTTTGCTGAACCTGCCGGTGCCTGGCTTTTTCTGGCTGGTGATCTCGCTGCTGATAGGCACCCCGGCCATGAGCGTTATTGGAACCTTTGGTGCTGCCCTGACCGTGGGCCTGAAACGCGGCGGGTTGCTGTTATCTCTGCTGGTTCTGCCGCTTTACGTTCCAACACTGATTTTTGGGGCCGAAGTCGCCCGTCGCGGGGCTACTGGGATGGAAACGCAGACCCCTTTGCTTATGCTGGGCGGGATCACCGCGGCTACGATTGCGTTGCTGCCGTTTGCTAGCGCCGCGGTGTTGCGGATCAACCTTCGGTGACGCGGTCGCAGTTTGACTGATGTCAATTGAGAACAAGCACGACTCGGACTAAGTAAGGCCCATGTCTATAGCAGCCAAAGCCAACACCCTCTGGGAATACGCCAACCCACGCAAATTCCTGGCAACCAGCGAACGGGTTCTGCCGGTTTTCTGGATTTCGTCCGCCATTTGCCTGGTCGTTGGCCTGATCTGGGGGTTTTTCTTCACACCGGATGATTACAAGCAAGGCTCAACGGTCAAGATCATCTATCTGCACGTGCCTTCGGCGCTTATGGCGATCAATTGCTGGCTGATGATGCTGGTAACTTCGCTGGTCTGGCTGGTGCGACGCCACCATGTCAGTGCGCTGGCCGCGCGTGCGGCAGCTCCGGTCGGGATCGTGATGACACTGATCGCTCTGGCAACCGGCGCGATCTGGGGCCAGCCGATGTGGGGCACATGGTGGGCGTGGGACCCGCGTCTGACGTCGTTTCTGATCCTGTTTCTGTTCTATCTGGGCTATGTCGCCCTGTGGGAAGCGATCGAGGATTCTGACACGGCGGCTGATCTGACCTCGGTCCTGTGTCTGGTGGGGTCGGTTTTTGCGCTTCTTAGCCGATATGCCGTGAACTTCTGGAACCAGGGCCTGCATCAGGGGGCTTCGGTGATGCGTGCCGCAGCGGTGACCGGTGCAGATACGGAAGAGAAAGTCTCGAACATCTACTTCTACCCTCTGCTGCTGTGCATGATCGGGTTTGTTCTGCTGTTCATTGCGCTGGTGCTGTATCGGACCGGAACTGAAATCCGAGCGCGGCGGATAAAGGCGCTTTTGGCACGGGAAAGGGTTAGCGGATGATGCCTGATCTTGGAAAGTATGCGGACGCGGTCCTGTGGTCCTATGCGGCGTCGCTGGCATTGTTGGTTGCCCTTGTGGTTCTTTCGGTCCTGCGTGGCCGCAAGATCCGGGCCGAGATGGAAAAGGTTGAAAACAGGATGACGCGCAATGGCTAAGATTTCACCATTGATGATCGCTCCGCCGTTGATCTTCGGTGCTTTTGCCGTACTGGCCGGTATCGGCATGTTCCGCGAAGATCCCAATGCGCTGCCATCAGCGCGCGAAGGTCAATCCGCCCCGCCGGTCGTTCTGACCGAGTTTCCGGGCAAGACGTTGTTTGACGATGCCACCTTGCGGGATGGTGAGGTCAAGCTGGTGAACTATTGGGCCAGTTGGTGTGCCCCGTGCCGGGCCGAGCATCCAAACCTTGAGGCGCTGTCGGAAGAGGGCATTCCGGTCTATGGCATCAACTACAAGGACCAACTGGCCAATGCGGATGCGTTCCTGACCGAGCTCGGTGACCCTTACGAGGCGATAGGGCGGGATGAGCAGGGTCGCATGGCGCTGGACTGGGGCCTTTATGGCGTGCCCGAGACCTATGTCGTGGATGGAAATGGCACGATCATTTTGCGTTTCGCTGGTCCGATCACTCAGCGTGTGATCGAAAACACTATTCGCCCGGCCCTGGAAAAGGCCGGTCAGTAACCCGAGCTGTTGCCAAGCGGTGCGTGCCTTCGGCACGCGCTCTTTTCTTGGGTTTGGACGTGAGGTGCTGAATGCAAAAGCCCCGGCGCAGAGGCCGGGGCTTTGGTCTTTTAGCCTGCTTTTGCCAGGTTCCTGAGAACGTATTGCAGAACACCGCCGTTTTCGATGTATTCGATCTCGGGCGCGGTATCGATCCGGCATTTCAGCGTGATCGTCTTCTCGGTGCCGTCGCCATAGACGATGGTGCAGGGCACCTCTTGCAGCGGTTCGACCGTGTCCAGACCGTGGATCGAGACGGTTTCGTCGCCCTTCAGGCCCAGCGTTTTGCGGGTGTCACCGCCGGTGAATTCCAACGGGATGACGCCCATACCAACCAGGTTCGAGCGGTGGATGCGCTCAAAGCTTTCGGCGATCACGGCCTTGACGCCTAGCAGCGCCGTACCCTTGGCCGCCCAGTCACGCGAAGACCCCGCGCCGTACTGTTCACCGCCGAATACCACCAGAGGAACGCCCTGTTCCTGATAAGCCATCGACGCCTCATAGACCGAGGTCTGCTGACCATCGGGGCCCTTTGTGTAACCGCCCTCGACACCATCCAGCATCTCGTTCTTTACGCGGATGTTGGCGAATGTGCCACGCATCATGACCTCGTGGTTGCCGCGGCGCGAGCCATACGAGTTGAACTCGCGCGGTTGCACCTGACGGTCGGTCAGATATTTTCCGGCTGGCGTGGTCGTGGCAAACGACCCGGCGGGCGAGATATGGTCGGTGGTGATCATGTCGCCAAGGATCAGCAGAACCTTCGCACCGTCGATGTTCGAGATCGTGCCCGGTTCGGCGCCCATGCCCTGAAAGTAAGGCGGGTTCTGGATGTAGGTCGAGGTCGGAGGCCAGTCATAGGTTTCCTGTTGCGGAACTTCGACGCCTTGCCATTTCTCATCGCCTTTGAAGACGTCAGCGTATTTGGACTGGAACGCCTCGCGGGTCACGGTTGCTTCGACTAGTTCGGCAATCTCGCTTTGGGTCGGCCAAATGTCTTTCATGAAGACATCATTTCCGTCCTTGTCCTGCCCAATCGGTTCCGATGTCAGGTCGATACCCATCGTGCCCGCCAGCGCATAGACCACCACCAGCGGCGGCGAAGCCAGATAGTTGGCGCGCACGTCCGGTGAGATCCGGCCTTCGAAGTTTCGGTTGCCTGACAGGACCGAAGTAGCGACCAGATCGCCCTCGGAAATCGCCTCTGAGATTTCCCGCTGGATCGGGCCGGAGTTCCCGATGCAGGTGGTGCAGCCATAGCCGACAAGGTTGAAACCGATAGCGTCCAGGTGCTGTTGCAGACCTGCGGCCTCAAGATACTCGGACACAACCTGCGATCCGGGGGCCAGAGATGTTTTGACCCAAGGCTGACGGTTCAGGCCCAGCTCATGCGCCTTTTTCGCCACCAGACCGGCCCCGATCATCACATAAGGGTTCGAGGTGTTGGTGCAGGAGGTGATCGAGGCAATCACAACCTTGCCCGACTCCATGCCGTATTCTTCGCCTTTGACCTCGACCTGTTTACCCATCGGGCGCTTGAAGGTCTCGGCCATCTCTTTGGTGAAGGCCGCCTTGGCGTCAGTCAGGGCGACATAGTCCTGCGGGCGTTTGGGACCCGAGATCGCAGGGACGATCGTGCCCATGTCCAGCGTCAGCGTGTCGGTATAGATCGGGGCGTAGTTCTCATCACGCCAGAGACCGTTTTCCTTGGCGTAGGCTTCGACCAGCGCCAGACGCTCCTCATCCCGGCCGGTGTTGCGCATGTAGCGCAGGGTTTCACCGTCGATGGGGAAGAAACCACAGGTCGCGCCATATTCGGGGGCCATGTTGGCAATCGTCGCGCGGTCAGCCAGCGGCAGACGGTCCAGACCTTCGCCGTAGAACTCGACGAACTTGCCGACGACTCCCTTTTCGCGCAGCATTTCAACGACCTTCAGAACAAGGTCGGTGCCAGTAGTGCCCTCGACCATCGAGCCGGTCAGTTCAAAGCCCACAACCTCGGGGATCAGCATCGAGATTGGTTGACCCAGCATCGCGGCCTCAGCCTCGATCCCGCCGACACCCCAGCCCAGAACGGCCATGCCGTTGACCATGGTGGTGTGGCTGTCGGTGCCGACCAGCGTGTCAGGGTAGGCGACCTCATCCCCGTTCTGGTCGGTGTCGGTCCAGACGGTCTGGGCCAGATACTCCAGGTTCACCTGGTGACAGATGCCGGTTCCCGGAGGCACAACGCGGAAGTTGTTGAAGGCCGACTGACCCCATTTCAGGAACTGATAACGCTCCATGTTCCGCTCATACTCGCGGTCCACGTTCATCTGGAACGCGCGCGGGTTGCCGAATTCGTCGATCATGACCGAGTGGTCGATGACCAGATCCACGGGGTTCAGCGGGTTGATCTTTTGCGCGTCACCACCTAGCCCCTTGATGCCATCGCGCATTGCGGCCAGATCGACCACGGCCGGAACACCGGTAAAGTCCTGCATCAGAACGCGGGCAGGGCGATAGGCAATCTCGCGTGGGTTCTTGCCGCCGTTGGTCGCCCATTCGCCAAAGGCTTTGATGTCGTCGACCGAGACGGAAAAGCCGTCATCCTCAAACCGCAGAATGTTTTCCAAGACCACTTTGAGCGCGGCGGGAAGGCGCGAGAAATCGCCCAAACCGGCCTCTTGCGCGGCGGGGATCGAGTAATAGGAAATGGATTTACCGTTCACGCTTAGGCTGCGGCGTGTTTTGGCAGTATCTTGTCCGACTTTGATGGGCATCTGTGGCCTCCCTCTGAAATGACTTAGGTCTCGGGATTCGCTAAGTGATATCTGCATCACCAAAGCCTTTGGTTCAAGAACCAAGGCGATGCGCTGCGCCTAATGTATACCATTGCACACAGATTTTAAGAGGCACGAGGGTCGCATGCCTCAAGAAACCTTGATTGGAGGTTGAACGGGCATGCCGCTAAACCAAACTGTGCACCCAGCCAAAATCCTGAGACCCATAATGATCAAATCTGTTCGCGCAACCGCACTTGTTTCCTTTTTCCTCGCCACCGCCGCTGTGGCCGAGAATGACCCGGTTGTGGTCGAACTTTTCACCTCGCAAGGGTGTTCGTCCTGTCCGCCCGCGGATCGGATCATGCATGATCTGGCCAAACGGGATGACGTGATCGGTCTGGCTCTACACGTGGATTACTGGGATTACATCGGCTGGAAAGACGAATACGCTGACCCCGATCACACATTACGTCAGCGCGCCTATGCCCGCGAGGGCGGGCGGTCGATGATCTATACGCCTCAGATGGTGGTGAACGGTCAACAGGACGTGGTCGGGGCGCAATCGCGCGAGTTGGACCGTCTGATCAACGCGCACCTCAAGGCGGCAGCACAGGCTTCGGTCTCGGCAACGCGGTCAGGGGATGATGTGACAGTGAGCGTTACGCCGGTCGAATTGCCTGCTGGTGAAACTTACAACGTGCGGGTCATCCAGTATTCGCCGATGCGCCATGCATCGATCCGGCGCGGAGAGTTGGCTGGGCATGAGCTGGACTATGCCAATGTGGTCGAAGACTGGCATATGGCCGGACAATGGGACGGAGCGGCCCCTCAGGCGTTTTCTGTCACGTTGACGTCGGATCTGCCCGCTGTGGTTTTGGTCCAGAGGGCCGGGCATGGCCCGATCGTTGCGGCCACGCGGGTCAAGTGATCAGGGCATGTCCTCGGGCTGAACGCCCAGCCCGTTCCACGTTTTCCAGCGCCGGTGAATCCAGAACCATTGTCCCATGTGCTTTTTCACCATGGCTTCTAGGTCATCATTGGTGAACTGAGTCATGGTCTTGGGATCCGTATGCGGAACCGGGTCGTGCAGGACGATTTCAAAGTCCACACCATTGGGCTGACGCACGGCATAGCACGGGATCAGAACGGCGTTGTACTTCATCGCCAGCTCTGCATTCAGCACCGAAGTCACGGCGGGTTTGCCAAAGAACGTCAGTTCTTCGCCACCATGTGCGTGCAGATCCGAGACAATCGCAATGATCCCGCTTTTCTTGAGCGAACGCACCATTTCGACCATCCCGCGGCGGCCCTGTTCGAACATGGGTGAGCCGGTCTTGTAGAACGCCTCGACATACTTGTCGTTAAAGTATGGGTTTGCCATGCGCCGGTACAGGCATCCGATGGGTTGGCCGCTGCGCTCTTGCAGGGCGATGCGGGCCGCCAGGTAGTGACCGAAATGAGCCGTGATCATCATGATCGGGCGGCCTTCGGCTATGGCCGCATCAAAGGCCGCGACGCCGGAGCCGCTGACCTTCGCATTGCGCTGGCGCTCGGTGAAACCTTCGGGCGAAAAATGCTCCATGATTGCGCGGCCCGCATTGTCGGGCACGGCGCGGCAAATCCGCTTGACCTCATCCTCGGGGAGGTCCGGGCAAGTCAGTTTCAGATTGCTGCGCACCCGCTTGGTGAAGCCAATCAACGGAGACAAACCCCGCGCAATCGCACCCATGGTCGCCAGGCGGGCTTCATAGGGCAGCAGTCGCATGGCCCCGATGACGCCTTTCATGAACAATCCGGTGATGTAGTATTTTCTAAGCTCTGTGCGGCTTAGTTCCGACTTTTCGACGGGCATATTCTGGTCTCACCGGCTGTTGCGATTTGCCGGGTCAGACATACAAGGCAGAAACCGCAACCACAAGCGTTGCGAAGCACAAGGGTGGAAGTCAGTCTTCACTGTCCTCCTCGATAAGGGTTATGGCCCCTTCATCAACCAGCGTGCGAATGGCGCCAACGATCCGGGTCATGGCGTCCTCGGCTTCGGAGAGTTTGACCTTGCCGCGTTCTGAAATTTCCTCGCGCAGGTTGTCGGCCATGCGGCTGGACATATTGGACAGCATGAAATCGACCGCGCCCTTGTCTTCGTCGGTGGCGGCCCCGGCCAGTGCGGTCACAAGATCAGCCTGATCCACACCGCGCAGAACCGCGGGAACATCACGCGGCAGAATGCGCGCGGGGATGTGGGCAAAGGTAAAGATTGAACGGCGTACTACCGCGGCAAAATCCGTGTCTTCTTCGTCCAGTGCCGTTAAAAGCCCGTCGCGCGTGGCGGCGGCAGATTGGTTCAGGATGGCCCCGGCCCGCACGCCGGGACCATCGCTGAAGGCTGTGGCTGGTCGCTGATCAAGTTGCGCCGCCAGCGACCAGCCAATCCGCTCGACCGCTTCGGGGGTGATGTTTGCCGTCTTGGACACCGCATAGGTTATGCGCCGGGCGATGGGGCCGGGCAGATGTCCCAGCAATTGTGCGGCTTTGGCCGTCTCCAGTTTGGAAAGCATGACCGCGGCGATCTCGGTACTTTCGGCCTGCGCCATCTCGGCAAGATCTTCAGTTGGGATTTCGCGTAACCTTTGCCAGGGATCACCGATCTGGCGCACTCCGGCCTCTTTGCGCAACCGGGCCGCAGTTGCGGGGGCGATCCGATCGCTGACCGCATCCAGCGCTCCGGCCAGCCCATGAGGAAAGGACAGACCGACACTGTCCAGTGCTTCGGCAAATTCATGTGCGACGGATGCCAGCGTGACCCGGTCCACAAGCCCCATCTGCCCAAGCTGATGGGTCAGCTTTTCCTGCAGGTCGTCTGGCAATTCCTCCAAGGGAATATCAGCGCCCTCATTCAGCAGAAGGCGTACAACGACGGCTGCCTTTTGCCGATTGCTCAGCACTTTGGGAAGGACACGCGGTGCGTCGATATCCCGACTGTCCGCGACAGGAGCGGCTGCACCCGGCGCAAGTTGTACCAAAGAATTTGTGTCCTGCATCTGCCTGTGGTGCCAAGATTCTGTTCCACAGGCAGAGTATCGGGAAACGGGTAAAGAAAGGCTGAAGCCTAGTAGCTGTAGGTCAGCCCTCTCTGGATCGCTTCGCGCAGGGATGCTTCGGCCCAGGTACCTTCACCGCCGCGCGCCTTGATCTCGCGCCACTGAGCAATTGCCAGATCGGTTTTGCCTTCGGTCACAAAACCCTGACCCATGTAGCTGCGGGCCAGCAGGTTGTCGGGGTTCGCCGCAATGGCATCCGAGTAATAGGCGTTTGCCAGATCAAGCTCGCCCATTTTGCGATAAGTAAAACCCCAATAGGTCAGAACGCGGTCGTCATTCTGATCCATTACACGCAGGATTTCCTGCGCACTCTCGAGCTGGCCGTCATAGGCCAGTTCGCGCACGGCGTCATACAGCTCGTCTTGGGAGAAGTTGGTTTTGTCGGGCTTCACGCAGCGTCCGGCGTCCTTGTCATAGACGCGGCCGAACAGGCACTTCTTGGTGGTGTTGGTCGGTTTTGGCGGGCTGCTGCTGTCACCTCCGGCAGCCAGCGCGACCGGCGCGACGGCAAAGGCCTGAAGGGCAATGGCTGAAGCGAGTAATAGACGCATTTTCCTACTCCGTTTTCGGGGCTTCTTTAAGAAAGCATAGTGCGATCTTCAAAAAAGCTAACAACCGAAGGCTCGCGTTTATTCACGAATAGGAAAATTTTTTCTCAGCTGTTTACAATTTTGGCGCAAGTTTGGGTTTCAGCATCCCAAAATGTGCCCGGCGCACAGGATTGAGTTTGCTTGGAATGACCACTGCAGGCCAGTGCGACCGAGGCTGAGCAAGCAAGGGCCAGTGCGCAGATCAAAGTACGGATCATGTCGGATCTCCTGTATCGGACATTTCCAAACATCATAGCCGGTTTTGCGCGATCTGGCAAAAGTACAAGGCCCGGAACGCGTTGTGCGAACCGGGCCATGCGAACCGTTTGATCAGGCGAGGTTTATTCGCCGAAAACGCGGGTGAAGATCGTGTCGACGTGTTTGGTGTGATACCCGAGGTCGAATTTTTCTTCGATTTCTTCAGGGCTCAGCGCAGCGGTGACATCGGGGTCAGCCAGCAGTTCCTCTTTGAAATCGGTGCGGTGTTCCCAAACCTTCAACGCGTTGCGCTGAACCATGGCATAGGCGTCTTCGCGGCTGACACCAGCCTGTGTCAGGGCCAGCAGTACCCGCTGGCTCATCACCAGGCCGGGGAACTTGTTCATGTTCTCGATCATGTTCTCGGGGAAGATCAGCATCTTGTCGATCACCCCGGTCAGGCGGGCCAGCGCAAAATCCAGCGTGATTGTAGCATCGGGTCCGATCATCCGTTCAACCGAGGAATGCGAGATATCGCGCTCATGCCAAAGCGCCACGTTTTCCATCGCCGGGATCACGGCGGCTCGGACCATGCGAGCCAGGCCGGTCAGGTTCTCAGTCAGGACCGGGTTTTTCTTGTGGGGCATGGCCGACGAGCCCTTTTGGCCCATCGAGAAGAACTCGGCCCCCTCCAGCACCTCGGTCCGCTGCATGTGGCGGATTTCGATGGCAATGTTTTCGATGCTGCTGGCGATGATGCCAAGCGTCGCAAAGAACGCCGCGTGACGGTCGCGCGGGATGACCTGCGTGCTGATCGGTTCGGGGACCAAGCCCAGCTGGTCACAGACATGTTCTTCGACACGCGGGTCGATATTGGCAAAGGTGCCGACCGCTCCGCTGATCGCGCCGGTTGCGATTTCGGCACGGGCATCGCGCATCCGCGACAGGTTGCGGTCCATTTCGGCGTAGAAACGCGCAAAGGTCAAACCCATGGTGGTGGGCTCTGCGTGGATGCCGTGGCTGCGACCGATACGGACGGTATTTTTGTGTTCGATCGCGCGGCGTTTCAGAGCGGCCAGAAGACCTTCGAGGTCGGCGATCAGAAGATCAGCGGCGCGGGTCAGCTGGACGTTGAGGCAGGTGTCTAGCACGTCCGAAGACGTCATACCCTGATGCACGAAACGGGCCTCTTCGCTGCCGACATGTTCGGCCAGATGGGTCAGGAAGGCGATGACGTCGTGCTTGGTGACGGCTTCGATTTCGTCAATGCGAGCGACGTCGAATTCCACGTCCTTGGCTTTCCAGACAGCCTCGGCGTTCTCGCGCGGGATCACGCCCAGATCGGCCATGGCGTCGCAGGCATGGGCCTCAATCTCGTACCAGATGCGGAACTTGCTTTCGGGCGACCAGATGGCGACCATATCGGGGCGGGAATAACGTGGAATCATAAGCAGCGGCACCTTATTGTGTTTGGGCAGGAGGCGATGCGGCGGGGTTTAAACCCGCGCAGGCCAACGAACAAGGCGTGAGTGCGAATATGAGACGGTTTGCCCTGATTTTGGCCTTTTGGCCCGGTTTTCTGACAGCGGAGGAGTTCCGACCGCTGACGGGGGATGAGATTCTGACGGCGCTGTCCGGGCAGAAACTCGATTATGGTGAGGGTATCTGGCAGACCTTCGACGACACGATGCTGACGCAGTATTTTTCGGGTCGCCCCAGTGCAGGACGCTGGGCGGTGCGTGAGGATCGCTATTGCTCGCTCTGGCCGCCATCCGATCTTTGGGCCTGCTACGACGTGCAACAAAGCGGCGATGTGATCCGGTTCGTGGACGACAGCGGTAGCACGACGGACGGGGTTTTCTCGGACTGAAATCACTGGACAAGTCAATGCCGTACGGGTCAACCTGATTGCGATCATGTAATCAGGTTATTTCAATATGCGGATACAATTCATCTCGGCGCTGGCAATTTTCGCCGCGTTTTGGACGGGAGGAGGCCCGGCGTCGGCGGATACTCCGGTCACCTATACTGACAATGGGCGCGCACTGTTCAGCTTTTCGGTTCCAGATTTCTGGGCGCTGCGCACAGGTGGCTCGCGCGAGATTGAGGACACTGAACTGGCCGATCCCCGCGCGGTCGCACGCGTGATGGGGCTGCGGCCCGTCACGGACGATAGCGTCTGGATGGGCTTTGTTTCGCCGGTTGGTGTGGCCTCGATCGACGATGGCCTTCGGTATCTGCAGGACATCGACAAGTTTCTGGTCAAAGACCCAACAGTGACCGGGACCAGCACGACGCGGATTGGCGGTTTGCCTGCGCGTGTGATCCGGGGTTCAGGCACGCGGGAAAGGCGAGGCGTGAACTTCACCGCGACTGTAATTGACCTGCCAAACGGCCGGGTGGCTGTTGCCGTCGCGATCCTGCGAGACGGGGCCGATCCGGCTTATGTGGACGACCTGAACGCCGTATTTGCGTCGTTCCGGTCCCTACAGTGAGGAGGCGCAAATGACTCGCAATCTGATCAAACGCGCAACCCTTGCCCTTGGACTTGGGGCGGCCAGCCTGACACTTTCGGCTTGTGATGGCGTGACCGTCGGAGTGGGGTACGGGTATGACCCATTCTATGACTCGATGCTGTGGAACGACTACTATCACGACGTCAATGTGGATATTGATATCGACCGCCCGGATCGTCCCCGGCCGCCCGACGGTCGTCCCCCGGCGCGCCCCGTTCCGCCCATTGCGAAACCGCCCAACAGACCGCCGATCTCGCGGCCGCCGAACCGGCCCCGACCGCCTGTTGCACGGCCTCCGGCGGCGAGACCGCCGATCCACCGTCCCGCGGGGCGACGCTGAGGCATCGGGTCAGTCCAGCAGCTCGGTCGTAATCTGGGCTGACCCTTCCAGTGTTCTATGCACCGGGCATTTGTCCGCGATTTCCAGCAGTCGCGCGCGCTGATCCGAGGTCAGCGCGCCTTCAAGACGGATTTTGCGACGGAACTGATCAACCTTGCCTTCGCCAGCAAGTCCGGCGTCCTGCGCGTGGACTTTGTTGTGGCATACATCGACTGTGATGCCCTTAAGGGGCCAGCGTTTGCGCCGCGCGTACATGCGGATTGTCATCGACGTACAGGCTCCTAAACCTGAAGACACGAAACCGTAAGGCGACATGCCCCGGTCGGTGCCGCCGTAGGACGCGGGCTCGTCCGCGACTGCATGGTGCCGTGGGCCGGACTGAATGTCTTGCAGAAAGCCTTCGGGATCCGCTTCGGTTACGCGCACAACGCCCTCTGGTGCGCCCGGCGGTGGGGCGGGCGGGCAGAGCCTGACATAGCGCTTTACCCAGGCCGCAATCACATCCGCCGCGTATTCAGCATCTGAGGCGCGAGTGATCAGGTGATCGGCGTCATCAAGCGTCACAAAGCTTTTGGGGTGTTTGGCCGCCAGGAAAATTGTGCTGGCGTTCTCGATGCTTACAGTCTCATCCCGCGGAGCGTGCAGGATCAGCAAGGCGGCCTTCAGTTCCGCAATCGCCGGGAGCAGGGCCGTCTCGGAAATATCGTCGACGAACGCTTTGCCAATGCGGAACGGACGCCCGCCCAACATGACTTCGGCGGAGCCCGCCTGTTCAATTTCCGGCAGCGCGCCTTCAAAGTGATGGGACACGTGGCCGGGATCGGCGGGCGCGCCCAAGGTCACAACGGCGTTGACGCTGGGAATCCCGGCACGGGCGCGCAGCACCGCAGCGCCACCCAGCGAATGACCGATCAAGAGAGCAGGGGCCATATTGCGGCCCGCGAGATACTGCGCTGCCGCGATCAGGTCTTCGACGTTCGAGGTGAAGGTGGTGTTGGCAAACTCGCCACCGGAATGCCCCAACCCGGTGAAATCGAACCGCAGCACAGCAATGCCCATAGCGGCCAGCCGCGCGGCAATCCGGCGTGCGGCTGGGATGTCTTTGGAACAGGTGAAGCAGTGTGCAAACAAAGCCGTCGCCAGAACCGGCCCATCCGGTAAATCCAGGCGCGCGGCCAGTTGGTTGCCGTCGTGACCGGCAAAGGTAATGCGTTCGGTGGGCATGGCGGTTCCTTACTTGGCGGGATGCCCTAATACTGAGTGCATCCGTATGGGCTCTCAACCCCATTGTAAGACGCGTCACGGGAAGGTGAGGATTGGATACAGGTTTGCGTGTGAAAGTGTGAGTTCAATAAATCAATATTTGTGATGTTTAGTCAAATAAATATTCGTTTCACTTATTTTTAGAACGCCCCCATGTTGCGGTCATGGCACTTATTCAGCTCAGGAGGCTCACATGGCACATACCGTATCTGAACCCAGGGGCGTGATGCTGCGTCCGGACGTTTTGATCGCGATCGCGCTGACCGGAGTGATCGGGTTTTCGATTGGTCAGAACTGGCCGCTCGCTTCGTCGGGCACAACGGAAATTGCCGCGCCCGTGTCCGAGGACTGGCACGGCAATGTCCGGCGGTCGCATTGGCCCAACTGAGACGTTAGCTCAGCCCCATGAGCTGCGGATCAAAGGGGTAGGTGGTCAGGTTCTCATATCCGTCTTCGGTGATAAGAACCTGATCTTCCAGCTTAATCGAGAAATCGCCACCGACCTCGCCAACGGCGGCTTCGACGCACAGGACCATGCCGGGTTCCAACGGATAGTCGTATGATCCTGCCACTGCCTTGTCCGGATAGGCGACCAGAGGCCACTCGTCACACAGACCGACACCATGCATGAGGCAGCCGTATTTCTGCGCCTGGAATTTGTCATCCAGTTTATGCGCATTGGCCGTCAGCTCGGGGATCATCACGCCGGGTTTCAGCATTTCCATATTGGTCATGATGTGCTCATGCGCGTGTTGCATCGCGTAGACCATGTCCGCACGGGGCTTTTCGTCGCCGATCCACCACGTCCGAGAGATATCAATGCAGATGCCGTAGGACCCGATCAGGTCGGTGTCGAAGGCGATGATCTCATTTTTCTGCGTGATCCGAGGCCCGCATTCCTGGAACCAAGGATTGGTGCGCTGACCCGAAGCCAGCAGGCGGGTTTCGATCCACTCACCGCCGCGACGGATGTTTTCGGCGTGCAGGACAGCCCAGATGTCATCTTCCGAGGTCTTGCCGTCACCCACGTTGGCGCGGGCGAATTTCTCCATCTCGGCAACGGCGGTCTCGCAGGCGTGGTTGGCGCAGCGCATGGCAAGGATTTCATCCGGACCTTTGATGGCACGGGTCTTTTCGGTGAGCTCTTCACCCTCCATGATCTCGAAACCCTGCGCCTCAAGCGATCGCAGGCCGTGCAGCATGATCTTGTCGACAGCCAGACGCTTGTTGCCGCCGCCGTGTTCTTCGATCAGAACGCGCACCTCGTTCGAGAATACATCGGCGGCCACGTCCACTTTGTCGCCGCGATCAAAATAGAACAGATCCGCGCCTGAGCGTTGCTCGCGCACCAGGGGGTTGAACTTGGACAGGAACGGAGAGTTCTTGTAGTCCCAGATCACCATGTACCCGTCGGCGCATAACAAAACCGCGCGGAACGGGTTATGCGTGTTCCACAGCTGCATGTTGGTGCTGTCCGTCGCGTACCGGATGTTGAGCGGGTCAAAGACCAGCAACCCCCCATAGCCGCGATCCACGATGGCCTGGGTCAGCCGTTTCCAGCGGTATTCACGCATGCGCGCCAGATCGGGCAGGGCAAGCCCGGCCTGCTCCCATTCGGAAAACGCCAGCTGGGTCGGGCCGATCTCGATCCGATCATTTTCGTTCGGGGTGCCGTCGCCAAGGGTTGCGCCCTTGGTTGGGTCAATTTTGCGAGTGTCACGGTAATGCTGATTCATGGCGGCCTCCCTGCCTGTACTCAGCGTGGAGAATCAATCGAGCGCCGTCTTGAAAAATTGCGACCGCGCGATCGTCGCTTTTTGACCGACAGGCCGGATTTCTGATGATAGGTCATCTTCATGACCTGCATTCTACAGACCACGATCCCGTTTAACCCATTGGAACAGCGTCCCTTGCCCGGCATTCAGCCAGCCAGCATGGACAGCTGGTTACACTGCGACGACGCGTTCGCCGCACAGATGCAACACCGCGACCGGCTTTTGTCAAACCGACGTTCGGATGTACTGGCGCAGGATCCCGCTGCCGTTCCCGCTGCGCAAGAGCTGTTGGATCTGGTCCTTGCCCAAGTCTATCCAGACAGCACGGATCACGTGACGCGCCCGGACGGGCAGAGCGTGCAGGTGGACCGCGATCGCCCTTTGGAGACGCTCTGTCGGCTCGTGCAAGAAGACTTCTGCATCCTCCAAAAACATGGCGACGAACATGTGCTTACAGGGGCGATCCTTTGCTTTCCCGCCAGTTGGACCTTGTCCGAAAAATTCATGCGGCCTCTGATCGACATTCATATCCCCGTGGACAGCTATGACGAGAACATTGCCCGACGCGTTCAGCGGCTGTTTGACGGGATACAACCGGGGCGCCCTTTGTGGCGCTTCAACGCGCTTTGGTACGAGGATGCTGAGCTGCATCAGCCGCGTAGCGCAAATGAACGTCGCGACCCGCAGACCGCCAGTTCAGCGAAGTATTTGCGTAGTGAGCGTCAGACATTGCTGCGCCTGCCGCAAACGCAGGCGGTTGTGTTTTCCATTCATACCTATGTGCTTTCAGCAGAGCGGGTGGCCCAAATGGAAAACCCCGCCTGATGGCGGGGCCTCCAAGGAGGGTCATTGATAACTGGGCTAGAGGCCCAGAGCGCCGGCGACGCCCGCGAGTGCTCCGCTTGTGCTGAGAGCGGAGATCGCGACCGTATACGCCAGCACCTGAGTATTCAGGCGAAAGTCCTCGCCCTTGATCAGGTTTACAGCGGCCAACGAGACCGCAATCGGGACCGACACGCTTGCCACGGCACCCGTCAATCCCCAGCTGGATAGCCGGAGAATGTCACTGGGTCGCTCATGGTCGAGGGGGGGCGTGTCGTCCCGATCGGTATTCTGCTCGATAGGTTCTGTCCGAAAAGCGATGCTGAGCAACTGCTCATCCGACAGCTGGATCGGCCGGGCTACTGGTTTCAGCGCCTGTTTTTCTGGCTCATCCAGGTCTTCTGCGTCAGTAACGTCCAGCCCGGCAAACGGGCCTGTCACTGCCTCGAAAATCTGCTTTCTGTTGCGCGGCTTGCTGGGGGTCAAAGAGTCAAACGCGCTCATGAATTGTTCAATGGTCAAAACGGTGTTGGGCGACAGCCATTCAACGCGCTGCGTCGCACAAACGTCGACCATTCGGTAGAGGATCACCACCAGCATCAGTTCAGAGACTTCGCTGTCATCCAGTATGGGGGATACCGGAGTTACGGTGATTGTCAGTCGGTTCTTCGGAAGCGTCACGACCGGCTTTGGGATCGTCTTCAGGCCGGCCGCGCGGTTAAGGCGTTCGTACCGGTCTTCGGTATCCACAACGCGAGTGTCCAAGGTCAAGCGTACCAGATACTGACTGGAAACGATGCTGGCTTCGGTGCTGTTCAAAAGGGTTTTGCGCTCGATCAGGTGACCGTAGTCCTCAAGGGTCTTGGCAACGATTTCGCTGAACCGCTCAATGGCGTCTTCGGCCTTACCGCTGAATTGCAGACCACCGTGATAGCTGTGCTTCGGAGTCACTGCGCTGTCCTTTGTCGCATCCTGTCGTGGAAACAATCTAGCAAGCGATCTGGGACAGATTTGGGCAAAAATGGAAAAAAATGAGAAATCGCCGGGATTGATTACGCTATGGAAACCTAGGCTTTTTAGGGGCCGTTTAATGTCTGTGGCGACAATGTGGCCGAAATCTGCCGCAATTGCCCGATTGTCTGGGCTGCCTCAACCGTCGATTCGGGCGGCCATAATTGCGATGGATTGCTGGTAAACCGAGGCCGCGTTCCACTGTTGAATCACGGCAAAGTTTGGCTGACCCGGTTGATAGCCACGTCCCGGTTTCCACCCCTTCTTACGTAGAAAATTGGCGGTCGAGGCCAATGCATCGGTCATATTGTAAAAATCGACGCGACCATCGCCTGTGGCATCAACGCCGTATTTCATCGCGTTGCCGGGCAGAAACTGGGTGTGCCCAAGTTCGCCATGTTTTGCCCCTTTTGTGGCGGTCGTAATGCTGCCTTGATCGACCAGTTTCAGCGCCCCGATCGCGTGGGGGATAAAGAAATCGGACCGTCGGCAGTCATAAGCGAGTGTTGTGATTGCGGAAACAACCTGACTGTCGCCCATGAAATTCCCGAACCCCGTTTCCATCCCGTGAATGGCGATCAGAACTCCGGCGGGAACTCCGTATTGGCGTTCAAGCGCCGCATAGAATTGCGGGTTGCGCGCCTTTCGTTTGCGCCCTTGCGCCACGATCGTATCTGCACCGCGAACACGCATGAATTTATCCAGTGAGTACTTGAAGCTTTTCTGGTTTCTGTCGGCTGCAATTGTGCGCGTGGCATATTGCGTCTGCGCCAAAGCCTGCAGCCCCTTCTTTTTAACGCCCGCACGCTTGGCCTGCCTGGCAAAGTCGCTTTTCCATGACTCGAACCCGCTGCCGGTATTGCCACAGGTGGCGGCTGTACCGAGGGTCGGCGAGGCCAGAAAGAGTGCAATCAGAACAGCAGGGCGTAGCATGGGGTCCTCAATCTTTGCAGTTACAAGCGGTTTATAATGCGCGTTGGAGGTCAGCCGACGTTAACACAGGTTGGATTTCGATGCTTGCATTCAGCGCGGCAAACAGCGGTTCGTTGATAGAAGGCATACGGGCCTGATCGGTTTCTTCAAAAATGACGATCCCCATGCGTTTGCCATTTTCAAGCGCGAAATAGGCAGCTTCGGCATTCACCTGTTTTACCAAAGCGTCAATCGCCGGGCCAAGCGTGCCGTCTTTTTCGGCCTGATTACCCTTTTCGACCGGTATCGTGAATTTCAGCATCAGGCGCATCGTCCCCTCCCGCGTTGTGTTTCACCGAAGGCTCTGACGTTATTGCGCGCCAGTCAAGCGGCGGCGGGCCGGGGAAAAGAAAAGGGGCGCCCGCTGGGCGCCCCTTAAAGAGTATCCTTCGGAAACTCTTGTTTAGCAGCTGTAGTACATGCCGTACTCAACAGGGTGCGGCGTGTGCTCGTAGGTTTCGACCTCTTCCATCTTCAGTGCGATGTAGCCGTCGATCTGGTCTTTGGTGAACACGTCGCCCTGCAGCAGGAAGTCGTGATCGGATGCCAGAGCTTCCAGAGCTTCACGCAAGCTGCCGCAAACGGTCGGGATGTCGGCCAGTTCTTCGGCAGGCAGATCGTACAGGTTCTTGTCCATGGCTTCGCCCGGATCGATCTTGTTCTTGATGCCGTCCAGACCAGCCATCAGCAGTGCGGCAAACGCCAGGTAGGGGTTTGCGGCTGGGTCGGGGAAGCGAGCCTCGACGCGCTTGGCTTTCGGGCTTTCGGTCCACGGAATACGGACACAACCCGAACGGTTACGGGCCGAATAGGCGCGCAGAACAGGTGCTTCAAAGCCCGGGATCAGACGCTTGTAGCTGTTGGTCGACGGGTTGGTGAAGGCGTTCAGGGTCTTGGCGTGCTTCAGAACACCGCCGATGAAGTACAGCGCTTCGTCCGACAGGTCAGCGTATTTGTCACCTGCGAACAGAGGCTTGCCGTCTTTCCAGATCGACATGTTTACGTGCATGCCGGTGCCGTTGTCACCTGCGATCGGCTTCGGCATGAAGGTGGCCGATTTGCCGTAGGCGTGTGCCACGTTGTGGATGACGTACTTGTACTTCTGCAGCTCGTCCGCCTGCTTGGTCAGGCTGTCAAAGATCAGACCCAGCTCATGCTGACAGGATGCAACCTCGTGGTGGTGTTTGTCGACCTTCATGCCCAGACGCTTCATGGTCGACAGCATTTCCGAACGCAGGTCTTGTGCTTCGTCGATCGGGTTGACCGGGAAGTAACCGCCCTTGACGCCCGGACGGTGGCCCATGTTGCCCATCTCGTACTCGGTGTCGGTGTTCCACGACGCGTCGGTTGCATCAACTTCGTAGGATACCTTGTTGATGCTGTTCGAAAAACGGACATCGTCGAACAGGAAAAATTCAGCTTCGGGGCCGAAGAATGCTGCGTCACCTATACCCGATGCTTTCAGGTAAGCTTCGGCCTTCTGAGCGGTGCCGCGCGGGTCACGCTCATAGGCTTCTCCGGTGTCGGGCTCAACAACCGAGCAGTGAATGCAGATGGTCTTTTCCGCGTAGAACGGATCGATATAGGCGCTGTCGGTGTCGGGCATCAGTTTCATGTCCGACGCTTCGATCGACTTCCAGCCCGCGATGGACGAACCGTCGAACATAAAGCCTTCTTCCAGGAAATCTTCATCAACCTGATCGGCCATGATGGTCACGTGCTGAAGCTTGCCGCGCGGGTCGGTAAAGCGGATGTCGACGTACTCGGCGTCCTCATCCCGGATCAGCTGAAGAACTGCGTCCTTGCTCATGTTTTTCTAGTCCTCTGGTTTGAGATTGTTCGATTACAGCGCTTCCGGGCCGGTTTCACCGGTCCGAATGCGAATGGCTTGTTCGACAGGCGAGACAAAGATCTTGCCGTCGCCGATCTTGTCGGTTTTGGCTGCCGCCACGATGGCGTCGATGGCCGCATCGACCTGATCGTCGTCCAAGACGACCTCGACCTTCACCTTGGGCAAGAAATCTACGACGTATTCCGCGCCACGATAGAGTTCGGTGTGACCTTTCTGACGGCCAAAGCCTTTGACTTCGATCACGCTGAGACCCTGGACGCCGACGTCCTGCAGCGCTTCTTTTACTTCATCGAGTTTGAACGGCTTGATGATCGCTTCGATCTTCTTCATCCCGGGCTCCCTTTAACTCTTGTCAGTTTGGCACTGACCACGTCTAAATTCGGTCGGCAATGTGATTGCGAATTTGGCCCCGGTCGGGCGCTTAGAAAACAGGCGGTGGGTCAAATTTTGATCGAGTTGCATAAAAAGTAAGCGAAAATGAATCGCTGAGGGAATTGAAATGACGCAATTGCTGACTGCAGCACAGATGCGGGCCATCGAACAGGCCGCGATCAAGTCCGGTGAGGTCACCGGTATGGAGCTGATGGAGCGGGCTGGCCGTGGCGTTGTTAAGGCAATTTTCGAAGAATGGCCGGAACTGGCAAAAACCTCTGGTCGCGCGGTGGTTCTGTGCGGCCCAGGGAACAATGGCGGCGACGGGTTCGTCGTCGCGCGGTTGCTGAAAGAGTGGGGCTGGGAGGTTGAGGTATTTCTGTATGGCGACCCTGAAAAACTACCCCCAGATGCGCGAGCGAACTATGAGAGATGGAACGCAAAAAACGAGGTCGCAGTTCATAAGCTCAATCCAGCTCCTTTTGTCGATGACTACCTAAAGTTTCCGCCGGAATTTGATCTTCTTGTTGATGGATTGTTCGGAACCGGTCTGACGCGTCCTTTTCAGGGGGTTTTCACGCTATTGGCGTCTGAAGACGCAAGGCGCCTGATGCGGAGCCACGGCGCACGCGTTGTCGCAATCGATATCCCAAGTGGATTATGCGCCGATAGTGGCCGAGTTCTTGGGAATACTATCGCGGCTGACCTCACTGTTACGTTCGATGACAAAAAGGTCGGCCACATGATCAGCGATGGCCCCGTAAATTGCGGCCGAGTTCGAACCAAGCCAATCGGGCTTCAATCCAATATGTCCAATGACGTGGCTCGGCTTGTTTCCAAAGGGTTTTTTCCATGGGCCAAGACACCGAAGGATCACAAATACTCTCACGGGCACTCACTGATCCTGTCGGGTGGTTCGGGAAAAACCGGAGCTGCGCGTTTGGCTGCCCGGGGCGCATTGCGTATCGGGGCTGGGTTGGTGACGCTTGGCGTGCCTCCGGCATCCCTGCTGGAAGTCGCGACGCAAGTCACGACGATCATGCTGCAGCGAATTGAAGATGGGGATGCGCTGTCAGAAACCCTCGAAGATGAGCGCCTGAATGCCCTGTGTCTTGGTCCGGGAATGGGTCTTGAACGGGCGCGCAATCTTGTGCCTGCGGCCCTTAGGGCAGGGCGCTCGACTGTTCTGGATGCGGATGCGCTGACGGCTTTTGCGGATGATCCTGCCGATCTGTTTGATCAACTGCATGAGACTTGTGTTTTGACACCGCATGGGGGTGAGTTTGCGCGGCTGTTCCCAGATGTTGCGGAACATTTGGCTGCTGTACCAACCAACGGCCCGGCCTATTCCAAGGTCGACGCTACACGCGAGGCCGCCAAGCGGGCAGGGTGCGTGGTTCTGTTCAAGGGGGCGGATACGGTGATTGCGGCACCGGATGGGCGCTGTGCAATTAACTCGGCCCACTATGATCGTTCGGCACCTTGGCTTGCAACGGCGGGGTCCGGTGATGTGCTGGCCGGGTTCATCACGGGGCTGCTGGCACTGGGCTTCGGTCCGATGGAAGCGGCAGAAACAGCGGCGTGGCTGCACGTGGAATGCGCGCGTCTGTTCGGGCCGGGGTTGATTGCCGAGGATTTGCCCGAACAATTGCCCGAAGTCTTCCGAAATCTGGCCAAGTAACGCATGGGCGGAATTTGGCCGCTTTTTTGAGCGTTCGGCAAGAATTAGCCGCAAATATCCACATAAATGCATGTCATTCTTTTTGAAACACATTCCACAGAGTGGCAGACTTGAACAAAAGAATCTCCGGCCGGTCAGAGCGTGGGGGTCAATTTATTGATAAAATTGGAAATTACTTTCTGCCAATTTGAGCCGTGAGGCAGAAGTCCTGGGTGCGAGTTATTCGGTTCTTTGGGTCGTGGGCTGTCACATTGACTTCTCTTTTTGGCGGTATCCACAACCGTAACGTTGATGGTGAAGAAAATGACAGTGAAATTGAAAGTTCTCCCGGTGGCTGCGGTTTTGTCAGCGACCACTGCGATCCCGGCCTTTGCTGATCTAAAATACCAAAACAACAGCGGTGGTTCAGTCGAGCTATATGGTCAGTTCGACCCGGTGATCGTATCGGTCGACGATGGGCAGCAAACCGAGACCCGTTTGCTGGACAACGACCTATCCAACAGCCGCGTGGGCCTGCGTGTCATGCAACCCTATGGCAGCAATGAGTTCATGTTTCGGTTCGAGACGGGCCTGGGACTTCCAAGTACTGCCACAGCAAACCAGAACGGAACTAACACCAATGGTTGGACACGGTCGGATATCCGTCATGTCGATTTCTCGCTCAAGGGCGGGTACGGCAAGTTCTCGGCCGGTCAGGGCAGTATGGCCTCGGATGGGGCTGCGGAAACTGACCTGTCCTATGTCGGGACGGCGCTCTATTCCTTCACGAACGACGAAAACGGTGCCTTCTTCTATCGCGGCGCAGATGGCGTTCTGAGTGACATTACCGTGGGCGACTCGTCCAGTAACTTTGACGGTGGTCGCCGTGGTCGGATCCGGTACGATACGCCGGATTTCAACGGCTTCTCGGCCGCGATTGCCTATGGTCAGAACATCCTGTCCAGCAGCGATGACGACGACTACTACGACATCGCCTTAAACTACGGAAACACTTTCGCAAATGGCATCGAGTTCGCGGCCAGTCTGGCCTATGCCGTCAGGGATTTTGACGATGGTTCAGGCGAACAGAGGGATACGATCGGGTCCGCTTCGGTCCTGTTGCCGAGTGGTTTCAGCTTTACCGCGGCTCTGGGTTCGCGGGACAATACATCAGCCGGTGCCAGTGATCCGAATTATTGGTACACCAAGCTGGCCTATGAAGGCGACTGGGTGTCGTGGGGTAAAACCGGCGTAGGTATCGACTATTTTGACGGCTCAGATTTCGAAAATCAGGGCTCCAGCACCAAATCCTGGGGCATTGCCGTTGTTCAGCGCATCAATGCGATCAACACGGATGCTTACCTGAAATACCGCAACCACGATTTCGACGACACGGTCGATTTTGACAAGAACGAAGCCTGGGTGCTGGGTGCGCTCTGGAAGTTCTGACAACATTTCCCACGAGACAGGATGCCCCGGCCTTGGTCGGGGCGTTTTTTTGTTCAAATCGGCGGCAAAACAAGGCTGATCCGGCCATTGCCCCTTGCACGTGGGCGGCTGGGCAAATAGAAGGCGTCAAATTTGCCCGGCGCGCCGTTTTGCGCGCCCCGAATCCTATGGGGACTACCATAATGCAGGTTACCGAGACGCTGAACGAAGGTCTGAAACGCGGCTACAACATCGTCGTATCCGCAGCTGAGCTGGACGACAAAGTTAACGAGAAACTGGTCGAAGCGCAGCCGGAAATCGAGATGAAAGGTTTCCGCAAAGGCAAAGTGCCTATGGCTCTGCTGAAAAAGCAGTTCGGCCAGCGCCTGTTGGGCGAAGCGATGCAGGAAAGCATCGACGGCGCCATGAACAAGCACTTTGAAGACAGCGGTGACCGTCCTGCGCTGCAGCCGCAGGTCAAAATGACCAACGAAGACTGGAAAGAAGGCGACGACGTACACGTCGAGATGTCCTATGAGGCTCTGCCTGCGATCCCGGAAGTTGACCTGAAATCGGTCGAACTGGAAAAACTGGTCGTCAAAGCAGATGACGCGGCCATCGAAGAAGCGCTGAACAACCTGGCTGAAACCGCTCAGGACTTCAAAGCGCGCCGCAAGGGTTCCAAAGCCAAGGACGGCGATCAGGTTGTGATCGACTTCGTTGGTAAAGTGGACGGTGAAGAGTTCGAAGGTGGCTCGGCCGAAGACTATCCGCTGGTTCTAGGCTCGAACAGCTTCATCCCCGGCTTCGAAGAGCAGTTGGTTGGCGTGAAAGCCGAAGAAGTAAAAGACGTCGAGGTGAAGTTCCCCGAAGAGTACGGCGCCGAGCACCTGGCCGGTAAAAACGCTGTCTTCACCTGCACCGTGAAAGAAGTGAAAGAGCCGGTCGCAGCCGAGGTCAATGACGAACTGGCCACGAAGTTTGGCGCAGAAGATCTGGAAGCCCTGAAAGGTCAGATCGCCGAGCGTCTGGAGGCGGAATACGCCGGTGCATCGCGCGCCGTCATGAAGCGTGGTCTGCTGGACGCGCTGGATGAGAAAGTCTCCTTCGACCTGCCGCCTTCGCTGGTTGAGGCCGAAGCCAAGCAAATCGCACATCAGCTGTGGCACGAAGAAAACCCCGAAGTCGAAGGTCACGACCACGCCGAGATCGAGCCGACCGACGAGCACAACAAATTGGCTGAGCGCCGCGTCCGTCTGGGCCTGTTGCTGGCCGAACTGGGTCAGAAAGCCGAGGTTGAGGTCACCGATGCCGAGATGACACAGGCGATCATGAACCAGGCGCGTCAGTACCCCGGTCAGGAGCGTCAGTTCTTTGAGTTTGTTCAGCAGAACGCTCAGATGCAGCAGCAGCTGCGCGCACCGATCTTCGAAGACAAGGTGATCGACTACATCGTCGAACTGGCGCAGGTTGCCGACAAAGAAGTCAGCAAAGACGACCTGCAGAAAGCCGTTGAGGCGCTGGACGAGGAATAATCCTCGTCTGCCCAACGGGTAATGGGCAAAAAAAATACGGAGCCGTCTGAAATAAGACGGCTCCGCTTTTGTGGCTTTAACTTATGAGGTGAGGGGGTCAGGCCTCATGAGCAAAAGCACGGGGGGAACTGAGCAGAGCATTCTTTTGCTCTGGTGTGAACCGGTCAGAAAGCGCTTCGATCAGCTTTAGGACTGATGCAACTTCATCTTTCGAAGTCGCCGCATTCATCTGTTCTACAAAGTACTTCTCCAGCTGGCTCAAGGGCTGGTGATCGTAGTTTGCGGCACTTGCCTTGACCTTCGACCGCTCGAACAGCTCTAGGGCCTGATCTTCGGTCAGAAAGACATCGTGTTCGATGCCCGCATAGTTGCGAATTCCGGAGATACGCTCGTCCGAGCAATCCATGAGGGCGGCCATTGCCACCACCTTGCCCATGGGCTTTGCGGTGCCAAGGTAATCATACGGAGCGTTGCCCGAACGTTGCAAAACGCGGTTCATCACCGGATCGATCACGGCGATAGAGTCCAACACGCCGGCCGTCTTCGCATATTCGAAGGATCCAATCATGACTTCGCTGGTGACATAGGAAACTGAGTTCACGCCTCGACCACGACCAAGCTTCTTTGTGTCGACGCAGAAACGGGTCGCTTCCCAGACTTGGGCACTGCGGATTGGCGCCTCGCCATCCAGAATCGAATGGAATACGTCCGATAGCATATGTGGCCCGGTTGTCTGCAGTAATCTCATGCACCCAACGACGTTCCCCTCGTCGTTGATGCTGACTACGTGTGCAGGATGAAGATCGTCAAAATGGTCACGCTCGCGCCCGTCAACGATATTCACGTCCCAGCCAAGCCGATCCCCAAACACACGCGCGCGCAGTTTGTGCATCTCATCCAAGACGTCTTTGAACTTATGTTGGTTAATACCATCAATTACGATGATCATTTCCATCCCCCTACAGTCTGGTTACCGTAAGGATTAGGTTAACCAAGTTTTGAACTGAAACTATTGGGGGTTTCCCGTATTTTTTATCTTTTTTGATTATCCAGGGGCAATTAGACCAAGACCAATCGCGCGACCAATGGCCTGAGGTGTTGTCAAAGCACCCAGTTTTTCGCGCCCTGAACGCATGTGAACCTCAACAGTTCGGTGCGAGATTGACAGGATGTCACCAATATCTTGCTGAGATTTTCCGTCGGCGACCCATTGTAGAATCTCTTTTTCGCGCGTCGACAGGGTTGGAAGATACAGTGCCTTGGCCAATAGGCCAGACTGCATCACAGTATCATGCGCCGTAACTGCAGCCATCTGCAGGTCCCCCATGACATGTTTTTTTAACTTCTCCCACTCGGCATCCGAACAATTGCGGGTCACATTCAGTAGGCCGCATTCCCCGTAGGGGCCACGCACCGGGACGGTCAGACCGCGGGATGTAATGCCAAAGTCATGGGCATCCCGGAAAACCGAATGAAACTTTTCGTCATGATCAAATCTGCCCCAGTCCACTGGGGCGATGCTGAGAGCGGATTGGTACAGAGTAGGGTCGAAATGGTGAAAGCCTTGACTTCCATAGTGAATTTTCCATTCATCGGGATAGTTCGCATAACCCTGAACGTCACCTTTGACAGGGTTGAAGGTGGCATAGGACGCATAGTCAAAGCCAAGCTCTTCGCAGACAGCATTAATGATGTCGGCTGCCGACTTCTCTTCGTGGTCGATCGCGGCCAAGTCTATTAGTTTCACCTGTCCAACCCTTGCGGAAGGCATCTCTTTCCCCAAAGAAATGCCAAATCTGTCCATTTCAGTGTGTACGTTGCGTCAACTTTGGTGGCCGACGCAAGGTATTTGTTCAAAACGCTTAGGCATATTGCGTGGTTCCGGCAACATAGTACCCGAGCAAACAAATAAGATACACGTTAATATTGTGTTCATATTTGTGTTGGGATTTCAAGTCTGCGTTATTCCGACCTTAAGCCTGTTTCAACCAACATTCCGCGTGCTTTTGCCTCGGGGTAGTAGCCTTTAGCGTAGAGGAAAATGGCGCGTTTCTGGTCGCCATCTGACAAAAGCCAAGCGCCTCGCAGGTACTTTCCTGCAAATTCCAGATTGGTGTCTGCGTCCAGCAACCCCTTCGGTGTTCCGGTGTAGCCCATCGAGCGCGCCGTGGCAGGCAGGATCTGGAGCAAGCCGTAATAAGGGCGATTCACCGCCCAGGGCCGGTGCGTGCTTTCGCGAACGGCCAGCTTGTGCACCAACTCTCTGGGCAGTTCATAGTGATCCGCCCATTTGTTGATCGACGCGCGTAGTTCTGGCGTCTCATTGGGATAAAGTGGCGGGTCGAATGTCGCTTCCCGGGTGCTGGTCTCGCCGCCACAAGCGGCCAGCGTGGGCAGGGCCAAAAGTGTAACGAGCAAGGTGCGACGCGTGTATTGGGGCATTTGTAGTCTCCGATGGGGGTCGCAATATGATAAACCAGCCATGTGCAACCGCAAGCTGACCAGTTGCGTACGCGCTGAATTACGCCGGGTAGCGAGTCATATTCGTCCCGATTTGACGCCGCATTTATGAACCGTGGGCAGTCACGCTTCGACCTGAAACCACAAGATGATATCGGCAAACCAAATCTTGTTCTCTGTCGCACGGAACTGAACGGTGTTGGTGATTCCCGGGTTCAGGACTGTTCCGGGGAAGGCCTCCCATAGTCCGCGAATGTCACCGCCTGACATGGACGGACCGTATATTAGGGTATCGTTGATCTCGATCTGGAACGCCCCTCCGGAAGGTGTTGCCCAAGCCTTGCAGGCTAGGATCGGTTTGGCACGGTTGGTTCCGAAAATCAGGTTCGAGGGGATCGGGTCGCTGAAAGTCTGGCTTTCGCCGGGGTTTAAAGAGAATGAACCGTCGTTCACGACGATGTAGTCGCACAAGGATGCCATGACGCTTTCTCCTGTCGGATCGCGGTCCGCCCAGATGCGCGATCAGGTAAAATTTCTAAAATAATCAGTCAAAAAATAATACGGCATCGGGCGGCATGGGCCGCGTTCGCCTAAGGTGGCACATTTTTCATAGGATTTCTGCGCCAGGCCTTGGGCAGGTCATTCCTGTCGCAAAACAAAAAAGGCCGCACCCTTCGGCGCGGCCTTTGTAATTTTCCAAGACTACCAGATTATGCTTTGGCTTCGTCTTCTTCTGCCGGAGCTTCTTCGGCGATCAGGTCATCATCTTCAGAAGCGGCGGAACCGATATCGTCGAACAGCTCGGCGATTTCGAATTCTGCGGCTGCTTCTTCTTCAGCGGCCAGTTCCTGGATCGACTTGCCCGAAGCCTGCAGTTCGGCTTCTTCTTCCGAACGAGCAACGTTCATCTTGATTTCAACTTCGACCTCGGGGTGCAGTTTGACTGCCAGCGAGTGCAGACCCAGTTCCTTGATCGGAGCGATCAGGGCGATCTGTTTCTTGTCGACGGTGAAACCAGCCTCAGTAGCAGCGTCTGCGGCGTCACGCGGGGTGACCGAACCGTACAGAGCGCCGGCATCCGATGCCGAGCGGATCACGATGAACTGCTGACCGTCCAGCTTTTCAGCCAGTGCTTCAGCTTCTTTCTTGGTTTCCAGGTTGCGCGCCTCAAGCTGGGCTTTCTGGGCTTCGAACGATGCGATGTTGGCGTCCGATGCGCTCAGGGCTTTGCCTTGGGGCAGCAGGAAGTTGCGGGCGTAGCCGGGCTTGACGTCAACGACGTCGCCCATCTGACCCAGTTTCGCAACGCGTTCCAGCAGGATAACTTGCATATCAGTCTCTCCTTACTTCACAGCGTAGGGCAGCAGGGCGAGGAAGCGGGCGCGCTTGATAGCACGGGCCAGTTCACGCTGCTTTTTTGCCGAAACGGCGGTGATGCGCGAAGGAACGATCTTGCCGCGCTCAGAGATGTAGCGCTGCAGCAGACGGGTGTCTTTGTAGTCGATCTTCGGCGCGTTGTCGCCCGAGAACGGGCAAACCTTGCGGCGGCGGAAAAATGGTTTTGCGGCCATGGTAAATGTCCTTTCGTCAGGCTTAGATCAGCGGCGCTCGCGGCGGCCTTCGCGCTCATCGCGCTTCTGCATCTGGACCGAAGGGCCCTCGGCATGCTCGTCGACCTTGATGGTCAGAACGCGCATAACATCGTCATGCAGGCGCATCAGGCGTTCCATTTCCTGAACGGCACCAGCAGGGGCGTCGGTCTTCAGGAAGGCATAGTGGCCTTTGCGGTTCTTGTTGATCTTGTAGGCCATCGTCTTGACGCCCCAGTACTCGCTTTCAACAACGTTGCCGCCGTTGTCCGCCAGAACGGTGCCGAAATGTTCGACGAGGCTTTCTGCCTGCGCGTTGGACAGGTCCTGACGCGCGATCATTACATGCTCATACAGTGGCATGTGCACTCCTGTTTCTATCAAGGCGCATTTCAAAGGCAGGGTCATTCAACCCTCCGCGACCCGGCCACGAGAGGCTGCGCGATTCATAACTCTTGCGAAGGATGGCCCCATATACACCATTCGGCACCGGGGGCAAGCCCCGCGCACATGCCTCGGTGAAGTCGCGCTATTAACATCCAATTAACATTGCGCCGCCCAATTCCTGACGCTTTTCGGCTCAAAGTTGTTTTTCATACCGGGGACTAGCCGGAACGACCAAACAAAGGCGGCAACCTTATATAAGGTACAGTGAAATGACGGCGACGAACACGAATACCTTCGACAAGTCTGCAAAGAACGCGACTTACGACCAATCGGTTCCAGTTCTTGTGGCATTCGCACCGAACTGGCAGGCCAGAACCATTCTGGCGCGCTTTGTTGGAGCGTTCCTGATCATTATGGCCTTCTCGATGTGGTTGATGCCCGGCGCGGTTATGGCGACTGAGGTTTGGCCGATCAAACTGGCGGCGTCATTGATGTTCTTGCTGATCGGGGTCAGCCTGCTGACCGTTCAGGTTCTGGATCAGCGCCCTGATGCGTATTTCGATCCGATCCGCCGCGAGGTTCGCGTGCTGCAGAAGAACGAAAACGGCCGCCCGCAGACGGTTCTGCGCCGCAGCTATGACACCTTGGGTGGTGCGCGGTTTACGGACGATCAGGTGGAGCTCTTTGACGTGGACGGTAGCTTGCTCATGAAGCTGCCGCTGCAATCGGCGGATGTTGGCCGAGCGCTCAAGGGCCAATTGAGTGGAAGTGTAACAATCTTCGCCTAAATTCTATTCTGTTCACCTGAGAACAGAAAGTGTGAGCGAATATGGCTTGTGTGCTGCCTCAGGGCGGCACATTTTCGTTACCGAGCATGCCGATTGGTTTGCATCCACAATAACTTTGGAGATTGTCATGAAATCCACCCTTCTTGCTGCTGCACTGGCCGTATCGGCGACCTCGGCATTTGCCAGCGCCGAGAAATACGTTCTGGACCCCAGCCACAGCCAGGTCATCTTTAGCTACAACCATCTTGGGTTTTCGACCACCTACGGCATGTTCTCGGGCTTTGAGGGCGAGATCATGTTCGATCAGGAAGATCCTGCTGCCTCCAGCGTGACCGTGTCGATGCCGGTTGTTGAAATGATCACCGGCTGGAAGCCGCGCGAAGATCACTTCATGACCGAAGACTTCTTTGGCGTCAAAGAGGGCGACCTGATCACCTTTACTTCGACTGGTATCGAAGTCACCGGCGACAACACCGCGAACATCACCGGCGATCTGACCATGAACGGCGTCACCAAATCGGTCGTTCTGGACGCGAAGCTGAACCAAGTCGGTGATCACCCGATGGCAAACAAGCCATGGGCGGGTTTTGACGCGACCACCACACTGGTCCGCAGCGATTTCGATCTGGGTCAGTTCGCACCCTTCGTGGGCGATGAGGTCGAGGTTCGTATCTCGGTTGAGGCTCAGAAGGCCGACTAAGTCGACCTGACGTGACAAAAAAGAACCGCCGGGATCGAGAGGTCCCGGCGGTTTTCTATTTGGTTGCTCACTTATTCCTGCGATTGGCTGGCCGTCAGCTCAACATTCACTGTGACTCCAAAGGCCAGAGAGTCTTCGGTCGGTTGCGACGTGCCAATATCGAAGTCCAAGCGATTCAAATCGAGCGCACCTTGCATTTTGGCTGTGCCGTCCTGCATGTCCAACTCGAACGGCAGGACGACGTCCATCGACTTGTCCCGGATGGTCAAAATGCCGCGCGCTTCGTAAACCAGATCGGTTTTGAAAAGATCGGCGGTGAACTTCGCGGTCGGAAACTGTGCGCTGTCAAAGAAGTCCGCCCCCAGCGCTTGTTGCGTCACAGTGCCTATGGTCAAAGAGCCGATCGCCACGGTCACATCGACAGACCCGGCAGGGCCCGGTTCAGCAGGTTCGTCAAAGGTGATCGCAGCGGTCCAGTCCGAAAACCCGCCAGACACAGGGCTGCCCAATTGGGTTATGGTGATGCCCAAAGTGCCATCCTGAACTTGCCAGTCGGATTGGACGGCATCCAACTCGGCTGAGGCGTTATCGTCAGCAGGGTGCGCTGAATAGGCCCCGTCCAACCATCCGATGCCAAGCGCTGCGGCCCAGATCACGACAGCCGCAAGGGCGGGAACTGGTGAGTGCCACTGCTGGGGCGGTTCTGGCAGATCAACCCGACCCGGAAGCATGCGGCGCAGTGTGCTGTCCTTGTCGATCACGTGATGCTTGAACGCGCCGGCGATGTGCAGAACCAAAGCGCCAACCAGGACCAGCATCAGGACAAAATGCAACCCGCCGGTTGCTTCGGCCAGGGCGGGGGATTTGGGCACGAAGGGCAAGTTCTGTCCGAACGGCCATAGGATCGGTGCGAACCCTTCTGTCGCCGCATGGTGGATCCAGCCGGTCAGGGGAACCAGCACAAGCGAGCCGTACAGCAGCCAATGTACGGTTTCGGCGGCGAATGCCTCGGGCTTGTTGTCTGCGTTCAGCAGGCCGGGCTTGGGCTGACTGAACGCCCACAGAATGCGGGCAAGCGCAACAAAGAACACCGTGACGCCGATTGTCTTATGCAATGAGAACAGTTGAGCCGCCTGTTGCAGATCCTCGGGCGTCGTTGGGATGGCCGGGTCCTCGATGGCATGGGCCAGTCGGGTTGCGAACCAACCGATCGGAAGGGCCGTCAGAATAAGCAGGGCCGTCAGCCAGTGGAAGGTTTTTGAAACACCTCCGTAGCTTTGGGCTGAATTTGCAAGGGACATTGGTTTCAGGCTCCGGTCTGTTTGCTGCTGCCACCCTAATTATAGGGGGGGCGGACACAATAGCTTCTGACGCACAGGATGCGTGTTCGGATGCAGAGCTTGTGCCGCTCGTTCACTCGGTTTACACCCCGTCGCAACCTAACGTCATCCAAGAGGTTGCAATGACACGCGCGTTCGTTTTCCCGGGGCAGGGCGCCCAAACCATCGGCATGGGTAAAGCACTGGCCGAGGCTTACCCGGCCGCACAGGCCATTTTCGATGAGGTTGACGATGCGCTGGGCGAAAAGCTGAGCAGCTTGATCTGGGAAGGCGATATTGCCGAATTGACGCTGACACAAAATGCACAGCCCGCGTTGATGGCGACCTCGATGGCCGCGATGCGCGCGTTGGAGGCCGAGGGCGCTTCGATCACGGACGCGGCTTTTGTGGCGGGGCATTCGCTGGGCGAATACTCGGCACTGGCCGCCGCCGGTGCGCTGTCGGTCGCAGATACAGCGCGCCTGTTGCGGACTCGTGGACAGGCCATGCAAAGCGCGGTTCCGGTGGGCGAAGGCGCGATGGCTGCTATCCTGGGGCTGGACCTTGAGGCGGTGCGCGCCGTTGCAGACGAGGCCGCACAGGGCGAGGTCTGTCAGGCTGCGAACGACAACGATCCGACGCAGGTCGTTGTTTCGGGCGCGAAGGCCGCCGTTGAACGCGCCGCTGAGATCGCGAAGGAAAAAGGCGCAAAGCGCGCTGTGATGCTGCCCGTTAGCGCTCCGTTCCATTGTGCGCTGATGCAGCCCGCAGCGGACGTGATGGCCGAGGCGCTGGCCGCGGTTGAAATCAAAGCTCCTGCAGTTCCTCTGGTGGCGAACGTGCGCGCCGAGGCCGTGAGTGACCCGGACCTGATCCGGCAATTGCTGGTCGAGCAGGTCACCGGGTCCGTGCGCTGGCGAGAGAGCGTTCAGTACATGGCCGCGCAGGGCGTCACTGAGACGTGGGAGATTGGCGCGGGCAAGGCGCTGTCGGGCATGATCCGTAAGATCGACCGCGCGATTGCGGGTAAGGCTGTTGGCACGCCGGACGACGTGCAGAATGTGGTTCAGAGCGAATCGTAAGAACAACGTGCGACGGAAGTTGCGCTGCAAAAGGAAGATCGAATGTTTGATTTGACAGGGAAGAATGCGCTGATCACGGGTGCATCCGGCGGGATTGGAGGCGAGATTGCGCGCGTGCTGCACAGGGCAGGGGCAACCGTTGCGCTGTCCGGTACGCGGGTCGAACCGCTTGAAGCACTGGCCGCTGAGTTGGGTGAACGCGCCCATGTTCTGCCGTGCAACCTAAGCGACGGTGAGGCCGTTTCGGCGCTGCCCAAACAGGCGGCCGAGGCGATGGGATCCGTCGATATTCTGGTGAACAACGCCGGGATCACACGGGACAACCTGTTCATGCGCATGTCGGACGAAGAATGGCAGAGCGTGATCGACGTGAACATGACCTCGACCGCCAAGCTGTGCAAAGGCGTGCTGCGGGGCATGATGAAGGCTCGCTGGGGTCGGATCATCAACATCTCGTCCGTGGTCGGTGCCACCGGTAACCCTGGTCAGGCGAACTATGCGGCGTCCAAGGCGGGTATGGTCGGCATGACCAAATCGCTGGCTTACGAGGTCGCGAGCCGCGGCATCACTGCGAACGCGGTTGCGCCGGGTTTCATCACCACGGCCATGACCGACAAGCTGACGGACGATCAGAAAGCTGGCATTCTTGGGCAGGTTCCCGCCGGGCGTATGGGCGATGCATCGGAAATTGCTGCGGCAGTTCTGTATCTTGCCAGCCCCGAAGCAGGATATGTTACCGGAACCACCTTGCATGTTAACGGCGGTATGGCCATGTTGTGAGCGCGGACCAAGGCAGATGCGAAAGCGTTTGCCTTGCGCGTTGTCTATGCTATAGGCGGCGCATAAATGCTGAGGTCGACCAAACGGTCGGCCTTCTACTTTCCCGGTCAGCCGGGACCCAACCGCCCGCACCGGGCAAATCAAAGCCAGCCTGAGCGGGCAAGGGCAGAACCGGGCACTAGGCCCTGAAAACGGAATGAGGAATAGACATGAGCGACGTCGCAGATCGCGTAAAAAAGATCGTTGTTGAGCACCTGGGTGTTGAAGAAGACAAAGTGACCGAAAACGCGTCCTTCATCGACGATCTGGGCGCAGACAGCCTGGACACTGTTGAGCTGGTTATGGCCTTCGAAGAAGAGTTCGGCATCGAGATCCCTGATGACGCAGCCGAGACCATCCAGACATTTGGCGACGCCGTCAAATTCATCTCGGAAGCTTCCTAATAGCTTCAAAAACCTAAAAAAGCGGCGCTTCCGGGCAACGGAGGCGCCGTTTTTTGTGCCTGCAACGAATTCGGGCTTGCCAGGTGCCGGTTTCGTTCGCACCCTTTTGCCCGAGGCACATAATTCAGAGCGGGCAGGGCATGATACGATCCACCCCGATGATAAATACGGCACGTTTGACGCTGTGCGCCATGCGGCCAGAGGATTTTAACAGGTTCGCCGAGATTTGGCGGAACCCATGTATCGTGCGGCATATCGGCGGCAAGCCACGTTCGCGCGGGGAAGCGTGGGATTCCTTTCTTCGCAATGCGGGACATTGGCAGATGGCTGGGTTCGGTCAATGGGCTGTCGTCCAGCAGTCGAATCGGCAGATGATTGGTCAGGCCGGGTTTTTTTACGGCAATCGTTCGATTGGCGAGGACTTTGACACATTCCCCGAAGCCGGTTGGATTCTGGTCCCAGAGGCACAGGGGCAAGGGTTAGGGTACGAGGCTGCGCAGGCCGCGCATGACTGGTTTGACCGGATCATGCCGGGGCCATTGGTCGCGATGGTGAACTCCGCCAATTCTGCTTCGCAAAAGCTGGCCGACAAGCTGGGCTACATGCCAATGCGTGAATGCGAGTTCAACGGCAGCGAAGTCACGCTGCTGCGCCGCAACGGGCCTCCGCCGCGCCGCTAGCAATCTGAGACTTCAAGAATGCCGCAAACTGAGCGTGGTTTGCCGATCCCGGTCAAAACGGGCCGATCTTGCGCGTGTATGGTACTCTGGTTTGCAGAGCGATTGAGCGGAGGAGAAAGCTCATGAGGATTTACCCCACGATGGAATTGCAGAACGGCCGGTGTGTCACACTGGACAAGGGCCGTCTGGAGGACGCGATGATCTGGCATGTGAATCCGACGGAAACGGCGCGCAGCTGGTCTGCGGCCGGGGCCACCTGGATGCACTTGACGGATTTCGACGCGATCGAAGGCCGTGATACCAACGCCGAGTTGGTCGAGGATATCATCCGCACGTCCGAGATGTCGGTGCAGCTGGCTGGTGGTATGCGGACGCGGGAACAGGTCGAATACTGGATCGACAAGGGCGCGGGACGCATCGTGATCGGCACGCTGGCAGCCTGGGATCCGAACCTGGTCAAGGAATTGGCCAAACTGTATCCCGATCAGATCGTGCTTGCCGTGGATGTGTGGCAAGGGCAGGTCATGACCGAAGGCTGGCGCAGCCAGAGCGCGTTCACGCCCGACGCCTTCATCAAAGCTTTTGAGGGCACACCATTTGCCGCCATTCTGGTGACCGACATCGACAGCGATATTGAAGATGTCGATGCGCAACTGGGTCTGATCTCAGGCATTGCCGAGCAGTCGCGGACGCCGGTGATCGCCAGCGGAGTCGTTCGAACCTCGGATGATATTTCACGGCTGGCCTATGTGCATAACATCTCGGGCGCGTTGGTCGGACGCGCGTTGTTCCGTAAAACGATTGATTTGGCCGATGCGCTTGAAGTTGCAGCGCAGGCTCATGAGCCGGTGGCCGAATTCCAGTAATTCGACTACGCAAACCCTTGCCCCGCCGCTTTCAAACACAGAAGGCGGGCGGGGCATTTTCTTTCAGCACAAATCGTGTGGACCGATCACCCGGCAGAATGGTGCCGGTGCGGAATGTGCTGTTGCTCTTGCCCCCGGACCCCGGGCCGGGGTATGAGCGGTTCTCAAATAGGAAGCAGGCAAGAGGCATTTCATGCGCAGAGTCGTTGTAACCGGTCTGGGATTGGTCACTCCTTTGGCCAGCGGGGTCGAGGAATCCTGGTCGCGTTTGCTGGATGGAGAATCCGGCGCGGGCCCGATCACGCAGTTTGATGCCGAAGCAAGCGGCGTCACCACGACCTATGCCTGCGAAGTCCCGCGCGGTGATGGCACCGACGGAACGTTCAACCCCGACGATTGGATGCCGCCGAAAGAGCAGCGCAAGATCGAAGACTTTATCCTGTATTCTATCGCTGCGGCCGATATGGCCTGTCAGGACGCCAACTGGCTGCCTGAGGATGAAGAGGATCGCCTGCGTACAGGCGTGTTGATCGGTTCGGGTATTGGCGGACTGGGTTCCATTGCAGAAACGGCCAACCTGATCCGCGATAAGGGTCCGCGCCGCGTGTCGCCGTTCTTTATTCCCGGTGCGCTGATCAACCTGGCTTCCGGTCAGGTTTCGATCCGTCATGGGTTCAAAGGGCCGAACCATTCGGTTGTAACGGCCTGTTCAACCGGTGCACATGCGATTGGCGATGCAAGCCGCATCATTCGTGCGGGGGACGCGGACGTTATGGTCGCAGGTGGCGGCGAGGGCTGCATCTGCGAGATCGGCATCGCAGGTTTCAACGCATGTAAGGCGCTGTCGACCAAATACGCAGACGATCCGAAGAAAGCGAGCCGTCCGTATGATGTAGACCGTGACGGATTCGTCATGGGTGAGGGCGCAGGCATCGTTGTTCTTGAAGAATACGAGCACGCCAAAGCGCGCGGCGCAAAAATCTATGCGGAAGTGCTGGGCTACGGTATGTCGGGCGACGCCTACCATATCACTGCGCCGTCCGAGGATGGCGATGGCGCCGAACGTTCGATGAAAGCCGCGCTGCGCAGTGCCGGCCTGGAACCAAAAGACTTGGATTACATCAACGCGCATGGCACGTCGACCATGGCGGATACCATTGAATTGGGTGCAGTGGAGCGTTTGCTGGGTGATCATGCGGGCAACGCAACGATGACCTCGACCAAATCGGCCACCGGTCACCTGCTGGGGGCTGCTGGTGCGATCGAGGCAATCTTCTCGATCCTTGCGATCCGTGATCAGGTCGCTCCGCCGACGATTAACCTGGACAATCCGGCTGTTGAAACTCCGATTGATCTGGCACCCAATGCCAAGCGTGAGCGTGAAATCAACGTGGCGCTGTCGAACTCGTTCGGCTTTGGCGGCACCAATGCCAGCGTGATCTTTGGAAAGGTCAGCTAAATGTGGCGGGCTCTTGCTTCGAACGCACTGACCCTGTTGATCGTTGGTCTGTTCCTGATGGGCGGGCTGATCGTCTGGGGGCAGTCGCAGTATAAGGCCGAGGGTCCGCTGGAAACCGCCATTTGCCTGCAAGTCAGAAGCGGTTCGAACATGACCCGCGTCAGCAATGAGTTGGCAGATCAGGGCGCGATCACGAACGCGACAATCTTCCGTATGGCGGCGGACTATACCGATAAGGCCCAGCAGCTTAAGGCGGGCAGCTTTCTGGTGCGCGAAGGCGCGTCGATGGAACAGATCATCGACGAAATCACCAGCAGCGGGGCAAGTACCTGCGGGTCTGAGATCGAGTATCGCATTGGTGTCACCCGTATTCAGACGCGTGTCCGCGAACTGGATCCGGCAACGCTGGATTTCGTGGAAATTGCATCCTTTGACGTAACCGACGAAGAAACCCCTGCGGAATACACCCAAAAGCGTGAGGAGGCCGACACTCGCTATCGCGTATCGGTGGCCGAAGGCGTGACGTCGTGGCAAGTCGCGCAGGGCTTGCAAGCAATCGATGCGTTGACTGGCGAGATCGCGGAGATTCCTGCCGAGGGCATGTTGGCACCCGACAGCTATGAGCTTACCCCCGGTGATGACCGAACTGCTGTCTTGCAAGAGATGCAGGATAAGCAGCAACTGCGCATCAATGCCGTTTGGGAAAGCCGTCAGGATGACTTGCCCATCAGCAACCCAGAAGAGATGCTGATCCTTGCGTCGATTATCGAAAAGGAAACCGGCGTACCGAATGAGCGGGGTCAGGTCGCTAGCGTCTTTGTTAATCGCCTTGAGCAAGGCATGAGGCTGCAGACGGACCCAACGGTGATTTATGGCGTCACAAAGGGTCAGGGCACGCTTGGCCGTGGTCTGCGCCGGAGTGAACTACGTCGGGCAACGCCTTGGAATACATATGTGATCGACGGTTTGCCACCTACACCAATTGCAAACCCCGGACTGGCCAGCCTTGAGGCCGCCGTCGCACCGGAAGAGACCGACTTTATCTTCTTTGTTGCAGACGGTACCGGGGGCCACGCATTCGCAGAAACTCTGCAGGAGCATAACCGCAACGTCGCCAAGTGGCGTGAGATTGAGGCGGAAAGAAACAGCTCAAGCAACTAAGAAAAAAGGGCCGCGTCGGAAAACGCGGCCCTTTTTCTATGGCTTACGCTGCCGGGCGACGGCGGGGCCTGCGGCGTTTGGAGGGGCCGGGCTTTGATGCTCCGTTCGCTGCCTTTGGCTTGACCCCGCGCCCGCGGAAACCGCCGCGTTTGCGGGGCTTCTTGGGTTCGGCCTCAGCCGGCATGGTGCCGCTTGCCACGGGAATTTCGATCTTCATCAGTTTTTGAATCTGGATGAACTGATCCAATTCATCGGGGGCGCAGAACGCGATGCCTTCGCCCTCACGCCCGGCGCGCGCGGTACGTCCGATGCGGTGAACGTAGTTATCGGGCACTTCGGGTAGGTCATAGTTGATAACATAGGCAACGCCGGGAATATCGATGCCGCGTGCGGCCACATCGGTGGCGACCAGCACGTTGATTTCACCCGCGCGAAACGCCTTGATGGCGCGGTCACGCTGGCCCTGACTTTTGTTGCCGTGGATTGAGGCCGCATTGAAGCCGTCTTTGACCAGATCTTTCATCAGGCGTTCCGCACCATGTTTGGTGCGCGCAAAGACCAGGGTCAGCGCGCCCATATCCGCGGACAGGACCTCACGCAGCTTTGCGGGTTTCTCGGCGCGGCTGAGGAAGTGCACCGATTGCGTGATCTTGTCCGCCGCCTTGCCCGGAGGCGAAACCTGCACGCGGTGCGGGTTCGTCAGGTAGGCCTGGCTGATCTCTTCCATCTGCTTGGGCATGGTTGCCGAGAACAGCATGGTTTGGCGCGGGGTGCCCAGCTTGGAAGCGATCTTGCGCAACGCGTGAATAAAGCCCATGTCCAACATCTGGTCGGCCTCATCCAGAACCAGATGGCGTACCTGGCTGAGGTCAACGGCTTCACGCTCCATCAAGTCGATCAGGCGACCTGGGGTGGCGACCAGAATGTCAGTCCCGCGCGACAGGAACGAGATTTGTTTGCCGATGGATTGCCCGCCAACCACTGTGGCAACGCGCAGCCTGGTCTTTTGGGTCAGGTTGCGCAGGCTTTCTGCAATCTGGTTGACCAGTTCGCGCGTTGGCGCGAGGATCAATGCCTTCGCGGTTTTAGGGGCTGGTTTACCGGGCTGCGCCAGCAGGTGGTCGATCAGCGGAAGGCCAAAGGCCAGCGTCTTGCCGGTGCCGGTCTGCGCCAATCCAAGAACATCATGGCCGTTCAGAGCCAACGGAATGGCCTGGTTCTGAATCGGTGTCGGTTGAGAGAAATTGGCGCGTTTCAACGCGTCATTCAGGGCCGGGGTGAGGCCCAGCATGTCGAAGTCGAACAAATAACTATCCTTTGTGATCCACAAGGCTTTGGCCCTGCAGACGTGTTTTGTGGGCCATGCAGCGCGTGACCGGCAGGGTTTCCGCGAGACCTCGGGACGGGCAGGCGGTTCCTGCGGCATCCGGCCGTCGCGTAAAGAACCCTGCGTGATGGGGAACTGGTAGGTGTTTAGCGCGCTTATGGGGCGGGTCAATCCGCGAAAGTTCACGCATTGGCGCTTCAATCCTGGGCGAATGCAGGTTCAGACGTTAAATGTCAAGCGGGGGGCGCTTTGGATATTCAGTTATTCAGTGAAACAGAACGTTCGTCACGTGTTTAGATTTTGTGTCTAGTCTTCGGGAGTAGCGACCTTGAGTAGTAATCCCTTTGAGACGAGGTTGAGCACATACGCCGATTCCTTCGCCACTTCTTCGGAGGGCACCAAACCTTCAACAGGATGAACGACTCGACAGGTCGGGTGAACTCTAGCTGAGCGAGGCGCGCGTGTCGCGCGAGACCGTCCGCTTTGCGCTGCCGCCATCACTGGCCCATATCGGTGCGGGGGATGTCATCACTCTGGACGGGGAAGAGCAGGGCGTTCTATTCCGCATCGATCGGCTGGAGCAAGCCGAGATGCAGTTGGCCGACGCTGTTCGGATCGAGCCGGGGATTTACGCGCCCTCAGATTTGTCTGACGACAGGGTTTCGACCAAGCCCTTTGTCGCCCCGGTTCCGGTCTTCCCTGTGTTCCTGGACTTGCCGTTGTTGACCGGATCGGAAGTTCCGCACCCGCCTTACATTGCCGTCACTGCGGACCCGTGGCCCGGCAGCGCTGCGGTGTATTCCGCGACCAATGACGAGGACTATGCGTTGCAGGAAGTGATCTCCGCCCAGGCCGTCGTCGGTACCACCCAAACGCCGTTGCGGCGGGCCAGCGTTGGGCTTTGGGATGATGGCGCACCATTGCGCGTGCGACTGGTTGATGGCCTGTTGGAATCGCGGCCGCGCGAGGCTTTGTTGAACGGCGCAAACCTGGCCGCAATCGGCGATGGCACCCCTGGCAATTGGGAGCTGTTCCAGTTTGCTGCGGCTTCGCTAGAGGATCAGGGGGTCTATGCCCTCAGTGGTCGGTTGCGTGGTCAGTTGGGAACAGATGCAGCCATGCCGGATGTCTGGCCCGATGGCTCGACCATTGTTCTGTTGGATGAGCGGGTCTTTCAGACCGGACTGTTGCGGTCGGAACGGCGCGTGACCAAAAACTACCGCATCGGGCCGGGTACCAGAGCGTATGATGACCCGTCCTTTGTCCATCAGGTGCATACATTCGACGGCAATGGGCTGAGGCCCTACGCTCCGGTGCATCTAGGGGCCACGGCGACCGCGCAAGGCGACCAGATTTCATGGATTCGCCGCACCCGGTTGGACGACGACAGCTGGGAAGGGTTGGATGTCCCATTAGGGGAAGAGACCGAATCCTATTTGCTGAGAATCCGGGTCAACGGCGGAATTGTGCGCGAACAAGTATTATCAGAACCGCGATGGATCTATGCGCCGGGGATGAAGGTCGCGGATGGTGTAACCGGCAGTTATTCGGTCGACGTTGCCCAAATCTCAGCCAGTTTTGGGCCGGGCCCATTCGCACGTACTACTGTCGGTTGAGGGGCTTATGCGACCCATCTTGCATGGCGATGTCAGTGCGGCGGCGCGGGTTCTTTTGAACGCGCCGCCTGCGTCTCGTGAAAATCTGTGCACCACGATGCTGCGCGAAGCTGAACTGGCCGACATTCATGTCGGCCAGACCGGGCGATTGCATCCGCTGTTTGGCAATGGATCCCTGATGATGGCGGCGCGTACTCGGTCCTTGGCCGACGAACCCAACTTTGACGACCCGCAATATTGTCAGTGTTTTGAGATGGTTCTGCGGTGTCTGGTTCACTTCCACGTTACCCGGAGGCGCAACTGACACATTTGCTGGCGGCGGGGTCCAGTTCCAGTCGACCGACCGGAACTTCTTCGCCGCAGTCCTCGCAATAGCCGAATTCGCCCTCTTCAATCCGGTCCAAAGCAGCCCTTAATCTGAGCGTCTCAACGTCCCGATTTGCCTGCTGTGCCTTGGCCATGGCTTGGTTTTGAAGGGCGTCCATCCGGCTTAGGCGCCCAACGGCCTGTTGGTCCAGATCGACCACCGCCTGAGCTTCATGGCCCAAAGCTGAATGCTCGGCCAGCTCGGCCAATCGGGCGAGTATCCGGGTCTTGAACCCGGCCAATTGCGTTTCATTCATTTCCGTTACCTTGCAGATCACGGGTTTGCGTTTGGTCTTTTTGCCACTAAATGGCATCCTAGGCGCAGCAAAGGATGAAAAGCCATGTTCGAAACGCGCAGTCATGTGACCCCTGTCGACCCTGTTTGGGATCGTATCACGGCCGAAGCTCAGGCAGCCGTGGAAAAAGAGCCGCTGATGGGCGGGTTGGTGCACGCTTGTATTCTGCATCACCGCAGCCTGGAACGCGCACTGTCCTACCGGATTGCCGCCAAGCTGTGCTCGAACGAAATGTCGATGATGGTCCTGCGCGAGATCGTGGACGAAAGCTATGCCAACGATCCGTCGTTGATCGAAGCCGCGCGTGCCGACCTGATGGCCGTGTACGAACGCGACCCGGCCTGCCACCGGCTATTGCAGCCGATTCTGTACTTCAAAGGGTATCAAGCCATGCAGGCCTATCGCGTGGCGCATTGGCTGTGGCGCAAGGGGCGTTATGATCTTGCGTATTTCTTCCAGATGCGCTCGTCCGAGATTTTCGGGATCGACATCCACCCTGCTGCAAAGATCGGCAAGGGGATCATGATCGACCACGCCCATTCCATTGTAATCGGTGAGACGGCCATCGTCGGCGACAATGTCTCGATGCTGCATTCGGTGACGCTTGGCGGGACCGGCAAGGAAGAAGAGCAGCGTCATCCCAAAATCGGCGATGGTGTGCTGATCGGTGCGGGCGCCAAGGTTCTGGGCAACATCGAGGTTGGCCATTGCAGCCGGATCGCGGCAGGCTCGGTCGTTCTGCAAGAGGTTCCCGCCTGCAAGACCGTTGCCGGTATCCCTGCCAAGATCGTGGGTGAGGCTGGGTGCGATCAGCCAGCGATCTCAATGGATCACATGCTGGGCAAAGACCAGTAAGTCACCTGAGATCAAGCGGTTGATCGCTCTTGTTTAACCGCTTGTTTCGTTTCTCTTTTCGCCGCTTTTTTCGTTCTTCCTTGCGCTTCGGACGCTCGGCCTGTCGTTTTGCGGTTTCGACTGGGTCAGAGGTAAATGCTGAATGCTCACCGGGATAGGTGTTGGGTTTTGCGAGTGTTGACGCGGGCAGCCCGACCGAAATGGCCGCAATCAGAAAAGGGATAGCCGGATACATGCGGGGCATAGCGCACCTGTGTTTGAGGTCTCTTCACAAACAAGGTGGTCAGAGGTGCGCAAGGTCGCAACTTGTGCGGGGATCACAGACGCTCACATCACGGTTGTGATCGGGATAGGCCGCGCCGATTTGGTACTGGCGCGGCCTGTGATTTTTGTTAGGCCAGCATGACCATCGGATTTTCCAGGTTCTCTACGATAGCTTTGAGCAGTTCAGCGCCCAAAGCCCCGTCGATGACCCGGTGATCGACCGACATGGTGACCGACATAACGGTCGCCACGGTCAGTTCTCCGTCATCGCCGACAACCGGCTTTTTGACACCGGTACCGACTGCGAGGATGCCCGCATGCGGCGGGTTCACGATGGCGTCGAAATTGTCGATGCCAAACATGCCGAGGTTTGAAACCGCAAACGTGCCGCCCTGATATTCATGGGGGGCCAGCTTGCGCTCGCGGGCGCGGGCGGCCAGATCCTTCATCTCGGTCGACAGTGCTGACAGAGATTTGGTGTCGGCATCCTGCAGAACCGGAGTAAACAGCCCGCCCTCAATTGCGACCGCAACGGCCACGTCCGAAGGTTTCAGCTGAAGAACCCGATCACCGGCCCAAACCGCGTTGCAAGCGGGAACCTGTTGCAGCGCGTTGGCGACGGCCTTGATGATGAAGTCGTTGACGCTCAGCTTCACGCCGCGGCCTTCCAACTGCTTGTTCAGCTGGCTGCGGAATTTGAGCAACGCGTCCAGCTTGATGTCACGGCGCAGGTAGAAATGCGGGATCGTCTGTTTGGCTTCGGACAGGCGCGCGGCAATGGTTTTGCGCATGCCGTCCAGTTGGATTTCCTCGTATTCGCGACCTTCGTACATCCGCGCGACCATATCCGCCGATGGACCGGAGGGTGCGGCTGCAGGTGCAGCAGAGGCAGGCGCGGCTGCAGCGGCCGGGGCGGCAGCGGGTGCGCTTGCTGATGCGCCTTCAACATCGGCTTTCACGATGCGACCGTGCGGGCCGGAGCCTGTGATTTGAGCCAGATCCAGCCCTTTCTGGGCCGCAATGCGACGGGCCAGCGGTGAGGCGAAGATACGACCACCATCCGCTTTGGCCGGAGCAGCCGGGGCAGGGGCGGGCGCCTCGGGTGCCGCAGGCGCGGCAGCCTCGTTGCCCGCGGCGGCTGGCGCCGCCTCAGGAGCTTTGGTCGGAGTGGCCGCGATGTCGTCGGCGCTTTCGCCCTCTTCCAGCAGAACTGCGATCGCGGTGTTGACCTTGACGGCTTCGGTGCCTTCCGGGATCAGGATCTTGCCGATGGTGCCTTCATCAACAGCCTCGAACTCCATTGTGGCCTTGTCGGTCTCAATCTCAGCCAGCAGATCGCCGGAGGAGACAGTGTCGCCCTCCTTGACCAGCCATTTGGCAAGCGTGCCTTCTTCCATGGTCGGAGAAAGGGCGGGCATCAGAATTTCTGTAGGCATCTGTCTGTCGCTCCTTACCGATAGGTCACTTGCTTGACGGCAGCGATCACCTCATCGGTGGTCACCAGCGCCAGTTTTTCAAGGTTCGCGGCATAGGGCATCGGAACGTCCTTGCCGGTGCAGTTGATGACCGGCGCATCCAGATAGTCGAACGCCTCTTGCATCACCACGGAACTGATGTAGCTGCCGACCGAGCCTTGCGGCCAGCCTTCTTCGACGGTCACCAGACGGTTGGTTTTCATAACCGAGTTGATGATCGCGCCAGTGTCCATCGGGCGGATGGTGCGCAGGTCGATCACTTCGGCGCTGATCCCGTCTTCGGCCAGCTTGTCGGCGGCTTCCAAGGCGAACTGCATCCCGATGCCAAAGCTGACGATGGTCACATCCGTGCCCTCGCGCCAGATGCGCGCTTTGCCCAGCGGGACCGTCAGGTCATCCACCCGTGGCAGGTCGAACGAACGACCGTAGAGGATTTCGTTTTCCAGGAACACAACCGGGTTGGGGTCACGGATTGCCGATTTCAGCAGACCTTTGGCGTCGGCTGCGGAGTAAGGCATCACCACTTTCAAACCAGGCACCTGCATGTACCATGCGGCGTAGTCCTGCGAGTGTTGGGCCGCCACGCGCGCAGCGGCACCATTCGGGCCGCGGAACACGATGGGACAACCCATCTGACCGCCGGACATGTAAAGTGTCTTAGCGGCAGAGTTGATGATCTGGTCGATCGCCTGCATGGCGAAGTTGAAGGTCATGAACTCGACAATCGGCTTCAGTCCGCCAAAGGCCGAGCCGACGGCGATGCCGGTAAAACCATGCTCGGTGATCGGGGTGTCGATCACGCGCTTGGAGCCGAATTCGTCCAGCATGCCCTGGCTGATCTTGTAGGCGCCCTGATACTCGGCGACTTCTTCGCCCATCAGGTAGACATCTTCGTCCGTGCGCATTTCTTCGGCCATCGCATCGCGCAGCGCCTCGCGTACGGTCTGCTGGATCATCGGTGCATCTGCCGGCCAGTCCGGGGACAGGTCCACCTGGGGCGCAACAGGAGCGGCAGCGACAGGGGCGGGGGCCTCAACCGCCGCAGGGGCAGCCTCGGTCTCCGCCGCGGCTGCGGGTGCCGCCGCTGGAATGGCCGAGGCATCTTCGCCTTCTTCCACCAGCACCGCGATGGGGGTGTTCACCTTGACGCCTTCGGTGCCTTCCGCGATCAGGATCTTGCCGACGATGCCTTCATCGACTGCTTCGAACTCCATCGTTGCCTTGTCAGTTTCGATCTCGGCCATGATGTCGCCGCTGGATACGGTGTCGCCTTCTTTGATCAGCCATTTTGCTAGCGTGCCCTCTTCCATTGTGGGCGAAAGGGCGGGCATGAGAATTTCGGTTGCCATGTCTTAATCGTCCTCTCAGGCGTAAATGTCGGTCCAGAGCTCTTCGACGGAAGGCTCGGGGCTTTCTTTCGAGAATTCGGCGGCCTGATTGACGATCTCTTTGATCTCTTTATCGATCGCTTTCAGATCATCCTCGGTCGCGTGTTTGCCGGTCAACAGCAGCTCGCGCACGTGTTCGATCGGGTCGCTCTGTTCGCGAACCTTCTGAACCTCTTCGCGGGTGCGGTACTTGGCCGGGTCGGACATCGAGTGGCCTCGGTAACGGTAGGTCTTGATCTCAAGGATATACGGACCTTTCCCCGCGCGGCAGTGCGCTACGGCCTTTTCGCCGGCTGCTTTGACGGCCAGCACATCCATGCCGTTGACCATTTCGCCGGGTATCCCAAAGGCCTGACCACGATGGTAAATATCGGCCGATGAGGTCGAGCGTGCTTGTGCGGTACCCATAGCGTACTGGTTGTTCTCGATCACGAACACGACAGGCAATTCCCAAAGGGCAGCCATGTTGAACGTCTCGTAGACCTGGCCCTGGTTTGCTGCGCCATCACCAAAATAGGTGAAGGTGACACGGCCGTTTTCCTTGTACTTGTCAGCAAAGGCCAAACCCGCACCCAGCGGAACCTGCGCGCCAACGATGCCGTGGCCACCGTAGAAGTGCTTTTCCTTCGAGAACATATGCATCGAACCGCCCTTACCCTTGGACAGTCCTCCGATGCGCCCGGTGAGTTCGGCCATCACGCCGCCCGGGTCCATGCCACAGGCCAGCATGTGACCGTGATCGCGATATGAGGTGATGCGTTTGTCACCTTCTTCTGCCGCGGCCTCAAGGCCGACAACAACCGCTTCCTGACCGATGTAAAGGTGGCAGAAACCGCCAATCAATCCCATGCCGTACAGCTGACCGGCCTTTTCCTCGAATCGGCGGATCAGCAGCATCTCACGGTAATAGGTGGTAAGTTCTTCCGCTGAAACGTTTGGTTTCTTTGTGGTTTTTCGCGCAGCCATTGTGGCGATCTCCCCCTCTCGGCAAGATAGTTTAGCGTTAAACTATCTCATAAAGCATTTCCTGCGTTCTGGCGAGAGTAAATGTGACGCAGCGTCGGAACGCGCTTGGTTTGGCCCAAATGCGTAGATCAGACGCGGTGCGTGACAGGGATGTGAAGAAGAGATGCGGTCCGGATCAGCGGATGACGATTTCATCCGAGCGGATCATGCCCAGCACGGAGCGCGCCTGTTGATCCAGGAGGTCAAGATCAAGATACGTATCAGACAGGCGGCGCGTAAGGTTCTCCATCTCTGCGATCTCGGCTTCAAGCTTTGCCAGATCGCGCGACAGGGCGTCCCGTTCCGCTGCTATTTCGACCCGCCGAAACAGGCCATAGTCGCCCTGCACGGCGGCAAAGGTGAAATAAACACCTAGCATGAACGCCACCATGAAGAATGCAACTGCGCCCAAACCGGGCCGATGGGAACGGGACACTCTGTTTACCGCCGTATGAAGTCTGCCTCAATAACGTGCCCTTTGCGGACATCTGCGAACACTATGTCATAGGTGATTCGGCTTGTGAATCCCTGGATTCGCACTTTTTGGCGTTCGACGAAAAAATGTGATCTTCTATGGGCAGTGACCGCGCAGATATCGCATCAACGCCAAGCGGCCAGTTCCTGATTTCGCTTCAGGGTCTGCTCTTCCATGCAGGCCCAATAGAACATCTGCGCAGCACTGCCATCGCTTTTGAGTTCGGGGTCACAGGTTGCATCCCTGCGTTTCAACCAGGCGCGCTGTTCGTTCAACAAAGCCTGTCCGTTTCCGCGCGTATCCGCCGCTGGTTTGATCTCTTTCCAGATGCGGTTCAGCTCTTTATCCGCGATTTCCCATTTCTCTTTGGCACAGAAAGTGGCGTCGATCTGAGTTTGGCCGGCACAATGGGACTGCGCGCCGGAAACAGTGGGCAGAAGGATAACAGCAAGGGTGGCAACGGCTTTCATGGCCCATCTCTCGGTTTGCGGGAGAATACCACGAATGCCGATTGCCGCCCAGAAAGGGGTTATTGGTCCAGTGCTGCAACGCCGGGCAGGGTTTTGCCTTCCATCCATTCCAGGAATGCGCCACCAGCCGTCGAGATGTAAGAGAAATCCTTGGCCGCCCCGGATGCATTCAGCGCGGCCACCGTGTCTCCTCCACCTGCAACCGATACCAACTTGCTAGCCCGCGTCAGCTCTGCTGCTTTGAGGGCGGCGGCGTTGGTGGCGGCATCGAACGGTTCGATCTCGAATGCGCCCAGCGGGCCGTTCCAGATCAGGGTTTGGCTTTTCTCAAAAATCTCGGTGATCGCGGCAACGGTTTCCGGGCCTGCGTCCAGGATCATGCTGTCTTCCGGGCACTGGTCGGTAGGCAGAACCTGATTGGGTGCGTGCGCCTCAAACTTCTCGGCGACAACAATATCGCGCGGCAGGATGATCTCACACCCGGTCGTCTTAGCCTTTGCCAGAATTTCGGAGGCGGTGTCTTTCATCGCCACCTCTGCCAGCGACTTACCGACGTTGACGCCTTGCGCCACAAGGAATGTGTTGGCCATGCCGCCGCCGATGATCAGGTAGTCCACCTTTTCGATCAGGTTGCCCAGCAGGTCCAGCTTGGTCGAAACCTTGGCCCCACCTACAACGGCAGTCACGGGGCGCTTGGGCGTGCCCAAAGCGGCCTCAAGCGCGCTCAGCTCTTGTTGCATCAGACGACCCGCACAGGCGGGCAACAGGCGAGCCAGCGCCTCGGTCGAGCTATGGGCGCGGTGTGCGGCTGAGAAAGCGTCGTTGCAATAGATGTCACCCATCTTAGCCATGCCCGCGGCCAGCTCAGAGCTGTTCTTGGTTTCTGCTGCGTGAAAGCGCGTGTTTTCCAGCAAAAGCACTTCGCCAGCGGCCAGATTTGCGGCGGCGGTTTCTGCCTCGATCCCAACGCAGTCATCGCCAAAGCGAACTTTGGTGCCAAATGCGGCTTCCAATGTGGGAACAAGCTGCTTCAGCGACAGGTTCTGGCGACGTTCTCCGCCCGGACGCCCAAAATGCGCTAGCAGGATTGGCTTGCCGCCAGCGGCCAGGATGTCTTTGACAGTCGGTACAATGCGTTCGATCCGCGTGGCGTCGGTGACAACCCCGTCGACCACCGGCACGTTGATGTCCACGCGCACCAGCACGCGCTTGCCGTTCAGGTCCATGTCGTCCAGTGTTTTCCAGCCCATCGCGCAATCCTCGACAATTGTGAAAGTGATTTAGGCGGTTCTTTTCCTTCATTTTGCCCTCAGGTCAATGCGTCACTTGGCATTCACGCCCCTGGCGCATAGTTATTTGGCCAAGACCAAACGACAGGAGGGCCTCATGGCCGAGATCAAAGATCCCGAAAACACAATCATCATCGAGCTTAAGGGCGGCAATGTCGTCATTGAGCTGCTGCCCGACGTGGCCCCCCAGCACAGCGCTCGCATGAAGGAACTGGCGCGCGGTGGCGAGTATGACAACGTGGCCTTTCACCGTGTGATCGACGGCTTCATGGCGCAGACCGGAGACGTCCAGCACGGTGACATGGAAGACGGGTTCAACATTCGTATGGCTGGCACCGGTGGGTCGTCTCTGCCGAACGTTCCGGCGGAGTTTTCGAAGCTGCCGCATGACCGTGGCACGCTGGGCGCGGCGCGGTCGCAGAACCCGGACTCGGCCAACTCGCAGTTCTTCATTAACTTCAAAGACAATCACTTCCTGAACGGTCAGTACACCGTATACGGTCGTGTGATCGACGGGATGGAACATGTTGACGCGATCACCCGCGGTGAGCCGCCAGCAAGCCCTGACCGGATGATCAGCGTCAAGGTGGCGGCTGATGTATAAGCTCGTCGCTGCATTTGCCCTGTTGGCCAGCCCCGCGCTGGCCACTGGTCTTGAGATTGAAATCGAAGGCGAGGGGGCCAATGGCACCGTCACCATCGACCTGTTCGACGATCTTGCCCCCAAGCATGTTGAACAGATTTCGAGTCTGGCTGCCGAAGGCAAGTATGATGGCGTGGTGTTCCATCGCGTGATCGACGGCTTCATGGCGCAAACCGGTGATGTCGAACATGGCCGTCTGGGCAGCGATATGAGCCGCGCGGGTTCCGGTGGATCGGACCGCCCCGACCTGCCTGCCGAGTTCTCGGACTATAACTATGACCGGGGTGTCGTCGGCATGGCCCGGACGCAGGACCCCAACAGCGCCAACTCGCAGTTCTTCATCATGTTTGCTCCAGGTCCGTTCCTGAACGGGCAATACACAGTTGTCGGTCAGGTCACCGAAGGCATGGATGTCGTGGATGCGATCAAACGTGGCGAGGGCCAGAACGGCGCCGTCATCGGCCAGCCGGATGTGATGAAAAAGGTTACCGTAATCGATTAAAGAAAAGACCCCGACGTGTTTGACGCGCCGGGGTCAATCATTTCTGGACGGCTCAGTCGTCGCCCATTGCTTTCCAGATCAACGCTCCGACGGCTGCACCGATCAGGGGCGCGACCCAAAACAGCCAAAGCTGTGCCAAGGCTGGGCCATCAGCAAACAGAGCAACGCCTGTCGAGCGGGCCGGGTTTACGGATGTGTTCGTCACCGGGATCGAGATCAGGTGGATCAGCGTCAGGCAGAGCCCGATTGCGATCGGGGCAAACCCTTCGGGGGCAAAGTTGGACGTCGCGCCTAGAATGACGATAACAAAGAACGCGGTCATCACGATCTCGATCACCAGAGCTGATGTCAGTGAATACCCCTCGGGCGACGCAGCGCCGTATCCGTTCGATGCAAAGCTGCCGACACCTTCAAAGTTGGGCGCGCCGCTGACGATCAGATACAGAACAGCGGCGGCGGCTATCGCGCCGATCACCTGGGCGATCCAATAGGGGATCAGATCCTTGGCCGGGAACCGCCCGCCGATCATCAGCCCAAGGCTGACCGCCGGGTTGAAATGCCCGCCCGAGATATGCCCGACCGCGTAGGCCATGGTCAGAACCGTCAGGCCGAAGGCAAATGAAACGCCCAGCCAGCCTATGCCCACATCGGCCACTCCGGCGGCTAGAACCGCGCTTCCGCAGCCTCCAAGCACCAACCAAAATGTACCAAAGAATTCAGCGATGAGTTTTGATGACATCAAAAGTCCTCCAGAAAACAATGGTTTCAGTGTAGTTCAAAAATCAGATTTTGTTAAATTTTATGTGATCTGGCTGAGAAGGCCGCAGGAGCCCAATCCAAAAAAGCGTTGTCAGATCCACTCTGCCGGGTCCAGACGGAACAACTTGGACAGTTGATCATAAACCTCCGGCACCTCAGATTTGAGCGCGCGGGGTTTTTCAAAGAACACCTCGACAGAGACAGCAAAGAACTCTTCATGACCGGTCGCGCCATAGGGGTCGATGACGGTGTTCCGCCCGTGCTCGACCGCGTGGACATGGGCGTCGTAGGCGGTCAGAAAGACCCGCTCCCACTCGGCAAAGGTTTGACCGTCGCTCAGGATCGGAACGCCGTTGGTGCCGCCTGACAGGTCGTCGATCTGATGGGCGAATTCGTGCAAAACCACGTTTTGCCCGTCATGGTCATTCAGCGCGCCCAACTCGCTGTGTCGCCAGGACAGGATCACCGGACCGCGGTCCCAGCTTTCCCCGGTGCGGACGATTTCCTTCTCGCTGATCACATAGCCATCCTGCCGACGTTGTCGCGACTTGAAGGCGTTGGGGTAGATCAGGATGGTTGTCAGGTTGTCGTACCACAGGTCACTGTTCACGATCAGCAGGCAAGCTTGTGCAGAGATGGCCAGTTCCATCTCTTCCGTGACCTCCAGCCCCTCGCACCCAAAGAAACGGACCTGATTCAGAAAAAGGTTTACCTTGCCGTCCAGTTTGACCCGCAAGTCCAGCGGCAGGCGGCGGATCAGTGGCACATGCTCTTCGATGATCTGGCGCTGGTGATCCGACAAGGGCGTGGACAGTAGCTGTTGGCGCTTCTGGGATTTGGACCAGTGGCGATACAGAACGAAGCCAGCGATAAGCGCCAGGGCGAGAAAGAAGAACAGCATGGGGGTCACTATAGGCGCAAGGCCCCCGGTTGAAACCGGAAATCCCATCCGGCTGGGCGAAAGAAAAACGCCGCAGGTCTCCCCGCGGCGTTCCAAACCAATTCAGGTGGTCAGCGTTACTGCTTGACCTCTGCGGCCGGGTTTGCGCCCGCCTTGCCGCTGCGGCCAGGGTTCAGTGGATCGTCCTGACGCTGAACCGAACCTTCGAAATGCGCACCGCTTTCGATTGCGATGGTCTTGTGGATGATGTCGCCTTCGACACGTGCGGTCGAGGTCAGGCGGACTTTCAAGCCACGCACGCGACCCACGATGCGGCCGTTGATTACGACATCATCAGCAGTGACTTCGCCTTTGATCGTCGCGGTCTCACCGATGGTCAGCAGGTGTGCACGGATATCGCCTTCGACAGTGCCTTCAACCTGGATATCGCCCGAGGTCTTGAGGTTGCCCGTGATATGCAGGTCCGAGGACAGAACCGACGCCGGCGGCTTGGGCTTGGGCGCGGTGCTGGCCTTGTTTTCTGTCGGTGCAGACGCGGCCGGTGTCGCCGGAGCGGCAGGTTTTGCCGCCTCGGGTGCAGCGGACGAGGGCTCGTTGATTTTGCTCTTAGAAAACATTTCTCGCAGCCTTGATGTAAGTCATTGGGTTAACAGGTTTTCCGTTCACGCGCACTTCATAGTGCAGGTGCGTGCCGGTTGACCGTCCGGTGCTACCCATATCAGCAATATGATCCCCGCGCGAGACCCTTTGACCAACCTTCACACGTATCTTTGTGTTATGGGCATAAAGTGTCTCAATTCCGAAGGCGTGCTTAATTTTTACCAGCCGACCAAATCCGGACTGCCATCCCGCATGGGTGACAACGCCGTCTGCGGTGGCAAAGATGTCGGTGCCGTGGGCACCGGCGAAATCGGCGCCGTTGTGCATGCGGCGACCACCTGTTTTGGGGTCACGGCGCGTCCCGAAACCGCTCGTGAATCGCACGACGGAATTAACGGGGCTTGCAAACGGCGCTTTCTCCGCTGCGATGCGATACAGGTTTAGCTGATCCATTTGTTGCAGCAGAGCATTCGCGCGGATCTCGTCGGGGGTCAGTTCCTCACCGCGCGTACTATAAGAGATGGGGGTTAGGGGGCCGCCCATGCCGCTGTAACCGCGGCGGACTTCTTCGATGATGCGGTCGGTTGGCATACCGGCCTTGCGGAACATTTTGTCCAGTGGCTCGACCGAGATCACCATCGCCTCTTCCAACTGGCGGAAAATCTCGTCGCTGCGTTCCTGCATCAGCCGGATTTCCAGTTCCAAATCGTCACGCTGTTCCAGCGCATTCTTGGCGTTGGCTGCGATCTGGTCGCGTTCTTCTGCCGTGCGCGCCAGCGCTTCGGTCATGAAATTCATCTGCTCGGGGTTGCCGACGGCGGCCATATACATGTCGCCGTCGCCTGCTTCCTGCTGCAGTTTGGTCAGCTCAGTGCGGGCCTCTTCGCGCTGCTTCATCGTCGCGCGGAGTGTGGTCTGGATGACCTCAATCCCGGTCTCAAGTTCGCGGCGGCGGTTTTCCGAAGCCAGCAGCTCGGACTGCATGGCCGAGATTTGCTCTAGCGCGGCATTGAAACGGTCTTGTGCGGCTACGGCCTCTTGCGCACGCATGTCGCGCTCGGCGGACATGATGTTAAGACGTTCCTGATAGGTCGCCTGATCACGTTTGGCCTGTTCCCGGAAGTTGCCTGATCCGATGCTGTCCATCAACAGGATCGCGGTGGCGACGGCGGTCCATCCTACAAAAACAGCGACACCAGCAACGGCGACGATCTGCGTTTCCGAGCTGAGCCGGATGAACCGGGTATCGTTGTCCGATTTCAGAAATACACGGCGTTCAGGAAAATGCCGCTCAAGCAGTGAGTGTAATTTGATCGCCAGACGAGTTCTCACGCGTCTTACCTCTCCATCCCCAAAGATCGGGCCGGTCGTGAGTGATAGCCGTCCCTTGGGCGAAGTGAATAGAGGCAGAGTGGCCTTTGGGCAAGTTTGTTAACCAATCGACCCGGCGTTACAGGATTTTACCGCCGAATCTAGGCAAGAACTTGCCGATAACGTCAACTTGCGCGTGTTTATTGGGCTTGGCCCGGCAGCGGCATGTCTTCGGTCAGGGGCCAGTAGAAATCCGGCGGCAACCCGGCCTCGGCGCGTTTTTCCTCATTGAAGGGGGGCTTGAGGGCACCGTGGAAATACTTGCGCACAAGCTGGTGAAACACATCCTTGGGGTCGGCATTTTCGCGTCCGCACAGGAAATGAAACCACTTGGACCCGTAGGCCACGTGGCCCACTTCTTCAGCATAGATGATTTCCAGCGCGGCAATCGCCTGCTCGGCCTTGGCCTTACGGAAGATGTCGATCATACCCGGTGTCACATCCAGCCCCCGCGCCTCAAGCACCATGGGAACGACGGCCAAACGCCCCATGAGGTCCTCGGCGGTATCCTCAGCGGCGCGCCACATCCCGGCATGGGCGGGTAGGGCACCATAATGGCTGCCCATGTTTTCCAGACAATCGCAAACCATCTCGAAATGACGCGACTCTTCCTCGGCGCATTTGACCCAGTCGTCGTAGAAACCAACCGGCATCGGCACGTGACCGAACCGCGCGATGATGTCCCAGTGCAGGTCCACTGCGTTCAACTCGATATGCGCAACCGCGTGCAGCAGGGCAATGCGACCGGCTTCTGATCCGGGTTTGCGCTTGGGAACTTCGCGTGGCGACAGCAGTTCGGGTTTATCCGGACGGGCCGGATTCAGCGGCGGCGTTGCGGTGCCGATCTCAATCGTTGGGGCGTCCCCCTTGCGCGATGCGAACCATGCGGCGGCGTGGCGCTTGGACAAAGCTGTCTTTTCGCGACCATCGGCCGTGGTCAGAACTTCGGTCGCCATCTGGGTCAGTGTTTTTGGCACTGGCTTGCTCCGCTGATTGAGGTTGGCGGCTCATAAACCGGATGGCGACCGTGGTCGAGAGGGTTACAGGGCCCGCACCGCTTCCAGTACCTCATCCACGTGGCCGGGCACTTTGACCTTGCGCCAGACCTTGGCGATCTTACCGTCCGCGTCGATCAGGAAGGTCGAGCGCTGAATGCCCATGGATTTCTTGCCATACATGTTCTTTTCGACCCAGACGCCGTAATCCTCACAGACCGACGATCCTTCGTCAGACAAAAGCGGCGTAGTCAGGCTATGTTTGGCGACAAACTTGTCATGCTTGGCAACGCTGTCCCGCGAGATGCCGAAAACTTGAGCACCCGCATCGGCAAAGGCCTGAAGTTGTTCCGAGAAACCGATGGATTCCTTGGTACAGCCCGGCGTATCATCGCGAGGGTAGAAAAACAGCACGACGGAACCGCCGCGCAGGTCCGACAGGGTCACCTCGCCGCCGCCGTCGCGGGGTAATGTGAAATCAGGGGCGATGTCTGTTACGTCGGGCATTGGAAACTCCGCTAAAGGTTTTTAAAGGCTGTCCGGCATAATAGGGCGGCACGAGCGGGTTGAAAGGCTTGGATAAAAAATTGGTTCAGCACGAAGACGCAAGTGCAGACCGGCCGCAAATGCCTGCGCGCCGCCGGTCGCGGCGTCGTATTGCTGCGCGTTGGCTCGTCGGAACCATCATAGTGTTGTGTCTGCTGGCCGGGGCTGGCTGGTTCTTTGTCATCGGAAAACAACTGCACGCCCCGGAATGGGTCAAGGAAAGGGTTGAGGCGCGATTGGAACAAAGCCTGGGTGGATTGCGGTTCACGTTTGGCGACGCCAGTTTCATCGTCAACGAAAACTGGCGGCCGCGTATCCGGCTGACCGATGTGACCATCAGCGACGCGGCAGGTCAGCAGATTGCTCAGGTTTCGGACTTGCGGACCCGGCTGTCGATGCGTGGTTTGCTGCGTGGTCAGATCAGGCCCCGGCGGATCACTCTGCGCGGCGCGCAGATCGCTTTGACCCGTGGTGAGGATGGTGCTTTGTCGCTGACGGTTGGCTCGGGCAGTGCGCCTGTGCAACGTGCGCCAACACTGGCGCAACTGATTGAAGAGTCGGACGATGTCTTTCTGTCCCCGATCCTGTCGGGGCTGCGATCGATTGATCTGGAGTCGCTGACGCTGGATTATCAGGACCTGCGGCTTGGACGGGCATGGGTGTTTGACGGCGGTCATATCTCGGCCACCAGAGAGGGCGATGAGATGCGACTGGCCACCGGGTTCTCGGTTCTGACCGGGCGCGATTACGCCAGCACGATTGAGGCGAACTATACCAGCGTCCTTGGCAGTCCGCAGGCCAGCTTTGGCGTGTCGATCACCGACCTGCCGTCCGAGGATATTGCCGGGCAAAGCGTGGCGCTGGGATGGTTGCAGGTTCTCAAGGCCCCGATTTCCGGCTCTCTCCGCGGCAGTGTTGACGGCCAAGCCGCGTTGGGTCCGCTGTTTGCCACGCTGAACTTGGGCGCGGGCGTGGTCCAACCCACACCCGAAACCCGACCGATCCGCTTTGACTCGGCGCGCGCCTATTTCACTTACGACCCCGCGCGGCAGGTTCTGGATTTCAACGAAGCGTCCTTGGTGTCCGACCTAGGGGCCGTTCAGGCCGAGGGCACAGCGTTTTTGAACGGGATCCAGAATGGAGTTCTGGAAAGCCTGACCGCGCAACTGACCCTGAACAGCATTGATATCTATCCCGGCGGTCTGTTCCCCGAGTCGCTGGAAACCGCCCGCGCCGATCTGGATTTTCAGATGAAACTGGCCCCGTTCGAGTTGGAACTGGGGCAGTTGACCATCATTGATGGCTTGCATGAGCTTCATGCTACGGGGAAGTTGATCGGACAGCCGGACGGTTGGGTGGCCGCGCTGGATGCCCAACTGGATAAGATGGGGTCCGAGAACCTGCTGCGATACTGGCCCGAGGCGCTGGCCCCGAACCCGCGTAAATGGGTGGCGGAAAACCTGTACGAAGGTCAGTTCTCGGACGTAGAATTCGCCTTGCGTCTGGATCCCGGCAATGCACCTGACATTTACCTTGGGGTGGGGTTCGATCAGGCCCAGATCAGGTTCGCCAAAACTCTGCCGTTGATCCAGAATGGGCAGGGCCGTCTGAGCCTGCTGAAAGACAGGTTCACCGTCACAGCCGAACATGGGATTGTTGTCGCGGATCAGGGCGGTGCGGTAGATGTGGCCGGTACCTCTTTCATCATACCCGACACAACCGCCAAGGGCGCAACACCAGCGATTGCGCGTATCATCGCCAGGGGCAGCGTCGAGGCTGCTTTGTCATTGCTCGACCGGCCGCCGCTTAGCCTATTGAGCAAAGCGAGCCTGCCGGTCGATCTGGCAGAGGGTCAGGTCAACCTGACGGGGACACTGGCCTTGCCGTTGAAAAAAGAACTGAAGTTTCAGGATACCGAGTTTCACTTCACTGGTGAGATCGAAAATGTCCAAAGTGACAAGTTGGTTCCCGGATACGCGGTCAGTGCTAGTCTGTTGAACCTGACGGGGAACCAGACAGAGGTGGAAATTGACGGCAACGGGCTGTTTGGTCAGGTGCCGATGCAGGTTGCCTGGCGGCAGCCCATCGGCGGGGAAGGACCGCAGAGCAGCGAACTGACAGGCCAGATCGAACTGTCCCCAAGGTTGATGAGCGAACTGAAGGTTCCGCTGCCCTCGGGGATGCTGACCGGGACCGGAACTGCGGATGTAACCGTCGGGATCGGCGCGGACGAGCCCATCAAACTCACAGCGACATCTGATCTGGCGGGGGTTGGGCTTGCGATTCCGGAACTCGGGTGGCGCAAAGGCGCTGCGGCGACCGGTACGATGGTGCTGGACGCAACGCTGGGACAACAACCGCGCGTGGATAACCTGCAACTGGACGTGGCGGGGCTGCGCAGCACGGCGTCGATAACGTTCCGAGATGGTGGGCAGTTTGATCGGATGCGTTTCAGCTCGTTCGATCTGGGCAATTGGCTGGCCGTCCCGGCGGAACTGATCAACAGCGGAGGCCCGGTGCCTAATATCGTGGTGCAGGGCGGCGTGTTGAACCTGGGTCGTGCGACCTTGGGCTCCGGCGGCGGCGGAGGTGGATCGGGTCCCGGTCCAAGGCTGGACGTTCTGCTGGACCGCCTTCAGGTGACCGAAGACGTGGCACTGACCGGGTTCAGGGGCTCGTTCCAAACAACCGGTGGCATCAACGGCACCTTTACGTCCCAAGTGAATGGCGGTGCCGCCGTCAGTGGTGCGGTCAGCCCCCGCAACGGACGCAGTGCCGTGAACATTAAGTCGAATGATGCGGGGGCCGTGTTGCGTTCGGCTGGGGTCATTACGCAGGCACGGGGCGGCGGACTGGACTTGCAGCTGGAACCGGTGAGCGCACCCGGAAACTATGACGTGATCCTTAAGATCGTGAACACCCGAATTACCGATGCCCCTGCGATGGCCGCGTTGCTAGACGCTATCAGCTTGGTTGGTCTGTTGGATGAAATGACGGGGCAGGGTATCTTTTTTGCGACCATAGACAGCCGCATGCGGATCACACCGACCGAGATCAAGGTGCTCAGCGGCAGCGCCGTTGGCCCCTCGATCGGGTTGTCTTTTGACGGGACGATTGACACGGTGGCTGGCATGCTGGATCTGCGCGGGGCGATCTCTCCGATTTATCTGGTCAACGCCATCGGCAGTGTCTTCACAAAAAAGGGCGAGGGGGTCATTGGGTTCAACTACCGCCTGACCGGGCCGTTGACGCAGCCGCGAGTGACGGTGAACCCGCTGTCGGGCCTTGCACCCCTGTTCCTGCGCAACCTGCTGCGCGCTCCTGCGCCAACGGTCTCGGACGGGCCCAACGCCGTGCCGCAAAAACCGGATGAGCCCAAGCAGACCTTTGGTTCACCCCCCAGGGATAACTGAATGGGCGGTTGCTGAATCCGGTGGGGGCTTGTATGGCGCGGCCATGAAACTCAGCGATTTTGATTTCCATCTGCCCGAAGACCTGATTGCCACGCGACCTGCCAACCCGCGCTCGTCCGCGCGCCTTTTGGTGGCCGAGGGGCAGGCGATCTCGGATGCGCATGTCTTTGACTTGCCGAACTGGTTGCAGCCAAGGGACCGTTTGGTTCTGAACGACACGCGCGTCATTCCCGCGCGCCTGAACGGGCGCAGGCACCGTGACAGCGCACAAGGTCCGGTGTCCGCCGCGATCGAAGCGACGTTGTTGGACCCGCAGGCCGACGGCACATGGGCCGCGCTGATCAAACCGTTGAAGAAAGTGAAGCCGGGCGAGGACATCCAGTTCTCGGACGAACTCAGCGCGACTTTGGACCGGGTTGAGGATGGGCAGGCCCATCTGCGGTTCAACCTGACGGGCGAGGATTTCGACGCTGCGCTGGAACGGGCAGGGGCGATGCCGCTGCCGCCTTACATCGCCGCCAAACGTCCAGCGGATGAGCAGGACAAGACGGATTATCAGACGATCTGGGCCCGAAATTCCGGCGCTGTGGCGGCGCCCACAGCGTCGCTGCATTTTGACGATGCGCTGATGCAGGCGCTGGCTGCGCGCGGCGTAGACTTCACGCATGTCACCCTGCATGTGGGCGCGGGCACATTTTTGCCGGTCAAGGTCGAGGACGTGACGACCCACAAGATGCACGCAGAGTGGGGCAGGGTCAGCGCCGCGGCCGCGCAGGACATCCGCGACACCAAGGCAGCCGGAGGCCGGGTGATCCCGGTCGGCACAACTGCCCTTCGACTGATCGAAAGCGCCAGCCGATCCGGTCGGATCGAGCCGTGGGAAGGTGACACCGACATTTTCATCTATCCCGGTTTCAAGTTCCACGTGACCGATGCGTTGATGACCAATTTCCACCTGCCCAAGTCGACCCTGCTGATGCTGGTCTCGGCCCTGATGGGGCAAGAGCGGATGAAACAGGTCTATGCGCATGCCATTGAACAGAAATACCGCTTCTTCTCTTACGGGGATTCGTCGCTTTTGATCCCGTAAGGGACGTCTTGTCGGGATCGAATCTTTTCGATGTCGTAGACAAGCATGACCAAAGCCGTTTTCCATAGCAGAACGGACTCAAACTTCTGGTCGAGATTCTTCGGAGGCCCCAAATGCTTCAGGTCCTTTCCAGCGCGTGGGCGCTTTTGCTTGGTATGGGCTTGCTCATGGTCGGGAACGGCCTGCAGGGGACGATCCTTGGTGTCCGGGGCGAGATTGAGGGGTTTTCGACTCTGCAGATGTCCTTTGTGATGTCTGCGTACTTCATGGGCTTTCTGGGTGGCTCGCGTTTCGCACCTGAGATGATCCGTCGTGTCGGCCATGTGCGGGTCTTTGCGGCGCTGGCGTCGTTTATCTCCGCCGTGATGATCCTGTATCCGCTGATGACAGATCCAATTGTCTGGATTCTGGGTCGCGTCGTGATCGGATTCTGTTTTTCGGGCGTGTATGTGACCGCGGAAAGCTGGCTAAACAATGCAGCCAGTAACGAAAACCGCGGCCAGGCCCTGTCGCTTTACATGATCTTCCAGATGACCGGCATCATCACCGCGCAGGGTTTGGTCCTTGTTGGCGATCCGGCTGGCTTCGATACCTTCGTCATCGCTTCGATCCTGGTTTCGGTGTCTTTTGCGCCCATCCTTCTGTCGATCTCACCGACGCCTGCGTTCGACACAACGAAACCCATGACCCTGCGCGAGCTTTTTGGCTACTCGCCGCTCGGCTGCGTCGGCATGTTCCTTCTGGGGGGGGTCTTCTCGGCACAGTTCGGGATGGCCTCGGTTTACGGCGCCCGCGCTGGGCTGTCGTTGGTTGAGATTTCAACCTTCGTTGCGGCCTTCTATGTTGGCGCACTGGTGTTGCAATACCCGCTGGGCTGGATGTCGGATCGCATGGACCGCCGTTTCCTGATCATGCTGGTTGCCGGTGTAGGAGCGATTGCGGCCTTTGTGGGCATGGTGTTCGGCGTGACCTTCCCACTGCTGCTGGTTTCGGCCTTTGTGATCGGAGGGATGTCGAACCCGCTCTATTCCTTGCTGATTGCCCACGCGAATGACTTTCTTGAGCACGAGGATATGGCGGCGGCCTCTGGCGGATTGCTGTTCATCAACGGTTTGGGCGCAATCGCTGGCCCGCTGATTACCGGTTGGCTGATGGGTGACGACGTCTTTGGCCCGTCTGGGTTCTTCCTGTTCATTGCAGCGCTGTTGGTGACAATGGCAGCCTATGCGCTCTACCGCATGACACAGCGCGCGGCGATCCCGGTCGACGAGACCGGAACCCTGTCGCCGGTCTACCCAACGGCCTCACCCGTGGCCGTGGAATTGGCGCAAGAAGTGGCGATCGAAGCCGCCGAAGCCGAGCAAGAGACGCAAGATGTTGCCTAAGACACAAGATTATGTCGCAAGTGTTGCAATTTTTTACTGTAACAACTGTGTAAAACGCACTTAAATGACCTTACGTCCCCTGGGGTGGGAAACACGACGGAGTTAAGGGCATGGCAAGTCCTGAAGAAGTATTGAGTTATTGGTTAGATGAAGTCGGTCCAAAGGGTTGGTATCTACAGGACGACGATTTGGATGCAGACATTCGCGAGAGGTTCCTGACAACGTGGGAAGCTGCGAATGAAGGCAGGTTTTCACTCTGGCTGACATATCCCAGCGGTGCTTTGGCTTACATCATCCTGATGGATCAGTTCTCGCGCAATATGTTCCGCGGAAGCGCCAAGGCGTTCGCATCGGATCGCGCGGCCCTGTCGGCGGCGAAATGCGCAATCGACAAGGGTTGGGACATGAAGATTGATGAACCGGCACGCCAGTTCTTCTACCTTCCCCTGATGCATTCCGAAAACCTGTGTGACCAGGAACGTTGCGTTCGTCTGATGTGTCAAAACATGACCAATAGTGACGACGGCAACCTGTTGCACGCACGGGCGCATCGCGAAGTGATCCGCAAGTTCGGCCGGTTCCCATACCGCAACGACGCACTGTCGCGGCCAATGACCGAGCACGAAGCCGCCTATGTCAGCATGGGCGGATATGGATCAACCGTGCGCGAGCTGCAGGCTGCGGCCAGCTAGGACGCGGGCTCGCACCCTCGGATTGCAATGATACGGTCGGCAACAATGTCGGCCGAATTCTCAATTGCCGTGTTGATCAACTGGTCCGGAGACTCGGTCAGTTCAGCCATTTTCGACTGCGCCCCGCGCAGGTTCGATTCCAGATCATCCAGCTTGTCCAAGACCTCAGACAGTTTCTGAGCCGTCGCACTGTCGGCCACGGTTCCGGCAAACTGAATAGATGACAGATCGCTGCGCAATGCCGTCAATTCGCCGCGCACGCCCTGAACCTCTTCTTTCAAAGGGGCGACAATCTGAACCTTTTCGGCAAACTTACCGGTGATGTCGTCGACGGTCGCCGCCAGTTTCCACCCCAGAAACAAGCACAGCGCAATCAGGATAAGCGTGGCGTTCAGTAGGGCAAGCAAAAGATCTTTCAGCGTTTTGGCCATGGTAAGCCTTTCAAATGACTTGGGTTTCATAAAGCCCGCGTGGGGTTGGTGCCTCTGTTCTAGCTATTGAAGCACGTGCGGTATAGGCTGAAAACAGCGCATGTCGCGCTACTTTACCCTGCGTCGCATTTGTCGCGGGAGCAATATGTTGATGCGTTTCGAGATTTAGTTTAATGGTAAACTAATTTCTGAATCGACCTGCGCCGAGAGGGAAACATGGCTGCACAATCTTTTGATCTGATCGTAATTGGCGCCGGTCCGGGCGGTTATGTGGCTGCAATTCGTGCCGCGCAACTGGGACTGAAAACAGCCGTTGTCGAACGCGAGCATCTGGGTGGTATCTGCCTGAACTGGGGGTGCATCCCGACAAAGGCACTGTTGCGGTCGTCCGAAGTGTTCCACCTGATGGAGCGCGCCAAGGATTTCGGCCTGAGCGCCGATAAGATCGGCTATGACCTGGACGCGGTGGTAAAACGCTCGCGCGGGGTCGCCAAGCAGCTGACAAGCGGTGTGGGTCACCTCCTGAAAAAGAACAAAGTCACCGTAATAATGGGTGAGGCGACGATCCCCGCGAAAGGCAAAGTCAGCGTCAAGACCGACAAGGGCAACGAAGAGCTGACGGCCAAGAACATTATCGTCGCCACCGGGGCCCGCGCCCGCGAATTGCCAGGGCTTGAGGCGGATGGCGATCTGGTCTGGACATACAAACATGCGCTCACGCCGCCGCGCATGCCGAAAAAGCTACTGGTCATTGGGTCCGGTGCAATCGGGATTGAGTTCGCCAGCTTCTACAACACACTTGGTGCGGATACGACCGTTGTCGAGGTCATGGACCGCGTTCTGCCCGTCGAAGACGCCGAAATCAGCGCTTTTGCCAAGAAGGCTTTCACCAAGCAGGGCATGACCATCATGGAAAAGGCGATGGTCAAGCAACTGGACCGCGCCAAGGGCAAGGTCACGGCCCATATCGAAACTGGGGGTAAGGTTGAGAAGCACGAGTTTGATACTGTGATCTCGGCTGTCGGCATCGTCGGGAATGTCGAAAACCTTGGGCTCGAAACTCTGGGCGTCAAGATCGATCGGACCCACGTGGTTACAGATGAGTATTGCCGCACGGGTGTCGAAGGCCTGTATGCGATCGGCGACATCGCCGGCGCGCCTTGGCTGGCGCACAAGGCCAGCCACGAAGGTGTAATGGTCGCCGAACTTATCGCTGGCCAGCATGCGCATCCGGTGAAGCCCGAAAGTATCGCGGGCTGCACCTATTGCCAGCCGCAAGTTGCGTCGGTCGGGTACACCGAAGCAAAGGCCAAAGAGCTGGGCTATGAGGTCAAAGTCGGGAAGTTTCCCTTCATCGGGAACGGCAAGGCGATCGCGCTGGGTGAGCCGGAGGGTCTGATCAAGACCGTGTTCGATGCGAAAACCGGTGAGTTGCTAGGTGCGCACATGATCGGAGCGGAGGTCACGGAATTGATCCAAGGCTATGTCGTTGGCCGCCAGCTGGAAACCACGGAAGAAGACCTGATGAACACAGTCTTCCCGCATCCGACACTGTCAGAAATGATGCATGAAAGTGTTCTGGATGCCTATGGACGCGTGATCCACATGTAAGAATAGGGGGCTCTGCCCCCGCCGCCCTTCGGGCGACTCCCCCGAGGTATTTTCAGCCAGATGAAGCAGGGGATCCTTTATTCATCTGGCCCCAAATACCTCGGAGCGCGAGGCAGAGCCTCGCAAATAGTGTTTACTTGTTCAAAGCGTCCAGAATTCGGGCCCAGGACCGGATGCCCTTGTGGAAACTTTTCACGTCGTACTTTTCGTTGGGCGAGTGGATAGCGTCGTCGTCATTGGCATAGCCAACCAGCATTGAATCCAGGCCGAGGACGGTATCGAAATAACCGACCACCGGAATTGACCCGCCCATACCGGTAAAGACGGCCTCGCGGTCCCATTCATCGGACAGCGCGCCGCGGGCTGCTTCGAATTCGGGACGGTCGAGGTTCATGACGGATGCGGGTGAGCCTTCCAAGTCGTTGTCCCAGACAACTTTTGCGTCTGGCGACAGGCGATCTTCGACGTGTTTACGGATTTTGTCGCGCAGCGCGTCGGGGTCCATATCGCCCACAAGGCGGCAGGTGATTTTGCAGTGTGCCTCGGATGGGATGACCGTCTTTGAGCCAGCACCGTTATAGCCACCCCACAACCCGTTCACCTCAAGCGTCGGGCGCGCCCATTGCTGTTCAAGCGTGGAGTATCCCTTTTCGCCGTGCGGCTGCGTGTAGCCGACCGATTTCAGGTATTCAGTCTCGTTGAATCCGCAATTTTCCCATTGGCGCAGTTGTTCCGCAGGTACCTCGTGGACACCTTCATAAAAGCCGTCGACCGCGACGCGGCCGGTTTCGTCGTCATAGAAGGACGCGACGATCTTGGACAACTCGCGCAATGGATTCAGCCCCGGCCCGCCATAGTGACCTGAGTGCAGGTCAATCCGGGGGCCGATTACGGTAAACTCATCTTTGAGCATACCGCGCAGCTGCGACGCGATGGACGGGACACCGCGCGAAACCATCGAAGTGTCGCAGACTAGTGCCAGATCAGCTTTCAGCTCATCTTTGTTGGCCTCAAGGAATGGGACCAGCGAAGGCGAGCCGGATTCTTCTTCGCCCTCGAAGAAGAATGTGATGCGGCAGGGCAGGGTGCCATGAATCGCTTTCCAAGCCCGGCAGGCCTCGACAAAGGTCATCAGCTGGCCTTTGTCGTCGGATGAGCCACGGCCACGGATGACCTGACCGTTTTCAGTGTCTTCCAACGCCGGGTCAAACGGATCGCGCTTCCACAGCTCAAGCGGGTCAACCGGCTGCACGTCATAGTGGCCATAGAACAGAACATGCGGGCCGTCGCCGTCTTCGCCCACATGGCCAACGACCATCGGGTGCCCGGTTGTCAGCCGCTTTTCAGCGGCGATGCCGATGCTTTGCAGATCGGCGACAAGCCAGTCCGCGGCCTTTTCGACCTGCTCGTTATAGGCGGGGTCGGTTGAGATCGACGGGATGCGCAGAAATTCCATCAGCCGGTCGATGGATGTGGACAGATCGGCGTCGATCCTGCTCAGAACAGCGTCTAGTGACATGAGCGTCTCCTGAATGGTCGTGAATTGCAGCGGAACCTAACAGCACCGGCAGCGCCGTCCAGCCTGTATCGGCAGGAAATCGGTGATAAGATAGGAAACCTGTTTCGGGTCGCAGGGTTGCCTGCGTCGTTTCCTCGCGTCCGATGGCCGTAACTTTACTTGTCGAATGGCGTGATCAGGGATAATTGATGCAGATCAAAGTTGCGACTCCGAGATTGACGTTAGGCACGTTATTCTAGGGGAAGCGACACCGAAGGGGCAGCTAAGCCTGTCATCTGAGGGAACAACGGGTTCGGCAAACAAACGCAAATGCCGGGCGCAGAAGGAGAAACCGGTGGATTATACTGCTCAGCTCGATACAGCGCTAGCCAAGCTGCATGATGAAGGTCGCTACCGGACCTTTATTGATATCGAACGCCGGAATGGTCATTTCCCGCACGCCGTACGCACCCGTCCTGACGGGTCGCAGCAGAACATCACTGTGTGGTGTGGCAATGACTACCTTGGGATGGGGCAGCATCCGGTCGTCCTTGAGGCCATGCACGAAGCGGTGGACGCTGCAGGTGCGGGTTCAGGTGGAACCCGTAACATTTCGGGCACGACGGTGTATCACAAGCGTCTTGAGGCTGAGCTGGCCGATCTGCACGGCAAAGAATCTGCCTTGCTGTTCACCAGCGCGTATATCGCAAATGATGCGACGCTTAGCACGCTGCCCAAGCTGTTCCCCGGCCTGATCATCTATTCTGACGCGCTGAACCATGCCTCGATGATCGAAGGTGTGCGCCGCAATGGTGGTGCCAAGCGGATTTTCCGTCACAATGACGTTGCTCACCTGCGTGAGCTGCTTGAGGCCGACGATCCTGCGGCCCCCAAGCTGATCGCATTCGAATCCGTCTATTCGATGGATGGTGATTTCGGTCCGATCGAAGAGATTTGCGATCTGGCGGATGAGTTTGGCGCTCTGACCTATATCGACGAAGTGCACGCGGTTGGCATGTACGGCCCGCGCGGTGGCGGCGTGACCGAACGTGATCGTCTGGCCCATCGCATCGACATCATCAACGGCACACTGGCCAAAGCCTATGGTGTTATGGGTGGCTATATCGCGGCAAGCGAGAAAATGTGTGACGCCGTGCGCTCTTATGCGCCGGGCTTCATCTTTACGACTTCGTTGCCGCCTGCTGTGGCGGCGGGTGCGGCGGCTTCGGTTGCCTATCTGAAGAACGCGCCGGAACTGCGCGAGCAGCACCAGACCCAAGCCAAAATCCTCAAGCTGCGGCTGAAAGGGATGGGCTTGCCGCTGATCGACCACGGCAGCCACATTGTGCCCGTGATCGTCGGTGACCCTGTGCATACCAAAATTCTCAGCGACCGGCTGTTGGATGACTATGGAATCTACGTTCAGCCGATCAACTTCCCCACCGTGCCGCGCGGTACGGAGCGTCTGCGGTTTACCCCGTCACCGGTCCACGGACCGGGCGAAATGAACCGTTTGATCCAAGCGATGGACGAACTTTGGTCACATTGTGCGCTAAATCGCGCCGAACTTGCAGGTTAACCTCACGCCAAAGTGTGCAATACGCTTGTCGCGTGTTAAGCTTACCCTAACAAAAGGGACGCACGAATCGTTATGGGATCGATTCGTCGTTAGCGTGTAACGCGCAAAAGGCAGAATGGGGCAGCAGGAATGATTGGGCGCAGATCACAGCGCGATTCCGAAGACGACACAGACGTCCGGCCAAAGGGCTTCGACGACTATGAAGTGCGGCTTGGCGACAGAATGCGTGGTGAGCGCGCGACAATGGGCAAGTCCCTTCTGGATGTTCAGCGCGAACTTCGGATTAAGGCCAACTACATTGCTGCCATAGAGGACGCCGATCCCGACGCGTTCGACACACCCGGCTTCATCGCCGGGTATGTGCGTTCTTACGCCCGCTATCTGGGCATGAACCCGGATGAAACTTTCGCGACATTCTGTGCCGAAAGCGGGTTTGAAGTGGCCCACGGCATGTCCGCCGAGGCTTCGGTCGTGCGCAAACCTTCGGGGGCTTTGCCGTCGCGCGGGCCGATGGGGCGCGATCCGTTTATCTCTCCGAATACACCTTATGTTCCCGGCCGGGAATCTCTGGTCAGCCAGATCGAGCCGCGCGCGATTGGGTCGTCGTTGGTGCTGCTGGCCGTGATTTGTGGCATCGGCTACGGCGGCTGGTCGGTGCTGAACCGTATCCAGCAGGTTCAGGTCAGCCCGGTCGAGCAGGCGCCTGTCGTTCTGTCCGATCTTGATCCGCTGGACGCTGCCCGTGCTCCGGTCGAACTGGCCGTGGCAGCAGATACCGCTGCGCCGACGCCCGAAGCGCTGGACCGCCTCTATCGCCCGCAGGCGCTAGATGTGCCGGTACTCGTCGCCCGTGACGCGCCAATTGCCACATTGGACCCGCGCACCGTTGGCACATTCCGCCCGCCCGAGCCGCCTAAGATCGAAGTGGCCGAAGTGCACACGGTGGAACGCCCCGCCTTGCCACAGGTCGTCGAGCAGGTGGACACCGCGTTAAGAATCGTAGCCGTTGCGCCGTCCTGGATGCGCATCCGCGCCGCAGATGGCAGCGTTCTATTCGAAGGCACCCTGGGCACGGTCGAGCAGGGCAGCACGTTTGAAATTCCCCTGACCGAAGAGCCGCCGCAACTGCGCGCAGGCGCGTCAGGCTCTGTCTATTTCTCGATGAACGGCGAGCACTACGGCCCAGTTGGCGCACCGGGTACGGTCACCAAGGGCGTTGTCCTGTCCAAGGACGCGGTTTCCGAGCGTTATGAGGTTGCCGATCTCGAGGCCGAACAGAATAGCGCGCTCAAGCAGTTGGTAGCCGAACTTCAGGCGCAGGTCACCGAAGCCCCGGCCGAGTGATCTGACCATTGCGATACCTGGGTAGCCGGACTATCTAAGACGCAACTCAGGCAGCTTTGGACCCGTCCTCATGTCCCTCAATCACGTTCGCCCGTGGAAGAACATCTATCGCCGTAAATCCCGCCAGATCATGGTCGGAAACGTTCCCGTCGGGGGCGATGCGCCTATCGCTGTTCAGACAATGACCAACACGCTGACAACGGATGTTGCGGCGACCGTTGCGCAAGTCCAGGCCGCCGCCGAAGCCGGTGCCGACATTGTGCGTGTATCCGTCCCGGATGAGGCGTCGTCGAAAGCCCTGAAAGAGATTGTGCGCGAAAGCCCGGTGCCCATCGTGGCGGACATTCATTTCCACTACCGTCGCGGGATCGAGGCCGCCGAAGCAGGTGCTGCGTGCCTGCGGATCAATCCGGGCAACATCGGCAGCGAAGACCGTGTGAAAGAGGTTATTCAGGCCGCACGCGACCACAATTGCTCGATCCGGATCGGTGTGAACGCAGGCAGCCTGGAAAAGCACCTGCTTGAGAAATATGGCGAACCGTGCCCCGATGCGATGGTCGAAAGCGGGTTGGAACATATCCGTATCCTGCAGGACAATGACTTCCACGAGTATAAGATCAGCGTGAAGGCCAGCGACGTGTTCCTGTCTGCCGCTGCCTATCAGGGCATTGCCGAGGCCACCGACGCGCCGATCCACCTAGGGATTACCGAGGCGGGCGGGCTGGTCTCTGGCACCATCAAATCAGCGATCGGTTTAGGTAATCTGTTGTGGATGGGTATCGGCGACACGATTCGTGTCAGCCTGTCCGCCGATCCGGTCGAAGAGGTGAAGGTTGGCTATGAGATCCTCAAATCCCTTGGCCTGCGCCATCGCGGCGTGAACATCATTTCCTGCCCCTCCTGCGCGCGGCAGGGGTTTGACGTGATCAAAACCGTCGAAGCGCTGGAACAGCGGTTGGAGCACATCAAGACACCCATGAGCCTGTCGATCATCGGCTGCGTGGTGAACGGCCCGGGTGAGGCACTGATGACCGACGTGGGCTTTACAGGCGGCGGGGCCGGGTCTGGTATGGTCTATCTGGCAGGCAAAGCCAGCCACAAGATGTCGAACGATCAGATGATCGAGCACATCGTTGAAGAGGTCAAGAAAAAGGCGGCAGAACTGGACGCGACGCGTGAGGCGGCGGAGTAAGGCCAGCTTATCTGGTTGCAGGCAGTCCAAAGAGTGAAATTGTTACGCGTTGCCTGTCCGCGTCGATCGTGCGGGCCGGTGCCTTCAGTTTGGTGTCGGTCGGGCCCTTTTGCGGGCGGCCCCACATATCGTAGTGGACCCCAACGCAGGGATCAAAGAACCCGTCAAAGTCGCCAGCTTTTGTTTGCACAATGCAGCCAAACCCCGCCGTGCTGATCGGGCTGGCGATGAATCATTCGACGTTGGCAAATGCCTCTGGTTCAAGCCCCCGCTCAAGCGCGCCAGAGTTTATCGCCTCAGCCCAGTCCTCTAACGGGATCGTAGGGTCAAATTGCGCCAAAGCCCTTGCCATTTCATCCTGATCCCGGCGCCAAATGACAACCGGCTTCCCCCTGAGGTTCAGGATTTTTGCGTCGCCGGGTTCCCAGCTTCCAATCTCGACGGAGGTTGAAGAGTTCGCAGCGCGGACTTTGACGTCCGCAGTGGTGGTCGTGCCTGAGAACAGGTAATACAGCCCGATTGCAAGTGTCAGAACAGCCCAAAAAGCAGTCACGCAGTAAAGGGTTACGCCTTTTGTCTTCATGTCTGCGGGCTCAAATTCGGATCAATCAATCTCTCTATAGTTGAATAGCTATCGAAACACCCCTCCAAAGGAAAGTGAGTTTGCTATTGAAGCATTACGCAGAAGGGCCGGATCGACGATCCGGCCCTAAAGCTATAGATGCGAAGGGGCGGCCTGACCGCCCCGTGCGCTCAGCCTTGTTCCGCCCGAACACCGTTTGCAATTTGCAACATCTGATCCGCAGGCAGGAAGCCGCGCAGCATTTCGGTGCCCAGAACGAAGGACGGCGTGCCGGAAATCTGCATACGTTGCGCCAGCGCACGAGTGCGGGTGATTTCGTCGGTCACCTGCTCGCTGTCCATCGCGGCGATGATGGCGTCGCTGTCCAGGCCCAGCCCGTCCGAAATGCGGCGCAGGGCAACCTCTGACGGCTCGCCAGTGAACTCCAGCAGCGCGTCGTGAACCTGTTTGTAAGCGTCATCGCCTGCAACATGCTTGGTTGCGACGGCAAAGCGCGAGGACAGGACCGAAGCGTCGCCCAGAATCGGGAACTCTTTGATCACAAGGCGGATATTCCCGTCTTCGGCCAGCAGGCTTGCCACTTCGGGCACGGCGCGGCGGCAATAACCACAGCGGTAGTCCATGAACTCGACCAGAGTGATGTCGCCTTCGGGGTTACCACCCACCCAGCTATAGCCGTCGTTGAACAGCTCTTCCGCGTTGGCGGCGACCAGATCCTTGTCAGCGGCCGCTTCGGCTGCGGCATTACGCTGTTCAAGGATATTTATTGCCTCGATGATCACTTCGGGGTTTTCCAGCAGGTATTCACGAACTTGCGCACCGAACTGCTCGCGTTCGGCATCGCTCATGGTGCTAAGGTCCAGGGCCAGCGCGGGGCCGGTGATCAGGGAAAGCCCCAGAAGGGCGGGAGCGGCGTGTCTGAGGATCATTTCCGTTTCCTTTTCTTTTTCTTCGCTTGTTCCGAGGCAATCAGTACATCCTGCGCCCGTTGCCAACCTGGTGAGCCTTCGGGCAATTGCCCAACGGCGCGTCTTGCGTGGATGCCTGCATCGGCCAACCGGCCCTGCAGCGCATATCTTTCGGCGGTCACGGCCGAAGCCATCCCGTTGTTTCCGACCCTGGCATAGGCCATGCCAAGATCCTGCATCAGTCGTGCATTGCGATAATCCCGTGCGCGCGCCTTTTCAAGCACATCGAGCGCGGCCTTTGTCTGCCCGTCGGCAAGCAACGCCCGCCCGTAACCTGCCATCAGCAAAGGATCATTCGGCAACATATCAACGGCATGACCATAAGCTTTAACAGCCTCATTCAATTGCCTGTTTTCCAACAGTATTTGCCCCTTTAGTTCGTAGTAGAACGGGTCGTCGGGCCGGATGTCCAGGGCTGCGTCGATTGCGGCGCGTGCGCGGGCTAAATCGCGGTTCTGGTGGTAGGCGGCGGCCTCGCGCATTAGGCGAATGTCCTGCGCGGTCTCTTCTTTTGCGCGGCGCAGTGTCCAGCCGGGCGAACGAAGGAAGGCCGACAGCTTACCCTTAACCCGCGCGAACCAGTAATCGGCGTTTGGGTTGGAAGGGGCCTGATCGCTGAACTCTCCCATGAAAGCCTGTGCGGCGCGCAGGCGCTCGCGACTGGTCGGGTGGGACCGCATATAGGGATCCTGATTTGCGGTGCTCAGCAATTCCTGACCCGCGAATTTCTGGTGCAGGGCCACCATACCGCTGGGTGAGATACCCGCGGCGCGTAAATAGCTGGCCGAGCTGCGATCGGCCGAGGATTCTTCGGCCCGCGTGTGTCCCAAAAAGCTGCGCAGTGCTGCGCCAGAGGTCCCCGCGGCGATGCCGGCCGCGGCCTCGCCACCTCCGGCGGCCGCTACAACAAGGGCGAGCGCAGTGCCCAGTTGCGCGTTACGTTGCGCCGCGCGCAAGTTTTCGATGCGCCGTGCCAGATGGCCGTTGGCGATATGAGCGGCTTCGTGGGCGATCACGGCCTGCAGCATCTCGGGGCTTTCAACGGTCAGGATCAGCCCGTAATTCACGTAGATCGCGTTGTAATCTATGACAAACGCGTTGAATGTGCTGTCGTTGACGACCAGAATTCGCACCCGATTGGTATTCAGACCAGCGGCCCGCAAGATGGGAAAGGCCAGCTCGCGCAGGCCGTGTTCGATGTCTGGGTCGCGGATCAGGCTTTGGGCGTTGGACTGCGACGCGCTGCTCACCCATGTCACTGCAATCAGCAACAGGGCCGGGATTGACGCCAGCCTTGATACGCGTTCAAAAGCCATGGCTGCAACATGGGAGATGGGCATGAGAAACTCAACCCGGTCCGGGGTCGATCCCTTCATCGTGATGGACGTGATGGAGGCCGCGCGTAAGGCCGAAGAAGCTGGGCGCCACATAATCCATATGGAGGTCGGCCAGCCAGGAACCGGTGCACCCAAAGGCGCAACCGAGGCTTTGGCCAAAGCGATGGAGCAAGGTCCGCTGGGCTACACCGTGGCGTTGGGTCTGCCTGAACTGCGGCAACGGATCGCACGGCTTTATGGTGAGTGGTACAACGTCGACCTGAATCCGGAACGCGTGGTGATCACGCCCGGATCGTCCGGCGGGTTTCTGTTGGCCTTCACGGCCTTGTTCGACAGCGGTGACCGTGTCGGGATCGGAGCGCCGGGCTATCCGTCCTATCGGCAGATTTTGAAAGCACTGGGTTTGGTGCCTGTGGACCTGCCAACCGCGCCCGAGAACCGTCTGCAGCCGGTCCCTTCGGATTTCGCCGGGCTTGACCTGCAGGGCTTGATGGTCGCATCGCCCGCGAACCCAACCGGAACGATGCTCGATCACGCTGCGATGGGCGCCTTGATCGAGGCAGCACAGGGGCAGGGCGCGTCTTTCATCAGCGATGAGATTTACCACGGCCTTGAATACGAAGCCAAAGCCGTCACCGCGCTGGAATTGACGGACGAGTGCTATGTGATCAACTCGTTCTCAAAGTACTTCTCGATGACCGGTTGGCGTGTTGGCTGGATGGTGGTGCCCGAGGATCAGGTGCGCGTGGTCGAACGGATCGCGCAGAACATGTTCATCTGTGCGCCCCATGCCAGTCAGGTGGCCGCACTTGCCGCGATGGATTGCGAGGATGAGTTGCAGGCCAATCTGGACGTGTACCGCCGGAACCGCGCGCTGATGCTGGACGGTCTGCCCAAGGCTGGCTTTACCAACATCGCGCCACCAGATGGGGCGTTTTATGTTTACGCTGACGTCTCGGACCTGACCGACGACAGCCGCGCCTTTGCGGCTGAGATTCTGGATAAGGCCGGGGTGGCCGTCACGCCGGGATTGGATTTCGATCCGAAACGGGGGCATTCCACCCTGCGGTTTTCCTACGCCCGGTCTACGGACGACATTGAAGAGGGCTTGCTGAGATTGAAACGTTTCATGGCCGAGCGCGGCGCGATCACGGAACAAGCTTGAGCCGTTCACAACGCAGCCCGGATGCGCTAGGGTATCGGTCAAACGATCTCGGGAAAACTTGAGGCCATGAGCAGGATCTTCTACGCCATCGCGCTGTTTTGGGCGCTGACGACGGCTGCTGTAGCGCATGATTTCAGCGCGCTGGCGCGAGTTGTGCCGGATGACAGCCGGATTGTCGATGAAGGCCGCGCCGGTGTGCGCATCGATCTTGGCCTCAGCCAAGGCGTGCCGTATCGCGTGTTCACCCTGCGCGATCCGTACCGCATGGTTCTGGATTTTCAGGAGGTCGACTGGACCGGTCTTGACCCCGACACGTTTCTGCAAAGCGATCGCATAAGCGGAGTGCAATTTGGGGCCTATGTCCCGGGCTGGTCGCGGATGGTTCTGGAATTGGGTGCCCCCCTGGCCGTCGACAGCGCCGAGTTGCGCATTGATGAGACATCCGGTGAGGCGCATCTGTCGCTGATCTTGATGGGCACCGATTTCGATACATTTGCTGCAGGCTCCGGCGCGCCGCGTCAGCAGGGGTGGGACTTGCCGGAACCTGCGGTGACACCTGCCATATCGCGTCAAGGTACGTCCGGCGCTCTGCGGGTAATGCTGGACCCCGGCCATGGCGGCATTGATCCGGGGGCCGAAGTGGACGGTTCGGACGAAAAGACCTTGATGCTGACCTTTGCCCGCGAGCTTCGGGAGCAATTGCTGAGGGCGGGCGGTTTCGAAGTCGTGATGACGCGGGTCGATGATCAATTCGTCTCGTTGGAGCGGCGCATCGCGCTGGCGCATCGGGCGGGGGCGGATGTGTTTATCTCGTTGCACGCCGATATCTTGTCCGAGGGGCGGGCGCATGGGGCGGCGGTTTACACATTGTCCAAAGCAGCCTCTGACGTGGCGAGCGACAAGCTGGCCGAGCGTCATGACCGCGGAGACCTGATCGCTGGTATCGACCTGAGCGGTGCAGATGATCAGGTGGCCGATGTGCTGCTGGACATCGCACGTCAGGAAACAAAACCGCGTACCGATGCGTTGGCCCGTGCATTGGCCGATGGCATGACGCAGCAAGGCGGTCCGATGAACAGCAGGCCGATCCGCACTGCATCTTTCTCGGTTCTCAAAGCCGCCGACATTCCCTCGGTTTTGGTCGAGCTAGGCTTTTTGTCCAGCCCTCGGGACCTGAAAAACATCCGCAACCCGGAATGGCGGGGGGGCATGGCGCAGGGCATCGTTGATGGTCTGAAGAAGTGGCGGCAGGAAGACCGGATCAAAAGATCGCTGATTGGTCAGTGACCCTGCGGCGTAAACCGGCTATTATTGGCCATCGTGTTTTGACCCCAAGCGGGGGCGACACTATATAGGCGGCACCGCGAGCAAAAGGCAGTAACGTGATCCGTTTCATTCTATCGATTTTTGGGGCGATTTTCAGCCTCGTGACCTTGGGTATCTTCATGGCCGCGCTGGTCGTTGGCGCGATCTTCTGGATGTATGGGCGCGATCTGCCCAGCCATGAATCGCTGGCGCAATACAAGCCGCCGACCATCAGCCGGATTTATTCGGGCGAAGGTCAGCTGATCGACGAGTTCGCGCAGGAACGCCGCCTGTTCACGCCGTCCGAGGAAATCCCCGATCTGGTGAAGCAGGCCTTTATCTCGGCAGAAGACAAGAACTTCTACACCCATCAGGGCTATGATCCGCGCGGTATCATCGCCGCTGGTGTCGAGGCGGTGAAGTCAAAGGGTGAGAACGTTCGCGGTGCGTCGACCATCACGCAGCAGGTGATGAAGAACTTCTTGCTGTCCGGCGACCGCCGGGCCGAGCGCAAGATCAAGGAAATCATCCTCGCCACCCGGCTTGAGGACACCTTGGACAAGGAACAGATCCTCGAACTTTATATGAACGAGATCTTTCTAGGTCAGAACTCCTATGGTGTGACTGCCGCCGCGCAGACCTATTTCAACAAGACCCTGCAAGAGCTGGAGCCGCACGAGGCCGCGACGCTGGCCGCGATGCCCAAGGCACCTTCGGATTATCATCCGGTACGGCAAAAGGACCGTCTGCTGGCGCGCCGAAACTACGTGCTGCGTGAGATGAACCAGAACGGGTTCATCGATCAGGCGACATATGAAACCGAGGTCGAAATGCCGCTGCGCTCGGTCCAGAACGGTGATTTCGAAAGCTTCCGTACGGCCTTGCCGCCGCGCGATTACTTCACCGACGAAATCCGCCGTCAGCTGAGCGAAGACTTTGGTGAAGGTGAGTTCTTTACCGGCGGCTTTACCGTCCGTGCTTCGGTCGATGAAGAGATGCAGATTGAGGCCGCCAAAGCCCTGCGCACCGCTTTGCAGAAATACGACCGTTCGCGCGGCAAATGGCGCGGCACGGGCGAGGTCATTCCAGAGGACAAGCTGGCTGATGAAACCCAGTGGCGTGAGGCGCTGGCCATCATGGAAATCCCCCGTGACGTAGTACTGCCTACGCAGTGGTATCCGGCCGTTGTGCTGAACGTCGGTGAGCAGCAATTGACAGTGGGCATCGAAGACGGCCCAGCTGACGGCATCGTTCCGCGTTCCGACATCAAATGGATGCAGGGCGATTTCGCAGCGAACTTTAAACGCGGCGACGTCATTCTGGTCATGGCCGGGGAAGAGGGTCAGTGGTCCGCGCGTCAGGTGCCCGAAGTGCAGGGTGGCTTTGTCGCGATGGACGTGAACTCTGGCCGTGTTCTGGCGATGCAGGGCGGTTTCTCGTATCAGGATTCGGTCTTCAACCGCGCCACACAGGCGCAGCGGCAGCCGGGATCCAGTTTTAAGCCATTTGTTTATGCGGCCGCGCTGGATAGCGGCTACAGCCCCGCAACCATCGTTGTTGACGCCCCGATCGAGGTGAACACGCCGCAGGGTCTGTGGCGGCCCAAGAACTCGTCGAACAAGTTCTATGGTCCGACGCCGCTGCGTACCGGGATCGAACAGTCGCGGAACCTGATGACCATCCGTCTGGCGCAAGAGGTCACCATGCCTGTTGTAGCAGGCTATGCGGAACGCTTCGGTGTCTATGACCGCATGGGCGCGTTCCTGGCAAATTCGCTGGGGTCCGAAGAAACAACGCTGTACAAGATGGTCGCTGCCTACGCGATGTTTGCCAACGGTGGCGAACGAGTTGATCCCACTCTGGTCGACCGTATTCAGGACCGGTTTGGCAAGACGATCTATCGCCACGACGACCGCCAGTGTCTTGATTGTAACTCGGCCTGGATCGAACCGGATGAGTCACCCACGATTGAGACCAACCGTTCGCAGGTCATGGACGCGATCACCGCGTATCAGCTGACCTCGATGATGAAGGGTGTGGTAGATCGCGGTACGGCTTCGGCCCATATCAACTTGCCGGTTCCGACTGCGGGTAAGACCGGTACGACCAACGAATCCAAGGATGCGTGGTTCATTGGATTCACTTCGAACATCGTGGCTGGCTGTTACATCGGCTATGACCGTCCGCGTCCGATGGGGCGGGGGGCCTATGGCGGCACGATGTGTGGCCCAGTGTTCCAAAGCTTTATGGAGAAAGCCGTCGAGAAATACGGCGGTGGCCCGTTCGAAGTGCCGGAAGGTGGGCATTTCATTAAGATTGACCGCTTCAGCGGTGCGCGCCTGCCCGAAGATGCAACCGGCGACTATGTCGTGGCCGAGTACTTCCGTGACGGCGTCGACGGCTTTATCGACCGCGTCTACGATGGTGGCTTTGCGATGGGCTCTGACCTGCCGCTGTTTGAAGAGGCAAGCTCGGGTCGTCAGGTGACCACCTCTACCGGCAACACGGTCACCGTTGGACCCAATGCCAGCCAGGGCGATCTTTCAACCGGCGGTCTTTACTGACACCTGAACTGTTTCGAGGCTCCGCTGTCTTGTGGAGCCTTGAACCTCTTGCTATCACGCAGGCCTGATTGAGCAAGTTGGGACAAGACCATGCGCGCCGAAACCCAGAATACCGTGGCGGAAATCGAAAAGTCGCTGGAGCTGCTGGCGCAGCGCATGGACTATGAGACCGCCCCTCATCGTCTTGAGGAGTTCAACGCGCGTGTCGAGGACCCCAACCTTTGGGACAACCCGGAAAACGCGCAGAAACTGATGCGCGAGCGTCAGATGCTGGTCGACGCCATCGAGACCTATGAATCGATCAAGACCGACCTGAGCGACAATATCGAATTGATCGAACTGGGTGAGATGGAAGAGGACGAAGAGGTTGTCTCGGACGCCGAAGAAGCCATCAAGAAGCTGGGGGCCAAGGCCGCCAAGAAAGAACTTGAGGCGCTGCTGGATGGTGAGGCCGACGGCAATGACACCTTCCTCGAAATCAACTCGGGCGCCGGTGGTACGGAAAGCTGCGACTGGGCCTCGATGCTGGCACGGATGTATGTCCGCTGGGCCGAGAAAAAGGGATACACGGTCGAGCTGCAATCCGAGACCGCGGGCGAAGAGGCGGGGATCAAGTCTGCCGCCTACAAGATTTCCGGTCACAACGCCTATGGCTGGTTGAAGTCGGAAAGCGGTGTGCATCGGCTGGTTCGGATTTCGCCCTATGACTCGGCCGCCAAGCGGCACACCTCGTTCAGCTCGGTCTGGGTTTATCCGGTGGTGGATGACAACATTGAGATCGAGGTGAACCCAGCGGATATTCGTATCGATACCTACCGGTCTTCGGGTGCGGGTGGTCAGCACGTGAACACCACGGACTCGGCAGTGCGGATCACGCACATTCCGACCGGTATCGTCGTGACCAGTTCTGAGAAGTCGCAGCACCAGAACCGTGATATTGCCATGAAGGCCCTTAAATCGCGCCTGTACCAACAGGAACTGGACCGCCGAAACGCCGACATCAACGCGGCGCATGAGGCCAAGGGTGATGCCGGGTGGGGCAACCAGATCCGGTCCTACGTGTTGCAGCCGTATCAGATGGTCAAGGATCTGCGTACCAACCACGAGACCTCGGACACCAAGGGTGTACTGGACGGCGATCTCGACGGGTTCATGGCTGCTACGCTGGCGATGGATGTGGCCGGCAAAAGCCGGTCCGAGGCGCAAGGCGACAGCTAAAGGGGGCGCTGCCCCCGTCTCCGCAGGCGGAGACTCCCCCGAGGTATTTTTGGCCAGATGAAGCGGATCCTCGCGCTGCAGGGAGCTGCCAAAAGGTATATGTAAAACACGGGTTTAAATGCGGGATTGCCCCGGCTAGGCTGATTGCGACGGAATGACACGGGACGCAATGGGCCGAGGGATGGATCTGAGTCAAACAACAGCAACCGCCTTGTTGGCGGACCTTTCGACCCGGCGCCTTTCGGCCTCGGATCTGATGCGGGCGACTCTGGATCGGATCGCGGCAGTGAACGGGTCGTTGAACGCCATTGTTGCGTTGCGCGATGAGGCGGATTTGATGGCCGAGGCGCGGGCGCTGGATGATGGCCCGGTGACGGGTCCGCTGCATGGATTGCCGATTGCGGTCAAGGATCTGGTGAATGTCGCAGGCGTGGTCTCGTCGCAGGGATCGCCGGTGTTTCGGGATTTTGTTCCTCAAGCGGACGACCTGATCGCGGCGCGGATGCGGGCGGCGGGGGCCATTCTGATCGGCAAGACCAACACGCCGGAATTCGGGCTGGGCTCGCACACATTCAATCCGGTCTATGGTGCCACGCGCAACCCGTATGACCATGCGCGCACTTGCGGTGGGTCGTCGGGTGGTGCGGCGGTTGCATTGGCGACCGGAATGGTGGCGCTGGCGGATGGGTCCGACATGATGGGTAGCCTGCGCAATCCGGCGGCCTGGAACAATGTTTATGGGTTCCGTCCCAGCTGGGGACGGGTGCCGCCCGAACCCGCAGGCGATGTGTTTCTGCATCAACTGTCGACGCTTGGTCCGATGGCGCGCAGCCCTGAGGATCTGGGTGTATTGCTGGACGTGATCTCAGGCGCGGACCCAAGGCATCCTGCGGTCGTTTCTACCCCGCCGGTGTCACCAGTTCAGGCGGCGGATCTGACTGACGTGCGGATAGGTTGGCTGGGCGACTGGGGCGGGGCGTTCCCTTTTGAAGACGGTATTCTGGCGCAGTGCCAAGACGCCTTGTCTGTGTTTGCGCAGTTGGGCGCCCAGGTCGAGGCGGTCGCCCCACCATTCGACGCTGAGGAGATGTTCCAAAGCTGGTCGACGCTGCGATCCTGGAGCGTGGCAGCCAGCCTTGCGCCGTTGTCTGATCAAAAGGCGCAGTTGAAGGACACCGCCCAGTGGGAGCTGGACCGGGGGCAAGCCCTGACCGCGATGCAGGTGCATCAGGCGAGCGTCGTCCGGTCGGACTGGTTCCGGCGCGCTGCGACGCTGTTTGAAACATATGATGCGCTGATCCTGCCCTCAGCCCAGGTTTGGCCGTTTGAGGTGCAGGTGCCGTTCCCGAATGAAATCGCCGGAACGCCGATGGATACCTATCACCGCTGGATGCAGGTCGTTGTCCCGGTCAGCGTGATCGGGCTGCCCTGCCTGTCGGTCCCCGCCGGGTTCGGAGCCGACGGCTTACCGATGGGGATGCAGGTCTTTGGACCGCGCGGGGCTGATGGACGTATTTTATCGATCGGGGCCGCGTATCACGCCGCGACGGGGTGGCCGCAGAAACGACCGGCTTGAGAGGAGGCCGGAAAACGGGAGGACAGACAGAAGATGGAGAAACCCTTTGGGGTCCCCGAGATGGGGCCAGCAACGACACAGATGCTGCGCGAGGCGCTGCGCCGGGCATGGGCCGACTTTCGACGCGCCCCGGTGTTTGGCCTGCTGTTTGGCGGGTTCTATGTGCTGGCGGGCTGGGCCATGGCTTGGGTGACGGTGCAGACGCAGACGTCGTACTGGCTCGTGCTGGCAACCATCGGATTTCCGCTGTTGGGGCCGTTTGCGGCTGTGGGGCTCTACGAGGTATCACACCGGTTAGAGCAGGGGGAGCCGCTTGATTTCGGGTCAATTTTTGGGGTGGTTGTGCAGCAGAGTCGCCGTCAGTTGCCCTCGATCTGCGCGATCATTGTCGTGATCTTCCTGTTCTGGTTCTTCCTGGGGCACATGATTTTTGCGCTGTTCATGGGGCTGTCGACGATGACCAACGTGTCAACCTCGCTTGAAGTGTTTCTGACACCGAATGGTTTGACGATGCTGGCCGTCGGAAGCGTTGTTGGGGCTCTTTTCGCCATTCTCTTGTTCATGATTACCGTGCTGTCGATCCCAATGCTGCTGGATCGGGAACTGGATTTCGTGACCGCCATGATCGCCAGTTTCAGCTATGTTCAGTCAAACCCCAAGGTAATGTTGGGGTGGGGGCTTTTCGTGGCCGTTCTGACATTTGTGGCGATGATACCGTGGTTTCTGGGTCTGCTGATCGTGCTGCCTTTGTTGGGGCACGCCAGTTGGCACCTTTATCGTCAGATCACGATGGCCGGGGCAGAACAAAACGACAAGGCAGCCTAGGCCGCGCTTTGTTCAAAGCGCTTGGCGGCCCGTGCGGCGGGCAAGGCGGCCTTGGGTTCGGTGCCCAGGTAATTCAGCGTGAGCCTGCGCATGGTGGTCGCCTGGGCATTGGTTTTGGACAGGCAGATCGCAACCCCGCGCCACCGTTCGGCGTTTTCGTGTGTGCCCCGCGTCACAAGGTAGATACGGCTGTTCTGCGCGGCTCGGCTGGACATCAGGATGTAGATTTGCTGTCCCGCACAGGCCGCAATCCCCTGAACCTCGCGTCGAGACGGATGCGCCTGTTCCGCGCCGTTGCCGGGCTCATAGCTGCGCACCAGAGTGCATTGCGGCAAACGCCGGGCATGGATCAGCCGGTGCCGTGTCGAGGGCGCGCCGTCCAGCCCCGTTTCCGTGACATAGTAGAACCCTGCCGGTAGGAGATTCTCGGTCAGCGTCGATGGGCCAGAGCCCAGAAATTCGGTTAGGGCAGACGCAGCCGGGTGGATCGGGGGAAGCTCAATCTCTTCCAGAGGTCGCAGCAGAATGCGCGCGTCGACCTCGAAGAAGCGGCACATGCGATCCAGAACATCGGGGCGCGGAAAGCTTTCGCCTGACAGGTATCGGTTGAATTGGGTTCTGTTGATACCCAGCTGGCGGCACAGTTCGGACACGGAAGAGTACTGCCGCGACAACTGCCGAAGATTTGCACCAAACATCCTGCGCAATTCATCAGGACTACGGGTAGAATTGATCATTTCTGTCCCAGGTTCCAGAGTATCGTTCACAAGCGCGACGCAGCTGACCTTTTCGGTCGTTCATGCGTTTCAAATCGTACTGATGACCCTAGCGGACGCATCCCAACGCCACGCTACGCTCTAAAGCTAACGTAGGGGAGGGTAAACGCAATAGGCTTTAAACTCTTTTGTATGATCTTTAGGAGTTTTTATGCTCACTCGCCACAGTGGTTTCTGTAACCGAGCAGTCGCAGAAGGATGCCTCGCCCTTGAAATAGAGGCGAGGCAGTTGTTTTCTTAGTCGCCTCGCAACAGGGCAGCGACGCCCGTGCGCGCAACCTCGACCAAACCCAAGGGGCGCATCAGATCGGCAAAGGCGTCGATCTTGTCGGGGGCACCGGTGATCTCGAAGATGAATGAGTTCAACGTGCTGTCGACAACACTGGCGCGGAAGATATCGGCCAGCCGCAGAGCTTCAACGCGCTTGTCGCCTTCACCGACAACCTTGATGATGGCCAGTTCGCGCTCGACCGAGGGGCCTTCGACGGTCAGGTCGTGGACCTCGTGAACGGTCACGATCCGGCCCAACTGCGCCTTAATCTGTTCGATTACCTGCGGCGTGCCGGTGGTGACGATGGTGATACGGCTGAGGTGACCAGTGTGATCCACTTCGGCGACGGTCAAGCTCTCGATGTTGTAACCACGGCCCGAGAACAACCCAATCACGCGAGCTAGAACACCCGGCTCGTTTTCGACCAGAACCGCAATCGTGTGCTGCTCCTGCACGTCCGAGAAGGTGGGGCGTAGGTTATAGGCGGAATGGCGCGTCGCGCCTTTTTTGATATGTAGGGCAGACATTTATGTCCCTTTCATCATCCTGAGATGGTCGGGCACCTCAGCGCCCGACAACATTCGACGAATTTTGTTAAACCAGAACCGAGCCTTTGGAATCGATCACGCCCTGTGTTTCGGCCTCACCCAGCAGCATTTCGTTATGCGCCTTGCCCGAGGGGATCATGGGGAAGCAGTTCTCGTGCTTTTCAACCAGACAGTCAAAGATCACCGGGCCGTCATAGTTGATCATCTCCATGATCGCGTCATCCAGATCGGCCGGATCAGAGCAGATGATGCCCTTCGCGCCAAAGGCCTCGGCAAGTTTGACGAAATCGGGCAGGGCTTCGGACCAACTGTGCGAGTACCGCTCGCCGTGCAGCAATTCCTGCCACTGGCGGACCATACCCAGGCGTTCATTGTTCAGGATGAACTGTTTCACCGGCAGACGGTACTGAACGGCGGTGCCCATTTCCTGCATGTTCATAAGCCACGACGCTTCACCGGCCACGTTGATGACCAGCGCATCCGGGTGCGCCATTTGCACGCCGATGGACGCCGGGAAGCCGTAGCCCATGGTGCCCAAACCGCCCGAGGTCATCCAGCGGTTTGGATCTTCGAACCCGAGATACTGCGCCGCCCACATCTGGTGCTGACCGACCTCGGTTGTCACATAGCGGTCGTGATTTTTGGTCAGTTCTTCAAGGCGTTGCAGCGCATATTGCGGCTTGATCGACTTTTCGCTGTTGGTGAACGCCAGGCAATTGACCTTGCGCCAGTCGTTGATCTGCGCCTGCCATTCTGCAACCGCTGGCGCGTTGGTCTTGCGACCGCGCGCTTTCCAGACCTTCAGGATGTCTTCAAGAACATGGGCCACGTCGCCAACAATCGGGATGTCAACGCGGATCACCTTGTTGATCGAAGACGGATCAATGTCGATGTGTGCTTTTTTGGAGTTCGGCGAGAACGCGTCGATCCGGCCAGTGATCCGGTCATCAAACCGCGCGCCGATGTTGATCATCAGATCACAGTCATGCATCGCCAGATTGGCCTCGTAGAGACCATGCATCCCCAGCATACCCAGCCAATTCTTGCCGGACGCCGGATAAGCACCCAGCCCCATCAGGGTCGAGGTGATCGGGAAGCCGGTCGAATCCACCAACTCGCGCAGCAACTGACTGGCCGCCGGGCCAGAGTTGATGACGCCGCCGCCGGTATAGAAAACCGGCTTATTAGCGGTTTCGATTGCCGCAACCAGTTCGGTGATCTCTTCCAGGTCGCCTTTTACAACCGGCTGATAGTGCGACGTCGACGGCTTGGGCGCGTTATATTCGCCCGAGGCAAACTGAACATCCTTGGGGATATCGATCAGCACCGGACCGGGGCGGCCCGATGTGGCGACGTGAAAGGCCTCATGCATGGTCTCTGCCAGCGAGTCCGTGTCCTTCACTAGCCAGTTGTGCTTGGTGCAGGGGCGGGTGATGCCAACGGTGTCGGCTTCTTGGAAGGCGTCCGAACCGATCATGAAGGTCGGAACCTGGCCGGTCAGAACAACGATCGGGATCGAGTCCAAAAGCGCGTCTGTCAGGCCGGTTACCGCGTTGGTCGCGCCGGGACCGGATGTCACCAAGGCAACGCCGGGTTTGCCGGTCGAGCGTGCATACCCTTCGGCCGCGTGAACCGCGCCTTGTTCGTGCCGCACCAGAATGTGGCGAATGTCGTTTTGCAGAAAAATCTCATCATAGATCGGTAGCACAGCGCCGCCGGGGTATCCGAATACCGTGTCCACGCCCTGATCCTTGAGGGCCTGAACCACCATCTTTGCGCCGGTCATCTCACGTGTCATCTGCTTTGCTCCGTTCGCGACATGTGTGTCTTGCGTTTTGCCAAAAAAAAGCCCCCGAGATTTTTCGGAGGCGCATGGGTTCGATTATGGTTTACCGTTACCGGCCCATGCGCGTGTTTCCTACGATTACGACTAGCGTTCTCATCGCCAGAGGCTCCTTCTTTGCGTGGTGGGGACATTATGACCGGCGGAAAGGGGCGTCAACAGGCAATTGCACCAATTTTCTAACCCGAGGGGTGAATTTTGCGACATTTTATTGCGCAGATTGACGCATGTGGGGAACAAATGGGAAATACAGCCCTTTCTCGCTGCTGATTGCCGCTACCGGGGCGGTCAAAAAGCGGCATGGCGATGTCCGAAACAAGCATGATGCAGGCATCCGACTGCGGCAGGCTGAACTTGACCGAACAGGTGAGGGAGGCCGAGGATGATCCACGATCTGGTTGATCTGGGACAGTATCCAATCGATTGCCCGGGCTCGCGTGCGTACGATCAGTTGATCGCTGATCTGCGTCGAGAGCTGGAGAAGGACGGCTGTGCGGTCCTGCCCGGATTTGTTCATGCCGACGGTCTGACCCAGCTTTTGGCCGAGGCGGACGCGGTGGCGGGGCACGCGCACCGATCGTTCAACCGGACCAATGCCTATTTCACGCAGGACGATCCCGAATTGGATCGGAACCACCCAGTGCGACGGTTCTTTGACAGGTCGAACGCCTTTGTTCCGGCAGACAACTTTCCGAAGTCCGGTCCACTGCGGCGGATCTATGAATTCGAGGGGTTCTTACCGTTTATTCGCGCTGCATTGAACGAACCGGAAGACCGCTTCTTTCGTTATGATGACCCGCTGGCGGATGTGATAATCAACATGGTTGAAGATGGGCAGGGCTTTCCCTGGCACTTTGACACCAACAATTACACCGTGACGCTGGCCATCCAGAATGGCGAAGAGGGCGGGGCCTTTGAATACGTCCCGAACCTGCGCAGTAGCGAGGATGAGAATTTTGACAAGGTCGCCTCGGTGCTCGATGGAAACCGGGCGCGGGTTCGGACGTTAGAGTTGCAACCGGGAGATTTGCAGATCTTCAAGGGTCGCTATTCTTTGCACCGCGTTGCCCCGGTCAAAGGCGCGCGCCGACGGTATGTGGGTATCTTCTCTTTTGTCGAGGCGGAAGGGATGTGTGGCGGGGTCGAGCGGACAAAGCAACTCTATGGGCGGGTTTTGCCGCACCACCATGCCCGCGCGGGTCTGCGCAAGGATCAGTTGTTGGATTGAACTGTTTCGGAGTAGGACTGAAGTCACGGTTCGACATCGGAGGGTCATATGCCGGAACTTCTGCAACTCACCCCGTTTGTCTTGTGTTCGTCATTGCAGAAACAGATTGATTTCTATTGCGATCGGTTGGGGTTTACCTGCGGATTCAGGCAGGACAATTACGCCTTTCTGAAACGCGGAAAGGTTGCCATCCGTTTGCTGGAATGCCCGCCGCGCGAAGATGGGCGCCCCCTGGGGGCCGACCAGTCGTTCTACATTGACGTGGACGGGATTGATGACCTTTTCGACACCATGAAAGCGGGGCTGGCCGACTTGCCGGAAGGACGCGTGCGCCCGCCTTTTGATCAGCCCTACATGCAGCGCGAGTTCCATGTGTTGGACGAAGACGGGACGCTGGTGTTTTTTGGCGAGGACATCCGGCCCAGATAACAGGGCCTCCCGCCCATCGTCGACGCGCCTGCGGCGCACCTCCTCTGGTTGGACAGGGCAGCGCGTGCCGCGCTGCGGTTGCGCGAGGTCAGAAGCCGGGGCTTGTGCCCTGCAATACGCCATGTTCCAGTGCATAGCGGGTCAGGCCGGCGGTGGAGGAAATACCGAGCTTGCGCTTTATGTTCTTGCGGTGGGTTTCCACAGTCCGGACAGAGATATCCAGCGCTGCGGCGACCTCTTTGTTGGATTTGCCCTGCGCCAGTTCCAGCAGGATTGTCTGTTCGCGCCCAGTCAGCGCCTCGCGGGCGCTGTCGCCTTTGGGCTGCAGTGATCCGCTGGCTCCGGTGCATAGGTATTGCTCTCCGCGCATCACGGCGTCGATGGCCTGTTTTATCTCGTCCGTGGGGACGTCCTTGAGCACATATCCCTTTGCCCCGTGGCTTAGCGCGGTCGAGATGTATTCCGGGCTGTCATGCATGGACAGGATCAGAATGCGTGTCTGGGGCAGGCGTTCTAGAATGATCTCGGTGGCACTGAGCCCCCCGAGACCGGGCATGTTCAGATCCATCAGGATCACATCAGGCATCAACTCGGTTGCCTGATCGACGGCCTCTTGCCCGCTGCCTAGGGTTCCGACCACCGAGATCTCATCATAACTCTCAAGGATCGACTGGATCCCTTCGGCAACCATCGGATGGTCGTCTACGATAAGTACCCGGATCGTCTGATCGCTCATGTACCGGCCTTTCGGTTCAGAGTTGCGTCTTCCTGTGGTGGCAGCAAGTGGCTGAGGGGCAGGCTGACCTCGATCACTGTGCCGCTGCGTGGGGCGCGTGATGACAGAATGCGCAACGATCCGTCAAGTTGTTCGATGCGTTCCTGCATGTTGCGCAGGCCAATCCCGGGGTTTGCGGGATCAGGTGTCGGGCGCAAGCCGCGACCATTGTCGGTGATCCGCATCGTCGCGCCCTTCTTATGGCCGCGCAGGTCGATTGTAACACGGGTCGCGCCGGAGTGACGTTCAATATTGGTCAAAGCCTCTTGAGCAATACGGTAGAGGGCGATCTTGCTGTCCTGATCCAACCGGTTGCGGAATACGACGGTTGAAAACTCGGTCTCGATTCCGGTGCGTTCGCAGAAATCGTCGGTCAGGGCCTTTAGGGCAGGGCCGAGGCCCAGATCGTCCAGCACGCCGGGTCGCAGATCGCGGCTGATGCGGCGCACCTCGGTGATAGCGGTGCCAAGCGTATCGATCCCTTTATCCAGCGGCGCACGCGCGCCCTCATCATCTCCGCGCGACAGGCGACGTCGCGCATTGTCGAGGGTATAGCGCACCCCGACCAGAATCTGGCTGATCCCGTCGTGAAGCTCGCGGGCCACGCGGCCACGCTCTTCTTCCTGCGCGTCGAAAACGCGCTGCGTCAGTTCCTTGAGCTTGGCGTCTGCCAAACGCCGTTCGCGGACGTTCAGCAACATGCCGGAGGTAAAAACCACCAGCACCGCCGCCAGAACAATCCCGCCGATGTAAGAGAATGTTCGTTGCACGCGTGCCTCAACCTCGGCCCGTGCGGTGGCGACTGTGGCGACGATGTCGTCTATGAACACTCCGGTTCCGACGACCCAGCGCCAGTCCTGCAGGCCGACCACATAGGCGATCATCTGTGCCTCTTCACCGGTCGAGGGCTTTTGCCACATGAAACTGTGCCACCCGGCACCCTGACGGGCGAGGCTGATGAATTCATCCACGACAGGGGTGCCGTCGCTGTCGGTCAGACCCTCCCAGTTGCGGTTGATAAATTCGGTCTGACGCGGGCTGACGAGGTTGTTGCCGTCGTAGTCATAAACGAAAAAGAAGCCGTCCTTGCCGTAGATCATCGCCGACAAGATTTGCGTCACAAGGTTCTGGGCGATTTCGTCATCTGGCGACGCACGCCCATAGATGTAGGCAAATCCGTTGCGCGCCTGGGTGACGTAGTTCTTCAGCTCTTCCTTCTTGGCCTCGATCAGACGACGTTCCAGCGCCTGGATTTCGCGTTCGGCCGTAGCTCGGGACTCCTGCGCGACAAAAAACGCAATCGCGGCCACGGCCACAACCAGCGGAATCGCGGCGACAAGCGACAGTTTCTGCCCATAGGTCAGCGAGATCAGATTACGGAATCCCCTCATAGCCGAATCGATACGCAAGCGGGCGGGAAAATGCAAAATTTTTGGGTGAACCGGCGTGGATTCAGGGCGGAAGGCGCAGTTTTTCTTTGACTTTGCTGCTGTTTGACTGGCCGAAACGCCAAAAAACGCGGTCGCCTACGTAGTAGTAGGTATTCACATTCACATCTCTGTCATTAGGCTGACGCGCACTGAAAACGACTGCGCCCGGCATTCGCCCGGGCTTTGAATATGTAGGGGAGGAACACTCATATGGATCGTCGTTCATTTTTGAAAACATCTGCTCTGGGCGGCTCGGCAGCTGCGGCCACCACGCTGGCGGCACCGGCCTATGCGCAGGGCAAGCGCACGCTGACCATGGTTACATCTTGGGGTCGCGGCCTGGCAGGTGTTTTCGACAGCGCGCAGCGTTGTGCCGACAGCATCACCACCATGTCGGACGGCAACCTGACCGTTGACATCAAGGCTGCCGGTGAACTGGTTGGCGCGTTCGAAGTCTTTGACGCGGTCTCGTCGGGTCAGGCCGACATGTACCACGCGGCAGACTACTACTTCGTTGGTCAGCACCCGGGCTATGCCTTCTTCACCGCTGTTCCGTTCGGCATGACCGCGCAGGAACTGGTGAACTGGTACTACCACGACGGCGGCATGGAGCTGCATGACGAGCTGGGTCAGATCTTTGGCCTGAAGTCGTTCCTGGCCGGTAACACCGGTGCGCAGGCAGGTGGCTGGTACTCGAAAGAGATCAACGGCCCCGAAGACTTCCAGGGTCTGAAATTCCGTATGCCGGGCCTAGGCGGTCAGGCACTGGGTAAACTGGGCGCATCCGTTCAGAACATCCCGGGTTCGGAAGTGTATCAGGCGCTGTCCTCGGGTGCGATCGACGGCACCGAGTGGATCGGCCCTTGGGCGGACGAAAAGGCCGGTTTCCAGGAAATCACCAAGACCTACTACACCGCGGGCTTCCACGAGCCGGGCGCAGGTCTGTCGCTGGCGACCAACCGCGAAGTCTTTGAAAGCCTGACACCTGCTCAGCAGAAGATCATCGAGATCGCCGCAGCCGAAGCGCACCAGTGGAACCTGGCGCAATTCCTGGCCAACAACGGTGCAGCCCTGCAGCGCCTGCAGTCGGGTGGCGTCAAGGTCATGGAATTCCCGGACAGTGTCTGGGATGCCTTTGGTCAGGCCAGCCAGGAAGTTCTGGACGAAAACATGGGCGACGAGCTGTTCAAGAAAATCCACGACAGCGCAATGTCGTCGATGGCCGCGTCGTCGGCATGGAACAACCTGTCGTCGGGTGTCTACACCTCGCAGCGTGACCGCGTTCGCGGGTAAACGTTTTCCAAACGTTCAAATGGTTTCCCCGTCAAGGCGGGGAAACCTTTCGCTGTTGCGTATGCGCGGATCCATCAAACCGCTATAATCAGCAGTGCAACTGATACGACCTGGGGACAACATGCAGGACGAAAACGGTATCTCGTTCTTCGGCGCCCTGTGGAATGGACTTGTCTGGTTCATTCAGAACATTGCCGAAGCCTTCTATAATTTCGGGTATGCGATCACGCATCCGCAGCTCTGGCTGAACTGGTCGGACAAAGAAGCCATCATGCGCTTTGTCTACTATGGTGGCTCGGTCGAGTTCTTCTTTGTGGTCTTCGCCATCTTTTTGGTTGTGACGGCTATCGGGCTCTACCACCGGAACTTCATGTGGGGTGTCGTGCGTGGCCTCGAAGGCTTTGCCAACACCACAGGTCGGTTCTTTGCCTGGGCCGGTCTTTTGATGGTGATCCAGCAGATCGTCATCGTGTTCATGCAGCGCGTCTTTACTCGCCCCGATATGTCCTTTGGATTGGGCATCCCGTTTCAGATGGACATCAGCTGGTTCGCAGAAGAGCTAAAGCTGTACAACGCCATGGTCGTCTGCCTTTGCTGTACCTACACATTCGTACAGGGTGGGCATGTGCGCGTTGACCTGATCTATGCAGGCATCAGCCACCGGGCCAAGCGCGTGGTCGATATGCTGGGGGCGTTGTTGTTCATGATGCCAATGGCGGTGCTGACATGGATGTATGGTTGGTACTTCATGTGGCGTCACCTGATCGTGCCGAAACCCTCGGCCAGTGACACGCTGGATCGTCTGGTTATGAAGTCCCGCGCCCTGCGCTGGAACGTCGAAACCATCGGGTTCAGCCCCAACGGATTCAACGCCTACTTCCTGTTCAAGATCTTGCTGGTGGCCTTTGCGGGCATGGTGTTCCTGCATGCCATCGCGTTCTTGTACCGCTCGTACCTTGAATATGTCGAAGGGCCGGACAGCGTTGGAAAATACCTCGACAAGGATAGCCTTGGCGAAGGTGAAGAAGCCTACGAAGGCGCACATTAGGGACGGGGACCCAGACTATGTTATTCGGACTTGATGGCGTCGAGATAGGCCTCATTATCGTATTCTTCTGCCTTTTCGGAGGTATCCTTTCCGGGTTTCCGGTGGCCTTTGCCATCGGCGGGGCAGGGATTATCTCCTTTGGGATCATCGCGGCGCTGGATAGCGCCGGGTTACTGATCCATCAGGCGATTGATACCAGTTCTCAAGCGTATAGGGATCTGGTGAATTCCGGGGTCAAACCCGATACGGTGTCGGTGTTCCGCTTCCCCGATTTGCCAAGGATAGCCGAGCCGGTCTTTGTGCAAGGCTGGGAAACCGCGCTGGACCGCAACGTTTCGTTCATCGTGAACCGTATGAACGAGCGTGTTCTGGCCGGACAATCCATCGAAACCCTGTTGGCGGTTCTGATGTTCGTTCTGATGGGCATCACGCTCGAGCGGTCCAAGATCGCCAACGACCTGCTGACCACAATGGCGCGCGTCTTCGGCCCGTTGCCGGGCGGTTTGGCCGTGTCGATCGTGGTTGTGGGCGCATTCCTGGCGGCCTCGACCGGTATCGTGGGTGCGACGGTTGTGACCATGGGTCTGCTGGCGCTTCCAACCATGCTGCGAAACAACTATTCGCCCGAACTGGCGACAGGGGTGATCGCGGCCTCGGGCACGTTGGGGCAGATCATTCCGCCGTCGATCGTGATCGTTCTGTTGGGTACGCTGGCTGGGGATCTGTATTCCACCGCTCAGGAAACCCGCGCGGTTGAGGCGGGCTGTACTGACGCGCTGACCTATCTGGGCGAGCCTGCGGTGGTTTCTGTCGGGACTTTGTTCCAGGCCGCTTTGCTGCCGGGCATCATGCTTGCCTTGCTCTATGCACTATATGCATTTGGCTACGCCTTGCTGAACCCGGAGAAAGCCCCGGCGGTCGAGCTGTCAGGTGGCAGCGGTGAGCCGATCACCCGCAGCGAGGGTCTAACCTGGTTGCTGGGTGCGCCGGTCGCTCTGATCGTTGGCGCAGTTATGCTGGGCAGTGCAGGGGTCATCGGCAGCCAGAACATCAACGTCTCGGCATTCTCAGATATTGGTGAGGGCGCATCGCTGCGCACCAACGTGTCCGAGGAATGCAAGGTCTCGATGATCGAACTGCACGGGCAATCCGCCTGGGATCAGGCTGTTGCCGAGCAAGAGGCGATTGACGCGGCAGGCGGTGTCGCCAATGCCGAGCGCCTGAGCGAAGAGGAACTGGCTGCAGCACGCGACGCCAAAATCGCGAATGCCGCTCCGATCGGGAACGGGGTCGCGGTTTTGGTTGTTTTGCTGGGCCTGACCTTGGTCATGGGCCGTGGCATCGCACCGTCCAGACCGACGCAGCCGCTGATCGTGGGGGCCATTGGTCTGCTTTTGATGTTGCTCGTCGACGTACTGCTCATCGCGCCGACAACGTCTTCGGGTTTGACCTTTGTCCTGCTGGCGGTGCCGTTTGCCCTGGCAATGTACGGCTGCAAAGAGGCCGCGGCGCGATGTGCCACGAACGATCTGATCCGGGTGGTGTTCCCACCGCTGGTTCTGATCATCGCGGTACTGGGCTCGATCCTGGGTGGGGTCACCAACCCGACACCGGCGGCCGCGCTGGGCGCGGGTGGCGCGATTATGCTGGCGGCCTATCGCAAGCTGCAAGACCAGGGGCGTTCGGGCAAAGTGATCATCTGGGCGACCTTCGCCGTGATCATCGCGTTGTTGATGGGCGTCAACTTTGACCTGCGTATCAATCAGGGCAGCGTCAGTTTTGAGACCTGGGTTGCCTTCATTGTCGCTTATGGTGCCTATTTGTTCGCCTTGTTCGGGCTGATTTATGGGTGTTGGGTCCTGTTCTCCAGTGGCGTTCTGACGCCGGTGGTGCGTGAGACGGCCAAGGTGACCTCGATGGTGTTTACCATCCTGATCGGGTCGCAGCTGTTGAACCTGGTTGTGATCTCGTTTGGCGGTGAGCACTATATCCAGCAATTCCTGCGCAGTTTTGACAACGAGTTCACGGTCTTCCTGATCGTGATGCTGGTCCTGTTCATTCTGGGCTTTGTGCTGGATTTCCTCGAGATCATCTACATCGTGATCCCCATTGTGGGACCGGTGATCTATGGCGGGTCGTTCGATCCGAAATGGGTAACGATCATGGTGGCGGTGAACCTGCAGACATCGTTCCTGACGCCTCCGTTCGGGTTTGCGTTGTTCTATCTCAGGGGCGTTGCGCCCAAAGAGGTGACAACGGGTCATATCTACCGAGGGATCATTCCTTTTGTGATCATCCAAGTGGTTGGGATTGCGATCCTGTGGTTCTTCCCGACGATTGTCACCATCGTTCCGGATTTGATCCCGAACTGATCTTGGTTCAGTTATCAAAATGAAAAGGGGGTCTTCGGGCCCCCTTTGCTTTGGTAGTAGGATAAAGGGGCGCTGCCCCTTCTTGGCCTGTGGCCAATTCATCCCCGAGGTATTTTTTGGCCAGATGAAGTGCGGATCAGGCGAATTGGATCAGGTCCCAGCGATTGCCGAACGGGTCGCGCCAAACGGCGACTGTGCCATAAGGTTCGTGACGCGGGTCTTCTTCGAAATGGACGCCGGCGGCTGTCATTGCGCTGAAGTCGCGGTCGAAATCGTCGGTTTGCAGGAAAAAGCCTACGCGGCCGCCGGTTTGGTTTCCGATGGCAGCAGATTGTTCGGGGCCGTCGGCTTTGGCCAGCAAAAGCGAGGCATCGCCCGAACCCGGAGGTGCGACCCGGACCCAGCGTTTGCCGTCGCCAAGATCGACGTCCTGCAGTAGGGTGAAGCTGAGCGTTTTGGTGTAAAACGCGATCGCATCATCGTAGTCCGGCACCACGAGGGTGACGGCAAACAAGTTCTGGTTCATGAAATGTCAGCCTTTGGTGGGGTGGCGGTCCGGCAGTTGAATGCTGGCCACCTGTTCCGCGATGGGGGCAGTCGAAAGCGGGTGGTGGCTGGAGTCCGTCAGATCGGACGGGTTGTTCACTCGGATCCATTCACCCTGGTAGTAGGCCTCAAGCCCGGAGAAGCGGGCTTTGTAGCCCATCTTCGGGCTGCCCGGCACCCAGTAGCCAAGATAGACATAGGGCAACCCGGCCTCGCGCGCGATGTCGATGTGATCGAGGATCATATACGTACCCAGCGAGTTTTGGGGCTGCTGGGGGTCGTAGAACGAATAGACCATGCTGAGCCCGTCATCGAGTACGTCCGTGAGGCTGACGCCGATCAGGCCTCCGGTCTCGGGGTCGGCATATTCCACGACGCGGCTGCGGATCGGGGTTTCCTCGATCATCGCTGCGAATTCAAAGACGTCCATATCGGCCATGCCGCCGTCTGCGTGGCGGGTGTCCAGGTACCTGCGGAACAGTTCGTATTGTTCATCCGTGGCCCAGGGCGAGTTCGCCCTGCGCTGAAGGTAAGAATTGCGCTTGGCCGCGCGTTTCTGGCTTTTGCTGGGACGAAAGGCCGAAACATCGATGCGGGCCGACAGGCAGGCCGCGCAATCTGAACAGGATGGGCGGTACAGGACGTTTTGGGATCGGCGAAACCCTTGCTGCGACAATGAGTTGTTCAGCTGGTCCGCACCTTCGCCCTGAAGGGCAGTGAATAGCTTACGCTCCATCCGGCCCTCAAGATAAGGGCAAGGCTGTGGTGCCGTCACATAGAACTGTGGCGCGATTGGCAGCGTGTGTCGCATGAATGTCTCGTGTCTCCTGGGATCGGATGATAGCAACCGATCCCGAAACCGCCAAGTGATTCACGCTGTTGAATTTTTTACGCGCGCTGGTTGATCATGACCGTTCCAAGGAACGCGTCGGTAAGGCCCTGGCCGCGTGCGCTGGTCAGCATCATGATGACCGAGATCACCTGAATGACGGGGAAGGCCATGGAGACAAAGTATCCCGCCGTATGCGCCACTGCTTTGCCGAAATCCATCCGCGATCCGAATGCGTCGCGCAGTTCGATCCCCATAAACCGCATGCCCAAGGTGGCCGAACCGCTTGTGATGGTCACAACGCGATAAACAAAACTGACCACGGCATAGATCAGGGCCAGGACGAAAAAGCCCAGACCAAAGGTCAACAGGATGGCGACTGTACACAGCAACGAGATAAAGGCGATGTCGAACAACCAGGCAATAAAGCGTTTGGTTGCGACGGACTGATAGAACTCAGGCTGTCTGTCTGGGTCGGGCAGGTGGGTCATTCGGTGCTTTCCGGGTGAGAATTTTGGACACCCTGTCCCGAAATGCGGGACAGGGCAAGGATGGCTTAGGCGCGTTCGCCGTTTTCGGGCTCATCATGGTTTTCACGGGCGCGTTCATCCATGAACTGGTCGAACTCGGCCTTGTCCTTGGCCTCGCGCAGGCGGCGCAGGAAGGCCTCAAAGTCCTGTTGCTCGCGCTCCAGGCGGGCCAGCGTGTCGGCCTTGTAGGCGTCAAAGGCGCTGTTGCCCGAGGGTTTCATCGCGCTCATTTGGCTATGCCAGGATTTGCGGCGGCTGCAGGATTTGCTGAACATGCGTTTGCTCCAGATCATATAGGCCAGAAGAGCCAGGCCGACGGGCCAGAAGAAGATGAAACCAAGGACCATGGCGGCGATCCAGGCCCCTTTGCCCTTGTCATCCATCCAGGCTTCGGCACGGTAGAGCCACCCCGGATTTTCAGGGACGGCGTGGTCGGACAATGCGGTCATTTGGGTTCTCCGGGTTTGATGTAAATTGCGTTCACATTGTCTAGATGGGAACTGAAACGGGGGTTGCAAGGGGTCAATGTGAAAATGATTTACATTTTGCGACTTTTGAGGCGTTGACCTTGCTCTGGAACAGGCGCACTTTCCGCCTATGCAACATGTTGAAAACACGTCCCCTCCGACGATTGATGAGATTTTGAGCCTCGAAAAACAGGTTTGGGCAGCGCTAGTCGACGGCAACGCCGCCGCTGATCGCGCCTTGCTAAGTGCGGATTTTCTGGGGGTGTACCCGACCGGGTTTGCCAACCGGGATGACCATGTGGGGCAGTTCGCCGACGCCCCGACCATGTCCGACTATAAGCTCAGCGAAACGCGCTTGCGGGTGCTGACCCCGGACATCGTTCTTTTGACGTATCGCGCTGATTACCAGCGCCCAGGTGCCGAGGGTTGGGAAGCGATGTTGATTTCGTCCCTGTGGGAACGGCGGCATGATGTATGGGTGAACAGTTTTAGTCAGGATACCCCGGTGGAGAGTTCATGAGCGGCCCTTTGTCCATTCAGCGGCTGCCGCGAGCATTTGACGTATCTTTGGGTAATGAAGCGCGTGCCGCAGTTGGTGGGATAACCGCCCAGCAAGGTGAGTTGATTGCCGGAACAGCCGGGTCGAGCCCGTATCTGAAAGGTCTGATCGACCGCGAAAAGGATTGGTTGGCCGAAGCCCTGCAGCAGCCCGATGAGGCGTTGGCTGCTGTTATGCAGGCCGCCCAAGCGTTGCCGGCGGATCAATTGAAGCCAGGCTTGCGGTTGGCCAAACGACGCATGGCATTGCTGACCGCGCTTGCTGATCTGGCTGGTGCGTGGCCTTTGGAAAAGGTGACGGCTGCGCTGACCGATTTTGGTGCCTTGGCCGCAGATGTCGCGGCCAAGGCCGAAATCGCCACTCTGATCCGGCGTGGAAAACTGCCGGGGATGGGGCCGGACGATGTCGAAACGGCCGCCGGGATGATCATTCTGGCCATGGGCAAGATGGGCGCGCATGAGCTCAACTACAGCTCGGATATCGACCTGATCGTCTTGTTCGATGAGACGCGGTTTGATCCGGATGACTTTTACGACGCACGTCACGGCATGGTGCGGGCGACGCGCAATTTTTGCGCAACGCTCAGCGACAAGACGGCGGACGGGTACGTGTTCCGCACCGATCTGCGTTTGCGTCCTGATCCGGCGGTGACCCCGGTGTGCATGGCGGCAGAAGCCGCCGAGCGGTACTATGAAAGCCTGGGCCGCACCTGGGAGCGTGCGGCCTATATCAAAGCGCGCCCCTGTGCGGGTGATTTGTCCGCCGGGCAGCGTTTTCTGGACACGTTGCGCCCCTTTGTCTGGCGGAGGCATCTTGATTTCGCCGCCATTCAGGACGCCCACGACATGCGGCTGCGTATTCGTGAGAACAAGGGAACCGGGGGCACACTGACAATCCCAGGCCATGACATGAAACTGGGGCAGGGCGGCATTCGTGAGATCGAATTTTTTACCCAGACCCGTCAATTGATTGCAGGCGGCCGCGACTCCGATCTGCGTGTGCGCGGCACGGTGCCGGGATTGGCGGCGCTGGCGGAAAAGGGGTGGGTGCCGGAGGACGTCGCCGAAAAGCTGACCGATCATTACCGCACCCATCGCGAGGTCGAGCACCGAATACAGATGGTTCATGACGCCCAGACCCACAAGGTGCCGCAATCGCCAGATGGGATCGAACGTGTCGCCTGCCTGATGGGCATCGACGCGACGCAATTGACCGACGACCTGACCCGCCGCCTGACAGAAGTACACGAACTGACCGAGGGGTTTTTCGCCCCCGGTGCCTCGGCTCCGGCGGGGGTTCCAGCAGTGGAGTTCGACCAGAAGGTTATGGCCCGCTGGACGACATACCCCGCCTTGCGCTCGCAGCGAGGTGCGCGGATTTTCGAACGCCTCAAGCCCGAACTGCTGTCGCGCCTTGCCAAAACCGCCCAACCGGACGAGGCGCTTCGGGCGCTGGATGGCTTTCTGTCGGGCTTGCCCGCAGGCGTACAGCTGTTTTCTTTGTTCGAGGCCAACCCCCATCTGATTGACCTGCTAATCGATATCGTTGGTACGTCTCATGCCCTGGCCGCGCATCTGTCGCGCAATGCTTCGGTATTCGACGCAGTGATCGGCGGTAGCTTCTTCTCGGACTGGCCGGGGCAGGCTGTATTGCAGGCGGATCTGGATGAGGCGCTGTCGCAAGAAACCGACTACGAAAGCCAGCTGGATCTGGCCCGCCGCTGGTGCAAGGAATGGCATTTCCGCGTCGGGGTCCACCACCTGCGCGGCCTGATCAACGGTGAGCAGGCCGGGCAGCAATATGCGGAATTGGCCACTGCAGTGATTGCCGCCATCCTGCCGCGTGTGTCCGACCAGTTCGCCCTGAAACACGGTCCTGCGCCCGGTCGCGGGGCCACTGTGCTGGGCATGGGGTCACTTGGGGCGGGGCGGATCAACTCGCAATCCGATTTGGATATGATCGTGATTTACGACCCATTGGATCAGGAGATGTCCGACGGGCCGCGCCCTTTGGCCACGCGCACCTATTACGCGCGCTTCACGCAGGCGCTGATCACGGCACTGTCCGCACCCATGTCGCAAGGGCGGCTGTACGAGGTCGATATGCGCCTGCGCCCCTCTGGCAATCAGGGGCCCGTTGCGACCAGTTGGGCCAGCTTTACCAACTATCAGCAAAACGAGGCTTGGGTGTGGGAGCATCTTGCCCTTACGCGGGCCCGCGTGGTTGCGGGTGAAGCCAGTCTGGCCGCTGATATTGAGGCATTCCGTGCAGGTTTTCTGTCTCAGCCAAGGGACCATCACAAAGTGCTGCGCGAAGTTGCTGAGATGCGGGCGCGTCTGGCAGCCGCCAAGTCTCCGGCCGGGATTTGGGACGCCAAAAACGGTGCTGGCCGAATGATGGATATTGAACTGATGGCGGAAACCGGCGCTTTGCTGTCCGGTAATCCGCAGCGCGACGTGCATTCCGGTCTGGCCGGTGCCGTCGCTGCCGGGTTGCTGGACGTCGCGCAGGCACAAACTCTTAAGGAGTGTTATGACCTATGCTGGTCCGCGCAATGCGCCGCGCGCCTGTTGTCTGGGAAGGTTATCGAAGCTGACAAGATCGGCGAGGGTGGATCGGCCTTCCTGTGCCGGGCCACAGGCTTTGAACAGGTCGGACAACTGCAGGGCGCGTTGCAGGAGAGTTACGACACTGCTGCCCAGATCATCGGCAGCGTGATCAAGGGGGAAGACGATGGCGCAGAGTAAAGACCCGAACGATCACAAGGGGTTGATCCGCGAAGCGTACCGGATCGAGGGGATCACTCTGCCCGAGTGCCGCAGTATCTTTCTGGATTGGGCGCTGAGCCTGCCGCCAGAGCGAGACCAAGCGCAGGCATTGATTGACTTGCACGCCGCCTATTCTCAGCAAGAGGCCGATCATCCGATGACGCAGGTGCTGGCCGAAGGGCTGCAATCCGCCAAAGCACCCAAACGCCGGGGCGGTTGGCGCTCGCGCGACCGCTAGGGCTTTTCCCTCGGGGCGTTCGCGACTATGAGGGCGTCATGACCCAATCTGCCGACCGCCCCCGTATCCGCCTGAAACCCAAAGCCAATGCGCGCGGCCTGCGCCATGGGTTTCCTTGGGTTTATGCCAACGACATCGTCACCGACCGGCGGACCCGCAAAATCCCGGCAGGCGCGCTGGCGGTGCTGGAGGATGAGAAACGTGCGCCGATCGCTTTGGTCGCCGTGAATCCGGACTCCAAGATCATGTGCCGCGTGCTGGACCGTGATCTGGACGCGGAACTGGATACAGCTTGGTTCGAAACCCGCCTGCGCCACGCGCTTGAGATGCGGGAGCGTCTGTTCGACGCGCCATACTATCGCCTGATCCACGCCGAGGCGGACGGCTTTCCCGGCGTCATCATCGACCGCTTCGGCGATGCCTGCGTGATCCAGCCCAATGCCGCCTGGGCCGAGGCACATCTGGACGCCCTAACGGACGCGGTGGTCGCTGTGACCGGCGTTACTACCGTGCTGAAAAACGCCTCAGGCCGGACGCGCGGGCTTGAGGGGCTGGATGACGAGAATGTCACCCTGCGTGGCACAGCACCGGACACACCGCTTCCCGTGCCGATGAATGGCGCAACCTACATGGCCGACCTGACAGGCGGTCAGAAGACCGGTCTGTTCTACGACCAACGCCCCAATCACGCCTTTGCCGCGCGACTGGTCCAACCGGGCGCGCAGGTGCTGGATGTGTTCAGCCATGTAGGCGGCTTCGGATTGGCCATGCTGGCGGGCGGCGCAGGACAGGCGCTGTCGGTCGACGGCTCGGCCGCGGCCTTGGCGCTCGCGAGTGAGGGCGCAAAGGCCTCTGGATTCGCGGATAAGATTCAAACCCGCCATGGCGACGCCTTCGACGTTCTGACCCAGCTTGGCGAAGAAGGAGCGCAATTCGACGTCGTCATCTGCGACCCCCCAGCTTTTGCACCGTCAAAACAGGCGCTGGACGCGGGCCTGCGCGCCTATGAACGGATCGCGCGTCTAGCCGCTCCTCTGGTCAAACCGGGCGGCTATTTGGGCCTGTGCTCCTGTTCCCACGCGGCCGATCTAGGTCGCTTCCGTGATGCATCCTCACGCGGGATTGGACGCGCCGGACGACAGGCACAACTGATCCACACGGGGTTCGCCGGGCCAGACCACCCGCAATTGCCGCAACTTGCAGAAAGCGGATACCTCAAAGCCGTGTTCTACCGGCTGTGAAGGCGGTTCTGGACACCTGCGTCATCTACCCCACGGTGATGCGAGAGATGCTGCTGGGCGCTGCCAAACTGGGCCATTTCACGCCCATTTGGTCCGCGCGCATCCTCGAAGAATGGGCCCGTGCCGCGCGCAAACTCGGCCCCGAGGGCGAAGCGCAGGCCCGCGCCGAAATCGCATTGGCACAAGCCAACTGGCCGAAATCACAGCGGCCAGCAGCCGAGAATCTGGAACAGCGCCTCTGGCTGCCGGACAGCGCCGATATCCATGTTCTGGCAACGGCGGTCGCGTCGTCTGCTGATATGATCGTCACAGTAAATGCCAAGGACTTTCCCAAGAACATTCTGGCCGAGGAAGGGCTGGACCGTCGCGACCCCGACAGCCTGCTGCACGGGTTCTGGCTGTCTGACCCCGAAGGTATGGCAGACACGGCACACCGCGTGTTGGCTGAGGCCAACCGCCTCTCGGGCGATCAATGGACCCTGCGCGCCCTTATGAAAAAAGCCCGCCTCCCAAGGCTCGGCAAGGCCCTCACCACCTAAGGCCGGATCCAACTTCATCTGGCTAAAAATATCTCGGGGAGCCGCCATTGGAAGCGCTATTGGTCCGAGCGCCAATGGCGGCGGGGCTGGCCCCTCGCTGCCCAGACTTAACCATCCGTACCCCAACGCCGCTCAAGCGCTTCAAGCGCCGCAATTCGTTCGTCGGTCTTGGGATGGCTCATCAGCCAGGCGGGGACAACGCCAGCGCGCTGCTCGGTCAGGTCTTCAAGCTTGTGAAACAGCGATTTCTGAGGCCCGATCCCAATACCTGCTTTGGTCAACAGCGCCGCTGCGTATTCATCCGCCTCATACTCATCACCGCGTGACAGACGCGAAGCCAGTAGATGCGTCAGCATATTCGCGATCCACGCGCCGATGAACGGAATGAAACGGTTCATCAGTATCATCAATGCTGTCCGCAATGCGTTCTGACCCGAAAAATCGATCATCCTGCGCCGCGCGTGACCCAGCGCCACATGCCCTAACTCATGAGCGATCACGCTGGCCATCTCCTCGGCCGAGACCTCGCCACTGCGAAACTTGCGATAAAAGCCTCGCGTGATGAAAATACGCCCATCCGGGGCTGCCAGGCCGTTCACCGGGTCGATCTCATAGATATAGACGGGCACACGATCGATCCCGAGCGCCGCCGCTAAACGGTCGGTCATCCGCTTCAGGGCGGGGTCGGCCAGTTCGGTTGATTTTTCGTCCAACTCCCGATGAGTGCGCCAGACAGAGATCCGGTACATCACGATAGCATAGGCGATTGCCAGCAGAATGGGCGTCAGGCGAAGCATGATCCAAATATGGTTCCGGGCAGGGGGATAGGCAACCGTTTCACAGGTAATTGTCCGGCAAAAGAGTAAGTCGAAAACCGCCAGCAACTGTTCGGATCTTCAATCGGTCGCTAATACAGGAACGAACAGCCGCAATGATCACTATGTCGTCACAGTATGAAACACACAGGCTTCCAACCTTGCCGGGGATGGGGCCGGGCAATAGCTTTGTATTATGTGGTCTTTCGCCGATATCCGTCCGGCCTACAGCCGCGCTGAGCGCATCAGTGATGGTGTGGTGCATGTGATTGGGATTGCCGCTGCCATCGTCGCCGTTCCGTGCCTGATCGCGCTGACGGCCCAACACCGCACGGAGCCATGGGTAGTTTTGGGGGCCTCTGTTTATGGGTTCACGCTGCTTTTGATGCTGTCCTTTTCGGCTCTGTACAACATGGTGGAGTCCGAGAGGTGGGGATACCTGTTGCAGCGGCTGGATCATTCTGGGATTTATGTAAAGATTGCAGGTACCTATACGCCGTTCATTATGTTGTCGGGCGCGCCGGCAACTGGCCTTTTGATCGGGCTTTGGTCTTCCGCAACGCTTGGTTCAGTGCTGAAGATGATCGACCCGCATCGGTTCCGCTGGATAGGTTTGGCACTATACGTTTTGATGGGCTGGGCCGCTGTTTGGGCCGGGCATTCGCTGCTGGCTGACCTTTCGCAACCCGTCGTGGTGCTGATGATCACGGGTGGCATCGTCTATACTGCCGGAATTGCGTTCTATCTTTCGGACTGGCTGCCGTTTCACAACACCATCTGGCATGTCTTCGTTTTGACCGGCAGCGTGTTGTTTTTCCTTGCGGTTTCGTTCCGCATCGCCTGGGCGCCAGTGCTGCAAATCTAAGCCTCAACGCGTCAGTTCGCGCATGCCCTGTTCCAACCCGGCCAGAGTCATCGGGACCATGCGGTCCTCGAAAATCTCGCGGATCATGCTGATGGAATGGGTGTATTCCCAGTATTTCTCGGGCACCGGGTTGATCCACAGGTTCGATGTCCACTGTTCGCGCGCGCGCTGCAGCCAGACCTGTCCGGCCTCCTGGTTCCAGTGCTCATTCGCTCCGCCGGGATAGGCGATTTCATAGGGGCTCATCGAAGCATCGCCGACGAAGATACACTTGTAGTCGGGCCCATAGGTGCGCAGCACCTCATGGGTTGGGGTCTGCTGATCCCAGCGGCGGACGTTGTCGCGCCAGACGCCTTCGTAAAGGCAGTTGTGGAAATAGTAGTATTCCAGATGCTTGAACTCGGTCCGTGCGGCCGAGAATAGTTCTTCAACGACCTTGATATGCGGGTCCATCGAACCGCCCACATCCAGAAACAGCAGCACTTTGACCGCGTTGTGACGCTCAGGTCGTGTTTTGACGTCCAGATAGCCGTGTTCGGCGGTGGCGCGAATGGTGCCGTCCAGATCAAGCTCATCGGCCGCGCCCTCGCGCGCCCAGCGGCGTAGGCGTTTCAAAGCGACCTTGATGTTGCGCGTCCCAAGCTCAACCGTGTCGTCCAAGTTCTTGAATTCACGCTTGTCCCAGACTTTGACCGCCCGTTGGTGGCGGCTTTCTTTTTGGCCAATCCGAACGCCTTCGGGGTTGTACCCATAGGCCCCGAACGGAGACGTCCCGGCCGTACCGATCCATTTGTTTCCGCCCTGATGGCGACCTTCCTGATCCTTGAGCCGCTCGCGCAGCGTTTCCATCAGTTTTTCAAAGCCGCCCATGGCTTCGATCTCGGCTTTTTCTTCGTCAGACAGGTGTTTCTCGGCCATCTTGGCCAGCCACTCAGCGGGGATGTCCACGGCTTCGAGCACCTGATCGAAACTGATCTCTTCCAGACCTTTGAAACTGGCGGCAAAAGCCTGATCGAACTTGTCGATATTCCGTTCGTCCTTCACCATCGACACGCGGGCGAGGTAGTAGAAGGCTTCGACATCATAGGTGGCCAGGCCCTTTTTCATCCCCTCCAGAAAGGTCAGGTACTCGCGCAGTGAGACAGGAATTCCAACTTTGCGGAGGTTTTCGAAAAAGGGCAGAAACATCGCTTACACCACCAGTCGAACAAGGATGAGCGACAGGACAAGACCAACAAGCGCAAAGGCGATGCCGTAGCCTGCTGCGTATTGGGCCATATCCGCGCCGCTGCCATTGCGTTTGCGTGCCGTCAGCGCCCCCAGGATTGCGCCCAGAATTGCCATTCCCATTACTACGACCATGCGTTACCCGCCTCTGTTGTTGGTGGTCGGAGCTTCGGCAACTTCCTGCATCAGCGACCGTACCACGACGTCCGAGCCAAAGCCGTATCGCGCCCATGCCAGACTGTCCAGCCTGACGGAACGTGCCTGTTTCGGACGTCCGGCCTGATTTAGCGCTTCGGATTTCAACAGCAACAGCGTCGCCAGTTGCGAGGCATTTTCCGCACGTGTCATGACCGCGATTGCCCGGTCCAACTCGGGCAGGATTTCAGGCCCTTTTCCCTGCGCCAGAGCAAAGGCCGCCGTTTGCGTCGTCACATAGGCCTGATGGATGTCCGTACCTGGCGTTGCGCGCAGATACTGCATGGCAATCTGGTACTGCTGCAGCGCTTCTTGCGGGTCGTCGAATTGCGCCATGCGGCCAAGGATATAGTGTGGATAGGCGCGGCGGTGGTCTGTCCAGCCCTGTTCTTTCCCGATCTGCGCCGCCCGTTGCGCGGCTTTCATTCGGGTGCGTGCGCTGGATCTTGAACCCAGTGATTTCTGGACCGTGTTGATCCATTCGCGCGGCGTGGCCGAGACCTCTTGCGCGGGCAGCGCATCTCCGCGCGGGTTCAACCTGCTGAGAATGGTGGGCAGCGTGGCCTGCACTTGTTCGCGGGTCATGCCGCTGCGCAGTTCCGGTGCATAAGCCGTGCGCAGGATCAGCATGTCGAAGCCGGTGAGAATGGTGTGAATATTGTCGTCGTTGAACACCGAGTCCGGCAAGCGGTAGAGGTCGTTCAGCGGCCCAAGCGCTTGTGCCAGTTCTTCGTGCAGACAGTCGCGCTTTTCCTGTGGGCTGGCATCATAGGGGATGAAAATACCCAGACGTTCGCGACTGCGCAGCGCGGTCCAGCTGCTTTTGCGTTTGCGACGATCCTTCCGGTACTCCTCAAAGCTCGAGGCGTTGGGCACCACGAAACAGGCAGCTTGCGGCAGGATGCGTTGGATCTGCTCTTGGCTAACGGCCTGGATCGTGATGTTGGCCTGTTGGTCTGCGGGGATCTGTTTGATGTCGATCTCTGCTTCGCGCTGCAGGCGACCCAAAAGGTGCGTCAGATCGCGCTGCATCGACGGTGTAGGTGTCCCGGTCAGGCGCACGGTGATCGGTGTTTCGAACCGCGTAAAGACGGGCAGGGTGGTTCCGCCCTCAAGCGCGAAGTGCAACGAAATGAAATCCGCCGCGATGTTCTTGTTTGATCGGGCCGGAGCCACGGGGCGCGTGGCCGAGAACGCCTTGGCCGGAGGCAACTGCGCCTCGATCACACGCACGCGGGTCTGCGGCTCGGGCGTCTGAACCGAGGTGCACCCGGCCACTGCCAAGCCAAACAGAAGCGCGGCCCAGCGGATCATGGGCGTTGATACCGGATGAAGGGTGTTTGCTTGCCAATGCGGTCGTACAGCTTACGCGCCGTGTGGTTGGAATCCTGCGTCAGCCAATAGACCGAGGGCGCACCCTGCCGGTCACCCTCGTCGTACACCGCCTGGATCAGGGCTCGACCGACACCTGTGCCGCGCGCTTCGGGCCGGGCGTACAGGTCCTGCAGGTAACAGACGCTTTCTTCTTTCCAGGCATGACGGTGAAACAGGTAGTGGGTCAGCCCCACCAACTGGCCATCCGCCTCGGCCACGAAGCATGAGAAATCGTTGGGATCATTCCCCAGCAAGCGCGCGAAGGTGCTGTCATAGGTCTGATCGGGCACCGTAGTTTCGTAGAAGGCCAGATAATCGCGCCACATTTCGGCCCATTGGGCGCGGTCTGAGAGCTGTAGTGCTCGGATCGTGAGGGTGTCAGGCAAAAGGTGGCTCCTTAGTCGTCGGGTTGGAATGCCCGACAACGCCGGACGGCCCTGCCGCCAATGCTGACACCCGGCACCCCGCAAGGCAAGCGGGGATCACCGAGTGTTCATTTTCTCAGCGTTTGCTGCGTGCCATAAAGGCCAGACGCTCGAACAGGTGAACGTCCTGTTCGTTCTTCAGCAGCGCGCCATGGAGTTTGGGCAGGGCGTTTGCACCGTCGCGCTTGAGGTCTTCGGCCGTCAGGTCTTCGGCCAGCAACAGCTTTAGCCAGTCCAGCACTTCCGAGGTCGAGGGCTTTTTCTTCAAGCCCTGCGTTTCTCGGATTTCGTAGAATTGAGTCAGAGCCGTTGTCAGCAATGCGTCCTTGATGCCCGGGTGGTGGACCTCGACGATCCTGCGCATGGTCGTCTCGTCCGGGAAACGGATGTAGTGGAAGAAACACCGCCGCAGGAACGCATCGGGCAGTTCTTTTTCGTTGTTCGAGGTGATGATGACGATGGGGCGGTTCTTGGCCCGGATGGTCTCGCCGGTTTCGTAGACGTGGAACTCCATCTTATCGAGCTCTTGCAACAGGTCGTTTGGAAACTCGATATCCGCTTTGTCGATCTCGTCGATCAGCAGAACAACTTTTTCGTCAGCATCAAACGCCTGCCAAAGCTTGCCCTTGCGGATATAGTTCGACACGTCGTGCACACGCTCGTCGCCCAGCTGGCTGTCGCGCAAGCGGCTGACGGCGTCATATTCATACAGGCCCTGCTGTGCGCGGGTGGTGGACTTCACGTTCCACTCGATCATCTTCAGCCCAAGCGCGCCCGCAACCTGTTTGGCCAACTCAGTCTTGCCGGTTCCGGGTTCGCCCTTGACCAACAGTGGCCGCTCCAACGTAACGGCAGCATTTACCGCGATGGTCAGGTCATCGGTTGCAACATACTCGGCTGTACCTTGGAAACGTGCGGTCATGGGCCCCTCATTCAATATCGCGCGGCATCTGTTCTTGGGGTTATAGCGGGGCGAAAAATTTGACAAGGCAGGTCGCTGCGTCGTGTCCGGCAAAATTGATCAGCGACTCCAAGGCCTTTGGTTGATTCGCGGGTTGGAATCGGGTCCCGCACATTCGTGATCGCCGTAAAAAAGCCCGCTAAATTCCACAGAAAAACAAGGTTTTCTTGTTGTAAGTCTCATATTTAGACAATTCAGCATGACGCTGCGTGGGGCGACGTTTGCATAGTGACATTCCCCGCGTCGTCGGATAAATGCAGCGCAGAAGGGGATTGCCGCATGTCAGGTGAAGGTAAGGTGACCGGCGTTGCAGGCCACACCGAGGGAGCAAAAATGAAGCAGGAAGTATTTCTGCCCGAGGATTATCGTCCAGCCGAAGACGAACCATTTATGAACGACAAGCAGCTGGAGTATTTTCGTCGCAAGCTGCTGGACTGGAAGAATGAACTTTTGGCAGGCAGCCGCGACACGATCGAAGGGCTGCAAGACAACACCCGTAACATTCCGGACGTAGCAGACCGCGCAAGCGAGGAAACAGATCGCGCGTTGGAACTGCGCACCCGGGACCGGCAGCGTAAGCTGGTCGCCAAGATCGACTCGGCCCTGCGCCGGATCGATGAAGGCGAATACGGGTACTGTGAGATGACGGGTGATCCGATCTCGCTGAAACGTCTGGATGCGCGCCCGATCGCGACCATGACGCTTGAGGCGCAAGAGCGTCACGAGCGCCGCGAGAAGGTCCACCGCGACGATTGATCGCTGGAAAATCACAATTTCTTAAACGCCGGGGCCTTTCGCTCCGGCGTTTTTGCGTTAAGCCGGGGGGATGAAAATCAACGGTCTGAAATTCGGCGTCATCGGTGGCGGCATAGGCGGCATTGCGGCGGCATTGGCGCTGCAGCAGCGCGGTGCCCAGGTCACGGTTTTCGAACAGGCCGCTGAATTAACCGAAGTTGGCGCGGGTCTGCAGATCAGCGAGAACGGAATGGTCGTCCTGCGCGCCCTAAACGTTGTGGGCGACACACCTGAGGCGGGATTGCGGTCCTACGGAACGGTGTTGCGCGATTATCGGGCCGGCCGGTCTGTCAGCGAAATTCCGGCACCGGCTGCTGGATCGACCTACTATTTTCATCGGGCCGATTTGTTGGGATTGCTGCACAAGGCAGCACTTCGGGAAGGTGTCGAATTTCGGCTGGGCGCACAGGTTGCACAGGTGCACAAGCATCCATCCGACGCCGAAATTGTTCTGGAGGACGGCACCAGATTTAGCGCCGATTGTGTGATTGCCGCCGATGGCGGACGTAGCCAAATCCGCGCTGACCTGAACGGACCCGAAGCACCTGAATTCACACATCAGGTGGCCTGGCGGGCCACGATCCCCTGGGCGCGCCGCGATCTGAAACCGTGCGCCGTTTTGACCATGGGGCCGGGGCGGCATGTGGTGACATACCCTTTGCGCGACCATACATTGATGAACATCGTTGCGATCGAAGAGCGGTCTGACTGGCAGGAGGAAGGCTGGAACAGGCGCGGCGACCCCGAGGATTTGAGGGCGCGATTTTCTGATTTCGGCGGACTTGTCGGGGAAATCCTCGAACAGGTTCAGGAACCTAACATCTGGGCCTTGTTTCTGCGTCCTGTTGCGCAAACATGGCAAAACGAACGGATCGCTCTGCTTGGCGATGCGGCCCATCCGACGTTGCCCTTCATGGCGCAAGGCGCCTGTCTCGCCCTGGAAGACGCATGTGTTCTGGCCCGTGCATTTGACGACCAATCGGGCATTCAGCAAGCGTTGGAGATGTACGAATCCCGCCGCCGCTCTCGAGCCAAAAAAGTGGTCGCAACTGCCGGGGCAAATGCCCGCAATTTCCACCTGCGTGGCCCGATGCGGTTGGCGGCGCAAGCGGCGCTGATGGCGATTGGTCCGCGATTGTCGCGAAAATACGAGTGGATCTACAGCTACGACGCAACCGCCTGAGCGGTCACAGGTCCAGATCGACCCAGACCGGGACATGGTCTGACGGTTTTTCATGCCCTCGTATCTCGGCATCGATGCGGCAATCGCGCATCAGATCAGCGGCCTGCGGTGTTAGCAGGAAATGGTCGATGCGAATGCCGTCATTTTTGTTCCAAGCCCCGGCCTGATAATCCCAAAAGGAATAGTGTTCGGGGCCTTGGGTGACGGCTCGAAAAGCTTCGGTAAAGCCAAGGTTCAGGATCTTGCGGAACGCAGCCCGGCTTTCCGGACGAAACAGGGCGTCCTCGCGCCACGCATCGGGGCGCTTGGCGTCTTCGACTTGCGGGATGATGTTGTAATCCCCTGCCATAAGAGCGGGTTCTTCACTGGCCAGCAGATCGCGGGCTCGATCGTATAGACGCTCCATCCATGCCAGCTTGTACTCATATTTCGGGCCGGGCACAGGATTGCCGTTGGGAAGGTACAAGCCGCAAATGCGAAGCGCTCGCTTGCCGATTACGGTGGCTTCGATCCAGCGCGCCTGCTCGTCCTCGTCGTCACCAGGCAGACCGCGGGACACGTCCTCCAACGGAAGCTTCGAAAGGATCGCGACCCCGTTAAAGCTCTTCTGACCATGTGTTTCGACATTGTATCCGCGGTCTTCAAACAGTTCGCGCGGGAAGTTTTCGTCGACCGATTTGATCTCTTGCAGCAGCACAACGTCGGGCTGCGCGTCGTCCAGCCATCGCGGCAGAGCCTCGGCCCGCGCTTTGACACCGTTGATATTGAACGTAGCGATTTTCATGCGCGATCCTCCGAAACCTTGTTGCAACCTATCGCGCAGATCCAGCCCAGCGGCAAGGCGGATAGCCGGGTTGCGAGGCTCTGCCTCGCGCTCCGGGATATTTTTGGCCAGATGAAGAAACGGATCGTTAACCAATGGCAGCGAAAACAGTTGAGCGGTACAGGCGGGGACGCCGATGACCGCGCCAGGTGAAGCTCTCCGGCGTCACGGTCGGAGAGCAGATCCCTGCTTCATCTGGCTGAAAATATCCTGGGGGTGTGGGGGCAAAGCCCCCGCCGGCGCTACATCGAAAACGAGGTACCGCACCCGCAAGAGGAGGTGGCGTTGGGGTTATCGATCACAAACCGCGCACCGATCAGTTCTTGGGTAAAATCGATCACGGCATTTTCAAGAAACGGCAAGGACACCGAGTCGACGATGACTTTTTGGCCTTTGCCTTCCAGCACAAGGTCATCTTCTTTTGGCTCGTCCAGCGCGATTTCGTATTGAAAACCGGAACATCCGCCGCCTTCGACGGCAACGCGCAACGCTTGACCCTGCTTCGCCGCGCCGATCTCGGCCAGGCGTTCAAAGGCGCGTTCTGTGACTGTCGGAGGCAGATTCATGCCGGACTCCAAAGGTTTATTTCCCGATCAGGCTACAATATATGAAAGCTTAGGACAGGCGACAAGGACAAGACCTTTGGAAAGAGCGGGTTTTGCCTCGGACCCCAATCGCGCGAGGGGGCGGTTGGTGCCAGAGGAGGAGAGCAGTTTCAGGTCATGCTTTCAGCGTGATCGGGACAGGATCATTCATGCCAGTGCCTTTCGGCGGCTCAAACACAAGACGCAAGTCTTTGTCGAACATGAGGGCGACAGTTACCGAACGCGTCTGACACACTCTATCGAAGTGGCGCAGGTTGCGCGTACGATTGCGGGGGCTTTGGGTCTGAACCCGGAACTGACCGAGGCTGTCGCCTTGGCCCATGATCTGGGGCACACCCCGTTTGGACATACCGGCGAAGACGCGTTGCACGCGCTGATGCAACCTTATGGCGGATTTGACCACAACGCGCAGGCCATTCGGATCGTGACCAGGCTGGAGCGCCACTATGCCGAGTTTGATGGTTGCAACCTGACCTGGGAATGCCTGGAAGGGATCGCCAAGCATAATGGCCCCGTCCTGGGGGATTTGCCCTGGGCCTTGGCCGAATGCAATGAGGGTTTCGATCTCGAACTGCACACGCACGCCAGTGCCGAAGCGCAGGTTGCCGCGCTGTCAGATGACATTGCCTACAATAATCACGATCTGTTGGATGGGTTGCGGGCGGGGCTGTTTTCTGATGATGAAATCCGGCAATTGCCGATTGTTGGCGACTGCTACGCCGATGTGGACCGAAAGTACCCGGGGCTGGACTCGTATCGCCGCCGGCATGAGGCATTGCGGCGGGTCTTTGGCGTCATGGTGTCTGACGTGATCGACACTTCGCGCGATTTGATCGCCAATTCGGGTGCGCAGAGCGTCGAGGATATTCGCAATCTGGGCTATCCGGTGATTCAGTTCTCGAACGGCCTATGGGCGCAACTCAAAGAGATTCGCGCTTTTCTGTTTAACCGGATGTACCGTGCACCCAGTGTTATGGAAGTGCGTGCAACGGTCAGTACGGTCGTTGAAGAGTTGTTTCCGATCTATCTGAACGATCCCAAACAAATGCCGGCCCGATGGCATGAGGATATCGAAGCGTCCCGGGACGAGACCGCGCTGGCTCGGATCGTGTCGGACTATATCGCGGGTATGACGGACCGGTTTGCGCTGCAGGATCATGCAAGGCTCACCGGTGCCTGATCACTCGATCCCGATATAGGCCAGCGCCCAGACCTGCTGCCCGGCCTGTTCCGAGGCCAGGTCTTCGTCATCGGTCGGCGGGAATACGATCATGGTCGGGCCGTAGCCGCCGATGCCCATTGGCGCCCCGTCCGCATGGGTTGCGACGATGGGCTGGTGGGCGGCAATACTGTCCCAAGTGATTTCGGACTGATAGCCGTCCATCGCCATCGGTTTGGCGGTTTTTCCTTCGGCCCCGGCCATAGTCATCAGGTCGGATAGTCGGGGCCCGGAAAAGGCGATGTCGCGCTGATTGTCTTCGGGGCCGTAGGGAATGGTGATCTCGACCTGCTCCAACCCGTCCAGCATGGTGGCATCGAAACCGGCGGCCCCGCTATGCTGGACCTCCAGGAACCCAAGCAGGCCGCCGTCGTTTTCGCCGCGAGCAGGCAGGTTGGTTTCTGTGACTGCTCCGCCAAGGGTCAAAAGCACATGTCCTTGGGGCGCGGGCATCTCCGCCCAGAGCGGTGCGGCTGAAGTCAGGACAAAGGCGAGGGGCAGGGCAAGGCGCATGGGGGCTCTCCGGTTGGAATTTCCGCCGAGCTTAGCCGGGTTTATCGCTTATCCAAGCCTAAACTGATGGCTTCCATTGACCTTGCCGTGATGCGTGGTAAACCGCCGGGCAAGCAAAAGGACATCCGAAATGAACCTGTTTTCCGAGATCCGCGGCCTCGTTCTGGACGCGCTGGCACAGATGCAGTCCGAAGGCGCTTTGCCCGAGGGGCTGAGCTTTGACAACGTGGCGGTCGAACCGCCGCGCGATGCCGCACATGGCGACATGGCGACCAACGCGGCGATGGTGCTGGCGAAACCGGCCAAGATGAAGCCGCGCGACATTGCCGATGTTCTGGCCGGGAAGCTAGCGGCGGATGACCGGATCACCAGTGCCGAAGTAGCCGGACCGGGCTTTTTGAACCTGCGGCTAGCACCATCCGTGTGGCAGAGCGTTCTGGCTGCTGTGCTTGAGAAGGGCACCGACTATGGCCGCTCGACCATGGGGCATGGCCAGAAGGTGAACGTTGAGTATGTCTCCGCTAACCCCACAGGTCCTTTGCATGTCGGCCATACGCGCGGCGCGGTGTTCGGGGACGCTCTGGCGAGCTTACTGGCCTATTCGGGCCACGACGTGACCCGGGAATATTACATCAACGATGGCGGCGCGCAGGTCGACGTTCTGGCGCGGTCCGCGTACGAACGCTACCGCGAAGCCAATGGCCTGAGCCCCGAGATTGCCGAAGGTCTGTACCCCGGTGATTACCTGATCCCGATCGGTGAGGCGCTGAAAGAGAAATACGGCGACAGCCTGATCGACAAGCCAGAAAGCGAGTGGCTGGAAGAGCTGCGCAACTTTGCCACCGACGCGATGATGGACCTGATCCGTGCCGACCTGAAGGCGCTGGGCGTTGAGATGGACATCTTCTTCTCGGAGAAATCGCTTTATGGCACAGGCCGGATTGAGGCTGCGCTGGAGTCTCTGACCGAAAAGGGCCTGATCTATGAAGGCGTGCTGGAACCGCCAAAGGGTAAAAAGCCCGAGGATTGGGAGCCGCGCGAGCAGACACTGTTCAAGTCGACCGAGCATGGCGATGACGTCGACCGCCCGGTCAAGAAATCGGACGGTAGCTGGACCTATTTCGCACCGGATATCGCCTATCACTATGACAAGGTGACCCGTGGCTTTGATGCGCTGATCGACGTGTTTGGTGCCGACCACGGTGGCTATGTCAAGCGGATGAAGGCGGCTGTGTCGGCGCTGTCCGACGGCAAAGTGCCGCTGGATATCAAGCTGACTCAGCTGGTGAAGCTGTGGAAGAATGGCGAGCCGTTTAAGATGTCCAAACGTGCCGGGAACTTTGTCACCCTGCGCGATGTGGTCGATCAGGTTGGTCCCGATGTGACCCGTTTCGTTATGCTGACCCGCAAGAACGACGCGCCGCTGGATTTCGATTTCGACAAGGTGTTGGAACAGAGCCGCGAGAACCCCGTTTTCTACGTGCAATACGCCCATGCCCGCGTGATGAGCGTTCTGCGTCGCGCCGCCGAGGCAGATATCGCCACAGATGACGCCACCCTTAAAGGGGCCGATCTGGGCAAGATCGACCACGCCTCGGAACTGGCTGTTGCGAAGAAGCTGGCTGAATGGCCGCGTCTGGTCGAGATTGCCGCACGCACCAATGAGCCGCACCGCGTGGCCTTCTACCTGTATGAACTTGCTGGCGATTTCCACGCGCTGTGGAACAAGGGCAATGATGAGCTGTCGCTGCGTTTCATTCAGGATGGCGATGTTGCCACAAGCCAGTCGAAAATCGCATTGGCCCGGGGTGTTTCTGTTGTGATTTCAGCGGGCTTGGGTATTCTTGGCGTCACTCCGGCGCAGGAGATGCGGTAACTAACACCGCCCGACGCACCGGTACGAGGTAGGCAAGAAATGACCCGCGCGCCTTATTTTCTGGCGCGATACGGGCGGTGAGGCGGACATGGCGAATTACGATTACTCGGGGCAAATGCGCCCCGAGGAGATGCATTACACGAATCAACCGCATCCTCAGGATGGGTATGATTATTCCGATAACTTTCACGGGTATGAACAGGCACCTCGCGGGGCCGGGTTGGGCCGTATTGTCAATGTCATGGGCGCAGTTGCGTCTCTGGCACTGGTCGCTGGGATCGGTGTCTGGGGTTACAAGCTGGTGATGCGTGATGTCAGCGGCGTTCCCGTTGTGCGTGCCATCGAAGGGCCCATGCGTATTCAGCCAGAGAACCCCGGCGGCACACCTGCCGACCACCAGGGGCTTGCCGTCAATGCCGTTGCAGCGGTTGGTACGGCAGAAGCTCCGGCGGATCGCCTGATCCTTGCGCCGCGCCCGGTATCCCTGACCGAAGAAGACACGCCAATTGAGCCATTGAAACCCACGCAGGCTGTGCACGTGGTCGAGGAAGAGATCTCGGATCAGGAAGCGGCTCAGCTGCGTCAGAACACCGTGGACGCTTTGGTTGCTGAACTGGCGGGTGAGGCCGCGAAGCCCGAAGTGCCGACAGAGCAGGGCGTGCAGCTGGCCTCGTTGGCCTTGCCCGAGGAAGAACCCGCCATTGACCCCGCCGATCTGGCTGCTCAGTTGCCGGACCCAGAACTGGCCGCCTTGCCGGGCGTGCGCAGGTCGCTGCGTCCGATCACACGACCCGCGCGAACCACGCCCAGTGGGATCTCTGCCAACAGCAACACCGAAGCTGCGATCAACGCCGCTGTGAAAGCGGCCGTTGGACTGGACGTTGACCCTAATTCTCTGTCCAAGGGGACACGCTTGGCGCAGTTGGGGGCTTATGAAAGCTCGGACATTGCGCTTGCGGAATGGGATCGTCTGAATGGCCGGTTTGGCGAATATATGGATGGTAAACAGCGCGTTATCCAGAAAACCTCAAGCGGTGGACGCACCTTTTATCGTCTGCGTGTTCTCGGGTTCGAAGATTTGAGTGACTCGCGCCAGTTCTGTGCAGCGCTTGTAGCGCAGGGAGCGGACTGTATTCCGGTGAGCGTGCGGTGACATTCGGCGCTGCGATTACCGATGCCGAAGGCCTGCGCCTGACATCCGAAGAAAAGCGATTGTTCCGCCAAATGAACCCGTTCGGGTTCATTTTGTTTGCGCGCAACATCGATCGCGCCGATCAGGTGCGTGCCCTGTGCGACGATTTCCGCGAAGCGGTCGGGCGCAATTGCCCGATCACAATCGACCAGGAAGGAGGCCGTGTGCAGCGTCTGCGCGCCCCTTTGGCCCGCGAATGGATGCCGCCGCTGAACCATGCCGGGCGCGCCGGGGATCAGGCGGAACGCGCGATGTACTTGCGCTATCGTCTGATCGCGCAGGAGCTGTTCGAACTGGGCATCGACAGCAACTGCGCCCCGATGGTCGATCTGGCGCGGGACGAGACGCATCCGTTTCTGAAAAACCGTTGCTATGGTGCTGACCCCAAACTCGTTTCCGGGATTGGTCGGGCCGTGGCCAAGGGACATCTGGACGGCGGTGTACTGCCCGTTTTGAAACATATGCCGGGTCACGGGTTGTCCACGCTGGACAGCCACCACGACCTGCCACATGTGGACCTGACCCAAGACCAGCTTGAGCAGGCAGATTTCGCCCCGTTCCGGGCGCTGAATGATCTGCCGATGGGGATGACCGCGCATCTGGTCTATGACCGGATCGACCCACAGCCAGCTACAATTTCACCGACAATGATCGGCCTGATCCGCGACAAGATCGGGTTCGACGGGTTGATCATGACCGATGATATCTCGATGAAGGCGCTCAGCGGTGCACCAGAGGAGATCGCCCGACAGGCGTTGAATGCAGGCTGCGACGTGGTTTTGCACTGCAACGGGTCTTTTGAGGCCCGCGCCAAGGTGCTGAATGCCGCCGGAGAGATGTCCGAGCAGGCGCAGAAACGCGCAGAAAAGGCGCTGGCGATGCGACAAAAGCCTGCGGAACTTGACATCCAAGCCGCCGAGGCGGAACTATCTGCCCTAATGGGCGGGCAGGTATATGAACGATAATCTATTCAGCGAAGACCCGGTCTCGGTCGCGGATCGTCTTGCGGCCGAAGCGCTGATCGTTGACGTCGACGGGTTCGAAGGCCCTCTGGACGTTCTGCTGACCTTGTCGCGGACGCAAAAGGTCGACCTGCGGAAAATCTCGGTTCTGGCGCTGGCGCAGCAATACCTGGCCTTTGTCGAAAAGGCGCGGGCGTTGCGGATTGAACTGGCCGCCGATTATCTGGTGATGGCCGCCTGGCTTGCCTTTCTGAAATCGCGCTTGCTGTTGCCGCCCGACCCGGATGACGAAGGTCCCTCGGGCGAAGAACTGGCCGCACACCTTGCGTTCCAGTTGGAGCGTCTGCAGGCCATGCGCGACTCTGCCGCGCGTTTGATGGCGCGGGATCAGCTGGGGCGTGATTTCTTCAAACGCGGGCAGGGCGAAGACGTCACCCGCATCCGCACCGTAACCTACTCCGCCACGTTGCTGGACTTGATGCAGGGCTATGCTCGGATCCGGACCCGTGACGAATTCCGCCCCTTTGTCATGGATCGCGACGCCGTATTCACCATGGAACAGGCGCTTGAACGGATGCGGCCGCTGATCGGGTTCGCGGGCACCTGGACGGATATGGAGACGTATTTGCCCGACGGCTGGGATGCTGATCCGGTGCGGCGGCGCTCGGCCACGGCGGCGACCTTTGCGGCCTCGCTGGAGCTGGTGAAAGAAGGACATATGGAGATCAAGCAAAGCGACACCTTTGCCCCGATCCATCTGCGTAAGAGGACTGACACACGTGACTGACGACACGCAAGACGAAGGCACCGGCACCCTGTTCGAAGCGCCCCCATTGGCCGAACAGGAACGCATGGTCGAGGCCGTTCTGTTCGCCAGCGCCGAACCGGTCACGATCGCCGATCTTGAGGCGCGGATGCCTCATGGCAGCGATGCGGCGCAAGCGGTTGAAATGCTTCAGAAACGCTATGAAGGGCGCGGTGTTCGCGTCGTTCGCGTGGCGGACGCGTGGGCCTTTCGTACCGCCCCGGATCTGGGGTTCCTGATGCAAAAGGAAACGGTTGAGACCCGCAAACTGAGCCGTGCAGCGATCGAAACGCTGGCCATTGTAGCCTATCACCAGCCCTGCACACGGGCCGAGATCGAAGAGATCCGCGGCGTCTCGGTCTCGCGCGGGACGATTGATCAACTGCTCGAGATGGAGTGGATCAGGCTGGGCCGTCGCCGCATGACACCCGGCCGCCCGGTCACCTTTGTTGTGACGCCCCAGTTTCTGGATCATTTCGGGCTTGAAAACGCCCGCGATCTGCCGGGCCTAAAGGAACTTCGCGCCGCCGGATTGCTTGAGAACCGGCCACCGCCGGGTACCATCCCGCTGGGCGAGGGGCGTGATGACGAAGAAGATGAAGATCAGACCGAGCTTTTCGAGGAAGAGTGATCAAGCGGCCCTTTTGTTGCCGCAGGAATCGCCTATGTTGAGGACCAATTGAGGAGTTGAGCAATGAACGCCAATCGGATCATCGACATGATTGTTCGCCAGGTTATGCGCCGCCTTGTCACCAAAGGTGTCGACAAGGGGTTTGACATGGCAAGCCGGATGGGCAGCAAGTCGGATCAACAGTCAGATGGCAAGCCAACTGCGCAAAACAAGACACCGATGCCGCCGCAGAACATGAAACAGGCGCAGCAGATCACCCGGCAGATGCGCCGGTTTATGAAGTTTTAACCGACAGCCTTGAAATGCTTGGACAGTTTCAGGCCCTGTCCCTGATAGTTAGATGCAATGCCCGCGCCATATAGCTGCGTAGGCATCTCGGCCATCTTCTCATAGACCAACCGTCCGACGACCTGTCCGTGCTCAAGCACGAAGGGAGCTTCGTGGCAACGCACTTCCAGTACGCCCCGTGATCCTGCGCCGCCGGCTGCGGCATGGCCAAAACCGGGGTCGAAGAACCCCGCATAGTGCACCCGGAACTCGCCTACCATCGCCAAATAAGGGGCCATTTCTGCCGCGTACATGGGCGGGATATGAACCGCCTCGCGGCTGACAAGGATGTAGAACGCTCCGGGGTCCAGAATGATGCGGCCATCGGAGGTGCGCACTTCTTCCCAGTATTCCTGCGGGTCGTACTCTCCGATCCGGTCCAGATCGATCACACCGGTATGAGGTTTCGCGCGATAACCCACCAGATCGGTGTCAGGCAGTTGCAGATCGACCGAAAAACCCAGCCCGTCCTGGATTACGGCCGGTCCATCGACCAGCGGAGAGTCGTTATGCAGGGTGGTCAGTTCCGTGTCGCTAAGCACAGCCTGACCCTGGCGAAAGCGGATCTGATTCAAGCGCATGCCCGGACGCACCAGTACCGAAAAGGAGCGGGGACAAATCTCGGCATAAAGAGGCCCGGCATAGCCAGCTGGCACGCGGTCGAATTCGGTTCCGCCATCGGTGATCGTGCGGGTCAGCAAGTCCAGTCGCCCGGTTGAGCTTTTGGCGTTGGCGACGGCACTTGTGTCGGCGGGCAATGCCAAGGATTCCATCAGTGGCACCAGATAGACGCAGCCCTTTTCCAGAACGGCGCCGTCGGTGATGTCGATGCGGTGCATTTCAAACTCGGCCAGCCGGTCCGCAACCGAGCGGCCTTCACCGGCAAGGAACGAGGCTCGCACGCGGTAAGCTACTGTTCCTAAACGTAAATCAAGGCTGGCTGGCTGAACCTGCGCCGGGATGATCTCGGGGCTCGCGGACAGCTCTCCACGCCCGATCATTGCCTCGATCTGCTGGTTTGGGCATACACCTGTCATTCCGATCCCCCCTGATGCCAGAGCGGGATCTGGCCTGTTTGCCATAAACGTCGGTGTGATTTGGTCGGGCTAGCAGGACTCGAACCTGCGACCTTCCGTCCCCCAGACGGACGCGCTACCAGGCTGCGCCATAGCCCGACGTTGAGGTGTTCATAAAGACTTTCCCGGCAGGGGCAAGAGGAAATCATCGCCTTTTTTCTTATCCTGCCGACCGGTTCTCAATTCGGTTGATAACAGCGCGCAAGTCTTTGGCGATGGGTGCGATCTTACGCAGCAGATCGTCATCAAACTCGGTCCGTTCCCAAGCCTGCGTGGCGATTCCGCCTAGCAGGGGGGCTTCGTCCAGGTACTCTGGTTCGGGCTGCGCGGGCTCTGCCGCCTGAGGTGGGGGCGAGTCGGCTTCCGGGGATGGTTCAGCTTTGACAGGTTGTGGGGCAGGCTCTGCCGTTTCTGCTGCCGGTGTCGGGTCGCCAAGATCAAGATCGATCTGGCCACTGGTCGCGGCGGGTTTGGCGGCGAAGGGAACGACAACGCTGTCGTCCGCTTTGGTGCCTTCGATCGGGGCGGGTTCGTCCAAGCTGGGCGACAAGCCCGAGACATAAGATACACCCTGTTCGCGTAAGATACGCTGCACGCCTTTGATGGTAATCCCATCCTCGTGCAGCAGCTTCTTGATGCCCCCCAGCAGGCGCATATCGTTCGGCCGGTAGTACCGCCGCCCACCAGCGCGCTTCACGGGTTTTACTTGCGTAAACCGGCTTTCCCAGAATCGCAGAACATGAGCCTGAACGCCCAGCCAGTCCGCAACTTCACTGATTGTGCGAAAGGCGTCGGGGGACTTGCTCATGACCGTTTCGTCCCGAACTTACTTGCGATTCCCTGCGGCGACGCGATCCTTCATCAGGTGCGACGGGCGGAACGTCAGAACCCGGCGGGGCTGAATTGGAACCTCTTCGCCGGTTTTGGGGTTGCGGCCGATGCGGGCGGTTTTGTCCCGAACACTGAAGGTGCCGAACGACGAAATCTTGACCTGTTCGCCACGGACCAAGGCGTCAGACATGTGGTTCAACACACTTTCCACAAGCTGGGCACTTTCGTTGCGTGAAAGGCCAACCTCGCGGAAAACAGCCTCGCTCAGATCCATTCGCGTCAGTGTTTTATCGCCCATACCAATTCCCCTGTTGCTATCAAAGCATATGGTGACGGGAAATTCGCTGTCAATATCAATGAATTGCGAGCGGCTGTGTAAGCCGTTTTGCGCCGGTTACCAGCGTAGAACCACAGCGCCCCAGGCCAGACCACCGCCAATCGCCTCGGTCACGATCAGGTCTCCGGGCTTGATCTGGCCGCGTGCCTTGCCAACGGACAGGGCCAGGGGAATCGACGCAGCCGAAGTATTGCCGTGATCCTGTACGGTTACGACGACATTCTCCATCGGCAGACCCATCTTTTTGGCGGTGCCCTGGATGATACGGATATTGGCCTGATGGGGCACGATCCAGTCGACGTCAGCACTGCTCAGCCCCGCGCGGCCCAAAGCGGTTTCGGCGGTTTTCGCAAGCTTTTCAACGGCATGGCGGAAGACTTGATTGCCCTGCATGCGCAGGTGGCCGGTCGACTGTGTCGACACGCCACCGTCGACGTACAGCAGGTCCTTGTAGCGCCCGTCCGAGTTCAGGTCGGTCGCCAGAATGCCACGATCCTGAGCGGAGCCTTCACCCTCTTGCAGTTCCAGCACAAGCGCACCGGCGCCGTCCCCAAACAGCACACAGGTGGACCGGTCCGACCAGTCCATAATGCGCGAGAACGTCTCGGCACCGATGACCAGAACCCGCTTGGCCTGTCCCGAGAGGATCAGGGCGTTGGCGTTGGTCAGCGCAAAGACAAACCCGGCACAAACGGCCTGAACGTCAAAGGCGAATCCGTTCGTCATGCCCAGCCGCGACTGCACCATCGTCGCGGCCGAGGGGAAAGTCAGATCAGCGGTTGAGGTTGCCAGAACGATGGCGTCGATGTCTTCGGCCTTAAGACCGGCATCTGCCAGCGCGGCTTCGGCTGCCTTGGTCGCGAGATCCGATGTTGTCTCATCGTCGGCTGCAAAGTGGCGGCGTTCGATACCCGAACGAGTTCTGATCCACTCATCCGTCGTATCGAGCGTCTTTTCAAATTCGGAATTCGGAACGATGCGCTCTGGCAAATAGTGTCCGACACCTACAACAACTGAACGGCCTGCCATTTTGGGTTACTGCCTTTTATTGTTATTCGCCCGCCTTTGGCGGTACGTGGGCGGCATCTTGTGCAAGCTGGGCTGTTGATGCAACCCGTGCCGCCAATTTTTCGGCAAATCCGGACTGGGCCAGGGTAAAGGCCAGTTTGACGGCTGCCGATACGCCGGTGGCATCTGCGCCACCATGTGACTTGACCACGGTTCCGTTGAGGCCAAGGAATACCCCGCCGTTCACACGGCGTGGATCGATCCGTTTCTTCAAACGGTTCAGCGAGGTGATCGCCAGAACCGATGCAAGCCGGGAAAGGGGGGAATACTTGAACGCCTCACGCAGCAGATCGCCGATCAGGCTGGCGGTGCCTTCGCCTGTTTTGATCGCGACGTTTCCGGTAAAACCATCGGTAACAATGACATCGGCCTTATCGCCGGGGATATCACTGCCTTCCACGAAGCCTACGAAATCGAAATTGGCCTGCTCCGCGAACTCGGCGATCATGGCGTGAGCTTCTTTGAGCTCGGCCCGGCCTTTGTGTTCTTCGGTGCCGACATTCAGCAACCCGATCCGGGGCCGATCCAGCGCCATGCCGTTGCGGGCATACGACGCGCCCATCAGCGCATATTGCAGCAAATCCTTGGCATCGGCGCGGACGTCCGCGCCCACATCCAGCATCACGTTGAAGCCTTGCGGGTTGCGCGACGGCCACAGAATCGCGATCGCCGGACGGTTTACGCCCGGCAGTTTACGCAGTCGTATCATCGACAGCGCCATCAACGCGCCTGTATTGCCGCACGAAACCGCTCCGTGCGCCTCACCTTGGCGCACCGATTCCAGCGTTGACCACATCGAGGTCTGCTTGCCGCTGCGGACAACCTGGCTTGGCTTGTCCTCCATCGTGACCACGTCGGGGCAATCACGAAAAACGACGCGCCCCTGCAGGACACGCCGTTTGGCGACAAGTTTACGCAAAACCTGCTCGGGGCCGTGCAAGACGAACGCAATGTCGGGGTTCTTGTTTGCCGATTTGGCAATGCCCGCAACAACAGTCGCGGGCCCCGAGTCTCCGCCCATAGCGTCAACCGAGATGGTAATCCGTCCGGTTTGCGTGGGCTGTTCCGTCATGCCTTAGCCTACGAGTTATGAGGCTTAGGCCGCGTCTTCGTCCAGGTCGATTTCGTCGGCCTGAGCGACGACTTCACGGTCATCATAGTGGCCGCAGGACGCGCAAACGTGGTGCGGGCGCTTCAGTTCACCGCAGTTCGGGCATTCGTTCGGGTTTGCAGCAACCAGAGCGTCATGTGCGCGGCGGTTGTTGCGGCGCGACTTGGAAACTTTGTTCTGTTGGACAGCCATGGTCTCAACCTTTGTCTATTAAGGGCCGGCAGATTCGCTGCTGGCCGGGTTTCATTCTTCGTTTTCTCGTGGTTTGACGCGCGTTTAGGCGACGAGCCCCGCAATGTCCAACCCAAATTCCGATGAGCGCGCGAAAATACTGCGATTCTCGACATGTTCAAGCGATTTTTCTGGAGGCCTGCTATGACAGGAAATCAGACCTCTGTCACTCGTCTTTTTTCAACGCGTCGCGCAAATCCGCCAGCCCGGCAAACGGTTTCGCGTCTTCGTCTGTCATCGCCTGTTTGCCCGGTTCGGTAAAATCGGCCTGTTCCATCGCGGCACCGTCTTTGCGAGGGTATTGCGGCAGGGCAAGCGAGAGCGCCTCGATCATGACGGATGCAGGGTCGATTTCAGCACCCAGCGGCTCGGTCTCATCGCCTTCGGGGATTTCGAACTCGGGCTCGTCCGGGTCGGACCAGTCGGCCAAGTACACGCGCGATACAGGCACGTCGATGCGCGTCGTCACCGGCTCAAGCGTCACGACGCAGGGCTGAATCACCGTGGCACCGAGTTTTCCGTTCAGAATCCAGTCACGCTTACCTTGTGCCCTAACGTCACCCACAAAACTGACCTTGCGCAGGCCCAACAGCCCCAAATCGGCGCGGATAGCGTCCAGCACTTGTGTGTCGGGGCGCAATTCAAATGGTGTCGGCGCGTTTTGGGGCAGGTCGGCCACCCGCAGAGATGTCTTGTTGCTCATTCGTGAGCCTTTCCTGTGTTGAACCGGGGCTGCGGTTTATGTAATCGGATAGGGTCCGCAAGGTCCCAAGGCAAGAGGATGTAAATGTTGAAGGTTGTGAACAGGTTGAAACCAGCGTCCAGAACGCTTGTCTTTGCGGCCTGTTTGGTTGCGGTTGGCGCTTGTACGCCCGTCTTCAAGAATCACGGATATATCCCTCCTTCTGATCAACTGGCCGAGATCAAAGTGGGCGTCGACAGCCGCGAAAGCGTCCTGGAAACTATCGGCGCGCCCAGCTCAACCGGTCTGGTGCGGGATTCGGGCTTTTACTATGTCCGCTCGCGCGTGCGCCATTACGGACCGAAACGCCCCGAGGTCGTTTCCCGTGAACTGGTCGCCATCAGCTTTGACCAACGCGGCGTCGTACGCAACATCGAGCGCTTCGGGCTTGAGGACGGCTATGTGGTTGTTCTGGACCGCCGCGTGACCGAATCCGCTGTGACCAACAGAAACTTCCTCAGTCAGCTGCTGGGTAACATCGGCAACTTTAACCCAGCCAATATTCCGGGGGCGACCCAGTAAACACGCCGCATCTTGTTCTGGTCACAGGACGGTCATACGTTCTGTGGTAGAAGCGCAGCAACAGGAAACAGGTCAGCAACCGCGGAGGATGCGACCATGGCACTATTGCTTGGTAAGGGCAGGTATCGGGCGCGATTGGCGCAGTCCCCCGAGGACGTGGCGGCGGCGCAGGATTTGCGCACATTGGCGTTTGGCACGGGTCAGCCCGACAAGGATGATTTCGACCCGGTCTGCGCCCATATCCTGATTGAGGATGCCCGCGCGAACCACCAGATTGTCTGTTGTTTCAGGATGTTGACCATCGAACACGGGTCCGAGATTGATCGCAGTTACTCAGCCCGGTTCTACGATCTTGCAGCGCTGCGGGGTTTCGAAGGACGCATGGTCGAAATGGGTCGGTTTTGCATTCATCCCGACTGGACCGATCCCGACATCCTACGGGTCGCCTGGGGGGCGATGACCACTTACGTGGACAAAAACAACATCGAAATGCTGTTTGGCTGTTCGTCCTTTGCCGGAACTGAAACGGCCGAATATCTGGACGCCTTTGCCATGCTCAAACATCGGCATCTGGCGCCAAAACGCTGGCTGCCGCGGGTCAAGGCCCCGAATGTGTTCCGGTTCGCCGCGCGCTTGCGCCGCAAACCGGATGCCAAAAAGGCCATGCTTCGGATGCCACCATTGCTGCGCACCTACCTTATGATGGGGGGATGGGTCAGTGATCATGCGGTGGTAGACCGGCACATGAACACGCTGCACGTCTTCACCGGTCTGGAGATTGGTGCGATTCCCCCGGCGCGCAAACGTTTGTTACGGGCGGTCGCGGGCTAAACGCCGTTGACGCTCTGGGCCTGCCGGTTTAGCTGGCGGGCATGGCGAGAATTCCTTTGTTACAGATGTCCGGCATTTCCCTGACTTTCGGGGGTGATCCGGTTTTTTCCGAGCTTGATCTGGTAGTTCAGCCGGGCGACCGAGTGGCGCTGGTGGGGCGCAACGGGTCCGGTAAATCCACCCTGATGAAAGTGATGGCCGGTCTGGTCGAGCCCGACAAGGGCGAGATCGTGATCCCTCCGGGAAAATCCGTTGGATACATGGAACAAGACCCCACTATGCAGGGATTTGCCACGCTGGGCGATTACGCCTCCAGCGGGTTGGAACCCGGCGAATTGTACAAGGTCGAACGTGCGGGTGAGGGGCTCAAGTTCGATCCCTCGCGCGCGGTTGAAACCGCCTCAGGTGGGGAGCGGCGGCGGGCGGCACTGGCCAAGCTGATGGCCGAAGCGCCCGACCTTATGCTGTTGGATGAGCCGACCAACCATCTGGATATCGAAGCCATTGCCTGGCTTGAGCGCGATTTGGGATCAACTCGCGCGGCCTATGTGCTGATTTCGCACGACCGTGCCTTCCTCCGCGCGTTGACCCGCGCGACGCTGTGGATTGATCGTGGCATGGTCCGGAGACAGGAACAGGGGTTCGAGGCGTTTGAAGCGTGGCGCGACAAGGTCTGGGAGGAAGAGGATCAGCAGCGCCACAAGCTGAACCGTCTGATCAAATCCGAGGCCAAGTGGGCCGTTGAAGGTATCAGTGCTCGCCGCAAGCGGAACCAGGGCCGGGTCCGGGCGCTGCAGGCTTTGCGGGCCGAGAAGGCGGCGCAGATCAAGCGTCAGGGTGCTGCCGCCATGACATTGGAGGCAGGGCCAAAGTCGGGCCGAAAAGTGATCGAAGCCAAGGGCCTGGCCAAGTCTTTTGGCGCGCAACAGATCGTCAGAAATTTTGATCTGTTGGTGCAGCGTGGTGATCGCGTGGCCTTTGTCGGTCCGAACGGCGTGGGCAAAACAACGCTGCTGAAGATGTTGTTGGGTCAGGAACAGCCGGATGAAGGCTCGGTAACGCTGGGCACCAACCTTGAGATTGCCGTTTTTGACCAAACCCGTGCACAGTTGGACCCGGAAATGACCCTGTGGGACAGCCTGACCGGAGATCCCGAAATGCGGGTTTCGGGCAAAGCCGATCAGGTGATGGTGGGTGGTCAACCCAAACACGTCGTTGGTTATCTCAAGGAATTTCTGTTTGACGATGCGCAGGCAAGAGCGGCCGTTAAGTCCTTGTCGGGCGGAGAAAAAGCCCGTTTGTTGCTGGCCAAGCTGATGGCCAAGACGTCGAACCTGCTGGTTCTGGACGAGCCGACCAACGATCTGGATGTCGAAACACTGGACCTGCTGCAAGAGTTGTTGGACGACTATGACGGTACGGTTCTTCTGGTCAGCCACGACCGGGATTTTCTGGACCGGGTTGCCACCACAACTATCGCGATGGAGGGGAACGGCCGCGCAACCGTCTATGCGGGCGGATGGTCTGACTACATTGCGCAGCGCGGTGATGTGACGGAAAAGAAGGCTGACAAAGCAAAGCCTTCCAAGCCAAAGCAAAAGCAAGAGGCGCAGCCGAAATCTGGTCTGTCATTCTCGGAAATGCACCGACTTGAGAAGCTGCCTGCCGAGATCGCCCGCCTTGAGGCAGAGATCGGAAAGCTTGAGGAACTGATGTCCGACCCCGAGCTTTTCACGCGAGAGCCCGTCAAGTTCCAAAAAGCGACCGCGGCTCTGGTTGAGCGACAGGAGAAACTGGCCGCGGCCGAGGAAGAGTGGCTAACGTTGGAAGAAAAGGCCGAGGGCGCTTAGGCCATCGGCCGGGCCGGACTACCGACGGCGGTTTCCCCGGCAGCGACATCCTTGGTCACGACGCTTCCTGCGCCGATGATGGCGTTGTCGCCGATGGTGATGCCGGGCATCAGGATTGCGCCACCGCCTACCCAGACGTTTCGGCCAATGGTCACCGGCAGACCAACCTCAAGACCCTGTGCGCGCTCCGCCGGGTCTTTGGCGTGCTGGGCGCAGTAGATCTGCACATGAGGGCCGAACATTGTGTCATCTCCGACCCGAACTGAGGCCGTGTCCAGAACCACGCAACCTGCATTGAAATAGACCCGCGCGCCAAGTTGGATGTTCAGCCCGTAGGCGCAATGAAACGGGGCTTCAAGATAACAGTCCGGTCCGGTTTCAGCGAACAAATCCTTCAGTTCCAAGGCCATCGCATCGCGTGCATCTGGCGGGCAGGTGTTGTGCGCATGCACTGCGCGGCGCGCCCTTGCCCGCAGGGCTTCCAGTTCAGGGTCCAGGCAGCAATACCACTGCCCGGACTGCATTTTTTCCCACTCGGTCATGGGACAGGCTTATCGCATGCGCAGCGCTCCGTCGATGCGGATGACCTCTCCGTTCAGATATCCCATCTCGACAATGAACCCGGCCAGCCGCCCGTATTCGCGCGGATCGCCCAGACGGGCAGGGTTGGGGACATCGGCCGCCAGTTGCTGCTGCACCTCTTCGGGCAGACCGGCCAGCATCGGGGTCATGAAAATCCCCGGTGCAATGGTCATCACCCGAACCCCGGTTGAGGCCAGATCGCGTGCCATCGGCAGTGTCATTCCGACCACGCCACCCTTCGACGCTGCATAAGCGGCCTGTCCCTTTTGCCCATCAAACGCCGCGATCGAGGCGGTGTTGATGATCACGCCGCGCGCACCGTCCGGTTCGGGATCGTTCTTGGCCATCTCTGCGGCGGCCAGGCGTGAAACGTTGAACGTGCCCACCAAATTGATGTCGATTGTGCGCTGAAACGCATCCAGAGGGTGGGGGCCATCCTTGCCGACCGTCTTGATCCCGTAAGCAATCCCGGCGCAGTTCACTGCCGCCGTGATGCGGCCCATCTTGCTCATCGCGTGCTCGACTGCCTGCGCGACCGAGGCTTCGTCTGTCACATCCGTTTCCGCAAAATGCCCGCCGATCTCTGCGGCCACTTTCGGGCCGCGCTCAGCGTCGCGGTCCAGGATTGTCACCTGTGCGCCCTGTTCTGCGAAATAGCGGGCGGTGGCCTCACCCAGACCTGACGCGCCGCCAGTTATGATTGCCGCAGACGTCGATAGTTGCATCACGGATACCTCTCCAAAATTTTGACACTTTTCTGCCACTTTTGATGTGGCGGTCTTAATAGATGTTGTATATTGGGCCTGTCGGACCGTCACAACTGGTGTTGTGTCCGAGTTTAAAGAGTGGTGGTGAGCCAAAGTTAACGCATCTTCAGCGGGTATTTATCCGTGCTTCATTTGCGGCTCCCACTTGGTAACCGAAGACCCTGACGCACTTGGGTGTTAAGGCGCAAGGAGCTAAATGATGCGAATTAAACTGAAATCTAGCGTTTCGGCTTTGGTGGCCTCTCCGTTTGTCGGGGCGCTTCTGGTAACCACAGCGCAAGCTGCATCTGGGGTTTGCGACGCACGGACAGCACGGATCGCGGCGAACGCGGGGGACTATCAGACGCTGTGTGAGTGCACACAGGTGACACCGAGTTTCCTGAACCGATTGCAACGGCATTCCGATTTCGATTCGATACTGGCTGCAACCGGGCAACAGTGCCCCGGTTTGGCCGCATTGTTGACGGATTTTTCGACTGGAACGATCGCTGCGGTGACTTCGAATGGCGAAGATCGTGATTCCAGCCAGTCATCTGGGAGCGGCTCCAACTCCAGCGGTGAGAATGGTTCGGGCGGCGAATCTTCTGGAGGAGGTAGCTCCTCTGGCGGCGGGTCTGGTGGTGGGTCTGGCGGCGGAGCACCAGGCGGTCCCGGCGGAGCACCAGGTGGTCCGGGCGGCGGAGACGGCGGCGGTAACGGTGGCGGCAACGGTGGCGGAGACGGTGGCGGAGACGGCGGCGGCAACGGTGGCGGAGACGGCGGCGGCAACGGTGGCGGAGACGGCGGCGGCAACGGTGGCGGTAACGGTGGCGGAAACGGCGGCGGCAACGGTGGCGGAGACGGCGGCGGCAACGGTGGCGGAGACGGCGG
>NZ_WQHP01000007.1 GCF_013035315.1 Ruegeria arenilitoris | reverse complement strand
GCATGTCACGTCGTGCTTTATCGAGCCGATGTCCAACTCACTTCATGAAATTGCTGATGCAGTGGATCAGCTGTCTGAAAAGCAGCAAAAGCTCTTGGCTGCTATTTCGTTCTACATCGATGAGCACGGCGCCTGGAACCCCGGAGGCGAAGAGTGGCCCGAGCCGGAGATGCTCCGGATTGTTAACCTGGAGGAACTCATAGCTTACGCTTCAAAGTTGGACATCTCCAAAGCATCGCGCAATCGCGACAGAAGACGGGAAATTACCCGGATGATAGACGCACTACAGGCTGCAGGGCGCGTCGGAACGCACCGAGATTGGATTTGGCTTGTTTCAGCTTGAGCGAGATGCGCGAGATCGCGGCAACTCGCGGGCGCGAGATTTGGCGCGAGATCCCTACAGTTAAACTCGCATCTCGCGCATTGTTTGAACCATTGCAACAGGAGCGAGAGCGCGAGCCCGGGCAAAACCCTCGGGCTCGCGCTCTCGCTGTTAGAAGTTGTGCGAAATGGCGGACGAATGGCGTGTTTGAGCAGCGAAAAGGACATTCGCAAAAATCTGTCCAATGACCACTTCGAGCCCAAAGCAGACTATTTTCGAGACAATGACCAGCGAGAAGTCTAGTTTGCGGGCACCTTGAGGCGCAGCAAGGTTGATAAGGCCGGTTCTCCGGAGATCTCGCGTTCTGACAGTTTGAGAAAGCAAAGAGCAAGTATGGCAGAATAGTTGACATCGTACCTGACTGGTTGCGTTCGTACGGTGCTGTACCGAAAAAGTTGAAATGCGCCGAACGTCAGCTAATCTAAAGAATTTTCTAAGGCTGACGGACACACTGGTCTATGAAGTCCCTCAAATTGCAAAAGTGTGAAAAACGATGAATGAATCGCCAGCTATGGTCAGGAAAACCAATTTTCCATGCAGTCTCCAAAAATGTGGTTGCCAAACCAGTTCGTTCATCTGGGTCTCAAAGCGCAAGAAAGTAATATACTTCGAAACGCCCAAAGCGGCCTGCTCCTCAATCAAAGACCATCTCGGGATAAGTCAGGCCAAAACTTTTGCGGATAGGTGTCGCAGTTGGCGATATGGGTTTAAGATGTTGACAGGCGTGACCCCTCTTGAAGCAATAGAGATGCATCCCGGATATTTCAGCTTCACCGTTGTTCGTGATCCTGTGGCCCGCACGATTTCCAACTACTCGATGTTTACCCAAAGCGGACATGAGTTCCGCGAACAGCAGATCGAAGAGGTATTTGGAAAGCCCTTTGAGACCATCGACTTCCCAGAGTTTTGCAAGTCTCTGGGAACCCGCAGCAATCACCATTGGGCACCATATGTAGAATATTTGCCGATCAAGGATGGCAAAGTTCAGATCGACTACATTTGCCGGATGGAAAATCTGAGTACGGATTGGGCTATTGTTGCTCAAAAAATCGGCTGCTCGCCGACGCTCCCCAGGGCCAACAAAAGCAAATCCGTAAAAATACATCCCGCAAAGCAGGACCTGGAAAACATCGCTGCTCATTTTTCAGAAGATTATCGACTATTGGGGTATGAGCACCCCGTATAATCGCTGAGCGTCCCGCACGACATGGCATGGACAGAATATTCGAAACCACTTATGGATATATCTTGAATAATGAAACACTGTTAAAACGGACATCTCCCGTAAATTCAGTTGTTTAAAATACACAAATTTGAGGCAATGTGAGAGCTATATGAAGCGATTGATTATCGATCTGGACGATACCATAACCGACGGCTCAAGCTCCCCGGACTATGCAAACAAAGCCCCGAACCAAGCCATAGTAGAGCGCCTTCGTGAATATCATAAGCGTGGATTTGAGATTGTTATTCACACCAGCCGAAACATGCGCACCCATTCCGGAAACGTAGGGAAAATTAACGTACAAACACTCCCCGGCATCACGGCATGGTTGGAAAAACACGAAATCCCACATGATGAAATCTGGGTCGGAAAGCCCTGGTGTGGTTTCGAAGGCTTTTACATTGATGACAAAGCAATTCGCCCGGATGAGTTTGTTTCTCTCAGCTATGATCAAATCCGCAAGCTGACGAAAATAGATAAACCGTGACAACTGTCCCGAGGAGGCCGCAATCGTGCTGATCATCATGTCGGGTCGCCGCGTCAGCCCTGAAATCGCACATCAATTTGGAATGCTCCCCCCCAGTTTTTTGCCACTGGGGCAAGACAGGCTGTATTCTCACCAGGCTAAACTCGCTCTCGGCGAACGCTGTATTCTTACACTCCCCGATGACTACGAAATATCCCGCGTAGACAAGGCCATGCTGGATCAAAGCAACATCGAGGTTCTCTATCAGCCAGAAACTTTGCCGATCAGAGGGGCAATTGCTGGCGCACTTGACTCGTTGAAACCACAGGAAAATGTCAGAATTCTTTACGGTGATACATTAGTCCGGATGTCGAACGAAGGCCTGCTTCAGGACGATATCGTCGCTGTCAAAGACAGTACAGCAAACTACCTGTGGGCCTTCGCCGAATGCGACGACACCGGCACGTTAATGCGTTTTTCGGAAGACCCACCCAAGCACCAAAGCACTCGCCGAATTGTCTCGGGCTATTTCAACTTCTCGGATCCCGAGAAACTGCACGCCGCCTGCGTCGAAGACAAAATCACCGGAGCACTCAACAGTTATCATCAAAACGAGGGGCTCTCGCTTACTGAACCCGAAGAATGGTATGACTTTGGCCACTTGCCGCTCTATTTCAGATCAAAACGAGACATGTTGACGGCTCGCTCGTTTAACGAGGTTAAGTTTGAAGACGGCTACACCATCAAACGATCCAAGAAAGTTGCGAAAATTCGCGCCGAGGCCAATTGGTACGAAAGTATTCCCAAAAGGCTGCGCCTCCACACGCCGCGATATCTCGGTCGGGCTGAAGGAGACTATCAGGCGGGTTATGCGCTTGAATATGTTCACCACCCCTTGCTTGCCGATCTGCATGTGTTTGGTGAACTCTCGCTGGCAAACTGGCTCGAAATATTGCGTGGCTGTATCGACTTCTTGCAAAAATGCCGTAACCTGCGCCCGCAGGAGTTCAGCCCTGAAGCGTCCGAAGAATTTGCAAGCGCTTTTTTCCAAGACATGTATGTGCGCAAAACCTGGGAGCGGCTCGAACACTTTTCCGAAACATCTGGTATCTCTCTGGATCAACAGATCACGGTCAACGGCACATTGCTTCCAAGTATCCAACAAATTGTCTCCGAGCTGCTTGCAGAAATTCCCGCGACCTCGCCAGATGACATTTGCATGTGGCACGGCGACTTTTTCTTCGGAAACATTTTCTACGACTTCACGGCGGGCCGAGTGATCTGCATCGATCCCCGCGGTCAATTGTCATCCGGTGATCAAAGCCTGTATGGCGACTATCGCTATGATCTGGGCAAACTGGCCCATTCCATTCTCGGCAAGTACGACAAGATTGTGCTCGGCCGATCAGTATTGGACAAACATTCAGATTTTGACTGGCGCTTTACGGTGGCTTCTACGTTTTATGATCAAGAGGTCGAAGAGATATTTTTCCAGCAAGTCTCTGCTTCCTTCGGATTACAGAAGACCGAATTGATGGCGCACATGGGACTATTATTCTTCACCATGCTCCCGCTTCACGAGGAAGCCCCTCAACGCCAAAAGATGTTGCTGTGCTCTGGTTTGCTGGCTTACGCACGGATGCAAGGAACCAAGACATGATCGTTATTCCCATGGCGGGGCTTAGTTCCCGGTTTTACCGCAGCGGATACACCAAACCAAAGTATATGTTGAACGTGTGCGGCCGTAGCGTCTTTCGCAATGCGGTGCAAAGCTTCCAACATTATTTCGGAAAAGAGCGCTTTCTGTTCATCTACCGGGAAATTGATGACACCAAAGCCTTCCTCGTTCGTGAGCTTCACGAGATGGGCCTCTCTACCGATATGTATCAGCTTGTCGAACTCAGGCACGAAACCAGCGGGCAAGCAGAAACCGTAGCCCTCGGCCTGCGCGCGACCGATATTTCAGCCGATGAGCCACTCACCATCTTCAACATTGATACCTTCCGCCCCGGTTTTCGGTATCCGACCGAGTTCGACTTATCCGACACGGATGGCTATGTCGAAGTTTTCAAAGGAGAAGGCGATCATTGGTCATTCGTGCGCCCAGCCAGCACCCCAAACATAGCCCTTGAAGTGGCCGAGAAGGTTAGAATTTCTGAACTGTGCAGCTCCGGCCTGTACTACTTCAAAAGCGCCGAGTTTTTCTTTTCTTTATATCAACAAATAGAAACGATAGACCCAAAAGAGCTACAAGGCGGAGAGCGCTACATTGCCCCCCTTTACAATCGCGCGATCCAGCAAGACGCAAAGATCTACTACCACACCATTCAGATCGAAGAGGTCATCTTCTGCGGAACGCCAGATGAATACGAGGCCTTGAAGTGCACCGAAAGTTAAGGCGCCTACCAATCACCCCTTCAAAAAAGTGCCGCTTACCAACGGTGGATTTTGCAGGGTGTATTGAAAAACGTCACCGCAAGACCTTCGTCTTTACAGTATCTCCTCACCAGCCGCTCTCCGACCGGCGCCTCCTCCCAGGAATGGGCACCAGAACACTGCTCCCAATAATGCGGCAAACGTTCAAACAGGTTGGCGTATCGATCCATCGCAATGGATGAGCCATAAACAAACTTGTCGCTGACCTGCGTATTGGTATCAATCCCAAGGTCCGACGCCCAAATCGTATTGTCATCGACCTGCGTATCTCGAATGAAATCTGCACTACCTTCCAACAGCAGGTCAGGGCGTATTCTGATCACGATGTCATACCGCTGGCCAGCTTCCTCTTCCGCTTGCTTTTTCAGCACATTCGCGTGTTCAATCATATAAAAACTGGGCAACGCGCTTTTCGAATGAATGGGTTCAGACTCTGCAAGCTGAACCGGTCTTTGCACACCGGCAAGCTCATCAAAATAGCTTACGTCGAAACTCTCTACTACAGCCGCTTTCGCGCCGAACGCCGCGGCTACTTCTTCTTGTGTGACAGTGTCTCTCACGGTCTTATTCTCTTTGTGCGAATTCCCTACCTGCGCCCAAGTGGCCACAAAAACATCAGCATTTAACGGGATGACAAGATTCATGTTCAAATTTTCAATGCAATCTCGGAAAGTCCGCAACTGACCACTGACACAGACAGCCACCCGAGGTGGACTCTGCAAAATTCGTGGATTGCTCCCGTCCCTTGCTTGAAGCTCCTTAGAAAACCAACCCGTGAACTTTGAGAGCAAATTTGACAACGTGTTCACCTAACTTTGCAATACTTAAAGAGTTGTTCACTCCCATTTGAGTGGCCCTGATGAATGTTAGTGCATGACAGGCCATTGGTCTATTCGGATGCTGGTTTCTGGGACAGGTAACTTGTAAACACGGTTAGCCAGACGAGACAGTGACCGATTTCCGCTACGATCGCCCAATCCGTTGCGCGATGTACACACCCCATATGTCGGGCGATTGCAAAACCGGCCTAATTTTGTGTAGTGCCCGTATACGGCTACTGGCCTCCGGTGGTTAACTGCTGAAAACTGAGTTTGGGCACTCTGCTCCAAGGCGTTGGTTCAAAAGAGAGCAATCATGATGCAGACAACTTCTGTGGCAGAACGTGAACCTACGCTCGTGGTCCACTTTGGTATCGAAAAGACTGGGTCGACCAGTATTCAGCGCTTCTTATACCACAATCGGTCAAGTCTTGAAGAGAAAGGAGCGCGCTTCGCTTCAACACACTATGCACTGGACAATCACATCAACGATGTGAACCACCACATTCTTCGGCACAAGTGGCCCGGCTGGCTAAACCCGGAAACGTTCCCGATCACACCCGACTCGGCCTGGGACTACCTCTCCGAAGAGGTCAACAGATTCAATGGAACGACGATCATCAGTTCCGAACGGTTTCCCGATCTGTTTGGCGAGGAGAATGGCGCCGATGTGGTTGACTTCATCAAGCGGCGAGTAGCGCCTGCACGCGTGCATTTCGTGGGTTTTGTGAGACGGCAAGATGACCTTGCGGAATCGCACTTTAAGGAGCGAGCGAAGGGGAATGATTTATCCAGTACGCTTGAGGAGTATCTCGCGCGTCCCCCGGCCTTCTTCGATTTCAACGCGATGATCGAGCGGATAGCTAGCGTTGTGGGACGCGATTCTTTGACTGTTCGGCTGTTCGATCCGGCGCTGTTTTCTGATGGAAGCGTAGTGCCAACTTTCCTCCAAGCTCTCGGGCTTAGTGAAATTTCGGGCCGGGACGCGGACGAATTTAGGGAAAACTTGTCCCTCAATTCGCTCGCCGTTCGAGTGTTCGCCGACGCGCGCCTAATGGCTTTTCACCGGCATCCTGAGTTCAATTTTATCGTTCGCGAGGTGCTTGATTCGAAAAGATTTTCGCGTTTTGAAAAGGTGCGCTTGGTTTCGCCAGCGCAACGTTTGACAATTATGAATTCGTACCGAACGTCGAACGAAGAGCTTGCAGACAATTATCTTTCCGACGAAGAGGCTGCGCGACTTCTGGCACCTGTACAAACCGAAGCAGAGTGTTTGGACCTATGTTCGCCAGCTTTAACGGTGAACGATACGGTCGAACTTCTGGTGGCTTTACTTGGCCGAACCGAAAGCGCCATCGCCGCGGCCAGAAGCGCGGAGGCCGAGAGAGAAAGCGCCATCGCCGCGGCCAGGAGCTCGGAGGCCGAGAGAGAGCAACTTCTGCGCAGCGGCTATGCTTACTTGAAAGCCGTCTTTCGGCACCGACAGAGAGGAAGATGATCGAAAAAACAGTGCCAAGTCGAAAAACGCGGAGATATTAGACAATACCCGCGGCGGTCAATATCGAAGTCTCCACCGAGTTCTTATCACTTATTGGTCTAATCCAACCGGCGAGGTTACATGCGGTGTGGCGCCGTACAATATAGACTGGCAGCCTCGCAAACCCTCCACTTAATGCTGAAAGGAAATTGAAGTTAGCTCACCGAGCTAGTCTCCCCTAGTAAGATGCTTTGGCTGAGAATGTCGAATGCAACGCTTAGATAAAATATGTTGAGAGTGTCTGGCAGGACACGGCACAAATGGAGTACTTAGATGGGAAGTGACGCGCACACACCATTAATCATGGAGAGAAATACCCAGCCTCGGTTGCCCCGGACAGTTTGGATCTACTGGCACCAAGGTTGGAAAGATGTGCCTAGAATCGTCAACAGTTGCCGGAAGAGTTGGGAGGTTCGAAATTCTCACTGGGATGTCCGCTGCATCAGTTCCGAGAGCCTCAACGAGTTGATTGAGTTGCCATCGTTCTACTCGAGAATACAAGGGCTAACGCTCGCCAGTTTCTCTGATATCGTTCGCCTTAGACTTTTGGAAAAAAACGGCGGTGTCTGGGCAGATGCAACCAGCTGGTGCGCGCGCTCGCTGGATGATTGGATTGACGACGCCACGGTGCAATCGGGTTTTTTCGCTTATGCGAAGCCTGCCAAAACACGCCCAATGGCAAGTTGGTTTCTCGCGTCAGAACCGAACAATTTGCTGGTTTCAAAGTTGCGGTTGGCCGTGGACCGGCTTTGGTCAGAATACGTCTACGGAATGGGCGAAGCTGCGCTGATAAAACTGTTTAGCGAAGACGTCAAAGATTGGCGCAATTTGCTACAGCCTCAACAAAACCACAGGTCATTGACAACTTTATTCAATAAGCTGGGCTTGTCGCTCCGCCGGTTGCCACAGGACGTAGGAAAAAACCTGACCGATCATCCAAGTAGTGCCTACTACTTTTGGCTGCATCAGACGTTTCGGGCGCTGCTTAAGATCGATCCTGAATTTGAGCGCAGTTGGGCCAATACGCCAGAGATCGGTGCGGCCAATGCGCTTGCGATCCAAAGGGCTGGGTTTGGTTCACCAATCTCAGAAGAAGTACAAGACCACATAAACGCAGTTCGAAGCAGTGTTTACAAGCTTGATCGACGTGGGACGCTCGACGAAGACTTATCTCATACTGTTTTAGGCTATCTGTTCTCGACCATCGAGAAGACTCGTTCTACCTGATTTGTACTGCTAGATTGATATGCTGGGCCTGAACAGAACTTCACTCCAAGTAGAACCGATTGCAGACTCCGTGGAATTGAAATTGCGCTATCCGCACTAATCGATTGTGAGACCATTCAAGTCGGACTATTGCGGAAAACTTGGGATTAAAGGGCGCCCGAAATTGTGCACGCGCGGCGAAATAGGAGTATGACATGATATCGCACGAACACCACTGTCTATATATCCATGTTCCTAAGACAGCTGGCAAAAGTTTGCTCTCACTCTTTGACCTTCCTCTTCTGGGAATTGACTACGATGGTTCTAAACCTTGGCTTGAGGATCCCTACGGTCACACATCTATTGAGACCTACTCGAACAAACCTTGGTTCCATGATTACTTCAGGTTTGCTTTCGTACGGCACCCGTTCGACCGATTGGTTTCCGCATTTTTCTTCCTGAACGCGGGTGGTTTGAACCAGCATGACCGACGCTTCAGAGACGAACATTTAGCAACATACTGTGGTGATTTCCGCCACTTCGTTCTCGAAGGGCTGTCCGAGTTAGCAACTCATGTGCACTTTCGCCCGCAGGTGACATGGCTTACTGACCGGGATGGATCGCGCCCTCTTCACTTCATTGGCCGGTTTGAGAATTTTGAGGAAGATCTCGGTCGCGTTGCCGATCAATTGGGAATTGCAATGAAACCTGCCGTTCATCTCAACCCGTCGAAACGGGGTCCATGGCACTCATACTTCGATGAAGAGGTAGCGCGAGTCGCCGGCTCGGTTTACTTTGAGGACTTTCGAGCGTTCGGTTACAGAATCGAGTGATACTCGCATTGAAATACTTTACAGTAAGGCAATGTCCGCCTGCGGTAGTTGTTACCAGTCGACCTATCAAGTCTTAGCTAAAAAAGGCAGTGAGATCGAACGGTACGGCGTGGAGATCGCACGCGAGGCAAGATAGACTTCACTCGCGCATATCGTATAGTTCGAAAGTTGCAAAACAAGCTGTGATTTGGAGCTTTTGGTATTGGCTGGAACTACGCGCCCTGACAGAAGCGCACGAAAGTCCAATTTGTGCCAAGCATTTTACGGCCGATTTGTCCGCAGGTGAGACGTCAGTTGGCCACGCAGTGAACGACCGGTTCAGAGCTGGTTTATCCCCGCTTTCTCGAAGGACCGCTTTCGGGAAACCGAGCTGCGTTGCACCGACGAGAAGGCTGACAGGCAGTGATCTGGGCGACCGGCCAAGCCGCGGGTGCATCGGTCCGGATCGTCCGCAAAGCGGACACTGGAGCATGCTTCAACGAACGTCTACTCTGCGGACGAAGTGTGAATTCGCAAACCAATGACGAACGGTAGCTTTCTGCTCATCGCGACATCACTCGTTGGTGCGCCCGACAGGGTATAGCTGTCAGGTGGATGCAGAGCCGCTGGATTGAGCGACTACTTTTTTGGGTTCGCTTTCCAAGAGTACCGAATATTCCAAGAGTACCGAATATATTTCCAAGGATATTTCCGCGCATGATCACGCTCCTTCAAGGCGACATCGCGCTCCTGCAAGGTGACATCGCGCTCCTGTAAGGCGACATCGCGCTCCTGCAAGGCGACATCGCGCTCCTGCAAGGCGACATCGCGCTCTTGCAAGGCGACGTCGCGCTCCTGCAAGGCGACATCGCGCTCCTGCAAGGCGACATCGCGCTCCTGCAAGGCGACATCGCGCTCCTGTAAGGCGACATCGCGTTCCTGTAAGGCGACATCGCGTTCCTGTGAGGCGGCCTTGAGCAGATCCTTAACGTCGTTCGTCGAGTATATAGGTCTGTTTTCGTTGAAGGATTCAACGCCGGTTGCCGCTGGAGGTTCGAGTGCTCGTGCCTGCTGCGTAGGCAGAAATCGTTCAGATAGCCGGGCGTTTGAGTCCGCGAACTGGGCCAAGATATCAGCGCGCTGGCCCTCCGACAGCAGCGGAGCGTTGGCACCGACCAGGTCGGTTCGGTTATTGAAGAACTGATAGAGCTCGTGACGAAGTGTTTTCTCGGCCCAGAGAGGTTTCATTTGCTTGTTCCCCATAAGGCTCGCAAGTGCCGAGTTCAGCGATGCGTTGGTTATGGCTTCGTGGTGCAGGTTGGCTCCTAGTTCACCTGTTCCGATGGCGTCAAGGAAGTCTGCGAAGATGCTGCCGCCAGGGAACAGCGACCTATTGTACACTCGCACAATGATATTCTCCTTCGCCACGACTTCGCAGCAACTCTCCAGGAACTCGTCGTAACGAAAGAAAGCGGGCAGATTGGCGAGATACTCCGAGAAGGTTCCTTTGTGAAAATTGTTCTTCACCAACTCTTTGTAGTGGGATTCAGCGAAGTCATCCTGCCGACGGATATAGGCGACAATAGCCAGACGCGAGGGCGCAACCTTTTTCTCAATGAATCTCAGTATTTCTGCGCTGTCTGGCTTACCGAGGATATCCTGAAATCGCTCGCTGCTGATGATGTAACTTCCAGGTTTGCCTGCGATCAGTTCTGCAGTCCTGTCCCACGCATCGTCGGGTGTGATCGGAAAGACCTTTGGGTTCAGCCAGCCGCCCCATTTGTGGCTCAGGATGTGATGGCCCCAGTCGGAGTAGCCGTTTTCCGGATTGCGGAAATTGTCCGGATAATAGATACCTTGCCTGTCAAAGTGGTCGCGATTGTTGTAGAAGAACTGCTGAAGCGCAGTCGTTCCGGTCTTAGAAAATCCGATATGAAGATAAACGGTGCTTCGCTCATCGCCCGATGTCACGATACTGTCATTCCCTTGCGTCAATTAAATGCTCCTCCGAGCTTCAAGCGGTTCGTGTCTTCGCGCTGCGTTAATAGTATCGTTTTCGGACGAACTCGCGCTGCGGTTGGAAAATCCGGTTCCAGATGCGTAATCTAGGCCAAATAGCATTCTTGCTACCGTATCAACACCGCATCGACATCTTTAAGTCAGATCGCTCGCACCGGAAAGGACTTTTCCTGCCTTTGTCAAGCGCGAAAAAAGCTCAGACGGGTGCTGTCAGGTGCGCTCGGACTCGTCCCCGGATGGACAGTGTGGCTGCCATTTGCCCCGCGAAAAAACTGCGCCATCCCTCAATAGCTGCTGGACGATTATGCTTAAAACGGTCTAGATTACCCGTCTGTATTGGAAAAGCCGACATTAGCACAGTGCGCAGCATAGTCACAGCGGGTTCGAAGCAGACACTCGCTGCACTTAGCATGAATGTCGGCTTTGCGGTCAGAACGAATGTCGTTTCTTTCCTATTAGGCGTTGGATAGCTATAATCTTCGCATGTCAAAGCGGGACAAACTCAAGCGTAACCGTATGAAACGGTACGAAGATTTAGCATCGCGTCGGAACTACGTTGAACCGATGCAATACTTGTTTGGACAGTTGAAAGGCGCCGTCGATAAGGGCAATCATGACAAGGCCATCAAGATAGCAATGTTTCTACTACCATTTGGGCATGGCAAAGCTTTGCCGCGGAAACAGGACGATGATGAGGTGGATACAGACCGCTTCATAGTCAACTTTACGCTGGACTGATTACATCCGGGACGTCCGTTGTTGGAGATTCCAAAAGGATCAAGCGACTCATCCACCATAGATCTCTTGGGGGACTATTTGGGGGGCCTTAACAGGATCAAAAATACAAGTCACTGATACTATTACATTAATAGCAATCTTATGGTGCCTCAAGAGGGACTCGAACCCCCGACCTTGTCCTTACGAAGGACCTGCTCTACCAGCTGAGCTATTGAGGCAAGCGAAGGCTCGTTTAAACCTTCGTTCGGATACGCGCAAGTCTCGTTCTGCGCGATTTGTAGCGCCGATCTCTCATGTCAAACGGCGTCGGTGTCTGATCTCCATTGCGAAACTTTTGTAACAGCGCCGATTGTGGGTTGCTGTCTAATCTTTATTTCAATATTTCATGAAATATGATAGAAGAGATCACCAACCAATTGTCCATCCTGGGCCACCCGCAGCGCATTTCCGTGTTTCGCATGTTAATGCGACGGTTTCCTGACACCGTCCCGGCCGGAGAGCTGGCGGAAGAGCTGGGCATCAAGGCAAGCACCCTGTCGAACTACCTGAACGCGCTGCAGCGATCCGGGCTGGTGAAACAGGAGAGGTCGGGAACGTCTCTGCTCTATTCGATTGAAATGAACAACGTGCAGCAAATGCTCGACTTTCTGATCGTCGATTGCTGCCGTGGTCGCCCTGATATCTGCATGCCCTTTTCCAAAGGAACTGAGACCATGACCGATCGGAAGTTCAACGTATTGTTTTTGTGCGTCGGCAATTCTGCCCGCTCGATCTTTGCCGAATCCCTGCTGCGGTCGCTGGGCAGTGATCGGTTCAACGTCTATTCCGCCGGGACGCAGCCTTCATCCGAGCTCAACCCATTTGCCGTGCAGGTCCTAAGCGACAAGGGGCATGACACATCGGTTCTGCGGTCCAAACATATGTCCGAATTCGCAGCACCCGGCGCGCCCGAGATGGATTTCGTTTTCACCGTCTGCAATCAGGCCGCGAACGAGGAATGCCCGGCGTGGGAAGGTCAGCCGATCAGCGGCCATTGGGGCATGCCCGACCCGGTCAAGGCCGACGGCACGGATGCCGAGAAAAGCCTCGCCTTTCAAAACGCTTACGGCGCGCTCAAGCGACGGATTGAAGCGTTTACCTCTTTGCCGGTCGAAAGCCTTGATCGGATCGCGCTTCAATCTGCTGTCGATGACATCGGCAGGACGTCTACCGAGGACACGAAATGACTACTTACGCTGTAAACGGCCTTGGCCGCATGGGGAAACTTGCCCTCAAGCCACTGCTGGAGAAAGGGGCGAAAATCGCCTGGATCAACGATGGCGTTGGCGACCCCGAGATGCACGCGCATCTGCTGGAGTTTGACACCGTGCACGGGCGCTGGGATGCCACGTTTGACCATGACGCCGACAGCGTCACGATCAATGGCACCCGCCTGCCATTTGTCGGCACCAAGGACCTCAACGAACTGCCACTGGACGGCGTTGACGTGGTGATCGACTGCACCGGCGTCTTCAAGACCGAGGCCAAGCTGGCCCCCTATTTCGAGGCCGGTGTGAAGAAGGTTGTGGTCTCGGCTCCGGTCAAGGATGGCCCGACCGCGAATATCGTCGTGGGCGTCAATGACGACACCTATGATCCGGCTGTCCACCAGATCGTCACAGCGGCGTCCTGTACCACCAACTGTCTGGCCCCAGTCGTCAAGGTGATCCACGACAATCTGGGTATTCGCCACGGGTCGATGACCACCATCCATGACGTGACCAACACGCAAACCATCGTGGACCGCCCCGCCAAGGACCTGCGTCGGGCACGGTCGGCTTTGAATTCGCTGATTCCGACCACCACAGGCTCGGCCACCGCGATCACTCTGATCTATCCTGAGCTCAAAGGGCGGCTGAACGGCCATGCAGTTCGCGTGCCACTGCTGAACGCCTCGCTGACCGATTGCGTTTTCGAGGTTGAACGCGAAACCACCGTTGAAGAAGTGAACGGTTTTTTCAAGGCCGCTGCAGAGGGCGAGCTGAAAGGCATTCTGGGTTATGAAACCCGACCGCTGGTCTCGACCGATTATACCAATGACGAACGCTCTTCGATCGTGGATGCGCCCTCGACCATGGTGGTGAACGGCACGCAGGTGAAGATCTACGCCTGGTATGACAACGAGATGGGCTATGCGCATCGTCTGGTCGATGTGGCCCTGATGGTTGGTGCCTCGCTGTGACCGACCGGCCCGAAGGTTTGTCGGCCTATATCGCGGTCACGGCGGCCTATTGGGCCTTTATGCTGACCGACGGGGCCCTGCGTATGCTGGTGCTGCTGCACTTTCATACGATGGGGTTCTCGCCGGTGCAGCTGGCTTACCTGTTTGTCCTCTATGAAATCGCGGGCATGGGCACCAATCTGGCTGCTGGCTGGATCGCCGCGCGCTTTGGGTTGACGTCAGCCTTGTATGCTGGCTTGGCATTACAGGTCGGAGCCCTTCTGGCGCTGACACAATTAGACCCTAACTGGGCTATTCCGGCCAAAGTTGTCTTTGTCATGATCATCCAGGGTGCCAGCGGTATCGCCAAAGATCTGGCCAAGATGTCCTCGAAATCCGCCGTGAAACTGCTGGCCCCCGCGACGGGCGGCGGGCTGTTCCGCTGGGTCGCAGTGCTGACCGGGTCGAAGAACGCGGTCAAGGGCCTCGGTTTCCTTCTGGGCGCTGGCTTGCTGGCAACGGTGGGCTTTATGTGGGCAACGCTGGCTATGGCGATCGTGCTGGCGGTTATTCTGGTCGCCGTCTTCGTGTTGATGCCCCCTGGCTTGCCCAAAGGGCGCAAAGGCGCGAAATTCTCCGAGGTGTTTTCGAAATCATCCAACGTGAACTGGCTGTCGGCCGCGCGGGTGTTCCTGTTCGGTGCGCGGGACGTGTGGTTTGTGGTCGGCATCCCGATCTATTTCTACGCCGTCCTCTCCGACGGCACCGAAGAGGGCAACCGCGCCGCGTTCTTCATGATCGGCACCTTCATGGCCGTCTGGGTCATCCTGTACGGAGCCGTTCAGGCCAGCGCGCCGAAGATTTTAAGCGCAACCGAACGCACAGAAGGTGAGCTGATCCACGCGGCGCGCAACTGGGCCGCCGCCCTGTTCTGCGTGCCTGCCGCATTGACGGTTGCAGTTCTGCTGTCCTCGGGTCCCGAACCGTGGCTGACCATCACGTTGGTCATTGGACTTTTGGCCTTTGGCGCCATCTTCGCGGTCAATTCATCGCTGCACTCTTACCTGATCCTAGCCTTCACCAAGTCCGAGCGTGTGACAATGGATGTGGGCTTCTACTACATGGCCAACGCAACGGGCCGCCTTGTCGGCACTGTCTTGTCAGGTCTGACATATCAAATCGGCGGGCTTGCCTTGGTTTTGGGTACAGCAGCCATAATGGTCGCGCTGGCCGCCCTGACTTCCGGCAAGCTGACCGATCAGCCGAATGAGGCGTACACATGAGCATTTTCGAACGCTACCTGACCGTCTGGGTCGCCTTCGCCATGGTTGGCGGCGTCCTGATCGGGTTGGCAGCCCCCGGATTGGTTCAACTTGTCGCCTCTGCCGAAGTGGCCAGCGTTAATCTGGTGGTGGCCGTTCTGATCTGGGCCATGGTCTATCCGATGATGGTCAGCGTCGATTTTGGGGCGGTGGCAGGCGTTGCACGCCAGCCCCGCGGGTTGATCGTGACATTGGTGGTCAATTGGTTGATAAAACCGTTCACCATGGCCTTTCTGGCGGTTCTGTTCTTTGACTATGTTTTTGCGCCTTGGATTGAGCCTGCTGACGCAGCCCAATACACCGCCGGACTGATCCTGCTGGGCGCGGCCCCTTGCACCGCGATGGTGTTCGTTTGGTCGCAGCTGACCAAAGGGGATGCGACCTACACGTTGGTGCAAGTATCTGTGAACGACCTGATTATGGTGGTGGCATTTGCCCCCATCGTGGCCTTCCTGCTGGGCGTAACTGACATCCAAGTTCCTTGGCAGACTCTGGTTCTGGCAACTGTGCTTTACGTGGTGCTACCCCTCATCGCCGGTCTGATCACCCGCAAGAAGCTTGGCTCGCAAGAGGCAATCGATACCTTCTCTGCCCGCGTCAAACCCTGGTCGGTAGTGGGGTTGATCGCCACCGTCGTCATCCTGTTCGGGCTACAGGGCCAAACGATCTTGGCCAAACCACTGGTCATCGTACTGATCGCAGTACCGATCCTGATCCAAAGCTACGGCATCTTTGCCCTCGCGTATGGCGCGGCCTACGCCCTGAAAGTTCCCCACCGCATCGCCGCCCCCTGCGCGATGATCGGCACGTCAAACTTCTTTGAACTGGCCGTCGCCGTCGCTATTAGCCTGTTCGGTCTGAACTCAGGCGCCGCATTGGCCACGGTTGTCGGAGTGTTGGTTGAAGTACCCGTGATGTTGTCATTGGTCGCATTCGCCAACCGTACGCGGGAAAAATTCCCGGAATCCGTGGCTCGGGAACATAATGCGGTTTAGTCCGGAAGTTCGGATCTGAGGGTTCCACGATCAACCTGGAGCACCAATTGGTTGGGATAAGCGGTCTAAGGTTCAAAAAGCAGGCTTCTTCCTGATATTGCTTCATCTGGCCAGCGACATCCCACGACGTATTGATCAGATTGATCTTGATAATCTCTGCCCGCTGCAGAAATTACTGCATATTGGTAATTTTGCGCTTTCCACGAACCCTCAATATAGCATCATGGAGAGCAAAACTGATGAATGCGAGACGACTTTGACATCAAAATACAACCGGCGGAAAAAAATGCGCACCTCTTCCAGTGAAGAGGTACTCAACAGGGTAGACGACTACGATTTTCTGTCTCTTGATATCTTCGACACATTGCTATTTCGCCACTGTAAGTCCCCGATAGATGTCTTCGGATTTATGTCAGAGCATTCTCACACACGGCAGGTCACTGAGTTTTTTCAAGATTATCGAGTGGCGGCCGAAAATCTGGCCCGAGACGACGCCAATGAGAAAAACTTGGAGGACGTGTCTCTCGAAGAGATTTATCTGTGCTTCCAGCAGCTGACCAACTGCACCGACGCGCAAGCGGAACAGATCAAACAGCTTGAATTAGAAACGGAAATGGACCTGCTTCACGCTACCAGTTTTGGTCGAAAGTTGGTTGAGAAACTTCAAAGTACTGAGAAGCGATTTGTCATCACTTCGGATATGTACCTTCCGCAGGAGTACCTGGAACGAGTTTTGCAGGCAAAGGGTATAACCGGCTGGGAACGCGTTTTCGTGTCGAACGAGCAAGGCAGAACCAAACATACTGGCCGCCTTTTTGAGGACGTCGCTGCCTTCTTTGGTGTATCGAAAGACAAAGTTCTGCATATCGGCGACAATCGACACGCGGATGGAACCATGGCCGCGAATGCCGGCATGCAGTCTCGCGTTGTATTGGCAAGCAAAGATCTGCCTTCAAGGTCACCAAAACCAAAACGCCACTCAAAGCTGCTCACGGGAACCCGCCCTATTTCGCAGGTATTTGTCGCGAACTACTTGGAATCACATCACTACGACACCGAAAGACTGGACTTCAGAAGTCTGTCCGAAGACCAATACTTTGAAGCCTTTGGGGCCGTTATGGTCGCTCCATTGATTACATCCATGCTAATTTGGATGAAACAGGAGATGGACAAGAGGAGCATTTCGCGCATCGCATTTCTGGCCCGCGATGGTATGTTCCCCAAGGCGGCGTTCGAACTTTTGTGGCAGGCTGGAATTGACACGCAATACCTTGCCGCATCCCGTCGTTTGCTAACATTGCCATTCACGACTCTGGAGCCCGAGACTCTTGGCGGTATGCTTCACACGACTTTGGCGAATTCTGAAACTCTTAACGAGTTGATTACCAAAATTTCTGGAGGCCCGGTCCTAAAGGAGCATTTTGCCAAGCACGGTCTGGACATAAATGAGCGCCTCTCGCGAAAGACGCGCAAAAAAGCCCTTAAAACTCTCATGGAAGATCCCGAATCTTTCTGCAAATCATTCGAGCATGAGCGCTCTGTGTTGACACAGTATTATCGTTCGGCCTTTCCAGCAGGTACCAAGTCGGCAATCTTTGATGTAGGATGGCGCGGTAGCTTACAGCGCTCAATTTGTGCCATCACAGACTCCGAAGCTCATGTATTCGGACTGTTTTTTGGAACCAGTCAGCACGCAACAAGTATCCTGCGCCGGGGCGGGTTAGAATATGTAAGCTACACGGTGTCAAACGGACAACCGTCGCATCTAGCACCTTGGTTTGATGACTTTCGGGACATTATTGAGTTTATCTGCTCGGCGGATCACGGAAGTATTCTTCGTCTTCACAAAAACGACTGTGGAGAAGTCCTTTGGGACACTTCTGAAGTAAGCGACCTGGAAGCAGAAAATTTTCGGCAAGCTAAGACCATTCAGGATGCAGCCCTTAAGGCTATTGAGTCCGTTTTGCAGGCAATGCCCGTCCAGATTTTGGCAAAATACGTGGATCCTAAAGATGAAAGGGACATGAGGAACTTTCTGAGTGACCCACACCACGAAGATGCCCTCAGATTCAAGAATATCAGGGTCTTCGATGGAGTGGGCGATACTTTAGGCGAGAGTCTGACAGGAATTGGCCAACGCGGCACACACTATCGAAATGCAAAAAACAGCCGTTGGCGCGCCGCTTATGCGGCCCAACTTAACCCTTTATCATATTCTGTTTTGAAGTTCATTTTGCGAAAAAGAAAGAAAATTAGGCTGTAGCTGCTCGTGCTTCTTAGTGAAGAGAGCGTCATGCGAGAGATGCGCGAGAACCTAAACTTTTGGAAACCCGCCCGGATAACGTTTTTTTGGTCAACTACTTTAGAACTTCTTACGAGCGTTTTCGGAAAATCCGCCACGAATTCATACGAAATCGAGCTTTCCAAGCCTCCCGCCGACGCCGTTTTTTTCTATTGGCGGGAATGTCATACGTGAAGTGAGCTTCAAGCTCATGCGCTTTGCCGCCAATAAATGAACAGCTTCCTGCCACACCAACATCTGGGTACTTTTTCCCTAAGTGTTCTATCCCACGCCAGTACCGTTCTGTTACAAACCCTTTTGAGTAGTGTTGGAATTCAAGTGGTAGAACAATTACAGAGACGCCATGGTTCTCACGCGCGTTTATGCAAAGGTCTTCGGCGTACAAATCGAATGTCAGAGCCTCATCAAACCGCAAACCAGGTCTTTCCCTGAATAGCCTCGTGTGCACAAGGACCGCGACGCAATCCAGCGTTTCGACGCATTTCGGTGACGTTACAGGTAAGCCAACCATCAGCACCGATGAGCCGTCTTTCTCACTACACCTGTGGCGCCCAAAACCAACCGGATTGTGACCATCCATCCTGAGCCCAAAAACGCCATAAATGGCGTCGACTGCCAAATCTTCAGTATCAAACAACTCTCCTTGGACTTGGAAGTCTTCGTGTACAAAAAACAACCACGCATCCTCGCTCAGGTTTTCTTCCAAAATCTCGTTATAGAGTGTTGGAAGCCCTACCGAGCGATCGCGATTGTCAATCAAGTACACTTCTCGTTGCGCTAAAAACTGGTTTTCCGAGAAACACTTGGTTGCCATTTTTTTATCCACAAAAGGAACGAAAATCTTTAGTGGATCTTTTTTTGCAACAGTCATATTCAGCCCAGCTTTGACGTTTATTGGCGTATATGGCGCCTTGTGATTTTCCAATACGAAGATTTTACGGACAACGGTACATATTTTTGCCTGATATCCGTCTGCCCCACATCATCGCTCGGCTTCGCATGATCGACGGTGTCCCGAAGGCTTGAATCACGGTGGCGCGGCGATTGCCTGACCAAGGCCATCAAACAAAAGGTTTTCTAAAATCGAACCGCATGCGCGCATTAGGCTGCATTCTGGCTAGAAAAGTGTCGTTTACACCGAAGGGAAAAAGTGTAGCGATGCTCAATCGGATTCATAGCACAGAAATAGTTGATCCCGACTGGCGAACGATACTGTCATATGCCCTAAGTGCGACATACGTTCCCAGTACCATGTAGGGAACTTTGAAATAAATCTAATCGGGCAACGGGCATCGGCGTTAGATGTTGGTAGTTTCGACATGGGAACGACCCCAAAACATGACCCCTCACAGGCAGGGCCGACCGACGTCCTACCTGTCGCCTTGAACACGTTGGGCTGCAGCGCTTTGCACTATCGAACTCTATTTGACACAAAAAAATTCGTTGATGCAGACTTCGGCTTACTCATCGCCCCAGATGTTTCTTGGCGACGCGAATTTAGTGTATTTTACCTCATTGGATGTTGTCGAACGATGACGATTGCGCTAGCCCGGTCCTGACACTGCTGCACGACAAGTTGGCATAAACAGGTACTTCACACTATGGATGTTCGGCCCCTAAAAATACCTGCCGTTAAGTTGGTGACACCGAAAAGGTTTGGTGACCACCGAGGGTTCTTTGAAGAAACATACAACAGAGATCAGTTTGTTACCGCCGGCATCAACACGGTTTTTGTCCAAGACAATCACTCAATGTCCAGTGAAATGGGAACTGTCCGGGGGCTACACTTTCAGGCACCGCCAAGTGCCCAAGCCAAGCTTGTGCGCTGCGGTCGCGGTAGGCTGTTTGATGTTGCTGTGGATATTCGCAAAGGTTCGCCGACCTTTGGTCAGTGGGTCGGCGAAGAACTGAGTTTTGAGAATGGGCGAATGCTTTTGGTCCCGGCGGGGTTTGCGCATGGCTTCATGACGCTAGAGCCTGATACTGAGATTGTTTACAAATGCTCAGATACCTACGCTCCCAAAACCGAAGGTGCCGTACGTTGGGACGACCCGGAAATTGGTATTGAATGGCCGCTGAAGCCGGCTGAGATCAAGATTTCGGATAAGGATGCTGTGGCTCTACACTTGTCCGAACAGGAATCTCCCTTCACTATTGAGGACGCTAAATGAAACTTTTGGTCACCGGAGGCGCCGGGTTTATTGGGTCTGCCGTTGTTCGCCGTGCAATTTCTCAGGGCCATTCGGTCGTCAACGTAGACGCCTTAACCTACGCGGCTTGCCTCCACAACGTCGCTATGGTGGCTGATGATCCAAGCTATGCTTTCGAAAAAGCGGATATTCGCGATGCGTCTGCCATGGCGTCCATACTTAAAAAACACAAGCCGGATGCGATCATGCATCTGGCTGCCGAAAGTCATGTGGATCGCTCAATTGACGGTCCGGCAGCGTTTATCGAAACGAACGTCACTGGCACCTATGTTCTGCTAGAAGCGGCACGGGCCTACTGGACCGATCAAGACAAACCGGCCGATTTTCGATTCCACCATATTTCCACAGACGAGGTATTTGGCTCTCTAGGGGAAACAGGGTTTTTCACAGAAGACAGCCCGTACCAACCGAACTCTCCATACTCGGCTTCTAAGGCAAGCTCGGACCACTTAGTCCGCGCGTGGCATGAGACCTATGGGTTGCCGATCATCCTGACGAACTGTTCCAACAATTACGGCCCGTATCAGTTTCCCGAAAAGCTGATCCCTGTAGTAATACTCAAAGCGTTGTCTGGACAGCCGATTCCTATTTACGGCACAGGCGACAACATACGTGACTGGTTGCACGTCGAGGACCATGCTGAGGCACTGTTGCTGGTACTCGAAAAAGCCGCGGTAGGTTCAAGCTATAACATTGGTGGCGAAAACGAGATGACCAATCTTGATCTCGTAAAAATGCTATGCGCAATCCTTGACCGACTTCGGCCCGCAACCAAGACCTATGCCGAACAGATCACCTTCGTTACTGATCGCCCCGGACACGACCGGCGCTACGCGATTGACCCCTCGAGGATTGTTGAAGATCTTGGCTGGCACCCGGCCTATACCCCGGAAACAGGATTAGAACAGACAGTCCGATGGTACCTGGACAACGAGGAGTGGCTGAATGCGCTTTTGGCGCGCGAAGGTGTAGGTAGCCGCCTTGGTGTGGCCAAATGAAGATTCTAGTCTTCGGGAGAAATGGTCAGGTTGCCACTGAATTACAAAGTCAAGCCGCTGACCGGGACATCGTCGTCGAGGCCTTGGGTCGCGCGGAAGCCGATCTGTCAAACCCGGAAGTATGTGCGCAGCGTGTGCTCAGTACGGATGCAGACGTGGTAATCAACGCAGCCGCCTATACAGCCGTCGACAAAGCTGAAGACGAAAAAGCACTTGCACAATGTGTGAACGCTGATGCGCCAGGGGCCATGGCCCGAGCCGCGGCGCAACGGGAACTTCCGTTTCTGCACATCTCGACAGACTATGTCTTTGATGGATCTGGTTTCACTGCACGAACCACAGATGACCCAACCGCACCGCTTGGCGTTTATGGAAGAACTAAACTTGACGGCGAAAGACAAGTGGCTGAGGCCGGTGGCTGGCACGCAATTGTTCGTACGAGTTGGGTTTTCTCGGCGCACGGCAATAACTTCGTGAAATCGATGCTTCGTCTGGCGGAAACGCGAGACCGCCTGGCCATTGTTGCCGATCAGGCAGGCGGCCCGACGCCTGCCGCGGACATTGCCTCGGCTCTACTCACAATGGCAGCGAAGAGCCCTGAAGCGGAGGGAGGTATATTTCATTTTTCCGGTTCCCCTGATACGAGCTGGGCGGATTTCGCACGAGAAGTCTTTCTCCAGTCTGGTCTTGCGATAACCGTTGAGGATATCGCGACCAGCGCATATCCGACCCCTGCAGTACGGCCTAAGAATTCGCGCTTGGACTGCTCAAGGCTGGAAGAAATCTACGGGATTTCGCGCCCGAACTGGAAGGCCGGGCTGGCCGAAGTGCTTGCACAACTGAACCAGACCAGAAAATCAGTTTTGAAAGGTTAGCATATGCAACGTAAAGGCATTATTCTTGCCGGCGGCTCCGGAACCCGCCTTTATCCAATCACAATAGCCGTGTCCAAGCAGCTGCTGCCTGTTTATGACAAGCCAATGATTTTTTATCCGCTTAGCGTGTTAATGCTGGCGAGTATCCGCGAAGTTGCAATCATTACAACGCCACAGGACCAAGAACAGTTTATCCGGCTGTTTGGTGACGGCAGCCAATATGGCCTTTCATTGACATGGATCGTGCAAAATTCCCCAGACGGTCTTGCACAAGCTTACACCTTGGCTGAAGACTTCCTCGCTGGCGCTCCTTCGGCAATGATCCTGGGGGACAACATCTTCTTCGGCCACGGTCTTCCAAACCTTCTAGCTCAAGCTGATGCCAACAAGAAAGGTGGCACGGTGTTTGCGTACCGTGTGGCCGACCCCGAGCGTTACGGAGTGGTTGCTTTTGAAGGGCAAAAAGTGCGGCAGATCATCGAAAAGCCAGAACAGCCTCCCTCAAACTATGCCGTCACGGGCCTTTACTTTCTGGACGGTGATGCGCCCGCACGGGCCAAGCAAATCAAACCCTCTGAACGCGGCGAACTCGAAATTACGTCGCTTTTGCAAATGTATCTCGATGAAAACCTGCTTGATGTTCAAACGATGGGCCGGGGTTTTGCATGGCTGGATACCGGCACACACGGTACGCTTTTGGAGGCAGGAAGCTTCGTTAGAACGCTGACCGAGCGTCAGGGAATGCAGACTGGTAGCCTTGATGAGATCGCCTGGAGTAATGGGTGGATCGACGATGAAGCCCTCAAGAAACGCGCACGTCTTTTTGGAAAGTCGACCTACGGCGCTTACCTCCATTCGCTGCTCACTGATTGACCCCAACACCATCTAAGAATCCTAGGGATCCGGCACTTTTTGTTCCTAGGTTGAGGCAATCAGATCAGGCAAAAGTTGAACTTACATTGGCTGGGCCAAAAGGCCTAGCACCCTACATTGGAGCGACGTAAAACGGCTTGAACTCCCGCTCCGCCGTAATCTCATCCAAGAATGTGCGGGCCGTATCTAGCGCCTCGCGAATTGTGACATCCATATCCAGATATCGGTACGTGCCCAAACGGCCGACAAATGTCACGTTTTGGGTCTTTTCGGCCAAGGCAACATACTCACCCAACAGCGCTTTTTCTTTCACCTGACGTATTGGGTAATAGGGAATATCGTCCGGGCCAGCGGCGCGGGAAAACTCGCGGTAACACACCGATCCTTCGTGCGTTTCCCATGGTGCAAAGTGCTTGTGCTCAGTGATGCGAGTGTAAGGGACCTCTTCTTCGCCATAATTCATCACAGCGCAGCCTTGATAGTCGCCGTCATAGGTGAACCGTTCAAAGTCCAGCGTACGATAACCCAGCCGCCCCAGCTCATAGTCGAAATAGCCGTCCAATGGGCCGGAATAGAACACGTGGTCGAAAACATCGCCCATACTGCGGTCGAACGTGGTGTTCAGCTTTACCGTGATCCCAGAGTGGTCAAGGATACCGGCGATCATGTCGGTATAGCCGTTCTCTGGCATGCCCTGAAATCTATGGAAAAAGTAGTTGTCGTCGTAGTTGAACCGCACCGGCAGACGCTTGAGGATCGACGCCGGCAGCTCGGACGGATGGCAGCCCCACTGCTTGATCGTGTACCCTTTGAAAAACGCCTCATAGAGGTCACGACCGACAAACCGCATCGCCTGTTCCTCAAAGCTCTGAGGATCGGTAATGGATGTATCGGCCTGTTCTTCCGTGATGAACACACGCGCCTCGTCGGGGCGCATGGTCTTACCGAAGAATTGGTTAATCGTGTGCAGGTTCACCGGAAGCGAATAGACCTGACCCTGAGACGTGGTTTTGACGCGGTTCTTGTAGGGCAGGAAATTGGCGTAGCGGTTCACATAGCTCCACACCTCTTCATCATCGGTGTGAAAAATATGCGGCCCGTAGACATGAACCATGACACCGGTATCGGCGTCCCGCTCGGTGTGGCAATTGCCGCCGATATGATCGCGACTGTCGACAACTGTGATCTCATGCCCTTGCTCGGCAAATTCCCGGCCAATCACCGCACCTGACAACCCTGCCCCTACCATCAAAAACCGCATCTCAGGCACTTTCCTGTTTCAGCGCAATTGTCGTCATGTCAAGAGGCTTGATCAACTGCCGCCGGGCGATCTTGAATATGCCCGAACGCGCTTCGCTGGAACTGCGGAACTTCGGCAAGACTGACATCCAGGCCCGGCACATCCGCCAGCCTACCGGCAGGCGTCCGGAAATTGGCTGCCCCCCCTGCAGGATCCCCGCAAAAACAACTGGAACCGTGCGGCGCGACAGATCGAACATCTCTTTCAGCACCGCTTCTTCTTCTTCGGAGCTCAGATTGTTGGACGCCGCCATCGCCGCTTTGAGGTTTTTTCCGATGGGCCGCGTGTGGTGCATCGCGATTTCATCTAGAATGGCCGTCCTGAACGCGCCAGCCTCGGCCCAGCGGCACCAGATGTAATCCAAGCCATACCCGCTCATCGTACCCTTAAACAGCGGCAGCGCTTTCTTCAGGATGTCCTTGTGCAGGCACGGGGCCATGATCTCGATGTAGTTTGTGTAACGCAGCACAAACCCCGGGCATTGGCTGAACACGAAATGCGAGAAATAACTGTCCGGCGTCAGGGATGGCTGCGCGATGCGTAAACCATGGACCTGCATTGCATCAAATAGCGCGTTCACGTCTGCAGCGCCAATGTCCAGATCGTCATCCGGCAACCAGTAGTAGTCGTACTGCTCGAGATCGCGATCAGAAAGCGTCTTGTACAAGCCGTCCCATTTGCCACCTTTGACCAAAACGGCCTCGACGCCCGGTTCAGGCTTGAACGCGGCAAACGCCTCATCTGAGAAATAACTGATCAGAAGATCATAGGCACGATCTTCATAGGGAATTTCCTGCCACCGATGGTGCAATGAATTCTTGCCCGCACGGACAACCACAAGGCTTTTCTTCATACGCGGTTCCGAACCCGATTATCGGCCTGCAGCAACGGGCCAAGCTCATCGATCATGTCCGGGTTCAACGGATGGCTCAACCGCCCATGGGTAAATTTGGCCTGATACATCAGGTTGCGCACAAATCTGGACAGTGGCGAACCGGGTTTCGTGCGACTACGGCAGTGGTCAATCGTGCTGGTGGCCTCTGCACGCTCGGCAACCATTTGTTCGCTGAGCGTCAGAATTGGAACGTTGTGTTCCCAATAGAATTTCAGATCGATATCGATTGGCCGCGCAATACGTTCATCAAGCGCCAACAACTGCGCCGCCGCACGGCGTCCGATGATATAGCCTGTGGTCCTGGGCGGGAGGTGATCCGACAAAACAAGGTCCTGGCCTCCGACCTTTTTGATCACTTGCCCGTTTCGCCTTGAGACACCGTCAAGCTTGATCATAACATCTTCGAAATGCGCGCCGCGTTCTGCAAGTTCTTCCAAAAATCCCCTAGGATCTTGCACAAATGTCGCGTCATCTTCCAGAACAAGCGTTACGGGGTCTTGAGAGTCCGCTATCGCCTTCCAGATAAGACGGTGCCCAAGCGTACAGGCGACCTCGTTACGACTGAGAGGGCGTTTAAACTTGATACGGTTCATGTCCGCATCATAAAAACCCTTTAACTCAGAGGTGTTTATCTGTTCACCGGGGATCGCGTCGCAAAACTCGTGCTGAAGCCCAAGGCGATCAAACTCATACCCGCAGGAACGTCGACGTTCCACGTCGTCTGGCAGACTTAGAATGACAGCCTTGATCGACACTGCACTTTAACCATAAATCTTTTCATTGCGTTCCTATGGGCCGCGCGCCCCGAGCACAAGCAAAAATGATCAATCCTATTTTCCGTCATCCGCGTTGCCGTCCTAAAGGCAGAAATCCGCTGGGAAACGACCAAAAACTAGCAAACTAAAGTCAACCTTCGGAAAAGCTGGGACTTCACACTATGCGTAACATACACATATCACAATGAAACCATGAAGAAAATCAATTGATGCAACAGGCATGGCAAACTACCGGCCCCACCAGTGTGCCTGCTTTTCACGCAATTGAGCGCACTGTTGCCCCCAAAACGCTCAACGACCTTACAACACGAGTATTCTTAAGTGTTGAAATGTATAGCGCACCCACCTTGGTCCACAGTCTTAAGTGAAGCGTTCCACTTATCAGAAACTCAACTCTGCAAGTGCTTTCACACCGGGGACTTGTACCGTACGGACACTGTGATTATTTGCCTGACGCTCCGCATAGCCAATAAAATGGGTAACTCTGTCGCGTCAATTGATCTGCCCTTTAGACTAAAACGAGTTTAGGTTAACTGAGCGAGCGCAAGATTTGACAATCTGGAGAATGCAATGATTAAGCGCGCCTGGAACAAATGGCGATCTGGCTACATGGGCCGTCTTGTAGCAGATAGTTTTTTTGCTCAGGGGGGTCTTTACGCGATCGCCATTGTTGCAATGGTTGCTGTCGCGGCCACCACTGCTGGCTCCGCTTACATGATGGAGTACATTGTCGACGCAATGACCAGCCCCGAAATGCGTGACTGGGCTGTTGTGATCGCTCTCGGTGTCGTATTACTATTTTTGACCAAAGCCATAGCCTCTTACATCCAAGCAATATACCTAGCACGTGCAGGCAACCGAATCGTGGCCATCCAACAAGAGCGAGTCTATCGCAAACTCTTAAGGCATGGTGTTTCGTTTTTTGCAACGAACGAATCCGCAGATTTGCTTATGCAAACTACCAATGGAGCTCAAGCAGCGCGCTCACTTATTGACGTCCTGGTCACAGGGTACGTTCGCGATGCTTTAACTCTTGTCGGCCTAGTGATCGTAATGGTTTATCAACAACCAGTCCTCTCAGTAATGTTTTTCGTGGTCGGTCCAGTGGCATTGTATGGGGTCCGGCAATTACTGAAGAGCGTACGGGCTATAATGCAAGCCGAGTTCAAGTCACTGGCCGAGATCATTCGAGTGCTTCAGGAGACATCTGCTGGCATCAAGGTAATCAAGGTATTTTCGCTGGAAGACCGAATGATTACCCGAATGGAAACAGCGATCCGAAAGGTTGAAGAGCGCTCAAACGACATTGCAAAGCTTCAGTCTATTGCCAGCCCTTTGATGGAGTTTCTCGCAGGACTAGCCGTCGCTGGCGTTCTAGTTGTCAGTACTCTCGGGATTGCTGGTACTGAACAACCTACCGCTGGCCAACTAATGTCTTTTATCACGGCGTTGCTGATGGCCTACGAACCAGCCAAACGTTTGTCCAGAATGCGCGTCCAAATTGAGACCGCCATGGTCGGCGTAGGCCTACTGTTCGGGATTCTTGATCAAGAGGATACGATGCAAGAAAGCCCTGAAGCCCGCGACTTAATTGAAGGTCCCGGCAGAATAGACTTGCGCAACGTAACTTTTGGTTATCACGGGTCCCTTCCAGTAATTGAAAATATGAATTTGACCTTCGAAGCCCAAAAAACTACCGCTTTAGTTGGCCAATCCGGTGGAGGAAAATCGACGATTTTTGGACTGATTATGCGGTTTTATGATCCGGATGAAGGCTATGTTGAGATTGACGGGCAAGATGTCAGTAAAGTCAGTTACTCGTCACTGAGGCAAAAAATCTCCTATGTTGGTCAGGACACCTTCCTTTTTTCGGCTTCAGTAAAAGAGAACTTGAGGTGTGTGGCACCCGAAGCAACTGATGAAGAAATCACTGCAGCCGCGCGTGCGGCTTACGCCCACGACTTCATTTGCGAACTGCCCAACGGATACGATACGCACGTTGGTGAGAACGGAACTTTCCTTTCTGGCGGTCAAAAGCAACGCATTGCTATCGCTCGCGCCATCCTGCGCAACGCTGAGATACTGCTGCTCGACGAAGCGACCAGCGCTCTTGATGCGGAGTCGGAAGCGCTCGTTAAAGAAGCGTTAGACAGGCTCACTCAAAGAATGACAGTTATAGTTATTGCTCACCGTCTATCCACCGTACTCGAAGCCGACAAAATAATGGTCGTGCAAGACGGAACCATCGTGGAAGAGGGAGATTTGGATGCGCTTATGAAAGCTGACGGGCATTTTCGCAATCTCTTCGATCAACAATTCAAGAAACGGGGGAAACAGGCCGAAACACTGGAGTGATACTACGTTTTGTTTGCAACGCAGCCCGCAAGAAGTACATCAGCCTTCGTCATAGTTTGGACTTTGGGTTTAGCTGTTCTTCTTGCCAAAAGTCGGAGACCACAACTCGTCTATCTGTATAGCATCAAAAAAGCGAACTCGGGATTGTTCTCGACCTAACAGACCGGAACCTGAATTTGGGGACTAGAAAATTAGGATGATAGGTCAAAAAACCAAGCTAACCCCAATTCCATGGGTTGACTGAACTGCACCTACGTACCTTCAGAGCATGGTATCCAAGATTTTTCTTGGCTAACCTTGTCGAAGTTGAAATGACTGCGCGAACACGCGTTGGGCGAAACGAAGAAAACATCACACTTAAAGGCCAAGACTTGATGGATCACACGAAAGAATATGGGCTTATTGACCTGTATGCTCAACATGCGGGTAAAGTTAGTGATAAGTGGAAGTCATATTTGGACTTTTATGAACTAGTCTTTCATCCATTCAAAGAAAAGCCGGTCCGGATTCTCGAAATTGGCATCCAGAATGGCGGATCTTTAGAAGTATGGGCCGAATTCTTCCCAAACGCAGAATGCATTGTGGGATGTGAAATAGAACAAACCGCTGAAAAACTGTCGTTCAATGATAGTCGGATTTCAGTAGTGATAGGCGACGCAAACTCAACCGAGACACATAAAAAAATCAAAGACATCAGTGATAACTTCGATATCATTATCGACGATGGTTCGCATGTTTCCAAGGACATCATTCGAAGCTTTGCTTTGTATTTCCCAATGATGTCTGATGGAGGTCTTTTCATCGCGGAGGATTTACATTGCAGCTATTGGGATGACTTTCAAGGTGGCATCGAAGCACCGTTTTCGTCAGTAAGCTTCTTCAAACGACTCGCGGACTTCGTGAATCGCGAGCACTGGGGGGCGGATATAAATCCCGGTAGAATATTGGATTATTTCGCCGATACTTATGGCGCCGACTTTGACATCCCCACGCTGGATAGAATTTCAGAAGTGCGGTTTATTAACTCGATCTGCATGGTAAGAAAAGGCGCTGAGGGCGAAAACATGATTGGGCAGCGGATCGTCGCTGGCACCGAAGCAGTGGTGGAGCCAAATATCAACCCGGACATTAATGGTATGAAATTTGTTGGGCCCCGCACCTCCGAAAGTCCCTTTGGACCCAATTCTGTGCGCGGCGAAGTTAGAGCCGCAAAAAACGACGAGCTTGTTCAGCTGCTCAAAAGCGCGCACGATCAGGCGAGCGATATGCAATCGATTATCAACACCCTACGCCAACAGGATTTTGCCCAGAAGTCTGTTATCGAAAAACAGGTAGTCGAACTGGAATCAATGCAGAAATTTCTAGACGCACGCACCGTAGACCTTCAAGCTGCACAGCAAACAGCGACAAATTTATCTTCCGCTTTATTGGCGGCGCAACGGCGCCCCTTTAAGCAATTAAATCGACACCTTACCTTCAAGCTGCTGAATAGAGCTCAAAACTCGAAGTTCTTTTCGGAAAGAACTCGGGCTCGTTTCTCGAACAGTGCCAAAAAACGTAACCCTGACCAAATTGATGATGCTTTGTTTGTTGGTGATCAGTCAAAATACAATGAACGTCTCACGCCTAGGGAGGATGTGACTCATCCACAAAGTTCCCTTCGACGACTCGCGTTCCATCGCAATGGAAAACCACGCGGCTGGTTCCGGGCGATAACTATGCCCCGCTCCAAAAATGAAATACGCCCTCAATTTCGTCGCGCTTTTTTTAAGAAGAATGGTGAACTTCGCCAGGACGTGTTTTCTTTTGCGAAACGAAACCCAAACTACTACCTTCAAGTCAACCCTGTAGTTGAATTACAACGTCTATTGGCCGACGCCGCTCCAATAGCTGATCGTGATGAAATCGGACGCCAGATTTTTGAGAGACAGCAAGCTGAACTTGACGGTAAGTCTGCAGTGAAATTAATATCGGAGCTCCCCCAAAAGCCCTTAATTTCAATCATCTTACCTGTATACAAGACACCTGAGAAATGGCTACACCGAGCGATCAAATCTGTGCAAGACCAATACTATGAGAATTGGGAGTTGTGTATTGTAGATGATTGCTCCCCCACCAACGAACAACGCGTTTTAATTGAATCCTATGCAGCTATAGACTCGCGCATTCGGTTTGATGTTATGGACAATAATAGCGGGATATCGGGGGCGTCTAACCGAGCTCTTGACATGGCGGAAGGCGAGTTCTGCGCGTTGCTGGACCATGATGATGAACTTACGCCAGACGCACTTCTTTGGATGGTTGAAGCCCTTAACTCTGATGAGGACACAGATTTTCTATATAGCGACGAGTGCAAAGTTGATGACAAAACTGGGCTGCGTTTTTTTGACTTTATTTTCAAGCCAAGCTGGTCGCCCGAGATTATGTTCAATTCGATGCTTACTGGCCATTTCACTATGTACCGCAGCACCTTGATACGCAAGGTTGGCGGGTTTCGCAGCGAGTTTGATTTTTCGCAGGATTACGATCTTGCATTGCGAATGTCAGAAGTTGCTCGAAAAATTGTTCACGTTGACCGCGTTCTATATCTTTGGCGAGCAATAAGCGGATCAGCGGCTTCTGGTGGCAAGGACTACGCGAGAACCAGCAATGTTGCTGCACTAAAAGCCGCGCTGGAACGTCGTGGTATACAGGGTGATGTTGAACCTCTCGCACATGCCAATCAGGTCCGCGTTGCAATTCCCGAGGAAGGGTCAAGGGTTTCGATCGTAATCCCTTCGGATTCAGCCAGCAACTTGCGCTTGGCGCTTGATGCCCTGAAGAAGGGCACTGATTATGAAAACTATGAAATCTGCGTTGTTTGCAACAGCAAGGTCGCTTCGACTTTAGAGGAAGAGTACAAGCTTTGGCCGGTCGCAAGGTTCATACGCTACGATAAACCTTACAATTTCTCGGATAAATGCAACGAAGGTGCTCGCAACGCGCAAGGCGAGATTGTTGTGTTCTACAATGACGATGTGTTTCCCATTAGTCGGGACTGGATCGAGCGTTTGATCGAGTATTTCTGGGTTCCCGGCGTTGGTGGGGTTTCACCTCAGCTGCTATATGAAAATGGCACAATCCAATATGCTGGCATGATTTCAGGTACTCCGGGAATGGCGGGAACGGCCTGTCACAACTTACCGCACGACAGCAATGCAATGTTCCCGGCCTACAACCGATTGGTTCGTAATGTCTCGGTACTTTCGGGTGCCTGTTTTGCAATACGCCGGACTTTGTTCCTTGAAGTCGGGGGATTTGATCCGAAAAATACACCTGACGGTCACTCCGACCTCGATTTGAGCTACAAGATTCAGGAAAAAGGGTTGCGTTGCGTATACACGCCTTATTCATTGCTCACTCATGTCGGTAATCACTCTTGGGGGGCAAAATCAACGAAGTACAAAGCCGACATTTTTTGCCTAAAACGCTGGGGAAAGTACGTGTCGTCCGATCCATATTTTACCGATACAATGAAAAACGCCCTTTATCCCGACTTTTTATTCGATTTCCGGATTCACGCAAACCACACTGAACCCTCTGTGAAATACTCTGGAAAAGATGTCCTATTTGTTTCACATGAACTAACCAACACGGGCGCACCCTATATGCTCCTGCAAGCCGCGAGAGCTGTAAAAGTGGCGGGCGGTTTCCCGGTTGTTGTAGCTCCTACAGACGGACCACTTAGAACCGCGTTTGAAAAGGAAGGCATCGTCGTAATCATCGACGCATCGATAGCAGCCAATCACTTTTTGTTTGAAAACTTCGCAAAAAACTTCGACCTCGCGGTGGTCAATACGGTAGTGATGCGACCTGTCGTTGAACAGCTTTCTCAGATTCCGATCCTTCAGACAGTTTGGTGGCTGCACGAGAGCCAACTATTGGAGGAAGCCCTCGCTGATATGTCCGTTTCTTTTGGAGAGCGAGTAACCATCGTTTGTGTGAGCGAATATGCTCAAACGTTTCTTCCAAAAGGCACCTCAAGCCAGGTTTTGTACAACGGCCTGCCCGACGCACTTGGCGAGCACGAAAAGCACGCTACGAAGGCAGGTTCTGAAAAACTTGTATTCTTGTTGTTGGGAACCATCGAACCACGAAAGGGTCAGGATGTTTTTCTGAGGGCAATTGAGAAGCTGAATCCAGAAATACGAAAAAACTGTCGGTTTGAAATTGCGGGCAAGCTTTCGCCAGGAAACGAAGAATTCTGGGCGAGCATCAGTAGTATGATGAAAGAACACCCAGAAGTTTCATACTTAGGAGACCTTTCACATGAGGAAGCGCTTTCTTTGATAGCACGATGTGACGTTCTTGTTTCATGCTCGCGAGACGACTCCTTTTCACTTGTTGCAGTCGAAGCCGCACAACTGGTTAAGCCGTTGATCTTAAGTGATAAAGTCGGTGTCGGTGCGATATTCGGGAGCGCAGCTTCGCTTTCTTTTAGGTCGCAAGATGACGCGGATCTGGCAAGAAAGATGATTGAGGCCTACGAGAACCAAGATAGACTTTTGGAAATGGGGCGCGCTGCTCGCAAAGTCTACGAAGCGGAATTGAACGATACGCAGTTCGCTAAGCGTTTTCTTGAAACCGTCGGTTATATTCGATTGAACTAGGACACTATTGTAACAGCAACCAAATATGTTCCAGACAAAATCTGAAACGGTCAAATTAACGATCGCCTGCAACTGTGATATTGCGGGCGTTTTTGAGGAAATCACCGAACAGGGTTGTCAGCTTGACTTTCTTTTTTCCCTACGCAGCCGGTAAGCGACCTTCAGGTATTTCCATGGATATCGCCGTGCGTGATCTCTATCAATATTCGCCTGATCCAGTTGTGCGTTCATCCTTGACAGTTCTGAGCGTAGATCGCGATTTTCCTGCTGAACTTTTTCTTTTTCGGCACTTGAGAGATTAATTATTTCTGTCGCCTGTTCAAATTCATCATCGAAACAAACGGCGGGTGTCATCCAACTAGCCGCAGCTGGCGAGTTTGCCAGTACATCCGAAAGATATTGCGGCTTGCGTAACAAAAGCAACGCGAGATCATCCTCAGACTCAATTTCTGTCAATGTTCTGAGAATTCCATCATGTTGTTCACGCTTTTCCATCGGCACCAAAACAAGCATGCACTCGGCAGCGTCACCAAAAATGTTATTGGCCTCTCCTTTGAAGTTGTTTCTGTTAAATGCCTGCGATATCGACCCGTAACTACGGTAATTTGCACCGCGGCAAAATCTAATCAGGTCTACATATCCTGCCAGGCAGTTGACTTCGCAGAAAATTATGGGGCGGCTTTCAGAAATCAATTTCGCTGCGCCTTTCAGCACTTTTATTTCGGCGCCTTCGACATCAATCTTAATGACGGCTGGTCTTGGAAGCTCGATAGCATCGAGTGTGACCAAAGCAACTGTTTCCGCGTTTCCGCCACTGTCCGAAATCAGCGAGTTAGTACCGGGCAATTCTGAGTTCACTGCAGCCAAACTCGCGGTCCCACCTTTATCCGCGACGGCTTTGTTGATCGCAACGATGTTCCCAGAAAAATCGTTTTTTATGTTTTCACTGAGATACTGGAACGTGTCGCTAGAAGCTTCAAACTGAACACTTGCCCGTCCCGTCCTACCGCCTCAGAAAAAGCTAAAGCATGTGTCCCTACGAATGCCCCAATGTCATAGACCGTTTCGCCAGATCGTACGAACGATGTCATGATATTAATCTCATCTTGCGCCCACTCTCCGTAGTACATCAAAGACTGAACGACGGCGTCTGAAACGTCCGGCACCAAAAATTCACCGTAACGAGTTATTATTCTGTTCTTTTTTGGCACTTTCACTCCCTCAGTTTATTGTTTTTGTGGGTCAAGAACGCCCGAGTGGTGCTTGAGTGCTACTCGCTGCTGAGAATTTCCTCAAGCTTTTATGACAGAAGCCCTCCGAGGGAGAGTCCTGCTGTCAATGGTCTTCGTATTAGAGCCATTAATCTGGCTTTCCCAGTTAGGAAGCGGATCGCAGTGATCAACGGCGCTACAATCAAAATCCGCCGACCTAGAATGGACACGGCCACGAGCAGCACTCTACAAAATACCGAGTACCTGTTTTTAGTTGACTGTTATTGAAAGGGATCGCCTTTATTGCTTCAAGGTTACCCCAAGTGGCTCAATCCCAATCCAGTGAAATACTCCCACCATCATCGTGCGCTATTACGTTATGTCCGAAGTCAAAGCCAAAGCGCTAAATGTCGATGTTTACTAATGAAGTAGGTTTGCGGCAAGCTGAGGAACGCCCGTTCAAATTACGAAAAAGCCTAGGAGTTTTAAATCAATTTGGTTTTGATTAAGATTTAGTAAAAAGCAGTTTTCAATTGTTAACTTTCTTCTCTCGCCGCGTATCCGCTCGCTCGACACATTTCAATAGTCATCATTATTCCTGAAGCGCAATCTCCAAACATCGCGAACATACTTCCATGGGTAACGTTTCGCGTGGTTAAACTTCCGCCTGTCGTTTTTTAGTGCCTCAGCGGCGGCACCTCGCACTATTTCCAAAGCTCCAAACTCAACAAGCAACAGTTCAGTTTCTTGCCTTGCTGATGCAAGTTGACTCTCAAAATTGCTTCGCTCCGAATTAGTACCAGCGCTCAAGGCCGAAAAGATGACCATAATTTACTCTTCGCTTAGAGGCCTAACCTCGCAAATTGGGTCGCTGAATTCGAGCCACAACTTTTGATCAAAAAACAGAAAACAATTCACGAAATCCACAGATTTGGAAACCCATTGTTTCAAAATGGCCTGTGTCTCCAACGGGATTTGCATGGATGCTGACTTAGGACGTCACGTCCGGGCGTCGTTCTGATTTAGATCTCAAACATAGTTCCGATTGACCCACAAGACATAAAGCCATACAACGGGCCCGGCTTATGACATTGCTCTGCTGCCGGTAGAGCGAATTTATTAATGTGGACGTTCGAAAGGAGTCTAAGTTGAGCCAAAAGTTGAATGTTCTGCTCATAGGCCCCGGACTAATAGGCCGGAAACACGCTGAAATCATACAACAAAGTTCGGGCGCTCGTCTCGCTGCCATCGTTGCCCCAGACCGCGGCCAGAACCGCACGTTCGCAGATAGCTGCGGAGTTGATTTCATATCCGAATTGGATCAAGCTTTTGAAGGCGGTGGAATTGATGCCGCAATAGTTAGCTCGCCTAACGCGTGGCATTTCGAACAAGCGATGGCCTGCATTGATCGGCACATTCCGGTTCTCGTTGAGAAGCCGATCACAGATGATCTCGCGTCTGCTCGTAAGCTAAATCAGGCCGCCGAGCAGAAGGGTGTCCATGTGCTTGTCGGTCATCACAGGACGCACAGTTCTCTTCTCGCACCGGTAGAAGAATTCTTGAACTCGCCTAGTTTTGGCCAGCTAGTCTGCGTTAGCGGAACGGCACTGTTTTATAAACCTGAAGAGTACTTTCTCGAAGGCGAATGGCGCACTCGTCCTGGCGGCGGGCCGGTCCTGATCAATCTCATCCACGAGATCGGGATGATGCGCCATTTCTGTGGTGAGATCGTCTCTGTGTTCGCCTTGTCTAGCAACGCAGTTCGAGGATTCGATGTGGAAGACACGGTAGCGCTCACATTCGCGTTCAAGGGTGGCGCGATCGGCTCTTTCTTACTTTCTGACACGGCTGCGAGCTCAAAGAGCTGGGAAATGACGAGCGGAGAAAACCCAGCTTATCCGAATTATGCAGACGAGAGCTGTTATCACTTCGCCGGCACAATGGGCTCGATCGACTTCCCGAGCATGAATGTACGTAGCTACCTTGGGGGTGCAAAAGCTTCTTGGTGGCTTCCATTTCAAGAAAACAAATTGGAGGTGACGCGCAGCGATCCGCTGGAAAGTCAGTTTGCGCATTTCCTGCAAGTGGTTAGGGGTGAGACCCAACCAAGGGTATCGGCCCGAGACGGTTACAAGAATGTTCTGGTCATCGAAGCGATCAAGATGTCGCTGGAAAGTCAGCAAAGTGTTCTAATTGAAAATCTTGAAGCCCAATTGGTATACGGATAAATTTTGTGAAAGTATTGCTTCTCGACTCCTCTTTTGCCGCAGGCCCGATCTATGACTATCTCCTTTCTGAAAACCACGAGGTTTGGACCATTGGAAACCGCGCCGGGGATCTCTTAGCAAAGCGCGCGGGGAAGCGTTGGATTGAAGAGGATTATAGTAATTTGGCAGCGGTACAGCGTCACGTAGAGCGGGTAGGTATCGAACGTGTCGTTCCCGGGTGTACCGACTTGTCGATTGCCATTTGTTCCGAACTTCCAATTTGCACTGGGCGCGTGGATTCCGCTCAAACCGTTCGGTTACTTAGCAACAAGGCAATGTTTCGTGAGCTTTGTCGAGAATACGATCTACCCGCACCCCGCGCGATCACGTCCGGTGAAAGGCCTACGGAAGGAAAGTGGATCTGCAAGCCGGCCGACGCCTTCAGCGGCCGTGGTATCTCGGTCATTTCCGGTGAGGATCAAGCTTCGTTCGATGAGGCCGTTCAATGCGCCAGCCGCGCCAGCCCCACTGGGAATTATCTTGTCGAGGAGTTCGTGAAAGGCCAACTATACAGTTGCACCGGCTTCGTGCAGAATCGCCGCCTCGTCGATCCACATTACGTAATCGAAGGTTCGAGTGTGAACCCTTTTGCGGTAGACACTAGCTATGTTTGCCACGATGTACCGGTGGAAGCGCGGCAACGCCTGGAGTCGGGGTTGTCCAAGCTCTGTTCAGCCATCGGTTTGTTGGACGGACTTTTGCACACCCAGTTCATCCTCGATGGCGATCGCGCCTACATTATCGAGTGCTCGCGACGTTGCCCTGGTGACCTTTATTCATTGCTAATAGAGATGAGCACTGGTTCGCGGTTCGCCGCCCATTACGCGAGCTACTTTATCGGCGGCGATCGAGTATCGGACGGCTGTCGGAAAAGGCATGTGCTTCGGCATACAGTCACCGGGGAAGACCTCGGCATTTTTGGTGGCATCCGGGCGCGTGAACCTTTTCCACTCGTTGGATACTACCCATTACAAAGAGTAGGGGAAGAGGTACAGCCCAAACAGGCAAGCCGTTGCGGAGTTGCCTTCTTTGAAACTTCCTCAGAAGAGCAACTCTCATCCTTATACCAAAGGCTCCTTGAACGGAACATCTATGACGTACTTTGAGGTTTCCGGAATCAAGCTATTTCTAACATTCGAAGGGGAACTTCTGCACTCTCGTTCTGGTTAGGCACGGCCTCGTAAAGGCTATCGCGGATGCTCAATGCAGTCTTGCTGTTCACTTTTTCGCCAACTGAGCACTTCCGAACAAGGCGCCGCCGAAATGAAGAGCGCATCGGTTTCGGGCTCGTTGCTTGGAACACATAAAGCCACTAGCTCGACTTGAACGTTTGCGCTGTCGGAAAGCCTACTTTAGTAAGGACAACCGTGCCGCGGAAAACATCGACCGCACTTGAAACGCCGCAGATTCGGTATAGAACACAGCCTTGGTTTTTTTGATACGCGGCAATGATTGAGGTGAACAATGCGCGACCCACTCTATGTCACTCGGCCTATGCTTCCCGACAGGAACGACTTGAAAGCAATGATCGACGACATCTGGGCGTCAGGTGTAGTGACAAATGGGGGGCCTGTTCATGCGCTCTTAGAGGAGAACATGGCCAACTACCTGCGAGTGCCCACAGCAATGCTGTTTGGCAACGGGACCATCGGGCTTCTTGCGGCTTTAAAGTTACTCCGCCTTCCCCCAGGTAGCGAAGTTATCACATCACCATTGACTTTCGCGGCAACCGCACATTCGATCCATTGGAACGGGCTCCGCGCGGTTTTCGCCGATGTATGTCCTGAAACGCTAACCCTTGATCCACGGTCAGTAGAGTGCGCGATTACCAGAAATACCTCAGCTATTCTCGGCATCCACGTTTACGGCACTGCCTGCGATGTAGACGCACTACAAGAGATTGCCGACGCACATGAGCTCAAACTGGTCTATGATGCCGCTCACGCATTCGGAACAGAAATCAAGGGCCGTTCGATCGCCATGTTCGGGGACGCGTCCGTCTTCTCCTTTCATGCGACCAAGCTGTTCACCACGCTTGAAGGAGGACTTGTCGCAACGCCGAAACCTGAGGATCAGCAACGCCTTTACTACCTCAGGAACTTTGGAATACTCAACGAAGAGGAAGTTGTGGATATTGGCATCAACGGAAAGATGAACGAGGTTCAGGCTGCGGTGGGTCTCCTCAACCTTCCCCATGTCGAGGCGGAACGAAGCAAACGCCGCAAGCTTCGCGCCTTTTATGACGAACAGCTCTCCGCATTGCCGGGACTGCGAACGCAAGTGCGCCAAGAAGGCGTGACGTGCTCTGAGCAATATTATCCATTAGTAATAGAAGAATCTCTATTCGGTTGCTCGCGAGACGATGTCTATGAGGCGTTGAAGTCCCGCAATATTTTCGCCCGAAAGTACTTCCACCCGATCTGCACAGACTTTGCACCGTACAGAGGTTTCCCAATTGTTTCCGCTCAGGATCAACCTTATGTCGAAACCGTGAAATCTCAAGTACTGTGTCTGCCGTTTTTCGGTGCAATTTCCGAGGTCGACGCGGAAGAGATTTGTTCGATCATAGTAGGGATGTGCAAGGGCAACCGAGCCTTTCGGGCGATCTGAACCAACATACGACAAATCCGGCGTTCCGATACCTTCATCTCGTTTCGGATTATGTTAATGCAGGCGCACGGGTGGACAGGGCCAATAAATTTCACAGGGCGGCCTCCTTCAGGATAAGCTTACCGAGTGCTAGGTCGGAGTCTCCCTTCCGAAGCCGTTCGCTCTCCTTCTGAAGCCGTTCGAGTTTTTGAGTTGGTCAGTGCCCACCGGCACCGATACCAAAAAAGGAGTCGCAATTTTTCATTAAGATGCTGTCAACATCTTTATCTGGGAACCCTCGAATTTTGAGCTACTTACAGTTTGATGATTTGACTCCAGCTTTCGGTGTACAGCGGTTGCAACTCGAACTCCCGCTTGATTAGCATCTCAATCCGCCTCAGGTAATCGTCGCGCGAATACAGATCATCATAGACTGTCATCATCTTGTCGTTGGCAAGTCGGTAGAGTTCCGGATCCTCGTCCATTCGATGGATACGATCAACGATGCACTGGACCATCTCTTCCTCCGACTGAAAGATGTTGTAAAAGTCCCTCAGACGCTCTGACGGAAAGAACTCGTCATTATAAACGGCGAACGCAACGCCGCCCTGATAAATGGGTTGTGCAAGATAGCCATCGAAACCTTCACCAAACGTTACTGAGTAACGGCACTTGGAGGCCAAGTCCATGAACGCATCAAAGGTGATCCCTTCGATCTTCAACAATTCGTAGTCGGGCAAGCCAGCGGCAAGAACGTCAAGTACTTTCTGCTTCCAAGGGGCTTCATCTGGAGAATAGATTATAAGCTTTTCCTTCTCCTGCTGTGGCACGGCTTCATAATTGCTCAGATCAGTGTAAGCCGGTAGCAATAGCATTGGTGTTCCATAATGATCTGCAAATGACTGCCCAAAATATGCGTGGTGTGCGACCGACTGGGTCAATTGATCGCTGAGGGCGCGCAAATCTTCGTACTCGCATGGCTCTGGCATGATATCCGTTTTTTGGTTTAATATATTTATAAACAGATTATCTCGCGTCTCGAGATACTCGAGCGTTTCGTTATTCAAACTATCTACAAATTCAGGAGCTGCGTACTCTGGAATATTTATATAAACGGTCTTTGCGTTTTTACACCGGACAATCTGCTCAAATCGGAAAACATCCTCCGAGTTCCTGAAATTCCTTTGGCGAAGGTAAGTTTCGCCCATCTTGTTGGGACGCGTCATCAAGACAATTTCGAAGTTATGCCTATGGCGGAGTTTGTATGCAGCGTTTGCAATAGAGAAGAATGAAAATATCCCACCACTCATCTCGTTATGCTCAGGGATAAGAATTACAAGAATCTTCTCCGCGTTTTCGAGGCTTTGTTTGAAAGCATTATCCTGAACCATGTACTTTGCCTTTAATCTTGGCAAATTCGGCATGAGTATGGAACTGTCTGGTAGTTCCCGTCCTTCCCGACGCCCATACGTTATGTAATGTTCAAACGGGTTTACGCCAGCCAACGCAACGTCGGGGTAGCACATATAATACGCTTGGCAGTCAAACCAAGCATTGGGATTACGGCCCTCTCTCCAGCCGATCGTCACAAAATGGAGGAAAGGGTCTTCAGCCACCAGATCGAGGCCTTCATTGTGTTCCACATAGTAGTTTTCATCGAACTCGCTCCGCATCTTTTTGTGAATTTCCGCTAGGAGTTCAGCGTCGATGTCGCAATCATCAGGTAAGGTATGGTTACCTTTGTAATTTAAAATAGCAGATGAGAGGATTTTGGTGTTTCTCTTATTGGCAGATCGAATGAACTTTTGACGCCTTTGAGGTGAAATTAACGGGAGGTGAGAAAAGACATTTGCAAGGATGGACTTAAAGTGGTTCAGCATCGGTGCATTCATATATTGCGAAGCATAGAGCAGCGCGTCGTCTTGGCTGATCTCGTCCGGGCGAGATGCAGATTCCATTGAAGTGCCGCCTTTTTGGCCTACCGAAGCTTTGGTCATTTGTTTCTCAATATTTGTCACTGCGTTGTCCCTTTTCTTTAGTCACCAAGTAAGAAACGAACAAGGTTTGACTTGAGTTTGGCCTCTGTCGGAACTCATGCCAATTTGGTTCAGGACGCATTAATGTTCGTCGCGCGGCTTGTTTCATGGCACAGACGCCGGGCGGTAACATGAGCGATTTCTTCTGGCTGATCGACGCGCAATCGCCACGTCTGAAACCGTTATTTCCGAAGTCTTGCGGAGAGCCTCGGGAGGACGGCAAGCGTGTTCTTAGTGGAATGATATTCATCAATCGTAGAGGCTTAAGTTGGCGTGATGCTTCGCTTGGAACTGAGGAGCACCGACGTCTTGGAAGAAAAGTAACCAGTGTTTTCTGAAATCGCTTTCGCCTCAACCAATAAAATCCTCGCAATAGCCAGAACGAATTTGCGATACTTGCCTGGCGTCTCTAATTGGACTGTTTGCGACCTGTCCTCACCGAAATAGCGCGAGAAACGTACTTCCAGGGATATCGAATTGCATGATCTCTTTCAGCAATAGCCTGCTCCCTTTCGAGGTTCACCTGCTCCTTTTGGGCGACCAAATGATCCCTTTCAGCAATCGCATGATCCCTTTCAGCAATCGCATGATCCCTTTCGGAAATCACTCGGTCTTTTTCGACAAACGCCGCGACCATTTTCTGCCTCAGATCTTTCAGCTCAGCAACCTCTTTCATCAATATTTCTACAAGAGCCTTATCGCACAGCGCCTCGAGTTCTCGCTCAGACACAGGCGCGTAAGGCTCCCGATCGGTACTATAGACCTTTGGAAATGAGTTTTTTAAGAGCGGACGGCCTGCGAGATAATCGCGAGATATGCGTTCTTCGATGTGCGCACAATCATCCACGATCTTGCGGATCGAGGCGTCGTCCACTGTTGCAATCACTGCCCGGTCGTCGCCCGTTTCGCATTGGTTATAAACATTTTCTACGAGTCTCAAGCTGTATCGCGCGCGATTAGGGGTGTCTTTCACATACTCCCAAACATACGTGGACACGTCACAGAATTTCCTCGACCTGCTAACATTGGCCCAGGTATTCCTCAGCTCTGGTACCTGCTCTGGATCCTTCCCAATGACATCAAAAAGATCCAACACCACATTCCCGCCAACTAATTGGTCTTTCTCGAATGGCCTAAAGACAATTCGGAAACCTTTTCCCCGCATTTCATCAATTGAATCAAGGAATCTGCGAAAATTTGCGATATATCTATATGTGAACTCTTCCAGACCCAAATCTATCTGCAAGGGGCCATCTACTTCGCTGCCCAATCCGTTCGCCATGGTATTATAGGGTTCCGCGTTCTCTGCGGCCCAGGACGCGACAAGATCGGCTGGGTTGCGAACGTAGACCACGATGACTTTTTCGAAACCTTCGAAGACTGAATCCAGCATGACATGCGGCTTTCCTCAAAGCGCTTCTTCAGATATCACGAGGTTTTCCGCGCCCATCGACTCTAGAATGTCTCTCGCTGCAGCACGGTCGAAGTCCTCTTGAAACAGGAAGTCGGCATTTGCGAAACGAGGAAGGTCGAGTCTCGGCTCCGAAACCGCAGGATACGCCACACCATATGCGAGCAAATTTTCGCGGTTCTCCCACAATACTCTTTGTACCGACGTCGACCCAGTTTTGACCGTACCAACATGAAAAAACAACGTCTTGCTTGTCACGGCATGAACTCCTGCGAACTTGAAGTTTTTTAACACTTTCAAAAATGAATGGAAGACTTGCAAGGCGACCGTGCTGACATTTTTGGTGCCAACATCCGGCACTGACCTGGGTGGCTCCAACTGGTTTGAGCGCCAGCAGCGTCTGCCGCGCAAAAACGCTCGAGTAGTATTGTTGGGTCGCCACCACAGTCAGTGTTTCACCGCAAGCCTCTCAAAGGCTGATTTGTGATGCACTTGCTTCAATTTGAGCCGACCGTGCGTTTCTTGTATGAATACCAGCCTAAGTCTGAAGTCTTCGCTCCCGTCGATCATCGACACGCGGCCGCTTGACCTGCTGTACGACGTTCACCGCACCCGCGCCAAGCGCGTGCCCGACTGCACTCTGCAAAAGCGTGAATTCACGAACGACCATGCTTGTGGCCACTTGCTTTTACCGCTCATCACGCCAATTGGAAACGTCCGCAGCTGTCAGGGTATCCAACCGCAGGCGCGTGAAACTACGATGATGTTTCAACATCGCACCGATGCAAAGCTGCTCTCGGTCTCCACTGCGATTTGTCAGCGCCACAGTATCTCTGAATTTAGCAACGGCAAAGCCCAGCGTCCGCTTGTCAGGCGAGCCGACTCTGCGTTGAACTAAGACACCGCGCTCGGCTCGCATCTCGGTCTCGCGCGCCCACTTCACCGCGTCTGCTCTCTTAGTGAAGGACTTGCTGGCGCTTCGTCTTTGCTACCTTACCGTTGCCTGCCACTTACCGCTTGGTCTCTTATTGATCGTCGCCATTTCGCATCACTCCTTCGTGCCTTTAAAGGCGATCTGCGTGCGGCGTTGCAGCTGTCGGTGCAGCGGAGGCGCAGCGCTTGGGGTTGCGTGCGAAGCTCACAAGCACATGCTTTGCACACATGCCACTGACAAAGCTGATAGTTGTGTTGGCGACCCCGGCAGGATTCGAACCTGCAACCTGCCCCTTAGGAGGGGGCTGCTCTATCCAGTTGAGCCACGGGGCCGCGCAAGGCTCTCTGTAGCTTGCTTTTTCGGGGTTGTCATCGCCTTTAGGCGGTGGTTGTAAAACTTGCGCTGTTCACGCTACCATCGGACAAAACAACATCGCAGGTGCCACAGTGACAACAGATACCAAACGCCCGCTTACTCTTCGTGACGTGTCCGAAGCGTCCGGAGTGTCGGAAATGACGGTCAGCCGGGTTCTGCGAAACAGGGGGGATGTGTCGGACGCGACGCGCACTCGCGTTTTGGCCGCCGCAAAAGAGCTGGGTTATGTGCCAAACAAGATCGCAGGCGCACTGGCCTCCAGCCGGGTGAACCTTGTGGCCGTGATCATCCCGTCGCTGTCGAACATGGTGTTTCCCGAAGTTCTGACCGGCATCAATCAGGTTCTCGAAGATACCGAGTTGCAGCCCGTTGTCGGCGTCACCGACTATATGCCTGAAAAAGAAGAAAAAGTTCTGTACGAGATGCTCTCGTGGCGCCCCTCAGGCGTTATCATCGCGGGTCTGGAACATACAGATGCCGCGCGCGCGATGCTGGACTCGGCTGGCATTCCGGTGGTCGAGATCATGGACACCGACGGCAAGCCAGTTGATGCGATGGTCGGAATTTCTCATCGTCGTGCAGGTCGTGAGATGGCGCAAGCAATCCTGAAGGCGGGTTACCAGCATATTGGGTTCATGGGCACCAAGATGCCGCTGGACCACCGCGCGCGTAAGCGTTTCGAGGGCTTCACTGAGGTTCTTGGCAAACACGGGGTCGAAATCGAAGATCGCGAGTTCTATTCGGGTGGATCGGCCTTAGCCAAGGGGCGCGAGATGACGCAGGCGATGCTGGAACGCTCACCCGATCTGGATTTCCTGTATTACTCCAACGACATGATTGGGGCCGGCGGGTTGTTGTACCTGCTGGATCAGGGGATTGATGTGCCGGGACAGATCGGCCTGGCCGGGTTCAACAATGTCGAACTTCTGCAGGGTCTGCCGCGCAAGTTGGCCACGATGGACGCCTGCCGGTTGGAAATTGGACGGAAAGCCGCGGAAATCATCGCCGGACAACTGGCCGATCCCAATGCCGAGATCGAATCTCGTGTGACCCTTACACCCAAGATCAGCTATGGCGATACGCTGAAACGGCGCTAGCCCTGTGGCGCTGCAACGGCTGGACAACCGGACGGCCCGCGCGCTGTTCATGGATCGCCATGCTCTGGCTGAACCGCCGTCGGGCGGGGCCAAGGGCGCGGACCTTCTGGATTTGATCCACCGCCTGGGCTTTGTGCAGCTGGACAGCATCAATACGGTCGCACGCGCGCATGACATGATCCTGTTCTCGCGGCGGCCATCGTACCGCGCCAATAACCTCAAGCGCCTTTACGAACGTGACAAATCTCTGTTTGAGCACTGGACCCATGACGCAGCCGTCATACCAATGGCGTTCTATCCCCACTGGCACTTGCGGTTTCAACGTGACGCGGATTTGTTGAAATCTCGGTGGAAGAACTGGCGTCGTGACGGGTTCGAGCAGCAATTTGAATCCGTGTTGCAGCACATACGGGATCACGGGCCGGTGTCTTCGTCCGATGTCGGCAAGGACGAAAAGAAAGGGTCCGGCGGCTGGTGGGACTGGCACCCGTCCAAGACGGCGCTGGAGTTTCTGTGGCGCTCTGGCGCGCTGACCGTAGTCGGGCGGCAAGGCTTCCAAAAGCGCTATGATCTGACCGAGCGTGTTATCGATACCCACCTGTGCCCCGGGAACATGCCCTGCGATGCAGAAGCAACAGTTGATTGGTTGTGCAACGCGGCCTTGGATCGGCTGGGCTTTGCAACCTCTAGCGAGTTGGCAGCGTTCTGGGACACCGTTTCGGTCCATGAGGCCAAGGCCTGGTGCGAACAGGGGCTGTTAAGGGGCGAATTGGAAGAAATCGAGATCACCTGCACGGACGGTAAACTTCGCAAAGTGATTGCCCGACCCTCAATCATCGAAATGGCCCAAGCCGCGCCGCGCCCGTCAGGCCGTATCCGCGTTCTCAGCCCGTTTGACCCCATGCTGCGCGACCGTGCCCGCGCCGAACGTCTGTTCGGATATCATTATCGGATCGAGGTGTTCGTTCCTGCCCCCAAACGGACTTTCGGTTATTATGTTTTCCCGCTGCTCGAGGGTGACCGGATGATCGGGCGGATCGACATGAAGGCAGACCGCGCAAACGGCGTTCTGAATGTCAGTGCCTTGTGGCCTGAACGATCTGTGCGCTGGTCCGAGGCGCGAACCCGAAGGTTAGAATCCGAACTCGACCGGGTTCGCCGGTTTGCCAGCCTGGATCGCGTCGACTTTGCGCCAGACTGGCTGAAAGACCCAAAGTAGAGCCGGTTTACGGCGCCAAAGTCAGAGAGATTGGCTGCAAGCCGTCGATCCCACCTTCAAGGACATCGCCCGCCTGCACAGGCCCGACGCCTGCGGGTGTTCCGGTCAGGATCAGGTCTCCGGGCCGCAGGTGATAGAACCCAGACAAGTGGCAGATGATCTCGTCAATCTTCCAGATCAGTTCTTCCAGAGTAGCGTCCTGACGAACCTCACCGTTCACGCTCAGATGGATGCGTTTGCTGTCACTCGGGGCCCAATCTGCCGAACGGGTCAATGGGGCGAACACAGTGCCGTTTTCCAGATCTTTCCCCAGATCCCATGGGCGTTGCTTGTTCCGTTCGCGAATTTGAAGATCGCGGCGCGTCATGTCCAATGCGCATCCATAGGCGTACACGGCCTCCATCGCCTCGGCACTGTTGGCCCGGAAAACGGATTTACCTATGGCGACTGCCAACTCCATCTCGTGGTGAAAATTCTCGGTCCCCGGGGGATAGGGAACGGTTGCCCCAGACAGAACTGCGTTTGGCGCTGATTTGGTGAAATAGAATGGGGTCTCGCGGTCGACCTCATTTCCCATTTCAGCGGCATGTGCAGCATAGTTGCGCCCGACGCAAAAAATGCGGCCCACAGGATACGTTGCCTCGACAGCCTCAACAGGGATTGAGATCGGGTCAGGCAAAGAGAACAGGTTGTCCGGCATAAAGGCCCCCTAACTGAGACAAGCAGCTCGTTTCTAAGGCGGCTGGGCTGCCCAAACAAGCTGTATGCGAGCACCCTGACGAGAGTGAAACGCTGCGAGAACTCTTCACAATTGAGTTTCCTGCCTTGGAACCTGCTCAGGTCGGGCTACTTCTGGTTGTAGTTGACTTGCCCCCGCCCGGGCGCTGCAACCGCGAACGGGCGAAACCGTATCAGAGAGCGACGGCCAAGGATCGCCACCCCCACATGATCTTTGCGCCGGATGTCCGCCTTATTTTCAGGTCGGCCGCTGCTCTGAAGCGTGAGCTGGATGGACCGGGAAATCCCCATTCGTCCAGCCACGGGCCAGACGCGAAGTCCAGTAATAGTCTGGCCACCCCGCCAGGGGATACCCCCTATCACTCTGGCGGGGGCCGTCTTTATGACCTGCGATCAGGTTTTGAGATTGTTTAGCTCGTTGAGCAGATCCAGCAGCGCTTCGTGCCGGTCAGGGCCAAGTCTGGTCTTGATGTCCTCGGCCAGATGCAATGTGACCTGCATGTTGTCCTGGATGATTTTCTCGCCCTTGGCGGTGATGTCCACGATTTGGCGGCGTTTGTCCTCGGGATGAGCGCGCCGGCGGATCAGGCCTTTGGCCTCAAGTTTTTGAAGTATGCGCGTCAGGCTGGGCAGCAAAAGACACGCACGATCCGCGATATGCGTCGGCTCTTGCGGGCCGTCTTCTTTCAGAACGCGTAAAACGCGCCATTGCTGTTCGGTGACACCCGCATCGGCCAGCATATTCCGAATGGGCCCCATGACCCTTTCGCGCGCCCGCAACAATGCAATCGGCAATGAGCGGGACGTTTTAGGCAAGTCATTGGTCATAAGAAACTTTGACCGAAATCCGGGCGAACTGCAACTACGCGTGAAACTCCGCTTTTTCCGGCATTTCATAGCCCGGTCCGGCACTTTGAGCCCTCTTACCCAAAGATATTGACCTTTCTCATGGGATGGCCATCACTGGCACAAAGTGTTTTGCGGGGTGAACACCCGCTCGTTGATGCAAGCCGGAGGTCCAGCCATGCCAGTCCCAACGAACGGTTTTAAACAGGCTCTAAAACAGGGCAAACGCCAAATCGGTTGCTGGATGAGCTTTGCTGAAGCCGTCACCGCCGAGATTATGGGCACCGCCGGGTTCGACTGGCTGGTCATTGATGGCGAGCACGCGCCAAACGACATCCGGTCGATCCGGGACCAACTGATGGCCTTGGCGACCAGTGACTCGCATCCGGTTGTACGCGTGCCGGTTGGCGACACCGCATTGATCAAGATGGTGCTGGATGCCGGTGCGCAAACGGTCCTGGTGCCGATGGTTGAAAGCGCCGAACAGGCGCGGCAACTGGTGCGGGACTGTCGCTATCCACCCACGGGCGTACGTGGCGTCGGTGCCATGGCCTCACGCGCCACGATGTACGGCACAGTGACCGACTACATCCAAGGCGCCGATGACCAGATTTGCCTGCTGGTCCAAATAGAGAACCGCGCGGGGATCGCGGCGCTGGACGACATCTTGCAGGTCGATGGGATTGACGGAGTCTTTATCGGCCCTGCAGATCTGTCTACGGATATGGGCCTTCAGGGCAACAGCGCCGACCCCGAGGTACGCGCCGTCATTGCCGACGCGTTGGCGCGTATCAAAGCCGCGGGTAAAGCCCCCGGCATTCTGGGAACCAATGACGAGGCAACCCAAGCCTATCTCGACATGGGGGCCCAGTTCCTGGCCGTTGGTATTGATGTCATGCTGCTGGCGCAGACATCCCGCACGCTTGCGGCTAAATGGAAGGCGAAGTAACGCGTCAGGCCTGCATCGCGGCGGCGGCTTGTGCATAGCCACCCGATGCTCCATCGACAAAATGCACGTGATCGTCTCGCGTGGCCGAGGGGACGATACAGGTCATCATCGCCTCATCCTGCGCATGCAGACCGTACCGGATTTTGCCCTGCCCGCGCGCCTGCTCCAGCATCATCTGAATTTGCGCCAGCGTGGGCGGATCACAATCCAGCGTCATTTTCAGCCCGTCATCGAATTTGCGGTAATCGGCATTACGGCTGACCATACGCTTGTAGTGCTCGGGCTCGAAATCTCCCATCCGTTTGCCGGACTTGAAAAGCAGAGCGATCAATAGGTTTTCACCCAGCAATTTGATCCGCTGCAGCAGCAAGCTGCGCCCCGCCCGGGATACACGCGCATCAAGCCCCACATCCGGCGGAGGCCAACTGATTGGTGGGCCATTTTCCGGCACCGGATGTCCCGAACGCTCTAACCCTTCAGAAGCTGACAAGACCGAACGTGCCAGATCAGCGAAGTCGCTTTCGGTTGCGTTTGCCGTAGGCTCTACAACGACCGAGACGATCTGGCCGTTGCGCGCCCGGCTGTTGGACCAGCGGCAGGACAGCCCGGTCAGGTCGGGCAGCGCGCCGGGGTCAGAGGCCGGGACAGTAAATTGGCCCGCTTTCATCTGCGCCTCGGCCCAGGCCAATCCGCCACCCGAAAACATCGCGTAGTCCACTCCGTCCGAAGGCGCGTAGCGCGCAACCCGTAGGTCTTTGCCCGCCCTGCGGATCTCGGCCACGGGCACCAGGGCGGCCCGCAGAGAAATCGAAAACTCTTCCTCTGCCCAGCGCCGAAGATCGGCCAGGACCTCTATGGCTGTGTCGATCTGGCTTGCGGGCACCGCAAAACCTGCTCCGTCTCCGCCGAAGACATAAGGAAAATCCATGCCCCGCAGCGCGTTGATCATGGCCGAGATCACCGCAGCACCGACCATGTTCACCGTCTTGTAACGGCCTTTCGCGATCTCTCCGGTGGAATCAACGATGTCGGCCACGCCCAGCGCCCAGTCGCCCGGTACCGCGGAAAACCGCGCGGGCTCGACGAGACGTGTGAAATCCCGCAACAGGGGAAGGCTTTCGTAAAACGCGGCCTGGGCGTCCTTCATGGGTACCTCGGGTGTTGGACACGGATAACGGTAGCTCAATTGTGACCGCAGTCCGGCAAAAACAGTATAGCACACGCGCTTGTGTGTGGCACCCGGACGTGCCAAGCATTTCCGCATGCGGAAGGGGAAGAGGCGCGGTTCATGAAAGCAGGTCTGGTGGTGTTGTGTCTGGGCTATGTGCTCAGCCAGTTTTTTCGCGCCTTTTTAGCGGTACTGAGCGTCGATCTTGGGCGCGACATCGGTGCCACCCCCGAGGACCTGGCCTTTGCCTCGGGCCTTTGGTTTCTGATCTTTGCCGCCATGCAACTGCCGGTTGGTTGGGCCCTGGACCGTGTCGGACCACGGCTGACAGCTGCTGTTCTGCTGCTGGTCGGAGGCGCAGGCGGCACGGCCCTGTTTGCCGTGGCCCAGACGCCATTTCATATCGCCCTTGCGATGGGGTTGATCGGGGTCGGTTGCTCGCCTGTCCTGATGGCCTCTTACTACATCTTCGCTCGGGAATATCCGCCTGCAAAGTTCGCAACATTGGCCGCCGTAATGCTGGGCGTTGGATCTGTTGGTAACCTTGTGGCGTCGTACCCAACCGCACTTGCAGTGGAACTGATGGGCTGGCGCGCCACCATGTGGGTGCTTGCGCTATTCTCGTCGGCCATTGCGCTGGGTATCTGGGCCACTGTCCATGATCCCAAACGGGTTAAGACCGAACACAAGGGTTCTGTGCTGGATCTGCTGAAAGAGCCTGCGTTGTGGGCCATCCTGCCGCTGATGCTGGTGGCCTACGCCCCCTCGGCTGCGACGCGAGGCCTGTGGGCGGGCCCGTATCTAAGCGATATCTTTGCGCTCAGCACAACGCAAATCGGGACAGCCACGCTGATCATGGGGGCTGCCATGATTGCAGGAACCTTTGCCTATGGGCCGTTGGACCGCTTGTTGGGTACGCGGAAATGGGTGATTTTCGGTGGCAACGCGCTGGGTGCTGCCGGGCTGGTTCTGATGTGCCTGTGGATCGACAATGCCGTCTGGCTGTCCGTCGCCCTGATGGCGGCCATCGGGTTCCTGGGCGCCAGTTTTCCGGTCATCATGGCCCACGGTCGCGCGTTCGTAGCGCCTCATCTCGTTGGACGTGGCATGACCCTGCTGAACCTCTTTGGCATTGGCGGCGTGGGCCTCGCGCAATTCGTCACCGGGCGCATCCATGCCGCCACGGTGGACATCAGCCCAACTGCGCCCTACACAGCGATATTCGGCTTTTTTGCGGTCACGCTTGCCATCGGATGCGTGATCTATCTGTTCAGTCGAGACAGCGTCGACTGACGCAGGAGCAGCCAGGAGTATCCCAGTGTCCGACCCGCGCGTCATTGCCCCCAACCTCAAACGCAGGCTTTCTGGCGTGACGGCAACGATTGCGCGATTGGTGCCGCTGCAAGTGCAGTGGATCGACATCGCCGCGACGGGTCCGGGCCTGCCCACCGATATCCCGCATATCCCGCTGGGCCGCCTGCCCTTTCTGTCGCGCAAAACCCTGCGTGTCTGGCACGCGCGCCGTAATACCGAGATGCTGCTGGGCCTGATCCTGCGCAACATCTTCCGCCTGCGCCTGAAACTTTTGTTCACCAGCGCCTCGCAACGCGCCCATAGCGGTTACACCAAATGGCTGATCGAAAAGATGGACGCGGTGGTCGCCACCTCGCGCAAAACCGCCGGGTATCTGGAGCGGGATGCGCAGGTCATCATGCACGGCATCAACCTGCAGGATTTCACTCCGCCCGAAGACAAGGCCGCCGTTCGGACCCGGCTGGACCTGCCTGACGGTTTATTGCTGGGGTGCTATGGCCGCATCCGCCACCAGAAAGGCACGGATGCCTTTGTCGATTCGATGATCGATCTGTGCGGGCGGTTCGACGACGTCCACGGCGTCGTCATGGGCCGCGCGACCGAGAAACACACTGGATTTCTGGCCGAGTTGAAGGACAAGGTCGCCAAGGCAGGCCTGTCCGACCGCATTCTCTTTATGCCCGAGGTGACCGTCGACCAGATTGCCGAATGGTATCAGGTTCTGGACCTCTTTATCGCACCGCAACGCTGGGAAGGCTTCGGCCTCACCCCATTGGAGGCAATGGCCTGTGGAGTTCCCGTGGTGGCCACCGACGTTGGGGCATTTTCCGAAATCGTCACTGACCCATCGCTGGGTCGTGTCGTGGAACCGGGCAACATCCCCGCTTTGTCCGATGCCGCAGCTGAAATGCTGTCTGACCGCGATTCCCTTGCCCGATCAGGGACAGCCGCCCGTGCCCATGTCGAGCAAAATTTCGACATCAATACCGAGGCCAAAACCCTTGTCGCCCTCTATGAACGGCTTCTGAACGGCACCTGACGCGATTTGTCGCCTCAAATCGGTGTCATTGGGCGAAATATGCCCCGAAAACTCTTTTTTCTTTGCTGCAACGCGGCTATGAACGCGCGTCCTTAACTTTGGAGACATGAAATGGGCTATCGCGTCGTTGTCGCCGGCGCCACGGGTAACGTGGGCCGCGAAATGCTGAACATCCTGGCGGAACGCCAGTTCCCAGTCGATGAACTTGCCGTACTGGCAAGCCGCCGTTCGCTGGGCACAGAAGTTAGCTTTGGCGACAAGACACTGACAACCCAAGACATCGACACCTTCGATTTCACCGGCTGGGACATGGCCCTGTTCGCCATCGGCTCGGACGCGACCAAGGTCTACGCCCCCAAGGCGGCCGAGGCTGGTTGTGTGGTGATCGATAACTCGTCGCTGTACCGTTACGACCCGGAGATTCCGCTGATCGTGCCGGAGTGCAACCCGCAGGCGATTCACGACTACAAGAACAAGAACATCATCGCGAACCCCAACTGCTCGACCGCGCAGATGGTGGTCGCGCTGAAGCCGCTGCATGACCGCGCCAAGATCAAGCGTGTGGTCGTGTCGACGTATCAGTCGGTTTCGGGTGCCGGTAAAGAGGGCATGGATGAGCTGTGGGATCAAACCAAAGCGGTCTACAACCCCACCACGGACGTTCCACCGAACAAGTTCCAGAAACAGATCGCCTTCAACGTCATTCCGCAGATCGACGTCTTCATGGAAGACGGCTCGACCAAGGAAGAGTGGAAGATGGTTGTCGAGACCAAAAAGATCGTCGATCCGTCGATCAAGGTCACAGCCACCTGCGTTCGCGTTCCCGTGTTCGTCGGCCACTCTGAGGCCGTGAACATCGAGTTCGAGGAATTCCTGGACGAAGACGAAGCGCGTGACATCCTGCGCGAAGCGCCGGGCATCATGGTGATCGACAAGCGCGAACCGGGCGGCTACGTCTCGCCGGTTGAATGCGCGGGCGACTTTGCCACCTTCATCAGCCGCATCCGTCAAGACTCGACCGTTGAAAACGGCATCAACCTCTGGTGCGTTTCGGACAACCTGCGCAAGGGTGCTGCCCTGAACGCCGTCCAGATCGCAGAACTGCTGGGCCGCGAGGTGTTGAAGAAGGGCTAGACTTCTTTCTTCGAACAAGAATTTTACAACCCCGCCAAAGAGTTGGCGGGGTTTTTTTATACTGTTGCCGATTTGCTAGTTACCCGGCGACAAAAACCTGTAACGGCTGTGTTAGGTCAGCGAAACGCCAAATTGGTGCCGTATTGTGAAACTATTCTTTGGAAAACACGAAGAGAGTTCTGGTTTTGGATACATTAAACGCATTTCTAGAGAGCGTCATAAGCGCGCCGATAGATCTAAACGTGCGCTATTCGCTTTTTTACCTGAGCTGCACCGTTATTATCGCCTATTTCATCTGGAGGCACCGTCGAGTCCAAGACAGTTTCCTGAATTGGCTTGTTCCCAAACACGTATATTCTCATCGGTCTAACTTGCTTGACATAAAGCTATTTTTTGCGAGCAGGGTCGTTGGCGCACTTGGAATTTTTGGGGCTTTGTTCTTTCCAACAACTTTGGCCTTTGCCCTTCTATATCTTTTGAGTGGAGAAAAATATGATCCTGCGCCGTCAACATGGGCACAGGCCTTTTTGGTTACGGTAATAGTTGTCGTCACAACTGACTTTTGTAAGTACTGGGCACACCGCGCGCACCATGAGATGAAATTTCTCTGGCCGTTTCACGCAGTTCATCACTCGGCGGACGTCCTTACTCCCCTTACCGTTCAACGTGTGCACCCCATTGAACCTTTGCTACGAAACATCTTGATCTCAATTGTCGTTGGCATCGTTCAAGGTGTGTGCCTCTACGTATTGGTCGGACAAATCGATATCTTGACGATTGGTGGCGCGAACGCGCTGTACTTCCTTTTTAATGCGCTTAGCGCGAATTTTCGGCACAGCCATATCTGGATCAGCTATGGACGGGTCATTGAGCACATTCTGATTTCACCCGCACAGCATCAAATCCACCACTCGGTAGCCGTCAAACACCACGATAAAAACTATGGTTCCATGTTCGCGCTCTGGGACTGGATGTTTGGGACGCTGTATATCCCGTCCAAACAAGAAAAGCTCACATTCGGAGTATCGGATGGAACCGGAAAGCCGGTCGATCAGCCTTACCCTTCACTGACCGCGGCACTCATTCTTCCGTTCAAGGAAAGCTGGGATGCAATCAAGAGTGCGACCGGTTCACGCACAGGTTTCACGCAAACGGTCGCGCCAGATGCAGAATCCATAAGCCCGGGCTTTTCCTTGTGGTTGGACTTTGTACGTGCGAGCGCCGCGTTGACCGTTCTGTTTGGCCATATGGCTCACATCAGGTTCACGCGGGGGGACTATTACTTCTTGCGGGAATGGAACGTCGCCAGCGATGCGGTAGCAGTGTTTTTTGTTCTTTCTGGCGTCGTGATTGCTTACGCGGCGGGCCGGGACCAGACGCTTGGGCGTTACGCGTTCAACCGCGCAACAAGGATCTATACAGTTCTCATTCCTGCACTCATCTTGACAATTGTTTTTGATGCGATTGGTACCCGCGTTGACATGTCCGCCTATCCGGATCGTTACTATTCCGCGCTACCTTTGGGGGAATTTCTGTGGCGGGGTCTGACCGTCACCAACCTTTGGACAGGCATGTCTGATTGGGTCCGGCTGGGCACAAACGGACCAATATGGTCACTTAGCTATGAAGTCGGGTTTTACCTTCTTTTTGGTTGCCTCATCTTCCTGAAGGGTCCCTTACGTATCGTTATCTTTTCCCTGATCGCCTTGATGGTAGGCATTCCAGTGCTGGCTATGTTCCCGGCCTGGTTGGTAGGTGTATTGGTTTGGAAGGCAGTACCGGACACCCGCACCAGTCATGCACGTGTCAAAGCTTGGTCTATGGCCCTTGGTTCCATCCTAATTTTGGTCGTGATGAAAGCGGTCAATTTACCGGGACTACTAGAACAATTCACGATCAAGGTTTTTCACCCACAGAACCATTACCTAATACTAGTTTACTCGGATGAAGTAATCTGGAACACAATAATTGCGGTCTTTGTTGCTATCCATTTGCTCGGTGTCCGCCGCATTACCCAAGGGATGTCGATTCCAGAGGAATCCTTGTTTTCTCGTACTGTGCGTTGGATAGCAGGGGCCAGTTTTTCACTTTATCTTGTCCACTATCCAACGCTTCATCTTCTTGATGCAGTATTGCCGGAAGGTTTGCCCGGATACGATCTCTGTTTGCTAGGTCTTACGTTGGCAACTTGTTTCGGATTTGCGGCGCTTTTTGAACGACCTCTGAAACAGTACAGAGCAGTCCTCAGAAAAATTGGAGGGCTGATTGCAGACACCTCCGAAGCTAAGCTCAAAGTCGAGCAAAACGCGCCTCAATCCGTCGAAAACCGATAGCGACAATGAATGCCCGCGCTATGATCACGCTCAAGCTACCCCTTCCCCTCGACCAGAACTTTCAAGTTGGTCAGTCCGCGTTCATAGTCACCGCCGACCCATTCATCCATCATCAAACCCATCCAGCGCGAAATGGGGTTCATACCCAGATCGCTTTCGAACCCCCAGGTCACCTGGGTTTGATCCCCCTCGGGTGTCAGGTCAAACGAGGCTGAGGCCGTCCCCATCGGACCAAAATCCAGAGCTGTTTTGACGGTCTGGTCCGGGATGCTTTCCACGATCTCCTGCGAGCCCGAGCCGACTTGCGGGTGATCCGAGGCCCAGTTGAGTGTGTTGCCTACACCCGCTTCCGGCCCGCTATAGGACAGTTGCGTTTCCGGGTCACGCGACAACCAAGGCGACCATTGCTCGGTCTCCTGCATGGAATTCACGTAGGGAAAGATCGCGCTGGCGGGCGCGTTGATCGTGATGCTGCGTGACAATTCGGCCTTACCGGGCAGCAGATAGGACACGCCAACCAAAACAAGAATAAGAACAATCAGACTGACAAGAACACGTTTAATGAATCGCATGATACGCTCCTGATCCGAAGAATATGCGCCGATCATATCAAAAAATGGCGCAAAATCAGAGGCCTGATCCGCGCCATTCGAATGTCTTCAGCTTGTGAACCGGTTAAACGGCTACAAATTTCTTTTCGTTGGGGTCATAGCACTGCAACCCACCTTCACCGATATCCGTCCACAGGCCGTGCAGGCTGAGCGCTCCGCTTTCGACTGCAGAGGACACGAACGGGAAGGTCATCAGGTTTTCCAGCGAAGCAACGACGGCCTGCCGTTCGAACTGACGCGCTTGTTCGACACTGTCTTCAACATCGGCAACCAATTCGTATTTCGGCTTTAGAATGTCCATCCAGCGACCCACAAAGCTCTCTTTGGCTTCCAGATGAGGGGCATGGCCTTTACACATGTCGATACAGCCCTGAACACCGCCACACTGCGAGTGGCCCAGAACGATCAAATGCGCAACCTTCAGCGCTGTGACGGCATATTCGATAGCCGCGCTGGTGCCATGGTGATCGCCATCCGGCGCATAAGGCGGAACCAGATTGGCAATATTGCGGTGAATGAAGAACTCACCCTGATCCGCGCCGAAGATCGAGGTCACATGGACCCGGCTGTCGCAGCACGAAATCACCATCGCGCGGGGACGTTGCCCTTCGGTTGCCAGCCGGCGATACCAGAATTGATTTTCCGTGTAAGTTGTGGCTTTCCAACCGTGGTAGCGCTTGACCAGATAGGCCGGCAGTGGCTTGGCTAAGTCCATTATCAAGTCCCAATTCTTATCGTTATCGGTTGCTGTACCCTGAATTCGCGGAAAATTCGACCCATTTTCCTGAAACAGCGCAAGGTTTTGCAAAGGGATTTACTGCCACTCTCCGCCTATGCCGTGGGGGCATAGAATTTTGGGGTGAATAAGGTGGATAAGATCATCACGCTTGAACACAAGGAAACTGTGCGGCTGGATTCCGACCGGTTGAATGGATTGTATAACCAACTGGGCGACAAGAACGCTCTGGATGTTCTGTGCCGCACGGTCGAGGAACTGGCTGTGCGCCTGTCAAACTGTGAACGGTTCTGGCGCCAGCGAGACTGGATCGGATTGCGCAAATGCGCGCGCTCGCTGGTGGCCATTGCTGAACAGATCGGTATGACCGCGCTGGCCCGGGTGGCTGGCGACGTGGCGCGATGCGTCGATGCCGGGGACGCGGTGGCCACCGGTGCCACCCTATCGCGCCTGATCCGGGTCGGTGAAAAGTCGCTGACCGTGATCTGGGACCAGCAGGATCTTTCGGTCTGACAGGGCTTGCGGACGGATCGTGGGCGGCTAGGCTGGGCGCAAATCGAACCAGCAGAGATGCCCATGACCCTGTCCTTCGCACCGCCATCCGAACCGTCGCTGCCGCTGCACGTTATTGCGCAACCCGATCTGGACGATTGGCTGAAAGATCAGCCTGAACAGATCGCGCAATGGGTCGAAGCCAGCGGCTTTACCGGGGCGATGGGTAAGGTCTTGCTGATTCCGGGACCAGACGGCGCACCGCAGTTGGCCCTTGCAGGTTATGGCAAAAGCAGTAGCCGGGCGCGCAAACGCTTCCCATTGGCCGCCGCCGCCGAGGTCTTGCCAAAGGGCCACTATCACATTGCATCGGGCGTACCGTCAGATGTGCTGAGCACCGAGTGTCTGGGCTGGTTGCTCACAGGATATGCCTTTGATCGCTATGCCAACCAATCACCCGCCAAAGCACGTCTGGTCGCGCCCGAAGGCGTGGATGCTGCGCGAATCGAGGTTCTGGCCAATGCCGAGGCGCTGATCCGTGATCTGGTCAACACACCGGCCTCGGATATGGGGCCTGGCCAGTTGCAGGCCGCAGCTGAGAATTTAACCCAGGAATTTGGAGCGACGTGCAACACCATTCTGGGCGATGCGCTGTTGGAGCAGAACTTCCCGATGATCCACACGGTCGGACGCGCCGCGGCGCAAGCTCCGCGTCTGATCGAGATGACATGGGGCAACTCTGGCCCCAAGCTAACACTGGTTGGAAAAGGAGTTTGCTTTGACACCGGCGGGCTGAATCTGAAACCGGGAAATTCGATGGCCCTGATGAAGAAAGACATGGGCGGCGCGGCCAATGTGCTTGGTCTGGCCCGTATGATCATGGCCTTGAAACTGCCCGTGCAGCTGCGCGTTCTGATCCCAGCCGTCGAGAACTCGGTTTCTGGTAATGCATTCCGCCCGGGGGATATTCTGACCTCGCGCAAAGGACTGACGGTCGAGATCAATAACACCGACGCCGAAGGAAGGCTGGTGCTGGCAGACGCCCTGGCCCTGGCGGATGAGGGTGAGCCTGACCTTATCATCTCGATGGCGACGCTGACGGGTGCCGCGCGGGTGGCGGTTGGCTCCGATCTTGCCCCCTTCTACACCGACGATGATACTGCGGCCAACGCGCTGGCCAACGCCGCCGCGCAAGCTGCGGATCCAGTCTGGCGGATGCCTTTCCACGAGCCTTACGAGTCTATGATCGAGCCCGGCATTGCCGATCTGGACAACGCACCTGCAGGCGCATTCGCAGGCTCGATCACGGCTGCCTTGTTCCTGCGGCGCTTTGCGGGCGACAGCCGCTATATTCATTTCGACATCTATTCCTGGCAGCCGGGCAAAGCCCCCGGTCGCAGCAAAGGTGGCCTCGGCCAGGGGCCGCGCGCCTTGCTGACCGCCCTGCCTGAGATTTTGGGCCTGTGACCCGCGCACGCGTCATAGCGCCGGTCGTCGACCTGCTACGCAGCCCGAATGGCCCGCGAGACCGGCAGTTATTGTTCGGGGATACAGTCGATGTCGCCGAAGAAGCCAACGGTTGGAGCCGACTGATCTCGGACAAGGACGGCTATCCCGGATGGGTTGCCTCGGATCAACTGGTGCCCGAGGTACCCGCAACACACTGGATCACTGCGCCCGCGACTCATGCCTATGCCAAACCGGATATGAAAAGCCCGGACCGAGTGTCGCTGAGCTTCGGCAGCCGGGTGCAAGTTTTGTCGGAACAAGGTCGGTTTCTTGAAACCGAGCTGGGCTTCATCCCGGCCATACACGCCAAACTGACGGAAACACGCCTGACCGATCCGGTCGCTGTGGCCGAACTGTTTCTGGGTACTCCCTACCTTTGGGGCGGCAACAGCCGGTTCGGCATCGATTGCTCGGGTCTGGTGCAGGCCGGGTTACTGGCATGCGGCATTCCCTGCCCCGGAGACAGCGGCGACCAGGAGCGTACGTTGGGAGAGGCACTGCCCGCAGGGACCGAGCCAAAACGCGGCGATCTGTTGTTCTGGAAGGGCCACGTGGCCTGGGTCTATGGCGACAACATGCTGCTGCACGCCAACGCCTACCACATGGATGTGACGTTCGAGCCGATGGATCAGGCGATTACACGGATCCTGGAACAGGGTGATGGGCCTGTGACGGCCCACAAAAGGCTCTAATCAAGGTCAACGGACCGGATCAGTTTGCGCTCCAGCACCCGCAGCACGGTGCGCAGGTCGTGTCCACGCTTCAGGATGCGCCCATCCATGCCGACCACCGAATACATCCCTTGCCTTGATCGCAGGCGCGGGTGTTTTTCGACCCGATAGATCGGATGCTCTGCGGTGCGTCGAAAGATGGAAAACACTGCCATGTCGCGCAGGTTGGAAATGCCATAATCACGCCATTCTCCGGCGGCGACCATCCGTCCGTACACGGACAGGATATGGGACATCTCGCGCCGGTCGAACGCGACGGGCATCTGGGCCGAGTTTGCAGAAAACCGGCTGGGAGGCTGCATGTTCATACCTTCAGCCTTGCCGGAAATCGCGTTTGAATCAAGCCTGCCGCGTTTTGGGTGTGGTATTTTTGGATCGCTGCGCGCTAGCGCCGCCCGACCTGTCGACAGATCAGAATCACCGGCAAAAGCCCGACAGCAAGGATCACCAGAGACGGCACAGCGGCCCCCTCTAACCGCTCATCCGAGGCCAAACGATAGGCCTGAACCGCCAATGTATCAAAGTTGAAAGGCCGCATGATCAGGGTCGCCGGCAGCTCTTTCATCACGTCGACAAAAACGATCAGCAGGGCCGTAAGCAGCGAAGGCGTCAGGATCGGAAGGTGCACCCGGCGCAGCGTGCCCAACGGTGATTGGCCCAAAGACCGGGATGCGGCATCCATGTTGGCATGCACGGTGCTTTGACCCCCCTCATATGCGCTGAGCGCAGCAGCCAGAAAGCGCACCATGTATGCCGCCACCAACAACCAGATCGACCCGGTGACCAGCAGCCCTGTTGAGACATCAAACGTCTCGCGCATCCACGCATCCAATGCGTTGTCGAATCTGGCGAAGGGCACCATCAATCCGACGGCAATCACGCCACCCGGCACGGCGTAGCCCAACCGCGCCAGATAACCCGCGCTGGACGACCCGCGCCCCGGACGCAGGCGTTGGAAGAACCCCACACAGATTGCCGCGCAGACGGTGACGACCGCCGCCACCCCGGCCAGTGTCAGTGAGTTCTGGATGAACCCGATATAGCGCCGCGACAGCAGGTTCTGTTCCGAAGTCAGACCCATTTGAATCAGGATGAAAACCGGCAGCAGGAACCCAAGCATCACCGGAATGGCGCATAGGGTAAAGGCCGCCACGGACTGCCAACCTTTCAACTGCGCCGACGGCAGAGAGGCATGGCTTTTGCCCGCCTGATAGTATTTCGCTTTGCCACGCTGCATCCGTTCGGCCACGGCCATTACCAGAGCGAACCCCAACAGGCACAATGCCAGCTGCGCAGCGGCGGCGCGGTCGCCGATCGAGAACCAACTGGTGTAGATACCCGTAGCAAAAGTCTGAACGCCGAAATAGGCCACCGTGCCAAAATCGGCGATCGTCTCCATGATCGCCAACAAGACACCGCCCGCAATAGCCGGGCGCGCCATTGGCAGCGACACATGCCAAAACGCTAGCCACGGGCTTTTGCCCAGCGCCCGGGCTGCCAGAAAGGCGGTGGCACTTTGCTGCAGAAACGCAGCACGGGCCAGCAGATAGACATAGGGATACAGCACGAGGATCAGCATCACCGCCGCGCCCTCGGTCGAGCGGATTTCGGGGAACCAATAGTCCCGCGGGCCCCAGCCGGTGACCTGCCTTAGCGTGGTTTGCACGATTCCCGGATGGTCCAGAATGAACGTGTAGGCATAGGCCAGCACATAGGCCGGGAAGGCCAGCGGCAGGACCAGCGCGATTTCCAGAAAGCGTACGCCCGGAAACCGGGTCATCGTCACCAGCCAAGCCGCGCCCACACCGATTGAAAACGTGCCAGCGGCCACCAGAACCACCAGAATGACGGTTGTCAGCGCATAGCCTGGCAAAACCGTCTCTAACAAATGCGAGACTGTATCTGTCCCACCCGTCACAGCAGCCAGAACAACGGCAACCATCGGCAGCAGACAGGCGGCAGCAACAAGGTAGGCCACCGTGGCCACCAATCGCGTGCCCAGCACGCCGCGATTGCGCGTTCCGTGTTCTGAATAGTCGATTTCGGCCATGGACCCGGGTTGTGACTGGCGTTGGCTGTTGATTAGCCTTTAATCGACCAAAATGCTAAGAAACACCAGTCTGCAGGGGAACAAATCTGCGGCACATACTGCCGCAGACGGGCTTTGTGATCATTCGTAGACGCGCTGATCCTCAATCACCAAACCGTCTTTGGGTAGCGATCCGGGGGCAACCACCTCGATCGCGCCTTTCAGCTTCAGGACCTCGACGACGGACCTGGCGTAGGCCATGTCGTCCCCCCCTGCGCTTTCGATCTGAACGGTCATGGTGTCCATCTCGCCCTGACGGGCAGCGATGACGCGGGCTTTGACGATCTCGTCATGTTTGTCGACAAGGGCCGCGACCTGTTCCGGTCGCACGAACATGCCTTTGATCTTGGTGGTCTGGTCCGCACGGCCCATCCAGCCCTTGATCCGCAGGTTGGTGCGACCGCAAGGGGAAACACCCGGCATGATCGCGGACAGGTCACCAGTGGCAAAGCGGATCAGCGGGTAATCAGGATTCAGAGAGGTTACCACAACCTCACCCACTTCTCCGGGTGCCACCGGTGTTCCGGTGCCCGGAGTGACGATCTCGACGATGACGTGCTCATCAATGATCATCCCCTCCATCGCGGCGCTTTCATAGGCAATGTTGCCCAGATCGGCCGTGGCATAACACTGCAGGCAGGAAATGCCCCGGTCGGCATAGTCCTGACGCAGGGACGGGAACAGTGCCCCGCCACCGACGACAGCTTTTGAGAATTCTAGGGCCACGCCCATCTCATCGGCTTTGTCCAGAATGACTTTCAGGTAATCCGGCGTGCCCGCATAAGCGGTACACCCGACGTCCCGCGCCGCAGTCACCTGCAACTCGGTCTGTCCGGTGCCAGCTGGCAGCACCGCTGCACCAACGGCCCGCGCACCATTTTCAAAGATCATGCCGGCTGGCGTCAGGTGGTAGCCGAAACAGTTCTGAACGATATCACCCGGGCCTACGCCCGCCGCGTTCAGAAACCGCCCCATGCGCCACCAGTCGTGATCCGTGCTGCCCGGTTCGTAGATCGGACCGGGGGACTGGAACACGTGATGAAAGTGTCGCGCCGGTTTAACCGTAAAACCGCCAAAGGGCGGGCGCGATGCCTGCGCTTTGGCCAGGTCTGACTTACGCAGAACCGGAAGTCTGACCAGATCGTCGGCAGAGGTCACGGCATCCGTATCCGCACCGGCCAGATGCGCCGCAAACCCGGGGGCGGATAGGGCACGGCTGATCTGAGTGCGCAGCGCCTGCGCCTGATCGGCGGCACGTTCATCGGCTGATCGGGTTTCGAGTGCGTCGTAATAGGTCATCGCCAGATCCTCCATTCCCTTACAGCCACCTCTTGCGGCGGCGGTAAGATCGCACGTCACGGAAACTTTTGCGGCCTTCATCGGACATGCCCAGATAGAACTCTTTCACATCCGGGTTTTCGCGCAGGTCGGCGGCGGGACCGTCCATAACAACGCGCCCCGATTCCAGAATATAGCCGTAATGCGCGAACCTTAGAGCCACATTTGTATTCTGTTCGGCCAGCAAGAAGGACACGCCTTCTTTCTCGTTCAGGTCCTTGACGATGCCGAAAATCTCTTCGACCAGTTGCGGGGCGAGACCCATCGAGGGTTCATCAAGCAGAATCGTCTCGGGTCGCGACATCAGGGCCCGGCCCATCGCAACCATCTGTTGCTCTCCGCCCGAGGTATAGCCTGCCTGCGATCGGCGGCGTTCCTTGAGGCGCGGGAAATACGTGTAGACCAACTCAAGGTCCTGCTGAATGGCCGCCTTGCCATCCTTGCGGGTGTAAGCCCCGGTCAGCAGATTTTCCTCAACGGTCAGGTGTTCGAAACAATGGCGGCCTTCCATCACCTGGATGACGCCCTTTTCCACCAGATCGGCAGGATCACTTTCGTGCACGCTGTTGCCGCGATAGGTGATGGTTCCTTTGGTGACCTCGCCGCGTTCCGAATGCAGCAGGTTGGAAACAGCCTTCAGCGTTGTGGTCTTGCCCGCGCCATTACCACCCAACAGGGCCGTAATACCGCCCTTGGGTACGGTCAGGCTGACGCCTTTCAGAACGAGGATCACGTGGTTGTAGATCACCTCGATATTGTTGACTTCAAGCAGGGTTTCCGCCTGCACGTCAGTGGTTTGAGCCGCATCCAGCATCCGGGCATGTCCTCGTGCGTGTGTTGGGGTCGGGGCGGCAGCAACCCGCCGCCCCGAAAGTCAAAGCGCTTTAGTTGCAGCGCGTATCGATGTTGTTTTCTGCCGCATAAGCAGCCGAGTCCTCGGCGATCAGGGCGCCAATCACTTCGGCATCGGTCGGCTTGAAGTCCTGAACCGTGTTCCAGGTCTTGGCAGAGGCATCCCACTGGACGACACCAACCAAACCTGGGCCACCGTGGTTTTCACAGGTGACCGTGAACTCCGGGCCAAAACCGCCCATACCAAGCGCATCCATTTTTGCGTTGGTCATTTCCAGAGCTTCCATACCGTCCCGCATCATCGCAGGGGTGATGTCGGCAACGCCGTGGATCTCTTGTGCGGTCTTGATGGCCTCGGCGGCCAGCATCGCGGCGTAAAGGCCCCGGTTGTACTGCACCGTGCCCAACTGATCCCCGGCACCGGCAGCTTTGCCTGCATCGACGACAAAGGTTTGCAGATCGCCATAGACCGGATAGTCCTTACCCAGACCAGTGAAGGTCAGAGCTTTGTATCCATTGGCCTTTTCACCAGCCGGTTCGACGTCAAATTCGGCACCGGACCACCAGACACCGATGAAGTTTTCCATCGGGAACCGGATGTTCGCGGCCTCTTGCACGGCGACCTGGTTCATGACGCCCCAGCCCCACATGATCACATAGTCAGGCTTGTCGCGGCGGATCTGCAGCCACTGGGACTTTTGTTCCTGACCCGGGTGATCCACCGGCAGCAACGCCAGATCATAGCCATACTTCTCGGCCAGGGTTTCCAGGGTGCGGATCGGCTCTTTTCCGTAGGCAGAGTTGTGATAAACCAGCGCGATTTTCTTACCGCTCAGGTCGCCACCATTCTGCTCGAGCAGATAGTTGATCGCGCCCGAGGCACCGTTCCAGTAGTTGGCCGGGTAGTTGAACACGTGGCTGAACACAGTGCCATTTGCCGCCGAGGTGCGGCCATAGCCCATCGTGTGCAGCGGGATGTTGTCGGCGGTCACTTTGGGGATCAGTTGATAGGTGATACCGGTGGACAGAGGCTGATACACCAGAGCGCCTTCGCCTTTGGTGGACTCGTAGCACTCAACGCCTTTTTCCGTATTGTATCCGGTTTCGCAGGACACAACACGGATCGGTTCGCCGCCAACGCCGCCGTCGCGTTCATTCAGCAGGGTGAAATAGTCGTTGTATCCGTCCGAAAACGGGATACCGCCCGCAGCGTACGGTCCGGTCCGATAGCTGAGATCCGGGATCACCAGATCCGCCATCGCCGGCCCTGCGGCCATCAGGGCGCCCAGCGCCATGGTTGCCAGTGTCTTGTTCATCGGGTGTCTCCTCCCTTGGTTAGTCCGATGTTGGGTTCGGGCTTGTGCCGCCCGTCTTATGATTGGGCCTGACCCTAGTGAGGGAACGGCCAGAGTCTGAGTTTCTCTTTCGCCACGCGCCACAACTGCGCCAGACCATGTGGTTCGAGGATCAGGAACATGATGATCAGCGCGCCGACGATCACCAGTTGCAGGTGCGCTACGATATCGGTGGGCCAGCCCAGGACGTCGACGCCGACAACTTTCAGGACCACCGGCAGCAAAACAAGGAACGCTGCGCCTGCAAAGGATCCGAAAATAGACCCTAATCCACCGATAATGATCATAAACAGCACCAGGAATGATTTCTGAATTCCGAACACTTCGCCAACTTCGACCGCACCAAGGTAGACTGCAAAGAACAGCGCGCCAGCGATGCCGATGAAGAATGAGCTAATGGCAAAGGCGCTCATTTTTGCCTTCAGCGGGTTCACCCCGATGATCTCGGCCGCGATGTCCATATCGCGGATCGCCATCCAGGTGCGCCCGGTGGTGCCACGTGTCAGGTTGCGGGCAATGATGGCGCTGATGGTCAGGAAGATCAGGCAGAACAGATAGGTGGCCCAGGCCGAGGCGTTCGGACCGGTAATGATGATGCCGAACACATCACGCTCAGGCGCGTTGATCTGTCCCGAGGCCGAATAGTTGTAGAACCAAGGCACCCGGTTGAACAACCACACAAGGAAGAACTGTGCCGCCAGCGTGGCCACGGCCAAGTAAAACCCCTTGATCCGCAAGCTGGGCAGACCAAACAGCACCCCGACAATCGCGGTGATGCCTCCGGCAAGAATGACATGGATGAACATGCTGACATCGGGAAAGGCCGTCATCAGCTTGTAACAGGCATAAGCCCCGACGGCCATGAACCCCCCTGTACCCAGGGACACCTGCCCGCAATAGCCGACAAGAATGTTCAAGCCGATTGCGGCAATCGCGTAGATCAGGAAAGGCAACAGCAGCGCGTTGGCCCAGTAGTCATTGATGATGAAGGGAATAATCCCGAACGCCACTGCCAGAACCACGTAATAGCGATACCGGTCGAATTTGATCGGGAAAGTCTGGCTGTCATCCACGTAAGAGACTTTGAAGTCTCCGGCCTCACGATAGAACATGTCTTACTTTCCCCATTCTTCCTGCGCCCGGTTCCGGGCTGCGGCGTCCAGTTGATTGGACCCTTTGGCATATCCGCTCGCCTCTGAGGCGCGCACGAGTTTCAGGTAGGCCAGAATACCCATGACCAGCCCGGCAAAGGCCAAGATCGCGGCGATCGTCAGCTGGCTCGGGCTCAGATCGTCCGAAGTCAGAGCGATATACCCAAACGCCCAGAACCCGGCCCACGAGATGACGTTTACGATGGCGATCAGCTTTTGCATCGCTAAACCCTCTCGATGATCTTCTCACCGAACAAGCCCTGCGGCCGGAAGACGAGGAAGATCAACGCCAGCACATAGGCGAACCAGTTTTCGGTCGCGCCGCCGACCAGCGGGCCGATGGCGAATTCGAACAGTTTCTCACCCACGCCGATGATCAGGCCGCCCACAATCGCTCCGGGGATCGAGGTGAACCCACCCAGCATCAGCACCGGCAGCGCCTTGAGGGCAATCAGCGACAGCGAGAACTGAACGCCCGATTTCGTACCCCACATGATGCCCGCGACCAGAGCCACAAACCCTGCGACCGACCACACCATGATCCAGATGAAGTTCAGCGAGATACCAACCGACAGCGCGGCTTGGTGATCATCGGCAACGGCACGCATTGCGCGGCCCTGTTTGGTGTACTGGCTGAACGCAACCAGCGCAGCGACCAGCAGGGCAGCGATGATCGTCGCCACTATGTCCAGATTGTCGATGAAGAAGCCGTAGCCAAAGATGTTGAACGTGCTCTCGTCGATCCACAGGTTGATGCCCTGCGGTAGGCCCACATCCAGCGTCTTGATCTCGGACCCCCACATCAGGTCAGCCACACCTTCAAGGAAATAGGCCAGACCGATGGTCGCCATGAACAGGATGATCGGCTCTTGCCCCACCAGATGGCGCATCACGAACCGTTGCACGGCCCAAGCCAACAGAACCATCACCGCCATCGTCAAGAGGATCGCCACAATGGCCGGGACGTTCCAGCCAAAGTAGTGAATATGCGTCCCAAAGATCGCGTTAATCAGATGGGAAAACGGCACTTGTCCGTTCATGATTCCCACCAGCGTCATCGCCGCGAACAGCGCCATAACCCCTTGGGCATAGTTGAAAATACCCGAAGCCTTGTAGATCAGAACAAAGCCCAGAGCCACCAGCGCATAGAGAACCCCGGCCATCAGACCGTTGAGGATAACCTCCATCGCAAATACGAGTTGTTCAGGCATGTGCGCCCCCTCTCATGTCTGTCAGATGGTCAGTCATGGCTCACCCCCAGATAGGCATCGATGACTTCCTGATTGTTGCGCACCTCGTCCGGGGTGCCGTCGCCGATCTTGCGGCCATAATCCATCACGACCACGCGGTCGCTCAGGTCCATCACAACGCCCATATCGTGTTCGATCAGGGCAATCGTGGTGCCGAACTCGTCATTCACGTCGAGGATAAAGCGGCTCATATCCTCTTTCTCTTCGACGTTCATGCCGGCCATCGGTTCATCCAGCAGCAGCAGCTTGGGCTCGGCTGCCAGAGCGCGCGCCAGTTCGACGCGTTTCTTCAGGCCATACGGCAAGCGAGACACCGGCGTCTTGCGGATGTGCTGGATTTCCAGAAAGTCGATGATCTTTTCCACCGCCTCGCGGTTTGCGACCTCTTCCGCCTCGGCTTTGCCCTTCCAAAATGCCTGCTGAAAGATGTTTGTTTTCATATAGTTCAGCCGGCCGGTCATCACGTTGTCCAGAACGCTCATGCCTTCGAACAAGGCGATGTTCTGGAACGTCCGGGCAATCCCCTGCCGCGCAACCTCATAGGGGCGCATCGGCGGGCGTTTTGCCCCATGAAACCAGACCTCGCCCTCCTGAGGCACGTAAAACCCGGAAATCACGTTGAGCATCGAGGATTTACCGGCCCCGTTCGGCCCGATGATGGCGCGAATCTCACCCTCGCGAATGTCGAACGAGATATCCTTGATCGCCACGACACCGCCAAAGCGCAGGGTGATGTTCTTCATCTCCATCACCACACCGCCGATCTTGCGGCCATCCTCGGTGACATATCCTTCGGAATTATCCAGCATCAGTCACTCCCTGACTTGCGGAAAAACGGGACGGCGGGCGGGGCGACGACCGCAGGTCGAGCGGCGCTCGACGACCCCTCATTCCGCCGCCACCTTGTGCTGCGCGACCGGCACAACCGGGGCATCGACGATTTCAAGCGTGGCCGAGATCGAGCCCTTACGTCCGTCCTCATAAGTCACTTCGGTGGTGGTCGAAACGCTCGAGGACCCGTCATAAAGCGCGGCAATAATGTCGTGGAACTTATCCTCGACAAACCCACGGCGAACCTTCCGGGTCCGGGTCATCTCGCCATCATCCGCATCCAGTTCCTTGTGCAGCACCACAAAGCGATGGACCTGGCACCCCGACAGCATCTCGTCTGCGGCCACCGATTTGTTCACCTCTTCCACATGGGCCTTGATCGTCTCCAACACGCGGGGATGGCCCGCCAGTTCCTGATATGACGCGTAGGCTACGTTGTTGCGTTCGGCCCAGTTACCTACCGCGGTCAGGTCGATATTGATGAAAGCCACACAGCGGTCCTTGCCGTTACCGAACAGCACGACCTCAAGAATATCAGGATAGAACTTCAGCTTGTTCTCGACATATTTCGGCGCGAACATCGACCCGTCAGCCATTTTGCCAACGTCCTTGGCCCGATCAATGATCCGCAAATGGCCCGAGCCTTCTTCGATGAACCCGGCATCGCCCGTCGCAACCCAACCTTCGGCATCCTTGGTCGAAGCCGTGGAATCCGGATTGTTGTAGTATTCAACGAACACGCCTGGCGAGCGATAATGGATCTCGCCATTGTCGTCGATTTTCAATTCAACATCCGGTGCGGGGACGCCCACGGTGTCCGCCCGAACCTCACCATCAGGCTGCACGGTGATGAACACGGTCGCCTCGGTCTGGCCATAAAGCTGCTTCAGGTTGATGCCCAGCGAGCGGTAGAAATCGAAAATCTCCGGCCCGATCGCCTCGCCCGCAGTATAGCCGACACGAAACCGGCCATAGCCGAGCGTGTCCTTCAGCGGTCCGTACACCAGCATATTGCCCAGCGCGTATTTCATCCGGTCGCCAAAACCAACAGGCTTGCCATCCAGCAACAAACCACCAACCTTCTTGGCGTGCGCCATGAAGTGATGGAACATGCGCTGCTTCAGCTTGCCCGCATCCTCCATCCGGATCATTACATTGGTCAGCTGCGTCTCGAACACGCGCGGAGGGGCGAAAAAGTAAGTCGGACCGATCTCACGCAGGTCGGTCATCATAGTATCAGCGCTCTCGGGGCAGTTCACGCAAAAGCCGCACCAATAGGCCTGACCGATGGAAAAGATGAAATCGCCTACCCAGGCCATCGGTAGGTAGGACAGGATGTCCTCATTCCGGGTCAGGTGGTCGAACTCAGCCGAATTCTTGGCGCTTTCGATCACATTTCGGTTCGACAAAACAACGCCCTTGGGCTTTCCGGTCGTGCCCGAGGTATAGAGCATCACGCAGGTATCGTCGTAGGTGATCGCCGCGATGCGCTTATCCAGCTCGGCATCAAACCGCGCGTGACCGGCGCTGCCCTCGGCCATGATGTCATCCAGCGCGTTCATCTGAGAATGGTCGTATTTCCGCATCCCGCGCTTGTCGGTGTAGAGGATGTGTTTGACCTGATGCAGGTTCTCCTGAATCTCGATGACCTTGTCGACCTGCTCTTGATCGCCGCAGACGACGTATTTCGCGCCGCAATGTTCCAGAACATAGGCCATCTCTTCGGCAACCGAGTCCTGATACAGAGGCACCGGAACCGCCCCTACCATCTGGGCGGCGACCATCGACCAGTAATGTGCTGGGCGGTTGCGGCCTATGACGGCGATATGGTCGCCTTGTTCGACGCCAAGCTCAAGAAATCCCAGCGCAATCGCACGAACCTCCTTGGCCGCTTCGGCCCAGGTCCAGCATTGCCAGATTCCGAACTCCTTTTCCCGATATGCCGGGACGTCCCCGAACTGGGTCGCATTGCGGTGTAGAAGCGCCGGAAGGGACTGCAACCCTTCGGCGCCCGACTGCGTCTGAGCCAATCTTCTTCTCCTCCCCATCCGGCCCCTCCTCCGGGCCGGAAACGGCGGACCCGAGGATCAACCCCGGACGCCAACGCCCCGATTAAGGGACGCTTGCACGATCAGCGTCAACTTTTTCCTGATGTTTTCTCAATTCTTACGAATTGTAACAACAGTGGGCGGATGACCTTGCCAGTTGTGCAAGAAATACAAACTGAAAGATCGAGAGTTTCTGGCTCACCAGAAAGCGATAACCAGGATCAACCAAACTTAGGCGAGTGCTGGCAAAGTTACAGCCGCCAATACAATCAGAAGTGTTAGCTTCAATCCACGTGACACAATTGCGATCCTAAATCGAAGAAAACGCTCTGCTCTCTTCTCTACAACCAATCCCTCAAAATCGGGATCAGTGGCACATCCGCTTCAGGCATCGGGTAGTTCCTCAGATCATTCGCCCGCACCCATTTCAGCGCCTGCCCTTCCTTGGACTGCGGTATCCCCTCCCACTTCCGACAAGCAAACAGTGGCATCAGCAAGTGGAAATCGTCATAGCTGTGGCTGGCGAAGGTCAAGGGCGCGAGGCATGAGGCCCAGGTGTCGATGCCCAGCTCCTCATGCAATTCTCGGATTAGAGCGGCCTCGGGGGTTTCGCCGGGTTCGATCTTACCGCCGGGAAACTCCCACAGACCAGCCATGGATTTGCCTTCAGGCCGCTGGGCAAGCAGGACGCGGCCTTCGACGTCAATCAGGGCGACAGCGGAAACCAACACTGTCTTCATGAACGGTAATCCGCGTTGATTTCGATGTACCCGTGAGTCAGGTCACAGGTCCAAACGGTGGATTTTCCATCACCCAGACCCAGATCGACGGCGATCACCAGATCCTGACCCTTCATGTATTCGGCGGCGTCTTCTTCGCGGTAATCAGGACTGACCCAGCCTTTCTCGGCCACCAGAATGTCTCCGAACGAAATGCTTAGCAGATCGCGGTCGGCAGCGGCTCCGGATTTGCCGATGGCCATCACGATGCGGCCCCAGTTGGGATCCTCACCCGCAATCGCGGTTTTCACCAGCGGTGAGTTTGCAATCGCCAACCCATGCACCTTGGCATCTGCGTCCGAGGCCGCGCCAGTCACGCGGATTTCCACGAATTTCGTGGCCCCTTCCCCGTCGCGCACAACCTGCTGCGCCAAGTCCAGCATCACCTTTTCAAGCGCCTGTTCGAACGCCGCATTTCCGCTAACGTCCACGCCCGAGGCTCCGGTCGCGCACAGCAGCAGACTATCCGAGGTCGAGGTGTCGCTGTCCACCGTGATGCAGTTGAACGTGCGGTCTGTCTGCGCGCCCAACAGGGCCTGCAGAGCCGATTGGTCGATCTTGGCATCGGTGAAGATGTAGACCAGCATCGTCGCCATGTCCGGCGCGATCATACCTGAGCCTTTGGCAATCCCTGCAATAGAGACTGTTTTGCCGTCAATCTCTACCTGTGCCGACGCCCCTTTGGGAAAGGTGTCAGTGGTCATGATCGCCCGCGCGGCGTCTTCGACCGCATGGCGGCTGAGGCCCGCCTTCAGCGCCTCAAGCTGCGCCACGATCCGATCATGGGGCAGCGGCTCGCCGATCACGCCGGTGGACGAGGTAAAGACCCGTTCCACCGGAACACCGGTTGCGGCCGAGACCGCCTGTGTCACTTCGGCCACCGAGGTTTGACCGTAATGGCCAGTAAAGGCGTTGGCGTTGCCCGAGTTCACAAGAATGGCCGCGGGTCCGTCACTGGCCCCGCCGATTTTCTCCTGACAGTCCAGAACTGGGGCCGCACGTGTGGCCGAAAGGGTGAACACCCCGGCCACCGAAGTGCCCGGGTCCAGTACCGCCAGCATGACATCGGTCCGCCCCTGGTAGCGCACGCCAGCCTCGACCGTCGCGAAACGTACACCGTCAATGGCGGGCAAGTCGGGAAAAGCCGCCGGAGCCAACGGAGAAACCTTGGTGATCGTGGCCACGCGACTTACTCCTGAATCAACTCGATCTGGCGGATGACCTCGGGGCCAACGCCATCCAGCTCGGGGCGTTCGATCTGCGCCTTCTGCGTCAACTCATCGATCTTGGCCTGAATGGTTTCCTGCTGGATGGTCTGGGCCAGCTGGTCACGCACAACCTCCAGCGCCGGTGCTTCGGACTTGCGGGTATCGTTCAGGATGATCACGTGCCAGCCAAACTGCGTCTGGACCGGTTCGGATACCTGACCCTTTTCCAGCTCAAGCACGGCGGTTTCGAATTCCGGCACCATCCGACCCTTGCCGAACCATCCCAAAGACCCGCCATTGGGGCCTGACGGGCCGGTGGATTTTTCCTTGGCCGTCTCAGCAAAATCGGCACCGTCATCCAGCAGAGTCTTGATTGCCTTTGCCTCGTCTTCTGTTTCTACCAGAATGTGGCTGGCATCAAACTCATCCTCGCCCTCAAACTCAGCGAACTGAGCGTCATAAGCAGCCTGGATCGCCTCATCCGTCACAACGTCGCCGACCAGTGTATTCACCGTCTGCACCGCCTGCATAGACCGGGCTTCGTTTTCCAGCCCCAGCTGGTTCAGTCTGGTCAGCGCGTCCTGTTCCTGAGCAAGCAATTGCTGCTGAATCAACTGCTCGATGATGAAGCCGTACAGAACATCGTCTTCGATCTCGGCGTAGTTCGGCGGCAGCGCTGCAACGGACGCAATAACGTGACCCAATGTGATCTCATCCCCATTCACGGTGGCGACGACCGTATCCGGATCAGGCTTGGTTTCGGCGGCAAGCGGCAGCGCCATCACGGCAGCCAGAGCCAGCGATGGCAGAAAAGTGAGGCCTTTGGGCATGGATTCATCCTATTTTCTTGCCGCGACAGGGCGCGGCGTTGACACTCTGGAACCTGCCGCTTACATCGCTTTGAAGCCTTGGACAGGGCCGCCTTTCACCCCCCGTATCTATGGGTTGCGCGCAAGGTGGGCAAGCCTGTCGCAACCAAGACAAGAACAGATCCGCTGGAGTGAACATGCTGGGACTCGGAACGCTCGCCAAAAAGGTGTTCGGAACACCGAACGACCGCAAGATCAAGGCGACCCGCCCCCTGATCGAAAAGATCAACGCGCTGGAACCCGAGTTCGAGAAACTGTCGGATGACGGTCTGAAGGAAAAGACCGAAGAACTGCGAAAACGCGCACTGGATGGCGAAAGCCTGGACGATCTGCTGCCCGAAGCCTTTGCCAATGTCCGCGAAGGCGCTAAACGCGCGCTGGGTCTGCGCGCCTTTGATGTCCAGCTGATGGGCGGTACGTTCCTGCATCAAGGCAACATCTCGGAAATGAAAACGGGTGAGGGCAAGACGCTGGTCGCGACCTTCCCGGCCTATCTGAACGCGCTGACCGGTAAGGGCGTGCACGTCGTTACCGTGAACGAATATCTGGCCAAACGTGACTCGGAATGGATGGGCAAGGTGTTCGCAGCCTTGGGCATGACCACGGGCGTGATCTGGTCCGGTCAACCCGACGACGAAAAGATGGCCGCTTACAAGTGCGACATCACCTATGCCACCAATAACGAGCTGGGTTTCGATTATCTGCGCGACAACATGAAGGCGGATCTGGAACAGGTTTACCAGAAACACCACAATTTCGCGATTGTGGACGAGGTGGACTCGATCCTGATCGACGAGGCGCGGACACCGCTGATCATCTCGGGGCCGTCGCAGGACCGCTCGGACTTGTATACCGCCATTGATGGTCTGATTCCGTCACTTAGCGACGAACACTTCACACTGGACGAGAAATCCCGGAACGTGACCTTCACTGATGAAGGCAACGAGTTCCTGGAGCAGCAACTGATCGCCGCCGGTCTGATCCCCGAGGGCCATTCGCTGTATGACCCCGAAAGCACAACGGTCGTACACCACGTGAACCAAGGCCTGCGCGCGCACAAACTATTCAACCGCGATAAGGACTACATTGTTCGTGACGGCAACGTGGTTCTGATCGACGAATTCACCGGCCGCATGATGCCGGGCCGCCGTTTGTCCGAAGGTCTGCATCAGGCCATCGAGGCCAAGGAAGGCGTGCAAATTCAGCCCGAGAACGTGACGCTGGCCAGCGTGACCTTCCAGAACTATTTCCGCCTCTATGACAAACTGGGCGGTATGACCGGTACAGCCCTGACCGAGGCCGAGGAATTCGCCGAAATCTACGGCCTGGGTGTGGTCGAAGTTCCGACCAACAAGCCGATCGCCCGTATGGACGAGGATGATCAGGTCTATCGCACCGCCATGGAAAAATACGGCGCGATGATCAAGGAAACCAAAGAAGCGCAGGAAAAGGGCCAACCGGTCCTGCTGGGCACGACGTCCATCGAGAAATCCGAACTGCTAAGCCAGATGCTGCAAAAAGAGGGCATCGAACACAATGTTCTGAACGCCCGCCAGCACGAGCAAGAAGCACAGATCGTCGCTGATGCCGGACGTCTTGGTGCGGTGACTATCGCCACCAACATGGCCGGCCGCGGTACCGATATTCAGCTGGGCGGCAATGTCGAGATGAAGGTTCTGCAGGCGCTGGCCGAAAACCCCGAGGCCGACCCCGCCCAGCTGCGCGCCGCGGAAGAGGCGCGCCATGCTGAAGAAAAAGAAAAAGTTTTGACTGCGGGTGGTCTATACGTGATGGCGTCCGAACGCCACGAAAGCCGCCGCATCGACAACCAGCTGCGCGGTCGTTCAGGCCGTCAGGGCGACCCTGGCCGCACCGTGTTCTACCTGAGCCTCGAAGACGATCTGATGCGTATCTTCGGCTCGGAACGTCTGGACAAGGTCCTGACTACGCTGGGTATGAAAGAGGGCGAGGCAATCGTGCACCCTTGGGTGAACAAGTCGCTGGAACGCGCGCAGTCCAAAGTTGAAGGCCGCAACTTCGACATGCGCAAAAACGTCCTGAAATTCGACGACGTGATGAACGACCAGCGAAAGGTTGTCTTTAGCCAGCGGCGCGAGATCATGTCCTCGGATGACCTGTCCGAGGTCGTGTCTGATATGCGCGAACAGGTGATCGACGACCTGATCGACGAATATATGCCGCCGAAATCCTACGCCGACCAGTGGGACACCGACGGTCTGCATGAAGCGGTCAAGGACAAGCTGACCATCGACGCGCCGGTTCAGGACTGGGCCGCCGAGGAAGGCGTGGATGACGAGCAAGTTCGCGAGCGTCTGATAAACGCCGCAGACGAGATGATGGCGCAGAAGGCTGCCGCTTTTGGCCCCGAGAACATGCGCAACATCGAAAAGCAGGTTCTGCTGCAGACCATCGACAGCAAATGGCGCGAGCACCTGTTGACGCTGGAACATCTGCGTTCGGTTGTTGGGTTCCGCGGCTACGCTCAGCGTGATCCGCTGAACGAATATAAGAACGAAAGCTTCCAGTTGTTCGAAGGCATGCTGGATTCCTTGCGCGAAACCGTGACACAGCAACTGTCGCGCGTTCGCCCGCTGACCGAGGAAGAACAGCGCGAGATGCTGGCCCAAATGCAGTCTCAGCAGGCCGAGGCCCAACAGGCGGTCGACAAGGCCGCAGATCGGGCCGAAGCCGTGGCCGAAGCGAAAGCTTCGGGCGACGCACGCCCCGGTTTTGTCGAAGACGATCCTTCGACCTGGGGTAACCCGTCGCGCAACGATCTTTGCCCCTGCGGATCCGGCAAAAAGTTCAAACACTGCCATGGTCGGCTGACCTGAGGTCACTCTTTCCCGACACAATGAGTCCGCCTCACGGCCACATATTGGCCGTGATTCGGCATCACATTGCGACTCGCTCCTTCAACTGGGGAGGGTGTTTTGTTCGTAATCAAGAATTACGTAACCACTGGCGGCACTGTGGCTTGCGCCCTGGCCATTGGTTACCTGATGCAAAATGGATGGCCCGCGCAATCGGACGATGCGCAGGTGCAATCGGATGTGATTGCCAATCAGTCTTCGGTTATTGCCGGACTGCAGGATGTCGTGCTGACCTCCTCGACTCCAGCCTTGGATACGCCGCGCGGCGCTCAGCCCACTCAGCGCACGCTGCAGCCCAGCCGGTCAACCCCTTCTGACCCTTCGAAATGCGCACTGAGCGCGCGTGCTCACGCCGTGCCCGGCGCCTCCGCCCGCCTGACCGTGAAAGCCCCCTGCCACAGCAATGAACGGATTGAGGTGCATCACAGCGGGCTGAAAGTCACTCAAAAAACGGACAAGAACGGCCGTCTGGATCTGACGATCCCGGCCCTGTCGGAATATGCCATCTTTCTGATCTCAGTCGACGATCAGACCGGGACCGTTGCCACCACTCACATCCCGGACATGGCAGATTTCACCCGCATCGCCCTGCAATGGCAGGGGAACACAGACCTGCAAATCCATGCGCTGGAATTTGGGGCCAGCTATGGCGGCACAGGTCACGTCTCGGCCAATACGGACACAGGTGGGGCGGGTAACGTCGTGCATTTGGGCCAATCCGGGTTTGGAGACGCGCAGAATATCGAGGTTTACTCCTTCCCGGTCTCCCAGACCGATCAGACTGGTTCGATCGAGCTGACCATCGAAGCCGAGGTGAACGACGCCAATTGTGGCCATGATCTCGCCCTGCAATCACTGGAACTGCGCGGGGATCGCCGCTTGCGATCACGCGATTTGACGCTGACCATGCCGGGTTGCGCACAAACCGGTGAGTTTCTGGTGTTGAATAATCTGCTCCAAGACCTGACAATCGCTGCAAACTAAACCGCAGGCAGGCTCGGCTTTCTTATGACATTCTTTCGTGTGGCAGCGGCTACACTGATTTCGGCAATTCTGGCGTCACAGGTCCTTGCGCAGGACATTACCCTGACCTCGCAGGACGGCAAGGTCGAGATCACCGGCAACCTACTGAGCTTTGATGGCGAGTTTTATCGTGTAGAGACGCAATTCGGTGAGCTGACCGTCGATGGGTCTGGCGTTACCTGCGAAGGCCCCGCCTGCCCCAGTCTCACCGACTATGTAGCCGAAGTTCGGTTTTCCGGCTCGTCGGTCATGGCAGAAAAGGTTCTGCCAGCACTCATTGTCGGCTTTGCCCAGCAGGAAGGGATGTCAGCAACACCGCAGCCTTTGGGCAACGGCGCTTTCGCATATGAACTGCACAAGGCGGGGCGCAATGCTCCGTTGGGCCGGTTTTTCTTTGATCCCGGTAACACCGGTGGTGGATTTAGGGATTTGGTCGCTGATGAGGCCGATATCGTCATGGCGCTGCGTGAGATCCGCCCTTCAGAACAAGAGGCCGCACAAACGGCCGGGCTGGGCGATCTTGCGGGCGCGCGCCGATCAAGGGTCATTGCGCTGGATGCGCTTGTCCCGATCGTAGCACGCGACAATCCGGTTCGGCAGATCTCCCCAGCTGAGTTGGTTCGCGTTTTTTCTGGCGAAATCGCAAATTGGTCTGATCTGGGCGGACCCGACGCGCCAATGTCGCTGCATCTACCCGACGCGGGCTCGGGCCTGGCACAAGGGGTCGAGGATCGGCTGCTGGCACCCGCGAATGCAACCCTTGCCGAGGGTGTTTCGCGCTATACCCGCAATAGTGATCTGGTTCGTGCGGTCGCTGATGATCCATTTGCAATCGGCATAGCCAGCCATGCCGAGATTGGGGCTGCCCGCGCCCTGCCTTTGACCGGCGGATGTGGTCACGCATTGGCGGCCACGCGGCAATCGATTAAAACCGAGGACTACCCGCTAACCTCACCAATGTTCCTGTACCTGCCGGAAATCCGTCTGCCCCGCATCGCACGGCAGTTCCTGGCCTATACCCAAAGCGCCGAGGCTCAGATGGCGATCCGTAAGGCGGGTTTTGTCGATCAGACTCCGGAAATGATGCAGATCGTGCTGCAGGGCGACCGTTTGGCCAATGCGGTGGTTTCAGGTGGTGCCGAGGTTGGGTTGGACGAGTTGCAGCGCATGATCAAGACGCTGCGCCCCCAATCCCGTCTATCGCTGTCCTTCCGGTTCGAGGCCGGATCATCCCGCCCCGACGCCCAGTCACGCTCGAATATTCGGGCACTGGCGCATGCGCTGGAAACCGGAGCTGTCGACGCCCGCAAGCTGACCTTCGTTGGCTTTAGCGACGGGGATGGTGCGGCGTCAGCAAATGCGCGGATCGCGATGTTGCGGGCCAGAACGGTACGCAACGCGGTCATTGCAGCGGTTGAAACAGCTATTCCAGACAGTATCGAGATCGCGGTGGACGCTTTCGGCGAGGCGATGCCCATGGCGTGCGATGACACCGAATGGGGCCGGAAGGTCAATCGTCGGGTCGAAGTTTGGGTGCAGTAATCCTTACAGATACCCCTCGGATTGAAAACTCAGCTCATTTGATTTGCCGATGATCAGGTGATCATGCAGCGTCAGGCCCAGCGCGACGCAAGCATCCTGTATCCGGTTGGTCATATCGATGTCCGATTGCGAGGGCGTGGGATCGCCCGACGGGTGGTTGTGCACCAGAATTAAGGCCGAAGCGTTTAGTTCCAACGCGCGTTTGGCGACCTCTCGCGGGTAGACCGGCACGTGATCAACGGTGCCTTTGGCCTGTTCTTCATCCGCGATCAGCACGTTTTTTCGGTCCAGATAAAATACCCGGAACTGTTCGGTCTCGCGATGCGCCATGGTTGTATGGCAATAGTCGAGCAGCGCGTCCCAACCTGATATCACATGCCGCTGCATCACCCGCGCACGGGCCATGCGGTGGGCACAGGCCTCAAGGATCTTCAGATCGGTGATGACCGTGTCCCCGACCCCTTTGATCTGCCGCAACCGTTCCTCAGGCGCGGTGAGGACGCGATTGAAATCGCCAAACGTATCCATCAATGCCCGCGCCAGAGGCTTCACGTCCTGCCGCGGAATTGAACGGAACAAGACCAGTTCCAACAGCTCATAATCCGGCATCGCTGCTGATCCACCCGACATGAACCGTTCGCGCAGACGTTTTCGGTGGTCTTTGATGTAAGACGGTAAGCGACCTGTAGGCAGCGGCTGCACCGGGGCTTCGTCCGTTTCAAACAGCATCGGGGCTTCAGCAAAGGCGTCCTGTGTCATGAGGCCACCCTGCCGCAGAATCGGTTTCCGAATGGTTAACGCGCCTCACCCGCTATGCGCGCCGTGGCACGGCGGACAATCATGTGCAGCAGGATCGAAAACACCCCCAGCGTCAGCATCGCCGCGAACATCAGATCGGTCTTGGCCCGCCCATTGGCCAGCAACATCAGGTACCCCAACCCTTGCGAAGACCCCACCCACTCACCAATCACCGCCCCGATGGGCGCGTAGACGGCGGCCAGACGCATTCCGGACGCCAGCGAGGGCAAGGCGGCGGGAATGCGAATATGCCACAACACTGCGCGCGGGCTGGCCTGCATGGTGCGCGCAAGGTCCAGATATCCGGGCGGCGTCCGCATCAACCCGTCAAAAAAGGATGAGGTGATTGGGAAATAGATGATCAGAACCGCCATCGCGACCTTGGACCAAAGGCCGTACCCCAACCACAAGGTCAGCAGAGGGGCCAGTGCAAAGACCGGCAGGGCTTGAGTGAAAACCAACATCGGCTGTACCAGCACCCGTGCGGCGCGGGAGTTCGCCAGTTGCAATGCAGTGACCACACCCAAAATGGTGCCGCAGGCAAGGCCAATGATGACCTCGACCGCAGTCACCCATGTGTGTTCCGCGATCAGCCAGCGGTTCTGCCACCAGGTTTCAGCCACCAGCGCCGGCCCCGGCAGGATGAACTTTGGCAGGCCGGTGAGGGACACGATCCCCTGCCAGATGGCCAGAGCAAAGACCGTTGCGGCAAGAACAGAGAGCAGCTTCATGCCGCCTCTTCGCGCAACAGACGCAGCAGCGCGCCCTGCGTTTCCAGCGTTTCAAGGTCGTCAACTTTGCGCGGGGCTGGCGCGTGCGGGGGCTGGCAGGATGTAACGCCCAATTGAGTCATGACCACGATAGATTGGCCCAGCCGGGCAGCCTCGGCCGGGTCATGGGTTACCAACAGCACAGTGCGGTCCTGCAGCGCCTCAGCCGCGAGGTCCTGCATATCCGCCCGCGTGCGGGCATCCAGCGCCGAGAAGGGTTCATCCAGCAATACGATCGGACGGTCCTCCATCAATGTCCGGGCCAGGGCAACCCGCTGACGTTGTCCACCGGAGAGCTCGGCTGGTTTCTTGCCCATATGATCTTCCAATCGCATTCGTTTGATCAGTCGATCCCTGCGGGCAAGATCGGGCTTTTGTCCCCGCAGCCGTGCACCCAGGCAGACATTTTGCGCGGCCGTGGCCCAGGGCAGCAGCAGATCGTCCTGCGCCATATAGGCGACCCGATCCTGAACCGATTTCCCATCGCTGGCAGTGATTTCTCCGTCAAACACCGCACCGGTTTCCAGACCGGCAATCAGGCGCAGAATGGTTGTTTTGCCAACGCCCGACCCGCCCAACAGACAGGTCCACTGCCCTGCCGCAAGGGTCAGGCTGAGCGGCGCGAACAGAGGCACGCCGTTGATGGTGGCAGACCCGTTGATGGTCAGATCGGGCGCTGGGGTCACGGCGTCAGGCCCATTTGCCAGAAGTTGACCTCTAGCTCGGTGGCTGTTCGGAAGGTTTGGCACAGACGCTGCCAGCGTGGAGAGGTCGCATAGTCCGAACCAATACGCCGTGTTAGAGACTGTTCTAGCAATTCACCAACCGCTTTGCAGGCCTCTTGGTAATCCGGGCCCGCATAAGTGTTGATCCAATCACGGTAAGTGTCCGAGGTCGCCTCGGACTCCAGCCTTACGCCGATCTCACCATACCCCATCACACAGGGCGCAAGGGCGGCCAGAAGGTCCAGCAGATCGCCGCTATACCCGGCCTCAAGCACAAAGCGGGTGTAAGCCAGATTTTCCGCGCGTTCCGGCGTGCCAAAAAGTTCCTCGCTGGAAATCCCCTCAGCTTGGCAAATCCCGATATGCAGCTGCATTTCCTCAGCCACCAGCGCGTTCACGGTCGCAACCGCGGTCAACATCTCAGAGTGCGTTTCCGATTTCACAACCGCCAACGCCCAGGCGCGGGAAAAGTGGATCAGGAATACGTAATCCTGCCGCAGATAGTGCAGAAACGCCGTGCGCGGCAGGGTGCCGTCTTTCATGCCCTCTACAAAGGCGTGGCGGGTGTAATCCCGCCACGGCCCCTGCGCGGCATCACGCAACAGCGTGAAGGCTTTGCCATAGTCGCTCATGGTGCGGTCACATCGACCGAGATGGCGCTGACCGGGTTGATGCTGTCGATCATGCCGCTGTCTTTCAGGAAAGCTTCGAACCGGGCATAACGACCCGCGTCAAAACCCGCCGGGCGCAGCGCAAAGCGGGGCAGCGTGTCGACCCAGGCACGAGCGTTCAGCTCATCCTGTAGCTCGGGTGAGGTGGCGGCGAAGATTTCCCAGCTTTCTTCGGGGTTGTTGACGATGAACTGTGTCGCCTTCTCGGTCGCGGCCAGAAAGCGGGCGACTTTGTCGGCGTCCATCGTATCGGGGTTGGCGACATAGATCAGCTCATCATAGGGCGGTACGCCTTCTTCCTCGATATAGAAGCAGCGGCCAGCAACGCCTTCGATATCCATCTGGTTCAGTTCAAAGTTACGGAACGCGCCGATCACTGCATCCACTTGACCAGTCATCAGCGACGGCGAAAGCGAAAAGTTGACGTTGATCATCTCAATATCGTCCAGAGCGACACCATGGGCGTTCAGCATGGCGCCCAGCACGGCCTCTTCCACACCGGCGACCGAGAAGCCGACTTTCTTACCCTTCAAATCGCCCAGCGTTTCGATCGGACCATCTTTGAGGACCAGCAGACAGTTCAACGGGGTGGCGACCAGAGTGCCGACGCGCTTGAGCGGCAGGCCCTCGTGAATCTGCAGGTGCAATTGCGGCTGGTAGGATACCGCCAGATCAGCCTGACCGGCGGCGACCAAACGCGGCGGAGCCGACGGATCGGCAGGGGGCACGATTTCGATCTCAAGCCCTTCATCGGCGAAGTAACCCTTTTCCTGCGCCACGATGATGGGACCGTGGTCGGGATTGACGAACCAGTCCAGCAGGACGGTCATCTTGTCCTCGGCCCAGGCTGGCGCGGCGGCCAGAAGGGCAATCGCTGTGATCAGCTTTTTCATGTCTCGCGTTTCCTTTTCTTCACGAGGTTGAGGCCGCGACGAGGACGATCTCGCCCGGCCAATCTGGTTTCAGTTGTTCCGCAGCACGCCAAGCACGCAGGCCGGTGGCACAGCAAAGCGCTAGTCTTTTGCCTGTGTTAGGCTCTATTTTGATAGTTTCCGGTGACTGGCGGCAGGCGTTAGGGTGGATAGGATCAGGGGCTTCATCCGGGCCACGAAGCTCTATGATCAGATCGTTCGCGGTCAGCTGGCTCGCTGAGATGAAAGAGAAATGATCAGCGGGCTCAGGCGCGTCGTCGAAGCGAAACGTACTGCTGCGCAGGGTGCGGGCATCAAACTGCACCATTAAACCCAGTGGAGAGGGGGCCAGGCCGAGTATCACACTCAGCGCCATCTGGGCCTGCATCGCGCCGATCATTCCGACGACAGGCCCCAGCACCCCGGCACTGGCACAGCTGGCTCCGCTTTCCGGCGCATCCGGGAACACGGCCCGCAAAGACGGCGCGCCACCGCAGAAGCCACCAACGTAGCCCGACAACCCCAGAACCGAGGCGCTGATGAGCGGCTTGCTCAGGGCGTGGCAGGTATCGGACAGAGTGTAGCTGGCCGCATAACTGTCCGCACAATCGAGCACGATGTCCGCCTGACCAACGAATTCTGCAGTATTTTCGTTTGTTAGAGCCTGTTTCTCGGCGATTATTGAGATATCGCCATTCAAAGCAATGCAACGCTCAGCGGCGACTTCGGCCTTGGGACGGCCGCAGTCTTGTTCGGAAAACAAAGTCTGTCTGTGCAGGTTCGACAGCGCGACCTCATCGCGGTCCATGATGGTGATTTGACCGACCCCTGCACCGGCCAGCAGTGGCAGCTCGGGGGCTGCCAGCCCCCCGGCCCCGACTACCAGAACGCGTGCGTCAGACAGTTGAGCCTGACCTTCTGCACCAACCTCGGGCAAGATCATTTGTCGGCTATAACGGCTCATCTGGTGGCCTCGATCCACGCCCGCACCCGAGCCTCGGGATCTGCAATCAGCGTGATGTCGGTCACGACCGAGACAATGTCCGCCCCCGCCGCCAACACACCCGGCGCGCGCTCGACGCTCATGCCGCCGATACCTACCAGCGGAATATCCCCCACCCGCGCTTTCCATTCGGTCACACGGGGCAAGCCCTGCTGTTCCCATTTCATCTTTTTCAGGATCGTAGGGTAAACCGGACCCAAAGCGATGTAATCGGGGTCCATGGCCAGCACGCGCTCGAGCTCATCATCGTCATGGGTCGAAACACCCAGTTTCAAGCCCGCGCGGCGGACGGCCTTCAGATCGGCATCGTCCAGATCCTCCTGCCCCAGATGAATCCAGTCGCACCCCGCGTCGATGGCCGCCTGCCAATAGTCGTTCACCACCAGAACCGCCCCATGTTCGCGGCACAGGTCACGAGAGACCGCGATCTGCTCGTGCACCACCGCATCCGGCTGGTCCTTGATGCGCAGCTGCACCAGCTTCACGCCAAGCGGCAGCATCCGGCGCAACCAGTCAGAATGGTCGAAGATCGGGTAAAACCGGTCTAGCTTCATGACAGAAACGCCTTTCCAATCACAGGGGTCGAGGGTTCAGCCATGTCGCGCGCCTCGATCGGATCGGCTTGATGGGCCAGTTGCCCGGCCTCAATCGCCAATTTCATCGCTTTGGCCATCATCACCGGATCCCCGGCGCGGGCCACAGCGGTGTTCAGCAGCACTGCATCAAAGCCCAATTCCATCGCGCGCGCAGCATGGCTGGGTAGACCAATCCCTGCGTCGATCACCAGCGGGACGTCCAGGAATTCCGCGCGCATCGAACGCAGGGCGTATTCGTTGTTTAGCCCCCGACCTGACCCGATGGGTGCCCCCCAGGGCATGAGAACCTCACAGCCTGCCGCCAACAGACGTTCACCCACGATCAGATCGTCGGTGGTATAGGGAAAGACATGAAACCCGTCCTCGGTCAGGATGCGCGCGGCTTCGACCAGTTGGAAGACGTCGGGCTGCAGGCTGTCTGTGTGACCGATCAGCTCCAGTTTGATCCATGTGGTGTCAAAGACCTCATGAGCCATATGGGCGGTGGTCACCGCCTCCTTGACCGTGTGGCAGCCTGCCGTGTTGGGCAAAACCAGAACGCCCAGGTCACGGATCATCTGCCAGAATGTCTGGCCGGCTCCGGACTCGCGTCGCAGCGATACGGTTGCCACCCCAGCGCCGCTGTCGCGAAAGGCCTGCTCCAGGATCGCCGGGCTGGGATATTGCGCGGTTCCCAACATCAGAGGGTTCGGCAACCGCGTGCCATAGAACTCTTTCATCGCTCAGCCCCCCTGCATCGGAGCGACGACTTCGACCCGATCACCGTCTTTGATCTTGTGGGAAGCGCGCAGGCTGGAGGGGACGAAATCCTCGTTCACCGCCGTGGCAACACGACCGGAGAACCCGCATTCCTGCAGAAGTTCCGCAAGAGTTTCGGCACGCACCGCGCGCGATTCACCGTTAAGCACGATCTTCATCGACCATCTCCGAATGTTTGTTGTCCAACGCCAAATCGGCCACGCCCTGTGCCAGCGCCGGGGCAAGAAGGTAGCCGTGGCGATAGAGGCCATTGGCGTAAATTGTCCGCCCCAACCGCCTGATACGCGGCAGGTTGTCGGGGAAAGCAGGGCGCAGATCGACACCGATCTCCAGCACTTCGGCCTCGCCAAAAGCCGGGTTCAGCGCATAAGCCGCGCTGAGCAATTCCAGCATTGAGCGTGCCGTGATCCGGCCGCTGTCCTCGGATTCGATCATCGTCGCGCCCAGCATGTAGACGCCATCACCGCGCGGCACGATGTAAAGCGGCATCCGTGGATGCAGTAGGCGCACGGGCCGGGTCAGGGTTACGTCGGGGCAGCGGATCACCAGCATTTCGCCCTTCACGCCGCGCAGGTCGTGCAAATATTCACGCGCATGCAGACCCCGACAATCAATCGCGTTGTGCAACTGCGTCGGTGCCATTCTTTGGTGGAACGTGACCCCGTGGTCCCGAAGCTGCCGGGCCAGATCCCGCAATGCCTGACGGGGGTCCAAGTGAGCTTCGTCACCAAAGTAGAGACCATTGGCGAAACCGTGTAGATCAGGCTCTAATTCGGTTATTTCGTCCCGAGTGGTTTCAGAAAAGCCTTCCGTTCGGCGTGCAAAACGGCGCAGGTCTGGCAGGTCCCGCGGGTTGGCAACCACCAGCGTACCACGTCTGTGCACCTGAGTGCGCGACGACCACCAGTCGATTGCCGTCTGCCCCAGGCGCAGCACCGGTTCCTCGGTATTCTCATACTCACACCAAGGGGCCAGCATACCGCCCGCCCACCAGGAACAGCCATGCGGGCCGGGAGGACCACCGGGATCGTACATCTGCACACTCGCTCCGCGCGCCACCAGCTCGGATGCGACAGCCAGACCAGCCACGCCAGCGCCTATGACCGACCAGACGGTCATGCAGGCCAAACCTGATGGAAGTGATGCACCGGCCCGTGACCCTGACCGATATTCAAAGCGTCAGCCTTGGTGATCGCACCCTGAAGATAGCCATGCGCCTCGGCAACCGCGCGGTCTAGCGGCAAGCCTTTGGCAAGCCCGGCCGCAATGGATGAGGACAAGGTGCAGCCGGTACCATGCGTGTTGCGCGTCTGTTGACGCGGGGCCTGAAACTCATCGATAACGCCATCTGCCGACACCAGAATGTCGTGACAAATGTCACCTCTTCCATGCCCGCCTTTCATCAAGACCGATTTGGCACCCATGGCGCACAGATTATGGCCTTGTGCGACCATCTGATCCCGATCAACTGCAGGCCCAACCTCCAACAAACAGGCGGCTTCGGGCAGGTTCGGGGTCAACACAGTAGCCCGTGGCAAAAGAACGCCGCGCAAGGTCTGTACGGCCTCTTCTGCCAAAAGCGCATCACCAGATTTGGCGATCATGACCGGGTCCAGAACCACTGGCCCCTGAAACGTTGCGATGCTGTCGGCCACGCAGTGAATGATCTCAGGCGTTGCCAACATGCCGATCTTGACCGCGCTCACGTTGAGATCAGACAAAACGGCCTCGATCTGCGCGGCAATGACATCAAGTGGAACACCGTGGACGGAGGTCACCGCCCGCGTATTTTGCGCTGTCACGGCCGTGATCACACTGGCACCATAAACGCCCAGAGCGGACATGGCCTTGAGGTCGGCCTGTATTCCGGCCCCTCCCCCGCTGTCGGATCCTGCAATTGTTAAGGCAATGGGTGCCATCTCGTTGCTCCAGTTCAAAAGGGGCAACGGGGCATAAAAAACGTCTGTGCACTGCGAGACCGTTCCCTACGCCGGTATTGCCCGGATCAGGTTCGATGGGTTAGCGCAGCTGCGCCTCTCAGCCCTTCAGACAGGGCACCCCAACGGTTGGGCGGACAATCTCAGGGGTTGAGTCCGGAATCAAGGGCCAATTTTGGCGCAGATGATGGTGAAACTGGACTTATAAAAAGCAAAGAGCCGATCCCTTGGACCGGCTCTTGAATGACATTCGAATGAGAGCGTTTCAGCCCTTCATACCGTCCCAGAAGGATTTGACGGATGAGAAAAAGCTTTTTGATTCCGGGTGGTTGTCTTCACCCAAATCGTCGAACTCACGCAGCAGCTCTTTCTGGCGACTGGTCAGGTTGACCGGGGTTTCCACAGCCAGTTCGATGAACATATCGCCCACACCGCCACCGCGCAGGGCAGGCATACCTTTGCCACGCAGGCGCATCTGACGTCCCGACTGGCTGCCCGCCGGGATTTGCACGCGACCACGGCCGCCATCGATGGTGGGCACTTCGATGGAACCGCCCAGCGCCGCCTTGGCCATGCTGACCGGCACGCGGCAATAGAGGTTTACGCTGTCGCGCTCGAACAGCCGGTGTTCCGAGACTTCGACGAAAATGTACAAATCGCCCGGAGGGCCACCTCGCATCCCGGCTTCACCCTCACCAGCAAGACGGATTCGGGTGCCGGTTTCGACGCCTGCGGGGATGTTGACGGACAGCGCGCGCTCTTTTTCAACGCGGCCTGCACCGTTACAGGATTTGCAGGGGTTCTTGATGATCTGGCCCAGACCCGAACAGGTCGGACAGGTGCGTTCGACGGTAAAGAAGCCCTGCTGCGCGCGCACTTTGCCCATGCCGGAACAGGTCGGGCAGGTTGTGGGCTCGACGCCGCCTTCGGCACCGTTGCCGTCACAGGACGAACAGGCGACTGCAGTCGGGACGTTGATTGTTTTTTGCAATCCGGCATAGGCGTCTTCTAACGTCACACGCAGATTGTAGCGCAGGTCCGACCCGCGCGCGGCCCGGCGCCCGCCACCGGCCCCACCGCGTTGCCCTCCCATGAAATCGCCGAACAGGTCGTCGAAAACGTCCGAAAACGCACTGGAGAAATCACCTTGACCGCCAAATCCGCCACCGGGACGGCCACCGCCACCCATGCCGTTTTCAAAAGCGGCATGACCAAAGCGGTCATAGGCGGCCTTTTTGTCTGCATCGCGCAGCACGTCATAGGCTTCGTTCGCTTCTTTGAACTGCGCCTCGGCATCCGGGTTGTCTTTGTTGCGGTCGGGATGCAATTCCTTGGCCTTCTTGCGAAAGCCTTTCTTGATCTCGTCCGCCGAAGCGCCCTTGGATACTCCGAGCACCTCGTAGTAGTCGCGTTTTGACATCAGTTCTTCCTTCTGCCTCAACGTAAATAGGCCGGCCCGGCGAGCGGACCGGCCCACATTGGCCCGGTTACCCGTTATTTACGCTTGTCGTCGTCCAGATCTTCGAACTCGGCATCGACAATGTCATCATCACCGGCCGGAGCAGCATCAGCTGCCGCAGGCTCATCTTCGGCTTCTTCGGACTGCGCCTTGTAGATGGCCTCGCCCAGCTTCATAGCGGCTTCGGTGACGTTCTGGATGCCCGACTTGATCTTGTCGGCATTTTCAGTTTCCAGCTCGTCCTTCAGCGCGGCAATCGCCAGCTCGATGGCTTCGATCGTGGTCGGGTCAACCTTGTCGGCATGCTCTTCCATCGACTTCTCGGTCGAGTGGATGAGGCTTTCCGCCTGGTTCTTGGCGTCGACCAGCTCGCGGCGCTCCTTGTCGGCTTCCGCGTTCTCTTCGGCGTCCTTGACCATCTTTTCGATGTCGTCATCCGACAGACCGCCAGAGGCCTGAATGGTGATCTTCTGCTCTTTGCCGGTGCCTTTGTCCTTGGCCGAAACCGAGACAATGCCGTTGGCGTCGATGTCAAAAGTCACCTCGATCTGAGGCATGCCGCGCGGTGCCGGCGGGATGTCTTCAAGGTTGAACTGACCCAGGATCTTGTTGTCCGCAGCCATTTCACGCTCACCCTGGAACACGCGGATGGTCACGGCGTTCTGGTTGTCTTCGGCGGTTGAGAAGACCTGAGACTTTTTGGTCGGGATCGTGGTGTTACGGTCGATCAGACGGGTGAATACGCCACCCAGCGTCTCGATACCCAGCGACAGTGGGGTCACGTCCAGCAGAACCACGTCTTTGACGTCGCCTTGCAGAACACCGGCCTGAATGGCGGCGCCCATGGCAACCACTTCGTCAGGGTTCACACCTTTGTGCGGCTCTTTACCGAAGAATTTGGTGACCTCTTCGATCACTTTCGGCATCCGGGTCATACCGCCGACCAGAACAACTTCGTCCACGTCAGCAGCCGACAGACCGGCGTCTTTCAGAGCAGCCGCGCAGGGCTTCATCGACTTCTTGATCAGATCCGAGACCAGCGATTCCAGCTTGGCACGCGTCAGCTTCATGACCATGTGCAACGGCTGACCGTTCGAACCCATCGAGATGAACGGCTGGTTGATTTCGGTCTGCGAGGTTGAAGACAGCTCGATTTTGGCTTTTTCAGCAGCTTCTTTCAGACGCTGCAGGGCCATCTTGTCCTGAGACAGGTCGACACCGTGTTCCTTTTTGAACTCATCCGCTAGGTAGTTGACGATGCGCATGTCAAAATCTTCACCACCCAGGAAGGTGTCACCGTTGGTCGATTTGACCTCGAACAGGCCGTCGTCGATTTCCAGAATGGTCACGTCGAAGGTACCGCCGCCAAGGTCATAGACCGCGATGGTTTGGGTTTCTTCCTTGTCCAGACCATAGGCCAGCGCAGCAGCCGTCGGTTCGTTGATGATCCGCAGCACTTCCAGACCGGCGATTTTACCGGCGTCTTTTGTGGCCTGACGCTGTGCGTCGTTGAAGTATGCCGGAACGGTGATAACCGCCTGCGTGACTTCCTCACCCAAATAGCTCTCGGCGGTTTCCTTCATCTTACCCAGAGTGAAGGCCGAGATCTGGCTTGGGGAGTACTTTTCACCGCGGGCTTCAACCCACGCGTCGCCATTGCCGCCATCGACGATGGCGTACGGCACCATTTTCTTATCTTTTTCGACTTCTGCATCATCCACACGACGACCGATCAGACGCTTGACGCCAAAGATCGTGTTGTCGGGGTTGGTGACCGCCTGACGTTTTGCAGGCTGACCGACCAGTCGCTCATCTTCGGTGAAGGCGACGATCGAGGGCGTGGTCCGCGCCCCTTCGGCGTTTTCAATGACCTTCGGCTGCGAGCCGTCCATGATGGCCACACACGAGTTTGTGGTTCCGAGGTCAATCCCGATTACTTTTCCCATATGTTCAATCCCTTTCTCTTCAAGGCGATGTCCCGAGGTCCGGACCCGTTATGGCATCTGGCCCCGATCTGTTTTGCGCAACAGCCCTACACCATTGCGCGTCCCGGCGTATATAAGGGCGAGACCAAAAGCCTGCAAGCGGTGTAAATCGCAGGTTTTCGGGAATCTGTGGCCTTTTTGGGCAAGGTTTTGGCAAGGATTGGGGAATCTTGGATGGCGCGGCTGCTCTTGCGCGGATTTGATATCAGAAAAGCCTATCTGGATGGGGCCGCACAGAGCCAACTGATCGAGGAACTGCGCCCGATTCTGAAATCCGCACCGCTATTTCGCCCTGTCACGCCCTCGGGCAAAGAGATGTCGGTGCGCATGACCTCGGCCGGGGCGCTTGGCTGGGTCACCGACAAAGGCGGCTATCGCTATCAGGCCCAACACCCCAAAGGAATGGAATGGCCCGAGATTCCGGACACAATCCTGAACATCTGGCGCAACTTGGCCAGCCCGGACCGCGACCCTGACTGTTGTCTGATCAACTATTATGCGGAAGGCGCTCGCATGGGTCTGCATCGGGACAAGGATGAGGCTGATTTTTCCTGGCCGGTCCTGTCGATATCGCTGGGCGACGACGCACTGTTTCGCATCGGTAACGAAACACGCGGCGGCAAGACCGAGTCCATCTGGCTGAGCTCGGGCGACGTGGTGATCATGGGCGGGCCAGCCCGCCTGACCTATCACGGGGTAGACCGGATCCGGTTCGGATCATCCAAGCTGTTGCCCAAAGGCGGGCGGATTAACCTGACATTGCGCGTCGCAAATTAACTGCGCGCACCCCAGCTTTTGGATACGTGTTGACGGGTGAAGAAAATGCCCAGCAGCCCGATCAGCAGCAAGACAAGACCGACCCACAGAGGATATTCCCAGCTTGTATTGCGCGGAAAGTAGTTGCGAAACACAAACCCGCGGCACTGGTCAATAATGTGAAACAACGGGTTCCAGATGAAAATCAATAAAGTAAACCCTCCCAAACTGTTTGCTACAAACATCTTGCCCGAGAAAATCATGTTCATACGCCGGTACACGGTCGAGGAAATGGACACAAAAGTTGGCAGCCAAGGCTTCAGCGCCATGAATACAACGCCTACAGCGCATCCCGTGAACCATGCCAAAACCAGCATGTAGAACGCACCACCCGGATCTTGCACCTCAAGCGGTTCGATCGCGACGTGGTATACAAACAGGATCACCAGGATCGAAACGAGCTGAGTATAAAATGTCCCAAAGGCCGCTGCCAAAAGCGACACCATCATGTTCATCGGAGAATGCAACATCATCGGATTGTTGCCCGTTGAAACCCCAGATACACCGCTTACAGATTTCACATGGGTCAGAAATAGAAATACCCCGGACAGCAAAAACAGGATCTGGTTACCGCGAATCTTCGCAACACCCGTGATTTTACCGACCAAGGTCATAATCAGGTAGAAAACCGTTACCAATGCAACGACCTGTATAATGTTCATGATTACGGCAAGGACAGCATTCGAACGTTGCGAGCGAATACTGCGCACAACGGCGTGGTAGATGAGCTCGGAGGTCGTGAAGGCACCGCCAGCCAGCGACTTGTTTCGCTCAAAATAATACACGTAAGCACTCTTTCCCGCTGAATTGCCTGCAACTTGCCACGAATTTCTTGCCGTTCCGTAACCGCCGCATCATAAGGCCGTCAGGAATTTCAATCAATAAACCTCAGGAACGGAGCATTTTTGTGACCTATGACGCCCTTATCCCCGTAATCAGACGTCTGGCGCTGGAAGCCGGGGACACGATCATGCAGATTTATGAGGCAGATGACTTCGACGTCAAAGTCAAATCCGATGCCAGCCCCGTGACCGAGGCGGACGAGGCAGCGGATGCATTGATCTCGGCCGGTCTGCGCGCCGCCTTCCCGGATATTTTGCTGGTGACCGAGGAACAGGCCGCTTCGCATTCCGAGAAGGGTGAGACGTTCCTGATCGTTGACCCGTTGGACGGCACCAAAGAATTCATAAACCGGCGTGGCGATTTCACGGTCAACATCGCGCTGGTCGAAAACGGGGTTCCGACGCGCGGCGTTGTCTATGCGCCCGCACGGGGCCGGATGTTCTATACTCAGGCCAATGGTCAGGCGGTCGAAGAAACCGGTGCGTTGGACAAAGAAACCGTTGGCGAAGTCACTCCGATTTCAGTGTCTAAACCGGACAATTCAGCGCTTTTGATCGTGGCTTCCAAATCCCATCGTGATCAGGCGACCGAGGATTACATCAACAAATACCAGGTTCAGGACAGCAAAAGCGCGGGTTCGTCGCTGAAGTTCTGTCTGGTGGCGACGGGTGAGGCCGACCTGTATCCCCGTGTGGGTCGCACAATGGAATGGGACACCGCCGCAGGCCATGCCGTTTTGGCCGGTGCCGGCGGTAAGGTTGTCCGCTTTGACGACCACACGCCGCTTACCTATGGCAAGGACGGCTATGCAAACCCGTTCTTTATCGCCTACGCTCCGGGTGTTGAATTGAAGGAAGCCTGATGTCCGTTCTTATTGCCATCCCCGCGCGCTATGCTTCGACCCGCTATCCCGGAAAACCTCTCGTTCCTCTAACAGGCGCAAATGGCAACGCCATGACGCTGATCGAGCGATCCTGGCGCGCCGCCTGTTCCGTATCTGGAGTAGATAAGGTGGTCGTTGCCACCGACGACGACCGCATCCGCGACGTCGCCGAAGGCTTCGGGGCCGAAGTTGTGATGACCTCGGAATCCTGCGGAAACGGTACCGAACGCTGCGCCGAAGCACATGAGGCGCTCGGCTCGGGCTTTGACATCGTTGTGAACTTGCAGGGCGATGCGCCATTGACACCGCACTGGTTCGTTGAAGACTTGATCGCCGGTCTGCGCGCCGCGCCCGAAGCCGGGGTCGCTACGCCAGTTCTACGTTGTGACGGCGATGCGCTGAACAGCTTGCTGAATGACCGCAAACATGGGCGCGTCGGAGGCACCACGGCCGTCTTTGCCGCTGACCACAGCGCGATGTACTTTTCGAAAGAAGTGGTTCCCTTCACCGCCGAGACCTTCGCGGGCGATGCATCCACGCCCGTGTTCCACCATGTTGGTGTCTATGCCTATCGCCCCGATGCGCTGGCCGCGTACCCAACGTGGCCTGTGGGACCGCTGGAGCAACTGGAAGGTCTGGAACAGCTGCGTTTCATGGAAAACGGTCGCAAAGTTCTCTGCGTCGAAGTCGAGGCGAAAGGGCGTCAGTTCTGGGAGCTCAACAATCCTCAGGACGTGCCAAAACTGGAAGAAATGATGGCCGCCATGGGGTTGGAATGACCGTTTTTCCCCCTGCAAGCCACAGCAAGAACGTCTAGTGGGACATTGAGCTACAGTCTGGAACAAAGAATGAAGAATATCCTGGTCACCGGCGGTGCCGGATACATCGGATCCCACGCCTGCAAGGCATTGTCGCAGGTCGGATACACGCCCGTGACCTTCGACAATCTCATCACCGGTTGGGAGGACGCGGTGAAGTTTGGCCCGTTCGAGCAGGGCGATCTTTTGGACCGCGCCCGGCTGGATGACGTATTCGCCAAATATGAACCCGTGGCAGTGATGCATTTCGCCGCCCTCAGCCAAGTCGGCGAGGCGATGTCAGAGCCCGGAAAATACTGGTCGAACAACGTGACCGGCTCTTTGACCCTGATCGAAGCAGCAGTGGCGGCGGGATGCCTGAACTTTGTTTTCTCTTCCACCTGCGCCACTTATGGCGAGCACGACAATGTGGTGCTTGATGAGGATACGCCGCAACTGCCGCTGAACGCTTACGGTGCTTCGAAACGAGCGATCGAAGACATCCTGCGCGATTTCGGGGCCGCGCATGGGCTGAACCACGTAATCTTCCGCTATTTTAACGTAGCTGGCGCAGACCCGGACGGAGAGGTGGGCGAGTTCCACCGCCCCGAAACCCATCTGGTGCCGCTGATGCTGGACGCCATCGACGGCAAGCGCGATGGGCTGACAGTGTTTGGAACGGATTACGACACGCCCGACGGCACCTGCATCCGAGACTATGTCCATGTATGTGATCTGGTCGACGCCCACGTCCTTGGGCTGAATTGGCTGGAACAGGGCAAAGGAAGCCGCGTGTTCAACCTTGGAACCGGGTCGGGCTTTTCAGTAATGGAAGTGATCAGCCACTCCAAAGCGGTCACCAATCGCGACGTCCCTTACACCGTTGGACCGCGGCGGGCTGGGGATTGCACCAAGCTGGTCTCAGGATCGGTCCGAGCCGGACAAGAGCTGGGCTGGACACCGAAAAAGTCCACGTTAGAGACAATGATTGCCGACGCGTGGCGCTGGCACCAGAACGGCCACTACGACAAATGAGGCAACCGTGACCGGTACAAAGGAAGATACGCTTCCGCCCATCTCATGGGTGCAAATGTACCGGTTGCGACTGAAACGACGGCGTCTGTTGTGGCGGTCCTTTCGCAGCCGCCATCAACTGTCGTGTCTGGTGGATCGCACGCAGAATATCGGGCCAAATGACATTCTCGCCTTTACCACTCTGCGCAATGAGGTCACCCGACTACCCTGGTTCCTGCACCACTACCGTGCACTTGGTGTCGACCACTTTCTAGTCGTCGACAATGGCAGCGACGACGGTTCGGTCGCCTATCTGAACGATCAACCAGACGTGTCGCTATGGCAGACCCAAGACAGCTATCGTGCGTCGCGCTATGGGTTGGATTGGCTGACATGGCTGCAGATGCGCTACGGCAATGACCATTGGTGCCTGATGGTCGATGCCGATGAGTTGCTGATCTACCCCGATCACGAGGCACGGCCCCTGCGCGATCTGACGCATTGGTTGGACGGACAGGGGCGTGCGGCATTTGGCGCGCTCATGCTGGACCTGTACCCCAAGGGTCCGCTGGGCGCAGACAGCTACGATCCGCAAACCGACCCGACCCGGGTAGTCGGGTGGTTTGATGCAGGCCCCTACCGGACCACCCGGCAATGCCCGCTGGGCAACCTTTGGGTCCAAGGCGGAGCACGTGAACGCATGTTCTTTGCCGATGCCCCACGCCAGTCACCGACCCTGAACAAGATACCCTTGGTCCGCTGGTCGCGGCGCTATGCGTATGTGAACTCGTGCCATTCCGCCCTGCCGCGCCACCTGAACGCTGCATACGCAGGCCCAAACGACGTATCCCCGTCGGGCGTTTTACTGCACACCAAATTCCTGCCCGAGGTCGTGGAAAAATCACAGATCGAAAAACAGCGCCGTCAGCACTTTCACGACCCGGATCAGTTTGCGGATTACTACGACAAAACAAGTCAGCGGCCAGTGATGTGGACTGCAGACTCGAAACCTTACACCGGGTGGAGAGACCTGCAGCGTGAGGGTCTGATGGGCACAATCAACTGGGAAAGTCACAGCTCGGACTAACGGTTTTTAAAGTCGTTGCTTCGAAAGATGTAAAAATGGCATAAAACGGCAATTGTCCGGCACCACTCTGGCTTGTTCAGACCCCGGGCACGCTCGCGTTAGGGAAAAGGTTGGGCAGTCGCGTGGGCCTATTGGATTCATACCGGATGAGACTGCGGCGCAAGCGCCGTATCTTGCGCTGCCTTCGAAGACGGCGCGACCTGGCACCGGTATCTGTTAGAACAGACCAGATACGACGCAAAGACATCCTTTTGGTCAGCGTGATACGGAACGAGAAAATTCGCCTGCCGTATTTTCTGGACTACTACCGCAAGCTGGGCATCAATCACTTTCTGTTCGTGGACAACAACAGCGAGGACGGCTCGGGCGAGTATCTGGCGGCTCAACCCGACGTGTCGGTCTGGCGGGCGGACGCAAGCTATAAGCGTGCAAGCTTTGGTGTCGACTGGTCGAATTACTTGCTGCGCAAATTTGCCCATCGCCACTGGGTGCTGACGGTCGATCCGGACGAATTCTTTATCTACCCGTTCTGCGACACTCGTCCTATCCGAGCGCTGACAGACTGGCTGGATGGATGCGCCGTGCGCAGTTTCAGCGCGATGCTGATTGATATGTACCCCGAAGGACCGGTCGAAGACGCGATCTATACCGAAGGGCAAAACCCGTTCGAAATCGCCAAGTGGTTTGATACCGGAAACTATACGATCACCAAGAATCCAACTTACGGAAATCTCTGGATTCAGGGCGGACCGCGGGCGCGGGTGTTCTTTAAAGAGACTCCCAAAAAAGCCCCTGCGCTGAACAAGATCCCGCTGGTGAAGTGGGACAGGCGCTATGTCTATGTCAGTTCGACCCATTCGCTGCTGCCACGCGGATTGAACCAAGTCTATGACGAGTGGGGCGGCGAAAAAACAAGCGGCGGCTTGCTGCATGCCAAACTGATCAGCACGCTCAGCGACAAGGCCCGCGAAGAGTTGGAGCGCGGCCAACACTACCGCGGCTCGGGCGAGTACCGCGCCTATGCCGAGCAACTGCAGGACAAACCGGTATTCTGGTGCGACACATCCGAAACCTACATCAACTGGCGGCAGCTTGAGATCCTGGGCCTCATGTCGAAAGGAAATTGGGCATGAGCGGTCTTGGCGTCATCATGCTGGTCCACACCGCGCTGAACCGCGCCGGACAGGTCGCGCGGCATTGGACGGCCTCGGGGTGTCCGGTGGTGATCCACGTGGATCGCAAGGTGTCGAATAAGACCTACGATGACTTTGTTGCTGCCTGTGCCGATGATCCACTGATAAGGTTTTCGGACCGCCACGTTTGTAACTGGGGGGGATGGGGCATCGTTGCCGCCTCGCAATCTGCTGCGGCGCTGATGCTTGAGACCTTTCCAGATGTGCACCACATCTATCTGTCTTCCGGCGCTTGTCTGCCGCTGCGACCGGTGGATGAGCTGGTGAACTATCTGGCCGCCCGACCGCGCGTGGATTTCATCGAAAGCGCAACGACCGCAGACGTCAGCTGGACGATCGGAGGGTTGGATCAGGAACGATTTACCCTGCGTTTCCCCTTTTCCTGGCGCAAACAGCGTAAACTGTTTGATGGCTATGTGAAGCTGCAGCGCGCGCTTGGTATCCGCCGCCGCATCCCCGAAGGTCTCGTCCCGCATATGGGCAGCCAGTGGTGGTGCCTGACCCGCCAAACCCTTTCGGCAATCCTGCAGGACCCTAACCGAAAAGTTTATGATCGGTATTTCCGACGCGTCTGGATCCCGGATGAAAGCTATTTCCAGACACTGGCCCGGCTGTATTCCACCCATATCGAAAGCCGGTCCCTGACTTTGTCCAAGTTCGACTATCAGGGCCGCCCGCATATTTTCTACGACGACCATTTGCAGTTGCTGCGCAGGTCGGACTGTTTTGTGGCCCGCAAAGTCTGGCCCAGCGCGGATCGTCTGTATCAGGCATTTCTGACCGATCAGGCCGGAGCAATGAGACCTACAGAACCTAACCCAAGCAAGATCGACCGGGTCTTTTCCAAAGCGGTTGAACGGCGGACACGTGGGCGCGACGGCCTGTATATGCAAAGCCGCTTTCCCCGGCATGGCAATGAAAACGGGCTGACCTCGTCGCCTTACGCGGTCTTTCAGGGCTTTACCGAACTGTTTGAGGATTTTGAGCCCTGGCTTGCAAACGTCACCGGTACTCGGGTTCACGGCCATCTTTTCGCCCCGGATCGCGCCCAGTTCGCCGGAGGGGAAACCATCATCAACGGCGGTCTCAGCGATTGCGCAACGCTGCGAGATTATAACGCAACGGCGTTCATTTCGAACCTGATCTGGAACACGCGTGGCGAAATGCAGTGTTTTCAGTTCGGCCCAGCGGACACGCAAAAGATCAACTGGTTTTTGGCTCGGGATAAGAACGCCCAAATCTCGGTCATTACGGGGGCCTGGGCCATTCCGTTGTTCCGGTCGAACAGGAATTTCGCCGATATCCGGGCTGAGGCCGCCCGCCTGCAACAGATCGAAACCAAACAGCTGGAAGTCTTATCCTCTGTCTGGACCAAAGCTCGTGTCCGCACCTGGTCGCTGGCAGATTTCGTCGAAGCACCGGGCGAGCCGCTGCAGACCGTGGTTGAAGAGACCGGTTTGACACCCACAAGCCACCTGACCGAAGCGCCCAAGATGGTCGATTTGACGGGGTTTGGCCAATTCCTGCAGAACCTCAAGAACCAAGGCATGCATCCCTATCTGATGGGCGATTTCCCACCGGATGACGTTTTTTCCAACCGGGTTCGGCCGTACCAAAAACCCTATCTGGTGCAATAGACCGGTATGACGCCCCAATTCGACTATTTCATCATCATTGCGGCCATGCGCACCGGGTCCAACCTGCTTGAGGCCAACCTGAATGCGATTGAGGGCGTCACGGGCTATGGTGAGGCGTTTAATCCCCATTTCATCGGTCGACTGAAATCCGAAGAGTTGCTGGGCATCACGCTGGAACAACGCGATGACGATCCTGCGGCACTGCTGCAGGCGATCCGTCAGGCCCCGGGCGAAATGAACGGGTTTCGCTTTTTTCAAGGCCACGATCAACGCGTGTTAGAGCCTGTTTTGAATGATCCCCGCTGCGCCAAGATCATTCTGACGCGCAATCCGGTGGACAGCTATATCTCGTTGAAAATTGCGCGTGAGACCAAGCAGTGGCAGCTCAAGAACATCAAACGTCGGCGCGAAGCGCAGGTCGATTTCGATGCCGAGGCTTTTGTCAAATACCTGAACCGCCAGCAGGAGTTTCATCTGTCCCTTACGCACCACTTGCAGAAAAGCGGCCAGGTGCCTTTTCACATCACCTATGACGACTTGAATCAGATCGATATTCTGAACGGGTTGGCTGCGTGGCTGGGCGTCTCCGGCAGGTTGTCGGCGATTGACGATACACTCAAACCGCAGAACCCTGATCGGGCACTGGCCAAGGTGACAAACCCGGACGAGATGGAGCAGGCCCTTTCACAGATCGACAGCTTCAACTTGCACGCTGCGCCGAATTTTGAACCGCGCAGGCGTCCCATCGTTGCGAATTACATCGCGACTCCAAAGACGCCACTTATGTTCATGCCAATTCGCGGTGGAACTGAGGGACCGGTCACAAACTGGATGGCTGCGCTGGATGCCATAAGCGTTGACGGCTTGCTGACAAACCAGAACAGAAGGCAGACGCGTCACTGGCTTCAAACCCATCCCGGGCATCGGAAGTTCACAGTATTGCAGCATCCATTGGCACGGGCCCACCATGCGTTTTGCCGCCATATCCTGAACACCGGACCCGGCGCTTATCTGAAAATCCGACACTTTCTGCGCAACCGACTAAAGGTCCCGATCCCAGGTCAGCTGCGTGACGGAAACTATCCAGTCGAGCAGCATTACGAAGCGTTTTCTGCGTTCCTGACGTTTCTACGCCAGAACTTGGCCCTGCAAACGTCCGTGCGCGTGGATGGGTCCTGGTGCAGCCAATCCCGCGCGTTGGAAGCGTTTGCGGGGTTTGCCCATCCAGACCTGATCCTGCGTGAGGATGAAATCATCACGGCTCTGCCTGATCTTGCACGGCGAATGGGGCACACCAACCCGCCCAAACCGGAATCGGCCGCGCCTGATACTCCGTTCACCCTCGCCGACATCTATGACGACAAGCTCGAAGCGCTGGTCGCCGAGGCATACCAGCAAGACTATGTGCAATTCGGATTTGACGCTTGGAAACCGCTTAAGGGCGCAGAGTGATCAGTGTGCCCCGGCTGACCATCGAATAGATCTCTTCCATCTCGTCATTCTTGACGGCGATGCAGCCTGCGGTCCAATCCGGCGTCTTTTTGGCGCGCTTACGCTCTTTGCGACGGTTCGGCTGTCCATGGATAAAGATATCACCGCCCGGATGAACTCCGGCGGCCTTGGCTTGTGCGATATCTTCCGAATTCGGATACGAAATTCCCAGCGACAGGTGATAGCGGCTGTTCGGGTTGCGGCGGTCGATCAGGTATGTGCCTTCCGGCGTACGACCATCACCCTTTTTGGTTTTGGTTCCGTTGGGCGCAAAGCCAAGATCGACCCTGTATTCCTTCAGGATTTTCTCGTGGTGCAAAAGATATAGCTTCCGCGCACTCTTATTGATGACCAATGAGGTCACCTCGGGTCCATCATAAGTCAGAAATCTGGGGCTAGCCGAGGCGCAAGCTGAGAGGCTCAGCGTTGCCATTGCGCCCAATCCAAATGCTCGACGATCCATGTTCACTGCCTGCTGCTCTTTTTTTGGGTATTATGCCAGAAAACGGAAAAACTGAAATCACTTTTTGATGTATTGCTGCTCGGTCAGGCGGCGCTCGATGCTTTCCAGCCGCTCCAGGACCTCATCACGATAGGCATCGGTTTTAACTTCGTCCTCGGCGTGGTGGGCATCCTGCATCGAATTCACGATCAAACCAACCAACAGGTTCACCACGGCAAAAGTGGTGACCATGATGAACGGGACAAAGAACAGCCAGGCGTAGGGGTAGACCTCCATCACCGGACGCACGATACCCATGGACCAGCTTTCCAGCGTCATGATCTGGAACAGCGTATAGGCCGAAAGACCCAGATCGCCGAACCAATCCGGGAAGGATTGCGAGAACAGTTTGGTCGAGATTACCGCGCCGATGTAGAACAGGATCGCCATCAGAAGGAACACGCTTGCCATGCCAGGCAGGGCCGAGATGAATCCTTCGACCACGCGACGCAGGCGTGGCGCGACCGAAATCACCCGCAAAACCCGCAGAATCCGCAACGCCCGCAGAACGGATAGCGCGCCCGCGCTGGGTACAAGGGCCACACCCACAATCACGAAATCAAAGACATTCCAACCGCTGGTGAAGAACCTTCGCCCGGTGGCAACCAGCTTCATGGCGATTTCTGCGACGAAGATGGCAAGGCACAGTTTGTCGAGCAAAACGATAGCCGGACCAGCGATCTCCATCAGTGTTGGCGATGTCTCCATCCCCAACAGGACCGCATTGAACATGATCACACCGGTGATGAATTTCCCGAAAATCGGCGCTTCGATAATGGGTAGCAAGCGTTGGGCGATCCCCATTCGGGTGGTCTCCTGTCAGGTTTTTGGGTTCAAAGTGAACCGAGCGGCGAGTTCGGTGTGTGACGACCATCGAAATTGGTCAACGACTTGTACCCATTCAAGGGTATACCCGGCGTTAACCAGGTTTTTTGCGTCGCGGGCAAATGTCACCGGGTTGCAGGACACATAGGCAATCACCGGGCGCAAGGCCTGCGCCAGCTCGGCCACCTGCGCCTCGGCGCCCGCGCGCGGCGGGTCGATCACCACCGCATCAAAGGATTTTAGCTCGTCCGGCATCAGCGGACGCCGGAACAGATCGCGCGCCTCGGTCGTCACCCGCTTGAGGCCCTGCGCTCTGCGCCATCCCTGATCCAACGCCTGCGTCATAGCGGCCTCACCTTCGACAGCATGAACCTCGGCATTCTCGGCCAAGGGGAGTGAGAACGTGCCGCTGCCCGCGAACAGGTCAACGATACGTTTGGACGCCCCCACTGCTTGGCAAACCGCCTTTAACAGAGCCTGTTCTCCATCTTTGGTGGCCTGCAGAAACGCGCCGGGTGGTGGGACAACACCGGCCTGACCAAAGCGTTGAACCGGTGGCTCACGCATGGCAATGACTTCCCCGTCCCAGCTGAGCCGCGCCAGACCATGCTTTTCTGTCGCTTGCGCCAGTGCCAGCTCCAGCGGACCATCCAGGGGCTTGCCGCCCTTGACTGCCACATCCAGCCCGCTTTCGGACAGGGTCATCGTAACGGCCAGCACACCCTTGCGGCTGCCGCCCAGAACGGCCAACGCTTCGGCCACAGGAATGGCATCGATAAGAGCGGGGTCCAACAGATGGCAGTCGGGAATCTCGGTGATCGTGTCCGAGGCGCGGCCATGGAACCCGGCCAGCGTACCCTTTTTCGTCCGCCGTACTGCAATCGTTGCCCTGCGGCGTGACCGTTCCGGCGAGGTGTGGATTGGGCGCATCTCGGCCTCAATCCCTTGCGCCGCCAGCGCGGTTCGAACCACTTCGACCTTCCAATCGGCTACAAACGCATCTGCGGCGTGCTGCAACTGGCATCCGCCGCAGGATTTGTAGTGCCGACACGGTGCCTTGACTCGCTGGTCCGAGGGCGTTTCGACACGAATACCGCTGAGAACCTGACCCACTAACGTGCCCGTGACCACTTCACTCGGCAAAGTGCGAGGAGCGTAAATAGGGCCATCAGCGATACCGTCGCCCTGATGGCCGAGGCGGGTAATGGTAAAGGTCTGCGTCATGAGGGGCCTGATAGCGGGGCTTGGCCCACAACAAAACCCTTATTCCGCAGCTTCTGCCTGAATGAACCCACCCGACTGGCGATGCCAGAACCGTGCATACAGCCCACCCTGATCCAGCAAGGCGTCATGAGTGCCGACCTCGACAATACGGCCCTGATCCAGAACGATGATCCGGTCCATCTCGCTGAGCGTGGACAGGCGATGCGCAATTGCCAGCACGGTTTTGCCCTGCATCACCCGATGCAAGGCGGTCTGGATCGACGCCTCAACCTCGGAATCCAATGCCGAGGTTGCCTCGTCCAGCACCAAAATGGGCGCGTCCTTGAGAATGGCACGTGCCAGGGCGATCCGCTGACGCTGACCACCGCTCAACGTCACACCACGCTCGCCCAGATGCGCGTCATATCCCTTGCGCCCTTGTGCATCCTCAAGGCTTAGGATGAACTCATGCGCTTCGGCCTTCTTGGCGGCCTCGATCATTTCGTCTTCAGATGCGTCGGGGCGACCATACAGAATGTTCTCGCGGGCCGAGCGGTTGAACATAGCCGTTTCCTGCGTGACCATGCCGATCTGGCGGCGCAAACTGTCCTGAGTCACCTTGGAGACGTCCTGATCATCGATCAGGATTGCGCCCTTTTCGCCGTCATACAGGCGCAGTAGCAGCGACACCAAGGTCGATTTACCAGCGCCCGACGCCCCGACAATGCCCAGCTTTTCGCCGGGGTGGACCGTGATTTTCACATCCGAAACGCCGCCGACATCTCGTCCGTAAGAAAAGCTGACATGATCAAAATCGATTTGACCATTGGGTACGGACAGGTCCGTCGCACCGGCCTGATCTTCGACCCGTTCACGCTTGGCCAGCGTTTTCATACCGTTCTCGATCTCGCCCACATTCGCGTAAAGGCCCATCAGAGTGAAACTGACCCAACCCGTCATCTGAGCGATCCGGATCGACACGGCCCCCGCCGCCACAATATCCCCCGCAGTGGCCGCGCCAGCTTGCCAAAGCCCCAAGGTGGCACCGATCAGAATAACTGGCAAAACCCCGGCCAGCACCATCAGGATAAAGCGGAAGCTGGCGGATAAGCTGCCAAAAGCCAGCATCTTTTCCCGAAGATCAACCATCGAGTTCCGTGCGGCCCGATCTTCAAATTGGGAATGGGCGAACAGCTTGACGGTCTTGATGTTGGTGATCGTGTCAACCACCTGCCCCGACACCATCGCCCGCGCTCCGGCCCGCGCCGCCGAGCGTTCGCGGATGCGCGGAAGATACCAGCGGATCAACAGGAAATAGACCACAAGCCATGCAGTGAATGGCAACATGACCAAGGGGTGAATCGACCCTAACAAAAGCAAAGAGCCCACAAGAGAGGCCAAAGCGAACACAATCGCGCTGATCGTTTCGGACACGACCGAGGCCATCGCGTTGGATGTCTGCATCTGCTTTTGCGCGATCCGGCCCGCGAAATCGTCATCGAAATAGGTGACGGACTGGCCCAGCGTCCATCGGTTCAACTTGGCCAGCACCAGAGGTGTGATGTTGGGCATGACCACATAAGCGTTCGAGAACGCTGACAGGCCAAACAACGCCGGGCGCAGCAGCATGAAAAACGCAACCACCGCCAACATCATCCAGATATTGCCAGCGGTCCAAAAGCTCTCGGCTCCACTTGTGGTCGCAAGGTCGATCACCAATCCCAACACCCAGGCCGTGCCCGCCTCCATCGCGCCGGCCATGGCCGAAAAGAAGGCCGCGACAAAGATCATCGGCCAGGCGCCGGACAGGCTCCAGCGAATGAACGCCCCCAGCGTTTGCGGCGGGGGCGTTTCGATGTTCTTAAATGGGTCTATGAGGTTGCCGAGCTTCATTCCGCGGCCTCCGGGTTCAGGAAGCCCCCAGATTGCCGCGCCCAGAATTGGGCGTAAAGACCGCCATGAGCCAATAGTTCGGAGTGCCCGCCCTGTTCCACGATCCGACCCCCATCCATGACCAGAATGCGGTCCATCTGCGCGATGGTGCTGAGCCGGTGGGCGATGGCGATCACGGTTTTACCTTGCATCATGCCGTAGAGAGTTTCCTGAATCGACGCTTCGACCTCGGAATCTAGGGCAGAAGTCGCCTCGTCCAACAACAAGATCGGCGCGTCTTTCAAGATCACCCGCGCCAGTGTCACCCGCTGCCGCTGCCCGCCGGACAGCTTCACGCCGCGCTCACCCACATGCGCGTCATAACCGGTGCGCCCCTGCGGGTCTTGCAGATCGAGGATGAAATCATGCGCCTCGGCCTGTTTGGCCGCGGCGATCATCTGTTCCTCGGTCGCATCCGGACGGCCATACAGGATGTTGTCACGCACTGACCGGTGCAGCAGGGCGCTGTCCTGCTGAACCATGCCGATATGGCTGCGCAAACTGTCCTGCGTGACCTTGGCGATGTTCTGATCGTCGATCAGGATCGCACCCTGTTCCACGTCGTAAAACCGCAAAAGCAGCTTAACCAGGGTCGATTTCCCGGCACCGGACCGCCCGATCAAACCAATCTTCTCACCGGAATGAATGATCAGATTGATGTGGTCCAGACCACCGGTTTTACGCCCGTAGTGGTGCGAGAGGTCCTGAATGTCGATCTGGCCATTGGTTAACTGCAGAGGCTTCGCATCCGGGGCGTCCAGCAGGTCGATGGGCTGGGCAATCGTCTCCATCCCCTCGGCAACAACACCAAGCTGGCGGAAGAAACTGGTCAACGCCCACATGATCCAACCGGTCATCGCGTTCAGCCGCAATGTCAGAGCGGTCGCGGCCGCGACCACACCGACAGACGCACTGCCCTGCATCCACAAGGCGATCGCCCAGCCGACCACACCGACGATCAGCAAACCGTTCAGGGTGACCAAAACCGCGTCCATGATAGTGAAGATCCGCATCTCAACCTGGAATGTGCGGCGGGTTTCCTCGATGGCCTCGCGGGCATAATCCAGCTCTTGCTCGTCATGTGCGAACATCTTGACCGAATGAATGTTGGTATAACTGTCGACCACTCGACCCGTCACAGCCGAACGCGCGTCCGATGCCGCCTGTGACGCCGGACCCACCCGCGCAACCGTCCAGCGCACCAGCAGCCCATAAAGCACCAACCAGATCAACAGCGGCAACAACAGACGCGGATCCGCCGCCATGAGCAACACCGCTGCGCCGATCAGATAGGCGATCGAGAACGAGATGGCGTCAAACACCTGAAACACGGCCTCACCCGCGGCAGGTGGCGTCTGCATGATTCGGTTCGCAATGCGCCCGGCAAAATCGTTCTCGAACCACCCAACCGATTGGCGCAGCACGTGCTTATGCGCCCGCCAGCGGATCAACGTACCAAAGTTCGGCAGGATCGTGTTGTTCAGCAGCAGCACGTCGACGACATGCAGCATGGGACGCAGCAGCAGAACAAACACTGCCATCAGGATCAGTTCGGTGCCATGAGCCTGCCAAACCTCGGCAGGGGGACCTGACAACAGGTCTACAACGCGCCCCATGTAGTAGATCAGACCGACTTCGACCGCCGCAACGATGATCGAGATCAGCCCTGCCCAGAAGAACACCCGCATAAATGGCTGCGAGTAGTCCAGCATGAACGGCCACAACCGCGTCGGAGGTGTGTCGGTTTCCTTGTAGTCAACAAAAGGGTCAACGAGGTTTTCGAAATAGCGAAACATGGAGAGTGCTCCGATTGAGCAGAAAATAAGTCATGCGAAGAAAGATGGCGCCAGAACACCACCCCTACGGGTCGAAGTGTTCCAGCCTTAGCTGTCCCAGATCCCGTAATACATTCGCATCCCTCCATTCATGTGACAGGGGCAAGTAACCACAATCTTTTTTACTTGTCATCCCTTTTTGAGACGTCACCCTCGCCTGATAGCAGATCATCGCGGTCCAGTGTGAACCCTGACGCGATCCATTGCGCCTCTAGTTGAGCCAGTTTCTTGCCCAGTGCGGGGCCAGTGAAATCAGGTATCAGGTCAGCGGCTTTGATCGGGAACGTTGCAGCCGCCCCCAAGCGCAGCTCGTGTGAAATCGAGTCTAACCAAGGCTGTTCCAGAAATGCACAGCGCAACAGCGCCTCACTTAACCCGCTCTCTTCACCATAGCGAAACCCCAGCTCGGCAAAACCCGCGACGCCCGCTGCCTCATCCCGCATGCGTGTCAGGCGTTGCAGCTGTGCTCGGCTAAGGCGTAGCGTCTCGGCAACCTCAGGTGGCGCGATCGCTGCTAGCCGCCGTATCGGTTCCGGTTCGGCGCCCGCTTGCTGTTCCAGCGCGATCAAAGGGGCCAGAGCGCGATCATCTGCCCCCGGCAGGACCTGCGCCAGAACACCGGCGCTGCGCATTGTGGACACGGAAGGCGCGGGGTCCGGGGCACCCAACAGCTTCAAAAGCTCTGCGCCGACGCGTTCGCGCGACAGGCCCGCCAACCCCTCAAGGTTCGACGCAATTGCATCCAGGGCGTCAGGGTCAAACCCGGCCTCGGTATCTCCGTACCAGGCATGAAATCGAAAGTACCGCAGAGAGCGCAGGTAGTCCTCGCGAATACGGTTTGCGGCGGTGCCAATGAAGCGGACGCGGCGTGCCTGCAAATCCGGCAACCCGGTCAGAGGGTCCAAAACCGTTCCATCAGGCCGCGCATAAATTGCGTTCATTGTGAAATCGCGACGTGCAGCATCCTCTTCAACCCTATCCGAGAACGCGACTACAGCGCGGCGGCCATCTGTTTCCACGTCGCGGCGGAAGGTCGTGATCTCATGCGGGATGCCCTCGCTGACCACGGTGATCGTGCCGTGTTCGATCCCGGTCGGAATCGCCTTGAGCCCAGCCTTTTCGGCCAGTTCCACGACCTTGTCCGGCCGCGCGTCGGTCGCGATGTCGATATCCGAAACAGGTGCGCCCAAAAGCGCATTTCGCACGCACCCGCCCACAAACAGGGCCTGGAAACCAGTGTCCGTAAGCGCGTTGCACACTCGTTGCGTTGCAGGTTTGGACACCCAGCTTTCTGTGATCTGCGTCATTCGTTGATCCGTGCTGCCAATCCCCGCAGGATGCGTGCCGTTGCGCCCCAAATGTAATAGGGGCCGAAAGGTACCGTAAAATAATACCGTCTTTGCCCGCGCCAACGGCGCGATTCGACGATATAATTCGCAGGGTTGAGTACATGTTCAAGTGGAACCGAAAACACCTCGGCCACTTCGCCCGGTTCGGGCACGGATTGGAAAGGTTCGCGCAGGATCGCTATGACCGGTGTGACGGTGAAAGACGTCACTGTCTCGTGTGTAGGCAGGTGGCCAAGAACCTCGGGCATTTCGGGCGGCAGACCAATCTCTTCGCGCGCTTCTCGCAAGGCCGTTGCGGTCACATCCGCGTCGCCTTCGTCCTGTTTGCCTCCGGGAAAGGCGATCTGTCCCGGATGATGTTTCAAAGCCGACGATCGTTTTGTCAGGATCAAACGCGGAGCGCCATCCGCGACCGAGATCGGGACCAGTACTCCGGCAGGTCGCAATTTGCGCCCTTCGGGTAGGACAAAATCGGGATTCAGGTCGAAATCGCTCGACCCGTGGCCGGGGCGGCGCAGGGCCGCCCTCAGCTGATCGGTTGGATCAAGCGCCGTCAGCATCAAAGCCGACCGTGGCGGGATCCAACACATAGTGTGCACCGCAAAACTGACAATCAGCGGTTACCTTGCCTTCGGGCGTGGTCATCTTTTCGATGTCCTTGGCCGAATAGATCGACAGGCTTTGCCGCACGCGGTCTTCGGAACAGGTACAGCCAAACTGTACCGGTTGCGCGTCATAGACCCGAGGCTGTTCCTCGTGAAACAGGCGGATCAAGAGATCGGTCGGCGCGACAGACGGGCCGATCAGTTCCAGATCCTCGACCGTGTCCAGCAGGATGTTCACGCGGCCCCAGTTTTCACCCTCATCACCATCGACCAGATCGTTGGCTGTCAGGATATTCCCGTCACCCTCGCCAGACGCCACAAAGGGCGAAGCTTTGGGCATGTGTTGCAGCATCACTCCGCCCGCACGCCAGTGTTCGCCGAAACCGGGTTCAGTCGATTTGCCGAAGCTCAGCGAAAACCGCGTCGGCAACTGTTCGGACTGGGCAAAGTACGCCTCAGCACAAGCGCTTAGCGACCCGCCGGCCAGCGGGGTAATCCCTTGGTAGGGCTGCGTGCCTTCGCCCTGATCGATCATGATCGCAAAATACCCTTCACCGACCTGGTCGAAGGGCGCACTGTCGGTCAGGCGATCCCGGTCGAAACTGGCGTAGGCGCGGATACGGGCCGGTTCGCCCTCGGTCTTGGGGGCAAAGTAATCGGTCGCAATCATGCGCACCGCCCCTTTGGACTGAACCTGCAACGACAACTTCCAGCGCAGCGATACAGTCTGGCCGATCAATGCAGTCAGCAGGGCCATCTCGGCCACCAGAGCTTCGACCTTTTCGGGATAGTCATGCTGCTTCAGGATGCCGTCAAGCACGCCATCCAGACGGGCCACGCGGCCGCGCATGTCCGAGACATCGAGTTGAAAGGGCAGGACGGTATCGTCCCACGCGATTTTTGTTCCAAGAGACATGGGGTTTCCTTACACGCCACAGGTTGGCATACCGCCAGCATATAGGTCGAACTATTCGGGTTGTAAGGGGCCATACATGATCAGACGGTTTGGTGAAACCCCTCAGGCCGGGCGAAAATACACGCGCAGGGTCGGAGTTTATGCACTATTGCCCCGCGGCAGAAGCCTGTTGCTAACCTGCCAGACACAGCCCGGGCCCGACCTGCAACTGCCCGGTGGCGGCATTGATCCCGGCGAATCACCAATCACCGCGCTGCACCGCGAAGTGTTCGAGGAAACGGGCTGGCTGATTGCCTCTCCGCGTCGCATTGGGGCTTTTCGCCGGTTCACCTTCATGCCCGAATACGATCTCTGGGCCGAAAAGGTCTGCCTGATCTATCGCGCCCGCCCGGTTCGGCCTGTGGGCCCGCCGACCGAGCCGTTTCACGACGCCCTGTGGATGGACACCGCTGACGCAGCACAGATGTTGGGGAATGCGGGCGATCGCCATTTTGCTGCACAGCACGAGCAACAACTTTAGGGGCCGTTGTACTCGAAAAAAACGGCCGAGACGTCATCATCCATTCCACTGCCTGGAGGCATCGCCTGGGTCAGCCGCCAGAACATGTCGTCCAAGAACTCTGTGCCGCCGCGCCCAGGTCCGCAATCCAGCGCCATCTGACGCAAACCTTCTTCTTCCAGCAAGCTACCATCTTCCAGACCGCATTCCGTGAACCCGTCTGAAAACAACAAAAGCCGATCGCCGGGCTGCATGTAAAATTCGGTCCGCTGAAAACTGACATCGGGCAACAAACCTATTGGCAAACCGCCCTCACCCAGAAACTCGGTTCTGCCATTTTGGCACAACAGCAACGGGTGTGGATGCCCGGCCTGAACCATTTTCACATGCCCGTTGCGCAAATCGACGATGGCGTAAACCATCGTGAAATACTCTTCGATCCCAGTATCTGCCATCAGCCGCGAGTTCAGAGTTTCGGCCACCTGCTCGGGCGGCAACAGCGCGTAGAATTTGTCAAAGCGCCGCTCCATAGCGACGTTTTGTTCAAAATGGCTGCTGGAAAGGTAACTGCCCAAACGCGCTGTCATCATGGCCGAGGTGATACCGTGGCCGGACACGTCGATACTGTAGAAGCCCAACCGGTTAACGCCCGGCGAGAACATGCCCACCAAGTCACCACCGATATGCCCGCAGGTTTTCAACAACATACTGACCTGGGACTTGCCGAATTGGCGCGTCAGCTCGGGCACCAGAGATTCCTGGATCTTGCGTGCCTGAATCAGATCTTTGTCGATCGCATCATGTGCCACACGCAGCTCTTCCAGCGCGTTTTCGATCATCTGGTTTTTGCGCGATAGCTCGCGCTGCATGCCCAAGATACGCGCCCCGGCCGAAATACGCGCGCGCAGCTCGTCTGCCTCAAGCGGTTTGATCAGAAAATCGTCCGCACCGGCATCCAGACCCCGCGCTACTTCTTGTTTTTCGCTTTTTGACGTCAACAGGATGAAATAGCTGTATTGCTTGCTGTCCAGCGCACGAAACGCTTTGCAGAAATCCAGCCCACTCATCCCCGGCATGACCCAATCGCTCAGTACAAGGTCGGGCGGATCGGTGGCGCACAATTCGATGGCGGCGTCCCCGCTGTCGGCCTCGAGAACCTCGAATCCCCATTTTTTGAGCGATGCGACCAGAATGCGGCGCTGAAGGCGGCTGTCGTCAACGACAAGCACCTTCTGAATTACACCAAAATCCTGTTCCGATCTGGTGTCTGCCTGACTGACCTCTGCCACCTTAACCCTCTGCACAGCAACGCATATTGGAATGCGGTGACCCTATCGTGGGGCTGTTTAACATAGGATGAAGGCCGGAAATGATTTCGCTTAACCTGCCCTTTACCCGCTTCGGACTAGGAAGAAGCATGGCAGGCAAAGCGAGGATGGCATGATCAACTGGTCCAGGGTCAGGCAACTAAGGGACGAAGTTGGCGCCAGCGAGTTCGACGAGGTGGTCGAGATCTTTCTTGATGAGGTGCAAGAGGCCCTGACCCGACTTTGCAATGACACCGCACGCGCCGAATTCGAACAGAACCTGCATTTTGTCAAAGGCAGTGCCCTGAGCCTGGGCTTTGAAACGCTTGCAAAGCTGTGTCAGGACGGCGAGCGGCAATCGGCGCAGGGGCAAAGCCAAACGGTCGATCTGCCGGGTATCGTCGACACTTTCGAAAGCTCGTCCGTTGCATTCAAGTCAGGGCTTGGCACCCTCTGACCGCCATCCAGGTCGGTTCACAGGCTAAATCCGAACAGGAAAACCTTCTGGGAAACGAAATTTTTTCAGGTCGAATTGCATGCTCCGGTCATGCGTAAAATAGCCGTCGTCCATTGTCTTGAGCGTTTGCAAGGCATCTTTCCTGCACTCTTCGACACAGTCTTTCAGCGGCAATTCGGCTGCATTGATCGACTCTCGCGTCAACCGCCTGAAGCGCCGGGTTCGTCGACGCCAGCCAACAATTCCGACCGACTGACCTGGGGATTTCCTGATTTTCACCCCTTCGGCCATGGTTTCATCCACCAGCGGCGACCGTTCCTGTTCACGGCGCTGCATTTCCAGCCAATTTCCGTAGTGGAAGTGCATGTTGAACAGTCCCGGCAGCAGGTCAAAGCTGTCGCGCATGATCCCATGCCCACCAGTCCCAAAGGACACACGGCGCTGCACCAGACAGGGTTTTGAATAGGGAATTTCGAACACACAGAACTTACTGTCAGAAATCAGAGCGCCTTGTTCGTCGTTGTCCAGAGTCGCAACGAGGTTGAAACCCACAGCACCTGCCGCGTTTTCCTCAAACTCGAAAGGGTAATCGGTCAATAAACTACCATCGACCGTCATCAGCAGCTCATCACAATCCGAAACGATGACCCGATCATAGAACTGGGTCAGCATCGCGGAAAAATCCGACAGCATCCGCCAACGGGCGTAGTCAAAAGATTGATGCAGACCGTCGCGCAATATGGCGATCACGTTACAGCCTTCGCCAATGCGATCAATTTCGGGATCGGCACCATGTGACAGAATATAGACATTCTCGCGGCCAAGCTGAGCAGAATAATATGCGACCCATTTTTCAAGGTACCAATAGTCGCGCCAAACCATAGTCACTGCAGCAAGCGGTTTCATATATCTGCTTTCCGGTCACAAATGTCCTGAGTTGCCTAGGTGAATTCCATCCAACCAACAAGGTCATCAACGCGTAGGTGCTGAGGAATGTGGCACGAAGCGCGCTCAGATCACGAACTGGGCCAGCGTTTCGTCCTCGGTGATATCAGTGTAGGTAAATCCCGCTTCGTCCAGATGCGCGAAGAGGCGCACAAAATTCTCGGGCTTTCGCGTTTCGATCCCGATCAGGACCGAGCCGAAATTGCGCGCCGATTTCTTCATGTATTCGAACCGGGCGATGTCGTCCTCAGGACCGAGAATGCCCAGGAACTCTTTCAATGCGCCGGGCCGCTGCGGCAGGCGCAGGATAAAGTACTTTTTGACCCCCGAATAGCGCTGAGCACGTTCCTTAACCTCGGGCAGGCGTTCGAAATCAAAATTCCCTCCTGAAGTGACGCACACAACAGTCTTGCCTCGGATGAAGCTTTGAATATCGCCCAGCGCCTCAATCGCCAAAGCCCCCGCAGGTTCCAACACGATGCCCTCCACATTCAGCATTTCGATCATCGTCGTGCAGATCCGGTCTTCGGACAGGACCAACACGTCTGACAGGTGACGGGATTTCAGCAACTCGAAAGGCTTTGCGCCAATCCGACCAACTGCCGCGCCATCGACGAAATTGTCGACATGATCCAGCGACACCGGATGGCCTGCCGCCAGAGCCGCGCGCAAACAGGCCCCGCCTTTGGGTTCTACAAACAGGCAATGGGTGCGATCCCCAAACCAAGTCGCAACACCGGAAGACATGCCGCCGCCGCCAACCGGCAAAAGGACGTGGTCGGGCACCTGACCCAGTTGTTCTTCGATTTCGACCGCCAAAGATGCCTGACCTTCGATCACGTCCTCATCGTCGAACGGAGACAGGAAATGCCCGCCCTGCTGCGCACACCACTTCTGCGCAGCTGCCAGGGTGTCGTCGAAATAGTCCCCGGTCAGATGGATTTCGATGTTTTCCCCACCAAAAATGCGGGTTTTCTGGATCTTTTGCTGCGGCGTCGTCACCGGCATGAAAATCACACCGCGTACATCAAGGTGCTTGCACATATAGGCCACGCCCTGTGCATGATTGCCCGCGCTTGCGCAAACGAACAGCTTTTGTCCCTGCTGCTTGCGCATCGCGTTGAACGCACCACGGATCTTGTACGACCGCACCGGGCTGAGGTCTTCGCGCTTCAGCCAGATATCAGCCCCATAGCGGTCAGACAGATGTGCATTCCGCTGCAACGGAGTTGCCGGAAACACAGATCGCATCGCCTCTTCGGCAGCGCGGGCGCGGGTTTTGAAATCAGTCATGCCAAATTCACTGCCGCATCATCGCGAAGAGGGCAAGGAATACATATGTGTACGCGGCTCAGGAAAGTTGACGCTTTTCGATGAAGACGCCGTACATCGTTGTGAAAATGCTGACGCTGATCATCGGCAGAATGAGCGTTCCAAGGAACACGGTCAGCAAAATGCCCAATACGGGAATGAACACCAGCACCGAGAAGACAAGCTGAACAAGCAGCTGAAACAAGAACGCGACAACCAGAAGAACCAGTATCGACCCGGCGACACCTGTTGTGCTGTTCCACGCCTCGCCAAGCGTAATCGGTTCGCCAATCGCTGCTGCAGGTAGAATGATCGACAGCCGGTAGAAACAAACGATCAAAAAGACCCCGTATGCCAGCGTCAGGATGATAGACAGCGGCAAAAGGGTTTCGCCCAGCACAGCGATAACCACTCCAACCGGGATCCAGGCAATCATCATCAGAATACCCAGCAACAAGATACGGCCGAAATACGCCAAAATCCTGTCGAACCGGAATGCGGGGAAAATCCCGCCCGGATACTCTTCCAGCAGGATGAAACGGTGCCACGAAACGGCTATCCAAAATACGACAGCGGCGATTACAGCGAACAGACCGAACAGGAAAAAAGTAACCGAGGCAGCTGATATCCCATCCGGCAATGAGTCAGCGCTTTCATCAAAAGCCTCTAGCGGAATTCCAGTCACCATGAACAGCGCGACGATCAAACCAGTGGCGATCAAAGCGGGACCCACGGTGATCTGAAGCACCTGTTTGAGGTTCCCGAATACCATGCGAACGGAATGTACGAAAATCTGCCAACCCAACATCCGAAAACTGCCCTTCTCAACCAATTGTTGTTTTGTATACGATTGTTTCAGCGCAATTAGCCCCCTGCGTCAACGCTGATAACTTGCCCCCGCGTTCAAAACCCGCTAGGGGCCAGTCGTTCTACGCATAAAGGGAAGTCAGATGTCCGCGCCCAAGAAAGTTGTTCTGGCCTATTCCGGTGGCCTTGATACCTCGATCATTCTGAAATGGCTGCAGACCGAGTATGGCTGTGAGGTTGTCACCTTCACTGCCGATCTGGGTCAGGGTGAGGAACTGGAACCCGCCCGCCAAAAGGCCGAGATGCTGGGGATCAAGCCCGAGAACATCTATATCGAGGACATCCGCGAAGAGTTCGTTCGTGACTTTGTCTTCCCGATGTTCCGCGCCAACGCGCAATACGAAGGCCTGTACCTGCTGGGCACCTCGATCGCGCGCCCGCTGATTTCCAAACGTCTGGTCGAGATCGCCGAAGAAACCGGCGCCGACGCCGTGGCGCATGGCGCTACCGGCAAGGGCAACGACCAGGTCCGCTTTGAACTGGCGGCCTATGCGCTGAACCCAGACATCAAAGTGATCGCGCCGTGGCGTGAGTGGGACCTGACCAGCCGGACGCGTCTGTTGGAATGGGCCGAAGCGCACCAGATCCCGATCGCCAAGGACAAACGTGGTGAAGCACCCTTCTCGGTCGATGCAAACCTGCTGCACACCTCATCCGAGGGTAAGGTTCTGGAAGACCCCGCCGACATGGCACCGGTCTATGTTTACCAGCGCACCGTTCACCCCGAGGACGCACCGAACGAGCCCGAGTTCATCGAGATCGGTTTCGAGAAAGGTGACGCGGTCAGCATCAATGGTGAGGCGATGAGCCCCGCGACCATCCTGACCAAGCTGAACGAATATGGCGGCAAACACGGCATCGGCCGTCTTGATCTGGTCGAAGGCCGTTTCGTCGGTATGAAATCACGCGGTATCTACGAAACTCCGGGCGGCACCATCCTGCTGGAAGCGCATCGCGGTATCGAGTCCATCACCATGGACCGCGGCGCGATGCACCTGAAGGACCAGCTGATGCCGCAATATGCCGAGCTGATTTACAATGGCTTCTGGTACTCGCCCGAGCGCGAGATGCTGCAGGCCGCCATCGACAAAAGCCAAGAGCATGTGACCGGCACGGTTCGTGTGAAGCTATACAAAGGCCTGGCCTCAACCGTTGGCCGCTGGTCCGATCACTCGCTGTACTCCGAAGAGCATGTGACCTTCGAAGACGATGCTGGTGCGTATGATCAGAAAGACGCGGCGGGCTTCATCCAATTGAACGCCCTGCGCCTGAAACTTCTGGCCTCACGCGAAAAGCGTCTGTCCAAGTAATTCAGGACATCGCTAAGTTGAGCAACCCGGTGTCCTTTATGGATGCCGGGCTTTTCTTTGCCTTCACGCGCCTGTCAGTTCCAGTAGCGTCACCCTTGCCTGTTTCGGCTATTTTTCTTTACGCAAAGGTCAACAGGGAAAGGGTACTCAATGCTTCAGGACATCGCTGACGGAATCCAAAAGGGTCTGAACGGCAAAACTTTTGATGGCTCGCTCAAGTTCGATTGTGGTGACGATGGGGTGATCGTTCTGGTGGATAACCAGGCCACCACCCAAGATCAGGATACCGATTGTACGATCCGGATCTCTCAGGAAAACCTGACCAAACTGCTGACCGGCAAGCTGAACCCGATGACTGGCGTGGCGCTGGGTAAGCTCAAGATTTCGGGCAATATGGGCGTGGCGATGAAGCTGGGGCAGCTGCTGGGCTAAGTGCCGATAAACTCGTCTCACCAGCGCGTGACAAACGATGTCAGCGGATTGCAACGACGGGAAAGTCCGGGCAGCCTGACCTCAGAAGGAGATCTGCCATGAACCGGACTGCTTACCTCGATTTCTTTAAACCGACGCTTCTGTTTGTCCTCATTACGTTGGCCGCGATGCTACGCGCCCTGCCCGCGCCTGCCGCAGGCACGGAAACCCTGACCGTTGCCGGAGGATGTTTCTGGTGTGTCGAATCCGATTTTGAATCCGTACCGGGCGTGATTGGGGCCGTATCGGGCTATACCGGCGGTAAATCAGCCAACCCGACATATGATCAGGTGTCAAAAGGCGGCACCGGCCATTACGAGGCCGTTCAGATCACGTTCGATCCGGCCCGCGTTTCCCGCGAAACGCTGCTGAACATGTTCTTCCGCTCGGTCGATCCAACGGATGCGGGCGGTCAGTTCTGCGACCGCGGCGACAGCTATCGCACGGCAATATTCGTCTCTAACGCTGGGGAAAAGACGCTGGCGCAAAAGGCCAAAGCCAATGCACAGCAGGCATTGGGTCAGACCGTTGTCACCCCAATTCTGGACGCGGCCGCCTTTTATCCGGCTGAGGCTTACCACCAGGACTACTACAAAGGTGACAAGCTGGTGCTGACGCGCTTTGGACCCAAACGTCAGAAGAACGCGTACAAAGCCTACCGCAAGGCCTGCGGACGCGACGCACGCGTCAAGCAATTGTGGGGCAGCAACGCACCCTTCGTTGGATCCTAAGTAAACCGGGCCTCAAGCACCTCTTTGAGGTCCGGAATCACATCTGCCGTTCCGTGCCGCGTGACCATCAGGGCCGCGGCACGATTTGCTTGTGCAATGGCCTGAGGCATCGGCAGCCCGCGATCCATTCCGGCCAGAACATACCCGGTAAACGTATCCCCCGCGCCTGTAGTATCCACGGCTTTGACCTTGTGGGCAGGAATCTCAAGCACCTCGCCATCTTTGGGAAGATAACGTGCACCTTTCGACCCCAACGTCACTAAAACATGCTGTACCGGCAGATCGGATACTGACAGACCAGTGCTTTCGCGCAGTTGTTCGGCCTCAACCTCATTCAGGATCAGAAAATCGAGATAGGGCAAGACGGCCTGTACCGCATCAGCCTGAAACGGTGCAGCGGCGTAGCAGACGGTCAGACCCAAATCGCGCCCCATGCGGGCCGCTTCGACCTGCGCGTTGGTTTCGTTCTGCAGGACCAGCAGATCGCCCGGAACAGCCTGCGATAGCGCCTGCCCCAATTGGTCCTGCGCGATTGCGTGGTTGGCTCCGGGATACAAAATGATCTGGTTCTCGCCCTCAGCATCCACCGCGATGATGGCGTGACCCGTTGGTACGTCGACCTGCGCGATGAACCGCGTATCGACGCCATATTCGGTCATGCGATCCAGCGCCCACCGCCCGTCGGACCCGATGCCTCCGACATGCGCCACCCGCGAACCCGCCCGCGCCGCGGCGACAGACATATTCGCGCCTTTGCCGCCCAGAAACCGCTCAAGGGTCAGGGCAGCCAGGGTTTCGCCGGCACTGGGCAGATGCGGCAGGCCATAGACCATGTCCGCGTTGATCGAGCCTAGGTTCCAGATCGTCACGGCTTATCCAATATCGCAAGCGGCCAGAATGGCCATGTTCAGGATGTCATTCGCGGTCGACACGGTCGAGCAAATCTGGATCGGCTTGTCGATGCCCGAAAGGATCGGGCCGATGACGGTGGCCTCACCCATTTCTTGCATCAGCTTGGTCGAGATCGACGCCGAGTGGCGCGCAGGTACGATCAGGATGTTCGCTGGCCCGGTCAGGCGCGAGAACGGATAGGCCTCTTGCTGATCGACGTTCAGCGCGACATCCACGGTCATTTCGCCTTCGTATTCGAAGTCGACACCGCGCTGGTCCAGAACCTCGGGCGCGACATGCATCTTCTCGGCGCGCTCAGACACCGGATAGCCAAAGGTCGAGAAACTGACAAAGGCCACGCGGGGTTCCAGACCCATGTGGCGGGCCACTGCGGCGGACCGTTCGGCGATGTTAGCCAAATCGTTTTCGTCCGGCCATTCATGCACCAGAGTGTCACCGATCAGGACGATACGTCCCTTATGCAGCAACGCGGTTACACCTACCGCACCATGTTCCGCATCTGCATCGAAGACGTGGTTGATCCGGTCCAACACATGCGCCGATTTGCGCGTCGCGCCGGACACGAGACCGTCCCCGTGGCCATGCGCCAGCATCAGCGCCGAAAAGACATGGCGATCGGTCGCGGCGAGGCGGTGAATGTCCTTACGGTCAAACCCTCGGCGCTGCAGGCGTTTGTAAAGGAAGTCCTTGTAGGTATCGAGATGGGTGGTTGTGCCAGCGTTCACGACTTCAAGTTCGCGCACAGCATCGCCCAGACCTGCGGCCTCGAGCTTTTCTTTGACGTCATCCGGACGGCCGACAACCAACGCTTTGCCGAAGCCCGAGCGCTGATACATGACCGCTGCGCGCAGCACGCGGGGATCGTCGCCCTCGGCGAAAATCATCCGGCTTTGCGCCGCACGGGCGCGGGCGTTCAGACCGCGTAGGATGCTGGCGGTTGGGTCCATGCGGGATTTCAGGCTCAGCTCGTACGCGTCCATGTCGATGATCGGACGCCGGGCCGCGCCGGTATCCATCCCCGCCTTGGCAACGGCAGGTGGGATACGATGGATCAGACGCGGGTCAAACGGCGTTGGAATGATGTAGTCGCGCCCAAAGGTCAGCGACTTGCCATAGGCCATGGCAACCTCATCCGGGACATCTTCGCGCGCGAGATTGGCCAAAGCGTGGGCGCAAGCGATCTTCATCTCGTCATTGATGGCGCGCGCATGAATGTCCAATGCGCCGCGGAACAGGTAAGGGAACCCCAACACGTTGTTCACTTGGTTCGGATAGTCGCTGCGCCCGGTGGCGACGATGGCATCAACACGTACCTCATGCGCCTCTTCCGGTGTGATCTCAGGGTCCGGGTTCGCCATGGCGAAGATCACCGGGTTATCAGCCATGCTGGCAACCATGTCCTGGGTCACCGCCCCTTTGACCGAAACGCCCAGGAACACATCCGCGCCTTTCATGGCATCTTCCAGGGTCCGCAGTTCCGTGGTGATCGCGTGGGCCGATTTCCACTGGTTCATACCCTCGGTCCGGCCTTGATAGATTACGCCCTTGGTGTCGCAGACAATGCAGTTTTCATGCCGCGCGCCCATTGCCTTGAGCAATTCGATGCACGCAATACCCGCCGCACCGGCCCCGTTTAGAACGATCTTTACGTCCTCGATCTTCTTGCCCGAAATGCGCAGCGCATTCAGCAGACCCGCCGCACAGATCACGGCCGTACCGTGCTGGTCGTCGTGGAAGACCGGAATGTCCATTTCTTCCTTGAGGCGCTGTTCGATGATGAAACACTCGGGCGCCTTGATGTCTTCCAGATTGATCCCGCCAAAAGTCGGCCCCATCAAACGCACGGCACGGCAGAACTCATCCGGGTCTTCGGTGTCCAATTCGATATCGATCGAATTCACATCCGCGAACCGTTTGAACAGGACGGATTTCCCCTCCATTACCGGTTTTGATCCCAGCGCACCAAGATTGCCAAGACCCAGAACGGCCGTCCCGTTCGAGATCACCGCAACAAGGTTTCCTTTGTTGGTATAGTCATACGCAGTCTCGGGCGCTTCGGCGATTGCTTCACATGGTACAGCGACGCCGGGGCTGTAGGCCAGAGACAGATCGCGCTGCGTGGTCATGGGAACGGTGGCCTGCACCTCCCACTTGCCGGGGGTCGGGTCGAGGTGAAAGGCCAGCGCCTCTTCTTTGGTGATCTTCGCTTTGGGCATGGAATGGGTCGTTTCTTTACATCTGCGGGACTTTCGCCTCATAGCGCAGGCGCGCGCGCGTCTCAACGAGAATACGTTTTCGCCTTTCGCAGCAGAGGGGGGATTTGTAAGGTCGCGACCGGAATACGCCAGAAGGGGGCCGGTTTTGTCCACAGTCACGCCAATGATGGCGCAATATCTCGAGATCAAAGAGGCCCATGCCGACGCCCTGTTGTTTTACCGCATGGGCGATTTCTACGAGATGTTTTTTGAGGACGCGGTGAACGCCGCCGAGGCGCTGGACATCGCGCTGACCAAGCGCGGCAAGCACAATGGCACCGATATCCCGATGTGCGGTGTGCCGGTTAATGCCGCCGAAGGGTATTTGCTGACACTGATCCGCAAAGGGTTCCGCGTCGCCGTCTGCGAACAGATGGAAAGCCCCGCCGAAGCGAAGAAAAGAGGCTCTAAATCAGTCGTAAAGCGCGACGTCGTTCGTCTGGTAACCCCCGGCACACTGACCGAAGACGCCCTGCTGGAAGCCCGCCGCCACAATTTTCTGGCTACCTATTCCGAGGTACGTGATGAGGCCGCGCTGGCCTGGGCCGATATCTCAACCGGTGCGTTTCACGTGATGCCATTGACCTCGGTCCGGCTGAGCCCTGAGCTGGCACGGCTTGCCCCGTCCGAATTGATCGTGGCCGACGGTATGGAACAGCCTTTGCAGGAAACGGTACGAGATCTGGGAATTTCGCTGACACCAATTGGACGCGCCAGCTTTGACAGCACTGCGGCGGAAAAACGCATCTGCGGATTGTTTCACGTGAATGCTCTGGACGCGTTCGGGTCCTTCGAGCGCGCAGAAGTTTCCGCTATGGGTGCGTTGATTGACTATCTGGAGATTACGCAAAAAGGCAAACTACCCCTACTGCAAACGCCCCTCAAGGAATCCGAGGACCGTGTTGTTCAAATCGACGCCGCCACGCGTCGCAATCTGGAACTGACCCGATCCCTGTCCGGCGGGCGGGCCGGGTCGCTGCTATCCGTGGTGGATCGTACGGTCACGCCCGGCGGCGCACGGTTGTTGGAGCAGCGCCTGTCCAGCCCTTCGCGTAATCTGGATGTTATTCACGGACGGCTGGACGCAGTCAATTTTGCCGCCGAAGACAGCCTGATAGCTTCGGACTTGCGTGAGGCCCTGCGTAAAACTCCCGATCTGGACCGGGCCCTGTCACGCCTGTCTCTGGACCGAGGTGGCCCCCGCGATCTGGCGGCAATTCGGAACGGTCTGACACAGGCGGCAACTATCGCCCAACTCTGTGACGGTCAGGACCTGCCTGTCCTTCTGGCGACCGCGCTGCAAAACCTTATCGGCTTTGATGACCTATTGAACCTGCTGGACGAGGCGCTTGTGGCCGAGCCCCCATTGCTGGCACGCGACGGTGGGTTCATCGCCCCGGGCTACGACAGTGAGCTCGACGAGGCCCGCACCCTGCGGGACGAAGGACGATCCGTGATCGCTGGGTTTCAGCAGAAATACGCGGAACACACCGGCATCACATCGCTGAAGATCAAGCATAACAACGTGCTGGGTTACTTCATAGAAACCACAGCCACCCATGCCGAGAAAATGCTGAACCCTCCGTTCAGCGAAACTTACATTCATCGTCAAACCACAGCCAATCAGGTTCGATTCACGACCGTCGAGCTGTCCGAAATCGAAACCCGCATACTGAATGCCGGAAACTTGGCGCTGGAGATCGAAAAGCGGCTCTACAAAAGGCTTTCTGACGACATTCTGGACCAAGCCGCACGCCTTAACCAGGCCGCCCGTGGGTTGGCCGAGCTTGATCTCACCACCGCGTTGGCCGATTTGGCACGCGGTGAGAACTGGTGCCGTCCTCAGGTCGACGCGTCGCGCGCTTTTGACGTGCAGGGCGGCCGTCATCCGGTTGTAGAACACGCGCTACGCCAGCAAAACGGGGACGCCTTCATCGCCAATGACTGTGATCTGAGCGCAGATCAAGGCGCGGCGATCTGGCTGCTGACCGGTCCCAACATGGCCGGTAAATCGACTTTCCTGCGCCAGAATGCGCTGATCGCATTGCTGGCCCAGATGGGCAGCTATGTCCCAGCCGAACAGGCGCATATCGGCCTTGTCAGCCAGTTGTTCAGCCGCGTTGGCGCCTCGGACGATCTGGCACGGGGCCGCTCGACCTTCATGGTCGAGATGGTCGAAACCGCCGCCATCCTTAACCAAGCTGATGACCGCGCGCTGGTGATCCTTGACGAAATCGGTCGTGGGACAGCCACCTATGATGGCCTGTCCATCGCCTGGGCCACGCTGGAGCACCTGCACGCATCCAACAAATGCCGCGCGCTGTTTGCTACGCATTACCACGAATTGACCGCTTTGGCCGGTAAGCTTGAAGGCGTTGAAAACGCAACCGTCGCAGTCAAGGAATGGGAAGGCGAAGTCATCTTTCTGCACGAGGTCCACAAGGGTGCGGCAGACAGATCCTACGGTGTGCAAGTTGCCCAACTGGCCGGACTACCGGCATCGGTGGTCGAGCGAGCACGCATCGTGCTGGATCAGCTGGAAAAGACCGAACGCGAGGGCGGCAAGCAAAAAGCTCTGATCGACGACCTGCCTTTGTTTTCGGCCGCGCCGCCTCCGCCGCCACCAACACCCAAAGCATCACCTGTCACAGACATGCTTGATGAAATCCTGCCGGACGAGCTGACCCCGCGTGAGGCTCTCGACCTGATCTACAAATTAAAAGAGGCGGCCAGAACCTGACCGCCCCTTCATCTTTTCAAAAATACTCTCGCCAAAGGCTTGGCCTCAATGAGGCTAATCAGCTCGCAGGCGTAGAGGAAACCCCAACCTGTGCCGGACGCAGCAGGCGATCATGCAGCATGAAACCTTCGGCCGAAACCTGAATGATGTCTCCAGCACGGGTGCCGGGAACAGGTGCTTCGAACATCGCTTCATGAATATTCGGATCGAACCGGTCGCCAACCTCAGGCGTGATCACTTCGATCCCATGCTTTTGGAACACGTCTTTCAACGCGCGCATGGTCAGTTCGACGCCTTCCAGAAGCGGGCCTGCGACTTCTTTCTGCTCGTCCGTCGCGGCCTCAAGCGCGCGTTTCATGTTGTCGTAAACTGGCAGCATGTCGCGGGCCAGTTTCGATCCGCCATACTGTTCGGCATCGCGGCGCGCCTTGTCGCCACGCTTGCGCGCGTTTTCAGCATCCGCCAATGCGCGCATGAACTTGTCCTTGAAATCGTCCCGCTCAGCACGCAGCGCATCAATTTCCAACGCCTCTTCGCTGATCTCGGCAAATTCCTCGGCCAGCTCTTCCGCCTCGGCGGTTGCGATATCGTCCAGAAAATCTTCGTTCTTGGGCTCTGCCATCTCTTACCCTCTAGCTCCGGTCGGAAATCAGTTTGCCGACCAGTTGCGCCGTATAATCCACGATCGGCACGATCCGTCCATAATTTAGTCGCGTGGGTCCGATGACCCCAACCGCACCGATTATCTTTCGATCAGCGTTCATATATGGAGACACCACCAAAGAGGAACCCGAAAGTGAGAAAAGTTTGTTCTCAGACCCGATAAAAATGCGCACACCCTCGCCTTCCTCGGTCAATTCGAGGAATTCGGCGATGTCTTGCTTGCGTTCGAGGTCATCGAACAACGTCCGGATACGGTCCAACTCTTCAGCTTCGCCGGGTTCCCCCAGCAGATTCGCCCGCCCACGCACGATCAAACGGGCCGAGTCGGTCCCATCCCCATCCCAGGCGGCCATGCCACTCTCGACCATCTCACGCGCCAGCACATCGATTTCCTGCCGGCGCGCGGTGATTTGAGTCTGCATCTGACGACGCACGTCACTCAGCGTACGTCCTTCGATCAGCGAATTCAGGAAGTTCGCCGCCTCGCGCATCGAACTGGGCGTCTGCCCCGGAGGCGGTGTGAACAGGCGGTTTTCTACGTGCCCGTCCGCAAAAACCAAAACCACCAAAGCGCGGTCATGGGCCAGCGACACGAACTCGATATGCTTGATCTCGGACTCATGTTTGGGAGTCAGTACCAGAGATGCACCATGTGTCACGTGTGACAAAGCCGAGCCGACGCGGTCCAGCATTCCGCCCACATCACCAGCATTAGAGCCTAAAGTCTCATCCAGCTTCTGCCGATCGTCCGCCCCCAGATCACCAACTTCCAATAGCCCATCGACAAACATCCGCAGACCCATTTGCGTGGGAACCCTTCCAGCACTGACATGCGGGCTATCGAGCAGACCGAGAAACTCCAGATCCTGCATGACGTTGCGCACGGTCGCGGCGCTGACCTTTTCCGACAAGGTACGGGTCAGCGTGCGGCTTCCGACCGGCTCCCCACTATCCAGATAGCTCTCAACGATCAGCCGGAACACCTCGCGTGACCGGTCATTCATTTCGTCCAGAACTCTTGTTGCTTTGCTCATCGGCAATCCCCTGCTGGATTGGCATTAAATCGCAGGCATATGAAAGGTCAATCGGGGTTGCATCCTAAGGCACCGTGACGTTATCCCCAAGCCAGCAAACAAAGGATTTTCCATGCGACCCTCAGGACGTGATCTAAACGAAATGCGCGCCGTTTCAATCGAGACGGGCTTTACCAAACATGCCGAAGGTTCCTGCCTGATCAAAATGGGCGACACCCATGTGCTGTGCACCGCCACGATCGAGGATCGCGTGCCACCGTTCATCAAGGGCTCGGGTCTTGGTTGGGTGACTGCCGAATACGGTATGCTGCCCCGCGCGACCAACACCCGGATGCGGCGTGAGGCGGCCTCGGGCAAGCAAGGGGGTCGGACCGTCGAAATCCAGCGCCTGATCGGACGCGCCTTGCGCGCGGGCGTTGATCGCGTTGCCCTGGGTGAGCGTCAGATCACCGTAGACTGTGATGTGATCCAGGCAGACGGCGGGACGCGCTGTGCCTCGATCACGGGTGGCTGGGTTGCGCTGCGTCTGGCGGTGAACAAGCTGATGAAGACAGGTGACGTGATTACTGATCCGCTGGTCGACCCTGTGGCCGCGGTGTCTTGCGGTATCTACGCCGGTCAGCCGGTACTGGATCTGGACTATCCGGAAGACAGCGAAGCCGGTGTCGACGGCAACTTCATCATGACCGGTTCGGGCAAGCTGATCGAAGTTCAGATGAGCGCCGAAGGCTCGGTCTTTAGCCGCGCCCAAATGGATCAGTTGATGGACCTTGCCGAAAAAGGCGTCGGTGAACTGGCCGCCGCACAAAAGGCCGCCACTGCATGACCCGCAAGTTCGACAGCGACAGGCTGCTGGTGGCCACCCACAACAAGGGCAAGCTCGAGGAGATGGCGCATCTCCTCGAACCCTTTGGTGTAACGGTCGTTGGCGCGGCCGAGATGGACCTGCCCGAACCCGAGGAAACCGAAGATACATTCGTCGGCAATGCACGGATCAAGGCTCATGCCGCTGCCAAGGCCACTGGCCTGCCTGCCCTGTCGGACGATTCCGGGATTACCATCGACGCGCTGGACGGCGCGCCGGGCGTTTACACTGCCGATTGGGCAGAAACCGGAAATGGCCGCGATTTCCTGATGGCCATGACCCGCGCCCACAATGAGCTGGAGGCGAAGAACGCACAGCATCCGCGTCTGGCTCAGTTTCGCAGCACGCTGGTTCTGGCCTGGCCGGATGGCCATGACGAAGTGTTCGAGGGTGTGGCCCCAGGCCATCTGGTGTGGCCCATCCGTGGCGAGGGTGGTTTCGGCTATGACCCGATGTTTGTTCCCGAGGGATACGACATTACCTTTGCCGAGATGGATCGCTGGGAAAAGAACAAGATCAGCCATCGCGGCCGCGCGGTTGAGATGTTCGTGAAAGGCTGCTTTGGCGGATGATTGGCGCAACGGGGGCTTTGGCCTGTATGTGCATTGGCCTTTTTGCGAGGCCAAATGCCCTTATTGCGATTTCAACAGCCATGTTTCCAAAAATATCAATCAAAAACAATGGCTTAAATCGTATCTAAGCGAACTGCAGCGATCCGCAGCCGAAACACCAGACCGCGTTCTGAATACGATCTTCTTTGGTGGCGGCACGCCGTCTCTGATGGCGCCTGAAACGGTCGCTGCGATCATCGAAGAATCCCGCTCACTCTGGCACCCTGCCAACGACATGGAAATCACGCTCGAAGCGAACCCTGGATCAGTCGAGGCAGGACGGTTCACCGCCTATCGCGACGCGGGCGTCAACAGAATCTCGATGGGTGTTCAGGCGCTGAACGACGAGGATTTGCGCCGTCTGGGCCGCATCCACACTGTGGTCGAGGCCCGCGCGGCCTTTGACATCGCGCGCAACTGCTTTGACCGCGTCAGTTTCGATTTAATCTATGCCCGCCAGCATCAAACACTGGACGCGTGGCGGGCCGAATTGACCGAAGCGCTGTCGATGGCCGTCGATCACCTGTCGCTGTACCAGCTGACAATTGAGGAAGGCACAGCCTTCGGTGACCGTTATGCCGTTGGCAAGCTGCGCGGCCTGCCCGAGGATGACAGCGCTGCGGATATGTATCTTGCCACGCAAGAGATTTGCGAGGCCCATGGATTGCCCGCCTACGAAGTCTCGAACCATGCCCGTCCGGGTGCGGAGTCGCTGCACAACCAGATCTACTGGCGCTATGGCGACTATGTCGGCATCGGACCAGGCGCACATGGACGCGTGACGCTGGACGGGCAGAAACTGGCGACCGAAACCTATCTGTCCCCAGCTGCGTGGCTGGAAGCAGTGTCAAAAGGGACCGGCGAGAAGGAAAGAACGCCCCTTCCAACCCAAGATCAGGCAAATGAATACCTTATGATGGGCCTAAGAATCACTGAAGGACTAGATATTGATAGATTCAACACTCTTTCTTCAGAACCCCTATCAGAGAGTAAGCTGACCGACCTGCAAGAGATTGGCATGGTAGACCGGTTAAACGGTCGTTTGATTGCCACCAAAGACGGGCGCGCCGTTCTGAACGCGGTTATTCGCGAGTTGTTGGGATAAAAGATGCAGTATCTCTGGGCCGCGTTGGGATTGCTTTGCATCGGACTAGCCGTCATCGGGGTCGTTCTACCTTTGCTTCCGACCGTTCCATTCCTGCTTTTGGCGGCGTTCTTCTTTGCCCGGTCATCCTCGCGCCTGCACACATGGCTGATCACGCACAAGACCTTTGGTCCGATGATCCTAGACTGGCAGAGATCAGGGGCCATTCGTCCGAATGCAAAAAAGGCGGCCACGTTATCCGTCGCCGCCGTCTTCGGTTTGTCTGTTCTATTGGCGCTGCCGTCCCACGTTCTGATCATCCAGGCTGTCGTTCTCAGCGCCGTGATGATCTTTATCTGGACCCGCCCTAGCGGCTGAGCTTGGCGCAAAGATCGTCGAGCTGGTCCAGGTTTTCGTAGGTCAGAACCACCTGCCCGGTTTCCGATCCGGCCTTGTGATTGATTACCACTTTCATCGCCAGGATCGCCGAAAGATCCTTTTCCAGCGCGCGCGTATCCGCGTCCTTGCCCGCATTCAGGTTTCTGGACCGCGGCGCCGCTTGCGGTGCATCCCCCTGCTGCTGTTTCTTAACCAGCGCTTCGGTCGCGCGTACCGACAGGCCGTCTTTCACTACGATTTTCGCCAATTCGGACGGGTTTTCTGCAGTGATCAATGCCCGGGCATGCCCGGCGGACAGTTTGCCTTCGATCACCAGTGTTTGAACGTCTATCGGCAGCGACAGCAGGCGTAATAGGTTAGCAATATGGCTGCGGCTTTTTCCCAACGCCTCGGCTAGTTTTTCCTGCGTATGGCCAAAGCGATCCATCAACTGCTTATAGCCCGCGGCCTCCTCCACCGCGTTCAAATCCGCGCGCTGGATATTTTCGATGATGGCGACTTCCAGAACTTCTGTGTCGTCAAACTCGCGCACGATGACAGGAATGTCGTGCAACTGCGCCATCTGAGCGGCGCGCCACCGACGTTCACCCGCGACGATCTCGTATTCGCCACCGCTGATTTCCCGAACGATCAGAGGCTGAATGATGCCTTTTTCTTTGACCGAAGCTGCAAGCTCGTCCAATTGGTCGGGCGAAAACGTCCTGCGAGGCTGATTTGGGTTCGCACGCAGCTTTTCGATTGGGACTTTCATATCCGGGCGACGCGGTTCTGTCGGCATCAAACCTTCTGAATCCTGCGTCACATCCGCCATCAACGCCGACAATCCCCGGCCCAAACCTCTGGGTTTTGTTTTTTTAGCGGCCATGGCGCCCTCCTCAATGCCGCTTAAGCGGCTTTTTTGTTCTTGTGCATGACTTCGCGGGCCAAATGCCGATAGGCCATCGCACCCAAAGACCCCGAGTCATACTGGAGCACGGGCAAAGCATAAGACGGAGCCTCACTGACCCGCACATTTCTGGGTATCTTGGTTTTAAATACCATCTCACCCAGATTGTCACGCGCGTCTTTTTCAACCTGACGGGACAAGTTGTTGCGGTTGTCATACATGGTCAACACAACACCTTCGATTCTGAGGTCCGGATTCGCGGTCTGCCGGACCTCGCGAATGGTCAGCATAAGTTGCGATAAGCCCTCTAGGGCGAAGAACTCACTTTGGAGCGGAACCAGAACGGAATGCGCCGCGACCATCGCGTTGACCGTGAGTAGATTAAGCGAAGGCGGGCAGTCGATCAGAACAAAATCTAAATCAAACTTGTCGATTGCTGTCTGGCGTAAAGCGTCATGCAGAAGGTAACTACGCTTTTCATTCGAAATGAGTTCGATATCGGCCGAGCTCAGATCGACCGTAGCCGGAACCACAAATAAGCCTTCGATCTCAGTTTCCTGAACAACGGCCTCTAGCGGTGCGTCGTCCAAAATCAGGTCATAGGTCGTCCAGTCCCGATCTTCGACACCCAAACCGGTTGAGGCATTCCCCTGAGGATCCAGATCTACGACCAGTACTCTACAACCAGCTTCGGCCAGTCCAGCCGCAAGGTTGATCGCCGTTGTGGTCTTTCCGACCCCGCCCTTCTGATTGGCTACCGCTATGATCCGGGGCCCTGAGGGACGAGATAAATCAACCACGTGTGACTCCTTTGATCTTAAGGATAACGGCCTGAGGCTCAGTTAAACTTGTAATCGGGTCAACGTCGAAATTCCATTCCCTCTGCGCGTCTTCCAGCTCTTTTTTCCACCTTTCGCCTTTTGGCAGCAACGCAAGACCTGAACTGCTTAGATGTCTGTCGCAAAATGACAAAAGCTTGGAAAGATCTGCCAAGGCCCGAGCAGAAAGTACATCGGCGTTTAAGGGTTCAACTGCTTCGATTCTCTTGGAAATAACACGGCATTTCGCCCCACATTCCCGGGCAACGTTACGCAGAAACGCAGATTTGCGTTGATCACTCTCGACAAATGTAAACTGGGCATCCGGCGCATCTTCGATCGCCATGATGGCGCAGACCATTCCAGGAAAGCCCCCTCCGCTGCCAAGATCCACCCAGGATGCGTAGGGCTGCGCACATCGATAAACCTGAACCGAATCCTTGATATGACGGACCCAGATGTCATCCAGACTTTTGCGGGAAACCAAATTTATCTTTGGATTCCACTGTTTCACAAGTTTCACATAGGTGGTCAGGCGCTCGAATGTTTCACGTGAAACATCCAGATCGCCAAAAACAGCTTCACTCATGCCCTCCGCACCTTTTGGTCGCGGCGAAGTTTGGCCAGCACCAGCGTCAAAGCGGCCGGTGTAACACCCTCTACCCGACCAGCTTGCGCTATATTCTCTGGCTTTGCGTTGGAGAGTTTTTGCTTCATCTCTGACGACAACCCTTCCAGCGCGAAATAGTCGAAGTTTCGGGGAATCTCATACGATTCATCGCGTTTCATCGCCTCAACGTCTTTTTGCTGTCGGGCAATGTAGTTCGCGTACAGAGCATCACGTTCAACCTGCTTACGTATTTCTTGGTCAACGCTTGTGATTTCAGGTACCAGCGGGATCAGATCGTCGAATTGGACATCCGGAAATGCCAGGATCGCCATCCCATCTCTTCGATTTCCGTCCTGATTGACATTGATTCCAGCGGCTCGGGCTTCCTTTGGCGTGTATGTTTGCTCTGTCAGTATTGATTTTGCAGCTGTTAGCTTTTCCATCTTTTCTGTGAACTTAGCCTGCCGCTCTTCTCCAACGCAGCCAATATCCACCCCAATCGGGGTCAGGCGCTGATCGGCATTGTCCGCACGCAATGAAAGTCGAAATTCCGCACGAGACGTGAACATACGGTAGGGTTCTGCAACTCCGCGCGTTGTAAGATCGTCGATCATCACGCCGATGTAACTGTCTGCCCGCGTGAAATGAACAGGGTCCTGCCCCTTTGCTTTCAGGGCTGCATTCAAACCAGCGACGAGACCCTGAGCTGCAGCCTCTTCATATCCTGTGGTTCCATTGATCTGTCCCGCTAGATATAGCCCCTCAACATCCGGCAACGCGAGGGACGACGTCAAAACGCGTGGGTCGACATAGTCATATTCAATCGCATAACCGGGCTGCAGGATTTCTGCCGCTTCCAAACCTTTTATTGATCGCACATAATCTACCTGCACGTCCTGAGGCAGAGACGTTGAAATCCCGTTTGGGTAGATCGTGTGGTCGTTCACACCTTCGGGTTCCAGAAAGATTTGGTGAGAGTCCTTATCCGCGAAGCGAACGATCTTATCCTCGATCGAAGGGCAGTAACGCGGCCCCACCCCATCAATATGCCCACCATACATTGCCGAACGGGACAGGTTCTTTTCGATAATGTCGTGCGTCCGCGCGTTCGTATGCGTGATTCCGCAGGAAATCTGTGGCGCTACAACCTTAGTCGAAAGGAACGAGAACAGTGTCGGCTCGTCGTCTCCGTCCTGACGTCCAAGCTCACTCCAATCAATGGTGCGTCCATCCAAACGCGGTGGAGTTCCAGTCTTTAGTCGTCCCAAAGGCAACTCAAAACTGTCCAACCGTTCAGCCAGTTTCACTGACGGACGATCTCCCATGCGGCCACCCGGGCGCGAGATGTCACCAATATGGATGACACCTCGCAAGAATGTCCCCGACGTCAGAATGACCGTTTTTGCCTTGATTTCAGCGTCATCCGAGAGTCTGACACCGGAAACGCGATTTCCCACCATCAGGAAATCCGTCACCTCACCGGTCACAACAGTCAAATTGGGTTGGTTGTCTGTCTCTTTTTGCATTGCCGCCCGGTACAAGGCTCGGTCAGCTTGCGTTCTAGGGCCCTGAACGGCTGGGCCTTTGCGACGATTGAGCAGTCGAAACTGGATGCCGGCCTGGTCAGCGACCCGGCCCATCACACCATCCATTGCATCAATTTCCCGGACCAGATGGCCTTTGCCCAAACCACCGATTGCGGGGTTGCAGGACATCACACCAATGTCTGACGCCGACAAAGTGACCAACGCTGTCGCCACTCCCATTCGGGCCGCTGCATGAGCCGCTTCGGTTCCCGCATGGCCAGCGCCAATAACGACTACATCAAAATCTGAATGTTTCACGTGAAACACTCCTTACTTACCCAGGCAGAAGCTCGAGAAGATCTCGTCCAAAAGATCCTCTACCCCTATTCTGCCAACCAAGGTTTCAAGGGCACGGATAGCCGTGCGCATTTCTTCTGCTGCGATATCATACAAATCCGGGCCTGATTCCAGAACCGTTGTCGCGGACTGCAAAGCGTCTATCGCTTTGAGCAATGCTACCCGATGCCGTTCCCGTGTCGCGATACCACTGCTTGTAGTTCTATTGCTAAGAACACCCGATATCTGGGATATCAATCGATCTATGCCTTGCCCGGTTTTACCAGATACCCCGTTTTCGGAAGCATCTCGAAGGTCGGATTTGGGCAAGACCTGAATATCACCTTCCAGAATTCCTACGCCCAACTCTTCCGGATCATCGGACAAGAATACACGCAGATCGGCCGCCTCGGCGCGTTTTTTGGCCAGCTCGATCCCCAGATTCTCAACATGATCTTTGGTCTCGCGCAATCCTGCGGTGTCCAGCAAGGTGACGGGCAGTCCAGCTAAATCCATCCGAACTTCGATCACATCGCGCGTTGTTCCGGCGTATTCCGAGATGATCGCCGCCTCTCGGCCCGCCAATGCGTTCAGCAGGGTGGATTTCCCAGCATTCGGCAGCCCGACAATCGCAACCTCGAATCCGGTTCGAATGCGTTCTGCGATTTTTACACCATCCGCCTCGCGCTGCAGATCGGCCATCACACCGGACACAAGCGTATTCACTTCCGGTGTTACGTTAGTCGGAACTTCCTCATCGGCGAAATCTATAACTGCTTCCAACAAAGACGCCGCGCGGATCAGATCGCGGCGCCAGCGTTCAGCTAGTGTTCCCAAACCTCCGGCCAGAATGGTCTGGGCTTGTTTTCGCTGCGCTTCGGTTTCTGCATCGATCAGGTCGGCAAGCCCTTCGACCTGGGTCAGGTCCATCTTGCCGTTTTCCAGCGCGCGCCGAGTGAACTCGCCAGGCTCAGCCAGCCGCAGTCCTGACATATCCGACAGGCACCGCATTACTGCATTCACAGAGGCCGTGCTGCCGTGGATCTGCAATTCAGCCACATCTTCGCCGGTAAAGCTGGCCGGAGCCTGGAAGGTCAGAACCAACCCATTGTCCAACCGTGACCCGTCACCGGCTTGCAATGACCGAACCCGCATGCCTCTGGATGGCAGCGGGCTTCCAGTCAAATCAGCCGCAGCGGAGTGCGCCAAAGGTCCAGAGAGGCGGATGACCGCCACCCCGGCTTTGCCTTGCGCGCTGGCCAAGGCGAATATCGTGTCCATTCGAAGGCCTCGCGTGGGTTAAGACCTGTGTCAGGTGTTCATCGAATCGAAGAACTCACCGTTCGTCTTGGTCTGCTTCAACTTGGACAGCAGGAACTCGATCGCGTCAGTGGTTCCCATCGGGTTGAGGATGCGGCGCAGAACGAAGGTCTTGGCCAGGTCACCCTTGTCGACCAGCAGGTCCTCTTTCCGGGTACCGGACTTGAGGATGTCGATCGCCGGGAACACGCGTTTATCTGCGATCTTACGATCCAGAACGATTTCCGAGTTACCAGTGCCTTTGAATTCTTCAAAGATGACTTCGTCCATCCGGCTGCCGGTATCGATAAGCGCGGTGGCGATAATTGTCAGCGAACCGCCCTCCTCGATGTTCCGCGCAGCACCAAAGAACCGCTTGGGTCGTTGCAGCGCATTCGCGTCCACACCACCGGTCAGAACTTTACCCGAGGATGGCACCACAGTGTTAAACGCCCTACCAAGTCTTGTGATTGAGTCGAGAAGAATAACAACATCTCGTTTATGCTCGACCAAACGCTTGGCTTTTTCGATGACCATCTCGGACACAGCCACGTGGCGTGTTGCTGGCTCGTCGAAGGTCGAGGACACAACCTCACCCTTCACCGAGCGCTGCATGTCGGTCACCTCTTCCGGGCGTTCATCGATCAGCAGGACGATCAGATAGCACTCAGGGTGGTTCTGTTCGATCGAGTGCGCGATGTTCTGCAGGATCACCGTTTTACCGGTCCGCGGCGGCGCCACGATCAGCGACCGCTGACCTTTACCGATGGGGGCCACCAGGTCGATCACACGGGCCGACTTGTCCTTGATGGTGGGATCTTCGATTTCCATCTTCAGACGCTCATCCGGATACAGAGGCGTCAGGTTGTCGAACAGGATCTTGTGCTTGGCCTTCTCAGGATCTTCAAAGTTGATCTTGGTGACCTTGGTCAGCGCAAAGTAGCGCTCGTTATCATCAGGGGCTTTGATTTCACCTTCCACCGTGTCCCCGGTACGCAGAGAATGCTGACGGATCATTTCAGGTGATACGTAGATGTCGTCCGGACCCGGCAGATAGTTCGCCTCAGGCGAGCGCAGAAAGCCGAAGCCGTCCTGCAGGACTTCCAGCACACCGTCACCGCCAACGGTCCAGCCCTCATCCGCGCGTTCGCGCAGGATCTGGAACATCATTTCGCCTTTTCGCATGGTAGAGGCGTTTTCGATCTCCAGCTCTTCGGCCATCGCCAGAAGGTCTTTGGGGCTTTTGGCTTTCAGGTCGGCCAGATTCAGGGCTTCAGTTGTCATGATATATACCTTCACCGCAATCAGCGCGGCACGAAGTGGAATTTCAGTACGGAAGATACGCCGCCCGGACGGGCGTGTTGATCCCTACATAAGCGCGACAGCGGCCCGAGTCAAACAGGCCCTCAGAACTTCAGAACGACCGCCAGAACGATGATAACCATCAAAACGGTCGGGACTTCGTTCATCATACGGAACTGCCGCCCAGTGAGCTTATTTCGCCCTTCTAAGAAATCCTTGCGCCTTACCATCAGCCAGTGATGGAACCAGGTCATCGCGATAACGGCTGCACCTTTAATCCAGGGCCAGGACCAATCCCATCCGACAATACCCGGCGTGAACACCATCATAAGGCCACAGACCCATGCCACGATCATCGCTGGTCGCATGATGACGCGCAAAAGCTTCTCTTCCATTTCAAAGAAGATTTCCTGCGCTCCGTCGACGCCTTGCGCCTTTTCGACGTGATAGACGTAAAGTCGGGGCAAATAGAACAACCCTGCCATCCACGAGATCACGGCCATGATATGGAGTGACTTCACCCACGGGTAAATCGTGAAAAGAAGATCAGTCATTCTGGCTCCGGACGTTGCTCGGAACTCTCCCTAATAAAAAAATAAGAAAAGAAAAAGGAAGATGGTTTTGTAGGGTGAGTAATTTCCGTGGATTACTTTTTTACTCAAGCTTTTTCCCCAGGTGGACAGAATTTCTTCGCGAACAGGTGATTCTGTTGATTTTGAAATTAATGTATAAATATCAAATACTTGAACAATATCTTGGAAAAGGAAACTGGGGATAACTCATTGGGTAAGATGGGACATTCCGGTTTTCCCGTGCGACAAAGTTATCCTTGTCCCGAAAGGATGGGTTTCGGGCGACTCGGGTAAGATTTGCGCGAAAATCCCGGGGTTGCGTGTCAACCGGAAAACCATACAAACCATCCCAGAACGCTCAACGATTTGCTCAGGGGGTTTTCCACATGTCTGTCCCCATCATCCTTGCCTCGGGGTCATCCATTCGTGCACAGCTGCTTCGCAATGCAGCTGTGCCGTTTACGGTGCAGACTGCGCGGGTGGACGAAGACACCGCCAAGCGCGCCTTGATGGCCGAAGGCGCGCCGCCGCGCGATATCGCGGATACCCTGGCCGAGATGAAAGCCCGCAAGGTCAGCGATAAAAACCCCGGAGCGATGGTTCTGGGCTGTGACCAAGTGCTGGATTTTGACGGTCAGCTTCTGTCGAAACCAGAAACGCCCGAGGATGCGCTGGCGCAATTGAAGGTGATGCGTGGCAAGCGGCACATGCTGTTGTCGGCAGCAGTGATCTATCAGAATGGCGAACCGATTTGGCGGCACGTGGGGCAAGTTCGTTTGCGGATGCGGATGAGCTCGGACGCTTATCTGCGCGATTATGTCGATCGCAACTGGGACAGCATTCGTCACGCGGTTGGTGCTTACAAGTTAGAGGAAGAAGGCGTGCGTCTGTTCGCCAGCATTGACGGGGACTATTTTAACGTCTTGGGTATGCCCCTGTTGGAGTTGCTGAATTATCTGGCCGTCAAAGGGGTGATTGATCAATGAGTGAAACCCGAATTCCACTGGCCGGAGTGATTGGGCACCCGGTTGCGCATTCGAAGTCCCCCAAGCTGCACGGGCATTGGCTCAAAACCTATGACCTCGCTGGACACTATGTCCCGATGGATGTTGCGCCTGAGGATTTGGAATCAGCCCTACGGACCCTGCCCAAGGCCGGGTTCGTTGGAGCTAATGTCACCGTCCCGCATAAAGAGGCTGCCTTGCGTCTGGCTGATCACGTCTCGGACAGGGCCAAAAAGATCGGCGCGGCGAATACGCTTTCTTTTCAAAGTGACGGGTCGATTCATGCCGATAACACAGATGGCTATGGGTTCATGGAGAACCTGCGCGCCGGTGCGCCGGACTGGAACCCGCAGGATGGACCCGCAGTTGTATTTGGCGCAGGAGGAGCGGCGCGCGCGGTTCTGCAGGCCCTTATCGACGAGGGTGTGCCCGAGATTTTGTTGACCAATCGCACGCCTGCGCGGGCTGATCAGTTGAAGGAAGAGTTCGGGCCGCAGATCACCGTGGTTGATTGGCTGCAAGCCGGCAATGTCATCGAAAATGCTGAACTGGTTGTGAACACAACGTCGCTTGGGATGCAGGGCCAACCCGAGTTGAGGGTACCCTTGGACGGGTTGCAGCCAGGTGCCGTTGTCACTGACCTGGTTTATGCGCCGCTTAAAACTCGGCTGCTGCAAACCGCCGAAGACGCTGGGTGCACAACGGTAGATGGTCTTGGCATGTTGCTGCACCAAGCGGTGCCGGGGTTTGAGCGCTGGTTCGGTCAGCGCCCCGAAGTAACGGATGAACTGCGCGCCACGGTGTTGGGATGAGCTTTGCGCTTGGCCTGACGGGCTCGATCGGTATGGGAAAAAGCACGACGGCGCAGATGTTCGTGGATGAAGGTTGTGCACTTTGGGATGCGGATGCGGCAGTGCACAGGCTGTATTCGGTCGGAGGGGCCGCGGTCGAACCGATGCGTGCCGCATTTCCAGATGCGGTGGTCGATGGCACGGTCAGCCGGGATGCATTGAAGCAGGCCATCTCAGCCGATGCAGCGGCTTTGAAAGTGATCGAAGGTATCGTGCACCCGCTGGTGGCTGCGGACCGGGCCGCGTTTAGGGAAAACGCTACGGCGGACATTCTGGTGTTTGATATACCGCTGCTGTTTGAAACCGGTGGCGATGCAGCGATGGATGCCGTTGCTTGTGTATCGATCTCAGCCGAAGAGCAAAAACGCCGCGTGATGGAACGCGGAACGATGACTGAGGCGCAATTCGAACAGATCCGCGCCAAGCAGCTGCCAAATGACGAAAAATGCGCCCGGGCGGATTTCGTGATCGTGACGGATACGCTGGACCATGCCCGCGCACAGGTGCAGGATGTGGTAAGGCAGATACGGGCGGGGATGGCTGATGCGTGAGATTGTACTCGATACCGAAACCACGGGGTTTGATCCCGAAAGCGGCGACCGGATCGTTGAGATTGGCGCGGTTGAGCTGTGGAATCACGTGGCCACCGGCGAGACCTATCACGTCTATATCAACCCCGAACGGTCGATGCCGGATGAAGCGTTTGGCGTGCACGGTATTGGCCCCGACCTGCTGGAAAATCCGCGGCCGCCAGAAAAGGGTGAGGTTACGCTGAAGGACAAGCCGGTCTTTGCCAAGGTAGGTCAGGGGTTTTTGGACTTCGTCCGGGATTCCAAGCTGGTCATCCACAACGCGTCGTTCGACATGAAATTCCTGAATGCCGAGCTAAGATGGATGGGTTTGCCAACCCTTCCGATGGATCAGGCACTGGATACGCTGGCGATTGCGCGCAAACGGTTCCCGGGCTCGCCTGCCTCGCTGGACGCTTTGTGTCGCCGGTTCAACATCGACAACACCAACCGTGTGCTGCACGGGGCGTTGCTGGACTCGGAAATTCTGGCAGAGGTCTATCTTGAGCTGATCGGTGGACGACAGCCGGATTTTGGCCTGTCCACAAGTGCAGCGTCTGCTGCCGGTGGGGGCGATGATTGGCGTCCGACAGCGCGTCCGACCGCTTTGTCATCGAAGATCACCGCAGAAGAACGCGCGGCGCATGATGCTTTTGTCGAGAAGCTGGGCGAAAACGCCCTGTGGACCCGCGCCTAGGCCCTTGCCCGGCGCGGGTGTAACCGATCAGGCTTCGGTTTTCTGAGCTTCGGCCTGACGGCGCATCAGCTCATTGCGGTACAGCGCAACAAAGTCGATATTGTCCAGGTTAACCGGCGGGAAGCCACCGTCGCGGGTGATGTCGCTGACAATACGGCGCAGGAACGGGAACAGCATACGCGGGCACTCGATCATCAGGAACGGGTGCAGCTGGTCTTCGGCCACGCCTTCAATGTGGAACAGACCGCAGTAATCCAGCTCGCACAAGAACAGGACGTCTTCCATGCCTTTGGCTTTGGAGGTCAGGTTCAGCTTGACCGCAACTTCGTACTGATGCTCGGTCGGGCGCTTTTTGGCGTCCAGGTTCACCTGCACGGCGATCTCGGGCTGAACGTCGCCGGACACGCCTTTTTGTGCCATCACGTTTTCAAAAGACATATCCCGAATGAATTGTCCCAGAACGCGCATCTGAATTTGCGGGGCGGCCTGCGCCGCGGTGTTTTCTGCAGGGCTTTCGTCAGCCATGGATCTACTCCGAAAATGAAATTCGCCACTGCTTAGCAAGTTGGGCGCAACACCTCAATGCTGAGGCGGCCCTTCAACCCATTTGGAAGGTTTTGACGGGTTCTGACGCGGGCGAACCTCGGTGAATTCGCCGTCGATCACGTCTTCCTGATCAAACGGAGCTGGTCCTGTGTGGAACTGCGCCCCGGTGCCCATCTGGAACTGAGTGATGGTGACCTTTGATTTCAGATAGCGGAACACGGCCACCCGAACGCCTGGGATGAGCAGCGCAAAACCAATGGCATCGGTGAAGAACCCAGGCGTCAGCAGCAATACGCCGGACAAAAGGATCATCGCGCCATGGGCCAGCGGCTCGGTCGGGTCATCTAGTTCGGCAAAGGAACGCTGCAAATTAGCCAAAGCCATGCGACCTTGTGTCCTGACCAAAGCGGTGCCCAACACGGCCGTCAAAACAACGATGGCAAGCGTCGGCCACAGGCCAATCAGGCCGCCAACCTGTATGAACAGCGCGATCTCGATGATGGGCACCAATAAAAATGCCAAGAACAGGTACATTTGCGTTATCCTTTCCCATAGGCCGGGCTGTGGACTTGCCACCAACTGTCACCTACATAGTGGCATGAGGCTGCGTATACAAAGTCGCGGTCTGAAAAGAGGATGAAATGAACGAACCGATGATCCAGTTGCTGGTCCTGGCCGGAATTGCCGTTTTCCTGATCCTGCGCCTCAAAAGCGTGCTGGGCACTCGTGAGGGTTTTGAAAAGCCCCCTGTCCAGCAACAGCCCGATACAAACGCGTCGCGTCGCGGGTTCGAGGTGATCGAAGGCGGTCCGGATCATGACATCACCGACCATGTTGCCGAAGACAGCGAGCAAGCCCAAACGCTGGCTGCGATGAAGCGGGTTGAGCCCAGCTTCTCTGTCAGTGAGTTCGTGCAGGGCGCGCGCGGTGCCTATGAGATGATCGTCATGGGGTTCGAAAAGGGCAATCTGGACGAAATCCAGCCGTTCCTGTCCGAAGAAGTGTTCGATACTTTCGTCTCGGTCGTGGCGTCCCGTGAAGATCAGGGGCTGACCATCGAGGCCGAATTCATTGGCGTCCGCGAAACCACGCTGGCCGATGTGAGCTTTGACAAAGACACAAACCATGCAGAAATCACCATGCGGTTTGTGGGTGAGCTGACCTCGGTCGTGCGTGATCGCGGCGGCGACATCATCGAAGGCAACCCGAACACAGTTAAACGCCAAAAGGACAGCTGGACCTTTGCCCGTGTCATGGGCTCGGACGATCCGAACTGGCTGCTTGTTGCCACGGACGCATGATTGGCGCGCTCCGGTCGCTTATACTGGCGGCGGCGATGACCACTGCCGCCAGCGCTGAACCTACGCGATCCATCCTGTCGTTTGACGACCTTGATGGCTGGGCTGCCGATGATCATGGGGCGGCCCTTTCGGTTTTTCTGAACACTTGCGGCGATCTGGATGACCTGGACTGGCAAGCGCTATGTGGCGTGGCCCAAACCTATAAGGCGGATGCTGCGCGGTCGTTCTTTGAGTTGTTTTTCCGGCCGGTTCTGGTTGAAGACGGGGAAGACGCGCTGTTCACGGGCTATTTTGAACCTGAATTGGACGGCTCAAAAACGCGGACGGATCGCTTCAAATATCCGATCTACAAAATGCCACCCGAGGCACGCGCCGCTGACAAATGGCTCAGCCGTCGTGAAATCCTGACCGGGGACGCGATGCAGGGACGCGGGCTTGAGATTGCCTGGGTGGATGATCCAGTCGAGTTGTTCTTTCTGCAAATCCAGGGCTCGGGCCGGGTCCGTTTGCCCGATGGTGGTGCCCTGCGCGTGGGTTACGGCGGGGCGAATGGGCATCCCTATCGTTCCATCGGTGCAGAGCTGATCCGACAGGGTGCCTTGGGTGCACATGAGGTCAGTGCCCAGATGATCCGCGCTTGGGTGCGCAAGAACCCCGAGGCCGGTGCTGAGTTGCTGTTTCACAATCCCTCATACGTCTTCTTCCGTGAAGTTTCGCGTGTGGCACCTGAACTTGGGCCGTTGGGCGCAATGAATCGATCCGTCACGACCATGCGCAGCATCGCGGCCGATCCGACCTATACGCCGCTGGGCGCGCCGGTTTGGGTTGAGAAAGATGGTAAGTCTCCTCTACGCCGTTTGATGATTGCGCAAGACACCGGGGCTGCCATCAAAGGTGCACAACGCGCGGACATCTTCTTTGGCACAGGTGATGAGGCCGGAAAGGCCGCAGGGCGTCTCAAGGATCCGGGGCGTATGGTCCTGTTGCTGCCGATCCAGCGGGCCTATGCCCTGTTACCGGATGAGTTCTGATGTCCCGGCGCAAACTGACGGCAGAAGAGGTCGAGCTTTGGCGCAAGGTCACCAAACAGGCGGAGCGTTTGCACCCCGAACTGCCGCAATCGGTTCATCCGGTTACCTTGCCCAAACCGAAACCGACCAAAACACCAAAGCCCCGGTTTGAAGCCTTCGAGGTCGGGCAAAATGCGACCGGCAAACCAGCGCGTAACGCGTTGAAGCCTTCTATCGGCGAAAGCCTGAGGGCGAGGCCGGTGCAAATGGATACCAAGGCGTTTGGCCGCATGAAGCGCGGCAAAATCAAGCCCGAAGGTAAGCTGGATCTTCACGGGATGCGTGTGGACACGGCTCATCCGGCGTTGATCCGGTTCGTACTGACGGCACAGGCGTCAGGCAAACGGCTTGTTCTTGTTGTCACCGGCAAAGGCAAGGATCGGGATGAACCCGGCCCCATCCCCACACCGCGCGGTGTTCTGCGCAATCAGGTGCCACAATGGCTGGCCTTACCGCCTTTGGCTCAGGCCGTGCTGCAGGTCGCCCCTGCACATATCAGCCACGGCGGCGATGGGGCTTATTATGTCTATCTGCGCCGCACGCGTTAGAACGTCCGCACAGCGCGTGAAATCCCAATCCTGACTGACAGGCATACGAGGATAAAGAACCCTCCGATCCACAGGAATTGATCGTCCAGTGAGATTCCTCTGTCCAAAAGAACGCCGGTCAGGCCGGGGCCGATGGCAGACCCAAGCACCATCACCGCGGTCGCCATTGCCTTGATCGCGCCGATGTGCCGTGTGCCATAGAACTCGGCCCAGAACGCGCTGGGCAGGGTGTTATTGGCGCCGACGGTGAGGCCCAGAAACCCCATCGCGATCATGGCCCCGAAAATTGAGCTTGTCGTGCCCGCGACCACGAAGCCAATCGCGATGGGGATTTGGTAAAACGGCATCAGCCGGGCGGTGCCCCATTTGTCCAGCGCCCATCCGGCCGCGAACATTGAGATCAAAGAAACACCCGTAAAAACCGGAAACAGAGCGACCAGATCGATATGCTGCCAACCCTTCACCTCGGCCAGATGAACCTGATGAAAGAAAAACGCGGTGATAAAGGCGGACGGGCCCAACACCGCCGGTGCCATGAACCAGAAAAGCGGGTGAAACAGCGTCTCTTTCCGCGTCCAGTGCCGCCCCATCATCCCGGTTGCCGCGTATTCTGCGGCCAGGCTTTGTGGGGTTCTTTCTTGCCGCAAGAGACGCGTAAGAACCGGGATACCCATTAGGACGATCGCCGCAGAGATCACCCACAGCCAGCGCCAATCTAGAACCGTCATGGCGGCGACAAAAGCCAGCGGCAACAGCGCTTCACCGATTGCATAGCCGACCGAAGCGATCGACAAGGCCTTGCCGCGTGAAACAGTGAACCAGCGCGCCATCGCGACCTGTGCCAAATGGGTGCTCATTCCCTGCCCGAACAAGCGCAGCAGAAACACCACCAGAGGCAACAGGATCAGCCAGCTGTTTACCGCCATTGCCAGCGCTGCCACGGCCAGACCGGCCAGAACCGCTGGACCCAGAACGCGGACACGAAAGATATCCGTCAATCCTCCGGCCCAGATCATTACCACTGCGGACACAGTCGTGCCCAGCGAATACAGTCCTCCCCACGCTCCGTGGCTTAGGCAAAAATCTGCCCGGATGTTTCCGGCAAAGACCGAGATAAAGAAGGTCTGCCCAAAGCTGGACAAAAAGGTCAAAAGAACGCCCGCGCCCAGCCAGGTCGCATTGTCCCGCAGGTATTGCCGCAGTCTGAACTGCGTCACGGGGTGGTGACCTGCGCCTGTCCTGTTTCAGTCAGAACAATTTCCGTGGCACCATCCGCATTCCGCTCGCTGGGTGGGACTAGAATATCAATAACAGGTCGATCTTCACGCCCAAACGTGTTGTTGACAAGGCGCAACGAGCTGATGATCGACAACAGTGCCGGAGAGGTTGCAGCGACGAAATGCGAGGATTGGGCATCGCGGTTGAACGCAGTTGTATCGACGATACTGATCGGGAATTCTTCGAGCGACGCAACTGAGCTGATGTTTCCCAATCTCTGACCCTCATCCGTGCCGCGCAGGCGGCCCGAGATGTTCAGGATTTTGTCCTTTTGCGAGACCATTACGATGAATGGATCGGGCGGGTTGTCGATACGTTTCATCTGAGATCGAAACAGATCAAGATCCAGATCAGGTGAAATCAATACGACGCCTTCGATGTTTCGATTTGCCCAACCGGGCTCCTGCAATTCAGCTTGCCGCATCATTTCCATCGACAAAGCGCCACCCATGGAATGCGCGACGAGTGTAACGCGTTTGACACCCAAGGACTTCAATTCGCGAATGGTTTGTTCGAGGCCATCACGGGCGAACAACATGCTGTCCAGATCGTAGGCGTATCCGTAACCCGTCGCGCGACTGGGCCAGGAATAGACCAGCGTCGATCCCGGCAAACCAATGTCATGGGTCAATTGGGCCGCGCGAAAGATCGTTTCGGTTTGGGTCGAGTTGTAGCCATGTACAAAGATCGTAACGTCGTCCTCGCCGCGCAGATGCTCGCGCAGTCCGCTTGGCCCACTCAGCTCGGTGACGTTTGCCAGAACGAATTCTTTTTGCGGATTTGGGTTTGCGTAGGAAAATTTGAGCGTTCCGGGCGTATGGTTGGGTGGGATCGAGACTGTGGTGTCCAGAAACTTGATCGTCTCGCCCCGTCGAAAACCATAATATCCGTTCGCCTCGCGCGCCCGGCTGGTGCTGACAAAGATGGTCTCAGGCGTACCAATCGTCGCGGCCGATGGCACGACCTCGGACACAGTCCGGTCGACGCAGGCGTTCAGCGAAATGGATACGAAAAGAATTATGAAATAGCGCAGCACGGGTCAGCCCTTGGGGGTGAGTCGTGCATACGCTATCGCATTCTGGCGACACGTCCAGCAGATGGGCGTGATTTAAGCGGTGAAATCCGGCTTGTGGCGTTACAAAACGTAACGGCTGAGGTCCGTGGACTTGGTCAATTCGCCCAAATTGTCGTTCACGAACTGAGCGTCGACTGTAATTGCGGTGCCGGCCTTGTCGGGTGCTGCAAAAGACAGGTCTTCAAACACCCGCTCCATCACCGTGTACAGACGCCGCGCGCCAATGTTCTCGACGCTCTGGTTCACATCTGCCGCAATGCGCGCCAAGGCGGCGATGCCGTCATCGGTGAAGCTGACGGTGACTTCTTCGGTGCCCATCAGCGCAGTGTACTGTCGGGTCAGGGCATTGTCGGTTTCGGTCAGGATGCGCACAAAGTCTTCTTCGGTCAGCGCGCGCAGTTCTACCCGGATTGGCAGGCGGCCCTGAAGTTCAGGCAAAAGGTCCGAGGGTTTTGCGATGTGGAACGCGCCGCTGGCAATGAACAGGATATGGTCAGTTTTGACCGGTCCATGCTTTGTGCTGACAGTTGTGCCTTCGATCAGGGGCAGCAGATCGCGCTGGACCCCTTCGCGGCTGACATCGCCGCCGCGCGCGTCCGTGCGGGCGCAGACCTTGTCGATCTCATCCAGGAATACGATGCCGTTCTGTTCGACTGATTCCAGCGCTGCGCGATTGACGGTTTCATCGTCTAGCAGCTTGTCAGCCTCTTCGCCGATCAGTGCGTCATAGCTTTCGGCAACGGTCATCTTGCGTTTCACGGTCCGGCCACCGAAGGCTTTGCCAAAGATATCGCCCAGGTTCATCATGCCCATCTGGCTGCCAGGCTGACCCGGAATGTCGAACATCGGCATCGGGCTCGAGGTGTCGGACAGCTCCAGCTCGATCTCGGTATCGTCCAGCTCACCTGCTTTCAGTTTCTTGCGGAACATCTCGCGCGTGGCCTCGCGAGCATCCGTCCCGGCAATGGCTTCGATCACACGATCTTCGGCGGCCTGATAGGCGCGGGCTTTGACGTCTTCGCGCATGTACTCGCGGGTTTGGATGATCGCGGCATCCGCCAGATCGCGCACGATCTGTTCCACGTCCCGACCTACATAGCCGACCTCGGTGAACTTGGTTGCCTCAACCTTGATAAATGGTGCGCGGGCCAACTTGGCCAGACGGCGGCTGATCTCGGTTTTACCAACGCCGGTGGGGCCGATCATGAGGATGTTTTTCGGATAGACCTCGTCCCGGATATCATCGGCCAGCTGCTTGCGCCGCCAGCGATTGCGCAACGCGACCGCCACGGCCCGTTTGGCATCCTTTTGCCCGATGATGAAACGGTCCAGTTCCGAGACGATCTCGCGCGGGGTCAGGTCTGTCATGAGTTTTCTATCCAATTGTTTCGCACCGGAACCTAATCATACGCCACGAAAACACAAGCTGATCACGAAAATCTCACGCCAACACACGGGATGCACACGGAAATTCGTGGTGATGTGAATCGCCAGATGGATGTCGGCTGCGCATAGTCGCGGGCGACGGGCAAGTTCGCCTGCGTTTTGAAATGGAGACCCACATCATGATGACTCGTCGTTCGCTCTTTTTGAATGCCGCTGCAACCGGTGCCGCCCTGACGCTTGCCAGTGCCAGCGGTGCTGTCGCCGGAGGTGCAAAGAAAAAGGGCACTTTCGAGGGCCGTTCGAAACACATCACCACTGGATCGGTCAAAGTGGTCAAAGATCGCGATCGCTTTATCGTAGAGCTGGGCGAAGACTTCTCGTTGGACAATGGCCCAGATCCACGCGTGGCTTTTGGTAAGGACGGCACCTATGACCCGAACTCGAAACTGGGCGCGTTGCTGAACCTGAAGGGCAAACAGAAATACGCTGTTCCGCCGACAATGGATATTTCGGGCTATAACGAAGTTTACATCTGGTGCGAAGTTGCCGGCGTACCGCTGGGTGTTGCGGCGCTTTCGTAACCCAACAACGACTAACGCCCAGAGGCCGGGAAAATTCCGGCCTCTGACAAGGCGTTAGGTGGCAAAGCGCCTATCTGCTACACTCACCTGCAGGAACAAGTTCCGGGGTGCGTGTCATGACCAAGATTGCCAAGATCACACTGCTGTTCGTGGTGTTTGTAGACTTGATCGGGCAAGGTCTGGTCTTTCCCATCATCAACTCGCTCATCATGGAAACGAAATCCGGGTTTCTGCCAGAGAACACCCCGATGGGGCGACGCCATTTCTACTATGGCCTCGTGATTGGATGTTTCTTTCTGTCCTGGTTTCTTGGGGTGGTCTACGTCTCGAAGGTTTCGGACTCGATCGGGCGCAAGAATGCCTTGTTGGTCTGTCTGGGCGGGGCGCTGGCCGGGTACGCCATCACGATCGCTGCGCTGTATCTCAACAGTTTGGTGCTGCTGATCCTGGGCCGGTCCATCACCGGATTCACCGCCGGCAACCAACCCATCGCACAGGCGGCGATGATCGACGGCAGCACGGATGCTGCCGATCGAGACCGCAACATGGGCTATATCATAACCGGGGTCAGCTTTGGTCTGGTCGGCGGCCCGATTATCGGAGCCGTTCTGTCTGATGCCGCCATTCTGGGCAGTTACGCGACGTTGAAGATGCCGTTCTACGGCGCTTTTGTTTTAGTGCTGATCGCGATTTTCCTGGTGACGTTCTTCTTCAAAGATACCCGCACCGAACGGGCGGCATTCGTCTTCCGCCCCCGCGACATCACCGACAGCCTGATCGCGGTGCGTGATCACCCGATGGTTCTGAAGATTCTGCCGGTCTATGCGCTGTTCATGGTTGCGAACGTCACGTTCTATGTCTTCGTAGACAATTACCTGACCAGTGCTTGGGGATACGGTGTGATCGGTGGCAGCATGGCAATGGTGGTGATCGGCTTCGCACTGGCGTTTTCCAGCACGTTCCTAGTGAAACCGGCGCAAGAGAGGTTCAGCAAGCACAAGATCATCCAGACATCTTTGGTTGTAATGGTGATCTGCGGTTTTGCGTTTGTCTTCAGCCCAAGCGCCGTGCTCAGTTATGTTCCGATCTTCTTTTTCTATTTCTTCTTCGGTGTGTCTTACCCAACCCTGCTGGGCCTTTTTTCTTCCAGCGTCAGCGAGGCGGACCAAGGTTGGGTCATGGGGGTCACGACAGCCGTCTTCTGCCTTGCAGGCGGTGTGATGTCCCTGATCGGCGGCGGATTGATGAGCATCGACATCCGAGTGCCCTACTACATCGTCATTGCGACCGCCCTGCTGGGACTGGTCGGCATGTATCGTCGCTGGAAAGGCAAAGAGATCTCGGCGTTGCTGGCCTAGATCGTCTCAACCGTTAGATTGCCGTTGGTATAAACGCAGATGTCGGCGGCAATCGCCATGGCCTCACGCGCGACCTGTTCGGCCGTTTTGTCGCTGTCCATCATCGCGCGCGCCGCGGCGAGCGCGAAGTTGCCACCCGATCCGATGGCGGCGACGTTGTGTTCAGGCTCCAGCACGTCCCCTGCCCCGGTAATGACCAGCAGGTCGGTTCCGTCGGTGACGATCAGCATCGCTTCGAGCTTTTGCAGGTACTTGTCAGTCCGCCAGTCCTTGGCCAGCTCGACCGAGGCGCGGGCCAGTTGGCCGGGCGTTGCCTCAAGCTTGGCTTCCAACCGTTCCAGCAGCGTAAAGGCATCCGCGGTCGATCCGGCGAATCCCGCGACAACTTCGAACCCGCCGGGTGACAAGCGGCGTACCTTGCGTGCGGTCCCCTTGATCACGGTCTGGCCAAGGCTGACCTGCCCGTCACCGGCAATGACGACCTGACCGCCCTTTTTGACACCAATGATCGTGGTCCCGTGCCATCCGGGAAAATCGCTGTCCGCCATGAAAGCCTCCGTGTTCTCAGGGGCTATATATGGGCCGGGCGCGGGATCGGCGCAACCCGTTGCAAAACTGCCTAAAAGATATGCACAGAATGCAATTCGGGGTTACCAGACCAGCAATTGTGAGTCCGACAGCGTGGGACTACATGAGGCTTACAACCGACAACGGGTCGGCTGTTTCACAAATTAGGACCGGACACATGGCAACCACAGCAAACATCCATGCGCCGCTCGGAGCAGCTACCATCCTGCACGTAGCGGACGCGATCAAAGGCTTCTATCGCTCGACAGTCGAGTGGAACGAGCGCCGCGTAACGCGCAAGCTTCTGTCGGCACTGACCGACGCCCAGTTGGAAGACGTAGGTCTGGTGCGCGCGGATATCGCAAAGATCTGATCCCGCACTCAGAACCAGATTTTGGAACAGCCGCCCGGACACCCGAGCGGCTTTTTCTTTGTCAGCTTTGCACGTAGTTGCCAACCTGGTCGGGCAGAAACGCCTCAATCGCGGCGGTGGCGATGACATGGCGTGTCCCCGCAGCGTCATCCACAACATCCAGCCCGCCTTTGACGGCGCGAACCTCGGCCCGGCCTCGTGGCAGATCGGCAGCGACCTGATCGCAATCAACCGCATCGGGGTTTTGCACCGCAATCGTCACCTGAACCCGCATCTCAGTGTGGTCGATCCCTAGCTTGGAAAACAGCGTGATCGAGGAATGATGCAGCGCGTCCTGCACCGCGCGGCACGCGGCTTTGGTGTAGTCCTGACCATACAGGTCGTTGCCGGTGCCCATTTCCAGAATGATGCGTTTTTTGGTCATTAAGCGGGCTCCATGTCGAATGAGACGATGACGGCTGCATTGGCAATGACCGTGCGACCTTCAGTATGCGGCTTTTCGATATCCAGACCGCCCTGTGTGACGGTGATGTTCGGCTGGCCGTAGGGAAAAATCGCCTTCAACGCCTCGGTGTCCACCTTGCCGGGATGCTGCACACCGACCTCGGCATCAATGATCATCGCTTCTTTTGGAAACCCGAACAGTTCGGCCATGTTGACCGAGTTGTGCCACAGCGCATCTTTGATCGCGCGCAAGGCGGCTTCGGTATAATCCTCGCGCCTGAGGGATGTGCCCATCCCGAACTCCACCAGAACCCGTGTTTTGGGCATATCGCCTCCTGTTTCATTTACAGCGGTACTCTGCACGAGTTGGCTGGGACGAAAAGAGCCAGAACACCGAAGTGTATCCGGCCAAGGTCGATTGACCAGAAAATTGGCCCGAGTCCGCAATATCGAGTAAAATTGCTGGACTTTGAGCGTTGTCAGCGAAGGATTTGGTTCGATGAAGTCATTTCAACTCACATTAGCGGCGTTGGTACTTGGACTGGCGGCAACATCGGTGGTTGCGGAGGAGATAGAAGACCAACAAAAATTCATCGACCTGGTCGTCGGCAAAAAGCTTGTTCAGGGTGAGACCTGGGTGAAAATCCTCAAAGACGGGAAGGTTGAGGGCCAAGGTCCAAAGGCCGGTGATATCAGCGGGACTTGGGAGTGGAAGGGTCGTTACTACTGTAGGAACATTAACATCGAAGAGGTTGCCATGCCTCGCGACTGTCAGGTTGTTACGATTGATCAGGACAAGGTGACGTTCACGCACAAGGAAGGGATCGGCGTTTCGGTCCGCTGGACGATCGAATGAGGCCTTTTGAAAACGTGCACGAAGCCTTTGAGCTTTAAAAAAAGGCGCCCCATGCGGGACGCCCTTTGGATCAGTAAATCGGCAAATCCTTAGATGGATTCGTCAATCCAGCTTTGCAGCGCAGCCTTGGGTGCCGCACCTGCCCGGTTCGAGACAACCTGGCCATCTTTGAAGATGAACAGCGCCGGAATACCGCGTACGCCCATTGCGGCGGCCGAGTTCGGGTTGCTGTCCACATCCACCTTGGCGATCTTCACCTTGCCGCCATACTCGGCTGCCAGCTCTTCCAGAGCGGGGCCAATCTGCTTACAGGGGCCGCACCACTCGGCCCAGAAATCCACCACAACGGGGACATCGGAGTTTTTGACTTCGGCGTCAAAGGTATCGTCGGTAACGGCTACGGTCGACATATTCTGTCTCCTGAATGGGGTAACTCGGGAACAGAACGTAGGGGTCGGGCTGGGTAAGGTCAAGATATCTGGGTACGGTCCAACGCATCCGTCACAAGATCGTGTGGCAACCACATGAGCGTGGCTGTCCGGGTCCACAGGATTGCGGTTCGGATTTCATGGCTTGGATAGATCTGCGACATGGCCTGAGCATAGGCCCCCATTTGTCGCAACACGCCCTCGGGGCAGGTTTGCGCGTCCCTCGGCACGGTCGCATTTGATTTGAAATCAATGACCTGAACCTCGGTATCTGAGACAATCAGCCGGTCGATAATGCCGTGCATTCGACGCCCGTTCAGATCGGCCGTCACCGGCACCTCAGCCAGAGCGTTGTCGGCAAAGACTGCCTGCAGATGCGGTGCGGCCAAAACGTCGCAGGCCTCGGCCAACAGATCTTGCCGGTCCGGGTCTTGCAATTCGGGTAGAAGCCGGGCGCATAGCTCTGGCCAGCTATCCTGCGCGACCGAGGGCAAATGTTCCAACAACAAGTGCAGGCGCGTACCGCGAAGTTTTGCGGCCTCTTCATCCTGTCCCGCATCGCCAGGCAGGGCCTTGGCACCCCCAAGGTCCGACGGGCTGATGGTTTCAGGTTCCGCATCAGGTGTTTTTGCTGATGTCAGGAATGACGGCGGCATATCCCGGTCAGCCACTGTGGCCTCATGCGTTTCGATCATGGGCAGAGCGTCCCAATCCCCGTGCGAAAGACGCAGGGTTTCAGTGCCGGTCAATTGCACAGCCCCTGCCCGTTCCATCGCGGCTTGCACCATCAGATACCAGCTGTTGCCATCTTTACCGACATCGCCCGCAGCGCCGACAATCAGCCACTTTTCGGCCCGTGTTAGAGCCACATACAGCAACCGAAGCCGCTCATTCTCTTCTCGGGCGCGGGCCTCATTGCGGGCCTGTGCAATCAGCGCCGGAGAGGCATCGGCTGGCACCTTCCACAGGGGTGTTCCATCCGCAACCATAATCTCGGCGTCGCGCGGGGCTTGCCGTTTTCCGGTATCCGGCAGGATTACAATCGGTGCCTCCAGACCTTTGGAGCCATGCACCGTCATCACCCGGATCATATTGCCCACGCCGCTCATTTGACGTTTGATTTCCAGATCATCTGTCTGCATCCAGACAAGGAAACCTGTCAGGCTGGGGATGTCGGTCCGTTCATAGGCCAAGGCTTGGGATAGCAGGGCGTTGATACCATCTTCGGCCTCGGCCCCTAGGCGACCCAGCAATTTGCGGCGGCCGTCATGGCGGGTCAGGATACGTTCGATCAGGTCATAAGGGCGCAAAAAGTCGATTTGGCCACGCAGATCATTCAGAACGGCCAGCGTTTCCGGGAATTCGTCGGCTCGCTGGCGCAAGGCAGCCCACAGGAATTGTTCTTTCCGGCGGTGCGCTAGATCGAACAGCTGCTGCTCGCTCCAACCAAACAGCGGGGATTTCAGGACGGTGGCCAGTGACAGACTGTCCTCGGGCGTAGCCAGAAAGCTCAGCAGAGCGGCCAGGTCTTTGACAGCAAGTTCTGCGCCAACTTTCAGACGGTCTGCCCCGGCGATGGGCAACCCTTGCGCCTTGCAGGCTCGGATGATCTCGGCAAACAGGTCCGAGCGGCGTTGGACCAGGATCAGGAAATCCCCGGGCTGCACTTTGCGCCGGACAAATGTGCCGGGCTCGCCATCTTCGGGAATCGTTTCGCCGCTGTCGATCATATCCTTGATCGATTTGGCGACCTTCTCAGCCAGAATGACATTGTGATGCCGCGCTCCGGGCCGATCCACAGGATCGGTCCAGTCGCTGTCATCATCGTCTTCGACCTTTTCCACGACGGGCCACAGATCGACCCTGCCCGGCAAATCTGCTTTGAAGGCGCGGTGCTGGCTGTCCTTGTGAAACCCGGCCTCAGCTCTGTTTTCGAACAGGATATCCACCAAAGACAAAATCGCGCTGGAGGATCGGAAGGAATACTCCAACGTCGAATCCCATAGTTTAGAGCCTGATTCCGACAGTTTTCGCCCAAACTCGGCCTGCATCCTGTCAAAGGCCTGAGGGTCTGCGCCCTGAAAAGAATAGATCGACTGCTTCTTGTCGCCGACCACGAAAATCGTGCGCTCGACTCCGGACCGGGCCCCTTCCCCGCTGGTGAATTCCTGCGCCAGTTTTTCGACCACGTCCCATTGATCCGGGCTGGTGTCCTGCGCCTCGTCGACCAGAATGTGGTCGATTCCGCCGTCCAGACGGTACAACACCCACTCGGCCACCGCGGGATCGTTCAGGACTTGCCGCGCACGCAGGATCAGGTCGTCAAAATCCAGCCATCCCCGCAGCTGTTTGCGCCGTTCGTATTCCGGCAGGAAAGCGGTTGCGAACCGGTGCAGGAAATGAGTCTTTCGCGCTGCGATCAGGGCAAGCCGGTGTTCCCGAGCGGCCTCGACCCGCAGCATGAACGCCTCAAGCTGAGGCATCTGGCCCGCCAGAATCCCTTCACGCAGGGCTTTGGTGGGGAAGCTGTTGATTTTGGCGGTGAACGGCTCTTTCGCGCTTTTGCCGGTCAAAAACACGCTTTCCAACATGGGCAGGCTGGTGATCCGTGCCTCTGAAAAGGCTGACAGTTTTGCTGCCGCTTTGGCATTGTTCCCGCCGCTTTCATTCAATGCGGGCAGGATGGTGCGGATCAACTCCACTTCTCCGCCCAGAAACACGCGGCTGAGCAGGGTATCTTCGTCAAACCCTTCAGGCAGTTCAAATCGCTGCAGGACGCCGTACCAGTCCAGTGGCTGCGCAAACAGGTTGCGTTTGTGGGTGATCGCAGCCGTGAGATTGTCGAACCCGGTATCGGTGACAAACCGGGCGACATCTTCGATGAGTGTGGCCTGAGGGCCTTCTGCGAAATCCTCGACAATCTCTTCCCGCAAAAGGGCTGCCGCGCGGTCCTCCATTTCTGAAAATTGCGGGCTAACCCCGGCTTCTAGCGGGAAGCGCCGCAGCAACGAGGCGCAGAACGAGTGGATCGTCTGGATTTTCAATCCGCCAGGCGTTTCAATTGCGCGGGCGAACAGCGTGCGCGCCTGCGCCAGCCGATCCGGGTCGATGATCCCCGGCACACCCAGATCGGTCAATTGCGCCAGCAGCGGGTCATCGCCAAGCATGGCCCATTCACCCAACCGTTTGAACAACCGGTTCTGCATCTCGCTGGCGGCGGCCTTGGTGTAGGTCAGGCACAGGATGTGTTGCGGCTGCACGCCAGCCAACAACAAACGCGCCACCCGGTCGGTCAGAACCCGAGTCTTACCGGACCCCGCATTCGCTGCGAGCCAGGTCGAAGCGTCGGGACGTGCGGCCTGCACCTGCCGCTCGGTCGCGTCATTGCGGGCGCTCATGTCAGATCCTCGGGCGTTGTGTCATCGGTGCGATCCCACTCGCCAAACCGGGCCAGATGGTCATAGTCGCCAATGTCCGTGTCCTTGTGCAGCATCCGGCGGGAAGAGAATCCCTGATCAGGCTCTAAATAAGCTGAGATCAGCTCTTTGAGCTCGGCCAGAACCTTGTCGGGTGGTTCTTTTGCCAGTGGTGCCGGTATTTCTTTGTAGCTGCCGCCCATGCCGATAAAGACCGCCTCGGCCACCGGAAACGGATCAAACCCTTCGATACCGCCCTGCTCGGCCATCATCGCTTCGATCAGCAGCTGTTTGTCGAACTTGGATTGCTGGCTTTCGGTCGGAGGGGTGCCCGTCTTGTAGTCCACAATCCGCAGCGCGCCGCGGCTGTTACGGTCGATCCGATCCGCGCGCCCGGCAATGGTGAAATCCAACGGCGACAGCACCAGCTTCATCGCGGCTTCAAAGGCCACGGGACCACCGTCACCACGCCGCGCGGTTTCGGCGGACAGAAAATCATCTGCGATGCGCTCCAACCGGGCCAGCCAAAGTTTGCGCGCCGTCGGCCACGCCACGTGCTGATCCAGCAAGGTTTCTGCACGTTTCAAAAAGTTCTCGCGGGTCAGCAAAGCGCTGTCCAGAACGCTGTCCTTGATGAAGTGTTCCAGGACTTCGTGGATCACGATTCCGCGCAGCAAAGCATCCGGAGCCTGAACCAGCGGGTCCAGCGGTTTCAGTCGCAGAACGTGTTTGGCGTAAATGGCATAAGGATCACGGATCAGTCGTTTGATCTCGGTCACGCTCAGCCGGTTGGGTCGAGATGTCACCGGAGGCCGCGGTGACGGGCGCGGCGCGGGTTCGATGTGGGGCGCTGCCTCCAACTGTTCAGACCATCGCAGCCATTGCCGCCCACGTGCGCGCATCGCCGACAGGGCGTCCGGCCCACCCTGCCCTGGCAGGCCCTGCAACAGGTTCGTTAACCGGTTCAGCCAGCGCGACGGAACGGTTTCAGCATCATCAGAACGAGTCGCGCGGGTCAGCCAGACCTCAGGCGCGCCGATGGCCTGTTGGAAGTCATGAGCAGACAATCCGATCCGACGTTCGGGTAACAAAAGCCCGGCCTTGTCGCGCATTTGACGGTTCAGCCACGGGTCGGGAGCGGCGGCTTCTGGCCAGCTGCCTTCGTTCAGCCCGCCGAGGATCAGCAGATCAGCCCCCTGCACGCGCGCCTCAAGCGTACCCCAGATCATGATGTGTGGATGCGGGGCGTCGCGGTCGCGGACCTCTTCGCCTGCCAAAAGTGCGCCCAACAGGTCGGCAAAGTCGTGGGCGGTCATGGGGCCGCCGTGCTGCGCCTCTTCTTCCAGCCCGGTCAGTACGGCCAGTGCCTTTTGGCCTGCGTTCTTATCCCATAATGTGCCGGTTTCCCCCTCGCTTCCGGCGGAAATCGCTTCGGCCAGTTTGCGCAGGGCGAACACCCAGTCGGACAAGGGACGCTGACCAAGAACCTGTTGATCGCAGAAATGCGTTACCACCCACCGAACCCACTCCTCGGGTACCTCTTTGCGAATAGCAAAAGCAGTCAGGCTGGCGCTGTCAGGGAACGGTGGGCCATGGCGGCGCAAGTCCAGTTCAAGATCGCGGGTGTGAAGCAAATGCACCCCACGCTCGCCACCGTCGTGGCACAATGGGTGTTTCAACAGGGTCAGCAGCGCCTCACCATCCAGACGCCGGGCAAACAAACCCGCGACATGGCGCAGGAACCGGCCCGGCGGCGACAACTGTAGCGGCAGACCGGCGCTGTCATCGGGCAGGATATTCCAGCGATCCAGGGCGGCGCTGACCTGACGGGTCAGCATCCGGTCGGGCGTGATCAGCGCAGCGGTCTGGCCGGACTCAGCGGCTTCGCGCAAGCGCAGTGCGATGGCCAGCGCCTCTGACCGTGGTGACTGCGCCTCGACAAGCGTGAGGTCTTTGGTGGCACCATCCAGATCGGTCAGCTTTGGGCCTTCGGACATCCATGCGTCAGTGATCGGCGCTGGCCGTAAAGCCAGCGATGCCAAACGGTTACGAGAGGGCGAGGGTGCCGGATCATCGGTCCACGGACGAACCTGACCCGGCTCAAGCCCAAGCTGGGTCATCAGTTTACGGAACCGGTACTGAGGGTGATCTTCGGATGTCAGCGCATCGTCCAACCCATGCCAGACATCCTCTGGCTGATCGAAATCATACCCTGGCAGGATCAATGCACCCTGAGGCAAGCGGGCGACGGCCTCCATCAACATCAGTGTGGTCCCGCGCGAACCGGTCGAACCCGCAAGGATCACCGGATGCTGCGGGGGCGCGTCGTGCCAGCGTGCGATCAGGTTCTCCACCACCAGCCGTTGCCGCGCCTGTACGTCCAAAGCATTCGGACCGGAGTCAACAAAGTGATCCGCGATCCCGAAAAATGTCTGGGCGCGGGCCCAGTGCCCGGACATATCGCTGACGTCCAATTGGCGGATCGCATCAGGCGAAACCCCTTCGCCCTGCATCTCGTCAATCAGCGCGGCCAAGCTGTCAGACAGATCAAACAACGACGACCGCGCGGCCAGATCGGGCTGTTGCTCCAACAGTTTGGCGATCAACTGGGTCAGCTCCAGCCTGCGGCGCAGCGGAGGAACAGCCGGCGGGATCTGAGCCAGATCGACACTTTCCCCCAGATCGGTGACAAGTGACAAGCGTGGCAAAAGGCAAGCCGGACCCTGATCGAACAGATCTCGGACCCGCCGGGCCATGCGCCGTGTGTTGACCACCAGCTGAACCCGCGCCAGAGCGTCGGGCGGATGCGCGGCGCTGCGATTCCGAAGGCCCTGAACCAGCATTTTCGGAAAGTCCGCTCCGGGTGGAACAGCAAAAACGCGCGGCGCGGGGCTGGGCTCAAACATTGGCGATCAGATCCTCGGCCAAGGCAATCCCTTCCGGATGGCCGACATCGCACCACCGCCCGGGATAGATACAGGCAAACAGGCGGTTGTTCTGTTGCATTTTGTCCCACAGCAAGTTCAGCGAGAATGACGTCTCTGGGATATCCAACAACCCTTCGGTTTTCATGATCTGGGCACCGCCATAGATCAGCGTGCCGCCACGGGTGATCCTACCGTTTTTATCTGCAGTGAAATCACCTTTGCCGGCGTGCCCGACTGTCTGGTCCACCGGAACGCACATCAACAATGCGTCCATGCGATCCGGGTCCCACGCCTTTTGCAACAGGGTCAGCGGGTTTGGCCCGGACCAAATGGCATCGGGGTTAAGTGTGAAAACGGGTTGAGGTCCCAGCAAGGGCAGCGCAGCGCGCAATCCGCCGCCTGTTTCCAGTATCTGCCCGGTTTCATTGGACAATAGAACGCCTTTGGGGGCCAGATGTGCTTCCAGCTGTTCGGGCAGATAGTGCAGATTGGCCACCACGCGCTTGGGGCGCAGCTCGTCCACAAGACCCAGCGCGTGATCGATCAGCGGCTGTCCCGCGACCTCGATCAGGGGTTTGGGTCGGTCCTTCGTCAAAGCACCCATACGGGTGCCAAACCCGGCGGCAAACAGCATGACGGCTTCGGGTGTTTGGGTCATTTCTGTCTGAGCCTGTCCAGATTTTCAGGAGTGGGTGCAGGCAGGGCGTTGCGCACCAGATCAGCGACCGAGACCAGCGCGGGATGTTCCAGATCCCGCATCAGATGCGACCAGGTTGCCGGGATCAGGTCGATATAGCCGGGTTTGCCATACTCGGTGGCAAGCCGGGCAAAGACGCCCAGAATTCGCAGATTTCTTTGCGCTCCCAAGACGGCATAGGCTGTGCGGAAGTCGTGATCGTTCATCCCGGTCGCCGCAATGTAACGGTTGACCATCTGCATCTCGGTTCCGGGTGAAACATACCGGCGCACATCCTGCAGCAATGAAACCAGATCATAGGCCGGATGGCCCAGCATGGCGGATTGAAAATCCAGCAAACCAACGCGCTTTACGCCGGTGCGATCGGGCAACCAGATCAGGTTCTCGGCATGATAATCCCGCAGCACGACGGTTTTGCTGCCCGAGGTTTCGCGATGCAGGATGTCCGAGAACCGGTTTTCAAACCGATTTCGCGCATCGGTGTCATGAGTGCCCAGGATTGCCTGCGCGTATTTCGTAAATGACAACGCGGCCAGCTCAGTCATGAGTGACGGATCATATGAGGGAAGGGACAGGGTGGCTGCATTGTGCAGGTCGACCAAAACATCTGTAGCGGCAGCGTAAAGTTCGCGCTCTTTTTCGGGGGTCTGTTCCAGCACGCGGGCGAACAGATCGTCGCCAAGGTCCTCAAGCAGGAGGAACCCGTAATGAGAGTCCTCTGCGTATATTTCCGGAGCACTCAGGCCAAGGGACAGCAGGTATTGAGCGACGCGCACGAAATCATCGACATTGCCCATCTTGTCCGGAGGAGAGTCCATCAGAACCGCCGTTTTACCGGTGTCAGGATCGGTCAGCCGTTCGTACTTTCGGTTCGAGGCATCGCCGGCCAGTGGCGCGTGCTGTGCGTTGGCCCATGGTGTCTGCGCGATCAGCGCTTCGGCCAAAACCGCCCGGTTCGTCATTCATCAATCCTTAGTTTCTGAGGCCATTTCGGATCCGACCATGACAAGGTCAAATGGCGGATTCCCGTCGTGTTAGGGTCTGTTTTGAAGGTCAGAGTGGCAGCTGTTTCCGGCGTCAGCGGACCCAGCTTTCCAGGCCATTCAATCAGGCATATTGCGGTGTCAAAAGCCTCGGTCAGGCCCAGTTCTTCGACCTCTTCGACGGCGCTCAGGCGATACAGGTCACAATGCCAGATTTCTGCCTGAGGCGTGTCATAGGCCTGAACCAACGTGAAGGTGGGTGAGGGCACATCCTCTGGCTCGGCCATCAGCGACTGTATCAGACTGCGTGCGAAATGCGTTTTGCCGCTGCCAATTTCGCCTTCAAGCAACAGGATGTCGCCGGGCACAAGTGTTGCGCCGACGCGGGCTGCGAATACGGCGGTGTCCTCGGGGGAGTTCAAAGTCATAGTGCAGGGCGATTTGGTCATGGCGCCACAATGGCCCTGAGCCCGGTTGCCTGCAACCCGGTTCAGGCGCTGATTTGCTGCACCTCTTGCCGCATCGCCTCTGGCGGGTCCATGTTGAAACGAACAATGGTCGCCCCGTTCTGCATCGGGCACACGATACAGGTTAGCGGTGTTCCGTTGCGCAGATAAATCACGCCTGACCATTCTGCCCGGTTTTCGCGCATTTCCACAAAGTCCCGAATTTCGCCCAGGATCGGGGTCGCGGTGCAGTGTTCCTGCCAGGTTTTGGTGACATCCAGAACAGTATCCGCATCAAACCCGGAATCCCCGGTGTCGCCCCAAAGTTTCTGATAGGCATAGTTTGTAAACGCCAGTGTGCCATCATCGCTGAAAACCGCCACCGCGTCGGCCAGCTTGTCCAGAATGGATTGCATCAGGTCCATTTCCGACCGAAAGCGCCGGGTCAGAGTGATTTCGGCCGTAATATCCTCGAACAGAAAGGCGACCGCGCCGTCCGGATGCGGTCGCCCGCTGACCGAATAGACCGAGCCCGAGGGCAGGGACCATGTTTCTTGATAGTTGCCGTCTTCTGCCGCCTCGAGCAGGTCGTTCATCTGCCTGCGCCAACTGCGATAATTCTTGGGCTCAGGCATCATATGCTGGTCGCGCAGACGGTCGAAAAAGCTGGACAGGCTGGGGCGGCAGCTCAGGAAATCAGGGGGCAGGGTGGTCAGGTCAATCAGGGCAGGGTTGAACAGCGCCAACTGGCGATTGCGGTCGAAAATGGCCAGCCCAATGGAAAGCTGGGCAAAGGTCTTGGTCATTGTCTGAACGAATTTGCGCTGCGCGGTCTCAGCCTCGACAATCGCGTTGATGTCCACAGCATAAGACAGGTGACCTTCGGGATGATCGACCAGCGTAAGATCGAACCACAGTTTGTTGTCGCTGAATGCGGAGGAAATCGAGACGCGCGTCTTTGCGCTCAGCCTTTGGTCGTCGTCGTGCACCGGAAACAAGGGGGCGGTCAGGTCCGTATCCTGCCCCCGCACCTTGCGAACCAGCGAGACATAAGCCGCATTGCACCAGCGCACGGTACCTTGATGATCCAAAAGCCAGACCGGGTAGGGCGCCTTTTCCATCGCGAGGCGATTGGGATCGTTGGGTGCGCGGTGGGTTGAGGACGGGCACTCGCTTTGGTTGCGCAATTGCACCCGTACAATTCCGTCGATCCATTCACACATAACATCGCGTTCGACGGTGCAGTCGATGGCCGGAATGACCATGTTGCCCTCACGGCGAATGCGGTCTGGCGTTTCGGGAAAGGTCGGGAAATCCCGCTGTAGCAGGCGCCGCAAGTCGGACCAATCACGCACCTGTTCGAACCCTTCCAGCGCGATGTCCGAATGGCTGATCAACTTGTCCCCGTCGAACAGAAACACCGCGTCGAACAGCGACGCGGGCGCAGAAAGGCCAAAATTGTCACCTCCTTGCCGCCGACGTGGCAAAAGCCACTGAACGGCAAGACTTGCGGATACAAGGCTGATGATGGCCAGAAAGATCCAGTCGATCATGCGCTCTCCGGTATGCGAAACAAAGCGTTAAGACTATGCGCCATATTGGTTAACGGTGTCTTAACTCCGGAGCGTCGGGCGGTGATCAGGTCTGGAAGCGCTGGTTGACGCCTGATGGAACCGGGGTATCGCCGGTCTGCGCGTCCACAAGGTTTCTGGGCCAGGTTACCCTGACGATCGCGCCCCGGCGTTCAGGGTGGTCTGACAGGGTTTGATAGGGATCCGAGCCGTTTGCAAAATCCAACTCGGCACCGCTGCGTTCCAGCAGCGTTTTGGCAATAAAAAGGCCCAAACCCATGCCCTCGTATTCCGGGCGGGTCTTCTTATCACTCTCGCTGCGGCGGCGGCGCATGAATGGATCGCCAATACGGCCGATCATCTGAGACGGGTAGCCGCGGCCGTCATCCATGATGCTGACGGTGATTTGTTTGGTGGACCATTCCGCCTCGACCCAGACGTTATCGCGGGAAAAATCCACCGCATTCTGGATCAGGTTGCGCAGACCGTGAATGATCTCGGGCTTGCGCAGGATCGAGGGTTGTTGGACATCACCATCTTCGGCCGGGCCTTCGGTGAAATGTACGGTCTTGCCCCGGTTGATATGCGGTTCGGCCGCTTCGTGGACGACGGTGGACAGGGGGGCCTGTCGCAGATGCAGATCGTCTTTGCCCGCGCGGCCCATATCGCGCAGGATATCGCGACAACGGTTCGCCTGCTCCCGGATCAGGGCGGCGTCTTCGATCAGATCGGGGCGGTCTTCCAACTCCTCGATCAATTCGGAACTGGCCAGTTTGATCGTGGCGAGCGGGGTCCCCAGTTCGTGGGCGGCGGCAGCCACGACACCCCCCAGATCGGTCAGCTTCTGTTCACGGGCCAGTGCCATATGCGTGGCGGCCAGAGCTTCGGACATGGACTGCACCTCGGAACTGACGCGGTGCGAATACGCGCCCAGAAAGACGATGGCGATCACGATGGCGGCCCAGTTTCCGAACAGCAGAATGTCGGGAATATCCAGCTCGGCCCCCAAAGCCGTGCGCAGGGGCTGGTGGAATTCGGCCAACAAGGTGGTCAGAACAATCGCTACGCCCCCGATTATCAACGTTGACCGCGTGCTCATCACACTGGCCGAGATAGTGACAGGCCCCACCAGCAACAGGGCAAAGGGGTTGTTCAACCCGCCCGTGAGGTACAATAGGACTGTCAGCTGAAGCAGGTCAAACAACACCATCAGAAAGTTCTCAAACTCGGACAGGCGTTTGTTGCGGGGAAACAGTAGGATCGCGGTCAGGTTCCCCATGACCGAAATACCGATCGCCAGATAGCACAAGGTAGCATCCAGCTGGATTTCATAGGTGTGCTGAGCCACGGTGATCGCGGTGATCTGGCCAATAATCGCCACCCAGCGCAGCAGGATCAGTGTACGCAGACGGATCCAACTGCTGCGTTCCTGACCGCGCCAAAATGTGATGTTGGAATTTGCCATCGGTCGATTATGTCCTGTTGCATCGGCTGAGCTTCTTGATAGGTGTCCCGGCCGAAACGATCAACAACCCCTATTTCGTCAGGATTGAAGTCATGGTCCGTCTTTATGCCATCCTTGCAACCGTCGTGCTGGCCGTAGGTCTGGGCGCCATGTGGCTGCTGACCCGGGGCACCGGATCGGATGACAAGTTTGCCCAGTGCCGAACCAGCCAAATTGCGGGTGGCACGGCAGCCATCGGCGGGCCGTTCGAACTAATCGACGGTCAGGGTGCAACAGTCACCGACAAGGATGTCATCACCGAGCCGACGCTGGTCTATTTCGGATATACCTTCTGCCCCGATGTCTGCCCGTTTGACATGTCCCGCAATGCCGAAGCCGTGGATATTCTGGCCGAGCGGGGCCAGTCGGTGACGCCCTTATTCATCTCGATCGACCCTGATCGCGACACACCCGAAGTTGTTGCGGACTACGCGTTCAACCTGGGTGGCAAGACCATTGCGCTGACCGGCTCGCCCGAGCAGGTCAAGGCGGCAAGCCAGGCCTACAAGACCTATTACCGGGCTCATGACAAAAGCGATGAGTACTATTTGGTCGACCATTCGACCTTTACCTATCTGGTCACGCCTCAGGACGGTTTCATCGAGTTTTTCAACCGCGATGACACCGCAGAACAGATGGCGGATAAAGTCGGTTGCTTTCTGGACAAGATCTAGAGGGCGACACCTTGTTTGACCTTTGGGATGGCGCTGCTATTACTCATGGTTAAGCCAAAGGCGTGAAATAGCGGAAAGAACAGAATATGGCGGACAGCTCTGACCTCGACATCGGCCCCGACAAATCCCTGCTTTTGGTGGACGATGACGAACCGTTTCTGAGACGTCTGGCAAAGGCCATGGAAAAACGCGGGTTCGAAGTTGAAACCGCGGGCTCTGTTGCTGCAGGCCGTGCTATTTCGACCGCTCGCCCGCCTGCCTATGCCGTGGTTGACCTGCGGCTTGAGGATGGCAACGGTCTGGACGTAGTCGAAGTTTTGCGCGAAAAGCGCCCCGACAGCCGGGTTGTGGTCCTGACCGGATACGGCGCGATTGCAACCGCTGTTGCTGCCGTCAAGATCGGAGCAACCGACTACCTGTCGAAACCCGCCGACGCTACCGACATCACCAACGCGCTACTGGCCAAGGGCGATGAACTGCCCCCGCCACCAGAAAACCCCATGAGCGCGGACCGCGTGCGTTGGGAACATATCCAGCGGGTGTATGAGCTGTGTGACCGGAACGTGTCGGAGACCGCGCGCCGCCTGAATATGCATCGCCGAACTTTGCAGCGGATTTTGGCGAAGCGCAGCCCGCGGTAATTTTCAAAACAGTCAATAACACCTTATATTCTATAGCTACCTTTCAATTGATTGGTGGCTATAGAATATATGAATATGCAAGGGGGCGTCAGCCCGAGAACTCCAGAAATCCGACCCGGCGGGTGAACTCGAACGCGGCTGAAAACCGGGCGTCATCGCGTACTTGCAGCCAGTAGTCGGACATCTCTGTGGAAAATCGGATATCATCCAGAACGATCAACGTGCCTTTGTGAGATCGTTCCAGAACTAGATTTAGCTGGGTATCGACAAATTCCGGTGTGTGAATTGCATCGATGAACGCAAGATCGATGGAATCGGGTGCCTCGGCCAGATTCTCTTCGAACGTCCCTTTGATCAATCTCGCGTCTTTCAAAATCGCGGTTATGTTGGATTTAGCATATGGGGACCAGGCTGAATTCGGTTCGAAGCCAGTGAATTCCCCGGCGCGCAAGGCAGAGAGACCTGCGCACCAATACATGCCAGAAACTCCAAATGCACTGCCGATTTCAACGACTTGATTTGGTTTCAAGACACAAACCAACCATGCAAAAAACTCGCCCGTGCGTTTCACGGTACGCACCTGATCAGAAGATCGAGTTGCGGATGAGGATGTATCCGTCGGGTAGTTTTCAAGTTTATGATAGCCTTCCCAAAGTGGCAGTGCGCCGACGGTGGCAGTTTGCTTTGATCGTGTTTCGATTTCTTCAAACAACGGTTTCAGGAATACATCTTCGGGCGCCGATTGCGGCAATTCACGAGCGACCCATGACTCTGGTTCTGCTCGGTGGATTTGGATGCCCGCTTTTTGTGCCTGTTTTATCTGCAAAACGTTACTTCTTTATGCTTCAACGTCACAAAAGTACTTACCATTCAGCTACCTGTTTGCGCTTTGGCGCATAAACCGTTTTCAAGAGATGACCAGGATATAGCCAGGGTATGCTCGTGACATCCAGTGTTTACGTTGCGATTCATATCCTGTCCAGTAGCGCCTGATGCCGATCGGTATAGGCCCGCCGCACGTCAACTGGCGGCCTCAGCCTGATCTCCAGCCCCTCCATCACCGCTTTGTCCGGATGGCCAAAAAATTTCGTCGCCTCGGCCTCGGAAAACCCCGCAATCTGTGTCGCCTCCATCCAGGCACTGATTTTGTCGGCCTTTTTGATCTGGCGTTTCACCGTTTTCGGAACCTCAGCAGGTAACCCAAAGCGGATGTGGATCGCCGCCGCCAGACGATCATCAAGCGCACCGTAGTCAGGGCCGACGGCGGATTTGACGGGTGAGATCATATCTCCGATCACATATTCCGGCGCGTCGTGTAACAGGGCTGCAAGCCGCCATTTCACCGGTGCATTGGGCGCGATACGGCCAAAAAGCTCTTCGACAAGCAAAGAGTGTTCAGCCACGGAATAGGCGAAATCGCCCGCCGTCTGACCGTTCCAGCGCGCCACAAACGCAAGACCATGCGCGATATCTTCGATCTCGATATCCACCGGGGTCGGGTCCAGCAGATCCAGCCTGCGGCCAGACAGCATCCGCTGCCACGCTCGGGGTTGTGTTGCCATTATGCCATGCCTTGTGAAGTTGGACACGTTGAGTTCGCGTTTTTGTGCTATGATGTACCTGTCAGGATCACATGCTGCCAACATTTTCTTGAGCTATCGTGCTTTGAACCTACACGATCTGATCCCGACATTAGGACTGAGGGGGGCATACTCCTTTCAGTTATGCCCTCTCGAAACGAAACACGGATCGAAAGGAGCATGTTATGTTCAAACGTTTGTTCGCAATCGCCCTGACCTTTGGAATGGCCGCCACTGCGCCGCCCGCCTTCGCCAAAAACTGTGCGCAGCGCGATCATGTGATCGCCAAGCTGCAGGACAGCTACTCGGAAGAGTTGGTGTTTGGCGGGTTGCAGAAAACCCGCGGTGCGCAGGCTGTGATGGAGGTTTGGACCTCGAAAAAAACCGGAAGTTATACGGTTCTGGTGACTCAGGCGAACGGCATTAGTTGTATTGTCGCCGTTGGCACAGATTTTTTTGAAGCGATACCAAAGATTGAGCTCAAGGGTGAACCAAGTTGATTTAACCGGACGGTTCACCCGGTTTCCGGCCATTCGCGTTGCCACCTGCCCCAAGGAATGCTAGGGGCTGCCCGGACTGTGATTTACCGGAATGGAGCACCTGATGGCCGGGGACTATATCGTCAAAGACATCTCATTGGCCGGGTTTGGCCGCAAAGAACTGGATATCGCTGAAACCGAAATGCCGGGCTTGATGGCTCTGCGTGCAGAATACGGTGAAAGCAAGCCTCTGACAGGCGCGCGGATCGTGGGTTCGCTGCACATGACCATCCAGACTGCCGTATTGATCGAGACACTGGTCGCACTGGGCGCGGATGTGCGCTGGGCGTCGTGCAACATCTTCTCGACCCAGGATCACGCGGCTGCTGCGATTGCCGAGGCAGGTATTCCGGTCTTCGCTATCAAAGGCCAGACACTTGAAGAGCACTGGGATTACCTCGACAAATCCTTCCTGTTCCCTGAAGGCCCAAACATGATCCTGGACGATGGCGGCGATGCGACGCTGTACATCCTGCTGGGTGCGCGTGCCGAAGCAGGCGAGGACATTATTCCTGTGCCGTCTTCGGAAGAAGAAGAGGTGATCAAGAAGCAGATCGCCAAGCGTATGGCAGCAAGCCCGGGCTGGTTCACCAAGATGCGCGATCAGATTCAAGGCGTGTCCGAAGAAACCACCACTGGCGTCAACCGCCTGTATCAACTGGTGAAAGACGGCCATTTGCCCTTCCCGGCGATCAATGTGAACGACTCGGTGACCAAGTCGAAGTTTGACAACAAATACGGCTGTAAGGAATCGCTGGTCGACGGTATCCGCCGCGCCACCGACACCATGATGGCCGGTAAGGTGGCCGTTGTGTGCGGCTATGGCGATGTGGGCAAAGGCTCTGCCGCGTCGCTGCGCGGTGCCGGTGCCCGTGTGAAAGTGACCGAAGTTGATCCGATCTGCGCCCTACAGGCCGCGATGGACGGCTTTGAAGTCACCCTGCTGGAGGATGAGGTCGCCAGCGCCGATATCTTCATCACAACCACAGGCAACAAGGACGTGATCCGCATCGAGCATATGCGCGAGATGAAGGACATGGCCATCGTTGGTAACATCGGTCACTTCGACAACGAAATTCAGGTGGCCAGCCTGAAGAACCACAAGTGGACCAACATCAAGGAACAGGTAGACATGATCGAGATGCCCTCGGGCAACCGGATCATCCTGCTGTCCGAAGGCCGTCTGCTGAACCTCGGCAACGCGACCGGCCACCCATCATTCGTGATGTCGGCGTCCTTCACCAACCAGGTTCTGGCGCAGATCGAGCTGTTCACCAAAGGTGACGAATACCAAAACGAAGTCTACATCCTGCCCAAGCACCTAGATGAAAAGGTTGCCCGCCTGCACCTGGATCGCATCGGCGTCAAGCTGACCCAGATGGATAACGAGCAGGCGGCCTATATCGGCGTGAAACCCGAAGGCCCCTATAAGCCGGAACACTACCGTTATTGAGTGCTAAGAAAGCATGAGTAAACATTCTGGACGCCGCCGATTCCTGTTATCGGCGGCGTCTTTCGTTTTTGGTATCGCCATCGTCGCCATACTTTTCATAGGAGGAGGGTGGTGGTTGTTGGCGCACCCGGAAACTCCGGTGCCATCGCATTGGAACCCACTGCGCGCGTTGAAAGTGACCGCGCCGGTCACTCCAGTCACCCGGTATCAGCTTAATCGCGCATTGGCGAACCCAGCACAGTGCCGGGCCACTCTGGCTGAAGCTGGCGTCGACTTTGATGCGATGGAGGATCTGGTCGTGGATGAGAATTGCGGCATCATCGGGCGCGGCCGTTTGTCTGCGCTGGTGACTTCAGATGTAAAGGCGGTCGAAACCAGTTGTGCGACGACCCTGCGGCTGGCCATGTGGGAACATCATGTGGTCCAGCCAGCGGCACAAGATTTGTTAGGCAAACAGGTCAGCCGGTTGCAGCATGTAGGCAGCTACAATTGCCGCCAGATTCGCACCGCTCAGGATCAAGGCAGTGGTTGGAGCAGCCACGCCACGGCGGATTCCATTGACATCGTTGGTTTGCAATTTGCCGATGGGCGCAGCCTAACCTTGCTTTCGGATTGGGGCAACGAAGGACCTGAAGGCGTATTCTTGCGCGAGATATGGCAAGGAGCCTGTGACTGGTTTCGGGTCGTTTTGGGAACAGACTTCAATCGTTTGCACGCGAACCATTTTCACCTGCAGGGTCCTGGCTGGGGATACTGCCGATAGGTCAGCCTTCACCGCAACGACGGAAAGAAATCCCCGCGTCCTTGCGGAGTGAAATCCAGAATGTTCCAAAGGGGCCAGGCTGCATCTACGTGCCGCGGGTGCCAATCGCTGGGTTCAAAGAACAATTCAGAACTCCAGAAATGGTGAATACCGTCCTGATCACGTTGAAAAACGTTCAGGATCGGCAATTGGCTGCCGTCTTCGGATTCGGCCAGATAGTCGCGCTGATAATCTGTTCCTAATGCGGAATAGAGGGGCAGGTCACTCCAACCCATGCGCGCCTTCAGGTCCACGAGTTTTTCGCTGGTATTTTGAGCCACCACCGCAAATGCAATCTTGTGCGAGATATGAGCAATCTGCCCATTCAAACCGTCCAGAAACGCCGAACACATGGGGCAGGGTGCCTCTGCGTCTGGTCCGTACATGAGCGAGTAGATGGCCAAGGTGTCATGCGACCCGAACAGAGACGAAAGCGGCGCCGGCGCACCGTGTTCGGAGCGGAACGTATAGTCCTGCGGAACAGTTCCACCTTTGGGAAGACCGCGCCGCAAATTTGCGACCTGTTCGATCTGGGCGCGCAATTCCGCTTCGGCTGTCAGCAGAGCGTTTCTGGCGGCTCGGTATTGCGGGCTTTCGTTCGGTAGCGATACGGGCATGGTGGCCTCCTGAACTTCGAATGAAACTAATATTTAACAATATTGTTAAATAAAGGACAGCTTAAATCAAGCCCCCGATCACGCGTAACCGAGCTAAGGGGGAATGCCGAAAAATTTTTCCCTTTGTGCAAATTCCCGCGCCCGTTACCGTGTCAGCGGCGCTGGAGTGGCCAGAAAACGAATTTCAACCGGGAGATAACCATGGGAAAACGCGACGAGCTGATCGCAAAATATGCCGAGGATCTGAAATCCAAATGCGGTATGGACGCAGATATGGACTTGCTGACCAAAGTCACGATCGGCTGCGGACCGGCCATCTATGACGCGGACGCATCGACCGTCGCGGCCAGCCAGGAAGGTGAGCTGGAAACGGTAAAAAACAACTTTCTCATCAAAAAGCTGGGCCTGGCGGATGGCCCTGAACTGATGGAAGGGATCAACAAGGTTCTGGAAACCTATGGCATGTCCGAGCGCAACAAGTATCGCGCCGTCGTTTATTACATGCTGACAAAGCATTTCGGCAAAGAGTCGGTCTACGGCTAAGCCCGTCAAACTCATCCGCCACGCCCGTCAGTCCTCTGGCGGGCGTTTTCAATTTTAGACACTTGCTGTTTGAACTGCGCCCGCAGGGTCGGTTCGTGTCAGACAGCGACCAGGACGGTCAGAGCCATAATTTCCATACGCGTGTGGTGAGTTGGGAGCACGCGGGGTAGGGAAGGTTCTGCATCGGTCAGGGCCTTCCCTTTTTTCGCAGTCAGTCCGCTTGAGTTTCTCCCAGCGCACAGATCACCCGCCATTCCGCCTCGGTGACGGGTTGAACGGACAAGCGCGAGTTTTTCACCAAGACCATCTCGGCCAGACGTTCCTCGGCCTTGATCTGGTCTAGCGTGACCGAAGTTTCAAAGGGCCGAACGGCCTTGATGTCCACGCATTCCCAGCGCTCATCATCTGTGGTGCTGTCGGGATGCGCCTCGGCGCAAACCTCGACAATGCCGACAATCGCCTTGTCCTTTTGCGAGTGGTAAAAGAACCCCCGGTCGCCCAACGCCATCTGACGCATAAAATTGCGCGCCTGATAGTTGCGCACGCCGTCCCACTCTTCGCCTGCATCCCCTTTGGCAACCTGTTGGTCCCAGCTCCAGGTCGATGGCTCGGATTTGAACAGCCAGTACGCCATCAGCCTATGACCTTCTTCCACGCGATCAGGTCAACCGACTGGAACAGGCCCGCTTTTGCGTAGGGATCGTTATCCGCCCAGTTTTGTGCGGCGGCCATGTCTTCGACCTCGAGAATGATCAATGATCCGATCATCGCGTCTCCGTCCAGCAGTGGACCGGCCTGCGCGACGACACCGGTTTCCTCGATATACGCCAGATGGGCTGCGCGATTGTCCAGCCGGGTTTGCAGCGCGCCGTCCTTGTCACGGGCGATAAGGGCGATCAGCATGTTATTCCTCCTTCAGGGGTCGGTTGAGCAGGGTTTGAATGGCCTGCGTGACGCTATAAGCGCCGTGGCTCAGGTCGGCCACCGTGGTACTGATGGGCATGTCCAGCCCTTCGGCGGCGGCGATGTCTGTCATGGCGCGTGCAGTTGCAACGCCCTCGACGGTTGTTTCTGAATCAAATGTCTTTTTCTGACCCAAAGACAGGCCAAAACGATAGTTGCGCGACAGTTCAGACGAACAGGTCAGAACGAGATCCCCGAGGCCTGACAGTCCCATCAGAGTGTCCGGCTGCGCACCGCGCATTAGGGCAAAGCGCTGCATCTCGGCAAACCCACGCGTCATCAGGGCGGCGCGGGCGCTGTCGCCCAGACCGGCCCCGATAGCAGCGCCGCATCCAATGGCCATGACGTTTTTTAATGCGCCCCCAAGCTCGGCACCGATCACGTCTGTGGTTCGGTAAAGGCGCAGATTTGCGGTGGTCAGTTCATTCTGCAGCTTTGTTCCCAGCGCATCATCGGCGCAGGCCAGGGTCAGCGCCGTAGGAAGCCCCCGCGCGATGTCGTCGGCAAAACTGGGGCCTGTCAGCAGGGCAGGGTGGGCGTCCGGGATCACTTGCCTTATCATCGAAATAGGCCCCAGCCCTGATGACAGCTCGATCCCTTTGCAGCACGCCACCAGAGTTTTTCCTGCCAGTGCCTCGGCATGCTCAGTCAAAGCGCCGCGCAGCTTCTGCATTGGCACGGACACAAGCAGGACATCAGCATTTGCGGCCTGATCGATGTCCGACGTCACCGTGATTCCGGTAGGTAAGGTTACGCCGGGCAGGCGCTGGGCATTCTCGCGCGCCTGCCGCATCTGCCGCGCCTGTTCCGCGTCCCGAGACCACAGCGTCACCGGCCCGTTCCCAGCCAGAGAAATGGCCAAGCTTGTGCCGAAAGCGCCAGATCCCAGGACGGAAACACTCATGCTTTGGCGCCCTTTTTTCCGCTGCCCAGCATTGCGGGGCTGGTTTTGTCCAGTGGCCAGCGTGGACGTGCGGTCAGGTCCAATCCGTCGCGCGCCCCTGCGCGAAAGCGTTCCATCCCGGCATAGGCGATCATCGCGGCGTTGTCGGTGCAAAAAGCCAATGGCGGGGCAGTGAACCGGGCACCTTTTTCGGTGCAAACAGTCTCTAACGCCGCGCGAATTGCCGAGTTGGCCGCCACCCCTCCGGCAACGGCGATAACCGGGTCGGCGGGATTCTCTTCCAGATAGCGGTCGATGGCGCGGCGGGTTTTCTCGGCCAGTGTGTCGACAATCGCTTGTTGGAACCCTGCACAAAGATCGGCGCGGTCCTGACGGGTCAGACCGCCTTTTTCTGCGACAATCTGATCACGCATTCGCATCAAAGCTGTCTTTAGCCCTGAGAATGATAGATCGCATCCCGGTCGATCCAAAAGCGGCCGTGGAAACCGGAATCGCTTGGGATCACCAACCCGCGCCTCGGCCTCGACCGACGGGCCGCCGGGTTGGGGCAGGCCCAGAAGTCGCGCGGTCTTATCGAAGGCTTCGCCAGGCGCGTCATCGACGGTGCCGCCTAGGCGAGTGAATTGTTCGGGTCCATGCGCGATCAGGTATTGGCAATGTCCGCCCGAGACCAACAGCATCAGGTAGGGAAAAGCGATGTCATCCGTCAGGCGAGGCGTTAGGGCGTGACCCGCCAGGTGGTTCACGCCGATCAATGGCAGGCCTGTCGCGGCGCTCAGGCCCTTGGCGCACATGACGCCGGACATGACTCCGCCAATCAGACCCGGACCCGCGGTGACGGCGATTGCGTCCATGTCGGAAAGGGACAGACTAGCAGCCTCCAGCGCCTGTATGACACAGGTGTCCAGCTTCTCTGCATGTGCCCGCGCGGCGATTTCGGGCACGACGCCGCCAAACGCGCTGTGCAGCTCGGTCTGGCCGTGAACGATCGACGACAAAATCTCGGCCCCTGCACCGTCGGACTGGCGCACGACTGCGGCGGCCGTGTCATCACAGCTGCTTTCCAATCCAAGTACGGTAAGTGTTTGCACCATAGGCCTGATCCGTTGCATCATGACACCCAAGCGGGGTATCACCCTGCGCGGACGCAAACAATCCCAAGGCCGAAGGCCCCGCTATTGTATTTGTTGATGACCCGCCCACGCGCCGCCTCTGAAAGGTTCGTCGCGCAACTGCCGACCCGCGTCAGGTCACGGGTTGAGGTCATCTATTCCCCCATTCTGGAGATTCGTCCTGTCCGGGTCACGGTTCAAACAGACGGTATTCGGGGGCTGATTTTTACCTCAGCCAACTCGGTCAATGCAGCAGCCTCGCTTGGGGTTTCGCGCGAGTTACCCGCCTATTGCGTCGGCCCGGCAACCACCGGAACCGCAAAGGGCGCGGGATGGGACGCCATGATGGTGGGCCAAACCGCTGAAGAACTGGTGGCCTATCTGCTGAAACACAGGCCCGAAAGCCCTTTGATGCATCTGCGCGGTGAACATACCCGCGGCAATGTCGCTGGCCGTCTGACCGAATCAGGCCTAACAGTGCAAGAACAGGTCGTTTATCAGCAGCGCCTGTTACCGGTGACATCCGAAGCTGCTGCCGTTGTTGCCGGCGAAAGCCCCGTAATAGCGCCCTTGTTTTCGCCGCGCACGGCGCGACAATTTGCCGAAATCTGGACCGGCCCGGCACCCTTGTGGTTGGCCGCAATCAGCGAAGCGACCGCCGAGCCCCTTTATTCTTTGGACTATCAGCGCCTGAAGATTGCTAACGAGCCGACGCCAAAGAAAATGCGGAAAGCCGTTAAAAAGCTTGTGAAACACGCGATGCGGGTTGAGGGTATAGAGACCACTGATTAACTTAGAGTGGCCTGTTATTCATATGAAATTGGATTCGATAAGGGGAACGTCGCGGTGGCTCGTAAGAAAAAAACCGATCAAAAGCCGGTGGAAGACCCCAAGTCGGACGAAGCGGTTGAATTCACTTCGCAGCGTGAAGGAACTTCTGTTGACGCGGACGAGCCGGTAGAAGAACCCCTTTCCGAAGCCGAAGCCGAAGCCGAAGCCGAAGCCGAAGCCGAAGCCGAAGCCGAAGCCGAAGCGCGTGTTGAGGAGCCGGTTCAGGAAGAACCTGTGGCCCAGACGGAAGAAGCACCGCAGCAAGAGCCGCAAAAAGAAGAAAGCCGCGGCGGTTTCATACCCGCTTTGCTTGGCGGTGCTCTGGCTGCAGGGATCGGATTTGCGGCAGGTAGCGCGGGATTGTTCGGATCGTCCGATTCAGATGCGCTCACGGCGCTTGAGGCCAAGCTGAACGATCAGTCCAGCCAGATCGAAGCCTTGACGAAATCCCTGTCCGATACGTCGGATGTTGACGGAAAACTCGCGGCCCTGACCGATCAGGTCACACCGCTGGGCGAAGAGTTGAGTAGCTTGAAAACCAGCCTCGATGGGCTGACAGGTAAGATTGATCCTCTGGCCAGTCGTTTGACCGCACTGGAAAGCGGGGCGTTGACTCAGGGTGCCTCGCCCGAGGTTTCGGCAGCGTTTGAAGCCGAATTGAAGAAGTTGCAGGATTCTCTGGCGGCGCAGCGCGCCGAAGTGGAAAAAATGGTTTCGGATGCGCAAGCGCTTGAAGCCAAAGCCTCGGCCGAAGCGCAGGCCGCGGCGAACGCGGCCACCCTGTCCCGTTTGACCGGACAGTTGGATGCCGGACAGCCCTATTCTGATCTGGTTGCCGAGCTGCAAGCAGGCGGTGTCGAGGTGCCCGACGCGCTGTCTGGCCCGGCGGATAAGGGTGTTGCGACCTTGGCGGCGTTGCGCAGTTCGTTCTCGCCTGCGGCCCGGACCGCGCTGGCGGATGCGCGCGATGCAGATAAGACCACCGGGTTGGTGGCCTTCCTGCAGCGGCAGACCGGTGCACGTTCAGTCACGCCGCAAGAGGGGGACAATCCAGATGCGATCCTGTCGCGGGCCGAGGCCGCCCTGTCCAGCGGCGATGTCACAACCGCTCTGACCGAATTGAAATCCCTGCCCGAAGCGGCGCAGGCAGCGATGGCTGATTGGGAGCAGGCCGCACAGACGCGGGTTTCCGCGGTGGATGCCGCCAATGCGCTTCAGCCTAGCGTGAACTCGAACTGAAGGACCTGCCATGCTGTGGTCACTGTTTAAGATTTTAGTCTTTGTTGCGATTATTGGCCTGTTGGCTGTAGGCGCTGGGCTGCTGATGGAAACCAGCGGTGGGGTTCAGATCACGGCCGGTGGAACAGAATACACGCTGGGGCCGCTACAGTCGGTGATCGCGCTGGGCGTTCTGGTGTTTGCCATCTGGGTGTTCTTCAAGCTGCTGACCCTTTTGATCGCGACGTTGAAGTTCCTCAACGGGGATGAGACCGCCCTGTCGCGGTACTTCGACCGCAGCCGTGAACAGCGCGGGTATCAGGCCCTGTCTGATGGGCTGATGGCGCTGGCCTCCGGCGAAGGGCGCGTGGCGCTGAACAAGGCCACCAAGGCAGAACGGCTGTTGAACAAGCCCGAGCTCACTAACCTGCTGGTCGCGCAGGCGGCCGAGATGAACGGCGATACGAAAAAGGCTGCGGACACCTACAAGAAGCTAGTGACAAATAATGCGACTCGCTTTGTTGGTGTGCGCGGCATCATGAAACAGAAGCTGGCCGAAGGTGATGATGACACCGCGCGCAAGCTGGCCGAGAAAGCCTTGGCCATTAAGCCGCGCCATCAGGAAACGCAGGACATTCTGCTGGGCCTTCAGACCAAGGCGCAGGATTGGGCGGGCGCGCGCTCGACCCTGACTGCCAAGCTGAAATCGGGCCACCTGCCGCGCGACGTGTTCAAACGCCGTGACGCCGTTCTGGCCCTGTCTGAGGCCAAGGGCATTCTGGATGAGGACGCCACAGTCGAGCAGCAGGAGCGCGCGATTGAAGCGAACCGCCTGTCGCCTGATCTGGTGCCCGCAGCAGCGATGGCCGCTCGGGCCTATATCGAAAAGGGCAAGCCGCGTTCTGCGACCAAGATCCTGAAAAAGGCTTGGGAGGTGCAGCCGCACCCGGATCTGGCCCATGCCTTTGCCGAGATTTTACCGGATGAAACACCTGATCAACGGATCAAACGCTTTGCCGCGCTGACCCGTATTCATCCTGAAAACATGGAAACCCGTCTTATTCTGGCCGAGTTGAACATCGTCGCCGAGGACTTCCCCGAAGCGCGTCGTGCGCTGGGCGATGTGGTCGAAAAGAACGCGGATGCGCGCGGCTATACCCTGATGGCTGCGATCGAACGGGGCGAGGGCGCCTCGGACGCGGTGGTGCAGGGATGGCTGGCCAAGGCGCTGATCGCGCCGCGCGGGCCGCAATGGGTTTGCGACAATTGCCACGACATTCAGCCCGAGTGGGCTCCGGTCTGTCAGAACTGCGGCAGCTTTGACACGCTCAGCTGGCAGACACCGCAGACACCCGAAATCGCTTCTGCGACAGGTGTTCACATGCTGCCTCTGATTGTGGGCGCGCTAGAGGACAAGAGCGAAGCGGACGCTGAGGTCGAAGTGGATGAAGCCGAGGAACCCGCCGAACCGGATGTCATCGAAATGGACGCCGAACCCGTCCGCCCGGATGTGGAACCTGAGGTCGAGAAACAGGCCTGACGAACTTAGTCCTCTGACGAGGGTTCGACGTAAGTCCAACGATACTTGGGCGGGGTTGGGCCCTTATTGCGCCCGCCTTGCTGTGTCTGCTCCCACGCATGTGCAAGTATGCCTACGGAACGCGACAGGCAGAACAGACCGCGCGCAAGGGGCGGTTCAAACCCAAGCTCTGCGTAGATCACTGCGGTAGCTCCGTCGATATTCATCGGAACGGGTTTACCTTTGCGCCGCGCGAGTTCGGCTTCGATATCCAGCGCGATTTGCCTGAAGCGCCCATCGCACGCACCGTTCTCAACAGCCTCGGACACCAGCGCCATCAACCGTGGCGCGCGTGGGTCGGTAGGCGTGTGAAACCGGTGGCCAAAGCCGGGCAGGATTTTTCCGCGCTCTGCGATCCAGTCATCCAGCGCCGTGCCCAACTCACCCGAGTGAGTGTCGACGAAATGATAGAGCTCAACCGCTTGTTCACCAGCTCCGCCGTGGATGTCACCCAGCATGTTCACTGCACTGGCCATCGCGTTGTTCAAAGGCAACCCGCATGTCACAGCCATCCGAGCCGTCGCGATGGACGGTGCCTGCGGTCCATGGTCCACAGCGGCAACTAAGGCGGCTTCGAACAGATGGGCTTGCGCAGGTGAGGGGCGATCACCGCGAACCAGAAGCCAGATCATTTCGGCAAAGCTCAGATTGCCGATCAGGTCTTGGATGGGTTCTCCTCGCAAGGCGATGCGGCCGGGTTCCATGTCGATGATAGATGTGCGCCACCAGTCGGAAACGTCGCTCATATCACTCCTTCCTTCACCAATGCGTCGATCTCATCTGTGGACAGACCAAGTTCCGCCCAGATTGCCGCGTTATCCGCGCCCAGTTTGGGCGGCGGGGTCTGCGGCATGTTCCTCTGTCCGTCCATCATCACCGGGCTACCAGCCAGTTGCATATCCTCGCCATGTACCGGCAACGTGCCGATCAACCCGCGACCGGCCAATTGTTCATCCGCCAAAGCCTCGGGGACCGTTTGAACCTGCCCGGTTGGCACACCCAGGCCGTTCAATTCAGCAACCCATTCGTTCGCCGGGCGCGATTTCAAGGATTTCTCCAACTCGTCCCTCAGCGCGTGACGGTTCCGTTTACGATCCTCGCGCGTCGCGTAATCCGGGTGATCCAGCAGGTCCTCTCGGCCCAGGTGTCGGGCGAGGGCTTGCCATTGCTCATCCCGATTGGCGGCGATGTTGATCGGACTATCGGATGTGGCGAATGTGCCAGAGGGGGCTGAGGTCGTGTTCTCGTTGCCATGTGCGCCTGGCATCACTCCTCCGACGAGGTAGTTGGAGACGACCCACCCCATGGTCGAGATCACGGCCTCGGACATGGCGATATCCAGAAATGCGCCGCGGGGGTTTGCGTTCAACGCGGCGCTAACCGCGAAGGCGGAGGTGAGCCCGCCAACGGTGTCGGCCAGTGGATAGCCGACACGATAAGGCGCAGTATCCGGTGCGCCGGTGATCGACATGACGCCACTGATCCCCTGCACGATCTGGTCATAGGCCGGGTCATCGCGGCGTGGACCGTCCTGCCCAAAGCCGCTGATGGCGCAGTAGATCAGGGTGGGGTTTTCGGCGCGCAGAACTTCATACCCAAGACCCAACCGGTCCATGACGCCGGGCCGGAAGTTTTCGACCAGAACATCCGCCGTTTTCACCAGCTGTTTCAGCAGAGCCTTACCCCGGCTGGATTTCATATCCAGCGTGATCGACTTCTTCTGAGCGTTCTGCGCCAGAAAGCTGACCCCCATACCGGCTTTGTTCCGGTCGGGATCAGCGCCAAGCACGCGGGCCAGATCCCCGCTGCCGGGGCGTTCGACCTTGATCACCTCGGCCCCCATAAGGGCCAGTTGGTAACAACAATACGGGCCTGCCAGCACGTTTGTCAGATCAAGAACCCGAACGCCCCTGAGCGGTTCAGTCGCCATCGGCCACACCAGCGGCCCGCGCCCGCGCCCGACGTGCGCGGTAGCTGGGCAGCAGCACCAGCAGGACAGCAATTGTCAGCAGGCCCAGCGTCATGGGACGTTGCCAGATGAAGGAGATGCCGTCATAGAGCTGCATCGAGCGGGCAAAGTTGTCCTCCATCATACCGCCGAGGATGAATCCGATCAGCAAGGGGGCCAGAGGATAGTCTGCGAACTTCAATGCTGTTGCGCAGACGCCAAAGCCCACAAGGATCAGCAACTCGGTCGCGTTGTTCTGCCCGATATAGGCCCCCATCAGGGTGAAGAACAAAATGAACGGGATCAGGTAGTTGCGCGGAACAGCCAGCACTTTGGCGATGTAGGGGATCAGCGGCAGGTTCAGGATGAGCAGTACCAGATTGCCGATGAACATGGACATGATCACCGCCCAGAAGATCTGAGGCTCGTCCACCATAAGCCGGGGACCGGGTGTCACGTTCAGCGCAATCAAGGCACCCAGCAAGATCGCCGTCGTCCCGGATCCGGGAATACCCAGCGTCAGCAGCGGAACAAACGATCCGGTACAGGCCGCGTTGTTCGCCGACTCGGGCGCGGCCAGACCTTTGATCGAGCCCTTGCCGAACTGTTCCTGCTCTTCCTTGGGGGCGATGTTCCGTTCGACCGCGTAGCCAAGGAAGCTTGCGATGGTCGCACCCGCACCAGGCAGGACGCCGATAAAGAAGCCCTGCACCGATTGGCGACCGATAACCGGGGCGATGGCCTTGGCCTCGTCCTTGGTCACGCGCAGGTCTTTGATCTCGCCATCGTCGCCTTTCAGGTCTTTCGGCTTGAGCACAAGGAACAGAGCTTCGGGGAGGGCGAACATGGCCATCGCCAGAGTGATAAAGCCAAACCCGGATTGCAGGTCCATTATGCCCATTGTGAAGCGTGGCAGGTTGAACAGGGCACCTTCACCGACCGTTGCCATGATCAGCCCAAGGGTCGTCATGATGATTGCCTTGGCCACTTGCCCCGATCCGGCAAAGGCGGCGATGGCTGAAAGACCGACCACCATCAGGGCGAAGTATTCGGCGGAATGGAACAGGAGCGCGACGGATGACAAAGCCGGTGCAAAGATCATCAGCAACACCGCGCCCAGCGTACCGCCTGCGAAACTGGCGATCGCGGCGATGGTCAGCGCCTTGCCTGCCTTGCCTTGTCGGGCCATCGGATAGCCGTCAAAGCTCGAGGCCACGGTACCCGCGACCCCCGGCGCGTTCAGCAGGATGGATGAGGTCGATCCACCAAAGATCGCACCATAATAGACACCGGCCAAAAGGATCAGCGCGGCAGATGGATCGCCCATCGAAATCGCGACCGGGATCATGATCGCGATGATCGACATCGGACCCAGCCCCGGCAGCATGCCGATGAACGTGCCGATGAGGCATCCGGCGATGACCATCAGCAGGTTTTGAATTGAGAATGCCGTTTGCAGGCCGATCAGAAGTCCTTCAAGCATGTCAGCCTCCGATCAAGCCCGGCAGGGGGCGCATGTAAATTCCAAGAACTTCCTGAACTAGATACCAGACGGCTCCGGTCGCGAAGAAAGCCACCGGCAGCATGATGTGCCACTTGCGTTCACCAAGGATGAAGGATCCGAGGATCAGGAATGAGGAGGTCGCGATCAAAAAGCCCACGGGGCGCAGGCACAGGGCGTAGACGACCATCAGAACCAGCAGCGAGATGGCCTGACCCAGATGATATTCACCCAACCGCCGATAATCGATGTCGGCCTCTTTGACTTCGCTCTTTTCGAGACCGAGTAGGATGATTGTGCAGGCCACCACACCCAGAACCGACAGCACCTTGGGGAATGTGCTGGGCCAGATCGGGTTTCTCTGCATGAAAGGAGGAAGACTTCCATCCATCGTGAACCAGGCGGCGTACCCGTATGTCAGGCAAACACCCAGTAAAACAAGCGCGATCCAGCGATCCAGCGCCATAGCGTCCCCTCCCTTTTTTCACTTATTGGGGACGGCAGAGCGACCAAACGCTCTGCCGTAGATTGCTTTAGAGGAAGCCCAGCTTCTTCATCAGGTCGCTGATCTGCTGTTCCTGATCTTCCAGGAATGCTTCGAAATCAGAACCCGAGTTGTGGATGTTGACCCAACCGTTGCGGGCGCGAACTTCTTCCCACTCTGGCGTGTCGTACATCTTGGTGATGGCTTCCTGATAGGCGACCAGCTTGTCCTCGGGCAGGCCGGGGGCTGCAAAGAACCCGCGCCAGTTCACGAAGGTGGTGTCGATGCCCTGCTCTTTCATGGTCTGTGCATCAGGCGCGGCGTCTACGCGTTCTTCAGCGGTCACACCGATGATTTTGACCTCACCCGCATTGGCCAGATCGACGGCTTCCGAGAAACCGGTCGACAGCGCCGCGATCTCACCCGACAGCAAGGCCGCCATGGCTTTACCGCCCGCGTCATACGGAATGTATTTCACGCCCAGCGCGTCCTTGCCGGCGGCTTCCATGACCATCGCTGCAACCAGGTGGTCCATGCCGCCCGGAACCGAGCCGCCGCCAATCGCGGTTGCACCGGGATCAGCATCATAGGCGGCCAGCAGATCGGCCATCGAGTTGATGGGGCTGTCTTTGCCGACAACGATCGCTGCGTAGTCGCCGATTGTTCCCGATACCAGTGTCAGGTCGCGGAAGTTATGCGGGAATACACCGGTCAGCGAACGGATCACGATGGGGGTCGAGTTGACCATCAGCGTGCCGTGGTTGCTGTCGGCGTTTTCGATCAGGTAACCGATGGCCTTACCGCCGCCGCCGCCCGACATGTTCTCGTAGGATGCGGTCCCAACAAGACCTGCGTTGGTCAGCGCTTCGCCGGTGCCGCGCGCGGTACCGTCCCAGCCACCGCCAGCACCGCCGGGGATCAGAAAGTGGATGCTGTCAACGACCTTGTGGCCGTCAGCAGCTGCGGGCCCAACCAGACCGATTGCGGCAACAGCTGCGATCAGGGCCCGACGGCCCAGTTTGAAAGTTGTCATTATGTCCTCCCATTTGACAACAGGCCGCTCAGCGGCACAGATTATCCCGCAACTAAACACGCCAACCTGACATCAACCTGTCATGTAAAAAGAAACTGCCTGCAGCCCATGAAATTTCTGCTCGTCGAAGACAATCTGGACCTCGCGAATGCGATCAGTTCCCGCATGCGACTGGACGGTCATGTCGTTGATCATGCAGCAGATTTAGAGGACGCTCGTGCCTTTGTGGCGACCGAAGAGTACGACCTGATCCTGTTGGATATCATGCTGCCGGATGGGGATGGTCGCGAGTTCCTCAAGCAGCACCGCGCCAGCCATCTAGACACTCCGGTCATCGTTCTGACCGCGCGCAGTCAGGTTTCGGATCGAATCGGTTCACTTGATCTTGGGGCGGACGACTACGTGACCAAACCCTTTGATCATGCCGAACTTGAAGCCCGCTGCCGCGCGGTTCTGCGCCGCAAATCCGGCAGCGCGAAATCCACAATCGAGATCGGTGGGATCGTCTTTGACCCCGTGGCGGGACATTTGACGGTGGCGGGTGACACGGTCTCACTCCGCAATCGCGAGCTGCGGATGATCGAGTTGTTCATCAACGCGCCGGGTCAGGTGTTTTCCAAGCAGAAGCTGGCTGACCGGTTGTTTTCCTACGACGACACCGTTTCGGACAATGCGATCGAGGTCTATGTCGGTCGCCTGCGTAAACATCTTGAACGATCCGATATGAAGATCACCACGTTGCGCGGATTGGGATACAGGCTGGACCATGACGACTAGCCCAACCGTTTCAGGGTCACTGCGGAATCGCCTTGTGCTGACCCTGATTGGCGGGGCGGCTGTCCTGGCGATCCTGTTGTTTTTGACGGTTCGCAGCTATGCCGCGAAAGTCGCTCAGCAGGGACAGGACGACATATTGGGGGCGTCTGTTACATCAATCCTTGATGCCGCTGCGCTCAGGGATGGTCAGCTTGAGGTGGATATTCCCTATGCCGCATTCTCCATGCTCAGCACGCCGTCGGATGACCGGGTGTTTTATGCGATCTATCAGGATGGGGCATTCCTGTCCGGGTACGAAGATCTGGGCCTTGCAGCAGGCCCGGTTGGCGGCAGGCTGGCATTCGAAACCGGTGAGGTGCGGGGGGAGCGTGTCCGTCAGGTCAGCGCCGGACGAACTCTGGTCGGATTGGGTCGCCAGACCGAGATCGAGGTTGCGCTGGGCCAGACGCAGGACGCGTTATCCGACACGCTGGATCAGATCTCGCGCAATGCGGCGTATCTGGGGATCGGTTTCTTTCTGCTGACCGCTGCCCTGTCGTTTTGGGTTACGTCCACAACGATTGGCCAGTTGAACAAGCTGACGAACTCGGTCACGCGCAGAGGGCCACAGGACTTAAGCCCATTCAAAAAACCGGTACCAAAAGAAATGGCACCGCTGGTGATGTCGCTGAATTCGCTGATGGGGCGCTTGGATCAATCGCTCAGCCAGTCCGAGGACTTTATCGCCGAGGCCGCGCATCGGGTGCGAACTCCGCTTGCTACGGTCAGGTCTTACGCCGAAACGACCCTTCACCGCGTCGAGCGTGAGGAAAACCGCGAGGCCCTCAAAGCCATGGTCCGCGCAATCGACGAAAGCTCGCGCGCGGCGGGGCAGTTGCTGGATCATGCGATGATCACTTTTCGCGCGGATCATCTGGAGCGGGAAGAGATTGATCTGGTCATTCTGTGCCGCGACCTGGTGCAACGCTTGATCCCCATTGCCGAGATGAAGGAACTGACGCTGTCTCTGACCGGAGAGCCTTCGGTTCCTTATTCGGGCGATCCGATCCTGATCCAGAATGCGGTTCGCAATCTGATTGATAACGCGATGAAATACGCGCCCTCGGACAGCAAGGTCGAAATCAGCCTTCTTATGCATCCGACGCCTCAGATTCAGGTGCGGGACGCAGGGCCGGGGTTTCCGCCGGACGAAATCGATACCCTCACGCGCCGCTTCGAACGCGGGCAGAATGCCGCCGGGACCATCGGGTCCGGTCTGGGATTGACCATTGCGCAGGATGTGGCAACGGCGCATGGCGGTTCTCTGATCCTGCGAAACCGCAAAAAGGGGGGCGCATGCGTTACCTTATCGCTTTAGTGCTCTTGTTCTGTCCGCTGGTCGGGTGGGCCGACGACTGGGAAGACCGGCTTGTCTTTAACGAAGGGGCCGAAGGTCCGCGCCTTCGCGTAATCTCAAGCACGGATACGGTTCTGTTTGCCCCGGTGATCGAAGGGTTTGTGGCCGAAAACCCCTTAATTAGTGTCGAATATCTTGTGTCTGGTACGGCTGACATCAACCGGCGCGTCCGGGAAACGCCCGAGGCGTTCGATGTGATCATCTCCAGTGCCATGGATTTGCAGCTGAAACTGGCCAATGACGGGTTTGCCTTGCCGATAGATGACGTTCCGGTGCCAAGCTGGGCGCAGTGGCACCACAGCCTTTTTGCCTTTACCTCGGAACCCGCAACCATCGTGATCAACCGTACTGCGTTCGAAGGGCAGCCGGTCCCGCAGACCCGGCAGGGCTTGATCGAAGCCTTGCGCAAACGCCCAGAGGCATTTCGGGGCAAAGTCGGGACATATGACGTGCGCCAGTCCGGTCTTGGATACCTGTTCGCAACGCAGGACGCCCGCGCATCCGAGACCTATTGGCGACTGATGGAAGTGATGGGGAGCTTGGACGTGCAGCTCTATTGTTGCTCGGGCGATATGATCAACGACCTTGCCGACGGAACGATCCTGGTCGCGTACAACGTTCTGGGCAGCTATGCGGCTGTTCGGACCGAGGGCAAGGATGCGCTTGAGGTCGTTCTGCCGACCGACTTTCAAACAATCATGATGCGCACCGCGATGGTGTCCCGTGCGACTTCTGAACCGAAGGCGGCCGAGATGCTGTTACGCTACATCGTGGCCGAACGGCCCGCGACCGAAGACACTAGCCCGCTGCCGTTACTGCAGTCAGGTGGAGCAAACGGACGTGAAACGATTGGACTGAACCCTGCGTTGCTAACCTTTCTGGACGGGTTGAAGCGTACAAAATTCCTGTCTGCTTGGGAGGATGCGGTAATCCAATAGAAACCGCCGCAAAGGAGCACCTCTATGTGTTGGCGGGAATTCCCTGCGAACATCCAATTGTCCCAATCAATTCCGTTTGCTAACGTCACTCTCGCGTCGGGGAGGGCGGGCAAACCCATATGTTGGATTACTCACATAACGCCTGGCTTGTGGCGGCGTCTCTCGCCGTTGCGATGATGGCCGGGTTCACCGGGCTTTACCTGACGCATGGCGCTTCGAAACTGGACGACCAGAGGCGCAAACTGGTGGTGGCGCTGGCAGCGATCATTCTGGGCGGCGGCATCTGGTCGATGCATTTCGTCGCCATGCTGGGCCTGCAGCTTCCGATTCTGTTCTACTATGACGCTTTGATCACGCTGATCTCTGCGCTTGTTGCGATACTGATGGTGGGTCTGGCCTTGCTGATCCTGCATTTCCGGCCCCGTACCATGGGGACACTGGTCGCTGCGGGCGTGATCGTCGGCCTTGGTATTGTTGTGATGCACTATGTCGGCATGGCCGGGATGGAGCTGTGTCGCCCCGTCTACAACGTATGGGATGTGACGATCTCGACTGTGGCCTCGGTGCTCTTGTCAGTTCTGGCGATCTGGGCGGCTTACGACAATCGCACCCAACGCAACATCCTGCTGGGGACGGTGTGTTTTGGTTTGGCGGTTTTCACGATGCACTTCGTCGCCACAGGCCTGACGGATTTTGTGGCCACAGACAGCGCCGGAGGGGCCGGTCCGGCCCTGAACAATCAGGTTCTGGCGATGGGCGTCACTGTGGCGGTTTTTCTGATCTGCGGTGCGTTCCTGTTGACCGGCATCACCTTCATCGAACCCGCGCCGGCGCCCGTCACACCCACACCCGAACCGGAACCCACCGTTTTGCGCGCAGGCGTCCCGTTTGAGCGTGAAGGCCAGACATTCTTCGCCGAACCTGCTCGAATAGCGGCGATACGTGCCGAGGGGCACTATACCGTCCTCTATATGGGCAGCGAAAAGCTGTTCTGCCCCTGGTCCATCACCGAAGCGGAAACACGACTGAAGCAAGACGGGTTTCTGAGGGCGCATCGCAGTTACCTTGTGAACCCCAAACACGTCTCAAGCTTTGAGCGGCACAAGGACAATGGCACCTGCTATTTCGACGGGGTGGATGCCCTGACCAAGGTACCGGTTAGCCGATCGCGACTGACGGATATCCGCGAGGCGCTGGGCCTCTGATCGCATCTCGTGCAGCTCATTCGCATTTCGTGAAACAAGCTGCGCCCCCCGTTCCCGTTGACTGGATTGGCTGATCTGACCGCTCTTTCCTTACGCCAGGTCCCCCAAGGCATACCGCTCGGACCCAGGGAGGAAAAACATGATACCAGCCGGTTTTGAGTATCACCGGCCAGGCGACATCGCCTCGGCCATTGGCATTTTACAGGAACACGGGGATGAAGCGCGCGTGATCGCGGGCGGGCACAGCCTTATCCCGATGATGAAACTGCGCATGGCCGAGATGGGCCATCTGGTTGATCTGCAGGCCATCGAAGAACTCAAGGGTATTGAGGTCGGAGCGGACACCGTGACATTGGGCGCGATGGTGACGCAGCACGAACTGATCACCCATGACGGTTTGGCAGAGGCGATACCGTTGATCCGCGAAGCCGCGCTGCAGATCGCAGATCCGCAAGTGCGCTATATGGGCACCGTCGGCGGCAATGTCGCGAACGGCGATCCGGGCAATGACATGCCGGGGTTAATGCAATGCCTCAACGCCACTTTTGAGCTGTCCGGTCCTGATGGCACCCGCAGCGTCGACGCACGGGACTTCTATGAGGCCGCGTATTTCACCGCGCGCGAGGACGAGGAAATCCTGACCCGAATTTCGATCCCCGTACCGGGCGCGGGCGTAGGTCAGGCCTATGAAAAGCAGAAACGCAAGATCGGCGACTATGCGACAGCTGCGGCTGCGGTGATGCTTGGCAACGGTCAGGCCTCGGTCGCGATGACCAATCTGGCGGATACGCCGATCTGGTCCGAAAGCGCCAGCAACGCGCTGGCCGATGGTGATATCAGCGGCTGCGTCACCGCGATGCTGAGCGCCATCGACCCGGTCGCTGACAACCGCGGGCCGGTCGAGTTCAAGAAACATGTGGCCGCCGTGATGCTGCGCCGCGCCATCGATCGTGCGCAAAGCCGCGCGGGTTGAGGGGAGGAAATCATGTCAAAAATGCACGTCAAACTCACCGTGAACGGTCGCGAGGTCGAAGGACTGGCCGAGCCGCGCACGCTGTTGATCCACTTCCTGCGGGAAGATCTGAAAATCACCGGCCCTCATATCGGTTGCGAAACCAGCCATTGCGGGGCCTGCACCGTGGATATCGACGGCAAGTCCGTCAAATCGTGCACTACTTTTGTGGCGCAGGTGAACGGGGCCGATATCACCACCGTCGAAGGGCTGACCAATGACGATGGCAGCCTTGGCGTCCTGCAAGAGATGTTCCGCGAACATCACGGGCTGCAGTGCGGTTTCTGCACGCCGGGCATGATCACCCGCGCACACCGCTTGCTGCAGGAAAACCCGAACCCGACCGAGGAAGAAATCCGCTTTGGTATGGCCGGCAACCTGTGCCGCTGCACCGGGTATCAGAACATCGTCAAGGCAATCTCGGCCTCGGCTGACATGCTGAACGCTCAGAAGGAGGCTGCGGAATGAACGATCAAACCATGACCCCCGAAGAACGCGCCGCCAATCTCAAAGGGATGGGCAGTTCGCGTAAACGCGTTGAGGATGTGCGCTTTACTCAAGGCAAAGGCAACTATGTTGATGACATCAAGCTGGACGGCATGTTGTTCGGCGATTTCGTGCGTTCCCCCTATGCGCATGCTCGCGTCGTCAGTGTGAACAAAGAGGCGGCACTGGCGCTGCCTGGTGTGATTGCCGTTCTGACCGCCGAGGACCTCTCGCCGCTGGGTTTGCATTGGATGCCGACCTTGGCAGGCGACAAGCAGATGGTGCTGGCAGACGGCAAAGTGCTGTTCCAGGGCCAAGAGGTCGCTTATGTGGTGGCCGAAGACCGCTACATCGCGGCGGATGCCGTGGAACTGGTCGAGGTCGAATACGAGGAACTGCCCGTTCTCACTGATCCGTTTGAGGCGTTGAAATCAGATGTTGTCCTGCGCGAAGACCTTGAAGGTCAGACCGAAGGCGCACACGGCCCCCGCAAGCACCACAATCATATCTTCACTTGGGAACAGGGTGACAAAGACGCGACCGAAGCCATTCTGGCCGAGGCCGATGTCGTCGCAGAAGAGATGGTTTATTACCACCGCACGCATCCCTGTCCGCTGGAAACCTGCGGTTGCGTCGCATCCATGGACAAGGTGACCGGCAAGCTGACGCTCTACGGTACGTTTCAGGCACCGCACGCGATCCGGACCGTTGTGTCGCTGATCTCGGGTCTGGCTGAGCACAATATTCGCGTCATCAGCCCGGATATCGGCGGTGGCTTTGGCAACAAGGTGGGTGCCTATGCGGGCTATGTCTGTTCGGTCGTTGCCTCGATTGTCACTGGCAAGCCGGTGAAATGGGTCGAGGATCGGATGGAAAACCTGATGACCACTGCCTTTGCTCGGGATTACTGGATGCAGGGCAAGATTGCTGCCACGAAAGACGGCAAAATCACTGGCCTCTGGTGCCATACGACAGCGGATCATGGTGGATTTGACGCCTGTGCTGATCCGACCAAGTTCCCTGCCGGTTTCATGAACATCTGCACCGGATCTTATGACATCCCGACCGCTTATCTGGCGGTGGATGGTGTCTATACCAACAAAGCTCCGGGTGGCGTGGCCTATCGCTGTTCGTTCCGCGTGACCGAAGCCGCCTATTTCATCGAACGGATGATCGAGGTTCTGGCGATCAAGTTGAAAATGGACGCGGCCGAGCTGCGCCGGATCAATTTCATCAAGGCCGACCAGTTCCCCTATCAATCGGCGCTGGGATGGGAATATGACTCGGGCGACTACCACGCCGCGTGGGACAAGGCGCTGAAGGCGGTGGATTATGATGGTCTGCGAGCGGAACAGGCGCAGCGGATCGAGGATTTCAAGGCTGGCAAAACCCGCAAACTACTGGGCATCGGCCTGACGCATTTCACCGAAATCGTCGGAGCCGGACCGGTGAAGAACTGTGATATCCTTGGGCTGGGCATGTTCGACAGCTGCGAAATCCGGATTCATCCGACCGGCTCTGCCATCGCACGGCTTGGAACGATCTCTCAGGGTCAGGGCCATGCCACGACCTTTGCCCAGATCATCGCCAGTGAGATCGGTCTGCCCGCCGATGACATCACGCTGGAGGAAGGTGACACCGACACCGCGCCTTACGGTCTCGGGACCTATGGATCGCGATCTACGCCAGTAGCGGGTGCTGCAACGGCCATGGCTGCACGCAAAATCCGCGCCAAGGCGCAGATGATCGCGGCTTACCTGCTTGAGGTTCACGACGACGACGTCGAATGGGACGTGGACCGGTTCTCAGTCAAAGGCGCGCCAGAGCGCTTCAAGACGATGAAAGAGATCGCCTTTGCTGCCTATAATCAGGCTATTCCGGGGCTGGAGCCGGGTCTGGAAGCCGTCAGCTATTATGATCCGCCAAACATGACCTACCCCTTCGGCGCGTACATCTGTGTCATGGAGATTGACGTGGATACCGGCGAATGGGAGGTCCGGCAATTCTATGCGCTGGACGATTGCGGCACCCGGATCAATCCGATGATCATCGAAGGACAGGTCCATGGTGGCGTGACCGAGGCGCTGGCCATCGCGATGGGTCAGGAAATCGCCTATGATGAGATGGGCAACGTGAAGACCGGCACTCTGATGGACTTCTTCCTGCCCACGGCATGGGAGACGCCCAACTACACCACCGACCACACGGTGACGCCGTCCCCGCATCACCCGATCGGTGCCAAGGGCGTTGGCGAAAGCCCAAATGTCGGCGGTGTGCCCGCGTTCTCGAACGCGGTGCATGATGCATTCCGCCCATTTGGCTTGGTTCAGAGCCACATGCCGCATGACCACTGGCGCATCTGGAAGATCGCCAACGGTCTGGGAATGCACGGCTAACAGGAAAAGCCGCCGCGCTGGAACACGGCGCGGCGGCAATCCGGGAGAATGGCATGAGCTTGAAGGACATTCAGCAGGGCCTCGCCGAGGTGGGCTATGTTGCCGACGACCGTTTGGCGATGGCGTTGCATCTGGCCCAGACACTGGGGCGTCCGCTGCTGCTGGAAGGCCCGGCTGGGGTCGGAAAAACCGAGGTCGCAAAGGCGTTGGCCGCCCAGCGCGCCGCGCGGTTAATCCGGTTGCAATGCTATGAAGGGCTGGATGCCAGCCACGCGATTTATGAGTGGAATTACCAGCGCCAATTGCTGGCTATTCGCGCAAGCGAGGCGCAGGGCGGCACTAGCGAGGCGCAGTTGTTCACCGATGACTATCTGCTCAAACGACCATTGTTGGAAGCAATCAGCGAAGAAGAGCCACCTGTTCTGCTGATCGATGAAATCGACCGCGCGGATGAGGAGTTTGAGGCCTATCTGCTCGAGATTTTGTCGGACTATCAGATCACCATCCCTGAACTCGGCACCATCAAGGCGCGGTCTCGGCCCATTGTGATCCTGACGGCAAACGGGACGCGGGATCTGTCGGACGCGCTGAGGCGTCGGTGCCTGTATAGTTTCCTCGATTACCCATCGCGTGAAACGGAAATGGCGATCCTGAAAGCCCGAATGCCCGAAGTCGAAGGGCTGTTGGCGCGCCAGATTGTTGGCGTTGTGCAGGCCTTGCGCAAAGAGGATTTGGAAAAGACCCCCGGCATCGCCGAGATGCTGGACTGGGCGGCGGCCCTGTCGGGGCTGGGAGTCAACGATATGGCGCAATCGCGTGAAGAGGTTCAGGCGACGCTTGTCTGCCTCTTGAAAACCGCAGCCGACTATGACGCTGCCCCGCCCGAAGTGATGGATCGCCTGATTGGAAAGGTGGCGTGATGCAGGTCACCCGTTTCCCCTCTCGCGCGTCTTGTTTAGCGGATCGCATGTCCGGCTTCATCGCGCATTTGCGTATGAACGGACTGCGCGTAGGGCCGGCTGAAACCGGGGATGCATTGGCTGCTTTGGCGGCGATTGAGGCGACGGATGTCAGGCAGGCCCAGCACGCACTTTGCGTGTTGCTGGCCGGCGACGCCGATGATTGGCGGCGGTTCGATGAACTGTTCGAAGCTTATTGGTTCAATACAGGGAAGCAACGCGCGGGAACCGCCCAAACCGCGCATGTGCGGGTTCAGTCCGCCAAGCCGATGATCTGGCAGCAGGAAGGCCAGGATACTCAGGAATCTGAGACCGGTACGGATCAGGCCGCCGAACCTGATTCCGGCGACGGGGAGGCCGTGGGGAGAGACGGGAAGCTGATGGCAACCCGTACGGCCAACCTGTCGCGCCGGGATTTGCGCGAGTTGATGGACGAAGACGCGCTGCGGCAGGCCGAGCAAGCCGCAACCGCCATCGCGCGCGCTATTCGCGACCGGCGCTCCCGCAGACGTAAACAGGCGGTGCGAGGACCTGCTTTGGATATGCGTCGCATTCAGCGCGCCAGTCTTGCACGGGGTGGAGAGCCGATGGACCTGTACCGCCGTGCGCGCCCGTCGCGTCCGATGCGGATCGTGGCCTTGTGTGACGTAAGTGGGTCCATGACGGTCTATTCGCGTGTCTTTTTGGCCTTTCTCAAAGGTCTGATCGGCAGTGGAACAGAGGCGGACGCGTATTTGTTCCACACCCGCCTGATGCGCGTCACGGATGCGCTGCGCGACCATGATTCATTGCGTGCGGCGGGGCGGCTTTCGCTGATGGCCGAAGGGTTCGGCGGTGGTACAGATATCTCCGGCAGCCTTGAGGGCTTTCTGAACGGATATGGCGCTCGCGCGCTGAACGGTCGTACTATCGTGCTGATCTTGTCCGATGGGTATTGCAGTTCCGACCCGCAGGCGCTGGGCGATGTGTTGGCTCGTATCCAGCGCAAGGCGCGCCGGATCGTATGGCTGAACCCCCTGAAAGGCTGGCGGGACTACGAACCCATTGCCGCCGCAATGCAAGCGGCCGAACCTCATCTGGACGCGCACCTGCCCGCCAACACACTTGAGGCGTTGGCGGCGCTGGAACCGCAATTCCGTAAGCTGTGAAAGGAGCCCAGAATGGCTAGTTTCGACATATTCGATACAATTGAGCAGCTGCGAAAAACCGACGAAGCCTTCTGTGTCGCCACAGTACTGCGCACAGCGGACGCGACCTCGGCCAAGGCTGGGGGCAAGGCTGCAATCGCCAGGGATGGGCGGATACTTGGCCATCTGGGCGGTGCTTGCGTTCAACGTGCGGTGCGCGCCTCTGCCCAGCAGGCGCTCGCCAGCGGCACCCCGCAGATGATCCGGGTCAAACCTTCGGAAAAGGTGGTGAATATGACCGATCCTGACGGTGTTCAGACATTCAAAAGCGGATGCCCGTCCGGCGGTACGGTCGATCTGTTGGTCGAACCATATCAACACGCGCCGCGTCTAGTGATTTTTGGCGAGTCGCCGATTGCAACCGCGCTGGCGGCACATGGGGCGCTGGCCGGCTTCCGGGTTCTTCTGAGCGACGCCGCCGAAGCAGACGGTGACCTTCAGCGTTTCAAGATCGAAGACACTGCAGATTTGGGGATCGAACCACGCGATTTCGTCGTAGTCGCCTCACAAGGCAAAGGCGACGCCGCGGCCCTGACCGCCGCCCTTAAGACCGATGCAGACCGCGTGTCGATGGTCGCCAGTCGCCGCAAGGCCGAGACGCTGACCGCCAAACTGATAACGCAAGGCATAGACCCGATCCGAGCTGCGCGCCTGAAATCACCTGCGGGGCTGAATATCCACGCCATCGATCCGCATGAGATTGCCGTGTCCATCCTGGCTGAACTTGTGTTGTGGCGAAACAGTGACAAATCCAAAACGGAGTCCCATGATGAGAAACGTGCTTAAGCGTTTGCGGTCCCTGTGGCCCGCGCGTCCCGAACAAACCCCGGAAGAGGCGACAGAAACGGCGCTTCTGGTTTACCCAAGATGCTGTTGAGCAAAGGAAAGACAAATGGAACTGAGTGACGAAGTCCGCATCGCTGCGCCGCGGGATGTGGTGTACAAGGCCCTGAACGATCCGGAGATCCTGCAGGAGTGTATTCCGGGCTGCGAAGAGTTGATCCAGAACTCACCCGAAGACCTTGAGGCAAAGGTGGTTCTCAAGATCGGGCCGGTCAAAGCGCGGTTTGCCGGTGCTGTGACATTGGACAACACCAACGCGCCGGATGGGTTTTCGCTGAGCGGCGAAGGCAAAGGCGGTGCTGCCGGATTTGCCAAGGGCGGAGCAGACGTGACGCTAACCGAAGACGGGGATGAAACCATTCTGGCGTATACAGCCAAGGTAGATGTCGGCGGTAAAATCGCACAACTGGGCAGCCGCCTGATCGCTGGCACTGCGAAGAAGCTGTCAGGCAAGTTCTTCACCAAGTTTGGCGAAGTCGTGTCTGAACAATCCGTCACTCAATAGTCCGCGTTGGGCCGGCTAACCGGTCGGCCCACATCTTACTGATCCAACAGGAATGCAAATCCCTAGCGGATTGAAAAGGTTACCGATTTTTAGGGGATTTGGTGCCCAGGAGAAGCTGTTTCTTTGGTTCCGTTCCCGTTACAGGCACCCTCATCAGGTCTCCCGTCAGCAAAACAAGGCGTATCGCGGCAGCTCAGCTGAGGTCAACAGGCACTTTGTGTACTACGGTTTGTGCTACGGCAGTCTCAAAGACCAATTGGATGCATAGGAATATCGTCAGACACTGGAGCTCCCCTGAGATCAAGCTGAAGACCTCTGCAGCCAGTTACGGTCAAGGTATCCGATGGGGGAGATCCAGAGCTGTCGTACTTTCATATGACCTCTGATACGTGCGCCTCAAAAACAACCACGGTTCAAGCTGCTTCGGCCTCGTCAGTTATCTCGCCAGTAGGTGGATCAGGAACATTTCCTCTTACCACGTTGGCGACGCCGGCTCTCCAAGCAGAACTACGGCAATAGCGATCGGCGGCTAAGTCCAAACCCCACTCTCCTGAAAGGATAAGAGCTAAGACATTTTTCACCAATTTGGCGATTTCCGCTTGGAAGGGGCGGGTGATCTATCCTACAGATGTCGGGCGCTTCTTCCGATGCTACAAATCCGGCTGAGTGGGAAGTTTGCTCAAAGAGACAATTAGCGAATAGTAGAATTTGTGCAGTTATCATATTCAGTAAATAATCTGCGAAGCCTCACGGGCTTGCCGCTCATAAACATCCGACCAATAACCATTTTGGTAGGGCGCAACAGCGCCGGTAAAAGTACGTTCCTCAGAACTTTCCCGCTGATCAAGCAATCGATCGAAGCACGAGCAAGTGCCCCAATATTATGGTTCGACAGAAACAGTGTTGACTATGGGGACTTTCAAACTGCGGTTCGCAACAACAACCCGGAAGACAGCATCTTGTTTTCGTTTGAGGCGCAGGATGTCGAGGTGCGAAATGAACGTTGGCAGCGGCACTACTATTTTATGGACGAGCCCTATGGTCGAAGAACAAGAACAAGAATATTGAGTGCTAAGCTCGACTTCGAAATTGGTCTGCAAGTCCAACGAACATCTAAGTTAAGAGTGAACTTCGATCTGCCAGAGCACGAAATCTTCACAAATATTGTTGTGGCAAAGGATGGGCGCCGTTGTGAGGATGTCATCGTAAACGGCATCTCTGCAGCAAGCATGTTGCCAAAGACTAATTTCAGCTTCCTAAGCAGCGCACTCTTCGCACCATTGCGAATGACACAAGAGGTGAAGAGCGAAAAAACGCGCCAACTTCCCTATTGGACTGAAGAACCTCTAATTTCCGATATTTTTTCGCTACTTAAGCCGCATGTGGACAAGCGAATTGCTGATCACAATTTGATGCTCGAGGCACTAAAAATCCTCCAAAGCCCGCGACTGTCAGATGACGTAGTTCGAAATCTGATAGAACGAACGGAACTTAGATCCGTACAAAAACTATATCGAAAGTGGCTGGAATCGGACGACCAAAGAGAAAGAAAGGAGATAGATTGGATATGTGCTCTGAGTTATGCGGTATCCAACTATACAAATGTCTGTCACGCACTGCAGGGAGCATACGGTTCTACGCTTTATATCGGTCCGGCGCGAGCAAGCGGCGAGCGATTCTATCGGAATCAAGAGCTCGAAGTCTCTGAAATTGCACCTGATGGCGAAAACCTACCGATGTTTCTCGCGTCTCTTAGCCATTCTGAACTTTCCGAGTTCTCGGATTGGGTCGAAGGGATTTTTGGCTATGGCATTTCAGTTACCAGAAACGTTGGGCACGTAAGCATTACGCTCAAGCGTGACGGCTTCCATGCGAACGTTGCCGACACTGGCTACGGTGTTTCTCAAGTCTTGCCTATTTTGGCTCAGACTTGGTGGGCCAATAGGGTCAGAGGGCGTGGTCCATCCGGTCGTTTGCCAAGCAATCAATCAACATTCCGAATTTTCGCTATGGAGCAACCCGAGTTACATTTGCACCCCGCCCACCAAGCTAAACTCGCAGACGTTTTTGTTGAAGCATATGCTCAGTCAAAGAGACCGATTCACTACGTGATTGAAACGCACAGTGAGTCCCTGATTAATCGGCTTGGTGAATTAATTGAGGATGGCAAAATACCTTCCTCAGCTGTGCAAATCGTTATCTTCTCAGACGACGGTAACGGCACCGACCCAAATGGAGCTGGGATCAGCATTTCGAATTTTGACGAGCAAGGTCACCTTAAGTCTTGGCCCTACGGATTCTTTTCATACTAAAATGATAATATTGTTTGCTATTACCTCGGATGAACTCGAGCAGCTTCCGAGATTCGAAATGGAAGAGTTACTCACTGAAGTTGCCAGATCCAGTCGGTGCGGAAATCACATTTTTGTCTTGCAGCGTAAGCTTGCTAAATTTGCCTCAGAACAAGAGTGTCTGGCTGACCTCCACCGAGCAGAGTTTAGGAAATTGTCGCAAGCGGCTGCGCAGAATTTTTCACTTCTTTCTAAGGCAGCAGGCTATGTCGAAATAAAAATTGGGGATCAATTCCAGACCAACACAAGGGAAAATAGCTGGACCGTGGGACACAGAAAGTTGCTGCACGGCAGACTGCTCGAAAAACCACGGTTGATCCTCGAAGACGCTCACTCAGATGGTGAGGTATACGCTTTAGTACTCGGTAAGGGTACTGTAGTCGGTCGTGAGATGCAGATTGAGTTTGATGCTTGTCACGGTGGCGGAAATCAAACTTTCCGAAGACTTAGAGAGCAGGTGCAAGCCGGCGCAGTAAGCATTTGTATTTGCGACAACGACATGCTTGCTCCAGGAAGTGCTCGCTCAGAAACCTTCAATAAGGCAGAGACTGAAGCAAACAAATGTGAATTTGTTGGAGGTTTCTTTAATCCACCATATCGAGAAATTGAAAACCTTATTCCAATTGAAATTCTTCGCGAGTGTTATCCGCGTGTTTCACCGAAGCGTCTCGACAAACTGCAGAAGTTGATTGCGGATCAAGATGAAGTTGAACAGGGTGATTGTCTATGGCTTTACTTTGACGTTAAAGAAGGTGTCGAGGGAGAAAAACTCATAGAGAAGTGTCCCAACAGTGCAAGCCAAAACTGGTTGGCATCAAAATATACAAACGGCGACATAGGTTGTTTGACAGATGTAAGTTTTCCTGGATTTGGAGACAGTGTTGTCAGCACTCTCCTTGACAGTGGACCAGCACTTAAAGAGTTTCACAAATTTCTACGATCCGATTATTGGGCTCAGCATCTCCAACCATTCTTCGAGCAGATTGCGTGGTATCTTGTTGGTGAGAAAAAAGCCCGGATTTAGGTATTCGCGGTTTCCTAAAGATAACTAAACCAATGGGAACTTGAATGAGTATTCGGGAAATAATTCAATCAGTGGGCTCGAATTGGAGCGACTATAAGGCAACGAAGACAACGGATAGCGACAACTCGACTCATCAACTCGTTGAGACCCAGTTTCCAACTTGCCTGGAGAAGATAGCGGGAGACTCAACTCACCTTATTTTTTCTGGATCTTGCGGGCTTGGAAATGTTTCCGCTGCTCCCTGGGTCGCTACTTTCGACAGCCGAATAACTAAGTCCCCACAAGACGGTTACTATCATCATACTGGAAAGGACACGTCACGCGGAGCGCGCGGTCATTCCTCTCTCAAAGGTGCCGTCGATGCCGAAATCTCAATCACACGTGATGGCGACATAATCACGGCAG
>NZ_WQHP01000006.1 GCF_013035315.1 Ruegeria arenilitoris | reverse complement strand
CAATCGTGCCGATGTTGACGTGCGGTTTTGTACGCTCAAACTTTTCCTTTGCCATGATGGCCTCCTTTTTCGGTAATGAAGGGAGCGTGATACCCACGCTCCCCCAAATCTTCGCTTATGCGTATTTCGCCTGGATCTCGTCCGAGATGTTCTGCGGAACCGGATCGTAGTGGTCGAACTGCATGGTGAACTGGGCACGGCCCGACGACATCGAACGCAGAGTGTTGATGTAGCCGAACATGTTCGCCAGCGGAACGAACGCGTCGATGGCGATCGCGTTGCCGCGCGGTTCCTGACCAGACACCTGGCCACGACGCGAGGTCAGGTCGCCGATGATACCGCCGGTGTATTCTTCCGGGGTGATCACTTCGACCTTCATGATCGGTTCCAGCAGTTTCGCGCCAGCTTTGCGCATGCCTTCACGCATACACATACGGGCAGCGATTTCGAACGCCAGAACGCTGGAGTCAACGTCGTGGAACTTACCGTCCAGCAGGGCAACCTTGAAGTCGATCACGGGGAAGCCAGCCAGCGGGCCGCTGTCCATAACCGACTGGATGCCTTTTTCGACACCCGGGATGTATTCCTTCGGAACGGCACCACCGACGATGCGGCTTTCGAACGAATAACCTTCGCCCGGCTCGGTCGGAGTGATCTCGAGCTTGACCTCACCGAACTGACCCGAACCACCCGACTGTTTCTTGTGGGTGTAGGTGTGCTCGACCGGCATCGAGATGGTTTCACGATAGGCCACCTGCGGCGCACCGATGTTCGCTTCAACCTTGAACTCGCGCTTCAGACGGTCAACCAGGATGTCCAGGTGAAGTTCGCCCATGCCCTTCATGATGGTCTGACCCGATTCCAGGTCGGTTTCCACACGGAAGGACGGGTCTTCGGCGGCCAGACGGGCCAGACCCTGGGACATCTTTTCTTGGTCGCCCTTGGTTTTGGGCTCAACCGCGATCTCGATCACCGGATCGGGGAAGGTCATGGTTTCCAGAACCACCGGATCCTTCGCGTCACACAGGGTGTCACCGGTGGTGGTGTCTTTCAGACCCGCCAGCGCGATGATGTCGCCTGCAAACGCTTCTTCGATCTCTTCCCGGTTGTTCGAGTGCATCATCATCATACGACCGATGCGCTCTTTCTTACCTTTGGTCGAGTTCAGGATCGAGTCACCCTTGTTCATGGTGCCCGAATATATCCGGGTGAAGGTCAGCGAGCCTACGAAGGGGTCGTTCATGATTTTGAACGCCAGACCCGAGAAGGCCATGTCGTCGTCTGCACGACGGGCGATGTCACGAACTTCTTCCTCGTCGCCGGGTTTGAAGCCCATGTAATCAACAACGTCCAGCGGGCTGGGCAGATAGTCGATCACAGCGTTGAGCAGAGGCTGAACGCCTTTGTTCTTGAACGCCGAACCACCCAGAACCGGAACGAACGCGATTTCCAAGGTACCTTTGCGCAGCAGCGCGCGCAGGGTCGGAACGTCGGGCTCATTGCCTTCCAGGTATTCCATCATCGCGTCGTCGTCCATTTCGACGGCCGCTTCGATCATCTTGCCGCGCCATTCGTCAGCCATGTCTTTCAGGCTGTCGCGGATCGGAGCTTTGATCCAGCTTGCGCCCAGATCTTCACCCTGCCACAGCCACTCTTCCATGGTGACCAGGTCGATCAGACCTTCCAGCTCGGACTCGGCGCCGATCGGAATACCAACCGGAACAGCGCGTGCGCCGGTGCGGTCTTCGATCATGCGAACGCAGTTGAAGAAGTCTGCGCCGATCTTGTCCATCTTGTTGACGAAAACCATACGCGGAACCTTGTAGCGGTCAGCCTGACGCCACACGGTTTCGGTCTGGGGCTCAACACCGGCGTTTGCGTCCAGAACGCAAACGGCACCGTCGAGAACCGCCAGCGAGCGTTCAACTTCGATGGTGAAGTCAACGTGGCCGGGGGTGTCGATGATGTTCAGGCGGTGCTTGGGGGTATCGGCGGTTTTACCGTCTTCGGTGCGTTCCCAGAATGTGGTGGTCGCAGCCGAAGTAATGGTGATGCCGCGTTCCTGCTCCTGCTCCATCCAGTCCATGGTGGCTGCACCATCGTGCACCTCACCGATGTTGTGGGATTTACCAGTGTAATACAGGATACGCTCCGAGCAGGTGGTCTTACCTGCGTCGATGTGCGCCATGATACCGAAGTTACGGTACAGTTCGAGCGGATATTCGCGTGCCATTTTTTGATAAGCCTCTGAATTACCAACGGTAGTGGCTGAAGGCTTTGTTCGCCTCGGCCATCTTGTGGGTGTCTTCGCGCTTCTTCACGGCGGTACCGCGGGACTGTACAGCGTCCAGCAGCTCGCCGGCGAGGCGTTCTTCCATGGTGTTTTCGTTGCGGCCACGCGCAGCAGTGATCAGCCAACGGATGGCCAGTGCTTCGCGGCGCTCGGGGCGCACTTCGACCGGAACCTGATAAGTTGCACCACCAACCCGGCGCGAGCGAACCTCGACCGACGGTTTGATGTTGTCGAGCGCTTCGTGGAACACTTCGACAGGAGCGCGCTTGATCTTGTTCTCAACGCGGTCAAACGCGTTGTAAACGATGCGCTCTGCGACCGACTTCTTACCGTCGATCATCAGGTTGTTCATGAATTTGGTCAATACCTTGTCGCCAAATTTGGCGTCAGGCAGGACTTCGCGTTTTTCGGCGGCGTGACGACGTGACATATCAGCCTCTCCTTCTTACTTGGGACGCTTCGCGCCGTATTTCGAACGACGTTGCTTACGATCTTTGACGCCCTGAGTATCCAGAACACCGCGCAGGATGTGGTAACGCACACCGGGAAGGTCTTTTACACGGCCGCCACGGATCAGAACAACCGAGTGTTCCTGCAGGTTGTGGCTTTCACCGGGGATGTACGAGATGACCTCGAACCCGTTGGTCAGGCGCACCTTGGCAACCTTACGCATAGCCGAGTTCGGCTTCTTCGGTGTGGTAGTGTACACACGGGTGCAAACGCCGCGCTTCTGCGGGCACTGCTCCAGGTGCATGGACTTCGAGCGTTTTACTTTGGGCTGCCGCGGCTTGCGGATCAGCTGTTGAATAGTTGGCATTCCGGTTTCTTCCCCGTTTTGCAACACACATGACATGCACGCGCGTTGCGTGCGGTTAAACTTTGCTGCACTTATGCGTCCACAAGCGCAAAACCCGCGAGCGTTCCCATTCCGAGGTGAACGTCGCGGTTGGTTATCAGAGGACGCGGACTGCAAAATTGTCCGGGTCTTGACCAGTTCATTACTGAAATCGGTTGTGGGGCGGCCCCCGGCACCGAGATGACGCGCGTAATAGGGGGAGTCGGCCCGAGTGTCAACAGCACCTGTTTGAGTGGTGCACCAGATCGGCTGACGTGGATAATGCGAGGTCGCTAAAATCCACCCGTTGCGGGCCAGCAGCAGCAACGGCATAGTCGCGGTGAATATTCACGAACGGACGAAACATGCAAGTCATCGGCCTGTGCCGCTTTTCCTATCCCGCGATCGGCGGCTATCAGGTCGAACACGCCTCCGTCGAGGAAAGACGCCAGTACTTGTACAATCCGGCCCGTCTGGAAGAACGGTTTCGCCTGTTCGAAACCACCACCCTGCCCTGCTTTCGCGAACAAACCGATGAAGACTTTGAACTGCTGGTCTTAATCGGTGAGTGCCTGCCCAAAGAGTCGATGGACCGGCTCTATGATCTCACCTCGGACATAAAGCAAATCCGCATCGTCAAACGCGCCCCCGCCCGGCACCGCCCGGTGGTCAAAGACGTTCTTCACAGCGCGCGGACCAATCCGGATCAGCCCTGCATTCAGTTCCGGCACGATGATGACGATGCGGTGTCCGTTGATCTGGTCGAACGTCTGCGCCTTGCCGCGCTGGATGCAAAGGGGCTGGCCGAACATAACCGGACGATTGGCCTGGATTTCAACAGCGGATTCCTTGCGCGCTTTGGCCCCGAGGGTATTCGTGCCGCACAAGTTTTTCGGTCGCTTTTGGGTGTCGGCCTGGGCATGTATATCGCCGGTGAGTGCAAGCATACGATCATGAGCTTTACCCACCACAAGATCGGCCGCTTCATGCCAGTGATCAGCTATCCCGATGCGCCGATGTGGGTTCGGACCTTGAACTCGTTCAACGATTCACCCCATGCCCGCGCCAGCAAAACTGAGCTGTTTCCGCTGACCCCGGAACAAGAGGGGGAATTCATCGCGCGGTTTGGCATTGAACAGGATGCCGTCAGGCGCGTTCACTCGACCGCGTGAGATCGCCGCTCACGGAACAGGGTGAACAGCCCCGCGGCAACGACAAGAACGGCGCCCAGCATGGTGATCGTGTCTGGCCAATCTCCGAACACCAGCCAACCCAGTGCCAGCGCCCAGATCAGGCTTGAGTACCGAAAAGGCGCGACAAAACCGACGTCACCGACACGCATTACCATAACGCTGCACAGGTATCCGGTCAGGACAAACACGGCCGCGCAGGCGACCAGTACACCGGCCCCAGTTGGAACAGGTTCCCACCCCGTGACTGCTGTTGCGATACCTGCCGCAACAGTGATCGAAAGCGACGTGGCCAGTGTTACCGCCAGCGATGGGACGTGGATCGACATGCGGCGGGTGATCAAATCACGAACCGTGACGGATGCCACAGCGATCAGGGCATACACTGCATAAATGCTGAACCCATCTGGCCCCGGTCGGACGATCAGCAACATGCCCACAAACCCCATTCCAATCGCCAGAATTCTGCGCCATCCGATATGTTCGCCAAAAAACAGAACCGCCCCCAGTGTGACCGTCAATGGCAGGGCCTGCAGCACCGCCGTGACATTCGCAAGCGGCATATGAAGAAGCGCGGTCAGAAAGAAGAACGTGGCCGACAGCTCTGCCAAACAGCGTGCAGCGACCAACCATTTGTCATGACGCGGAAAATTCATGTGTAAAGCGCCGAGGTGACGAGCCAATAAAAACACCAGAACCGTCGCCAACACACCCCGCATCGCAACCATTTGGAACAGCGGCAGATCGGCCCCCGCAGCCTTGATCATTGTATCATTGACGGTAAAGGCGGCCATGCTGCCCATCATCAGCAACGCGCCCTTCACGTTTGGGGTCATAATTTACGGTTCCAATGCCTTAACGAAACTGCGCCCATTGGTCGTAAGCTCATGTGCGATGTCAATACGCAACCGCGGGGGTTGGCTCAGTCGGGTAGCACAACCAGTTTATGTTCCAGACCCTCAAGGGCGGCATCTATGCGCGGCGCGATCTCAGACCAGTCCCCACCAGCCAAGCCAGCGCCAATCATCGGATAGCCAATGCGTGCGCTCGGGTACGCGCCGGCAACTGCGCCAAAGGATGTGGAGATCGCATCGTAATCAACTAGCCGCCCTTCGCCGTCCCAACGGTATTGCGTATAGGCGTTGATCACCGTGAAGTCCGCCGTCCCCCGTAAAATCCGGGCGGAAGAAATTGTCCCCAGCTTGGACCGGCCCCCATACTCTGTTCGCTTGTCGGCCTCAAAGGCGCTGGGGAATTCTGCCGCGATCACCCGCGCGATTCCTGCGCCCATGGCGTGGAAACAGTTGCAGCCATGGACGATGACATCAAATTCACCATCCAACGCCAGTTGGATCAGGTCACCTCTGATGACTGTCATGATGCCCTCTTGGAAGCGGTCCCAGGTTTCGTCCAGTGTATCACGACCGGGCAAAAGAAAAGGCCCCGCGAAACCGCGGGGCCTGATCATTCGGTTCTGGCTACGCTTACTCGCGGCTTTCCGGTGTTTCCACCAGAACGTCCAACTCGTCGCCAACCAGATCGTCGTCCATGACCGGGGCTGCCAGGGCAGCGGCCGCTTCGGCCTCTTCCCGGCGGGCTTCGATCACAACGTTGTCGCGGCCTTGCGCAACCTGACGCACGGCCTGAGTCGCACCACCGGTACCGGCGGGGATCAGACGACCAACGATGACGTTCTCTTTCAGGCCAACCAGCTTGTCTTTCTTGCCCTGAACCGAAGCTTCGGTCAGAACGCGTGTGGTTTCCTGGAACGAGGCCGCAGAGATGAACGAACGCGTCTGCAGCGAGGCTTTGGTGATCCCAAGCAGGATCGGCTCGCCCTGTGCCGGACGACCACCGCGGGCGATGGTCTTCTCGTTGGCCGCGTCGAACTCTTGCTTGTCGACATGCTCGCCTTTCAGCAGGGTGGTGTCGCCTGAATCCAGGATCTCCCACTTCTGCAGCATCTGGCGCACGATGACTTCGATGTGCTTGTCGTTGATCTTCACGCCTTGCAGACGATAGACGTCCTGCACCTCGTCGATCATGTAATCCGCCAGCGCTTCGACACCCATGATGGACAAGATGTCATGCGGAGCCGGGTTACCGTCCATCAGGTATTCACCCTTCTGGATGAAGTCCCCTTCGGCGACCGGGATGTGCTTGCCCTTGGGCACCATGTACTCGATGGTCTCCATGGACTCGTCCGCCGGTTCGATGCTGATGCGACGCTTGTTCTTGTAGTCGCGGCCAAAGCGCACGTAACCATCGGCTTCTGCGATGATCGCGTGATCTTTCGGACGGCGGGCTTCGAACAGTTCGGCCACACGCGGCAGACCACCGGTGATGTCCTTGGTCTTGGCACCTTCACGCGGGATACGCGCAACAACGTCACCGGCTTCGACTTTCTGGCCGTCTTCGACCGACAGGATCGCATCCACCGACATCGGATAGTGAACCGGGTTGCCCGCATCGTTGCGGACCGGCTCGCCATCTTCACCGACCAGAATGATCTCGGGCTTGAGGTCGCTGCCTTTGGGGGCCGCGCGCCAGTCGATCACGATCTTCTGGGTCATGCCGGTTGCTTCGTCGGTCTCGTCGCGGACAGCAAGGCCCGAAACAAGGTCAACGTATTTCGCGGTACCGGCTTTCTCGGCGATGATCGGCAGGGTGTAGGGATCCCACTCGAACAGCTTGTCGCCACGGGCCACTTTGGTGCCGTCCTTGACGAACAGCTTCGAGCCGTAGCCCAGCTTGTGGCTGGCACGCTCTTCGCCATGCTCGTCCTTGATCACCAGCTTCATGTTCCGGCCCATGACCAGGCTTTCGCCTGCCGCATTGACCAGGATCTGCGGGTTCTCGAACGATACGACACCTTCCTGGCTGGCTTCCTGGAACGACTGCTGACCACCTTGTGCAACACCACCGATGTGGAATGTACGCATGGTCAGCTGTGTACCAGGTTCACCGATCGACTGCGCGGCGATGATGCCGACAGCTTCACCTGTGTTCACCATTGTACCGCGTGCAAGGTCACGACCGTAGCAGGTTGCACAGACGCCTTCCTCGGACTCACAGGTCAGAGGCGAGCGGATGCGCATGGACTGAACACCGGCTTCATCGATGGTGTCGGCCATACGTTCGTCGATCAGCTGACCAGCGGCCACGATCACTTCGTCCGTACCTGGACGCAGAACATCGTCAGCCGCGACACGGCCCAGCACACGTTCGGCCAGCGAGGCGACAACCTCACCGTCGTTTACGGCGGCTTCGGCAGTGATCGCACGCTCGGTGCCACAATCGATCTCACGAACGATACAGTCTTGCGCCACGTCCACCAGACGACGGGTCAGGTAACCCGAGTTCGCCGTCTTCAGAGCGGTATCCGACAGACCCTTACGGGCACCGTGGGTCGAGTTGAAGTACTCGAGAACGGTCAGACCTTCTTTAAAGTTCGAGATGATCGGCGTCTCGATGATGTCACCGTTCGGCTTGGCCATCAGGCCGCGCATACCGCCCAGCTGTTTCATCTGAGTGACCGAGCCACGCGCACCGGAGTGGGCCATCATGTAGACCGAGTTCGGCTCCATGTCCGACCCGTCTTCGGCCTTGGCGACGTCCGAGATGGTGCTCATCATCGCTTCGGTGACGCGGTCGTTACACTTCGACCAGGCATCGACAACTTTGTTGTACTTTTCGCCCTGAGTGATCAGGCCGTCCATGTACTGCTGTTCAAAGTCTTTCACCTGATCGCGGGTGTCATCAACGATGCCCCACTTGTCGCCCGGGATGACCATGTCGTCCTTGCCGAACGAGATGCCGGCCTTGAACGCTTCTTTGAAGCCCATCGACATGATCTGGTCACAGAAGATAACCGACTCTTTCTGACCGCAGTAGCGGTAGACGGTGTCGATCACCTGCTGCACTTCTTTCTTTCGCAGCAGGCGGTTGACCAGATCGAACGGCGCTTTGTTGTTCATCGGCAGCAAGGCACCCAGACGCAGACGGCCCGGAGTTGTCTCGTAACGCTTCTGAACTTCGTTGCCTTCGTCGTCGATCTGCGTGATCCGCGCAGTGATTTTGGTGTGCAGATGCACTTCACCCGCGTCCAGCGCGTGCTGAACTTCTTCGATCGAACCAAAGACCTTACCTTCGCCCGGCATACCTTCGCGTTCCAGGGTCACATAGTACAGACCCAGGATCATATCCTGCGAAGGAACGATGATCGGCGCGCCGTTTGCAGGCGACAGAACGTTATTCGTCGACATCATCAGAACACGCGCTTCCAGCTGAGCCTCAAGGCTCAGCGGGACGTGAACGGCCATCTGGTCACCGTCGAAGTCGGCGTTAAAGGCCGAGCAGACCAGCGGGTGCAGCTGGATGGCTTTACCTTCGATCAGGACCGGTTCGAACGCCTGAATGCCAAGACGGTGCAGCGTGGGCGCACGGTTCAGCATGACAGGGTGTTCGCGGATCACCTCGTCGAGGATGTCCCACACTTCGGGACGCTCTTTCTCGACCAGCTTCTTCGCCTGTTTCACGGTCGAAGATAGACCTTTGGCTTCAAGGCGCGAGTAGATGAACGGCTTGAACAGCTCCAGCGCCATCTTCTTGGGCAGACCACACTGGTGCAGCTTGAGTTCCGGACCTGTCACGATGACCGAACGGCCCGAAAAGTCGACGCGCTTACCCAGAAGGTTCTGACGGAAGCGACCCTGCTTGCCTTTCAGCATGTCCGACAGCGATTTCAGCGGACGCTTGTTGGCGCCGGTGATCACGCGGCCACGACGGCCGTTGTCGAACAGAGCGTCAACGGATTCCTGCAGCATCCGCTTTTCGTTGCGGACGATGATGTCAGGCGCGCGCAGTTCGATCAGACGCTTCAGACGGTTGTTCCGGTTGATGACACGGCGATACAGATCGTTCAGATCCGAAGTCGCGAAACGCCCACCATCCAGCGGAACCAGCGGACGCAGTTCCGGCGGAATGACCGGGATCACGGTCATCACCATCCACTCAGGCCGGTTGCCCGACTCCAGGAAGGATTCAACAACCTTCAAACGCTTGATGATCTTCTTGGGCTTCAGCTCGCCGGTTGCTTCCGCCAGGTCAGCGCGCAGCTGCTCGGCTTCGGCTTCCAGATCGATCTGGGCCAGCATCTCACGGATGGCTTCAGCACCGATATTCGCGGTGAACGCGTCCATGCCATAGGCATCCTGCGCATCCATGTACTCTTCTTCGGTCAGCATCTGGCCGTAGGTCAGGTCAGTCAGACCGGGCTCGATGACAACGTAGTTTTCAAAGTACAGAACGCGTTCCAGATCGCGCAGCGTCATGTCCAGCATCAGACCGATGCGGGACGGCAGCGACTTCAGGAACCAGATATGCGCAACGGGCGCGGCCAGTTCGATGTGGCCCATACGCTCGCGGCGGACTTTCTGCAGGGTGACTTCCACACCGCATTTCTCGCAGACAACGCCGCGATACTTCATCCGCTTATATTTGCCGCACAGACATTCGTAATCTTTGATCGGGCCAAAGATACGTGCGCAGAACAGACCGTCGCGTTCAGGCTTGAACGTCCGGTAGTTGATGGTTTCGGGTTTCTTGATCTCGCCATAGGACCAAGACAGGATCCGCTCGGGCGACGCCAGCGAGACCTTGATCTCGTCGAAAACCTTCGGCGGTGTCAGCGGGTTGAACGGGTTGTTGGTGATTTCCTGGTTCATTTGTTACCTCAAATCTTGCGGAAGGGGGGACGGGAGAAAGGGCAGCGCCCTTACTCCTCAACCTCCGCATCCAGGAGTTCCATATTCAGGCCGAGGCCACGGACTTCTTTAACCAGAACGTTGAACGATTCCGGTACGCCCGCTTCAAAGTTATCCTCGCCCTTGACGATCGACTCATAGACCTTGGTCCGGCCGGCGACGTCATCCGATTTCACGGTGAGCATCTCCTGCAGGGTGTAGGCGGCGCCGTAAGCTTCCAGAGCCCAGACTTCCATCTCACCAAAGCGCTGACCACCGAACTGCGCCTTACCACCCAGCGGCTGCTGGGTAACCAGGCTGTACGGCCCGGTCGAACGCGCGTGGATTTTGTCGTCCACCAGGTGGTGCAGTTTCAGCAGGTACTTGATGCCCACGGTCACCGGACGTGCGAATTGCTCACCGGTACGACCGTCGAACAGAACCGACTGACCGCTTTCCGAGAAGCCCGCACGCACCAGCGCGTCGTTGACGTCAGCCTCTTTGGCCCCGTCGAAGACCGGGGTTGCGATCGGAACACCGCGGGTCACGTTGCCCGCAGCCTCGATCAGACCATCCTCGTCCAGACCGGTGATGCCTTCTTCGTAGACATCTTCGCCATAGGCCAGCTTCATCGCTTCGCGCACCGGGGTCAGATCGCCGGAACGGCGGTATTCACCCAGAGCCTCATCGATGTTCAGACCCAGACCGCGTGCGGCCCAACCCATGTGGGTTTCAAGGATCTGACCAACGTTCATACGCGAAGGCACGCCCAGCGGGTTCAGACAGAAGTCAACCGGAGTACCATCGGCCAGGAACGGCATGTCTTCCATCGGAACAACCTTGGAGATCACACCTTTGTTCCCGTGACGACCGGCCATCTTGTCGCCCGGCTGCAGCTTACGCTTCACGGCGATGAAGACTTTGACCATCTTCATCACACCCGGCGGCAGGTCATCGCCACGGCGGACTTTCTCGACCTTGTCTTCAAAACGGGCGTCCAGAGCACGCTTTTGCACTTCGTACTGCTCGTTCAGAGCCTCAACGATCTGTGCGTCCTGCTCACCTTCCAGCGCCAACTGCCACCACTGACCACGGGTCAGGGTTTCCAGCAGCTCCTCGGTGATAACCGACCCTGCCTTGACGCCTTTCGGGCCTTTGACAGCGGTTTTACCCAGGATCAGACCTTGCAGACGCGCATAGATGTTGCGGTCCAGGATCGCCAGCTCGTCGTCCCGGTCACGGGCAAGACGTTCGACTTCCTCACGCTCGATCTGCAGCGCACGCTCGTCTTTCTCGACGCCGTGACGGTTGAAGACGCGGACCTCAACGACCGTACCGTAGTCGCCCGGCTTCACGCGCAGCGAGGTGTCGCGAACGTCAGATGCTTTCTCACCAAAGATGGCGCGCAGCAGCTTTTCTTCCGGGGTCATCGGGCTTTCGCCCTTCGGAGTGATCTTGCCGACCAGAATATCGCCCGGCTCAACATCCGCACCGATGTAAACGATGCCCGCCTCGTCGAGGTTGCGCAGCGCTTCTTCACCAACGTTCGGAATGTCGCGAGTGATCTCTTCCGGGCCCAGCTTGGTGTCACGGGCGGCGACTTCAAATTCCTCGATATGGACCGAAGTAAAGACGTCGTCACGCGCGATACGCTCCGAGATCAGGATCGAGTCTTCGTAGTTGTAACCGTTCCACGGCATAAACGCGACGACCACGTTCTTACCAAGGGCCAGTTCACCCATATCGGTCGACGGACCATCGGCAATGACTTCGCCCTTCTGGACAGTGTCACCCACCTTGATCAGCGGACGCTGGTTGATGCAGGTGTTCTGGTTCGAACGCTGGAATTTGCGCAGACGATAGATGTCAACGCCAGCGTCGCCCAGTTCCAGATCTTCGGTGGCGCGGATAACGATACGCTGGGCATCGACCTGGTCGATGATACCGGCGCGTTTCGCCTGAATCGCAGCGCCCGAGTCGATCGCAACCTTTTCCTCGATCCCGGTGCCGACCAGCGGCGCTTCGGCGCGCAGCAGCGGAACCGCCTGACGTTGCATGTTCGAGCCCATCAGAGCGCGGTTGGCGTCGTCATTTTCAAGGAACGGGATCAGCGATGCAGCGACCGAGACCAGCTGTTTCGGCGACACGTCGATCAGGTCCACATTCTCGCGCGGGGCAAGGGTGTAGTCACCGGCCTGACGGGTCGAGACCAGATCGTTGATGAACTTGCCATCGGCATCCAGTGTCGCGTTCGCCTGTGCCACGGTGTGACGCATTTCCTCGGTCGCGGACATGTAGTGAACCTCATCGGTCACCTCGGCGTCTTTAACAACGCGGTAAGGTGTTTCGATGAAGCCATACTTGTTCACGCGGGCAAAGGTGGCCAGCGAGTTGATCAGACCGATGTTCGGACCTTCGGGCGTTTCAATCGGGCACATCCGGCCATAGTGGGTCGGGTGTACGTCGCGCACCTCAAAGCCCGCACGCTCACGTGTCAGACCACCCGGGCCAAGCGCCGAGAGGCGGCGTTTGTGGGTGACTTCCGACAACGGGTTGGTCTGGTCCATGAACTGCGACAGCTGCGATGAGCCAAAGAATTCGCGGACAGCAGCCGCAGCCGGTTTCGCGTTGATCAAGTCCTGAGGCATGACAGTGTCGATCTCGACCGACGACATACGCTCTTTGATCGCGCGCTCCATGCGCAGCAGGCCAACACGGTACTGGTTTTCCATCAACTCACCGACCGAACGCACACGACGGTTACCGAGGTGGTCGATATCGTCCACGTCGCCTTTGCCATCACGCAGTTCCACCAGCGCCTTGATGCAGGCCACGATGTCTTCGCGGCGCAGAGTACGCAGGGTGTCCGGTGCGTCCAGAGCCAGACGCATGTTCATCTTCACCCGGCCAACGGCGGACAAGTCATAGCGTTCGCTGTCGAAGAACAGCGTGTCAAACAGGGCAGACGCAGCCTCGACGGTGGGCGGCTCACCCGGACGCATGACGCGGTAGATGTCCATCAGCGCGCTTTCACGGTTCAGGTTCTTGTCCTGAGCCATGGTGTTGCGCATGTAAGGGCCAACGTTGACGTTGTCGATGTCCAGAACCGGAATGTCGGTGATACCCGCATCAATCAGTTCCTTAACGGTGCCGCCGATCAGGTCGCCGTCTTTGTCGTATTCCAGGGTCAGTTCATCACCGGCCTCGACATAGATCGCGCCGTTTTCTTCGTTTATGATGTCCTTGGCGACGTATTTGCCAACGATGTGATCAAACGGAACCAGAAGGTCAGTGACGGTGCCTTCGTCGATCAGTTTCTTGACCGCGCGCGGCGTGACCTTTTTGCCAGCTTCCGCAATCACTTCACCGGATTTCGCGTCAACCAGGTCATAGGTCGGACGAGTGCCGCGGACACGCTCGGGGAAGAAAGGAGCAATCCAGCCTTTCTTCTTGTCCAGCTTGTAGGACACCGTGTTGTAATACGCGTCCATGATCGCTTCCTGGTCCAGACCCAGCGCATACAGCAGGGTGGTCACAGGCAGCTTACGGCGGCGGTCGATACGGGCGTAAACGATGTCTTTGGCGTCGAACTCAAAGTCCAGCCAGCTGCCGCGATACGGGATGATGCGGCAGGCAAACAGCAGCTTGCCCGAAGAGTGGGTTTTGCCCTTGTCGTGGTCAAAGAACACACCGGGCGAACGGTGCATCTGGGACACGATTACGCGCTCGGTGCCGTTCACGATAAACGTACCGTTCGGCGTCATCAGGGGCATGTCGCCCATGAACACGTCCTGTTCTTTGATGTCTTTGACCGATTTCGCGCCGGTGTCCTCATCGACATCAAACACGATCAGGCGCAGAGTGACCTTCAGCGGCGCGCTGTAGGTCATGTCGCGCTGCATGCACTCTTCGACGTCATATTTGGGTTTTTCCAGATCGTATTTCACGAACTCCAGAACGGAGGTTTCGTTGAAATCCTTGATCGGGAAAACCGACTGGAACACACCTTTGATACCTTCGCCGTCAGTGGGCTGCTCTGCATCGCCGGAGCGCAGGAAAAGATCATAAGAAGATTTCTGGACCTCAATGAGGTTCGGCATTTCCAAAACTTCGCGGATTTTGCCGTAATATTTACGAAGACGTTTCTGGCCAAGGAACGTTTGAGCCATGTCAGATGTCACCTTTCGATGTTCTCAGCGGGCAAAGACACCGTCGGGCCCCGGCATCTTGCACATTCGAGACGACACGTCCGGATCAATTCATGGCCACCGTCCCGAAGGCAGCCTCCCGATCCGCGAACCGCGTCTTAGAAAACGCCCCAGTGTATGAGGCCCTTTCTAAGACAGGTTCGGCTGGACCCGGATTTCTCCGGACCCAGCCAAATTTTTCGGCACATCAGCGATGCACCAGAGACTAAGCTTAGGCCAGCTCGACTTCGGCGCCAGCTGCTTCCAGCTTGCCTTTGATGTCTTCTGCTTCTGCTTTGTCCACGCCTTCTTTGATCTTGCCGCCGGCTTCGACCAGTTCCTTGGCTTCTTTCAGGCCCAGGCCGGTGATGCCGCGAACTTCTTTGATGACGTTGATTTTCGATGCGCCGGCGTTCTTCAGAACGACGTCGAATTCGGTTTTTTCTTCCTCAGCTGCGCCACCGGCGTCGCCACCAGCTGCGACCATTACGGCGCCGCCAGCTGCAGGCTCGATGCCGTATTCGTCTTTGAGGATGGTTTTCAGTTCTTGTGCTTCCAGCAGGGTCAGACCCACGATGCTTTCTGCGAGTGCTTTCAGATCAGCCATTGTATTAGCTCTTTCCGTTTTACAGTGTGTGTTCCAACGTCAGGGTAGTTACCCTACGCAGATCATTCAGTGCCAACCGCTTACGCAGCTTCCGCCTTCTCTTCGATGGTGGAAAGGATGCTTGCGATGTTGCTTGCAGGTGCGCCAATCGCGCCGGCGATGTTCGAAGCAGGTGCGCCAATGCAGCCCACGATCGAAGCAATAAGCTCCTCACGCGACGGCATTTTCGAAACGGCTTCAACGCCTTTGCGGTCCAGAGCGTTCTCACCCATTGCACCGCCAAGAATTTCGAACTTTTGGTTCTCTTTGGCGAAGTCCTCGGCCACTTTGGCTGCTGCCACAGGGTCCTCGGAATAGGTCAGAACGGTCATCCCTGTCAGCAGGTCGGCCATGCTTTCACACGGCTTACCCTCAAGGGCGATTTTGGCGAGCCTGTTCTTGGCAACACGCACGGAGCCACCCGCGTCACGAGCACGTGCGCGAAGGTCCTGCATCTCGGCAACTGTCAGACCGGCGTAGTGAGCAACCACTACGACGCCAGAGCTTTCGAAGATTTGGCCGAGTTCCTCGACCACTTTCTCTTTCTGGGCTCTATCCACAGTTCTCTCCAAGTTTGGGGCGATACCTCACCCCGGCTCATATTTGCCGCGGTCGAAACCCCGGCGTTCAGGTCCGTTATTACGGGATTGGCCAAAATGCGCCCGAGGGTGGGACCCTCAGAATTCTTTGGTCTTACCCGTCTCAGGCAGGGAATTAAGGGGCCATATGGCACCACCCACCGTCTTGGACGAAACAAAATAAAGCGCACGACGAATCGCACGCTTTACTTCGTAGCCTTACTTAGGGCAGATGCGCGGGGTTTCCAAGAGGTAAATTGCGGTTTCTACAGCCGCGTCCAAGCCAGCTATCCGGCCTTTTGCAGCGGCATCCAGAGGCCGTTGACATAAGAGCCGCTCTGCTATCCTGTCCCATAACCAGTATACCGGATGCAGGACATCGCCATTGGCTGAAATTTTGCCCCTTTCAGACGAGGAAGACACCCGCGTCAAAGCCTATATCCGCGAATTTTCCGGCCAATGCCTCCAGGTCCCCGTAACCGGCTACAACTGTATCTATCGCTCACATGCTTTCGCAGACACCCGCTCGGTCGTTGTGCTGCACACACCATCGCAGGCCTTTGCTCTTAAGATCGACACCACATCGCCTAGCACGGACCGGCTGAAGAATGAGTTCGAATTGTTGAGCGCACTGCATCAGCATTTCGACGGCAATGAAACCTCGCGCGTTGTCCGGCCTGTTTATCTGTCACAGGGCGGTGAATTCCTGGTGACCGAGTATATTGACCGTCCGACCGCCGTTGACCTGATTTACAACAGCGCGGATGACAACCAGGTCGCTCAGGTCTATCGCCGGGCCGGGTCCTGGCTGAACGATCTGCATGCCCGTCATCCGCCGACCCGCTATGCCTTCAAACCTCGCTGGATGACAGACAGCCTGAGCGAGCTAATAGAAGCGGTCCCGCGTGACATCGCAAACCAAAGCCGCGCCATGGTCGACGAAATGCGCGCTGAAGGCGCCCGCCTGAAGGGCACCGAGGACCTGCGGGTCTTTTCACACGGAGACTTCCACGGCCAAAACCTGATCGTCGGACAGGGAAAGACAATCGGCCTGGATTTCACCGAAGCCAGGGACAAACTGGCCGTCTACGATATCGTCGATTTCCTGAAGGCCGACATCTTTCGCGAGACTGTGGCGTCCGAAGTGGATCGCAGCGGTATCCTGAGGCGAAACAAGGAGATGTTCTTCCGCCTCTACCGGCATCCGATCAATCACGAGATCCTTGACTACTGTATCCGAGGGCGGCTGCTTAAAGACTGGCTGTTTCTGCACCAGATTACCCACACCTGCAGCGCTTTTGAACGCGACAGGCGCAGCCGCCTGTGGACGCGCCTAAATCTGATTTTCGACTAAATTCCCTCGGCCCAGATAAGAATTCGACCGAAAAAAGAAAAACCCCGGCCAGCTTGCGCCACCCGGGGTCAAATTCTGACTGTTCAGCAGTAAGGCTTATTCGCCCGACGCGGCTGCCACGTCCAGAGTCACGCCCGGGCCCATGGTCGAGCTCAGTGCGATTTTTTTCATGTAGGTGCCTTTGGCGCCCGACGGCTTGGCCTTGGCCACAGCCGAGACGAAAGCACGAACGTTTTCAGCCAGCTTGGCTTCGTCGAACGACGCTTTGCCAACGCCAGCGTGTACAACGCCGCCTTTTTCTGCCTTGAACTGAACTTCACCACCCTTGGCTGCTTCCACGGCCGCTTTCACGTCCATAGTCACGGTACCGACTTTGGGGTTCGGCATCAGGTTGCGGGGGCCCAGAACCTTACCCAGACGACCGACGATTGGCATCATGTCCGGGGTTGCAATGCAGCGATCGAATTCGATAGTGCCGCCCTGAATGGTTTCCATCAGGTCCTCTGCACCAACGATATCTGCGCCTGCTTCTTTTGCTTCGTCAGCTTTCGGGCCACGAGCAAAAACAGCAACGCGCATCGCTTTACCGGTGCCGTTCGGCAGCCCGACAACGCCGCGAACCATTTGGTCCGCGTGACGGGTGTCAACGCCCAGGTTCAGTGCGATTTCGATGGTCTCGTCGAATTTCGAGGTTGCGTTGGCTTTAACCAGGGCAACTGCTTCTTCGACCGACAGGTTTTCCTTGCCGGCGATAGCTTCGCGCGCTGCGCGGGTACGTTTACCGAATTTTGCCATCTTACTTCACCTCGATGCCCATAGAGCGGGCCGAGCCCAGGATGATCTGCATTGCGCCTTCGACGTCGTTGGCGTTCAGATCTTTCATTTTGGCTTCGGCGATTTCACGAACCTGCTTCGAGGTCACGGTTGCCACGGTCTCGCGACCTGGGTTTTCCGCGCCACGGGGGCGGTTACGCTTGCCGACCGGCTTCAGACCAGCTGCTTTTTTCAGGTAGTAAGACGCAGGCGGCGTCTTGATGTCCATGGTGAAGGACTTGTCCTGATAGTAGGTGATCACGGTCGGGCACGGAGCGCCGGGCTCCATGTCTGCGGTCTTGGCGTTGAACGCCTTGCAGAATTCCATGATGTTGATGCCGCGCTGACCCAGCGCCGGACCAACTGGCGGCGACGGGTTCGCCTGACCTGCAGGAACCTGCAGTTTCATTGTACCAGCAAGCTTCTTGGCCATTTGGTTTTCCTTTCAACGTAGGTGAAACGCGTTCCACCCGGTTTATGTTGCGTGGTCCGATCCGGGATCGCGATCCCAGCAACCTCCCACGAGAGAATCTCGCCCGAAGACGATAGAGGCGGCGTTTATAGCGGAACGTGGGGGTTGGCAAGTGCCCTACGCTGACTCCAGCGGCTATTTTCGAATCGAACCCTTGGGGTAAGCAGTGCAGGCCAACAGTACAAAGGTGACCAAGTACTTCGTTTTCCAGTTCGCCACTAACGATACAGTATCAAAGCAAAAATGATTGGGTGGCAATTCGCCAATTTGGCCGGCGGTCAGAAATCACTTTGAGACGATCGGATGTGCTATACTGAGTAAAATATTTTGAATTGGTGGAGGTTTATTATGATCATTCGGTTTATTCTCTCACTTGGCCTCGCATTGTCTTTGGCCGCTACTGCACCACAGACTGCGCGGGCGGACGCGGGTGACTTTATAGGTGGTGCCGTTGTCGGTGGGGTCCTGGGTTATGCGATTGGACAGGACCAGCAGAAGAAAAAGGCCCAGAGAACAACGCGGACAACCCGGACCTACCGGCAAACCATACCGTCGACCACGCAGGGTGCGCAGACTCAGACGGCACTGAACTATTTCGGCTATAATGCCGGACGGGTCGATGGTCAGGTCGGCCGTGGGACGCGATCAGCAATCGAACGCTATCAGGCTTCGATGGGCTACCCCATTAATGGCTATGATTTTCAGCCGTATCAGCGCGATTTCCTGATGCAGGCCTACTATTGGGCGACCAGCGGAGGTCAGGCCACAACGCAGTTGACCGGTCAGCCTTTGTTGATGGCCTATCGTCAGCACCTCCACTCAGGTTCTGCCCTGGCCGTTGCGCCCCAGGCACCAGCCGCACCGGCGCCCGCTGGAACGACCCCTGTTGCGACTCAGCCAGCACCTGCGCCAGAGCCCGAAGCCAACACAACCGAAACGGCGTCTGCCACCCTGCCAAGCCTGTTTTCTGGCGGAACCGGTGGCCCGTCGCTCGCCAATCGGTGCAGCGGGGTCATGCTGCAGACCTCCACCAATGGTGGGTATACGACCCTGACAAACATGTCCGACCCTGATTTCGCGCTGAGCGAACAGTTTTGTCTGGCCCGCAGCTATGCAATGTCGCGTGGTGAAGACCTGATGCAGGACATCCAAGGGCTGACGCCAGATCAGGTGGCTGCGCAGTGCAATAGCTATGGCGATATGCTGGCACCGCAGGTCGTGGCGCTGTCGCTCAGTTCAAAAACGGACGCGGAAACGCAGATGCGCAAACTGGCTCTGGAATCTGGGTTGAGCCCCGAAGATCTGGCCGCAACCAGCAAAGTCTGTCTGGCAATCGGCTACCGCGAAGACAACATGGACGTCGCTGTCGGCTCTGCCCTGATGCTGGTTGCCATGGGTGAGCCAGCTTACGGCGAGCTGATCGGCCACCACCTGCGCGAAGGTTTCGGCGTGCAAGAGCGTCGCGATCTGGCCCTGCAGTGGTACGACGCAAGCCTTTCAGCCTTGGACGCGGGATCGCAGGCGGTTTTCCTGCCGTCGCAGTCTGATCGCCCCCAACTCCTGCGCGCAGCGGTAACGCAAGCCCAGTAGGCGAAGAACTCATGTCTGTTGAATGAAGAACGCCGCGGTGCTGATTGCATCGCGGCGTTGAGATTGCGTCATTGGGTTTGTCTCGTTCGACAAAACCAACTGCGTTGGGGCATTCAAAATGCCCCAAATGCGCAACTTGCATTCAGTAATTCAAAAGCATGAGTTGCTTAAGAGCCGCCGACAGGTATCTTGAGGCAGCTTGATTACAAAAGGGGCGGTCTGGGATGGCGTCATCTCGCCTAAACAAGGGGTTACTGATCTGCATTCTTTTTGCTGTGGTACCGGGATGCGGCAGCAAGGCTCAGGATCAAAGCGCAGCGGTCGCAACACAAGCTGATAGCGCCGCTCAAACCTCGTCATTCGCTTCAAAAGGGATTGACCCTGCCACCTATGCCGGTCGCTTCCAAATCAAACTGACCAAGGAAGTTCCGCTTCGCGACATTCCGGTTCCTTTCACGGTCTACGGCGGTCTTGAGGAATCCAGTCCGACCCGTTTGCGACTGCGGGCATTCATGGACTTGCGGGGTTTGCAGGAAAAAGCACCGCAGATACTAACAGGCCCTTTGGAGGAAAGCTGCAATCGTCAGATTTATCTTGAGGTCCGAGACGTCACCGCCATAGGCGAAACTGTAAAAGTTGAAGGCTCAGCCCGTGCCCAATTCACGCGGTGTAAACGGAACGAAGAACCCGGAATTCGCTACTTTGGCGCTACCGTGGATGCGATCGCGGTCGCCAAGGCCGAAGTGAAGGGCCAATGCCTTACCTTCAGCATCGAAAGCGTTGACCTCAGCCCGCGTGGTTTCATCGGAGGCGTGAGCAATCTTTTTGGACTAACCAACCGCATCAACGACGCCGTTCTGGAAAAAGGCGGAGAATTCCTGGCTGCCAACCCAGTCTGCCCGCCACTGCCTTCGGAGTTCGCGGTTCTGGACCCAATCTACGAATCCGGCGGCACCCGCGAAATTGCACCCGGCGGGATGGGAGCGGCCGTTGTCGGGTCGGCGGATGTCAGCGCCGAGACAATTGTTGAAGTTCTCGCGGGTCTGAAAGAGCTTGGCGTATTGGAGTTTGCCGAATGAGACTTTGGTTAATGATCCCGGTCTTGGTGGCGACGACCCTGAACGCCCGCGCTCCGGAAGCCGAGCAGGTCAATTTTTTGATCGATGCGTCCCTGCCTGTTCGCGACACGGAACTGCCTTACACGCTTGACCTGAACCTCACCGCTGCTGCGCCGACACGGATCGGGGTAGGTGCGCTTCTCGATCTGCGTGAAATGCAGAGAATTGTGCCCGAGCGACTAGCCAACAACGCAATCGTCGACAATTGCGGCCTGCAGGTTCGGCTGGATGACCTAAGCTTCAACGCTCAGGGCGACGCAATCGGCCTGGATGGGGCGGTCACTGTCACGATTTTCGAATGCAGCCGCACCAGTGATCGCGACTTTCAGCGCGGTGAAGAAAAAAGAGCTATTGCGGCCAACATGTCCACCGAAGCTACCGTCGAATTGCGCGACAACTGCGCCTACTTCAAACTCATTGACCTGACACTTACAGCACCCGAAGCACAGCGAGAGCAACTATTGGAAGATGACACATTGGAATCCGTCAAGGAATTGATGCTGGCCGCAGTCGGTCTTGTGCTAAACGACACCCCGTTGTGCCCGGAACTCCCGGCAGAGCTGGCGTCCCTTGATCCTGTTTATGACAAGGGCGGCCCGCGTGAGATCGGAGACGGTGGTCTTGGCGTTTTCTTGGACGGTTCCGTTGATGTCAGCCCATCCACGATCCTCGACATACTCACAGTTCTTCAGCAGCAAGAACTGATCCCCGGTCGACCCTAGCCAACGCTGTTTCTGCCCTTATGCCGCCGGGCCGAGAATTGGTTTCGCCAAAATAAAACGCCGCGGCGCTCGTGGCATCGCGGCGTTCAAAACAAGTGGGAAGACCCCTTAGCCCTGCTTGGTGACCTGCGTAAAGTCCAGCTCGACCGGGGTTTCGCGACCAAAGATCGAAACCGAAACCTTCAGCTTCTGGTTTTCGTCGTCCACGCCCTCGACCATGCCGTCGAAATCTTCGAACGGGCCGTCGTTGACCTTGACCTTCTCGCCAACCTCGAAGGTGATCATCAGCTTTGGCGCTTCTTCACCTTCCTGAACACGGTTGAGGATCTGGTTCACCTCAGCGTCGCGCATCGGCATCGGGCGACCTTGCGGGCCCAGAAAGCCGGTGACGCGGTTGATCGAGTTGATCAGGTGATACCCCTGATCCGACATTTCCATGTGCACCAGGACGTAACCGGGCATGAAGCGACGCTCGGTCGTGACCTTCTTGCCGCGACGTACCTCGATAACCTCTTCTGTGGGGACCAGCACTTCGTCGATGTCGTCTTCAAGGCCCTGTTCGGCCACGGATGTGCGGATCTGCTCTGCGATCTTCTTTTCGAAGTTCGAAAGAACGCTGACCGAGTACCACCGTTTCGCCATGAACCTGTCGTCCTTGTTTGCCTTCGGAGCGTCCATTTGGTCGGACGCGTCCATCATTGAAATTCTATCACGTGACCCGGAATAAAAAGCGGCGCGCAGCCCGAATCGCCGCACGCCCATTCCGAATAGTACCGTGTCAACTACTCTGACATCGCGCGCTGTGCAAGAGGGCAGTGACGTTTCCGCACCGCCCTGACCGACTTAGCCGAATGCACCCAGGATCAGCTGCAGACCGCCGCGAATGCCCAGATCGACCAGCGCAAAGAACACAGCGGTCAGTGCCGCCATGATGAACACCATGACCGTGGTCAGCAGAACTTCGCGCCGGGTCGGCCAGACGACCTTGGAAACTTCGGCACGGACTTGCTGAATGAACTGGATCGGGTTTGTGGTGGCCATTTGGCTTGGTTCTCTCTGCTAGCGGATAGGCCGGACATAACCGGGCATTGCGGCAATTTCAAGGGCACTCAGGGCTTGGGCTTGTCGTCCCATTCATCGCTGAGGATGCGACGCGCGTCGCCTTCGGGGTCGTCATACTGGTTCGATCGAACCGTGTAGACAAATGCCACCAGGCCAACCCCGCCCAGAAACAGGGAAATCGGTATCAGATAGGCCAGAACTTCCATATCAACTACCTCAGGCGCAGAGCGTTCAGGGACACAGTAATGGACGAGGTCGACATCGCCAAAGCCGCTATCAGCGGAGTGGCAAGCCCGGCCACGGCCAAGGGTACGGCGATGATATTGTAAACCGTCGCGATGCGGAAGTTCTCGCGAATCCGTTTCGTTGCCTTGACCGCCGTGTCACAGGCGTCCGCAATTGGCGACAGGTCGTTGCCCAGCAGCACGATATCCGACGCAACCCGCGCCGCATCCAGCGCCGATGCCGGAGAAATCGACACATGCGCCGCAGCCAGCGCGGCCGTATCGTTCAACCCGTCGCCAACCATCAATACATGACGCCACTTATCGCTGAGCGCCTGTACATGGGCGGCCTTGTCCTGGGGCAGAGCCTCGGCAATCCAGGTTTCAATGCCCAGCTTGCCGGCCAGCGCCTGAACCGCGCCCTTAGTATCCCCCGAGATCAGGATGACCTCTTTCCCGGCATCGCGAAACGCCTTTACGGCCTCAGCCGCGCCTGGGCGCAATGAGTCCGTGAACAGGAACGCGGCGGGTGCCTGACCCGCAATGGCCAGCCAGGCGGCTGTTTGGCTACCTTCGTCACCGCCCGTCCATCCGGCGCGACCAAGGCGAACGCGCTGGCCGCGATAGGTGCCTTCGGTGCCATAGCCGGGCACCTCGACGACATCTTCGACACGGGCGGGCTTGATACCCGCGTCTTTGGCCGATTTGGCAAGCGACACGGACAAGGGGTGCGAGGACGCCTCGGCCAGCGCCAGCGCTACTTCAAGGTCGGCGCGGGAATGATCCCCCAGATTGATCAGTTTGGGGGTGCCGGAGGTCAGCGTTCCGGTCTTGTCGAACACGACTGTGTCGACCTCGGCCAGACGCTCCAGCGCGGTGGCGTGTTTGATCAGCATCCCCTTGCGGAACAACCGCCCCGAGGCCGCCGTTGTCACCGCAGGCACGGCAAGTCCCAGCGCACAGGGACAGGTGATGATCAGGACGGCCGCGGCAATATTCAGCGCCGTACGGACATCGCCGGAATAGATATACCAACCAACGAAACTGAGCGCGGACAGGATATGGACCCCCGGTGCGTAAAGCTTGGCGGCCTTATCCGCCAGCGACGTGTATCGCGACCGACCCGATTCAGCGATGGCAACGAGATCGGCCATACGATGCAGCGACGTATCCTCGCCCACTGCGGTTGCCCGGATGGTCAGCGGCCCGGTCAGATTGACTTCGCCCGCGCTGACGTCCAGCCCGGCCTCGGCAAAAACCGGCAAGGTTTCCCCTGTCAGCAAGGAACGGTCAAGTTCCGAGGTGCCGGATACGATCTGCCCATCCACAGGCATGCGTCCACCCGGGCGCACAAGTACCAGATCACCCACAGCGAGGCTTGTAACCGAGACCTCTTGTTCGACGCCGTCCACCAGACGAATTGCCCGAGGGACCTCAAGCGCGGTCAGTTCTTCGGCCGCGGAACGCGCCGCAGCACGGGTGCGATAGTCCAGATACCGCCCGGCCAGCAGGAAGAAGGTTAGCGTGAGGGCCGCATCGAAATAGGCGTGTTTGCCGCTCAGCGCGGTCTCCCATAGTGATGTGACCAGCGCCAGCAGGATGGCCAGCACGATTGGCACGTCCATGTTCAGACGGCGCACACGTAGGGCGCTCCAGGCGTTGGCAAAGAAGGGCTGCCCGGAAAATGCAATCGCGGGCAGCGCGATTGCCGCCGAAATCCAGTGGAACATGTCGCGCGTTGCGTCTGTGGCCCCGGACCAGACCGACACAGACAGCAGCATCACGTTCATCGAGGCGAACCCGGCCACCGCCAGCCGCATCAGCAAGTCGCGCCCCGCCTTGTCCGCCTGCGTGGCAGACAGCGCGCCCGGGTCCAGCTCATGCGCTTCATAGCCTGCCCGTTCCAGCACCGGGATCAGATCAGCGGCGCGCGTTTCCGGTGCGGCTTTGATCATGGCGCGTTTAAGAGTCAGATTGACCCGCGCATCCTCGACCCCCGGATGGGCGTTCAGCTCGCGTTCAACATTCGCGATACAGGCCGAGCAGTGAATACCCGGCAGAGACAAGGCAATCTGCACATCCTCAGGAATAGGCCGCGCGGGTTCCGCCGGGGTGGCGATGCAACCCGGACATGCCGCCGTACCTGAGCTGAGCTGAGCCGTCATCCCCTACCCTTTCACGTACAACGGCACACGCTGCGCAAACTCGGCACCGCTGCTGTCCTTGGCCACAAGGCGGATGTTCCAATTCCCTTTGCCCAGCGTCGCTGGCGTGGAATAGGCGTTACCGTCAAAGGTAAAATCGGGGCTGAAATCGTCTTTCACGTGAGTCGCACGGCCCACAACCGCCTGCAGCTCGGCCACTTGAACCGGGGCGCCGGACTGGTCGGTAATGTGCAAGATCAGAAGACCACCCGTGTTTTCGGCCCGGATCTCCCAACCCAGTTCCTGTTGAACCTTCAGGCGCTCGTTGAACTCCTGACTGGCAACATACGAGTTCTTAACCTCAAGCCCCGGAAAGGTTTTAACGGCGCTGTAGGCAAGCACGAGGTTGACAGTGATGATCACCCCAAATGCGGCGACAAAAACCGCCAGGGCATGTTTCCCGGTAAATTGACGCTCTGCCATATCAGTTTCCTCGTCCATTGAACGTCGTGTCCTTGTAGGCGCGCTCACCGCTTTGCAGGTCTTCGATCCAGATCCGTACCGGCGTCGTGTCGGCCGCTGCCGGATCGGTGTCTTTGGATGCGATGATATAGACCCGCTCTAGCTGTGCAGTATCGGCGGTCACGTTCACTGTATCAAGCTGGGTGCCCTCAATCACGAGACGCATCGCCGGATCACCGGCCAGAGACAGCTTGAACAGCCGATCCTCACCATGCTTGTTGCGCAGCCGCACGTCATAGGTGTTGCGGATCGTCCCGTCAGACAAGGTCACGAAGGTCGGGTTACGCACCGGCGCCACGGTGACCTCGATGTCCGAGCGAATGAACAGAGCAAACAGCAGTGCAAAGCCCACCAAAGACCACAGCGCCGTGTACATGATGGTCCGGGGACGCAGGATATGTTTCCAGACGCTCTTGGGTGGCTGACCTTCGCGCTCGCGCGTTTCGTCGCTCAGCGCCATATAGTCGATCAGACCGCGCGGCTTGCCGATCTTGGCCATCATGTCGTCGCAGGCGTCGATACACAGGGCGCATGTGATGCATTCCAGCTGCTGGCCGTCGCGAATGTCGATACCAACCGGACAAACGTTCACGCAGGCCATGCAGTCGATGCAGTCGCCCAGCTCGGAATCCGCAGTCCGTTTTCCTTTGCCCCGCGGCTCACCCCGCCACTCACGATACCCGACGACCAGGGTGTCTTCGTCCATCATCGCGGCCTGAATCCGTGGCCAAGGGCACGCGTAGATACAGATCTGTTCGCGGGCAAACCCACCGAACAGGAAGGTCGTGCCGGTCAGGATCAGCATGGTCGTATAGGCGACGGGATGCGCGTTCCCGGTGACCAGATCGCGTGCAAGCGTCGGCGCATCAGCAAAATAGAACACCCAGGCCCCGCCGGTCGCCAAACCGATCAGCAGCCAAGCGGTCCACTTGGTCAGACGCAGACGCGCCTTCCGAAAATCCATCTTTTCCTGCCGATGCAAGCGCAAGCGGGCGTTGCGATCCCCTTCGATCCAACGCTCGACAAGGATAAACAAATCGGTCCAGACCGTCTGCGGACAGGCATAGCCGCACCACACGCGACCCAGCGCCGAGGTGAACAGGAACAGGCCAAGCCCTGCCATGATCAGAAGGCCGGCCACGAAATAGAACTCGTGCGGCCAGATTTCGATCCAGAAGAAATAGAAACGGCGGTTTGCCAAATCCAGAAGCACCGCCTGATCGGGAAGACTGGGGCCCCTGTCCCACCTGATCCAGGGCGTGATGTAGTAGATACCCAGAGTGACCGCGAGGATGATCCATTTCAGGTTTCTGAACGGCCCGGAAACGCGCCTTGGGAAAATGGGTTCTCTTGCAGCGTACAGGCTAGGTGCAGGGTCGGAATCGCTCACGGGCTGGCTCCAGATGTGGCTTTGTCACGGCGTCTTTTTCCAGATCACAAAGGTAGTCACTTTGACATGGGTCAAAAGCGCATCGTGCAGACACCTTTTGTCACAGCTTACCAGTTCGCCCCCCTTCTTACCCAACAGTTTTTTGGGACGCTTGCGCCTGCCAAAAGAGAGAAAAACAAGGGAAATCGGAGGTTTTTTGTCTCAACGGGCGGAAAAGAGAAATGACCCGATCACGTTGTTGTCCGACAAAATGCCGCGCCACGAAGCGCATGGACAACGCAACAGGACAATGACCCACCGCTGGACCGACAAAAGCACGAATTGTAGGATAAGGATTAAGCACCGGCTGTTCAGGAAACGCGCGAACAGATGGAACAGCCGGTGCCTCAACCTTCGGGCGGTTAACCGTCCGAAGGTATTCTTATGACCTTACTGACCGCCACCCAACTGGTGGACATAGGCAGTTACCGCGCGGATCTGCGCATCGGTCAGGCGATTTTCCCACGGGGGCATCACGCCAAAGCGACTATAGGTGACCGTCTCGGTCAGCGCCTCTTGGCTGCCACCGTAAAGCCAGATCGCATCCGTCAGGTTCGGTGCACCCTGGGTGACATCGCCTTTACCGTCTTCGCCGTGGCAGACTGCGCAGTTATCTTCGAAGACAACCTTGCCCGCCTGTGCCGCCGCATCATCGGTCTGCGCATTGGTCAGGGACATCACGTACTGGACCACTTGGGTGATATCATCCTTTTCAAGGATTTCACCAAAGGCCGGCATCTCGGAATAGCGCGCATCGTCGCTTTCTTCGTTCCGGATCCCATAAGCAACGGTGTACTCGATATCCTCAAGCGAACCGCCCCACAGCCATGCGTCGTCCAGCAAGTTCGGGAACCCAGCCGCGCCTTGCGCACCCGAGCCGTGGCACTGGGCACACCAGGTACGGAAGACCGCACTACCCGCATTTACAGCATATTGCTGCAATTCTGGGTCCTTCGAGATGTCCTCAAGCGGGGTTTCAACCAGCTTGGCATTCCAAGGGGCATTTGCCTCTTCAAACTCGACCAGTTCTTCTTGGACCAAGGCGCGGGACGACCAGCCCAGAACACCGGCTGTTGCCGACTGTACCAGAGGCCAGGCTGGGTACATGATCGTATAGATCACACCCCAGAAGATCGTGGCGTAGAAGGTCCACAGCCACCAACGAGGCATCGGGTTGTCGAATTCCTCGATCCCGTCCCAGGTGTGTCCGGTTGTTTTTGGATCGCCCGGCAGTTTTTCAGATGGTTTGCTCATTTCCTCGCCTCCTCGGGTTCGGCGGGTTTGTCTTCGTGCCGGAACGGAATGTTGGCGGTGTCTTTGTACTCCTTGCTGGCACCGGGGCGGAAAACCCAGACCACAATGCCAATAAAGAAGACAAACAGCAGCAACAGCATCCAGCTATCCGCGAATTGCCTTAGGATTGTGTATTCTTCCATCACACCCTCCTGTTAGCGGCTCGGATCCGGGGTGAAGGTCGAGAAATCAACCAAAGTACCCAGCATCTGCAGATAGGCGATCAGCGCGTCCGCTTCGGTCAGCTCGGGCTGGCCGTCAAAGTTACGGATGTTGACCTTATCGCCATACCGTTCGAGCAACCCGTCAAAGTCGCTGTCCGGATCTGCCTGTGCACGGAAGTCCGCGACGGCGTTTTCCAGCATCTCTTCGGTATACGGGGTTCCGACCACTGCGTTTGCCGCCATGATGTCACCAATGTAACGACCGTCGATCTTGCGCTGTTCCAGGAAGCCGTACTTGGGCATGACCGACTCCGGCACGACTGACTGTGCATCACGCAGGTGGCGCACATGCCAATCATCCGAGTAACGGCCGCCAACGCGCGCCAGATCAGGACCCGTACGCTTGGAGCCCCACTGGAACGGGTGGTCATACATCGACTCAGCCGCCAGCGAGTAGTGGCCATAGCGCTCGACCTCGTCCCGCATTGGGCGGATCATCTGGCTGTGGCAGACATAGCAGCCTTCGCGGATGTAGATTTCACGACCCGCCATTTCGAGTGGGGTGTAAGGGCGCATGCCCTCCACCTTCTCGATGGTGTTCTCAAGGTAGAACAGCGGGGTGATCTGAACGATGCCACCGATGGTCACGACCAGGAAGCTGAAGATCAGCAGGAGGGTCGCGTTGGTCTCGAGGATCTTATGTTTGTCGAGAATTGCCATTGCTCCGGCCCTCCTTATTCAGCCGGGACCGCGACGGACAGGCTGGCTTCTTTGGCCGGCGCTTTCCGCACAGTCATCCACAGGTTGTAGCACATGATCACGCCACCAGCGACGTAGAGAACACCGCCCAGCGCACGCACCACATACATCGGGAACTTGGCCGCCACGGTGTCGGCGAAAGAGTTCACCAGGAAGCCGTTGGCATCCACTTCACGCCACATCAGGCCTTCCATGATACCGGTGACCCACATCGATGCCGCGTAGAGCACGATGCCGATGGTTGCGAGCCAGAAGTGCCAGCTGACCATCTGCAGCGAATACAGGCGATCGCGTTTCCACAGGACCGGCACCAGGAAGTACAGCGCACCAAAGGTGATCATGCCATTCCAGCCCAGCGCGCCCGAGTGCACGTGACCAATGGTCCAGTCGGTATAGTGAGACAGGCTGTTCACAGCGCGGATCGACATCATCGGACCCTCGAACGTGGACATGCCGTAGAAACCGACCGAGATCACCATCATACGGATCACCGGATCGGTGCGCAGCTTGTCCCATGCACCCGACAGGGTCATCAGACCGTTGATCATACCACCCCAGGACGGCATCCAAAGGATGATCGAGAACACCATGCCCAGCGTCGAAGCCCAGTCAGGCAGCGCGGTATAGTGCAGGTGGTGCGGACCGGCCCAGATGTACAGGAAGATCAGCGCCCAGAAGTGGATGATCGACAGCTTGTACGAGAATACGGGACGTTCGGCCTGTTTCGGGATGAAGTAGTACATCATACCCAGGAAGCCCGCGGTTAGGAAAAAGCCCACAGCGTTGTGGCCATACCACCACTGGATCATGGCGTCTTGTACGCCGGACCAGACGATGACCGATTTAGAGCCCCAGATGCTGACCGGGATGGTCATGTTGTTGACCAGGTGCAGCATCGCGACAGTCACGATGAACGCCAGGTAGAACCAGTTCGCCACGTAGATATGCGGCTCTTTCCGCTTGACGATCGTGCCCAGGAAAACGGCCAGGTAAGCGACCCAAACAACGGTCAGCCACAGGTCAACATACCACTCTGGCTCTGCATATTCCTTGGACTGCGTTCCGCCCAGAACATAGCCAGTCGCGGCCAAAACGATGAATAGCTGATAGCCCCAGAATACGAACCACGCCAGGTTACCGCCCCAAAGCCGCGCGGCGCTGGTGCGCTGAACCACGTAGAATGATGTCGCGATCAACGCGTTGCCGCCAAACGCAAAAATCACCGCCGAGGTATGCAGCGGGCGCAGACGGCCGAAGTTCAGGTACCCTTGCGCCCATTCGAAGTTCAGCACCGGAAAGGCGAGCTGGAACGCGATGAACGTCCCTGCGATGAACCCGATGACGCCCCAGAAGGCCGTCGCGATCACGCCATAGCGGATCACGTCATCCATGTATTCGGCCGAGCGGTCAACGAGGATATCTGGCTCATCCGTGTTTCTCAGCGTCCAGATGAACAAACCACCGGCGATCAGCATCACCAGAATTGCATGCACCTGATACGCCAAATCGCGTGCATAGTTGGTTCCGATCGCCGCGAATATCGCGATCAGACCAAGCACGATCAGCTTGATGTAATTTGACATATTGCGTCCCTTTGCCATGCCCCGCGCGATCCTTGTTTAGTCGCGGAACCTATTTGACTGGCCGCTGTTGTGTCCCACGGCGGCCAGACTTGCTTTGATCTGTGTCAAGACAATACGCCGAAATCTGTGACAATCCTAAGCCTTAAGGATGAGCTGCGTCGTCGCAGGTGACTCAGTCCCCCAGGCAAGAGGTCAAGATGGCTTACAAATCTCTTCTCACAGTCGTAACGGACGCGGAACAATCAAAACCGGCTTTGGCTCAAATGGTCGCACTGGCGGATGGACAAGACGCACATGCCGACGCGCTGTGTCTTGGCGTGGATCGCAGTCAGGCTGGGTATTACTACGCGGGCGCGAACGCACTGGTCCTGCAAGAGACTCTGAGCCGGGCCAATGCCGAAGCCGACGAGCTGTTGGTTCATACCAAAGATTACCTGGGTAAATCCGGAATTCGCTGGTCTGCGGAAAGCGGTGTCGCGCAAATAGCCGATATCGGCCGTCACGTTGCCCATCGCGCCCGTTTCTCCGATCTGGTTGTCCTTCCGCAACCTTACGGCAAAGATCGGGGGGCAGAGTCTGAACCGATTGTCGAAGCGGCCATGTTCGAAGGTCACGCACCTGTTCTGGTCACACCCGAAAACGCGACGCCTTTCCAACGTCCCGGCACGATTTTGATCGGCTGGAATGAAAGCGTCGAGGCCATGCGCGCCATTCGTCGCGCGCTGCCGTTCCTGGTACAGGCTGATGTGGTTCGGATCGTTGTCATCGACCCGCCGCGCCACGGCCCGGATCGATCTGACCCGGGCGGGCTGTTGTCTCAGATGTTGGCCCGCCATGGGGCCAAGTGTGAAATTGACGTGCTGAGTAAAACCATGACGCGCGTCTCGGACATTCTGAACCGGCACGCCGCTGACAGCGAAGCGGATATGATTGTCATGGGTGCCTACGGCCATTCGCGGTTCCGCGAGGCGATCCTGGGCGGGGCCACCCGCAACATGCTGGAACAAGCTTCGGTGCCGGTTTTTATGGCACACTGAAAAAGCCCAGGACCACCCGTTCCGGCGGGTGGTTCAAGCGCGTTTGATCAATCCGATCACGAACAGCAGGATGACCGCACCAATCGTCGCAAAAAAGATCGACGAAAAAACACCGCCGCCGACAGAAAAGCCCAACGCCGGAAAGATCGTGCCCGCAAGGAATGCGCCAATGATCCCAACGATCACGTTACCGATCAGGCCAAAGCCCCGGCCTTCCATAATCTTGCCCGAAAGCCACCCGGCGATGCAGCCGATGATAAGCATTGCCAAAAGGCTACTGAATTCCATGTCATGCTCCTGACTGGTTTATTCACCAAGCCAGTAAACCACGGAAAACTCTCAGAGAACAGGATTAAACCAGGAACCCGCCATCCGAATCGTCGCCAGCCTCTTCCATCAGGCGACGCATATCCGGGATCGTCACGTGGCGTTTGCCCTCCAACTGGATAATCCCGTCTTTCTTGAGCGCCGAGATCTGGCGGCTGACGGTTTCGAGGGTCAGGCCCAGATAGTCTGCCATCGCCTCACGCGTCAGCGGAAGGTCGAACACGATGGGCGCAGGCTTGTCCTTTGGCGTGATCGAAGCATCGCGGCGGGCAATGATAGACAGCAGGCTGGCAATCTTTTCGCGCGCGGTCTTGCGCCCCAGCACCAGCATCCATTCGCGGGCGGCATCCAGCTCGTCCAGCGTCATCTGCAGCAGGCGATGAGCGATGTGCGGGGTAGTATTCATCAGATCTTCGAACGGTTTCTTGCGAAAGCAGCACATGACCAGATCGGTCGTGGCCTGCACGTCGTAGGGCGCGGCTTCGCGCCCCGGTCGCCCGACAAAGTCGCTGGGCAGCAGAAGGCCAACCATTTGTGTGCGTCCGTCTTCCATCGTCTGCGTCAACGAAGCAATCCCGGACACGACCGAGCCGACAAAATTCATCTGATCACCGGACCAGATAATCGTCTGCCCTGCCTCGAAGGTGCGGTAATACTTGATGTCTTCAAGCTCTTCCAACTCATCGGCATCACAATGCGCACAAACGGCGCGGTGCCGGATTGGACAGTCCGAACAGTTGGTGTGGTCAAATTGAGCTTTTAGCATCGTGCGCGGTTCCACTTGATCTCGGTCAAGGTTTCTGTGTCGACGGTGCCTTAACGGTATCGCTATGATAGTGAAACCGCAATTGGCAAAGCTTGGACTATTTGACGCGAAAGTCCCGCGTTACACAAGCTACCCCACAGCCCCGCATTTCAGCAATGATGTGGGGCCAAGTCTTTTTGGTGACTGGATTTCCGGAATCAAACCCGGCAGCTCCGTGTCGCTTTACGTCCATGTTCCGTTCTGCCGCAGACTATGCTGGTTTTGCGCCTGCCGCACCCAAGGGACTCAGACCGACAGCCCTGTGGTTGCCTATGTGGACGTCCTGAAGGCAGAGCTGGATCTGCTGGCCGCCCACTTGCCCGAAGGCGTGACACTGTCGCGCTTGCATTGGGGCGGCGGCACGCCCACCTTGCTGAACCCGGACCTGATGCGGGATTTGGCGGCGCGCATCCTCGAGATCGTGCCCCTTGGACCGGATGCCGAGTTTTCGGTGGAAATCGACCCCAATGAAATCGACGAAGCCCGTCTGGACGCACTGGCCGAAGCGGGCATGAACCGCGCCTCGATCGGCGTGCAGGATTTTGACGACGACATTCAAAAAACCATCGGTCGCATCCAAAGCTATGACACCACGCGTAACGCCGTCGACATGATCCGCGCGCGCGGCATCACAAGCCTGAATGCCGACATTCTGTACGGGTTGCCGCATCAGACCAAAGCGAAGATGACCGAGAGCGTGCAAAAGCTGTTGTCGCTCAGCCCTGATCGAGTGGCGCTATACGGTTACGCTCATGTGCCGTGGATGGCAAAACGGCAGCAATTGATTCCAACGGACGCCCTGCCCACACCCGAAAACCGCCTGGACCTTTTTGATACAGCGCGGCGGCTTTTCCTATGGGACAACTACGCCGAGATCGGGATCGACCACTTTGCGACACAGGATGACGGGCTAACGCATGCGCTGAACGCAGGCCGGTTGAAACGTAATTTCCAAGGCTACACCGACGATCAGGCCGAGGTTTTGATCGGAGTCGGCGCAAGCTCGATCTCGAAATTCCCGCAAGGCTATGCTCAAAACGCACCGGCAACCTCGGCGCATACAAAAGCCATCCGCGATGGCCAGTTCTCGATCTCTCGCGGGCATCTGTTCAAGGGTCAGGACATCCTGCGCGCCCGCCTGATCGAAGCTTTGATGTGCGACTTCCGCATCAATTCGGCCGAAATCCTGCGCGATCATACCATTTCCGAGGCCGACCTGCGCGATATGTACGAGGCTGCGAATTCTGAATTTGACGGGTTGCTCAGCATCACCGACGACGGGTTGTTCGTTCCGCCCGAAGCCCGCCCGCTGACCCGGATGATCGCGCGTAGCTTTGACGCCTATGACCTCAGCAAGGCAGGTCACAGTTCGGCGATCTGATCCCATAGCTGGGACAAGACTTGACGCGAAGGGTGTGTTTTCCCCACACTCAGGGGGCGGGTGAACATCCGCCCCGCGCCCGAGGCAGGCAAAATACCAGACAGCATGTGCCGAGGCATTCGCGCTCGACCGCCCTTTTCGTGCAGCCGTTCTGCAACTTGAAAGAGGGACAGCATCCATGCGCGTTTTTTCCGTCCTCGGCCCCAGCCAATCGGGCAAAACTACTCTGGTCGAGGCCATAAGCCGCCTCGATGGCCGGCCAACCACATTCGACGTATCCGGGACCGTGCATTTGCACGGTTTTTCTTATTTAGGCGAGCCCTGGTGTGCCATTGACGTGAACGGGGGCAGCGACACGCTGGCCTATGTGGGGCCTGCAATGGCGATCTCGGACGCGGCTGTTGTCGTCGTGCCGCCGGACCCCGATGCCGCCGTGCTGTGCGCCCCGTATTTGCGCTTGGTGGAAGAGGCGGGCATTCCCTGCTTCCTGTTCATCAACCGCATGGACAGTCCCAATGGCCGCATCCGCGACATCATCGCAGCCCTGCAGACCTATTGCACCCATCACATCGCCTTGCGGCAGGTGCCGATCCGGGATGGGGACACGATCATCGGCGCAGTTGACCTGATTTCTGAACGCGCCTGGAAGTATCAGGAAGGACAACCCTCGGCCCTGATCGAACTGCCACAATCCGTGGAAGACCGCGAACAGGAAGCCCGGACGGAATTGCTGGAAACGCTTTCCGATTTCGATGACCACCTGCTGGAACAGTTGATCGAAGACAAACAACCACCGAGCGAGGAAATCTACGATCTGGCCGCTCAAGTTCTGCAGAACCATCAATTAATACCAGCCTGCTTGGGCTCGGCCAGCCACGGAAACGGCCTGACCCGGTTGATGAAAGCGTTGCGGCACGAGGCACCCGAGTTCGATATCGCCGCAGGGCGGGACGAAGCCGAGGAAACCGCGCGTGCTATAGCCGGGTTCGCGGATGTCAAAAAACATATCGGCAAGATCATCGTCCTGCGCGGGCTGGGCAAAGGCGTCAAGGCGCATGAAGCTCTGGGCGGTGACACGGTTGGTAACCTGACGACATTGGACGCCAAGACTCAAATCGCTGAACTAGAGGCCGGGCAGATTGGGCTGGCTGTAAAGTCAGACCACCTTAATCCGGGCAACCTGTATGACAGCACCGGGGCCACGCCGTTACCGGAATGGGCCGACTCTCATCCAGCGGCTCACCGGCAGGTCGTATCCCCTACGCATGAGCGCGATGATGTGCGCCTTTCCAATGCGCTGACCCGGCTGACCGAGATCGATCCCGGACTGCATCTCGAACAAGATGAGCTGAGCGGTCACGCGGTCCTGGGTTCGCAAGGGCCCCAACATATGCGTCGCATCAGCGCCAAGCTGGCCGAGGATTTCGGGATCGAGATCGATACCGAACAGGTTGAAACCGCCTATCGCGAAACCATCCGCGCGCCTGTCGAGCACCGCCACCGCCACCGCAAGCAATCAGGTGGCGCAGGGCAATTTGCCGACGTCGTCATCTCGATCGCGCCTACCCCGCGTGGCGCAGGGTTCGAGTTCGAAGAGGTAGTCAAGGGCGGTGCCGTTCCCCGAAACTATATCCCTTCGGTCGAACACGGTGCCAAAGATGCGTTGGCGCAGGGTCCCGAGGGCTTTCCCGTTGTTGATGTCAAAGTCACCCTGAGCGACGGCAAGCATCACAACGTCGACAGCTCGGACTATGCGTTCCGTACCGCTGGAAAGAACGCGGTACGTGAAGCGCTGCCACAGGCGAAACCGGTGGTGCTACAACCCATCCTGAACGCTGAGATTCACTTGCCGTCAGATTTTGTTGGCGATCTGGTGCCCACGATCAGCTCTCTGCAGGGTCAGGTCTTGGGCTTTGAGGGCAACCCAAATGCTTCGGGCTGGGAAATCTTCAACGCCCAGCTGCCCGCCGTCGCCGAGGACGAGCTGCACCGCACACTCGCCAGTGCCACACGCGGCACCGGCTGGGTCAAGCTAAGCTTTGATCACTACGAAGAGTTGCGCGGGCCGGTCCCCAAATCAGCCGCTCGGGAAAAGGCAACTGCCTGAAATTTGGGGCGGGCTGGTGTCAGCCCGCCGCCGCTATCAGCTCGCGGGTGTAATCCGTCTGCGCGTTTTCGAACAGGTCCTCGGCCGAGCCCATCTCGATCACGTCTCCGTTCCGCATCACGATCACGTTGTGCGACATCGCGCGTACGACCTTGAGGTCGTGGCTGATAAACAAGTAGGCCAGCCCATATTTCCGCTGAAGATCGCGTAGAAGATCAACAATCTGAACCTGCACCGTCATGTCCAACGCGCTGGTCGGCTCGTCCAGAACCAGCAGTTTGGGCCGCAGAACCATGGCTCGGGCGATGGCAATGCGCTGGCGCTGACCGCCTGAAAACTCGTGCGGATAGCGGTCCATCGCAGCAGGGTCCAGCCCTACCTCGGTCATCACTTCGGCCACAAGCTCACGCGGCGCGCGGTGGGGGTCAACCTTGTGGATCGCCAACCCTTCGGCGATGATCTGTTGGCAGGTCATCCGCGGGCTGAGGCTGCCGAAGGGATCCTGAAACACGATCTGCATGTCCTTGCGCAAACGTCGGAGCTCGCGCGTGGACCAGCGGCGTACATCCTGATCCCTGAAAGTGATGCCGCCCTCAGACGCGATCAAACGCATGATGGCCAGCGCCAAAGTGGTTTTGCCGGACCCACTTTCGCCCACGATACCCAGAGTTTCACCTGCACGTACGCTAAGCGTGGCGTCGTTCACGGCCTTCACAAACCCGACAGTGCGTTTCAGGAATCCGCGTTGGATCGGGAACCAGACCTTCAGATGCTCGGTGCGGGCGACCTCTTCGGCGTCGGCGGCCACCGGGTCGGGGTGGCCGGACGGTTCTGCCGCCAGCAGCTTGCGAGTGTAAGGATGCTGAGGGTTGTCAAATATCTCGCGCGTGGCACCGGTTTCGACAATCTCGCCATCCTTCATCACACAGACCCGGTCCGCGATACGGCGGACAATGCCCAGATCATGGGTTATGAACAGCATCCCCATGTTTTCAGACTTCTGCAGTTCGGCCAGCAATTCAAGGATCTGCGCCTGAATCGTTACGTCCAGCGCGGTTGTCGGTTCGTCCGCGATCAGGATGTCGGGCTTGTTTGCGAGCGCCAGAGCGATCATCACGCGCTGGCGTTGGCCGCCAGACAGTTGGTGCGGATAGCTGTCCAAGCGTTCCTCGGGATCACGGATGCCGACTTTCGTCAACAGTTCAACGATCCGGTCTCGCGCGGCATCGCCGGACAGGCCCTGGTGCAAGGCCAGCGACTCGGCCATCTGCTTTTGGATGGTATGCAGCGGGTTCAGCGAGGTCATCGGCTCTTGGAAGATAAAGCTGATATCGTTGCCCCGTACTTCCATCAGCTTGGCCTCTGACGCGCCAATCATCTCATCCCCGTCATATTTGACGGAGCCTTCGACCATCGCACTGTCGCCCAGCAACGAAACAGTGCTGAGCGCGGTCACAGATTTTCCCGATCCGGATTCGCCAACCAACGCGACCGTTTCGCCCCGGTCCACGGTAAATGACACACCCTTGACCGCGGCTGAAACCTGACCGTCCTGCCGGAAGGACACCTTGAGGTTATTCACATCCAACAGGCTCATGAAAAGGTCTTTCTGGGATCAAACGCATCGCGGACGCCTTCGAAGATGAAGACCAGAAGCGACAGCATGATGGCAAAGGTGAAGAAGGCGGTGAAGGCCAGCCACGGGGCCTGCAGGTTCTGTTTCGCCTGCAAGGTCAGCTCACCCAGCGACGGGGCCGAGGACGGAAGGCCAAAGCCAAGGAAGTCCAGCGAGGCCAGCCCTCCGATCGTGCCCGTCACGATGAACGGCATGAAGGTCAGCGTGGCAACCATCGCGTTGGGCAGCATATGGCGGAACATGATGGTCATGTTGCCCACACCCAGCGCTCGCGCAGCGCGGACGTATTCAAGGTTCCGAGCCCGCAGGAACTCTGCGCGCACGACGCCGACCAGACCGGTCCAACTGAACAGGATCATCAACGCCACAAGCAGCCAGAAACTTCGGCCCAGAATGGCAAACATGATGATAATCACGTAAAGCGACGGCGTCGCGGACCATATCTCAATGATCCGTTGGAATATCAGGTCAAGCCATCCGCCAAAAAAGCCCTGTATCGCTCCGGCAAAGATGCCGATCAGGCTGGCCACACCAGTGACCATCAGCGTGAACAGGATGGACAAGCGGAAGCCATAGATCACACGGGCCAGAACGTCGCGTTTGGTGTCATCCGTACCCAGCAGGTTCTGACCATTGGGGGGCAGCGGCGCGGCACCCGGTCGGTCGACGCTGGTGTTGAAGGAATACGGGATCAGCGGCCAGATGGCCCAGCCGCGCTCGTACCCGTCAGCCTGGAACGTGCCGGTCTTGATCTCATCAATGATCCCTTCGGGATCGTCAAAGCATTCTTCAAGTCCGCCGCTGTCGATCAGACATTGCACCTCGGGGTCGCGATAGATTGCTTCGGTCTGGAAGTCCCCGCCAAACTCGGTTTCCGGGTAGAAATTGAAGATCGGGGTATAGAACTCACCCCGGTACTTCACCAGGATCGGTTTGTCGTTTGCGATGAACTCGGCAAACAGCGACAGGCCAAACAGGACCGAAAAGATGATAAGCGACCAAAAGGCCCGACCGTTGCGGCGGAAATTGCGCCAGCGGCGCTGGTTGAGTGGAGAGAGCGCCATTTAACCCTCCCGCTTTTCGAAGTCGATGCGCGGGTCAACCAGCACATACATCAGGTCGCTGATGATGCCGACAACCAGGCCCATCAGGCCAAAGATAAAGAGCGTGCCGAAGATCACCGGATAATCACGCGCAACAGCGGCCTCAAAGCCCAATCGACCCAGACCGTCCAGCGAGAAGATCGTTTCGATGATAATTGAGCCACCGAAGAAAACGCCGATGAACACCGCCGGAAAACCTGCGATCACGATCAGCATCGCGTTTCGGAACACATGGCCATAGAGCACTTTGCTTTCGCTCAGGCCCTTGGCGCGGGCCGTCATGACGTACTGTTTCTTGATCTCATCCAAGAACGAATTCTTGGTCAGCAGCGTGAGCGTCGCAAAAGCCGAGATCGTCAGCGCAATGATCGGCAGCGTGATGTGCCAAAAGTAGTCGACGATCTTTCCGAATAGGCTCAGGCTGTCCCAGTTGTCCGACGTCAGGCCCCGCAGCGGGAAGATTTGATAGTAGGACCCACCGGCAAACAGCACCAGCAGCAGAATGGCGAACAGGAAGCCCGGGATGGCATAGGCGACAATGATGGCGCCGCTAGTCCATGTATCAAACTGTGATCCGTCCTTGATCGCCTTGCGAATGCCCAGCGGGATCGACACCAGATAGGCGATCAGGGTCGACCACAGGCCTAGTGAGATCGACACCGGCATCTTTTCCAGCACCAGATCAATCACGCTGATCGAGCGAAAATAGCTCTCACCAAAATCCAGCGTCAGGTAGTTGCCCATCATGTCGAGGAAGCGCTGAACCGGAGGTTTGTCGAACCCGAATTCCTTCTCGAGCTCTTCAATGAACTCGGGCGGAAGGCCGCGTGCACCTATGTAGCGGTCATTCGCGCCACCGGTTTGCTGTTCGATATCGCTGCCGCCACCGGCGATGCCTTCGAACACATCACCGCCGCCTTCCATCTGGGCAATGATCTGTTCAATCGGACCGCCGGGAACGAACTGAACCAGCGTGAAGTTGACGATCATGATCCCCAGCAATGTGGGGATCACCAGCAACAGGCGTCTTAGGATATATGCTCCCATGGGGGCGGATTACCTCAAGGCACCTGAAGATTTCAACTCGGCTTCTTTCTCTGCGTTAATCCACCAGAGGTCTTCGACGCCCAGCGCATATGGCGGCAGGTTTTCCGGGTATTCGTACATATCCCAATAGGCAACCCAGTATTGGCCAAGATACCACGTGGGAACCATGATCCGCTTGGCGCGCAGAACACGATCCAAGGCGCGCACATTTGCAAAAAGTTCTTCGCTATCGGTGGCCGCCACGATGTTGTCGATCAGCGGTTCGATATCGGGGCCATGCGCCCCCGATGGGTTGAACACTGAAAACGCCGCAGACTCGGTCCCGAATTGCTGATACAGACCCGTCGATGGCTGCAATGATGTCGGATATCCACCGTAAATCATATCAAAGTCGCGGTCCCGGCGGCGCAGGGTGAACTGCGCGTTGTCGACACGGTTGTAGACCGCATCAATCCCCATCGCGCGCAGGTTATCGACAAAGGGCTGGATAATGCGATCAAAAGTCGGCTGATCCGACAGGAATTCGATGGACAGAACCTCGCCGTTTGCGTTGCGGCGGATACCGTCATCGCCAACGATCCAACCTGCTTCGTCCAGCAATTTCATGGCTGCGCGCAGGTTCCGGCGATCATTCTGGCGCGCAGCTCGCGATTCATGTGCCATGACGGGTTCTTCGGTCAGAACCGCGGGGTCAACAGCATCGCCGAGGCTTTGCAGTACCTCCAACTCACGCCCTTCTGGCAGACCTTTAGCTTCCAGATGCGTGCCTTCCCAGAACGAGTTGCGCTGCTGGAACAGGCCATACTGCAGGCTCTCATTGGTCCATTCGAAGTTGTACCCAAGTTGTACCGCTTCTCGGACCCTCGGGTCCTGAAACTTGGGACGGTCGAGGTTCATGATGAAGCCACTGGCCGACGGGACGTTCCCGTTCGCCAACTCGGCACGCACTACAGCGCCATTTTCAATCGCCGGGAAATCATAGGCCGTGGCCCAGCTTTTCGAGTTGTTCTCTTGCCGCAGTGTGAATGTCCCGGCCTTGAACCCCTCCATCGCGGCAATCGAGTCGCTGAAGTATTCGATACGGATTTTGTCGTAGTTGTTGCGACCAACATTTACGTTGACGTGATCACCCCAATAGTCCGGGTTACGCTTGTAAACGATGCGACGATTAATGTCGTAGCTGTCCAGCAGGTAGGGCGCGGACCCGATACCCGGAACAAGCCGCGATTTGTCCAGGCGGCGATTCTCGGGGTCAGCTTCGAACCACGCCTTTGAGAATACCGGTGTTCCGCCAACTTGCGAGATCAAAGCCCGGCGCGGGATATCCGGGGCGAAATAGAATTTGACCCGATGTTCATCCAATGCTTCTGCCCGTGGGATCCGCTTGCGCACCGCATCGGCGTAAGATTTCAACCCCTGATCCAACAGCAGATTATGGGAAAAGACCACATCCTCAGCCGTGACCGGAGTACCATCGGAGAACCGCGCCTCGGGTCGCATGTTGAAGATCACCCAATCCTGGCTTTCAGGGTATTCAAGGCTTTCAGCCAGAAGACCATAGTACGAGGCCGGTTCATCATACGATTCGATCAGCAAAGATTCGTATTGGTCGGCCGAGCGCGCACCGGCGCGGCCCTGACGGGTGAACGGATTGAAACTGTCGAACGTGCCCTGCGCGGCATAGGAAAGTTCGCCTCCGCGCGGGGCGTCCGGGTTCACATAGTCGAAATGTGCAAACCCCTCGGGGTACTTCAGATCACCAAATTCCGAGAACCCGTGCGATTTGATGATCTTTTCTTCGGCAAAGACCTGCGTCGCAGCAGCTGCACATAACAGGGCCCCAAATGCCAGGATGTGAATTAAACGCCCGAAATCCCGTGGTCGCACTAAAGCGGAAACTCGAATGGATTTCATATGGCTCATCCCCTGGTCGTTGACGTCTCTAATCTTGTTGGCACCAGCTAAAAGACCAGCCCTGCCAGTTTCAAGTTTAGAATGCGTGAACACTTTGTGAAGTTTTTCTTAGACAAAAAATAAAGCCGCTGCCTTGCGGACAGCGGCTTTGGAACCAGTCGAAACCGGGTCGATTCTTATTTGATGGTCTGCAGATAGGCAATCAGGTCTGCACGCTCTTGCGGCTTTTTCAGGCCAGCAAAGCTCATGGATGTGCCCGAGATATAGGCGCTGGGGCGCGTCAGGAAGGCATCCAGTGCTTCGGGTGTCCAGTTGCCGCCATGCGCCTGCATCGCAGCAGAGTATCCGGTGAACCCTTTTGCCGCGGCAACCGGGCGGTCCACAATCGCGAACAGATAGGGGCCAGTGCCGTTTGCGCCGTCTTCCAGCTTGTGGCAGGCGGTGCACTTGCGGAAGACGCGGGCGCCCTTGTCCGGATCGGCAGCAGCCAGCATGTCTTCGAACACCACCTCTTCGCCGTCGGCGCTTTCGCCCGAGCTTTCGGTTTCGATGATGTACGAGGCCGTCTCGCCATGCCCATCCGCATGGTAAAGAACCTCTGCGCCCCATTTGGCCAGAAGCAGCACCAGGAAGGTGCCAAACAGGCCTGCAGCGGCCTTAGTAACTGTCATCGTGTCGAACATTTGATCGCGTGTCCATTTCAGCTGTCTGCGGGGTGTCTAAGGCTTCCCCTGACAAGAGGCAAGGTATAGACACCGCGACTAAACGCCCAATTATCGAACTTGTTGCACGGAATCGACCAAATGACCAAACGTATTGCATTTCAGGGAGAACCCGGCGCCTATAGCCACGAGGCCTGCCGCAATGCCCGCCCCGATATGGAAGCTCTGCCTTGCCGGACTTTCGAAGATGTGATCGAATCGGTGCGCTCGGGCGCGGCTGAACTGGCGATGCTGCCGGTCGAGAACACCACCTATGGGCGGGTGGCCGATATTCACCGGCTGCTCCCGCACAGCGGGTTGCACATCATCGACGAGGCCTTTGTGCGGGTGCACATCAATCTGCTTGGTGTGCCCGGCGCCAAGCTGGAAAATGTGACCGAGGCGCATTCTCATCTGGTGTTGCTGCCTCAATGCGCTGAATTCCTTAAAGAGCACAATATCCGTGGGCGCGTCAGCCCCGACAACGCACGCGCTGCGCGCGAAGTGTCCGAACAGGGCGATTTGCATTCGGCCGCTCTGGCCAGCGAGTTGGCTGGCGAGATCTATGGGTTGAACGTGCTCGCGCGTCATATCGAGGATCGCGACAACAACACCACGCGCTTTCTGGTGATGTCACGGCAGGCCGACAACAGCCGCCGGGGTGAGCACGGCATGATCACCAGCTTTGTTTTCCAGGTCCGCAACATTCCTGCCGCTCTGTACAAAGCGATGGGTGGGTTCGCGACCAACGGCATCAACATGACCAAGCTGGAAAGCTACATGGTCGACGGGTCGTTCACCGCGACTCAGTTTTATGCGGATATAGTGGGCCACCCGGACGACCGGAACGTTCAACTGGCAATGGATGAGCTGGAACACTTTACGACGAATGTTGAAATTCTCGGTGTCTACCCGGCCGCCCAGCCGCGCGGCTGAAACGATCCGTGACTAAGTGATGGTAAAGCGTTTGCACTGGGCACCATCCAACTGCCGATAGTCCACAAATCCCATCGCCGCGTAATAGGCCAGACCTTCGGCATTTTTGGCGGCGATGGTGGCATCAATAGCCGGAAGGTCATGCGCCCGCGCCGCCAACAGTGTCTCGCGGAACAAGGCGCGCCCAACACCGCGTCGCGCCGCGGACGGGCGGATATGCGTGCCGATAACGCCCCACCCGACCGGCGCACCATAAGGATTGCCATCAACCGCCCACTTCAGGGACTGAAACCCCAGTATCCGATTGTCCTGAGCTGCGACCGAGCATCTGATACGATCCGGGTCGATCACGTAGTGCTGCCTCACGAAATCAACGTCACTCGGTTTATTGCGTTTTCCCGCCGCAGCTATTTCCCGCAATACGCCCGAGATGCCTTCGGCGTCCGCTAGGACCGCTTTGCGGATTTCGATGCCATCCATTTCGCGTCCTTCCAAGCGTTTGGCTGGTCTGCTCACCGCCCGTGAATGTGGCGCTGTTCCATTTCTCGGGCAAACTCAGTGAGGCGCAGCTGAAATTGGCGCTTGAATCGGGATTGACCAAGCCTCAGCGATTGCAGCAACAGCCGAGCTGGCAGCGACTTTGCCGACAGGGCCATATCCAAGCTCAGGCGGGTGCGGCGCGGCGACAAGGCCAAAAGCTCAACTGTCGTGACGCCGTACATCCCCTTGCTGGCAGCCTCGAACCGCATCAGCGACGGTGGATCACATTCGGTCATTTCGACCGAGATCTGTCGGGTCTTACCACGCAATTTGAACTCGGTCTCCCACGCTGTGCCCGGGACCACTCCCATGTGGCCGGACGTTCGCCGCACCTCGATCCCACGGCGCATCGCAATGCGTTCGAACCGTTCAAAATCGGCAACCATCTCGAATACGGCGTTGATGGGTGCTTCGATGTCTTCGCGCGCTGTAAACTGCATTGGGGTTCGAGGGTCTCTTGCTATTCAGCTCAGTATTTTGTCAGTCCAGGGTATCCGCAAGCCAGTTTTGCAGAAGGAAATGCGCAATCGCACCTTTGCGAGCCGGTAGCAGCTTGGGATGCTCACCCGCAAACGCCTGCATCATTTCAGACTTACTGACCCACATGGCATCTTCGATTTCGACCGGATCAATCGTGATGTCACGCGACAAGGCCTCGCCCGCGCAGCCAAACATCAGCGACGCCGGGAAAGGCCAGGGCTGGCTGGACAGATAGCTGACAGCCCCGACCGGAACCCCCGCTTCCTCCAGCACTTCGCGCCGAACCGCAGCTTCCAGCGTTTCGCCGGGTTCCACAAATCCGGCCAGCAGCGAATACATCCCCTCGGGCCAGCCAGGCGACCGCCCCATCAGCACCGAATCGCCGTAGGTGATCAGCATGATGACCACCGGGTCCGTACGCGGAAAATGCTGCGCGCCACAGGACGGGCAGCTGCGCTGCCATCCGGCTTGCGCCAGCTCACTGGCAGCGCCACACCGGGCACAGAAGCGGTGGGTTTCATGCCAACCGATGACCGCCTTGGCCGAGGCGGCCAATTCTGCATCGCGCGTCGAAAGGCGGGTCATGATCCGGCGCAGTTCGGCAAAGACATGGCCCTGCGGCAAATCAGGGTGCTGCTGCTCGCTTCGGTCCACAAAAGCGCCGACACCCGACAAATCCAATCCGTCCGCTGCCCAGCCCGAGATATCGGCGGCAAACACCGGCGCGTCATCGGACATGCCCAGGAAGACAGGCTGCTCGACCGAGCCACCCGGACCGCTTTCAACCAACTTGTGGGTCATGGATACAAACCCGAGTTGATCCAGCGCTTCACCCTTCACCAGGACCTTGCCGCGCCACAACAACAGGCATTTCGCACCGGGATGTTGCCGCGCCTGCCCGAGTTTTTCCGCATCACCACGAATATGTGCCGCGCGATCCAATCCCGAGCCACCAAAGGTCACATATTCCGCATTTTTCATGAGTTATCCTTAGGCTAGTGCGCACAGGGCTGCCATGACGGCCCAACAGTTGCAACGGTGATTTCCGCTTGGAATTCCCGTTTTCCGTCAAATGGGTTTAGCTAAGCCTTGAAATTTGCAGGGAATAATCTTTTTGTTGAAATTGAATAATGCAAATACGCCAGAAGTAGAATTTTGAAACTTCCCCTGACCTTGCCATCGCAATCCGTGCGGCTTCGCATCCTGGCCACCACCGATCTGCATATGAACCTCAGGAGTTTCGACTATTATTCAGACAGGCCCGAGCCAACGATTGGCCTGACGCGGACTGCCAGTCTTATCCGGGATGCCAGAGAACAAGCTGAGGCCGAGGGCGCTGTCGTCTTGCTGTTCGACAACGGAGATTCCCTGCAAGGCACTCCGGTCGGAGATCTGGCCGCTGAACAAGTCGATCGCCCTCATCCGTTGATGCAAGCCTTCAAAGCGTTGGGATATGACGCCGTCGGGCTGGGAAACCACGATTTCGGTTTTGGTCAAAGAGTTCTGGACCGCATCCTGTTGCAGGCTCCGTGCCCGGTGATTTGCAGCAACGTCCACCAACCCGGCGCCACAACGAGTTGGACGGATCATTTGGTTCTGACCCGTGAGGTTACCATTGATGGACGAAAGCATGATTTAAAAATTGGAGTCTTTTCAGTCCTTCCACCTCAGACCCGAAACTGGGAATCTCATCGGCTGGACGAAGATGTTCGGATCGAAGACATTCTGACTTGTGCTCGGCAATCCGTGTCCACGCTTCAATCAGAAGGGTGCGATGTGATCGTTGCGCTGGCCCACTCCGGGCTGGGTCCGTCTACACCCGCGCCCGATCTGGAAAACGCAGTGATTCCGCTGTGCGCTATTGGCGGTATCGACGCAATCATCGCCGGGCATACTCATCAGACACTTCCGGGAACGGCTCATTCCGGGCAACGGTACGTCGACGCTGAACGCGGTCTGGTACACGGCATTCCTGTCGTCATGCCCGGTTCAGCCGGGTCGCATCTGGGGGTCATCGACCTGGAGCTGACCGCGACTGCCGGACAAGTGTGGTCGGTTTCAGCCCATACGGCTGAACTGCGCCCGGTCACGAACGCACCTGAGGATCCGGAACTGACGTCGCTTTTCTCCGCGCTTCATTCCGCCACCCGAGGACGTGCCGAACAACCGATCGGACAAACCGATGTCCACCTGCACAGCTTTTTCAGCTTTTGTGCCAAAGACCGCGCGCTTGCCGTGCTGGCGGACGCACAGGCCTCTGCGCTGAGGCGGAACCTTGTGGGCACAGACCATGAGGGCCTGCCGGTGCTATCCGCGGCTGCTCCGTCCAAATTCGGCGGCCGCGCAGGGCCACGGTTCTATACAGACATTCCGCCCGGTGTTTTGCGCATGCGCCATGTGGCTGACCTGAATATCTTTCCGAACGAACTGCGCGCGGTTGAGATGTCTGGCGCGCAGGTTTTGGATTGGCTGGAGATGTCCGCCGGCGTTTTCAACCAGATAAATCAAGACGCACCGATCGAACTGGTTAACGCGGACCGCGTCGGACATAACTTCGATGTTCTGTTTGGGCTCAGCTACGCAATTGATCTGAGCATGCCGCCCCGTTTCGACGCGACAGGACAGCTGGTGAACTCTGACCACAGGCGCGTCCGGGATGTTCGTTTCGAAAACCGCCCGGTGACTGAAAATCAACGTTTCGTTGTCGCGCTCAACAATTACCGGGCCAGCGGTGGCGGGCATTTCCCTTTTGTAGCGGATGCCAAACCTCTTACTCTTCCGGCCCTGTCGATCCAGCAGGTGCTGAAAGACTATCTGACCGGGGAACTGCCTCCAGAGTCCCTCAGCAACGGCCCGTCCCCGTTCAGATTTGCACCTGTGTCCGGCACGTCGGCCTTGTTGAAAACCAGCCCCAAGGCGCAGGATCATCTGGCTGAGATTGCCCGGTTCGACCCGAAGCTGATTGGCACAGATGCAGATGGGTTCTTGCACATTCAACTCTTATTGTGACGGGTTGTCATTCCCGCCGGTCTTGCCTATATCTCCCGTTGAGAGGTTGGCGCGGGCGAGCGCCTCGCCAACCTGGTCAGGTCCGGAAGGAAGCAGCCACAACGAGCCCCGCTTGGGTCGATGTCCAACCTCTCACTCAACGCGAACCTTTAGCCGCAGGAGGGCTTTTATGATTGTCGAAAAAACCCTTCGGGCAGAGCGTTTCTGAACCCTATACTCGCACCTGCCTGAACACATTACCGACGGATGCGCGACCGCCATCCGGTAGGATTGCTGTACCTGAACACAGGCAGAACAATGTCCCTTACACTTTCGGACCTTGGATGGTCCTCACACTTTGCCGCGCAGCACGCGGCCAACCCTACTTACATTCCCTTTCGCATCACCGCCGTTCATCGTGATCGCCTGACTGGCGTGAGCTCGGACGGTGAATCCACTCTGTTCACACCAAATCAGTCGACCGGCACATTGGCCGTCGGCGACTGGGTGTTGGTGGATGACCAAAACCGCGTGCAGAGCCTGTTGGATCGCCGCAGCCTTTTGCAACGGCGGGCCGCAGGCACCGGGGCCGAGGCCCAATTGATCGCGGCCAACGTGGATGTGCTGTTCATCGTCAGCTCGTGCAACGCTGATTTCAATCTGGCGCGCCTTGAGCGCTATCTGGCGCTGGCGCATCAGGCTGGGTGCTATCCGGTGGTTGTCCTGACCAAAGCCGACACCTGCGACGACCCCAAAGTCTTTGTCCAAAAAGCCGAGGCGCTGGCTGCGTTTCTGACCGTGCTTGCAGTCAATGCTCTGGATGAGAGCGACGTTCAGAACCTGCTGTCCTGGTGCCCAACAGGGCAAACCGCAGCGCTGGTTGGATCTTCTGGCGTCGGCAAAACGACACTGGCCAATTCCATGACAGGTCTGCATCAGGCCACTGCGGGCATTCGTGAGGATGACGCACGCGGTCGGCACACGACGACTGCGCGAGCGCTGCATCCGATGCGCAATGGCGGATGGCTGGTCGACACGCCCGGTATGCGCGCCCTGCGTTTGCTGGATGCGCAAGACGGCGTGGATGAAGTTTTCTCCGACATTCTGGATCTGGCAAATGATTGCCGCTTCTCGGATTGCCAACACCAAAGCGAACCCGGCTGTGCCGTGCAGCATGCCATCGCCGAAGGAACGCTGGACCCAGAACGTTTGGCCCGTTGGCAAAAACTGCGGCGCGAGGATCAGAGAAACTCTGAGACCGTGGCGGAATCACGGGCACGCGACAAAGCATTCGGCAAAATGGTGCGGTCCGTGATGCAGGACAAGACGTCCCGCAAAAGGCTCTAGCCGTTGGTTGGCGCAATCAGCCGAGGCCAGACGGCCGCATTGCGACGCGCAAACGCGCCAATGTGGCCGATCTCGGACAGGCCGAACTCCTTCGGTGACAACTGGTGCCTGCGCGCCTTGGGGCCGTAGAGATCGGCCAATCGCCACACCGCGTTCGGGGGCACCACCTGATCATCGTCTGTTGTGAACAGGTCAACGGGTGTCTCGGACGCGGCCCATAGCGCTTCGGGCAGGCTGGTGCCGATCTCTGGCACATAGTTCAGCGGATCGGTGCACCACTTGCGCCATTGCCAATACACACGCGACGGTAGGTTCGACCCAAATCCCAGCGCCTTGCCCGGCAGGTATCCCAGCGCCTTGACCAACAACGGCGGATGACCGTACCAGAACATCGTCGCCAGCGCGCGGTATGGCCAAGGATGGTCAGTCAATGTGACCAGGCCGGAACAGACACAGACCATACGATCAATCTGGTCGATATCCGGTTGGACAGGCCCAAGCATTCCACCGACCGAGTGTCCAATGCTCCAGTGTTGCACAGACGGAAATCTGCGTCGCATTTCTGCTCGGGCGGCAGGCATGTCTATCAACGCCCAGTCCGCCATGGTGGCCTGCGATTCGCGCATCGGACCGGTCAAGGAATGCCCAAAGTCGCGATAGTCATAGGTCAGACAGGCCATGCCTTGCTCGGCCGCCAGCCAATGCGCAAAGTGCTTGTAGTAGTCACGCGGTACGCCCGTGGCACCGTGGATCACAACGGCAACGTCTGGTGCCGATGCGGGTGTGTACAACCGTGCGGACAGGCTGGCCGTACCGGCGGCCAGTATAAAATCTTCGGTCATTACCGCTGTAGTATTGTCCAACATAGCGCCCTCGCAAGCATCTGAACCGTACGGTTCACTTTCTGCAATCGGCGCTTTTCCCGACTCAAAGTCAACAGATTCTCAAATTGACCAAGCGTCCGTTTGGGCCTGGCGAAACAGGCAGCTTGACTCAAACCGGCTACACCCGCTAGCGATGGTGTGATGGTTCTCGCCTCGTAACCCGGGCGGGATGAAAAGGGAACACGGTGCGGTCCTGCCGGCTATGCCGGAATGGACCAAATCCGCGACTGCCCCCGCAACTGTAAGCGGTGAGCAATGCTGAAATACCACTGGCCGAAAGGTTGGGAAGGTCGGCAAAGCGATGACCCGCAAGTCAGGAGACCTGCCATCAAAGGCAAAACCGAAACTCGGGCGGGGTGTCCGGGCAGGTCTTCAGTTTACTGAGACACCTGTTCCACGTCCCCCGTCCATCGCGCGGAGGGCGCATCATGATCTGGAAGACACATACGCATGAGTACACAGCGACTTTGTGCCAGAAGACCGGAAAACCCTGCCCGGCGCTGGCCCAATTGGCGCGCGCCATCACGCAGGCAATGGACGCGGCGCAGCCCGTGACAACCAGCGAATTCGAAATGGACGGCTCAAGCGAGTTGAGTCATTGCGGCGAAGGCTGCACGGCACGCTTTCGCGCCAGCCCGGCCCGAATCAGGGTCTATTGCGGGACAAATGCCGAAGACTCAGCCGAAACGCTGGAAGGCTATGCCGATATGATGTTCGGCGCCGATTTTGCGATGTTGCCCGCCGGTGCGTTGACCACTGCCCCTTGCGCCATGCTTGAGGCAAGGGCTTTGGCACCTCGTCCCTCGCAAGAAACCGTACAGCAAATTCCGGCCTGATCGGCTCTTACGACCTATGCTGGGTCAGCATCATGGCCCAGTCCATTTGCGGATCGGTTTCAACAGCGCAAGGCCTGATAGCGCGCAGGCGCACAAGGGCTTGCGCGGGCTCCTCTCCGCTTTCGATCATCAGGCGCAGCACGACCATGCCGGATCGACCGCAACCGCCCCGACAATGGACTAAAACACGCCCGCCATCTACCAAAATGCGCCGCGCCAATGCGCTGGTTTCGGGCCAAAGCACCTGAATTGGCGGCGATGGCGCGCCGAAGTCTTTGATCGGCAGGTGCTGCCACACGGCAGATGCGTTTTGAACATCGCCCCCAAAGCCAGCTGCTCCGACTTGGTTCAGTTCGGCGTCGGTGGTCATTGAAATCACCAGATCAGGGTTCCAGTCGCGGATCACACTCAGATCGCGGTCATAGGCACCACCCGCTCCGGGCAACGGCGACAAGGCCAGTTGGCCAGGGCCAACGCCTAGGGCATGGATTTCGAATTTTTCCAAAGCGATGCTCCTTTGTGAGTCAACGGAATCGGTGTTCTTTTCTTCCCCTCAATACAAACCAAACCGAAATTCCTCCAACCCTGCTGTGGACGCGGGCGACGCGGGTCTCTACGCTGCATCCCTGTTACGAATCCGACAGAGCAGACATGACCGAAACGCCCAGCCCCGCCTATCAGGTTCTTGCCCGCAAGTACCGCCCCGAGACCTTTGCTGATCTGGTTGGACAGGACGCAATGGTGCGCACGCTGAAAAACGCGTTCGAAGCGGATCGGATCGCGCAGGCCTTTATCATGACCGGCATTCGGGGGACCGGTAAGACGACCACGGCGCGAATTATCGCCAAGGGAATGAACTGTATCGGTCCCGACGGCACAGGCGGTCCCACGACCGAACCATGCGGCCAGTGTGAACACTGCGTTGCCATCATGGAAGGCCGTCATGTCGACGTGATGGAGATGGACGCCGCCAGCCGAACCGGCGTGAATGACATTCGAGAAATCATCGATAGCGTCCGTTATCGCGCGGCTTCTGCTCGCTACAAGATTTACATCATCGACGAAGTTCACATGCTCTCGACCAGTGCGTTCAACGCGCTGCTCAAAACGCTTGAAGAACCGCCCGAACATGTGAAGTTCATCTTTGCGACCACCGAGATCCGCAAAGTTCCGGTGACCGTCCTGTCACGTTGCCAACGCTTCGATTTGCGCCGGATCGAGCCCGAAGACATGATCGGCCTGTTGAACAAGATCGCCGCAGCCGAGGGCGCGCAGATCGCCGATGATGCGTTGGCACTGATCACTCGCGCCGCCGAAGGCTCAGCGCGGGATGCGACCTCGCTGCTGGATCAGGCGATTTCTCACGGAGCGGGGGAAACAAGCGCCGATCAGGTGCGCGCGATGCTGGGTCTTGCCGACCGGGGGCGCGTTCTGGACCTGATGGATATGATCCTGCGCGGAGACGCGGCAGGTGCCTTGACGGAGTTGAGCGGCCAATACGCCGAAGGGGCGGATCCGCTGGCCGTGCTTCGCGATCTTGCGGAAATCACCCATTGGGTTTCTGTGGTAAAGATCACGCCGGACGCCGCCGAAGACCCCACCGTCTCCCCTGATGAGCGCGCGCGCGGCCAGCAAATGGCCGAGGCGCTACCGATGCGCGTTCTGACCCGGATGTGGCAAATGCTGCTGAAAGCGCTGGAGGAGGTCTCCGCCGCGCCCAACGCGATGATGGCAGCCGAAATGGCGGTGATCCGCCTGACCCACGTGGCAGACCTGCCCAGCCCGGAAGAGTTGATCAAACGACTGCAAGATGCACCACCGCCACCAAACGGCGGCCCGGGCGGAGGTATGGCTGTACCGTCCCATGCGCCTGTACAGGCGACGTCCGCAGCGCAGGTTGCGCCACAGCGCGGACCGGCGGGCGCACCAACGGCAGCATTGGCCCAAGACGTCCAGACCGCGCTGGCGCGCTATCCGACCTTCGAACACGTGGTAGAATTGATCCGCACCAATCGGGACGTGAAACTCCTGGTCGAAGTCGAAAACGGCGTACGGCTTGTCTCGTATTCACCGGGGCGGATCGAGTTTACGCCGACAGACAACGCCCCGACCGATCTAGCTCAACGCCTGGGCTCGGCTCTACAGCGCTGGACGGGGAACCGATGGGCCGTATCGATTGTGGCGGATGGCGAGGCAGCGACGATCGCCGAAGTTCGCGACGCAGCCGATCTTGCGTTGAAAGCGCAGGCCGAACAGCACCCGCTTGTTCAGGCCGTCCTGATGCAGTTCCCCAAAGCCCGCATCAAGCGGATCGAAACACCAGAAGAACGCGCAGCCAAGGTTGAAACCGAAGCCCTGGCCGAGGTGGAAGACGAATGGGATCCGTTCGAAGAGGACTGATCGGCGTTCACAAAGCAAAAGAACTCCCGCGCCCGCCACGGGCACCCGGCTGACGCCGAGTATCCTAAGCGGCCTTGGGCCGGGCAGCGCGGGCTATGCCCGCGCTGCCCGGCCCAACGGGAGGAAAGGTCTTGCCAAAGACCTTGACGACGGGCGGGAGCACCTCTGCCCTTGTATGCCGCAGCCCACGCCCGTATTTAGGCGTCAAACCGATTTACAGGAGAAAACCAATGCTCAAAGGACTCGGCGGTCTGGGCGATATGGCCAAAATGATGAAATCCGCGCAGGATTTGCAGACCAAGATGGCCGACATGCAGGAAGAACTGAACACCATCATGGTTGTCGGCGAATCCGGTGCAGGTCTGGTCAAGGCAACCGCCACAGCAAAAGGTGAGCTCAAAGGTCTGGATATCGACCCGTCGATCTTCAACGGGGACGACAAAGAAGTAGTCGAGGACCTGATTCTGGCCGCTATCAAGGATGCGCAGACCAAAGCGGCCGAACGCTCGCAGGCCGAGATGGCAAAACTGACCGAAAGCATGGGCCTTCCCGCAGACATCAAGCTGCCGTTCTGATAGACACTCCTGACGACCCAAAGGCCGGGCAAAGATGCCCGGCCCTTTTGCAGGAGCCCGCGCCATGAGTTCGAACAGCGACATCGACAATCTGATCGACCTGATGGCCAAGCTGCCGGGCCTCGGCCCCCGCTCGGCCCGCCGCGCCGTGCTGCACCTGATCCGAAAACGCGCCTTGCTGCTGACACCCTTGTCCGATGCAATGCAGCAGGTCGCCATCACCGCCCGCGAGTGCCTGAACTGCGGCAACGTAGGCACCACCGATATCTGCGACATCTGCGACAGCGAGGCCCGCGCGACCGGAGAGCTTTGTGTGGTCGAGGACGTGGCCGACCTGTGGGCGATGGAGCGCGCCGGCGTTTTCAAAGGCCGTTATCACGTTCTGGGTGGCACATTGTCGGCGCTGGATGGCGTCGGCCCGGACGAGTTGCGCATTCCCCGCCTCAAAGACCGGGTTTTGGCCGAGGGGATTTCCGAAGTCATTCTGGCGTTAAACGCCACCGTCGATGGCCAAACCACCGCCCACTACATCGCCGATCAGTTGGAGGGTCAGGTCCGCCTGACCTCACTTGCGCAGGGCGTTCCGATTGGCGGAGAGCTGGACTACCTGGATGACGGGACGATTACGGCGGCATTGAGGGCACGAAAAGAGCTCTGAGCGCCGCAATCAACTGGCAAGCGAACGCTCCCGCCTGCTCCGATTGCACAAAAAGGCTTTACTCGTTTGTCAGGTGTAAGCACCCGACGAGTAGGTCAATTCATAAGAATGGCTGTAAATTTCGAAGACAATACCAAACGGGTCTTCAACGTAGACCATGCGGTAGGGCTTCTCTCCGGGATAATAGTATCGGATCGGCATCCGTTGCTTACCGCCCGCTGCCACAATTTTTTCTACCAAGCCTTCAACGTCAGGGTCTTGGACGCAGAAGTGGAACGTACCATTCTGGCGAAAATCGATATTGTTTTCTGGCGGATAATTCCCGTCAAACTCAAAAAGTTCGAAACCAACTCGATCGGCTGTCGCAAGGTGCGCGATACGCAGTTTTTTCCATTCGGGGCCAAACACATCAGTGCACATAACACCAATGTCCGTATCATCCTCGACCACGTCGGTTGGTGGCATGATCACGTAAAATCCAAGAACTTCGGAGTAGAATTTTACAGCTTCATCAACGTTTGGGACTGACAACCCGATGTGAGAGAATGTTCTTGGGTGTTGAGGCATGGCTCGCTCCTTAACTTGTTGAGCAAAGACTATTGTGCGACGGGCAGGATTCAAGCGTCGGCGCCGCAAGGCATAGCCGCGTTTTACTACGCACATAGATCGCAATTCACCGCCACAGCGGCCCAGAATGACCTTTGCCTTAAGCGCGTGGCGTGTACTATGCCGTTAGCCTGACCTCTTTTAATTCGGAACCAATAATGACCCGCCTTCTCGCCTTCACCTTCGCCGCTTTCACCGCAACTGCCGCTTGGTCGCAGGAACTCATCGACAAGGGCTTTGTCGAAGGCTGGAATATCATGATGGACCCTGCGCTCGGAAACGGGTGTCTGATCCAGACGATCTACCAGGATCTCTCGGTTGTGCGATTGGGATATGACGCACTGGGCAATCGCGGGTATTTCACCGTCTACAATAAGGCCTGGGGTGATATTGAACCGGGGCAGAGCTATCCGATCCGGTTTGAACTGGACGGCAAAAGCTTTGACGCGACCGCCATCGGCTTCAAGCAGGACCGGGTGCCGGGCGCGACGGTGTTTTTCACGGATCGGAATTTCGTCAACGCCATTGCCCAGAACAGAACGATGACTGTTTACAACCCGGCAGGTGAAGTGGTGATGGCGATTGACCTGAAAGGCACCGCCAAGGCGCTGGACTACGCGCGGGACTGCCAGAACCGAAAACTCTAACGAATCGGGTCGAACAGGGCGTCTTTGGCTGTGCAGTCTTTGACCACGTCGCGCCCACAGGGAACCGGGTTAAGCTCGCGTGACAGGCACAAGCGCACCTCTTCGATATAGCCTTGCTTGCAAGTGACCGTGATCATGTCGCGTTCGAGACCGGGATTGGCCTTAAGGAAAGCTTCTTCCACGACGGATGCGGGCAGTTTGACCGACGCGTCCAGTTTGCGGAACACCCGCGGGCGCTCAACCATTCCATAGGCCTGCCGGGACAGGGCATAGTAGTCCGGTGCCGACAGACCCGAACAAGTGCCGTGTTTCTTCCATTGATGCCAGGCCAGCCCTGACGTGCCCTGAATATCCGCCATTTCGCGGGTCATCGCGCGCGAGGGCGGCGCCTCGGGCGTGCGGCAGAAGGATGGCCAGCCCTGGTGGTATTGCGGCCAAAGACCATGCAGAATCCACCCGTAGTCATGGCGCGCGTCGCATTGATCGGACCCGCGCGCATCGCCTTCGCGGGCGCACCAGTTCGGCGACCAGCTGAGCGACAGGACGTAGTAGTCAAACTCACCCGCCTTTTCGCCATCCGCGTGTGCTACCAACGCACCGACCAATACCAAAACCAACCCCAGAATCCCGTGGCGCATTCGCCTCTTCCCTTCTTGCCTCAGCGCGACTATATACGGGCCAAGTTCCCCGACAACGGAAACCTGCCCCAAAGCCTCGGGGCCGCCGAATTCCGGCGACGGGACAGATGTATTTATAGGAGACGGGCTGATGGCAAAACCGCTTATGGCCAAGGCAACAGCCGTATGGCTGGTGGACAACACCACGATCAGCTTCAAGCAGATCGCGGATTTCGTAGGCATGCACGAGCTTGAGGTGCAGGGCATCGCGGACGGCGACGTCGCCGCTGGCGTCAAAGGGTTTGACCCGATTGCCAACAACCAGCTGACCCAGGATGAGATCGATGCGGCGCAGAACAACCCACTGCACAAGCTGAAGCTCAAGTTCAACCCGGCCGCCTCGGGCGAGGAAAAGCGCCGGGGCCCGCGGTACACGCCGCTGTCCAAGCGTCAGGACCGCCCGAATTCGATCCTGTGGCTGGTCAAGTTCCACCCTGAACTCAGCGACGGCCAGATTGCCAAGCTGGTGGGCACCACCAAGCCGACTATCCAGTCGATCCGTGAGCGCACCCACTGGAACATCGCCAACATGCAGCCGATCGATCCGGTCGCTCTGGGCCTGTGCAAACAGTCGGAACTGGACGCCATCGTCCAGAAAGCCGCCGCCAAAAAAGCAGCCGAAGGCGGCGTCATGAGCGATGACGAGCGTCGCAAGTTGGTCTCGACCGAGCAGTCGCTGGAAATGGACGCCGCGCCGAAGATCCCGACCGCCATCGAAGGTCTGGAAACCTTCTCGCTGTCGGATGAACCTGTGGACGAGAAAGAAGAAGAGCCGGTCATCGATGCCGACAGCTTCTTCAACCTGCCCAAAGGTGGTGCGGACGACGAAGACGAAGACGATCTGCGCCCCTAAGGCTCAGACAGCCCCGGCCTGAACGGACCGGGGCTTTTTGCACGAGACACCCATGCTGAACGTTCTTTCCAAACTGTTTGGACCGCATCGCGCCGTTTCGATCTATGCTTTCGCAAAAACCTGGGGCTTGCCCCTTCTCGGTGGCGTTGGCCTGATCGTGGGTGCCGCCGGATTGCTGATCCTCAACGACAGCGGCGAGCATGAGCACGAGGCCTTCTTGACGGTCAACGTGCTGTCGGCCACCCCGATCAACGGTGATCTCAAGAACGGCGTAATCGCGTCTGTCCGGCTGCCAGACGGGTCGGCAACGTCGATTACTTCGACTGAGGCTCCGATCTCACAAACGGTTGGCACAACCGCCTGCATCGAAAAACGTGTTTACGTTGACAGTGGCGAGGCGCGGTATCGGTTCAAGTTACCCCGCCATTGCGAAGCCAGTTAAAAAACGCCCGGTGAAAACACCGGGCGTTTTTTGTTCAGATCATCTGGAACACGATGCCAGAGATGATGGCCCCGGTGATCCCCAGCACAAGATATGTCGCGAAGACCCGCGGTTTCACCAATGACCAGACGGCGGCCATGGCCGGGATCGAGCTGACTGCCCCTGCGACCATGAAAGACATCGCCGCGCCTGCGCTCATCCCTTGTTCAGTCAACCCTGCCAGCAGCGGCGGTGCGACGTAAGAGTTCAGATAGGCGGGCATTCCGACCAGTGCTGCGATGATGATGGGCACAACACCTTCGCCGCCAACGACACGCGCGATCAGATCGGCGGGAACATAGCTGACCAGCAACGCTTCGAGCACATAGGCCAGAGCCAGCCATTTCAGCAGGAACAGGCCGTTATGGACGAACTCGGACCGGAACCGCTGACGGCGCTCTGGCTCTTGCCAGAATTTCCAGACGGGTTTGTCGTCCTGCTTGGGTCCGCAGCCACAGCAGCTGGCTGGCTTGTATTCACGCAGAGGCTGGGCAAAAGCCCCGCTCCGCATCAGTGCCCGCACGGCAAATCCGCCGAACAATCCCAACGCAACCGCTGCAATGGCCTTGCCGATTGCAAAAGGCCAACCCAAAGCACCCGCGGTGATCAGAAGGGTCGGCGGGTCAATCAGTGGTGAGCTCAGCCAGAACGCCATAACAGCAGACAAAGGCGCGCCCAGAGCAAGCAGACCCGCGATAAACGGGATAACTTCGCAGGAACAGAACGGGGCGAGGCCACCGAACAACGCGGCCAGAAAGATCATGCGCGTTTCCCGCCCTTCGAACGCGCGCGCGACCATCACCTCAGCGCCCGTCGCTTTGAGGTAAGACAGCAGAAGGACCGCAAACAGGATGTATTGGCCGGTATGGGCCAGCGCCTTGCCTGCAAAGGTAACGACCTCAGTCCAGTTGCCGGGGTCCAAAATGGCGACCAGCGCCAGAATGGCCACAATAAGCGCCCAAGGGGTTTTGATCAGGTCAACGGCAACTTTCGCCGGTGCCTTCGGGTTCTGTGTCAGTTCAGCCATCGTTCGCGGCCTTTCCCACTTCGTCTGCGCAGCATTCGGCAAGAATGAACTGCGCCAGGTTTCTCAGTTCGTCATAGTTGGCGCGATTGATGGTGCTACGCCCGACTTTCTCCTGTTCAACAACCCCGCCCGCAGCGAGAAAACGCAGGTGATGGGCCAGTGTTGACGGCGCGATGCCTGTTCTGTCTTGAATCTCACCCACTGTCAGACCGGCTTGCCCGGCCCGAACCAGAGTCTTGAGAACCTTTAGCCGAGCCTCTGAGCCCATGGCCGAAAATCCTGCGGCAGCTGTTTCCCACATCTGCTTTCTCCATTAAACTAGATTTCTAGTTATTTAGGTGAGTCGCGCAATTACGTCAACAGCCGCGTTCACGAAAAGTCATAGGGCGTTAAGTCCAGATTGCTCTCGATTTAAGTCCACCCTATAAGGCCCTATGGGCATATCGGTTGATACATTCTTTCTTGAACTGAACGGAAAAGGCACGCTGCAGGCGCAGATCCAGCAGATGATCGCCGAAGGTATCCTGTCTGGACGTTTCCACGTTGGGGAAAAGCTGCCCTCGTCCCGCAAACTGGCGGCACATCTGGGGGTCAGCCGGATCACGGTGACGCTGGCTTACACGGAGTTGCTGGCCAATGATTACCTGACGGCCAAAGGGCGATCCGGCTACTTCGTGTCGCAAAACGCGCCGGTTCCGCCAAAATACACACCGGTTCAGAAACGGGACGAAAACGTCGACTGGAGCTCGGCCCTGGCGCGTAAGTTTTCCGGCGGCGATGTGCTAACCAAACCCAGCGACTGGCGGGAATACAAGTATCCGTTCATCTACGGCCAGGCTGATCGCAAATTGTTTGATCACGCGAACTGGCGTCTGTGCGCGGTGCGTGCGCTGGGCCACAAGGATTTCGCCTCGCTGACCGGGGACTATGTGGATCAGGACGATCCGCTGCTGATTGAGTTCATTGCCCGCCATACCCTGCCCCGTCGGGGAATCGCGGCCCGACCCGAAGAGATTCTTATCACGATGGGCGCTCAGAACGCCCTATGGCTGGCCTCGCGCATTCTGTTGAACCGAAACCGAACGGCAGTGATCGAAGACCCTTGTTACTATGCGCTTCGGGATTTGCTGAACCGGTCCGATTGCAAGATTACGGCAGTGCCCGTGGACAGTGACGGTCTGCCGCCGGACATGCTGCCGAATGAGACAGACGTCATCTTTACCACGCCCAGCCACCAAAGTCCGACAACCGCAACCATGCCCGTAGATCGGCGCAACGAATTGCTGCGCCGCGCACGCGAATTGGACGCCATGGTGGTCGAGGATGATTATGAATTCGAATTGTCCTTCCTTGGCGCGCCTTCACCCGCGCTCAAGTCCATGGATCGGGACGGCCGGGTGATCTATGTGGGCAGCTTCTCGAAATCTCTGTTTCCCGGATTGCGCCTTGGCTACATTGTCGGGTCCGAGCCGTTTATCCGCGAAGCCCGTGCCCTGCGGTCGCTGGTCTTGCGCCACCCGCCGGGTCATATTCAACGTACAGCAGCCTATTTCCTGTCACTGGGCCACTACGATGCCCAGATTCGACGCATGTCCAAAACCCTCGCCCGCCGGCGCGAAGCTTTGGACATCGCGGTCGAGCAGCACGGGCTAACCGTCGCCGGGCGGGGCATTATGGGCGGATCATCCCTTTGGATGTCAGCGCCCGATCATGTCGACACCACCCGCCTTGCCCGCGACCTGCAACGTCAGAGCGTCCATATCGAACCCGGCGCGCCGTTCTTCAAAGGCCCACAACAACCGCGAAATTTTTACCGCCTCGGCTACTCGTCCATCAGCAAGGATCGCATTGCACCGGGGGTAAAGCTGATCGCGGATGCCATCCGATCGGCCTGACATATTTCTGGACCTATCCCGGTTGACGTTCTGGCCCTAACGCCGCTTGGCCCCATGCGCCAAAACCATATCCAAAGGCGGGCATTGTGCCCGGACCTTTCTTCAATTGTGCGGAGAACACTCAGATGAAAATGACCACGGAAGAGGCCTTTGTTAAGGTTCTGCAAATGCACGGTATCGAACATGCGTTCGGTATCATCGGCTCGGCAATGATGCCAATTTCGGACCTGTTCCCGAAAGCTGGAATCAACTTCTGGGACTGCGCCCACGAAGGTTCTGGCGGCATGATGGCTGACGGCTACACCCGCGCAACCGGCAAAATGTCGATGATGATCGCGCAAAACGGCCCCGGCATCACCAACTTTGTCACCGCTGTTAAGACCGCATACTGGAACCACACTCCTGTTCTGCTGGTTACTCCGCAGGCGGCCAACAAAACCATCGGTCAGGGCGGCTTCCAAGAGATGGAGCAGATGCGCATGTTCGCGGACTGCGTTGCCTATCAGGAAGAAGTACGTGACCCGTCGCGTGTTGCCGAAGTTCTGAACCGCGTGATCATGAACGCCAAGCGCGCAAGCGCCCCGGCTCAGCTGAATATCCCGCGTGACATGTGGACCCAAGTTGTCGACATCGAACTGCCCAAGATCGTCGAGTTCGAACGTCCTTCGGGTGGCGAAGATGCAGTTGCTGCGGCTGCCGAAATGCTGTCGAACGCAAAGAACCCCGTTATCCTGAACGGTGCCGGTGTAGTTCTGGCTGAAGGCGGCATCGAAGCGTCGAAAGCTCTGGCCGAGCGTCTGGACGCACCGGTTTGCGTTGGCTACCAACACAACGACGCCTTCCCCGGCTCGCACCCGCTGTTTGCTGGCCCGCTGGGCTATAACGGTTCGAAAGCCGGTATGGAGCTGATCTCGGAAGCGGACGTTGTTCTGGCTCTGGGCACCCGTCTGAACCCGTTCTCGACTCTGCCCGGTTACGGCATCAACTACTGGCCCGCAGATGCGAAGATCATTCAGGTCGACATCAACCCTGACCGTATTGGCCTGACCAAAGACGTCAGCGTCGGCATCATTGGTGACGCCGCCAAAGTCGCCAACGGCATCCTGTCCCGCCTGAGCGACACCGCGGGTGACGAAGGCCGTCAGGAGCGCAAGGACCGTATCGCCCAGAAGAAATCCGCATGGGCACAGGAACTGACCTCAATGACTCACGAGGACGACGATCCGGGCACCACCTGGAACGAGCGTGCACGTGCAGCCAAGCCTGACTGGATGAGCCCCCGCATGGCATGGCGCGCAATCCAGGCCGCTCTGCCGAAAGAGGCGATCATCTCGTCCGACATCGGCAACAACTGCGCCATCGGTAACGCCTACCCGTCCTTCGAAGAAGGCCGCAAATACCTGGCACCGGGCCTGTTCGGACCCTGTGGTTACGGTCTGCCTGCCATCGTTGGTGCGAAAATCGGCCAGCCGGACGTTCCGGTTGTCGGTTTCGCCGGTGACGGCGCCTTCGGTATCGCCGTGAACGAACTGACCGCGATTGGCCGTTCGGAATGGCCTGCAGTTACGCAGATCGTCTTCCGCAACTACCAGTGGGGTGCGGAAAAGCGGAACTCGACCCTGTGGTTCGATGACAACTTCGTCGGCACCGAGCTGGACACTCAGGTTTCCTACGCCGGTATCGCCAAGGCCTGTGGCCTGAAAGGCGTTGTCGCCCGCACCCAGGAAGAGCTGACCGATGCGCTGAACCAGGCGATCGAAGATCAGAAGAACGGTATCACAACTCTGATCGAAGCTCTGATCAACCAGGAACTGGGTGAGCCCTTCCGTCGCGACGCGATGAAGAAGCCCGTTCCGGTTGCAGGCATCGACTCTTCGGACATGACTCCGCAGGTCGAGGCATAAGCGCGTGAAGCCACTGCGCACAATTCTCGGAGCTGCCAGCAGCTCCGACAAGATCATCGCCCTCGCTGAGGGCGATGATCCACGTGTTGTTGAAGGCGCTTTGAAAGCCCGCAAAGAAGGTGTCGCACGCATCATTCTTGTCGGAGACAAAGCGAAAGTAACTGAACTTTTGGCCGAACAGGCCGGTCAGGATGTGGACGGTATCAACATCCATGATCCGTCGGATTCCCCCCATGCCGAGGCCTTTGCAGCCGAGCTGTACGAGCGGCGCAAACATAAGGGCATGACGCCTGAAAAGGCCGCCGAGGAAATCAAACACCGCCTGAACTATGCTGCGATGCTGGTGCATATGGGCGTCGCCGACGGAACCGTTGGCGGAGCTGTAGAAACCACATCGGCCACGGTCCGTGCCGCGTTGCAGATCATCGGCAAGGCTCCGAGCTCGGCCATGGTCTCCAGCTTTTTCCTGATGCTGTACTGCCGCGACCATCACACGGTTCGTGGCGCTCATATCTTTGCCGATTGCGGCCTTGTCGTCGATCCGAACGAACAGGAACTGGCTGAAATCGCCCGCGCCTCTGCCGCGTCTTATCAAGCGCTGACGCATGAGACACCCCGCGTTGCGATGCTGTCCTTTTCGACCAAAGGCAGCGCCAAGCACCCCAAGATCAACAAGGTTTCCGAGGCGCTTGCGATTGCAAAAGCTGCCGATCCTGATCTGCTGATTGATGGTGAACTGCAGTTTGACGCTGCCTTCGTCCCCGAAGTGGCCGCCAAAAAGGCCAAGGATTCGCCCCTGCGCGGCGAGGCAAACGTTTTCGTCTTCCCTAACCTCGATGCGGGTAACCTGGGCTACAAAATTGCGCAGCGTATCGGCGGAGCCGAAGCGATTGGCCCCATCCTTCAGGGCCTTGCGAAACCGGCCAACGACCTTTCACGCGGATGCTCGGCCGAGGACGTTCTGCACATGATCGCGGTAACGGCCGTACAGGCAGAAACATCCCAATCCCGGACAGACGTCTCGTAAATCCGGCACAAGCGAAATAATGTTCCGATCATTCGCCTCTTCCAAGACTGATCGGATCAAAAGCCACAGGGACCAGAAATGAACCAGCCAATCATTAATACCTCTCCCAAGGTCTCTGACGAGGTCAGAAAAACAACCTGCTACATGTGTGCCTGCCGTTGCGGGATCAATGTGCACATGAAAGACGGCAAGGTTGCCTATATCGAAGGAAACCGAGATCACCCGGTCAACAAGGGCGTGTTGTGCGCAAAGGGCTCGGCGGGGATCATGCAAGTCAACGCCCCCTCGCGTCTGCGCGCACCGCTAAAACGCGTCGGCCCGCGCGGCTCAGGTGAATTCGAAGAAATCAGCTGGGATGAGGCGCTTGAGATCGCGGTCGGCTGGCTGAAGCCAATCCGCGAGGACAATCCCGAGAAACTGGCGTTTTTCACTGGTCGCGACCAGAGCCAAAGCTTCACCAGCTTTTGGGCCCAGAATTTCGGCACCTGCAACTACGCAGCCCATGGCGGGTTCTGCTCGGTCAACATGGCGGCGGGCGGCATCTATACGATGGGCGGCGCGTTCTGGGAATTCGGCCAGCCGGACTGGGATCACACGAAGCTGTTCATGCTGTTCGGTGTGGCCGAGGATCACGATTCGAACCCGATCAAGATGGGCATCGGCAAGATCAAGGCGCGTGGCGCGCGCGTGATCGGGGTGAACCCGATCCGGTCAGGCTACAACGCTGTTGCTGACGACTGGGTGGGGATCACGCCCGGCACTGACGGATTGTTCATCCTATCGATGATCCACGTGCTGATGAAGGCGGGCAAAATCGATCTCGACTATCTCAGCCGCTACACCAACGCGCCGGTTCTGATTGACGCGTCCGAGGGCCCGACCAAAGGCCTGTTCCTGCGCGACGCGGATGGAAAACCTCTGGTCATTGACCGCAACACCGGCGAACTGACGGCATTCGACAAGCCGGGCGTCCGCCCCGACCTGTCTGCCACTTACGAAAAAGATGGCGTAACCCACCGCCCGGTCTTCCACTTGATGGCCGAGCGCTATCTGAGCGATGAATACGCTCCGGAAAAAGTCGCCCAGCAATGCGGCATCCCTGCCAAGCGCATCCGCGCCATCGCAGGCGAGCTGGCCCGCGTCGCCTTTGACGAAGCGTTCGAGCTTGATCAGGAATGGACCGACTTCCGCGGTGAAAAGCACACCAAGATGATCGGTCGCCCGGTCGCGATGCACTCGATGCGCGGTGTCTCGGCCCATGCCAACGGTTTCCAGACCTGCCGCGCGCTGCATGTCCTTCAGATTCTGCTGGGCACGGTCGAGGTTCCTGGCGGCTTCCGTTTCAAACCGCCCTACCCCAAACCGGTCGAGGCGCACCCGACCCCGCACTGCAAGGTGACCCCGAATTCACCATTGGACGGCCCGCATCTGGGCTTTGTTCAAGGCCCCGAGCATCTGGCGCTGAAAGAAGATGGCAGCCCCGCGCGGATCGACAAGGCATTCACCTGGGAAAACCCGATGTCCAGTCACGGGCTGATGCATATGGTGATCTCGAACGCGCATGCGGGCGACCCCTACAAGATCGACACGCTGTTCATGTATATGGCCAACATGTCCTGGAACTCGACCATGAACACCAAAGGTGTCATGGAGATGCTGACGGACAAGGATGAGAACGGCGACTATGTGATCCCGCATATCATCTATTCCGACGCTTACAGCTCGGAAATGGTGGCTTATGCCGATCTGATCCTGCCCGACACCACCTATCTGGAACGCCACGATTGCATCTCACTGCTCGACCGCCCGATCTGCGAGGCGGAAGCGGCGGCAGACGCCATCCGCTGGCCCGTGATCGAACCCGACCGTGACGTGCGCGGCTTCCAATCTGTGCTCATCGATCTGGCCAACCGTTTGGAACTGCCCGGCTTCACCAAAGAGGATGGCAGCGCCAAATGGGTGGATTATGCGGACTATATCGTCAATCACGAACGCAAGCCCGGCATCGGCCCCCTCGCCGGCTTCCGTGGTGAAAACGGCGATAAGGAAGGCCGAGGCGAGGTCAACCCCGACCAGTTGAACCGTTACATTGAGAACGGCGGCTTTTACGTGGCGCATATTCCCGAAGGTGCGGACTACTACAAACCGTGGAACACCGCTTATCAGGACTGGGCCGTAGGAATGGGCATCTATGACAGCCCACAGCCCTACCTGTTCCAGCTCTATTCCGAACCAATGCGTAAGTTCCAATTGGCCGCCGAGGGCCATGGTGAGCGTCAGCCGCCCGAGCACCTGCGCGAGCGGATCAAGGAAACGCTGGACCCAATGCCGATCTGGTATGAAACCGACCAGCACGGCAACGAAGGCTTCACCGTCAACGCGCTGACCCAACGCCCAATGGCGATGTATCACAGCTGGGGCACCCAGAACGCTTGGCTACGCCAGCTGCACGGCCGAAACCCGCTCTACGTTCCGACCAAGCTGATGCGCGAGCATGGGCTGCAGGATGGCGACTGGGCAAAAGTGACGTCTCCCCATGGTGAGATCACAGTGCCAGTGATGGAAATGGCGGCGCTGAACGAAAACACCGTCTGGACCTGGAACGCGATCGGTAAACGCAAAGGTGCGTGGGCCTTGCAGGAAGACGCGCCCGAGGCCACCAAGGGTTTCCTGCTGAACCACCTGATCCACGAACTTCTGCCCCCCAAAGGCGACGGTCTGCGTTGGGCCAACTCTGACCCGATCACCGGTCAGGCCGCGTGGTTCGACCTCAAGGTCAAAATCGAAAAGGCCGCGGCACCTTCGGATTCAGAAAGCCAGCCGGAATTTGCACCAATCAAATCTCCGGTGGGCAAAGGTCCAAAGGACTTGGCATGGAAGGTGGGCAAATGATCCGATCCGCTCTTCATCTGGCCCAAAATACCTCGGGGTCTGGGGCAGAGCCCCAGCCCGCCCTCACCACTAACGCGGAGGCAAGGCAGTCATGACCCAACTTCCCCAATCTACTGAACGCAAGATGGGTCTGGTCATCGACCTGGACACCTGCGTCGGCTGCCATGCCTGCGTGATCTCGTGCAAAGGCTGGAACACCGAAAACTATGGCGCACCCCTGTCTGATCAGGACGCCTATGGCGCGAACCCGTCAGGCACCTTCCTGAACCGGGTGCATTCCTACGAGGTGCAGCCCGCTGAAGGTCATGCGCAGCTCATCCACTTCCCCAAATCCTGCCTGCATTGCGAGGACGCGCCCTGCGTCACCGTTTGCCCCACCGGGGCCAGCTACAAGCGGGTCGAGGATGGCATCGTTCTGGTGAACGAAAGCGATTGCATCGGCTGCGGCCTGTGCGCGTGGTCCTGCCCTTACGGCGCGCGCGAGCTGGATCAGGCCGAAGGGGTGATGAAAAAATGTACCCTCTGCGTCGACCGGATCTACAACGAGAACCTGCCCGAAGTGGACCGTGTCCCATCCTGCGTGCGCACCTGCCCGGCCGGAGCCCGCCACTTTGGCGATCTGGGCGACCCGGACAGCGATGTCAGCAAACTGGTCGCGGACCGTGGAGGCATGGACCTGATGCCCGAGATGGGCACCAAGCCCGTCAACAAATACCTGCCGCCGCGACCCAAGGACAATGTCGAAGAACAAATCGACATCCTCGCGCCGCTGTTGGCGCCGGTCGCCGAAGAACCCAAAGGGTTCCTTGGCTGGCTGGACAAGACTCTGGAGAAGCTCTGATGCATCCCGCACCCTCAGTTATCATCTTCACAACCCTGTCGGGGCTAGGCTTTGGCCTTCTGTTCTTTCTGGGCCTTGGCCTGCCGGACGTCTCGGGCTGGGTGGCCTTCGTATTCTTTGCCATCGCCTATGCGCTGGCCGTGGGCGGACTTATGGCCTCGACCTTCCACCTCGGCCACCCGGAACGGGCAATGAAAGCCTTTACCCAATGGCGCTCCAGTTGGCTCAGCCGTGAAGGCTGGTGCGCGGTCATCGCGCTAATCGTCATGGGGCTTTATGCCATCGGCGTGGTCTTTCTGGGCCAACGCTGGAGCCTTTTGGGCTGGATTGGCACGTTGTTCTCGCTGGCGACCGTTTTCACGACCTCGATGATCTATACGCAGCTCAAGACCATTCCGCGCTGGAACATGAACCTAACACCGGCCATGTTCATCAGCTTCAGCCTTGCAGGCGGCGCGTTGTTGGCCGGACAAACGAGCATCGCGTTGCCGCTGTTGCTGATCGCTGCACTGGTGCAGGTCCTGTACTGGAAGAAGGGTGACACGGCGCTGGCGGAATCCGGCACCGATCTGGGCACTGCAACGGGTCTTGGAGATCGCGGTACAGTACGCGCCTTCGAGCCGCCGCACACCGGCACCAACTATCTGCTGCGCGAATTTGTGCACGTGGTAGGCCGAAAGCACGCCGAGAAGCTGCGGATCATCTCATTTGCGCTCGCCTTTGTTCTGCCGGTTGTCCTGCTGCTGTTGCCGTTCAGCCATTTCCTGGCGCTGTTGGCGGTGGCTTCACATCTGGCAGGCGTCGCCACCTCGCGTTGGCTGTTCTTTGCGCAAGCTGAACATGTGGTCGGCCTGTATTACGGGAAACGATAGGGGGCGCTGCCCCCGTCGCGGCAAGCCGCGCCTCCCCCGAGGTATTTCTGGCCAGATGAAGTCTGGATCCGACACAAAAAATGGGCGGCACCCGGGAATCGGGGCCGCCCTTTGAATTTCTAATCAGGTTTTAAATCAGGCCTGCGCGAGCCATCGCCGCATCGATTGCGGCTTTGGTGCTGTTTTCCAGTTCGGCCATGGGCGAACGAACCTCTTCGCTGCACAGGCCTAATTTGCTAAGCGCGTACTTGGCGCCAACGAGGCCCGGCTCGATGAAGATCGCTTCGTGCAGCGGCATCAGACGGTCCTGATACTCCAGCGCTTTGGCATAGTCTCCGTCCAGCGTGGCTTGCTGGAATTCCGCGCACAGTTTGGGCGCGACGTTCGCCGTAACCGAGATACAGCCAACCCCACCATGCGCGTTGAAGCCGAGCGCTGTCGCGTCCTCGCCGGACAACTGGCAGAAGTCAGCGCCACAGCTTGCACGCTGCTGGCTGACGCGAGCCAGATCACCGGTGGCGTCTTTCACACCGATGATGCGCGGCAGTTTCGCAAGCTCACCCATGGTTTCGGGCGTCATGTCGATGACCGACCGTCCGGGGATGTTGTAGATGATGATCGGGATGTCGGCGCAATCATGAAGGGCACGGAAGTGCATCACCAAACCCTTCTGGGTCGGCTTGTTGTAATAGGGCGTCACGACCAGAGCAGCCGCCGCGCCCACACGCTCGGCGAATCGGACAAAGCGAATGGCCTCAACCGTGTTGTTTGACCCGGCACCAGCAATAACAGGGACGCGACCCGCGGCGGCTTTGACAACTTCAGCCACGACGATTTCATGCTCTTCATGGCTTAGCGTTGGGCTTTCACCGGTCGTACCGACGGGGACCAGCCCGGTCGAGCCTTCCTGAATCTGCCATTCAACCAAACGTTTGAGCGTATCCAAGTCCAACTCGCCGTTTTTGAACGGGGTGACGAGGGCTGGCATAGAGCCTTTGAACATGACACGCTCCTTAGGTGCAGTTTGTATTTTTTGCGTCGCGGAAGGTCAGGAATTTCGCTTTCTTGAGTTGATCCCGACGGCGCAAGGTTTATCCTGAATGGCTGTATCCTTGGTTGGTTGGGGAATGCAAGGGATGACACGCTTTCTGGCGGTTTTGGTGGCCGTGATTCTGGTTTCGGGCACACAGGTGCGGGCCGACGCGGCAGGAGATCTGCGGGCCGGCATGAATGAGATGCGCAAGGGTGACTGGAACGAAGCCCTGCGCGTTTCAGGTGCGCGAGGGTCGGTGACGCGGGACATTATCGTTTGGCACTGGCTGCGCGAAGGATTTGGCAGCTCGGGCGATGTTCTGGTCTTTCTGGACCGCCGCCCCGACTGGCCAGGCTTGGCCTGGCTACGCCGCAAGAGCGAGCCGGTGTTCACCGGGGCCGACCCGGATCGTGTTCTGAAGTTCTATGCCGATGTGCCGCCGCAGACTGCCGAGGGCGCATTGAACTATGCGGTCGCGCTAATGGCCAAAGGTCGTCAGGGCGACGCTGAGGCGGATATCGTCACCGCCTGGCGGACGATGCCAATGGGTTCCGGTCTGCAGAAAGACTATTTGGAGAACTTTGGGAAGCTGCTGAAACCCCATCACGCCGCAAGGCTGGACCGAATGCTGTGGGACAATCATTTGGTCAGCGCGGGACAAATGCTACCTTTGGTCAGTTCGGATCAGCGCAAACTGGCCGAGGCGCGGATTGCTCTGCAGAAACGGCAACCCGGTGTCGACGGCAAGGTGGCCGCGGTTCCGAAGTCGCTGGCGGATTCACCCGGGCTGGCCTTTGACAGGTTCGTCTGGCGCGACAAGAAGGAGCTGGACGACAGCGCAATCGATCTGATGCTGGCGCGCTCGATCGGTCCTGATGCATTGGGCGAGCCGGACAAATGGGCCGAAGGACGGCGACGTCTGGCCCGGTTGGAGATGCGAAATGGCGACGCCAGCCGCGCCTACAAGATCGCCGCCAATCACCACATGACGCCCGAAATGGGCTATGGCTATGCGGATCTGGAGTGGCTTTCCGGCTTTCTGGCCTTGCGCAAACTGAACGATCCGGCCACGGCCGTCCGACATTTCCAGAATTTCTCGGAGGCAGTGAAATCTCCGATCTCGAAAGGGCGCGGTGGATACTGGCTGGGCCGCGCTTACGCGGCACAAGGCGATGCTGATAAGGCCTATGACGCCTATGCGATGGGCGCGGATTATCAAACGTCTTTCTACGGTCTGTTGGCCGCGGAACAGATCGGGCGGCCTTTTGATAGCGAGTTGGCCAACCCACGACGTGCGCCACACTGGAAACAGGCTGAGTTTTCGAACTCCAGCGTTCTGGAGGCCGGACTGCTGCTGCTGAAAGCAGATGAAGACAACCTGTCGGAACGTTTCCTGACGCATCTGGTCGAAGAACTGGACCCGGTTCAGGCCAATCAGCTTGGCGATCTGGTGATCGAACTGAAACAGCCGCATCTGGCCGTGATGATCGCCAAACGTGCTGCGACTTATGGCACCGTTCTGCCCGCGGCCTATTACCCGGTTCACCCGGTCGCCGATATGGGGCTGCCTATGGCCAAAGAGATGACGCTGGCCATCGCCCGCCGCGAAAGCGAGTTTGATCCGGTTGTCATCAGTGGCGCGGGCGCGCGGGGGTTGATGCAGGTCATGCCTGCCACAGCAAAACTGGTCGCCAAGGAATTGGGCATTCTAAGCGGTCATAAGACAATCAAGCTGACTTCGGACTGGCAGTACAACGCCAAGCTAGGCGCGAATTACCTGTCCAGCCTCGCCGCTGATTTCAACGGCAATGTCGTGATGATGGCGGCAGGGTATAACGCGGGTCCGCGCCGCCCAATCTCGTGGATGCAGCGCTATGGCGATCCGCGCGCGGGACAGATCGACGTGGTCGACTGGATCGAAACGATTCCGTTCAGCGAGACCCGAAACTATGTGATGCGGGTCGCAGAAAGTCTGCCGGTCTATCGCGCCCGCTTGGGTGAGCCTGCTCTGCCCATTCCGTTTTCGCAGGAACTGGTCGGGTCAACCCTGGCGTCGTTCGCGCCATAGGGTGAACAGACCGGCGGCCACAACCAGTGCTGCGCCTATGACCACCTCGGGGCGCAGCGTCTCGCCAAAGATCGAGATGCCGAGAATGGCGCTCCAGACCAGATGGAAATAGGCGAAAGGCTGAACCGCGCTGGCCTCGGCCATTTCATAGCACTTGATCAGCAGCCAGTGCCCCAGAACACCGCTGACGCATAGCACGGCCATCCATGCCCAGTCGGCTTGGGCCATAGGCTCCCAGAACCACATGCCGACCAGCGTCATTGCGACGGCCCCGCTGACACCGGTCCAGAAAAAGCTGGTGGCCGTGCTGTCACGACGCGACGCATATCGCGTCAGCAATCCGTAGACCGCAAACATCAGGGCCGAGATCAGCGGCACGATGGCCCATGGGTTAAACACGCCGATACCGGGCTGCAGAATGATCAGAACACCGATACAGCCGACCCCAATCGCAGCCCACCGCCGCCAGCCGACTTGTTCACCCAGAACCGGCCCGCTGAGCGCAGCAACCAGCAACGGGTAGCAGATGAACACGGCCATCGCATCGATCAGGCCAAGAACCGTGAAGCTGAACACCGCGACACAGATCTCGGCGGCCAAAAGCAAGCCACGGAAGATCTGCAACTTGAGCTGGCTTGTCCGGGTGGTTGCCTTCAGCCCGCCGGGCGCGCGGGCGGCTAAGGCGATCACGAAGGCTGCAAAGAACCAGTATCGGATCATCACCACCATGTAAGTGTTATACGTGCCGGCCAAATGGCGCGAGATACCGTCTTGCAGCGCAAAGACGATGGTGGCCCCGATCATCAGCGCAATGCCAGCACGTGTGTTATTCTGCTGGGTCATGGTTTGACCGCGCGCGTCATGTGGCGTTTGCGGCCATAGCCGGGCGTGCGGGTAACAGCGAAACCGGCCTCCTCCAATCCGCGTCGCACGAAACCTGCTGCCGTGTATGTTGCTACAGTGCCGCCCGCTGCGGTGTGATCGGCGACGTGCTGCATCAGATCCGCCTCCCAAAGCTCGGGGTTTTTGGCCGGAGAGAACCCGTCCAGAAACCAGGCATCCGCCGACCCCGCCCATGCGGGCAAGGTTTGGCGTGCGTCGCCTTCGACAACCTCCAGCTGCAGCGTGCCCAGATCGCACGTTCCGCCCTGCCACTGCGCCAGAAACCGTTCCGCCCACGGCGCTAGTTCGGGGAAGGCCGCCAGCGCGCGGGCCATATCCTCAGGCTCCATGGGGTATGCTTCGAAACTGGTAAAGGTCAGCGGCGTGGTCTGGCCCGCATTCTCCCATTCCGACCAGACGGTCAGCATGTTCAGGCCGGTGCCAAAGCCCAGTTCGGCGATGTGAAAACCCGGCGCGAACCGCGCGGGTAGGTCATTGCCTGCCAGAAACACGTGCCGCGTCTCTTCCAGCCCGTTTTGCAACGAGTAATAGGGGTCGTCAAAACGATCCGAGACGGGAATCTGATCCTCGGTCCAAGTCAGTTCGGCACGCTGGTCTGCCATCGGGGAATCCTGTAGCTAAGCGGCGCGACACTGAACAAGGAAAAGGGGAATGGCAATGGTCGATGTGACGGTGCGTGGGGCTGGCATCTTTGGTCTCTCCATCGCATGGACCTGCGCCCGGCGCGGCGCAAAGGTTCAGGTCGTCGATCCGTTTGGCCCCGGCGCGGGGTCCAGCGGCGGGCTGGTCGGCGCGCTGGCCCCGCACGTGCCCGAGAACTGGAATGCGAAGAAGGCCTTTCAGTTCGACAGCCTGATCATGGCCGAGCCGTTCTGGAAGCAGGTCGAGGCGACAGGTGGCGTTTCACCCGGATATGCCCGGCTGGGCCGCTTACAGCCTATCGCCGATGAGCGCATGCTGACGCTGGCCCATGCCCGCGCAGACACGGCGGCCGAGCTGTGGCAGGGTCGCGCAGAATGGCGGGTGGTTGAAACCGCTGAGGTTGGCGCTTGGTGCCCGCCCAGCCCCACGGGTTTTGTCATCCACGACACCCTCAGCGCCCGCATGCATCCCCGCCGCGCCTGCGCCGCATTGGTCGCAGCGCTGGCCGTTATGGGTGTCGAGGTCATGACCGAAGCGCCGGACCATGGGCAGGTTGTCCACGCAACCGGATTGGCCGGATTGCAGGAACTGAGTGAAGCGTTGGGCAAAACTGTTGGCAATGGTGTCAAAGGACAGGCCGCGCTGCTGCGGTTTGACGCTGGCGAGGTGCCGCAGCTGTTTGCTGACGCGATCCATTTCATTCCGCATGCGGATGGCACACTGGCGATCGGCTCGACCTCGGAACGGGACTATGACGATCCGACCAGCACGGACGCAGCGTTGGACGATGTGTTGGACCGCGCCATGCGCGCGGTGCCGGTTCTGCACGGCGCAGAGGTCATCGAAAGATGGGCAGGCGTGCGCCCGCGCAGCAAAAGCCGCGCGCCGATGTTGGGCGCGCATCCGTTGCATCAAGGACAGTTCATCGCCAACGGAGGCTTCAAGATCGGCTTTGGCATGGCTCCGAAAGTCGCCGAGGTCATGGCCGATCTGGTTCTGGACAACCGTGATACGATCCCAGACGGTTTTCGGCCCGAGGCGTCACTCTGACTGCGGCAGCGCCTCAGCGGTCATGCATTGCCGACCATCGGGTCCGCGCACCCACATCACCTGACCGTTCCGACACAAGGTGGCCGTTTCAAAATGCATCAGCGGCGACGACGCCCGGAATGAAAACTCTGCCAGCGGTCCCATCAGGTCTTCGGCAAACAGCATCAGAAGCTGAGCCAGCAGCGGGCCATGGACCACCAGCCCGTTATAGCCTTCGACATCGCGCGCATAGTCCAGATCATAGTGGACACGATGCCCGTTGAAGGTCAGCGCTGAGTAGCGGAACAGAAGCGTGGAGTCGAAAGCGACCTCTCGCTTATCAGTTTCATCCGTACGCGCCACAGGGGGGTTGGGCTTGATGTCCGTCTTTGAAGGGTCTTTCCGATAGACCAGATCTTGCCATTCGGTCAGGCAAAGATGGCCGTCCTGTGAAACCTCATGCCGCAACGTGACAAAGCCCAGAGGTCCTGTTCGTCCAGTTTTTGAAGTCGCACTTTCCTGAACAGAGCGGCGCTGCGCCATCGAACCCGCAACAAGGGGTTTGTGAAACTGCAGACGGCCGCCGGCCCACATCCGGCGCGGCAGGCCCATGTCAGGGATCAGACCGCCCCCGACCTTCGGATGCCCATCCCGTCCCAAACCTGAGGGAGGCTGGGGCGTCCAGAAATACAACTGGTGGAAAAAGGGCGGCAGCGGGTTGCCCGCCCCGATCCGTTCCTCAAACCCAAGCGCCGCCTGCAGCGCGGCGGCGCGGGCCGGGTCCATCACATCGGTCTGTATGTCCTGCGTCATGGCGGCAGATTAGGCAAACCGAAACGCCCCGGCAAGCGGTGTTGCGCGATCAGAACCCGGCCTCGGCCCGTAGTTTCTGCATCAGTGTCCGCAACGAATTCTCATAGCGTTCGCTGCGCAGTTTGCCATCCTCGTCAAACTCGTCCGAGCTGCTGGCCAGATGGATTTCAGGCCCCTGCAGTATGCGAGGTTGAAACGGTACCATATAGCTGCGCAGGATCATCTGCGCCCGCTCGCCTCCCGCGCGACCCGCGGCAGCCGACATCACGGCAACCGGCTTGTCAGCCCAGGGGCGGCCATCGGTGCGGCTGACCCAATCCAGCGCGTTTTTCAGAACACCCGACGGGCCCTTGTTGTATTCCGGGGTGGAAATGATCACCGCATGCGCCTGTGCGATCTGATCGGACAGGGTTTGCACGGCTTCGGGAATGCCCTCGCCATCCTCAAGGTCACCATCATACAGAGGCAGGTTCAGGTCAGCCTCGATATGCGTACCGGGTTCAAACAACCGCGCCGCTTCGCGCAGCAGCTTGCGGTTGGTGGCACTTTGGCGCAACGAGCCGGACAGGCTCAGCAGGATGGGTTCAGACATTGGGAAACTCCGCTTTGGTGTTTGGCCAATAGCTAGCTCAAGTCTGGCGCGGACCAAAGCCCGGATGACGCGCAGTCAATGTGCGAAAAAGGGCACCCGAAGGTGCCCCAAGCATTACGTGTTCCCGTTGGGGATGATCTCGATATCGACGCGGCGGTTCTGAGCTTTGCCTTCCGGCGTCAGGTTCGAGGCAATGGGGCGGCTTTCACCCTGCCCGACCGTCGAAATACGAGCGCCGCTGACGCCATTCGCCTGCAGAATGTCCGCCACGGCGCGCGCGCGACGTTCTGAAAGGCCCTGATTGTAGGCCGCATCACCGTCACTGTCGGTATTGCCGACAACCTGAACGTTCGAGTTGGGGTAGTTCACCAGATTCTGTCCCACCCGCACCAGATCCGCCCGAAGCGCCGGACGTACGGTCGCGCTATCGGTGTCAAACGTAATATCATTCGGCACAGTCACGATCAGACGATCACCGGCGTTGGTAACGATGATCCCCTGGTTGGCCAGTTGCTGGCGCAGTTCAGCTGCTTGCTTGTCCAACTGGTTCCCGATCAGGCCACCACCTGCCGCGCCAATCGCGCCACCGGCCACCGCGCCCAACAGCGGGTCTGAACCGTTGGCGATGGCACCGACGCCTGCGCCGATCAGGCCACCCAGAATTGCGCCTTGCTTGGCATTCTGATTGGGATCCGAGGGCAGGTTCAGCGTACCGGGATCGGTACAGGCCCCCAAAAACATGGCCGAGCACAGCCCGGCGGCAACAGCACACTTGGAAATCGTCATGAAATCACCTTCTGCTCTGGGCCCGTTCATCGGACCCGCTTTGTTTGGGGCAGTATATCGCGCCCCCCCGGCTTAGGCTCAAGCAACAATCAGGTGAAGTCGGCAATTTGCCGCCGTTCCGCGGCGTCCCATTCGGTCTGGTCTTGCCAGATTGCTCGCAAGGGCGCGCCCTGACCGCAAAAGTGTTCCTCTGTCATTTCGCAGGCCCAAATTCTGTCCGTGCGAAAATGGCGAAACCCGCCCCGCAATTCACACCACGCAGCCAACATGGTGCATTCGATGTGGTAGATCAGCGCGACAGGCCGAACGATCCGCTCGGTCCGCTCGCCTTCGGCGTTTACATAGGTCAGGCGGATCTTGCGCTCGGCGCGGATGGCCTCGCGGTAGTTCACCACGGGCACGCAGCCCTTGGCGGGGTCATCCATCGGCGCGCCCCAGGGGGCGACCTGCAGCCAGTCTGCAGGGGCGCGCAGCGCATCGATCTTGCGACACACTCGGTCTGCGGCCTGTTGCAAGGTGCTGTCACCGGTGCGCGCCAGCATCGATAGCCCGACCCACAGCGCCTCGACCTCTTCGGCATCGAAGTTCAAAGGCGGCAGGTCATAACCGCGCCGCATCAGGTATCCCACGCCGGCCTCACCTTCGATCGGGGTACGCTGTGCCTGCAATGCGGCGATGTCGCGGTAGACCGTGCGCACCGACACCTCAAGCTTTTCAGCCAGCGCTTCGGCTGTCACAGGCGCCTGAGCTGCGCGCAGGATCTGGATAATTTCAAAAAGGCGGGTCGAGCGGCGCATGGGGTTCTCCGGGCAGTCTGCTGACACTCTAGCACAGCCCCCTGACAAGGTGGTGTCAGGAGTGATCGGTGATCTTTGATGAACCAACCAAAGGAGGTCGATCATGCCAAGCCGCGACAATCACGTGATGATGACACTCAAACTGGATCGCTGGGCGCAGGATCACACCTTGCGTGCCTTCGAAATCGAACAAGAGATCATGGCTGCGCGTCAGCCCTGCGCGCCGCGTAAACGAACGAGACGGTTCTCTCTGGGCAATCTCAAGATGCTGTGGACCAGCACCGCCTGAGATCAGAAGTCAGCCGGGGCGCGGAATTTCATGGAAACTCCGCCCTCGGGACTTTTCAGGCGCAACTCTTCCGAATGCAGCATCAGCCGCGGGAAATCCCGCGCTGACCCTTCAGCATAGAACGGGTCCCCAAGAATGGGGTGGCCCAGCGCCTGCATATGAACACGCAGTTGATGGGACCGCCCGGTTTTCGGAAACAGCCGGACGCGCGTGGTCTCACCTTCGTATTTGACAACCCGCCAGTCCGTCACGGCAGGCTTGCCCGTCTCATGGCAGACCATCTGACGCGGGCGGTTGGGCCAATCCACGATCAGCGGCAGATCGACGGTACCGGTCTTTGCCTCGATACGACCCCACACGCGCGCAACATAGGTCTTGCGGGTCTGACGTTTCTCGAACTGCATGCTCAAGTGACGCTGAGCGTGCGGTGTCTGCGCAAAAACCATGACACCTGACGTATCCCGGTCCAACCGGTGCACGAGCAACGCCTGAGGAAACGCTGCCTGCATGCGGGTCAGCAGACAATCGGCCAAGTGCTCTCCGCGTCCTGGCACGGACAACAACCCCGAAGGCTTGTTCACCACGATCAGTTGCGTATCCTCGTACAGCACGTCCAACGGCGTTTTCGGGGGATCATAGGTCTCGCTCATGCGCGCCTGCCTAACGCAGGGCGCGACTTCCCGCAACGTCGGGCTTGCCTGAACGGATCAGTTCAGCAACTCTCGGGCCAAAGCGGAGGAGAGACCATGCACCCCACAATCGCGCGCATGCAAGAAGTTGTTGCCAAAGGCGATGAAAGCCTGATTCACGAATTGCTGGCCGAGGATGTGCGGTTTTCCCCGCCCACCTATTACAGCACCTGGACCGGGCGCGAACCGGTTGCCGCTGTGTTGGGGCATGTTGGCCAGGTGTTTTCAGACTTCCACTATCGCCGGATCATGGGCGATGGCAACGACTGGGCGTTGGAGTTTCAGTGCAAGGTTGGCGACCTGGACGCGGTTGGTGTCGATCTGATCACCCTCAACGACGATGGCTTGATCGAAACGTTCGAAGTGGTCATGCGCCCTTATAAAACCATAGGCGCACTGCGCGAAGCAATGATGGCCCGGGTAATGAAAGACCCGCGTTTCCTGGAATACAAAAACGCGCTCAGCTGACCATGCCCGCCCCCATCGCCGCCGATCAGATATTGCGCGTCCCTCTGCTGCCTGTTTTGGCGGCACAAGCGGTATCCGTGCGCCGCAAAGCCCAACAGTTGCCTGAACCTCTGGGCCCGCGCGCAGGACGAGAGGGGCGTGGGCCTCGGCTGCGGCTGTTGATTGCGGGTGACAGTTCAGCGGCGGGTGTCGGAGCAGGTCGACAGCAGCAGGCATTGTCAGGATTTCTGGTCGCTCGGCTGGCCAGACATTACAGTGTCGAGTGGCGGCTCGAGGCCACAACCGGCCACACGACACAAGATACGCTTGAGCGGCTGGAGCGCCTTGAAGGCCGCTTTGATGCAGCCGTGACAGCCTTGGGCGTGAATGATGTCACCCGTGCTGTCACGCAACAGAAGTTCACCACGTTGCAGACCCGTTTGCTGGATCATCTGACGAACGCTCTGGGTGTACGCCGCGTCGTTGTGACGGCTGTACCGCAAATGGATCGGTTTCCGGCGCTGCCGCAGCCTTTGGCCTGGGTTCTGGGGCGTCAGGCCGCCCGGCTGGATCAGGGACTGAAACAGGTCGCCGCAACGTTTCCTCAAGCGCGCCACCTGTCCGTGACCTTCCCGGATGATCCGGCCCTTGCCGCCCCTGACGGGTATCACCCCAGCCCGAAAGCGTATCGCTTGTGGGCGGACGCAGCGGCTGATCTGATCCGTCAGGCCTGACGCTTCATCTGACGGATCATCGGGATCGTATAGACAATCAGCGCGGCCCAGATCAGCGGGAAGGCGATCATACGGCCCCGGTCGATGTGCTCTCCGAACAAGGTGATCGCGGTGACAAAGATCATCGTCGGCGCGATGTATTGCAGAATTCCCATGGTGGACAGCCGAACCAGTTTGGCTCCGTTGGCGTAAACCAGCAGCGGAACCGCGGTAACGATGCCCGCGCACGCCAGCAGTGCGGTATCCTGAGCCGCTATGCCAAAATGGCCGGTGCCCTGTGCACCCAACCAGGTGATATAGACCAAAGCCGGGATCAACAGGATCAGTACCTCTAGCAAAAAGCCCTGATTTGGACCGATTGGCAGTGAGCGTTTGAAGAACGCATAAAACCCCCAGCTGACCGTCAGCCCCAGCGCCGCCCAAGGCAACCGACCCGCCTCGACAATCAGTACCAGCACACCCAAAGCGGCCAATCCGACCGCCACTAATTGCGTCCGAGTCAACGGCTCGCGCAGCAGGATCGCTCCCAAGGAGATGCTAAACAGCGGGTTGATGTAGTAGCCCAGCGCAGCGTCCAAGGCATTTCCACTGGCGATGGCCCAGACATAAATGGCCCAATTCACCGAGATCAAAGCGGCCGTCAGGCACGCCATTCCCAGCATCTTAGGATTCTGCAAAGCGGCCTTCAGGTCTTTGGTTCGACCCAGCGCTATCAGCAACAACCCCGCCACAGGCACCGACCAGACAATCCGATGCGCCACGATTTCGACCGGCCCGATATGAGCCAACGCTTTCATGTAGAGTGGCAGAAAACCCCACAACGTGTAGGCCGTCACCGCAAGGGCAAGACCCTTGGGCGTGTCCTCGTTCTGTGGGGGTGTCGCGACTTCCGCCATCTTTGGCCTCCGGCTGATACCGTTTGTCTTTACGGCAGGTCAGGCGGGTTTGAAAACTGCGAAAACCGTGAACTCTCACATCAACAAAATTGATAGCCCAACAAAAAAGGGGCGCCGAAGCGCCCCGTTTCCAGATTTACAGCGTTAAACCTTAACGCGTTCCGATTTTGGGTCGTACATCGGCTTGAGCGAGGCTTCGGCTTTGACTTTGACGCCGCAGACGTCGATCTCGTACGTCGAGGCCAGCACGTCCGCCGCCTTTTCGCCTTCGCAGGGCACATAGCCCAGACCAATCGCGCCACCCAGCGTGTGGCCATAGTTGCCCGAGGACAGATAGCCCACATACTCACCGTCCCGAATGATCGGCTCGTTGTGAAACAGCAGCGGTTCCGGGTCGGTCAGCTTGAACTGGACAACGCGATTGTGAGGTCCGCTTTCCTTGCGCGCGATCACCGCCTCGCGGCCGATGAAGTCGCAGCCCTTGTCGACCTTGACGGCAAAGCCAAGACCGGCGTCGACAACGTTGTCCTCGCAAGTGATGTCGTGGCCGAAGTGACGGAAACCCTTTTCGATCCGGGCACTGTCCATCATATGCATGCCGCACAGCTTTAACCCCATGTCCTGCCCTGCTTCGTGCAGGGTTTCGAACACGTGGCCGGCCATATCGGATGAGACGTAGATTTCCCACCCAAGCTCACCGACATAGGTCACGCGGTGGGCACGGGCCAGACCCATACCGATCTCGATCTCCTGCGCGGTGCCAAACGGGTTGGTCGCGTTGGTGAAATCGTTGGGCGAGACTTTTTCCAACAGATTACGCGCATTCGGGCCCATGATCGCCAGAACGCCTTCGCCCGCCGTGACATCGGTGATGACAACGTTGAAATTGCCCGCATGGCGCTGCATCCACGTCTGGTCGGCCAGACGGGTCGCCGCCGGAGTCACCACCAGATAAGAGGTCTCGGTCAGGCGCGTGACGGTCACGTCCGCCTCGATCCCGCCTGCGCGGTTGAGGAACTGGGTGTAGACAATCTTGCCATTGGCCACCGAGTAATCGCCGCCGCCGACATAGTTCATGAACGCTTCGGCGTCGGGACCGTCGACGCGGATTTTGCCGAACGAGGACATGTCGTACATGCCCACGTTCTCGCGCACAGCTTTATGTTCAGCGGCCGAATTCTCGAACCAGTTCTGGCGCTTCCAGCTGTACTGGTATTCCCGTTCTTGCCCTTCATTCGCGAACCAGTTGGCGCGTTCCCAACCTGCTAACTCGCCCATGACTGCGCCCTGCTCCAGCAGGTGGTGATGGAACGGGGTGCGGCGCACGCCACGCGCGGTGGCTTTTTGGCGATAAGGGAAGTGGTCTGCATAGAGCAGGCCCAGCGTTTCCTTCGAGCGTTCGAACAGGTACTTCTTGTTTCCCTGAAACGGCTGCATCCGGCTGATGTCGACATCACCCAGATCGAACGGTTTCTCACCGCTGTCCATCCACTCGGCCAGCGCCATTCCCGCGCCACCGGCGGATTGGATACCGATCGAGTTGAAGCCCGCTGCAACCCATACATTGTCCATCTCCGGCGCGAGACCCAGGTAATAGGCGTCGTCTGGGGTAAACGACTCGGGTCCATTGAAGAAGGTATGAATCCCAGCTTCGGCCAACATCGGCATACGGTCGACGGCCTTTTCCAGGATTGGCTCAAAATGGTCGAAGTCTTCCTGCAACTGATCGAATTCAAACGAGTCCGGAATGCCATCCATCGCCCATGGCTTTGATTCCGGTTCAAATGCGCCCAACAGGATTTTGCCTGCGTCTTCCTTATAATACGCATACTCATCCGGCACGCGCAGAACCGGCAGTTGGGTCAAGCCGTCGATATTCTCGGTCACGATATAGAAATGTTCGCACGCATGCAGCGGAACGTTTGTTCCCGCCATGCGGCCCACTTCGTGGCCCCACATACCCGCGCAGTTCACCACCATATCGCATTCGATATGACCCGATGCGCTGCCGTCGTCGGCAACCCAGTCAACGCCGGTCACCTTGCGGCCTTGCTTGACGATGTCGGTGACTTTCACGCGTTCCTTGACGATACCGCCGCGCTGACGCGCGCCCTTGGCCAGCGCTAGTGCGATGTTGGCCGGATCACCCTGACCGTCCAAGGGCAGGTACACCGCGCCTTTGACGCCTTCGAGGTTGATATGGGGATACAGCTCCTGCACACGCTCGTTCGAGATCTCTTCGACCTCAACACCAAAGGCGCGCGCCATGGCAGCCTGACGATAGATCTCTTCTTTACGCTCTTCGGAGAGGGCAACAGTGATCGATCCGCAGCGCTTGAACCCTGTGGCTACGCCGGTCTCCTCTTCAAGCGAGCCGTAAAGTTCCTGACTGTACTTCGCCAGCTTGGTCATGTTCGCTGTCGCGCGCAGCTGCGCGATCAGACCGGCCGCATGCCAGGTCGTGCCGCTGGTCAGCTGCTTGCGCTCCAGCAGCACTACGTCTTTCCAGCCCTTCTTGGTCAGGTGATACGCCACCGAACATCCGATGACGCCGCCACCGATGATGACCACGCGGGCCTTGTTTGGAAGATCAGCCATTGTGAATGACTCCGCATTATGAGTTTCCACCCAAAATGCCATGAAAGAGCGACGCAGAATGCATGAAAAACGTCAGCTCTTTTGCGAAAATCACCGCTGTTTGACTTGTCGTTTTTCGCGCCTCAGAACAAAGGGCGTCACGCCGAAAAAGCTTTTGTAGACTGACGAGAACCCATTGGGGAAACCGCAGGCAAGACCGATATCCCGCACGGTCATCGTGGTGTTCAGCAGAAGGTTGTTCGCCTTGGCCAACCGCATCTCACGATAAAACCCGTTGGGCGTTGTTCCGAAATAGGTTTTGAATTTGCGCTCCAGCGACCGGTTCGACAGGTTCAGCGCCTGGACGATTTCGTTAATAGGCAGCGGATCTTCGATATTGGCCTGCATCAGTTTGATACACTGATCCAGCTTGGCATCGCCGGTCGCGGTGGTCTTTGAACCAGAGAACGGCTGCAGAGATGAGAAATCACGAATGTTTTCGTGCAACATGATATCAGCTACCGTCATTCGAGTCGGCCCGGATATGTGACGCCCGATCACGGCCAAGGCCACATCGGTTGTGGCCTCCATTCCGGCGCAAGTCACAACGGCGCCTTGTTCTGTTGCAATGGACAGCTTGGCCTCGAATCGCGCTCGGCGCTCGCGCAGGAAAGACGCGTTTTCCCAATGGGTCGACATGTCCTCGGTGCCGTGTTCGTCGATGTAACGACTCGCAGCTTCGGCCAACAGAAAGACTTGTGCGCCGCGGAAGGTGTAATCCGACACGATCCGCCCAAGCGACAGGTCCGGGTGGTCAGGATCAGAGTTGCCAATGACAAACAGGTAGTCTGCGTTGGGCTGCGCTGGGACGCGCTCGGTCTGCACCGTCGCGTCGCTGCTGCTGGCGATCGGTCCCCCCCTCAGCGAGCGGTAGGTAAAGGTGAAAGGCGGGTTCGGGCAAACGCGGTTCGCCAGACGCAGCACTTCGACCAATGACGCCAGCTCCAACAGCACGTAGCCGGGCGCAACCACGATATCGAAGTGGTGCTGGCGGTTGACGGTTGAAGGTTTTGGCGTTGCGGGCATCGCGTTCCTCTCAGACGATCCGGTGCCCGGCGGCGCGCAGGCTGTTGGCGAGGGCCTCGATGTGGTCGGGGCCCACTTCGCAGCACCCGCCGACGATCGTGGCGCCTTGGGCAATCCAGGCCATGGCGTGATCGGCGTACACTCTGGGTCCCAGATCTTGTCGCTGCTCCAACGCGTCAACGGTTGGCGCGTCTTTCAAAAACCCCTCGGATATCTCAGTGAACCCGTTGGCATAGGCCCCGAAGGGCCGCCCCATCGTAGCCAGAATGTCCAAGGCCGCCGGAATAGCCTCGGGTCGCGAGCAGTTGATCAATACGGCGTCAGGATTGTACCGCTCCACCAGTGGCGCGACATCCGAGAGCGGCTCGCCAGATCGCAGACGTGTGCCATCGTCGTCCATCACCGTAAGCGCAAGCCAGACAGGCTTCCCTGCCTTCTCTGTACCGCGCAGGGCACCTTCGGCTTCCTGCACGGAAGAGACTGTTTCGATCAGAAACAGATCGACGTCATTGGCCATGAGTTGAACGATTTCCGCGAACTTTTCTGCGGCTTGTTCCACGTCTGGCTTCAAATCGGGTCGGTAAGACGCCAGCAACGGTCCCAGCGCCCCAGCAACGCGCCCTTTGCCACCGTCCCGAGCCTGGCAGGCCTGCGACACTGCCACGCCAATCAAGTCGGCCAGTTGATCTTCTAACCCAACGCGTTCCAGTCGCGACCGGTGAACCGCGTAGGTGTTGGTCGTCGCAACGGTCGCGCCCCGGCGAAAATAGTCCGCGTGCACGTCTCCAACCAGATCCGGATAGTCCATCATCACGCGCGTTGACCACAGCGGGGTCGCCCTGTCCCCGCTCCGTTTGACCAGTTCCTGCCCGATTGAGCCATCCAGAAGTGTGATGTCCGCCATGTGCCAATCTCCTTACGGAATAAGTACGAGTTTTCCCGGCAACGCTTTGGACTGAAAATCCTCTTGCGCTTTGGCAATGTCTCTTAGCGGATAGGTCTTGGAAACCAAAGGTTTGATGCGACCCGTATTCATCATCTCGACAAGGCGGCCAAAGACGTCAAAGGCCTGATGTGTGCAGCCGTGAATGGTGATGTCCCGCAGGTAAATGTCGCGCAGATCGGCCTCGACGATCGGACCGGCGATCGCGCCTGAAACGGCGTAGTGCCCGCCGGGTTTCAGAGCCAGGATCAAGCCAGGCCACGCCGGTCCGCCCACGACGTCAATCACTACGTCGAACAAATCCTTGGGAAGCGGTGCATTGCGGTCGTAGGTGCCTGATGCGCCCTGCGACTTGACCACATCGGCCTTGGCCGGGCTGGTGACACCCCAGACCGAAGCGCCGCGCAAGGCTGCCAGTTGCACCGCAGCAAGGCCCACCCCGCCCGAGGCCCCGGTGATCAAAACCTTTTGCCCAGAGGTGACACCGGCGCGGGTCAGAAGGTTTTCGGCGGTGCCAAAAGCGCACGGGATTGCAGCGACTTCGACATCTGACAGCGGGGAAGCGGTAACGTCGTACAGGTCGTCTGCCTCAACAAGGCAATATTGTGCGAACGCTCCGTCGGTTTCGGACCCTAAGGCGATAAACGCCGCCGGGTGGCCCGGGCGTGGACGGGGCAGGTTAATCGGGCAGGTCACCCGTTGCCCGACCTTAAACCCGGCCTCTGAGCCAGCGAGTTCAACGATACCGCACAGGTCCCCGCCCTGAATCCGGGGGAAGGTCAGCGCCCCGCCCCAGCCACCTGCGTCAACGTCCTGATCGACCTCATCCGTGGCACCCGTAACGTCCGAAGAATACCATCCGATCCGCGTGTTTATGTCGGTGTTGTTGACACCCGCTGCTGCGACCCGCACCAAAACCTGACCCGGACCGGGCGTTGGCACCGGAATATCGTCGCGCCATTCCAGCGCTTCGGGACCACCGTGACGCGTGAGATGAACGCCTGCCATCGTGGTTGGAATTGTCATGCTTTAACCTTTGTCGTCTGGATGCGCTGGCACGGGTCCCATCGGAACAATGTCATATTTCGCATTCAATGCGGCCATTTTCGCCTCGTCCGCGAAATCAGCCTCATTCATCGTTGCCAGCTCTGCCAGAAAACCATCAAACCCCGAGGGCTGAAAGATCATCAGCATTCGGGCAGGCGCTGCGTTCGCGACGCGGGAGGCATGGGGTACTCCGGGCGGAACATGAATCGTTGTACCCGGCGTGCACCGGTGCCAGTCGCCATCGACATAGAAATCCACCTCACCTTTCAGGAAATAGAAAGTCTCGGCGTGGGTATCATGGCGATGAAGGCCAAGCGCGAAGCTGGCCTTCAGATTGTCTTCCATGAGCGTATATGCGCCATCCGTGTCCTGACCGGAAACCTTCACAAAGGTATGGTCATTTTCCCAGTCATAGTTGGGACCCTCACCGGGTCCCTGTTTGGCGTATCGTTTGCTCATGGCGGTCTCCGCAAGAGGTTAAGCGCGCAACCGCTCGTTCTCGGGATCCCAGAGCGGTTGATCCTGCTCTACCACAGCGCGGCACTTTTGGCCGTAGATTTCGACCTCAAGCTCGGTGCCGGGGTTCGCAAGCTCGGCCTTGATCATGCCCAGCGCGATGGATTTGCCAACGCGGTATCCCCATGCGCCTGAGGTGGTCTCACCCACGATCTGATCGCCTTGCCAGATGCAGGACATATACGGCGCGTCGCAATCGCCCGCATCCACGGTCAGCGTGACAAACGACTTCTTCACGCCCTGCTGTTTCTCATTCAAGATCGCGGCCTTGCCCGGGAAGTCCTGCGGCTTGTCCAGTTTGACGAACCGCCCAAGACCCCCTTCCAGTAGCGAGTAGTCGGTCGACAGGTCGCCCTTCCAGGCACGGTACCCCTTTTCGATGCGCAGCGAGTTCAGAGCATACATCCCGAACGGTTTGGCACCGGCATCGATGATCGCGTCATAGATCGCAGGCATATGCTCGTTCAGAGCGTGGACTTCCCATCCCAGCTCACCCGCAAAGGAGACGCGGATCAGATAGGCGGGCTGGCCTGCAACGGTGGCCGACTGGTGCGTCAGCCATCCCGAGGTCAGATCAGCATCCGTCATACCCGACAGGATCTCACGCGATTTCGGACCAGTGACGATCAGCGTGTCGCGTGTCGTGGTGACATCCTCAATCGAAACACTTGCGGGCATCGCGTTCATCAGGATGTCACGGTCATGCCACTGCGCAGTTGCGGCAGTGATCATGACGAACTCATCCTCACCAAGACGGATGCAGGACATCTCGGTCAGAATGCGGCCACGGTCGTCGGAGATGTAGATGAGGTTCATCCGGCCGACCTTGGGCAACCCACCGGTTGCGAGGCCGCGCAGCGCCTCAGCGGCGCCCTCTCCCTTGACCATGAAGCGCGAGAAGCCTGGCAGATCTAGCACGCCACAATGGTCTCGCACGGCCTCGCATTCTTCTTGGATCCGCTGCTCCCACGGGCCGGACCGGCCCCAGGTATGGGTCGCCTCAAGCGATGTGTCATCGCCCGGCTTTGCGAACCAATTGGCCCGCTCCCAACCGTTATAGACACCCATCACGCCGCCCAGCGCTTTGACCTTGTCATGCACCGGCGACAGTTTTTTGTCGCGTGCGGCGGGCCATTCGTGATGGGGGAAGTGCATGGCATATTCGTTGCCATAGACCTCCATGCCCTTTTGGTTGCAGTAATCCTGATCTGTGTAATCTGTGTAACGGCGCGGATCGACGGCCCACATGTCCCATTCGGTGTGACCATCGACGATCCATTCGGCCAGTACTTTGCCTGCGCCACCGCCTTGAGCGATGCCGAAGGTAAAGCTGTGTGCCTCGAACGCGTTTTTGACGCCCGGCATCGGACCAATCAGAGGCAGCCCATCCGGCGCATAGGGGATCGGCCCATTGATGACGCGACCAACGCCCGAGGTTGCCATCAACGGCACGCGTTCCATCGCGTCGGTGACAATATCCTCGATCCGGTCCAGATCATCGTTCCAAAGTTGGAAGCTGAAATCTTCGGGCATTGGATCGTCCTCGGTCATCCAATGGCCCTTGCAGTTGGGCTCATAAGGGCCAAGGTTGAAGCCGTTCTTCTCCTGCCGCAGGTAGTAGGACACGTCCACATCGCGCAGCAGGGGCAGCTTGCCGCCGTTTTCTTTCGACCAAGCCTCGACCTCGGGCACCTCGTCGGTCAGCAGGTACTGGTGGCTCATGACCATCGCAGGCACGGTGCGACCGCCAAAGGGCTTGAACATCTCGCCCACACGCTGCGCGTAATAACCGGCGGCGTTCACGACGTATTCACAGGCGATATCGCCCTTATCCGTGTGCACGGTCCAAGTGCCGTCGTCATGCTGGGTCACACCGGTTGCAGGGCAGAAGCGGATGATTTTCTGACCCATATCACGTGCACCCTTGGCCAGTGCCTGCGTCAGCTGCGCTGGATCGATGTCACCATCGGTCGGGTCGTACAGCACGCCCTCAAGGTCATGGGTTTCAAGGAACGGATACCGCTCTTTGGCCTGCTCGGGGGTCCACATTTCCATAGGAATGCCCTGATAACGACCCATCGACAGGGCGCGCTCAAACTCCTGCATCCGTTCTTTGCTATGCGCCAGACGGATCGAGCCCGAGACATGGTAGTTCATAGGATAGTCGACCTCTTCGCCCAGACGCGAGTACAGTTCGGTCGAATACCGCTGCATGTTCATGATCGCCCATGAGGTCGAGAAGGTCGGCACGTTGCCCGCCGCGTGCCAAGTCGACCCGGCTGTCAGTTCGTTCTTTTCCAGCAGAACGCAGTCGGTCCAGCCCTTCTTGGCCAGATGATACAGCGACGAGGTGCCAACCACACCGCCACCGATGATAACCACGCGGGCTTTTATCGGAAAATCACTCATTGGTTTTGATCCCTGTTACTGTGCCCGTTGGGGCAGATCGTCCGTGATGACATAGTAATCGCCCTTGTCGGCCACGAAGATGTGCCGGGCGAGGTTTAGTCCGGTAGGCGTGTCGAACGCCCCCATGGAAATCGAAATCGTGTCTTCGTCCTTGTGTTGCCAGAAAAGGAAAGACCCGCAGGTTCGGCAGAAGCCGCGGCGGGCCGTGTCCGAAGCACGGAACCACGCCAGTGTGTCGCTGGCGCTAAAACTCAGGTTGTCCTGATGCGTCCATGTCGAGGCCCAGACATGCCCCGATTGCTTGCGGCATTGCCCGCAATGACACACCGAAGGCGGCGACAGCTCTCCGTCAATCGTGAACGCGACCGCGCCGCATAGGCATGAAGCTTTGTGCATCAGACTACCCCTTTGCCGAGGGCGCAGAGCTGGTGCCCAGCAACACGCCATAGAGGATGAAACAGGCGGCCATAACCCGGCGCACCCAAACGTTGAACACAGCACCAAGTGCGGCTTTGCCCATCAGCGCACCCAACAGGGTGAACCCGGTGTAGCTGAGCGTTGTAATGATCAGCGCCGTCGGCATGATCACCGCCATCTGCTGCCAAATCGGCACGCCCGGCTGCACGAACTGCGAAAAGGCCGCGAGGTAACCGGCGACACTTTTGGGATTGATCGTGGCAACGGCCAGCGCGTGCAAATAGACATGACGCGCGGGACGTTCTGTCGCCGGGGCCGGTCGCGTGGCGTTCATCCAGCCGCGAACACCCAGCCAGATCAGGAAGCCTGCTCCCACCAGTTTGGCTATGAAAAACCCTGTCGGCGAGGCCGCGATCAGAGCCGTCACGCCCAGCGCAGACAGGATCAGAAACGCGCTGGCCTGTGTCAGGATCGCCAAAACCCCCAGCATCGCCTTGGGCAACGGCAGGCTCATCCCGTTTGAGATACAGTTGACCGCATTCGGCCCCGGAGTGGTGACGAACACCACCCAGAATAGCGCGAATATGGTCCAAGCCTCGAAACTCATCAGTACACCGGTGGGGCGATGACCCAGATGGCCACGGCAGGCTCATCATAAGGGTTCGACCACTGATAGGGTTGATGCTTGATCCGAAAACTGTCGCCAGGACCGACAATAAACTCACGATCTCCGATCGTCAGATCCAACCGACCGGACACCATATAGCCAACCTCCTGCGTCGGTCGGTTGGCCGGTGTTTGCATTTTCGAGTGCGGTTTGAATGTCGAATGCACCATCTCGAAATCGTCGGTCAGATCCGGCGAAAGCAGCTCTTCGATAAGACCTTCTTCTCCCGATCCCATGGGGCGGCGCGTACCGGCGCGCACGACATAGCCTTGTTCTTCAGCTGGGGCCGCTGAGTGCGCGAACAGCATCGACATCGGCACTCCCAGACATTTCGCGATTAGGCGCAGATCGGAAATCGAGGGGTCCGACATGTCTCGTTCGACTTGGCTGAGCCACCCGACAGAGCGACCCAGTCGGGCAGCAATCTCGCTCAGCGTCAGTCCGCGCGCCTTGCGCAACGCGCGAATGTCTGCGCCGAGCGTGGCGCTTTGTGGGGCCTGACTGTTCACTGAACGCTCCGGGTGTCTGTGAAATTTTATCCTCGTTTTTCACGGTGCCTTGATTCTGTGAAAATTCCAAGGATTTTTTCACTTGGGCACGCAGCTTTGTTTCGCTATCCGTCCATCATGTGGATTGCGGTGATTTATCTGTGGGTCATAAACGGCCTGACTCTGCTGGCTTTTGGCTGGGACAAGCTGAGGGCTGGCAAACGGAAAAGGCGTATACCTGAACGAAAACTCTTGTGGCTGGCTGCGTTGGGCGGCGGACCTGGTGCCTTGGTAGGGCGTTGGATTTTCCGACACAAAACACGCAAGAAGCTGTTTTCATACTATCTTTTTGGAATACTCGGCGCTCAGGCCGTTCTGATCTACTCACTGTCGACTCAAAAATTTGCCGACGTCTTCTAAGACAAATTCGTGACCATGCATATCAGACTAACCAATCCGAAAGCTGTCTGTTACAATACCACGTTATCCGGACAAAAAACTTACTTGTTAGCAAAGGGTTGGATGAGAGATGGACAACGGTATCGGTTTCTTCGACATAATCTGGTCAATCTTCTGGCTGTTCCTGATGGTAGCCTGGTTCTGGGTGATGGTTTCGGTCGTGGCCGATGTCTTTCGCTCAAAGGACCTGAGCGGCGGTGCCAAGGCACTGTGGATCGCGTTTGTGATCTTGATCCCGTGGCTGGGCGTTCTGGCCTATGTGCTGATCCGTGGCGAACGGATGCACCAGCATAACGTCGAAGCCATGAACCAAATGGAACAGGCGCAAAAGGACTACATTCGCTCAGTTGCAACTGTGTCCACGGCGGATGAGTTGGAACGCCTTTCAACGCTTAAGGACAAAGGCGTGCTGACGGATGAGGAGTTTGAGGCGCAAAAAGCCAAGATCCTCAGTGCCTGACCAACGGCAGCTTGAAACGAAAAGGCCGGGGAACACCCCCGGCCTATGCTATTTGGCGAATACGTCAGACAGGATTTCAGCCAGTTTGTCGGCGTCCTGATCATTGAACGCGTCAGGCTGATCGCTGTCGATGTCGAACACGGCAATGACCTCACCGACAGCATTGTGCACCGGCAGTACCAGCTCGGACCGGGTCGACGACGCACAGGCGATATGCCCGGGAAACGCGTCCACGTCCGGGACCAGCTGAACTTCACCCGTACGCGCTGCAGCCCCGCAAACACCCCGGTCGAAGGGGATAACAAGGCAACCGTGCCCGCCTTGATAGGGGCCGATCTTCAGCACACCCGGCTCGGTCACGCGGTAAAATCCCGTCCAGTCGAAACGGTCATCGGCGTGATGCACCTCGCAGGCGATCGTAGCCATCAAGGCCACGTCGTCGGTTTCGCCCTCGGTCAGCGCCGCGATAGTTTTGGCAAGTGTTTCATAGTCGGCGATCATGGTCACACCCTTGGAAAACGTCTGCGCCGGAGTATTTGGAAATCGCTCAGGCGTCAAACGCGTTCGATGGCAATGGCCGTTCCCTCTCCGCCGCCGATACAGATGGCTGCCACTCCGCGCTTCAGGTTTCGCTTTTCCAAAGCGTTCAGCAATGTGACCATGATGCGAGCGCCTGATGCACCGATCGGGTGACCAAGGGCGCAGGCACCGCCATTCACGTTGACGATATCGCGGGACAATCCCATCTCGTGCATGAAGGCCATAGGCACAACGGCAAAGGCTTCGTTGACTTCCCAAAGATCGACATCGTCTTTGGACCAACCAATCTTGGCCAACAGTTTTTGCGCAGCCGGTACAGGCGCGGTGGTGAAAAGCCCCGGTGCCTGTGCGTGACTTGCGTGACCGACAATTCGGGCACGAACGGTTAGCCCCTGTGCCTCAGCTGCGTCCTCGGACGCCAGTACCAGCGCCGCGGCACCATCCGAGATCGACGACGAATTTGCCGCCGTCACTGTCCCGTCCTTGCGGAATGCGGGTTTGAGTGTCGGAATCTTCTCGGGTCGCGCCGAAAGTGGCTGTTCATCAGCACTCTGCGTCACCTCGCCTTTGCGGGTGCGGACCGACACCGGAGTGATTTCATCCGCGAAAGCACCGTTTTCCTGAGCGGCCAACGCGTTCGACAGTGAACGAAGCGCGTATTCGTCCTGCGCTTCGCGCGTGAACTGGAATGCTTCGGCGCAGTCTTCGGCGAAAGTACCCATCAGGCGGCCTTTGTCATAGGCATCCTCGAGCCCGTCCAGGAACATATGGTCCATCGCCTGCGCATGACCCAACCGCGCGCCGTCGCGCATTTTGGGCAGCAGGTAAGGAGCGTTCGTCATGCTCTCCATCCCGCCGGCAATCATCGTGTCCGCATGCCCCAAGGCAATCTGGTCAAAGGCCATCATCGCAGCCTTCATGCCCGAGCCGCACATTTTGTTCAGCGTTGTGGCAGGAACCTCCTCGCCCAGCCCCGCCGCAAAACCGGCTTGTCGCGCGGGGGCCTGCCCCTGCCCGGCGGGCAGAACGCAGCCCATCAGAACCTCGTCAACGGTTTCGGTCCCTGCACCCTGCAATGCGGCCTTGATCGCCACACCGCCAAGATCGGCGGCCATCACAGAGTCGAACATCCCCTGAAACCCACCCATCGGGGTGCGCGCCGCACCGGCAATTACGACTTGCTTCATCTGGATGCTCCTCTGCTTTTTCCCAGAGATGGATACCGAATGGTAAGAATTGCCGTCTAGCGTATTTCTACGAGCGATTTTCAGTTTAGAGAAGCGGCGCGCATGGCCCTGAGCAGTACGACAACAGACACAACCCAAATCATCACTGTGCATTCCGACCGGATTGACGCGGCTATGGCCATCCAATTCAAGGAAGATATGCGTAACGAAGCCGAAGGCGGGGCGGCGCGCGTTGTTCTGGACCTGACGGGCGTCGAATTCATCGACTCAAGTGGCCTTGGGGCCATTGTCGCGTCTATGAAACAATTGGGCCGCGACCGCCGACTTGATCTGGCCGGGCTGAACCCGTTTGTGGAAAAGGTGTTTCGGCTGACTCGTATGGATACGGTTTTCAAACTCTACCCGACGCTGGACGATGCTCTGGCACCGACGACTGAGTGAAACCACGGATTGAGTAGGCGCGATGCCATGAGTAACGGGAACTGCTTGGACCTCAGCTTTGCTGCAACCGAAACCGAAGCCAGTGCTGGAATCGCCCAGCTCAGCAAAGGTCTTGAGGCGCAGGGCTTGCCTGCGCATAAGGCAGGTGACGTGAAGATCGCCCTCGCCGAGGCAATCAATAACGTCGTCGAACATGCCTACGCGGACATCACACCGGCCAAGGTCAAAGTGCATTGCCGTTTGCACCAAAACTGGCTGGAAATCCTGATTTCGGACACCGGCAATCCATTGCCCGGATTTCGGGTGCCGGACGGAGCGCCCGCAGTGTTGGGCACATCGATAGATGAATTGCCTGAAGGCGGGTTTGGCTGGTTCCTGATTCACGAACTGACCAGCGATATTCGTTATGAACGCCGCGACGGGTGCAACCGCCTGTCCCTGCGTTTCGACTTCCCCAACAGCGCGGGCTGACTAAAAAAGGCCACATAAACGCCCTGATCGCACCATTGCCGCGCCGCAAACAAAGGGCAAAATAGTATCCGTAGCTCAGATAGCTTCCCTCGGCGCCATGTATCACAGCCCCCACCCAGTGACCGGCGCCGAGGAACTTCTCCTTGATGTGACTAGACAATTTCGGACCGCGCTTTACCTTCGGCGCGTTCAAAAGGGGAAGACAAAGCCATGAGGGATTTTCACACTCCGGGTCGGTCCGAAGTATTCGCAACCGAAGGCATGTGCGCCACGTCGCACCCATTGGCCGCGAAAGTTGCCTTGAACATCCTCGCCGTAGGTGGAAACGCGATGGACGCGGCCATTGCAGGTGCCGTGCTGCTGGGCATTTGCGAACCGCAAATGACGGGTATCGGCGGTGATTGCTTTACTTTGTTCAATCGCGCGGGCGAAGATCAGGTTCGTGCTCTGAACGGCTCTGGTCGCGCGCCAGCTGCGGCGGATGCGGATCGGTTGCGCGCCCAAGGGTTGGACGCTGTACCCCTGAACACACCAGATGCGGTGACCATCCCTGGTGCCATTGACGCGTTTTGCCATCTGGCCGCAACCGAAGGGCGGCTGGGGTTGGACGCTATTTTAAGGCCCGCAATCCACTATGCAGAAACCGGCGTTCCGGTCGCACCGCGGGTTGCGTTCGACTGGCGGATCGGCGCACCAACCCTGCAGGGCGCGGCGCGAGACCACTATCTGATTAACGGCAATGTCCCGAACATCGGCCAGGTCTTTCGATCACCCGGACAGGCAGAAGTTCTGCGTCAAGTGGCACGGCATGGCCGCGACGCGTTCTATTCCGGCGAGATCGCGCAGGACATGATCGACGCATTAAGCGCGATGGGCGGAGGTCACACCGCCGAGGATTTTCTGGCCACCCAGTGCACCGAGACCCAGCCTGTCAGCGGCACGTATAATGGCATCGAACTGGTCGAACATCCGCCAAACGGTCAGGGCGCAACAGCGATCGTGCTGCTCAATATACTGAAGAATTTCGACCTACGCCGCCTTGATCCGCTCAGCGCCGAGCGCATTCATATTGAGGCCGAAGCCTCAAAACTCGCTTATGATGCGCGCAATCGGTTCATTGCCGATCCGGATCACACGACCCACGCGGAACGGTTTTTGGATCAGACAGTAGCCGACAAACTGGCCGCGCTGATCGACCCCAAACGCGCCATGCCCGCAGCCGCACCCCTGACCGAGTCCATTCACAAGGATACGGTTTACATTACCGTGGTTGATCGCGATCGCATGGCAGTCTCACTGATCTATTCCATTTTCCACAGCTTCGGGTCTGGCATCGCTTCGGAGAAATATGGGATTCTGCTGCAGAACCGCGGCAGCGGGTTCAACTTGCAGGCGGGACACCCGAATGAGATGGGTCCGGGCAAACGCCCGATGCATACGATCATCCCGGGCATGCTGAAACAGGATGGACACGTGATGATGCCGTTCGGCGTCATGGGCGGTGCGTTTCAACCCACGGGACACGCTCGGCTGCTGTCGAACCTCACAGATCATGGACTGGGCCTGCAAGCCAGTTTCGACGCCCCGCGTGCCTTTGCCGATGGCGGGGTTTTGAAGCTTGAGCGCGGATTTCCGCCCAGCACGTCTCAACAATTGTCGGACTTAGGGCACAGCGTTCAGGTTCCGGAAACGCCGCTTGGTGGCGCTCAGGCAATCCGAATCCGCACGGACGGCGTTCTGGAGGGCGCAAGCGACCCCAGAAAAGATGGTTGTGCACTGGGTTATTGACCAACTTGGTGCGCGCAAAAGCGCACCGGTTCACTTAATTCAAATTAAAATGCAGCGGGTACGCGCCATTCTCGAAAGGACCAAACATATCAGGAATATCCGGATGCTCCACCGGTTCACCGGATTGGTCTGCAACCAGATTTTGTTCTGAAACATAAGCCACATAGAAGGATTGGTCGTTTTCTGCGAGCAGATGATAAAACGGCTGATCCTTGATGGGGCGGCTGTCCTCGGGAATGGCCTGGTACCACTCTTCAGTGTTGGAAAATTCCGGGTCCACGTCGAAAATCACCCCTCGGAAGGGATGTTTTTTATGGCGGACCACCTGTCCCAGGCGGTACTTGGCATTTGTAGTCAACATATTCTCAGCCCCCAAGGATGTTACTACCTCTTTCCGGGCCGAAATGCCAATCATTGATCGGAAATTAAAGGAAACAGTCTGTGAACCTCTTACTGACAGTGTTCGAAATTGTGGCTCCGGTTTTCCTGCTGGCGGGCATCGGATTCACCTGGGTTAAGCTGGGTTTCGAATACCGTTTGGAGTTCGTAACACGCCTTGCCGTGACGTTGGCCGTGCCGAGCCTGATCTTTGTGGCGCTGATGCAAACCGAGATTCCGGGGGGCGAACTAACTCGCTTCACACTGGCTGCAATTGCGGGCCATGTGGCTCTGGCTGTGGTGTTTGGCGTGTTTGTCCGGCTGTCAGGTCTGGACCGCCGGACCTATCTTGCGCCGCTCATCTTTGGCAACACGGGCAATCTGGGTCTGCCGCTGTGCATCTTTGCCTTTGGGCAGGCGGGATTGGGTTTTGCTGTCATCTTTCTGGCCATTACCGCCCTGTTTTCATTCACTTACGGCATCTATCTTGTCGCCGGGAAGGGCGCATTCGGCAAAGTCGCCCGCGAGCCGATGGTTTGGGCCACGCTTCTGGGCGCGCTGTTTCTGTGGCGAGGTTGGCAAACGCCGCTATTTCTGACTAACACTCTCGAGCTTTTGGGGCAGATGGCCGTCCCGATGATGCTGATCACCGTTGGGGTCGCGATCGCGCGGTTGACGACGCGCAAACTGGGTCAGGCGATCTGGTTGTCGGCGTTGAAACTGGTGGTCTGTTTTGCCCTCGGCTGGGTCATCGCCCGCGCCTTTGATTTGGACGCAATTGCCTTTGGCGTCATGGTTTTGCAAATGTGCACCCCGGTTGCCGTCACCGCGTATTTGCTGGCCGAGCGGTTTGACGCGGATTCAGATGCTGTTGCCGGGATGGTTATGGTCTCGACGGTGCTGTCTGTGGGCGCTTTGCCTATCATTCTAGCTATTGTTTTGTAACGATTGTGATTTCCTAAACTCTCAATCTGCGCTAGAATAAAGAAAAAAGGCACGAGGCACATGAGCAGAATTCTTTTCGTACTCCTAGGGGTGCTTCTTTTGGCATCCTGTGGCGGCGGGTCGAAACAGCCGCCGAGCAGATTGAACGACGCGTGCAGCATTGCGCGCGAACGGCCTGATTTTATCAAGGCCTTCAAAAGCACCGAACGGAAATGGGGTGTCCCTGTCCACGTTCAGATGGCGACGATCTATCAGGAAAGCCGCTATAAGCACGATGCGCGCACACCGCACCAATATGTGCTGGGCGTGATCCCCATGGGCCGCCAAAGCAGCGCCTACGGGTTCAGCCAGGCGCTGGACGGAACCTGGGACGAATACCGCAAGGAAACCGGTAAGCGCCGGGCCAAGCGGGATCGCATCCGGGACGCTTCGGATTTCATCGGTTGGTATATGAACAAAAGCTACCAGCGGAATGGTATCCATCCCACCGACACACGCAACCAGTATCTCGCCTATCACGAAGGCCACACCGGCTATGCCCGTGGCAGTCACTATGGCAAAACCTGGTTGCTGAACGTGGCCAACGACGTGGATGCGCGGGCCAAGCTATATCAGGCCCAGCTGGCAAGCTGCCGACACTGACAATTGAGCGGGTCAGCGATTGCTTGACCCGCTTCTTTTTGAGCTTGAGAACAGGTCGTTCCTGATATTCTTGCCTGTGGTCAACTGCCCCAGCAGGACAGTGGTCTGACTGCCCGCATTGTCGTGAATGACCCACTTGCGCAGCTCAATCGGATCTCCGGTGAACATCAATTCAATCCGTCCGGATTCAGGGTTCTTGGGGTCCTGAGCCGTAACGACCGTGGCCGTGCCATCAAAGTCGTGCCCAACCACCATATTGGCCTGCCCGAGGTTCACATTCCGCGCCAGTACCAACGACAACGGCGTGCGTTTCAGCGGGTATTGCTCGGGCGGTTGATTGGATTTCGGATCGAAAATCTGCACCGTGCCGGCACGGGCCAGAACCACGGCACTGTTGGGCGGATCGTATTCGAACCGCATCTTACCGGGCCGTTCCATCCATAGCTTACCGGTGCTCAGCGAGCCGTCATCATTCACCTGCGTGAATGTCGTCTCAACGGTCTTCAAACCGTTCAGGTAGTTTGAGATCTGCGACAATGGCAGCTTGTCAGCGGCCCAGGCCGCGGGTGCGGTCAGTGTCAGCGCAAGGGCAAAAGCAATCTGTTTCATGTGACATCAGATAAGCGCTTTGCTCTTGTTATTAAATATCCTACTGCTCCGGGACGAGGATTTCCCGCTTACCGACGTGATTTGCCGACGAAACAACGCCTTCGTCCTCCATCTGCTCAACAAGTCGCGCAGCTTTGTTATAGCCGATGGCAAGTTTCCGCTGGATGTATGAGGTCGAGCATTTGCGATCCTTGATCACGATCGCCACCGCCTGATCGTAAAGGGCGTCTTCGCCGTTGGTGTTGCCACCGGTGTTCAGACCCAGAACCGCGTCGATATTGTCGGCCTTTTCCTCGGCCGGGCCATCGACGACGCCGCTCATGTAGTCCGGCGGGCCGAACTGTTTCAGGTGGTTGACGATTTCCTCAACCTCTTCGTCCGAGACAAATGGACCATGGCAGCGCGTAATCTTGGCACCGCCCGCCATATAGAGCATGTCGCCCTGCCCCAACAGTTGTTCGGCACCCATCTCGCCCAAAATGGTACGGCTATCGACTTTCGAAGTCACCTGGAACGAAATCCGGGTTGGGAAGTTCGCCTTGATTGTGCCTGTAATCACGTCGACCGACGGGCGTTGGGTCGCCATGATCAGGTGAATACCCGAGGCCCGCGCCATCTGCGCCAGACGCTGGATGCAAGCTTCGATTTCTTTGCCCGCGACCATCATCAGGTCCGCCATCTCGTCGACGATGACGACGATATAGGGCATCGATTCTGGTGCGAACTCTTCCGTCTCGAACGTCGGCTCGCCGGTTTCGTCGTCAAAGCCGGTTTGGACCGTACGGCTGAACATCTCGCCTTTGGCCAGAGCATCCTTCACACGCCCATTGTAGCCCGCGATATTGCGCACTCCCATCTTGGACATCTTGCGATAGCGGTCTTCCATCTCGCCCACGACCCATTTCAAGGCCACGACCGCCTTTTTCGGGTCAGTCACAACGGGTGAGAGCAGATGCGGGATGCCGTCATAGACCGACAGTTCCAGCATCTTGGGGTCGATCATGATCAGGCGGCATTCGTCCGGCGACAGCTTGTACAGCAGCGACAGGATCATCGTATTGATCGCAACCGACTTACCGGAACCGGTCGTACCCGCGATCAGCAGGTGAGGCATCTTGGCCAGGTTGGCAACAACGGATTCACCGCCGATATCCTTGCCCAAGGCCAGCGGCAGCGCGTGGTTGCCATCGCCAAAATCGCGGCTGGCAAGGATTTCACGCAGTACCACCATCTCACGGTTCTCATTCGGCAGTTCGATACCGATGACCGAGCGCCCCGGCAGGGTCGAAACACGTGCCGACAGCGCAGACATCGACCGCGCAATGTCGTCAGCCAGACCGATCACGCGGCTGGCTTTCAGGCCCGGAGCGGGCTCCAGTTCATACATAGTGACAACCGGACCGGGGCGAACGCTGACGATCTCACCCTTCACGCCGTAGTCATCCAGCACGTTCTCTAGCATCCGCGCGTTTTCCTCCAACGCCTCATCGCTGAGGTGATGGCGCTGAATGCTGGCCGGGTTGGACAACAGGCTCAGCGGCGGCAATTCGAAATCCGAATGCCGATCTTCGAAGGACAGTGCCGGTTGCGCCTCGGCCTGCGCGCGGCGCGAGGGCTGCGGCGCACGGCGCACGGGTTGCGCCACCACCGGCTTGCGTGGTTCGGCCACGGGGATTTTCATCGCCGGGCGCGGCTGCGGCGCAGGCTCGGGCGCGTCCTCGAACACGGCCTCGTCTTCAAAATCCGGTTCAGACGCAAAATCCTGATGCAGCGGCTCCTGCTGCCATTCCGGCGCTGGATCTGCGGTCAGCATCGGCTCGGGCGGCAGACCGACCGAGGTCACCGGTGGCTCGGGCGGCAATTCCCCTGCCCCAGAATTCAGGATCAACGGGTCCGGCCCCCGACCGCGCCCTTTGGTCAGCGGCAGGTTCGGGTCATGTTCCGGTGCCATCTCACCGACGGCCACCTTACGATTGCGGACGGCAGCGGAAATCTTTGAACGAATTCGATCTTCGCCCGGCATCTCATCAAACCCAGCAACCGGTTCGCGGTCGATCAGTTCCGGCTCTGGCATTGGTTCAGGACGGCGGATCAGGCTGGGCATCCGCGCCAATAGACCGGGCTTGGCAGGCTCGGATTCAACTTCCAGTTCCGGCTCTTCGAAAATCGGGTCAGCATAGGCCAAATCATCGTCAAACACCGCCTCGGCGCGGGCAGCCTTGCGTTCTTCCCACAGCGCGCGACGGTCGCGAGCCGCCTGAGCAGTAGCCGAAGCACCCCGCCCCAGCAGGTTCATCAGCAGGTCGTAGGCCATCACAAGACCCAGCAGGAAGGCGCGTGCGCCTTTGCGCACATCCGCCTTTGTGAAGCCAAGGACAAATGTCCCAAGCGCCAGCATCCCGGCAGCCATTGCCAGAGACATCAGCTTGACCATGAAATGCGACGAAATCGGCAGCAACGTCAGCAATGCGCCCATGACTGTGTCGCCAAACAGGCCACCCAAACCAAAGCTGTGCGTTGTGCGCCAGGCTTCGCCGGGTACCAGAGTGGCAGCATAAACGGACACAACGGCAATCCAGATCGGGGCAAAGATCAGACGGGCAACGGCGCGTTCTTCGCCAAAGTGTCCGGCAAAGCGAACACCCCAACCGATCAGCACCAGCGCGATGCTCCAACTGCCCCAGCCAACGATCATGAACAGCGGGGCTGCGATCGAGGCACCGATCCGCCCCATCCAGTTCTGCACGGGCGCGTCGGTCGACACCATCCAGTTCGGATCATCCGGTGTATAGGACCAGATCATCGCGGCCGAAGCCAACCCGAGCAGGATCAGGGCGATCCCGATCAATTCCTTACTGCGCCGCTCGATGGCGGCCTGAGTCGTGCTGTCCAGCAATGGATCGCGGTTGCGCGCGTTATATGATGCCATTTTGCCCTCGTACCTCACGAATAGATGCAGTCGCGGAGCGTGATTAGCCCCTGCTGTAACTCTGTTTTTGGGGCCACCATTGCGACCCGGATAAATTGCTCGCCCGGGTTTTGCCCCGGATCACCTTGAGAAAGATATGCGCCTGGCAGGACCCGAACGCCGGTCTCTTGCCACAGCTTTAACGTGGTCTCTTCGCCATTCTCGACCGGCAGCCACAAGAAAAAACCGGCCTCAGGCGGCATGTAGCCCTGTACACCGGCAAAAACTTCGTCCGCGATTGTGTATTTTTCCTGATAAAGCGCGCGGTTTTCGACCACATGCGCCTCGTCCGCCCAAACCTTTGCTGCGGCAGCTTGTAAGGGCAGCGGCAGAGGCGCGCCCGCGTAGTTCCGCAACTGCTTGACCCGTTTGATGGTTTCGGGACCGCCAGCGATGAGGCCCGAGCGCAGCCCGGCCAGGTTGGAACGCTTGGAGAGCGAGTTGAACAGGGTGATCCGCTCCGGGTCAGCCCCAAGCTCTTTTGCGACGGTCAGAACACCGGTCGGGGCCTCATCGCGGTAGATCTCTGAATAGCATTCATCCGCGAAAATGCGGAAATCGTAGGTTTCTGCCAATTGGATCAGCTCGACCCAGTAATCGCGCGAAGCAACTGCACCCTGCGGATTTGCAGGAGAACAGATATAGGCCGCGACCGTGCGGTTCAGCACGTCTTTAGGCAGTCCGGCATAGTCCGGCAGGTGATCGGTGGCGGCCGTTGCGGGCACAAATACCGGATCGGCGCGGACCGACAGCGAGGCCACCATGTAGACCTGATAAAACGGGTTCGGGCAGAGAATAACGGGCTTTTCGCCGTTCTTCTGTTCGGGGCACAGCGCCATCGCGGCGTTGTACAGCCCTTCGCGCGTGCCATTCAGCGCCATCACATTGGTGTCGGGGTCCATGGACACGCCGTAACGGCGGTCAATCCAGCCGGTGATTGCCGCGCGCAACTCGGGCGAGCCTTCATTGGGCGGATAGCCCTGAAATCCGGCCGCGTTTTTGGTGATCACATCCGTGACCCATGCAGGGAAATCGTGCATCGGCGCGCCAATGGTCATGTGAATCACTTCACCACCCGGCTGATGGTGATCCAACAGAGTGCGCAGACGCGGGAATGCATATTCCGGTAGGTTCGAAAACCGCTCGGGGAAATTCATAACTACTGCCTCAATGTCGGGGTCATTTCGCCCCGTTTTCCAAGCAGGTTACAGATCACGCCCGGTTTCGTCCAGACAAAGAGACGGCGAATCAGGGGATTGTGGCATTCAGGCCAACGCTGCCTCGGCCGCTGATCCAAGCCTGAGCAAGGCTTCTTCCGACCCCGGATAGCCCATCATCATAAGCCCGCAACCAGGGGTGCCGGTAGGCAGTGTCAGCGCCGCCAGCCCCATCAGGTTCCCGATCCGCGTGTTGCGCAGGGCCAGCAGGTTTTCGGTGACATAGTAGTCGTGATCACTCATCAACCGGTCCAGATTCGGTGGCAGGATGGGCGCTGTGGGCGCAAGCACCGCATCAAAACCGGATGTCGCAGCGTCCCACACCGCCCGGCAGGCTTTCAGCCTGGACCATGCAGCAATGTAATCCGCACCGGTCGCGTTTTGACCGGCGCGAAAACGCGCCAGAATCTCGGGATACATAGCATCCGGGTTGGCTTCGATCACATCGCGCCACAGCCCATAAGCCTCGGTTGTGTACAGAATACCCGAAAGCGCCATGGCGTCTTTCAGCTCGGGTACTTCAAGCGGAACGATCTCGGCCCCTGCTGCGGTCAAACGGTCGATAGCTTCGTTAAATGCCTGCCCCGGCGCCTCTCTCAGGTCATCCTGTGCAACAGTCTGCAGGTTGGCAAAGCGGCGCCCTTTAAGGTTAGCCCCCCGCAGGTCTGGTGGAGAACCGCCTTCCAGCAAAGCCAGTAGTTGGGCCGCGTCCTCGACCGAGCGGGCCAGCGGGCCAACGGTGTCGAACCGCAGGCACAGCGGCACGGTTCCCTCAAGGCTAACGCGTCCGGCCGTGGTTTTCAGGCCGACCAAATTGTTCCAGGCCGAGGGGATGCGCACCGACCCACCCGTATCCGAACCGATACCACCAGCAGCCAAGCCCCAAGCCACCGACGCCGCCGCGCCGGAAGAGGACCCTCCAGGGACTGCGGCTTCATCATCGACGCAAGGAGGCGTTCCGGTGATCGGGTTCAGGCCCAGACCCGAGAACGCCAGTTCGCTCATATGCGTCTTGCCCAGACAGACTGCGCCCATGGCTGTCGCATTACGCACGACGACGGCGTCCGCCTCAGGGACACGCCCTTTCAGCAAGGCCGAACCGGCCTCAGTCGCTGTTCCAGCGGTGTCGAAAAGATCCTTCCAACTGATCGGTACACCATCCAACAGGGATCGCCGCAGACCCAAATTGGCCCTTTCTTTTGCGGCTCGGGCCTCGGCCCGGGCACGGTCATGGGTAACCCGCGCATAGATGCGATCAAGATGGGGATGTGCGTCGATGGCGGACAGGTAGGTCTCGGTCAGTTCAACCGGATCAATCTGCCCCATGCCGATGCCACGGCCAAGGTCACAAGCCGTCATGGTCAGCCAGTCCTGCATGCCCGCCCCCTCTTGAAAAAGCACTCTGGGCGACGGTAGCGACAGGACCGCACATGGACAATCCCGAAAGGTCGCGCATATTGCAGGCCATGGAACATAACTCGAATATCCTGATCGTTGGCGGCGGCCTGAATGGCCCGGCGCTGGCATTGGCACTGGCCCAGACCGGCCATTCCGTCACCGTGATTGACGCCTTGGCCGAAAAAGCCCGCAAAAACGCAGCCTTTGACGGGCGCGCCTATGCGCTGGCTCTGGCCTCGCAGCGATTGCTGGACGCCATCGGTGTCTGGGACCGAGTGGCTGACCACGCCCAGCCAATGCTTGAGATCAAGGTGACCGATGGCCATGCGGGTTCCGGTCCATCGCCGTTCTTCCTGCATTTCGACCATGCCGAGATCGAAGAAGGCCCGATGGGCTATATGGTCGAGGACCGCCACCTGCGCCGCGCGTTTCTGGACGCAATGACAGATCAGAGCGGCATAACCCAGATCAGCGGCAAATCCGTTGTTGCGCAGACCTCGGACGATACGGGCGTTACACTGACGCTGGCCGACGGCAGCACCGTGACAGGCGGGCTGCTGGTGGGGTGCGACGGACGCCGAAGCGGCACAGCCTCGCGTGCGGGGATTAAACGCACGGGCTGGGATTACGGTCAAACCGCGCTGGTCTGTGCCATCGAGCACGACCTGCCCCACCACGGCATCGCACATCAGTTCTTCATGCCGCCCGGGCCATTGGCCATTCTGCCCTTGACCGGCAACCGCAGTTCGATCGTCTGGAGCGAACAGGCCGACATGGCGCAACGCATCAACGCCATGCCAGAGGATGAGTACCTGCAAGTCCTGCGCCCGCGCTTCGGCGATTTTCTGGGGGACATCCGACTGGCCGGAGACCGGTTTACCTATCCGCTGAACCTGACAATTGCGAACTCCTTCATCGGGGATCGCATGGCTTTGGTCGGCGATGCTGCCCACGGCATGCACCCGATCGCAGGTCAGGGCTTGAACGCTGGCCTGCGCGATGTCGGTGCCCTGGCCGAAGTTCTGACGCTTGCGGGGCGGCGGGGCGAGGATATCGGCTCGGTTCTGGTACTGGAACGCTATCAGGAATGGAGGCGGTTCGACACGGCATCGCTGGCTATGGCGACAGACGTGTTCAACAAGCTGTTTTCCAACGACAATCCGATCCTGCGCATGGGTCGCGATATCGGAATGGGGATCGTTGGTTCATTTCCCGGCCTGCGCCGCGGTTTCGTGCGCGAGGCCGCCGGGCTGACCGGGGACCTGCCAAAACTGCTTCAGGGGCGTGCGATTTAGTCCAGCTGCCGCGCCTCGTCCACCAGCATAACCGGGATGCCGTTTCGGATCGGAAAGGCCAGATTAGCAGCTTTAGACACCAGTTCTTGCTTTTCGGCGTCATAATGCAGCGTGGTGTGCGTCTGCGGGCAGATCAGCGCCTCAAGCATGTGGCGGTCAAAAGGGTGTTCGACTTCGGTCATTGCAGTTTTTCCTCGCTCGATCCGCCGCGCATGGCGAATTCAATCAGTGTCACCAATGTCTCGCGCCGGGTGCGAAGGCAAGGTGCTTCGAGCAAGGCTTGTTTCTCTTCGGGGTCAAAATCCAGCAACATCGACAGGGAATTCACCAACAACTCATCGTCGGCGTCCTTCAGGGTGTCCCAATCCGTGGACAGCTGGCGAGAGGAAAAGAACCGTTCGAGCAGGTTCAAAAACCGAGACCGATCAAAGGCGTCGTCCGCCTCGGCCTTACCCAAATCACGCTCAAACCCGTCCCACGAAACGGCGCAGCGGTGATAGGGCGTGAACGCGTCCAGCTCGGACTTGATCCGGAATCGCGAAATACCGGTCAGCGTGATCAGGTACCGACCATCTTCGGTTTCAGAAAACTGTGTCACACGCCCCGCGCAGCCAATCTGATGCAGCTTGTTGTCGTTGGACAGGGTCGGGTTCGGCTGCACCATACCGATCAAGCGCTCGGGCGTTTTCAGCGCGTCGTCCAGCATTTGCAGGTAGCGCGGCTCAAAGATATGCAGCGGCAAGCGGGATCGGGGCAGCAGCAGCGCCCCGGGCAATGGGAAAACGGAGACCGTCTCCGGCAGATCAGCGGGATGCATCATGTACCCGAGTGTAGCTCTGATCGGAGTTTAGGCAAATATCATCGAGCTGAGTTTGCGCCGTCCGTTCAGAACAACCGGGTCATTCGGCTTGAGCGCGTCGAAAATGGTAAACAGCTGCGTCTTGGCCGCGCCGTCATTCCATTCGCGATCCCGACGGAACAGTTCCAGCAATTGCGCAACCGCTTCTTCAACTTCGCCATTGGCGTGCAGGGCCTGCGCAAGGTCGAAACGGGCCTGATGGTTGTCCGGGTCCGCCTCAACGGCCACTTTCAACTCGCCCACCGGGCCTGCGTCGGCAGCCTGTTTCGCCAGCTCAAGCTGAGCGTGGGCTGCTTCAAGCTCGGGCGATGATGAGATTTCCGCCGGTGCGCCATTCAGGATGGCCTCGGCCTGCTCAAGATCATCCGATGCGATATGCGCGCGCACCAAACCGCCATAAGCGGCCGCGTGGTTCGGGTCTTCGCCCAAAATCGCCGCGAAAGTCTGGGCCGCATCAACAGCGGCACCTTCGGCCAGCATCTCTTCGGCGGCCTGGACCGCATCGTCCAGTTGTCCGCCGGGGCTTTCGCCGCCCGCAGCTTCGATAACACGGTCTACAAAAGCCTTGATCTCGGACCCCGGCAACGCGCCTTGAAATCCGTCGACCGGCTGGCCTTTGAAAAACGCATAAACGGTCGGGATCGACTGAATGCGCATCTGAGACGCGATCATCTGCGCCTCATCCACGTTGATCTTGACCATCTTCACCGCCCCCTTGGCGGCGGTCACGGCCTCTTCCAGCAACGGGCCCAGCGTCTTGCAAGGACCACACCAGGGTGCCCAGAAGTCCACGATCACAGGGGTCTCCTGCGAGGCCTCAACAACATCGGCCATAAAGGTGGCCTCGGATCCGTCTATGATCAGATCGGCGGCATCCGGTCCGGCTGCAGGGTTCAGAAGGTCCATGGCATTCACTCTTTCATTCGAATTTGGCCTCTATATGCAACCCCGAGGGGCAGAAACCAATAGTAGAGTTGCAGGGTCAAAGGTCGAATGTCGCAAAGACCGGCGCGTGATCACTGGGTTTTTCCCACCCCCGCGCATCGCGCAGGATGCGGCTGGAATGCCCCGCGTTCGAAATATCGGGCGTAGCCCAAACGTGATCCAGCCGCCGCCCTTTGTCGGCTGCGTCCCAGTCGCGCGCGCGATAGGACCACCAGCTATACAATTGCCCTTCGGGAATATCCTGCCGAGTTACATCGACCCATCCCCCCGCGTCCTGGGTTTCGGCCAGATGTTCAACCTCGATCGGCGTGTGCGACACGACCTTGAGAAGTTGTTTGTGCGACCAGACATCGTCTTCTCGCGGGGCAATATTCAGGTCGCCAACAAGAATGGATTTCTCGGGCTTCTCGGCATGGAACCAGTCGCGCATGTCGGTGAGATAGTCGAGCTTTTGTCCAAACTTTTCGTTCTTTTCGCGATCCGGAATATCGCCACCAGCGGGGACGTAGAAATTGTGGATTGTCACGCCGTTTTCCAGACGCCCCGCAATGTGGCGCGCGTGCCCGAGCCCCGCGAAATCCTTGTCGCCCGCCTCTTCCATCGGGATGCGCGACAGGATGGCGACGCCGTTATAGCCCTTTTGCCCGCGCGCAACCATGTGGGTGTAACCCAGTTCTGCAAACCCTTCGGTCGGGATCTTTTCAACGGGCGACTTGCACTCTTGCAAGCAAAGAACATCCGGTGCCTCTTCTTGCAGCAATTTCAGCACGATAGGCTCGCGCAGACGGACCGAGTTGATGTTCCAGGTAGCAAGGGTAAAGGGCATGGGGAAATCCTCTGTCGCAGTTGGGCGCGAGGTTAGCGTGGTGTTGGGTGGGGTGCCATAGGAAACGGTCGCTGAAGAGCAGCTATGCGGACTTTTCCGTCATTGGCCCGCTTGCGCTGGCGGGCCGCTTTATGAACCATCCGCCGGATGTACGCCGTATGCGATCCATAACTGACTTAGGCTAGTCGTCAACTTTGGGATAAATGAACCCGTTCACCGGGTAGAAGCTGCCATACCGGCCCGGATGACTTTCGACGCGGACCAACGTCCAATCATTGTTCTTGGATACATCCTTGACGCCCATTTTCAATGATACCTTGTTGCGGTGCCAGTTGGCGTGGTTCACGATGACTTCCCTGTTGGTCACAACATCGGATACGACGGCCACGTGACCAAGGGGCATCCCTCGGGTTGCTCGAAATGACATAACCGCACCGACAACCGGTTCACTGCCTCGTTCAAAAGTACTGCGCGCCTTGCCCCACCAGTCCTTGGCGTTTCCGCGAATTTCAATACCGCTGAGGTTACGTGCGTAGGGCACACACCACACCCTTTGCCCTCGAGCCTGTTTTTGTGAGACTTCGCGCAACGCCATGGCCTGACGTTCTGGATCGAGACCCGCGTCGTTTGAGCCCTGAGCGCAGGCAGATACAAGAGCAAAAAGCCCCATCGTAAACGCCGCGCGAGCGGTACCAGGCAGGCGCGGCCGTTTCGTAGTCGTTGTGCTGTCGCTGTTTTGCAAGAAACTATGTTGCCGGTTTGATGGGTTGATAAGCTTTATGGCGATCTTGCGGGTTGTGAAAAGAGCCTAGCTTGTTCCCCGGCAGGAATTTGCCAGTTGATGTTCCTCGGCTATGGACCAAACGCCCGACTTTGCAAAGTCAGCTTTTGGCGCATAGTCGCCATCGGTTGATCGCGCAGCATCGGTCACTAGGTGCCCTGAACGGACATTCGTTGACATCCCCAACACAAAAAAAGCCGGGCCAAAGGCCCGGCAGTCCAACAGGGAGGTGCATGTCTTAACCCGGACATGCGCGGGTTGGGAGTAATCTAATCACACATCCAGAGTATCACTTTGATCCACGTCATTCCACCCGGAGTTACGAGACCAGGCGATATCCGCCCGATTCTGTGACCAAAAGGCGTGCATTCGAAGGGTCAGGCTCGATCTTCTGGCGCAGACGGTAAATGTGAGTTTCCAGCGTATGAGTGGTGACCCCGGCGTTATAGCCCCAGACCTCGTGCAGCAGCACATCGCGTGCAACCACCCCATCGGCCGAGCGGTAGAGGAACTTGAGAATGTTCGTCTCTTTCTCGGTCAGGCGAATCTTGCGGTCCTCTTCGGTGATCAGCATCTTCATGGCCGGTTTGAAGGTATACGGCCCCAGAACAAAGACCGCGTCCTCGGATTGTTCATGCTGGCGCAGCTGGGCGCGGATGCGGGCCAGAAGAACCGGAAATTTGAACGGCTTGGAAACATAGTCATTGGCGCCGGCGTCCAGGCCCAGGATGGTATCGGCGTCGCTGTCATGGCCAGTCAGCATCAGAATCGGGCTTTTGACGCCTTGTTTGCGCATCAGACGGCACAGCTCGCGCCCATCGGTGTCCGGCAGGCCCACATCCAGAATGACCAGGTCATAGATCGCTTCGCGCGCGCGTTCCATGGCGGATTGGCCGTCTGCGGCTTCGAACACGTCGAAATCCTCGGTCATCACAAGTTGCTCGCTGAGCGCCTCGCGCAGGTCTTCGTCATCATCCACCAGCAGGATTTTCTTGAGCTGAGCCATGTGCGGTCCTCCTAAGCCTTTTCCACCATTTGCGTACAGATTTCGCAATCAACAAGTTTTACTGCAATGGTCTCACGCCCATGTGTCTGACGTAGAGGAAATGTTTCACATTTCCCTCTGATCAGGTTAGACGACACCTACACGTTATAGGGTAACATAGATGAGTCTTATCCCGGATATCTCGGAATTGCTGGCCCGCGCCCGGGCTGATCTGCGCATGGGCGTTCCTGTCGTACTTACAGATGACACAGGGTTCAGCGTTCTGGCCATCGCTTCAGAAACGCTGAGCGCACAGCGACTTGCGGATCTGCGCAGCCTCGAAGGCCAGCCGGTGGTCGCAGTCACCGTACGGCGGGCGGAAACGCTTAAGGCACGAGCATATGACGGCGATCTGGCGCGGGTGATCATTCCATCCGATGCAGATATCGCCTGGGTTCAGGCCGTCGCCGATCCGTCTGATGACCTGAATGCGCCGATGAAAGGCCCTCTGATGACAGAACGTCAGGGCAGCGCCAACCTGCATCGGATCGCAATTTCATTGACCAAATCCGCTCGCCTGTTGCCCGCCGCCGTGGTGGTTCCCGTTGAGGATGGTCGCAATTTTGCGGCCACCCACGGCCTGACCTGTATCGACCACACGCGCGCCGCACCACATTTGGCCGATCGCAGCGCGCTGCACGCAATCGCTGCCGCGCGTTTGCCAATGGAGGTATCCGAAGCTGGCCGCCTGCACGTCTTCCGCCCCGAAGATGGCGGGGAGGAGCATTACGCCGTCGAGATCGGACGCCCCGACCGCAGTAAACCTGTTCTGGCCCGCCTGCATTCCGCCTGCTTCACCGGCGACCTGATGGGCAGCCTGAAATGCGACTGCGGTCCACAGCTACGCGGAGCACTTGCCCAGATGGGTACTGAAGGGGCCGGCGTCTTGCTGTATCTCAATCAGGAAGGTCGCGGGATCGGACTCGCCAACAAGATGCGCGCCTATTTCCTGCAGGATCAGGGTTTCGACACGGTGGAAGCCAATCACCGGCTTGGGTTTGAAGATGATGAGCGGGATTTCCGTTTGGGTTCGGACATCCTGAAAGAACTGGGGTTCAGCTCGGTTCGATTGCTAACCAACAACCCGGCAAAGATCGCGATGATGGAAAAGACCGGCATCGCCGTGACCGAGCGAGTACCGCTGAAAGTTGGTGAAACGGCCCATAACCGAGGATACCTGGCGACCAAAGCCGCCAAATCAGGCCATTTGCTGTGACCCCTGATGATCTGGTGCTAACCCCGCGCGGCGTCCGCTTTGCTGGCCGCCTGTTTCCCTGTTCCATCGGCAAGGGCGGCCTGACCAAAGACAAACGCGAAGGCGATGGAGCAACCCCAATTGGTGTGCATCGGATCGTGGGAATGCTGTTCCGACCTGACAGGCTTGCAGCCCCAACCACATGGGCCACGCCCATTGGGCCCCAAGATTTGTGGTCGGATGACAGCGCAGACAGCGAGTACAACCAGATGGTCAGCGCGCCCTATGGCCATAGCCACGAGAAACTAAGGCGCGCCGATCCATTGTATGACCTTGTGTTGATCACCGACTGGAACTGGCCGAACGCCGTACCGGGGCGCGGGTCCGCAATCTTTTTGCATCAATGGCGCCGCCCCGGCTATCCGACCGAGGGCTGCATTGCATTTCGACGCGACCATCTGCACTGGATCGCAGGTCAGCTCTTACCCGGAACGCGGCTGATTATCCCTCAGGCCTGACACGCTCACCAAAGATGGCCGAGCCCACGCGCACATGGGTCGCACCCAATGCGATGGCCTGTTCGAAGTCGCCGCTCATCCCCATCGACAATCCCTGCAATCCATTGCGCTCGGCGATCTTGGCCAGCAAAGCAAAATGCAGTGAAGGTTCTTCGTCCACCGGCGGGATCGCCATCAGCCCTTGGATCGGCAAATCCAGTTCGCGGCATTCGGCAATAAAGGCATCGGCATCAACGGACATGATACCCGCTTTCTGCTCTTCTTCTCCGGTGTTGACCTGAATGAACACGTCCGGGCAATGACCGACTTCCTGAGCCAGCCGCGCAAGCGATTTGGCCAGTTTCGGTCGGTCGACCGAATGGATTGCGTCGAACAGCTCGATTGCCTGACGGGCTTTGTTGGTTTGCAACGGTCCGATCAGATGTAAGTCTATGCCCGAAAACCGCTCTTTGAATTCGGGCCATTTGCCCGCGGCCTCTTGCACCCGGTTTTCACCGAAACAGCGATGCCCTTGTTCCAGAACGGCCTCGACGCGTTCGTTGGGCTGCACCTTTGAAACGGCGATCAGTTTGGTCGACCCTGCAGGGCGGCCTGCAGCAGCTTCGGCTTTGGCGATTCGGGCGGTAATGTCGTGCAGCGACATGGGTTTCCTCTCTGTGCTTTGACGGCAGAAAAACACCAAGTCTGCGCAAAAGAAAAGGGCAGGTCCGAAGACCTGCCCTTAAACCTTGCGGTTTAGATCAACTTAGAAGTTGAACTGAGCACCGAAGTCAGCGCGCAGCTGGCTCTCGCCGTCGCCACGCTTCTGGTTGCCGATACCACCGCGCAGCGATGCACCGCCGCCCAGGTCGTAGATGGCACCAATACCGTACTGCTGCAGGTCGTCATCAGCCGAACCGTCACCGTAAGCGAAGGTCAGGGTGGTAGCAGCGCCCAGGTTGTAGGCTGCCGACAGACCGTATGCGGTACCGTTGCGTGCTTCGTTCACAACATCGTCGTCTGCGACAAAGATCGTACCCGAGAAGTCACCAAATTCTGCACCCAGGGTCAGAACGGTCAGCGACTGCTTTTCGGTGATCGAGTCTACAGAAGCTTTGGTCTGACCATAAGCCAGAGCAGCAGTTACGTTCGCGAAGTTGTAGGTCGCGCTGATGTCCCAGCGAGAGCCGTCCTCGGGAAGGCCGTTAACTGCGAAAGTTGCTTGGTCGTACGATGCGCCAAAGGCGAAGTCGCCAACTGCATACTGGAAGAACACAGCGTTCGAACCGGAACCGGTCGACGAGTAACCCAGGAAGCTATAGTCAACACCGGAGTACTGACCGATGAAGTTTTCCAGGCCAGGCTCGTTACCGTAGTAGTTTGCCAGGTTGTCGAATGCGCCAGCAACGTTGCCCGCGTCAACACGCAGACCACCGTAGATGACCGAGAAGCGTGCGCCGTTCAGGCCAGCTGCGTTTGCTTCACCGTTACCGGCATTTTCGTCAGCCTGCAGACGAACACGAGCCGAGAACTCAACACCGCCGTCGGTTTCGACAACGCCATCGATGTTCAGACGGAAGCGCGAGACCAGAATGGTTTCGTCAGTTGGGACAACCGCTTCGTCGATGGTCGGCGGAGTGGTTGTGGTGTCGATGTTGGTTACGGTACCGGTGCGGTCTTCCAGGTAACCAATACCAAAACGGCCATAGCCGCTGAAGCGTACGTCGGCCGCTGCAACACTTGCGGTTGCGATCAGAGCGGTCGATGCGAAGAGAACTTTTTTCATCTTGTTTCCCTCGGTTTCAAAGTTTTTCTACTCGACACATGCCTCAGCACATGTCTCAGCACGGGAACCGTTTCGCTTTTTTTGCCCCCTTCACGCAAGCTTGCCTTAAACGAGCAGCACGCATTGGCCACAAATTGGTGCAAGGATGCCACAGTCGCATTTGGAGCCTTATCTGCATACCGCGCCAGCATATGTAAGAAGAATAGGGTTGTTGCTGAACTGGACCTTGTCTAGGAGTAACACTGAACAAAGTAGACCAAGTGAAACAGGACCAGTCGACAATGCGCCTGCAGACGATTTTCGGTTTGATCATAATGACTGCTGCCGTGTCGGCCTGCGGACAGAATCGGGGTGCTGCACCGAATCCCGATCTGCTGAATACAGACAGCACCAGCTCTGCTGAACGAGAGCTTAACGATCCCGAGCGTACGACCATCTGGGATGTGTTCGACCGCGGCAATGCCGAACAGATCGTTAATGTGAATCGCTATCTCTGGGCAGCCTCGCTAGATGTACTGAACTTTCTGCCTGTTCAGGAAGTCGATCCATTTACCGGCGTTATTGTAACGGGTTACGGCACACCGCCGGGTGGCGGGCGCTCTTACCGGGCAACCGTACATATAAGTGACCCGGCATTGGCCGCGCGGTCTCTGTCGGTTGCGTTGCAATCCAGTGGGGGCGCTCCGGTCAGCGCCGCAACGACGCGAGCGGTCGAGGATGCGATCCTGAATCGCGCCCGTCAGCTGCGTATTGCGGACAACAAGCTCTAGCCACCCGCCGAAAATCACAATATTACCACGCCGGGTTCATGCCCGGCGTTTTCATTCACGAAGGACCGCACCATGTCGCGCTACTCGGCCAACGAAATCGAAGCAAAATGGCAGGAAGCCTGGGACAAGGCCGGAATCTTCACCGCCAGCCACAAGGTGGACAAGCCGAAATACTACGTGCTTGAGATGTTCCCCTACCCCTCTGGCCGGATCCATATGGGGCATGTGCGCAACTATACGATGGGCGACGTAATCGCGCGGCACAAACTGGCGACCGGCCATAACGTGCTGCACCCGATGGGCTGGGACGCTTTCGGAATGCCTGCGGAAAACGCGGCAATGGCCATTGGCGGCCATCCGAAAGACTGGACCTATGGCAACATTGCCGACATGCGCGGTCAGATGAAGCCTCTGGGCCTGTCTATCGACTGGTCCCGCGAGTTCGCCACCTGCGACCCCGAATATTACGGCCAGCAGCAGGCGCTGTTCCTGGATATGCTCGAAGCCGGACTGGTTTACCGCAAAAACGCCGTGGTGAACTGGGATCCGGTCGACATGACCGTTCTGGCCAACGAACAGGTGGAAAACGGGCGCGGCTGGCGCTCGGGCGCGCTGGTGGAACGCCGGGAGCTGACGCAGTGGTTCTTCAAGATCAGCGATTATTCCGAGGAATTGCTGGACGCACTTGATACGCTCGACAACTGGCCTGCGAAGGTGCGCCTGATGCAGGAGAACTGGATCGGCAAATCGCGCGGCCTTCAATTCGGGTTTGAACGCACCGACGGAGGTGAGCCGATCACCGTCTATACGACTCGGCCCGATACGCTGCTCGGCGCATCTTTTGTCGGCATCTCGCCGGATCACCCAATTGCCAAGCAGCTGGAAGCTGAAAACCCAGAGGTTGCCGCGTTCGTTGCCGAATGCCGCAAGGGTGGCACGACCGAAGAGGCCATCGAGACCGCTGAGAAGCTGGGTTATGACACCGGGATCAAGGTCAAGCATCCGCTGGACCCGAACTGGGAGCTGCCAGTCTGGATCGCGAACTTCATCCTGATGGACTACGGCACTGGCGCAATCTTTGCTTGCCCGGCCCATGACCAGCGCGACCTCGATTTCTGCCGCAAATACGGCCTGCCCGTGGTGGACACCTTCTTTGCCTTGGATGACGACACTCCGGTCGACAAGATCGCATTTGTGCCGCCAAAGACCGAAAAAGTCCGTTGGGTGAACCATTTCGCAGGCCTGACCGAGGCGACCGGTGACGAGGCAATCAACACCACAGTCGATTTCGCCGAAAAGGCTGGTTGGGGCGAAGGCGTCACCAAATACCGGCTTCGCGACTGGGGCCTCAGCCGCCAACGCTATTGGGGTTGCCCGATTCCCGTCGTTCATTGCGACAGCTGCGGTGTGGTGCCTGAGAAGAAAGAGAACCTGCCGGTTCAACTGCCCGATGATGTGACCTTTGACAAACCGGGCAATCCGCTGGACCGCCACCCGACGTGGCGCGATTGTTCCTGCCCGAAATGCGGTGCGCCGGCCAAACGTGAAACCGACACGATGGACACCTTCGTCGATTCGTCCTGGTACTTCGCCCGTTTCACCGCCCCGCGCGCTGAAACACCGACCGACCTGGCCGAGGCTGAATACTGGATGAATGTCGACCAGTACATCGGCGGGATTGAGCACGCGATTCTGCATCTGCTTTATTCCCGTTTCTTCGCACGGGCGATGAACATCACTGGCCACCTGCCGAAAAAAGCCATCGAACCCTTCGATGCGCTGTTCACCCAAGGCATGGTGACACATGAGATCTACCAGACCCGCGACGCCAATGGCCGCCCGGTCTATCACCTGCCCGAGGACGTGACCGACGGAAAACTGGCTGACGGCACTGAGGTCGAGATCATCCCCTCGGCCAAAATGTCGAAATCCAAGAAGAACGTGGTCGACCCGGTCAGCATCATCTCGGCCTTCGGTGCCGACACTGCGCGCTGGTTCGTGCTGTCCGATTCGCCGCCTGAGCGGGACGTTGAATGGACAGCATCCGGGGCCGAAGCCGCATTCAAGCACCTCAGCCGCGTGCACCGCATCGCCTCGGAGATTGCCGAGTCGGACGTTCCGGCCAACGCTGAAGACGAAACCTTGCTGCGCGAGATGCACAAAGCCATCCATGACGTGACCGGCGGCGTCGAATCCTTTGGCTTCAACGCCTCGATCGCTAAGCTTTACGCATTCACCAACACTCTGGCCAAATCCAAGGCCGGAACCGCGGCCAAGCGCGAAGCAGCCAAAACGCTGGCACAGCTGATGTCACCCATGACCCCGCACCTGTCCGAAGAGCTGTGGCAGCTGTTGGGCGGAGAAGGACTGGTCGCCACCGCCGCATGGCCCGTCGCCGATGAAGCCATGCTGGTCGACGACACCGTGACCCTTCCGATCCAGATCAACGGCAAACGCCGCGCGGAAATCAGCGTCGCCAAGGATATGGCTAAGGACGAGGTTGAAAAAATCGCGCTCAGCACCGAAGCTGTACAAAAGGCGCTGGATGGTAATGCGCCGAAAAAAGTGATCGTTGTACCGGGCCGTATCGTGAATGTCGTCGTTTGATCGCAGAACCCTGTTGTTGATGCCGCTGGCGCTTGCCGCTTGCGGGTTTGAGCCTGTGTATGCTCCGGGCGGAGCAGGCTCAGCGCTTTTTGGCCGCGTAGCTGTGTCCGAGCCAAACACGGTCACCAGCTACCTTCTGGTCGAGGATTTGGAACAAAAGCTAGGACGCAGCGCGACATCCGGCAGCGAATACAAACTGGATGTTTCGGTACGGACAAGGACCGTTGCTGCGGCTATCACCACCACGAACGAAACCAACAGACTTACCATTAATGGAACCGCAAACTATGCGCTTAGATCGAACGCAACCGGTCAGATTCTTGCCTCAGGCACAGTCACCGATTTCGTGGGATACTCAGCTGCGGGTTCCACCGTGTCGACACTGGCCAGTGAACGCGACGCGACGGAGCGCCTGATGGTGCTGTTGTCGGACCAGATCATCACCCGCCTGTACGCCACACCGGGCCTGTCCGCATGAAGCTGAGCCCGCGCGAGGCCGATGGGTATTTTTCAAAACCCGATGCGGACAAGACCGGGCTGCTGATTTACGGCGCAGACGCGATGCGGGTCGCGTTAAAGCGGCAGCAGGTTCTGGCCGCTTTGCTGGGCGCAAGTGCCGAAGAGGAAATGCGCCTGACTCGACTGCCCGGCGCTGACTTGCGGGGTGATCCCGCTTTGCTGCTGGATGCGGTCAAGGCGGTTGGCTTCTTTCCCGGACCGCGCGCGGTATTTGTCGAAGACACAACCGACACAGCCGCACCGGCAATCTTGGCCGCTTTGGAAGATTGGGTTCCCGGAGACGCCCAAGTCATCGTGACAGCAGGGCAGCTCAAAGCCAGCTCAAAAATCCGCAAAGCGTTCGAAACGCACCCTTCGGCTTATGCGGTTGGAATCTATGACGATCCTCCATCGCGGGCCGAGGTCGAACGGATTCTGTCCGAGGCCGGCTTGCAGAATATCCCCCGCGACTCGATGTCTGCGATCACCGAATTGGCGACCGGCATCAGCCCCGGTGATTTCACCCAAACCATTGAGAAGTTGTCACTTTACAAACGAGGCGACAGTTCGGAACTGACGATCGAGGATATCGAAGCCTGCGCGCCCCGCTCGACCGAGGCGGCTCTGGACGATGTGCTGAACGTGGTGGCCGAGGGGCGCGCGGGTGAGATCGGGCCGCTGATCCGGCGTCTTCAATCGCAAGGTACCAATGCGGTCAGCCTGTGTATCGGCGCCACCCGACATTTTCGGACACTTTATGCCTGCGCCTCCGATCCCGGCGGGACAGCTCAGGGGATCGGCAAGCTGCGCCCGCCGGTCTACGGCAAGCGTCGCGACCGCATTCTGCGTCAGGCGCAGGGATGGGGCGCGCCGAAATTGCAAACTGCTTTGACGGTTCTGACCGATACGGACCTGTCGCTGCGCTCTGCCGGGCAAACAGCCCCCGCGATGGCCTTGGTTGAACGGGCAATGATCCGTCTGGCGATGCTGGCGCGTACGCGCTAAGCGGTCCGATCAAGCCATTCCGCAGCGTTGCGTCCAGCCCAACGGCCCGTGGCCAGACAGGCCGTCAGCAAATAGCCCCCGGTCGGGGCCTCCCAATCCAACATCTCGCCCGCGCAGAACAAACCGGGGCATCCGGTCAGCATCAGGCCATCATTCAACGCGGACCGCGCCACACCACCAGCGGTGGAAATGGCTTCGTCCATGGGGCGAAGGCCTGCACCGAGAATGGGAAGGCGTCTCAATGCAGTGAGCTCAGCGCCCCGCTGGGTCATCTCATGAAACAGCGCGATTTTCTGCGGCGGCAGTTTCAGAGACTTCTTAAGCCATTGCGACGTCGTTTTTTTCGCGCGTTTGGCCTCAATCCGCGCCTGCAAGGCGGATTCAGTCACATCCGGGACCAAATCGACGAACAAACCCGCGCCCGCCCGCAACGCCGGGGTCAGGGAATAAAGCCCCCCGCCCTCCAGACCTGTGGCCGAGATCACAGCCTCACCCCGGCTTTCCAATTCTCCGGCCATCCAGCGGACTGACTTCAACGCCGCGCCAAAATGAGGCTGCATATGCGGGCTCCAGTCGACAGAAATGGCCGAGTTTGCAGGCGCGAATGGAGTAAGCGCGACACCTTTGCCTCGTAGCATAGGCGCCCATGCTCCGTCCGATCCCAACCGCGCCCAGCTTGCCCCGCCCAGCGCCAGAACAGTCACATCCGCGTTGATTCCTTGCCTGCCGTCGGGCGTGTCAAAAATGGACCGTCTGTCGTCCCACCCTACCCAGCGCCAGCGCGTTCTGACCTGCACGCCCGCAGCGCCCAACCTTTCGAGCCATGCTCGCAAAAGCGGCGAGGCTTTCATCACTTTTGGAAACACGCGTCCGGTCGAACCGGTGAACAACTCTTGCCCAAGCCCCTGCGCCCATGTTTGCACATCCGAGGCGTCGAATTCTGCAATCATCGGACGCAACCAGTCCGTGGCCTCGGCATAGGAGGACATCAGAGTCTCAAACGGTTCGTTCTTGGTCAGGTTCAGCCCGGATTTCCCAGCCATCAGGAACTTCCGGGCCAACGACGGCTTGGCCTCGGCCACCAGAACGGCATGCCCGGCTTTGGCCAATTCCTCAGCCGCCATCAGGCCCGCGGGTCCGCCGCCGATCACCAATGCCTGTGCCATCCCCGCCCTCTTGCCTTTCGCACCACCCGGCGCAACTTTATCCATGCCATGACGAACAGCGATCCGATCTGCCCGCTTTGCGACCGCCCGATCCCCGATGGGGCTGGCAGCCTGCACCATCTGATCCCAAAACTCAAAGGGGGCAAGGGCGGACCCACGGTCCTGCTGCATCAGATTTGCCATAAAGAAGTGCACGCGACCCTGACCGAAGCGGAACTGGCCCGCAGTTTCAACACGGTCGAGGCGCTGCGCGCTCATCCCCGGCTTGAGAAATTCCTGAACTGGGTCCGCAAGCGCCCACCCGGATTTCGCTCGAAAGTACCGGGCAAGCGGCGTGGACGCTGATCAGCCTGGGTTCACCGGATCGCCAAAGGCATCCCGCGCGGGCGCGGCAAGCCCTTCAACTTCTAATCCGCCGTAGTCCGGCACATTGGCAAACCGGGCACCAGCGACGTGCTGAAATTCGAGCGCCGTGTAAGCGCGTTTCCACAGCCACTCGCGGTTCTCTACGGCCCAAAGATCGGGGTTCGGTGGCACATCATCAGTGAAAGCGTAAAAATGCAGGTCGAATCCGTATGGTTCGACATCCTGCATTGAAAGCAGACGCATGCCCTGCGCCTGATAGAACGCATCCTCCGCTGCAATATCTCCGGTGCGTAGAGTGATCTGGCCGATGCAGGCCTTGGCAAAGGGCGCATCGGGGTCCGCCGCATTTTCCGGGCGGTTTTCTTCGAAATCGTGTTGCAGCAATTCGATCACAAAGCCCTCAGGGTCTTTGAGGTGGCACATATAGCCAATGTCCAGAAACTGCCTGGGCTCCGAGCCCTCGACCCCTTTGTCGCGCAGGACTGCGGCCGCCAGATCGACATCCGGTACGGTGATCCCGATCTTCCAATAGCGTTGGCCAGTGTCATGCGTGTAGCCCCCGTCGCCGGGCATCAAAAGCAAATCGGCATCCTGCCCCGGATAGCCGACCCGCAGACTAACCCCTTGTTGTCTAACCGACATGCTCAGAACATCCGTGTAGAACGACGCCAGTTTTTTGGGATCGGCGACTCGCAATCGCAAGCCAGACAGCCTCATGCGCAAAGCCCGGCGATACCAGCCGCGATCTTGGGATCGGCAACGATGCTGTCGGCGACCAGATCACGGGCCGTCTGCATCAATTCATCAGGGGCCACAACGCGGTCTACCAATCCAAAAGCATAAGCCTCATCCGCCGTGATCTTTTGCCCCGCCATTAGGATCATCTTGGTACGGGCCGGACCGATCAGAGCCGCCATGCGCGCAGGATCAGAGGGTTGCGGCAAGAACCCCAACTTCATAACGGGATAGAAGAACTTGGCCGATGGGACCGCGATGCGAAGGTCGCAGGCCAGCACCATTCCGTTGGCTCCGCCTGCAAGGGTTCCATTCAACGCGGCAACCGTCAGACAGGGCAAGGCCGCGATCGCGCCGGACAATCGCTCCCACACGTCCGAGGTCGCTAGCCCAGTGCGCGCCTCTGCTAGATCAGCGCCAGCGCTGAACACGCTGCCCGCCCCGGTTAGGATCAGCGCGCGCGCCTCGGTTGCGGACTCGGCAATCTCAGCCAATTCAGTCAACATCGCGCCGGTCAGGGCATTGGCCTTATCGGGATTGTTCAGTGTGACGATCCACAACCCGTCTTCTTTGTTCAGTTCGATCACGTCAGTCCAACCCTTTGTCGTATGTCCTCGCGGCGCAGCGAGATTTCGGTGCCCAGAAACTCGTCCGCATCCGCGGTGCACATCCACAACAGCGCCTTCGCGGGCCAATCGGCCGGGATATGGTCACTCCAGTCCAATTGGCTGACCGCGTTGATGCCGCTGGCCTTGATGACACGCTGCATTTCGGTCGCCACGGTGCCCGGAGACAGGCCCATGGCGCGGATGCCGTGGATCGCCTCTTCGAGGTGCAGACATTCCGTCAGCATCTTCGCCCCGGCTTTCGAAGCGCAATAGTGGCTCCACGCCTCAACCGGGTTCGACGCCGCGCCGGATGACACGGTCAGGATCGTGCCGCCGCCCGCGGCGCGCATAACGGGCAGCGCCGCACGCATTCCGTAGAAAACGCCCTTGAGGTTGATGTCGATCGCCTTGTCCCAGGCCGCGACATCGGCGTTTGACAGATGAAAGATTGGATCAATGACACCAGCATTCCCAATCAGAACGTCCAGCCCGCCAAAGCGGTCAACGCAATCCGCGACCGCCTGTTCCACCTGCGCAAAATCGCTGACGTCGCATTGCAATGCGATTGCGTTTTCACCCAGTGCGGCGGCCAGCGCATCGATCTGATCCTGGCTGCGGGCGACCAGCGCCACGTTCGCTCCGGCTGCGGCAAATTCGCGCCCGGCCTCAGCTCCGATGCCCCGGCTGGCCCCAGTTATCAGTACGGTTTTTCCCTGCATTTGGTTCCTTTACCTCCATCGGCTTGAAATTGTGTGAATCTCTACCCCGTCAATGGGGAAATGGTCCAGTCCTTGCCCCTTGACGCCCGGGTCCACAAACACGACGATGCCGGCAAATTTATCTAGAAGGGTACTGTAATGTCCGTTTTCCTTCGCCGCAGCTGCGGTGCTGTTTTGGCTTATGCCGTTATCACTCAAGGCGCTCTCGCCGATCTGACCTCACAGGATGTCTGGAATGACTGGAAAGCCTATCTGGGCCAGATGGGTTACACCGTTTCTGGGAACGAAACCGTTGCGGGCAATGTCACTACAATTGCAGACATGACCGTCTCGATGGACATCCCGGAAGAGGGCGCAACCTTCCGCATGGTCGTTCCTGAAATGACATTGACGGAAAACGGCGACGGTACGGTCAATATCGGCTTCCCCGAGAATTTCCCGATGACCGTATCCGGCGAAGGCGAGGGTGAAGAGTTCGCGGTCAATATCGACTATTCGCAGACGGGTATGACTATGGTCGTTTCCGGCTCGAAAGAGGACATGACCTATGATTATTCGGCGGACACGCTGGGTATCAAACTAAACGGCGTGACCGTAGACGGCGAAGAAATGCCCGGTGATGCGCTTGCCGTAAATGTTGGAATGACCGATCTGTCCGGCAGTTCTCGCATGAAGATTGGCGAAAACCGTGACATCGACCAGACCTTTACCGCGGCTGGCATGACATACGATCTGGCTTTCCAGGATCCGGAAAGCGACGATACTGGAAAGATCGACGGTTCGATGAGCGATCTGGCGTTTGAAGGCACAAACGTTATCCCCTCTGATTTCGACATCACGAATCCCGAGGCCTTATACGAAGCAGGTTTCTCATTCTCGGGTCTGTTCACCTATGGCTCCGGCCAGACGGCAATGGCCGGTACCAGCGAAGGCGAGGCATTCTCGGTCGGCAGCGAATCCAAAGGTGGCAAGTTTGGTGCCAGCATCGACGCCCAGCGTCTTGCCTATGATATCGAACAAAACAGCTCGAAAGTCGCTGTGACGACAGCCGATCTGCCGTTCCCGATTGAAATCGCGATGGAAAGCGCAGGGCTCAAATTTGAAATCCCAGTGCAGAAATCCGAAGAGATTCAACCGTTTGGGTTTGCGATGAACCTGACCGATTTCACCATGTCGGATGTCCTGTGGAGCATGTTTGACCCGGCAGAGGCCCTGCCGCGCGACCCGGCGACGATTGCGCTGGACACAACCGGAACCGCCAAAGTGTTGATGAACATCTTTGACCCGGCCGCAGTTGAAGAACTGGATGCGTCGGACTTGGAACCAGGCGAACTGCACTCGCTCAAGATCAATGAATTGCTCGTCTCTTTGGTCGGAGCGAAACTGACCGGTGAAGGCGATTTCACCTTCGACAACACAAACACCGAAGAGTTTGATGGCATGCCCACGCCGACAGGCGTAGCCAAGCTGACACTGGTCGGAGCCAACGCTTTGATCGACAAGCTGATCGGTATGGGTCTGGTATCCGATAGCGACGCAATGGGCGCCCGGATGATGATGGGCCTGATGGCGGTGCCAGGTGACGCGCCAGACACGCTGAAGTCGGAAATCGAATTCACCGCGGACGGTCAGATCAAGGCGAACGGCCAACGCATCAAGTAACGTTAAGGGAAGGCGTGTTGCTGCCTTCCTAACCCTCGCTAGCGGCCTCGGACGCGTCGAAACAAGACCGAGCCGCCACAGCTGACGCGCTGGTCATATGCAAATCCAAGCGCCGACAAATCATCAAAACACTTTTTGATCCCGCGCATTCCTATCTTGCGCGTATGAACCTCAAGATAGACTTTCTGCACGTTCGCAAGGTCTGCCCCATCGAAAAGATGCGCCTCGCCCCCTTCAATGTCGACGATCAGAACATTAGCGTCGAAATCGCTCAACAAATCTGACAATTGATATTCGGGAACGCCGATCTCTTTCACGTAGTCCGGCGACTGATCCAAAGAAGACGACCAAAACGGTTCACGCACATAGAACTTGGCGGTTCCAGTTTCGTGACCATCGGTCCGTGCGACGGCATTCAGGACGTTCACACCAGAGATGTCATTGGCCGTATGCACACGGCCGATAAAGTCGCACAGGACCGGGTTGGCTTCGACGCACATGACGTGACGCACACCCAATTGCGTGACAAGAAATGATGAAACAAAGCCTATCCCTGCCCCAAGTTCCACAACCCTGTCTTTGGGGTCGATGAACTTTGGCAGCCCATTTACCTCGTCCTTTTCGTAACGCTCGGCAAGGATGGATCGTTTGACTTTCTGGGTAATGATCTGCGGATCGTCGGGTATCTCAACGCCGCGCAGGCTTAGATTTTCTAGCATATTGGTCACTGCTCGTTCGCGTTGCCTCAAAATCAAGGAACCCTGACTTTATTGAACATGCATCGAAAAACCTCAATCAAGGAACCTTGTATTGAAGCCAAATGCCGGGATTTTGCAGATTGAGCCAAAACCAAAGCGATTGCTTTACCCGGTAGCCCTTGCGAGACGCCAAGTGGAAGGCTAGGTCAAATGCAACCATACCGGAGGCCTCATGACCCGCACACCCGAAGAAATCAGCCATGAATTGCTGGACGCGGCCCGCAAAGCCGGGGCCGAAGCTGCGGATGCGATCGTCTTGGATGGCACGTCGGTTTCGGTCGAAGTGCGCGGTGGCGCGCTGGAGCATGCGGAGCGTTCCGAGGGCACCGATCTGGGGCTTCGCGTCTTTCTGGGAAAACGTCAGGCAATCGTCTCAAGCTCGGACAGCCGCCCCGAAACGCTGATGGCGATGGCGCAACGTGCGGTTGCCATGGCCAGCGAAGCGCCCGAAGACCCCTTCACTGGCCTCGCCGACCCCGAGCAGCTGGCCAAGGGCTGGGACATCGACGCACTGGAACAGTTTGATCCGACCCCTGAACCTTCGGCACACGCTTTGATGCAGGACGCTTTGACCGCTGAATCTGCGGCTCTGGCTGTTCAAGGCGTGTCACAAGTCTCGGATGCTGCAGCGGCTTATGGCACACACCGGGTCCATCTGGCCGCGACGAACGGCTTTTCCGGCGGCTATGCCCGCAGCAGCCGTTCGACCTCGTGCGTTGCCATTTCGGGCGAAGGAACTGGGATGGAGCGGGATTATGACGGTGACAGCCGTACCTTCCAAAGCGACTTGCGCAGCGCAGACGAAATTGGCCAGAGCGCAGGCGAACGTGCCGTTGCTTTGGTCGGCGCGCAGAAACCGGCGACGGGGACTTTCCCCGTTCTGTTTGACGAACGTATCTCGTCCTCGCTGATCGGCCATCTGCTTGCGGCCAGCAACGGCGCGGCCATTGCCCGCGGTGCCTCTTGGTTGAAAGACAGTCTGGGCGAGCAGGTGCTGCCCGAAAATCTGTCACTGATCGAAGACCCGCACCGTCCGCGCATTTCGGGCTCGCGCCCGTTTGATGCAGAGGGCCTGCCGACGCAGCGCAGGGCGATCGTCGAAAATGGCGTACTGACCGGCTGGACGTTGGACCTGTCCAGCGGGCGCAAGCTGGACATGGCTTCGACCGGTAACGCGGCGCGCGGCGTATCCGGGCCGCCGTCGCCCAGCAACTGGAACCTGAGCCTGACACAAGGCGAAAGCAGCCGGGCCGATCTGCTGAGAGACATGGGCACAGGACTGCTGGTCACCTCGATGATCGGATCGACGATTAACCCCAATACCGGCGACTACTCGCGCGGCGCTTCGGGGTTCTGGGTCGAGAACGGAGAGATCACGCATCCGGTCAACGAATGCACCATCGCGGGGAACCTCCGCGACATGCTGAAACGTATGATCCCCGCCAATGATGCACGAACATTTCTGTCCCGCGTGGTGCCCTCGGTCCTGATCGAAGGAATGACACTTGCCGGCAACTGACCTGCACCTGCTGACAGAGGCCGCTGTTGAGGCGGGAAAGATCGCCACACGGTATTCCGGCAGCACCGCGCAGCGTTGGGACAAACCCGACGGTGCCGGTCCCGTGACCGAGGCTGATCTGGCCGTGAACGCAATGCTGGAGCAAAAGCTGTCCGCCGCACGACCGGGCTATGGCTGGCTGAGCGAAGAGACCGAAGACTCCGCGGACCGGCTTTCCAGAGATCGTGTGTTCATCATTGATCCGATAGACGGCACCCGCAGCTTTGCCGAAGGATCGCGAACCTGGGCGCATTCTCTGGCCATCGCGGACCGGGGCGAAGTCACGGCGGCGGTCATTTATCTGCCGCGACGCGACCTGCTGTATGCAGCGGCCAAGGGTCAGGGGGCAACGCTGAACGGAGAAACGATCCGGGTCAGCGCGATCAACACGCTTGAAACCGCCGAGGTTCTGGCCGCGAAACCGAATTTGCAACCTCGCCATTGGCGTCAGGGGCAAGTGCCTGAGTTCAAGCGAAATTATCGCCCCTCGCTGGCCTATCGCATGGCGCTGGTAGCGCAAGGACGGTTCGACGGGATGATGACGCTCCGGCCCAGTTGGGAATGGGACATCGCCGCCGGTGATCTGATTATCCGCGAGGCCAGCGGCTTATGCTCGGATCGCATGGGGCAACCGTTGCGGTTCAACAACCCGCACCCACGACTTAACGGTGTGATCGCTGCGGGATCAGAAGTTTTTGGGCTACTGTCAGAGCAACTCGAACCGGAAAGCCCTGGAATCGTCACATGAGCAAGCCACGCTCATTAAGTCTTGCCGCCTATCGCGTGCTGTCCTGGGGTATGCAGAATGCCGCCAACTATCGGGACATACCGCGACCCGAGGGCGAGGTTCTGTGGCTGCACATCAACTCCCATGCGCGGCATCGGGCCATTATTGATTTTTGCCAGCGGCTTCAGCAGGCGCGCCCGACATTGTCGATCGTTCTGACAGCGCCACCTGACGCAGACCTGTCCCGCTGGGCCAATAGTGGGTATCCCCTGGTCAATCTGCCGACCGAACAGACCGGGGCCGCACGCGCGTTTCTGGACCACTGGCGACCGGATGTCGGAATGTGGGTCGGTGGCGGCCTGATGCCGAATGTCATCACACGTGCCGAAGAGCGCGGCATCCCCCTGATCCTGATCGAAGCAGAAGCAGATGTCCGCATCGCGCGGGGCGGGCGCTGGCTACCGGACATCACCCGATACACGATTGATTGTTTCCGCACGATTGTCTGCTCGACCCCGGAAAGCGCACGCCAGATACGCAGGCTGGGCATCGCTTCGACCAAAGTGAAAGAAGCCCCACCCCTGCACATCAGCCCCAATCCGCGGCCCTGGCCCGAGGATGAACTGATCGAAGTGAACCATGCCTTGTCTGGCCGACCCGTATGGCTGGCGGCATGGGTGCAGGACAAAGAGTTCATCTCGGTCCTCAGCGCGCACAGGCAGGCGATGCGCATGCTGCCGCGGCTGGCGTTGGTGTTGCACGTTGCGGACATCACCGAAGCCGAACCGCTGCACCGCCGCCTTGAGACAATGGACCTGCGCTGCACCAATTGGGACGTAAGCGGTTTGATCGAGGACATGACACAAGTGATCCTGTCCGCCGCGCCAGAGGATCTGGGGCTGTGGCAACGGGTATCCCCTGTCACTTTCATGGGCACGTCTCTGGAGCGCGGCGCCGCGGGGGCGGACCCACTGGTCGCAACGGCGCTTGGGTCGGCGGTAATTCACGGGCCGTTTGTACACGGCCAACAACAGCTTTACGATCAACTGGACAGGGCGGGCGCGGCGCGCTCTGTCAGAACCGCCACCGAACTTGGTGATGCCGTGGTCGAGCTTTTGGCACCGGATCAGGCCGCCAACATGGCCTTAGCCGGGTGGCAGATCGTGACTGAAGGTGCCCCGCAAGCGGATCACCTGATCGATTTGGTGCAGGACTATCTGGATCAGCGGAGCGGCGACGATGCGAGCACCTGATTTCTGGAACACAGCGCCGGACAAGCTGGATTTTCGCGCGCGGATTTTGTCGCCGCTCGGGCGACTCTATGCTGGGGCTACTGCCCGCCGGGTCGCTTCCGAGGCAGGCGTGAAGCCTGGCGTTCCTGTTATTTGCATCGGCAATCTGAACGCGGGCGGTACAGGCAAGACACCGACCGTGATCTGGATGATCGAGCAATTGCGCGATGCCTGGCATGATACGCATGTTGTGACCCGCGGCCACGGCGGTTCGCTTGAAGGGCCAGTCCTTGTGGACCCGCGCAAACACACTGCCGCGCAGGTGGGCGATGAGCCGCTATTGCTGGCCGCTTTTGCCGATGTCTGGGTGGCCAAGGACCGCGCTGCCGGCGCAAGGGCAGCAGCCGAGGCCGGAGCGACGGTCATCGTATTGGATGACGGGTTCCAGAACCCTTCGGTGGCCAAGGATTTCTCGGTCATCGTGGTGGATGCAGCGCGCGGATTTGGAAACGGCTTGTGCCTGCCTGCGGGTCCTCTGCGCGAACCGGTCGATGTCGGTCTACAGCGCGCCGATCTGGTCTTGTCGCTGGGCGATTCCGGCGCGCAGGCCCAATTCGCTGAACGTTGGGGCCAGCACCTGCCGGTCCCTCACGCGACCGGCGCGGTTGAGCCTTTGCAAACCGGCATGGACTGGAGCGATACGCCCGTTCTGGCCTTTGCAGGCATCGGCCATCCTGAGAAATTCTTTCAGACCCTGCGCCAGCAAGGAGCCACTTTGTTGCGGGCCGAAGCGCTGGACGATCACCAGCCCCTTACTCCAGCTCTGATGACCCGGCTGGAAAATGAGGCGCGGCTGTTAGGCGCGCAGATGGTCACGACGGAAAAAGATGCCGTGCGCTTGCCCGCCGCGTTTCGCAGCAAGGTCATCACGCTACCGGTACGTCTGAAAATTGAGGCCGCAGATGAGGTCAAGCAGATGCTGCTACAGGTCGCCCCAGCACCGAAATAGGTGACCGGCCCATCACGAGCCGGTCACGCAGGCTGTTAGCTGCCCAACTCGTTTTCGATCAGCGCCTTGAAGTCATCGTAGGACTGATTTTCGACTTTCTTGCCGTTAACAACAAAGGACGGGGTTGCCTGAACGCCATCACGCTCTGCGTTTTCCTGATACCACGCCACCAGTGTCTGCGCCCGAGTACCGTCCTGCAGACAGGCTTCAAGCTTGTCGTTGTCGATCCCGGCCAGACGCCCGATCTTGCGCAGTTCGTCAACGATCTCGGCCGGGCCACCGGCCTGGGTCCATTCGGATTGCCCCTGATAGATCAGGTCCGAGATGCCAAAGAACTTATCCGGACCGTCGCACCGCGCCACCATCGAAGCCCACAGGCCATAGCGGTCAAAATAGACTTCGCGATAGACGAACTTCACTTTGCCCGTGTCGATGAAGTCTTTTTTCAGTTGCTTGAACGCCCCGTTGTGGAAGTTCGCGCAATGGGGACAGGTATAGGAGGCATACTCGATGATTTCGACCGGTGCGTCTTCGGCGCCTAGCGTCATCTCAACGATGGTAGAGGTGTCCAGATCGGCCTCTTGCGCCTCGGCGCTGCTGATCAGCGGATAGCTCGTGTTGGAATTCGACAGCGACAGCCAATAGCCGCCTGCGGCCACGGCGACGGCCGCACAAATTCCGGTTGCAATACGGCTCATGTCTCAGCCCTTTCTCAGCGTTTTTGCTTGGATAAAACGTTACGGCCCAGACGTTCAAGGGCGGCGCGCAAATCACCATCTGTGACATCTTGCGCCGTCCGGTTCGCCTCGGCTTCGATCTCTGGTTCGATCTTGGGTTTTGCTTGTTTCGGCTTGTGGTCGAAACTGGCCTGCCCCTCGGCAAATCCTGTCGGAGCGGTCTGTGTGATGCGCACCCGGCTGATGGCGTTATAGCCATAAACCGCGTTTACCTTGCCGCGCAGCTGCTCCTTTTGCATTTCCAGCATCGGGGCCTGCGGGCCAGTGGTCAGCACGGTTAGCGTCGCACCGATTCCGCCCTTGCCATAGCCCACATTCACGGGTCGCGCGATGGCGGCCATATCCTGCCCCACAATCTCGGCCCAATGAGTCAACAAGCGCGACACGGCGAAACCCCGGCTTTCACCGGCGCGCCTGATCTGGTCGTTCAGCAATGTCGCGGTGCGTTTGAACCCGCGGGTCGAAGAACGTCTGCGCTGCATCTGGTTTCCAACTCCTGCGCCGCTATTGTAAAGGGCATGACAACGGGCGCCAGCGAAACCCGACAGGGAGATAGATAAAACTTGCGTGACTCTGCTGAATTCGACGTGAGCGGCACGCTGCTGCACTGGTACGACCGCCACGCCCGCGAGATGCCCTGGCGTGTTGGCCCGGCAGATCGGGCGGCCGGAGTGACGCCCGACCCCTATCGAATCTGGCTGTCGGAGGTCATGCTACAGCAGACCACTGTTGCTGCCGTGCGGGACTATTTCATGCGGTTCACCACACGCTGGCCCACGGTCGAGGCGCTGGCCGCAGCCCCGGATGATCAGGTCATGGGGGAATGGGCCGGTCTGGGCTATTACGCCCGCGCCCGGAACCTGCTGAAATGTGCCCGAGTCGTGGCCGAAGACTACGGTGGACAATTCCCCAACACCTACGACGAATTGCTGAAACTGCCGGGGGTCGGCCCCTATACCGCCGCCGCGATTTCGGCCATTGCTTTTGATCGGCCCGAAACCGTGTTGGACGGCAATGTCGAACGGGTGATGGCGCGTCTTTACAACATCCACGGCCCGCTGCCCGGCTCAAAACCGCTGCTCAAGGACAAGGCCGCCGCGTTGACGCCCGGTCTTCGCCCCGGAGATTATGCGCAGGCGGTGATGGATCTTGGGGCCACGATCTGCACGCCGAAATCCCCGGCCTGCGGTATCTGCCCGCTCCGCGATCCCTGCGCGGCGCGCGTAAACGGCACCCAAGCCGAACTACCGCGCAAGACCCCAAAAAAGCCCAAACCCACCCGCTACGGCCATGTCTATATTGCCCAAAGCAGTGACGGAGCCTTTCTGCTGGAACGCCGCCCGGACAAAGGCCTGCTAGGCGGAATGCTGGGCTGGCCGGGATCCGAGTGGTCTGAGGCCCCGGTCGAAGCCCCGCCCTTCGCAACGGATTGGCAACTGTTGTCAGGTGAGGTGCGTCATACCTTTACCCATTTTCATCTGATCCTATGCATCTGGACGGCCAGTCTTCCAGCCGATCAGAAGCATAATAACTGGGTAATCATCGACAAACACGCGTTCCGCCCCAGTGACCTTCCCACAGTGATGCGCAAGGCGTATGACCTCTGGCGCGTGACGTAACCCATTGTGCCAGAATGCGAGCCGGGTCTAATCTGACCACAGTGGTTCGGAGCGCTAAATGATCGCATCAGACAGTCTGTCTCGCTGGCAAGAAGCCTCGCCGTTCTGGGTGTCCTTCCTGTTGATCCCGTTGATTTGGGTCACCGCATTTGCAGGCGGCTGGTGGGTGTTGCTCGTGCCGTTATCGACCTGGTGGGCTTTTGCGGTTTTGGATCGATTGACGGGCCTGAACCTTGAAAATGCCGACCCAGACACGCCAGACGGCGTTCTGAAATGGTACATCCTGCTGACAAACGTTTGGGTGCCGGTTCAGTTTTTCACGCTTTTCGGGCTGATCTGGTACGCGACACATACTGATCATCTGTCTGTTCTGGCCAAAATAGGCCTCTTCTTTGGAATGGGTGTGATCTCGGGCACAATCGGGATCAACTACAGCCACGAGCTGATGCACCAAAAAGGTCGGTTCGAACGCTGGCTTGGTGACATCCTGCTGGCGATGGTGCTGTATTCGCACTTCCGGTCGGAACACCTGTTGGTGCACCACCGCTATGTCGGCACGCCACGCGACCCCGTTACCGCGCGGTACAACGAAGGGTTCCACAGATTTTACCCGAGGGTGCTCTTGCAATGTCTCGTTTCCGCGTTTCGAGCGGAAAAAGACAAACTTGCGCGCAAGCAACGCCCTTGGACCGACCCTACAAACCCATTCTGGCGGTATTGGTTCCTGCAAGTGGGCATGCTCGCGCTTGCTTTCATGGTCGGAGGATGGTCTGGCATCGCTTTGTTCCTGCTTCAGGCTGGTGTCGCCATATGGCAGCTGGAGCTGGTCAACTACGTCGAACATTATGGCCTGACCCGCAAACATCTTGGCGATGGCAAGTATGAGCACGTTCAGCCCCGCCATTCGTGGAACGCGTCGCAGAAAGCCTCAAACTGGCTGCTGATCAACCTGCAACGCCATTCCGACCACCACTACAAACCGAACCGGCGCTTTCCCCTGCTGCAACATCATTCTCAGGACGCGGCACCTCAGTTACCCTATGGATACCCGGTGATGACCGTCGCGGCGATGATCCCGCCGCTGTGGCGGCGCGTCATGAACCCCCGCGTTCGGGCATGGCGACGTCAGTACTACCCCGAAGTCACCGATTGGAAGCCGTACAACAAATCGCTCAACCCATTGCCACGCGCCTGACCGCAGCGCGTGCCAACGCGCTACACGGCCCAACGGGAGGACGCGCATTTTTGATGCGCGGCACACCGGCGGGAGCCCTTATTGCACCCAAATATCCATTGGTTGTTGAACCCCGCGGACAGGTTGATTTTCGTGTTTCACGAAACCGACGGTCTGCTCGGCAATGTTGTTGCCTTCCTCGATAACCTGCACGCGCACCGCATCGCTCAGGACCACCCGCACTCCAAGATCGCGCGTCAACGCCTCAAGCTTGGCCGAGACATTTACCGCGTCGCCGATTACTGCAAATTCCAACCGGTTCGCCCCAATGTCGCCCAGCACCACCGGCCCATAGTGCACACCGATCCCAACCTGAATCTCGGGCTCACCCGCCCGCCGCCGCTCAAGGTTCCAGCGGTCGATCACCGTGACCATATCGCGTGCGCAAGCCACCGCGTTGCTTGCGTCCAGCGGCGTCGGAACCGGCGTACCAAACGTGGCCATCAGCCCGTCACCGAGGTATTTGTCCAAAGTGCCATGATGGCGGAACACCTCGGTCTCCATGCGGGCGTGGAAACCTCGCAAAACTTCGATCACTTCATACGGATCACGCCCTGCCGCGAACTTGGTGAAACCCACGATATCGATGAACAGAACAGCTATGTTTTCCTTGCGTATCTGTTTTAGCGGTTCGTCATTCTGGCTTAGCTCGTCCACAACATTCGGCGAGAAATACCGCGACAGGTTCGCCCGCTCTCTCTCCAACCCCGCATTGGTCATCAACAACCGGTTGAGCCGACGCATCGAAATGCCAAGCGTCACGGCAACCATCATAAAGACTATGACCTGCTGAATGCGCAGCTCTGGCATGAAACTGTTGGGGTTCAGCCATTCCGCGACATCCGGATAGCCCACCAAGGCGTCTGCCACACGCTCGCTGATGCCGGGGATCGGCGTTGCCACCCACCATGCGATCACCCAGCCCGCGGTCCACATCATCACGGTCCATGACCCGATGGCGACGACCGTGCTCCAGGAATAGGCCAGCGTTCCCGCCGCCAGAATGATGAAGAAATACTGGAAGTTATCGAACCGGTATTGCATGGCCAGTGGCCGCACGTCATCGCTAAACGGGTTCGGTACGATCATCCCCAGCGTCATGATCAGCAGGTCCACGAAGATCAGCAACAGCTCGATCCGAGACTGTCCCACCCGACCGGCGCGCTGGATCAACCAGCCATTCGCGCAGATCAACAGTAGGATGAAGTGATACCACAGCACCTCCCATTGCGGGTTCAGGAAGATCAGCAGGATGCCTGTCAGGCCCATCGCGATCCAGCGTGCGCGGACGGCCAGTTCCAGCCCTTCGCGCTTGTGCCGTTCCAGCGCGGCCTCTGTGTACTTGTTATCCAGATCGTACACATCCGGCTTGGTGATTGAGAACCGTTCAAGACGAGATTCGCTGGCTGTGGTTTCCGACATTGCCGAGGCTCCTTCCGTGCGCAGCAGGATCAGGACTCTCATATCGGAACCGGGAGGGCAACAAAACAAAAGACCCCGCCGTGATCGGCGGGGCAAGGCTTAGTGCCTTGTGTCAGGCCACAGGCACCGGCGGTGTTCGTGAATTCAGTTCATCTCGGCCCGGATTTGCTGGCGCAGAACGTCGATAGGCACTGTCTTGCCATCGCGTTTAAAGCACCAGTAGGTCCAGCCGTTGCAGGACGGCGCATTTTCCAGATGTGCGCCCACCTGATGGATCGAGCCTTTGACGTTATCGCCAACCAGCGTGCCGTCCGCACGAACCTTGGCCTTGTGGCGCTGGTTCATGGAATAAAGTTCTTCACCCGGGCGCAGCATGCCGCGTTCGACCAGTTGGCCAAAGGGTACGCGCGGCTCGGCGCGTTTGCTGGCGCTGACTTCCAGCGCTTCGCGATCAAACTTACGGACCTTGGCGATGCGCTTTTCGGCCACCTTGCGATAGCTTTCCTCGCGCTCAATCCCGATGAACTCGCGTCCCAGCATTTTGGCAACGGCACCGGTCGTGCCTGTGCCGAAGAACGGATCAAGGATCACGTCACCGGGGTTGGTCGAGCCGATCAGGACGCGGTGTAGCAGCGATTCCGGCTTTTGCGTCGGATGCGCCTTGTCGCCATTTTCATCCTTGAGGCGCTCATGGCCGGTGCAGATCGGCAGCACCCAGTCACTGCGCATCTGCACGCCTTCGTTCAGCGCCTTCAGAGCTTCGTAGTTGAAGGTATATTTGGCACCTTCACGCTTGGACGCCCAGATCATTGTCTCATGTGCGTTGGTAAAGCGCTTGCCGCGGAAGTTCGGCATCGGGTTGGATTTGCGCCACACGACGTCGTTCAGAATCCAGTACCCGGCATCCTGCAAGACCGAACCCACACGGAAGATGTTGTGGTAAGAACCAATCACCCAGATTGCGCCATTCGGCTTCAACAGGCGATGCGCGGCCTTTAGCCATTCACGGGTGAACTGATCATAGGCCCCAAAGCTTGAGAACTGGTCCCAGTGATCATCGACCGCGTCCACCTGGCTGTTATCTGGGCGGTGCAACTGACCTTTGAGTTGCAGATTATAAGGAGGATCCGCGAAAATCAGGTCAACCGACGCCTCGGGCAGACTGTTCATCACATCGATGCAGTCCCCGGATAGAATCGTGTTTAAAGGGAGCGCTTTTGCGCCCTTTTTGGTGGTTGTTGTCATTGTACTGCCTCAAGTATCCACGGCGCTTTTGCGCTCATTTGGTTGAGACAAGGATGAGTCAAAGTCGATTCGCCGTCAATTTCTTTTTTGAATCAGCGACTTACGATTTACTCTTGATACAAGATGTTGTGTACCGGCTTGAAGGAACGCCTATGATGTGGGGTTACACCGAGATTTTGCAGCGCTTCTCTGTGTTGTTTCGACGGATAGCCTGCGTTCTTCTCCCATCCATAGCCGGGATGCTGTTGCGCCAAATCCACCATCAGTTGATCGCGCCAGTTTTTTGCGATGATCGAAGCCGCCGCAATCGACACTGAATGCGCGTCCCCTTTGACAACCGCCTGCGCCGGGATCGTCAAACCGCGCGGAATCATGTTTCCGTCGATCAACAGATAGTCCGGCTGAGGGTCCAATGCGGCAACCGCGCGTTCCATCGCCAAATGCGACGCGCGCAAGATGTTGTGTTCGTCGATCTCAGCCACCGAAGCCTCTGCTATCGCGAACTCGGCCCGTTCGCGAATGGCGACGTCCAATGCGCCGCGCCGTTTGGCTGTTAGTTTCTTGGAGTCATTCAGCCCCTCTGGAATGTCCTCGGGGTTCAGAATCACGGCCGCCGCAACCACGGGTCCGGCCAAAGGCCCGCGACCCACTTCATCCACACCGGCCACACGCAGATACCCCTGCGCCACTGCAGCCTGCTCAATCGAATAGTCCGGGTTTGTCATACCTACCGAAAACCGCGTTTCCCGCCCAACCGCAAGACAAAAAGCGAGGACGGCTTGCGCCGCCCTCTCCCGCGCGGCGCTTCTGTGGCACCGCTCCTGCTCGAAAGTGATTACTTGTAAACGACGCGGTATCCTTGCTGGCGCAGGCATGCAGGTTCGTATGCCCGCTTCACCTCTTTGCCATTCCAGAAACCGACCTTGCACTCTTGCGGCAGGCTATTGGCGTGTTTGTAATGCTTTTTGAGGCAATTCGGCGCCAGAAGCGGTTGATTGTTCGAATACGCATTGTAGTTGCGCAGACATTGCTGCGGCAGGTCATAGCGCGCAACATTTCGCGGCAGCGGCCGCACCGGATAGCTGGGCTGCGCGACATAAGGCTGCTGCGTATAGGTCTGTTGGCGCGACGCCCGCTGCTTGCGCTGTTCCTTGTTATAGTAGTGAACGCCCGCGCCAATGATCGCGATGGCAGCAAGCCCACCAAGGATGTCTTTGGCATCCGCAGCCCGCGCCTGCGAGGCCGAGACGCCGGTGATGGTGATTGCGGTGGCAACGACAAGAGCGATGAACTTCCGGTGCATGATGCGTGTCCTTCCTGGTGTTTAGGGGCGATCCGACACAGACCGCAAACGTGATGCACCAACATTGGGTCTGCCCCCCTCAGACAAGCAATAACGGGCCGGTGTTATCCAATATCAGCCCCCTCAAACCCCTTGGGTTATTGAATATCCGGCGAACCCATGCGCAGGATGCAGCCTATGAAACCGATCCTCTCTTCTCTGGCCATTGCGGCCCTGATATCGCTTGGCACCGCGGCTGCGGCCGAATGCTATGCGGATTACAAGGCCAAGCAGGACAATCCGCTGCGGCTGCACTACGGCGTGATGCAGGTGTCGGCCTGCGACAAAGGCCAAGCCCAGCAAGAGGTCTCACAACGCCTCAGCGCGTCGGGTTGGACCTTGCTGAACGTCATGTCCGTTTTCGGGCCGGAAGGATTGGATAAAAGGAAGGCCAATGCCGGACAATTCTATCTCCGTTACTGATACGCGGCGATCTGGCACACGGCTGGTCGGCGCAGGTATCGCGGCCATCGTCTTCATCCTGATCACAGCCGCCGCCTTTCTGTTCTGGACCTTGCCGGACGCCAACGCCTTCAACGCGCGGGTAGAGCGGCTGTTTGTCGAAAGCGACCTGACTTCGCAGACCGAGATTCGCCTGCTTGAGATCCTGGCGCAGTCGGGCACCGCCTTCGCCGATACACTGGCGAGCTATCGTATGGTGATCTACGTGCTGCTGGTCTTTGCCAGCGCGATGCTTGTGGCAGCATTGGTGTTTCTGGTGATGCTTGTCTTGCTGAACCGCCGGATGGCGCAGATCGAACGCACCGGGATTCAGGTGACATCGCTGCTGATCAGCCGCGAGGAAAACACCGTCTATCTGAACAACATGGATTTCAAGCTGACCCCGGCCGCCATGGAAACGCTGTCGGTTCTGGCCGAATCCCGACTGGATGACGAGGTCCTGTCCGGCGCTCAGATCGAAGCGATGATCTCAGGCAAAAGCGCCGCCGATTGCGACGAGGCCGCTGGCGCGACCCGGATCAAACGGCTGCGGGACGCCTTGGGCAATCAGATGGTCAGCGAGTTGTTGGTCAAGAACATCGCAAAGAAGGGCTATATGCTGTCCATCGAAAAAGATGTGATCCAGATGGTCTGAGCTTACGATTGCACAGCTGATGTGCAGTAAAAATGCCGGGATCACCTCTTGGAAAACCGCGCTTCAAGGCCCATCCTATATAGACCCGCGCCAGGGAGGATGACGATGAACGTGCACGCCACTCCAAGAGCAAAAGGCTATGGGATCTCAGTCGAACGGTTGAACGGTAAGATTGCCATTTACCGGGATCAGGTTCTTTTGGCCGAAAGCAGCAATGCCAAGGTGATGTATGAAACGCGGCTCCCGCCGACGATCTACATCCCGCGCGAAGACGTGCGTGTTGCTCTCAGCGATGAGACCGAATTGCAAACCTTTTGTCCCTTCAAGGGCACTGCGACCTATCACGACGTGATCCTCGGCGGCGAGCGGTTGGCCAATTCCGTCTGGGCCTACGAAGAAGCCCTGCCTGAAAGCGTTGTGATTCAGGGCCATATCGGATTCATGCCGAATGCCTATACCAAGATTGACTTGGGCGATAACACCCTGCGGGACCCCGAGGATGGCAATATCAGCGGCCCGTTGATTGACTGGCTGATGCGCGGAGCGTCGGAAAATGACACGCCCGAGGCCTTTACTCAGGCTCTGGCCGAGAAAATGCTGGAACACGGGATCGCCATTCAGCGCCTCAGCATCCTGGCCTGGTCCCTGCATCCGCTGATCGCGGGCAAGCACTATATCTGGGAAAAAGGTGAGGCCGAGATTTCGACCAATGTTCCCACCTATGAAATCCACGATCACCCGGCCTATATCAACAGCCCCTTGCGCCATGTGTCGAACGGTCTGGGCGGCGTGCGCCAGCGGCTGAATGCGGACAACCCCCACAACAGCTTTCCGATCATGGAGGATCTGCGGGCCAAAGGCGCGACCGACTATGTGGCCATGCCCCTGCCCTTTTCAGATGGGCGTACCAATGTACTGACCCTGACCTGCGATCACCCGGATGGGTTCACCACCGAAAACCTGGGCCTAGTATTCGAATGCTCACAGGTCATTGCCCGGTTTTACGAGGTGTTCATGCAGCGTGAGAACGCTCAGGTCCTGCTTGAAACTTACGTGGGCAAACGCTCGGGCGCGCGCGTGCTGGGCGGTGAGATCAGGCGCGGCGACGGGGATGAGATCGACGCCGCCATCATGTTCTGCGACCTGCGCAACTCGACCAGCCTCGAAGAGCGCCTGGGCCGCAGCGCATACATCAACCTTCTGAATGACTTCTTCGAAACCGTATCGGGCATAGTCCACGACAATGGCGGCGAGGTTCTGAAGTTCATCGGCGACGCGGTTCTGGCTGTCTTCCCGGCGGGTGAGGATTCAATTTCGGCCCGCGGCAATGCCCAGCGCAGCGCCATAAGTATCGTCGAGAAGCTGGGAGAGTTGCACCAGTCGGGCTTGGACACGCATTGCGACTGTTCGATCGGCGTGGCCTATGGTCGGGTGACCTATGGCAATGTCGGCTCGCGTGAGCGATTGGACTTTACTGTGATTGGACAAGCCGCGAACATCGCCGCGCGTTTAGGGGAATACGGCAAGACCAAGAACCACAGGATTGTCGTTTCCGCCGACATTCTACCAGCCTGCGCAAACGCTCTGCCGCTTGGTGATGTCAAGCTGCACAACGTATCGCAACCGGTGACGTCTTACGCGCTCAGAACTTCAGCGGATGCCGTTCTGGACGGATAAGGTCCGCATTTTAGTGCTGCGTGGCTTTTGTCAGAGCTTCACCCGTGTAACTTAGCCGCCCAGAAGGATCAGCGCGGTTTGCGCGGGTGAAACCACGTTTTCAAGCTGAGCGATCTGGCTTCGGGCCAGGAATTGATCCGTCAACTGCTCTCTGGCCTCTTTGTCTTTGAACTGGGCCAAATCATCGGATCCCGTCAAACCGGACAACCGATCCTTGAACACCTCAAGCTGCCTGTCGATGTTCAGCTGACCGAAACTCGCGGGCAAACCCAACGCAGTCTCCATCATGCGACGAAGCGGTGGCAAGCTCATCAGGTCGAACCATTTAGTATCCTTGCTGCCCCCCTTCGCGGCAAGATCGCTCGGCGCGTGTTGGGCGTAAAGCGAGATACGCATCGTTTCATCTGTCTCGCCCACCGCAACCTCGAACCGAGACACCATGTTGTCACGCGCAATCTCTTCCATATTGGTGATCAGCCCGGTTTTGCGCACTTCACCCGGCCCGAATCCAAACGCATCCGAGAACTGCCGGTATCTTTTGTCAGACAAGCGGTTCGACAGAGCGTCCTGCGCCTTCGTTCCATCAGACAGGATTTTCTGGATGAAAAAGCGGTTATCCAGATCGCCTTCTAACCCAAAGGCCCCCAGCGCGACCTGCAACAACCGACGGTCTGATACCAGGTCTTCCGCTGTCTGAACCTTTTTAATGTTCGCCAGAAAATACTCACTGTCCCGCTTGTTGACCGCAGACGCCGAAAAGCTTTCCAGCTGCGCGTCATAGGTGCGTTGCAGGAACCGCCAGCCAACCAGCCCGCCCGATGGTATAACCGGCTGGAAGGTCATTGTTGATAAGCCATCAGGCGTTCTTCGCGTGGCAGCAATGCACGCAGAGCCTTGAGGCATTTGTAGAACTGCTCATCCAGCAAGGCTTCGGTCGCTTCGGCCAGCACCCGGCGGCTGTCTGCGTCTGTGAAAACCTGGCTCAACTCCTCGACCCGGCGCAACAATTGTTGGCGGGCCCGATCGGGCTCTGTGTCGCCCGACAGGACGAGCTGCGTGGCATAGCAAACACGTCGAACCGGGGTATTCACCTCGTCGGGATGAATCGCGTCCCGCAGACGCAAAACATTTGCCTCGGGCGTCATGATCGAGAACCGGCTGCGTCGGTCCCCGTTTTCCAAGACCACACCGTTGATCAGAACACGCTCTTTCGGGGCCAGTTTCAGAACCAATCCTGCCATTACGTGGCCCTCATCTGCCGCAGACCACGCAGTACCACCATGTTGATCTCAAGCAGTGGCTCAACCGAGGCCTTATTGCCAAGAACCTGGCTGCTGTGCTGTTCGGTAAACTCGGCCAGATAGAAAATGCGAGCGCGCAAGTCGTTGGGCAGACCGTTTTCGGAATCCGTTACTCCACTGGCCAGAACGGTCCATAACCGGCGGTTTTCGTGCAGGGCTTGAACGAACCCGCCGAAATCGGCCGCTTGCCGGGCAGCGGCGGCTTTGAGCCTGTGGGTAATCTTTTATATCGCTTCGTATTCGGTATCGCGCGGGGTGCGCGTCGGTGCGGCGGTCTGTGCATAGGCACGCTGGGCAAAAGCTTGCGGTGTCACGTGAAATCCTTCCAGTAATCCGCCACTTGGCGGTCAGTATCGGGGCGTGTTGCCGCGCCCCGACCGGGTTCCTGAACTTAGCGGAACAGAGACAAAATCGACTGCGGTGCCTGGTTGGCGATCGACAGCGACTGAGTCGCCAGCTGCTGCTGAACCTGAAGGGCCTGCAGGCGCGCTGAGGTCTCTTCCATGTCCGCATCAACCAACGAGCCGATCCCCGATTTGAACGAATCCGCCAGGTTCGAAATGAACTCTTTCTGGGTCTCGATCCGGCCCTGAGCCGAACCAAAGGCAGCCGACGCGTCGATAGATGTGTCGATCAGCGTTTCGATCGTGGCCAGCGCGGCTGTCGCCCCGGCACCGGTGGACACGTCCAGACCCGCCATTGCGCCGAGACCGCCCGAACCTGCGTTCACGAACTGTGCCGAGAACGAGATGTCGCGACCGGTGTTGTTGGTGACGGCCAGGGTGCCTTGTGTGCCCGAGTCATAGCCGACAGTCAGACCGTTGATACCCATCTCTTCGATCTTGGCTTTCAGACCAACGGCGACGATGTCGCCCGTGGTGGTCGCCGCGGCGTCTGCGGCAGTCACGGTATAGGACACGACCTGATCATCGATGGCGACGACCACTTTGTCACCAGCCGCAAAGGTGCCGCTGGATTCATCGGTCACCAAAGCAGTGGCCGAGGTCGCTGCGTTGGCGATGGTTGCACCCACGCGGTCGTTGCCAGTGGACGATCCGGTCGAGCCATCAAACACTGCCTTGGTCACGTAGCCGCCAGTCGACAGGTTTTGCCCTGCGACACTGATCGAAGAAGCAGTCACGTTGCCGGTGTTATCCCGGTCCAGCGAGGCCAGGATAGAGGCCGAGCCAGCCGAGCCGTCCACAAGGTTCAAACCATTGAACTGAGCAGCCTTCACCACCGAGTTGATCTGCCCCTTCAGCGCGGTCACGTCAGCGTTGATCTTGTCGCGGTCAACGTTGTCTTCTTGTGCCGCGACAATCTTGCTTTTCATCTGAGTCAGCAGGTCGGTGACAGTCTCAGATGCGTTACGCGCAACAGCAACAGTGGATTCACCCAGCGACAGGCTGTCCTTGATTGCGTTGAAGCCTTTGACATCCGACTCCATGACCTTGGAAATCGCCCAAACAGCCGAGTTGTCTTTGGCAGTTGCAACGTCCTTACCCGTCGAGATCGCGTTCCGCGTCGCGCCAAGATCTTTGTTGACCGACTTGAGTGTTTGCAGCGCAACCATTGCGCCATTGTTTGTCAGAATGCTGGACATATCTGTCATCCTTTTCCGTTCGGGCCTTTTGCGCCCATGCTCACCCCGCCACCTGTGCGGGCTTTCACGTCTTTCTGATCGGTGCGATCCGCCGTCGGGCTGTTCGCGCCACCTGCTGTTTCAGGTGCACGAACACCTTTGACCTTGATCCCCTAACGGAGTGCTAAAGCGTGAAAGTCAGAAATTTAGGATTTGAATCAAACCTGTACCTAGGCCCGCTTTTCCAGCTTGGCATGATGTCTGACGGCGAATCCGCTGCGTTGGCCGTCGGCGCCATAGGTACTGAATTCCTGTCGCACCCGCCGAAGTTCGGCCATGCGATCGGCTACAGCGCGAATCCCCTCAGCCGCACTGTTGAGCAGCGCCTGGTTCCGCTCGACCTTTTTCTGCAAGCGCATCAACTCGTCACTGTCAAAGACCTCAAGGTCGTTGAGCGCACCGATCAGCTTTTCCTTTTCGGGCGCCGTGTGATGCAGGCGGTCCAGATCGCCCTCGACCAGTGCATTGCGCTCAAGGTCCAAAACCTCTTCAAGGGACTTCACAAGATCGGTTTCAGGTGTCGTTGACATTTGTTTTCTCCATCATGGACTGGAACAGGATCTCGGACAGGCCGACCCCGCCGGACTGGGCCAGCGCGCGGGCCCGATGCTGCACAAGAAACGACGCGAACTGATCCTCGCCCGCGCCGCCTCCAAAGGACTGAAGGGCTTGTCCCAACCCCGCGGACTTCCACATCTCGCCCAGAAATGCGGCTTCCAGCTCAACGGCCGCGGCATGCAATTTCTGCGCGCAGGCCGAGGATTGGGGAGCTGGTAATGGCGCTGATACCTTCATCGTTTTCTCCGAAAATTGCATCGAACTTTCACGATCAAAGAAGAAAGCAGTTAAAATAAACGTAACTTCCTGCGGGCAAGTATTCGGTCACACAATCGGAGCCGGAGCAAAATGCCCAACCCTCTTTCAGTGGTGACTTCCTCGCCAACCGCCGCCGCCAAATCTCAAGGCAATACACCCGAGCCGGGGGACGATACCGGCGCGGCGTTTGCTGCCATGCTCGATCAGCATAGCGATGAGAACAGCGATCAGGATGTTAGCCTGGGCATGGTCCCGGCCGAGCCGGAGGTTGAGGTTGAGGTTGAGGTTGAAACAGACGGTATACCAAAGCCAGAAACGGAAGAAGCTCGCGTCGATCCTGAAAAGGCGGACCAAGATCCACCACACATTGATCTAGAAAAACCAGAGCCGAAGATTGACCCCGAGCCCACTCCATTGTTGGTTACTGCCCCTGTTGGGCGGGATCAGGCACTGCAGGCATCTGAGCAAGGCGCGATACAGGACATTCGCCAATCCTCACGCGTTTTGGCGAATGATCCACCAACACATCAACCACTTCGGTCCTCTGCGGATGCAGCTAAACCAGAAACTGCAGCTCCAGTGATCCAGGCGACCAAGCGTCAAACGAAAGCAGACGCTGATCTGACCCGACGCTTGCCTCAACATCGGCAAGCCGCAGATCAATCCCAGCCAACTCAGGTTGAACAGCAACAGACGCCAAAACCAGATCGCGCACCCAGCATCGCGCAGATGCAGCTGTTCGCGTCCGGGAAACCGAATATTCAGGTTGATGGAAACGCTGATTTGATCGTCGAGGAGGTTGCCCTGCTCAGGACCGAAGCGCCCGTTTCGACCGGTCGAGAGACCCCGGCTCCGATTCATAACATGGCACCTGCAGCCCGCGCTGGAGTGGCCCGCGCGGTCGCCGGACAGATGGCGGCGGTCATCACTGCTCAGCCGAACTCTGGCGCTGTTGAAATTGCCTTGAACCCTGAAGAACTGGGGCGCGTATCCATCGTTCTGAATGGTAGCGACGACGGGGTGCACCTGACCATTTCGGCCGAACGCCCCGAAACGCTGGACATGATGCGCCGACACCTTTTGGTTCTGGAGGAGGAGTTCAGGAATCTCGGACTGGGTGATTTATCCTTTGACCTCGGAACCTCTTCGGACAAGAGCCACGAGCGCGCGAATCAAGAAAACAGGCCGCTCGGCGACGCCGCACAAATGGCTGACCCCTCAGGCAACGCGGTGCCTGTTACTAGAACCGGCCCTGTGGGCCGCATCGACATGAGGTTGTGACAATGATTTCCCCGACCCAATCCAACACCGCAACACCCGCCCCAAATAAAAGTTTCAACGCAGCAAAAACCACCGGTCTGGCGTCCGATTTTGTGACGTTCCTAAAAATGCTGACGATTCAGGCGCGAAATCAGGATCCGCTCAAACCTTTGGACGCATCGGAATACGCATCGCAATTGGCGCAATTCTCGATGGTGGAGCAGCAGGTTCAGACCAATGATCTGTTGTCGACGCTTGGTCAGGCTCTGGGGGGGTGGAAATCTGGACAAACTCGGCAAGTGGGTCGGAATGGACGTGCGCGCGCCATCAGCGTTCAAACTTGCAGGTGCGCCCGTGACCCTGTTTGCCAAACCCGACGCGGCAGCGGACAAGGCGGTTATGGTTATCCGCGACAGCGAAGGCGCAATCATTGACCGGGTCCCTATGTCCGAAACCGACCAGAAAATGGTCTGGTCGGGAAAAGACAGCGATGGGCAGCCGTTCCCAGCCGGGACCTATTCAGCCATGTTGGAGAGCTTTGACGGCGACAAGCTGCTGTCCCAGGAACTGGCCTCGGCCTACAACAACGTCGTTGAAGCGCAAATTGTCGACAACAAGGTGATGCTGACACTGGAAAGCGGACAGGTTGTTGGCGCAACGGCTGTAACCGGTGTCAGAGCCTGAACTTGATCTGACGGGCAGGACAGTCCAAAGCTTGGCGAAATCGACTCGCTAACTGCATTGGTGACCCTCCTGCCTGCCTCAGCCCGCCCTCCTTCTGATTTGGTTGACGACTTGTGTGACCGGGGCCTTGTCGGGACCGATACCGCGTTTCACACGCTGTACGGCGGACGTACAAATCAGGTCTGGAAAGTGCTGGGCGGCGGCGGTGACAAGGTATTGAAGCTTTACCGGGCGACACCGCGCAATCCGCTGTTTCGCAACGACCCTGAACTCGAAGCAGACTGCCTGCGCGCCCTTGAACCCACAGGATTCGTGCCGCGCCTGCGCGCAACCGGTACGCATGAGACTGGCCATTGGGTGTTTTACGACCACGCCCCCGGATCGCCATGGCGCGAAAACCCCGAAAGTGTCGCCGCCCTGCTGCGCAAACTGCACGGACTGGACGTGCAGGTCCAAGCGCCGAGCGGGTGCAATGGCAGCGCGGATCTTGCGGACCACGCCGAACGGATTCTGAACGCCTGCACTTCGGAAACTCGGGACCGTCTGGCCAAAATGCGCCCTCAGGGCCACGTCTCTGCGGCCAATCGCACCTGTTTGATCCACGGCGACACCGTGGCGGGGAACATCCTTATCTCACCATCCGGTGTGACGCTGATCGACTGGCAATGCCCGGCATGGGGTGATCCATGCGAGGACATCGCAATGTTCCTGTCGCCTGCCATGCAATGCCTTTATCGCGGTAGCCCCCTGAGCCCGACCGAAGAAGAGCAATTTCTGTCCGCATATAGCGACCCTGAAACGGTTGCGCGGTTCCATGAATTGCGTCCGTGGTATGCGTGGCGAATGGCGGCCTATTGCTTGTGGCGTATGGAAAACGGGGCGGCGGACTACGCCCGAACCCTGGAATTGGAAGTCGCCGCGCTTTAAAGGCTCAATCGATCCGCGATCGCCATGGCAGCGTAAGCGGGCGGCATCAATACGCGCCGCCACCCCCCGAGAGGAAAGCGTGGCGGAGCTTGCGTGATCGGTAGAGGCAACTCAGCCTCGCGACCCCTGACCATTTGGGCAAGGGCCCGCCCACAATACGTTCCCATTGCCACCCCGTTCCCGTGATATGCAAAGGCCGCAAACATGCCCGGATTGTTTGGCACATGGCCGACATATGGCGTGAGTTTGCGCGACATACACACCATGCCCGACCACATATGGGTCACCTCGACGGCTTTCCATTGGGGGAACATGGTATGAAAATCCCGCTGCGCTGTTTTTCGGATGGCGGCTTCGGAGCCCGGCGACGACCGCAACCCGCCGCGCATGCCAAACAGGAACCGCCGATCAGGCATCAAACGAAAGTAATGCAGCAGGTTGCGGGTGTCATAACTCATCTGATCTGACGTCCATCCCTGCGCCTGCAATTCTGCATCCGACAGAGGGCGTGTCACCAGAACCGTGGACTGCGCGGGCATGTAGCGCCCCGACATCCATTGGGGTACATCCTCGCTGGAATACCCATTTGTACATATCAGCACTTTCCCGGCGCGTAGTCGGCCTGATCCGGTTCGGACCTCGAAACCAGACTGCGTTTTGGCAATCTGTTCAGCCGTTGTCTTTTGGTACACAGACGCACCCAATGACTGCGCAGCCTTTGCGAGCCCAAAAAGGTATTTTCTGGGGTTGAGGGCAAATCCAACTGGGTTCGTATAGGCCCCGTGAAAGGCACCACCCAGACCAAGGCCGGGCAAATCACGGGCTTCGTGCAAGGTGCCAGACGTCCCTGCACTGCGCCGCAGATGCTCCATGGCCCGTGCGGAATGCGCAAGCTGGGTTTCACCTTTGGAGTGGGTGTCTGCGTCGATCCCATGCTGCTCAAGTAGGTCTTCAACAAGTTGAACCGCGTCGATCTCTACTTGTTCATAGGACGCCGCAGCCTCGGCCCCATAGCGACGGACCATTGCCGCTTGGCTTAGCTTTGAGCCACCAAGGCAGCAAAACCCGCCATTGCGACCCGAAGCCCCCCACCCGGGAGTTCCGGCCTCTAGAACTGCGACGGTTGTACCCGCTTCTGCCAGATGCAGCGCTGCCGACAGCCCGGTGAAGCCACCGCCAATGATGGCGACATCGACGCTTTTGTCACCGCTCAGGACAGGCCAGTCCGGCGCCGAGATCGTATCGTCCCACCAGCAGTTCTGACGCGGTCCAGCGCCATAGGTATAGTCCGGGAACAGACGTTTCATTCGGTGCGCGCTGCGGCAAGCTCATCTTGTTTTTGCCGCACCATCGCGCGTTTCGTGACCAAAGAGGCGGTTATCACCCCGACAGTCACCACCGCGATCATGATCGTGGACAAGGCGTTGATTTCAGGGCTGACACCCAGACGCACGGCTGAGAAGATCTTGATCGGCAAGGTCGTCGCCGACGGGCCCGAGGTGAACGACGCGATGACCAGATCATCCAACGACAAGGTGAACGCCAGCAACCAACCTGAAATTACGGCCGGTGCGATGATCGGCAGAGTCACCAGTCGGAACGCCTGCGCAGGCGAACAGCCCAGATCCAGGGCGGCCTCTTCCAGCGATTTGTCGAACGTGACCAGCCGCGAGGATACGACGACCGACACAAAGCACATCGAGAAGGTCGTATGTGCCAAAACGATCGTCAGAATACCCCGGTCCAGCCCGATGCCAATAAACAGCAGCAGCAGAGACAAACCTGTGATGACTTCGGGCATCACAAGCGGCGCGTAGATCATGCCCGAGAACAGCGTCCGGCCAAAAAACCGTCCGCCTCGCACCAATACATAGGCGGCGGCCGTTCCAAGAACTGTTGCCAGCGTCGAGGAAAAGACGGCCACGCGGATCGTAACCCAGGCTGCGTCCAGAAATGCCTCGTTCTGGACCAGTTCGCCATACCATTTGGTCGAAAACCCAGCCCAAACGGTGACCAGCTTGCTTTCGTTGAAGCTGAATATGATCAGGATGACCATCGGGATGTAAAGAAACGCGAACCCAAGTGTCAGGGAAACCGCATTGAACCAGCTAAGCCTGTTCATTGATCGGCCTCCGTCTGTTTTTGCTGGTTGCGCTGGAACAGAACAATCGGGATCACGAGGATCAGCAACAGCACTACAGCAACAGCACTGGCGACCGGCCAGTCGCGGTTCGAGAAGAACTCTTCCCACAGAACCTTACCGATCATCAGCGTGCCCGATCCGCCCAAAAGCGAGGGGATCACGAACTCACCAATCACCGGGATCATGACAAGGAAACACCCCGCAATGATACCCGGGCGCGAGAGGGGAATCGTCACCAGCCAGAATGCCTGAACGCGCGAGCAGCCCAAATCCTCGGCCGCTTCGATCAGGGATTCATCCATACGTTCCAGCGCCGCATAGATCGGAAGGATCATGAACGGAAGGTAGGTGTAGACGATACCAATATAGACGGCCGTGTTGGTGTTCAGAATGGTCAGCGGGGTCGAGATGATGCCAAGCCACAGCAGAATCTGGTTCAGATACCCTTCGTTCGACAGAATACCCATCCATGCGTAAACGCGGATCAGGAACGAGGTCCAGAATGGCAGGATCACCAGCATCATCAGCGTTGGCCGCCATTCCTGCGGAGCGCGTGCCATGCCGTAGGCAATTGGATACCCCACAAGCAGCGTCAGAGCGGTAGAAATCACCGCGATCTTGACGCTTGAGAGGTAGGCTTTCCAATACAAGTCATCCTCGGTCAACCAGACATAGTTTTCGAAATCCAACTGACTGAAGAATTCCTTGATACCGCCCCAGCCCTGCGACAGGTCCAGTGTCGGCGTATAAGGCGGGATGGCAAGTTCAACGTCCGAGAGCGAAATCTTCAGAACGATGAAGAAGGGCACCAAAAACAGCGCCAGAAGCCAGACATAAGGGACAGCGATCAGAAGGGCGCGGCGCATCAGTTGTCCAGCAGAACCGCAGCAGTAGCTGTCCAGGACAGCCAGACCGGGTCTTCCCAGGTAAAGGACCGGCGCGAGATACGGCGGGTGTTGGCCGTTTGCGCCTTGATGATCGTGCCGTTGGGCAGTTCGACGTGATAGGTGGACAGGTTCCCCAGATAAGCAATGTCATGCACTTTGCCCTGCACCGCATTGATGGCATCCGCCGGGCGATCGGCCGAGATGGTCACCTTTTCCGGTCGGATCGCAATGTGGCAAGCCTGCCCATTCGAAAACCCCTTGGCCGATGTCGCGGTCAGAGGTGCCTGCCCCTCGGCCCAGTCGATCTGATAGGTTTCGTCTCCGTTCGCCGTCGCGCGGCCTTCGATGATGTTCACATCGCCGATAAAGTCGGCCACGTAGACCGAGTTGGGATTCTCATAAATCTTGTCAGGTGTCGCGACCTGCATCAGTTTGCCCTGATCCATCACAGCGACGCGGCTGGCGACAGTCATCGCCTCTTCCTGATCATGGGTCACGATCACAAAGGTGGTGCCTGTCTTTTCCTGAATGTCCATCAGTTCGAACTGGGTGTCCTGCCGTAGTTTCTTGTCCAGTGCACCCAGCGGTTCATCGAGCAAAAGCAGTTTCGGAGCCTTGGCCAAAGACCGCGCCAGCGCGACCCGCTGACGTTGACCGCCCGAAATCTGATGCGGTTTCCGACGGGCAAATTGCTCCAGCCGGGTCAGGCGCAGCATCTCTTCGACGCGGTCTTCCAGATCACGCTTGGGCATGTTGTCCCGACGCAATCCGAAGGCGATGTTTTCCCAAATGCTGAGATGCGGGAACAATGCATAGGACTGGAACATCATGTTCACTGCCCGCTTGTTTGGCGGGATCGGGTCGATATCCTGACCGCCCAGCAGGATATGGCCCTCGGTGGGCGTTTCGAACCCCGCAAGCATCCGCATCATTGTGGTTTTGCCGCAGCCGGACGGACCCAGCAGAGCAAAGAATTCTTTTTCGAAAATATCCAACGACAGATTATCAATCGCCGTGAACTCGCCAAACCGCTTGGTGACATTCTGGAATTGGATCAAGGGTTTCGCCTGCGGGTCTTCCCACGGCGCAAAGACGGTAGTGTTCAAAACGGCCCCCGTTCGACAATCTGATTGAAAGGGCAAGGCGGTCTGGCCGCCTTGCTCAGATACTTCGGATCAGGTGCCCGATTTGACTTTGGTCCACAGACGGGTCACGACCCGCTGGGTTTTTGCCGGATAGGGCGTGGTGATGTAGAGGTTCTGCATCGTCGTCTCATCCGGATAGATGGCCGGATCACCGATCACATCTTCCACCAAAAATTCCTGCGAGGCTTTGTTGCCATTCGCATAGTAGACGTAGTTCGAGGCCGCAGCCATGTTGTTGGCGTCGAGAATGAAGTCCAGGAACTTGTGCGCACCCTCAGGGTTCGGCGCATCCGCCGGAATCGCCATCTGGTCGAACCACATCAGTGAACCTTCAGCAAACGGGTGGTATTCGATCTCAACTCCGTTTTCAGCCTCGGCCGCGCGGTCACGGGCCTGCAAGATATCGCCCGACCATCCTACAGCAACGCAGATGTCACCATTGGCCAGAGCATTGATATATTCCGAGCTGTGGAATTTCTGGATGTGCGGCCGAACGCTCAGAAGAACTTCCTCGGTCTTGGCAATGACATCCGTGTCATGGCTATCCGGATCTTCGCCGATGTACTGCAGCACCATCGGAATAATCTCGGCCGGGGCGTCCAGGAAATAGACACCGCAAGAGGCCAGCTTTTCCATATTCTCTGGTTTCAGAACAAGGTCCATGCTGTTCAACGCAACATCGTCACCCAGTGCCTCTTTGACCTTGGCAACGTTCACACCGATGCCCGTCGTTCCCCACATGTAGTTGATCGAATACGCATTGTTTGGGTCATACCCAGCGGTACGTTCCTGAATGACGTCCCACAGATTCCCCGAGTTCGAAAGTTTCGAGGCGTCCAGTTCCTGGAAGGCGCCAGCCTGAATCTGGCGTTGAAGGAAAGTGCCCGACGGCACAACCACATCGTAACCTGATCCACCCGCCAGCATCTTGGTCTCCAGGACCTCGTTGCTGTCGAACACATCGTAGATCAGCGTCAGACCGGTTTCTTCTTCGAATTTCTGAAGCAGTTCCTCATCAATGTAGTCAGACCAGTTATAGACGCGCACCTCTTCGGCGAAAGCCGCCGAAGCCCCCAGCGCGACGATCGCTGTCATCGTCAGCGTTTTGAGTGACATATTTTTCTCCCTGCAAGTGTACGGGTATTTTCCCGTTTTTTTGGATTTGATCAAGTTTTGCGTTTTCCCCCGATCCATCGTATGGTTTCACGAGGTCAGACTTCTGGCAAGTCGACACAAAGCGAAACAGGGTAAGCTACTTGGATTTGATCAAAAATAATGCATCTGACGCCAAGACAGGCGAAGGAAAGAAGCCCGCGCACGAGCAGGTGTACCAAACCCTGAGATCCCAGATCATGTACGGGGAACTGGTCCCCGGACAGCCTGTGACGATACAAGGTTTGACTGATTCGCTCGGCGTCGGGATGACCCCCGTTCGCGAGGCGATTCGGCGGTTGATTTCGGATGGTGCGCTTGTGTTCCAGGGCAACCGTCGGGTCAGCGTTCCGCTGCTGTCGAATACCGATGTTGAACAGTTGATATTTGCGAGAATATCAATAGAATCAGAGCTTTCCAGACGCGCGACTGCGATCGTGACACCCAGTGACATCGACCAGCTTGAGCAGCTTGATCAGCGCTTGGATCAAACCATCGCCGATGGTGACGTCAGCGGCTACCTGCGCTTGAACCATCAGTTTCACGAAACGCTCTATGCACATGCGGATGCTCCGATCCTTAATGATTTGGCTGAACGTTTGTGGCTGCGATTCGGCCCTTCCTTGCGCGTTGTGTGCGGACGTTTTGGCACGCACAGCTTGCCAGATCGGCACAAGGATATCATCGCGGCCCTGCGCGCCAGAGATGCTGAAAGAGTGGCAAAAGCCACCGCGCAGGACATTGAACAAGGAATGGAACTGATGTCGGACGCGTTGACGGACGCCTGATTCAGTCCGATTCGATTGACAGTCCGAAATTTGATCATATTGTGACGGGCAACCGCTTTTGCAGGAGATTCTCTGATGTCGACCATCACCAATCACATGCCGACCGCCGAGTTGCAGGCTTTGGATGCGGCGCATCACATGCACCCGTTTTCCGCCAACGGATCCTTGGGCAAAGAAGGCGCGCGGGTCATCACACGCGCGAAAGGCGTGTACCTGACGGACAGCGAAGGCGAAGAGATTCTGGACGCCATGGCCGGTCTGTGGTGCGTCAATATCGGCTATGGCCGGGACGAGCTGGCCGAGGTCGCCGCGCGCCAGATGCGCGAACTGCCCTACTACAACACGTTTTTCAAAACGACCCATGTGCCGGCCATCGCTCTGGCGGCTAAAATCGCCGAGCTGGCACCGGGCGATTTGAACCACGTCTTCTTTGCCGCGGGCGGGTCCGAGGCGAATGACACCAACATCCGTCTCGTCCGCACCTACTGGGCCGAAAAGGGCCATCCGGACAAGAACATCATCATCAGCCGCAAGAACGCATACCATGGCTCGTCCGTGGGTTCGGCTTCGCTGGGTGGTATGGCCGGGATGCATGCGCAGGGCGGCATTCCGATCCCGAACATTCACCACATCAATCAGCCGAACTGGTGGGCCGAGGGCGGTGACATGACCCCCGAGGAGTTCGGCCTGGCCCGCGCGCGTGAGCTGGAAGAAGCCATTCAGGAACTGGGCGAGGATCGCGTTGCAGCATTTATCGCCGAACCCGTTCAAGGTGCGGGCGGTGTAATCGTTGCCCCCGATACCTACTGGCCTGAGATTCAGCGTATTTGCGACAAGTACGACATCCTGCTGATCGCGGATGAGGTCATCTGCGGCTTTGGTCGTACCGGCAACTGGTTCGGGTCCGAAACGGTTGGCATCAAGCCGCACATCATGACGATCGCCAAGGGCCTTAGCTCGGGCTATGCGCCCATCGGCGGGTCCATCGTGAATGACGAGATCGCCGAGGTGATCGGCGGCACCGAGTTCAACCACGGCTACACCTATTCCGGCCACCCGGTCGCTGCGGCGGTCGCACTGGAAAACCTGCGTATCCTCGAAGAAGAAGGGATCGTCGATCACGTCCGCGATGTGGCGGCCCCCTATCTGAAAGAGAAATGGGAGGCGCTGGTTGATCACCCGCTGGTCGGTGAGGCCAAGATCGTCGGCATGATGGCCTCAATCGCGCTGACTCCGGACAAGGCCAGCCGTGCCAAGTTCGCGTCCGAGCCCGGCACGATCGGTTACATCTGCCGCGACCGTTGCTTTGCCAACAATCTGGTCATGCGCCATGTGGGCGACCGTATGATCATTTCGCCCCCACTAATCCTGACCCCAGCGGAAATCGACGAGATGTTCGTGCGAATTCGCAAATCGCTTGACGAAGCACAGGCTGAGATCATCGCGCAGGGGCTGATGAAAGCCGCTTCATAGGCCACGCAAAGAAAGTTTATTTTGCAGGGGCGCTCTTGAAAAAGGCGCCCCATTTTTTTCACTCTTCTACAAAAGAGACAGTCTCTGCACACACAGAGCAGTCACACAACATGGTGTGGCTTTCAAAAGACTTACAATTTAGGTCACAAGAGTAATTCGGTGCGCGGAGTTTCATAAGTTTACGCGCGACAAATTTCTTGATTTGATGTATTTTGGATTCAAGTATTCGAATGCGGCGCGGCAATTGTATTATCTCGGCCAGTGCCGCGGCCCGATTTAGTGAAGGGTCCGCCTCCCGTCTATCTAAGTGAGTGGCGATAGTCGGGAGGCTACAATCGCGGCAATCGCTAGGCCAATCAAAACGACTTAGAGTCCGTTCACCGCAACCGCTCCAACAGCTTCAAGCTGGCATACCCATCGGGCAACAATCCTTGCGCCAACTGATAAGCTCTGACAGCTTTGGTCGTGTTCGGCCCGGTGCGCCCGTCGATGCCTTGAGTGTCGAAACCGGCTTCGGTCAGGCGCGTTTGCAGCTCTTTTTTCTCGGTGAAGCTCAGCACACGGTCACCGCGTGGCCAGTCGGCATCAAACGGTGCGCGTCCGACCAGACGGTCGGACAGGTGGCCGATGCCGATTACGTAGGCATCTGCGCCGTTGTACTTCTCGATCACTTTGAAATTGTCGAAAATCATCAGGGCGACGCCTTGCCCTCCGGCTGGCAACAGGATCGCTGCCTGCCCGTGATCTGCGATAGCTGCACCATTTGCAGCCGCCACCCCGCATGCAGCCCATTCCGAGGGCAGCAGGGTGTGGTCGCGCCGTGCGGTGGCAAAGTCAAAGCCTTCGGGCAAACGCACCTCGACACCCCATGGTTGGCCTTTGGTCCAGCCGTGGCGCGCCAGATAAGCCGCCGCTGAGGCCAGCGCGTCTGTCGGGTCCTCGGACCAGATATCTCGCCGCCCGTCGCCGTCAAAGTCGACCGCATGGTCCAGATATGACGTCGGCATGAATTGCGTGTGACCCATTGCGCCGGCCCAACTGCCGACCATGCTTTTTGGGCTGACATCGCCAGCCTGGATGATCTGCAAAGCCGCGATTAGCTGAGTTTCAAAAAACTGCGCACGCCTCGCGTCAAAGGCCAGCGTCGCCAGCGAACGGATGGTTTGATCGCTGCCCCTATAGGCTCCGAATGAAGTCTCAAGACCCCAGATCGCCGCTACGACCTCTTTTTCAACGCCATAGGTCGCTTCGATCCGGGTCAAAGCCTCGGAATACTGTTGCAGCCCAGCGCGACCATTTCGGATACGCGTGTTGGAAACAGCAGAATCTAGATACTCCCAAATCGGTTTCGAGAACTCAGCCTGATTGCGATCTCGGCGGATGACGTCCTTGTCATACGACAGCCCCGCCAGCGACCGATCCAGTGTTGTGGCTGAAATACCTTGCTCGACCGCCCGCTCGCGAAACGCTCCAAGCCATGCCTGGAACCGCGCATTTCCTTCCACTGACACCCGGTACTCCTTAGTTGAGGGCCGTATGACCGGCCGGATCGACACGACTACACCAGCTGATGCCAGCTGTATGGCCTGAGACCCGCTCAACGTGTTGATTGATTCCGCCTGCACGATGGATGCCCATAATGCGGCGGTCATGACGCCACCTATGCATTTACGCATTCCGAATTTTCCTGATTACTGCTCAACCCTATGGTAGCGCAGAATCGGCGTTTTCCAAAGCGTTCAGCTTTCCCCCTCGCGATCTTTTGCCTCATGTTCCGCGCGAATGCGAGCCAGTGCCTCGCGCAGCAAAGGGATACGGTTTGGCCTAAAGCTCTCATCCACCACGGACATTTCCCGGATTCGGTCCAAGCGAAAAACCCGGAAATCTTGGCGCAGGTGGCACCAGGAAATCAGAACGCTGGCGCGGTCCATATAGACGATGCTCAGCGGATTTACCTTGCGCCGCGTATCGTCGCCCTTGGCGTCGGTATAGGCGAACTCGATCGTACGTTCGTCCCAGGTGGCCTGGCGCAGGTCGGCGACCGCGATCCTCGGCTTGGCCGGGCGGTCAAATCGCGTCGCCGTCAGAACCGCATGGCTCAGGCGATGCGATTGGCGTTGTGGCAGGCGGCCTTGTAGTTTGCGCAGTACGTTGCCAGCCGCATCAGACAGACCGGGGTCACCAATGGCCTGAACTTCGCGCAGCCCCAGTACCAGCGCCTCCAGCTCATCATCGGTGAATCCAAGTGGCGGCAGGGTTGCGTCTTCGATCAGCGTGAACCCAAACCCAGCCTCTCCGTCGATGACGGCCCCTAGACCACGCAGGGACTCGATATCGCGGTGAACGGTGCGGGGTGACACGCCCAGATCCTGTGCCAGTTGCCCGGATGTTTTGGGCGATGGGCCAGAGCGCAGCGCTTGCATCAATTGGAAAAGGCGGGCGGTACGGGACATAGTGCAGGTTAGACTAAACCTAATGACAATATCTGTCATCAGGCGACGCTATCCATCGGGCATCCCCAAACCCGGAGGCCCCGATGCTGACTCTTTTGACATTTCCCGCCGCCTTTGGCCTGTTCAGCGCCAGCCCCTTTTGCGTCAAGTCCGCCTATATGTTGCAGCGATCTGGCCAAAGCTGGCAGCGATCCGATCTGCTGAACCCGGGCAAGATGCCCCATCACAAGCTGCCAGTCCTGCGCACACCGGACCGCCTTCTGCCCGACAGTGACTTGATCCGCGAGTGGCTCGAGGCGCAGGGCGCTGACTTTGACCACGGCCTTACCGACATTCAAAAGGCGCAGTCCCGCGCGCTGATCCGCATGGCCGAGGAACATATCTATCACCATGTGGTGTTGGACCGCTGGGGTAATGATGCTGTCTGGCCGATCCTGCGTGAGATGTTCTTCAATGAAATCCCTTCCCTGATCCGCAAACCGGTCTCAGGCGCGATCCGCAAATCCGTGTTGAAACGTCTGGACGGACAAGGTGTATCGCGGTTCTCGGACGCCGAGCGGACCGACAGGTTGGAACACGACCTCGAGGCGATCTCGGCATTCCTCTGGCAATCGCCGTTCTTGCTGGGCGAAACCCCCACAGCTGCGGATATGAGCGTGGGACCTGTCCTGGGTGCGATGCGCGCGACACCGGCAGAAACCCCGCTGACCCGGCGGATCAAACATGATAGGCTGTTGAACGATTACGTGGACCGGTTGGAACAAACGATACCGCTGTCATGAGACTTTTTGATGATCCCGCGGTTGAAGCCGCCTTTGACGCCTTGCCCGAAGACACCCGCAAAGGTGCTCTGGCCTTGCGAGACCTGGTGTTCGACACCGCGCAGGCTTTGCCAGATGCGCAACCCTTGACCGAGGCGTTGCGCTGGAGACAGCCCGCCTATCTGGCGCCGAAAGGCTCAACCATTCGGTTGGGAGGGCACAAAGCCGCGTCTTTTGCCCTGTTCGTCCATTGTCAGAGCCGATTGATGGGTGATTTCACCACCGCCTTTCCAGGCGAGGATCGGCTGGAAGGCAATCGGGCCGTCCTGTTTGACGACCCTGACCAGATCGATGACACCCGCCATGGCTGGTTAATTGCGCGGGCGCTGACCTATCACCTTTGACGACGTTTGCGTTCGACCTTGCGCTTGATCTTGTCCTTCTTGCGCTTGGTGCTGACGGCCTTGCGCCGGGTGGATCGTTTGGCAGGGCCACGTCCACGCGGTAGGGCCTGATCATCGATGGACAGCAACTCCAGCTCCAGCCCGCCGGTGACCGGCGTCGCTTCGGTCAGACGTACAGTCACACGTTGGCCGATAGCAATGATCAGGCCCGTATCTGACCCCATCAATGTCCCGGCCTCTCGGTCGAAATGGAAGAACTCGCGCCCAAGTGAGCGTACCGGCACCAATCCGTCCGCTCCGGTTTCGTCCATCTTCACAAACGCGCCGAAGCGGGCGATGCCGCTGATGCGGCCCGAAAACTCATTGCCCACCCGCTCACTGAGATACGCGGCCAAGTACCGGTCGGTCGTATCCCGTTCGGCCATCATCGAACGACGTTCGGTATCCGAAATATGTGTGGCGGTCTCATCCAGCCGCATGATTTCATCCTCGGTCAACCCGTCCTTGCCCCAGCCATGGGCCGAGATCAGTGCCCGGTGCACGATCAGGTCCGCATAGCGGCGGATGGGCGAGGTGAAATGCGCATAGTTCCGCAGGGCCAGCCCGAAATGACCGAAATTCTCAGGGTTATAATAGGCCTGTGCCATCGACCGCAGGGTGGTGAGGTTGATCAGTTCGGCGTCCTCAGTCCCGGCGGCAGCGTTTAGCAGCGCGTTCAGGTGGCGAGTTTGCAGTACCTGTCCTTTCGCCAAATTCAGCCCTGCCGCCTGCGCCGTTTCCCGCAGGCTTTCCAGTTTTTCCGGCGCCGGTTCTTCATGCACCCGGAACAGCAGCGGGCGGCGTTTGGCGAACAACGTCTCAGCAGCCGCCACGTTCGCAAGGATCATGAACTCCTCGATCAGCTTGTGCGCGTCCAAACGTTCGCGGAAGGCCACGCTGGTCACTTCGCCTGTATCACTTAGAACGATCTTGCGTTCTGGTAGGTCCAGCTCCAGCGGTTGGCGCACGGAACGGGCTTTTTTCAGCGCAGCATAGGCAGCGTACAAAGGCTTCAAAACAGGGTCTAACAAAGGCCCTGTGCGGTCATTGGGATTGCCGTCGATGGCCTCCTGCACCTCAGCATAGTGCAGCGACGCGGCCGAGCGCATCAGCCCCCGCACGAACCGGTGGCCGATCTTGTTTCCGTCTGCATCGATCTGCATCCGTACGGCGATACAGGCCCGCGGGACGCCTTCGTGCAACGAACACAGATCACCCGACAGACGATCCGGCAGCATCGGCACAACCCGGTCCGGGAAATAGCTGGAATTGCCGCGCTTGCGCGCCTCATGATCCAGAGCAGAGCCGGGCTGCACATAGGCGGCGACATCGGCGATGGCGACCCAGATCACGTGACCGCCGGGGTTCTTCGGATCGTCATCCGCATGAGCATAGCACGCATCATCATGATCCCGCGCATCCGATGGGTCGATGGTCAGCAGCGGCATATCCCGCAGGTCTTCGCGGCCTTTCAGGCCGACGGGTTTGGCCTTATCGGCCTCAGCGATCACCTTGTCGGGAAAATCATCCGGGATACCGTGCTGGTGGATCGCAATCAGCGAGACAGCTTTGGGGGCCGACGGATCGCCCAACCGCTCCACTATCCGCGCGCGTGGCAGGCCCATACGGTTCTTGGGTCCAGACTGTTCTGCCTCGACCAATTCGCCGTCTTTCGCACCCAGCACCGCGCCGTCATGGACCAGCCACTCGGTCTGTCCGGTCTTGTCGATGGGTACGATCCGCCCGCCTTCGGCCCCTTTGCGGAAGATGCCCACGATCTTGCGCGGGTTGGTTCCGATGCGGCGGATCAGGCGCGCCTCGTAATTGTGGTCTTCTTCGTGCACCACGTTAAGGCGGGCCAGAATTCGGTCGCCTTCGCCCAGCGCAGGGTCGCTGGCGCGGATGATCAGCAGAACGATGGGTTCAACCCCTTCGCCATGCCATTCCAGAGGACGGGCAAACAGGTCGCCATCGTCATTCGGCGCTTTGACCTGCAACACGCTGACCGGCGGCAGACGATCCGGGTCACGATAGCTGCGCTTGCGCTTTTCCAGATGACCTTCGGCCTCAAGCTCTTTGAGGATGCGTTTCAGGTCGATCCGGTCCGCGCCCTTGATACCAAAGGCCTTGGCGATATCGCGTTTCGAGGTCAGGGTGGGGTTCGCCGAGATCCAGTCCAGGACCTCTTGCTTGGTGGGGATGCGAGTCATACTTCCGGCCTATCACGGGTATGCGACCGCGTCATGACCAAAAAGTTCAGGGCTTCAAGTCAGCGACCGTATCCACGTCGCGCAGATGATCCAGCAAAGCCACGCGACATCCGGGCACCGAGGCCAATGTGTCGGCCAGAGCGGTTTCGGTGGACCAGCGCACGTCTCGGAACAGGCTTGTCGGCAAGGCCCCGTATCGCTGAGCGCCAACCAACCAATAGCCGCCGTCCGGTGCCGGGCCAAAGACGAGTTCGGCCTGCCCCAATTCTGAAAATGCCCGCGCAATATGGCCGCGCGTGATCCCTGGGATATCCGCACCGATCAAACAGACGGGCCCGGGCGGCATCCCCCGCAGCATCCGCCCCATGCGATCGCCCAAGTCCCCACGCCCTTGCGCGGCACGTGGCAGATCGGCGGGCCATATCCGGCTGGTCAGCCCCTCGCGATCCGGCGCAACGGCCAGCACGATCTGCCAACGCGGATCGCGCAAGCGTCGGATCAGCGCGCGAGTCTGGTGACGGAACCACCATGCCGCGCCGACCATACCAATATCACGCCCCAATCGAGTCTTAACCCGACCCGGACGCGGCTCTTTCACCATAATGACCAGCGTGCGTTGCATGGATCAGGCGAAGTAGTCCTTAAGGATTCGGGTGTAGATCGCCTTGAGTTGCTCGATCCGGGCCACCTCAACGCATTCGTCGACCTGATGCATCGTACGGCCAACAAGGCCGAACTCGACGACGGGGCAGTGATTTTTTACGAACCGTGCGTCCGAAGTACCTCCGGTGGTCGACATTTCGGGGCGCACGCCGGTCTCGGCCTCGACGGCTTTTGCGACCAAGTCGGACAAGGGGCCGGGCGGGGTCAGGAAGCTTTCGCCTGAAATCTTAATACGGGTGTCGATCTCGACACCGTAGGCTTCGGCAATCGCATCGGCTTCGGCCTTTAGCCACTCACTTAGGCTGGCCCCCGAATGCAGATCGTTAAAACGAATATTGACCGCTCCCGAACACTGCGCCGGGATCACATTGGTGGCAGCGTTGCCCGTGTCGATGGTCACAACGGCCAGGGTTGAGGCGTCAAAGTGATCCGTGCCCAGATCCAGTTCATGGCTGGCCAGTTGATGCATCAGCCGTGCCATTGCCGGCAGAGGGTTCTTGGCCCGATGCGGATAGGCTGAATGCCCCTGTACCCCGGTCACGGTGAACCACGCGGTCATCGATCCGCGTCGCCCGATCTTCATCATCTCACCCATGGTATTGGGGCATGTCGGCTCGCCCACCAGACAGGCGGACATCTGCTCTCCGGCCTCAGTCATATAGTCCAGCAACGCCGTGGTGCCGTCGATGGCATCGCCCTCTTCGTCACCTGTGATCGCAAGAATAATCGCCCCGTCCGGAGGCGTATCCCGCACGAAATCCATCGCCGCCGCTGCGAATGCCGCGACACCGGATTTCATATCCGAGGTTCCGCGGCCATACATTACTCCGTCACGGATTTCCGCACCAAAGGGCGCGTACGTCCAGGCGGCTTCGTCCCCAACGGGAACAACATCGGTGTGACCATTGAAACCAAAGCTGCGCGCGTGCCCTTTGTCTCCCCAACGGGCGAACAGGTTGCTGACATCGCCCCGGTCGACGCGGGTGCAATCGAACCCAGCGCCAGAAAGCAGGTTTTCCAGCAAAACCAATGCGCCGCCCTCTTCGGGTGTGACTGATGGGCAACGGATCAGGTCTGCCGTCAACTTCACCGGATCTGTCATTTGCATGCCCTTTTTATTGGTTCCTTCGCGGGTTCGCGCACAGATTCAACGAATTGCACCAATTGCCAACCCCTGAGCAGCGAAATGCGCGCGTTTTTTTTCGCTGCTCTCGGATTGAAACCCCAATAAAACTTGGAGGTTTACCCAGCGGACACCTTGCTGCACCTTTCAAATTTGCGTTAGAGGGCCGCGAAACAGGTGACTCAACGATGCTACGCGCGCTTTTCGTATGGTTCTGCCTGACTTTCGCCGTTCTCGCACAGCAAAGCCAGGCACAGACACTTTCGGTCACGACCGTGACCCGCCCCCCGTTTTCCTATGTCGAGGACGAGGCCCAGACCGGTTTTTCGATGGACCTGTTGCAGGCTTTGGCTGAGGCGCTGGATTGGGACTATGCCGTCAACCGTGTCGAGTCATTTGGTGATATGTTGGGGGCCGTTCAGGACGGCAGCGCCGATCTGGCCGTGGCCAATATCTCGATCACCGCAGCGCGGGAAACGCAAATGGACTTTAGCCAGCCCATCTTTGAGGCCGGGTTGCAAATCATGGTACCCTCGGAATCCGCGCGCTCGCCCTCACTGCTGCAAGCGCTGCTGTCGGCCGAGTTGTTCCTGGCTATCGGTCTGGCCTTTGCCATCCTGCTGGGCGGCGGCATGCTGATGTGGAGCTTTGAGCGCCGTGCCCAACCCTATTTCGATCGCAAGCTGAACGAGGCGTGGTTCCCTTCGTTCTGGTGGGCGCTCAATCTGGTTGTGAATGGCGGCTTTGAAGAGCGCATGCCGCGCACACCCTTTGGCCGGTTGCTGGGCGTGATCCTTGTGGTGTCATCGCTATTCATCGTGTCGGTCTTTACGGCACGCATTGCCTCGGTGATGACTGTCGAGGCCATCAGCGGCAATGTGAATTCGGTCAATGATCTGTATGGCAAACAAGTCGGCACCATATCGGGCTCGACGGCGGCCAATTTCCTGAACCGTCGCGAAGTCGAATTCAACGGCTATGAAGATCTGGACAGCATGCTAACCGCCTTCCGCGAGAAAGAGCTGGATGCAGTCGTCTTTGACGCACCAATCTTATCCTATTTCGCGTCGCATGAAGGCCGCCGGATTGCAACCATGACCGGTGGCGTTTTCCTGCGGGAAAATTACGGAATTGCCTTCCCGACCGGCTCACCCCTGGTCGAGGACGTCAACCAGGCGCTTCTGGCGCTGCGCGAAGACGGGACCTATGACGAGATTTACCGCAAGTGGTTCGGGGTGCGGAATTAGGTCGTTTCCTCGTCCCCGAAGAACGGGGTCATCTGAGCCACGATCACGGCGTTTTCGTCCAAAGCGCGCTGCATCAGGGCCCGTTCGTCCGGATCAATGTCGTGGCCCTGTGCTTCGCGCTCGGCCAAAGTTCCGTAGCCGGTGACATCCAGCGGAGCGGTATCGGCCTGCTTTAGGATCGCCACGGTTTCGCGCACCGCCTCGGCCTCATCAACACCGCTGGCAAAGCACATCAACGCTGCCCCGGTCGCACCTTCGGGCAGGCCATCACCGTCTTTGCGGCCGATCTGAACGAGCAATGTGTAGACTTGCTGGCGGGACGGTTTCTTTTGCTTTTCCATGCAGGGGGCCATAGCCCCGCGCCCGCGCGCGGTCAAGCAGCCGGGAATTGCAGGACCGCCGCTGCGCGTCCATAGTGCCCCCAAACCCAGTTCAGACCGAAAAGGATATTTTTATGGCCTATCCAGATTTCATCACGGACTTTCCAGCCCTCGACGTGCCGTTCCCCGAGGACGTGGTGCAAACCGCCGTGATCCGGTCCGACGCCGGTCTGGTCGCGTTCTTCACGTTTCTCAAGGACTTCGAACTGCCCTTGCATTCGCACAAGGCGCAATGGGGCACGGTGATTGAGGGTGAGGTCGAACTGACCATCGGCGAGGACACCAAGACCTACCGCCCCGGAGACAGCTATTCGATCCCGTCCGGTGTCGAGCACGGCGGAACGATCAAGGCCGGAACACGCGTAATCGACGTGTTTGAAGAGCCGGATCGTTATCCGGTAAAAGGCAAATAAAAAAGGCCGCAGCGCGTTGCTGCGGCCTGTATTCGGGTTGTTCGAAACTTAGTCGCGCAGCAGTTCGTTGATACCGGTTTTCGAGCGGGTCTTCTCGTCAACACGCTTTACGATCACGGCGCAGTACAGGCTGACGTTGTTCTTGGACGGCATCGAGCCCGCAACCACCACCGAGTATGGCGGCACTTCGCCATACATGACTTCACCGGTTTCACGATCGACGATCTTGGTCGACTTGCCGATGAACACACCCATCCCCAGAACCGAGCCTTCGCGAACGATACAGCCTTCGACGACCTCAGAACGCGCGCCGATAAAGCAGTTGTCCTCAATGATGGTCGGCCCCGCCTGCATGGGTTCCAGAACGCCGCCGATGCCAACACCGCCGGACAGGTGCACGTTTTTGCCGATCTGCGCGCAGGAACCAACGGTAGCCCAGGTATCAACCATGGTGCCTTCGTCAACATAAGCGCCAAGGTTCACGAAGGACGGCATCAGCACAACGCCGGGAGCGACATAGGCCGATTTGCGAACCACACAGTTCGGAACCGCGCGGAAACCGGCGGCGCGCCACTGGTTTTCACCCCAACCGGCGAACTTGCTGTCCACCTTGTCCCACCAGCCGCCGCCCTGCGGACCACCGGCCTGGATTTCCATGTCCTTGATGCGGAAGCCCAACAAAACCGCTTTCTTGGCCCACTGGTTCACGTGCCAGTCGCCGCTTTCCAGCTTTTCGGCGACACGCAGCGAGCCGCTGTCCAGCGCGTTCAGCGTATCCTCGATCGCTTCGCGCTGTTCGCCGGTGGTGGCGGGCGTGATAGTATCGCGCGCCTCCCAGGCGGCTTCGATAGCGGTTTCCAGTTGCGCGTTGGACATCAGATAGCTCCCTGCAGAATCTGTTCACGTTTGTTTGGCCTATACGCAACTGCACCTCGTGGTGCAATGCGACGCAGAACGACCAAATTGCGTCCAGATCGCTGGTGGATCAGCTGGCCCGCCGGATATGGCGCGTCAAAATCGAAACGGCAGTCGTTGTATCCTTGCGTTTCAGGGCCTGAACAATGGCCGCATGATCGCTGTCCGCGCGCTGCACCCATTTGGGACGCCAGTGGGCAAACAGGTGGCGCGCACTAGCGATGTGCAGGTCATCAATGGCATGCAACAGGCGCGGCAACCCGCAGGGCGTCAGGATTGCCCGGTGAAAGGCGCGGTTGCGCGCCTCCCAATCGGGCATAGTCTGCGCTGCGTCACAAGCGATGCGCGCCTCGTCCGCCAGTTTGATCGCGCCGGGCGACATATTCTGGACAGAGTGTTGGAGGGCTAGCGACTCCAGCGCGACCCGCATCTCGATCACTTCGCGTACCTCAGCCGGATCCAGCGCCGTAACACGCATGCCCCTGCGCGGTTCACTTTGGGCAAGGCCATGCGCCTCAAGCCGCAGCAAAGCCTCGCGCACCGGAACGTGGCTGGTGTTAAAGGCGCGCGCAATGTGATCCTGGCGCAGCTTTTCACCGGCCAGCAATTCGCCGGTGATGATTTTCTGGCTGAGGTTCTGGTAGATTGAGTCGGCGATCGTGGCGGTCATAGATTATCGATAAAATTCTTAACCTGCTTCCACAAGCCGATAATTCACTCCAAAAACGGATCAGGAGAGATATTTCCGCCGCAGACCAGAACCGCCACACGTTCGCCCGGCTGCGGCTTGTACGCGCCCGAAGTCAAAGCGGCCAATGCGGTCGCACCTGCGGGCTCAACCAGAATACGATGACTCCGCCACAACAACCGCTGCGCGTCTGCAATTGCATCGTCCGACACCAGAACCGAGGTCATACCCCGCGCCAGACCGAAACAGATGCCGCCGATCCGCCGGGCGCCCAGCGCATTGGCTGCGATCCCTGACACCGAAACGTCCACCGGCTCACTTGCCTGCAACGCCGCATTCAAGGCACAAGAAGTTTCGGGCTCGACCGCGACGACCTTTCTTGCGCCGTCAAACCAGGCAAGAGCCCCCGCGATCAGACCGCCACCGCCGACAGCGACCAGAACGGTGTCGGCCTGCAATCCTTGCGCGTCCCATTCCCGGAAACACGTCCCCTGCCCTGCAACGGTTGCGGGGGCATCATAGGCATGGATTTGCATCGCACCGCTCGCTGCCTCATGTTCCTGCGCGGCGTTCAGGGCATTGGCGTATTCGCCCTGAACCACAGTCAGGTCCGCGCCGGTCTGTTTGATCAAGGCGATTTTGGAGGGGCCCGCAAGCTCGGGCACAAAGATTTTGGCCGGATGGCCCAGTGTTTGTGCCGCATAAGCCGCCGCTGCACCGTGGTTGCCGCCAGATGCCGCCACAACGCCCGCCTCCGGCACCTCATGGCTCAGCAAGGTATTGAACGCTCCGCGCGCCTTGAAGCTGCCGGTGTGCTGCATGTGTTCAAGCTTCATCTCAATCGGGTCATCCAGCCCGGGAACACGGCACTCCATCACGGGCGTCACCTGCGCATATCCATCGATCCGTTCGGCGGCTGCGGAAATTTCGGTCTTCCAATTCATTCTTGTTCTTCCGTGACTGGCACTCTGCCCGCGAACCCTATAGCTGTTTTAGGAACACGCAACCAGGGAACCATCACCGATGAGAGAAGACCGCCTGAGCCCATTCCGCGACGCACAGACCGACCGCTCGACCGCGAGCGAGGTACCGGACACGCCGCAGACGCGCTCATCCGCTTATCGCCTTGCCTTTGCAGATGACGATTTCCTGTGCCGGGACGAACTGCGTCCCGTGCGCCTGCAGCTGGAATTGCTGAAACCAGAAATGATCATGTCCGAGCGTGAAATCACCTCGACCATCGTCATGTTCGGCGGCGCACGTATCCCCGAGCCATCCAAGAAACACACCGCGCGAACCGAAACGCTGGCCAATCTGTCTGAGTATTATGACGAAGCGCGTGAGTTTGCGCGGCTGATGACCAAGAAATCCAACGAAACCGGTTGCCGCGAGAACGTCATCGTCACCGGTGGCGGCCCCGGCGTGATGGAGGCTGGGAACCGCGGGGCTCAGGATGCGGGCGGCTGTTCCATTGGTTTGAACATCGTACTGCCGCACGAACAGGCGCCGAACCTCTATGTCACGCCCGATCTCAGCTTTAACTTCCACTATTTCGCCATCCGCAAGATGCATTTCCTGATGCGCGCCCGTGCCATCACCATCTTCCCCGGTGGCTTTGGCACGATGGATGAATTGTTTGAGTCCCTGACCCTGATTCAGACCGGTCGGATGGAGCGTGTCCCCTTCCTGCTGTTCGGTCGCGAATTCTGGGAAAAGGTCATCAATTGGGAGGCGCTTGCGGACGCAGGCACCATCTCGGACGAAGACCTGGACCTGTTCCGCTTTGTCGACACCGCGCAAGAGGCGGTCGACATCATCGAGAACTGGGAACCTGCCCCGCCCCGCGACGAAATTCCGGGACGCTGAGACATGAAGAACCCAAAGACCGGTGAGATGCTGCACCTGCGCGGCAATGCGTTGTCCAAAGGTGAGCCTGTGGCCCTACCGCTGACGCAGAGCAGCATGTACCACCTGCCGGGCGCGCCGGACGGTCACCCAACCTACGGTCGCGTCGACAACCCGACTTGGGTGCATCTGGAACACGTGCTGGCCCATCTGGAAAACGCGCCTTGCCTGACCTTTCCGTCGGGCATGGGCGCGATCTCGGCAGCATTGTTCGCGACGGTCAAAGCCGGGTCCCGCGTCCTGATTCCATCGGACGGATACTACGTCACACGACTGTTGGCCGACCGGTTTCTGTCGAACCTCGGCGTCTTGGTCACTGAACGCCCGACGACCGCGTTTGATCAAGGCGGCTTCGAAGGGTTCGACGTGGTCTTTCTGGAAAGCCCTTCGAACCCCGGGTTGGACATGATGGACCTGCCCGCCATCGCCTCTGCTGTACGTGCGGCCGGAGGGATCACCATCGCCGACAACACGACCATGACCCCGTTGGGCCAACGCCCGCTGGATATGGGTATCGATGTCGTGGTTGCCTCGGACACCAAGGCGATGGGCGGACATTCGGACCTGCTGATGGGGCATGTTGCCAGCCGCGACGAGAAAATCATGGAACGGGTGGAAGAATGGCGGCGCGTGTCCGGCGCGATCCCCGGCCCGCACGAGGCATGGCTGCTGCATCGTGGTTTGGAAACGCTGGATGTACGGTTCGACCGGATGTGCAGCTCGGCGCAGGTTCTGGCGGAACGGCTGGCCAATCACCCGGCGATCACGGCGATCCGCTATCCCGGCCTGCCGGGCGACCCGTCACACGCGCTGGCCAATGCACAAACGACACGGTTCGGGTTCCTGCTGTCAATTACGTTGGCCTCGGAAGAAAAAGCCGAGAGCTTTATCAATACCTGTCCGTTACTGCGACCCGCCACCTCGTTTGGTGGTGTCCACAGCTCGGCAGAACGTCGCGCCCGTTGGGGCGACGACGTTGATCCGGGTTTCGTCAGGCTCTCGGTCGGATGCGAACCGGTCGAAGAATTGTGGCAGGCATTCGAGACCAGTCTAAACGCGCTATAGTTACTTCTTGGGCTCGCGCAGTTCCTTGAACACGTAGATCGGCAGGACCACGCTGGCGATCAATGCGCCCAGCCAGACCAGAAGCGTTGCCGCCAGCAGGTTGGAAATTCCACCGACCGTCAGACCGTTGGTGACCAGATCGGTTATCAACAGACCAACAAATGTCACGATCAGGGCAATCCCGCCTTTGATCGCGGGAGCACGTTTCTCGCCCAGTTTCAGGATCAACGGCTCGGCAATCCACTGGACCAGCGTAAAGACGATCACCACCACGATGAACGAGATTGGTCGGATCGCAAACTCCGGCAGCAATATCGCGGCAAGCAACAACCCGATGGCATTGCCGGCCAAAAGGGCCAGAATGGACTTGAGTCTGCGTGTCATGGGGATCTCCGTCAGCGTTCACCTAAAAACATGCATATGTTAACAGACCTGCAGGAATTTGCGAGCGGTTTCAAAAGCCTCTTCCTTTTGGCCCTTTGAAAACGCATGATAAAACCATCCTGTTCAGCCCGACCCGCGAGAGGTGAGATGAGCGACGATCCCTATTCCGCCCTTGGTGTCGCCAAAGATGCCAGCGATGCCGAGATCAAAAAAGCCTATCGGCGCATCGCCAAGGTATGCCACCCCGACCTGAAACCGGGCGATGCCGAAGCCGAGGCCAAGTTCAAGGCCGCTGCCGCCGCATACGATCTGTTGAAAGACCCTGAAAAGCGAGGGCAATACGACCGGGGTGAGATTGATGCCTCGGGTCAGGAACGCCCGCAACAGCAGTATTACCGCGACTATGCCGAGGCCGCAGGAAACCCCTATCGTGGACGGGCTGCAGACCCGGACGACATGTCGGACATCTTCGCCGAATTCATGCGGGGGCGCGGCGGGTATGGCCAGCGCACACACGAGTTTCATGCGCCGGGACACAACCGCAACTACAGCCTGCAGATCAGCTTTCTGGATGCGGTGTTTGGCGCCAGCCAAAAGCTGACCTTGCCCGACGGCGACCGGATCGAAGTGAAAATCCCAGCCGGTATCACCGACGGTCAGACCATCCGCCTGCGCGGCAAGGGCGATCCGGGATTTGGTGAAGGACCTGCGGGCGATGCTCTGGTCACGGTCTCGGTCGCCAAGCACCCGGTCTTTGACCGTCAGGGCGACGACATCCACATCACTCTGCCGATCACCATCGACGAGGCTGTTCTGGGTGGCAAAGTGCCTGCCCCCACCATTGATGGTGGCGTTAATGTCAGTGTTCCGGCGGGTACCAGCAGTGGTAAGACCTTGCGACTGCGTGGCAAGGGGGTGAAGAAACGGGGCTCCTCCGATCGTGGGGATCAACTGATTGAACTGACGATCGCAATGCCTGACGAGATCGATGATGAATTGAAGCAATTCATGGAGACGTGGCGCGAAACCCACAGCTATGATCCCCGGAAAGGAATGCCGTCATGACCCGCACCCTGACCGAAGAGCAGCTGATTACGACCGTCACCCGCCTGACGTCGTCCCGTTTGACCGAGTATCTGGCCGCCGAGATTGTCATCCCTGAACAAACCGATCAGGGGCTCGTCTATCACAGTCTGGACGTGGCGCGGCTGGAACTGGCCTGCGAATTGCACGATCAATACGAGATGGAGCCTGACGCGCTGTCGATGATGATCTCACTGATCGACCAGATGCATGGCTTGCGCGCAGAACTGCGCGAGGTGCTGTCCGCGGTCGAGGCGCAACCGGAACCGGTGCGACAGACCCTGATCGAAGTGATCGGCACCGCCCGGTTCGGCCGCAAATAGCCGACGCTCAGTTGCCGACCGCGTAATCCTCGGGCACGAAGAACGTGTAGTCCCGGTCAGCCACCGCTTCGTGGCAGTCGTGGCAATAGGCGACCGCTGCGGCGCGTGCGCCCATCGTATCGCCGAACAGCGACCCGTCCGGCATCACCATGATATAGCGCCAATCCGCAGTGTCCGGGTTGGCACCTTCGGCAAGTTTTTCCATCACGAACAAAGCGCCGGGGTGGACGTTGCCCTCATCCGTCACGGTAACGCTGTCCTTGGCCAGAACCGACCCCATCGGCAGCTTTTCACCCTCGGCCAAAGTACCATAGTTATGCGCCATGCGGTTGGCATAACTGTTCACATAACGCTGCCCGTGGGTTGCTGAGATGTAGGGCGCATCGTTGAACAACGGCCAGGCCTGATAGTTGATCAGCTGGTCCAATTGCGCCGCGGCATAGCCACGCTCCATCCGCCGCTGCAGGGACTTGTAAATGCGCAGAGCCTCTTCCTTGGACAGCTCCGCAGGGTTCTCGATGGCAAGATGCGCATCCTCACCACTGGATTGTGCTTCTGCCCCATGCGCGACTAAGCCCGCAAGGATTACAACCGCAAATGATGTCGAAAACAATTTTTCAAATCGGTAAAACATTTAATTGGCCCACCTGGTTCAAAAGGTTCGCCTGAACGCCGCGATACACGTACCCAAAAAGTAGCGGCCATGAACAAACGCGCCACAAACGGATGGTGAAACTCACCGCTTCGTGCACAGACATGAGGCAGCAGCCCCCGGTTTCGGCCCTTAAAACATATCAAATTGCGCATACAAATGACAGCGGACAGAATATTAATTTCTGTCCGCGCACTGCACAAATCTTGGGCGGATCAGCTTTGCAAGCCTGCTTCAGCTGCGATCTGTTTGCGCGACTTACGCGCGCGCTCGGTGGCCGACTTGAGCTGACCACAGGCGGCCATGATGTCCTCGCCCCGTGTTTTGCGGATAGGAGAGGCATAGCCCGCCTGATAGATGATGTTTGCAAAAGCACGGATACGATTGTTCGAGCTGCGCTTATAAGGCGCGCCCGGCCATTCGTTGAACGGGATCAGGTTGATCTTGGCCGGGATGTTATAGCGCTTTATGTGGTCGATCAGTCGATGAGCGTCCTCATCGCTGTCGTTCACACCGTCCAACATCACGTATTCAAAGGTGATCCGTTCCGAGTTCGATGCTTTGGGATAGCTGGCCAAAGCTTCCAGCAACTCTTCGATGTTCCAGCGCTTGTTGATCGGCACCAGCACGTCACGGGTTTCATCGGTGGTGGCGTGAAACGAGATCGCCAGCAGGCAGCCGATTTCCTCAGCCGTCCGCGCGATTTCCGGCACAACGCCGGAGGTCGACAGCGTGATCCGACGGCGCGACAGGGAAATCCCTTCCGGGTCCATCGCGATCTTCATCGCGTCACGGACGTTTTCAAAATTATAGAGCGGCTCGCCCATGCCCATCAGAACGATGTTCGACAGCAGGCGGGTTTCATCCTTTGGCGCGCCGGGGGTCGGCCATTCCTCAAGATCGTCGCGAGCCATCATCACCTGGCCAACAATCTCGGCCGCCGTCAGGTTGCGCACCAGTTTCTGCGTACCGGTATGGCAGAAGGAACAGGTCAGCGTGCACCCCACCTGAGACGAGATACACAGCGTACCGCGATCTTCTTCGGGGATATATACCACCTCGACCTCATGCCCGCCCGCGATGCGGCACAGGTATTTGCGCGTGCCATCCTCAGACACTTGACGCGTCACGACCTCGGGGATCTCGATCACGAATCTCTCGGCCAGCTGCGCACGATACGCTTTTGCCAGATTGGTCATCTCGGCAAAGTCGCGCACGCCCCATTGGTAAATCCACTGCCAGATCTGGCCGGTGCGCATCTTGGCCTGCTTTTCCGGCGTGCCGTGTTCGATGAGCGCCTCGCGCAGTTGATCACGGGTCAAACCCACAAGGTTCACCTTCCCCTCTGGCAATTTGCGGGGGATGGTCATGACGTCTTGAGTGATCGGCGCTTTGGGCGACATTGGCTTATCTCAACGGATTCTGGCTTGGGATGCGCCTCTATATAGGATCGCGCGCAAAGATCAAAAGAAATCGTGACGCTTAATTTGTCATTCGCAGCAATTCGTCCACGCGCTCGCGCCCCAGATCAACCCGGCAAGACGTAATTCCAATACCCGTACCTGATCCGCCGCCAAACCAGGCGCCCACTGCCTCGCATTGCGTATCGCGATAAGCTTCCCAGGCAGCTTGTGCGGCCTCGAGCGCGGGCTGGGCAACAACGCGATCCGTCACCTCATCCAGCTCTTGCGCTGCGGCAAGGGCAAATGAGTAACTCTCGGCCACCGCCTGATTCACGCGCGCTTCCATATCGGAAACGCACGCGCCGATCTCGACCTGCGAGCCAGCGTCCGAGCATTCCAGCGTCGGATCGGCTACAGCGGCAAATGGAATAAGAAAAGCAATCAAAGCCCAGCGCATGGTCGTTTCCTCCTGATCGAAACCGTACTAAGTACCGGACTATCACATTTTGGGAAACGTAACTAAGGCAACCTAGCCAAAAGGTTCTATAGCCAATTCTGCGCGTCTAGTGAGACTAGGTTCAGGTGCCCGCGGGTGGAATAAAGCAGTCCTCTGCATCCAGGGTTTTGACCGGATCGTCCGGGCCACACTGTTCACCAGTGATCGGATAGGTATTAGTATCTTTTTCGCATGCGCTCAGAAACGCGACGGCCATCATAAGCAAAACTGTCAGTGATTGCTTCAACATCAGAAAACTCCCCGCATAACTTAGGATTTTATTGTGCTGAAATTCGGTCGGCTTTCCTTGATACGGATCAATAAATGCGGGAAAGACGAAGCAGTCGTTTCTAAAGAAAGCAAAAGCCCCGCCATATGACGGGGCTGCTTGCAAGGGTCTTGCCAGATCAATCGGTGCAGCGCTTTTCCGCGTCTTCGATTGCGGCCGTAAAGCCCAGCAAAGAGAACGTATCCTTGGTCTGGGTACCGCGTTCCGAACGTGCCGTCAGAACAGCCTCGGTGCCGCGCTTCATCGCGGCGACCACCTTCAGGTCTTCGCCTTCGGTTGCCGGCCAGGCCCATTCGCCTTCGGTGATCAGTTCAAACTCGGTCCCGTCGATCTCAAGGTTTACGGTCGATCCCGCCGCAAACGGGTAGCCGCCGGTGAAGGTGACTTGACCTTTGACCTCGGCATTGGGGCGGTAGAACACGAATAACAGGATGTCACTACGGCGCACCGAGACCACGCGACCACCGCGGGTGTTTACGGTTTCCTTGGGGGCAGACACGCTCCAGCACTCGGTGGGATCGTCTTCGACGAAAACGCTCCAATCCGTTTTTGCCGCCACACGATTTGTGCTGGTCCCCTGCTGAGCGGTTGCGGTTGTGGCCATTCCTGCCACGCACAGGCCCGCGATCACACGGACGAGTTTTGATCCCATCTGTCCAGCCTCCTAGCTCGACCTAATACCTCATACCCATCGAAGATGCGTACGAACTCTGCCGGTTCGTCTGTAAGTTGCGTATTCCGATGATTGTCGACATACACACACTAACGCAGGTTTCGCCACAGGCGAAAGGGCGATTGGCAGAATTTTGCGCATATTATGGAGGGGCCAGATGACGCAGCCGGTACCAATGACAGAACTGTGGCGTGGCCCATTGCTGGAAAGCCTGCATCTGGGCCACGCAGTGATCTGTGATGACAGTGGTCAGATCGTGCAAAGCTGGGGCGATCCCAACGCCGTGATCTATCCCCGATCCTCGGCAAAAATGATCCAGGGACTGCCGTTGATTACGTCCGGCGCTGCTGCGAAGTATGGCCTGAACAGCGAACATCTTGCTCTAGCCTGCGCCTCTCATAGTGGCGCGCATATTCACACGGATCGCGTAACCGCCTGGCTGGATCACCTCGGGCTGGCCGAGCACGACCTGCGCTGCGGCCCACAGGAACCGCAGGACATGGCGGCGCGGGATGGGCTGATCCTTGCCGATGATACGCCCTGCCAGATTCACAACAATTGTTCAGGCAAACACTGCGGGTTCCTGACTGTAGCACAGCATATGGGGGCCGGACCGGAATACCTTGAGATCGACCACCCGGTACAGCAGGCCTGCCTGTCCGCCCTGGAAGAGACCACCGGCGAAACCAGCCCGGGCTACGGGATCGACGGGTGCTCGGCACCGAACTTTGCCACTTCTCTGGTGGGCCTTGCGCGCTCGATGGCGTGGTTTGCGTCAGCTGCTGACCGGTCTGACCGGGCCAGCCACGCCGCGCAGCAACTCACCGCCGCCATGATCAAACATCCGGAACTGGTCGCTGGCGAAAGCCGCGCCTGCACTGAACTTATGCGAGCGATGAACGGACGCGCCGCGATCAAGACCGGGGCCGAGGCGGTTTTCGTCGCGATCATTCCCGAGAAAAAGCTGGGCGTTGCACTGAAAATCACCGACGGCACTACCCGCGCCAGCGAATGCTCGATTGCTGCCATTCTGGTCAGCTTGGGAGTGCTGGAGGCCGAGCACCCGGCCACCCGCAAATTCATGAACGCGGTTCAGTATTCCCGTCGCGGAATTGAATGCGGCGTGATCAGACCTGCGCCGGGGTTTCCCGGCTAAGGCTCACATCTCGATCTCGTGCACCTCGGCAACTTCGACCGAGCCTGAGCCGTTGACGACCATGGGGCACCCCTTGGCCATCTCGGTCGCGGCGTCAATGCTGTCGGCCTTGATGACCGTAAAGCCCGAAGCCGGATTGGCCCCGCCATTGTCAACAACGCCGCTTGAGCTGACCGTATAGGACTGCCCCACCGGGTTGCCGGGGATGTCCAGAGCTTCGCCCATGTTCTGGAACCACGCGCCCCAGGCGGCCATGGTTGCTTCGACTTCGGCGGGGTCGGTTGGCGTGGTTCCACCGTGATAGACAAACAAATATTGGGGCATTTCTCTTCCTCCGTGATAAAACCTATTGAAATTGCGCTTCGAGTTTCCGCAGCGACGAGGTCCAACCGGAATTGTGGTTGGCAGCGATCTCATCATCGCCAAGGTCGCGATGATCCAGGATCAGGCGGGCACCATTCCCCGCAGGTTCGACCGTCAACGTCACATGGCTTTCGGCTCCGCGCTGGTCCTGATCATCATGCCACCCCCAAGTGAAACCGACTGAATTGGGCGGGTCGACATGGGTTACTTGGCCGGAAACTTTGTACCGCTGGCCTTCTTCATTCACCATGACCGAGTACCATGGCCCAAGGCGCGAGAAATCCAGATCATGTTCCGGCACATGCAGCCCCTCGGGGCCCCACCACTGCAACAGCTTTGCGCCATCGCTGATCCAGGCAAACAGGTTTTCCGGAGTGGTGGGGAACTCACGTTCCAGTTTCAGGTCGGCCATGAATTTTCCCTTTCAATGAGGTCACCCAAGCGATCAAGGCTGTTTTCCCAGAACTCACGTTTGGAAATGGTCCATTCCGCGATCGCCCGCAGTCCGTCAGGTTGGATAGAATACATCCGCTGCGTGCCCTGCACGCGCTGTCGTACCAGCCCGGCCTCGCGCAGCACTTTAAGATGACGCGAGATTGCGGCACCAGACATTCCCCGCCCTTCAATCAGGTCTCCGGCGGGCAGCTCGCCGTCCTGCATCAGTTGCTCGACAATCGAGAACCGAGTGGAATCGGACAAAGCAGAAAATGTGTTTATCAGAGTGTTCATAGCCATTATTTAACACAAAAGTTAAATAATGGCTAGCCGGTTTATTCGGACACGAATTCCGAACGGTTGTAGCCCTGCACATACAGTAACGCCGTCAGGTCCCCGTGGTTCACACGAACCTCGCACTGCTCGGCCACCGTTGGCTTGGCATGCAGCGCGACGCCGGTTCCCGCTCGATGCAGCATCCCCAGGTCGTTCGCGCCATCACCAACGGCCAGCACATCCGCCTCTGCCAGACCCAAACGCGCAGTAATTTGCTCCAGCGCATCAACCTTGGCCTGACGTCCCAGAATCGGCCGCTGGACGTCTCCGGTCAGCTTGCCGTCCTCTGCCAACAGAGTGTTGGCGCGGTTTTCATCAAAACCAAGCACCTCGGCGACCTTGGCCGTGAATGCGGTGAACCCGCCGGAAACGAGGGCGGCATAACCGCCATTCGCACGCATCGTGGCGACCAATTCCTTGCCGCCAGGCATCAAGGTGATGCGTTCGTCCAAAACCTTTCCGATCACCGCCTCATCCAGACCTTTCAGCAAGCCGACCCGTTCGGTCAGCGCACCTTCAAAGTCCAACTCGCCATTCATGGCACGTGCAGTGATGTCCTTGACCCGATCTCCCACACCGGCCTCATCGGCCAGTTCGTCAATGCATTCCTGCTGGATCATGGTGCTGTCCATATCGGCCAGCAGCATCTTTTTCCGTCGCCCCTCTGCCGGTTGGGCAACCAGATCGACGCCCATGGGCTGCAGATCGCCCCAAACGTCCCAAAGGTTCTTTGGAATATTGGGCAGCGTAAACTCGGCCGCCTCATCCGGGCTGAGCCACTGGATCTCACCGCCGCCCCAAGCATTCCGCATCGACTCGACCAAATACGGGTCCAGATTTGGCGCAGCTGGGTTGGTCAAAAGGGTGGCAACGTACATATTCGATCTCCGGCAAGCTCACCTGCGCATATCGCAGGTGCAGCATTTTCGCCAGAGACAGTTTGGGACTACCCTAAAATACCCGGCAGACGCAGCCCGTGTTCACGGGCACAATCCTTGGCAATGTCGTACCCTGCATCCGCGTGGCGCCAAACGCCCGAGGCCGGATCATTCCAGAGAACCCGCTTCAACCTCCGCGCAGCATCCTCGGTGCCATCAGCGCAGATCACGACGCCCGCATGCTGGCTGAAGCCCATTCCGACCCCGCCCCCGTGATGCAAAGATACCCACGTTGCCCCACTGGCCGTATTGATCAGAGCGTTCAGCAACGGCCAATCCGAAACCGCATCCGAGCCATCCAACATCGCTTCGGTCTCGCGGTTGGGGCTTGCCACCGAACCCGAGTCCAAATGGTCGCGGCCGATCACAACTGGCGCTTTCAACTCACCATTGGCCACCATCTCGTTGAAGGCCAGCCCAGCGCGGTGACGGTCACCAAGACCGATCCAGCAAATCCGCGCGGGCAGGCCCTGAAACGCGATCCGCTCTTGTGCCATGTCGATCCAGCGATGCAGGTGCTCGTTTTCGGGAAACAACTCCTTCATCTTGGCGTCGGTCTTGTAGATGTCCTCGGGGTCGCCCGACAGGGCACACCAGCGAAACGGGCCGATCCCTTTGCAGAACAGCGGGCGGATATAGGCAGGGACAAAGCCGGGGAAGGCAAAGGCGTTCTCAAGCCCTTCATCCTGTGCCACCTGCCGGATGTTGTTGCCATAATCAAGCGTCGGCACGTCCGCGTTCCAGAAATCGACCATCGCGGCAACGTGCTGCTTCATCGACACTCGTGCAGCCTTTTCGACCGATTTAGGGTCTGTTTCCCGCTTCTCGCGCCATTGTGCCATAGTCCAGTCCAGCGGCAGATAGCCGTTGATCGGATCATGGGCGCTGGTCTGATCGGTGACGATATCCGGGCGCATTCCACCCTCGGACATACGGCGGTAAATCTCGGGGAAGACCTCTGCCGCATTGCCCAGCAGGCCGACCGACTTCGCCTCGCCCGCCTTGGTCCAGCGGTCGATCATCTCAAGCGCCTCATCCAGCGTTTCCGCCTTTTCGTCGAGGTACTTCGTGCGCAGTCGGAAATCGATGCTGTCCGGGTTGCATTCAACAGCCAAACAACAAGCCCCGGCAAACACCGCAGCCAACGGTTGCGCGCCACCCATGCCGCCCAGCCCACCGGTCAAAATCCACTTGCCCGTCAGATCGCCGTCATAGTGCTGACGCCCTGCCTCGGCGAAGGTCTCATAGGTGCCCTGAACAATGCCTTGCGTACCGATATAGATCCATGAGCCAGCCGTCATCTGGCCGTACATCATCAGACCCTTCTTATCGAGCTCATTGAAGTGGTCCCAGGTCGCCCAGTGGGGCACGAGGTTGGAATTGGCGATCAGCACCCGCGGTGCATCCTTGTGCGTCTTGATAATCGCGACAGGCTTGCCGGATTGGACGATCAGGGTTTCGTCTTCTTCCAAGTCCTTCAAACCGGCCACAATAGTGTCGAAGTCCTTCCACGTCCGCGCCGCGCGGCCGATACCGCCATAGACCACCAGCTCATGCGGGTTCTCGGCTACGTCCGGGTGCAGGTTGTTCATCAGCATTCGCAGGGGGGCTTCGGTCACCCAGCTTTTGGCGTTCAACTCGGGGCCGGTCGGCGGATAGATGTCGCGGGTGTTTTTACGCGGATCGCTCATTTCTGGGCTCCTTGTGCGGTCAGTGCGCCCGAGAGGGCGAGGTCATTGAGACGGGTCAGCATCGTTCTCAGATGCGGGCGGAGTTTCGCGGCACGGTCCTCACGCCACTTCCATGGGGGCGATTCATCCATGTAAGCGCGTTGCGCGATCTCCATCTGAATTGCGTGGATGCCCTCAGCCGGGCGACCATAGTGACGGGTGGTCCAGCCACCACGAAACCGGCCATTTAGAACCGAGGTGAACCCCTCGGCGTGGCTAGCCGTGTCTTGCACCGCCTGTTCAATAGCCGGGGCGCATGTCTGACCGTCATTGGTTCCGGTATTGAAGACTGGCAGCTCACCATTAAACAAGAACGGGATCAGCGAGCGGATCGAGTGGCAATCGAACAAAACCGCCACGCCATGCTTGCTTAGAACGCGGTCCAACTCCTCGCGCAACGCATCGTGATAGGGTGCGTGGTACTTGTTCCTCCGGTCCTCGACCTCATCGACAGGTGGTTCCTGACCATCGATCCAGATCGGTAGCCCGTCGAAATCGGTCAGAGGGACAAGCGTTGTCGTGTTCTGACCGGGGTAAAGCGAGACGCCAGCCGGGTCCCGGTTCGCATCTATGACGTAGCGATGGACATGCGATTGCACGACCGTCACATTGGTCAAAAGCCTTTTATAGAGCCTGTTTATGTGCCAATCGGTATCCGTCAAACCATGCCCTGTTTCGTTCAGGCGCGCCGCAATTTCATCCGGCACATACGTCCCCCCATGGGGCTGTCCCAGCACTACAGGACCGTCGCCGCGCTGCACGCTGAACACCTGCATCAGACAAGCTCCGGCATTTGAGTACCTGCGGCCGAAAGGATATCCCCTTTGGCCACCAGATGCTTTGCGGTCTCAAGCTCGGGGGCAAGATAGCGGTCTTCGGTCAGTGTCGGGATGTCCGCTCGCAGCCGGTCGATGACCTGCTGCAACGGGGTGCTGGTTGCCAATGGCGAACGGAACTCGACACCCTGCGCCGCGCATAACAACTCCACCCCCAGGATGTAATTCAGGTTCTCGACCATCCGAGTCAGTCGTCGCGCACCGTGCGCTGCCATGGACACGTGGTCCTCTTGGTTCGCCGATGTCGGTGTACTGTCCGTCACGCAGGGATTGGCCAAATGCTTGTTCTCGCTCATCAGCGCAGCCGTCGTGACTTCGGCGATCATCAGACCTGAGTTCAGCCCCGGGTCCGGCGTCAGGAACGGCGGCAGATCAAAGCTGAGCGCCGGGTCCACCATCAAAGCAATACGCCGCTGTGCAATTGCACCAACCTCGGACAAGGCCAGCGCAATCATATCGGCTGCAAAGCCCACAGGCTCGGCATGGAAATTGCCGCCGGACACAATCGCCCCGGCCTCGGTCAGAACCAGGGGGTTATCAGTGGCGGCGTTCGCCTCAATCTCAAGCGTTGCAGCGGCCTGCCGCATCACGTCCATAGCCGCGCCGGTGACCTGTGGCTGGCACCGGATGCAATACGGGTCCTGCACGCGCGTGTCGCCATCCCGATGGCTTTCGCGGATCTCGGACCCGGCCAGCGCGGCGCGCATGGCGCTGGCTGCCTCGGTCTGCCCGCGGTGGCCTCGCAGCGTATGAATATCGGGTTGCAAGGGGGCTGTTGACCCCATGATCGCATCCGTCGACAGGGCCGAGATGACCAGCGCGCTCTGCGCGGCACGCCAGGCTTCAAACAACCCGGCCAGGGCATATGCTGTTGAAAACTGCGTGCCGTTGATAAAGGCCAGTCCCTCTTTGGGACCTAATTGAATAGGCTCTAATCCGGCGGTTTTCAGCGCTTGTTCGCCGGGCAGGATGGTTCCGTCGACCTCTGCCTCACCTTCACCGATGATCACCGCTGTCATATGTGCCAGAGGTGCAAGGTCGCCCGACGCCCCCACCGACCCTTGCGCCGGGATCACCGGGGTGACGCCTTTGGCCAGCATCTGTTGCAGCAGCCCAATCAGCTCCCACCGAACGCCAGAGGCTCCGCGCCCGAACGAGAGCAGTTTCAGCGACATCATCAGGCGCGTCACGCGGTGCGGCACGGCCGGTCCGACACCACAACAATGGCTGAGGATCAGGTTGCGCTGCAAAGTCGAGGTGTCCTTGGCCGCGATCTTATGGCTGGCCAGTTTGCCAAACCCTGTGTTGACCCCGTAAACCGGCTGCTCGCCCGCCGCGGCCTCCAGAATGCGTTTGGCCGCCGCTTCGACCTGCGGTTTGCACGCGGTGTCCAGTGTCACTGCGGGTTCCGACCAATACACCTCGGCCAAGTCCGACAAAGTCACCTGACCAGGCACCAGCGAGAGAGTTTTCATCACACACCTCCGAAAACGCGTTTGTGCAGAGGATTAAAGCCGATGCGATAGGACAGCTCGGCCGGGTGAGAGACGTCCCAAACGGCCAGATCCGCACGCTGACCCGGGGTCAAAACACCGGTGTCGTCCAACCCCAGGGCGCGGGCTGCATTGCGGGTGACACCGGCCAACGCCTCTTCGGGTGTGAGGCGGAACAGGGTGCAGGCCATATTCATCGTCAGCAACAATGAGGTCAGCGGCGAAGACCCGGGGTTGCAATCCGTCGCCAGCGCAATCGGCACCCCGTATTGGCGCAACAGATCGACCGGCGGCACCTGTGTCTCTCGCAGTGTGTAGTACGCCCCCGGCAACAGCACGCCGACGGTACCGGCCTGCGCCATGGCAGAGACACCATCCTCATCCAGATACTCGACGTGATCCGCGGATAGCGCGCCGTATGAGGCCGCCAAGGCTGCCCCTCCAAGGTTCGAAAGCTGTTCGGCGTGTAGTTTGACCGGAAGATTCAGCTCTTTCGCGACATCAAAAACCTGAGCAATTTGCGCGGGGCTGAACGCGATGCCTTCGCAGAACCCGTCGACAGCGTCCACCAGCCCCTCCTGATGCGCCTGCCGCAAGGTCGGGATACATACTTCGCGGATATAGCCGTCCGCGCGGTCCGCGTATTCGGGCGGCACCGCATGGGCACCCAGAAAACTGGTTTTGACGCGGACAGGGCGCGATTGCCCGATCCGGCGGGCCGCCCGCAGCATTTTGAGTTCGGTTTCGGCGTCCAAGCCATAGCCCGACTTGACCTCGATGCAGGACACGCCCTCGGCCAGCAAGGCATCGACGCGCGTCAGAGCATCTTTCATCAACTCTTCCTCACTCGCCGTACGGGTCGCCTTGACCGTGGACAGAATTCCGCCCCCTGCTCGCGCTATCTCTTCGTAAGATGCTCCGTTGAGGCGCATCTCGAACTCGACTGCCCGGTTTCCTCCGAAGACGACATGCGTGTGCGCATCAATCAAGGCGGGTGTGATCAGCCGGTCGCCGAAATCGTCAACAGGCCAATCGGAGTATTCCGCAGGCAAGGCACTGCGCGGCCCGACCCAGGCGATCTTGTCATCGTCAACGGCCAGCGCCGCGGCCTGAACCATCCCATAAGGGTGCGACCCACCACTCATGGTCACTACCTGCTTACCTAAAAGGACAGATTTTTTTGCCATGTCGAATCTTTTGGGCTCCCTTTGTCGTTGGATTTTTCGTATACGTATAAAAAATTAAAGTCTACACAAATTGGAAATACGATGACGATCCACGCCAAAACCGCTTTGTTAGGTTCTAACTGGGTCAGTGACCTGCGGCTGGAAATCGACCAGGGACACATAAAGACGCTGGATATCGGGTCATCAGCCCAGCCCGCTGACACACAGGTTGATGCGTTGCTGCCCGCGCCGGGAAACCTGCACAGCCATGCGTTTCAGCGGGCTATGGCGGGTATGACCGAAGTGCGCGCGGCTGGACGCGAGAGCTTTTGGACCTGGCGAACGCTGATGTACCGGTTCCTCGACCGGCTGACGCCAGAGCACATCGAAGCCATTGCCGCGCTGGTCTATCTTGAGATGCAAGAGGCTGGCTACGCCTCGGTCGGTGAGTTCCACTATGTCCACCACCAACCGGGCGGTGCGCGCTATGCGCAGACGTCCGAGTTAAGCCAGCGCATCTTCGCCGCTGCTGCACAAACTGGGATCGGGCTGACGCACCTTCCGGTGCTTTACACTTATGGCGGGGTCGAACAGCAATCCTTGGCGGGCGGCCAGTTGCGCTTTGATAACTCAGTGGATGAGTTTCTGAACCTGGTCGAAGAGTGCCGTTCGGCCCTGCCCCATGCGGAGTCGACCCTTGGAATCGCTCCGCATTCCTTGCGGGCCACATCTCCCGCGGACTTGCAAAGGGTCCTGCGGGCCTCTCCGGCTGGTCCCGTCCATATCCACATCGCTGAACAACTCAAAGAGGTGGCCGATGTCGAGGCCGCGCTGGGTCAGCGCCCAGTGTCGTGGCTGATGGGCAATGTCGACGTCGATCACCGCTGGTGCCTGATCCACGCGACTCACATGACGGATGATGAGACGCGCGCCGTTGCGCGATCTGGTGCGGTTGCGGGCTTGTGTCCGATCACCGAGTCCAACCTGGGGGACGGTATCTTTAACGGGTCTGTCTATATCGACGCAGATGGTCGTTTTGGCGTTGGATCAGACTCTAATGTGCGAATTTCTCTACCCGAAGAGCTGCGGACGCTGGAATATTCTCAACGCCTGCGCGATCACGCGCGTACTGTTCTGGTCAAAGACGAAGGCTCGGTTGGTCAGACGCTTTATACCGGAGCCGCCCGTGGCGGCGCACAGGCGCTCGGGCGAAATGCGGGCGAAATCGCGGTCGGCAAACTGGCCGATCTAGTTGCAATCGACCGCACCCACCCCACGCTCTGCGCCTTGACCGATCAGCAATTGCTGGACGGGCTGTGCTTTGCTGCCCCCGACGGGTTGGTGACCGATCTGTGGTCGGCGGGGCGGCATATGGTGCAGCAAGGCCGCCACATCGAACGGGAGCGCGTTATCCCTGCCTACAAGGCTGCGATTGCCGATCTTCTGGCCGATGTCTAAACGGGCACTTGGAAGGAAACAGGCCTCATGACCCAATCGAGTGACACCACCAGTTACAGGGATATCAAAGAAACCGTTCTGGCGCGCATTCGGTCGGGTGAATGGCAGCCGGACTCTTTGCTGCCTAATGAGCAGGAACTGGCAGTCGAGTTTTCCTGCACCCGAACAACCGTGAACCGCGCGCTGCGAGAATTGGCGGATGAGGGCTATCTGGAACGTCGCCGCAAGGCCGGAACGCGTGTACTGAGCGCGCCGCAGCGACAGGCCCGCTTTACCATCCCCATGGTGCGGGACGAGGTCGAGGCAATGGGCGGCACCTATCGCTATGCGTTGGTATCCTCGGGAGTGGAACCCGCCCCCGATTGGTTGCGCGCGCGCCTGGCGCTGACGTCGGACCAAAGCGTCATGCACGTGCGCTGCATGCATTTCAACGGCAATACACCGTTCCAATACGAGGATCGCTGGATCGTCATCGACTCGGTTCCGCAGGTCGCCGACGCCGATTTTGCCGCAATAGGCCCGAATGAGTGGCTGATCCAGACTGTGCCCTTCACAAATGTCGAGCTGAGTTTCCTGGCCAGCCGGGCCGATAAGACTGTGGCGGGGTTCCTTGACCTCCCCGTGGGAGAACCGGTTTTCACAGGTGAGCGGATCACATGGCTTGAGGGTCAGCCGGTTACCTTTGCCAAGATGTACTTTGCGGCCGGGTATCGCATGACAACCCAGTTCTGACACGGGCGTTTTTCGCTTTACGGTACCGCTGATCCGCGCCAGTTTTAGCCAACTTGGACCGGCGCGAAGGAATGACGGGATGGGCAACCCTCTTTATGATCGACTGTTTGGCATCCACGCAGGCAAGGACACTCCGTTCCTGTATCTGCCCGACGGTCAAACACTGACCCATGCGGCTTTTCTGGACATGGCTGCGCGGATCGCCAACGCGCTGACCGGGTTCGAACTGCAGCCCGGAGACCGGGTCGCAGTTCAGGTTGAAAAGTCACCTGAAGCGCTGGCACTTTATGCAGCCTGCGCGCAAGCCGGGTTGATCTTTCTGCCGCTCAACACCGCGTACAAATCCGCCGAACTGGAGTACTTCATCGAAAATAGCGGCGCGGCGCTGGTTGTCTGCGATGAGGCCAGCACGGCAGAGCTCACGCCGATCGCACAAGCGCAGAATGCGCGGCTCGAGACCCTGAACGCGGACGGGTCCGGCAGCCTGATGCGCAGGGCTTTGGGAATGCTGCCCGCGTTTGAACCCGCCCGGCGAACCGAAGAGGATCTGGCTGCGTTCCTTTATACCTCGGGCACAACAGGGCGATCCAAGGGTGCGATGCTGACGCAGGCAAACCTGTTGTCCAATGCTGAAACGCTGGTGCAGGAATGGCGATTTACCAAGGACGACGTGCTGCTTCATGCCCTGCCGATCTTTCACACCCATGGGCTGTTCGTGGCGACGAACGTCATTCTGGCCTCGGGCGGAGCAATGATCTTTCTGCCAAAGTTCGATCTGGAGGACATCCTGCGCCTGATGCCCCAAGCGACCTCGATGATGGGTGTGCCGACCTTCTACACCCGTTTGCTGGCGGATGATCGGTTCACGGGTGATCTGGCGCACCATATGCGGCTGTTCATTTCAGGCTCCGCCCCCTTGTTGGCCGAGACCCATGAAAAGTTCGAAGCCCGGACCGGCCACCGCATCCTGGAACGCTATGGAATGACGGAAACCAACATGAACACCTCGAACCCCTATGACGGCGAGCGCCGCGCTGGGACTGTGGGGTTCCCCTTGCCGGATGTCGAACTGAAGGTGACCGACCCTGAAACAGGCGAGACTCTACCGCAGGGTGAAATCGGCATGATTGAAGTGCGCGGACCAAATGTTTTCGAAGGATATTGGCAAATGCCCGAGAAAACCGCTGCCGAATTGCGAGAAGACGGGTTTTTCATCACGGGCGATCTGGGGCGCGTCGACGACGACGGCTATGTCCATATCGTCGGGCGAGGCAAAGACCTGATCATCTCGGGTGGGTTCAACATCTATCCCAAAGAGATAGAGCTGGTGCTGGATGACCAGCCCGGCGTGCTGGAAAGCGCGGTAATCGGCGTGCCCCACCCGGACTTTGGCGAAACTGTCCTGGGCATTCTGGTGGCCGAGCCGGGTCAGACGCCGGATATTGAAGCTATTATGTCCACCGTGCAAACCGAGTTGGCCCGATTCAAACACCCCCGGGAGTTGATCCTGCTGGATGAACTGCCGCGCAACACCATGGGAAAGGTGCAGAAAAACGCCCTGCGGGACCGCTACAAAGGGCTGTTTACCTCGGATTAGGCTCTAATCTGACCCGGCCTGCATCGGTTAGCAGCCAACAATCGCTCCCTTCGAAGACCGCCGTGGCAAGGGGCCGACCATAGCCCGCACCTGCGTCCAGATTGACACGGTTGCCGCAATGTTCTGCCCGGTCCACAGGGGTATGACCATGCACGATCAGCCATGGGTGCGGGCGGGCATCGCCCAAGAATTCCTGCCGTATCCAGACAAGATCGTCTTCGATCTGTTGATCCAGTTGAACGCCCGGATTGATCCCCGCATGGACAAACAGCAGCTCACCTTCCTGATGAAAGGTAGGCAAGCCATTCACAAACTCGAAGTGGGCTTGTGGAACGGCCGCCAGCGCGCGTTCGTGGACCTGAAAGATGCGGTCCGTGTCTGCGACGTCGACCCCGTAAGAGGCCAGCGTTTCACGCCCACCCAACCGTGGGTGCAGCCAGCTCAGAGTGATCGGCAAATGTTTGTCCGCAATCTCACAACGCTCGACAAAGCGGGCCATCATTCGGTCGTGGTTGCCTTTGACCATGACCCAGTTCCGCCCAGCGCGTTGCCCCTCGATCAATAGATCCAGCACCTCGCGACTATTCGGGCCGCGGTCCACATAGTCCCCTAAGAAGACGACCCGTGCATCCGGGCCGCCGTCGTATTCGATCCGGGCCAAGGCCGCATGCAGCATGCCCAACTGACCATGAACATCGCCGATGGCGTAAATGGGAGTACTCAATTCAGTGCCTCTTTGAAATCGTCAGGCGCTTTGTGCAGCAACTAGATTGCAGAAAAAAGACAATGCCCGCACATTCTAGCGCGGGCATCGTTCAGATCATAAATTACGGGCCGCCGATCAGGCCACGTCAAACTGTAGCGGCTTGATCTGCGTGAACAGGCCCGTTTCGGCCAGTTTTGCGCGCGCCTCGGCGGGCACCGGTTCGTCGACATAGAGCAAAGCGATGGCTTCGCCGCCCGCCTCAGCCCGGCCCAGCGTAAAGTTCGCGATGTTGACGTCGTTCTCGCCCATTGTCTGGCCAAGCGCGCCGATGATGCCGGGGACGTCCTCGTTAGTGGTATAGAGCATGTGCGCGCCGACTTCGGCATCAATATTGATGCCCTTGATCTGGATAAAGCGCGGCTTGCCGTCGCTAAAGACAGTGCCCGCAATCGAACGTTCGCGCTTGTCGGTCACCACGGTCACTTTGATGTAGCCGTCAAATACACCGGATTTGTCCTGATTGGTCGTCGACAGCTGAATGCCGCGCTCTTTCGCCACGACAGGCGCCGATACCATGTTTACCTCAGGGTTGAACTTTTTCATGATCCCCGCGACGACGGCGCAGTTCAGGGCGGCAAGGTTCATTTCAGCGGCCACACCGTCATACAGGATGTTGATCGCTTTGACCGGCTCATCCGTCATCTGGCCGATGAAGCTGCCGAGATGACCTGCCAGCTTGATCCACGGGCCCATGACCTTGGCCTCTTCTGCTGTAACGCTGGGCATGTTCAGCGCGTTCTCGACCGCGCCGGTCAGCAGGTAGTTCGAGATTTGCTCGGCCACCTGCAGGGCCACATTCTCCTGCGCCTCGGTGGTCGCGGCACCAAGGTGAGGCGTGCAGACCACGTTCGGCAGATTGAACAGCGGGTTGTCCTTGGCAGGCTCGACGCTGAATACATCAAAGGCCGCACCGGCCACGTGGCCGGATTGTAGCATCTCGGACAGCGCCTCTTCGTCGACCAGACCACCACGCGCGCAGTTGACGATGCGCACACCGGGTTTGGTTTTGGCCAGATTCTCACGGCTCAGGATGTTGCGGGTCTGGTCAGTCAGCGGCACGTGCAGAGTGATGAAATCCGCGCGCGCCAGAAGCTCGTCCAGTTCGACCTTTTCCACGCCCATTTGCGCGGCTTTCTCCTCACCCAGATAAGGGTCGTAGGCAATGACCTTCATCTTCAGGCCCAGCGCGCGTTCGCAAACGATACCGCCAATGTTGCCCGCACCGATGACGCCAAGGGTCTTGTTGGTCAGCTCGATCCCCATGAACTTGGACTTTTCCCACTTACCCGCATGGGTCGAGGTGCTGGCCTCGGGGATCTGCCGAGCCACGGCAAACATCATTGCAATCGCGTGTTCGGCGGTGGTGATCATGTTGCCGAAGGGTGTGTTCATCACGATCACACCCTTTTTCGACGCGGCATCCTTGTCGATGTTGTCAGTGCCGATCCCGGCACGACCTATCACTTTCAGCTTGTCAGCCTTCTCCAGAATGGTTGGTGTGACCTTGGTGGCCGAACGGATGGCAAGACCGTCATACTGGCCGATCACCTCGGCCAGCTTGCCTTTGTCCTTGCCCAGATCAGGCATGAAATCCACGTCGATGCCGCGATCACGAAAGATCTGAACGGCGGTTTCGCTGAGCTTGTCAGATACGAGTACTTTGGGGGACATTTCTCTGGTCCTTGAATTGTATGGAAGGTCCGGGCCTTGGACGGCCCGGTGAAAAGTCAGGCAGCCTCAGACTGCGCCGCGATCTCGGCCTCAAAAGCCCATGCCAGCCAAGGCAGCATCGCTTCGATATCCGAGGTCTCGACCGTGCCGCCGCACCAAATGCGCAGGCCTGCGGGCGCGTCGCGATAGGCACCGATGTCCAGCGCGATGTTCTCGGCCTCGAGCCGCTTGGCCACGGCCTTGGCGAAACTCGCTCCGTCCTGAATACGCGTGTCGGTGAATTTCAGGCACACAGAAGTGTTCGATTGCGTCGCCGCATCTTCAGCCAGATTAGCAATCCAGTCGTTTTGATCACAGAACGCATGCACCGCCCCGGCATTGGCATCGGCGCGCGCAATCAGGCCCTGCAGACCACCGACCGAACGCGCCCAATCCAGTGCGAACAGGTAATCTTCGACAGCAAGCATCGAGGGCGTGTTGATTGTTGCACCACTGAAAATACCCTCGATCAGCTTGCCGCCTTTGGTCAGGCGGAAAATCTTGGGAAGAGGCCATGCGGGCGTGTAGCTTTCCAGACGCTCCACCGCGCGGGGCGACAGGATCAGCATGCCATGGGCCGCTTCTCCGCCCAGCACTTTCTGCCAGCTGAACGTGGTCACATCCAATTTGTCCCACGGCAGGTCCATCGCAAAGGCCGCCGAGGTCGCGTCACAGATCGTCAAACCCTGACGGTCATCCGCGATCCAGTCGCCATTGGGAACCCGAACACCCGAGGTGGTGCCGTTCCATGTAAAGACAACATCGTTGGCGAAATCGATGGATGCCAGATCAACGATCTGACCGTAATCTGCGGTCTTGACCTCAGCGTCGATCTTCAGCTGCTTGACCACATCGGTCACCCAGCCGGAACCAAAGCTCTCCCATGCCAGCATCTCGACCTTGCGTTCGCCCAGCAGCGACCACAGAGCCATTTCAACCGCGCCGGTGTCCGAGGCGGGAACGATGCCGATCTTGTAGTCTGCTGGAATCCCCAGCACTTCGCGCGTGCCCTCGATCGCAGCCTTCAGCTTGTCCTTGCCGACAGCTGCACGGTGCGACCGGCCCAGCGCAGCATCGGCCAGTTTGGTCAGATCAAATGTGGGGGGTTTGGCGCAGGGGCCAGAGGAAAAACGCGGATTTGCCGGCCGCGTTGCCGGTTGTTGAATACTCATCTGTATTACCCTTCCAGATACACGCCCCTCGTTGGGGAGGGGTGTCCCACAGACAGAGCTATTGCCTGGGAATACGCTCAGCAAGCGGAAAAGACGCATCGGGTGCCAAAAACGACACCCGATCCTGTGCGTATCTGGAACGTGAGTTTCCTATCCGCTTCAAGAAGCGAAGCGAACGGCCTCTCCGGTCTCAAGAGCTTCTTGCGCGGCCAGCCCCATCTTCACGGCCCAAAGACCATCTTGCAGAGTCACTTCGGGCCGGGCTTTCTCACCCCGCAGAACCGCTAAAAACCCCTGATGCTGATAGAAGATCGAGCCGTTGTGATCCCCGGCAGCCAACAGGCGCGGATCGACCGGGATATCCTTAGCGATCGGCCCTTTGGGATCACGCGGGCTGACGATCACCTGTGGCACCGGTGGTTCGCCCAGATGCTCTGGCCAAAAACGCCCCGGCCCCGGTACCAGCGCTTCGATCTTGGCATCCGGACCTACGGCCGAGATCTCCTCTTGGTACCGGGACCCTTCGGCGAACATGCACAGCTCTAGCATCGCCCGCGCGCCTGAAGCGAAATCGACGATGACATAACCATGGTCGAGGATGTCCGGCGTTTCACCTTCATAGGCCTCATCCAGATGATTCACCGCCTGCCCGCCACTGGCGGTGACGCGCACCGGGTCGGATTGCAGGATCAAACGCATAAGGTCGAAGAAATGGCAGCATTTCTCGACAAAGGTGCCCCCGGTGTTGCGGTTGAACCGATTCCAGTTGCCGACCTTTTCCAAGAATGGGAACCGATGCTCGCGGATCGACAGCATCTTGACCCCGCCTGTCGCCTGCGCCTCGGATATCAGCGCGGCGATGGGCGGCATATAGCGGTATTCCATCGCGACCCAGATCGGATGCGGGTAGTCGCGCTGAAGCGCCTCCAGTCGCGTCGCATCGGCGGGATCCGTGAACAGAGGTTTTTCGACCAACAGCGGCAAAGGGTGCGTCAGGGCGATTTCTTCGATCTGGTTCACATGCAGATGATTGGGGCTAACAATGACGACACAATCCAAATCTTCCACCGCCAGCAATTCGGCCACTGATGATACCATCTTGGCGTCTGGTGCGATCTCCTGTGCGACCTTGGCCATCTCGGCGTCGGGTTCAAAAATCGCTGACACGCGCGTGTCGTCCAACAGGGCAATATTGTGCAGATGTTCCTGCCCCATCATACCGCATCCGATCAGCCCGTAGTGAATGGTCCGGGTCATGCGCAGTTCCTTCTACTTCAGTCGTTGGACATAGGTGGCCCGATCCGGGTCGAACCATGTTTTTGAAAACTCAACAGGTTCAGGTCGTTCCGACCAACTGAACCGTTCGATGTAGCCGACCGTTTCTCCGGCTGGTTTGGTGAATTCGGGTGGCGTCCAGTCCGGCAAGGCCCCGATTGCGACCCTGTCTTCGGCGCGTGTGATCCAGAACCCCAATTGGTGCTGATAGTACCGATAAAGTGAGTCGGAGAGCAGGCTCTGATCGATCCGTCCGGCGGCATCATCAAGCCAGATTTCCTCGACCGCGATAATTGTGTCATTCAGATAACGCATTCGACGCACACGGGAACCGCTGTCTGACGCTCCAAAATCGGGCAGATCGATTGGCTTTTTTACGTGGTCCACAGACAGGATATCCGCGCGCGGAAGGCCACCGCCTTCGGGCAGTTCCAGTCGGAACATCCCATAGACACTGTTCTGCGTTCCGGTCTCTCGGACATAGTTGCCTGAGCCCTGAATACGCTCCAGCATCCCCTTTTTCTCAAGCTCGGCGAGCGATTTTCGCAACGTCCCCACGGACACGTTCAGATCTGCTGCCAACTCCCGCTCAGGCGGCAGACGCTCGCCGGAAATCAGACGCCCGGCCGCGATGTCACGGATCAGCAACTCGGCGATCTGAACGTAAACCGGTAAGGCATTTGGGTTTCGGTTGGCGGAGGACATCTTTGGGCGCTTCATTCAGTCGCAGGAAAAATTGATACACCATTGATCTACATCAATGTGATTGCTACGCAAGAGGAAAGTCACAGTCGACCGGAGAACGAATCAAATGACCATCGTCCCCATCACTTCCCCCGATCTGGACGCGGCTGAGGTTTCGTGGTTCGCGGCGCTGTGTTCGGACGATTATCAGTTTCTGGGCGTGCCTGACGGCGATCTGCGGTCCAGCTGGGACCACTGCTCGGGCATCGTGAAAGAAGCCGAGGCGCAAGGGTTTAGGAACATCCTGTGCCCATCCTCGTATCAAGTCGGTCAGGACACGCTGAGTTTTGTCGCGGGATGCGCGCCGATCACCGAAAAGATCAACATGCTTGCCGCCGTCCGCTGCGGCGAGATGCAGCCGATCATGCTGGCGCGCACCATTGCGACGCTGGACCACATGCTGAAAGGGCGGCTGACGGTCAACATCATCTCATCCGACTTCCCCGGTGAAAAAGCCGACAGCGCCTTCCGCTATCAGCGCTCGCGCGAAGTGGTCGAGATTCTGAAACAGGCCTGGACCCAGGATGAAATCAACCATGCGGGCGAGGTTTATAACTTCTCGCGCCTCACGACCGACCCGGCAAAACCGTATCAGACCGGCGGCCCGCTGCTTTACTTTGGCGGCTATTCCCCGTCCGCTTTGGACCTGTGTGGCGAGCATTGCGACGTCTACCTGATGTGGCCAGAGACCAAGGATCAACTGGCCGAACGGATGAAGGCCGTGCACGCGGTGGCCGAGAACTACAACCGGACGCTGGATTATGGTCTGCGCGTCCACATGATCGTTCGCGACACCGAGGTCGAGGCTCAGGAATACGCCGACTACATCGTCTCGAAGCTGGATGACGAATATGGCCGCGCCATCCGTGAGCGCGCTTTGGACTCGACCTCTCTGGGCGTCGCGCATCAGGCCAAGAACCGCGATCTGGCAGATGAATATGGCTATGTGGAACCGGGTCTCTGGACGGGCGTTGGTCGCGCGCGTTCGGGCTGTGGTGCCGCGCTGGTCGGGTCGACCGATCAGGTTATGTCCAAGATCGAAGAATATCAGAAGATGGGCATCCGCGCCTTCATCTTCTCGGGCTATCCGCACATGGACGAGGCCCGCCATTTCGGCAGCCGTGTTCTGCCAAACCTAAAAACCTGCTCTCTTCCGGAAGCTTACGGAAGGGTTCCCGCAAATACCCCGGCCACACCGCTGGGCAATGGAGTTCGTCGCTGATGCAACGTGTGAAACTTTCTGACTCGCTGGATATGAGCCGCCTTGTCTATGGCATGTGGCGCTTAGGCGATGACACAGATACATCGGCGGCCCATGTCGAGGCGAAGATTCAGGCCTGTCTGGATCAGGGTATCACCACCTTCGATCAGGCCGATATCTACGGCGACTATAACGCCGAAGCTGTTCTGGGCGCCGCATTGCGGGAAAACCCCGCACTGCGCCAGAAAATGGAGATCGTCACCAAATGCGATATCGTTGCCCCTTGCGGCCGGTATTCGCATGCGAAGGTCAAATACTATGATACCTCGCGGGCGCATATCCTGAAATCGGTGGAAACCTCTCTGTCCGAGATGGCCATTGACCACATTGACCTGCTGCTGATCCACCGCCCTGATCCGTTCATGGACCACCATGAAACCGGCGCTGCGCTGGACGAAGTGGTCGCAAGCGGCAAAGTCCGCGCAGTGGGTGTGTCCAACTTCCGCCCGTGGGACTGGAACCTGCTGCAATCGGCGATGAAGACACCTCTGGTTACCAACCAGATCGAGATTTCGCTGGGCGAGATCAGCCCCTTCACAAACGGCGATCTCGCCTTTCACCAGCAGCACGGTCACCCGCTGATGGCCTGGTCGCCGCTGGGCGGTGGGCTGTTGATGGCCGGCAACCCTCCGGTCGGTTTAGTTGCAGACGAGATAGGCGAAGAGTTTGGTGTGGACCGCGCCGCCGTCGCGATTGCGTTCCTGCTGGCGCATCCTGCAGGCATCCTGCCGGTTCTGGGCACCAACAATCTGGACCGCATCAAGCGCATTTCCGACGCGCTGAAAGTCAAATTGGATCGCGAGAGCTGGTTCCGCCTGTATGAGGCGGCGCTGGGGCAAGAGGTACCATGATGAATGCAATTTCAAAGGACATGACCCACACATTCGTCCCCCACAAGGACGACACCCGCACCCTGCGCGACGCTTTCGGCCGATTTGCCACCGGTGTGACCATCGTCACCTGCGACAGCGCCGACGGCCCGATCTGCATCACGGCGAACAGTTTTTCCTCGCTGTCGCTGGATCCGCCGCTCATCATGTGGGCTGGCGACCGCAACTCGCGCCGGTTTCGCTATTTCCATGAGGCACGTCATTTTAGCGTCCATGTCCTGTCCGCTGAACAGGCCGAGCTGTGCTTTGGATGCTCGAAAGACGCGTATGCATTGAAAGAGATTTCGCACGACCGCTGCGAAAACGGAACGCCGTTGCTGCCGGATTGTCTGGCGCGGTTTGAATGCGAACAGCACGCCTATCACGATGCAGGCGACCATGTCATTGTTGTTGGAAAGGTCCTGCGTGCCAGTATGGCGGACGGAGACGCATTGACCTTTTACGCCGGAAAGCTCGGCCAATTCGCGCATCAATAAGCGCGGGATAACTGTCGCGGGGAAAACCTGCGGCTGAAAAGGGAGGATCCGCATGGGCGGATTGACATCGGTGCTGGCGCCGATCGCGTTTGTGAATGAAACCGTGCTGCGATTGGGCCGTGCGGTTGGTGTCGTTGCGATTGCGCTTATGGTTATCGCCATCCTGATTCAGGTGTTTTTCAGATACGTGCTCGGCAACGCATTGCCCTGGCCGGACGAGGCCGCGCGGTTCTGCATGCTGTGGATGACCGGCCTGATGGCCCCCACAGCCTTTCGGCGCGGCGGGTTTGTCGCCATCGACATGGTGCCCCTGATGCTGCCGCGCGCCGTTGGGCAGATCCTGAACATTCTGCTTTTGTTGGTATCCTTGGCCGTCCTTCTGGTCGCCGTGAACATCGGCTGGTCCGAAGTCACGGGCTTTGGCGGAAAGTTCGCTACAGCCGCGCTGTATCTTCCGACCTCTTTTGGATTTGACGAATGGTTCCGCATTCCGCGCAGTTGGATGATGGCCTCGTTGCTGGTCGGGGTGATCCTGCTGATTTCGGTGAATATCGAGCTGATCCTGCGCGCTTTCATAACACTTTTGGGCGGCGGTCATCTGCTGCCCGATATTGCCGACGCACCGGTGGGGGCTGAATAAATGCTGATATGGTTCCTACCCACATTTCTGGTGTTCCTGCTGATCGGCCTGCCGGTCTTTTTCGCATTGCTGGCAGCCCCCGGCATTCTGCTGTGGCTGAACGGCCAGACCAACGATATCACGCTGCTGTATCGCAATGTCTATAACGGCATGGACAGCTTTCCGCTGATGGCGATCCCTTTCTTCATGCTGGCCGGAGAACTGATGAACCGGGGCGGCATCACGTTGCGGCTGGTTGAATTCAGCCAGGCCCTGATGGGGCATCTGCGCGGAGGTCTTGCGCATGTGAACGTCCTCAGTTCGATCCTCTTTGCAGGCCTGTCTGGTTCGGCAGTGGCCGACACGTCGGCGCTGGGGTCGATGCTGATCCCGGCGATGGAGAAACAGGGATATACCCGTCGCTTCGCTGCCGCGATTACGGCGGCCAGTTCGGTGATCGGGCCGATCATCCCGCCTTCGGGCATCATGATCATCTACGCCTATGTCATGGGCGAAAGCGTCGCGGCCCTGTTCCTAGCCGGTATCGTACCAGGCGTGATGGTCGGCGTTGGCCTGATGCTGATGATCAAGTTTATGGCGGACAAGTACGACTTCCCCGTCGCCAGTCGAAAGTACACTTGGGGCGAACGTCGTCAGGCCAGCCTCAAGGCGTTTTTCCCGCTCCTGACACCTGTGATCATTCTGGGCGGTATTCTGGGCGGGATATTTACCCCGACCGAGGCAGCCGCAGTTGCCGTTGGTTATGCCTTTATCATCGGGTTCTTTATCCTTCGGACGCTGACCCTGAAAGAGGTGCCGGAAATCCTCAGCAATGCAGGTCTGACTTCGGCCGTTGTTCTGCTGCTGGTCGGGGCCGCGATGGCGTTCAAAACGGTCGTCAGCCTTAGCCACGCGCCCGAGCAACTGGCTTCGCTGATCCTCAGCCTGTCTGAAAACCCGCTGATCCTGCTGTTCCTGATCAACCTGCTGCTGTTCATCGTCGGCATGTTCCTGGACGCTGGCCCCGCGATCATCATCCTGGGTCCGATCCTGGGCCCAATCTTCACCAGCCTTGGCGTAGACCCGATCCATTTCGCCATTATCATGAGCGTCAACCTGACGGTGGGTCTGGCAACGCCGCCGATGGGGCTTGTCCTATTCGTGGCGGCCGCCGTGTCGCGCGAAAAGGTTGAAACCATTGCCAAGGCAATCCTGCCGTTCTTAGCGGTCGAAATCATAGTGATCTTCCTGATCACCTATATCCCCGCACTATCCATGACGATCCCGAGGATAACGGGATTTGCCAACTAACTGAGTTCCATAGGGAGGAAACGCATGCTCAGATCTTTCATCAAAACCGCAGCGGTGGCCACGTCGCTGGTGGCCGCGTCTGCCATGGCCGCGACAGCCGCCGATTACACTCTGCGCGCGACTGCAAACTCGAATGAAAACGACGAGGACTATGACGGTCTGGTCGTCTTCAAAAACTATGTCGAGGCCGCATCGAACGGTGCGATCGAGGTTGAGCTGTTCATCGGTACGCAACTCTGCTCCAACGGGGCCGAGTGTCTGCAGGGTGTCGCGGACGGGACCATCGATATCTACATTTCGACCTCGGGCGGCGCTTCGGGCATCTTCCCTTACGTTCAGGTTCTGGACCTGCCTTATCTGATGGCCGACGACCGGATTGCCGAGCATGTCCTGTCAGGCGATTTCACCCGCACAATGCGCGATATGGCGCTGGAAGATTCCGGTGGAGCGATCCGTCTGATGACCATCGGCAACACCGGTGGCTGGCGCAACTTTGCCAACACGCAGCGCCGCATTGCCGAACCTGCGGATATGGAAGGTCTGAAAATCCGCACCGTGGTTGCCGACCTGCCGCAAGAACTGGTCAAGGCGCTGGGTGCCTCGCCCACCCCGATCCCGTGGCCCGAACTGTTCACCAGCTTCCAAACCGGTGTAGTCGAAGGGTCCAAGAACGGGATCACCGACATCATGGGCATGAAATTCCCTGATGCGGGTCTGCAATATGTCACGCTGGATGGCCACGCCTACATGGGCGCGCTGTGGTGGATGAACAACGCCAAGTTCCAGGAGATGCCCGAGGACATGCGTCGCGTTGTTGTCGATGGGTTCTATGCCCTGCAGCAAGCCACCTTTGCTTCGCCCAAGCGCAAGTCGATCCAGGCATATGAAGATTTCGTAGCCGGTGGCGGCGACCTTTATGTTCCGACCCCGGATCAGAAGGCCGCGTTCAAAGAGGCTGCAACGCCCGTTTATGACTGGTTCCAGTCCAACGTTGCCCGCGGGGATGAGATCTTTGTTGCTCTGACCGAGGCTGTGGCTGCAGCCGAAGCGGACGTTAACGCCTCGCGCGATGCGGACCTGAACTAAGCATAGTGGGTCGGGCCTAAAGGCCCGGCCCTTACCGAAACGGGTACATCCACCCTTTGTAGTCATTCACCAGAACATGCGCCCTTTCGATTTGCTCCGGCGACATTTTCTTGACCACTTCTTCAAGGCTGATCGCCGCGTCGGGATCGCCTCCAATCGCGCTGAGCGTGTACCACATATACGCCCTGACCAGATCGGGCGCAGGCATGCCCAGACCCAGCTCATAATACCAGCCGACACCGGATTGGGCCCCCGGGTGCCCCTTCATCGAGGCGCGCAGATACCATTCAAACGCCCGCTCATAGTCTTGCTCAACCCCCAGCCCAAGTCCGTACATGACGCCGATCAGCTCTTCAGCCTCGGCATTTCCCGACCGGGCGGCTGGCATCAGTTCTTCACGCGCGGCTTTGAACTCTCCGGCTTCCATCATGTCGCGGGCCTGCTCCAATTCGGCCATCGCCGGAGTCGCAAGACAACAAAGGGCAAATACAATCTGGCGCATGGGGTTACTTTCCTGTTGGCCGGAGCCGCCGCAGCACAGGACTTGCCGCGCCCGCTGACGGATGATGATTTCTTCCCCTTTGATATGGACCAGGCCGCCATTGGTCATCAACTGTTTTACGACCCCATCCTGTCGGGCAATCAGAACATCAGCTGCGCCCATTGCCACCACCCGGACTTTGGCACTTCGGACGGTTTATCGCTTGGGATCGGCGAAGGCGGCCAAGGTCTGGGGCCGGACCGCACGCCTGGGGTTGGCGCAGACAAGATCCGCAAGCGTATCCCCCGCAATTCTCCGGGACTTTGGAACCTAGGGGCCAAGGAAATACACACGGTCTTCCACGATGGACGGCTGAGCATCTCGGACGTCTACGGCAACGGCTTCAACTCTCCGGCGCAGGAGTGGCTGCCCGAGGGATTGAACTCGCTCCTCGCCGCGCAGGCTCTGTTCCCGCTGACCTCGCAGTTCGAAATGGCCGGGAATGTGGCCGAAAACCAGGTTACCGGCGCAGTGCATGATCGTATCGACAAGGGATGGCCGATCCTGGCCAAACGCGTCCGCACCGATCCACGCTATGGTCCTGCCATTGTCGCCGCGTTTGATGAAGTCACGAAGACCGAAGACATCACGATCACCCAGATCGCCAACGCATTAGCTGCCTTCATGGCGGTCGAGTGGCGCAGCACCGACAGCCCGTTCGATCAATATCTCGCGGGAGACCCGAACGCGCTGTCCCCGGTCCAAAAAGACGGGATGGAGTTGTTCTACGGCAAGGCCCGCTGTGTCACCTGCCATTCTGGCCCGTTGATGTCGGATCAGGGCTTTCACGCTTTGGCCGTTCCACCCTTTGGCCCCGGCCGCACCCGGCAATGGGATCCTTACGTGCGCGACGTCGGGCGCATGGGGGAAAGCGACAGGGTCGAGGATGCCTACCGCTTCCGCACTCCAATGCTGCGCAACGTGGCACTGACGGCCCCATATGGACATAACGGGGCCTTTCCGGATCTTGAGAGCATGATCCGTCACCACCTGAACCCTGCGGACAGTTTCACAAACTGGACCCCTGAAATGGCGGCTTTGCCCAGTGTGCCTTGGTTGCAAAAGGCGGATTTCGTCGTCTGGCAGGATCAGCTTGAGATGCAGCGCGTGCGCAAAAAGATCGACATCGATCCGCTGGCATTGTCAGAGGCTGAAATTCAAAACCTCGTGGCGTTTTTGAACGCGCTTACGGGGGCCAGCGTGGACTCGCCGCCATTCGGCGTGCCCGAAGGCTTTGAACCTTAGGAAAAACCCCCGCTTTTCAGCGGGGGTTGTCGTTACTCAGCGGCTTCTTGGTATGCGTCCATTGGAGGGCATGTGCAGATTAGGTTTCTGTCGCCATATGCGTTGTCGACGCGGTTGACGGGGGACCAGTATTTGTCGACGCCCATGGAGCCTGGAGGGAAGCAGGCCTGTTCGCGGGTGTAGGGGCGGTCCCAGTCGCCGACCAGATCGCGCACCGTGTGGGGGGCGTTTTTCAGCGGGTTGTTTTCCGCGTCGATCTTGCCGTCGATGATGTCCTGCGCTTCGGCGCGGATGGACAGCATGGCGTCGCAGAAGCGGTCCAGTTCGTCCTTGGGCTCGGACTCGGTGGGCTCGACCATCAGGGTGCCTGCGACCGGCCAGGACATGGTCGGCGCATGGAAGCCTGAATCGACCAGACGTTTGGCGACGTCATCCACGGTCACATGCGCCGCCTCGTCCAGCGGACGGGTGTCGAGGATGCATTCATGCGCCACACGGCCGGACTCGGAGGTGTAGAGGATCGGATAGGCATCCTGCAGACGTGCGGCGATGTAGTTGGCGTTCAGGATCGCCACTTTGGTCGCCTGGGTCAGACCCGCACCGCCCATCAGCAGCACATAGGCCCATGAGACCGGCAGGATCGACGGAGACCCGAAGGGTGCCGCCGAGACCGGACCCACGGCAGTGCCGTATTCCGGGTGGCCGGGCAGGTGCTCTTCCAGATGCGCCTTGACGCCGATGGGGCCCATGCCGGGGCCGCCACCGCCATGGGGGATGCAGAAGGTCTTGTGCAGGTTCAGGTGGCTGACGTCTCCGCCGATGTCACCGGGGCGCGACAGACCCACCATGGCGTTCATGTTGGCGCCGTCGATATAGACCTGACCGCCGTGGTCATGGGTGATCTGGCAGACCTCCTGCACGGTGGTCTCGAACACGCCATGAGTGGACGGATAGGTGATCATGCACCCGGCCAGATGATCCGAGTGTTTCTCGGCCTTGGCGCGGAAGTCATTCAGATCAATATTGCCGTTCTCATCCGATTGCACCGGCACAACCTGCCAGCCCACCATCTGCGCCGAGGCCGGGTTGGTCCCGTGCGCCGAGGTCGGGATCAGGCAGACATTGCGGTGCCCTTCGCCGCGGGCGAAGTGATAGTTGCGGATGGTCAGCAGGCCTGCGTATTCCCCCTGCGCGCCCGAGTTGGGCTGCTGGGAGATCGCGTCATAGCCGGTGATCTGGCACAGCTTGTCGTTCAGATCGGCGATCATCTCGTGATAGCCCTGCGCCTGATCTTCGGGGCAGAACGGATGCAGGTTGCCGAACTCGGGCCATGTGACCGGGATCATCTCGATCGTGGCGTTCAGCTTCATGGTGCAGGACCCCAGCGGGATCATCGCCCGGTCCAGCGCCAGGTCGCGGTCGGCCAGACGGCGCATATAGCGGGTCATCTCGGCCTCGGCCCGGTTCTTGTGGAAGATCTCGTGGGTCAGATAGGGCGTCTCGCGCAGCGCGTAATCCGGCAGGCGGTACTGCTTGTTCGAGCTGTCGTCGGTGCGATCAATGCCAAAGGCCCCCCAGACGGCCTCGATGGTCTCGGGGCGGGTCTGTTCGTCCAGGCTGATGCCGACCTTGGTCTCACCGACCTTGCGCAGGTTGACGCCACGCGCCACGGCGGCCTCCATCACCGTTTTCTGCAGATGGCCGACCTCGACCGTGATGGTGTCGAAGAAGACCTCGGGTTCAACCGAGAAACCCGCCTCTTCCAGACCAGCGGCCAGACGCGAGGTCTTGCGGTGCACCGATTGCGCGATGGCCTTGATGCCGTCGGGGCCGTGATACACGGCATACATTGAGGCAATGACGGCCAGCAGCGCCTGCGCGGTGCAGACGTTCGAGTTCGCCTTCTCGCGGCGAATGTGCTGCTCACGCGTCTGCAGCGCAAGGCGGTAGGCCTTGTTGCCGCGGCTGTCGATCGACACACCGATGATCCGGCCCGGCATCGCGCGCTTCAGCTTGTCGGTAGTCGCCATATAGGCCGCGTGCGGGCCGCCATAGCCCATCGGCACGCCAAAGCGCTGGGTCGAGCCGATGGCAATGTCCGCGCCCATCTCGCCGGGCGACTTCAGCAGCGCCAGCGACAGGATGTCGGCAGCGACGATGGCGATGGCTTTGTGTTCATGCAGCGCCGCGATCTCGGCGGTGTAGTCACGCACATGGCCATGGGTGCCGGGATATTGGAAGATCGCGCCAAAGACCGCGCCCGCATCCAGTTGATCAGGATCGCCCACCTGCACGTCGATGCCCAGAGGCTCGGCCCGTGTCTTGATCACCGCGATGGTCTGCGGGTGGCAGTTCTTGTCGACGAAGAAGGCCGCGTTGTTGCCCTTGGACCGACCACCACGCTTGGCCATCGCCATGGCCTCAGCCGCTGCGGTGGCTTCGTCCAGCAAGGATGCGTTGGCCACGTCCAGCCCGGTCAGGTCGCTGACCATGGTCTGGAAGTTCAAGAGCGCCTCAAGACGGCCCTGGCTGATCTCGGGCTGGTACGGCGTATAGGCCGTGTACCAGGCCGGGTTTTCCAGGATGTTGCGCAGGATCGGTGCAGGCGTGGTGGTGCCGTAATAGCCCTGACCGATCAGCGAGGTCAGAACCTTGTTCTTGCTCGCCACCTCTTTCATGTGGAACAGCGCGTCGCGTTCGGTCATCGCCGGACCCCAGTCCAGCGGTTCCTTCTGGCGGATCGCGGGCGGGACGGTCGCGTCGATCAGCTGGTCCAGTGTCTTGAAGCCGATCACCTTGAGCATATCCGCCATCTCTTGTGGCGACGGGCCAATATGGCGGCGATTGGCAAAGTCATAGGCTTCGTAGTCGGTCAGTTTGAAGGCCATTGCAGCGCTCCTATGAATAAGTCAGGTCCGGCGGAGGCCGCGAAAGCCTCCGGTAGAATGCGGGCCGGTCCGGCCCGGACGGATGGGTGGGGTCCCGGTCAGGACCCCTGCAGAGGCTCAGCCGATGAAGGCCTTGTAGCCGGCCTCGTCCATCAGATCCTCAAGCTGCGAGGCATCCGCGATCTTGATCTTGTAGATCCAGGCCTCGCCCTCGGGGTCTTCGTTCAGCGCGCCGGGGTTGTCGGCCAGCGCCTCGTTCACTTCGGTAATCTCGCCATCGACCGGGGCATAGAGCTCGGACGCGGCCTTGACGGATTCAATCACGCCGATCTCGCCGTCTTTCTCGAACTCGTCACCGACCTCTTGCTGCTCGACGAAGACCACGTCGCCCAGCTGTTCAGCCGCGTGCGCGGTGATGCCCAGCGTGGCGGTGTCGCCCTCAACGGACAGCCATTCATGCTCTTCGGAATAATAGGTTGCCATGTCTCTCTCTCCTGACTTCAACGCTTGTAATTCTGAGTGACAAAGGGCAGCGCCACGATCTGCGCCGGTTGCGCCTTGCCCCGGATGATCAGGTTCACCGTTTCGCCCGGTTCACCATGACCCTTGCTCACATAGCCCATCGCCACCGGTCCACCGACCGTGGGGCCAAACACGCCCGAGGTGATCTGGCCGATCGTATTGCCCTCGGCGCACTGGATCTCAACCCCCTGACGCGCCGGGGCGCGGCCTTCGGGCTTGATGCCAACCAGCTTGCGCGCGGGGCCTTCGGCCAGTTCCTTCTGCACGCGGTCTGCACCCGGGAAGCCGCCTTCTTCCTTGCGGCGCTTCTGGATCGCCCAACCAAGGCTGGCCTCGATCGGCGAGGTGCTCTGGTCGATGTCATTGCCATAAAGGCACAGACCGGCCTCAAGCCGCAGGCTGTCGCGCGCGCCCAAGCCCGCCGCTTCGCAATCCTCATGGGCCAGGAAAGCCTTGCTGATCTCAATCGCCTTGTCCTCGGGGATCGAGATCTCATACCCGTCCTCGCCGGTATAGCCCAGACGCGAGATGCGGCATTCGACGCCGTTGATATCGGCCACGGTGGTTTCCATGAACTTCAGGTCGCGCGCCGCCGGGCAGAGTTCCCCCACCACGTTTTCCGCCGCAGGACCTTGGACAGCAACCAGCGCACGGTCGAAGATCTCGGTCACTTCAACGCCGTCAAGGTTCGCTTTCATATGCGGAATGTCCTGATGGCGCAGCGCCGCGTTCACCACCACAAAGTAATGATCGCCCGCATTCGACACGATCAGGTCATCCATGATCCCGCCTTCCGCGTTCGTGAAGAACCCGTACCGCGCCTTGCCTTCCTTCAGCGTCGCATAGGCCTGCGGGCACAAAGCTTCAAGCTTCTCACCCACATGTTCGCCCCGCAGGATCACCTGCCCCATATGAGACACATCAAACAACGCCGCCTTCTCACGACACTGCTTATGCTCTCCCATGATCCCCAAAGGATACTGAACAGGCATCTCCCACCCAGCAAAATCAACCAACTTACCACCCAACTCTACATGCAAAGAATGGAGGGGCGTGCGCTTTAATGCGGTCATAATTCTAGCCTTTCGATCAGCGAGATTGGTCACGAACGACCATGACGGTGCAATGCGCGTTGCGCACGACACGCGCGAGGTTCGGGCCAATCTCATAGTTCGGGAAATCGCCTTTGGTCGACGCCATGACGATCAGGTCAAAGCCGTCCTTGTAGGCCAGCTTCAGAATTTCGCGGTAGACGCTGCCCTCTTCAACGTGGATTGCCACGTCGGAGACATTGCCATGATCCAGAATAGCCTGAACCGCGCCCCGCACATGCTCTTTGGCGCCTGCGCCATAATTGGCAGGAAGGTTCGGCAGCTGGATGATCTCGGGGATGACAGCAACCACATGCAGTTCAGCGCCATAGAACTTGGCCTGTTCCAATGCGAGCGGCAGGGCGTTCTTCCACGAACGGTCGTCGGTGTGGTCAATCGGCAGCAGGATTTTCGTGGCCATCTCGTCTCTCCTCGAGAAATAAAATTTGTTTCAAAGCCGGGGGGCCGGGTCGGCCCCCCGTTTTTCTCAGGACCGGATTACTCGGCAGGCTTGCCGCCCGGCTCTTCGGACTGACCGTTCGACGCAAAGAACTCTTTCGTCAGTTTGAAGACGATCGGGCTCAGCAGGGCCAGAGCGATCAGGTTCGGGATAGCCATCATGGCATTCAGCGTGTCTGCCAGCAGCCAGATGAAGCCCAGATCCGCAGTTGCGCCGAAGTAGATCGCCACGATCCACAGGATGCGGTACGGCATCAGCGATTTGACGCCCAACAGGAACTCGACGCATTTCTCGCCGTAGAACGACCAGCCGAGGATGGTGGTGAAGGCAAAGATCGACAGAGCGATTGCGATCAGAGCCCCGCCACCCGGCAGCGACGATGCAAACGCCAATGAGGTCAAGGCCGCACCCGACTCACCAGATGTCCATGCACCTGTTGAAATGATTGCCAGACCGGTGATCGAGCACACGATGATGGTATCGATGAACGTACCCAGCATCGCGATCAGACCCTGGTTGACCGGGCCTTTGGTCTCAGCTGCGGCATGCGCGATCGGAGCAGAGCCCAGACCGGCTTCGTTCGAAAAGACGCCACGCGCCACACCAAAACGGATCGCCGCCCAGACTGCCGCACCTGCAAAACCGCCTTCGGCGGCCGATGGGGTGAAGGCATAGGTGAAGACCAGCGACAGAGCGTGACCGATGTTGCCGATGTTGATGATCAGAACCAGAAGACCAGCGACGATGTAGGTAATCGCCATGGCCGGAACCAGTTTACCGGCAACCGCACCGATGCGGGTGATGCCGCCAAGGATCACGGCTGCGGTCAGGATCATCAGAACAACGCCGGTGACCGAAGTATTCACGCCGAAGTTCGATTCCAGAACCTGCGCCACACCGTTGGCCTGTACGCCGTTGCCGATGCCAAAGGCCGCGATGGCGCCGAACAGAGCGAAAGCTACGCCCAGCCAGGCCCATTTCGCGCCGAGGCCGTTCTTGATGTAGTACATCGGACCGCCGACATAGTTGCCCAGCTCGTCCTTCTCGCGGTATTTCACCGCGCAGACAGCTTCGGCATATTTGGTGGCCATGCCCACCAGGGCGGTCATCCACATCCAGAACAATGCACCCGGACCGCCCAGGAAGACAGCAGTGGCCACACCGGCGATGTTACCCGTACCGATGGTCGCCGACAGCGAGGTCATCAGCGCGTTGAACGGGCTGATCTGCCCTTCGCCCTGACCCTCGCGGCCTTGGAACAGCAAGCTGAAACCCTTGCCGATACGCAGGATCGGCATGAATTTCAGCCCCACCTGCAGGAAGAAGCCGACGCCAAGGATGAGAACCAGCATAACCGGCCCCCACACGACGCCATTGATGGCCCCTACGATTGAATTTAACGCTTCCATGGATTCCCTCCCATTTGCGTTTGGTTATGCCCCGGTGGCGATGGCCCGCTGGCGGGCTTGCTTGAGGGCGGCAAAATCTTCGTCCGCATGGAACGACGAACGGGTCAGCGGGGTCGCCGACACGTGCAAGAAGCCCTTGGAACGCGCGATCTGTTCCAGTTGGGCAAACTCCTCCGGTGTCCAGAACCGGTCGATTGGGTGATGTTTCGGGGTCGGCTGCAGATACTGACCAACGGTCAGAAAATCGACCTGCGCCGCACGCAGGTCATCCATGACCTGCCGCACGTCATTCAGGCTTTCACCCAGGCCCACCATCAGGCCGGATTTGGTGAAAACCTCAGGGTTGGCGCGTTTTGCGTCGTCCAGCAGCCGCAGCGACGTATAGTACCGCGCGCCGGGACGTACCGTAGGGTAAAGATGCGGCACAGTTTCCAGATTGTGGTTGAAAACATCCGGCGCCGCTTCAAATACGAGATCTGGAGCAGAGCCTTTGCCCAGAAAGTCAGGGGTCAGGACTTCGACCGTTGTACCAGGGTTCTGATGACGCACAGCGCGGATGGTCTGAGCGATGTGCTCGGCTCCGCCATCCGCCAGATCATCGCGGTCGACCGACGTGATCACCACATGGCGCAAGTCCAGCTTTTTGACCGCCGCCGCGACGCGGCCCGGCTCGAACGCATCCAGAGCATCGGGGCGGCCAGTGGCAACGTTGCAGAAGGAACAGCCGCGGGTGCAGACCTCGCCCATGATCATCATCGTGGCGTGACGCTTGGACCAGCATTCGCCGATATTGGGGCATGCCGCCTCTTCGCACACCGTCGCCATATTGTGGTCGCGCATCAGGCGGCGGGTTTCGTAATACTCAGGGCCGTCGATCTTTTTCTTGCGAATCCACTTGGGCTTTCGCGGGATGACACTGTCGGCCTTCTTGGCCTTCTCAGGGTGACGCGGGCGAAGCTGGATGGTCATCTGGCTGTCCTCACTCAGGCGTGGATCGCACGGCCCATGGCGTCGAGGCAGGCTTCCTTGACCGCCTCACCCATGGCCGGGTGTGCGTGACAGGTTGCGGCAACCTCGGCGACAGTGGCGTTTTTCGTCATGGCCAGAACAAGCTCGGCGATCAGGTCACCTCCATGGGCCCCGCAGATATGCGCGCCCAGGATTTTCCCATTGGGATCGGCCAAAACCTTGACCGCGCCGTCTGTTTCACCAGTCGACCGCGCGCGCGAGTTCGCCATGAAGGCAAATTTGCCGACTGTGTATTCGGTACCTGCCTCTTTCAGGGCCTCTTCCGTCAGACCGACCGAGGCGACTTCGGGGTCGGTGTAAACAACACCCGGAACAGTGTTGTAATCAACGTGACCGCCCTGCCCTGCAAGCATTTCAACGCAAGCGACGCCGTCCTCTTCGGCCTTGTGGGCCAGCATCGGACCGGGGACGCAGTCGCCGATTGCATAGATGCCGGGAACCGACGTGCGGAAGCTACCATCCACCTGCACAAAGCCGCGCGGGTCCAGAGCTATCCCCAGTTCTTCCAGCCCCAGCCCGCGCGTTACAGGCCGACGTCCGACGGCGATCAAAACCTTGTCAGCCTCGATCACCTCTTCCTTGTCTTTACCGACCCGATCCAATGTGAGCGTCAGTCCAGCGCCGCTCTTTTCGATGGACTTCAGCGCGCGCCCCAGCTGGAACTTCAGCCCGCGCTTGCTGAGCGCACGCTGCGCCAGTTTCGCAATCTCGCCATCGATCCCGGGCAGAACGCGATCCAGGTATTCCACGACAGTGACCTTCGCACCCAAGCGGGCCCAGACCTGTCCCAGTTCCAATCCAATGACGCCGGCCCCAACAACGACCAGATGGTCCGGGACGGTGTCCATCGCCAGTGCACCCGTCGAGCTCAACACATCTGCTTCGTCAATCTCGATCCCGTTCAGCGGTGTCGGCTCTGAACCGGTCGCAATCAGGATGTTCTTGGCTTCAAAAATATCGTCGCCAACCTTGACCTGACCATCCGCTGGAATACTGGCCCAGCCTTCAATCAGCTCGACACCGTTCTTTTTGAACAGAAATCCGATTCCTTTGGTCAGATCACCGACGATCTTGTCTTTGCGACCCATCATCGCGCCCAGATCAACGCTGGCCCCCTCGACCGCAATGCCATGGGAGGAGAGGTGTGCAAGTTCGGCATATTTGGCCGAGGAGGTCAGCAGCGCTTTGGAGGGTATACACCCCACATTCAGACAGGTTCCGCCAAGAGCACCGCGTCCTTCCACGCAGGCCACTTTCATGCCCAGCTGGGCGGCACGGATTGCAGCAACATATCCGCCGGGGCCGCCCCCGATGACGAAGAGGTCGTAGATGCTCATTGGCTGTTCTTTCAGTAGATCGGATGGTTGGCGCACAGGGCGCGCACTTTCCCGCGGGTTTCGGCTTCGACGGTCGCGTCCCCCTCGGGAGAGTTCGCCAAGGCGTCCAGTACGTCGCCGATCAAGTGGCCGATTTGCTTGAACTCTTCCGGTCCAAACCCGCGGCTGCAGCCCGCAGCGGTTCCAAGACGAATCCCGCTGGTGACTGTCGGCTTTTCCGGATCACCCGGCACGCTGTTCTTGTTGCAGGTAAACCCGGCACGCTCCAGCGCGGCTTCGGCGTCCTTACCGGTGACACCCAAGGGCCTCAGATCGACCAGCATCAGGTGGTTTTCAGTACCACCCGAGACGATGTCACAGCCACGCGCCATCATGACGTTCGCCAGAGCTGATGCGCTGTCCACAACGCGCTGCATGTATTCCTTGAACTCAGGCTTGAGCGCCTCGCCGAAGGCAACGGCCTTGCCAGCGATCACGTGCATTAAGGGGCCACCCTGCAAACCCGGGAAAACGGCCGAGTTGATCTTTTTCGCCAACGCCTCGTCATTTGTCAGAATGATCCCACCGCGCGGCCCGCGCAGGGTTTTGTGAGTGGTAGAGGTGACCACATGCGCATGGCCGATTGGCGAAGGGTGCAGCCCGGTCGCAACCAGACCCGCGATATGGGCCATATCGGCCAGCAGCCATGCACCGACCTCGTCGGCGATTTCTCGGAACCGTGCAAAGTCGATCTTTTGTGAATAGGCTGATGCGCCCGCGATGATGAGCTTGGGCTTTTCAGACTTGGCCAACGCCTCGACCTGATCATAATCAATCAGCCCCGCTTCGGTCAGGCCATACTGAACCGGGTGGAACCATTTCCCGGACTGGGCTGGCTTGGCACCATGGGTCAGGTGACCACCGGCATCCAGAGACATGCCAAGGATCGTGTCGCCGGGGCTGAGCAGCGCCAATTTGACGGCTCCGTTCGCCTGAGCGCCAGAGTGTGGCTGAACATTCGCGAATTCGCAGCCGAACAGTTTCTTGAGGCGCTCGATTGCCTCAACCTCAACCTCATCTACATACTCGCAACCGCCATAATAACGACGGCCGGGGTACCCTTCGGCATACTTGTTGGTGAGTACGGAACCCTGCGCATCGATCACTGCCTGCGAGACGATGTTCTCGGACGCGATAAGCTCGATCTGTTCGGCCTGGCGCTTGCCCTCACGTGCAACCGACGCGGCGATAACGGGATCTGCATCCTTGAGTGACTTTGTAAACACGATTTCCTCCCTCATACTCGAATCCCAAGTACGAAATTTTGTTTCCTATAGTGGAATTCTGTCCCTTAAGGCAACGGGTATCTCGAATTTGTGAAGTTGTTTAAGTGCGGGGAAATAGGTAACCTGCGGAAAATCAGGGAGATTTCTATGACCGATGACAACCTGAACGACGCCATCGGACCGGAAGATCAAGACGAAGGCGCGGCTTTGGGGCGCTCGATCAGGGACGCGCGCCGGGCAAAAGGGTGGACTTTGGAAGAAGCTGGACGGGCCGCGGGAATCGGTCGCTCGACGCTTTCCAAGATCGAAAACAACCAGACACGCCCCAGCTTCGATATTGTCCGAAGACTGACGCAAGCACTGGATATGAGCACCCCGCAATTGTTCCTGCAGTCGGGTCAGACCGGCATATCAGGACGTCGCGATTTCACGCCCAAAGGTTCTGGCGAAATGCGCGATACACCCACCTATCTACACGAATTGCTGTGCCCTGAACTCACCAGCAAACGAATGCTGCCCTATATCGCCACGATCAAAGCGCGCGATGTATCCGAGTTTGAAAACTGGATCCGACACACTGGTGAGGAATTCATGTATGTCATCAGCGGAGAACTGATCTTCGTCTCAGAACACTATCGACCTTTGCCAATGAAGGCTGGTGACTCGTTGTATTACGACAGTGGCATGGGGCACGGCTGCCTTTCGACCAGCGAAGAAGACGCGCGTGTTTTGTGGGTGTCGCTGGAATAGCTATTTGCCTGAGGTATCGAAGGACCACCTGTCAAAGCAAGAACCGGACCGGTTGCTGAGCGTTGAAACCAATCCGTGCTCAATCGAACTCCGGGCTTATTCGGCCAATGTGTGGGAAGACATCCAAGTCTAGGGTTTTTAATCCACCGTAAGTTGGCTGGCCTTAAATAGTCCAGAAAATCGCATACTTCCCGAATAATTCACCAAATGCTATGTGTCGATGCATCAATCGGAAGAATGGTGCTATGAACTCACTCACAAGAATAACCCGAGGGATAGGGGTCGCTTTCAAAGATGGTCGGGTCAAAGGCCTTCTGGCCTTTACAACCGGCATGATCTTATGGGCGTCGATTTTCTACCACTACGTCGAAGGGTGGAGTTGGCTCGATTCCATTTATTTCTCGGTCGTGACGATATCGACGGTGGGATTTGGCGACTTTTCTCCTGAAACGGCAGCGGGGAAAATTTTTACGATGGTGTATATCATCGTTGGCCTCGGCATTTTCGTGACCGCAGCGACCACAGTTGCGGACACGATCCTGTCCCAGGACGACGAAAAAGCCGAAAAATAAAGCCGAAACGCGTTCACACTTAGACCCTGCATCGGCTGCGCAGTTCAGCGCCGCGGCCCGGCAAAACCCGTGTGTTCAGGGTGCTAGCGCCCTCTACAATATAAATAATATACACATCGTGTTTTTTGAGTGTAACATTCAGAAAACAAACACTGGAGGGATGGTATGGAAAAGACCCAGGACGCGAAGATTGTAGATCTCGCGATAAGACTGCTGTTTCTCGGATTATTCCTCTACAGCGCGCTGGTAATGGTTGCACCGCTGGCAAGTGTAGTCATTTGGGCGACGATCCTGTGCGTTGCCCTCTACCCTGCCTTCGACTGGCTGCAGTCCAAATTGGGAGGGCGCAAGAAACTCGCCACCACGATACTGGTTTTGCTGGGCCTTGTTCTGACCTTGGGGCCGGTCGCAACGGCGGTATCTGGAGCTGCCGAGCTTGGATCTGATTTTGCGGAACAAGCGGACAAGGGCGAGTTAAAAATCCCACCGGCACCCGAGGGTCTCAATGAACTGCCGCTGGTCGGAAACAAGATCGCCGAAGTCTGGGGTTTGTTCGAACGAAACCTCGATGGTGCGCTTGCCAAGTATGGCGCTCAGATTCTTGAGGTCACCAAATCCCTGTTCGGAAGGGTTCTGAGCATAGGACTTGGGCTCTTGGCACTGGCTCTGTCCGTTTTGATCATGGGGGCCCTTTTCAGCCCCGGGCCAACTCTGGTGCAGGGTCTTCAGCGCTTTGCCAACCGGGTATTTGCACCCCGCGGCGGCGAATTCGTGACACTGGCCGGCGCAACGATCCGCAATGTGACCAAGGGTGTGATCGGCGTGGCTGCGATTCAGGCGGTCGTCGTTTGGGTATTGTTGGCGCTGTTCGGGATAGGCTCGGCCGCTACACTGGCATTCATCTGCCTGATCCTTTCGATCATTCAGATCGGGCCCGGCTTGGTTCTTTTGCCGGTCATCATCTACGCCTGGAGCACCATGTCCGGCGGCACAGCGTTGATCTTCACGATACTGGCTATTCCCGTCGCGATTATGGACAGTTTCCTACGGCCGGTGTTCATTTCCAAAGGGCTTGAGACCCCGATGCTGGTCATTTTGATCGGTGTTCTTGGCGGTATGATGGCGTACGGACTGATCGGCATCTTCATGGGTCCGGTTCTGTTCGCGGTGTTTTATGAACTGTTCAAGGTCTGGATCGACGCGCCCGCAGAACCCGATGGCGCTGCTGAAGGAGCGGCGGAATGAGAAAGACCATTTGGACCACTCTGGCCGTCATACTTGTCTTCCTGATCTGGTACCTTGTTGCTGACCGAAAAACGCCGTTTACCGGGAACGCCCGCGTGAAAGCCATTGCGACCCAGATCGTTCCGCAAGTCACCGGAACAGTGACCGAGGTTCTTGTCGAAAACGGTCAGGTCGTCTCGGCCGGTGATGTTCTGGTTCGGATCGACTCGCGGCCTTACGAAATTGAACGCGACAAGGCGGAAGCTGATCTTGAAGCAGCCACGCAGGAGGTGGGCGCGTCCTCGGCTGAGGTGAGGGCCGCTCAAGCTAAACTTGCGAGGGCTCAGAGCGATCTGGATACGATGCGCATTCAGACCGAACGTGTTTTCACGCTGGAAAAGAAAGGACTGATCGCCGTCTCGAAGGCTGATGATGCCCGAGGACAACTGGCAGAGTCTGAGGCGAATTATGAGAACGCCAAAGCGGATCTGGAAAAAGCAAAGCAACGGTTGGGCGACGACGGGGTTGAAAACCCAAAAATCCAGCGTGCACTGGCTGCCTTGGCGGATGCCGAGCTAAACCTTGAATGGACGGAACTACGTGCTCCGGCGACAGGTGTCATTTCCAATCTGCTCATTGCACCCGGAACGTATGCGCGATCCGGCCAGGACCTTTTGACATTTCTGGATGCGACAGATGTTTGGATTGAGGCGTATTTTACCGAAAACAACCTCGGCCGGGCTGGGGTGGGGTCCCCCGTTGACGTCGTGCTGGACATGCATCCGGGTCAGATCGTTCCGGGCGTGATCGAGAGCTTCAGCGCGGCCGTGTCCCTGAGCGGTGGCGATGAACCCGGTCAATTAGCGAGCCCGCCTAGCACCAAGGGTTTCTTACGCGAACCCGAGCGGTTCCCGGTTCGGATCGTCCTGCCGGGATATGAGGCCGGAAATGCCGAAGACGATCTGCGTTTTCAACTCAACGGGCAGGCCGATGTTATCATGTACCTGAGCGACAATTCCCTGCTGAATGTCGTCGGTCGGACCTATATCCGTTTGGTCTCAATCCTGTCCTATGCCTACTGAGGACCAAAAATCCGTTGCTCGGCTCGCGCTGGGTGTCACCGGCGTGTTCGCCTTGGGCTTGTTTCTGGGGTGGCCACTGGCGGTTGTAGGGGCAGTCTTTACCGCGCTGTTCCTGCAAGCCCCCACCGCACTGCCGTTGGCGGCATTCGCAAAGCTGTTTGTATTCTCGATAGGATTGATGTTCATCGCTTTCCTGGTGTCGTCAGTCTTTGCGCCCTACCCGGTGGTCTTTCTGATCTTAGTGGCGATCGGGATCATCCTTTCCTTCACATGGTCCGTTTCCGGGGCCGGAGTTCTGCCCGGCGTCATAGCCCTGATGGGGGCTTTGATGATCCCCAACCTTGTTTTGCAATCGCAGGATCTGGCTCTGGTGCTCGTGTTCTGGATACCGTTGAACCTGCTCTTTGCAGGTTTTGTATCGACGCTGATGTTTGTGTTGATACCAGCTGAACCTCAGACCGCCGCCGAAAAGAAAGCCGATGCAGCACCGGACTTTGACCCATTTCGGCGGATCGTCAGAATGTCCCTTGTGACGGTTCCATTTGCCATAGCGTTTTTTGTGTCCGGCGCGTCGGCCTTGTTGGTTCTGTTCTTTGTCGCCCTTCTGAGCCAACAACTGGCAGCCATGCCGTCAATGGGTAGAGCGGTCGCCAAAGCCATGTTAACGGCAAACCTTTTGGGGGCAGCGGTGTCGATTGTCTGCTACGAGGTCAACGTAATCGCGCCGGTTATCCTGACACCTATATTGCTGAGTTTGTTCGTCTGCTTTGCACTCGGAGCACTTGGAAAATCCAAGATCCCGCTGGCCGCAGCAGCCGGATCCGCGCTGACAACGGTTCTGATTGTTTATGGTGGGTCGATTGCGCCTTTTTCGGACGAAGCGGACGTCAAAAGCATCACGCGCGTATTGCAGGTCGCAAGTGCCGCTTTCTTCGTGATCATCGCCTATGTCATCGTAGACGAGTTCTGGCCTGAGAGAAAACGCGATCTTGCCCACTGATCCAAAATGCACAGCGGCAACACATCGAAGCTGGCAGGTTGCGGCGTGGGGGAACTTAGACCGCCACGCCCCTGGTCAATCGATCAATCCGCTGTACAAAACCTGTTCAGTACGTTGCGGGTGATCCGCTCTACCTGTTGATCCTTGCAAATCAGGCCCATGACCCATTCGCATGTCCCGGCCGTGAAAACCTCTCCCTTGCCGCGTTCCCAATGCAGGATGACGCCGTTTCCGCGCTTGCTGCGATCCAGATTCTCTGGCGTATCGGCTCCGAATTGCGCCTTCGCTTTGAACCGCGCGTCCTCGTCGCCGATGTATAGGGTCTCACCCCAAATTCCGTGGTCAGGTTCGATGTTAGTCGCCAGCCCCATCGCCAGGATCACCATGTTCGGATCAGCACCGTCTTTTCCCGTGGCAAAGGGAAGGCCATCCTCCATCTGGTAATCTACCCCGTCGACCTCGTAGCCGAATATGCGCGCGCCGGCCCCCAGTTGATCGCCATATCCCAGTTGGGTTCCCGCCAGTGCCCAGTGATCCGGACGGTACACGGTGAAACCGCCGCTGCCCTGCCCCACGCAGCGTCCAAGCCCTGCGTATACGCCCTTGAGGCCATTCGCCCCAAAGGTTCGGGCTCCGGGCCAATTGACCGGGGGGACTTCCCATGCGGCGGTGACCAGATGCTCTTGATCCGTTCCTTTTAACGGGTCCTGATCGGCCTTGTATTTGTAGCAGACCTGAGTGCGCCCCTCATTCTCGATACGCGTTTGCCATAGGAAGTTCCCCGCAAACCGCGCCACTTTGCCGCCGTTCTCGGTGAAACGGTCCACCGATCGGCGCATGTTGGCAGACCAGTATTCGTCATGCCCGACGAAGACCGCGCATTTGTAGCGATCCAGAAGATCCGGCTGGGCCTCAAGATCATGCTGCGTGGCCATATCATATTCGAACCCCTCCGCCTCGAGCCAGCGGGCGAAATGCCGTTCGTAGCTGGCCCAGCCTGCGGACGCGTACTTCTTGGAATAGCCGTAGGCATAGGCCCACTCCATATACGGGTAACGCACCATGTTGCCGGGGGTATGAGGCACCTCGGGCACGGCACGCGGTGCACCGGTTGGAAGTTTGCAAAAGCCGCGGCTCCAAGGGCGTTGGGTCGAGACCACTGGCGAGAACGCGTTCCCCTCCGGTCCGGTGATCCCCTCGTAATGGTTCGAGCCGCCCCAGCAGTTGTAGGCGAGCCAGGTACCCGTCGCGCAAATCATTACCATACGCGGCGATGGGGTATTGATGTCGCTACGGACGAGGATCAGGTGATGCTCTTCAACACGGTCGCCATCCCGTTCAGCGGATAACGTGATCAAGTATCCGCCGGGACGCCAGTCAGTTGGGATGGTGAACTGATGGCTGACCTGCCAATCGCACCCTTTGACCGAGCAATCATCAGGCGTTTCCTGATGGCACCCGGTCAAACCTTGCTGCCGCAATAGCGGTTCATAGACCAACCCGTCCCGCCCAACTTCAAAGTCCCATTTTTCGGCAGTGGTCGAAACATGCAGCGCCACGGTTTCACCCGGCGCATAGGACATGCGGGGCGTGTAGCCCCAAATCTCCAGCACAGCGTCGTCCCGAGCTGGCCCGATGTAGTAGTTGTCGAGGATATGCCGCGCCTTGGCGCGGGTGCGGGGCGTCGTGGCGGGCGATGGTCCTTCTGAAGACGTCATTTTCACCTATTCCGGCAGGTACTTTTCCGACCAGCTTTGGCTGGCCGCACCGGTTTCGATCATGGTCGCAATACGTTCCTCGGAGAAGCCCAATTCCAGAAGAATCCGACGGGTATCTGCACCATATTTTGGCATCGGGCGTGGGACGGTGATCTTTGCCTTGGATGGACGCACCGCATTGGGCGCAACCAGATCGCACCAACGGCCCATCGGATGCAGATCATGGCGGATGGCGCTGAACGTGCCTCGGTTCAAATCGACCTCGTCTGAGCTTTCAAGTTGCAATGCCGCGTCGCGTGTGTCGTGCAAAGATCCCAGCGGTATGACTGTGGACGAAGAACCGGCAAAGGCATCAACCCAATAGGCGGCAAGGCGGGTGGCAAAGCGTTCTTCCAGCGGTCCGGTCAAACTTTCTTCGGGCAGATCAGCTAAATCCTTAAGCTCGGCAACCGCGCGCAAGGCGCCCTGCTTTTCTGTCGGCGCAGCAAAGAACATCCAGCCGTCTGCAGCCCGGTAACAGTGATAGAATGGACCCCAACCCAGCGCCTCTCTGCCCGAGGGTTCGTCAAAGGGCGCGCGCCCGTCAAAATCGTACATCAGCTGTGCCTGGATCAGGTTTCCGGCAGCGGCCAAAGCCGCGCGGGCGATACCGCCTTTACCGGTTCGTTCCAGCCGCAGCAGCGCAGCCCCCAGCGCGACACAGGCGCAGTACCCGGTCAGAACGTCAATGGTTCCGAAATGAGCGTGTTCTTCAGGCGTTTGCATGCCGCCCCCAAATCGGAGCATGACCCCGGTCGCCGCTTGCGCAAGATCGTCATAGCCCAAGTGGTCTGACTTCGGGCCACGCACCGGGCCGCCAAAGGCGTCCAGTTGAACCAGTATCAGACGGGGGTTGATCGCGGCCAATCGCTCCTCGTCCAGTCCCAGCGCATCCCGCTGCTCGTCTGTTCCATTCATGGTGATGACATCGCTGTCGGCAATCAGACGGTGCAATGCGTCCTGCCCATCCTCACTGCGCAGGTTCAACAGAATGCTGTCCTTCCCTCGGTGGGCGTGCAGGCCGAACACCACGGTGTTCCAAGGATCAACCGAGGGATCAACGGGCTGGACGGACGTCACCTTGGCTCCGAACCGGGCAAGGGTCGAGCCAATGGTTGGCCCTGCGATCACGTTGGTCAGATCCAGAACCTTCAGCCCGTCAAGCCAGCCTTTGTTACCTGTGCCGACGACGCCGGATCGTTTTGGTTCCGCCAGAATGTCGCCAATCGGCGCACTGTCCGGCCCTCGGCCCGGTCGCTTGTCCAATGCCCGCGCGTCGCCTGTAAGCCATGCAACATTGCCCATCTGCCGCATCTTTCCGTGGCGCGGATCATCCACCTCAACGACCAGCCCCGAGGCCAAGGCATGTGGATCGGTCAACCATTCCTGACTGAATCGCTGCGCGGTGGCCGGTGCTTTGGCCGCGCCAAACAGTGCCTCCCACTCGTCCGAAGGGCGCGTTAGAAACGCCGCCTTCATTGCCGAGGATACGCGCTCGCGGTCCTTGTCGCCCACGGGATAGTTCCGCAGCGACCACTCGTCCGGCCATTCAGCTTTGTCCATATAGGCATCGAAATCGGGCAGCTCGTCGGCCAGTTGACTTAGTCCCAACGTCTCGAGCACACGGCGCGGGTGGGTCTTCACACTGCCAGCGACGACGTAGAACCCACGCCCGTCGGCACAGGTATAGGTGCGGTAGAACGGGTCGAGGAACTCTTCCAATTCGGCAAAGCTCAGGTCCATCGGCAACCCTTCGGCCGAGCGCCTATCCAGTTCTACCTCTCGCGGGGATTTGTAACGATCAGGATAGTCCTCGATCTGCTCGCAATTGTAGACAAGCCCCTCTAGCAACGCCGAGGCCAGCGGTACCTCGATATGCCCACCGCCATTGTCGTCGCGGGCAAGCAACGCGAATTGAACCGCCATGGCCCCAAACGCCGATCCGTAAGCCGAAGCCAATGTCAAAGGTGTGAACGACGGGTTTAGCCCCATCAGGCGGCGGTTCAATCCCATGTCGGTGAATTGACCCGTGCGCGCGGCAATGATCGCTTCCCAAGCGGGAAGGTCGGCCAGCGCCGGGTCTGTGGATGCAAAACCCGGAAGCGAAAGCGAAACGATACGCGGGTTGATCGCACGCAGGTTCTGCGGTCCAAGCCCCAGCCGTTCCATAACTCCGGGGCGAAAATTCTCGATCACCACGTCTGATCGGGCGATCAGATTCTTAGCGGTGGCAAGGCCTTCACGCGTTTTGAGGTCCAGCGTCACCGCAGTTTTCCCACGCGATAGCATGTCGGTTGCCGGTTCTTTCAGCCGTGGTCCACCAGGCGGATCGATGCGGATCACCTCTGCCCCCATATCGGCCAGCATCATGCCAACGAGCGGGCCCGCCAAATATTGTCCAAAGTCGAGAACCCGGATGTGCTCCAATGGGCGCGTATTCATGTCGATCTCTTTAATCGCGGAAGCATTTCTTCCAATTGAGACCGAGACTAGGGGCGCAGGCGTCACCAAAACTGCGCCAATCCCGACAAAAATGGCGCAGTTTTGACACTATGCTTGTTTGGACCTGACTGCCTGATCGCTGCTGGCCGTACGTCATGCAAGACCGACAGCCAGCGGGGTCCACATTCGGTGGAACCTAGGGTTGGTGCGCACGGTCTATTGCGCGCACCAATGTCCGCGAGATTACAGCTCTATGACGACTTTCCCGACTGCCGAACCGTTCGTCAGGTGCGCATAGGCCGCGCCCACATCGGACCACCCGAACCTTTGTTCGTCCACAATTGGCTTAAGCCCGCCCGCATCTGCGATGCCCGCCAATCTGTTCAGGATATCTCCGTGAGTTTGCCGCCCGACATTGTGCATCATTGGGATAAGCATAAAGACAACATGCAGAGACAGGCCTTTGAAATGCGCGGGCGTCAAATCGATCTCGACCATCGCAACGGTCGAAGCGACATGGCCATTGAGCTTCGCCGCTTCGAACGAATTCGTCATATTGGGCCCGCCGACGCTGTCAAACACGATGTCAAAACCCACGCCACCGGTGTGCTCAGCCACATATTCCTCGACCTTTTGCGTGGTGAAATCCAATGGGCGTGCGCCCAAACCTTCGATCAAGGTCATTTGATCTGCGCCGCGACCCGTCGCGGACACTATTGCACCAAGGTGGCGTGCAAGTTGCACGGCGACATGGCCAACGCCGCCAGCGCCGCCCTGAACCAGCACAGTCTGCCCTTCGCCAACTCCGGCACGGGTCAGCCCTTCGTAGGCGGTGATGCCGACAAGCGGCAGCGCAGCAGCCTCTCGCATGGTCAGTGACTTGGGTTTGCGCGCAATCAAACGGGCATCCGCGTTGATGTATTCCGCGAGAGAGCCGGGCAGGTCCATCAAACCTCCAGCGCAGCCGTACACCTCATCGCTTATGGCAAAGTCAGTCACGCCGTCACCAATTGCGACAACCGTGCCTGCAAAATCCATGCCCAGCACGGCGGGCAATTGGGGCGACAGAGGCAGGTCCGCACCCATGCTTCGGATCATCGTGTCGACGGTGTTGACGCTGACAGCGGCCACTTTGACCACCACATGCCCGGGTGTCGCGACCGGATCAGGTATTTCGGCGAGCTCGAACGGTGCTTCGGGTCCGTATGAGTTTAGAACCATTGCTTTCATTTGGGGTACTCCTTTTGTAACGCCGCGCGAGGGGTACGTCGCAATAACGCACACCTGACGAGATCCTTTTGTTGGGGTTGGGTCAGTTGATGTCCTGAACCTGCATCACTAGATCGCCCCATTTGCGCTGGTTTTCGATGTCGTGCTCCAAACCTTGTTCATCCGCGATGGCGAACCGTTTGACGGCCGGAGTTTTGCTGGTGGCCTGATAAAGCCAATAGGCTTCGGCCTTCAGCGCCTCATCAATCGGCTTGTTGATTGATTCATAGACCATCTGTTTGCAGGCATTGATCGACTCTGCCGGGAATTTTGCGATCCGTTCAGCCAGTGCGGTCACGTAGGGACCAATTTCATCCGGCTCCAACGCCTTGTTAATGGTGCCCAAACGCTCGGCATCATCTGCGTCATAGTCTTGCGCGCTCAAGATGATCTCAAGCGCTTTGCCAAGCCCGGTTTGACGCGCCATGCGCGAGGCACCGCCGCCACAGGGCAAAATGCCCATTCCAACTTCCATCTGCATGAACTTGTACTTGCCCCGCGCGGCAAAGCGCATGTCGAGCGCCAAAGCCAATTCATGCCCGCCGCCGCGTGCAAAACCTTCCAGCTTTGCGATAGTAGCTTGCGGTACCTTGCTGATCCGCTCGCAGACTGACTGCAGATCCAAAAGCTGAGCGTCCTCGCGGGACACGGCCTCAGTCGACATATCCTTTAACAGTTCAGTGTCGTAGTGGCAGACCCAGATTTCCGGATTGGCGGATTGAAAGATAACGACCTTGGTGTCGCGATCCCTCTCTAGGCGCATAGCCAGACTGTTGAGATCGGCCAGCATTTCCTGGCCTTGAACATTCACGGAGCCAAAGTTGAATGTCACTGTAGCGATACCGTTTTCAACGGCCACGTCAAAGGTTTGAAAGTTCTCGTATTTCATCAGGCAATCCTTTCTTGGGCCTCGACGCAGTACGCGTGAGGAGTAAGGGAGGGTTAATGGTGGAAGTGCGTGGCGTTTTTGCGCCGCGCGGGTCAGTTGGTCTGGTTAACCAATTGTCTAATGGTATTCATGACGTCGGCAGCGTGGCCTTTATCGAGTGCAGCCGCGTGTGGATCTGAGAATACCCCACTGTCATTGTCAAAATAGGCGCCCGATGCGTCAGCGAACCGCTCTCCCAATGCCGCATCAATCAGGATATCTGCTCCGATGTTCATATCGTTGCCAGCCAAGCCAAATCCCTCTTTCACCATCTTTGAGGCCAAAAGCGATCCTGGATTTACTGCGACCATGGCAGGCGCATCGGATAGCGATGCGCCCCATTCCCGTGTCCAGATGGTGATGGCCAGCTTGCTCTGAGCATAGGCGTCCATATCCGCCAGCGGGACATTGCCCTGCATCGCCCTGATGTTGACCGGGGCCTGCGCGGCCGATGACAGGTTCACCACGCGCCCGTCGGCGGGAATAATTGGCAGCAGCAACTCGGTCAGCAGATATGGCGCAAGCGTATTCACGACAAAGCGAATGTCCTGCCCGTTTTCAAGCACAGTTTGCGGGGCTTTCAGCACACCTGCGTTGTTGATCAACACATCAAGATTGGCATGCTTGGTGCGTATTTGTTCGGCCAGTTTTCGAACTGCGGCCAGGTCGCTCAGATCTGCGGTATAGGTTTCGACATCCCTACCAACCTCGGCAGCTGCGCTCTCCAACTTGGGAACGTTACGACCATGCAACAGCACTTTGTGCCCACCAGCGGCCAGCTTCTTTGCTGTAAGCAATCCAATGCCGTCGGTCGAACCTGTAATGAGAATAGTCTTGGTCATCGGTCTGATCCTTTAGGAAAAGTCAGGCAGCACAACGTCCGCCAGATGTTCGAGGGTGGAATCGATAGATGCTTGGTTGAATCTTAAGTTCAGCGCGACGTGATTGATACCGAGCGTTTCAATCTCGCGCAGATAGCTGCGCAGGAAATCGGTGCCAGACTGAAACCCAAGATGGATCGGGCGCGGAGGCGCAGCGGGGTCGGCAACGACATCGACATAAAGCGATTGCATGACGGGCTTATCCGGTTGACCCGCCGCCTTCACACGCCGCCGGTAGTCCGCGATGACCTGGCCCTGAGCCGCCGCATTGCGCGGATAGGTCATCCAACCGTCGCCGTTCTGCGCCACCCAATCGGGCGATTGCTGGCTGCCACCGGTGATGAGCATTGGTAGCCGTGTGCCATGTGGCTTTGGCAAGAGATCGATCCCGCCAGACAAGGTGCCCTGAGCGCCTTCGAGCTTAGGATAATCCGAACCGACCGCTCGGATATATTCCACGCTATCGCGAAATCTAGCCCCCCGATCGTCAAAGCTCTGGTTCATAGCCGGGTACTCCTCGGGCCGGTCACCGGAAGCGACGCCCAACAACAACCGCCCGCCTGAGAGTACATCGGCCGTCGCCGCTGCCTTGGCCACATGCGCGGGGTGGCGTAACGGCAGGATCACACTCGAGGTTCCAAGCGCTATCCGGTTGGTCGACGTTGCCAACGCACCCAGATAAACGAATGGATCGAAAACCTGTCCGGGGTCACCGAAGCTTGGAACATTAAACGGGACGTCCCGCAGCCAAAGTGCCGCGAACCCAAGTTCCTCTGCCCTCTGGGCCGCTTCCAGATGACCGCGCAGCGTCGGCTCTGCGCCGACTGCGTATGCTTCGAGCGGCAACACAAGGCCAATGCTCAGCCGCCCGGAACGAAACACTCGGTTGTAGGCCACGTTGATCCGGGCAAACTCGGTCGGCTGCGTTTTGTCCAACATGTCACGGTCCCCTTTAATAGCGCACCAAAGTGCGACTCTCGATGCTTTTGCGAACGGTGGCGACGTTTGGATCCTCGACCATATCAAGGGCGCTATGTGCAATCGAAGGCAGGCCTTGATTGTCATAGATGTTGAAGATCGCGACCTCATCCGGCGTCATCTTGGATTGATAGATCCATTCATGCTTGGGGTTTCCTACCAGCCCCATGATTTGTCCTTTTCGGTCGGGATAGATCAGGTCCAGCAGAATCCAATCAGATGGGTCAACCGATGACGGACGCACAAAACCAAGAGGGGCTGAGATGATCGGCTGTTCGACGGGGCGCCAAACATTGACAAAACCATAGTGGCCTTGCGCCCATTCCGCAGCGACCTCGGCACCCAGCAGGTCGACAAGCCGCTGTTCGGCTCCGTCCTTGCTGTAATCGCTGTGAACATTGCGCGCGGGTTTGCGTATTGCACAGGGGTCATCCGTCCGAACAGTGTGATCAAAAACCACAACCTCGCGCGCGCCCAGCCTGTCCGACAGAGCCGCCGTCAACTCTGCATCGTATTCCGGTATCCAGGCTTCGCCAGCAAAATCCCGAACCTTCGTTTCAAGCGTTACGAATTCAACGGCATCGGAGGCGAATGAAACTAAGCTGCTCGTCGCGCGGGTGTCTGCCATCGCAACTGCTGTGGCAGCCAGCTCGGGAGAAACCAGGTTGCCGGCAATCCCGCCTGCATCCAGTTCAAAGGCTTGCCGGTAGAGCTTGTGAACGTGGTAGTTCACTGTGGCTGTCCGCGTCATTTCCGCCTCCCATCCATGTTTCGTTACGTCGATGACAGGGATTTATCACCAGTTCATTTGCATATAAACTGCCCAAAGATGGATTGATAATTCGGGTTTGCAATATAATGGGTCTCGATACAGATGCGCTTCGACTGTTTGTAAGCGCAGCGAAATTACTGAATATTAGCGCCGCGGGGCGCGCCTTGGGCATGGCTCCAGCCGTCTCGAGCGCAAAGCTCGCCAAGCTGGAACAAAACTTGGGTTCCGAGCTGCTGCATCGCACAACGCGCAAAGTGTCCCTGTCGCTCGAAGGTGCCGATTTCCTTCCCTTCGCCCGAGAGATCATCGCGCAGGAAGAGGCTGCACTTGCCGCCATGGGCAAGCAGACGACTTCGATCAAGGGCACTTTGCGCTTCGCTGCGCCAAGCACCTTTGCACAACTCTACATAGTGCCAATCTTACCAAAGTTCCTTCAACGACACCCTGACCTTACGCTCGACCTGCGCCTGTCGGATTTACAGTTTGACCTGATCGAGGGGAGCTATGATCTTGCGCTCAGGAATGCGCCACTTGTCGACACCAGCTTGAAGGGTCGCAAACTGGCGGATGACCGGCGCATTCTTTGTGCCTCGCCGAGTTACCTCGCTACGCACGGCGCTCCTGCTACGCCCGCGGACCTGACCAACCACCACCTGATCTCCTTTCAGACTCGCCAACCCCACCCACTGAAAGGACCAGCGGGTCTAAAAGCTCTTTTTTTTGACCCCACATCTGCGAAGGGTCAGTTGATTATCGACGACGGCCAAAGTCAGGTTGGTGCGACATTGGCCGGGGTCGGTGTTTCTTTGAATGCGATGTGGAGTGTGCATGACCACCTGAAGACTGGCCGCCTAAAGCGCGTACTGCCGGAATATGAGGCCGCAGAGGATAATGTTCTGTGGTTGATCTATCCAAAGTCCAACGTTCTATCCCCCAAAGTGCGGGTGTTCATGGACTTTCTGATCACGGAGATTGGCGCAAAGCCACCATGGGATATGTGACCCGAAATGGTCCACCAAGCGATTTGTGACACCTCGTCGCCAAATCGTGGAAGGCTGGTTTATTGCTTTGAGAACAGGCAACGGGGTTTGGGGAATTCCATAATGGCCTCCCGTTCGCTTATTGGCTGGACGGCGTTCAAGACGCAGCTTTCAACCCGAGTATGCCCCTTGCTTGATCAACCGTCGTAACCGGGCGGTCATACTGGACACAGATATCAACGGTTCGCCTGACGAGCGCTGCGTTTGAAGGTGCCAACGTATGCCGATCCAGCCTAACATTGTCTTCCAGACCGGTTCGCGCATGACCGCCTGCAGAAATCGCCCAATGGTTCAGAACCTCTTGTTGCGCCCCAATCCCCGCGGCGCACCACGGCGCACCCGGAAACAGCCGGTTTACTGTTTTCACATAGAAGTCAAAGACCTCTCGATCAGCTGGCATCGCGTTCTTCACACCCATGACAAATTGCACATAAGGCGTGTCTTTGATCTGGCCTTTCTTGTGCATCTCGGCGGCCTTCAGGATGTGGCTTAGATCAAAGGCTTCTATCTCCGGCTTGACCCCGTAGGTCACCATCTCTGCGGCCAGCCAGTCGACCAGATCTGGCGGGTTTTCATAAACGCGCGTCGGGAAATTGTTCGATCCAACGGATAACGAGGCCATGTCGGGCCGCAACGGAAGCATGCCACCGCGTGTTTTGCCCGCGCCGGAACGACCGCCCGTCGAGAACTGGATGATCATGCCCGGGCAGTGTTTCTCGAGCCCCTCTTTCAATCGCGCAAACTTCTCTGGGTCGCTGGACGGTGTTTCATCATCATTGCGCACATGGGCGTGGCAGATCGTGGCCCCTGCCTCAAACGCGGCCTGCGTGCTTTCGATTTGCTCCTCGACCGAAATGGGAACTGCGGGGTTGTTGGCTTTGGTTGGCAACGACCCGGTGATCGCAACACAGATGATACAGGGCTCTGACATGTCACGCCTCTTTCGGGGCCAGAACGAAATCGAACTCGACATCCCAATAGGGACCGTCAAAACCAACTTCTTGTGACCGCACAGGGTCATCGACGCGGTTGAATTCTGCGATCAGGCTTTCTTTGACGCCAAACACGGAATCCGAATGAAGGTATTCGTCCTCGGGGTCAAAGATGTGGGTTGTCAGTTCGTCATAGCCATCCTTTGACACAATGTAATGCAAATGGGCTGGCCGAAATGGATGACGCCCCAGCCGATTCAGCAGATCTCCGACTGGGCCATCATCAGGAATTGAATAGTGTTTTGGCCTGACAGCACGAAACCAGTACCTTCCATCCGGCCCCGTTCGAAATACACCGCGCAAATTGAAATCGGGTTGAATGCCTTTTTGCTGAACGTCGTAGAACCCTTCATCATTTGCCTGCCAGACGTCGATCTTGACGCCTTCAAGAGCCTTGCCGTCGACATCTGTCACACGCCCTCGCACAACCATGTCTTCGCCTTTTTGATCGAGGCATATGTTGTGGCCCATAGCGTATTCAGGAGCATCTCCGACATGGAACGGACCCAAAACGGTGTTTTCAGACGCTCCGGTCGGGCGACGAGAGTTCACGGCGTCCACCAACATCGAGACGCCCAATACGTCAGACAGCAGAATATACTCCTGCCGCCAGTCATCGCACATTTGGCCCACCTTGGTCAGGAACATGATCGCCTCGAACCACTCTTCTTGCGTTGGCTCAATTTCCTTCACGGCTTCATGCAGCTTGCGGGTGATGACCTCCATCACCTCTTTCAGCCGTTCGCTTTCAGCATTCTTGTTCCGCGCGGCAACGACCTCGGCCGAGTTTTCCTCGGTGAAGTATCCCATCTCATGCGAGTCCATTGTGACCTCCTAACCTGTACAAATGTGATCCGGATTTGCTTATCGCGAAAGGATTTTGGTCAAAGCCCGGCGCAGCTCAGCCTCGGCATCCGCGACCATGTCTGCTGAACGCCAGGCTACGTGCTGATCTGGGCGCACAACGAGACAGCCTGTGTCCGAGACCTCGGACGCCCGGGCCCAATCACCGGCATGATCGACATAGGTTTGACGAGGGCCAATGACATGGCAGCGAATAGGCATCCCGAGCTCCTTCGACACGGTCTTAGCAGCGGCCACCCACGCTTCGCCCCCGATGCCAGTGAGCACTGTGAACTCTCCACGGCCGCAAAGATCCAGCGTCGAGTGCTTGTTGCCCGTGTCATGATCAAAGACCCACACATGAGGAATGCGTGCGCCGGGCCATGTTGTCGGCTGATAATGCAGCTCGGCGTCCTGATCGAAGCCTGGGTTAGGTTGACCATCGGTTTCAATCGCGCAGGAGTCGTAGCGCTGGTTCATTTCGACACCATGGGCGTCAAACTCATATTTTTTGAACGCAATCGCCTCACGAATGGCCTTTCGTTGCGCGGCGGCTTCGGGCGTTGACCCTGTGCGGGCCTCGAGGTTGCTTTGCATGACTTCCGGGTCGACACCTTCGGCCATGCCCAGCGCTTCAAAGATCGGTCCGAACTCGCCGATAGACTGATTTGCCCGCGTTACAATCTGTTTTGCAACTGGCGCGCGTTCTTCGCTGTAGCTGTCCAATAGCCGCTCTCCGGCATAGCCTTTTAGCACAGCCGCCAGTTTCCATGCGAGATTGAAGCTGTCTTGAATCGACGTGTTTGACCCCAACCCGTTAGAGGGCGGATGGCGGTGCGCCGCGTCACCCATGATAAAGACGCGGTCCTTTTGCATATGGGTCGCGTACATGTTGTTGACGGTCCAGGTGTTGGCGCTGATCAGTTCGATCTCAAGCTCGGGGTCGCCGACAAGCTGTCGCGCAACCTGCGTAGCCATGGCTTCATCAACTTCGGGGGCTGGTTGGTTGATGTCATAGCCCCAGACAATCAGCCATTCGTTCCACGGACGAACCATGCGGACCAGACCCATGCCGATGCCGCCCACATTCGCCCCAGGCTGCATCACCCAATACAAGACCGAGGGGCGATGCGCGACATATTTTCTGAGATCCGCGCGGAACAGGATGTTCATGGACCCACCAACGCCCATCTGTCCTTCGAACGGCAGCCCGGCATGTTCCGCGACCAGTGAATTGCCCCCGTCCGCGCCAACCAGGTACTTGGACCGGATCGTGATTTCCTCACCCGACAAGCGATCAAGGCAGGTCGTTGTCACACCGTCCGCGTCTTGTTCGTGGCGTAAGTACTCTGTGCTCATACGGGCCTGCGTGCCTCGGCGGCAGGCCGTGCCGAACAGGATCGGTTCCATGAACGTTTGGGGCAGATCGTTCATCATGGTCGGGCTGGACAGCAGGTGTTCGGCCTTGGACAAAGGATGATTGCCCCAACTTTTCATACGCCCGATTTCCTCACCGGCGAGGCTTTCGCAGAACACATTCTCGCCCATCAGATCCTGATGCGCCGCATGCATATAGGCTTCGGCCTCGACCTCGTGACCAAGATCGCGCAACACCTCCATCGTGCGCTGGTTGGTGATATGCGCGCGGGGCGTATTCGCCAGCCAGCGATAGCGGTTGATGACCATGTTCTCGACACCGTAGCTGGACAGCAAAGCCGCGGTTGCAGACCCAGCCGGTCCGGTTCCGATGATCAGGACATCTGTTGTGATGGTGGCCATGTTACGCCTCCCTCTGTTTGTCAGATTGAATTGAGTTGGAGCCGCCTTTTGGGTGCGTCAGCACAAGGCGACGGCGCACTGGGAAAATCTGCAGCCCGGTCTTTTCCGAGATAAGCCCCCACAGACCGCGTGGCGCAAAAAGCATGACCGCAATCCCGATCAGCCCAAGCACCATAAGGTACCAAGAGCCATAATCCGCCAGCAGGCTCTGCAGGATGAAGAAGATCAGCACGCCCAGGATCGGGCCTTCGATGGTGCCGATGCCCCCGATCACAACGATAAAGATCACATAGGCTGTCCAGTCAGTGACCGAGAAGGCCGCATCAGGCGAGATCCTTAGCTTTTGCACGTAAATCAATGCGCCGGTCAGGCCTGTCCCGGCGGCTGAGACAAGGTAGACCAGCCACTTCATCCGCACCGCGTCAACGCCTACGGATTTCGCCGCTTCGACGTTGTCGCGGACCGCAGCCAGTGCCAGTCCGCGCTTGGTTCTGAGCAGCCAGTAGATGCCTGCAATCGTTGTGATCACCAGAGCCAAGGCCAGCCAATAGGTCAGAATATCCCGCGCAGCAGCACCTCGGACATCAAAGTCGGTCTGTATCCACTCGGTCGCCCACATTTCGCGCGTTGCCGTGCGCGGCAATGACGTTCCTGTGCCGCCGCCCAGCACCTTCCACTGAGCAACCAGCAGGCGCATGACTTCGGCTATGACCCATGTGCCAATGGCGAAATAGGCCCCTTGCAGGCGAAAGGCGAAGAAGGCTGTGGGAACGGCTACGATCAAGGCCGCGATCCCACCCAGCAGGATTGCGGGAACCGGGTCCATACCCCACAGGATGACGCCGCCGAACATGGCGTAGGCCCCCATTCCGACAAAGGCCTGCTGGCCGACGGAAACGAGCCCGCCATATCCTGCCAGCAAGTTCCAGAACTGCGCCAGCACCAGCATCGTGAAAATAAAGAACAGATCCTGTATTAGCCCTCGGCTGGCAAATGTCGGCAGCAGCACGAACAGGATGATCAGCGCAACACAGATAGCTCCGGCGCTATAAGACGCGCGGGTCTGTGTCTGAACTCGGTACATCGAAGTATCAGCCATCAGTCCACCGCCCTTGGAAATAGGCCTCTGGGTTTGATCAGAAGCACGATAAGAAAGGCCAAATGTCCGGCCAGAATTTGCCATTCGGGATTGATCGCGGCCCCAACGGTCTGAGCGACTCCGATGATGATGCCGCCTGCCAGCGTACCCCAAAGGCTGCCCAGACCGCCGATAATGACCGCCTCAAATGCGTAGATCAGGCGCGCGGGGCCGATATTTGGGTCAAAGTTCGCGCGCATTCCCAGATAAAGCGCAGCCAAAGTCACAACGAGCATCGCGATGGCCGTCGCGGTGGCAAAGATACGCTCGGGTCGAATGCCCATCAGACCCGCTGTCACTGCATCATCCGAGGTTGCGCGGAATGCCCGGCCCAATTCCGTGCGATAGAAAAGCTGGTTCAGGCCCACGATGACAAGGATCGCCGAGGCAAATGTAAGCAGCGGCAAAACACCAAGGTTCAGCCCGCCCATCTGCACGGAAGCCGTGGCAATCTCGCCTGCCGGCAGACGTTGGCTATCGGCCGAAAACCCCTCGAGCAGAGCGTTCTGCAGAACAACCGACAAGCCGAAGGTTACCAGAAGCGGCGGCAGGATATCAGGTCCCAGCACCCGGTTCAGGACGTGCCGCTGCAAAGCCCAGCCCACGCCAAACATGATTGGTGCCGCAATGGTTGCCGCAAGAAATGGCGATAGCCCCAACAATGAGACCAACAGAAGGATCAAATACGCGGCAAAGACGATCAGGTCCCCATGAGCCAGATTGACCAAGCGCATAATCCCGAACACAAGGCTCAGCCCGGCCGCGAAAAGCGCATAGAGCCCGCCCAGCAAAACGCCCTGTATGATGGTATCGATCCAAATCATGCCGCGGCTCCTCCGAAGTAAGCGTCGTGAATAGCCTCGCGGCTGAGCGTGTCTGCAGTGCCCTCCAGCGTGACGCGACCCTCCATCATGCAATAGACGCGGTCTGCGACTTTCATGGCCTGGCCGATGTCTTGTTCGACCACAATCAGGCTGGCCCCTGCCTCCTGAATGCGGGGCACGGCGGCGTAGATGTCTTTGATGACCACAGGCGCCAGCCCCAGACTGATCTCGTCACAGAGCAAAACACGAGGGTTGCTCATCAAAGCGCGGCCAATGGCCACCATCTGCTGCTGCCCGCCCGAGAGCGCTGTACCCGGATGGTTCCGGCGCTCTTTCAGGATGGGGAATAGTTCGTAGATGGCTTCCAGCGACCAATGCCCCTGAACTTTCCGACCATAGGTTCCGATCAGTAGGTTTTCTTCGACGCTCAAGGACGGAAAAAGCCTGCGTCCTTCAGGCACCATTGCAACGCCGCGCGACATGATCTCATCTGCCGGAAGATCGCCGATGGGTTTGCCATCAAAGCGCACTTGATCCGAGCCGTTGGTCAGAACACCTGAGATCGAGCGCATCAGGGTCGACTTTCCGGCACCGTTTGCGCCGATAATGGCGACCGTTTCGCCTTCCTCCAATCGGATGTCCACGCCGAACAAGGCCTGAAAATCTCCGTAATGGGCCGTCAGCCCTTGGGTCTCTAGCAAACTCATCAGACTTCGATCCCCAGATAGATTTCTTTGACTTCGCGGCTGTTCATGATCTCGTCCGGGTCACCGAGGCCGATCACCTTGCCGAAATCCAGAACCAGCAAACGCTCGACCACAGATGTCAGGGCATGCAGAACGTGCTCGATCCAGATGATCGTGACACCGCTGGCGTGTAGCCCTTTGATCGTTTCGATCAGGGCCGTACATTCTGCGTCGGTCAGACCTCCGGCGATTTCGTCCAGCAGCAGTAGCTTTGGGTTGGTTGCCATCGCGCGGGCAAGCTCCAGCCGCTTGCGCTGAAGCAACCGCAGACCACCGGCAGGGTCGTTGGCCACCTCAGCCATTTCCGTTTGTTCCAGAATTCGGGCACAATCCTGTTCGACCTCGCGTTCAGATTTCCCTTGTCCATGCGTCGCCGCCACCAACAGGTTCTCGAAAACCGTCAAATGATCAAACGGTTGCGGGATCTGGAAAGACCGACCAATCCCCGACAAACACCGCTGCATTGGCGGAACGCGGGTGACGTCGTTCCCATCAAAATGGATCGAACCCGCGTCCGAGGTCAGATTGCCGGTAATCAGATTGAACAGCGTCGACTTCCCGGCTCCGTTCGGGCCAATGATCCCAAGCGCCTGCCCCTGTTCGACATCAAAGCTGACGTCATCGGTGACGGTCAAAGCACCGAAGCTTTTGGAGACATTATTGAGCGATAGAATTGTCATACCAAGGTCCCTGCCCCGGACTTGTGTCCGGGGCGTTGGTTTCATTGCGATCAGGTGATTTCTTCCATCACACCCGCAGTTGGGATGTCGGGCGCTGAGGAGTTGTCGACGATCACAAGGTCATAGCTGCCGTTGTCGAGCAGTCGCCATTGACCACCGACCAAAGGCGTTTTTGCTACGTTCTGCGCGGCGAATGGCGGCAAGCCCGCACCGTCAAAGGCGATCCGGCCCACGATCGAATCCAACTGCGTGGCGGCAATGGCTTCGGCTACGGCATCTCCGTCACCCGCGTCATCGACCCGGCCCATGACGTTGGCGGCCATTTCGAACAACGCGTGCACGAAGCCGATGGGTTGAGTCCACTGACGGCTGGTGGCTGCCGTGTATCCTTGCGCCAATTCAGCCGAGCTTGCACCAGTCAGCGATGACGAGAACGGATGCGTCGGAGACCACCAGACCTCGGAACTCAGGTTGTTGCCCGCATTGCCCAAAGCTTCGACCGCTTGCGGGAACAGGATCGCTTTACCGATGCTCGCCGCCTTGGGTGTAAAGCCCTGCTGTTTGGCCTGGCTCCAGAACGTGGTGAAATCAGGCGGAATCGGAACGCCGGTTACAATTTCGACATTCGCCTGCCGGAACGCGTTGATCTGGGCCGAGAAATCATCGGTCAGGTTCTGGTATCGTCCCGGATCCGTCAGGGTGTAACCCAACTCGGACAAGACCGGAGGGAAGCCGACATTCGGATCGCCCCACGCGTTGCCGTCACCATCATTCGGGAACAAGCCGCCAACCTGTTTGTTGGTGTCCAACTGACCCCACATCGCGGTGAAGACCGAGATCACATCCTCGAGGCCCCAGAAGAAGTGATAGGCGTAGTAAAACGGCTCCCAACTTGCAGGATCACCGGGGTTGCCCTGTTGACCGATGAACCATGGCTGCCAAGGGGCAACGGTCGAAATGCATGGCATCTCTTCCGCCTCACAGGTGGCGGCAACCGGGTTCGTCGTTTCGGGGGTTGAGGCGACCAGCATCAGGTCGACTTCGTCGTCCACGATCAACTCTCCCGCGACGTCCGCGGCACGGTTGGGGTTCGACTGGCTGTCCTTGACGATGACCTCAAAATTCGCGCCGGCTTCGGACGCGGCGAAGTTGTCCAGGATGTACTTGTCCGCCTCGGAAAATGCGGCCAGAGGTCCCGATTGCGGGCTAACATAACCCAGCTTGATCTTTGCGCCTTGTGCGATGGCAGGTGCGGCAAGGGCACCGGCGGCCAATCCAAGGCCGGTGGCAGCGCTGGATTGCAGCAGTTTACGTCGTGTGATCATGTGTCCCTCCCTTGACACGGTGAACTCAATCGCTCGGGGCGTTACCCGCCCAAGCGTTTTGCAACAGCGCCCGCAACCCGTCGGCAGCGACTGGCCGCGGATTCCAATACGGGTTTTTCAGTGCGATTTCGGTGGCGCGATCCAGGTCGGCCTCAGCAAGCCCCAGATCTTTCAATGCCGTCGGTGCGCCCATTTTCCTGGCAAAATCCCAAAGCGCCTGACCGGGACTGGTACCGCCCAGAATGCTTGAGATGGGCGCAAGCAATTCGGGCACTTCTTGTGCGTTGAAAGAGATGGCATGGGGCAGAACGATTGCATGGGTTTCGGCATGCGGCAGATCGAAAGAGCCGCCCAGCGTGTGACAAAGCTTGTGATGCAGCGCCATTCCGACCAGGCCAAGCACCGTACCGCATGCCCACGCACCTTGCTGTGTTTCAGCGCGTGCGGTCAGGTCGCCCGGCTGTTCTATGACTTTTGGCAAGCCGATAGCGAAAGCCTTCAGCCCATCGACCGCAAGTTCCGTGGTCTGTTCTGTGCGATCCTTTGCGTACAGGGCCTCGGCCGCATGAGCCATTGCGTTCAACGCGCTTGTAACGGTCATCGCGGGCGGCAAGGACGCAACGAGTTCAGGGTCATATAATATAACCCGCGGCAAAACCTTTGGGTCCGTAAGGGTGGTCTTTATCCCGTCTTCCGTCTGTCCCAGTATCGGGGTCGCTTCGCTGCCGGCGTAAGTGGTCGGAACAGCGATCTGCGGCAGTCCGGTGCGTTGGGCAATCGCTTTACCCAGACCAATCGTTGAACCGCCGCCGATGGATACGATGCTGTCCGCCAGAACTGACTGAGCGTGTTCTACAGCCTCTTCGGTCACATCGACCGGCGTGTGCATTGTTGCCCGTGTAAAGACGCCTGCCGCGCGATCCCCGATCGTGGTCGCCAGTTCCATTGCCATATCGACTTGCTGAGGTGTCGACAGCACCAGGGCTTTTGCCGACCCCAGCCCGGACAACTCAGCACAGATGTCATTCCGCAAGCCCTGACCAAACCGAACTTTTTGACCGTTGATGCTTGTGATGCTGGGGGCCATGGGGCGCGTTCCTCGAATGCATGAATATGCGGATTGAAGGAAACGCTAGCAGGGCAGGAATGCGTTCTTGATCGAATTTTCTGCAACCAATATAACTTTACGTTATGAAATTGGATCCGAGACATCTGGAGATTCTTGCCGCGATCGTTCAAGCCGGCGGCCTAAGCGAAGGCGCTGTTTTACTTGGCAAATCCCAGCCGAGTGTTTCCAGAAGCGTCTCTCTGCTCGAAGATCGGGTGGGCGAACCTCTGTTCCAGCCAACCCGCCGACCTTTGCAACCGACCGAGTTGGGCCTTGCCCTTGCGCAGGAAGGTCAGAGGATTCTGGATGCCGGTCGGCAGGCCAGTCGCTTGGTTGATGAATACCGCCAGGGTCTTGCGGGTGCGATCCGAGTTGCCGGGACACCGATCTTTATGGACGGAGTTATTTCGAGCGTAATTGCTGAATTCCAGACCGAGCACCCAAACATCCGGATCGATCAGTCCTATGGATACCCGAGCGAACTTTTGTCCAAGATTTCAGGTGAAGCTTTGGATGTCGCAATTCTGCCCATTCGCCCCGCAGACGTTGCCGACGAATTCGAGTTTCGCCAAATCTTACCCGGCCGCAATGTTATTGCCTGCCGGGCCGGACACCCACTGGCACGAAAGAAAACGGTAAAGCTTGAAGATATCACCGACTATTCCTGGATTGCACCGCCCGCGAACAGCCCGCTTTTCCGCGACTTGCGCAATACACTGGACGGCATCGGGGTTCGCGACCTAAAGATCAGTTTCACCGGCGGGTCGCTGAGTGCGGTTGTGAACGTGTTGACAGGCTCGGATTCTTTGACCGTTCTGCCTTTTTCAGTGGTCTTCATGATGCAACGGCAGAAGACGCTGACGGCACTACCGATCAAAATAGGCGATCCTGACCGTCATTTGGGCTGCATCACGCTAAGTGGGCGTCACATGTCAGCTTCAACACACCGGCTTCTTGAGTTCATCGAACGGAAGTTTGAAATGCTTGATCGATTGATTTGCGACGCTTGAACAGCGCTTCAATCGGAGAAAACTGGTGCGACATTCCAGTTTGCGCGTTGATACCATGTGTAGACCGGCCTTCAAACCGCACTAGATCAGCCAAGTTCTCGAACCCGACAAGCATAGTTCAGGGAATACTCGTGCAACAGGTTTGGACCATCAATGACGACCTGTACTCAGTGCACAACGAAAGTATGAACTTCCTGAGATGCGGCCAAGCGATGGCGGGCTGCAATCAAAACCGCTGGATGAACAGAAGTCTACTTGCACATAGCCGCGAAACTCAAGTTTAGTCATTGACTTAAGGCATTTTGCGGAATTGCCCGCCATTTCTTCACCCCTGGCTGCGTCCTGTCACACAGCGCGACTTTTGACGAAAAACAACAACACCTGAGGAGGTGGTCACACAAACCGGTTCACGTAGTTCTCGAGTATTTCCTGACGTCCAGAACATGGCACGGGGTTTAGTCCCTCCCGTAAAACACGAGCGGAGATATCATCCAGATTGCTGTCCAACAAAGACTTTGCTTGAGGAGTATCCCAACCTGAGTACCGTTCCGAAAGCGCGCGTTCCAGACCGCCGTCCTCAATCATTGCAGCCGCAGCTTTCAAACCTCGGGCGCAAACATCCATACCGCCAATATGCGCCGCTACAAGATCTGCCGCGTCTATTGACTGACGTCGTATTTTAGCGTCGAAATTTGTGCCGCCGGTGGTAAAGCCGCCAGCCTTGAGAATGTAGTAGTAGGCTAATGCAACCTCCGGAGTGTTGTTCGGGAATTGGTCCGTGTCCCAGCCGGATTGATAGTCGTTTCGGTTCATATCTACCGATCCCAACATCCCTTCCGCAGCAGCGACCGCAATTTCATGCTCAAAGCTATGTCCGGCAAGAATTGCGTGTCCCTGCTCGAGGTTCAGTCTAACCTCATTCTCCAATCCATACTTCCGCAGGAACCCGATGCACGTAGCTGCATCATAGTCGTATTGATGTTTGGACGGCTCCTGAGGTTTAGGTTCCACGAGGATTGTGCCTTTGAACCCAATCTTGTGTTTGTATTCCACAACCATGTTCAGGAACCGGCCCATATGATCCAGCTCAGTTTTCATGTCGGTATTCAGTAGGGTTTCGTACCCTTCCCGGCCGCCCCAAAGCACATAGTTTTCGCCACCCAGTTTGTGGGTCGCGTCTATGCACGATTTCACCGTCGCTGCTGCATAGGCGAAAACGTCGGGGTCCGGGTTGGTGCTGGCACCAGCCATCCAACGGCGATGACTGAACATGTTGGCCGTTCCCCAAAGCAACCTGGTGCCCGAGACCGTCATCTTTTTACCGATATAGTCGGTGATCTCTTCGAGAGTTCTCAGGTTATCCGCAAAGTTGCCTTGTTCAGGCCGGATGTCGACGTCGTGCCAGCAAAAATATGGCTGACCCAAAATCTCGAACATTTCGAACGCAATATCCGCTTTCATACGCGCCCGACCCATATCATCTTGAGGGTGCCATGGACGTTCGAAAGTTGGTCCTCCAAAAGGATCACCACCTTCCCAAGCGAACGAGTGCCACCAGGCAACCGCAAACCGCAAATGGTCTTCCATGCGTTTACCCAAAACCACTTCGTCCGGGTTGTAGTGACGGAAGGCCAGCGGGTTCGTGCTGTCCACGCCTTCAAACCGGATCTTCTCGATCCCTTCAAAAAATCCGCTTGGCATTTCCGCCCCCTATTCTGTTTTCTTCGCTGGCTGCTTGCCAAGGATGATCATCGACAAAAGATCGTCGTCTGTGACGTCAGCGATATCGACTGTGCCAACCAGTTTCCCGTTCTTCATGACCGAAGCACGGTCGCACAGTTCCATGACGGCGTGCACGTCGTGATCGATCAGGAATATCCCGATGCCTTGTGCTTTGAGCTGATGAATCAAATCCGCCACCATCTGCGTTTCATGCGGGCCCAGCGCCGCTGTCGGCTCATCCATAATCAGAATGCGCGCGTTGAAGTAGACTGCTCGAGCAATCGCCACAGACTGTCTTTGACCGCCCGACAAGGCGGAAACCGGATCACTGAACTTTTGAAAGTTTGGGTTGAGCTGCGCCATGATCTTGCGGCACTCGGCCTCCATCGCGGCGTCATTGACCAACCCAAACGGCGTCGTCATCTCGCGCCCCAGAAAAAGGTTCGACGTTGCATCCAGATTGTCGGCCAACGCGAGCGTCTGGTAGATCGTTTCTATATTGTTCGCCCGTGCGTCCCGAGGGTTTCCAATCTCGACGGGTTTGCCATCGATCAAAATCTCGCCGTGATCCATTTGGTAGGCGCCGGACAATACCTTGATCAACGTGGACTTTCCGGCCCCGTTATGTCCCAACAAGCCAACGACTTCGCCCGGATAGAGATCGACCGACACATGGTCGACGGCCTTGATCCCGCCAAAGGAAATCGAGATATCGCGCATCTCGACCAAAGGCGGAGCGCCGGAACCGCGTCCCGAATTGGAGGGTGTTTTCTGCGTATGTTGAGCTTGCATCACTTTGCCCCCAGTCGCTTGCGGTAGACGATGTCGATATAGACGGCGAGCACAAGAACGCTGCCGACGACGATGTTCTGAAACGGCGCGTCCACGCCAACCATGGCCATTCCTGATTGAAGGGCTTGCATGATCAACGCACCAAGGATCGCGCCGTAGATAGTGCCAATGCCGCCGGACAAAGCTGTTCCACCAATCACAGCTGCCGCGATGACCCGTAGTTCATCCAGCGTACCAATATCGTTTGAATGGTTCGCCAGCCGCGCCGATGCGACCACTGCGGACACGGCGCACAGAAAGCCCATCAACGCAAAAATCTTCACCGTCAGCAGGCGCGTGTTGATGCCAGACAGCTCTGCCGCATCCGGGTTACCTCCGGTGGCAAAGATGTAGCGGCCGAACCGGGTTTTTCGCGCCACGATTGTCAGGGTAACCGCCACGATGATCAGGATGAGAACCGAAATCGGTATGCCGTACCCAACGACCAGCCCTTCGGGCATCGTTTCGCCGCGCGCTTCGAACATGCGTTGCAGCCGGCGCGTTGGAATTGCGTAGCTGTTTACGATGTAGACATAGCCGAGAATGGCAATTGCGATGATCCCGGCCAAGGTGGTCTCGGCCCAAACCGGTTTTACAGGAAAACCATGCGCCGCTTTTGCGCGCCGTCCACTCCACAATGCCCAGATGGCGATCGCGGTGGCGAACAATCCAAACAGCCAACTTGCCGTGGTCCCAAGTGTCCCGTTGGTCCCGCCAAACATCAGGAACGTACTGTCCAAAGGCCCAATCGTCTGACCGCTGGTCAAGTACCACGCCACGTTTCGCCAAACCAAGAACCCGCCTAGCGTCACGATGAAAGCCGGGATTGTTAGGTAACCGACCAACCAACCGTGAAATGCCCCAATCAGTGTGCCTGCGAAAAGCCCGACAACTAAGGTGATCGCCCACGTCGCTGGATTGTTGAGACCCATCCCCAGCATATGCGGAAGCAGATCGGTTTGCGTCATCGCCATGACCGCCGAAGTCGTCGCCAGAAGCGCTCCGACCGACAGGTCGATATGCCGCGTTACGATGATGAACACCATCCCGCACGCCATGATGGCAACTGAAACCGTCTGGATGGACAAGTTGAACAGGTTGCGGGGGGTCAGAAACCGGCCGTCGGTGACGATGTTGAACCCGATGCAAAGGATGACAAACGCGCCGATCATTCCCAAAAGCCGCATATCCAATTCCAGTTGCTGGAACAGGCTGGGTTTAGCTTTTTCTGGTATCGGCTGAGACGAAGTTTCGGTCATTTCCGATCTTTCATATTCAGCATTTGCCCCAGGCCCGGACTAAAGGGCCCAGGGCTGAGTGGTTTAGTTACAAGGCGCAGGTCCGTTTTCAACGCCCTGGCACAGATCCTCCAATGGGATCCATCCAGCGTCTACAACAACAGACAGGTTGTCCTTGGTGATCGGCACAGGTGCAAGGAAGACCGAGTTCATCTCGGTGCCACCGGGCGACGTCCAGCTGACCGCACCTTCGACTTCTGCAGGGCTTGTGCCGCCGCTCAACGCAACCGCGATTTCGCCAGCTGCCTTGCCAAGCTCACGCGCGTCTTTCCAGACCGAAACTGTCTGAGTGCCTAGCGCAACGCGGTTCAACGCTGCATGGTCTCCATCCTGTCCGGACACTGGAATGCCTTCCATGCCCTGCGCGGTTAGCGCCGCAACAACCCCACCTGCAGTACCGTCATTTGACGCAACGACCGCATCCACTTTGTTCTCATTAGCGGTCAGGATCTGTTCCATGTTACGCTGAGCGTTCGCAGGCAGCCAGCCATCAGTATAGGCTTCGCCAACGATTACGATGTCACCGCTGTCAACGGCAGCTCCGATGATCTCTTGCTGACCGCCCCGCAGGAAGTCGGCGTTCGGGTCCGTGGGAGAGCCTTTGATCATGACATAGTTGCCCTTCGGCATGGCCTCAAAAACGGCGCGGGCCTGCATTCTGCCGACTTCCACATTGTCGAAGGTCAGGTAAAACGCACGGTCGTCTTCGATCAGGCGGTCATAGGCAATCACGGGGATACCTTCGTCTGCCGCGGCCTGAACCGCTGGTCCGATGGCCTGTGCGTCTTGCGCCAGAATAATAAGCGCGTCCACGCCTTGGGCGATCAGGCTTTCAATGTCCGATAGCTGCTTTGCCGATGACGACTGTGCGTCCGCCGAAATGTATTCGGCACCCCCAGCTTCAAGTGCAGACTTGATGGCCGCCTCATCCGTTTTCCAACGCTCTTCCTGAAAGTTCGACCAGCTTACGCCGACCACTGGCTCTGCGAATGCGGTCGAAGCCAACAAAGTGGCCACAACCGAAAAGCTGAGAATTCTTTTCATGATTTCCTCCCATTTGCCGAGCCATCGCATTTCGATTCGTGGCCCTCACAATTGTGAATATCATATTTATTTCAGTCGGTAAAATATTTACTCTATAAGACGCACTCAAATACAAATAGATTGAGCCAACAGAAAGATTCGCGAGGACAAGATGCTGAAAAGCAAAGCCTCTCCGGTTTCTTTGGAACAAAGAAACACGACCCGCTTGCGGGTTTTGGAGCACATCAGAGCTAAAGGGGCCGTCTCGCGGATCGATATCGCAACAGCGTTGCAAACCAGCCCCGCGACTGTCACGGCCGCTACGGCTGATCTGATCTCTGCCGGGCTGATCAAAGAGACTGAAAGCCAAGCACAGTCCAAGTCGGCCAAGAGAGGCAGACCCAGAGTATTGCTCCAATTGGACGGACAGCGGCACCTTGTGGCCGGTCTCAAAGTGGCGCGGCAAGTGATCTCGGTTATACTGCTTGACTTCGAAGGTAACGAAATCGCGTCTCATAAATTCACTCTGGAAAACCCCAGAATGTCGCCGCAAGAGTTTGTGTTGGCGATCCGCAATGCCCTTAAGGAAACATGCAATCAGATCGACCGGTCCATCGCTTGCTTAGCGGGCGTTTCGATCGGGGTCGCCGGACTGGTTGATGCAAACAGGAATTTTGTTCACTGGTCCTCTTCGATCAAAGACAGCAACGTTGACTTCAGCCAATTGCTTTCAAATGAGCTTCCCTGCCCCGCATTTGTCGACAACGACGCCAATCTTGTTGCCAAAGCTGAACAGCTTTTTGGCTTGGGAAAAGGGCTAAAGAATTTTCTCGTCGTGACGATCGAACACGGGGTTGGCCTCGGCATCGTTTTGGATGGCAAACTTTATCGAGGAGAACGAGGCTGCGGCGCAGAATTCGGGCACACCAAAGTTCAACTTGATGGCGCCCTTTGCCAATGTGGTCAACGCGGGTGTCTTGAGGCCTATGTAGGCGACTATGCCTTGATCCGTGAGATGACAGTCTCAGGGCAGATCAATAGAATGGCCTCTGTTTCCGACATACATGACCGCGCCAAATCAGGTGACGACCGCGCGTCTTCGGTACTTGCCCGCGCAGGCCAGATGTTCGGACTGGGGATATCCAACCTGATCAATCTCTATGACCCTGAGTGTATTATCGTGTCCGGGGCACAAATGAGTTTTGAACATCTGTGTTCCGACGAAGTAATGGAACGTATTCGAAATGGGGTCGTGAAGGTGGATGCGCCCTTACCCGAGATCAGAATTCATCATTGGGGCGACACGATGTGGGCCAAAGGTGCGGCTGCATATGGGATCGAACAGATCTCGATCCTCAAGGTCAGGGAACTAGCTGCGAATGCGTCCTGAGCTTGCGATACTGGTGACTTTTGCCACTGTTGCGCACGCGGACACCGATATTCCTCGGTTTAAAAACATCGATGTACCGAAACATGTCTATGATGGCGAATGGGAGCATTTTGTTGGCGGAGGCGTCGCCGTTTTCGATTGTAATGGGGACAGCCTCCAAGATTTCTTTGTGGCAGGCGGATCGAACCTGTCTCAACTGTTCAAAAACACCTCCGGGGAACAGGTATCATTTCAGGCAGAAACGCCTGAAAGCTTATCGCTGACCGGTGTGACCGGCGCCTACCCTCTTGATATTGATAGCGACGGCATAATGGATCTGGCTATTTTGCGTGTTGGCCCAGACCTGCTTCTTCAGGGCCAACCCGACTGCCAATTCAGCCCGTTCACTGAACTCGGCTTTCACGCAGAGGATCACTGGACCACAGGTTTCTCAGCAACATGGGAAAGCGGGCAAATCTTACCGACATTGGCGTTCGGCACCTATGTTGATCGTTTCGATCCCGAAGGACCTTTCGAGACCTGCGGCCCGACCATTCTTTATCGCCCCGAAAGCGGTTCCTACCGTGAACCTTTGTACCTTGAGCCCGGCTATTGTTCGCTTTCGATACTGTTTTCAGATTGGGCCCGAACGGGCCGCGCGGATCTGCGCGTGAGCAATGACCGTCATTATTATGTCCGTGGCGGTCAGGAACAGTTGTGGGCGATGGAGCCAGAGCCCCGACAATATACAGAAGTCGAAGGCTGGCTGCCTTTTTCGATCTGGGGAATGGGGATAGCCTCGCGTGACCTGACGGGGGATGGGTTTCCCGAGGTTTACCTGACCTCTATGGGTGACCAAAAACTGCAGGTTTTCGACCCGGAATCTGGCGGCCCGACCTGGCGCGATGCAACTTACGAAAAGGGTACGACCGCACATAGGCCGCACATTGGAGGTGACGGAAGGCCCTCAACCGGGTGGCACGCGCAGTTTGGCGACGTGAACAATGACGGCCGGGACGACATATTCGTGGCCAAGGGCAACGTTGAACAGATGCCCGACGCCGCCCTGAACGATCCTAACAACCTGCTTTTGCAGAACTCCGATGGCCACTTCGTGGAAACCGCGGCAGATGCCGGCGTTGCTTCGATGGCTAAATCACGCGGCGCGGCCCTTGCCGACTTAAACAATGACGGTCAGTTGGATCTTGTCGTCGTCAATCGAGGCTCTGAACTCGAAGTTAGCCAAAATATTTCACCAGATCGAAATTGGCTATTGCTGGATGTCGCTCAGGATCGACCCAATCGCGCAGCAATTGGTGGGTTTGTTGAAGTTAAAACCTCGCAAGGCAGTCAGACCCGCGAGCTTACAGTTGGCGGTGGCCACGCAGGTGGTATCGCTGGGTTTCATCATTTTGGGCTCGGTAAGGAAGACAAGGCTAAGGTTCGCATGATCTGGCCGAATGGAGAAAAAAGCGAGTGGCGGGAATACCCCTCAAACCAAATCATCCGAGTTAGACGTTGATTACTTGTCGACCGGCAGCCCGCTAGGAACATGGTCAGGCACACCCAGCCGCTGTGCCGGGTCCTCAAGGCTTTTTAGAAAGCTGAGAAGAGCGTCAATTTCCTGATCCGTCAGACTTACTTTCAACAAGCTGTTGCTTTGGGCAATCGCATCCACGTGCTGATTATCCGACATTGCCCTTTGATCTTCAGAGCCGGGGAAGTCCGGCAAGTTGGCCATCTCGATCGAGTAGTTTCGCAACGATGCAACCGGGTCCAGATGGTGGCGTACAATATCCTCAAGTTCAGCAAAGGCTCCGTTGTGTCCGTATGGGGCGGTCAGGGTCACGTTGCGCAGCGATGGCGTACGAAAAGCAAACGCGTCTTCGGGATCGCCGGTTACGCGAAGGCGCCCATCGTCCCTGACATGGTTTTCAAATCGCGCCGCCTTTCCCGGACCGATCTGAGGCAGTGCGATCGAATGAAATTTGTGATCCGTCTGAAACCAGCCCGAATGACAGTTACCGCAGCCGGCCTTTCCGTAGAACAAGCCCATCCCAATTTCTGCCTCTTCTGACAGTTCAGCCTCACCTCGCATCGCGCGATCGAACGGACTGTTATCCGCGCGCCACTCGAACGCGATAAAGTCAGCGATTACATTTGCAATTGCCGTGAACGTAATTCCATCATCCGGCGCTAATTCCCTAAATCTCTGCTCGTACTCCGGGATGGCCGCAACGCGTTCTGCAATCAGATCCCACGCACCGCCTTGCTGTGTCAGAAATCCCAGGCGAACCGCTTCGCTCACGTCATTCTCTGAATAATGACCCGCCATTTCGTCCGGCGACAAAACCGGGAACATGGCTTGTGCAGCCAGGGCAGACTTGAAACCGGATCGCATATTAGTACCCAACGGGGTTCTGAACCCGTCTGGTTGCGTTGCATCTGCCTCAAGCCGCCCATCATGAAAAAAAGTCGTGAACTCGGTAGCTCCAAGGTTCCATAGCCCTGGTGAGTTTCGAGGAATTCGTTGCTCCGGAGTGTTCTCTGGGTCCAGTGTCCGCTCTGGACCCAACCCAATTCCTCCTTCCCCGACACCTAGGGAAAGACTGTCAGATGTCCCAAGCTTGGGATGATGGCAGGTCGCGCAACTGGTGTTTTTGTTGCCGGACAATATTGGATCATAAAACAGCAACTGCCCCAGCTCGACACTTTCAAAGTCAGGTTCGAGGAACTCCGGCAGAGGACCAAGCGATTGGGCATGTGTGCTACTCGCACTTGAGATTATCAGGCCAATAGTCAGGAAAACCGAACCCACTTTCATGTTATCCCCCAGACAGCTCTAGGGTAAGTTCCTGCCGATACGGGTTCTCCGGGGTGTAGATGATTGACGGAAACGAAGAGATATTCGGCGCGTTTGGGTAACCCGATGGTTCGATGCACACACCGCGTGAAGCGTGAGGCGGAGTTGTCATCTTATAGCCCGAATAAACCTGCGCTCCGGGTTGGTCAGAGTATACCGTCAGCACAAGGCCAGAGGGTGAAGTGAATTCCGCAATTGGAGCTTTCAGGTCGCGATCCTGATCAAAGCAGAAATAGTGATCAATCCCATTCGACTCACTTCCAATCGTTTTGGGCGTAGAGAAACCCAACCCGTTTTCAATGGCAGCAAGCACACTGCCCGACGGTATACCCTGACCGTCGATTTCCAGATATCGATTTGAAGCAAGCTTTAGCTTGTGCTCGTCCACGCCGTCTTTTGCACCCAAAGTGTAGTAGTTGTGTTGCGCAATGCTTATTGGCGTGGGCCGGTCAGGTTGTGCAGTTATCGAATAGGCCAAGCGTGGAAACTGTAGGCAAACTCTGACCTCAAACCTTATATCTCCGGAAAAGCCGCTTTCTCCGTCGCTCGATACATAGCGCAGCACAACCTCGCTCCGAGTCCGCTGTTCGAGATCCCAGAATTGCTTGGAAAGCCCCTCCTTACCACCATGCAGAGTGCTTTTGCCTTCGTTCACGCTCAGATCAAAACTCTCGCCCCCCAAGTCAAACCTCGCGCCGCCAATCCGGTTCGCAACGCGCCCGACAATTGCGCCCAAGTAGCGAGTATCCGAGAGGTAGGCGCCCGGGTCGTCAAACCCTAGGATGAGCGGAGTATCTTTGAACCACCAGCCTTGTGTAATAGCCCCGTAGTTTAGAACCGAAAGACTCATATCACCGTCGGTAAGGATGGCCGTTTCAATTTGACGGGGCTTTTCCATTTCCAGGCATCATCTCGCTGCAAATGGCGCAAGCGCCTCATAGAATTGCCGATATCGATTGTATTCGTTCTCGTACGCGTCAATTAGGTCGATACGAGGTTCGATGCGTTCCTGGATTTCCGGCGGGGTCATGATATCGGCGGGCTCTACATCGTTGGCCGCACAGATCGCGAGGCGCGCGGCACCCATGGCGGCACCAAATTCGCTACCTTGCGGCAAATCCAGTGGAACTTGCAACACGGTAGCCAAGGTTTCCAGCCAGAACCGAGATCGCGCGCCGCCCCCGACCGCCATAAGGCTATCTGGCTGGGTGCCAGTGCTCTTGAGCGCCTCTAAGCAATCCCGCAATCCGAAAGAAACACCATCCATTACCGACTGGGTCAGGTCTGCTGTTTCAGACGAAATATCCAAGCCTAAAAACGCGCCTTGGATCTGGCTATCGTTGTGCGGTGTCCTCTCTCCTGAGAGGTACGGGAGGAACGTGATCGAAGAAGGTCCCTTCAATTCCCTAGGCATAGCAGCAGCAAGACTTTCGACGGGTTCTCCCAAGTTACCAGCAAGCCAGTTTAGGCTGTTCGTTGCTGAAAGCATGACGCCCATTTGGATCCACCTATCCTGGACCGCATGACAAAAACAATGAACGGCAGTTTCCGGGTCAGGAGCATACACTTCCCGCGCAACCAGCAACACGCCGGACGTCCCTAGGGAAACAAACCCGGCACCATCATTGATGCTCCCGATCCCGCAGGCAGAAGCAGCATTGTCGCCAGCGCCACCTGCCACAACGACGGCATTCGAAATCCCCCACTCCTGCCGCAAACGGGCCTTCAATTCTCCGCCCGGTTCACTGCCTTCAACCAAGCGCGGCATCTGTTCTAACCGCATGTGCCCCTTGGCAAGCGCCATTTCGGACCACTGCCGCGCATTAACATCCAGCCAGGACGTCCCCGCGCTGTCTGACATGTCAGACACATACTCTCCGGTTAACCGGAACCGCAGATAATCCTTGGGTAGCAACACTTTGGCCACCCTTGAGAAGACATCCGGTTCATGTGCGCGCAACCACTCGAGCTTTGGCGCAGTGAATCCCGGAAACACGATATTTCCGGATATGTCCCGCATTTCTGGCATCTGGTCCAGCACCCTTGCCTCATTGGCTGATCGCGTATCATTCCAAAGAATGCAGGGCCTTAGTACATCTCCACTATGGTCCAGAAGTGTTGCGCCATGCATGTGCCCGCTAAGGCCAATGCCCCGCAATTTCGAGAATGCTTGCTTGTTGCCATCGCGAAGCCTTCCGACAACTTCTTCGCAAGCGTTAATCCAATCCAAGGGGTTCTGCTCGGACCAGCCGGGCTTGGGCGTCGAGGTGGGAATAACGGCCTCGTCATCTGCAATAACTAGGCCTGTGTGATCAACCAAAATCCCTCGGAGACCTGACGTTCCCAAATCCAAACCAAGATACATACAGCGCCACCAACCTAAATATTTTAGTCGTTAAAATTATTTGAAGTCGAGATTTTGTCAAGGCTCCATCATCGAACGGACCTGCAATCGCCAGCGTAGACCGTTCAGAGGCTTGTGAGCTGGCTGGCCCAGAGACATCATAATGGAACCGCTGAATCTACTGCACAGATTCAGAACGCGTAACGCATCCCAAATTCGGTGTAATTCTGTTTCAAAGTCAGGTCGGCTTTCCTACTTCCATTGATGACGAGTTCTGCATTGGGCAGATCGTTCGTCTTTGCACGATGCAGCGCGGCTTTTGGGTCAAATCCATGGGCGATCCAACGCTGTTGCAGCCTACTTTCAAGCTCCTCCAAAGTGGGGCTGACAAAAACCGTTGCAGTGTAGACATCCGCCAACGATCTCCAGGGGTCACAATCCATAAGAAGATAGTTTCCCTCGACGACGACGGTTGGAGTTTCTGGGTGAACAGGAATGGCGTTTGCAATTGCCAAGTCCAACTGACGGTCGAACTTGGGGTGAAAGGCCTCATGTTGTGCAGACCGCAGCGCTTTGATTGCTTTGCAAAACCCAACGCCATCGAATGTCCCTGGCGCGCCTTTTCTTGCCAACAACCCTCGCGCTTCGAGCACGCGATTGTCCAAATGGTAGCCGTCCATCGGAACCAGCGTCGCCAACGGAACAACCGAACTCTGATTTGCGTTTAGCGATTGCACAACGGCTTTTGCCAGAGTCGATTTGCCGGACGCAGGGGGGCCAGCGATGGCCATTATCGCGCGGGCCCCAACCTGTCTTCGGGAGGAAATCAGATCGCAAACGCGTATGACGTCCTGCTCGATCACGCGGCGTCCTCTTTTGGAGGTTCCTTTGCTCCGGTCATGAAGGCCACAGCGTCGGACATCGTATAGTCCTTGGGGTCGATCGTGCAGAGCCGTTTTCCGAGCCGGTGTACATGGATGCGATCCGCGACCTCAAACACATGCGGCATGTTATGGCTTATTAGGATGATCGGAATGCCACGCGCCCGAACGTCTTGAATAAGCTCTAGCACCTTGCGGCTTTCCTTGACCCCCAAAGCGGCTGTCGGCTCGTCCATGATGATGAACTTGGTTGCAAAGGCGGCTGCCCGCGCAACGGCTACGCCCTGACGTTGGCCGCCAGACAACGTCTCCACCGCCTGATTGATCGACTGCACGGTCATCAAGCCAAGCTCAGTTAGCTTTTCACGCGCGAACTTTTCCATTGCGGGCCGATCGAGTTGACGCAGGTACTTGCCCATAAAGCCTTGTTTGCGGATCTCACGCCCCATGAACATGTTGTCTGCGATGGACAGTGCAGGCGACATGGCGAGCTGCTGGTAGACGATCTCAATCCCCATGTTCCGGGCGTCGATCGGAGAGGTGAAGTTAACCTTCTTCCCTTCGATTAGAATCTCGCCCTCATCTGGGATTGTGGCGCCACAGATTGCTTTGACGATCGAAGACTTGCCCGCGCCGTTGTCCCCTATGACCGCCAGAATCTCACCCTGTAGCAGTTCAAAGTCGGAATGGTCGATGGCGGTGACGTGGCCATAGCGCTTCACGATCCCGCGGCCTTGGACGACTGGAGTTGTGTCCGACATTAGCCCGATACCTTTCTGATCCACTGGTCGACTGCGACCGCTGCGATGATGAGAAGCCCGATAAGAAGGAAGGTCCACTGAGCGTCCGCGCCCAGCAGTCTCAGGCCAAGGGTAAATACGCCGACAATCAATGCTCCGAATAACGATCCCAAAATGGACCCCCGACCGCCGAACAGAGAGATGCCGCCGATCACAACAGCAGTAATGCTCTCAATGTTTGCCAATTGGCCAGATGTCGGCGAGACCGATCCGATGCGTCCTATCAGCGCCCACCCCGCAAAGGCGCAGATCAGGCCGGACAACATGTAGACGGACATAAGTGTCCTATGGACGTTTACACCAGACAGCTCAGCGGCCTCTGGGTCGTCACCCACGGCATAGACATGCCGTCCCCAAGCTGTGTGTTTCAGCGCATAGGCCAGCACGGCGATCAGGACGAGCATAAAGATCACGCCCACGGTAAACGTTGCACCACCGATCGCGAATTTAGTCCCGAAGAACTGAAGGAAAGGGGCGTTTGCTTCTATGTCCTGACTGCGAATGGTCTCGTTCGCAGAATAGAGGAAGTTAGTCGCCAGAACGATCTGCCACATCCCGAGCGTGACGATGAACGGGGGTAGCTTGACGCGGCTGACCAGCCAACCGTTGATGGCCCCGATCAGGGTTCCCATCGCAAGTCCGCACATCACAGCAATGGGCACTGGGATGCCGTATCTGAATGTAAACTGCCCCATGATGACGGACGAAAACACCATAATCGCACCGACGCTCAGATCGATACCAGCGGTCAGTATGACCAGGCTTTGCGCTGCGGCCACAATCCCAACAATCTGAACCTGCTGAAGGATCAATGTCATTGCAAAGGGTGAGAAGAATTTGGAGCCCAGAAGCAGGCCAAATATTACGATTGCACCGACCAGCACGATAAGCGGGACAAAGGACGGGTTCACGTGGAGAAGGTGCTGTAACTTCCCTAGTACGCCGCGCCGATGATCTTCGAACTCCGCCACGGTTTCCGATTTATTTGCGGCGGTTTCAAATCCCTGAGCGCCCTGATTTGCTTCAGACATATCTCCCCCTTTTCGCGACTGGCATTGCACCCACGAGATCAGAGTACAGGAAGTTTCGGTTTACTGGTGAAAGGAATGATGGGGCGCGCGTGCGCGCCTCATCCGTTAAGTCTGCGTTAGCCCCAGCAGAGTTCCAAGCCTTCGGCGACTGAAATTGATTCCACCCCATCAACAGGCTGGTCCGTGATGAGCGCTACACCGGTATCGTAGAAGTCTTTGCCTGGTGTATTTTCAGGCTTAACGCCCTCTTCGGCCCATTTCTTTACAGCCTCAACACCAAGCGAGGCCATCAACAGTGGGTATTGCTGGCTTGTCGCCCCTATTACACCGGCCTGTACATTTTGCACGCCGGGGCAGCCGCCATCGACCGAGACGATCAGCACATCGTTTTCGCGCCCAATCGATTTCAAGGCTTCATACGCACCTGCTGCTGCCGGCTCGTTGATTGTGTGAACCACATTGATCGTCGAGTCTTTTGCCAGAAGGTTCTCCATGGCGCGGCGCCCGCCTTCTTCGTTGCCGTCGGTCACGTCACTGCCAACCAGTCGGGCATCGGTCTCATCGCCGATAACATTTGGATCCGCTAGGTCCACTCCGAAACCGTCGAGGAAGCCCTGATTACGTAGAACGTCTACTGTTGGCTGACTGACGTTCAGGTCAAGCGTCGCGATTTTGGCGTCCGCTGCCGCGTCACCCATTTTTGCCTTTGCCCATTGGCCAATCAACAGGCCTGCCTTGTAGTTATCTGTGGCAAAGGTTGCGTCGGCGGAGTCAATCGGGCTTAGCGGTGTGTCCAAGGCAATTACCAGCAGGCCGGCGTCCCGCGCCTGCTGAACTGCAGGGACAATAGAACTGGTGTCAGACGCCGTTAGCAGAATTCCCTTTGCCCCATCAAGGATACAGGTTTCGATGGCCTGAACCTGGGTTTCGTGGTCGCCGTCGATCTTACCCGCGAAGGCCTTTAGTGTCATGCCAAGCTCTTCAGCTTTGGCTGTGGCGCCTTCTTTCATCTTAACAAAGAATGGATTGGTGTCTGTCTTTGTGATCAGGCAAACCGTCTCCCCGGCCGCTTGAGCAGATGCAGCAGCGAGTGTGAGTACAGTCGCTGATGCGGCAAGCTTGAGTAGATTTCTCATGTTGTCCTCCCAGAAAGTTGTTGTTGTCCCGCGTGGCATGACTGCGAGACCCACCTCCATCCTCCAATGCAGGTTGCGTTCAAGCAAACCGCGATTCTAGCCTTCGTGTCAATAAATAAATAAAGTTTATTTATTAATTTGTTTCGGCATCTTTTCATAAGAAAACAAGGGGTTTATGTTCAGGCTTATGGAAAGAGAAGCGCTAAAAACACTGACTGGCGGGGTAAGTCAAAGCGGGGTTCGCGATCACAACGAACGTTTGATTTTGACGGTTTTACAAAGGCATGGCCCTGCCGCGGGTGCAGATGTCGCGCGACTAACGGGCCTGTCTCCTCAGACGGTCTCAATTATTCTTCGCAAGCTGGAAAAGGACGAGATTCTCAAACGCGGAACCCCTTTGCGCGGAAAAGTAGGTAAGCCCTCAGTCCCTATGGAGCTCAATCCGGAAGGCATCCTTTCAGTTGGGATGAAGATCGGGCGGCGCAGCGCCGATCTGCTTTTGATCGACTTTAAGGGCAACCCGCGCCACCAGCTGTCCACGACATACGACTATCCGTTGCCAGAGGTCATTTTCGGGTTTCTGGAGTCTGGCCTGCAAACACTTCTCTCTCGCGAACCTCAACGTCTTCGCGACCGCGTATGCGGTATCGGGATCGGCACCCCGTTCGAGCTTTGGAAATGGCATGATCTGTCCGGGCTCGCCGCCAGGAAATTCAGGTCATGGAAAAACGTGAATTTCTTCTCCGAGGTCGCCAAGTTCAGCGACTTGCCGGTTTTTGTGGTTAACGACGCAACGGCAGCCTGTCATGCGGAGCACCTATATGGCCGCGGGGCTGAGTATCGGGATTACTTCTATTTTTTCATCGGCTCGATGATCGGCGGTGGTGTCGCTTTGAACGGCACCGTGTTTGAAGGCAATCAAGGCAATGCAGGCGCGTTAGGCGCAATGCGGACAACGGGTCCTTTGGGTGAAAGCCAACAATTGATCGACACAGCCTCGCTGTTTTTGCTTGAGGACCGGCTGATCGAAGCGGGTGTCGATCCGGAAATACTTTGGAAGAAACCTCAGAATTGGGACAACATCTCACGCTACGTTGAGCCTTGGATCGGCACCACAGCGCAGGAATTGGCCAAGGCTGCGCTTTCGATTTGTGCTGTCATCGACTTCGAGGCGATTTTCATTGATGGTGCTTTTCCACCGAAGGTCCGCGAAGAGCTGGTTTCACGGGTTCGTCGATACCTTGCCAACCAAGACAAGCGCGGGCTGATTCCTCCGGTTGTAGAGGCCGCAGCGGTAGGGGAAAACGCCCGTGGCATTGGGGCGGCCAGCAGCCCAATCTTCCGCCAGTTTCTTTTGAACACCAATGCTGGGCTTTCCGGGATGTAGAGGCAGGGCCGATTGAAATCCCAGTGCCCCCGTCCCTCTGTTCCTTTGGCTTTCACCGGCTTGGACTCTGTCCTGCATGAACAAATGCAGGTTTCGGCACCTGTCACAAACCTGTCATATTTATCAGCTAGCCAAAAAGTACAAACGAGAAAAAACATAGGAGGCTCCGACGACCTCTCTCAATACTCAGCTATGGGAGCTGATCAAGACACACAAAATGCCTGATGATGCTGCAGGCACGCCATTCATCAAGCAACTAATGGTCGAAAACCGCATCTCTCACGACACTGCAACAGTGGCAATCGCCGAATTTATAAAATTCATGTACCTTTGCGCTACTAGACCAGAGCGCAACGTCCCCTCAAAGGCGGTCGACTTGGTTTGGCATTTACACTTGCAGCACAGTCGCGACTATTGGGACGTCTTCTGTAAAAAGCTGGGCAAACCGGTTCACCACAACCCTGGCAGCCAAGGTCCTCAGCATCTGGATGACTACAAAGCCACCGTCAAAGCGTACCGGGACCTGTTTGGAACGCCTCCAAAAGGAATTTGGAAGCAAAAAGACAGAGTTGGAACTTTCATATTACTGGTCTTCTTGTCGGTGTTCATTTGCGTCGGCGCCACCGCCATCGCCCAGAGTGGTGATCTATTGTTTGGAATGCTCTGGTTGAGCGTACCGCTCTTCGTTTTTGCGATCACACTCAATAGCCTGTCCACGAAGGGTGAGCTGACACTGATTTTTGAATGCAACGATCCCTTCGCCGACGACGATGCCGGTGATTGTGGCTCAGGAGATGGCGGCGGGTGTGGCGATTGAAGCGACGCCAGTCGCAGTTAACAGGCGGCTGTCACAATCATTTCGACTTTCAATACACTGCGAGCAAGCTTGGACTCACCGCAGGCGCGGGCTGGAGCGTGGCCTTCGGGCAACCAGGCGTCCCAAACGGCATTCATTTCGGCAAAGTCGGCCATGTCGGCCAGCCAGATTTCGCATTTCAAAATGCGTGTTTTGTCGCTGCCGGCTTTGGCCAAAAGGTCTTCAACTTTTGCGAGGATGTCCTGTGTTTGTTCAGTTACGGTAGGCGCGTCCGATGTCTGGCCGCATAGGTAGGCAACACCGTTGTGCTTGACGATTCGGCTCATACGCTGGCCGGTTTCGATCCGGGTGATGGTCATGATTTTGTCATCCCATTTAGTGAATTGTTGGGTGGGTTTATGTTAGGTCGTCGACCAACTCGTTTTGGTAGCCAAAGAGTGCAGGCAACCCACCCGTGTGAAGCATCACAACTTTCTGACCGGGTTGAATTTCTCCTGTACTCACCAGATGCAACAACCCTGCGAAGGTTTTCGCGGTATATACGGGATCAAGGAATATTCCTTCGGTGCGCGCCATCTTTTCCAAGGCCGCTCGGGTCATTCCACTTACCTTGCCGTAACCGGGGGCGAGCGCGTCATCCAGAACGTTGATCCTGTCCCGCAAAGGTGCTGCGTCGATGCCCAGCAAATCCGCCACTTTCTGCAGGACAGTACGCATTCGGGCCTTTTGCTTTTCGCAATCCCGGCGCACACAGACGCCGTACACCGAAGAGCTATTCTCTGCCAGCGCTAGCCCGGTCAACAAGCCTCCATGCGTTGCGCCGCTGCCTGAGGGAACGACGACCGCATCGAAATCCGACATCTGCTGGTACAACTCCTGCCCGGCGAAAACATAGCCCAAGGCCCCCAGGGGTGGATGGTTCAATCCCAGATGAATGACATAAGGTGTGCGCCCTTCAGCCTTTAGCTCGTCGGCGCGTGCGTGCAATGCGGCGTCAGCCCCGGCTTCGTCCTCGCCTTCGGGATAACTCATGTGTTCGGCGCCCAAAATCTTTGCCAGCATCACGTTCCCTGAGCTGTAATACTCCTGGCCCATTTCTGGCACACGTTCCTCCAATTGCAGCACTGATTGCATACCCAACTTGGCAGCAGCGGCTGCAGCAGATCGAACAAAGTTGGACTGAACTGCGCCGGTGATCAGTATGGTATCAGCACCTTGTTGAAGAGCATCGCCAAAGTAGAACTCAAGCTGCCGCGTTTTGTTACCACCGAACCCAAGCCCGGTCAGGTCATCGCGTTTCAGCCAGAGGTCGATGCCCAATTCCGAAGACAATCTGTCCAACCGCTCTAATGGGGTTGGACCTGACATGAATTGGGCTCGAGGAAATCCGTCCAGTTTATTGTCTTGTGTCATCCTCTGCCCTTCGAGTTTATGCAGTCGCAAATGCGCGATGAAAGAGAACGCCGCAGGCTATCAGAGAAACCACGCGGATGGCAGTTGTGACCAAGGTCTGCGGTAAACGGGGACCAACTGCACGACCCAACAGGCTGCCGATCAGTGTGAGCGCAACAAAGCCCCATAGCTGCGGGCCATAGGCAAACGTCTGTGTGTCGGACAGGCTGTGCAACAGGAATGCGACGCCGTACGCCACAAGCGCAATGGGTTGAACCAACTTGGCAACCTCTTTGGCTGGGCGACCTTTTGCAATCAAGCCAAAAACCATTAGCGGGCCGGGCGTCGCGGCCCAAACAGTCGCCAGCCCGGATAAGCCGGAAACGGTCGAAAACCCTGCTGTTCCAATTGAGCGGCGCAAGGGTAGCAAGGTTGTCACTAGCCCGATCAGCAACAGACTGGCCGTCAAGGCAAGGACAAACGCCTCGCTCAGCCAGGGGTAAACGACAAGGCCCGCGACCACTCCGACGAGGCATCCTATAATTGCCGTGCGAATGGTCTGTCGGTCGGTCTTCAGCACCTGCCGGTCTGTCGCGACCGCTGAAACGATGGTATTCAACAGCAGCAGAATTGGAACAGCCGTTGAAGTCCCAAGCAGTACCATCATCGGCGGACCCGCAAGGATGCTAAACCCGATGCCGACGCCGACTTGCAGCATAGCACCAAGGCCTATGGCCACCATCAGGATAGCAAGGTCAACGGGCACTAAGCTCCCCCATGCCCCATGTGAAACTGCTGAAACCTTATGTCCAAGGCATGATCCCGGCATAGGTTTCGCGCGTCGCAACGGTATGCGCCATTTGCGCCAGCGTCGTCAAATCGAAGACTGGAAGTTGCAGTTCTTGCTGAAGTCGCACGGCATATGGCGGCAAGTCGGTACACTCCAAAACCAACGACCGTATCTCCGGTGATTTATCTCTGAGTCGCCGAGCAGCCTCGAGCACTTCAGCCTCGATCAAATCCGTGTCCATGCGGGTCCGCGTATTGCGCAAGATCACTTCAGCGAATTCGCTGGTGTCCTCCAACCCTTGTACTGCGACGGGAATACCACCTGCTCCGACACCTTCGAAATGCTCCGGTGTCAGGGCAGATGCATCTGCGGTCAGCACGCCCACAGGCGCATTTGCCCCTGTCATGTGAAATGCCATAGGCACCTGTATCAAGCTGGATGCAAAGACGGGTACGGAAACAGCCGCAGCCAGTTCCTTTTGAAACAAAGCCAGAAATCCGCAGCTTCCCGTGATGGCCCGAACGCCCCCGTCCTCAAGCCGTTGCGCACCCTTGATAAAGGGGGCCAGCAGCTCGGGTGTTGGGTTGTTTAGCAGGGTCGGGACGGTGATGCCGTCGATCATTTCGTAAAGAACGGGAAACGGAAGGCTGGACGGATTCTTGATGTGCCCCGGCGGTTTGGGGAAATAGCTTTCAAGACACAGAACCCCGATTGAAGCCCCGCAGATGTTCTGACCGCCTTCGTATATTGGCATGGTGCTAAGGTCCTTTTGAACTGGAGATCTAGAATCTGGCCAGCGAGAATGGGGCCAGATTGATATTTGGGCTGCGGTCCGTCACAAGATCCGCCACAAGCTCACCAGTCTTTGGCGCCATCATGAGCCCGTAGTGAGAATGCCCGAAGGCGGCGAAAAGCCCGTCCTTGCCATTGAGTGCCCCAATCGCAGGCAGGCTGTCGGGAAACGAGGGTCGTCGACCCATCCAGAATTGTGCCTCATCCGTATTCAGGTCTGGCACTAAGGACTTGGCCTGATCAGTAAGAATCTTCTCTTTTCGCGGGTCGGCTGGGGCATCAACGCTTCCGAATTCGGCCGTTCCGGCAACCCGCAGACCGCCCTGCATCGAACTTGCGACGACTTTTGCATCCACATCCATCACAGAATTGCTCAAGACAGCGGAAGGGTTTGGGAACTCAACATGATAGCCCCGCTCGGCCACCAGCGGCACGGGTAGTCCAAGGGGTTTGAGAAGATCGGCGGACCACACTCCGGCCGCGAGGACAATATTACTCGCGTGCAACGTGTCTTGCGACGTCGCAAGCTGCCAATTGTCGCCTTCGGTGTAGCTCAGTTTGGTGACTTCGGCCCGCACAAACTCGGCACCTTGCGCGCGTGCTTTTTCGGCCAGCACAGCACCCAAACGCCCGGGAGAAGTGGCGCGCGCCTGACCCTTGATCACGATCGCCGCCTTGAACTCCTCGGACAATGCAGGTTCCATGTGCCGTAGTTCAGCGCCATCGACACGCTCCAGATCACCGCCTTTTTCCCGGCGGATCAGGTAACCGAGCCCATCCAGGTTGGCGTCGTCCGGGTTGCGGAACGCGTGAATATAGTAACTATCAATGATCAGGCTCTCGCGCCCAGTGCCTTGCAGATGCCGACGATACAAATCGATAGATGGGCGGCACAAGATCTCCATCGCATCCGAAACTTCGCGAACCGTCTTTTCGCCTGACATTCCCAGAAAACGCAGCCCCCACGGGATCATCTTCGGCCAGAAGGACGCCCGAACCGACAGCGCGCTTTTTGGGTCCAGCAGCATCTGGGGTAGTTTTTTCCAAATGCCCGGAACGGCCTGCGGAATAATCGACCAGGGCGACACAACACCCGCATTACCGAACGAGGTTTCCTGTCCCGGGTCGCTACGGTCGATCAGACGGACAGGTATGCCCCGTTCTTGCAGCGACAGCGCGCAACAGATGCCGACGATCCCTGCGCCGATGATGGTAACTTGCTCTGCCATCGTGTCAGGTAGCAGCGTGGCTGCGATTGCGCGAGATCAACTGAGTGATGATAACCGGTGAGGCCACAGCTAGGGCGATAAGGTCGGCGGTTAGGCTTGGCGCGACGAAGATCACCCCCGCGATTGCCATCAGCACACGTGAAGCAATATTCAGCGGTTTCAGCCAGTACCCAACCACGGCCGCCGACAAGGCTATCACACCGGCGATACAGCTTGTCGCGGTATACGTGAATTCCCACAGATTGAACCCGGTCGAAGACACGAACAATAGAACCGGAGCATAGACAAACGCCATCGGTGCGATCACCTTGCCCAGCCCCAGCGTAAAGGCGGACAGGCCGGTCCGGAATGGGTTCGAATTCGCAATTGCCGCTGCCGCATAGGCCGAGGTGCAGACCGGAGGTGTGATCTCGGACACCACTCCGTAATACAGCACGAACAGATGGCTTGCGATCGGCGGGACACCCAACTGCGCCAGCGCGGGCTGTGCGACAGAGACCAGCATGATGTAGAGCGCCGTAGTCGGGATGCCTGCGCCCATCAGGATGCAAACGATGGCAATGAAGACCAGCGAGATGAACAGTTGCAGGTCTTCCATAGCAAACAATTGGAAACTGCCGAACGAAATCATGTTGTAAAGGTCAGCGGCGAGGTTTCCTGCGCCTTGAGTAACCATGAACCCGATACGGAAACCGATACCGGTTGTGTTGATCACACCGACGACGATACCTACCGCAGCGGCTGCAGCACCTACGGCCAGCGAGTACTTCACGCCCAGTTCGACCGCTTGCAGCATCTCAGGCACTTCGATGCGTTTTTGCGGGTTGAGTGTTGCGATCACAGACAAACCGCACAGGATCGCTGTCATGGTCAGGTCGAAGCCGCCATCTGAGAATTTCCATAGCACGAAGGCCAGAAACGCCGCGGCATAGATCAGGGTGGGCGGCTGTTTGATCCGCGACATGCCCGCAATCACCGCTAGGGAGATGCCGCAGAAGGCAGACATGAACGGCGTATAGCCTGTGAACAGCACGACCAGCAGGCCGATAAGAGGCACAATATTGGCCCAGCCTTCGGCCCAGACGGCCTTGAGCTGTGGCAGTTGCTCTTTCGCCAAGCCTTGCAGGTTCAGCTTGCGCGCCATCAGGTGCACAACGGCAAAGACGCCGACATAGTGCAGGATAGCCGGGAAGATCGCAGCAATCACGATGGTCGTGTAAGGCACTTCAAGGAACTCAGCCATGATGAAGGCCGCGGCCCCCATGATGGGTGGTGTGATCTGCCCACCGGCCGAGGATGCGGCTTCGACCCCGCCTGCAAAATGGCCGGGGTATCCAAGGCGCTTCATGTTGGGAATTGTCAGCGCGCCGGTCGAAACGGTGTTGGCCACCGAAGAGCCCGAGATCGTGCCGAAGAACGCCGAGGATACCACCGACACTTTTGCCGGACCGCCGGTATAGCGGCCCGCCAAAATCGTTGCGTTGTCGATGAATAGCTGTCCCAACCCTGTGCGTTGCGCGATCACACCAAACAGCACGAAGTGGAAAACGATGGTGGAAACAACCCAAAGGGTAACGCCGTAGATACCTTCCTGCGGGAAGTACATCGACGACACGAAGGTTTTGAAATTCACGCCGGGATGCTGCAGCAATCCGGGGAAATACGGCCCCAACAGGGCGTATGAGATGAAGACACAGATGATCAGAGGCAGCACCCAACCCAACGTGCGGCGGGCAATGTCCAGCACCAGCAGGATGATGACGACGCCCAAAACCACGTCATAGGTGTTCGGGTTGCCCATTCGGAACGTCTGTTCCTCGATCCCCAGAAACGGAATGCCGCGCCACGCAACACCGACATACAGCGCTGCAACGATACCCAGCGCCATAAAGACCAAGTCGTATAGAGGGATGTTGCCGATACGGAACCGGCTGACCTTGAGCGCATAAAGATTTTTGGAACCGATAATCGGAATTGTCGCATAGACCAAAATGAACAACAGCGCCAGATAGATGCCCATATGCCAATGGTCGGCGGGCAGGCCAAAACCGGCCGTGAAGAATTCGTAGAACGCAAAGATCAGGGCAACAACGCGCAGCACCTTGCCTGCGGTGGGCGTGACCTGCCGGACGGCGGCACCTTCGTCGAACTGTTCTTCGATAGCGGCCAGCTCCTCAGCCGTCAGTTCGTGGTCATCAAGTTTCTGGGTCTCGGACATGATGGCCCCCCGATTTCGCATAATTCCAGAGTGCGGTGCCCCGCGGAGGGGCACCGACGACAAGTGTCAGCAAGCTAAGATTACTGAAGCAAGCCGGCTTCTTTATAGAACTTCTCGGCACCCGGGTGCAGCGGCACACCCAAAGCTTCGACACCGTCCAAAGCGGTTTCAGCCGTGATCTGCTTGCCCTTGGCGTGGCCATTGTCCAGCAGCTTGCGGGTGTTGTCGTTCCACAGCGCCTTGGTCAGGCCGTAGACCAGCTCGTCAGACAGTTCCGACGACACAACCAGCATCGCGCTGACTGCAGGGGTCTTGGTTTCACCATCGATGCCTTCATAAACACCGCCGGGAATGGTCGAGGGGATATAGGCCGGGATGATCTCATTGATCTTCGCCAGATCCTCGTCCGAGAATGAATGCAGGTTCATGCCCTTGGTCGAGGACAGCTGCACCATCGCGGCAACTGGCCAGCCCGCGGCATAAAAATAGGCGTCCAGCTGACCATCGGCCAGGCGCTCGGCGCTCTGACTGTTGTTCAGTTCGGCTTCGTCCATGTTGTCCCGATTTACGCCCCAAGCGTCCAGCATCTGCAGCACGGCAACTTGAGTACCCGAACCGGCTTGCGCGATACCGACGCGCTTGCCTTCCAGATCGCTCAGATCATTGATTGTCGCTCCAGCAGGCAACACCAGGTGCAGATCTTCAGGGAACAGGTTAGCAACAATGCGCAGGTTTGGATGAGGTTTCCCTTCGAATTTACCCTCGCCAAGATACATCGAGCGAGTGACGTCGGCCGCGGCCAAACCGGCTTCAAGCTCGCCATTTTGCACGGCGGCATTGTTGAAAACGGACGCCGTCGTAGACTGTGCGATGGCGATCAAGCCCGGAACGCCACACTGTCCACCTTCTTCGCAGGGGCGCGAACCCGGAGGGGCGGAGATTCCGTTTGCGATGGTACCACCAATGGGGAAATAGGTTCCGCCAGCACCACCGGTGCCAATGCGAAAAAACGTCGGGTCCTGCGCCAGCGCGGGTGCGGCTAAGGCGCCAGCCAATGCAAGGCCTGTCAAACACTTCACAAATTTCATTGTAGTCTCCGTCGTTGGTTCGTTGGATTCGGTTGATCCGAACTTCGATCCTGAAAGCCTAAAGAGAATTATCATAAATACAAATTTGTTATATTTCACAAAACTAAGGTTTCGCTTATGTAATCAATATGAACCTGACGCAACTCACCGTATTCCGCGAAGTGATGGAAACTGGCTCCATCTCGCAAACCGCGAAGAAACTAAACCGTACTCAGCCCGCGATCAGCCTTGCGTTAAAGAACCTAGAAAAGGCACTGGGATTGACGCTGTTCGAACGTAAAGGACGACGATTGGTGCCTGTACCAGAAGCGCATTACCTTTTGGCTGAAACCACGGGAATTCTCGATCGCCTCTCTGCAATATCCAGCACAATGGAAGGGCTGATAAATGGGCATTCCGGCAGTCTCAACATCGCTACAATGCCTGGTCCGTCCGCTTTCTTGTTCCCGCGCTATATTAGCCAATCGGTGGGCGAGAACCCTGAGATCCGCATTACGTTGTCCACGCGCAGTTCGCCGCAGATTATGGAGCTTGCAGGGACGCAGAATATCGATTTCGGCTTTGCGGACTTTGAGCATTCGGTTGGAAAAGAGCGTCAGTATTCAACAGAATTGATCCGTGCAGACTGTTTTTGTGCCGTTGATAGTGACAGCCCTCTTGCTTCCCGCAAGATCGTAAACATTTCTGACCTCGACGGGTCTCCGATGGGAGGGTTGCATTCCACGCATCCATTCCAGCGCAAAATTCGACAAGAGTTTCAGGATGTATCCGCTGACTATAATCCAACGGTGACCTGCCAATACTTTCTACCGTTAATACCATTTGTGAGTTCAGGTCAGTGCTACTCAATCGTAGATCCATTGACCGTAGCGACAGAACGCGAACTAAACTTGTCAAACGGAAAGGTCGTGTTTTTGCCCTTCGAGACACCTCTTAGATACGAATACGCGCTTCTTGAGCCTGACCACCGACCACCATCTCAACTTGCGTTGAAGATCAAAGCGGGCTGGAAAGCCGAAGTGTTGAAGATGCTAGATGAGGTGAAAGCCAACCCGCGCGCAGTTGGGATGGATGAGGCGGGAAGCAACTAGGCAGTCTCAAGTCAGACAGGTTTTTTGCGTCTTTCTCTGTAACACAGAGGCCTGGCTGTTCACTCATTCAAAAGGGCAGAAAGTTCGTCGGCCCCTTTTTGCAGTATAGCCAGAAACGACATTAGGCTTTTGACGTCGTGGCGCTGTGTTGGGGCATGCACCGAAAGCGTGCCGACCAATCTGCCCTGAACATCCAGAATGGGCACAGCCAGGGCCGTCATGCCAGCCATGAATTCCTCATCATCGGTGGAAAAACGATTCTCGGCGACGTTTTGGATTTCCGTTCGCAAGACTTTTGGATCAGTCAAAGAGCGTTCAGTTTGCGGCTTAAGATTTCCTGCAGAAAGGAACCCATCCAGCGTTTTCTGCCGCAGAGTGGACAGGTACATCTTTCCACTGGCAGTACAATGGAACGGCACCTGCGTACCCACCGGCAATTGAATTCGAAGCGGCCATTTTGTTTCCACCCGGTCAAGATAGATCATCCCCTCTCGGTCCGGGATGGCGAGGTTGCATGTCTCGCCAACCTCTTCTGCTACGCTACGCAGTATTGCCAGTCGCGCCGTGCGCAAGTGCTCGGAAGACATGGTGTTAACCGAAAGCAACCGGAGGCGATGTCCCGGGCCGTACGAGCGCCCGTCGAGGTCGCGCTGTAGGAAACCTTCGGTTTCTGCGGTCTGCAGCAGACGGTGAACAGTCGGCTTGGCCAGACCCAATGCCTCGACAAGTTCCGATGGTTTGACGGCCACCCCCCGCCGCGCCACCTCCTCAAGAATGAGAAGAAGGCGCAAGTTGGTAGGGATCTGAGTTTCCTTGTCCTGTGTATCCGTCTCGACCATCACGTAACAGTCTAGTTATTTGGCAGCAGGATCAAGGCCAGATCGGGCACCAGCGATACCAAAATCCAAACGGACAACAAGGCCACCAGATAGGGCACTGTATAGCGCAGTAGTCGGAAATATGGCACGCCCGTCACCCCTGACGCCACGTAGAGGTTCAACCCGTAGGGCGGGGTAATGAAACCGATGGAAGCACCCACAAGGAAGATTACTGAGAAATGGATCGGGTCAATGCCCACCGAGGCCGCAATCGGCGCCAGGATCGGTGCAAGGATGATCGTAACCGGAAGGCTTTCCAGCACCATGCCCGAGAAGAACACAATCACCATCGAGGTAAACAGAACAGCGTGGTAGCCGCCCATCGAGGTTACAAAGTTCCCAATAGTCTCCTGCGCACCAAGCAGCGACAAGATTTGCTGCATCACCACTGAAATCGCGATCAGCGGCGCAAGAATGCCTGTGATCTGAGCCGAGCGGATTACGATCGAGGGGATCTCGGGGATCGTGAAACCTTCGACGACGAACATCTCGGCATAGCTTTTCTCGGTTGGCGGAATGTCGTTCCGCGCGCCCATGATGCGGTTGATCGGGTAGCTGACCAGACCCGCAATGACGCAGAAGCCAACGGTCACACCCGCCGCTTCGGTCGGGGAGAACTTGCCTGTATATATGCCCCACAGCACCAGCCCGATAGCGAAGAAACCAAGCCATGCGCCGAACGCGGTTTTCAGAACGCGGTTCAGTTGCAACGGGATCAGGTGACCCCAGCCGTTCATTCGGCAGATGATCCAGCAGGCGAATTGCATGCCAAAAACCATCAAAGCGCCCGGCAGAATACCCGCCACGAACAGTTCGGAGATCGGCAGGTTCATCAGAAAGCCGTAGACGATAAAGATAATCGACGGAGGAATGATGATACCCACCGTCCCACCTGCAGCGGCGGTTGCCGCGCTGAAGCGTTCGTCATATCCCCCTTTGACCATCTCGGGGTGCAGCATCGACCCAATCGTGGCCGTCGTCGCCGAGTTCGACCCGGAAATCGCCGCGAACAACCCACAGGCCCCAAGCGACGCCATCGCCAGCCCGCCGCGTATCCAGCCCAAACAGGCATAGGCGAAATCGCTGAGCCGTCTCGCAATGCCGGATTTGTTGATGAGGTCTCCGGTCAAGATGAACAGCGGCATCGCCAGCAGAGCGAACCCCTTGTTGAAGACGTTCAGCAGCTCAGCCCCCATGTTGTCCAGCGTCAGCCCAAGGACAAACGAACAGCCAATGACCCAATAGCCGATCACCAGCAGAACCGGCACGCCCAACATGAATAGAAATGTGACCCCAAGCGAGATCAGTGTGACCATGGTTCCGTCTGTCATCAGTCTGCTCCGATCACGGCCTGCTTGATCAGCGGCTCGCCTGTTTTCCAGTTGTGCAGGTCGTCTGCGAGATTCTGAAACACACGCCCAACCATAAGAAAGAAGGACAGAGGCGCGGCCAGAAGGAACCACCACTGCATGATATTGTCGGTGCCCAGAACGATCTGAAAGTTCGACGCCGACAGCGCCACCAATCGGGTCGTCGTCACGATGACGATTACGGCAAAGATGAACCAAAGAACTGCGTCGAGGATGAGGCAAGCCAACTGCCCGCCACGGGGCATCGCCGTGCGAAATTCGCTGAAGCTCAGATGTGTGCGCAAGCGGACGTTATAGGACGCTCCGAACCACGCCATGACCATGAATAGAAGTGGGGGGATCGTGGTTGACCAAGGCTCTTGATCGTTGAACACGAACCGGTCGATCACGCCCCAGAAAATAATCAAAGCAATCGCCAGGTAGGAATACACCATCACCGACCGTTCCAGATGGCGCTCGACAAAGGGCACAGCCCGATAAATCAGCATGATCACGAACCCGCCAAGGGCTGACACAATCGCGCCCCAAACCCAAGTCGCATCGGATTCCAATGCGGATTGAATCTCAAACGAATCCTGGCTGAGAAAGGCGCTGAAGATCGCACCTGTATCTGCCCAAAACGACATAAACCCCGTCCTCCCAGTCGGTGTTGTGTGGAACCGGCCCGAACGGGGCCGGTTCGATAGAGTCTAGATTAGGCCTGGCCCATCCACCAACGGCGCGGCTCGACATTTTCGGGCAGCGTATCGGCAGGAATTTCGCGCGCGATGTCGTAGATCTCTTGATAGGTATCGATACCACCAGCCCATTTGTTCAGGCGTTCACGCCACTGGGCCCAGGGTTCCGGGTTGTAGTTCGGGGCACACATCTCTTCGGCCAGCTTGATCTGATCATCCGGCAGGAAGGCCGGGCGAACACCGTTTTCAGCGAAGATCGTGTTTGGAAGCTGAGGCTCCGAGAATCCAACCGTGTTCAAAAGCGCGGCTTCATTTGCGCCTTGGATGAGGGCCTGCGTGAAATACGAGGACTCCATCACCGCATCCTGCAACTCGCCACCAAGACCGTCGAACACCTTAGCCGACATCGAAGTATGCTCGGTGCCACAGAAGAACTTGAGGTTGACCGATTGCGAAACCACCGGCGCCATGTTCGCGTATGCAACTGCCGACGCCCATGTTTCCGCACCGTCGATCAGGCCGGTTTTTAGCGCGTCCAGCGTCTCTTCCCATGCCACCGGCACGGGGTTGAGGTTCAACAACTGCATCGCAATCCGGCCCAGCTGTGTGCCGGTCACGCGGTTCTTGGTGCCGAACAGCTCTTCCAGTTTGGTTACGGTCGGCTTGTCAGCAAAGGTTGAGCCCATTTGCAGGCCCCTGAGTTCACAATGCGTAAACAGGAATTTTAGCCCGTGCCGCTTTTCCAATGGGTCGCGCAGAATACGCTGGCTCGCCGGGCTATAGAAGAAGTGATACTGCGCCGCGCGGCTGGGGAACATATAGGCATAGTCCAACACGTTCAGGTATGGCGCACCACCGGCCGAGTTCTGGGTTGAAGCCGCATAGATATCAACGATCCCCTGCTGGGTTTTCTCAACACAGCTCAGCTGACCACAGATCTGGTTGTCGCCGATGAATTCGATCCGAATTTCACCATCTGTTCGTTCCTCCAGATCGCGTGCAAATTCGATCGCACCAGCACGCTCGATAAGCAGGTTGCGCGTATTAAAGCCCGACGCGCCGAACTTCAACGTGTGCTTGGGTTCTTTCGAAAAGCGCTTCTCATAAGTGGATTCGGCGGCCTGCGCCAGATTCGCAAGACTCATCGCGCCACCGAATCCACCTGCAGCCAATAGCGTCGAGCTCATGCCGTAACGGCCTGCTACGCGGAAGAAATCCCGCCGTGAAATACCACTTAGTTTCCGTCCGATCTCCATTGCTTACCTCCCTGTTAGCAAAAAATGAGACGTTTTGTATCAAAAAATGCTAGTGTATTTCTCGTCTTTTGGCTAGAACTTTTTGAAACTGGTTTCAGGGAGGTGATCATGGAAGTGGACTATGCTGTCGTGGGGGCCGGGTCTTCGGGTTGTGTCATTGCCAACCGCCTGAGCACCGACCCCAACGTGACTGTCGCACTGCTTGAGGCCGGCGGTCGGGATACCAACCCATGGATTCACATCCCTGTGGGCTACTTCAAAACCATGCATAACCCTTCGGTCGACTGGTGTTACCGAACCGAGCCCGATCCCGGCCTGAACGGGCGATCCATCGACTGGCCTCGCGGCAAAGTGTTGGGTGGATCATCATCACTGAACGGGCTGCTGTACGTGCGCGGCCAGAAAGAGGATTATGACCGCTGGCGGCAGATGGGCAATGAAGGCTGGGGCTGGGAAGACGTCCTGCCCCTGTTCAAGCGCTGCGAGGATCAGGAACGCGGCGAAGACGAGTATCACGGTGTCGGCGGGCCTTTGTCCGTGTCCAATATGCGCATTCAGCGGCCCATTTGCGACGCCTGGGTGGCGGCAGCGCAGGCCGCCGGCTACCCTTTCAACCCCGACTACAACGGAGCCGAGCAAGAGGGCGTAGGCTATTTCCAACTTACCACTCGAAATGGGCGCAGGTGCAGCGCTGCCGTGGCTTATCTCAAACCCATTCGAGGACGCCAGAATCTGAATATCATCACAAATGCACTGGTTTCGCTCGTAATTCTGGACGGGAAAAAGGCAACTGGTCTGGTTTACCGGGACCGAACTGGAGCCGAACAAACCCTAAAAGTTCGGCGAGAGATCATTCTATCTGGTGGGGCAATCAACTCTCCTCAGATTCTGATGCTGTCGGGAATCGGTGACCCCGACCATCTGAAGGAAAATGGTATCGAACCCCTGCACGCCCTTCCCGGAGTTGGCAAGGGATTGCAGGACCACCTACAGGCCCGGCTGGTGTTTAAATGCAATGAGCCGACGCTGAATGATGAAGTCCGCAGCATATTCAATCAGGCGCGCATCGCCTTGAAATATGCCCTGTTTCGTGCGGGCCCGATGACCATGGCCGCCAGTCTTGCCACAGGTTTTATGAAAACCCGACCCGATGTTGAAACTCCGGACATTCAGTTCCACGTTCAGCCCTGGTCTGCTGACAGCCCCGGTGAAGGCGTGCATCCGTTTTCGGCCTTCACGATGTCGGTTTGCCAGCTGCGCCCGGAAAGCCGAGGCGAACTGCGCCTGGATGGCCCCGACCCGTCCAAGTATGTCAAAATCATCCCGAATTACCTCTCAACAGAAACGGACTGCCGAACCATCGTTGACGGTGTGAACATCGCGCGCAGAATTGCCAAGCAGAACCCTCTGGCCTCGAAGATATCAGAGGAGTTTCGACCAACATCAGAGCTAAGCTCTGACGATTATGGAGGCACACTGGATTGGGCCAGATCCAATTCAACCTCGATCTATCACCCAACGGGAACATGCGCGATGGGAGATGGCAAGATGTCCGTTGTTGACGCAAAGCTAAAGGTACATGGTATTGCAAATCTGCGGGTCGCAGACTGCTCGATCATGCCGGAAATTGTCAGCGGCAACACCAACGCCCCAGCGATCATGATAGGCGAAAAAGCAAGCGATTTAATAAAGGCGGGCACTTGACGCGCAAACCAACGACTGAAAGCCAAGCAGAACCACGGATACTTCCACCAACCATGTTCCCGTGGGCGCGAAACGCCAAGCCCGAATGAGCTCAGCTAACTGGCTAGCCGGATCGCTTTTTGCCTGCCACTGAATATGCGGGGGCTGATCTAACAAGACTTGTTACACCCAGGACAATTCAACCCCAACTTAAGCCGCTGCAAAATGCGACGGCCATCCGCAAAGACAACATGGACCGCTGAAGCTCCGGCATTGATCACGGGCTACATTCGCCCCCCTTGCCCGCGAAACGCCGGGACGTTGACCAGCTATTGATTTTTTGGCGCGCGTAAAGAATATGTAAAAACATGATAAGATCACGGCGGCGAAGACCCGCAGGCAGACTGGCATGACCAAAATTAAGAATATGGAAGAGTTCGCGGCCCTCAGCGGTATCTCGCGGCCCACGGTGTCCAAATACTTCCACGATCCCGACAGTGTTCGCCCGACGACAAGGGCCCGCATCGAAGAGGCGCTGGAGCGGTTTGACTATCGCCCGAACATCTATGCGGTGAACCAGAACCGTAAACTGACCAAGAATATCGGCATTGTCGTGCCCTTTCTGGCTGATCCGTTCTTTGCTGAAATCGCTCGGTATCTTGAACAAAGCTGTATCGCAGCCGGGTATCGTCCGTTCCTTTTCAGCGCTCACGGTGAACAAAAGCTGGAAAACGAAATCCTGGACGGTTTGCAATCCCTGAAACCTGCGGGCGTGTTGTTGGCGCCTTTGGGGCGTATCTCTGACAAGTCAGCGATCGAGAAATTCTGCGCCAGTGTGCCGACGGTTCTGTTCGACAGTAACCTTGACGGTTTGGGCGCGGCGTTTATCGGGTCCGACAACTTCAGCTTTGTGTCTCAGACCGTGCAATACATGACCCGTACGGGCGAGCCGCCCTCGTTCTTCGAAATGCGGACACCTGCAAACCCCAATGCCAACAAGCGGCGGAAGGCCTACGTCGAGGTGATGGAGCGTCTGGGTTTTGAGCCGCATGTGATCAAAATCGAAGGCGCTGGCTGGGCCTTTGAGGAGATTGGTCGACAGGGTGCGCTCAAGGTGTTGGATGAACGCAAATTGCGCACGGATTCGGTTTTGTGCAGCAATGACCGATTGGCAATCGGCTTTCTGGCGGCGTGTTTTGAGCAGGGGATTCGCGTCGGGCGGAAAGCCGATTGTACGCTGCGAGTGGCCTCGAACGACGATCATCCCTTTGCAAAGTTCACATGCCCCTCACTGACAACCGCGGCGCATGACTATGACAATGTGGCGGCCCGAAGTGTCGAAACGCTTTTCGAACTCATTGAAAACGGTGGGAAATTTGAGAAGCGGACGGAAACCCTCTTCCCGGCACGATTGGTTCTCAGGGAATCCGCATAACGTAAAAATTTAACGCGCGTAAAGTTTTTATTGACGCCGCGACAAATCTCGAACTACCCTCTCTGCACGACATCCAAGCTCAGGGAGGACAGGGATGTATCTGAAACACGCACTTCGTGCGGCGACAGCTTTGACGTTCGTCGCGACTGCCGCGGCCCACGCACAATCCATCACGATTGCCACAGTAAACAACGGCGACATGATCCGGATGCAGGGCTATACCGACAAATTCACCGAAGCGACCGGCATCGAAGTCGAGTGGGTGACGCTGGAAGAAAACGTGCTGCGCCAGCGCGTAACCACCGACATCACCACCAAGGGCGGTCAGTTCGACATCATGACCATCGGCATGTACGAAACGCCGATCTGGGGCGCGAACGATTGGCTTGTTCCACTGGAAGGCATGTCCGCCGAGTATGACGTGGACGACATCCTGCCCGCAATGCGCAACGGTCTCAGCAACGACGGCACACTATACGCAGCGCCATTCTATGGCGAAAGCTCGATGGTGATGTACCGCACCGACCTGATGGAACAGGCCGGTCTGGAAATGCCCGAAGCGCCAACCTGGCAGTTCATCCGTGAAGCTGCAGCGGCGATGACCGACCGTGACAACGACATCAACGGTATCTGCCTGCGCGGCAAGGCCGGTTGGGGTGAGGGCGGTGCCTTCATTACCGTGACCGGAAACTCTTTCGGCGCGCGCTGGTTTGACGAAGACTGGAAACCTCAGTTCGATCAACCCGAGTGGAAAGAGGCACTGACATTCTTCGTGGACATGATGAATGAATCCGGCCCGGCTGGATATGCCACAAACGGCTTCAACGAGAACCTGTCGCTGTTCCAGCAAGGCAAGTGCGGCATGTGGATCGACGCCACCGTTGCGGCGTCTTTTGTGACCAACCCCGACGACTCGACCGTGGCTGACAAGGTTGGCTTTGCCCTCGCACCGAATTCAGAAGGTGTCGATAAGCGCGCCAACTGGCTCTGGGCTTGGGCACTGGCTATTCCGGCTGGCACGCAACAGGAAGATGCGGCCAAACAGTTCATCGAGTGGGCAACTTCGAAAGACTACATCGAGTTGGTGGCCGAGAATGAAGGCTGGGCCAATGTGCCTCCGGGTGCACGGACGTCACTCTATGAGAACCCCGAGTACCAGAAGGTTCCGTTCGCCAAGATGACGCTGGATTCGATACTTGCGGCCGATCCGGATAACTGCTGCGCGCAACCGACGCCCTATGTTGGCATCCAGTTCGTCGCGATCCCGGAATTCGCAGGCATTGCCACGCAGGTGAGCCAAGAGTTCTCGGCAGTTTATGCCGGACAGCAATCGGTGGACGAAGCGCTGGCCAAAGCGCAGGCCTTCACCGCCGAAGAAATGGAAGCCGCAGGGTACTGACGTCTTCTCCCCGCGGGTGGGCAGACATTTGCCCCCCGCCCCACCCTTCCACAACACGTGTTTTTCTCGCAGGCTAAGCTATGCCTGAACAGAGAGGTCTTGCGTCATGGCTACTCAACACTCCCGATCCGTTGCTCGCCTGATGATGGCACCCGCAGTTGTCCTGCTGCTTGGCTGGATGCTCGTGCCACTGACTATGACGCTGTACTTTTCTTTCAAGAAATATCTGCCCCTGCGTGGCGGCGATCTTGGCTGGGTCGGGTTTGACAACTACGTCCGTTTCGTCTCTTCCAGTTCGTTCTGGCCAGCGGTTCAGGCGACACTGGTGATCGTGGGTGGTGTGCTGATCATTACGGTCATTCTAGGTATCCTGCTGGCGATGCTGCTTGATCAGCCGATGTGGGGGCAAGGCGTTGTCCGCATTCTGGTGATCGCGCCCTTCTTCGTTATGCCCACCGTGTCTGCGCTGGTCTGGAAAAACATGTTCATGGATCCGGTGAACGGCCTGCTGGCCCATCTGTGGCGCTTTTTTGGGGCCGAGCCGATCTCATGGCTGTCCGAGGCGTCGATGACCTCGATCATCATGATCGTCTCGTGGCAATGGCTGCCCTTTGCGACCTTGATCCTGCTGACCGCAATTCAGTCGCTGGATAGTGAACAGCTGGAAGCGGCCGAGATGGATGGCGCGCCGGTTCTGAAACGCTTCTACCACATCATTCTGCCGCACCTAAGCCGCGCGATCACTATCGTGATCCTAATCCAGACCATCTTTCTTTTGTCGATCTTCGCCGAGATTTTCGTGACCACCGGCGGCGCATTCGGCACCCGCACTCTCACCTACCTGATCTTCCAGCGTGTGCTGGAAAGCCAGAACGTTGGCCTCGGATCGGCCGGAGGTGTCTACGCAATCATCCTTGCCAACATCGTTGCCATCTTCCTGATGCGCATCGTCGGCAAGAACCTGGACGCGTGAGGAGGAACAACTATGGCCCGCGCTGTCACAACCCGCCGCAAATCGCTGAATACAATTCTCGCCTGGGCAGTAGGATTGCTGATCTTTTTCCCGATCCTCTGGACCATCCTGACCAGCTTCAAAACTGAGGCACAGGCAATTGCCAGCCCGCCGATCTTTCTGAACTTCAACTGGACGCTGGAGAACTACGCCATCGTGCAGGAGCGCTCAGACTACATGCGGTTCCTGTGGAACTCGGTGATCATCGCGGGTGGTTCGACCATACTGGGTGTGATCATCGCCGTCCCCGCCGCATGGGCCATGGCTTTCGTGCCGTCCAAGCGCACTAAGGACATCCTGCTGTGGATGCTGTCCACTAAGATGCTGCCAGCGGTCGGTGTACTCTACCCGATCTACCTGCTGTTCATCCGGCTGGGTCTGCTGGACACGCGCGGTGGGCTGGTCGTTGTCCTGATGCTGATCAACCTGCCGATCATCGTCTGGATGCTCTACACCTATTTCCGCGAAATCCCCGGGGAAATCCTGGAAGCCGCACGTATGGATGGCGCAACGTTGAAAGAGGAAATCCTCTATGTCCTGACACCGATGGCCGTTCCCGGCATCGCCTCAACCGTGCTGTTGAACTTCATCCTGGCGTGGAACGAGGCGTTCTGGACGCTCAACCTGACAGCCGTCGACGCAGCCCCATTGACCGCTTTCATCGCCAGCTATTCCAGCCCCGAGGGCCTGTTCTTTGCCAAGCTCAGCGCAGCCTCGACCATGGCAATCGCACCAATCCTGATCCTTGGCTGGTTCAGCCAGAAACAACTTGTCCGCGGCCTGACCTTCGGCGCTGTGAAATAAGGAACCCGACACATGGGACGCATTCAACTCAAGTCCGTGACCAAAAGCTTCGGCGACGTACAGGTCATTCCACCGCTGGACCTGACCATCGAAGATGGCGAGTTCACCGTCTTCGTCGGCCCCTCGGGCTGCGGCAAATCCACCCTGCTGCGTCTGATCGCGGGGTTGGAGGATATCACGTCGGGCTCCATCGACATTGACGGCGCGGACGCCACCGATGTGCCGCCCGCCAAGCGGGGTCTGGCGATGGTGTTCCAGTCCTACGCGCTCTACCCGCATATGACCGTGCGTAAGAACATCGCCTTTCCGCTGCGCATGGCAAAGCTGGATCAGGCCGAGATCGACAAACGCGTCGAAGGCGCTGCGAGCGTTTTGAATCTGACCGACTATCTGGACCGCCGCCCCGGCCAACTGTCCGGCGGTCAGCGCCAGCGCGTTGCAATTGGCAGGGCGATTGTCCGTGAACCCGCCGCATTCCTGTTCGATGAACCGCTTTCAAACCTCGACGCGGCGCTGCGCGTCGGCATGCGGTTGGAAATCAGCGAACTGCATGAACGTCTGGCGACCACGATGATCTACGTGACCCACGATCAGGTCGAAGCCATGACCATGGCAGACAAGATCGTGGTGCTTCAGGCCGGTGTGATCGAACAAGTCGGCAGCCCGCTAGAGCTGTACCGAACGCCCCGAAACTTGTTTGTCGCGGGTTTCATCGGCTCTCCCAAGATGAACTTCATCGAAGGCCCCGAGGCCGCGAAACACGGTGCCCAAACCATCGGAATCCGTCCTGAACACATTGCGGTTTCGGAAACTGAAGGTGAGTGGTCCGGGGTTGTCAGCGTCTCGGAACACCTCGGCTCGGATACTTTTTTCCACGTTCACGAAACTGGTTTGGCCGAGACGATCACTGTCCGTGCAGACGGCGAGGTTGGCTTTCGCCACGGGGATCGCATTCACCTGACACCGCGCGCCGACGTAATCCACCGGTTTGACGCGCAAGGTTTGCGGATCGAATGACACGTCTGACAGGCAAAACCGCTCTGATCACCGGGGCTGCGAGAGGCATCGGGCTGGCCTTTGCCAAGGCCTATGTCTCAGAGGGTGCGCGTGTCGCCATTGCCGATATCGACGCCCAGCGCGCGCAAACCGCCGCCAACGAAATAGGCGAGGCGGCGGTCGCGATTGAGATGGACGTGACCAACCAGCGGAGCATAGATGATGCGGTCGCAAAAACGGCCTCTCTTCTCGGCCCCATCGACATTCTTATCAACAATGCGGCCATCTTCACTGCAGCACCAATTGTCGAGATTGAGCGCGCTGACTATGACCGCGTGTTTGAAATCAACGTCGCTGGCGCGTTGTTCACAATGCAAGCTGTCGCGCGCCACATGATCGAACACGGAACCAAAGGCCGGATCATCAACATGGCATCGCAAGCCGGACGCAGGGGCGAGCCCTTGGTCGCCGTGTACTGTGCCAGCAAGGCGGCAATCATTTCTCTGACCCAGTCGGCAGGGCTGAACCTGATCTCGCATGGGATCAACGTGAACGCGATTGCTCCGGGCGTTGTCGACGGCGAGCACTGGGACGGCGTCGACGCATTCTTCGCCAAACATGAGGGCAAACCGCTGGGTCAGAAGAAACGAGAAGTGGCTGCGGCTGTCCCCTACGGTCGGATGGGCCTCGCCGAAGATCTGACCGGGATGGCGGTGTTTCTCGCCTCGGACGAGGCCGAGTACATCGTCGCACAAACATACAATGTCGACGGCGGAAATTGGATGAGCTGATGGACCCTGTGTCGAATGCAAAACCTCCGGTACGGTTGCGACGCGGCAACCTGTCTGACTTGCCGAAATCCGTAAAGGCACCTGCGTATGTACGCTCGGACCTTACGCCGGGCATTGTTCATATCGGGGTCGGCAATTTTCACCGCGCGCACCAGGCTTGGTATCTTCATCGACTGTTGCAGCAAGGGCAGGCTCAGGATTGGGCGATCATCGGCGCGGGTGTGCGAAGCTATGACGCCGACATGCGTGAAAGATTGCTGGCGCAGGACTGCCTGACCACACTGATCGAACTGGACCCAGACGGAATGTCGGCAGAGGTCATTGGCCCAATGATCGACTACCTGCCGATCGAGGACAACAATGTAACGCTTATCCAGACGATGGCCGACCCCGCCATTCGGATTGTTTCGCTGACTGTTACCGAAGGTGGGTATTTTCTGGATGCCAATACCGGCGCGTTCAACGCGGATAACGAAGACATTCAGCACGATGCCAAAAACCCGGACGAACCGCGCACGGTTTTCGGAGCTATGGTCGCCGCACTTCGTCAACTACGCCGAAATGGCTTGAAACCCTTCACCGCGCTCAGTTGCGACAACCTTCAGGGAAACGGTGCAATTCTTAGAACCTGCATAGTTGGTTTGGCGCGACTGTCCGACCCTGAGCTGGCCGACTGGATTGACCAAAACGGCGCGTTCCCAAATTCGATGGTGGATTGCATCGTTCCGGCGACGACGGATCAAGTGATATCGCAATGCCTTGCGCTTGGTGTCGACGACCATGCTCCGGTCTCACATGAGAATTTTCGCCAATGGGTGATCGAGGATAGCTTCTGCGCCGGACGACCGCCGCTCGAACAGGTTGGGGTTACACTGACCCACGATGTTCATAGCTATGAAACCATGAAATTGCGCATATTGAACGGCGGTCACCAGCTGCTCGCAAATGTCGGGGAAATTCTGAACGTCCCGACGATTTCGGATTGCATGCAGGACCCGGACATCGTTGCGTTTTTTGAGAAAGTTCAGGCCGAAGAAATTCTGCCTTACGTCGAAGCCGTCCCCGGAACCTCGGCGAAGGAATACCTTGGATTAGTTGAGCGCAGATTTGCGAACACCGCAATTCACGACACAACGCGAAGAGTCGCGTTCGACGGTTCTGCGCGGCATCCTGGCTTTCTGCTTCCTTCGCTACGTGATGCGCTCTCAGCGGACGCTTCCATCGACGGGCTCGCCTTGGCTGAGGCATTCTGGTGCAGGATGTGCGCAGGTTTTCGTGAAGATGGTACTGAAATCGAGCCCAACGACCCTCAATGGGAGAACCTACGCGCAATCGCGTTGGCGGCCAAAGATGACCCCAAACTCTGGCTCGAACAGAGCCAGTATTATGGGGAAATTGGCACCAGTCAGCGCATCCTGGCGGCATTCGCCTCCTGGCTGGCTGCGATCTGGGTGAATGGCAGCCGGGCAGCCGTAAATGAGTTTGTTTCCAGCGGCTCGATATCGCGCTAGCCGAATATGCCTAGAGTGATCGTTCGTGGATCTATCTTGCCGCATTCGAATTTTTGAAACGTAGCCTCGGATTGCTGCGCTTCGCTCGCAAAAACATCGCCACATCCGCAACCTTCGTGCATGCAGATGACAGGAGCAGTTTAGCAAACCCGACAAATATAAGGCTCAGGATAAATAGCCTTAATATTAGACGTTCTGTCCGAAGGCACCGTTCATCCGAGCCTGAATGACTTGAAAAATCTGATCTATGCGTAAAACTTAAAGCATGAGTGAGTATTTTGATGAAATGTTCAACGGCGATGGATCACTCCGAGGTCCATACGAAGAGATCGGCCGCTGGTTCAATGCTGAAGACGTATCACGATTGAGAGCGAAACAGCGCGAAGCCGAAGAAGTCTTTAGACTGACGGGCATCACCTTTAACGTTTATGGAAAAGCCGAGGCTGAGGAACGCCTCATCCCCTTTGATATCGTACCGCGTGTCATTTCAGCACGAGAGTGGCAGCGGCTGGAACGCGGAATTGAACAACGGGTTCGGGCAATCAACGCCTTTCTCCACGACATTTATCACCGCCAAGAAATCGTGCGTGCCGGGCGTGTGCCCGCTGAGATGATTGCCGGGAACGAAGCGTTCCTGCCGCAGATGCTTGGCGTCTCGCCTCCTGGTCAGGTCTACACACACATTGTCGGGGTGGATCTGGTGCGAACCGGGCCGGACGAGTTTTTCGTTCTGGAAGACAACGCCCGCACGCCATCCGGGGTCAGCTATATGCTGGAGAACCGGGAAACGATGCTAAAGATGTTCCCCGAGCTCTTCAGCGCGACTAATGTTCGGAATGTTTCTGACTACCCCCGCAATCTGAGACGATCCCTTGCTGCCTGCGCGCCGGCTTGCGCCGACGGGGAACCAACCGTCGCAGTATTAACCCCGGGCATCTATAACTCGGCCTATTACGAACATGCGTTCCTCGCAGATCAGATGGCCGTGGAATTGGTCGAAGGCCACGACCTACGCGTTGTCGATGGGCGCGTCTGCATGCGCACTACCAGGGGCTATAAGCCCATCGACGTACTTTATCGCCGGGTTGATGACGACTTTCTGGATCCCCTGAACTTCAACCCCGATAGTGCCTTGGGCGTGCCAGGTATCCTGGACGTTTACCGCGCGGGAGGCATCACGATTGCCAACGCACCGGGGACCGGCATTGCCGACGATAAGGCGATCTATTCCTACATGCCTGAAATCGTTGAATTCTACACGGGTGAGAAGCCCTTGCTGCAAAACGTCCCGACCTGGCGCTGCAGTGATCCCGAGTCTCTCTCCTACGTGCTGGACAACCTGTCCGAGCTTGTTGTGAAAGAAGTACACGGGTCTGGCGGCTACGGAATGTTGATCGGACCGACCGCCAGCAAGAAAGAGATTTCAGCGTTCCGCGACAAGCTCAAATCGCGGCCCGGGAACTACATTGCTCAGCCGACGCTGTCGCTTTCGACGGTTCCGATCTTTGCGCGCTCAGGACTTGCGCCCAGACATGTTGACCTAAGGCCGTTCGTTTTGGTGTCACCCGAAGGGATCAAGATCACGCCCGGCGGTTTGACCCGCGTGGCGCTTAAGAAGGGATCTCTGGTCGTGAACTCAAGCCAGGGTGGCGGGACCAAAGACACCTGGGTTTTGGAGGACTGACCATGCTGGGAAAAACTGCTGGCGGGTTGTTCTGGATGTCCCGGTATCTTGAGCGAGCGGAAAACACGGCGAGGCTGCTTGAAACGGGTCAGCGAATGGCGCTGACCCGTACCAAAAATTCTGCCGAGGAATGGGGTTCTGTTCTGAAAACGGCCGGTGTTCTGGATGGGTACCACGCCAAGTACGACGAGATTTCAAAAGACAATGCAGTCGATTGGGTACTACGTGACGCTGATAACCCATCCTCGATCAAGTCGGTCATCAAGCAAGCCCGAGACAACGCGCGCCTTGTTCGGACGGCGCTGACCCATGATGTCTGGAGCGCGGTGAACTCCACCTGGATGCAGATCGATGAGGTGATGAAACGGCGCGTGAATGAGAGGGATTTGCCAGCGACGTTGGAACTCATTCGACAACAGGCGGCTCTGGTCCGTGGTGCCACTTTGGGGACCATGCTGCGCAACGACATTTTCGATTTCACCCGGATCGGGACGTTTGTCGAAAGGGCCGACAATACTGGCCGCATTCTGGACGTGAAATATTATGTTCTTCTGCCCACAGCCTTCTCGGTCGGCTCGTCACTGGACAACATCCAATGGGAAAGCATCCTGCGCTCTGTCGGCGCTGGCGGCGGGTATCGAATGACTCATGGTGATAAAACGCGTCCGTCTGACATTGCACAGTTTTTGATACTGGATCAGCGGATGCCTCGCAGTTTGCACTTCTGCTGCAGAAAGATTCAGGAAAACCTGTCCTACCTGAAGAAAGACTACGGCTTTGCCGGGCCTTCGTGCGAGGCATCAAATGCTCTCTACGAGAAATACCTGGATCAGAAAATCTCGGATATCTTTGAATTCGGTCTGCATGAGTACATTCAGGATTTCCTGACAGATCTCGGCAATTTGAGCCGTCAGATCGAGATTGATTACAGGTTCTACGAGTAGCCAATGAAACTGCACATTCGACACGAGACACGATACGATTTCGACGCGCCGGTTCCTTTCGGACTGCAACAGCTGCGAAAAACACCAAAGTCATTTCGAAATCAGAGCATCGTAAGTTGGAGCACCCAGATCACCGGCGGGCGCAAAGAGCTTACATTTGAAGACTATCACCGCAACACGGTGGAATTGATCAGTTTCGAAGCAAACACTCAAAGCATCTCGTTGATCTCCGAAGGCGTTGTTGAAGTGAAAGACACGCACGGTGTTTTAGGGCGTCACGAAGGGTCGACGCCATTATGGCTGTTCAAAAGAAGCACTCCGCAGACAACGCCGGGGAAAGGAGTTGCAGAGCTGATAAGCGCATTGCCCGATAGCAAACCGCTGGAACAGATGCATACCCTTTCCGAACGAATTCGAACTCAGGTCGTGTACGAGATTGGAAGTTCGCACCCGGGCTGGAGCGCAGAGGACGCCCTAGATGCCCGGCGCGGCGTGTGCCAGGACCACGCGCACATCTTCATTACCTGCGCGCGACAGCTCGGAGTGCCAGCACGCTACGTTTCGGGCTACTTGATGATGAACGAAACCGAGCTGCAGGACGCGACCCATGCCTGGGCCGAAGTGCATTTGGACGGGCTTGGCTGGGTGGGGTTTGACGTATCAAATGGGATTTCACCTGACGATCGATACGTACGCGTCGCAACCGGGCTGGACTATGCCCAAGCCGCACCGGTAATAGGGAATAGAATTGGGACAGCGGGCGAGCAATTGACAGTGCAGTTGCAAGTCGCACAGCAGTAACGGAGAATTTGATGACCTATGCTGTGGGCATGCGGCTGAATCGCGGGCTGGTGTTCATGTCCGATACGCGCACGAATGCTGGCGTGGACAATGTTTCGACCTTCAACAAGATGTTCAACTGGACAGTCGAAGGGGACCGGTCGATCACAATCCTAACCGCCGGAAACCTGGCCACTACTCAGGCCACGATAAGCCTTCTGGAAGAACGAACAAAAGCGCCGGCAGATCGCTCGCCATCGATCTTAGAAGCTCCGACAATGTTTCAAGTTGCGCAACTGGTCGCGGCTACGCTGAACGACGTCATCGAGGAGCATGCCCGGTCTGGTCAGCAAGCTGACAGCGCCTTTCACGCGACCCTCATTGTTGGAGGTCAGATCAAGGGCGGCCCGTCTCGCCTGTTTTTAATCTACCCTGAAGGCAATTTTATCGAGGCCGGTGATGACACACCGTTCTTTCAGATCGGAGAGACAAAATACGGCCGCCCGATTCTGGTGCGCGCCTATGATCCGGAAATGACCTTCCCAGAAACCGTAAAGCTCCTGCTGGTCAGTTTCGACTCGACAATTAAGGCCAATCTGTCTGTCGGAGCTCCGCTTGACCTGCTTCTCTACGATGAAGACAGCCTTGAAAGTGGTGCGCGGTCTAGGTTCGAAGCTGACGACCAGTACTTTCGCAGTGTATCCGATGGATGGGGTGACGCGTTGAAATCGGCCTTGGCCAAACTTCCTGAATACAAATCAGAGCGAAAGCTTTAAGTTTGAGTGTCCTCTTTGTCCGTATAACGGTCATTGATGGGTTGCGCCACGCATGACTGCGTAGGCTTCAGGCCCGTTGATTTCCAGCTAAACGCTTGTTTTTTCGAGTCGAAAAACAAGTCGTATTCATGTCTCATCATTTCGATTTGAACAACGCCCAGTTGACTAACCTTGAACTCCTCGTTCCCAAAGTCCCCCTTCTTAATCTGATAGTGATCGCTCGGCAGGCCTGCGTATACGGTGGAGTTCGATAAGGAATTGATCGCCGTCATGTGGCTGCAAGAAAGCAGAATCCAAGACCAAATCGACTTTGTCCAAAAGCCAGTTGATCTGGAACGGTTCGCCCACACCGTTGCAATCAAGTTATTTAACGTCGAAACCGAAGTCCCTAGCTAAACGCTGGACCAGATTATTGATGAGGTTCGCGAGGGCTGCAACACGGTCAAATCGAACTATGACATCCCGCGCCCGTTTGTTGCCAATAAAGACGTTGAGTCGGTTGCAACAGCCTTCGCTGACACGTCGTATCCGAGTAGGCTTACGATCCGTGCAATAGTCTACACGTCGATTCTTTCGGACAATTTCACCGAGCATTCAGGTGAGCTTGAAGAGCTTGGCCACGGACTCGAATACTGTCGTGATACAGGCGGTGTCCACTTTTCGATGGACGTTACCTCCAGACAGGTACTAGGCAAAGCTTATCTAAACTTCAACCGTGAACAGCCGACCTACTACAACGCCTTAGATGCAATCAAAGGTAACAACAGGGTGTCGGAATCGTTGGACCACTAAATGTGCAGGTTCAGAAGAAATGTCTGACTGGTGCCTCTCAGAGGCGCTGTTTGCGGCTGTTGTAACTACCCAGGCCATCGCCTAATTTACGTGCAATCCGGATTAAAAGATGCGCACGTGGTCTACTGTTCAATGAGTGGCGAAATGCCGAAGTAGATTTCGACCTCAAAACTGGCTCTAGCGGAGTTAACTTTTCACTTCGTGAACACCCTACTGCCGTGCATCCCGCTGACTGGCCGAACTTACCCAGCCGTGTTTTCGCAGTTCACGCAGCACGAATTTTGCGGGAAGCAACTTTTAGCGAGCGTTTCCCCGGATTTGCCATTTCTTAGCACTCCACCTTTGGCCACCTCGACATAAGCACCCATGTCCATGTGATCCAACAACCTCCGAATAAGATAGGGTATCTTTAAGCCCCGCTCGGCGGTTGCAGGGTTCACTTCAGTTGCCGCACACCTTTTCGTAAGCGAAAGTATCTCCAACTCAACGTCGCCAAATCGTAAAACTGAACCAACTGCATCCGTCTCAGAAAACGAATGCAAGCCGTCTATCTCGATACTCGCTCGAGAGCGCGCGGGCTGGATTTCCGCGTTCAGATATTCACCCAATTTTTCTAACGACGCCAGATTCAAAACGGTTATCGCGTTCATAAATTTGACAATACCACAGATACATCTGTAAATCGATGAGGAGCAGACGAAACGAATTCCGGCGGCTTGGGATTTTTAAAGTCGATCTCTGACGAAAGGCAACTTGCCGCATTCATCCGATCTCCTGATCCACGCATATTAAAGCTTTGTGCTTTGCCATTCGCTTTGATCTCAATATCTTGGGTGTCAACATCAAAACTCGTTTTAACGCCTATCAGTGTTGCCTCATTCAACAGAACGACAAAGCAATCTTTCGGCAGTGACTGAGGGTTCTGCGCGTTGAAACCGGGATTGTAGCGCGCAAACCCGAACAGGCGATCACCTGGGATCCCCTCCCCTACTCGCAGCTTCACAGTTTGCGTGGGCTCGGCACTCAAGCCTGTAATTGGGTAGCGGTTCAATGTGACGATAGAGAGAGTGTTCATACGTCTTCACCTAATCAAACGAGTTATACACGATCCTGAGTGGTCCGTGCTATTTGACCCTGCCTTCGGTTCTCAAAGGTACCGACCAAATAATCTGTGTGTGCTTCAGAAGCGGGTTCGTTAAACCTGTTGGCCGAATGATGGTCGCAATTGTTGGCTGTGCCAATTTTAGTCGAGCAGGCCATTTAATACCACACTGCCGAAAATAGACACACATCGAAGAAAACAATTTATTCCTTTTAAAGTCCGATACTAAGGAGAAAATCCAGCGGCCCTCTCCGGCAATTTGAGGTACGAACCTCAAAAGTATCTGGACTTGAGGTGCGTACCTCAAATAGCCTTGGTGATATGCCGTGATTCGCACATCCTCGATTGACGGCGCAAAAAAGGGAGGAATGGATGACTTACACAAAACTGGCCTCGGCCAGCGCAATAGTCCTTGCCGCTACTACTCTTTCTACCAAGGCAAATGCCGAAGATCTGACACTCTGTTGGGCTGCTTGGGACCCGGCCAACGCGCTTGTTGAGCTATCAAAAGAATTCGAAGCAGAATCCGGCCACTCGATGAACTTCGAATTTGTTCCTTGGCCAAATTTTGCGGACCGGATGCTAAATGAACTGAACTCTGGGGGTAAGCTCTGCGACCTGCTGATTGGTGACAGCCAATGGATCGGCGGTGGCGCCGAAAACGGCCACTATGTCCAGTTGAACGATTTCTTCGATGCTGAAGGCATCAGCATGGACGATTTCGCTCCGGCCACGGTATATGCATATTCGACTTGGCCTAAGGGCACACCAAATTACTACGCGCTGCCTGCGATGGGCGATGCAAACGGCTGGTTCTATCGCAAGGACTGGTTCGAAAACCCCGAAATCCAAGCTGCATACAAAGAGGCGACTGGTCAGGACCTACGTGAACCTCAGTCTCAGAAAGAGTTGTTGCAGATCGCGCAGTTCTTCCAAGGTCGTGAGATCGACGGCAAGACCGTCTATGGCGCAGCAATCTTTACCGAGCGCGGCTCGGAAGGGATCACCATGGGTGTGACCGGAGCGCTGTATCCTTGGGGTTTCAAATACGAAAACACCCCAGGTTCCTATGACATGGAAGGTGCCGTAAACTCACCCGAAGCGGTTGAGGCGCTGGAATTCTACAAAGAGTTCTACAAGACGGCGACGCCTCCGGGATATACCAACTCTTACATGGGTGAGAGCTTGGACGCCTTTAAGTCCGGTCAGGTCGCCATGGCGATGAACTGGTTTGCGTTCTTCCCAGGTCTCTATGCGGATCCCAATACCGGCGGTGACAAAATCGACTTCTTCGTGAACCCACCACAAAATCAGGCAGGTTCGACACTGGGCGGACAAGGTATCTCGGTTGTCAGCTACTCTGACAAACAGGACGCCGCACTTGAGTACATCAAATGGTTCGCACAGCCAGAAGTGCAGGCCAAATGGTGGGAACTTGGAGGCTATTCGGCGCATAACTCGGTGCTGGAAGACCCTGGTTTCGTAGACAGCCAACCGTTTGCCGGTGACTTCCTGGAAGCAATGGCTGGAGTTCAGGATTTCTGGCAAGAGCCTGCCTATGCGGAACTGCTGCTGGCAATGCAGAAGCGCATCCACGACTACGTGGTTGCCGACCAAGGCACAGCTCAAGAAGCGCTTGATCTTCTGATCGAAGACTGGACGGAAGTCTTTGAAGACGAAGGCAAGCTGTAGTCCGGACACAGGCAGGAGCGGGTGCAATCCCGCTCCACCTTCACCCGTGAGTCCGAAACCAAAAGAACTGGCAAAGAGATGTCTGACAGGACCGTAGATCGCGTTGCGCAGGCAACGCCCGAGCGAGTTGCGCGAAAAATCCGAGGGTTATCCGACCGCGCGATCGCCTGGATATTCATCTCCCCAACGATTTTTCTATTGCTGGCGATTAACATCTTTCCGTTGATTTGGACCATCCAACTGAGCTTTACCAACTACAAGGCCAACCGGATCGGGCGTGAAGTCAAAGATGTCGGGCTCAGGAATTACGAGCGTATCCTGACGGACTCGGACACCTGGTTGAACATGCAGGCCACCGCGCATTTCCTGTTCTGGACGATCTTTTTCCAGGTCCTGATCGGGTTCGCGCTGGCGTGGTTGATCAACAAGAAATTCAAGGGCAACGATCTTTGGACCACAATTATCGTGCTGCCGATGATGCTGTCTCCTGCAGTCGTCGGGAACTTCTGGAAGTTCTTGTATCAACCTCAAATCGGCCTGTTTAACTACATCGTGTCCTGGTTTACCGGTAAGGACCCATCGAGCTTTGAAATGCTGGGATCAGTCACGTTGGCCCCGTGGGCGATTGTGATTGTCGATACCTGGATGTGGACCCCCTTCGTGATGCTGATCTGTCTGGCCGGTCTGCGCAGCATTCCCGATTACATCTACGAGGCGGCTGAAATCGACAGGGCCAGCAAGCTGCGACAGTTCTTTACGATTACCATCCCAATGGTGCTGCCCTTCCTGATGCTGGCCGTGCTGTTTCGAGGCATAGAGAACTTCAAGATGTTCGACCTGGTTGTTCAGCTAACCGGCGGAGGCCCCGGTTCTGTAACGGAACTCACTTCGATCAACCTGAAACGCGAAGCCTTTGAGAAATGGCGTACGGGCTATGCGTCAGCCTATGCGATCATCCTTTTCGTCACCGTGTTCGGCCTCGCGTCGATCTACGTCAAAGCCCTGAACAAGGTGAAACAGAGATGAGCAGTTTTTCCGTCACCGAACCTTCGAACCGGTCCAAGTGGATCGCAGGCTTCCTGGTAATTTCTTATGCGCTGATCACGATGATCCCGCTGGTTTGGATCTTGCTGACTGGCTTCAAGTCCCCGGCCGATGCGATTAGTTACCCACCCAAAGTGGTCTTTGACCCAACACTTGAAGGCTACGTCAACCTCTTCACCACACGAACACGGCAAACGCAGGAATTTCTGGAAGCAAACCCACCGCAGAACTGGGCCGATGAGATCGTACGCCAATACGACATGGTGATTGTCGGGCCATCCAAGTTCGGCGAGCGCTTTATGAATTCGGTGATCATCGGATTTGGCTCAACGTTCTTGAGTATCTTCCTTGGCACGCTGGCGGCCTATGCCTTCAGCAGGTTTAAAGTACCGCTTAAGGACGACCTACTATTTTTCATCCTCAGTACAAGGATGATGCCCCCGGTCGCCGTCGCCATCCCAATATTCCTGATGTTCAGAAACCTTGGTCTCAGCGACACACATTTGGGAATGATCCTGCTGTATACGGGCGTGAATATTTCCTTGGCGGTTTGGTTGCTGAAGGGTTTCATCGACGAAATCCCAAGAGAGTACGAAGAGGCCGCCCTCATAGATGGCTACACGAGATTTCAGGCCTTCTACAAAGTGGTGCTGCCGCAAGCCGCAACCGGCATAGCCTCAACAGCTATCTTTTGCCTGATCTTCGCCTGGAATGAGTACGCGTTTGCCGTGCTGCTGACATCCGCGAATGCGCAGACTGCACCACCGTTCATCCCGACCATTATTGGTATTGGCGGCCTGGACTGGCCTGCTGTGGCGGCAGGTGCCACGATCTTCCTGATCCCCGTCATGATTTTCACCATCCTGATGCGCAAACATTTGCTGCGTGGGATCACATTCGGAGCCGTGCGCAAATGAGCGATTTTCTAACCGGATTGATGCGGCTCCGCCGCGGCCCGTGGGAGATGGTCGCAACCATCCTTATCGCACTGGGAGTCTTCATGCTGATGCAGCCCTTTGTCCTTTGGGCCTTCACCTATTCCTTCATCGTCACGCTGATCGGAACCGTCATGTTCATCATCGTCAGTCATTTCCCGGAGTAGAAATGGCCCAGATCGTAGTCAAAAACGTAAGAAAGATGTTTGGCGATTTCACGGCTGTCCGCGAAAGCTCGTTCACGATTGAGGATGGTGAGTTTTTCATGCTGCTCGGGCCATCCGGCTGCGGAAAGACGACGACGCTGCGGATGATAGCTGGATTGGAACTTCCAACATCGGGTGAAATTTATCTGGACGGTGAAGAGATCAGCCAGCGGCCACCGTCGGAGCGGGACATTGCCTTCGTGTTCCAAATGTTCGCGCTGTACCCGCATATGAACGTGCGCAAGAATATCAGCTACCCCCTGATATCGCAGGGCATGCCGCGTGCTGCTGTCAAAGCCAAAGTCGAGGAAGTCGCCGGAATTCTGGGGATCCACGACATACTCGATAGCCCGGTAGGTGGGTTGTCGGGCGGCGACAGACAACGCGTGGCGCTGGGCCGCGCGATTGTTCGCGAACCCAAGGCGTTCATGATGGACGAACCTCTTGGTGCCTTGGATGCCGAGTTTCGTGAGCATATGGCCGAAGAACTCCGCGCGCTTCATGATCGTATGGGCGCAACCACTGTTTATGTCACACACGATCAGTTGGAAGCCATGCAAATGGGCGACAAGATCGTTGTGATGAACAATGCTGTGATTGAGCAATTCGGCACGCCGCAGGAAATCTACGACAAACCGGCCACGATGTTCGTTGCAGATTTTATCGGATCGCCTTCCATGAACTTCCTGCCGTTCCAAGGAAAGGTCGCGCCTGGCTCGGAAATGGTACGACTGAATGGCCATGACGAAGCCGTGCCCAAACTGATGGAAGGGGCGGAAGGTGACTTGGTTTTCGGCGTTCGCCCCGAGCATGTTTTTCTGTCAGACGACAGCGCCTACCGGGCCAAGGTCCTGGCCGCAGAATATTTGGGAACCACCCAGATCGTGACGCTGCAAAGCCCGAACGGAGAGTTGAAAGCCCGCATTGATGCGCGTGAAGTTGTTAATCCTGGCGAGACGGTGGGATTGGAATTCCGCTCACCCGCAGTAACCCTGTTTGAAAAGTCTACCGGGCGCGCGTTGAGATCCGCTCTGAACGACGAGGTACTAAGCAATGGCTGAAGTCGTGTTGGAGAATATCTCGAAGTCATTTGGCAACGTCAAAGCGGTGGATGATATCTCAATGACGATCCCCAACGGCGCCTTTGTGGTGTTGTTGGGTCCGACAGGTGCGGGTAAAACAACGACGCTGAGATTGATATCCGGACTTGAGAAACTGGATTCAGGAACGGTGCGCATTGCCGGGCGAGATGTTGGAATAGATACGCCCGCCCAGCGCGATGTGGCGATGGTCTTCCAGCAATACTCGCTGTACCCGCATATGACAGTGCGTGAGAACCTGTCTTTCCCTCTGAGGTCGCCGATCCTGAAGACGCCAGAGGATGAGATCGCCAGGAAGGTCAACGAAGTCTCAGAAATCCTCCAGATCCCACACAAGCTGGACAACAAAGCCACTGAACTGTCAGGCGGTGAAATGCAGCGCGTGTCGATCGGGCGGGCGCTGGTGCGCGATCCACAGATTTTCCTGATGGACGAACCGCTCAGCTCTTTGGACGCCAAGCTTCGGGCGGATTTGCGGGTCGAGCTGAAAAGGATTCAGGCCGATCTGGGATCGACTTTATTGTACGTGACCCATGATCAGGTCGAAGCCATGACAATGGCGACGCATATCGGCGTTTTGGAGAACGGCCGGTTGGTTCAGTACGGTACACCTCGGGACATTTATGAAAACCCGGGCAGTGTTTACGTAGCCAGCCGATTGGGTCTGCCGCGGATAAACATCCTGCCGTCCGGGTTGTTCGAAGGCGATCACAAAGGCCCGCAGATTGGCCTACGCCCGGAAAACATCATTGAAGGTGAAGGCAGTGAAGCGCGTGTCATACGTGCTGAGCATCTGGGGGATCAAACGCGGTTGCACCTGGACTTAAAAGGTCACTCGGTTGTGACCTTGATTGATGTCCATCAGGATTATCCATCTGGAAAAACTATAAAAATCCGCCCCCACAACCCGTTGTATTTTGACGCGTCCGGCACGCGCGTGAATTAAGGAGCAAAAGCATGGCCCAGTTCCTCAACACAAAAGAAACTTTGGTGACAGAGGCGATAGACGGTCTTCTGGCGTCTTCCGGAGGGCAACTCACCCGGTTGGACGGTTACCCGCACATCAAGGTCGTCTACAGGTCAGATTGGGACAAGTCGAAAGTCGCCCTGGTTTCTGGCGGAGGGTCTGGTCACGAACCCGCCCATGCAGGTTTTGTTGGCGCCGGCATGCTGACAGCCGCGGTGTGCGGGGAAGTGTTTGCATCCCCGTCAGTCGAGGCGGTTCTGGCAGGCATTCTTGCGGTCGCGGGTGAGGCTGGGTGCCTGCTTATCGTCAAAAATTACACCGGTGATCGGTTGAACTTTGGACTGGCAGCTGAACGCGCCCGTGCATTAGGCCGCAAAGTAGAGATGGTCGTTGTTGATGATGACATCGCCCTGCCCGATCTTCCGCAACCACGTGGCGTAGCGGGCACGTTGTTCGTACACAAAATCGCCGGAGCGCTTGCTGAAAGTGGTGCTGACTTAGACACCGTTACGAAAGCAGCAAGAAGCACCATAGCCAAGGTCGTCAGCATCGGTATGAGCCTGGACACCTGTACTGTTCCGGGATCTCCGAAAGAAGACAGGATTGCACCCGGTAAAGCGGAGTTAGGCTTAGGCATCCACGGCGAGCCCGGTGTACAGCAAGTCGAGTTCTCAAATGCTGTATCGGCCATGTCTACAGTGGTGGAGAAGCTGAAGCAAAGGGTGGGCTCTGGGAATTGTGTGGCGTTGGTCAACAACTTAGGTTCTACAACTCCGCTAGAAATGGCTGTCCTCACGCACGCCTTGTCCGAGACTGGCATAGCCCACCATATCATCGGCCCAGCTCCAATGATGACATCGCTGGATATGCACGGGTTTTCTGTTTCTATTCTGCCTGTAGATCAGGACGATTTATCGGCTCTTACAGCTCCTGTTGATCTGGCGGCTTGGCCCGGCGTCAATTCCATCGACCCCATAAAAGTAGCGCCTTTACCCGACGGGTTGACACCTATCGATCCAATTCCTTCGAACAACCCCGCCACAAGGGAAACGATCACCCGATTGTCTGAACTGCTCATCAACGCTGAGAAGAACCTGAACGAGCTGGACGCGAAATCTGGGGATGGCGATACAGGAAGCACATTGGCGACTGCCGCACGAGCATTGCAAGGTAGCCTTGACCGCATGCCGCTTGCTGATCTGACGCAACTGTTTCCGGCATTAGGAAATGAGTTAAGCCAGACAATGGGTGGTTCTTCTGGCGTGATACTCGCAATTTTCTTCAACGCGGCTGGAGATGCCTGTGCGAGCGGGGCGTCGGTACCGAAATCTCTAGTCGAAGGTCTGAATCGCGTCAGCCAGGTTGGGGGTGCCAATGTCGGTGACAGGACAATGATTGACGCCCTGGCACCAGCACTTGCCGCACTACCATCTGGTCTGACACATGCGGCACAGGCTGCCCGCGAAGGTGCGAACAACACTGCAAATATTCGTCGTGCGAAGGCGGGCCGCGCGGCCTATGTTCCCGAAGAAAACCTAGTTGGACATAACGACCCCGGCGCTGAAGCTGTTGCTTTGTTGTTTGAAGGCTTAGCACGGGAGATTGAGGGCTGAAGAACACGTGGAAGACCAAAAACAAAAATTAGAATTGGTGAAAAAGCCAACCGTTAATGACATCGCGCGCGTTGCGGGTGTCAGTCTGGCGACTGTTGACCGGGTCTTGAACAGGCGCCCCGGCGTACGGGCCGTAACCGTACAGAAAGTGCAAAAGGCGATTGATGAGCTGGGCTATGTGCGCGACACGGCCGCGGCAAACCTGGCGCGAAACCGAGTTTATAATTTCCTCTTTGTTTTACCCGACACAGACAACGAGTTTGTTGAGGCAATCAACAGTCAGATCGCAGAACAATCCCGTGACCAATTCATCGAGCGGACACGCATTGCGATAAAAAAGGTCGCTCCGTTCGAGCCTCAAGATATCGTCAACATTCTGGATGCTGTCGTCAGTTTAGATGTTGACGGAGTCGCCGTTTTCGGGCCCGAAACGCCTTCTGTCCGCGACGCCGTAAAAAGGCTCAGGGACAAAGGCGTTCCGGTGGTTGCGTTGGTGTCTGACTTGCCGAGTTCTGAGCGAGACCACTTTGTAGGAATTGATAACGTTTCGGCAGGACGAACGGCCGCTCAGTTGATGGGACGATTTGTGCATCGCGACGGCAAGGTCTTGGTACTTACAGGATCCCGTTTGGCACGCGACCACTTAGAGCGTCGTCAAGGCTTTGATCTAGTTGTGGCTGAGGAATTTCCACACCTCGAAGTTGTAGCGTCTGTCGAGGGCCGGGATGACCCGGATCTGATCTACAAGATGATGCCCGAGATCTTTGAAACCTACCCGGATCTGGTTGGAATTTATTCCTCCGCCGCAGGCAATGCAGGACTGATTCAATTTCTTTCAGAAAACAAACTCAGCAAGGATCTGGTGATCATAGCGCATGAGCTTACACCGCTCAGTCGTGAGGCGCTTACGCTCGGTACATTTGACGCGCTAATCTCGCAAGATACTGGGCACATTGTTCGTTCAGCCGTCCGTCTGCTGCGTGCAACTTCGGACAAAGTGCCATTCAACAAAGCCCAGGAACGTATCCGTATCGACATCTATCTGAAGGAAAATTTACCGCCATAGAGGCTTATGTTTTGGGGAGGAGATTTTATGAAAACGATCAAAGGGCCAGCTTTGTTTCTTGCGCAATTTGCGGGCGATGAGGCGCCGTTTAATTCGTGGGACGCGATCACTAAATGGGCGGCTGAATGTGGATACAAAGGCGTTCAGGTTCCCAGTTGGGATGGCCGGTTGTTTGACCTTGAACAGGCCGCGTCCAGCACCGGTTATTGCGATGACTTCAAAGGCAAAGCCAGGGAAAATGGTGTCGAAATCACGGAGCTGTCTACGCACCTTCAGGGCCAACTTGTGGCAGTTCACCCAGCCTATGACAGTGCGTTTGATGGCTTCGCGGCCGAAAGCGTCAGGGGAAACCCGAAAGCGCGGCAAGAATGGGCAGTAGACCAGGTCAAAAAAGCACTATCCGCTTCCAAAAATTTGGGCATTTCGGCACATGCGACATTCTCAGGCGCATTGGCATGGCCCTATGTCTATCCTTGGCCGCAGCGCCCTGCTGGCTTGATCGAAACGGCATTTAATGAGCTTGCTCGTCGTTGGGTGCCAATCCTAAATCACGCCGAAGACTGCGGCGTTGATGTCTGCTACGAAATTCACCCCGGAGAAGACCTCCACGATGGGGTGACCTACGAGATGTTCCTCGAACGAACAGGCAATCACCCGCGGGCCTGCATGCTATACGACCCGTCGCACTATGTGCTGCAATGCCTCGACTATCTGGACAATATCGACATCTACAAAGATCGGATCCGGATGTTCCATGTCAAAGATGCCGAGTTTAATCCAACCGGCCGGCAGGGCGTTTATTCTGGATATCAAAGCTGGGTCGATCGGGCGGGGCGGTTCCGGTCGCTTGGCGATGGCCAGGTGGATTTCGGTGCGGTCTTCGCAAAAATGGCCGCGAATGACTTTGATGGCTGGGCTGTGGTCGAATGGGAATGCTGCCTCAAACATCCAGAGGATGGAGCGCGCGAAGGCGCTCAATTTGTGTCAGATCACATCATCCGTGTGACAGAGAAAGCCTTTGATGATTTCGCTGATGGTGGCGCTGACGAAGCCGCCAATCGTAAAATGCTGGGGATTGAATGATGGTCACAGGACGCAATGAAGAAACCTCAGGCCGCATTCGACTTGGCATGGTTGGCGGCGGGAACGACGCCTTCATAGGTGGCGTTCATCGAATAGCGGCGCGACTGGACGACAAGTTTGAGTTGGTTGCCGGTGCTTTGTCTTCGACGCCAGAGAAATCTCTTGAAAGTGGTCAGGCGCTAGGGCTCGAACGGGTCTATGGAGATTTCAAACAAATGGCGATCAGGGAGGCCCGGCTGAAATCCGGGATTGAGGCGGTCTCAATTGTCACGCCAAATCACGTCCACTATGCAGCCGCACGTGAGTTCCTGAAACGCGGTATTCATGTAATTTGTGACAAGCCACTCACCTCAACCCTTACCGATGCAAAAAAACTGGTCAAAGCAGCAGAAAGCGCGAATGCCCTGTTCATTTTGACCCACAATTACACGGGCTATCCGATGGTTCGGCAGGCGCGTGAAATGGTCGCTGACGGAGATATCGGCAAGATCCGCGTGGTTCAGGTTGAATATCCCCAGGACTGGCTGACCGAGCAGCAGGATTTCAAACAGGCTGAGTGGCGAACCGATCCCGAACGCTCGGGCGCGGGTGGATCAACCGGCGACATCGGGACTCATGCTTACAACCTCGCATGCTTTGTAACCGGGCTGAAGGCGGAAAGCTTGGCGGCGGACTTGCAGGCCTTTGTGCCGGGGCGCAAAGTCGATGACAACGCGCACGTTTTGCTTCGATTCGAAGGTGGAGCGCGCGGTATGCTGTGGTCGTCTCAAGTGGCCCCCGGCAATGAAAACGCACTTCGTTTACGCGTCTATGGCGAAAAAGGTGGGTTTGAGTGGTCTCAGGAAGATCCCAATTATCTTTGGTTTACGCCATACAACGAACCCAAGCGTTTGATCACCCGAAATGGAGCTGGTGCAGGTGACGCAGCCAATCGGTTGAGTAGAGTTCCTCCGGGACATCCCGAGGGATATCTTGAGGGGTTCGCCAATATCTATGGAGAGGCTGCTGAGGCGATCCAAGCTTTCCGGAATGGGAGTTCACCTGACGCGTCCGTTGTTTATCCAACGGTTCATGATGGACTCAATGGCGTTAAGTTTGTAGCCGCGTGCGTGCAAAGCTCTTCAAGGAATGCGGCTTGGGTCAGCTTAACTTAAAATCTGGCTTTGGGCATAGGGCAAAAACCTTGGAAAGCAGCCTGGTTATCTGCCAAAAAAACCGAAGCACTCGCAACCTAGAAGCACTCGCAACCTAAAGGTGGACACTCCCGAGCAAAGAACCGCGAACTTCACTGAAGCGGTTTTATGTGAAGCGATCTCTGGTTGTCCGCTGTATCGAATTGGTGATTGCGGTGGTCGCAAATGCAGCTAGTGACCGCTCTCTTCCATTCTTTAGAAAAGCAACATTTTCTGGCCAAAAAGTATCGGCGCAGCCTGCACCACCGCACTTGTTTTGAGGCCAGGGGGATTTGGACAAGCCAAAACGCCCTTGGCCATCAGGGGTAAGACGCTGCCTTCCCCCTCGGGCAACCCTATTAGACAACACCGTGTCCTCGGCTGCGCCTGCGGGCCGCACCACTATTGTCGAATAGCTTTGCCTCGCCCCCATCCGCGTTCGCCACGTGGCAGATCAGCAGGAACTGGCGCCTTCGGCGTCTGATCTGCAAATCAGCCCTGATTTTACCAAAAGGAAGTCAGGATCAATGAAATCGGTCTAGGTGCTGGATGAAGGAAGTGAGGCGAAAAAGGCAAGGTTCTGTCGCTGGTGGCAGAACTATGTGTCGCCTGACAAGTACACCAATGGCGGACCAAGGAGAAACCATTTATTTTTTATAATTTGCTGTTAAATTAAATAAAATTTTATCTCCACAAAACATACCACCAAATATACCTCACATAACTTTGAAACTAGCGCTTCAAAGCCTCAGGTTCGAGCGTGGCGGACCGACCGGTAAAGCATAAGAATAGCAGACACTCATATAAAGTGCAGCCAACGTCTTCTTCGAGCATATAGCGATCATGCGATCTCACTAGGGCAATCTGGTCGTGATCCAAGTCAAACTGGTAATCTGAATGTGTGCTATACTTGCAAAGATTTCGCGGTGTAGCGGAGGGTTTGATGAAGCAAATTCTTGTTGGAGCGAGTTTGACTGCCCTTATGGCTGGCGCGGGGTTGGCGCAGTCTTTCTTAGGCGATTTGGCGATTGATCCAGAGGACGCAAGGATTGGTACGCAACACTACTCGCCATTTGTCGACCAGTCTTTTCCCAACCGGGTATTCTGGGGCGATACCCACCTGCACACGTCCTATTCAACTGATGCAGGAATGGTCGGCAATGCGCTTGGGCCAGATGAAGCGTTTCGCTTCGCTCGTGGCGAGAAAGTTCGAGCTTCGCTTGGCGATTACGCTCAACTCGTGCGACCACTCGACTTTCTTGTTGTAGCTGACCACGCCGAAAATCTCGGTCTGGCTCCCATGATTTCCGAGTCGAATCCACAGCTTTTAGCCAACTCTTGGGGTCGTCAGGTCCATGATCTGGTGAAAGCGGGCAATCCATTGGCTGCCTACGTGCTTTGGGGCGAGTCTATGATGGTGAACACCGATCCTCTGGATGATGACGACCTGACGCGGACATTTTACAACCGTATTGTCGACACAGCCGAGCACTACAACGAGCCCGGTGTCTTCACGGCCTTGAATGGTTTTGAGTGGACGTCAGTTACCAATGCAAACAACCTTCATCGGGTCGTTATGTTCCGTGACGGAGCCGACAAGGTCGCGGACATCGTCCCATTTTCCAACTATGACAGCTCGGATCCCGAGGACCTGTGGGACTGGATGGAGGCGTACGAGGCGCGGACGGGTGGGAAGGTCATGGCTTTTCCGCACAACGGGAACCTCTCTAACGGCCTGATGTTCGACGACACGCGTGCAAATGGCGAACCGCTGGATGTTGCCTATGCTGAAAGTCTGCTCTTTCGGCAAAGCGGTCATTGACCCTCTGCGCAGCGAATGACGACTGCTTTGAGTTTTTCTTCTCCAATGCCGCGCCGCGTACGAATGTCCGTTACCGAGTATCTACTCCATGGTCAGGCGACAAGTCCCAGCTCTTTGTCGGTGGCTGTAACTGCATACTTTTCCCTGGGGGGCATGGGCCTTGACTGCCAGGGCGGTTCGAAAGTGAAGCTTGAAACGCTGCGACCGTCAGGTAGGGCGCCGTTTCCGGCCCCGAGCGCGTAGTCGTAGTAGAGTTTGACGATTTCTTCTTCGGTCACCTGCGCAGTTGAGGGATGCGCCATACTTGCATCACGCCACATCCGCACCCGGTCGTACTCTTTGCCCTCGGGAAGATTAAACCCTTCATAGTAGTCCAAGAACCAAAAGCGCTTGAACATCGGGGCAAAAACAGCTTCTGCCAAACCGAAGTCCTCGAACAAGAATGGGCCAGTCGGGTTGTAATGACCTAGGAAATCATCAAGCTCTCGATAGAGCGCGAGAAGTTTATTCAAATGCTCATCTCGGCGCGCCTGATCCTGATTCATGACAAAGAGATAGCCCGCCATTGTGAAGGGTCCTTCGACGGAAATCAGCATAGACTCAATGGCGTGCTCGGCAGGATCACTGCGGCGCAGTGGTGTCCCTGGTAGTGTCTCATCAAGATAGCGCAGGATCACGAGACTTTCCTTCAATACGCGGCCGTCGCTGGTTTCCAGCACGGGCAAGGCTGTCGTCCCTCTGGTCTTGGCTAGCAATTCTGGATCTCGTGGCTTGGTGATGTCTACTACATGAAACTCTACGGCATCCGTCAGTCCGCGCAGCGCCAGTAGGATTTCCAGTCGCTGCGAAAAGGGACAGACGGGGATATGATAGACGATGTGTTTCCCAGTCATGGCATCAATCCGACGGCGGGCCAGTGAGGGCCATGTTGTGCCGTTTGGCGCTCTCTTCGATAGCAGGCAGGTCCTCGGGAATACGGCACTGACCGGCTGCCATGTCAGAAAAGAAACCTTCGAATCCGCCCGGTGTCAGGATCACGAGATGGCGGCAAGGTTCGTCGTCTGTCACCTTGAAGGTTTGTTCCTTGCCTCGTGGGATGAATACGCTTTCGCCGACCCCTGCGGAAAACTCCTCGCCTTCCAACCAAAACCTGCACGTGCCGGTCAGGATTACGAAGGTTTCGTCTTCGTTTTGATGCACATGGCGCGGAGGTCCGCTACCCGCAGGGGACCAGCTGTCGACGATGGACATAGCGCCGCCTGTCTGTTCTGGGCCGAGGATGGTTTTGTATTTTACGCCGAGCCATTCGATGGCTCCTTCGATTTGGGCTAGGTCCTTCATCGTTTCTCTCCATTAGCATCGGATTGAAACGAAAGCGCTTCCGTTGACAGAAACTTATCTGAAGACCAACCTATCAGGCAAACCGCAATATCAAATATAGGATATCGGCCAGGTGAATTTCGCTACACTGGACCTCAACCTTTTGCGCGTGCTGGACGCCCTCTTCAGCGAAGGCTCAACCGTCAAGGCGGCCGACAAGCTCGCCATGTCGCAATCCGCAGTCTCCGGTGCATTGTCGCGTCTTCGTCATTCCTTGGACGATCCCCTTTTTGTCCGGCAGGGAAACCGTTTGGTTGCCACCGATTATGCGTCCAGGATTGAAACCGGTTTGCGCGAAGAACTCGAACGTCTTGAGGCTTTGCTAGCTCCGCCAGCTACCTTTTATCCGCGAACCGCTGAAGGCACTTTCCGGATCGCCGCCAGCGATTTTTTCGCGGAACTACTGATGCCACCCTTAGGAGATCTCCTGCAAAAGTCAGCGCCCAATCTACGAGCGCAGCTGGTTGATCTGGTTCCGAATGACTATGTGGCCAGTCTTGAACGACGCAACGCTGACATAGCACTGATCCCAGATTTGCTCCTGCCGGACTGGGTCAATCGGGAGCCACTCTTCCATTCGCCGTTCCACGTGATAGCTCGCAAGGGAAATCCAAAGCTTGAGGAGCTTCAGGAAGGAACGCAGATGCACATGGATACGTTCTGCGCACTCCACCACGTCTTGTTTTCCCCAGAAGGGAATCTGGCTGCAATGGGTGATGCTGCCCTAAACCGCGTCGGAAAACAGCGACAGGTTGCTATGACCGTGCCCGTCTTTAGTGGCGTGTGCCGAGCGGTAAGTGAAAGCGACCTCATTGCGCTTGTACCCGCGCAACTTGCAAAGAAATTGGCCAAGACATTCGGACTGAAGGTGTTCGAACCTCCGATGCATATTGAACCGGCGTTGATCATCGGCATCTGGCACAAGCGTTCCGACAACGCCCCGATGGCGGCTTGGATGCGTAGCCAAGTCTTCGAGTTAATGAAAGCATTGGACTTAGACAGTTAGTCAAACTGTCCTAAGCAGCGCCTGTCGGACAGAAACAAGTTGATGTTTCGAATAATAGAACCGAAATAGGTTCAACCTGCCAATGAAGATGTTTGCGCAGCCACAGCGACCGAACGTTTTGCCCGCTTTGAGAAATTTGCAAAGGTCTGTTGAAATAGCCCGTTTTGGGCCGCAGCCAGCCAATCATACTTGCCGCAGAGAACGGCAATACAGAGCCCACTTTGACCGATGTTGTGCGATGTCCCAACTAAAGCAATGCGCAGAACGCGGACTTTGCAAAGTCTAACAATTTCTACTCTCCAAACACTGAGCCAAATATGAAATCCATCGGACGAAAAGCAAAGCCCCAAGCGCAACTACGCCCAAAGTAGATGCGCTTGTCATGCTGCATGAATGGTCATAGCGCATGAATATCGAACGGATCTGAGAAACCCTTGATCATGGTGCTACCGAATGTCTCCAACACGTTTATTCCTTGCAACAGATCGAAGGTTTCTTGATCAATCAATATCCGGCTTCCGGTATTCTGCGTTTCCGCCTCCAAACGAGCGGCAAGGTTTACGGTGGATCCAATGCAAGTATACGTTGCCCGGCTGTCCGTTCCGGCGTAACCAGCGACGACTTCGCCAGTTGCTATTCCGATTCCGATCTTTAGGTTGCTTTTCCCTTCTGAGCACCGTTCGAGATTTAAAATCTCAATCATGTTATGCATTTCATACCCTGCCGCCACTGCACTTTGCGCGGAGTTCGGCAGCGGCTGTGGAACTCCGAAAAGAGCCATCAAACCGTCTCCCAACATCAGGCTGACAATTCCGCCATTGCTGGTAACGGCCTCGAACATCAACGTGTAGAAAGTGTTGAGCAGGTCGATTGTTTCCTCAGGGGCGAGGTTTTCAGACAAGGTCGTGAAGCCGCGAATATCACAGAAGAGAACCGAGGCGTTGGCACGTTTACCACCTATCGCAAAGCCCGACTCTTGTAGGTCTTGTGCAACCTCAGTTGTTGCAAAGCGCTCTAGCAGACGCTTCTGTTCGTCCCTGAGTCTTTTCTTTTCAAGGCCGCTTGAGACACGCGCACTAAGGAGTGTCTTATTTACAGGCTTAGGCAGGTAGTCTTCGGCCCCCAATTCGATGCAACGCACGACATTGTCGAGCCCCTCAACAGATGACGTCACGATTACTGGCAGGTCGCGCAGGTCGGTGTCCGATTTGACGGCCTCCAGAACCTGAAAGCCGTCCATTTCTGGCATTTCGATATCCAGCAGAAGCAAGTCAAACGGCTGGTTAGACAACATTTCCATCGCAACCCGGCCGTTTTCCGCGAGCGATACTTGGTGACCCAAAAGTTCTACGCTGCGCGATAAAAGCAAGCGGTTCACCTTGTTGTCGTCGACGATGAGCAAATGGCCAGGGGCGTCAGACATCAATCAGGCTCCGTAAAGCCGCGGCCGCAGTGTTTAGGGCTGTCTCCAGCGCCGTCGCATCTGTCAGATCTCCGGCATCGGGCAGTTCTCCGAGCTCGATTTTCCTGGCCAGTTCTGCAAGAGCTGTCGCACCAAACGTGTTGGCGTTCGACTTGATGGAATGTGCGGTACGCCGGTATCGGTCGGCATCGGCCTCGCCCGCGGCCGCTATCAATTCGTCAATCATACTGGGCGCTTCATCGAGAAAGGTGTTCACAAGCTCAGCAGCAAAGTCTTCGCCCGTGGCGTCTTTAAGCTCCATGAAGATTTCGTGATCTATTGGGCTGTCTGTCATGGATCACCTTCTTACTCTGGGGGAATTCAACAGGGCTTCAATGAGGACCGGGACGCGGATCGGTTTGGTGATATAATCGTCCATCCCTGCCTTCAGGCACATTTCGCGGTCCCCCTGCATTGCGTTCGCGGTCATCGCGATTATGCGAGGACGACTTCCATCCGAATGCGCTTTGTTGATACGGCGAGACGCTTCAAGCCCATCCATCTCGGGCATTTGCACATCCATGAATACGACATCGTATGTTTGCCGGTTGACGCTTTCGACTGCTTCAACACCGTTGCTGGCCAAATCAGCGCGATAGCCCATCTGCTCTAGCAGTCGCAGCGCAAGTTTCTGGTTCACCAAATTATCCTCGGCCAGCAAAATACGTAGCGGATGTCGCGTTGCCATATCCGGATCTGTTTGAGGTTTGTCCTGTGGTTTGGACGGCTTTACTCGCACCTTTTCAGTCGCGAACAGTGTGACCAGGGTGTCGAACAGGTGGGATTGGCGCAAGGGTTTGGCAAGGTTGGCGGCGAAGAGACCATGCTCAAGGTCTGTGTCGCGCGGGCCCAGTGAACTGAAAAGGATGAGTGGCAAGTCCGGCTTCCTGACGCGAACCTTTTTGGCAAGCTCTTCTCCATCCATTTCGGGCATATGCATGTCGAGAATTGCCAAATCGAAATCGGCGCCTTCTCCCAGTATGTTCAGCGCTTCTGACGGGGTCTCACACGTCGTGGTCCGAGTGCCCCACTTCTCGGTTTGCAGAGAAAGGATTTTACGATTGGTGGCATTGTCGTCCACCATCAAAATTCGCTTGCCCTCAAGTTCAGGTTGAACGCCAACAAGATTGCGAAAAGACGACTTAATTGGCTTCGCAGGTTTTGCTTGGATCTTGAAAACAAAGGTGGACCCGCTCCCCTCGCCATCGCTTTCAGCCCACATGGTCCCGCCCATAAGTTCAGCAAGGCGTTTCGAGATCGCTAGACCCAGACCAGTGCCACCATATTTTCTGGTCGTTGAACTATCTGCCTGGCTGAAAGACTGAAACAAACGGCTCATGCCCTTTTGGGATAGGCCGATTCCAGTGTCTCGGACTTTGAACATCAGTTCGAGCACTCCCTGCACCTGGGCGGATCGCTCAACAGACAGGACCACTTCGCCGCTTTCGGTGAACTTCACTGCGTTAGAAAGGAGATTCAGCAGAATTTGCCGTAGTCTTGTTAGATCGGCGCTAATTGCCAGAGGTAGCGAGTCATCGAACTCATAGGCCAAATCGAGTTGTTTCTCAGCGGCCTTACCGCTGATTAGATCGAGAGCGCTTTCTATGCACTCGCGCAGATCGAACGGATGGTTCTCGATATCCATCTGTCCGGCCTCAATTTTCGAGAAGTCGAGGATCTCGTTGATGATACCCAAAAGCGCATCGCCGCTATCGCGGATGGTATTGGCATAGTCACTTTGTTCCGCATCCAACTCTGTGTCCATCAACAGGCCGCTCATACCGATTACGGCATTCATGGGGGTTCGAATTTCGTGGGACATCGTAGCTAGGAAGGCGCTTTTGGCTTCGTTAGCAGATTCGGCAGCCTCGCGCGCTTCTTCCGCTTCGCGGAACAGGCGCACATTCTCGATGGCAATAACAGACTGATCAGCAAAAGATTCGGCCATCGCTATGTCGTCATCTGAGAACGGTATTTTTGATTTCCTGATGAAATAGAGCCCGCCCAAACACTTATCGCCGCGCATCAGTGGCACGCCTAGGAAAGCTTCAAATCCGTTTTCTTCGTGCAACTTCTTTGCTAACCGCGGCAAACCCCGCGACGCCAAATCGTGTACATGCATGGTTTTTCCGGAAAGTAACACGGACGAAAGAAAGTTGTCCTTCGGATCCAAGGGGTGCCGGGTTCTTCCGAAATCGCGAATCAGCCCTTTGGGCGAAGCCAAAGCAACTTGCCACCACGAACTATCATCAGATAACGCCGCACCGGCCATATCGCATGCAACAAGCCGCGTCGCGGAATCCACGATCACTTCAAATACAGGTGTTGTATCCGTAGGTGACTGACTAATTACCCGAAGCACATCAGCACTCGCCGTCTGGCGTGCCAGAGAAGCCTGAGTTTCATTAAATAGGCGAACATTTTCTAGCGCGATGATGGCCTGATCCGCAAATGACTCCGCAATAGACACTTCGTCTTCGGTAAAAGCCTTTGAAGTCTTTCGAATAAATACCAAATTTCCAAAACAGTCTTTTCCGCGCATCAAGGGAACCATCAAAGACGATTTAAAGCCCTTCTCGCGAAAGATTTTTTTGTCGCGCCTCGGGAGTTCTTCGTAGCGCCAGCTTGGCATGTGGAGCGTCTTGCCACTTTTGATCGCCCGAGAAGGTAAATTGTCGTCGGGGTCAATCGGAAGTCGATCCGTCCACTTGACTTCTTCCAAACCTTCTTGAGTTGCGACCGCGACCTGCCAAATTTCTGTTTTATTCGCTTGAATGGCAATAGCCAGATCGCAATCTATCAGAGTCGTTGCCAGTGCAACAATCTTCTCGAATACTGGTTTGGTATCGGTTGGGGATTCAGAAATAACTCTAAGAACGTCCGCACTGGCGGTTTGGCGCGCAAGCGCTGTTTGTGTGTCATTGAAAAACTGCGAGTTCTGAATGGCGATAATCGCCTGCGAGGCAAAAGTCTCCATCTGCTTGATTTGCTTCTCGTCAAAAGCTGCAGTGGTTCGGCTTCCCATGCTGATAACGCCAATTGTGTCACCATCTCGTATCAGCGGCACGGAAAGAACGGATCGATAACCTTCGAGATTGGATTTAAGAAGAGGATCGTATGTGGGGTCAGCTTGCGTATCTTCAACGTAATCAGCTCTTCCATTTAGAAGTGCGCGCGCTGAGGCCGATGTTTCCCCCGGTTCAAAAGGATACGCCTTTATGAAGTCAGCGAATTTGCCCGACAGATTGTGCCCAGCAAAGAAATGATACTTCCCGTCTTCCGGTTTCTTGAGTGCTACGAAAGCATCCTGAAGACGGCAGATACGGGACGAAACGGCCAACAACGTTTCCAAAACAGGTTCTAACGCGTCGGGAGATCGGGAAATCACCTCAAGAACTTCAGTCGTAGCGGTCTGGTACTGCAATGCCTCCTCGACTTCTGCCGTACGCCTTTGCACTTCCTCAAATAGCCTCGTGTTGTTAATCGCAATCAAGGCCTGAGACGCGAAAGTTTCCAGCAGGCTGATCTGTTTTGCGCTAAATGCCGAAGCCTGCCTGTGCGCCATGACTATAACACCAAGCGTGTGACCATTTTTGACAAGCGGAACACCGAGAGTGGTGAGGTAGTCGCCTATCTCGGCAGCCTGTTTCCAAGTGTAAGTTGGGTCGTTTCGAGTATCTTCTATGTAGACTGTCTTTCCATGCAAAGCAGTTCGCCCGATGCACGAGCCTTCTTCAGGAGCTATCGGATTATCCGTCAGAAATCTTAGAAACGCCTCGCTTACGTTATGGGACATCACAACACGATAAAGCCCATCCTCTGCATCCCGCATGGCAAAGAATGCGTACTCCGGCGCGCAGATGCGCGAAGAAACCTCTAGGATGGCGTCCAACACCGGCGGCAGGTCATTTGGCGAACGGGAGATAACATCCAGGACTTCAGACGTTGCTTTCTGATACTTTAATGTCTCTTCAGCTTCGGCTGTACGGGCTTGAACTTCTTTGAACAACTGAGTGTTGTTGATCGCAATCACGGCCTGAGCCGCAAAAGTCTCTAAGAGTGAAATTTGCTTTGAATTGAATGGTGCGACTTTGTCGTGGCAGAGGACTATAACACCAACTACTGTTTTGCCCTTGATCAGAGGGACACCTAACAACGAACGGTATTTTCCAATGCGGGCCGCTTCTTTCCATGCATACTCGCCAGCCTCTGTATCCTCGTAGTAGACTGTTTCTCCTCGTGCTGCGGTTTGGCCAATTCCGCTCCCGTGACCGGCTGGAACAGGGTTAGCCTTCATGAACTTCATGAAATCACTATCAAAATCTAGCATGATGTCAGTATGGTAAAGATTATCCTCTGGGTTGAGGATCGAAATCGCAGCGTAAGTTGGTTCACAAATCCGGCTTGCAACCCGCAAGATTTCTTCCAGAACCGGCTCCAGCTCGTTCGGCGACCGGGAAATAACCGACAAGACATCAGAGGTGGCAGTCTGGTATTCAAGTGATTGTTCTACTTCGGCCGTCCGTTTCTCGACTTCGCGGAAAAGGTTCGCATTCGTAATTGCGATAGTGGCCTGATCGGCAAATGTTTCGAGCAGTTGAATCTGCTTGGTGGAAAATCCCGAAACCTCAGGTGACCCTAGAGAAATCACCCCCACGACTTCGTTGTTTTTTAGCATCGGCACGCCGAGCAAGGATCTATATTCACCGACGCCGCTTTCTTCCATCCATGTGTAGGACGAATCCGCTTCAACATCTTTAATGTAGATCGTTCGTTTCGACAAAATGGCACGCCCACTTACACCGCTCTGACTTGGCGAAATAGGGTGAGATTTGACATATTCAGCAAAGGTTGTGTCCTGCGTGAGCGTCGAATGCACATGGAAAAGCTGATCGTCAGGGTTCAGCATCGCAACATAGGCATCCTGCAATTCGCAGATACGGGAGGCCTCTTTGAGGATAGCGTCGAGAACGGGTGCCAGCTCATTTGGTGAGGCCGAAATAACCCGCAGAACTTCAGACGTAGAAGTCTGGTATTCTAAAGATTGCGTCACTTCCGCTGTACGATCCTGAATTTCGCGGAACTGACGGACGTTTTCCATTGCGATCACGGCTTGAGCTGCAAAGGTTTGAACCAAAGCGACATCGTCGTCAGAGAAAGGTTCAACTTCACGGCGGTAGAGGACAATTACACCGAGACCTAGGCCATCCTTCATCAACGGAACTGCCAGAACCGAGCGGGCTCCTTCAATCTCAACCATCTGAACCCGTTTCGGGTCACGTTCCCTGAAGTACAGGGGATCGTCCGCGATATCGTCTTGGCGAATGACCTCGCCATCAATCATTGGTTTGATCGCAACTAATTCCGTTCGTGTTAGCGGCTCCACAAAATTTTTGAGCGCTTCGTCAAAGTCGGTTCTTGCGCCGATATTGGCCGGGATCGTTGCGAGCCCCCGTTCGTTATCAGCGACGCATAAAAAAGCGAGCGGGGCTTTGCACAAGCGGCTGGAGTTTTCGAGAATGCTTTGGAACACAGGTCTTTCGTCGTCGCGGCTACGGCTGATGACTTCGAGGATTTCTCGCGATGCTTTTTCGCGCTCCAGTCGTTCCTGGACCTCTCGAAATTGGCGCGTGTTTTCTATCGCTATGACTGCGTGTTTGGCGAACTCTTCGATGAATTGCACGTCGGGATCAGAAAACGGGCGGACTTCGCGGCGGCTAACCGCAATAGCACCTATGGCCTGCTCGCCTTGCATCAACGGGACGACAACGCGCGACCTGATGCCTTCTACCTCGACCATTGTAACAGCAGTAGGATCACCCGAGCGATAGAACTCTGTGTCGGCAATGTCCTCGACGCGTACAACCTTGCAGTTGCGTATCGCCGCCGCCGCCGTGACCGAACCGTCAAGAGGCCACTCTTCTCCCAATTCGACGTCGGTTCTATCGTGCCCCCATGCACCGGCCAATTGAATATGGGTTCCCGCAGCGTTGACCAAAACCAGCGCCGCCTGATCTGCGTCACAGATTTCAGTGGCCTGCTGAAGCACGGCTTCAAAGACTCGTGCGTCATTGTCCCGGCTTTTGCTGATAACACTTAGAACCTCCTGTGTCGCCGCTTGGCGTTCCAGCTGAGTGTGCAGCTCTTTCATTTGACGAGTGTTATCGAGGGCAATGATGGCTTGCGCGGCAAAGCTCTCGACCAAAGAAATCTCGTCATCGGAAAATGGTCGCACTTCGCGCCGGTAAATCCCGATGACACCTACGGGGTCACCATTTGCTGACATCAAAGGAACCGTCAGAAACGAACGAACACCTTCCTCATCAACCAATTGCCGGCGCCAAAGATCCCCGTTGATGTAGTGGTCTGTCTCGCGCAAATCGACGTTGTGAATGACGCGCGCTTCCCGCACGGACTCGGCAATTTGTAAATTTGAGTCCAGAGACCAGCGATCCGCGCCGACCTTGTATGTAGCCAATTGATCACCAAAATGGGCGGCGTATTCCAAATGCGTTCTTGCCTCATTTAGCAGGCTCAACGTGGCTACATCTGTTTCGCAAAGCCGGGCCGTGTTTTCCAAGATCGTCTGAAATACCGGCGCTTCATCATCGCGAGACCGACTGATCGTCTCCAGAACATCACGCGTGGCACCTTCACGCGCCAGACGCACCTGCAACTCGCTAAACTGTCGAACATTCTCGATTGCAATGACCGCTTGTGCAGCGAAAATCTCAACCAGCTGGACCTGATCGTCGGAATAAGGTCGCACCTCATCCCGTGCCAACATCAGGCATCCGATTGCGCTGCCACCCACTTTCAATGGAACAAAGAGATTGCTCCTGCATCCATGCCTGTCGACAATGAGCTTAAAACGCTCATCTCCCGATTTATGAAAATCGGTGTCGCCCATATCGACAACACGTTTTGTCTCACCGCTGAGAATAGTGTCAGTCACGATGGAGTTGCCTGGCTCCATCGTGTATTTGCCGTCGAACCAGAGCTGTTGAATATCCGGGTGTAAATTGACGCTTGCAACCAGTTGCTGACGAGCATCCCCTTCTTGCCCGAGTACCAGACCGGCAAAAAAGGCATCACACAGATCTTTTGCCAGCGCTACAATCAGGTCGCATACTGGCTGGATGTCATCCTTGGTCTCGGAGATCGCTTGCATAACCCGCGCGGTAGCTTCAAACCGAGCCTGCTGTTCATCCGCGCTGAGCCCAGAACTTTGCGCAGATGACGACGCTGAACGCCTCGTCTCTTCCGATGTCCTCTTTCCAACCACCTGCGTTCGAGCTCCCACGCAAACCAATGAAACAAGCAAGACCGGAGTTTAGAGGGCATACGATAGAAGTCACAGAGTTTCTTTGCGGGTGGTGTTCCACGCTATGCGGACAATGACGGTATGGTGCGGCCTTGTGCGGGTCCGCAGAGTCATGAAGAAAGCTGCCATATATTCTAAAAAAGGACTCTTAGATAAGAGTTTCGCTTAACTTCCCAGAATGCCCAAACATCGCTTTTGAATGTCTGCTTTGGGCTGTACTGCAGTTATCGCCGCCAATATGGCGAATTCCCGTCCTGTTCCGCATAGCAGTCATTAATGTACTGCAGAGAGAATGGCTCCTTTGCGGACTTTGCAGCCATCCGCATTTTTACTCCAAAGAACCGCAGTCAGCCCTAAGCGGACCTTCAAAATCCGACTTTGCAATTCTAGTGTTGCGGACAAGTTAGGCCGCGGACTGCCAAGCTCTGTTTCAGTTCATTTTGCCTGACAACGTTTGTGTCGGCAGTTGTCCAAAGAGTGCTCTGTAGTCTCGCGCGAACTGACCCATGTGCCAAAATCCGTAAGCGTTTGCGATGTCCGATATACTCTCCTCTGGCGAGCAGGATACCAGTTCATGGCGCACAGCACCGAGACGGGCTCTTAGATAAAACTGCTTGGGGCTCACCCCATATGTTTCCTGAAACGCGCGACGAAGAGTGCATGTGGATACCTGAATATCTGCACATACCTCACCGATTGACACGTTATCCATCAAATGGGCCCGCATGAACTCAACGACTTGTTGTGCTAAACGGGTTCTATTTTTACTGTTTCGCCGATCACTCCATTTTTCGCCTACCACCAGCATTTCCAGAAGCTCTAAGATCATATCACTCTCTTCACTATCAGAGCTTGGTCCGGCCGCTGATCCAATTAGAAAGCGCGCTTTGTTTTTGACTAAGTAATGCAGCTTGCCAGCGTCGCTAACGAAGGATCTTAAAGCGTCATTTCGCACGGTGCTGATATCAAGACCGCAATCGTCGGCGATCCGTTGAGCCCTTCGGATGTCGATGCCAAAGGTCAGGCCTGTGAGCGTTGAATTGCTCACGCCTTCAAAAGGGTCTCCGCTACCAAAATTCATCAGAGCGGTGTCTGAGGGTGAGCCGTTAAGCCAAGTTCGTACACTCCCTTTGTCTGGTAAGCCAAACGCTAGAATGTCAGGGCGAGAAACTCCGGTTTGGTACACAGCCTTATCAAACGACAAATCAATCATTTGAAGGTCAAGACCTGCCCAAACGGATACCGAAGAGTTCATAGTTCCCTCTTCAATTTGACGTAGCTCGACATCCCATTGGGACAGCTCGCGGAATTGCGAAGGGTCCTGCAAAAAAAGTGTGTTTGGGGCGCAGGTTTTTTTGGGGGCTGATCGTTTTTTGATGTCGTCCATTCCGCCCCGCAGGTAGTTTTCATGAAATGTTATTCGAATATGTAGGCGTGGACAATTGCAAGACAAAGCAGACAAATCGAGAGGGAAGAGGTTCGGACGCCCATCGTTGCCTGAAGATACTGTGCGCACCGAACGCGTCGTAACGCTGCTAACCAAAAGCGAAAAAGAGTTGTTGCGCTCACAGGCTGAAGACAGCGAACTCTCCCTTTCAACCTTTTGCCATCATCTGATCCTTGAAGGTCTGAAAACAAGTATATCATGAAACAGGGGTATCTCATGAAATCAAAACTGTTCCTCTCCGCGCTGGTCTTTGCCGGCTCCGCTATCACGGCGGCAGCTCAGGACAGCAATATCGTGCATGATGCGGAATACTATGTGCTGAAGCAGCAAAACGAAGCCGTTTGGGTCGAGAACGACGCACAGGTTGACCAACTGCTGGCCGATTTTCGTGAGAAAAACGGAGGGAACCCTCCAAACATCTTCTACATCCTTATTGACGACATGGGTTTTGGCGACATGGGTATGCCCGAGATGAACGCGATACGCGGGTATTCGACGCCCAATATCAACGCGCTCGCAGAGGAAAGCATGCGGTTTGCGCGCATGTATACCGAGCCGTCCTGCACACCGTCGCGGGTCGCCTTCATGACGGGTCGCCAGCCGTATCGCAATGGGATGGGCGATACCGCCGTCGATATTTCAGGTTTTGGCCTTGCCGATGAAGAAGTCACAATTGCCGAAGTTCTGAAATCCGTAGGCTACAACACCTCGCATGTTGGCAAATGGCACATGGGCGACATTCAGGAATCCTGGCCTACTTATCAGGGCTTTGACTACGCCGCGTTCCCCATCCATCAGCAGGGCCAGTTGGCCATCTTCAACGAAGATGCAGCCAAGGAAGAAATCACCATGGCCATAGGGGAAGACAACTACAACTCCAAATACACGCTGGATGATTGGTTTCGCCCTGATCCGGGACACATGATTACCGGCCTTGAAGCTGTTATTGGCGGGGAGGTCCGCGAAGTCCATATGGAACCGGGTGAGAAATGGACCCAGGACAAATATAATGAAATGAACATCCGCTATCAGGCACAGGCGATGGAGCAGTTGCGCCTGCTAGCAGAACGGGATGAACCGTTCTTCCTGCAATACTGGCCGCTTGTCCCTCTGTCGACAACGCGCACGACGAGAGAAGCGTTCACGACACCCAACGGCGGTACATTCGTTGAAAGCATGGAAGAGTTGGATGAATGGATAGGGGTCGTTCTGAACGAAGTCGATGCGCTGGGGCTCAGGGATAATACCCTGATCGTTTTGATGGGCGACAACGGTCACTTCACCAAATATGCCCCCGGCAGTGGGTTTTCGCCGCTGGTCTTCCGCGGCGGCAAGGCCGATACGTCTGAAGGAGGCGTTCGGGTGGACGCGTTTGCCCGCCTGCCCGGCTTGATCGAGGGAGACTCAATTGTATCTGACATTATTCATATCTCTGATTTGTTCACGTCAATTGCGCGTATCGGCGGAGCGATGGATGCCATCCCCCGCGACCGGATCATTGACGGTGTCGATCAGACGTCCCTGATGTTTATTGGCGATACGCATGGGCGCAGGGATCATGTACTGATCTACTCGATCAATTCGCTGAAAGAGGTGGTAAAGGAACACATCAAACTCAAAGTTCCGGCCAAAGGTGAAAATGCTATCGTGGCCAAGTTCTACAACCTGTTCCGCGACCCCCGCGAAGAACAGAGCGTATCGACCGAGATCGGAGCATGGGCTGGACATGAGTTTAACCGCATTATTGCCCGCCACCTGAAATTCAAGGAAATGTACCCCGATCAACCAGCCGCGACTGGACGTCCCTATGAAGGTATCGTGAACCTTCGTCCTGAAACCGTCGCAGCGGTGGATGCCTTTGTCGCCAAGCGGGACATTCAGCCCGACTAAAAGGTGAAGCTGATAAGAGTCATGCAAGCCCTGCATCAGATGATAATATGCTTGATGTGGGGCTTGGCATCCACAACAAAAATTCTGGAAACAATATGAAAATCCAAGCGCTTGTCCTTGCATTGGCGACTGGCATTGTTGCGGCCTCAGCAATCGCCGATGAAAACGCTTCAAACCCTTTGGCCGCAGTCAATAACACGGACATCCGGTATCAGTATTTTGATTTGGGCAACGGTGCTGACAAGCAGGACGCCTTTATAGATGGCGCATACATGCTGCGGCCTGATCTGAAACTGAAATATGAGTTGCACTACAACTCAACGGATGTGACTGGAACTCGGTTCACTGACTTTGAGAAATTGAGCCTCAAAGCGATCTATTTCCCTTCTCAGAGACCGCTCAACGAAACGTGGGCCATCAAGTCGGCCATTGGTCTGGAGTGGATACTGGACTTTGGCGACCCGGAAAAAGGGATCGGAACCGGGTCCGATCAAATTGCGCCTTTTGGCGGGTTCGCCTTTGCAAACACAAAATCAGGGCTGACGCTGATCCCACTGCTCCAGCATTTTGCTTCATACAATGGCCCGACGGACATAAACCAAACCGCGATGCGGTTGATTGCGCTACAACCGTTTGGCGATGGGTACTGGGCCAAGGCTGATATCAAAGCACCATATGACTGGGAGAACGATGCTTGGCCAGCTACCGCTGAGTTCCAGATTGGCAAGAACCTCAGTCCTGGCATCGCAATTTATGCTGATTTCCTCATCGGCATAGGTTCCGACCGCCCCTACGATAAAGGTGCCGGCTTAGGTTTGCGTTTCAACTACTAGTTCACCCACACCCAACCTCGGCGAAGATCATCTATGTCACAGTCCAGAAATCTGTTCAGCCATTTGTTTTCTGCGTTTATCTTGACCCTTCCTGGAACTGCCTTGAGCCAAACCCTGCCCGCTCCGGGTCGGTAGGAAATAAATTGGCGTCACGCCGCATCATTCTATCTGTTCACTCCGCTCTGAACTCGGGGAAGATCAACAGTCTCTGGGCGATCCGCTGAGATGGATTTGAACCTTGAAACTGAATCCGTCGTTCGAGCTTCTAATCCTCAGCCAGCGATGCTTAGGCCCAGAGTTCTGAGAAAATAGACTTCTATTACGATCTGTACCCAAGACTTTGCAAAGTCCGCTTTCTGCGCATTGCGGTCGTTAGCGCGGGCTGCAGCACCCGGTAACTTTGGGTCTCAACGTGGTCATCCGACCGTTTTTGTCGGATGACGGCTAAGCGCCGCGAAGCAGTCTTTCGGCAGCAAACAGTCGAACTTTCTGCAGTTAATGATCGCTCGGCACGATAGCAGACGCTGACCAAAAATCCGCTGTGACAGTAGTTCGGACATGACTACCGCGCAGCCCCGCAGCAAAATGCACAAGTATTCGCAACTCAAACCGAATTATAGTATATAAAATAGATAGTTATTGCTTGGTGCATTCGCTTTCTGAGAACAGAGGAGTTCACTATGCCAACACCACTCTTCAAGACCGGTAATTCCGGAAATCCGGGTGGGCGACCCAAGCTGGACCCCGAGACAAGAAAGTTGATCCAGTCGAACGGCGAGATCGCTGTGAAACGCATGAACGATCTGTTGTCGATGGACGAACTCTTCAATCGCCGAGATGAGAATGGTGAATTTGTATCAGGAAAACTTTCGGGCAAAGAACAAATTGCCTTGCTGGCCCTAGCTCAGGACCGAGCATTCGGACGCGCTGATGGCGTTAGCATCACGCACACCCACAGCGGAACTGTAGACATGAGCGTCAATCCAACACAGCGGCTCAAAGACATCAGCGACCGCCTTCCAGAGAGATTGGCTCAACAGAAGGTGATTGAGGCAAAACTGGATGACGACGAATAGTCTCCAACCATCACGTAGCTACTGCCAGGTGTGGAGGTTTGGGTTTGTGCCTACAGGCCGTGCGCCCGCGCACGTAATCCCCCTCGAGTTGACGACCCTATATCGTATTTGATAGAGAAGGCGCCCTTTTCCAAAAAAATTAGGAGGACCTGCATATGTGGGTAGCATTCTCGACGCCCGAGGGTTCGGGCTTCTTCTCTGCCGTTGCAAAGGATGAGGACGGCAAAACCAGCGGGCCGAACATCGGTTCTCGCGTCAGTCTGCGGTTCCGCCGCGCTCAGGACGCCGAACTTCTGCGCGACTATGGTATGGACGGCGAAGTGATCGAAACACCCGGCGGCGACTATCGCTTCCGGGCGTTCATTCCACGCAACCACCTGATGACGGTGCTGATGAACTTGGGCGACCGAATGGCCTACCCCAATTTCAAGGACAGCATTCCCGAAGATGACATAGCACTCGCAAACGCATGCCACGAGGCATGGGCAGTATTCGGCGATTTACAGGAGGGTGGACCGTATGAATTGGGGTGAAAACATCCTTTTTTACCCAGAACGGTTGCCTCAAAGTTGCCTTGAGTAAAAAGCCCGCGAAATCAACAACTGGGCCACTCCGTCTAAGTCTTTATTTTCAAGTGTAAACCAGTGGCGGACCGAGGAGGATTCGAACCCCCGACCCCTTGATTCGTAGTCAAGTACTCTATCCAGCTGAGCTATCGGTCCGCGTTGGTGAGGCGGTATGTAGACCCGGTGTTCGGGACGTGCAAGTCGATTCTTCAAAAAAATTTCAAAAAGTCCCATCGCCCCGGGGAAGCCTGATTTCGAAGGTTGTGCCCTCGGGTCCGGATTCCGCAAGCACGAGGTCTCCGCCGTGCCCGCGCACCAGTTCTTGTGAGATCGCAAGCCCCAACCCGGAACCGCCTTTGCGTACACCGCCCTGAAACGGGGTAAACAGGTTTTCACGCGCTTTGGGCGGCAAACCTGGACCATTGTCGCGGATCTCGATGCACCAGCTGGTATCATGCTCACAGCCCGCGATAGTGACTTTACCGGGTTTGCCCGACGCGATGAGTGCCTGCCGTGCGTTGCGGACAAGGTTCATCATCACACGGAATATCTGCTCAGGGTCTGCACGGGCTACGAGGTCATTTGGCACCTCATTCACGATCTCAACGCAGGCATCCGCGACCGCTAGCTGTTCACTGGCCACAACGTCTTCGGCGATGTCGCGCAGGGGCACCATGGTCAGGGTCGGCGCGGGCTCTTCCGCGCGCCCGAATGCCAGCGTGCTTTCGCACAAGGACACGGCGCGGGTTATCGAGTTCACAAGTTTGGGTGCCATCCGCCGCACCAATGGATCATCGCTGGTTTCGATCCGATCCGTGAACAATTGCGCCGAAGTCAGAATGTTTCGCAGATCATGGCTGACCTTTGCCACCGCACCGCCCAGCTGCGCCAGACGTTCGCGCTGTTTCAGGGCCTGGGTCAGTTCCGTTTGCAATTGCTGCAACGCCTCTTCCGCCTCGCGGAGTTCGGTTACTTTGGAATTTGGTGAGATGATCCCCCGCGCGTCTTCGGGTGCCCCGGCATAGCGCTGCATGTATCCGACCACGCTTTTGATCGGCTTGACCAGAACGACCCGGACAGCCAGGAACAGAAAGAACGCGGTGATGATGGAAATCACGAAGGACAAGCCCAGGATGCGAAGACCGTAGTCTGTCATCGCCATGCGCAAAGGCATGCTGTCGATTGTAACCTCGATCAACAGCCCTGCCCCTTTGACCGGCTCGCCGATCACGCGGATCACTTCGTTTTCCGGGGTGAACAGACGTGCCAGCGCATCGCGGATCAGGACCAAAGGACCGGCATCGCGCAGATCATATGTCTTGGTGATCTGCTCCGGAATGGGCGAGGACAGCATCAGCTGCCGCACCTCGTCCCGGCGCAGCACAACATTATAGACGCCTGCATTGGCCAGTAGCTCAGCCTCGAGTTCGTCGGCCAGCATGTCATCAGCCAGCAAAGCCAGCGAGGCGATCTGCGCACGCTCAAGCCGGTTCAGCAGGAAATCCTCACGGAATCGCGCGATTGAGGGCACAAAGATCAATATCTCGGCCAACATCACGAAGACCGTTGTCAGGATCAGAAAACGGCCCGACAGCGAGTTCAATTGGCGCTCCTTTCCCGGTCAGGGGATCCAGCGCTGGACGAACCTGACCACTCGTTTAACCGTCTGATTCTCAAACAGCCTTGGCGAGAAATAGGCACCCGCCACCCTTTTGTTAAGCTCTCCGACCGTCGGATAGGGCGAAACCATCGCAGCAATCTGCCCCATCTTCAGGTTATTGGCCAATGCCAGCGACCACAAGTTGATCAGTTCCCCCGCCTGATGACCCACGATTGTGGCCCCAACAGGTCGACCTTTTACGACCATGACTTTAATGAAGCCCTTCGTCTTACGCTCGGAAATGGCACGGTCGTTGTGGTGGTAGTCAAACCGCGCGATTTCGACCCTGTCGCCATGTTGGGCGCGGGCCTGCGCTTCGGTCAGGCCAACCTGAGCCAGTTCCGGGTCCGTATAGGTTGCCCAGGGGATATGCGCGGTTTTGGCCTTGGACGGCAGCCCGAACAGAGCCGAACGGATGATGATCCCGGCGTGATAGCCAGCCACATGCGTGAATTGCAGGCCACCGGCCACGTCGCCGATTGCATAGACTTTGCGGTTCGTGGTGCGCAGCGCCTCGTCAACCTTGATCCCGGTGCGGGTCGGTTCAATCCCGGCAGCCTGCAGATTCAACCGGTCGGTATTGGCCTTGCGTCCGGCTGCCAGCAACAGATGCGAGCCTGTGTAAATCTCGCCCTTCTCGGTCACGACCTCAACAGTGCCATTGTTGTCCCGAATCTGCGCCACCATTGCGTTTTCGTGGATCTCCACACCTTCTGCGCGGAGCGTATCCAGCACGATCTCTGCCGCCTCTGGGTCGTCTTTGCCCAGCGCTGTCATCCCTTCGATCACCGTGACTTTGCAGCCTAGCCGGATATGGGCCTGCGCCATTTCCATGCCGATAGGGCCGCCGCCAATGATCAACAGATGTTCAGGCTTGTCGCGCAGGTCGAAGATGGTTTCGTTGGTATAGAACGGCACCTGATCCAGACCGGGGATCGGCGGCACCAAAGGAGACGAGCCGGTTGCAATCACAACCCGGCGCGCAGTGATCAGGTGGTCGCCCGCCTGCACCTGGGTCGGAGAGACAAAACTACCGAATTCGCGGATCACCGTGACGCCCAAGCCTTCGAACCGTTCCTGACTGTCCATCGGTTCAATCTGCGCAATCACGTCATGCACATGGTCCTTGGCCGCTGCGTAGTCCACCTGGGGTACGACGTCGGCAACGCCCAGCGCTGATGCATGCGCTTGCCCATAGGCTGCCTTACCGCTGGCGATCAGCGCCTTGGAGGGGACGCAGCCAAAGTTAAGGCAGTCTCCGCCCATCTTGTGGCCTTCCAGCAGAATGACGTCTGCGCCCATCTGGCTTGCACCTGCCGCGACCGACAGGCCGCCTGACCCGGCCCCGATCACCAGGATATCGGTTTTCAGCTCTTGCATGATTTCAGCCGTCCTTTCGGCCACGCAGCGATTTGATGACGATTGGCAGCGCAGCTAGAACACACAAGCCGATGATCGGGCCAATGACAAACGGTTCCCACAGCAACGAGACATCCGGCGTTTCGCCCCGATCAAACACACCGCCCAGACCAACGCCGATCCAAGTGTAAACGATGCCGCCCGGAATAATGCCCAGCGCCGTGGTGATAAGGAAATTGCGGAATTTCACGCCGACCAATGCTGGTACCAAATTGGCGACGAAGAATGGCACCACCGGCACAAGACGCAGCAGGAACAGGACCGAGATCTCATTTTCGCGCAGACCGTCCTTGAGCTTTTTGATCGTCCCTTCAGACGACTCCAGTCGCGCGGTCAGAGATTCGCCCAACCCCCAGCGTGCAGCAAGGAAGATCGCCGAGGCACCGATTGTGGCGGCAAAGACATTGAAAACGGTGCCTGCGAACAGGCCGAACAGGAACCCCCCGGTCATCGATGCGACTGCCGCGCCGGGCAGCGAGAAGGCGACGATCACGATATAGACCGCGATGAACACCCCGGCCATCGACCAATAATGCGTGTCACGCCATTCCAGCAGGGCCTCGCGGTTGTCGCGCAGGGTCTCGAATGTCAGGTAGTCGCCCAGCGTAAAGAACCCCACCGCCGCCACGGCGAGAATCACCAACAAAGGTATGTGTCGCGCAAGCCCGCTGCGCGGGGCCTGAGTTGTATCGCTCATGACGCTGTCCGATTTCGTGCGTTTCATCTTGTCCCCAACATGCGCTGCTTGTGCGCCGCGCAACAGGGGCCTCACGGGGCGTTGATCTTTACGGCAGGGAATGTGAGGGATAGGGCTATGAAAACCGGTGTTTTGAAACCTTTTGCCCGCTGTGGTTACAGAATTGTTGCAAAAGGCGCGAAAACCCCCACCTAGGGGTTTGACTTACCCCCCGCTACCCAGTAGAGGACAGGCTTCGAACACTAGGGCCAGGCGAATCCGCGCCGCACCCGACCGCTATAGATTGGAGACGGAGCGATGAAACGCACCTATCAGCCTTCGAACCTGGTTCGCAAACGCCGCCACGGTTTCCGCGCGCGCATGGCCACCAAGGCCGGCCGCAAGATCCTGAACGCACGTCGCGCACGCGGCCGCAAGTCGCTGAGCGCATAAACCGCTCACCGATCAGGTTATGAACATGACGCCGCCGGAGGCCCCTGAGGATGGTAGCAACCAGCCGAGGGTCAAGCCCCCGGCGGCGTCCGTTTGCGCGCCTGAACCCTTGACCGTTTTGAAGAAACGGTCCGATTTCCTGAAAGCCGCACGTGCGCGCAGGCAGGGCACGTCGTCGATGATGGTGCAGGGCCGCAAACGGGCCGAAGGCGAGGCCGAAGGCATCCGCGTCGGGTTCACCTGTTCCAAGAAAGTCGGAAATGCAGTTGCCCGCAACCGCGCCAAGCGTCGGCTGCGCGAGGCCGCGCGCGCCGTTCTGTTGGCCCATGGCCACGCGGATTGGGACTATGTTCTGATCGGCCGGGCGGATACGACTGCGAACCGCCCGTACGCAGCATTGCTGGGTGATCTGCGCTATGCGCTGCGCAAGATCCACAGCGACCGGAAATGACCTTTCTGTCCCATATCGTTGCCCTGCCCATCCGGGTTTATCGGTTGGTGTTCAGCCCGTGGGTCGGCTTCAACTGCCGGTATCAGCCTACTTGCTCGGCATATGCTCTGGAGGCGCTCGAGAAGCACGGCGTTTTAAAAGGTAGCTGGCTGGCAGCCCGCCGGATTGGACGCTGCCACCCCTGGGGCGGCGATGGATACGATCCGGTGCCCGATCGAAAGGACGACAGCGGCTGCTGTTCGTGACCCGCCGTCAGACTTGACCGTTTCAACGCTCGGCTGAACACTTGGAGCAGCTGAGCACGAGGTCCAGATGACATCCCAAGCCCGCCACACGCTGCCTACCCACGACGTGGTGAACCAACCGCCCTCACGCGGCGATGCGAATGTCTGGTCGTCCGATCTCGCGCTACAGAACACAGCACGCTTTTCTGGCGCGCGCACCGACCCGCTGGCATCCTATGGCGACGTCTTGGGCCGCTCCGAAACCCGAGAATTGGGGCGCGAGGCAAATCGCCACCCGCCGGAACTGCGACTGTTTGATCAGGGTGGCCGGCGTTTGGATGAGGTGCGCTTTCACCCGTCGTATCACAAGATCATGGAGATCAGCCAATCCGCGGGTTACGCGTCGTTGGCCTGGGATGGGCAACCTGGCGGCCACGCCACCCATGCCGCAATGATGTATATGGCAGGTCAGATCGAACCCGGTCATTGCTGTCCCCTGACCATGACATATGCCGCGATCCCTGCGCTTGAGGCCAACGGCGACATCGCTGCAATCTGGCGGCCCAGGCTGATGGCTCGCGGCTATGATCCGTCGACGAAACCCATCGAACAAAAAACAAGCGCCACGCTGGGCATGGCGATGACCGAGAAACAGGGTGGTTCAGACGTGCGCGCCAACACCACCATCGCCACGCGGGATGGCGATCATTGGCGGTTGCGCGGTCACAAATGGTTCTGTTCAGCTCCGATGTGCGACGGCTTCCTGACCTTGGCGCAAGCGCCCGGCGGTCTGACCTGTTTCCTAGTACCCCGCTGGCTGGAAGGCGAACGCAATGCGATCCACCTGATGCGCCTTAAAGACAAGCTGGGGAACAAGGCCAACGCCTCGTCTGAAATCGAGTATCATGACGCTCTTGCCTATCAACTCGGGGACGAAGGCGCTGGTGTTCGCACGATCATCGAGATGGTGCATCATACGCGCCTCGACACAGCTGTCGCACCCGCAGGCCTGATGCGCGCAGCCCTTGTCGAAGCCCACCACTGGGTCTTGCACCGCAGCGCCTTTCAGCGCCGTTTGATCGATCAACCCCTGATGCGGTCGGTTTTGGCCGACCTTGTGTTGGACTGGGAAGGCGCACTGACCCTTGGAATGCGGGTTGCTCAGGCCTTTGACGGTCAGACGGACGAGGACAAAGCCTTTGCCCGCATCAGCGTCGCTCTGGCCAAATTCCTGAACAACAAACGCTGCCCCACAGTGGTCGTCGAAGCGATGGAGGTGCTGGGTGGCATGGGCTACGTCGAAGACACGCAGATGCCCCTCCTCTACCGCGAAGCGCCGCTCAATAGCATTTGGGAAGGGTCAGGCAACGTGATCTGTCTGGATATTCTGCGCACCATCGCCCGTGACCCACTGGCGGCCGAGGCGTTGCAGGTTGAACTGGACAAGGCTACCGGGGCCGACCGGCGCTTTGACGAAGCACTCAAGGCCCATCGCGAACGTTGGCCCGGACTGCCCGCAGAAGCCGAAGCGCGCTGGTTCGTCGAGAACACGGCGCTGCTGCTGACGGCCTGCCAGTTGCTGCGCCATGCCCCCGGCGCGGTGGCGGACGGCTATATTGCGGCCCGGCTTACGGGCAATAGCGGGCGCATCCCGGGGTCGGTGTCCGGTTTGGACACGGATGCCTTGGTCGCGCGCCTCGGTTGACCTGAATACTTGCCCGGTTGCGTCAACTGCTGTAGGGGCAGCGCATGTTTGACGAAGCTGACGATATCCACCCGCTCTTTGCTGGCGCGCCTTCGACGACCGAGTTCAAGAAGCTGCGCAAGCGCATCGTGCGCCAAACCCGTGAAGCCATCGAGCAATACGGGATGGTGGACCCGTCCGCGCATGACAAGGACGGCAAACCGCCTCGCTGGCTGGTCTGCCTGTCGGGCGGCAAGGACAGCTATACCCTGTTGGCCGTACTGTACGAGCTGAAATGGCGCGGCCTTCTGCCCGTCGACCTGCTGGCCTGCAACCTGGATCAGGGACAACCCGGATTTCCGGCGACCGTCCTACCCGAGTTTCTGGAACGCATGGGTGTGCCGCATCGGATCGAGTATCAGGACACGTATTCCGTTGTGATGGATAAGGTTCCGCAAGGCCGCACCTATTGCGCGCTCTGTTCCCGCCTGCGTCGCGGCAACCTGTATCGCATCGCGCGCGAGGAAGGGTGCAGCGCCGTCGTGCTGGGTCATCATCGCGACGATATTCTTGAGACCTTCTTCATGAACCTCTTCAATGGCGGCCGTCTGGCCACCATGCCGCCCAAGCTGGTCAACGAAGAAGGTGACCTGTTCGTCTTTCGCCCTCTTGCCCATGTGGCTGAGGCCGATTGCGAGAAATTCGCCAACGCGATGAACTATCCAATCATCCCTTGCGATCTTTGTGGCAGCCAAGACGGGTTGCAGCGCCAACAGGTGAAACAGATTCTCGACCAGTGGGAAAAGAACAGCCCCGGTCGTCGCCAAGTGATGTTCCGAGCGCTGACAAACGCACGCCCCTCGCATCTTTTGGACCCGAAACTGTTTGATTTTCAGAATCTTATGCTCAGTTCGGGTGAAAAAGACCTCAATTCGGACGAAATTCCTCAGTTGCGTTAACGAGTGACTCAGAATGGTTTCCTAGGGTCGGCCAGAGCGTTTTGTACGCAAGGTAGAGGCCCGAACACCCGATGTGGAAACATATCTCAGTCAACAAAGCTATTGATTCTCTGGCCACGGCGCTAAGCGGGCCGCCCGCTTTGGCCTTTGCACCGGCGATCAGTCTGGCCGCTTATTGGACGGGCGGCGAGCGCGCCTTGATCGTCGTCGCGCTTGCGCTGCCGGTTGTGTTTGCAATGGCCGCGTCGACCGCAAGTCGCACGGGCAAACGTGCCAAAGGGGATGGAGGGCTCGCCCCCATAGAAACCTTCGCACATGAGATGGGCGCGTTGCTGAAAAACCCGCGTTCAGATCATGAGGCCGCGTGCATGATCGTCGAACTGGACGGGTTCCCCGAGTTTTTGGATCTGCACGGGAATGCCGCCGGCCAGCTGATGGCTGACCAGTTCCGCAGCCGGATTCTGTCAGTCATCCGCTCGCAGGATATTGCCGCAGGTCTCGATCAGGGCAAGATCGTCATTGGCCTGTCTTCGTCAAACACTCTGGATCTTGAGGCCTGCATCCAGATGTCGGGGCGTATTCAAACCGCCGTTGACGAACCGATCGTCCTGAACGGAACCAGTGTCTATGTATCCTGTTCGATCGGTTTCTGCCTGCAATCCACTCTTTCAGATCACACTTTTGCCGACTGGATTGAAGCCGCAAGTGCAGCCTTGTGCGAAGCGCAGCGGAACGGTCCGGCTACTATCCGCGCCTACACGGCGGAAACACAACGCCGGGCCCGTGTTCGCGCCAATCTGCGCAGTGAGTTTCTTGCGGCTTTGGACAGCGGCGAAATCCGCCCATGGTTTCAGCCGCAGATCTCAACCGACACGGGGCAAATCACGGGGTTTGAGGCTCTGGCCCGGTGGGAACACCCCCAAAAGGGCGTGGTAGGGCCCCAGGTTTTCCTGCCCTTTGCCGAACAGGCCGATCTGATGGAACGCCTGGGCCAGGTGATGCGCCACCACGCCTTTGCCGAGATGCGCGATTGGGACCGAGCGGGAGTTATGGTGCCTCGGATTGGCGTAAACTTCACGTCGGACGAACTGCGCGATCCAGCGCTAATTGACCGGCTGAAATGGGAGCTGGACCAAAATGACCTGACCCCCGACCGGCTGGCTGTCGAAATCCTTGAAACCGTGTTTTCCCGGCGCCCCGATGACGTGATTACCCGCAATGTGACAAGCATGTCCAAACTGGGCTGCTGCATCGACCTGGACGATTCTGGAACCGGCCGCGCATCCATTGCCTCAATCAAGCGCTTTGATGTGTCGCGCATCAAGATCGACCGTTCATTTGTGGCCAAGGCAGACCGTGACGCCGGCCAGCAACAACTGGTGAGCGCGATCTTGACCATGGCAGAGCGGCTGAGTGTCGAGACATTGGCCGAAGGGGTGGAGACCCCCGGCGAACATGCTCTGATAGCGCAACTGGGTTGTGATCGCGTCCAGGGCTTTGGGATTGGAAAACCCATGCCGTTCGAAAAAACGCTGGATTGGATGGCAACACATCAGAACAAGCTGAACGGAATGCCGAAAATCGGGCGCAAAGCAGGGCCATAGACGCGAATTAACGCAATAGAACGCTGATCCGAGATAAAATTAAGGGCGATTCCGCTTGACCTTTGGCCCTGCACTCTGTTGAACCCAGCGGGTGTCTTTCACTGCTCAAGGTGGCTGTCCCAGATGGACGATCAGAATAAGAATCTCATCCTCGCAACCGCGCTCAGCTTTCTGGTGATCCTGGTTTGGTTCGTGCTCTTTCCTCCTCCCGAGCAGACCACTCCGCCGGAAGCGACCGAGATCAGTGCAACGGACGGCACCGAGATTCAAACGCCCAGCGCGGCGGGGACCAACGCAGTTGGCGAAGCTACTGCAGACGCGACAGAAGTTGAGCCTGACGCGCAGGCCCCGCGGATCGATATCGAAACGCCGCGCCTGAAGGGCAGCCTGTCCTTGTCTGGCGGTCGCATCGATGAGCTGTTCCTGAAGGACTACAAAGTTTCGATCGACGAAGGCGCGCCTATCGTCGAGCTGCTTTCGCCGGTTGGTTCCGAGTCCGCCTACTACGCCTTGTACGGATGGGCGCCGGGCGCGGGCGTCGCCGGGGCTGATGTGCCCGGCCCGAACACCCTCTGGACTGTCGAAAGCGGTGAGACCCTCGGCGTGGATACGCCCGTGACCCTGAAATGGGACAACGGCAACGGCCTGACTTTCCGCCGTAGCATTGCGGTTGATCACGACTACATGTTCACCGTCACCCAGTCCGTCCAGAACAACACCCAGGCCGAAGTTGGCATGGCACCCTATGGTATCCTGGCCCGCCATGGCATTGGCGAAGACGGCGACCTGCCCGGCCTGAAGAACTTCTTCATCCTACATGAAGGCGTTATGGTCATGGCCGACGGCGTCCTGGACGAAATCGACTATGGCGACGTGCGCGACTTTGACATTGATCCGAATGAACGCGCGCAAGCCGAAGTCTTTCAAGTCAAAGAAGGTGGCTGGGTTGGCTTTACAGACCACTACTGGATGACCACCCTGATCCCGGAAGAAGGGGCCGCCTTCAAAGCCGCTGCAAAATACGACGCGCGCCGCAAAATCTATCAGACAGAGACCGTCCTGCCCACCGTGGCCGTTGCCCCTGGCGCGACCGAAGAGGTCACTACACGACTGTTTGCTGGTGCCAAGGAATGGGAAACCATCCGCGAGTACCAGAACGAGGGCGTACAGAAATTCATCGACAGCATTGACTGGGGTTGGTTCTATTTCCTGACCAAGCCGATCTTCTGGCTGCTGCACAACATCAACGTCCTGATTGGGAACATGGGCTGGTCGATCATCGGCCTGACGCTGATCATCAAGGCGATCCTGTTCCCGCTGGCGTTCAAATCCTACGTCTCGATGGCGAAGATGAAAGAACTGCAGCCGCAGATGGAAGCCCTGAAAGAGGCCGCGGGCGACGATCGTCAGAAGATGCAGCAGGGCATGATGGAGCTGTACAAAAAGGAAAAGGTTAACCCGGCCGCAGGCTGTTTGCCGATCCTTCTACAGATCCCGATCTTCTTCTCGCTGTATAAAGTGATCTTTGTCACCATCGAACTGCGTCAGGCCCCGTGGTTTGGCCCGTTCCAGGATCTCAGCGCGCCGGATCCGACTTCGATCATGAACCTGTTCGGCCTGCTGCCCTGGGGCGGTCCGCAGCCGGACACCTTCATGGCGCTGATCTTCATCGGCATCCTGCCACTGCTGCTGGGTATCTCGATGTGGCTGCAGCAAAAGCTGAACCCGGCACCAACCGATCCGACACAGGCAATGATCTTTGCCTGGATGCCGTGGGTGTTCATGTTCATGCTAGGCAGCTTTGCCAGCGGGCTGGTGGTCTACTGGATCGCGAACAACACGATCACCTTCACGCAACAGTATCTGATCATGCGCAGCCAGGGTTACAAACCTGATGTGTTTGGCAACATCAAATCCGGCTTTAAGCGAACGCCAAAAACGGATGACAAATGACCGGTGAAGTGACCAGCCTCTGGCGGCATCCGATCAAAAGCCACGGTCGTGAAGCTGTGCAATCCGTAACCATGACCCCCGGGCAGACCATGCCCGGGGATCGTGTTTGGGCGGTTGCGCATGAGGCGTCCAAAGCGGACGGGTCGGATTGGGTGCCGTGCGCCAATTTCAGTCGTGGCGCAAAGGCACCGCAGTTGATGGCGATTGAGGCACACACCAACGGAAAGAGCCTGACCCTGTCTCACCCGGATCGTCCCGAATTGACCTTTGATCCGGATCACGAGGTTCAGGCTTTTCTGGATTGGGTCAAACCGTTGATGCCCGCTGACCGTGCCGCCTCGGCGCGGATCATACGGGCTCCGGGTCGTGGAATGACCGACAGTGATTTTCCGTCGATCAGCCTTTGCAACATGGCATCGAACCGCGCCGTTGGCCAAAAGCTGGATACCGATCTGTCGATCCATCGCTGGCGCGGCAATATCTGGTTTGATGGCTTGCCGCTGTGGGAAGAGTTCGACTGGATCGGTCGCGAAGTTCAGATTGGCGCGGTCGTATTCCGAGTGCGCGAACGGATCACCCGCTGTCTCGCAACAACCGCCAACCCTGACACGGGCCAACGCGATGCCGACACTCTGGGCGCGCTGGAAACATGGGGGCATCAGGACTTCGGTGTCTATGCCGAGGTCATTCGAGGTGGCGAAATCTCGGTCGGCGACAAGGTGCATCTGCTATGAACACTCTGCCTTTCCCATTGGCCGAAGAACCGGACGAATTCGCGCTGGAACGCGGTCGCAAACTGTTCGCGGGACCGTCTGAATTTGTCAAAGGTGTGGTCGCCATGAACGGCCTGCCAGCACCTGACCGGCTTGAGGTATGCTTTGCCGGACGTTCAAACGTGGGCAAATCCAGCCTGATCAACGCGCTGACCGGCACCAAAGGTCTGGCACGCGCTTCGAACACGCCCGGACGTACCCAAGAGATCAACTTTTTCACACAAGGGCCCGAACTGTATCTGGTGGACCTGCCCGGATATGGATACGCCAACGCCCCGGTGAAGGTCGTGGAAAAGTGGCAGCGTTTGCTGAAACAATACCTCAGCGGCCGTCAGACCCTGCGCCGGGCCTTTGTTCTGATTGACTCGCGCCATGGTGTGAAACCCGTCGATGCCGAGATCATGAAGCTGTTGGACACCAGCGCCGTGACGTTTCAGTGCGTGATGACCAAAGCCGACAAGGTGAAGGCCAATGAACGTCAGAAAGTACTGGATCAAGTGCGTGGTGCGCTGTCTAAACACCCTGCCGCCTTCCCCGAGATCGTCCTGACCTCGTCCGAGAAAGGTGACGGCATTCCGACGCTTCGTTCGATCATCGCGCATCTGGAATGAGTTTCCTAACCCGCATTTTTCCAGTGCTGACGGTGATTGCACTGGTGCTGACCAGCGCAATCCCGCAAGGCTGGATGCCCGCGATGGGCAGCGACGGGAAAGTTCTGCTGGTGATCTGCACCGGCGAAGGTACGGTCGAACAATGGGTCGATCTGAACACGGACGAACCCGTACATGACGACACGGATCAGCGCATCCTGTGCCCTTTCGCGGGTCTAAGCTCTGATATTGTTCTGCCCTCGGTCGGTGCGGTTGTGCCGTTCGCGGCGTCGATCCAGCCCCGCTGGAACCATCGCGACTTTACCCACCGCAGCGCCGGGTTTTACACCCGCTACGATGCCAGGGCTCCGCCCCTCTTCTCCTGATTCACTTCCTTCCTTGTGAACCTGCGCAGGCGCTGCGCGGGGCAATTTTCGAATCCGGAGACTAGAATGGCATTGGACAGCCAAACCCTAGGGAACACCCCGGCGCAGAAGACTGCTGCGCAAAAGTTCTATTTCGCCGCTTGGCGGTGGCATTTCTACGCAGGGATCTTCGTCATCCCTTTCCTGATCATTCTGGCAGTTACTGGGCTGATGATGATGTTCATCACGCAATTCGACGGTCGCGACGGCGAAAAGATCGCAGTCGAGGTTCAGGGCGCTGCCCTACCCGCCTCACAACAAGCCGAGATAGCCTTGAACGCGGTACCCGGTACAGTGGTCGAGTGGATCGGCCCCAAAGCGGCTGATCTGGCCACTGTGTTTCGGATCAAATCCGAAGAAGGCCAGCGCCTTGTGGCCGTCGACCCTTATGCCGGGGACGTCCTGCAAGTCTGGGACCGGCGCGCAGGTTGGTATGATCTGGCGGACAACATTCACTCGACCCTTCTGATCGGCACAACTGGCGACCGCGTTCTTGAGATCGCCGCCGGGTTGAGCCTTTTGCTGGTCTTCACCGGCCTCTACCTGTGGTGGCCGCGCGGCAATGCCATCGCTGCATTTGTCCCGAATCTGCGCGCACGTGGTCGCGCCTTTTGGAAGTCCCTGCACGCGGTGGTTGGGTTTTGGATATCCGGGTTGCTGGTGGTCTTCCTGATTTCGGGTCTGTCTTGGGCGGGCGTCTGGGGCGGCATGATCGTGCAACCCTGGAGCAGTTTCCCAGCCGAGAAATGGGATAACGTTCCCTTGTCGGACGAGACCCACGCCAGCATGAACCACGGCCACCAGAACGAAGTCCCATGGGCGCTGGAACAAACGCCGATGCCGGCCTCGGGTTCTGATGCCGGGATCGACGGTGTACCCCAAGGCACACCCGTAGATATCGATGCCCTCGTGGCGCTTGGCACCGCGCTGGACATGACGGGACGTTTCCGGGTCGCGTATCCGGGCGGGGAAAACGGCGTCTGGACTCTGAATCGGGACAGTATGAGCAGCGACTCGACCGATCCGGTGAATGACAGGACGGTGCACGTAGATCAGTTCACGGGCAAAATCCTCGCCGATGTTCGGTACGAAGACTATTCGTTGATGGGCAAGTCCATGGCCGTCGGGATTCCATTCCACATGGGCCTGATGGGGACGTGGAACTTTATCCTGAACCTGGTGTTCTGCCTGTCGGTGATCTTTGTCTGCATCTCGGGTGTGGTGATGTGGGTTAAGCGCCGGCCTCAGCGCGCCGGACGACTGGCAGCACCACCGATGCCGTCAGAGATGCCGTTGTGGAAAGGAGCCGCTCTGGTTGGCCTGTTCACTGCAATGGCCTTCCCCTTGGTCGGGCTGACCCTGCTCGCCGTGTTGGCGCTGGATTTGCTATTGATCAGCAATATCCCTGCCGTGAAACGCGCCATGAGCTAATCTGGATGGGCCGTCCCGCATCAACTGGGACGGCCCATGCCACGATCCGGTCTTGGCAGCGCGTCACAAACCTCCTAACACGGAACCCCAGAGGGACAGCCATGAAGACACGAGACATGAACCGGGACTGGATCGCCACCGCCGCAACGCTGAACAGCGCATTGCCCTATCTGCAACGCTATGACGGTGCGATTGTCGTCATCAAACTTGGCGGCCACGCCATGGGCAGTGACGAAGCAATGGAAAGCTTTGCCCGCGATGTCGTTCTGATGCGTCAGGTCGGTGTGAACCCGGTGATCGTGCATGGCGGCGGCCCGATGATCAACGCGATGCTGGACAAGCTGGACATACAATCTGAATTCGTGAACGGCAAACGTGTCACAGATAAAGCCACCGTCGAGGTGGTCGAGATGGTGCTGTCTGGTCTTGTCAACAAACGCATCGTTCAGGCGATCAACGATCAGGGCGGAATGGCGGTGGGACTGTCCGGCAAGGACGCGCAGTTGATGCTCTGCGATCAAACCGATGAATCTCTGGGTTTTGTTGGCAGCCCGGCTGAGATGAACCCGAAAATCCTGCACAACCTGTTTGCTCATGATGTAATTCCGGTGATCGCCCCGCTGGGCGCGGGACGCAACGGCGAGACGTTCAACGTCAACGGTGATACAGCCGCTGGTGCCATTGCATCCGCACTGAAAGCCGATCGCCTGCTACTGCTGACAGACGTCTCTGGCGTCAAGAACGCCGCAGGGGACGTTGTAACTGAGCTGAAAGCCGGTCAGATCCGCGAGATGACGCTGGATGGCACGATTGCAGGCGGTATGATCCCCAAGACCGAAACCGCGCTGGATGCGCTGCACAGTGGCGTTCGGGCGGTCGTCATTCTGGACGGACGAGCCCCCAATGCGGTCCTCCTTGAGCTATACACAGAACACGGGGCCGGATCACTGATCCGCCCGGACTAAGCCTCAAGAGGAGGAGACATGCCAGACCGCACCAAACTCTCCTCTGACGCTGCAACGTATATTTATGAACAGGTTGAACAGGCTGCAAACGCGGCCGGTTTGATCGTCATGGGGGCACTTCATCCACGCGTTGTCGATGCCAAGCAACTGGACGGCGGCACGCTTATCCTGCTGGGCGCAGGGGCCGATTTTTGGCCTACTCTCAAGGCTTCAGACGAATGGCAAGGCGACGACCCGGTTGATCGCTGGTCCCTTCGCGTAGTCGGACAATTGGCGCAGGACTTTTCGGCCCAAGCGCATTTTCCATTTGGTGGTCCACCCTATGCACCGTTTATTGACTGGGCGTTGAAATCAGGGCGCACCTTTAGCAGCCCCGTTGGTGCCTTGGTGCATGATGAGGTCGGCATGATGATCTCATTCCGGGGCGCTCTGCACTTCGAGCTGGAGTTTAAGATCCCCGCGACGAAGGGTGTATCACCTTGCTCCACCTGCGCAGCGCCTTGCACCCAAACCTGCCCGGTGAGCGCGCTGAACAGTCAAAGTTTCTATGACGTCGCAGCCTGCCACGACCACCTGTCCACCGTTCAAGGCCAAGCCTGCATGACGGGCGGATGCCTTGCGCGACTATCCTGCCCGCTTAGCGCGGGTGCCGGACGGGACCCTGAGCAATCCGCCCACCACATGAGAGCGTTTCACCCGTCATGAGCCGCAGACTGATCCTGACCCGCCATGCCAAATCCAGTTGGGACAGCCCGGCCCTGGCGGATCATGATCGCCCGTTGAACAAGCGCGGTCGCAAGTCTGCCCCGGCAATTGGGGCGTGGCTGCGTGAAAACGGATGGCTACCGGACGAAGTGCTCAGTTCGACCGCGACCAGAACGCGGGAAACCTGGGGCAGGATGGGTCTGCAGGCTGAAAAACTGTGCTTTCACCGCGCGCTTTATCTTGCGGAGCCCGCAGACATGCTGATCGAGCTTTCCGGTGCAACCGGGCAAACTGTTCTGATGCTGGGCCACAATCCCGGAATCTCGAAATTTGCTGAGCGGATTGTCAAACATCCGCCGGACCACGCAAGGTTCTACGACTACCCCACCTGCGCGACGACGGTGATCCGATTTGATTTGAGCGATTGGTCAGAAATTCGCTGGCAGAGTGGCGAGGTCGAAGGGTTTGTCATTCCGCGCGAACTACTGGAATAAAAAAGGCGGGGACAAAGCCCCGCCTTTTCTTAAGGTTGTGACCCGCTTCAGTGACCCAGGATTTGGCTGAGGAACAGCTTGGTCCGGTCACTTTTGGGATTGTTGAAGAACTCTTCCGGTTCGTTCTGTTCCACGATCTGACCGGCATCCATAAAGATCACACGGTTGGCGACCTGACGGGCAAAGCCCATCTCGTGCGTCACGCACAGCATGGTCATACCTTCCTCGGCCAGTTCGATCATGGTGTCGAGCACCTCTTTGATCATCTCGGGGTCCAGCGCCGATGTTGGTTCATCGAACAACATGATCCGCGGCATCATGCAGAGCGAGCGGGCAATCGCCACACGCTGCTGCTGACCACCCGAAAGCTGACCGGGATACTTGTCGGCCTGCTCGGGGATTTTGACCTTCTCCAGGAAGTGCATTGCACGCTCTTCGGCCTCTTTCTTGGGCGTCTTGCGCACCCAGATCGGGGCCAGCGTGCAGTTTTCCAGAATGGTCAGGTGCGGGAACAGGTTGAAGTGCTGGAACACCATGCCAACTTCAGAGCGGATCTTGTCGATGTTTTTCAGGTCATTCGACAATTCGATCCCATCCACAACGATCTTGCCCTGCTGGTGTTCTTCCAGCGCATTCAGGCAGCGGATCAGAGTGGATTTGCCCGAGCCCGACGGGCCCGCGATAACAATCCGCTCGCCCTGATTGACGGTCAGATTGATGTCGCGCAGCACGTGGAAGGACCCGTACCACTTGTTCATTCCATTGATTTCGATGGCGACCTCGTCGCTCACCTGCATCTTGGAGCGGTCGATTTCGCGGTCAATTGCAAGTTCAGACATGCGTTGAACTCCTTAACGGTGATCGGTGGCAAGGCGACGCTCGAGCCACTGTGAATATTGAGAAATGCCGTAGCAGACGACAAAGAACAGAAGCGCGGCAAAGCCCAGAAGCTCCCAATAGACGCCGTTCCATTCGGTTGACGCCAGAATTGGACCCCGGATCATGCCCACCAGATCGAACATCGAGATGACCGAAACCAGTGTGGTGTCCTTGAACAGGCCCACGGCCACGTTCACGATCCCGGGGATCGAGATCTTCAGAGCCTGCGGCAGGATGATCAGGCGCATCGCCTGCGGGTAATCCAGACCCAAGCTGTCTGCTGCCTCGTACTGCCCGCGCGGAAGCGCTGCCAGACCACCGCGGATCACCTCGGCGATATAGGCGGCCGAGAACATGGTGATCATGATCACGACGCGCAGGAACAGGTCGACCGTGCTGTCAGGAGGGAAGAAATACGCCAGCATCACCGAAGCCACGAACAGCAGCGTGATCAGAGGCACGCCGCGGATGAATTCGATGAAGATGACGCAGACCCACTTGATCAGCGGCATGTTGGACTGACGACCCAAAGCCAAGGCGATACCCAGAGGCACGGACAACGACACACAGGTAACACCCAGCATGAGGTTGAGCATGAAGCCACCAAGATCCCGGCTGGGAACGGCCTTCAGCAACGCATTGTCTGACGCCCCTTCGGGGATCAGCGCTGCACCAATGTTCCAGACGATCAGCGCGACAACGATTGCGCCAAAGAACCCGGCCGCAAAGCTGTTTCTGCCAAGCTTCTGGAATACGGCACCCGCAGCGACAAAGCCAACCAGCGCCACCAGAGGCGCAAGAATGGTGCCCCCCCAGATCAGCCAGAACGCGATGAACGGGTAAAGCGCGGTGAAGATCAGCAGTTTGCGCGGCAAATCAAAGAACAGCACCGGTGCTATCGCCACCAGCATCAGGACAAAGGCCAGATTTGGGCGCCAGTAGGCGTCATCAGGGTATTTGAAGCCGTAGATCAGCTGGTGCCAACGCTCGGTCAGAACCGCAAAACACGCGCCAGTTTTTCCGTCCAGAATCTCGCGGCATTGTGCGAGAGAGTCGGCGTGCCAAACCCCGTTCACAATCCACGGCAACGTATTACGCAGAAGCAGATAGATCAGGACCAGCGACAGAACTGTCAGGATGGTGTTCGTGACGCCCGAGAACAGGTTCTCACGCAGCCACTTCACTGCGCCGGTTTGGTTTGCCGGAGGTGGCGCTGGTGGGATTGTCCCCTCGGCCACGAATGCGATCGGATTGGTTGTTTGATCGGCCATGGCTCAGCGCTCCTTCAACTTGACGGATGCGTTATAGATGTTCATCGCCATCGAGATCAGCAGCGATGCGGTCAGGTAGAACAGCATCAGCAACAGAACACACTCGATCGCGCGACCGGTCTGGTTCAACGTGATACCACCCAAAGTCGCGGTGATGTCCGCATAACCCACAGCAATCGCCAGTGACGAGTTCTTGGTGATGTTCAGATATTGCGAAATCAGCGGCGGGATGATGACCCGCAGCGCTTGCGGCAAGACCACCAGGTTCATGATCCGCCCCGGACGCAGACCCAGCGCCGCAGCAGCCTCAGTCTGGCCTTTCGAGATCGCTTGGATACCCGCACGGACGTTTTCCGCGATGAACGCGCCTGTGTAGATGGACAAGGCAAACCAAAGCGCGATCAACGGACCGCCGACTTTGATGCCTCCGCTAAAGTTAAAGCCCTTCAGTTCCGGGATATCCCATGTCAGGCCCATCAGCAGCATCAACACAACAAACGGACCAAGCCAAACAGCCAGTTTAGGCAGCATCGTTTTGGGGCGAATGCCGGTTTCTTCCTGCTTGTGCGCTGCCCGCTTTTCGATTTCACGAGCGACGAACCAAGAGGCGACAAAGCCAGCGATCACGACAAGCCAGTTAAGCAAGGTCGCACTGAACAGGCCATGCGCAAACTCGGGGCGCGGAATATAGACACCGCGGTTTGTGAATGCAAAGGCGTCAAACAGCATGCTCGATGTCGGGTTGTCCCCCCGGAACGCACGCGGCCCTGGCAGCACAGCGGTCATGATGGTGAAGATGATGATGATCCAGATCAGGACCGGAATATTCCGGAAGATCTCGACATACACCGCCATCAGTTTCGACACGAGCCAGTTGTTCGAAAGCCTCAGAACACCTGCGATCACCCCGAACACGGTGGCGGTGATACAAGCCAGAAAGGCAACAAGAAGCGTGTTGAGAATACCGACAACAGCCGCACGCCCGTGTGAAGACTGGCTGTCGTATTCGATCAGACGCTGGTTGATGTCATACCCAGCTGAATCGCCAAGGAATGAGTAGGAAATGTTCAGGCCGGCGGCTCGAAGGTTCTGGATCAGGTTGTTGCCCAGATACCAAATACAAAGCGCAATAACGATGGCCGCGATCACCTGAAACGTAAGTGAGCGATAGCGGGTATCGTTTATGAGCATCGACAACCGAAAATCAGCTTTCGGTGGGTCAGTCATAGTCGACATATTTTGGGATCCCCGTAGCTTGCGGGCTACTTATTTTCGGCGAGGTTGTCCCCGCTCTGCATCTGCCCGCAGCAGTTTATTATAGAAGAGGGCGCAAGTTACCTTGCGCCCTCATCCGTCTATGTTTTAGCGGAACGGCGGCGAGTACAGCAGACCACCTTCGGTCCACTGGGCGTTCAGGCCGCGTGCCAGACCGATCGGTGTTTCTTCACCGATGTTCTTGGCGAAGACTTCACCGTAGTTACCGCCAGACTTGATCGCTTTTGCAGCCCAGTCGGCGTCCAGTCCCAGCATCTCGCCCAGGGTGCCTTCAGTACCCAGCAGGCGGTTGATTTCCGGGTTGTCGGTACCAGCGCTCAGCTCGTCGATGTTTGCCGAGGTCACGCCCAGCTCTTCAGCCGAAACCAGTGCGTTCAGAGTCCAGCGAACAACGTCACCCCACTCGTGGTCGCCATGACGGACCAGCGGGCCCAGCGGCTCTTTCGAGATGATTTCGGGCAGCAGGACGTGATCACCGGGGTTTTCGAACGTGGCGCGGGTTGCGGCCAGGCCCGAAGCGTCGGTGGTGTAAACGTCACATGCGCCAGCCAGGTACTGCTGCTGCGCTTCGGCGTTGGTTTCGATCGGAACCGGCTCGTAGCTGATGTTGTTGGCACGGAAGAAATCGGCCAGGTTCAGCTCGGTGGTGGTGCCGGTCTGGATACAAACGGTTGCGCCGTCCAGCTCTTTGGCCGAGCTCACGCCCAGTGCCTTCGGAACCATGAAGCCTTGACCGTCATAGTAGTTAACACCGACGAATTCGAACTTCAGGTCGACGTCGCGGCTGAAGGTCCAGGTGGTGTTACGGGCCAGCATGTCGATCTCGCCGGATGCCAGCGCGGTGAAGCGGGTTTTACCGGTGGTAGGAACGAACTCAACTGCGTTCGCATCGCCCAGAACGGCTGCAGCAACAGCGCGGCACAGCGAAACGTCAAAGCCTTGCCATTCGCCATTTGCATCGGGTGCCGCGAAGCCGACCAGACCAGTGGTCACACCGCAGTTCAGTTTGCCGCGCGCTTTGACGTCGTCAATCGTCCCCGCAGCAGCAGCGCCTGCAGCCAGACCGGCAATCGTTGCCGCGCCCAAAATTACGGATTTTTTCATTTTTACCTCTTCCTGATTTTCCGCCCCGTTTCGGGGCGGCTCTGTCCGGCGCCTCTGGCACCAGAAAGGTTTACCCAAAGGCGTCTCCCCTTTAGTGCGCACGAGTTTGGTCGCATTCATAAACAAACGTCAAGGGTCGGATCAGGGAAAACGATGAGTCAATTCAGAGATCACCGTGTCTGTGTCAAAAATTAACACAGAATAGGCTCAGGTAGAGATTTCAAAGAACCGTTTAGCGTGCAAAAAGGCCGCTCTTTTTGTTTCCGAGGCGGCGTGAGCCTCGTCATCATGGCCCCATTGTTCGATTTGCCACAGCTCATCAAGCCGTGAGATCTCCCAAATCTGGTCAGCGCTGCGCCAGTCCATCGCCGCGGCAAACCCTAAGATCAACGAGCCGGACAGACTGACCAGATCATGAAAGGCCGCCAGCTGGAAGTCATTGAAATCGTGTACGCGGCCCCGCAGCGTGGCAAGTGATGCCGCTGATTGAGGTTGATGCAGTACGCCCTCCACAGGTACCAGCCGTGCGGCCAGCGTGTCCGCAGCCCAATCCAGCGCCGGATCCCAGCTTTCAGCCTGGCGTTGCTGCAATTCCTGCGGGTGAGTCGCCCGATAACACAACAAGTCCGAGTCACCGTAATCGGCCAGCATGTCTGCAACTTCGGCGTGCTGGTGGTGGACCTTATCGATGGCGGCATTTGCCGAGCGGGTGAATGGCATCCGGGTCGGGTCGACCTCTTTTTCCTGCGCGTCCCACTCTGCCGCAACCTCTTGCGCCATGGCCATTGTAGGCAGGATCAACCCAGCCTTGGCTGGCGTTTTAACCCGACGACCATCCAATTCGACCGTGTATCCGTCATCCGCTTGGACGACCGCGCTTGCAGTCCAAAATCGCTTAGGCTTCCAGTCGCTCATGTTTTCAGGTCCAGATGTGATCCAATGCGCGCGGCAGTTGGTCAAAGGTTTCAATAATGCAGGCCGCACCGTTCAATGCGGATCGGTCGTGATAGCCCCAGGACACGCCGATGCCCGCCACCCCAGCCGCCTGCGCCATATCCATGTCAAACCGGGTATCCCCGATCATGACCGTGTCCGAAGCTTCAACTCCAGTCTCGGATCGGGCCGTGTCAATCATCGACGGGTGTGGTTTTGAGGGGTGGTGGTCTGCGACTTGCCGCGTCACGAAGTAACGTTCCAGCGCATGGGCCTCGATCAGCGCGTCCAGCCCGCGTTGCGATTTCCCGGTCGCCACGCCCAGCAGAACTTCGGGCACGGCGTGTAACTCTTCGATCACGTCGCGTGCGCCGGGATAAAGCGGCGAGCTTGCTGCGCCCATCTTCAACCGGTTGGCATGATAGGCCTGTTTGTATCCTTCAACCAAACTGTGCTGCACGCTGTTGGATTGGTCGGACGCCAGCTGCGCCATGGCGGTTGGCAGCGACAAGCCCACAATGGACAGGATCGCCTGCCGGTCAGGCACCGGCAAGGACAGTGCCTGAAAACTGGCGGTCATCGCAGCAACGATACTGCCCTGGCTGTCAACCAGGGTGCCGTCCACATCGAACAGCACCAAACGCAAGGGTGCGCTCATTGCAGCTCCTCGAACGGGTCTTCGGCAGCCAGGTCTTCGGTCCAGCCAAACGTATCCCAGCTGTGTTTCATATGGTCGGGCAACGGTGCTGTGACGGTGATCGTCTTGCGCGTCACTGGATGCTGGAACGTGGCCCGCCGCGCGTGCAGGTGCAGTTTCTTGCTGATGATCCCGCCCAACTGTGCACCCCAACCATCGCCAAGGTTTTCCTGCCCAGAACCACCGTATTTACCATCCCCGATGATCGGATGCCCAATCGCTGCCATATGTGCGCGCAGTTGGTGCGTCCGACCCGTGATCGGCTCCATCGCCACCCACGCAGCGCGTCCGGCCACCCGGTAGAGCGTCGCGTAGAGCGTATGGGCCCGTTTCGCGCCGGGGTTGTCGTTGATTTCGTTCAGGTGAACGGCGACCATCTTCTCGCCTTCGCCGTGTTTGCCATGGCCCGCAGCCTTGACCAACCCGGTCTTGATCTCACCCAGATACGGGGTCGGCACACCCGCCACCAAGGCCCAGTAGATTTTGCGCGTGTCGCGGTGACGAAACGCGGCTGTCAGGCCTTTTGCGGCCTCGCGCGTACGTGCCAGCAGCAGAACGCCCGATGTATCCTTGTCCAAGCGGTGAACAAGGCGGGGGTTCTCATCATAGCCAAACCGAAGCGCCTCGGACAGGCTGTCTACGTGGCGAGTCTGGCCGCTGCCACCTTGCACGGGCAGACCGTGAGGTTTGTTCAGCGCCAGCACATGATCGTCGCGATAGATCACGCAAGACTGGATCATCTTGGCGTCTGCATCCGATACACGCCGCTTGACCTCGGCCGGTTTGTGATCGACGTCAGGCAAGGGCGGCACGCGCACGACCTGCCCGACCTCAAGACGGGTCGAAGCTTTGACCCGCCCGCCTTCGACACGCAGTTCACCCTTGCGGCACATCTTTTCGATCCGGCCCTGGCTGACATGCGGGAACAGGCGGCGCAACCAACGGTCCAATCGTTGGTCGCCGTCACCTTCTGCTACGGTGATCATCTGTACGCCGCTCATGCCGATACCCTTTGCGTCGCGCGGATCGTCCGCGCGATAAACCCGTCTGTAAGTGCCTTAGAAAACATGCGCGTCTGTGGCGTGCCAAGGGCAAAGAGTCAAGACAATCAGATGTTCGAGAAGTCTCCGTGCCGCCCAGCGCCATCCCGAAACCGGCCTGCACCCGCCGTACCTTCGCGACGGATGGCTTCAAGCCCGTTGGCCCATTCAACCTTCAACGCTTCGCGCACCGGCATTCCGCGCGTTTCGATGATCGAACGACGGTCGGCGCGCACAGCGGTTTGGGGGAAACGGGCGATCTCGTGCGCCATAGCCTCGGCCGCAGCTCGCGCTTCGCCGTGGGGGACGACCTTTTCGGCCAGCCCGATACTATAGCATTCCTCGGCTTCGACTTTGCGACCGGTCAACGCGATCTCCAGCGCTTTGCCTTGCCCGACCAGACGTGGAAGGCGCACGGTGCCACCATCCATCAGGGTGACACCCCAACGGCGGCAATAGACGCCCTGATAGGCCGTCTCGGCCATCACCCGGATATCGCACCACAAAGCGAGCTCCATCCCGCCTGCCACTGCTGCACCCTCAATCGCCCCGATAACCGGTTTAGACAGTTCCAACCGCGAGGGTCCCATCGGGCCAAGCGTGGAAGGTGCCGAGCCAATGGGAAATGCGTGCTTTTCGTAATAGGGTTCGCCCAGTTCCGGATCAGACAAGGTCGAGGCCATTTTCAGGTCCCACCCGGCGCAAAAATTGCCGCCTTTTCCCCAGAACACGGCAGCCTTGGCCGGGCCGTGTTCAAATTCCAAGAATGCATCCGTCAGGGCCTTGGCGTGGTCACTGTCAACGGCGTTCCGCGCCTCTGGCCTGTCGTGAATGATGGTCCAGACGTCATCCGTCTTGTCGATTGATACGGTCATGAGCTTCCTCCCTCGGCTCTCATGACCCAAGGGAAACCCGCTTTTTGCGTTCTGTCGCCTGTGACGTTGCGGCGTGTTAGCCGTTCCGCTGTGCGCGCAGCTTGGCGAAGTAGTCCAACCGCTTTTTCAACTCGCGCTCAAAGCCGCGCTCGACCGGCTGATACAGCTCGGGGCGCTCCATGCCATCGGGGAAGTAGTTCTGACCGGAAAACCCGTCCTCTGCGTCGTGGTCATAAGCATAGCCCGCACCATAACCCTGATCCTTCATCAATGAGGTCGGTGCGTTCAGGATATGCTTGGGCGGCGGCTCGCTGCCTGACTGTTTGGCCAAACGCATTGCCGCCTTATAGCCCACATATGCCCCGTTCGATTTCGGTGCCAAGGCCAGGTAAACCAGCGCCTGCGCCAACGCCAGCTCGCCTTCTGGGCTGCCAAGCCGTTCGTAGGTCTGCCATGACTGCAGGCAAATCGCCTGCGCCTGCGGATCGGCCAGACCAATGTCTTCGACCGCCATCCGCGTGATGCGCCGCGCCAGATAGCGCGGGTCTTCGCCACCCGTCAGCATCCGCGCGAACCAATAAAGCGCCGCGTCCGGGTCCGATCCTCGTACCGATTTATGCAGGGCCGAGATCAGGTTGTAATGCTCGTCCCCCGATTTGTCGTATTTCGCAGCCCGGCGCATTAGCCGGGTCGAAAGCGCATCGGGGTCCAGCGGCGCATCAATCTTCCACGCCGCGACCTGTTCGATCAGGTTCAAAAGTGCCCGGCCATCCCCATCGGCCATTTTCTGCAACGCCTCGCGCGCAGGCCCCGTCAACGGTAGCGCGCGGTCCAGTTCTTTCTCGGCGCGTTGGGTCAGGCGTTCGAGATCGGCCAGGCTGAGCCGTTCCAGTACCAGAACCTGCGCTCGGCTGAGCACAGCAGCGTTCAGCTCAAACGACGGGTTCTCGGTCGTGGCCCCGACCAGCAGGATCGTCCCGTCCTCCATATGCGGCAGGAACCCGTCCTGCTGGGCTTTGTTGAAACGGTGAATCTCATCCACGAACAACAGCGTGCCCTGCCCGTTCTGCCGACGGATTTTTGCAGCCTCAAAAACCTTTTTCAGATCAGGAACGCCGGTGAAAATCGCGCTGATCTGGACGAAGTGCAGATCGGTTTCTTGCGCCAGCAGCCGCGCGATCGTCGTCTTGCCGACACCCGGAGGCCCCCAAAACACCAGGCTCGACAAGCTGCCCGAAGCCAGCATGACCCCTAACGGCGCGTCCGGGCCCAGAACCTGTTCTTGTCCGATCACCTCAGCCAGCGTCTGCGGCCGCAACCTGTCGGCCAGCGGGCGATGCGGGTTTGACGCGGGCTCGGCCGCCTGGGTATCGAACAGGTCGCTCACGACGCTACAGCCGGAACCGCAGGGACACGAGCTGCCCGCCCCGTAACACATCTAGGTTCACCCGCCGACCGGGATCTGTCAGCGCGTCCACGACGTCGCTGGGATGGCTCATTGCGTTGCCATTGATACTCTGCACCACGTCACCGGCCCGCAGCCCGGAACGTCCTCCGTAACGGCTTGCATCCACCACAACCACGCCGGTTTGCGAAAGCAACAAACCCATCTGCGTGATGATCGCCGGATTGATCCGAGAGACCTTAAGCCCAGGCATCACGGTGCCGTCGTCCAGCACGGTCTCATCCGCCGAAGGCGTTTCCGGGGCTTTGATCAAGGCCACCTCAACCTCGGCTCGATCTTCGCCCCGCAGCCGAGTCAGGAGCGATGTGCCACCGACCCCGGCCACCGACATGCGGAACTTCATCTCGGCGGGCGAGTTCACCTCGTCCCCATCCACATGGGTCACCACGTCGCCCACGCGCAAACCGGCCTCAGCCAATGGGCTCAGGTCATGTATGTCGGAAATCACAACCCCCATGGGGATGGCCAGACCGAGGGATTCCGCGATGTCGGCGCTCATGTGCTGACCGGCCACACCGGCCCAGGGACTTACAAAACTGTCGTTCCCGGCCTTGGCCTGACGCAGGAACTCAGCCACCAAGTTCGCCGGAATTGCAAACCCGATGCCATTGGACCCACCCGAGCGCGTCAGGATCGAGGTGTTGATCCCGATCAGATCACCATTCACGTCGATCAGCGCACCACCTGAGTTGCCCGGATTGATCGCGGCATCGGTTTGAATGAAATAACCCCGTGCATTCCCTGTCGCCGTGCCAGTCCGTGCCAGACCGGAGATAATGCCGGACGACACAGTCTGGCCCACCCCAAACGGGTTACCGATGGCCAGGGCCAGCTCCCCCACCTGAACCTGGTCCGAGTCTCTAAAGCTCAAATGGGGAAGGTCCTGCGCCTCTTCCAAACGCAAAATCGCGACATCGCTTTCTTTGTCGCCCAAAACGACTTGAGCAGAAAACTCGCGGCGATCCGTGGTCACAACCCGGATTTCCGTCGCCGTACCGACCACGTGATAGTTGGAAACCACGTAGCCATCCGCCGTCAGAATGACGCCCGATCCCAGCGAGTTCTGCACCCGTTGGCGCGGTTCCGAAAAGCCGCGGCCAAAGAAATCCTCGAAAAACGGATCCGAGAAAAACGGATTGGAACGGCCCTGCCGTACAATCTTGGCATAGATATTGACCACCGCAGGGGCCGCCTGTTTCACCACCGGGGCAAATCCCAGGCTAATCTCGGCCTGTGATGTCGGCACTTTGGTTTCGGCTTGCGCCGATACGGCCAGCGTTGCCAGCAGCAAAGAGCAAAGAACTTTCCGCATGATCCATCCGTCAAATAATCGCACACCGGATATGCGTCTACGTGGGCCGTAATGCAAGCGTGCGGTCAATCTAACGGGGCGTGCAGGCGGGTTCCTTGCGTGATGATGCCGCCACGTTGACCGACCTCGATCGTGCCATAGCGCTGCTTGAAAACTTCGGGCAACTCACGGTCCCCTTCGGGCGACAGCCACAGCCGCAGCAGATGACGCCGCTGAGCAGGATCCGGCCAGTCCACGAACCCGGTGCGGTCGTGCAATTGCGCGTGGTTATAGACGAACTGCATATCGCCGGGCTGCAACCGCATCGTCAGGCACAGATCCGGATCATTGGCCAAAGCATCGAAACGGTCCAGGGTTTCGACATGCGCGGGCGTCAACCGCATGGCGTCAGAGAACCGCTGCGCACTGTCGATATACTGCCGCTGATAAAACACCGTCAGTTTGCCATCATGCCAGCTGAAGGGCGGGATCGTCATGAAGGGTTCCATCCCTTCAGGGATTTCCCCACGCCTGTCGGTTGCGATGGGATCGAACAGCAGTTCCAACAACTCCGGGCACTCGGCCCGCATACGATTATAGATCGTCTCGGCGCTGACCAGCAGTGAGTCGCCCCCTTCTTTGGCCTCACGCAGGCACAGAAGGCCAACGATGTCGGCACTGTCGGTGTGGAATGTCTGACGCTCATGGGTCTGGTAAATACGTGTGTTCGGGTCGTTGGCGTCAGCGCCGATATCCCGGACGTGGCCAAGAATGTGACCTTGGGCGTTCTGCGACCGGGCTGTGCCCAGATGCGCACCGACCCCGCAGAAGATCGTGGCCGCCATTTCTTGTGTGTACCCTTGAACTGGCAAGCCGCGGATTACCTCGAACCCGATTCCGTTGATCAGCTTGTTGCGCAGCTCAGCCAAATGCTGGTCGAACCGTTTCAGTGGAAAATCGACCTTGGTGATCTCACCAATATCCTGCCTAAGGCTCAGGTAGTGACGGGCTGCCTGCTCAAGGTCTGCGATGTCTTCGGGGGTCAGGTCGACGATCCAGTCATCCCGCCGTTCGCGCATCTCTTGCCCGGTCCAGACAGATGGGCCCGTCAGTTCGTTGGGAATTTCTGCAAGGACTGTCATTTTTCGCCCTCCACATACACCATACAACGTGATGTGTTTGCGTTGGGGTTTCTTCTACAGAAATCCCCGCAAATACGCTGATTGCGACATGCGCGGGCACAAAAAAACCCCCGCGCCCGAGACGCAGGGGTTTAGATCAGAAAGCCGGGCTTTCTTATTCTTCGTCTGCTGCCTCTTCGGCGGCAACGCGGGCTTTGTCAGCCGCGCCTTTGGCGTCGACGTCACGATCAACGAATTCGATGATCGCCATCGGAGCCATATCGCCATAGCGGAAGCCAGTTTTCAGGATGCGGACATAACCGCCCTGACGCTCGGCGTAGCGGGGGCCCAGAACTTCGAACAGCTTTGCGACGTCTTTGTCTTCTTTCAGCTGTGCTGCGGCCTGACGACGGGCGTGCAGGTCGCCGCGCTTGCCCAGAGTGATCAGTTTTTCAACGATCGGGCGCAGTTCTTTTGCCTTGGGCAGAGTTGTTTTGATTTGCTCATGCTCGATGAGCGAGCCAGCCATGTTCGCAAACAGCGCCTTGCGGTGCTCATGAGTACGGTTCAGGCGGCGGTAACCACGTGCGTGACGCATTTTCTAGTTCCTTCTTTCGCGTTTTGCTTTGTCTGGCCGGCGATGCGTGTCACCGGCTCTCCTTGGGGCGGAAGTGCCCATTTTGGTCCCCGGACGCCCGGGCATTGGGGAAGACGCGCTTAGAACGCGTCTTCGAATTTCTTCGCCAGATCTTCGATGTTGTCGGGCGGCCAGTCCTCGACATCCATGCCGAGGTGCAGACCCATGCCGGACAGCACTTCTTTGATCTCGTTCAGCGACTTGCGGCCGAAGTTCGGGGTGCGCAGCATCTCGGCTTCGGTCTTCTGGATCAGGTCGCCGATGTAAACGATGTTGTCGTTCTTCAGGCAGTTTGCCGAACGGACCGACAGTTCCAGCTCGTCCACTTTCTTCAGCAGCAGCGGGTTGAACTCCAGACCATCGTCTTCGTCCTGGCGGCCAGCTGCTTCGGGCTCGTCGAAGTTAACGAAGATCGACAGCTGATCCTGCAAGATACGAGCGGCAAAGGCCAGCGCATCTTCCGGCGTGATCGAACCATCGGTTTCGATCTTCAGGGTCAGCTTGTCATAGTCCAGAACCTGACCTTCACGGGTCGGCTGAACATCATAGGCAACCTTTTTGACCGGTGAATAGATCGCGTCGATCGGGATCAAGCCGATAGGTGCGTCTTCAGGCTTGTTCTTCTCAGCCGACACATAGCCCTTACCGGTGTTGACGGTCAGTTCCATGAACAGGTCGGCGCCATCGTCCAGGTGGCAGATGACGTGGTCGCGGTTCAGAACCTCGATGCCAGCACTTTCGCTGATGTCGCCTGCGGTGACGACTGCGGGGCCTTTGGCATTGATCGACAGGCGCTTGGGGCCTTCGACTTCCATGCGCAGGGCAACCTGCTTAAGGTTCAGGATGATATCGGTGACGTCTTCACGAACGCCTGCGACGCTCGAGAATTCGTGCAATACGTTGTCGATCTGAACGCTGGTGATGGCCGCGCCTTGCAGCGAGCTCATCAGAACGCGACGCAGCGCGTTGCCCAGGGTCAGACCAAAGCCACGCTCCAGCGGTTCAGCAACCAGAGTTGCCTGACGCGCGGGATCGTTGCCCGGCTTGCCTTCCAGCTGGGTCGGCTTGATCAATTCTGCCCAATTCTTATGGATCATGTAATCCCTCCATTCCTGTCCGCGCCCCATGACCAACAAGGTGCAGACGCCCGAGGTTCAAAATGACGTGCTGGGGCCGTGCAAAAACACAGCCCCAGCTCAATTCAAAATCGCTTAGACGCGACGACGCTTCGGCGGGCGGCAGCCGTTGTGAGCGATCGGAGTCACGTCGCGGATCGACGTGATGTTGAAGCCCACTGCGGCCAGCGCGCGCAGAGCCGATTCACGACCCGAACCGGGGCCCTGAACTTCGACTTCCAGCGTCTTGACGCCATGTTCCTGCGCCTTTTTGCCGGCATCTTCTGCAGCCATCTGAGCGGCGTAGGGAGTCGATTTCCGCGATCCCTTGAAGCCCATGGTACCGGCAGACGACCACGAGATGGCGTTGCCCTGTACGTCCGAGATCAGGATCTTGGTGTTGTTGAAGGTCGAGTTCACATGGGCGACGCCCGATGCGATGTTCTTACGCTCTTTGCGCTTAACGCGAGTCTTATCACGTGCCATCAGTCAGACCCTCCCTTATTTCTTCTTACCAGCGATGGCCTTTGCGGGGCCTTTGCGGGTACGAGCATTGGTGTGGGTACGCTGACCGCGAACCGGCAGGTTGCGGCGGTGACGCAGACCGCGATAGCAGCCCAGGTCCATCAAGCGCTTGACGTTCATCTGAACTTCACGACGCAGGTCACCTTCAACGGTGAAGTTTTCGTCGATGTATTCACGGATCTTCAGAACTTCGGCGTCGGACAGTTCGTTGACGCGACGAGTCGCTTCAATGCCCACGGCTTCGCAGATCGCTTTGGCCGAGGTGTTACCGATACCGGTGATATATGTGAGGGCGATAGGTACCCGCTTTGCAGTCGGGATGTTTACGCCGGCAATACGTGCCACGTGTCACTTTCCTTTTCGTTGCGGTTCCGTAGCTCCAGAACCTTTTTTCACAACGCCTAACCATGGCAGTGCCGCCAGAGGGTTCAGCATTATTCGAGGTGGTCGGGGCAGTTGGGACGAATCCCGCCTGCGGTCTTGATTCCCTAAGGGGATGGGGGTCGATATGGGCTTTTTAGCCGGACGTCAAGCCCATATCATTTCAGGCAAAACGTCAGCCGTTCAGTACGTCGGCAATCGCGCCCTGAACCTCTTCGATTTCACCCAAACCATTGATCTTGGTGAGCTGACCCTTGGCGTAGTAATAACCGATCAGCGGAGAGGTTTTCTTGTAGTACTCCATCAGGCGGGTCTTGAGGCTTTCCTCATTGTCATCCGCCCGGCGTTTGAAGTCGTTTTCCTTGCCGCAGTTGGTACATTTGCCATCGGCAGGGATCGGTTTGGTGATGTCGTTATAGACCTCACCACATCCGCCACAAGTTGACCGGGCGGTAATGCGCTGTACAAGCGCAGCGTCGTCGACTTCCATCTCGATCACGGCATCAAGGCTTTCACCAGTGCTGACCAACAGCTCACCCAAAGCGTCCGCCTGCGCCAGAGTGCGCGGGAAACCGTCAAAGATAAAACCGCCTGCGGCGCCTGCTTCCAGCTTCTCGCGGATCAGACCGATGACGATCTCGTCGGTGACCAATTCGCCCTTTGCCATCACTTCGGCAACGCGGTTGCCCATCTCGGTGCCGCTGTCCTTGGCTTCGCGCAGCATATCGCCGGTGCTCAGCTGAACCATGCCGCGCGTTTCAACCAAGTGACGCGCTTGCGTTCCCTTACCCGCACCCGGCGGGCCTAACAAAATGATGTTCATCGACGAGCGGGTCCCTTCCTGCCGCGTTTCTTGCTTTTTCCGCGCAACTGGGACTTTTCGATAAGCCCTTCATATTGATGCGCCAGCAAATGGCTCTGGACTTGCTGGATCGTATCCATGGTCACAGAGACGATAATCAGAACCGATGTACCGCCGAAATAGAACGGAATGGCGAACTGGTTCCGCAGAATTTCCGGCAGCAAGCAGACCGCTGTCAGATAGACCGAACCCAGAACCAGTACGCGGTTGACCACGTATTCCAGATACTCGGCGGTCTTTTTGCCAGGGCGAATTCCGGGCACAAAGCCGTTCTGCTTTTTCAGATTGTCCGCAACGTCGTCTGGTTTGAACGATACGTTGAACGTGTAGAAATAGGCAAAGAACACGATCATCGAGGCAAAGAACAGCAGGTACAGAGGCTGTCCGGGGCCAAAGTTCGCCAGCAGCCACGACATGATCGGCCCATTGGTCGCGCCCGACGAGAAGGTCGAGATCGTCACCGGCAGCAACAGCAGCGAGCTTGCAAAGATCGCCGGGATAACCCCCGCCGGGTTTACTTTGACCGGCAGGTGGCTTGAGCCGCCTTCGTATACCTTCATACCGGCCTGACGGCGCGGGTACTGGATGTGGATCTTGCGCAGAGCACGTTCCATAAACACCACGAAGGTGATAACCGCGATGACCATGATAATCACACCGATGATCACGGCGGGGCTGATTGCGCCCGAGCGGCCCGATGCAAAGAACTGCGCCAACGCAGCGGGAACTTCGGCGATGATGCCCACGAAGATGATCAGCGAGATACCGTTACCGATGCCGCGCGCGGTGATCTGCTCACCCAGCCACATCAGGAACATGGTGCCGCCGACCAGGGTGATCATGGTGGACATGCGGAAGAACATGCCCGGATCAGTCGCCAGATCGCCCGATTCCAGCGAGACGGCCAGACCATAGGCCTGAACGGTGGCCAGAGCCACGGTGCCGAAACGGGTATATTGGTTGATCTTCTTGCGTCCCTGCTCGCCCTCTTTCTTGAGCTGTTCGAGCGCGGGAACCATGGATGTCAGCAGCTGCACGATGATCGAGGCCGAAATGTAAGGCATGATGCCGAGGGCAAAGATACCCATCCGCCCCAGCGCCCCGCCGGTGAACATCGAAACCATACCGCCGATGCCCTGCCCCGCTTGCTCCATGAACTCGCGCAGTGCTTGGCCGTCGATGCCCGGAACCGGAATGAAGGTGCCCAGACGATAGACGATCAGCAATGCAAGCGTGAACAGGATGCGGTTGCGCAGATCGGTGGCCTTCCCAAGGGCAGACCAGCTTGTGTTGGCTGCCATTTGTTCTGCTGCTGATACCATAAATCGGTCTTTCTTATGAAAACACCGCCCGGAACCGTTTTCCGGCTCGGGCGGCGTCTTGGAAAACTCTGAGGTCTATGTAAGCGGGTCTTGGCCCGCTCACAAGCGCTTACTCTGCCGCAGCAGCTTTTGTGACCTTAAGTGAGCCGCCCGCTTTCTCGACTGCTTCTACAGCAGATTTCGAGGCACCGGTGACTTCCAGGTTCACTTTTGCGCTGATTTCGCCTTTGGCCAGAACGCGAACACCGTCCAGCTTGCGGCGAACAAGACCGGATGCAACCAGCACATCCTCGGTGATCGCAGCTTTGGCGTCCAGTTTGCCGGCGTCGACGAATTTCTGGATCAGGCCCAGATTGATAACGGCGAATTCCTTGCGGTTCGGCTTGTTAAAGCCGCGCTTGGGCAGGCGCTGGTACAGCGGCATTTGGCCGCCTTCGTAGCCATTGATGGCCACACCCGAACGGGATTTCTGGCCTTTGATACCACGGCCACCCATTTTACCTTTGCCGGAACCTGGGCCACGGCCAACGCGAGTGCGTTTCGGGTTGGCGCCAGGATTGTCGCGCAGTTCGTTCAGTTTCATTTCGCTTCTCCTAAGCCGGATGTGACCCCCGAAGCGTGATGGGCCAAACACGGCATTTCTTGGTTTTGATTCTCGTGGCCGCAAAGCCACCGGAGGCGTATAGAACTGTTAAGATCGCTTGGCAAGCCCGGTCGGGGCTAGGCGTCATGTGCCTTGTGCCTATGCTCCCTCCGAGGTCTCGAGGGGTAGCATCGATGCAGCGAGAGGATCTATTCTATGTTTGGCAATCAAGCGTCCTATCAGACTGTCCGGGTCGGGCTGACCGCCATACTTGTTCATTAGGATAGAGCGCATTCGCCGCCCGTAGAAATGGATCGAAACTGTGTCGTCTTTCAGAAATCGGCTAGCATCAACACCAGGTCGCGCCAACGCGCGTCTGCGCGAGTAGTTGAAGGCACGAAACACATTCTCGGGCAGTGAATACCTAATCTCGCCGGTCTGGTGCAGCGCCCAAGCAAAAGCTTTTGGGCCCCAGACGCCCCACACGTTTACAGGGCTACCGTCTAGCAGCGCCTGCTCTAGCGGCTTGCGATGGCGCGGAGGCAGCCAAGGTGGGATAAGGTACGGGTCGCTGGTGACTTCAATCAGTTTCCCCAGAGTTTCACTATCTTGCGGCAGGCCAAGCACACCAATTGCCACCTCGCCTTCGAGATAGCCGTAATAGTGCCCGTTCTCCGTTGTGAATGGCTTGATGCAATAGGCATCTGTATCCGCCCAGATCAGATCGTTCTCTTGCGCCAGCATCCGGTATCGAAACTTATCCGAATGCGGTGCGGGACTGCCAGTCTTGCCGTGAGTAATGAACTCGACGTCAGGTAAAACCTCGCGCGCATCCCGATGTTCAACGCCTTCAGGAATGTTTGTCACTTTGTCATAGGTGTAAAGACGTACGCTTTGGCCGACATCAAGGTATGACTTAATGCAAAGTTGCTCAAGAAAACTGAGCGGCCCTTCGACCCAAAGCATTCCGATCTGATATTCGGCCAAAATAGTCATCCTTCACTTCGGACAAAAACCCTATAGGTCGCCATCGAAGGATTTGACGGATTTTGGAAGAGCCCGCAACCGAAACGCGCGATTTTTCCCGCGCCCTATGGCACGCGGACACTTGAAAACAAAAGAGACGCCTTGCGGCGTCTCCGGATCAATGAACTCTCGCTTCGATTACGAGCAGTACACGTGTTCCCGTGCGATATCTTTGATGTCGCACCGACGTACACCGATGTCATCCAGTTCGCGATCTGTCAGACCCTGCAGTTCCGAGTAAGTCTGATTGTACTGTGCGCGCAGGGCTTGAGCTTCTTTGAAGCTTGCTACCAGTATTGCGATACGGGCGCTCAGGTTGAAGCCGCCAAATGTCTGTGTTGCAGTATGTGCCATGTCTCAGTTCCTTTCGAATGTCGGGGCGTATTCCCCGATGTCACTTGTTTGTTCCTTGGTTGGACAGGCGTGAGATAGGCAGGACCGCTATCGCTAACAACGGAAGTTTTGGTCTAGCCGCTATGCGAAAAATGCAAGGGCTTGTGCGAAACACAAAAGGTCTGATGGCCTAGTTTCTGATTTGGCCGACGTAACGGCCTTTACCCTCGTTCACCAGAACCAGTTTTCCATCGTTCACAACATAAAGATCGAACCGAGGCTTCGTATAGCCGATGCACCGCATTCCATTGTCATAAAACTTGTAGGACCCAGCGCTCCAGGTTTGTCCATTGGCCTTGTAGGAATACGATCCATCCGCTGCGTAGGTTTCAACCTCGTTTCCGGGGTACACTGCTTTGCGACCAGCAAGATTTTTCTGTAGCCATGCCGCATTCACCTTCTGGTCCCCGTCCGAAAAGAAGCTCTTGGACAATTTAGGAGCCTTAGCAGGGCACGCGGCCTGAGCTGTGAAACCGACAAACACGCCGCAAAGCGCTGAAATCAAAATCTTCATGATAAACATCCATCAAAAAAAGGCCCCCGAAACGGAGGCCTTTTCTAAGTCTTCGAAGGGGTCGCGATTAGCCGCGCTCTTCGACGATCTCTACCAGATGCGGAATCTTGCGGATCATGCCGCGGACCGAAGGAGTGTCTTCCAGTTCACGGGTTTTGTGCATCTTGTTCAGGCCCAGGCCGATCAGGGTTGCGCGCTGTTCGGCGGGGCGGCGGATCGGGGAACCGATCTGCTTGACGACGATGGTTTTTGCCATGGGTCGCTCTCCTTACGCTTCGGCTTCAGTAGCCGGTGCTTCGTCCCGCTTGGGCAGGATGTCGGCAACCTTTTTGCCACGACGTGCGGCAACCGAACGCGGGCTCTGCTCTTTCTGCAGGCCGTTGATGGTGGCGCGGATCATGTTGTACGGGTTCTGCGAGCCCAGCGACTTGGAAACAACGTCCTTGACGCCCAGCATTTCGAACACAGCACGCATCGGACCACCGGCGATGATACCAGTACCTTCAGGTGCGGTGCGCATAACCACTTTACCGGCGCCGTGACGGCCCTCGATGTCGTGGTGCAGGGTACGACCTTCGCGCAGTTGCACGCGGATCATCTGACGCTTGGCTTGTTCAGTCGCCTTACGGATGGCCTCAGGTACTTCTTTCGCTTTACCTTTGCCAAAGCCGACGCGGCCTTTCTGATCGCCGACAACCACCAGAGCGGCGAAGCCAAAGCGCTTACCACCTTTTACGGTTTTCGACACGCGGTTGATTGCGACCAGACGATCTGCAAATTCCGGTGCTTCTTCACGGTCGCGGCCACGGCCCCGACGGTTTTCACGTTCTGCCATTTGGCATCCCTTTTCTCATGTGGCGCTTACGGCGCCGTTTAGTTCAATCCAAGTGAGCCCCGACTGACGTCAGGGCTCCCGGATCATCGGGGCGGATCGAAACCCGCCCGCAAGTCTTAGATCTTCAGACCACCTTCACGCGCGGCGTCGGCAACTGCCTTCACCTTGCCGTGGAACAGGAAGCCACCACGATCGAAATAGGCCTCTTCGACGCCTGCCTTCTTGGCACGCTCGGCGATGGCCGCGCCCACTTTGGTGGCCGCTTCGACGTTGTTCTTGCCAACAACACCCAGATCTTTTTCCAGGGTCGAGGCCGAAGCCAGGGTCACGCCACGAACGTCGTCGATCAGCTGAACGCTGATGTTCTTGTTCGAACGGTGAACCGACAAGCGTACACGGCCGGCGTTGACTTTGCGAAGTTTGTTCCGAACGCGCAGGCGGCGCTTCAGAAACAGGGTTCTTTTGCTGTTTGCCATTGTTTGCGTCCTTACTTCTTCTTGCCTTCCTTGCGGAAGATGAACTCGCCCTTATAGCGGATGCCCTTGCCTTTGTACGGCTCGGGACGGCGCCACTCGCGGATTTTGGCCGCGGTTTCGCCCACCAGCTGCTGGTCGATACCTTCCACAACGATCTCGGTCTGCTTCGGCGCGGTGATGGTGACACCTTCCGGAGCAGTGAAATCAACATCGTGGCTGTAACCCAGGTTCAGCTTCAGGGTGTTGCCCTGCATCTGAGCCCGGTAACCGACACCCTGGATCTCCAGCTCTTTTTTGAAGCCTGTGGTCACACCGGTTACCAGGTTGGCAACCATGGTGCGGCTCATGCCCCACTGCTGGCGGGCACGCTTGGACATGCCACGGGGGTCGATCTTGACCACGTTGTCTTCAACCGACAGCGTCACGTCGTCGGTGGCGGTGAAGCTGCGGGTGCCTTTCGGACCTTTGACTTCGATGGTCTGGCCGGACACAGAGGCGGTAACGCCGCTGGGCAGCTCGACCGGTTTTTTACCAATACGAGACATTGCAGACCTCCTTAGAAGACGGTGCAGAGCACTTCGCCGCCAACATTGTTGGAGCGAGCGTTTGCGTCCGACATCACACCTTTCGGAGTGCTGACAATCGACACACCCAGACCCTGACGGACCTGCGGGATGTCATTGACGCCCATGTACACGCGGCGACCGGGCTTCGAGACCCGCTTCAGTTCGCGAATGACAGGGGTGCCTTCGTAGTATTTCAGGCTGATTTCGATGGCCGGATGACCGTTTTCGCCGGTCGTCTTTTCATAGCCACGGATGTAACCTTCGTCCGCCAGCACGTCCAGAACCCAACCGCGCAGCTTGGAAGCAGGTGTGGAAACGGTGGACTTGCCGCGCATTTGCGCGTTGCGGATACGGGTGAGCATATCGCCGATAGGATCATTCATATCTATGTCTCCCTTACCAGCTCGATTTCACCATGCCGGGGATCTGACCAGCAGAACCCAGCTCGCGCAGCGCGATACGGCTGACCTTCAGCTTACGGTAGTAAGCGTGGGGACGACCGGTCAGCTGACAACGGTTGTGCAGACGTGTAGCCGAGCTGTTGCGCGGCAGTTTCGCCAGTTTCAGACGCGCTTTGAAACGCTCTTCCATCGGGCGGCTCTCGTCATTCGCGATTTCTTTCAGCTCGGCACGCTTTGCGGCATATTTGGCCACCAGGCGTTCGCGCTTCTTCTCGCGTTCGATCATTGCTTTTTTAGCCATGTCTCAATCCTCCCGGCGCTTACGCGTTGAACGGCATGTTGAATGCTTTCAACAGGCTCTTCGCTTCAGCGTCGGTTTTCGCTGTGGTGGCAATTACGATATCCAGGCCCCAGACTTCGTCGACTTTGTCGAAATCGATTTCCGGGAACACGATGTGCTCTTTCATGCCCATGGCAAAGTTGCCCTGACCATCGAAAGACGGCTTAACACCGCGGAAGTCACGAACACGCGGCATCGCGATGGTGATCAGACGATCCAGGAATTCGTACATCCGGTCACCGCGCAGGGTCACTTTCGCGCCCAGCGGCATGTCTTCACGGACGCGGAAACCCGCGATCGACTTCTTCGCCTTGGTTGCAACGGCCTGTTGACCAGCAATCGCAGTCAGATCTTCGACAGCAGCTTTTGCTTTCTTCGAGTCTTTGACGGCCTCAGCACCACAACCGATGTTCAGAACGATTTTTTCCAGCTTGGGCAGCTGCATGTCGTTCTTGTAGCCGAACTCTTCTTTCAGAGCGGCGCGGATGGTTTCAACGTACTGAGCTTTCAGACGCGGGGTGTAGGTTGCGTTATCAAGCATCGATCACGTCCCCTGTGGTCTTGGCGAAGCGGACCTTCTTGTCACCTTCCATGCGGAAGCCAACGCGGGTTGCTTTACCGTTTTTGTCCAGCAGTGCCAGGTTCGACAGCTCGATCGGGTTTGCCTGAGGCAGGCGACCACCTTGCGAGTTCTGGGTCTGGCGGGTGTGGCGGATGGCGATGTTGATGCCATCGACAACAGCTTTACCGGCTTTGGGGTCAACCGAGGAAATGGTTCCCTCTTTGCCCTTGTCCTTGCCGGCCAGCACAACGACCTTGTCGCCTTTGCGGAGTTTAGCAGCCATGATTACAGCACCTCCGGAGCCAGCGAGATGATTTTCATGAAGTTCTTGCCGCGCAGTTCGCGAACAACGGGGCCAAAGATACGGGTACCTACGGGCTCGTTGTTGTTGTTCAGGATGACGGCGGCGTTGCGATCAAAACGGATCGCGGTGCCGTCTTCGCGACGGACTTCCTTGGCGGTGCGTACGACGACGGCCTTACGGACGTCACCTTTCTTTACGCGGCCGCGCGGGATGGCTTCCTTCACCGAGACGACAATGATGTCGCCAACGGAGGCGTATTTACGCTTGGAACCACCCAGGACCTTGATGCACTGAACTCGGCGTGCGCCGGAGTTGTCAGCGACATCCAGATTGGTCTGCATCTGGATCATGTGGTTTCTCCCGACCTGTGGGGGCTGGTCTCGTTAGATCCCCCAGGGTTTCGACAAATGGGAAAATCCCGGAAACTTACGCTTCCAGAACTTCCCAACGTTTCGTCTTCGATTTCGGCGCGCATTCGATGATGCGTACGGTGTCGCCGACCTTGAAGGCGTTCTTTTCATCGTGAGCCCGGTATTTCTTAGACTTACGGATGGTTTTCTTCAGAACCGGATGTGTAAAGCGGCGCTCTACCTGAACGGTTACGGTCTGTTCGTTGGCGTCGCTGGTCACGGTGCCTTGCAGGATACGCTTGGGCATCTGATTACTCCTCGGATGCCGCAGCAGCGGCCTTTTCGTTCAGAATGGTTTTGACACGGGCAGCATTGCGGCGGGCCGCTTTGATGCCGGCAGTGTTTTCCAGCTGACCGGTTGCCTGTTGAAAGCGCAGGTTAAAGCTTTCTTTCTTCAGGTTGGCCAGTTCCTCGCGGAGCTGGTCCGGGGTCTTGTCACGCAGTTCTTGGGCGTTCATCGCCTTTTTCCTTTGCTCAAAACACCAGAAGGCCCCCTGATAGGGTCACCTTGGACCTGGTGGATGAATTATAGACATACGAATCGCCCGACAACGCCGGGAGATCGCAGGATGCCGCCGTATAAGGGTTTGAAGGGTGGGTGGCAAGGGAAAGTTTGGAAGCCGGTCTGAACACGGCTCTCCACTAACCCGAGCAAGCCTTTAACGCAGTCCAAGAGACATAAAATGTAGCAACAAATATCGCGGCCCAGATTGCACCCTCATATCTCGGCAGCAAGTGCAAATTAGAACGCCACAGAATTGCCCGAAGACCATCCTTAACGTTCCCGCCAGAACGAAAGAGCGTCGCAAGAAACAGTATGAGGAAGCCGCCCCAAAATACTAGGGCGCCAGCATTCACAGCCTCCGCAAGGCAGCTGTTACTCCCATTTGTAGTTAAAGCTGACACTGATCCGCTCTTCCTCGGCCATGTTCATTGGCACCTCGTGGCGCAGCCAGCTTTCCCAAAGCAGGACATCGCCAACTTGCGGCTTCATATAGATGAACGGCTGCAAGTCGCGTCGACCACCTTTCAACCGTGTCGGGGCGGCCATCATGCGGCCTGAGCGGGGGTCTTCCAGTTTCAGCGCGCTCGCGCCTTCGGGCATTGCCACATAGGTCGTGCCCGAGATTACGCTGTGCGGATGCAAGTGGCTGGAGTGCATGCCGCCCTCGGGCAGGATGTTGATCCACAGGTCCTCCAGTTTCAGCTCGCCCTCGCCCAAATCGAACTCCAGGTCCTTGGCAAAGGCGGCCACGTGCTGATCCAGCGCTTTGACCAGATCGGCGAAGATCGGGAACCGCCATGGCAGATCGGTCAGTGAGGCATAGCTGGTGTAACCGGGATAGCCGTTCTCTTCACACCATTCCTGCCCGGCCTCATCATCCTCGGCGATGACAAGGCAAGAGCTTTCCAACTCATCCGGGTCGATCTTAGGATCAAACTCGGACAAAGCTGCGCGATAGAGACGGGTAACGAAGAGCGATTCAATCTGTGCCATGGCCCCGTCATAGCCCAGTCAGTTCGCGCAGGCGAGGGCTATGACCGCCCCGGGTCGCGACCTATTGCTGCAACAGATCCGGCCAGTAGCCGTTCGCTTTTTCGATATTCTCGTCGATCTTGTTTGCCCAGGTCCGGCGCACCTCAATGCTGTAGTTCAGGTACAGCTTGTCATCCCAGATGCGCCAGGCGATCGGGTCGACATCCGCAAGCGCGTTCTGGCTGGCCGCGTAGGCGCAATATCCGCCAAATTGTGGCGCGAACTTCGCAGGATCGGACAGGAAGGCTTGCCGGTTTTCATCACTCAGAAAGACCCAAGTGGTCCCGTCATAATCGGTCGCAATCTCTGGGTCGCCTTTTTGAGGATTGCCACCGCGCCAATACGTCATGACGTCATAGCCGTTCATCGCGAGACCGTTGAAGTGACCCAGGTTCACTTCGGGCGACGCAGCGAGCGCGGTCGGCGCGGCCATCATTGCCGTGCTGATCAACAGAGAGGAAAGTGCAAACAGGCGAAGAAAGCGTGACATGACCGGCCATCCCGAAACGATGATGCTAGGCCCGATGATATCCATGTCGCCGTTCAGATTGCCAGTCACGTCTCTGTGCCCTGCGCCCGGAAAAGAAAAACCCCGCCAGTTTCCCAGCGGGGTCAGTACCAAACAATCGGGTTTCCCCGGATCGCTTACCAGTCTTCGCGAACCACGACGCGAGTCTTGATCGGCAGCTTCATCGCGGCCAGGCGCAGGGCCTCGCGGGCGATGTCGTCATTGACGCCGTCGATCTCGAACATCACGCGGCCAGGCTTGACTTTGCAGGCCCAACGGTCGACCGAACCTTTACCTTTACCCATACGAACTTCGATCGGCTTTGCAGTGACCGGAGTGTCGGGGAAGATGCGGATCCAGACACGACCCTGACGCTTCATGTGACGCGTCATGGCACGACGTGCAGCTTCGATCTGGCGTGCAGTTACACGCTCAGGCTCAAGAGCTTTCAGGCCGTAGGTGCCAAAGTTCAGATCAGAGCCGCCTTTGGCGAGACCCTTGATCCGGCCTTTGTGCATCTTGCGGAATTTAGTACGCTTTGGTTGAAGCATATCTTTCCCTCCTTAGCGACGACCGCCACCAGCACCACGAGGTGCAGGGCCGTCCTGGAGTTCCTGTGCTTTACGGTCACGTGCCTGCGGATCGTGCTCCATGATCTCACCTTTGAAGATCCAGACCTTGATCCCGATGATCCCGTAAGGAGTCATCGCTTCGGCATGTGCGTAATCGATGTCGGCACGCAGGGTGTGCAGAGGCACGCGGCCTTCGCGGTACCACTCGGTCCGTGCGATTTCGGCGCCGCCCAGACGACCAGCGACGTTCACCCGGATACCCAGGGCGCCCATGCGCATGGCGTTCTGAACCGACCGCTTCATGGCGCGACGGAACGAAACACGACGTTCCAGCTGCTGAGCGATGGACTCGGCAACCAGCTGCGCGTCAAGCTCGGGCTTGCGCACTTCGACGATGTTCAGGTGCAGTTCGCTGTCGGTCATACGAGCAAGCTTTTTGCGCAGAACTTCGATGTCTGCACCTTTCTTGCCGATGATGACACCGGGACGTGCAGTGTGGATCGTAACGCGGCACTTTTTGTGCGGACGTTCGATGATCACACGGGCAACACCGGCCTGCTTGCACTCTTTGTTGATGAACTCACGGATCTTGAGGTCTTCCAGCAGAAGATCACCGTAGTCCTTGGTGTCGGCGTACCAGCGGCTGTCCCAGGTGCGGTTGACCTGCAGGCGCATGCCGATCGGATTTACTTTATGACCCATTAGGCTTGCTCCTCAACTTGACGCACCTTGATGGTGATCTCCGAGAACGGCTTCATGATCTTGCCGAAACGGCCACGGGCACGCGGACGACCGCGCTTCATGACCAGGTTCTTGCCAACCCATGCTTCGGCGACGATCAGCTCGTCAACGTCCAGGTTGTGGTTGTTTTCGGCATTCGCGATTGCGGACTGCAGGCACTTCTTGACATCCTGCGCGACACGCTTGTTCGAGAAAGTCAGGTCGGTCAGAGCCTTCTCAACTTTCTTGCCGCGGATCATTTGCGCAACCAGGTTCAGTTTCTGCGGGCTGGTGCGAAGCATGCGGGTTTTCGCCATTGCTTCGTTTTCAGCCACGCGGCGGGGGTTCTTTTCCTTGCCCATGACTTACTTCCGCTTCGCTTTTTTGTCTGCGGCGTGGCCATAATAGGTACGGGTCGGCGAGTATTCACCGAACTTCTGACCGATCATGTCTTCCGAGACGTTGACGGGAATGTGCTTCTGGCCGTTGTACACACCAAAGGTCAGACCCACGAACTGGGGCAGAATGGTGGAACGACGCGACCAGATTTTGATGACTTCGTTGCGGCCCGACTCGCGCGCTGCTTCGGCTTTTTTCAGCACGTAAGCATCGACGAAAGGACCCTTCCAAACAGAGCGAGACATAGATTAACGTCCCTTCTTCTTGGCGTGCCGCGAGCGGATGATCAGCTTCTGGGACGCTTTGTTCTTGTTGCGGGTACGCTTACCCTTGGTGTCCTTACCCCACGGCGTAACCGGTGTACGGCCACCCGAGGTACGACCTTCACCACCACCGTGCGGGTGATCGATCGGGTTCATTGCAACACCACGAACCGACGGACGAACGCCTTTGTGGCGCATACGACCGGCTTTACCGAGGTTCTGGTTCGAGTTGTCGGGGTTGGACACGGCACCAACGGTGGCCATGCATTCCTGACGGACCATGCGAAGCTCGCCCGAGCTCAGACGGATCTGAGCGTAGCCGCCATCGCGACCAACGAACTGAGCGTAAGTACCAGCCGCACGTGCGATCTGACCGCCTTTACCCGGCTTCATCTCGATGTTGTGGACGATGGTACCAATAGGCATGCCCGAGAACGGCATTGCGTTGCCCGGCTTGATGTCAGCTTTTGCCGACGCGATGACTTTGTCACCAACAGCTAGACGCTGCGGAGCCAGGATATACGCCTGCTCGCCGTCTTCGTATTTTACCAGTGCGATGAATGCGGTCCGGTTCGGGTCATATTCGATCCGCTCGACGGTTGCCGCGACATCAAATTTGTTCCGTTTGAAGTCAACGATCCGGTAGAGACGCTTTGCGCCACCACCGCGGCGGCGTGAAGTGATCCGTCCGGTGTTGTTCCGGCCGCCCGATTTGGTCAAACCCTCTGTGAGAGACTTGACCGGACGTCCTTTCCAAAGCTCCGAACGGTCGATCAGCACCAGCCCGCGCTGGCCCGGCGTCGTCGGCTTGTACGACTTAAGTGCCATGCTTTCTGTCTTCCGTTTAGCAAGTGCAGGGAGTTTCCCCGCTATGTGATAGGCCCCCGTAGGTGCCAAGGGTATAGGGCCCCGAAGGTCCCCGGTTACAAATATCAGAGGCCCCGGAACGAATCCGAGGCCGCAAGATTGGGAGCGTGTAACAGGGTTGGGGGTGGGTGTCTATAGGGCGCGATACGATTTCCCAAATCCCATTAGCCAAGGTTTATCACGTCAAGTTACCGCGCATATTTGGCGTCTATGAAAACGGCCGCAAAGAAAACGACCGCCCCCATCGCCGTCAGACTGGAAATTCCTTGGCTCAGGAACAGCCATGCCCAAAGCGATCCCCAAAACACTTCGGAAAGCGAAATCATCGCAAATTCAGCGGCAGGCACAAACTTTGAACCGAGGGTGAATAACAGGAAAGTTGTTCCAGTGAGACAAAAACCCACAAACATCATGAGCCAAACTGCAGACCAGTCGCCCGAAAAACCCTGCCCCGTCAGCGCCAGAAAACTCAAACCCCAAACGATACCGAGGCCCCCACCCAACAACATCGCCGGACGCATATCAGTGGCTTTTCCGGCGCGAAGCGATACCGTAAAAACGGCATATGCAATTGATCCGCATAAAGCAGAAACATCACCGTAAAAATGTCCAGGCTTTGAACCTGCCAGATCGGCCTTACCACCGAGTGCGACGAAACATATGCCCAGCATTGCTAACCCAAGCGCCAGCAACGTGGCCAAAGACAGTCTTTCACCCAGAACGAACCAACTAAGAAGTGCCGAGAACATTGGCGCAATCGAGAAAAACAACAACGTACGCGCGACGGTTGTGTGCTGGAATGAGTACATCGATAAAACCAGGGCCATCGAAATTGAAAGGCCTGCGCAAAGCCCAGGCTTTCCGATGCCGAACATCACACTGGACAAAGGCTTTGCGCTATCGAAGATCAATAGGAACAAAAAAAATAAAAATATGCCAATACAGCGGAAGACGAGCAATTCAGAAGGACTTGATTGATCGAAAGCCGCGACCACAGAGCCTGTAGGCGAAACCACCACTGCCCCAATCATAATCAGAGCTATACCCCCGCGGTGACTCTTAAAGAAACGCATCTATAACCTTTGAAGAATTGCCCCACAGCAAAGCTACTTCATCAGTTGTAAATTTCTCAAGCTACTCCATCAGCATACCCCAACGCCAATGGCTATAAGAGAGAACGTTGTGCGTCATCGGCAACGTGTTCTGGCGGCCAAAACTCATACGCCTTGCTAACGGCGCAGTGGGTCAGTCACCCCAAAGATCGCCTGCGACACAGCGGCTCGGACTCCACCGCGATCCGTTGCTTAAGTTTGATATGCCCCAGCACCTCGCGAAAGGCGCGGTGTTTGGGTTTGCCTTCCAGATAATCCGCCAGTTTGAGCAGATTGATCGGGTGTTTCGCAATCAACGCCTCGATCCGCTGCACTGCGTCGTCCAACTCATAATGGTCCACGTACTGACAGGCCACCTGTGTGGGCGTCAGCAGGCAGTAATCCTGCGGGCGTTTCTCGGTATAGCGTGCAATGTCGAAGGGCGAGGCGCCGAGGGCGTGGAACTTGGGGATGTGCACGCGCATATCGGCCTCGGCGTGCTCTAGCACCGTGCCCGAGGTCTGACGAAATCCAAGCGGGCCAAGCTTGCCAACCACGTGCTTACGCATCGCAGGAGAGACCATATCCACATCCGCCCGGTCGTATTTCAGATCGTCGAAAACCGAAAGCATCCCCAACTTTTCATCGGCGATTTGAAAATAGGGCTCAGCGCTGAAGGCCCGCATCCGCTCGACAACCTGTGCGCGCGCAGCCTCAGCTTCTGGGCCAACCGCAGTCGGTTGCGCCGGCTTGGCCGCAAACAGTTGCATCATGCGCCAAGCCAGAGATTGGCGCCGCGGCTCTGGGGAGTGCACAGGCTCAGAGGCCCGTTCCGTATGTGGTTCCGTCAATTCAGTTCCCGCTCGTGTACCATATCGGAGAGGTATAGGCCCGGTCCTGAACGGTTGGCGGTACGGCCTCGGGCAGAGGGACCCCGTAGAAAGCCGCGTCGTAAGTCGTCCATCTGGGCTTTGGTATCTCTATCACCCGAATATAATAGAACGCATCCTGCCCTTCGTCGAATTCCGGATCCTGCCAATAGGCCGACAAGGCCGGGGAACCAATCGAATTGGTGTAGGTGGCGGACTCGATATCAACCGTATTCCCAACGGGTTCACGCGCGCGACCGTCTTCGCCGATCTGCCTATCTCCAGATACGGCGAGGTCATAGATCCGCTCATGCGTCTGACCTTCGGCATCCAGCCAGCCCTTGATAATCTGCACCCGGTCAAGATTAGCTCCGTCCGGATCGCGCAGAGCCCGGATCAGGAACCGAGGTGTTCCACCTTCGGGGATGTTCATCAGATCACCCCCCATCGGAACGCCATTCTGATACCCGTTGGATACGAAATCCGCTGCGTGCAAATCAGCCTCTTCAAACCCCCACCCGCCGAATACACGCACGCGAATGCGGCTGCCGGTTGTGGCATAGGCCTCTTTGCGGGTGATCGCGCCAAAAACCTCGGCGCGGGTGTTTTCGCGGGCCCAGACGGCTGTCAGACCAGCTGCGGATTCCTGCGCTGTGACAATCCGCAAGGCGGGATCCTCAGCCGGGATCACATCGATATTGTGCCGATTGGCCGAGGGTTCGGTGTGCTGATACTTGCCGAAATAGTTGTCCTCACGCGTGGTCGGAATGGCCGTGTGGGCATCGGTGGTGCCATAGAGGCCGAACTTATAGGGATTGACGCCGATCTCACGGCCCAGCTCCAGCCCGACCTTCAACGCGGACCTCGCATATTCATAGCGCAACATCTCGGGTGTCTTGGCCACTGTGCCGGACAGGTTAGCCACGTCCCAACTTTCGAAATCGGCGAACTCGTCGTCGGGGGACAACATGGGGTGGGTTTCCTCATCCCCTTTGATCTGCGTCATCTCGTGCATCGGCTCCCAGCGAATTCTCTTCGCGGCATAATCTGCATCCATTGGTGAGCCATCGAACTTGTTCTTGCTGAACATCAGCCCGTTGGACATGTTCGCATTATGCGGCACGGCAATTGCCTGCCCGCCCGTGCGCTCCTCATAAGCTTCAAGGTATTCCCACAGCATCTGGGGGTCCGGAGCCTCGAAGAAGGAAAGGGGTTTTGTCCGGCTGGTCTTGTCAGCCCCATCCGCAAACAGGATCACACGATGGAGATTGTCGCCCCTGGGGGTGAAGGTCCATTCAAAGCCGGTAAGCGCCGTGAATTGACCGGGGACGTTGTACTGATCCACGGTTTCAACAATCTCGAGCCATAGATCGCCGTCCAAACCTAGACCCGCAGTTGGGTCACGCCCCTGAACAGTGCCAAGGTCGATGATTTCCGCAAAGGCGGCCATTCGGGCGTCCTGCCCTTCCCGGAACTGATCATGGATGCGCTTGCCCCACTCATCCTGTAACAGCCGAGGATTCGAAGTGCGGATCGCCGTGGCTAGCCCCAGCATCTCGGCATGTTCAGTAATCGCGAGGAAATCCAGCGGGCGGATCAATTGTACAGGCTGCCCTGTGTTCGACATAACTTTTTCGCCGCGGGCAATTCTAAAAGCATCATGGATCGTAAGCGACGTGCCGATCAGACCGGCATCGAATGAGATTTCCGTATGAAAGTGCAAATCACCGAACAAAACAGTATCCGGGTACGAGCGACCGACAAATGGCGAATAGGATTCTTCGAGGCCAACGGCCTCTGGCGCGACAACTCCTTCAAACGCGTGCGCGCCCGAGATCATGGCGGTTGTCGATACTGCAAATGACCAAATCAAGTTCTGAGTTTTTGATGAAACGAACATCTTGTACTCCCCCTTGGTACAAAAATTCATATCTCAGAATATCACATGTTCCCGGGAGAGTCATTTTTAGGGCCATATCTGACCCAGTGCCGAAACGAAAAAAGCCCCCGCTTCCGCGGAGGCCTTTGTGTCTTGCCACAGACGGGTCCGATCAGAGACCGGTGCTCACGTCGATGGTGTTACCCTCTTCCAGGGTCACATATGCTTTTTTGACGTCTTTCCGACGACCCAGCTGGCCGCGGAACCTCTTGACCTTGCCTTTGGTCACGGTGGTGTTCACCGCTTTGACCTTCACACCAAACAGTGCCTCGACGGCCTCTTTGATCTGCGGCTTGTTGCTGTCGATCGCCACTTCAAAGACAACCGCGCCGTTTTCGGACGCCATGGTCGACTTTTCAGTGATGATCGGCTTGCGGATCACGTCGTAGTGTTCTGCCTTCGCGCTCATTTCAGACGAGCCTCCAGTGCTTCGACAGCCGCTTTGGTGAGCACCAGGGTGTCACGCTTGAGGATGTCATAAACGTTTGCACCCATCGACGGCAGGATATCCAGACCTTCGATGTTGCGCGACGCCTTCAGGAAACCTTCGTTCACGGTCGCGCCGTCGATGACCAGAGCACGTTTCCAGCCCAGGTTTGCAACCTGTTTGGCCAGAGCGGCGGTCTTGCCTTCGGCTTCGGCGTTCTCGATCACAACCAGTTCACCTGCTTTGGCTTTGGCCGACAGAGCGTGGCGCAGGCCAAGCTTGCGGAACTTCTTCGGCAGGTCGTGGCCGTGCGAACGAGGGGTCGGGCCCTTGTAGATACCACCCTTACGGAAGATCGGCGCATTACGGTCACCATGGCGTGCGCCACCAGTGCCCTTCTGGCGATAGATCTTCTTGGTCGAGTAGCTGGTTTCCGAGCGGGTCTTGACCTTGTGGGTGCCAGCCTGCGCGTTGTTGCGCTGCCAACGGACCACACGGTGCAGGATGTCCGCACGCGGCTCGAGACCGAACAGGTCGGCGTTCAGCTCGATGTCGCCGGCTTTGCCGCCGTCCAGTTTGATTACATCAAGTTTCATGCTTCACCACCTTCCGCGGCAGCTTCTTCCGCAGGTGCTTCGGTTGCAGCCGATTTCACAGCAGCCGGGAAAGGCAGGCCTTCCGGTGCTTTCTTCTTGACGGCGTCCTTGACGGTGACCCAGCCCGATTTCGGTCCGGGAACGGCGCCTTTGATGAAGACCAGGTTCCGGTCGGCGTCGGTTTTGACGACTTCCAGGTTCTGGGTGGTGACACGGGCAGCACCCATGTGACCGGCCATCTTCTTGCCTTTGAAAACCTTGCCCGGGTCCTGACACTGACCGGTCGAACCGTGCGAACGGTGGCTGATCGAAACACCGTGCGAAGCGCGCAGACCACCGAAGTTGTGGCGCTTCATCGCACCGGCAAAGCCTTTACCGATCGAGGTGCCCGAAACGTCAACTTTCTGACCTTCCAGGAAGTGTTCTGCCGAAATCTCGGCGCCCACATCAATCAGGCCATCTTCGGAGACGCGGAACTCGGCCAGCTTACGCTTGGGCTCAACCTTTGCAGCGGCGTAGTGGCCGCGCATGGCTTTCGAGGTGCGTTTTGCCTTGGCAGCACCGGCGCCTAGCTGAACGGCGGTGTAGCCGTCTTTGTCAGCGGTACGCTGTGCAACAACCTGCAGGTTGTCCAGGTGAAGAACGGTCACAGGGATCTGCTTGCCGTCTTCCATGAACAGGCGGGTCATGCCAACTTTTTTTGCGATAATACCAGAGCGCATAATCTATACCCTCCGATCTTACGACTGCAGCTTGATCTCGACGTCCACACCAGCAGCGAGGTCGAGCTTCATCAGCGCGTCAACGGTCTGGGGGGTCGGATCAACGATGTCGAGCAGACGCTTGTGCGTACGGATCTCGAACTGGTCGCGGGATTTCTTGTCAACGTGAGGGCCACGGAGAACCGTGAACTTCTCAATTTTGTTCGGCAGCGGGATCGGGCCGCGCACGTTCGCGCCGGTCCGCTTGGCAGTGTTGACGATCTCTTGCGTGCTGGCATCCAGAACGCGATAGTCAAATGCCTTCAGCCGAATACGGATGTTTTGGCTTTGCATATTAACAGCCTTTTTTAGGCGTTGAGGTTGAGAGGAGGACAGACGCGCATCGCCAACCCTCTTCGAACCCAAAAGGCGGGAATCACCCCGCCTTGATGTTCTTATTGAGAACTCGCGCGTACTAAAGGCGCTCGAGTATTTTGGCAAGAGTAAAATTGAATGCAGCTGGTACACGGCATGCTAAGCTTAGCCAATTCACTAACCATACGGCACCATGTCGTGTAGCAAGCCTTATGAGGTAAGCTCAAGTGGAGTACCCGAAACTTGGTGGCCAATACTGGGAGGAGGAATAGGTGAAAGTTATCCCGTTGACTGGAACTATCGGCGCCGAGATTGTAGGCGCGCGTGTAACCGACCCCGACGATTTTCAGCAAATCTTCGACGCCTTCGCAGCGCACTCCGTTGTTGTCATACGAGACCAGCAATGCACGCCGGGCGATCACTTGGCTTTTGCGCGGCGCTTTGGCCAGATTAACGTAAACCGGTTCTTTAAACCCGTTGTGGGCTATCCCGAGATTGCCACCGTGCTCAAAGAAAAGGATCAAACGGAAGCCGTCGGCGAAGGGTGGCACACGGATCACTCATATGACGAAGTTCCGGCTATGGGTTCGATCTTGCGCGCATTGGAAGTCCCTCCGTTCGGCGGAGACACCTTGTTTGTTTCCATGGCGGCGGCATACGAAGCTCTTTCACCTTCTATGCGCAAGTTCGTTGATGGCCTGTCAGCCGTCCACTCGTCTCGCCATGTATTCGGATCCTCTATTCGCGATTCCGAAGCAGCAACAAGCGGGCGGCTCGGAAATGCTAACGCTGCGACGCAGGATGCAACGCATCCCGTGGTCATCACTCATCCGATTAGTGGTCGTCGGGGATTATATGTTAATCCTGTTTTTACCACCCATATCCAAGGCTTAAACCCAGATGAGTCTCTGGCGATTCTGGCCATGATATATGAGCATTGCAAACAACCTGAATTTCAATGCCGTATACGGTGGAGCGCCGGAGACATTACCATATGGGACAACCGGGCAACCTGGCACAAAGCTATCAACGACTACCATGGCTTTCGTCGATTGATGCACAGAGTCACGATAGAGGGCGTTCCATTGGGGGCCGCCGTGGCTGCCTGAAGGCCTGCTCCTCTCAGCAAATCAACGATCGTGTCGAAGACAAAACAGACCGCCTGATATGCGATGTTCTTTCTTACCTCTATGGTGTGGGCTCTAACTTGTCCGGCGGAGCCATTTTCACCCACCGGCCGGCAGAACCGACTTAATCGATGATTTTCGGCACAACGCGGCGACCTACGATTTTCACCCTTTCTTTGCCATGCGCGATAGCTTCAGATCCCGATAGTCGAACAAAGCACTGTCAAATGGCGCAAAAATCGCGTCGCAGTCGGTTGCTTGCGGTGACGGAGGCCTGATGAACTCATGCAGCTCGAACCCATGTTCAGCCATAATCGAGACGAAATCGCTGAACTTGTAGCCGCCCTGGTAACGGCGGCGCGTTGAAACCTCGGCCAAAACGAAGGCGCAGTTTTGCAACAACTCTGATGCGCCCCGGATGACTTCGATCTCGAAACCCTCTGTGTCAATTTTCAGGCCGAATGGCCCTTCATAAGTAGACGCAACCTCGTCAAGAGTCCTCACCGACACCTGTCGTTCTTCGATTTTTGACATCTGTACCGTGGCGGATTCTTCGAATTCCAGCATGGTCGCGCGTGTCCCCATCGACCGAGTGCCAACTGTTGGAATACGCAGCGTTGTCTGCCCGCTTTCCGCCCCAACACCGCAGGCATGAAAGTCGAAATTGATTTTGTCCGACCAGTTTCTTCGAAGCTTTGTTTCGTATTCAGCAATCGGCTCGATCAAAACGAATTTGGCGTCGGGGAATGCATCATAAAGATGCGCGGTTCCACCGGCGACCCCAACATCAATGACGGTTTGGACGTCAAAACCGAGACTGCGGATGTATTCGCCCGTCTCTTTGTTCGGCAGAACCTCATAGCCGCGGCGTTTCAAACGTCTGGACAGCCTTTGTACGATTTCGTCCATTTAAAGAACTCCCTGAACGCTTGCGTCAAAGTGGATCGACACAGACCTTTTTGAGCACTTCTTTGGACATTCTACAACTCGTAAAACTCACCGCAGCCGTGGCGCCAGCCAAGCTACAAAACGGCCCCTTGGGCGCCCTTTCGGGAAGTTTGCACCGGTATGTTGCCGACCGCAGAACGCACCTGCTCGCGTTTCACTATGGTCTGGGAGAGGGCAAACAAAAAAGGGCGCCCATTTGGGCGCCCTTTCTGTCGGTATTCGCGGGTGCGAATTACTCGATGATTTTCGACACAACGCCGGC
>NZ_WQHP01000005.1:10000-402355 GCF_013035315.1 Ruegeria arenilitoris | reverse complement strand
GGTACATAGTACCACTGACAATCGATGGAGGAGTTGTAACCGAATTCCTGTTTGTGCCAGTCGCAGGTTCTTGCGTTCATACACCTTCGCCGCCACCCAACCAGATCATTCATGTTGATTACCCAAAAGGCGTCGAATTCAAATCGATTTTCGATGCATTTTGGATCGAAGGTGAACTGTCAGATGAACGCAAAATCAGCGATGTTACATTCTACGATGGCGCTACAAACGTGGAATCCGTTTATCAACTCAACGCGCATATAGTTGAAGCATTCACTTATTGATTTCGGAGTAGCACATTCGCCGAAAAACCAAGAGGTTAAACCGCTTTTCAAGTGCTTTGCCTCTGTGGATTGCAACCTGTTTAGGAAACTCTAAACGGCATTTTAAAGGCTCCCTTTCAAGCTGAGTCCAGCCATTGAGTTCAGAGGTGGGAACGGCAGCAGTGTCCGCTCAACAGTCATTCACACAGAGCGCAGCGAATGGCCGCTTTGAGTTCAGAACTGCCGACCGCCTCAGTCGCCAGGTTCATGCCCTGAGCGCATAAGCTGTCGCCGAGAGGGCGGAAACGGCCATCCGACGCAATCTACTCTACAATTGCGTCGAACCAGAAACCTGGCAATTCGTTCTTCCGCCACGCGTTATTAACATACCGCTAGAGACCAGGATTACTCTTCGTCTGGATCGTGTGACCAAGATCGCCACCTCTCGCGGGTGGTGATTTTTTCCGGCCCAGTCGTGTAGGCTCACGAGTCAGCGAGGTGGCCTGATGTGTAATCTTTATTCGAACACAATCCCTGCAGATGCGATGCGCCAGCTGTTCGACGTCGCCGCAGAACGAGACAGGCTCGGCAACGCAGAGCCGCTTCCCGCGATCTACCCGAAGCACATGGCGCCTATCGTCCGCAAAGACGAAGACGGGGCGCGTGAGCTTGTGTCGCTGTCATGGGGTTTTCGCACGACGAAGAAGTCGAAGAAAACAGGCGCGATCCTGCAACCCAGCGCCTGGAACAACGCCCGCGATGACAAGGTGCTGAAGAGCGGGCTCTGGAAATACAGCTTCGAAGAGCGGCGCTGCCTCGTCCCGGCAAGCTCGTTCTGTGAGGCCCAGGGACGCAATCCGGCGACGTATCACTGGTTCGCCCTCAAAGGCGCTGAGGCGCGTCCTCCCTTCGCCCTGGCGGGGATGTGGCAGGTCTCGCGGTACAAAGGGAAGGACGGGCCCGAGGAGGTCGCTGCATATACGATGATCACGACATCTGCGAACGATGTCGTGCGCCCCATACACCCACAGAGAATGCCTGTGATCTTACACCCAAAAGATTACGAACAATGGCTGGATGGCGACGCTGAAGACGCCTTCGCGCTCCTGAAGCCCTATGAGGGTGACATGGAAATCGTCAGAACAGGCGTTGGAGAACAGTCAGACGGCGCTGGGTAGCAGCAAGATCAGATACCGTCGCCTGCGGAACTCTCCATCTCTTCGGTCATTTCCCTGATGTACTCAAGCATCAGGAGATTGGCATTGTCGTGGTTCCAGAAAATGCCGCCGGTATCTCCGATTACAGCAACAGCTTTTTGGTTTCCCGCTAACAGAAACGCGGGAGCCGTCAGCTATACAGAGATCGACCCGAGGCACTTGTCCCCGTTGCGCTGACTATTGATAGACAGCTTCATCCGGACGTTCACTTTCTCATCGTCATCCCGAACTTCGTATCCCAGCTCGGAAAGCTTGTCCTCAGCATAGGTTCTGGCCTCACCGATGTTCGTCCAGCAGCCGTCTAAGCCGTCGTTCGCTGCTGCGCGGCACGTTTCGTTTGAACGAACGACGATTCTAAGGACAAAGCAGTCAACGGCTTTATGAGCGCTACAGGGGTGCATCCCTCCGCTGGACCGGTGTCTGGCACCCGTGTCACAGGCCGATAGAAAAATTGGTCAGCCAGTGGAAACTAATCCGTTTGACGGCTAGTGACCGTGTCGAACCAACACTTTGGACAGATCAATGAAGCGAAACTGCCTTGAAATTAAAAAAAAATCACCAGAAGGTGCTGTTTCAAAGAGTAAAACGGTTTCTTGCATCGGCGCTGTTGTGAAGGAGATCACCCTAAGTCATCGCTTTTTACAACTCACTCTTGGAGTTGTTATTTCACTATGCGCAAGCCCCTCATGGTCGCAAATCCTTGAGGACGGAGGTGGTTTAACTGTGCGCGACAACGTGAAAGGTGCCTTGTCTATTCTGGGCATCTCGGTCGCACCGAATAAATCTGCTAGCGTTTTGTACTTGGATAAGAATTTGGCGAACGGTGACGACTACGGCCTCCGTGGCGGGCAAATTGGAGGTGGCTTCAGACTGTCCGAAAATGTTCCCATTTTCTTAGAAGGTTACATTGGTTTTACGAACTATGACCCGGTGTTTTTGCTGAAGGGAGCGCCCGGAGACACAAGTTTGTTGTCAAACTGGACAAGCGTGTCCGCAACCGGCGGCTTAGGCTGGGAGTTCAAACTCAACAAGAATTGGAAAATTAGGCCAATTGTGAACTTTTCTATAGGCCGGGTTCAAAGCGATAGTTCTATAGCTGATCAGGTCGTCAGTGAAGCTTTGGAGCTGGAACTGGATTTTCTCAGCGATGGCGGCATTACTGCCTTCGGATATGGGGGATCTTTTGTTGCAGAATTCAACAAACGGTGGCCGAATGACTACGAACTAGATCTGCGGTTTCGCCATACTCACATACGGCTTGAAACCCTGGACAGTGATCTTGTCGGTACAGCAGAGGCCATTTCGAGTGTTGCATGGTCTCGTGTAAGGGTGCCGACTGGATTTCGCCTGTTCGATCAGTCAACGCGTTGGGTCAGTGAGTTATCGGTGTCCCACCTTCCCGGTGACCAGGGGATTGTCTTGGACACTGAATGGCTCGCGCAGTTGGGAGCAGGATTGGAATTGGATTTCTCTAGAAACAACTCGTCTTGGCTGAAAGAGTTCCGCGTGCTCGCGCGGGTGGCAAAAGGAGACAACATTGAGGGCTTTTCCGTTGGGGTCGCAGCAAAGTTCTAAGTCTTTCGACGCGTCATTCGAAACTCTGGTCCGGTTCAAAGGAAAACGCCCGATGCCAATGGATGTACCTGGCATGGCGGCGAGACATTGCAGGACCATGCACAAATTGAAAAACAGGTCGTTCCCTAAAGGAAATTGTCCTTCTCGGTCTACACTACCGTTGAGTTGGCTGTCAGATTTAGGTTGTGCGACCTTTTTGAGTAGGCATCAAAAGTGCCTTCGACAATGCGCCACCCAGAGTGCCCAAGGAATGCTAACGTCAAAAATTTTGTGATCATCTTATACACGCAAAGATATGAATATTTCAATTGACCTGCCCAAAGGCTTTGGCGGTACAGTGTTGGTGAAAAGGGACGAAAAATTGGGAGTGCGTTCAAGTGCCCGGAGACGATCTGATCAATAGCGGAAATATAGTTAACCGTCGCCAATTTGTCGGTGGGCTGATGGCCACATCAGCGATTGCTGGACTGGGTGTAAGTCCGAGTTTTGCAGCCAGTTTTTCGCAAAATGAACTCGCTTATATGACAGCGTCGGAATTATTACCTCTCTACAAGAGCAGAAAACTGTCGCCGGTTGAAGTTCTGGAGGCGCAGATTGCCCAGTATGAAGCAGTTAACGATAAAGTTAATTGCGTCACCTATACCCATTTTGACGCTGCGTTGACCGCAGCGAAGGAATCCGAAAACCGTTGGATGAATGGCACTGCTAGAAGCCTTGAAGGGATTACAGTCGGGGTTAAGGATGAGCATCACGACGAAGGATGGATTGTCACTCAGGGGTCAGCCGTACTCAAAGACAACAAGATGGATCATGCCGACACCATTGTTCGACACCTAAAGGAAGCAGGCGCGGTGTTGTCTATCCAGACAACGGTTCCGGAGTTTTATCTTAATGGTGTGACTTGGTCTCGTTTGTGGGGCGTGTCCCGTTGCCCTTGGAACCTGAAATACGCAGTTGGCGGCTCTTCTGGTGGCTCGGGCGGCGCATTGGCTGCAGGTCTCTGCACTATTGCGACCGGCTCGGACATGGGCGGCTCGGTTCGTATCCCTGCTGCCTTTAACGGGGTTTACGGTTTCAAACCGCCAGCCGGGCGCGTGGCGAGCAATTCGCCCCTCCTTTACATCGCGGGTACAGGTCCTCTTGCGCGGTCGTTCAAGGACATGGCGATGTTGCAAAACAATATGGCTGGTCAAGCCTACGAACCGGCTACTCTGCCACCATTGGAGATGCCGCTTGAATACCCCGATATCAGGGGCATGCGGATCGCTTATACACCGGGTTTAGGTCTGCTTCCCTTGCACGCCGATACGCGTACGGCCATGCAGATTGGGATTGAGCGGTTTGAGAGCCTTGGCGCAACGGTCGAGGAGGTTGAGATCGACCCCGGCTTTGTAGCCGATGAGATTGCGGACATTTTCAAGAATTTCGGTCTGTCCGGCCCCTTGGGACCAGAACTTGGCGGCATGGCCGATCAAGTTGATATCATGACGCCCTATGCCGCGTCGGTAGTGAAAGCTGCTGGTAGCGGGAAATACGGACCTGAAAAAATGGCAGCGTATGAAGGCATCATCAAGGAGTTTTATCGCCGGGTTTATGAAGGTGTTTTCAACAACGGCTTTGACGCATTGATATCCCCGACTCTTGCCACGCCACACGTTCCCGCTGACTACGATCTCAGCGTCGGCGGGCTGGAAATCGAAGGACAGAAAATCCATCCGTTCGCCCTTCTTGCGTTTACGATTCCGTGGAACATGCTGAACTGGTGTCCGGTGGTGAATGTCCCCGTGTCTTTGAGCAGCGAAGGGATGCCGATAGGCATGCAAATCATTGGTCAATCCTACGATGACATGGCTGTGTTCCGCATTGCCCATGCCTATGAGAAGATAGCGCCCAGGATGTTCAGTGGTGAATTAATGCCCGACTACCGCAATCCTGCTTGATACATAGCGCCGTTTACTGGCAAAAGTGCGGGGCAACTGACAAAGAAATCTATACTGGTGTCTGCTTTGGGCTCAAAGCGGTCATTAATCATATTTTTGCGAATGTCGGTTTCTCTGCTCAAACCCGCCGTTCGCCCGCCATTTCGCACAACTTCTAAAAGCGAGAGCGCGAGCCCGAGGGCTTTGCCCGGGCTCGCGCTCTCGCCCCTGTTGCAATGGTTCAAGCAACGCGCGAGATGCGAGTTTATCTATAGGGATCTCGCGCCCAATCTCGCGCCCGCGAGTTACCTCGATCTCGCGCGTTTCTCGCGCATCTCGCTCACGCTGAAACAAGCCAAATCCAATCTCGGTTTGTTCCTACGCGACCTGCAGCCTGAAGTGCGTCTATCATCCGGGTAATTTCCCGTCTTCTATCGCGATCGCGCGATGCTTTGGAGATGTCCAGATTTGAAGCGTAAGCTATGAGTTCCTCCAGGTTAACAATCCGGTGTATTTCCGGCTCGGGCCACTCTTCGCCTCCGGGGTTCCAGGCGCCGTGCTCTTCGATGTAGAACGAAATAGCCTCCAAGAGCTTTTGCTGCTTTTCGGGCAGCTGATCCGTTGCATCAGCAATTTCATGAAGTGAGTTGGACATCGGCTCGATAAAGCACGACGTGACATGCTCACCATCGCGGTCGAGACCCAGCGCCACTTGCTTGAGTTGGTAAGAGAAAATAGCTCCGTCTTCTCCATCCCGCACTTTCTCGGCGACTGCCGTGATTATGTCGCCATCACGTGTGATTGAGATTTCGGCATCGACGGCACCTTTGAGAGAGGAATGACCGCGTGCCCCGCGTGACGTGTCTTTTCCAGTATGATGAACAAGCAGGACAAGGCCATCGATTGCTTTCTCGATCGCGCTAGCACCTCTCAGAGCGGCTCCCATGCCCTCTGGTGAGTTCTCGTCGCGTCCGCCGATTGCGCGTGCCAGTGTATCGATGAAAACGGTTTGAACGGCCTCGCCAGCTTCCTGACTGAGCGCGTGGATTTGCTTTAACAAGAACGAGACGGCATCCTCATCGCAAAGATCAAGGCCACCATTCATAACGTACATTGGAACGGGCCCTAACTTTCTCAAAAGTGGCACAAGACGGTTACGAACACCTCCAACGCCTTCAAATGCGACGTAGATGACTGGCCCGCCTTGCGTGCGGTGGAAATACCAAGTTTGGTTCGCTGCAATATGTGCTGCCATGTCCAACGCCATCCATGTTTTTCCTGACCCGGGCGGTCCGTAGAGCGTCGCGATTCCACGTTTCGGCAATCCGCGCCTTGTTGACCTACCTTGATCCAACCCTGTTCCGCGTTGGCAAGATCCAGATCCACGATCTTGCCGATCAAATCGACTTCAACCGGATCACAATCCACGCAGGAGGCCTTGAATGTTGCCGTTCTTGCGTCGAGGCGAATGTATGGGCGGCCTGTGCCGCTGTTAGGAAATTGCATTGTGTTTCTCCTTTTCGGCTTGATGCGTTTGAGTTTCAGGTTTCGGCGTATGTTTTTGACGCCAATCGTGATCGAGTATTCGAAAGGTCAGATGCGGCATGTCTTCTCCGTTCGCGGGCTGGTGGGCTCGCGTTTTAGGTTTTCGAGTTTCGGATTTTTTTAGGTTCGCTCGGCTTTCAAGCTTTCTACTGCCGTCTGGATATCACTTTCCGGCCAACGGGCTGCATATCCAAGCTTCACGGGTTTTGGCAGCAATCCGGACTTGGCATGTCGCCAGATTGTAGCCTTGGACAAGCCAAGGCGCTCGGCAACTTCGCGGTCAGTTAAAAGTCGGTCGATCATTTTTTACTCCATGAATTCTGAAGTCATGGAGTGAGTCTGCCCTCAAAGGCTTGCTTTGGGAACCGGGGCCGGAGGGCTATGATTTAGGGCCCAGCCATTCTCGCATCTTTGCCTTGTATGTGCCGCTGTCAGAGGCAAGGTATCGCCCGGTTTGTTCTTGGTATCGTTCCGCGACTTTGCAGCGCAGCGCCGTTCGGTTGCTCTTATCGTGAGCAAGTTCGCGCGCTGTCTTCTCAATCAACGTCCAGTCGTGCCGAACTGGTCGACCAGGGTCGGGATCAAGCACACCATTCCAAATCGCATCGGCCCGCCTACAGTCTGCTTCGAGAATAAAGCCTTCCGCCGTATTGCACCCTTTCCAACCCTCGGTGCCTTCAGCACAAAGCCGAAGCACTCGTTTGGCATCAGACTTGGACCGCAGCCTTGGTTTAAACACGGTCACGTTTCCCAAACCTTCAGGCACCTTAACTTCGCTCATCCCCGCACCCCAATGATCGACACAACCTCAGCCTCGCCATTTCCTGTTACATGATCAGCCCACGCGGCCATTAAAACGCGACGCTTCTCAATCAGGTCGGATCGTTGATATGCCCGCTCCACCGAATTGCCGACAACATGACCAAGTGCTGTTTCAGCGACTTCGTACGGCTGGCCGGTTTCCTCAGCCCAAGTCCGCAAGCTCGATCGGAAACCATGCGGACGGGCCGCCATTCCCCGGTCGCGCATGAGTTTACTCATCGTCATGTCACTGATCGGTTTTCCTCGTTGCCCCGGAAACAACACCCCACCCCCGTGACGCAGGGCCTCTTCTACGACCTTCACAGCCTTGTCGGTCAGTGGTACCCGAAAGTCTCCAGTTGCACCCTTGCGACTCTTTACAAGCTCTGCGGGGATCGTCCAGATGCGTGCGTCCAGATCGATTTGATCCGGTGTTGCGTAGCGGACCGGGGCAGAGCGCACCCCGGTGAGGATCAATAGCCGTAACGCGAGTTCAGTGACACCCTGACCTAGTGATGCATAGAAAGTCGGCACATCTTGCCACGGTAGGGCCGGAATGTTCTTCGCTTCATGCCGCTGTTTGCCGAGAAGGGCGCGGGCCTTGTCCACCGCCTGTAAATCTACGTTCAGGCCCAAGGCTGCGGCATGTTTGAGGACGAGGTTCAGGCGGTTCGCGGCTTTGCGAGCCGTCTCCGCCTTTTCATGCCAGATCGGCGCCAGCGTGTCTCGCACAGAGATCTGATCCACCTCAGCGATGGGCATCCTTCCAAGCTTGGGTAAGATGTGGATTTCCAACGGCGAGAACCAGCGCCCCGCGGTTCCATCGCCTTTCAGTTCCGCCTTGCGCGCCTCAAAGCAGTCTTGTGCAATGTCCTGAAGCATATGCAGATTGCGGATGGCTTCCCGCTTCTCTGCTTCGCGCTTGGCTATCGGATCGATACCGCGCCTGGCCTGCTGCCTGAACTCGGTCGCTATTTCTCGCGCAGCCTTGAGGGAAACATCGGGATAGGGACCAAGACCCATTTCGCGCCGTCTTCCGTGTATCGTGAAGCGAAACACCCATGCAGTTGTCCCATCCTTACGCCGAACGAACCGCAATCCACCGCCATCCTCGTGCTTACCTGACGGTAGCGATTTCAACCCGACTGCTGAAAGCTTGTGTAGGCTACTTGGCACAACCCGTCCCCCATCTCGTCCCCCAATATATATTGCGGTACGGTGACACGAGTTGAGACTGCCTGCAAGGTAGAAACGTCAAAAAGCTATATGGTTACAGAAGCATGGGTGTATCTATGACGCTACATGATGTGACCTGATACTTTTGTCATGTGCCCTCTTGAGGCACCATTTTTCCAGATACCACTGATGGCGAGCCGGGTTGCCCGTCTGATCCCTGCGCCTTCAACGCTCAGGCACATTCCTTTACGCCAAGCCCGATCAGGTATTCGCCTGATACATACATAAGCTCATTCGGGCCCGCGAATCTGGCTTTGGTCATGAACCAGTTTTTGACCGGACTGGGATAGTAACTGGACAGCGAAACGCTTTTCCTGTCGAACTCATCTGCCGTCATTTTCGTGCGGTTTGCGCGGTGGGGACCATGGAAACCGAACACTGTTTTGCGGGACACGCAAACATCATCCGCCCCCAACAGCATGGTGCAGCTGGAATGGCAGTAATCTCCGGTAATCCGAAACTGTGTCCTGGTACGGTTGGCGATTTCAATCTGGACCATGCGATCCACGATCCGTCCGCCCCGATCATTGCCGACCTGTATCTCTTTTGACGCTGCCGGAACGCTCATCAGTATGAGAGCCGCCAACGCTGCCATCATCTTTCTCATCCGCCCGCCTGCTCAAAGGGTGGAGTTTTGCTTTTCTAGATCTCTACCAAAAAAGCAGGCCAGCAGGAATGGCGCGCCGGGACGCGAATGTGTCCTGTGTTCCTGCGGACTCACTTCCAATCCAAGGATTCTGAGGTTTTCCAAAGAAAACATTCAATCGCAACGACTTGGATACTGCGTGCTGGCGCGCTGGTCACGCAGTCGCAGCCACGCTGAGGTTGCGGCTTGCGCTGGGCGCTAAACTCTGCGTTTTAAGCGCGTTTCTCGCCGATGGTAGCCACGCCGAGAACCGACAGCACCTTGGCTTCGATTTGCTCGGCATTTAGCCCAGCAACGGCATACATATCCGCAGGGCTGGCCTGGTCGATAAAGATGTCAGGCAGGACCATCGAGCGGTATTTGAGACCCTGATCGAACACGCCTTCATCCGCCAACAACTGTGCAACATGGCTGCCAAAGCCGCCGATGGCACCTTCTTCGATGGTGATCAAAGCCTCGTGGTTGGCGGCCAGATCAAGGATCAGGTCGCGATCCAGCGGTTTCGCGAAACGGGCGTCTGCGATGGTTGGTGTGATCCCGCGTGCGGCCAAGGCTTCGGCAGCTTTCTGCACCTCGGCCAAACGTGTCCCAAAGGAAAGCAGCGCCACGCGTGCCCCTTTTTGAATGATACGCCCCTTGCCGATCTCAAGAACTGCACCTTGTTCCGGCAGGTCAACGCCAACCCCTTCGCCGCGCGGATAGCGGAAGGCAATCGGGCCTTCGTCATGCGCGGCTGCGGTGGCCACCATATGCACCAGTTCGGCCTCGTCCGCCGCGGCCATCACGACCATGCCGGGCAGGTTGGCAAGATAGGCGATGTCGAACGAGCCCGCGTGCGTTGCGCCGTCTGCGCCGACCAAACCCGCGCGGTCGATTGCAAAGCGCACCGGCAGGCGCTGAATAGCCACGTCATGCACGACCTGATCGTATCCACGTTGCAGAAAGGTCGAATACATTGCGCAGAAGGGCTTCATCCCGCCTGCCGCCAAGGCCGCGGCAAAAGTCACACCATGTTGTTCGGCAATTGCAACGTCGAAACAGCGAGAGGGATAGCGTTCGGCAAACAGGTTCAGGCCTGTGCCATCAGGCATCGCAGCCGTAACGGCGACAATCTTGTCATCCCGACCTGCCGCTTCAACCAGCGTTTTGCCAAAGACAGACGTATATGAGGGCGCGTTGGACGGCGCTTTCTTCTGCTCACCCGTGACCACGTCGAATTTCGCCGTGGCATGGCCCTTGTCGCGGGCCTGCTCGGCCGGGGCATAGCCCTTGCCCTTTTTCGTCAACACATGGATCAGGATCGGGCCGGTTGCGCGCGCCTTGACCGTGCGCAGGACTGGCAACAGCTGATCCATATCGTGGCCGTCGATTGGGCCGATATAGCTAAAGCCCAGCTCTTCAAAAAACGTCCCGCCCATGGCCATGCCCTTGAGCATTTCCTTGGCGCGCTTGGCTCCTTCCCGGAACGGTTCCGGCAGCAACGACACTGCGCCTTTGGCAGCGGCTTTCAGATCGTGGAAGGGGGCCTCGGTATAGAGCCGCGACAGATAGCTGGACAGTGCGCCCACGGGCGGGGCGATACTCATGTCATTGTCGTTCAGGATGACGATCAGCCGTTTTCCCAGATGGCCCGCGTTGTTCATCGCCTCAAACGCCATACCCGCAGACATCGAACCGTCGCCGATTACGGCAATCGCGTCACCCAGACCTTCGGGCGTGACACCGCCCAGATCGCGGGCCACGGCAAACCCCAGCGCGGCGCTGATCGACGTGGAACTATGAGCCGCTCCAAACGGGTCATACGGACTCTCGCTGCGCTTGGTGAAGCCGCTGAGCCCGTCTTTCATGCGCAAGGTGCGGATGCGATCCCGCCGTTCGGTCAGGATTTTGTGCGGGTAGCACTGGTGCCCGACGTCCCAGATGATTTTGTCGCGTGGCGTGTCGAACACGGCATGCAGCGCGGTCGTCAGCTCGACGACCCCAAGACCTGCGCCCAGATGTCCTCCAGTGACAGAAACGGCCGAGATCGTCTCGGACCGCAATTCCTGCGCCACTTGGTGCAGCTGCGCATCCGAAAACTGCTTGAGATCCGCAGGGCGGTTCACGAGATCCAGCAAGGGCGTGTTCGGGCGGTCAGACATTTGGCGTTCCTGGCTTAACTGTCCCGGGCAATAACGAAGCGGGCCGCGTCCTTCAAGGTTTCTGCCTGCAAACCGTACCCGTCCAGTGCCGAACAGGCCTGTTCAACCAGTTGGGCGGCGCGCGCCTTCGCCGCGTCCAGGCCCAGCAGGGATACAAACGTGGCCTTTCCTGCATCGGCATCCTTTTGCAGGCGCTTCCCGGCCTTTTCGGCATCGCCCTCAACATCCAAGATGTCATCGGCGATTTGAAAAGCAAGCCCAAGTGCTTGGGCATATCGGCGCAAGGGGGCAGGATCGACCTGTGCCAGCCGCGCTCCCGCGCAGGCGGACCATTCGATCAGTGCCCCAGTTTTTCCGGCTTGCAGTTGGGTGATCTGTTCAAGTGTCAGTGGGTCAGGTGTTGTCTCGGCCGCAATGTCCAGCGCCTGGCCCAATACCATTCCCTGCGCACCGCTCGCTTTGGCAAGTGTCAGAGCCAAATTGGCGCGCACCTCGGCACTTCCAACCTCGGCACGGGTGCACAGCTCAAAAGCCAAAGTCTGCAAGGCATCGCCGGCCAGAACGGCAGTCCCTTCATCCCATTTTACGTGAACGGTCGGACGTCCGCGCCGCAGTTCGTCGTCATCCATGCAGGGCAAATCGTCATGCACCAGTGAATAAGCATGCAGCGCCTCGATCCCCGTCGCGGGCCAGATCGCCTGCGCAGGATCGATGCCATGCAACCTGGCGCTTTCCAGCACCAGAAAGCCGCGCAGCCGTTTGCCACCCTGCGTGGCGTAGGCCATTGCACGGGTCACATCCAGATCGTCCAGCGCGCTCAGAACCAGATCGAACTGAGCCTGAATCCGCGCGGCGTCCTGCGCCAGAATTTCCTTGAACATTTACTGACCTTCGACAGGGGTCGTCCCGGTTGGCTGCCCGTTGGCGTCCAACGTGATTGCCGCCACTTTTTCCTCGGCCCGCTTCAGTTCATCTTCGCAGCGCTTTTTCAGCGCGGCACCACGCTCGTATAACGCGATGGACTGATCCAGCGCCACGTCCCCACGCTCCAACTGGCCAACAACGGCCTCAAGCTCTTTCATCGCTTGTTCGAATGTCATCTGATCAACAGGAGTATCGGTCATCGGGCTGCCTTCATCAGTTCTTCCACATGGGCACGAGTGGCCTCGGCAAGTGCGTTCAGATCATACCCGCCTTCCAGAGTCGAGACGATACGACCCTGACACAGCTCATCGGCAATCCTACAAAGCTCAGCCGTCACCCAGGCAAAATCGCCCGTGGACCAGTTCAGATTGGCCAGCGGATCGTCCTGATGAGCGTCAAATCCCGCCGAAATAATGATCAACTCGGGTTTGAACGCGCGCAGACGCGGGAAGGCCTGTGTCTCGTAAGCTGCGCGCATTTCCGCGCCGCCCGAACCCGGGGCCAGAGGTATATTCAGGACCGTTTCATATGCGCCCGTTTCATCGGGGCGGCCTGACCCGGGCCACAATGGCATCTGCTGGCTGGTGATCACCAGCGCGCGTCGCTCATCCCAAAGCAGGTCCTGCGTGCCGTTTCCGTGATGCACGTCGAAATCCACAACGGCCACGCGCTTCAATCCATGATGATCCAATGCATGTTTGGCGGCCAACGCGGCGTTTCCAAACAGGCAGAATCCCATAGCCGTTTCAGTCTCGGCATGGTGGCCGGGCGGGCGAATGGCGCAAAACGCGTTCGGCGCTTCGCCGCCCAAAACCATGTCCACCGCGCGCACGGCAGCGCCTGCTGCCCTGTAGGCTGCGTCCACAGACCCCGGAGACATAAACGTATCGCCATCGATCTGGGCAAAGCCGTCGTCTGGCCTGTTATTTCGGATGTCACGAATATGGCTTTCCGGGTGCACGCGCAAAAGGTCGTCATCGGCCGCCATTGGGGCTGTCACGCGTTTCAGGTCCAATCCTTCCAGCGCGTGTAGAATATGCTCCAACCGCGCCACCTGTTCGGGGTGGCCTTGGGGTGTCACGTGATCAAGGCAATCGGCGTGGGTCAAAAGGGCGGTTGTCATCGGGATCCCATCTTCATCTGGCCAAAAATATCCTCGCCGAAGGCAATAAAATGCCGCGCAGCGGCTAAATCAATCCGGTGCCAACATGTATCCAGCGCCGCGAACGGTCTGCAGGTAACGCGGCTGCTTCGGGTCCTGTTCGATCTTGCGGCGCAGGCGCGTGATCTGAACATCCACGGCGCGTTCCTGCGCCTGACCTTTGTCGCGCCCCAAATCTTCGACCAATTTGGCACGGCTTATCGGCTCTCCGGGCTGGGCTGAGAAGATCTTCATCAACTGGCTTTCCGTAGCGGTCAATCGCACAGGGTCTTCACCCTGCCACATCTCGCCCCGCTCTATGTCATAGCGGATCGGACCAAGGTGCAGAATTTTGGCTGCAGCTTCCTGCGCTGGCGTTTCCGGCATCCGTCGCAAGATCGCGTTGATCCGTAGCAACAACTCTTTCGGCTCGAAAGGCTTGGCAAGATAGTCATCCGCGCCTGCCTCAAGCCCCGCAATGCGATGCTCGGTCTCGCCGCGTGCGGTCAACAACAGGATCGGAGTCGCATGGGTCTCGCGTAGCGCCTTGGTCAGGCTGACACCGTCTTCACCCGGCATCATCACGTCCAGAACGATCATGTCGAAATCCAACCCGGACAAAACCCGTCGCGCATGGGCCGCATCCCGCGCGGCCGTCACCAGGAATCCATTCCGCATCAGGAACTTCTTCAACAGATCACGAATACGCTCGTCATCGTCGACGATCAGCAGATGGGCGTCCATATCGCTCATGAGGTGGTATCCCGCAGTTTCGTGTAGGCATGACGCATATCAGCATCCATCATTGCTTCAAGCACTTTACGAAACCCTGACACGGCCTCGGGGCCGGCTTCTTTGTAGGCGGCTCGCATTCGAACGCGCTGGGCCTCGGACAGTTTGGCCTCTAACGCCTTGCCCTGTTCTGTCAGAAATAGGTTTCTTTCGCGTTTGTCCACGGACCCGACCCGGCTTTCGACAAGACCATCCTCGATCAGCGTGCGCAAAACCCGGTTCAGAGACTGTTTTGTTACGCCAAGAATGGCCAAAAGGTTGTTGACCGTGGTCCCAGGTGCGCGGTTAATAAAGTGAATTGCACGGTGATGTGCCCGTCCATAGGCCATTTCGGTCAGGATGCGATCGGGGTCGGCAGTAAAGCCGCGATAGGCAAAGAACATGGCCTCGATCCCCTGCCGCAACTGTTCGTCGGTCAAGAACAAAAGGCTCTCGCCACCAAAGGACGGGGCGGGGCGGGTATCCGACATCGTATGCCTCATTCGCTACTCGGGTCGAGTTTATGTCAGCCTTATTGACATTCCAAGAGCGGACAGGTATCGAATCGCAGTTTTTGCGCAACTTTATGTCCGAAGCGGACTTATATTGCGCAACAATCGAAAATTGATCCCGGATCAGGAGGTTTCGTATGGCTGGGTATGATGATCGTGATGGCGTCATCTGGTTGGATGGCAAACTTGTGCCCTGGCGCGAAGCCAATGTGCACATTCTGACCCACGCGATGCACTATGCGTCTTCGGTGTTCGAGGGCGAGCGCGCCTATAACGGCAAGATCTTTAAAAGCCGGGAACATTCCGAGCGTCTGATCGCCTCGGCCGAGGCGCTGGACATGCCGATGCCCTATTCAGTGGACGAGATCGAGGCGGCCAAGGAAGAAGCGTTGAAGGCCAGCGGTCTTCAGGACGCCTATGTCCGTGCGCTGGTCTGGCGTGGTTCGGGTGAGGATATGGGCGTGGCTTCGGCCAAAAACCCGGTTCGGATGGCTGTCGCGGTCTGGCCTTGGGGTGCCTATTACGGCGATGCCAAAATGCAGGGCGCCAAGCTGGACATCGCAGAATGGAAACGTCCCAGCCCGGAGACCATTCCGGTGCACGCCAAAGCCGCCGGTCTGTACATGATCTGCACCATTTCCAAGCACAAGGCCGAGGCCAAAGGCTGCTCGGACGCGCTGTTCATGGATTGGCGCGGCTACGTGGCCGAGGCAACCGGGGCCAACGTGTTCTTTGTGAAGGATGGCGAGGTGCACACCCCGCTGGCCGATTGCTTCCTGAACGGTATCACCCGCCAGACCGTGATTCAGATGCTGAAAGACAAGGGCATCACCGTCCACGAACGCCGCATCAAACCGGAAGAGATGGCCGATTTCGAACAATGCTGGCTGACCGGTACGGCAGCCGAGGTTACTCCGGTTGGGCAGATCGGCGACTACACCTTTGAGGTCGGAGATATGACCCGTGAGATCGCCGCGGATTACGAGGCGTTGGTCCGCGCCTGAACCCACGTATCCAAGATGTTGCAAACCCTCGCGTATTCGCGGGGGTTTTTCTTTGCCATTCGTTCAGGACATTTTGCAGATCGTTCACCTGGCTGGACGATTACGCGGCTGAGTGTACGTTAAACCCATGTTGGACCTGCTAAGCGATATTCTCACCCGTCTGTCCCTGCGTGGGACGTTCTATTTCCGAACCTCATTTTCACCACCCTTCGGTGTACAGGTTCCGGCCTTTCAGAACGTCGCGCGGTTTCACTTTGTGCAACGTGGAGAGCTGAACGTTTTTGTCTCTAATACTGGTGAAACACTGCGTCTGAAGCAGGGTGATCTGATCCTGATTCCGCACGGATCGGCCCACGCGCTGCTGTGCAACGAGGTCAAACCGTTGGATGCACTACCGCTTGAACAGGTTCTGAAGGACTCCGGATACCAAGGTGACGGAGTTCTGGTCTATGGCGGAGAGGACAAAAGCCGCGATACGCAATTGATTTGTGGCCATTTCTCATTCACGGGCCCGCCAGGACGGCAAGGAACCGGACATATGCTGATTGACCGATTGCCGCCCTACATCCTGATCGAGAACTATGGTGAGGACGCCGGCGCCTGGATCGAAGCCACCTTGCGCATGATCGGGTCCGAGATCAGCAGCGCTCGGATCGGTTGTGACCTGATCGCGTTGAAACTGTCCGAGGTGCTGTTTGCTCAGGCTATACGCGCTCATCTTGAACATCAAAGCCCAAGCGACACTGCCCTCGCAGGCTTTGCCGACCCCCGGATCTCGCGTGCGCTGACCGCCTTTCACAAATCTCCGGCGCAAGACTGGAGCGTTGAAACGCTGGCGCGTGAGGCTGGGATGTCGCGCACCGCGTTCGCCCAGCTTTTTGCCGAGAAGATGGGCACCACGCCCATGCACTATCTGACCGACTGGAGAATGCAGATCGCCTGTCACGGTCTGACGGAAAGCCGCTGGAATGTGGCTGATGCGGCGGCAGAGGTCGGCTATGTCTCCGAGGCTGCGTTCTCTCGGGCATTCAAAAAGCAGATCGGCCTGTCCCCGGCGGCCTATCGGTCCCTGCACTAATGCGAGCGAAGTCTGAACGATCTGCATAATATCGCGGACGATCAAGAATTAATCGTTCGAAACACCTGACCTAACTTGAAGCCACGCCAAGTAAGGAAAGGAAATCCCATGTCTCTTCGTTTTGTGACCCGCTCTGTTCATGCCTATCTGGACTACCCCGTTGCTTTGGCCCTGATGGGGTTGCCCTTTGCGCTGGGCTTGGGCCAGTCCAACCCGATGGCCCTGTGGCTGTCGGTTGTGACGGGCTTGGCTGCTTTTGTGCTGACTGTGCTGACCGACCATCATCTGGGTATCTGGCGGGTGTTGCCCTATAAGGTGCATCTTGCCGTTGATCTGCTGGTCGGCGTTGTGTTCCTGGCCGCGCCCAGTGTGTTTGGGTTCTCAGGGCTGGATGCGATATACTATTGGCTGAACGGCGCGGCGGTGGTCGCCGTCATCTCGCTCAGCGCACCTGAACAAGGTGTTACAGCCTGAGCGTTTTAACCACAGGTATCACGATATCATCGTGATAGTTTCAAGAAACTGAGCCGTTTGTTTTACAAACAGACGGCTCACTGCCGCTCACCAATCGCGTGGCCAACCACTGCGCCACCAGACAGGAGAGCCCCCATGACACGAATCCTTCGCCCCAACCGCCGCGCCTTTCTGGCCGGCAGCACTGCCTTTGCCGCATCATTGTCCATGCCTTCCATCAGCCGCGCGTCGTCGCGCCCGGTCTTCACCCACGGCGTGCAATCTGGCGACGTCGACACCGCCTCGGGTATGATTTGGACGCGCACCGACCGACCGGCCCGCGTGATGATGGAAGTTTCGACGACCGAGAGCTTTACTGACGCCCGACAGTTGGCGCCTATGGACGCCATTCCGAACAGCGACTTTGCGGTCAAGCGCCTGGTCGATGGGCTGCCTTCGGATCAGGATATCTTCTACCGGTTCGTCGCTGCCGATCTGAACGATATCAACATCACATCAGAGCCCATTATTGGCCAATTCCGCACTGCGCCTACCTCTCGCCGCGATATACGGTTTGCCTGGTCGGGTGATACGGCCGGTCAGGGTTGGGGCATCGACGACGACGGTATGCGCACCTACGCCACCATGGCGCAGCATCGGCCGGACTTTTTCATTCATTCGGGTGACACGGTTTATGCCGATGGTCCGATGAAGGACGAGGTTGAAAAAGACGGGCAGGTGATCTGGAAGAACACCACACTGATTGATGAAAAACGCAAAGTGGCTGAAACGCTGGACGAATTCCGTGCGCAGTGGAAATACAATCTGATGGACGATCATGTGCGCGCAATGAACGCCGTCTGCCCGACGTTCTTCCAATGGGACGACCACGAGGTCGTAAACAACTGGTCGGATGCCAAGGACCTGATCTCGGACGATCGCTATACCGAGAAATCCGTGCATGTACTGCAATCCCGGGCCGGTCGCGCTTTTCACGAAATGACGCCGTTGCGGTTCACTCCGGCCGAGCCGGGGCGGGTCTATCGTAAGATTTCTTACGGTCCGATGCTGGACGTGCTCTTCCTGGACCTGCGCAGCTATCGCGGACCCAACGGTCCGTCGATGGAGGATGAGATCACCGATCAGTCGCGCATCCTGGGGGCTGAACAGCTGGCTTGGCTCAAGCGCGAACTGGCCTCGTCGCAGGCCACATGGAAAGTGATCGCGTCGGACATGCCCATCGGGCTGATCGTCTGGGACAACTGGAAGGAACAAGCTGGGGCCGAGGCGATCTCGAACGGTGACAGCGGTCCTGCCAAGGGGCGCGAGCTTGAGATCGCTGATCTGCTTCGGTTCATCAAAACCGCGGGCATCACCAATACGGTCTGGTTCACGGCGGATGTGCACTATACTGCAGCGCACTACTATGACCCTAACAAAGCTCAATTCCAGGATTTTGAGCCGTTTTGGGAGTTTGTATCTGGCCCACTGCACGCCGGAACTTTCGGTCCGAACGGGCTGGACGGAACATTCGGCCCTGAGGTGAAATTCGTCAAAGCACCGACCGAAGAACAAGGCGCAAACCTGCCGCCCAGCGCTGGCTTGCAGTTCTTTGGACTGGTCGACATTGACGGAAACACTCAGCAGATGACCGTGCGCCTGATGGACCGCGCCGATACCGAGCTTTGGTCGATCACGCTTGACCCACAAACCAAAGCAATCTGATCGCTTAGGCAGATACCCTCGCGCCCTGATTATCAGATCGGGGCGCGCTCATTTCCCCTTGAAATTTCCGACAAAAATAATCAGATAAAGCCCAAGGCCAGATGTGCTAACATCCAGCACAGGATTTCGAGGCGGTCTGCGTGCATAGCACAGCGCATAGTGAGGGCACGCCGCCGCCTCGGAAACGACGCATGAGCAGGGTTTGATGATGGGCGATCCGCTTGACGAAATCATGGCGCGACACGAGGCGGCAACGGCCTGCGGCTGTAACTGCAATGGCGACTATTGCGCCTATGTCGACACGCCCAAAGCCAAAAGCGTCGCCAAAGACGTGCCAAAACTGCCAGACAGCGCCGCAAGCCGACGCGGGTCTGTCAGGTTTCTGAACGAACACCCGCAGGTCTAGCAGCCTCGAATGGGGCTGGTTAGGCTCTGATATTCAGAAATCCACACCACGTTGGGCTTTGATTCCAGCCTGAAACGGGTGCTTCTCTTCGGTCATTTCGGTAACCAGATCGGCGTAATCGCGCAGAGCCTGCGGAGCGTCGCGCCCGGTCAGAAACACGCCGGTCTTTTTGGACCGTTCGTTCAGCCCGTCAATCACCTGATCGACCGAAAGGTATTCATAGCGCAGGGCGATGTTGATCTCGTCCAGCACGACCAGATCGTATTCGCCGCTGGACATCAGGGCGCGGGCTTTGTCGAAGGCGGCATTCGCTGCGGCAATGTCCCGCTCACGGTCCTGGGTGTCCCAGGTAAACCCTTCACCCATCGTATGCCAGGTGACCAGATCGCGCTCTTCGAAGAACCGCCGCTCACCGGTTTTCCACTTGCCCTTGATGAATTGCACAACGGCGACCTTCTGGCCCCAGCCCAGTGCTCGGATCACAACCCCAAACGCGGCCGAAGATTTACCCTTGCCCTTGCCGGTATTGATCAGAACCAGGCCGCGATCCGGGTCGATCGCCTCGGACACTTTCTTGCGGTGCTTGGCCTGCACCTTCTGCATCTTTTCCTTGTGATCTTGTGCGTCGCTCATCTGCAGAACCTTTCCTGATGTTGCGGCCAACCTAAGCGAAGTTCGCGAAAGGTAAAGTCACCCTTTGGGGTCCGTGACCGAGCGCGCCTTGCCGCGCTCTAGCCCCAATTGGTGTTCGCGCCAGATCACGACGATGTTGCCCGCAATCACCAAAGCCGCGCCTGCCAGCATCACCAGCGTCGGCAGCTCGCTGAACCAGATGTAGCCAATCACAATGGCGAACAGCATCGAAGTGTAGTCATAGGGTGCCAGCATCGAAGCCTGACCAAACCGATAGGACGAGGTTACCAGAATTTGGGCCACGCCTCCGATCAGGCCTGCGAGGATCAGATAGGCTGCTTGTTCCCAAGTAGGCACCACCCAACCCCAAAAGATGGTCAGCCCGGACAGGATGGTCGCGGTCATCGAGAAATAGAACACGATGGCGGCAGGGTGATCGACTTGGACAAGTTGCCGAATGTGAATCTGCACAAAGGCGCGGGCGAGGGTCGCGCCCAGAATACACAGCGCGCCGATGGTGGCGGCTGCCTCCATGTTGTTGCCGCCCAGTCGTGGCCAGATCATGATAAGAACGCCCAGAAGGCCGATGGCCACGGCGGCGATCCGAATGGCTCGGATACGTTCACCCAGCATGATGGCGGCCAGAATCAGGGTGAAAATCGGCGTGGCGTACCCGATCGCGGTGGCTTCGGGCAGGGGAATCAAGCCGAGGCCAGTGAAAGTCAGCCCCATCGCGGTGGTACCCAGCACGCCGCGCCAGAAATGGCCCATGGGTTTGCGCACTGTGAATCCCTGCGCCAATTCTCCGCGTGCGATCAACCAGATCATGATGACCGGAATGGCAAAAAGTGAGCGGAAGAACACCATTTCGCCCGGAGGGAAGTGGTCAGACTGCGCTTTGATGATCGACGCCATGACGGTGAACAGAAACACCGCGCTCGTTTTCAGAGCGACGGCCAATACGGGTCGATGCGATGTTAAGGGCTTTGCCATCGGCGCGAACCTGCGCTTTTGGCCGGGAAAGATCAACGTGTCGTTTAGAGATTTGTCCAGTCAGACGGCAGCGGGGTGCCGATCTCGCGCGCGAACTCTTCCAGAAAGCGGATCATACGGGTGATTCTGCGCTGTGCGATCTCTTTACCGGCTTCCGTCAGCATGTCGCTGGGCAGACGCAGCAGCTTGACCTTCCAATGGTCAATCGAGAAATGCAGATCATCCAACGGGCGCGCTGCGGCGAACGGGTCCGCTGGGTCATAAAGCGACCTGCCCAGAGCTCCAGAGACTGAGAAATTCCGCGCTATCCCAATTGCCCCCAGTGCATCCAGCCTGTCAGCATCGCGCAGGATGCAGGCTTCGGGTGTCTCTGGCGTGATATTGGCGGAAAAGCTGTGGGCCTCAATCGCGTGTTTGATCGCGGAAATCTGTCCCGAAGAATAGCCCAGTTTGGCCAAAATAGGCTCTGATTCTTCCGCCGATCTGCGCGAGGCGAGGTGCCTTTCGGGGTCATCTTTGGACAGGTTCACCAGATCATGCAGATAGGCAGCGGCCAACAAAACAGGCATGTCGGTCTGGTCGTCTGCAACCGCCTGAGCGTTGACCCAAACCCGATCCAAATGCGCCAAATCATGGGCCGGGTCGGTTTCCATACGCTGCGCAACGACCGCACGCAGGCGCGTGCGCAGATCAGCCGATCCGTCCACGGTTCTCTCCGATCTGGCCGCGATGCAGCAGCAGGTGGTCAAGGATCACACAGGCCATCATCGCCTCACCCACCGGTACGGCGCGGATGCCGACACAAGGGTCGTGGCGGCCTTTGGTGATGATCTCGGTCTCTTCGCCGGATTTGGTGATGGTCTTGCGTGTCGTCAGGATCGACGAAGTCGGCTTGACTGCAAAGCGCACAACAATGTCCTGACCGGTGGAGATGCCGCCCAGAATACCGCCCGCATGGTTCGAACTGTACTGTGGGCCGTTCTGGCCCATGAAAATCTCGTCCGCATTGGCTTCACCTGTCAGTTCGGCCGCTGCCATACCTTCACCTATCTCAACGCCTTTGACCGCGTTGATCGACATCATCGCAGAGGCCAGATCTGTGTCTAACTTGGCATAAACCGGCGCGCCGATCCCGGCAGGGACGCCGCGTGCCACAACCTCAACAATCGCTCCAACCGAGTTGCCGGACTTGCGCAGGTCGTCCAGATACGCAGCCCAATCCTCGGCCGCTTGTGCGTCCGGGGTCCAGAACGGGTTCTGTTCGATCTGGGACCAGTCGAAGTTGTCACGGTTGATCTTATGCGGCCCGATCTGGGTCATATAGCCGGTGATCTGCACATTCGACGCGATCTGCTTGATCGCTTCGCGCGCCAGCCCGCCAGCCGCAACACGCGATGCGGTTTCACGGGCCGAGCTACGCCCGCCGCCGCGATAGTCGCGAATGCCGTATTTCTGCCAGTAGGTGATGTCGGCGTGACCTGGGCGAAACTTGTCCATGATATCGCCGTAGTCTTTTGAGCGCTGATCGGTGTTCTCGATCATCAGTTGCACAGGCGTACCCGTTGTCTGCCCTTCAAATACACCGGACAGTATTTTCACCTGATCGGGTTCGCGCCGTTGGGTGGTGAACTTGTTCTGCCCCGGTTTCCGTTTGTCCAGCCAATGTTGAATCATGGCCTCGTCAATCGCAACGCCCGGAGGGCAGCCGTCGACGGTTGCGCCTAAGGCGGGTCCGTGGCTTTCACCCCAGGTGGTGACGCGGAAGAGGTGACCAAAACTGTTCATCGACATGGGGCATGCTCCTTTGCGCGTCGTGATTAGCGGGCGCGGGGCTTGGCCTCAAGCGGATTTGCGGTTGGGGCAGGAGCGCCCCAACCAGTTGTGCTTATGCGGCACGGGTCACTGAGGCGCGGGTTTCCGTGATCTTAAGCGCGGCCTGCGCGGCTTCGCGCCCTTTCTCGACGAAATGCGCGCGGTAAATGGCGTTGTGGTGATCGGTCTCTTGGTATTGATGCGGCGTCAGGGAAACGGACAGCACAGGCACGCCAGTATCCAATCCAGCGCGCATCAGACCATCGACCACCGCTTGCGCGACAAAGTCATGCCGATAGATGCCGCCATCCACAACAAATGCAGCGCAGGCAACGGCGGCGTATTGGCCGGTTTTTGCAAGGTCGCGGGCCAGCAGAGGCATTTCGAACGCGCCGGGCACGTCGAATACATCGACCTGATCAGCTGGGATCAGCTCAAGAAACCCCTCAAGCGCACGGTCAACGATATCGGAGTGCCAATTGGCTTTGATAAAGGCATAGCGGGTGTGTGTCATCGTGATCTCCTTTCAGTTTGGTGGCCTGCTGGCGATCGCGAAAAACCGGTTCCCACTTTTCGCTGCCAGCCCGGCATGACACGTCACCCAAGGCGATCACGGGCAAGCATGCCGTATCACCGGCACGCTGCACGTTCTCTTTCATCCGGACTGTAACCGTCGGCTCTGGCGTCTCACCAGATCTGCTGACACCCCGTAGACCGGGGCCGCTCGCGGGCTTACGGGTCAAAGCCCGCATACCGCCGGTGGGGAATTTCGCCCCGCCCTGAGAACAGGCGGACCTTGCCAATGTGCGCAGGGTTCTGCAAGAGATTTTGCAGGAGAACACCAATGCACCCCAACCCAGCTTTCCGCGCCGAAGATACAGCACGCCACATTGCCTTTGCGCGCGAGCGGGCGTTTGGTGTTTTGGCGCTGTCGACCGACAGCGCGCCGTTGATCAGTCACGTCCCTTTTCTGCTGTCCGACGATGGCACCCACGCCGAGCTGCATCTGGTTCGGTCGAACCCGATCGTGCGTGCGCTGCACTTGCCCGGACCCGCACGGATCGCGGTGAGCGGGCCGGATGGATATGTCTCACCAGACTGGTATGGGGCCGAGGATCAGGTTCCGACCTGGAACTACGTTGCCGTCCACCTGACCGGCCAGCTAGAGCAACGTCCCCAGGAGGAATTGCTGGACCTTCTGGATCGCCAATCCGCATTTTACGAGGCGCGTCTACTGCCCAAGCCCCCTTGGACGACCGCGAAGATGTCCGCTGACGCTTTGGAGCGCATGATGCGTATGATCGTGCCGTTCCGTCTGCGCGTCGATGATATTCAGGGCACCTGGAAGCTGAATCAGAACAAACCCGACGCTGCCCGCGAAAGCGCAGCCGAGCAAATTGCGCATAACGGCATAGGGTCCGAACTGGAGGCTCTGCAAAAGTTGATGGCGCAAGTCGATCGGGGCGGCAACTGACGGGTTTAGTTTTGCAACCTGTCCTGTAAGGTTCCGCCGAGTCAGGGAGATTGCTCATGAAACTATTTTTCAGCCCAACCTCGCCCTATGTGCGTAAAGTCATGGTTTTGCTGCACGAAACCGATAAGCTGCAGGATGTCGAGCTGCTTGAAACCGCGACGACGCCGATGTCTCCGGCCGAGCCGCTGCTGGCCAAAGCACCTTTGACCAAAGTACCTGCGCTAGAACGCCCGGATGGACCGACGCTGTTCGACAGCCGTGTTATCTGCGCGTTTCTGAACGATCGCGCGCAGGCCGGGCTGTATCAGGACGGGGCGAGGCATTGGGATGTGCTGACGCTTGAGTCGCTGGCCGATGGGATTCTGGATGCTGCTTTGCTGATTACGTATGAGGGCCGGATGCGGCCCGAAGACAAGCAATGGGACGATTGGTCCGATGCACAATGGACCAAGATCGCACGCGCCTGCGCTGCATTGAACCAACGCTGGATGGCGCATCTGTCCGGGCAGCTCGACATGGGGCAGATCGCGGTGGCCTGTGCGCTTGGCTACCTTGATTTCCGCCATGACGCACGCGGGTGGCGCAAAGGAAATGACGCATTGGCCGCCTGGTATGAGACATTCGCTGCGCGTCCCAGTATGGTTGCGACGCAGCCACCGGCTTAATTGGGATTACGCGCGCTGGTCGAACTGAAATCAGATCGACCAGCGACAACCGTCACTCGCTGAACGTTGCAAGATACGCCGCGATGTCGTCGGCACCCTTTTTCAGCTTCACGCTCATGTTCGGGCGCGCGGTTTTGTCGTCCAGATACTCCTGAATAAAAACGATCGGATTTTTCGAGTATGCGGCGATGTTTTCCTCGGTCCAGACCAGCCCTTCCTGACCTGCGCGGATCATGTCGTCGGTAAACATGCCTACGGGCAGGCGTTCGCTGCCGTTCAGATAATCGTTCTCGGTCCCGGCCAGGCGACCCACGACACCATAGAGATTAGGACCGGTGATACCGCCTTTGACCAATACCTCGCCGTCTTTGATGATCGCGTGGCAGGAAGAACAACGATTGTAGAGCTTTTCGCCTTTCGCGGGATCGCCGGCCGCCAGGGCCTGAGACGAGACGACAAGGGCGATGGTCAGAATGGGTGCAGTGAATTTAGACATGGGGGACATCCTGCTAAGGTTGTATTGTCCCGGCCTTTCAACCATTCCAGAGCGAAGTGCAATCGAAATCAGTCTTGTCTAAGCCTTTGTAAAATATCTATTTTTAACTCAGATTTTCCACGTGCTCGCGACTTTGGCGAACTGCCAATAGTAACCCGTCGAGCGCGGTGTAAATTTAGGTTTCAAATCAAAGATATCGGTACATATACGTCGTCGCGTGACGGGATTGGCCGTCCGGGTCGAATGCGAAATCTGGGATGACGCCTGCCGGTTCGAATCCGACCGACTTATAAAGAGCTTCTGAGACGTCGCCCGTGCGCGTGTCTAGGGTTACGAGCGTTTTGCCCTCTTCCCGCGCGGAAGACAGGGCTTCGCCCATCAGGGCCTTACCCAACCCTTGGCGTCTGGCCATGGGATGAACGATCATCTTCGAGATTTCTGCCCGGTGGGGTTGATTGGGGGGCATGCTGAGCAAAAGCTGGACTGTGCCGATCAGGCGGCCCTCGGCAAACGCACCGAACAGGTGCCGCTCTCCGTTCTCCACTGCAGATTTGACGTCGTCCACCCAGAATCGTGCGGCGGTGTCTTGGTCCAGGGGCATCATGAAGCTGATCGCGGCCCCGTCGGCGACACTGTCGATAAGCACGCGGCAAAGATCGGTCAGATTGTCGTCGATGTCCGTCGGAGTAAGGCGTGAAACGAAAGGTGGCTGATGTGTCATGACAATGCGATCAGGTAAGAGCAGGGCGTTTGGGCCGTTTTAAATTCTGTCTCACCGAACAGGATGTATCGAAGGCAATCCCCTTGGCGCAGGTCATGAGCTTTCCCGTCGACGGTGATTTCGATCTGCCCGGACAGGACATACAAGTGATGTTCTTGCCCCGGAACCGCAGGCGCGTCGTAGGCGATGCGTTGCTGCGCGCCCAGGGTGCCTTCGATCAACTCAACCGAAAGCTGCCCGCTCGGGGGGGAAACGTTTCGACGTTCAAACGCCTGTGTCGGATCTGACCAAACCGGCTGGTCTTGGCGGCGGACGATCGGTTGGAAGCTCTGCTCCAATGGCGCAAGAAGCTGAGAGATCGGCAGCGCATAGACCGTAGCTAGGCGTCCAAGGGTCTCGGCGGTTGGGCTTACTTCGTTTTTCTCAATACGAGACAGGGTGGCGCGGCTTAATCCGGTTTTGGCAGCTAGTCCGTCGAGCGTCATGCCGTGTTGCTCTCGCAACACTCGCAGATGCGCGGCCAGTTTGTCCGAAGAGGGATGTATCGATGTGTTCATATGTGGGAATTTTCCCAAATATGATGCTTTGGTCAAGAGGTTAAGTCGAAACGAACTGTCGCGTGCTCTCTGTCTTCCCAAATGTCACAGAACCCGATAATGAAAAATCCTCGGTATGCTCGATCCGCTTAGCGTCCGCCTTCCTGTCCAAGCGAATCGAATCACATCGCTGACGAGCATGATAGAAGGCGTGTTTTTTTCGAAAATCAGGCCGGTACCTTGAAAAATTAGCCCCTCGTTGTGACATGAATGCCCGGATGTGGCGCACTGCGCGCCTATGACCGCTGGACGAACCGATTTCTCCCGGCTAGATAGCCGCGATGAGACGCCGCTTTGATGCGGTGCTGATGCATGTTTGCCCGGTATCCTCCGGGCGCCGGAATCGGAGAAAACCTCGTGTCCCACGCAGAAGACCACGAAGGCACCCGCAGAGATTTCCTCTACTACGTCGCAGGCGGCGCAGGTGTCGTTGCGACGGGTGCAGCCGTATGGCCCCTGATCAACCAAATGAACCCATCGGCAGACGTTCAGGCGCTGTCCTCGATCCGCGTGGATGTGAGCGGCGTTGAACCCGGTACACAGCTGACCGTGAAATGGTTGGGTAAACCTGTGTTTATCCGTCACCGCACCGGTGCCGAGATTACCGAAGCACAGGAACAGGACGCCGAGGGCGTTGCTGCTCTGCCGGATCCGCTGGCGCGTAACCTGAATCTGGCAGCAGATGCACCTGCGACCGACGCCAACCGCGTGATGCCCTCGCCCGAAGGCGAAGCACCCGGCGCATGGCTGGTCCAGATGGGCGTCTGTACGCACTTGGGCTGCGTGCCTTTGGGCGATGCCGGAGACTTTGGCGGCTGGTTTTGCCCCTGCCACGGATCGCACTATGATTTGGCCGGACGTATCCGCAAAGGCCCCGCACCTGAAAACCTGCCTGTTCCGCCTGCGGAATGGGTGGATAACAGCACCATCAAGCTCGGCTAAGGGAGACCTAACTTATGTCCGGAATTCCCCACGATCATTACGAGCCGAAGACAAACGGCGAGAAGTGGCTGAACAGCCGCCTGCCCATCGTCGGCCTGATTTACGACACCATCATGATCCCCACCCCCAAGAACCTGAACTGGTGGTGGATCTGGGGCATCGTCCTGGCGTTCTGCCTGGCGCTGCAAATCATCACCGGTATCGTTCTGGTAATGCACTACACCCCGCATGTTGACCTGGCCTTTGCCAGCGTCGAACACATCATGCGTAACGTGAATGGCGGCTACTTTATCCGCTATCTGCACATGAACGGCGCGTCGCTGTTCTTTGTTGCGGTCTACATTCACATGTTCCGCGGCCTGTACTACGGTTCGTACAAAGCCCCGCGTGAGATCACGTGGATCATCGGTATGCTGATCTATCTGATGATGATGGGCACTGCTTTCATGGGCTACGTTCTGCCTTGGGGTCAGATGTCCTTCTGGGGTGCGACCGTTATCACCGGCCTGTTTGGTGCAATCCCGTTCGTGGGTGATGCAATCCAGACCTGGCTGCTGGGCGGACCCGCGGTGGATAACGCCACGCTGAACCGCTTCTTCTCGCTGCACTATCTGCTGCCGTTTGTTATCGCGGCGCTGGTCATCGTGCATATCTGGGCTTTCCACACCACCGGCAACAACAACCCCACAGGTGTTGAAGTGCGCCGCACCTCGAAAGCCGATGCCGAGAAAGACACCCTGCCGTTCTGGCCGTACTTCGTGATCAAGGACCTGTTCGCGCTGGCCGTGATCCTGGTCGTGTTCTGGGCCGTTGTCGGCTTTATGCCGAACTACCTGGGCCACCCGGACAACTACATCGAAGCGAACCCGCTGGTCACGCCTGCACACATCGTGCCCGAATGGTACTTCTTGCCGTTCTACGCGATCCTGCGCGCCTTCACCGGTGAGGTCTGGGTTGTTCAGTTTGCCAGCTTCATCACTGGCGGCATTATCGACGCCAAGTTCTTTGGTGTGATTGCGATGTTCGGTGCGATCCTGGCGATGGCGCTGGCGCCCTGGCTGGACACCTCGACCGTGCGTTCGGGTAAGTATCGTCCGATGTTCAAATGGTGGTTCTACCTGCTGATCATCGACTTCTTTGCCCTGATGTGGCTGGGTGCGATGCCCGCGGAAGAGCCCTATGCGACCTTCTCGCTGATCGCGTCGGCTTACTGGTTCGCTTACTTCTTTGTGATCCTGCCGATCCTCGGCGTCATCGAGAAGCCGCTGCCGCAGCCCGAGACCATCGAAGAAGACTTCAACGCGCATTATGGCAAGGCTGACGCCGAAGCCACGCCGGCCGAGTAAGAAGAGGGACCGGAAACCATGTTCAAGAAACTTGCAATCGGTGCCGCGTTTGCTTTGGCCCTTACCCCTGCTGCGTCCTTCGCAGCAGGTGGCGGCGAACAGCACATCGAAGACTTCGACTTTTCGTTTGAAGGTCCGTTTGGCACCTGGGATCAAAACCAGCTGCAGCGCGGTCTTCAGGTCTATACAGAGGTCTGCGCAGCCTGCCACGGCCTGCAATATGTCCCTCTGCGTGATCTCGAAGCGCTGGGCTATTCCGAAGAAGAAGTTATCGCCTACGCGGCGGGCAACTTCGAGGTGTTTGATCCCGAGTTGGACGATTTCCGCCCGGCGATCCCGACCGACCACTTCCCGGCAAACACCGGTGTTGGCGCACCGGACCTGAGCCTGATGGCCAAGGCCCGCGCTGGCTTCCACGGGCCCTATGGCCTGGGGATCAACCAGCTGTTCAAAGGTATGGGTGGTGCGGAGTACATCGCCTCGCTGCTGGACGGCTACACCGGTGAAGAGAAAGAAGAGGCAGGCACCATCCTGTACGAAAACAAGGCCTTCCCCGGAGGCTGGATTTCGATGGCGCCACCTCTGGCCGAGGATCAGGTTGAATTCACCGATGGTCATCCGGCCACCGTTGAAGCCATGTCCGAGGACATCGCGGCCTTCCTGATGTGGACCGCTGAACCGAAGATGATGGAGCGCAAATACTCGGGCTTCGTCGGTGTGATCTTCCTGTCGGTCCTGTCGGTGCTGCTGTACTTGGTCAACAAGCGCCTGTGGGCCGGTGTGAAAGGTAAGCGCCAGCACTAAGTCCGCGTGCAGACTGAATTGAAAACCCCCGCGCCATCCGGCTGCGGGGGTTTTTTCTTGTTAGCGGGGTGAAGGGGCCAGCCCGTTCTTGGCCTGCGGCCAATTCAACCCCGAGGTATTTTTGGCCAGATGAAGAGCGGATCAGGCTTTCAGTTGGGTCGCGGAGTGTCCGGTGATCGTTGCTGTCACGATCTGACCCTCGGGCTGGGGGGTGTTGAACGCGACCTCGGTGAATTGCTCGGTTCGGCCCATATGTGGGTTCTCCATCAGGATGTGATGAGTTTTGCCGTTCTGAGCCTGCAGGTGCTTTGCAACCTGTGCTTCACCCGCTGCACGCAGGCGGGCAGCGCGGTCTTTGATGATGGTGCCGTCGATCTGCTGCGGTATCCGGGCTGCAGGGGTGCCTTCGCGCTTGGAATAGGGGAAGACGTGCAGCCAGGTCAGGTCGCAATCACTCACAAGCTTTAGCGAGTTTTCGAAATGCGCGTCCGTTTCGGTTGGGAAGCCCGCGATGATGTCGGCGCCAAAGGTCATCTCGGGGCGCAGCTTGCGGGCCTCTTCGGTAAAGCGGATGGCGTCGTCGCGCAGGTGGCGGCGTTTCATCCGTTTCAAGATCAGGTCGTCACCATGTTGCAGTGACAGATGCAGATGAGGCATCAGGCGCGGCTCGGTCGCGATCGCCTGCATCAGGTTCTCATCCACTTCTATCGAGTCGATTGAGCTGATCCGCAGGCGTGGCAGATCGGGCACCAGTTTGAGAATCCGCATGACCAGATCACCCAGCTTGGGCTGAGCGGGCAGGTCGGCCCCCCATGAGGTCAGGTCAACACCGGTCAGAACGACTTCGTTGTAACCGCGGCCCACCAGGCGTTTGATCTGATCCACCACGACGCCGGCAGGCACGCTGCGTGAGTTACCGCGGCCATAGGGAATGATGCAGAAGGTGCAGCGGTGATCACAGCCGTTCTGGACCTGCACATAGGCCCGCGAACGGGTCCCAAAGCCGTCGATCAGGTGTCCGGCGGTTTCCGTGACGGACATGATGTCATCGACCTGAACCGCCTCGGTCTGTCCGATGAAATCCGCGGCCATTCCTTTCCAGGTGTCGGGCTGCATCTTCTCGGTGTTGCCGATGACTGCGTCGACTTCTGCCATTTGGCTAAAGGTCTCAGGCTCGGTCTGGGCGGCGCAGCCCGTCACGATCAGCCGTGCATCGGGGTTTTCGCGGCGTAGCTTGCGTATCTCTTGCCGGGCCTTGCGCACGGCCTCGGCCGTTACCGCGCAGGTGTTGACCACAACCGCGTTGCTGAGGCCTGCCTGTTGCGACAGCTCTTTCATCGCCTCGGTCTCATAGGCGTTCAGGCGGCAGCCCAAAGTGGTGAACTTGGGGGCACTCATCCCAGGCTCTCCAGGAACTCTGGCGTCAGTGTGCCGTTGAAGACGTGGCAGGTCGGGCCAGTCATCCAGACACCGTCGTCACGCCAGTCAATCCAGATCGTTCCGCCGTCCAACTCAATCTGCACTTTGCGCCCGGTTAGTCCACGGCGCGCGGCCGCAACGGCTGTGGCGCAGGAAGAAGAACCCGATGCCAGAGTGATCCCTACACCCCGTTCCCACACGCGCATGCGGATATGATCCGGGCCGATGATCTGCGCGACCTGCACATTGGTGCGTTCGGGATATAGCGGGTGATGCTCGTAACGTGAGCCGAATTCCGTCAGCGGGATCGTTTCGGCATCTTCGACAAAGAATGTGCAGTGCGGATTGCCCATCCCGGTCGCCGTCGGTGCGCCTTCGATCGGCAACTCCAGCGTGTCGACCTCTTCAGCCAGCGGAACTTCGTTCCAGGTCAGCTGCGGCTGCCCCATGTTGACCGAGGTCAGGCCGTCTCCGGCGTCCGATGCGTATAATGTGCCGCGCTCGGTCGTCAGTGTAAGTTCGGATTTCCCCGTTTCCTGCATCAGGAACCGCGCAATACATCGCGTGGCATTCCCGCAGGCCGCAGAGGTGGAGCCATCCGAATTGTAGAACACCAGATGAGCGTCCGCTTCGCCGTTTTCGATTACGGCCAATTGGTCGAAGCCGACCCCAAATTGCCGATGACCGATTCCCCGCGCCAGGCCCGGAGTGATCTCGATTGGCTGTGCACGCGCATCTACAATGACAAAGTCATTGCCCAGCCCGTGCATCTTCATGAAGGGCAAACCGGTGTCGTGTGTCTGTTGCATGGCGGGCATATAACGATGGTCAGGAAAGGAATCCACCCTGCGGCGAAGATTCCTTAAAAAAGGGGTTGACCCCCCCGCGCCACCTGCCTAATTAGGCCGCCTATCGGGTCGCCGGAAACACTGATTACTCTGGCGAAACGAGGTGCAAAATAAGGTCTTGAACCCAGTCGGGAAAATGCCTTAAAGAGCGCCACGGATCGAAAAGATCCAACAAAAGAGTGGGCCGTTAGCTCAGTTGGTAGAGCAACTGACTTTTAATCAGTGGGTCGCAGGTTCGAATCCTGCACGGCTCACCACTTTTTGTAATTATCCATCCTTGCTACAAAGTGATCAAAGAAGCGCCCTCGCATTCGTTGTATGTAGGGATCTGAACTCAGCCGAGAGAAAATGTTGGATCGTTCGTCCGTTCACCGCTTGGGAATGGACCCATCCTGAACAACTGCGAAACGAGTAACCAGCCTAAGAAGCGCCCTTTTGCTTTAAGTGATCTGCAAGGCGAATCGATAGGGACATCATCATAAGCGTTGGATTTGCGTGTCCCGTCGTTGGCATAACGGAACCGCCGGCAGCATAAAGTCCGTCAATATCTCGAATTCTCAAATCAGGTGTAACGACCCCTTCCTTTGGTGACAGTGACATTCGCGTGGTCCCCATGGTGTGCCCGACATCAAACATATCCGCCTGATCCGGCTTTCCATTGCGCAGCCAGTCGGAAGTCTGAGGGGGCGGTAAGCCGCATTTCTTAAACTCGGATACAAAGTTCTTCCCCATTTGAAGCAGTGTGTGGCGCTCTTCAAAACCGGTCGACCAGTTTACCTTGGGTAGGTGTTGTCCCAGTTGATCTTGACGATCTGAAAGCACGACTCTGTTTTCAGGATTGGGCGCTTGTTCGATTATCGCATGAGCCACGATGCCATCCAGCTTGTGTGGGAGCCCTCGATAACGAAATTCGCGGACAGAGGAATTTGGAAAGAGTGCAGCAGCAGCTTCGGTGATCTGATTGCGAACGGATTTGGGGAGCTTTCCGCTACTCAGTGCTTTCATTCCAGCGGCCTTAAGAGCAAAAACCGGGCTTCGCGCCACAAACATCACGTCCTGCAATCTGGATTGGCTCTTGCCGCCCAATAACCGACCTAACGCACTGACCGGATCTTCCTGAGAGCGTTCCTCCAGAAAAAAGATGGCGCCGTTTAACAGCCTTTCGGTTCGCTGAATTGCCGGGGAGGTTGCAAGCCCACTAGAGTACATATGCGTGCGCCCACCCGCGGGGAGGCCAAAAAAGCCAAATCGCTGCGTCATTCTCTGTGCATCAGAGGTGTCAAAATAACCGAGTTCCGCCTGTAGATGGTCACAAAGATAGCGTCCGACCAAGTCGAAACGGTTGCCCAAGCCATTTGGGTGAACATCGTTGGATACCAGTAGCAACCTTGCATTTTCGATTGCTCCTGCTGACAGGACGCATCTTTCCGCATGGATTGTAACATTACGGATTTCTGGCGACAGCGTTGCAAAACTCACGCTTTCGAAACGGGTTCCGGTAGTATCGACGTTTATTTTCGTTGCAGTAGCGTTGAGCAGAACACGCACGTTTTTGGCGGTCAAATTGGCGAATTCGCTCCCCATTCGCAAAAGGTCGAGAGGGTTTTCTCGGCTACGCGAAAACTGCCAGAAACAATCCTCGAATATCGTTGGGTCGATTGAAGGTTGCGCCGGAGTCGTCCCTAAAAGCTCCCACAAAGCAGAGTCGTATACCTGTGGACCAAGGTTTAGTATTTGTCCGGCTCGCTCGATAAATGGTGCAAGCTCGCGCTGTGAAATCGGCCAGCCCGAGCCGGTAACCCATTCCCGCTGCTGATAGTCGATTTCGCTGAAAGCTGCAGACTTCCCAGCCCACGCCAATGTGGACCCACCGAGGCCGCGACACCGGACGCCGAATGGCTGGCTGTCTTGATCCCAATGTGTCGCGAGACCTGAATTGAAATTGGCCCGAGCTTGGGATCGAACTGCATCGGGCATGTCCACGGTGTTGAGCGCTGAATGTTCAGGTGTTTCTTGTTGCAGACCGCTTTCAGCCACGACCACATTCAGACCTGACCCGATCAACTCTCGGGCAATGGTCAAACCGCAGGCTCCGCCGCCGACGATCAGTACGTCTGTTCGAATCACCTGATCATGCGGTACTTCTTGAAGTTGAATAATTTCCATAATGTTGTGTAGGAGCGCTTTTTTTCTGGCGCGGTTGGAAAAAGTTACTTGGTGAATTTTGCGAGTAAATTAGAGATGAATATTGAGAACATGTTTTTAGCGATCCGTAAACCTTCGCACGGCAATACGAAACCAGGGATAGGGGGACGGTCGCGTGCAGCGTTTGGGATTTAGAGAGTGGTTGGCAGCGGGAACAGCAATCGCTCGGGGTGATCTGCTTCGAAACTCTGGGTCTGGCCAATATTGTCGTCGTTTTGAGCGACGATTGTCCGAACTGACCGGTGCTAAACAAACGCTGATGGTTAACAGCGGAACCTCGGCCCTTACCGTGGCCCTTGCATCTTTAGGTGTCGGGCCCGGTGATGAGGTGCTGGTTCCCGCATATACATGGATGGCAAGCGCGGCGGCAGTCGTCCACGTTGGGGCGGTGCCAATTCTGGTCGAAATTGATGAGACTCTGGCGATTGATCCAAAGGACATAGAAAACAAAATTTCACACTACACACGGGCGATTTTGCCAGTGCACATGAGCAACCGCCCGTGCAACATGGACTCAATACTTAAAACCGCGAAGAAGCACGGTCTATTGGTTGTAGAGGATGCGTGCCAGGCCGTCGGGATAAAGTACAGGGGTCAGCACTGCGGAGCAATTGGCGACGCTGGCGCCTTCAGTTTCAATCAGCACAAAAACATAACCATCGGCGAAAGCGGCGCAGTTTTGTTAAGCAGCGATCACGACTACTTTCGTGCGTTTAACTACCACGACATCGGGATTTCCTATCGGAATGATGCGTTTGCCGAACCCTCTCCTTTGTTCATTGGGCTGAACCTGCGGGCAAACGAGATTTCTGGTGCCATGATGAATACACAACTGTCTACACTGCACCGCGTTATCTCACGTATGAAGCGGCGATACGAGGTAGTGACAGAAGCGCTAGAAAAAGGTCGCTTCCCCCTCGCTCCACAAAATGACCCCGACAATGCACTTGGTGTCGTCGTTACATTTGATACGGAAAAGGAAGCCGAGGCTTTTGCTGAACGCCGCGGGGTTAGCCGTGTTTTTGACAGCACTAAGCACGTTTATTCAAACTGGGATCCGATCCTGGAAAAAAGGACCTTCCATCCAAAGGTCGATCCTTGGGCATGGGCGCAGCGACCGATCGAATATGCTCCGGACATGTGCCCGCGAACACTGGATATTTTGCGGCGCAGTTGCCGGGTCGGGATTGGAGAGCGATATCCACTCGCATTGGTAAGAATGGTCGCGCGCGATTTTTCCAAAGGATAATTTCATGCGCCTCAGGCATTGGCTTGCGAGATTGTGAAAGTAGGTATCTAGGTTGAATGGGGCCAAAGTTGATGCGCAAAGCACCTTCCTGCGGCCTGAACTGAAATGCAGTCGACATCCAAAACGGTATCGAGACTTCAAAACTGTCCTTTTTCAATTCTGAAAGCAATGTGCTGCTTCCAACGATTTAGGGAACCAGCATCTACTCGCAAAAGCGGCAGCAGTCTTATGTCGAAACTTGATCTGTTTTGCGAGCACGTCAAAAAATCGTAGAGTCGTCAAAATACAAATGAATAGTGATTGATATGCGTGTGCGTCTAATGTCTCGGTAAAAGGTTCTTTATGGATAAAAATGCAATAAGTCCGCGCAGGTATGTTCCGCTAGACTACTCGTTTCGTTTCAAACGTAACAAGTCCACCGGCCTACCGTTTTTTCTCGACAATCTTGGCGATGATTTGCTGTTGGTTCTGTTGGCATTCGTGCCATTTTCATCGGATCCAATCAGCGTCGCCCTAGCCATTTTTTTCTTCCACATTTCTTTCTGGACCGTCTACGAGATCGGCTACTTCGAAAACGACGCCGTGTCGGCAAGCTTTGAACATGAAGCCAAGGTAACGCCTGGCTTTGACAGGGCCGCAACGTACTTCTCCGAACGCCAGGCTTGGTTGTGGGCGGTGGTGTTTGCGGCTCCTGGGGCATTGCTGGTTGCGTGGGTTACAGAACCCAAAGCAGCCGGGCTATTTGTACTCTTTTACCTGCTTACTTGGATCGCTTTACTGGGTTGTCTTCGGGCGGTGTATTATGCGTACAACCGTATCGATAAGTTGAGCCGCGTATTGGTCTATTTACCGTTACAGATCCTGAAGTACGGGTTTCCGTTGGTGTTCTTTTACCTGCCCGCTGCGGGAGCAGCCCTCATATTTGCGCAATGCCTGCGCCGTTGGGTGCCATACATCGTGTACCGATACGGACGCAGTGGCCTTGTAGGACTTCCATCTAAAGTGTTGCGAATACTCTCATTCTTGTCGATCTGGCTATTGTTGTTGCCATCCAATCTGAGCGAAAGCTACCTTATTCAAGGGGGCACTATTCTGGGGTGGCTCTGCCTGCGAGGGTTCTCGCAAACAAGAAAAGTGGTACGTGAGATGCAGCATGTGCAACACGACAAATGGTCGTCTTCAGGTCGTATGGACAGTTAATGGTGATGCAGCGTCCCCTCTACGAAACTGCTTCTCCTCAAAAGCTCACATATGCCATGGAAAAAGCTGCGGGCAAGCTGCTTATCGTCGATTTCGATGAAACACTTTGGCTGCGCAATTCCACCGAGTGCTTTCTGGCCCATGCGCGTCCTGCTCCTTTGGCAGCGGCAATCTTGCGCGGTCTAGATTTGACACGCCCGTGGAGGATCATTGGCGGGCGGCGACGGGCGCGAGACTATCGTGATTGGCTTCGTGTGATGGCCATCGCGACGTTGATGCCATGGACCCTTCGTAGTTGGGCACGCATCGCTCCAAAGCTTGGTCGCACTTTCGCCAACACAGCACTTGAGGACCTAATAGATAAGGCTCGACCAGCGCGAATTGTCGTTTTCTCAAATGGTTACGAAGCTATTATCGCGCCCTTACTGCAATGCTACCCCGGAACCCGACCTGAGCTTGCAGCAGCATCCCTAAGTTCCGGCTGGAAGTGGCGCCGCGCAGGCAAGCTTGCGAATGCCGAAGCGTATTTTGATGCTGGACAATTGGATGATGCCACGGTGGTGACGGACCACGAAGATGACGCCGAACTGTTGGCACGGGTCAGTAACGGTCTGCTGTGCGTCTGGCCTGACGCCCGATACGAAAGGGCCTTTGCCAAACGTTAGCGGCCTTTATTAAGCAGCAGATGCTGGGTGATGTGCACAAACTCAATGGTCTGGTCCAGCGGCCGTTTGATGCGCGCGTCAACCCCAACCGATATGCGTTTGCTATTTGTCTTTTCGATCAAGGGTGATCGAAGGTATTGCCCAAGCTTCATGTCGATGAGCCTTTGGCGTCGCCATTGGATGTGGCTTCATGTGAGTGATTCTGCCTAAGAGTGTTTCGAATTCAGAAACATAACGCTGGGGTGGTTTCAAACTGTTGCCGATTTTGTGTGTTTCGTCTAATCGAGTTGCGTTTATTGAAGTTAGCGCTGTCAACGCGACGTCTGAGCCTATTCTGACGCTGCAATTGCAGACTTCAATTTACTGTCGCACCAACAAATTGAGCATGTAACAGCGTTGGTAACAAAGAACTTCAAGTTGTTCCGGTTCATTCTGAATAATTGTCGAGGCACCCATACCCATTTGAAGATCCACTGCGTCAAAAAGTACTGGCATTGCAATTTGAATTTCGCCCAGTGGTGTACGACACTGGAATTGTCTACGTTTGTGCAACCTTCGTGGCGACATGCGTCAATTTTTTTAATGAGTTTGAGGTGCACTGGAGAATGACGGACAAAATCAACATTGCCGTTGTTGGCCTGGGTAAAATGGGCTTGTCACACTATGCCATAGCCAATGTGCATCCGATGGCCAATGCGGTAGCCTGTGATGATTCCAGATTCATCAGCGATGTGCTGAAAAAGAACGCGCAAGTTACAATTCACAGTGACTACGCAAAGATGCTTGCCACTCAGGATTTGGATGCGGTCGTCATCGCGACCCCGTCACGTCTGCATGCGTCCATGGCCTCGGCTGCCTTAGAAAAAGGTTTGCACGTCTTTTGCGAAAAACCGTTTTGCCTTAACTGGCAGGATAGCCTCCGTTTGGCGGAGTTGGCGAAAGACAAGGGCGTCGTCACGCAGGTTGGCTATCACTACAGATATGTCGGCGCGTTCCAGGAAGTCAGGAGAATCCTGAATTCCGGAGCACTGGGTAATATCACACATGTGCAGGCCGAAGCTTATGGACCCGTAGTACTGCGCCATCGGCGTAGCACATGGCGCACTGACAATTCCGAAGGCGGCGGCTGCCTTTATGATTATGCGGCTCACCCTTTGAACCTTTTGAACTGGTACTTTGGTACTCCGACGCAGGTTTCCGGCTCATTTCTCACGCGCGTTTTCTCAGAGGATGCAGATGATCAAGTGATGTCGACCTTACGATGGGACAATGGAGCCACGGCACAGCTTTCAGTCAACTGGTCCGACGAGAGCCATCGAAAAATGTCGACGAAGATCACAATGATTGGAACCAATGGACGCCTTTTCGCTGACCGTCAGGAGTGTCAGCTTTATCTGCGAAATGCTGATCCTGAATTGCCGACTTATACCAAAGGCTGGAATGTCAGATATACGACAGAGCTTACGGACGACGTGTGGTTCTATCTGCGAGGGGAAGAATACTCAGCCCAGCTTGACGGATTTATCACCGCTGTGGCCCAAGGAAAACCAGACCTCATTTTAAACGATTTTGCTTCTGCCACCGAAACCGACAAAACCATGTCGATGATATTGGCCAATGCCGACACCGGTATGCCTGTTGGGGAAGCCCCGATTGTCACGCAGCCCGCACCCGCGAAAAGGCGTGGATGGTTTCGTCTTTAAGGAGTGCATGACGTGGATAAGTTGCTTTTCGGCGATAATCAGTTTTTTGGCGTCAACCACATGTCCGAAGAAAAAGCGCGATCGCAAGCAATGCGTTTTCAGAGAACTGACGCGATTATGGATGTTCTGGATGTCGCCTATGATGCGGGTATTCGCACTTTCATGTGTACGACCCACGATCAGATTTCAGAAGTAGCTGATCGTGTTCGAGCCGATCCCGTTCGTTACAGCGATTTCCAGTTCTACCCCTGTATGCCCTACGCGCATAAATACGCCAACGCCGTAACTGACCACGGTATGTTGGGGGCCATAAGATACCTCATGCCTAATGATGGTCTGTTTGCAACCGCGCTTGCGGGGACAAAAGCCCTAGCTTCAAAAGAAATGGATGGCATCGCCAGGGCAATGATTGATATGGAGATGAAGATGTTCACTGGAGCAAAAACTCCTGTTGTTTTCATACAGAACGTCTTTGCTGATTTGTTGATTGGCGTGGGGTTCCATCGGGCTTTCCGAATTTTCCACGATCACATCCAAGAGAAATACGGCGCTGAGCCTGCTTATATCACAATGAACATGCCCCTGCTTCTTGATATACTAGAAAAGCAGGGCATTGAACGCCCAATAATCTGTTCGAATATCAACAAGATCGGCTTCCGTATGTCTGGCGGATATGATGCCTATCTTGAAGCATTGAAATCCGGACGTGTGCGGGCTGTCGCTATGTCTGTTTATGCCTCTGGGGCGATCCCAGCAGATGAAGCAATCCACTGGATATCAGAGCTCCCGGGCGTTGAATCGATTGTGTTTGGGGCTTCAAGCGCGGGAAATATTCGTGGGACAAAGGCGTTGGTTGACAAATACATTGGCGGGCGACGCAATGCTTGAATTGAGCGCGTCAAGCTACTCGGCCGTTCCGACACTTCTGATGTCCTTATTGTCAAACTTTTGCAAACAATAAGGCATGCCCGATACAATTGCGTTTTTTGAACCGGGAGCGTGCATACTTGGTGGGTTTGGCCGAAACCCGATGCGCAATTCTTTGCGCTCTGACGTTGTGATTTTCAACCATAGCGCAGGTACTAAAACCGGTCTAAGGGCCAGAACGCTAAGCGCCGATGATTCCTGACTAATCTTGAAAAGCCAGAAACAAGCGGTGACCAGCTGTTTCCTATGCCTCATTTTTTTCAGATCAATGAAACCGATACTTAGGTTTGATTGACTACCTGAGAGTCTAACTGGTCAGGAAAAATGGCTTTGGGTGACGTTCCATCCATGCTACCAATTTCGTGTTTGTTCATTGTTTTGAATGTTGTTATGCCTGATCAGGTTTTTCCAAAGAACGGCAAGCTTTCGTGCCGAGGTTGCGGCAAAGGTTTAGCCGAAACATTTGTCGATCTGGGCGCTACGCCCCTAGCGAATTCGTACGTAGATCCGTCCAGAATTCTCGAGCCAGAGCCATTTTATTCGCTTCATGCATATGTTTGCCCACACTGTTGGCTGGTCCAGTTGCCAGCTGTCGAACAGCGCGAAACCATATTCAATGAGGATTATGCTTATTTCTCGTCCTTCTCGTCGACGATTCTGAGTCACGCAAAGGGCTATGTCGCCGAGATGACCGAACGATTTGGGATCGGCCCGGAACACCGGGTTGTCGAGATCGCAAGCAACGACGGCTATCTGCTTCAGTATTTTCACGCAAATGGCGTACCTACGCTGGGGATCGAGCCATCAGCAGGAGTCGCAAAGGTCGCGCGCGAAAACGGTTTGCCAACGGAAATTCGCTTTTTCGGCCGTGAAACTGGTAAGTGGCTGCAAAGCGAAGGCCTGCAGGCTAAACTTCTTCACGGTGCAAATGTACTGGCCCATGTCCCGGACATTGACGATTTTGTGAGCGGCTTCCATCCCGCCCTGGCAGAGGGCGGGGTGCTTACGATGGAGTTCCCGCATCTGCTGAATCTGATCGAAAAGAACTATTACGACACGATCTATCACGAGCATTATTCCTACCTCTCATTGATTGCAGTTCGGGAGATTTTTGAACGCCACAAGCTCAAGGTCTTCGAGGTGCAAGAGATCGCGCCACAAGGTGGGTCGTTGAGAGTGTTCGCCTGCCGTACGGAGGACGTGGATACCCATCATCCGGTGTTGCCATCCGTGGCCGAACTTGAAGTTCGCGAAGTGGCTGAGGGATTAACGTCGCTCAATCGATACCGGGACTACGCGAAACACGTTCACAAATCAAAGCGGGATCTGTTGAGGTTCCTGATGGACGCACAGGAAGCTGGAAAAACCGTCGTCGGGTACGGAGCCCCGGCCAAGGGAAACACCCTATTGAACTTTTGTGGCGTCAAGACGGATCTTCTTGAGTACACCGTAGATGTGAGCACTGCCAAAATGGGCAAGTTGCTGCCAGGAACACGTATTCCGATCCACGCGCCTGATAAGATTTTCGAGACTCGGCCCGATTATGTGCTGATCCTTCCGTGGAACATCAAAGAAGAGATCATGGACTCGATGAAGGGCATAGTCGAATGGGGCGGAAGATTTGTTGTTCCATTGCCCGAAGTAAGGGTCTTAGAGTAGTGATGATGGCGGAGCGCACGGATACTCCAGTCGGGGAGTTGCTTCATTCTCAACTCGTTCGCCTATATCCAATATGCCGTTCAATCACGGGCCCAGGTGTACGCGAAACGATTTCGCTGATAGGCGAGCATATTCCACTTTCCGTCACCGAGGTCCCTTCAGGCGAGCCCGTTCTGGATTGGCATGTCCCAAAGGAATGGACCATTCGCGACGCTTGGGTTGCTGATGCCTCCGGGAACAGAGTGATCGATTTCCAAAAGCACAATCTGCATATCGTAAGCTATAGTCGTCCTGTGCACACCCGCATGTCACTGTCGGAACTTAAGCCACACCTGCATTCGGATCCTTCGAATCCCGAATGGATTCCGTATAGAACCGGGTACTACGCGGACAACTGGGGTTTTTGCCTGCCGCACCGTGACCTTGAGGCCATGCAGGAAGGGGAATATGAGGTCGTCGTGGACGCGACGCTTGAGGACGGATCTCTCACCTACGCTGAGTGTATAATACCAGGGCAAACGACGGATGAAATTCTGCTGTCGGCCCACATTTGCCATCCCTCTTTGGCTAATGACAACCTATCTTCGATTGTGGTTGCGACTGAACTTGCACGTCGACTATTGGAAGGGCCGCAGCCGCAGCACACAATCCGTGTTCTGTTTATCCCCGCCACAATTGGCTCGATCACTTGGCTCGCGCGCAACACTGCAACCGTTGACCGGGTCAAGCATGGCCTAGTGCTGGCAAACCTCGGCGATCCGGGGGCGATTCATTACAAGAAAAGCCGCCGAGATGACACAGAAATCAACCGGGCAGTCAGATTGGTGATTCAGGATCAACCGGATCACAAAATGCTGGAATTCGAGCCCTATGGTTATGACGAAAGGCAGTTTTGTTCGCCGGGCTTTGACATGCCGATGGGCTGTTTTTCCCGAACGCCATATGCCAGTTTCCAAGAGTATCATACCTCGGCGGACAATCCCGAATTCGTCAGACCGGAGGCGTTGGAAGACTCGTTGACCCGGTTGGAGAAGGTAATCGATATCCTTGAGCGTGACAAAAAGTTCATGAACCTCAACCCGAAAGGGGAACCGATGCTGGGACGACGCGGGTTGTATGACGCAATTGGCGGCAGATCGGATTCCAAGGAACAGCAGATGGCGTTGCTTTGGGTACTGAACTACTCGGACGGAGATCACAGTCTTTTGGATATCGCGGAGCGATCTCAACTTGGGTTTGATCGTGTGGCGGATGCGGCTGAAATTTTACGGCAACATGGTTTGTTGGTAGTCGCGTCATGAGGTTGGCTCGATTTGAGTCGCAAGTTGCCTTGGTTACAGGGGCAAGCGGTGGAATCGGCGGCGCAATTTCCGAGGCTTTGGTGGCCGAAGGTGCCGAAGTTCATGCATTGTCGCGTAAAACGAAACAGAGTGATCGACTTACCTGGCATAAAGTTGACCTCTCCGATGACAGGGCGATGGAAGCTGCTGCCAACCAAATTGCATCCTCTATCGATGAGCTTGATATACTTGTTCACGCCGCTGGCGACTTTGCCATGGGCACCGTTGCGCGCGCGCCGATCACGGATTTTGACCGAATGTGGAGAATAAATATGCGCGCGCCTTGGGTTCTAACGAAGGCGTTATCGCGCGCGCTATCAGCCCGACAAGGATCGGTAGTTTTTTTGAACTCATCGATTTGGAACAACGCCCGAGGTGGCACTGGCGCCTATTCAGCCAGCAAATACGCGCTCAAAGCCTTTGCCGACTCCTTGCGTGATGAGTTGAACCCGGTCGGCGTCCGTGTCTTAAGCGTCTTTCCTGGGCGAACGGCAAGTGCCATGCAGCAAGGTATTTTCGCAGAAGAGAACCGAGCTTATAATCCAGACCTTCTGCTGCAACCGGATGATATATCGCAGATTGTGCTTCAATCTTTGTCGTCGGCAAACACAGCGGAAGTGACCGACATTCATGTGCGCCCGGCTAAAAAGTTCTAGCCTTCCAGGTAAAAACCCAAGTTGCAGCAATGGAATTTGGATAGTTGCAGCAAACAATCCGTTTGGCTTGGCGGGTTTGCAAGTTAAATTCACTAAACGATCTTTGGCTCATCCACAGCGGTGCATGCTAAGATCAAAATGAAACTTTTTCTTCGGTGAATCAATTTGAATACAGTCGACACCAACCCAGGTCTCCGTTTGGTTTCAAGACTTCGAACCAGAAAGAGCTTGCCTTCAGTAGGCAGCGTTGTGTTCATCGCGAGTTTCAAAGTGCCGTATTACCAGTCATTGAGTTTGTAGAGAGAAGCCTCGTGAAAACCGCTCAAGAAGTTGTCTCCACCGATTTGGAATATATCGCTTCCAAGCTTGGACCAGAATTTGAAACCATGTCAGGCCGAAGCCTTTTGATTATCGGAGGGGCTGGCTTTTTGGGGTATTATTTGGTGCAATCCGTGGTCCATTGGAACAACGTTTCGGGTCAAGCACCGATCAAGATAACTGTGTTTGACAATTACATGCGCGGTGTACCGGATTGGCTGAAGTCCATACAGGATGATGACAACCTCACGCTGGTCACCCATGACATTACGGAACCGTTGCCGGACAACATGGCCGATTTCGATTACATCATCCACGCGGCCTCGATCGCTTCGCCAATCTATTACCGCCAACACGCGCTGAAGACGATGGACGCCAATGTTGGTGGATTGCGGTATATGTTGGACTACGCTTTAGCGCAGCATTCAAAAGAAAAACCGATCAAAGGTTTTCTTTTTTTTTCAACATCCGAAATCTACGGTGACCCAACCCCCGAAAGCATTCCAACTCCGGAAACTTACCGGGGAAATGTGTCGTGCACTGGCCCGAGGGCTTGCTATGACGAGTCCAAGCGATACGGCGAAACGCTTTGCGTAGTGTTCGCCCAACAACACGATCTGCCGATCACGATAGCGCGCCCGTTCAATAACTACGGCCCAGGCCTGAAAATTTCGGACCGCCGAGTGCTGCCGGATTTTGCCCGCGATATCTTTGCTGAACGCGATATCGTGATGTTCAGCGATGGCGCGCCCACTCGGACATTTTGCTATGTCGCGGATGCCGTCTGCGGTTATTACAAGATTCTGTTGAACGGAAAGCCGGGCGAAGCCTACAACATTGGTATTGAAGACCCCGAAATCTCTATGGCTAATTTGGCCGAGCGTGTTATTGCAATTGCCCGCGATGAATTCGGCTATCAGGGCAAAGCGGTTTTTCAAGTCTCGGAAGACAAAGACTACCTTGTCGACAATCCCAATCGTCGCTGCCCGGTCATCGCTAAAGCCCGGTCCGATATTGGCTACGACCCAGAGATCGGAATGGACGAGGGGCTGCGTCGGGCAATGATTTGGTACAGCGGCAACCGAGACGCAGAGGATATGTGATGCGTGTATCAGTCATAGGAACGGGATATGTTGGGTTGGTCTCGGGCGCTTGTCTGGCAATGAAGGGTCACGACGTGGTCTGTGTCGATACGGTTCAGCAGAAAATAGATCAGATCAACGCCTGCACTCCACCTATTCACGAAGACGGGTTGGCAGATCTCTTGTGCCAGACTGTAGGCCAAACGCTGCACGGAACGACAGATCTGCGCGATGCGGTTTTGAATTCGGACATTTCGCTGATTGCTGTTGGCACGCCGTTCGATGGCAACGAAATCGACCTGAGGTATATCCGCGACGTGTCGCGACAGATTGGTGAGGTAATCAAGGACAAGGATGCCTATCACGTCGTAGTGGTAAAAAGCACAGTAGTTCCGGGAACAACTGACACGGTTGTCACGCCAATTCTGGAGGAGGCTTCGGGCAAAAGAGCGGGCCAAGATTTCGGTATTGGCATGAACCCAGAGTTTCTCAAAGAGGGCGAAGCCATCACGGACTTTATGCATCCTGACCGCATCGTTATCGGCGGAGGTGATGACCGTGCGATCGCCGTGATGGACGAGCTTTACTCCGTTTTTCCTAATGTTGATATCGTAAGGACAAACCCTGCTACCGCGGAAATGATAAAATACACCGCGAACTCTTTGTTGGCGACTTTGATCTCATTCTCGAACGAGATCGGAAATCTCTGCGCCAATGTGGGAGTTGATGTAGTCGAGGCGATGGAGGGTATGCATCTGGACAAACGGTTTACTCCTATCCTCCCGGAGAACGCGGAGCGCATCTGGCCCGGCTTCATTACTTATCTGGCGGCCGGTTGCGGTTTTGGTGGCAGCTGTTTCCCCAAAGATGTAAAGGCGCTGATTGCGTATGGAGAAAACGCCGGATCTCCGATGCCTTTGCTGAATGCAGTAATACAGACCAATAATAAACAACCTGGCCAGATGCTGGACCGATTGAAATCTCATTTCCCTGACCTTCGTGGCAAGCGGATTGCTGTCTTGGGCCTGGCTTTTAAACCGGGAACTGATGATATCCGAGAAAGCCCAGCTTTGACCATTGTCCACAAGTTACTGACCGAACAGGCTGAGGTCGTCGCCTATGATCCGGTTGCGCGCCACGAAGCTGAAGCTCATTTTAGCGAGTCAATTGCTTATGAGGACGAACTGAGCCGGGCGATCGAAGGTGCGGACGCGGTGATGATAGTGACCCGATGGCCCGAGTTTTCAAAATTGCCCGAATTGGTCAAAACGTTTGTCCCACAACCGCTGGTCATCGACGGACGTCGGATGATCCCGAAAGACAGTGTCGCGAATTACGAAGGAATTGGGCTGCAGGGTTTGGTACGCTGATCGCCCAAACGGCTGAAGGCGACTTGGCCGGACAACCGATCCAGAGAGAGTCGAGAGCGCAAGAGGGTTCCCAAGGGAATATGGCCGTACTTATTGCCTAGAACGCAAAGTAGTCCACAGTTTGGATCGTGAATAAACGCCCGAAACTGCTTGGCTTGAAGTCGTTTTAGGAAATCGTTTCGAGGTCGGGCTGTTCTGACTGGCTTATACCTAGCTGTCGGGACATGTCATTCAGGCGACTGTGGCGATCTATCATGGCCACGGTTTCCGGCAGATCCAAATACTCCAATACACTAGCCCAGCGGTGCACCCAGTCGTGCCTTTGCAGCGAATTGGCGAAGTTTATTTTCCGCCTACGGTGTTGTTCAGCTGGGTTGTCCAGCAACGCCAGAAGGCTTTCCAAGGCCTCGTCCGAGTCTTCAGGCAAACGGAACACTGCTTCGGGCCAATCAAAGTACTGATAGTAGTCAGGTGTTTCTGGGGCGTATCCAACCTGAACTGCACCGCCCGCCATTCCTTCGATTTGTCGGGGGCCCCATGCGAGATGCCCTGAGCATTGGTCCTTGTGGCCAAATTTTGCGATGTCCACTACGAAAAGTTTACTGTGTTGGATGATACTGGCCAGTAGTTCGCGGTGCGCAGATTGCCGCTCGGTGACCGGAGGTTTAGTCGCCGTGTCGTACAGGTAGAAGCCGCCACGGGCTTTCATTGCTTTTACCAGCTTCTCATGCAGCTCTGGGCGCCGCCTACCCATTGAATAGACGTCAACAGGCCTTTCAACACGTGACGCAGCCGGTGCAAATCGCACCATGTCTACAGCTGCAGGCATTTGGATAACGGGCTTACCCGTCAAGCGGTGAAGTAGTTCGCAAGTTTCGGCAAACGCGCAGGTTATCAGATCAAATTCGGACAAGGATTTAATCAAAGGGGAATAAAGCGCGACGTCAGCAGCCCAGACCTCTTCGAGAACGCAGATTGCTACACCCGTTCTTTCGCGCCAATTCGGGATGGCATCCAAGGCAAGCAGCTCAATTGGTTTTTGAACATTGCAAACAAAGACATCATAGTCTTTTTCAAGCCGTTTCTTCGGCACGCCAGATGTCCAATATTTGAAAAGACCCGTATGTTTAGACAGCCATCTTTTGGGATTAACCTGAACGCGCGTTTGTTGGGCGCGGGCTGGCATAAAGATATCCGCGCCCTCGACCTGGGCGACCACATCTTCGAATTCGTACCCAGAGCAGCGTGAAATTCCTGTGTTCAACTTGCGTTGAGAGAAAATCAAGACATCTCGTCGGGCTTGTTTGAAATTCATAGAACTCGTCAACCTAATACTCCTACTAAACACAAAATTAACAAATCTCTCACCTGTCTGAAAAGTCGCTCAATGACGTGTGAACGTCCAGACTGTACCGCAGGAAGCAATGGTTGTCTGGCAAAGGTGAACCCACTTGAAGCATCGTGCAGCCCTAGGGCAGGCGGCACTAAAGTGATTTATATCGCACCCAATCACCGGGATGCGCGCCACGACCAATACCTAGCCGGTGTCTGTCTCCATTCTGCCCCGACACATCGTGCCGGGAGCCATTTTTTTCTTCCCAAGTCGCCCACGGACGGTTCCCGCTCTTCCACATTTCTTCTAACCGTCTTTTGTCTGCTAGATGGTCCATGCAGTACCAAAAACCGGAATGGCGATAGGCCATCAATTCGCCCAGCTCCATCAATTTAGGAAGAGGCCCCTCCTCCCACATGATTTCGTCGCCATTGACGCTTGCTACCGCGTCGAAAACTTCGGGTTCGAGCACGAAGAAGCCGCCATTGATCCAGTCAGTCGCTACTTCTGGTTTTTCCATGAAACCTTCCACAAGCCCATCTTCGCGCACCTGAAGGTGGCCGAAGGTCGTTAGCGGCCGGACCATGGTTATAGTTGCCAGTTTGCCATGAGATTTGTGGAAAGCCAATAACGCGTCCAGATCAACATTCGAAACCCCATCGCCGTATGTCAACATGAACGTGTCATTGCCAAGATACGGTTGCAAACGTGCCAGCCGACCCCCGGTCATCGTTTCGGTGCCTGTGTCAATAAGATCGACAGTCCAGGGCGGCATCTGGGTGTCTATGGCCGAATTCCGATACTCTGGTTCGCCAAACAGCTCGCGCTTGGCGAAATCGACGCGCAGATTTCCGTCATGCTGACAAAGATCCGATATGTACTGTTTGATCAGATCGCCCATGTACCCCAGGGCCAGTACGAAATCGTGATGACCATAGGTCGAGTAGTGCTGCATGATGTGCCACAAAATCGGGCGGTTCGCGATCTCAACCAGTGGTTTGGGACGAACGCGGGTTTCTTCGATTAAGCGCGAGCCCTTGCCGCCTGCAAAAATAGCTGTTTTCATGTGGGTCTCCCACGGAATAGAACTCGTTAAGGCTTGAATAGATAACGCCTAAATTCCATACCACTCAGCCGTAGCTGTCAATCTTGCTTGGATCCAAATATTGCTGAAATGGTTGTCGTTAAAGAAACGGTTGCAGGAAATCACAGGTTTTGGTCCGCGCACATAAACCGAAACTAATGCGTGGCGACATAGTTCGCCCGCGCCGTGGCCCTTAGCGCTTTCGCGACAAGGTTCATCTTTGTGGTGTATGCAACGAAGAATATCCAGCTGGCGCTCATCCTTTCCATCACCATGCTCTCAGTGATGTTTGAGAAGATGAACACCATCCCCAAAATGAAAACAAAGACTATGGGTTCACGGTGCGGGACGAAGCGTAACGCATAAAACATCGAGAAGAAAAAGCGAAACAACCCTAGAAGCAAAAGAGAAACTCCCACAAAACCCACATTAAGAAATGTTTCAAGCAACCCATTGTGGGAATAGTGGGGTAGGAAGCCCAAATTGGCCTTGCTCGAATACACACTCAGGTGCGAAGCGTTTTCATACCAGTGGGCGGCATATCCGTAACCGATCCAGAACCGATCCATAATATTGGGCCAGACCAATTCCCAAATTGGAATCCGGGCGGACAACGTGGGCTTTCGTCCGATCAGTGAAAACAGAGGCTCCGCGAGTGTCGAGGCTAGTACAAATGCGACCATGCCTACAAAGATCATTGAGAACAGTATGTATCCTATTGCCCAAATTGTCTCCATCCTAGGCATAATCTTGCTAACATACAGCGCGGTCACAGCGAACAGGGCGATAATCTGAGATGACCGTGATTCTGAGGCAATCAATAGGAATAGTCCCAAAATTGCCGCCGCAACAAAGACAGTTTTTAGTTTGCCAGTGAATTGTCCAGATGCATAGGAACAACTTAGCAACGCGAACATCCCCGCAGTTCCCAGGCCGTTCTTATGCAGGAAAATTCCGTTCCATGTATTCCCCCACGGTGGAATGCCTCGTGCTTGTGGCAAGGCTATGATGGCCGCCATAGCCAACAAAATCACGATGCCGTAGAACGTCGCCAAAAACAAAAGCAAGCCCCGTAAGGACATAACGCTGGCCAGCATTAGTCCAAGCGCGGTTGTTACGACCAATGGAACCGCGCGCTCGAAAGAATGTCTGGGGAAGTCACTCCAAAACACTGAAAAAAATGCAAAAATAACTAGCAGTGTGATTTCGGGGGATGAAACCGCACCGCGGATCAGGTGCCGAAAATACAATAGTGTGATCGTAAGAACAGGAACTAGCAGTAGAACTCCGATCTTGTTCGCGATGCCTTTCTGCCAGAACACGATTGCCAGAAAGTGCGTGCCAATCACCACCAGAAGACACAGGCAGAAAGCGAGCACAAGGTGGTTAAACGATGATCCTGCGTGAGATTGATACGGGAAACTGCGGGTAACAGGCGTCATGGCAAAAACTGGTTGACGAAAGGGGCGTGCACAAAAAAGGATCACTCAGCAGAAGAGCGCTGCTGAAGCCACAAAAGCGTACAAAGATGGCAGACGCTTGTCTACAAGCACCGTTTCGCAGCACGGCCGCAGGCTTAGACATCGCTCTCCGAGACGGTAGTGACCAGTTAATCCCAAATGTAAGATTAAAAATTAAGATGTTATATACTCAGATCACGCATAGGGCTTTGCGACGAACAGTCGGCGTTTGTCGTTCAAGATTACCGGTCCAACGATTTGTGCCGATTCAATTCTCACAGTTGCTCGGAAATGGGCGATTGTAGCTGGTTATGGTTAAAGATTATTTCTTGTAAGGCGTTCTGAAATGACGTGGTTTTTTGTCCCTCGAGTTCTGTCTGCGGTTTTTGCGATAGCCATTTTGATGGTTATGACGAAAGTTCTGGGCCCGGCAGAGTTTGGACGATATAACTTAACACTTTTGGTCGGAACGATCCTGTTTTCCTTTTCGTTTTTGTGGCTGGTTATTGCGATCGCCCGGTTTCATCACGCCAAGGAGTTTGAGGGTAGGACAATTGCTACCGTTATGGGGGCATCGGTTGCGCTGGCATTTTTTCTTTTGGTTTTGTCCAGCCTGTTAACGCTGGTCTTGCCCGGAGAATGGGTCGAAAACCTTAAATTCGCAGCGATTTTTTGTATCAGCCACGGGATGCACGAGCTTGGAGCAGCTTGCCTGCGCCAGTATCACGAAGGTCCAAAATATGCTGCGGTGACTTTGTTGCGACACGCAATAGGGGTCGCGCTCGCGGTTGGCTTTATCCTGAACGGAGGGGGCTACGAAAGCGCTGTGATTGGAATGTCGATTGGGGCTGCTGTGACCGGAGGTTACGCATTGCTCATCGCGTTTCGGCGTTCAGGCATCGTTGTTCCCAAATTGGCTGAATTGAAAACATACCTCTCATTCGGCTTCCCTTTGGCCATTGTGTCCTCCAGCGCGACATTCTTTGCGATGTTTTCTCAGTCGATTTTGGCGATTTTGGCGGGGATGGAGTCGGTTGGATACTTCGCCGCTGCACAATCCCTTGCGGCACGGACACTTCGCCTGCCAATGGGAACGCTGTCACGTGTGGTTGGCCCGTCGGTCTTCGAGGCCCAAGAAGTTCAGGGGAAAGCCTCGTCAGATGCGGTTCTCTACCGGTATTTCTCGTTTTTGATGCTGATATCAATGCCGATCCTGGCCGTGTTGATATTTTCGGCGGACGTTTTTGCCAATCTTCTGTTCGAGCCCTCTTTTGCAGACCAGACCGCCGGATACATTCGTATCCTGACGATCTCATCATTTGTGTTTGGATTACAGGGTGCCTACCTTAGTTTCGCGTTTACACGATCAAAGAAGACGGTCCTGCAACTGATTATCTCGGTGACAACGCTGCTTGGTCATGCGGCGATATCGTATCTGTTCATATATTGGCTGGGCGCGAAAGGAGCGGCATATGCATTCCTTGTGAGTGCAATACTGAGCTTTCTGGTCTATTTTCAATACGGGCGTCGGATTGACCGTATCAGCATCCCGTTGGCAGAATTTGGCAAAGCTCTTGCGGGCTTAGTTGCATTTGCGCCCTTAGGGTTGTGGGCGAACGCATCGACGGGCTTGATGCAGCAATTTGCGATCTTGGCCCTTGGCCTGACGATAATGTTCGTTGCATTATTGTGTGTCGGCCAGACCGCCGCATTGGCTGTCGTGCGAAAGCTAAAGCGGCGCTTGCTGATCGGTGGATTTCCTTCGTCCGAGTAGCTCAATCCCAGCGACAGGTGGACACCCTAAAGCAGACTGGGTGTTGCAATTCTGGCATATTTTTGCCGAGCAGATTTGGTTTCTTCGTCAGACCTGTCGCAGTCAGGGCGCGTCAATACTATGTTATCGATCGATGGCAAGCTAGTGCGTGTCGCCTTGCTGCGTTCGACCAAAGAGGCGTCGCGACAGCAACAACACTGGGATTGCCTTAAAAAGACCACAAATTGAACTGAGCATCGATAAGTACCGGCTAAATGACAAACACTGAGAGCAAACACTGAACATGGTCATTGTTTACTTATTGTCCGGACCCTTGGTCGCCACATTGTGTTTTGTGGCGTTTACCCTCAACGGCATTGGGGTCAGTTCAGCCTTGCTTTTTGGTTTTTTGATCGGGATGTGCACTCCTCTTCTGATAATGGGACTCAAAATCTTGTGGGAAAGCAAGCTGCGCTTGAAACTTGCAGGTAAGCTCCCTTTGAAATCCGGCAGTTAGTCAAAATTGCCGGAGCTTGCCGACTTGGTGGTGAATTCACATTTAATTGTCGCCTCTTCCCTGCTGCTTTAAGAGATAGCAACGCAGGGAAGGGCATGCTGGACCCGTGAACAATTTTTGTGCGATTGCGTATTCGCGCGCTCAGCTTCAGCAACAAAAAAGTTGTTTCAAGTTGCCTTTAGTGCGATGCTCTTCGCTAGGGCAATTCCGGTACGGTTTTTTGTGCGAATCGGAGTAATAACCATGGGTGGGTGGCTGTCTAAGGCGGTTCCGATTCCAAGTCTATTGAGTAGAAAATAGTTAGGCAGCAGCGTTCTGGCCTCATTTTAGGTCAAAGCGTTATTTGGCCGTTCGCGAGTTATTAGTGTGGGGACGTCGCTGTCCTACGTGTTAGGGGGTTAATATGAGTGATATTCCCGGTTCGTTTAGATTTGAAGAACCTAGAATTTACAATAAAAATCAGACATCTAGCGTAAAGAGTGATGTCAGCCAAAGGCTAAAGGGCTTCTACGCGTTGAAAGGCAAGCGCCTGCTTGATCTTGCGCTGGTATTGGTCGGTGCTCCCTTTATTTTGCCGCTCATGCTTGCCATTGGATTTTTGGTTAAGCTTGATGGCGGTCCTGCAATCTACCGCCAGAAACGAATTGGTATCGGTGGAAACGAATTTGATTTCCTGAAATTCCGCTCAATGGTCGTAGACGCGGATGAAATTATGCGGCAACATTTGGCTGAAAATAAATCTGCTGTCGCTGAATGGGAAACAAAACAGAAGCTGGACAACGATCCCCGTATTACAAATTTTGGCCGTTTTATTAGAGCGACGTCTTTGGATGAGCTACCTCAACTTTGGAATGTCTTGATCGGCGACATGAGCCTTGTTGGCCCGCGGCCGATGATGCCGGAGCAGCAGAAGTTGTATCCAGGCGGGGATTACACTCTGATGAAGCCAGGAATTACCGGCCCATGGCAGGTGTCCGCACGTAACGATGTCGAGTTTGCTCATCGCGCAATCTTCGACAGTGAATATGTGCGAAAAGTCGGCTTCTGGTTCGACCTTAAGATTTTGTTTCGGACCATTGGTGTGGTGTGCAACGGAACAGGACAGTGAATTCGAAGCCCCAGACTGAGCTTGGTTTGGTTTAATGGGTGAGAAGATAAAGTAGCAAAGGTGGTTTGGGATGCTTGAACCGATCCGGTACTTGTCGAAGCTATTCACGGTATGCGCACTTGGTTTGCCCTACCTTATGCTAGCCACAGCGGCGACGGCGGACTTTGACCTTGAACCAGGAGATCAAGTCAGTGTTTCGCTAACTGGGCTGGATGACCTGTCCTTTAATGCCACAATAGACGCTCATGGCGATGTAAACCTGAAATGGCTGGGGCAATTTCGTGCCCAAGGGCTTTCTCTGGAGAGACTGGAACTGCTCGTCCAGCAAGATGCCGCAGGTAAAATCGTCAAACAGTACGACCTTAACGGCGACATCTACATAATCCAACTCGCTGGTGATGAGATTGAAATTGCTCGCAATGGATACCGGCCCATCATAATCGGTGGTGACGTCGCGCGAACCGGCGAAATAGACTACCGACCAGCAATAACCGTGCGCGAGGCCGTCGCCTTGGCCGGTGGGGTTCGCAGCATGTTGCTCGCCGATGATGTGACAATCGACCCCATCCAGTTGCTACGCTGGCAGACTGCGTACGGTCAGGCTGCCCTTCAACATGCGCAAGCGCTTGTCCAATCTTGGCGCAGCTCGAGCGAGCTCGCACAGGACATGGATCTTGAACCGCCAGCACCCGAGTCTGTCACAGTATCGCCTAGTGTTCTAGCCGAATTGATCGCTGAGCAAATCAGGATCCGCAGTATTAACCAGGAAAACGAGGCCGGTGAACGCGAGTTTTTTGAAGACGCTAGACAGCAGGCAGCCGAGAGAGTCAGAATTCTGGAAGAGCAAATAACTGAACTGGCGAAGGCGTTGGACGCTGACGAAGAAGAAGAGGCTCGAGTGGTCAGTTTGGTCGACAAAGGATTAGCACCCGGATCCCGGCTCGCGGATACGCGTCGTACAACAGTGTTGTCCGCGACGCGCTTGCTGGAAGTTGAAGAAGATCTGGCGGGAACCAGTCTCATTTTGACCCGGCTAATCCGCGATGAGGAACAGTTCGAACAGGAACGAACGTTGAGATTGCTGCAAGAGCGCCGGGTTGCAAGCCTATCTGTACGCGACGCCAAGCATCAATTGGACACAATTTCGAAATACTTGGCAGGTGCGTCCAATGAGATTGGAACGGAAAGTCTCATAACCGATATCGACTATACGGTCACAATTTTTCGAACCGAAAATAGCCAACTTCAGCAACTTGTCGCGGATAAATTGACGCAATTGCGACCGGGTGACAGTTTGGAGATTTCTGTTCAGGAAATCACCGAAAATGCACCACTTACAGAGTGAGCGCAGCGAGATACTGGTCAAGTAATGCCCCTTAGAACATGAGTTAGTAGATCATCAAATCCAAAATTTTATGAGTTCAAAGTTGATGAGTTAAGTTTATGCAATTGTGTACAATTCCTCCTGCGTATTATGGCCCGAGAGTTCAGCAACCCGGTGCCCCGAATTGTTGGAATGACGTTCGGATAAACCTGACGGGTATGCGGCGTCATACGGCAGTAGGCGTCTGAAATGGGTTATGAAACAAACATGAGTGCGACGATTAGGTCTCGGCGCGGACCCGATTTTCTGTGCATCGGGATGCCAAAATGCGGCACATCGACCCTTCAGGTTCTATTTAAGGAACGTACCGAGTTTTACGTGTCACCTGTAAAAGAAATCAAATTTTTCGCGCACAATAAAATTGGCTACGATGGGGGTCTCAGGAATTTTCTGTTCTCGAAACACTGGGCGGCCCGTCAAGAGCGCCGCGCAGTCGCTCAGATAGCCAGACAAGTTGCGACAGGGAGAGAGGATCTAAAGCGCTTAAACTGGGCTGTCAGTTTTGCTACAGCTCATCGGGACCTGGACTGGTATCTTAACCTTTTTCCCAACAACCGAATAAGCGGTGACATCTCGCCTTGTTACCATATGCTTGACGACGACGAGGTTCAGAACCTCAAAAACCATTTACCGAACTTGAAAATAGTGATCCTCCTGCGAAACCCCTTCGAGCAATTGTGGTCGCATTGTCGAATGTCAACTCGTGCTGTCAGAATCGATGATGAGGTCGCATTTTACCGGGAAAAAGTCGAGTATCAGATGAATATTTGCCGGCGCTATGTCGATCTGGTTGAAAGGTGGCAGAACGCCTATGGTCCCGACAATGTGATTATAGATTACTTGGAAAGCCTGAGCGCGGACCCGGCGGAAGTACTTAACCGCATTGTCAGCTTCATTGATCCGGCGAAGGGTGCTGTGAAGCGGATCGCGGCAGTCGACGCACCGCCTAGGGTTTTTAAGGGTAAGAAGATGTTTATGCCCGATGAAACTCGTGAAATGCTGCGGGATGCTGCTTTGCAACGGCTGGAAGGCTTCGAGCGCATCAATGAGAACTGGCGCCGAAGGTGGCATTCTGAGATCAGGCAACAATTCGCAAATTAGGGTGCTGATTGGTTAGCACCAGATTTTGCGCTCACCATATCAAACAACTTTAGTGAATTGCTCGCCCAGCAATACCATTAAATGCGATTACCCAAGAATTGGATCCCCGTAGAGCTTGACGCGTTTCATGTCTACGCGTGTAGCGACTAAGGCAGAGGGTCGTACACCGGCGTTCTCAAGTTCACGCATGGCTTGAAGGATGGACTTTCGCCGCGTGGAGTTCCATCGAGCAAACAGGATCACCCGATCAGAGAGTTGCGATAGGTAGCCTGATTCCACGGCGCTCAACAGCGGCGGCGTATCCAGAAGGATGGTATTGTAGGTTCCGGAAAGTGAACGGAGTAGGCTAACAAAAGCGGTAGAACACAGAAAGTCCTCCATGGACTTTATTTGACCTTCGTTCTCTTGGGTGCCGATCAAGGGAAGGATGTCAAGGCCATCCTGAGGTGTTCCAACGATATAGTTTTCCAGTGAAAGAGGATGAGTTGTCGCAAGTTTCAGAGACTCTGCTGTCATCTGAGACAGGTCGCGATAAGTGGACGTTAATGTATCACAATCGATGATTAGCGTTCGATATCCTGCTTGCGCACACACCGATCCGATCAGAAGAAGAGTTGAGGTATTTCCCTCATCTGGCAAAGCCGCTGCACCAGAGAAGATAGTACATCCTTCTTCGGCGACCCGCTTTCTATGCTTGTTGTCCGAGTTTTTGGCAAACAAATCGGCCGACTGTGGTGTAGCAGTTTCGTCATCGCGTCGCATTGTTCGCAGGCCGATGGCGCTGCTGGCCAAAAGTTTTCGGCCGTAGTGCATCAACGTCGGGTCAAGCTTTCCGTTGTTCATAAAGAATGTTTCGAACGGCGGTTCGTTTTTGACCTCCGGAATGATCGCCGAAAGCTTTACACCCGTTGTATTCTCCAATTCAAACGTGGTTCTCAGGCGCTTTTGCAGCAATTCGCGAACCACGGTGAAACCGAGGCCCAAGAAAATAACCGCAAACATGGCCGTTAGAGCGACGGACGACCTCTTGGGGGCAGATGGGTCAACGGACACGCGAGCCCGTTCAATAATATGCGCTCCCGCATCAAGGTAATTCCTTTGCTCGGCTCTGCGACCAAGTTGGGCAACAAAGTCCCTGTAGATTGTCTCAACGACAAGGATTTCATTTTCTATCCTTTTCGTGACCGAATCGTGCTGAACCTGACGCACCTGCTGTTCTTTGAAGGTTTCAATGCTCTTTTCGAGGGTTACCTTCTGGCCGTTGAGAACCTCTAGTTTGGTTTCCAGAGCCTTGACTCCGGTGCCCAGCACTTCGGCCTGTTCCTCCGGTGTGTCCATTGATTCAGAGGGGAATATCACACCGACTTCGGAAGCATAAAAAATGGCTTCCTGTGTTTTTCCGTCGTTGATCAGGTTTTGAATGGTATTGAGGCGCCCGTCCTGCTCGACGATCTCTGCGTCAACCAACTGCGCCCGCTTCTCTGATTTGATGCGTTGCGCTTTGATCGTGGCATATTCCTCAGGCGAGAAGGGTGTCTCGATCGAATGCGACTCCAGTTCGGAGCTTAGGACATTAAGATCCTCGCGAATCTGGTTAATCCGTGTCGACAACCATTGCTGTGCCTGGTCAAGGTCATCGCGCTTCATTCGCGTAAGAACAGTCAAGTATTCAGAGGCTAGGTAGTTTGCGATACTTGCTGCTTTTTGCGGGGACTTTGAAGTGACGCTAATCCTGTAAACCGCTGATATTTCCCCGATCTGCTCTATCTGCCTGGATTCAAGAAGTTTTTCAACAGTTGCCGCGCGTTGAATTTCGTACAGTTCCTCGGGTTCAAGATCGCCTGCCGGACCATTGCTTCCGCCGATTGCGTTCACAATCACATCCTTCAAGCTGCGGGCCCACGAGATTGGGTTTAGGGAAAACCCACCTTCCGCGCCTGAAAACTCGGGATCGTCTTGCAATTGCAGACGATCAACAACGCTTTCGATGATGTCGGTAGAGCGCAGCAGTTCAAGCTCACTCTCCAAAGAGGTCAATGACAATGGAAGTCCGGACACTTGCGTCGTGAACTGCGTCTCGGTTTGGACGCGGGTGTCGATCATCACCTTCGCACTCGAGGTGTATTTGGTATCGGAAGTGTAGGTCAGAACATAGGCGGCAAACGCGACTGCAAAGGCTGCCAGAAATATCCAGCCGATTGAGCGTCTGATCGCCCAAGCAATGTTCGAAATCACTCGCAGTTCAGGGTCTCCTGCCGGAGCAACGCCTAAACCGGAAAGCTCTGCGTCCAAAACTTTTCGGTACTGATCAGTCATAACAATAAACAATCTCAAACAACGACAACTGGACAATAAAGGCTTAGGGGCGACGGCAACAGAAAAAACTGTACTTACCAAAAACAATGTATCGGAATCGCTAATATTGAAGCCGAAATCGAAAAGTGCCGGCTTTGATTGCTGACCTTGTCAGCGCATCCAGGATCAATACGGGATCAGAGGCCAATTTTAGTTTCAAAAAAAATGCGGTTTTTGATAGTCTTTCTCAAGTTAGAAGTGTTTGTACTATTTGTTTTGAGAGTGAGTAACGATGGAGCGAGTTCTGAAGATGCGCTTGCCACATGTGATTGTAAGTGGGATGCCAGTTGCGCTTGTCAGCGATACCGAACTTAGCTCAGCGATGGTCGAAGATGTAAAACGCCGGCGAAGCGGTGAGGCTCAACGCGCATTGACGGTTTTCGATGCTAACGCATACGGTATCTCGCTGTACGAAAATGACCCGCAATTTGCCAAGGCAATTAATTCTGCGGACATAGTGCACGCAGATGGTCAGATCGTTGTCTGGGCTTCCAAATTTGCGCGAGGTTCGAAGCCAATACCAGAGCGCACGGCGACAACAGATTTCATCCACACAGCAGCCGGTCCTGCTGTTAAGCATGATATCAGTTACTATCTGTTGGGTGGCACGGAAGAGATCAACCGTTCCTGCGCTGAAAAGCTGATTGAGCTTCATCCCGGCTTGACCATAGCAGGTCGGAGGAACGGCTATTTTGACGAGTCTGAAATTGACGCGGTTGTTTCGGACATCAACGACAGTAAGGCCGATGTTCTTTGGGTCGGGTTGGGTAAGCCAAAAGAGCAACTCTTTTCACTCGAAATTAAGCCTCGTCTGGAGCATTGCGCTTGGATCGTGACATGCGGCGGTTGCTTTCATTATGTGGTCGGAGACTATGCGCGCGCGCCTGTTTGGATGCAAAAAATCGGACTGGAATGGCTTCACCGTACCGCGACTGGCCCCCGTCACATTCGAAAGAGGCATTTTCGCAGGTACCCACATACGATCAGCGTGGTTCTTAAGAAAGATATTTTGAAGTTTAAGTGAATTGTTGAAAAGGCTCGGGGCTTTTTTTCCTTTGTCTTGTTAGTGGGTTGAGTTGTTCAGAAGGGAATTCATGTGTCGAAAGTGGAATTCATAGGAATTGGCGCGCAGAAAGCTGCAACCACTTGGTTGCATCATGTTCTCTCAGAGCATCCACTGATTGCGACCAGCGAGCCCAAGGAGCTTAATTTTTTCACGGCGAATTATGACCGTGGGTACACATGGTACGAGAGCAATTTCCGTGACATTGCTGAAAATGCGATCAAGGGTGAGTGCTCGCCTACTTATTTCTTTAGTCGTGACGCCGCTGAACGCGCAGCCCAGTATAGCCCGGATCTGAAGCTTATATGCATATTGCGAGACCCAATCGAACGGGCATTTTCGAACCATATGCATGAAATCCGCAAAGGCCATATCCCACCAGAAACAACATTCGAAGCCGCATGGAAACGAAATCCGGCATATTCACTACAAAGCCAATACAAGGCTGATCTAGAGACCTGGCTGGCGAATTTCGATCGCGATGCTCTGCTGGTTTTGTTTTCCGAGGACATCGCGTCGAATCCAAATGCAATTTATGAGCAAGTGTGTGGTCATTTGGGTGTTGAACCCAAACGACACCCGGCCTCACTCACAGAACGGCATCACGAAAACGTCACTTACCTTTACCCAGCGGTTCAAAAAACGCTGCGCTACGGAGGGGATGCGATGCGCTCGCTGGGGATGCAGGATCTGGTGAAAAACCTCAAAAAAGCGCCTGGGCTCAAGCAGGCTCTTTCGATGAACAAGCAACACTTGAAGACGAAGGTAGCACCTCCGACGCCAGAAATGCGGGAGATGCTGGTCGAGCATTTCCGATCGGACGTTGAGTATGTGGCGCAACTTACTGGGCGTGCGGTTCTACCCTGGCCGACCTGGCGCGATATGAGTTTTGTCAATTCTGCAGCAAATGAGTGAATTATGGGCGTATCAAACACTTTGAACATGGCTGGGGATATGCGCTTGAACCAAGTGGTGCGGATGACCCGGCGTTTGCTTGGCGCCCGCTTTCTGGATAGCGAGGATTTTCTGCCGGTTATCTCTCCAGAGAAAGGGGAGAAGCTTGCCGCATTAGCTCGAAAAGCGCGTGGCAGCATCGAGACCCCGGTTTTGGTGCTTGGTGTGATGCCGCGATCAGGCACCAATTTCTTGCGCGACCTCATCGCAATGCACCCCGATGTTGGGGCTGATCCGGGTCGTTTATATGAGTTCCCTCTATTGCACGCGGCTGGGGATGCTGCGGCTTTTACTCGGGATTTCTTGCGATACTTCCCAAGAAACGAAGAAGTCTTGGGACAGTATGACGTGCTGGCCATGCTTGCTGGCAGCTGGTTCAGAGAGTTGCAAGCGCAGGTTGATGGTAAGCACATATTGCTGAAATGCCCCCACGTTCATGACCTGTCACTGGCGCGGTACATCTTTCCCGATGCAAAGATCATCCTGTGCATTCGGGACGGGCGTGATGTCGTTGACTCTTCGCTCAAGACATTTTCTCGGTTTTCACTTACGAGCAAAAACTTCCGCCAATTGGCAGATGAATGGCGCTTGGGGACCGAGGCCATCATGACCTATGCGGAAGGTGGACCGAACTACAATGAGGATATGATAGTTGTTCGTTACGAAGATATCCTTGCTGATACGAATAAATACGTCGAGAAACTTCTGAATCATATCGGTTTGAATGCGGCTGCGTTTCCCTGGGACGAAATCGAAAAGCTACCGGTCCGAGGGTCATCCCGATCCACGGCCTCTGACGATAATCGTTGGCAGCCAGAAACCAAATCTGCGGATTTCAATCCAGTCAAGCGCTGGGCGTCTTGGTCCGATGGAAAAAAAACGCGGTTCGATAGAATCGCGGGGCACGCGTTAGAGTTGGCCAGTTATGAGCGCTGAAGAACGATCTCAGGCGGAACTACACGTTGCGATTTGCATTGCGACCTATCTGCGCCCTGAGGGGTTGCGGGCTTTGATTGAAAGTTTGAACAATCAGCAGTTGGGTGAACGGGACGTGCGCGTCACGTTGGTAATCGCAGACAATGCCCCAGATGCCATGGCCCGTTCGGTTCTGGGCGACATTCAAAGTTTGTCACGTTGGCCAGTGATCTACGTATTGGAACATGAGCGTGGAATCGTGTCGGCGCGCAACCGAACACTGGCTGAGGCCCCGCGGGATGCAGACTATTTCGCGTTTTTGGATGATGATGAAACCGCCTCTGAAAACTGGTTGGCAGAGTTATTGGGAATCATGATTTTACCCAACACAGTTGCGGTTCAGGGAGCTGTAGAGCCGCGTTACGACGAGGCTCCGCCCGCTTGGGTCGAACAACTGAACCTGTTCCGAATGGGTCCCTACGAGCAGGGGGCTGAACTTCCATCAGCTGCCACCAACAATTCAATGGCGGATGCTGCCATCATTAGAAAACAGACCATTAGGTTCGACGCCCGCTTTAACACCACTGGCGGAGAGGATGAGGAGTTTTTTTCGCGACTTCGGATCGAATCGGGCGGGACCATCCGTGCTGCTGCGCAGGCTTTGGTCTGGGACCATATCCCAGCTCACCGGGCGACGATGCATTGGCTCAGGCGTCGTTGGTTTCGCATGGGGCATACACTGGCGCGTATAGCTCAAATCCGTCGCAAGGGAATCCCGATACGTGTGGTAAAAGGTTTTGCGGCAATTGGCTGGGGGCTCGTGATGTGTGTTTTCCTTGGTTTCGGGTCAAAAGCAAGATGCTGTAAAGGAGCGCTCGAAATGTATCGTGGGGCCGGGATGTTGGCGGCCTTTTTGCAGATTCGTTTCGACGAATACAATACGGCTGCCGTCCGCTTGGACCGAGCAAGAGGGGGCTGAGATGAGCAAGCCCGGGCCTGAGTTTTCGATCATCATTCCAGCTCGGAATATGGAGCGGTATGTCGAGGAAACGCTACAAAGCGTGTGCCATCAGACGATGCAGGATTTTGAAGTTCTTTGTGTAGATGACGGCTCGATTGACGGCACCCGAGAAATCCTGGATCGTTTCGCCGATTGTGATGCCCGTTTTGTGCCCGTGAATGGACCAGCCAAAGGTGTCAGTGCGGCGCGCAATCTGGGTTTGAGTTTGGCGCAGGGCAAATACATCCTGTTTTTGGACGCGGACGATTTGTTGCACGCCAAAGCCTTGCAATTTTACGCGAATGCTCTCGCGGAGTCTGGTGCAGCCGGTGCCGTGGCTGGCGTACAACGAATTAACTCCAAAGGTGAAGAAATAAACGGCGCTGACAACCGTCTGCTGGTGCCTAGCGAGAACCAATTGGGGGCGCTACTGCGGAAGAATTATATTGTTAACGGAGGAGCGCTGGCGCTAAAAGCCGATGCAGTTCGTCAATCCGGCGGTTACGACGAAGATCTGGTACATGGCGAGGATTGGGAATTTTGGTGCCGGGTCGCCTTGATCGGTAAGTTCTGTGTCGTTGAGGGGTCGCCGCTTCTTTATTATCGCCAAGTGGCAAGCGGGGCGAATTTCAGAACCCGCGATCCCGCATTCGCTCGCCGGGTTCCCTGCCTTGAAAAGATATCTGCCAACCCGGAAATGCGGAAGTTTTTTGGTTCGCGACTGCCACTTTTTCTGCGCGCCCGTAAAATTGATATTTTCTGGTCGGGGGTGCGAAACCAATACCAGTATGGGCGAAAACCCATGGCACTATTGGAAGGTGTCTGTGGGGTGTTTATGTATCCTGATAGTCTGTTTCGTCCGAAACTGATCTACAGGTTTGTGCGCAGCTTGGATCGAAGGGCGTAGGCCAAGGCCGACGGCTGTCTCGTACGCGCAGGGAGAATGGGGCATATGCCATATTCACGACGGGCATTTTTGTTGCTGGGTACATCTTTGGTTGCTGCGCCGATTGTAACTGCGATCTTGCCCAGTATTGCGGCGGCTTCTGATTTCAAAGTGGATATCAGTTTCTTAGGAAACAACGGGTTGCAATTGACAGTAGTCGACACGTTATTCGACAAGTCGACCCCGATCGAAGTGACGCAGGCGGATCGGGTTCGCTGGTCACCGGATCCGACAAACGCATTTGGCGCAGTCGGCAAATTGAATGGAACGGCGGGCTATTTTTCGGGCGATGTACATGCCACTGCGCCGCAAATGTTCACGGCTTGGCCTCAGGTTGTGAAGAAAAGTCAATTGGCAGGCTTCCACGTTGGCCGCCCTGAAAGTCACTCACGAGCAGCTGCTGACCAGCCAGAAAACTGGAACATCGAAATTGATGGAGAACCCGTCGGGATTGCCGGTCTCTGGCGAAAATCTTCGCCTATTCGCACTCTTGCTGTGGCGGTTCGTCAATGGGAAAGCACAAAGCGGCATTTGGTAACTTTTGAACTGGACCAAGTCATTCCTTCAGGTGCGGTCGTTCGCATAAAGGGCCCATCCTTTGCAGAGAAAGAGTTTGTTAAGAACTCTGATCTGCGCAGTGAATCCGTTCATGTATGCCAGGCAGGCTACCCGTTGATCGGCCCCAAAAAAGCTTATGTCGGCAGTTGGTTTGGGCAGGACACGGCAGGCGGGTCCGGGAGTACCGACAAACTGCTGACACACGAAACAGAGTGGAACCTCGTTTCTACGCAGGACTATACCGTGGTTCGATCCGGCCGTCTGGCCTTGGCAAAGCCCGTATCGGAGCCGCATCGGGATGGCTTGAACTTTAACGGTTGTGATATCTACGAGATCGACTTCTCGGATCTTGACCTAGAGGGTGAATTCCAGATCCAAGTGACGGGATTAGGGCGATCTTTCCCCTTCATTGTGTCGTCAGCGCCCTATGAAGAAGCCCTTCGACTGGCGGCCCGATGGTATTTTCACCAGAGATCCGGGTGTGAAATCACCGCCCCCTTTGGTGAGGGTCGAACCCGACCGCGCAATGGGCACCCGGAAGATGGGCTGACAGTTTGGCAAACGGACCTGAAGCTTGGTTTCATGAGGGACGGCTATGGAGAGGCAAGGGCACCAAAAGCACTGTCAGAAAATGTGAACGCTCTGGGTGGTTCGGACACCGCCCCTGAGCGCTCCTCTATGGAACCCAACCCTGATGCCTGGGGCGGCTGGCATGATGCTGGGGATTGGGATCGACGTGTCCAGCATATGGATGCTGTCTTTCATATGGCCGATATTGTTGAGACTTTTCGTCATTGCCAGAATCTGGATCTTAACCTGCCGGAAAGCGGCAAGCCCTTTTCGCATGCGGATGTCGTTTCGCGCAAAAACGATGCCGATATGGGTGACGGCGAAACCGTTCTACCTGATCTCATTCATGAAGCACTGTGGGGCGCATCGCTTTGGCGTCGAACCCAACGCGAAGACGGCAGCATTATCGGGGGTGTCGAGTATTCCGTAAGTGGGATTCTGGGCTCGGTATCCTGGAATCCAGTTCAGAAAACCTATGCCTATGGCCCCGAGGAATGGGCTGCATATCGATTTGCTTATGGCGCGGCAAAGCTAGGCCATGTGGTATTTCACTTCTGCGGAGATACCGTTCTTGGGCGTGCCATTGTCTCCGAAGCGACACGTGCTTGGCTGTGGGCTGAACGACAGCCAACTGACCATTTGTCTAAGGCTGCACGTGGACGAGTTAGCCAAATTCGAAGTGCCTCGGCTGCCGTTGTCTACCGGGCCAGTGGTGATCAGCAGGCGCGCAAGGTTTTTGAGGATCAGAACCCGTTCGTCCCGCAAGCCGAAAAGCCCGACCCTTCGTTGAAAAAAGAGGTCTTCCCGAGTGCCTATCTGGAATATGTACGAGCCGGGCGCGAAGGCCGAGAGGTGAACGCTGACATTGCTGCAGCCATAGAAAAGTGGATCAGATATCGCGCGCTGAAGGGTCAACGGATGGGGCGTGACTACGGGCTGCACAATACCGCTGATTATCCCTGGGGTCTGGGCTGGTTGCGCTTTGGTCCGGGCTCGAATTGGCGAGCGGGCCAGATGGCTATGTTGTTTGCGTTAGAGGGTGATGCGACCCCTGAGATACATAGCGCCGCAATCGAAGGCATGTGGTTCGGACTGGGTTGCAATCCCGCCAACGTGAGTTTTGTGCAAGGGCTGGGTCATCGGGGATTTTCAGATCCTCTTTTGACAGATCAGCGGGGCGGTGAAAAAATCCCGGGTCAGATCAGTTTCGGTGTGGCGGGTGGAAAGATGTATGATTGGGAATTGCGCAAAACCGCCGGCGCCTTCTATCCAACTGATCAACAAGTCTGGCCGATATACACGCAGATTTTTGAAAGCCACAGTATCGCAATAGCAGCTGAGCACGGGATCAAATCGAATGCGATGGAATGGTTGGTCGCTTGTGCGCTTGCAACAATGCCTGCCTGACCGAGCGGCCCGCCAGACAACCATGGGATTTCAATGTTCTGGTTCGCTGCCTCTTCACAATGATGTCGAGTACTCTTTAACACTGTTTGGGTCTTAGCTATGTCTGAATCACGCCAGCGGAGCTTCGCCGGCCCTTGATGTCCGCGTTGAACAAACGGGAGCGCGCCAATGTTGTTTCTCCGCCCAGTTTTTGCTGCCTTGTCACTCTGCTCTTTGCCGGTCGTAGCCATCGCGCAATCTGAGGCGGCGGGCGGGTTGCAGATTGAATTGAATACGGTTCAGGATGTCGGCTCGTCGTGCCGACTGACCTTCGTCGTGGAAAACCAAACCGGGACGGCCATTGACGAAGCCAGCTTTGAGACGGTGATTTTTGACGCCTCCGGCAGTGTTGTCAGCTTTTCGCTTTTCAATTTCCGTGATCTTCCCGCCGATCGGCTTCGGGTGCGCCAGTTCGACTTGCCGGGCATGGCGTGCAGCGCTGTCGGCAGGGCGCTGATCAATGGCACCAACACCTGCACCGTGGCCGGTGAGGACAGTTCGATCTGCGAGGACGGGTTGAAACTGCAAAGTCGTACAGATGTGGAGTTGATCGGATGAGCCCCTTTGACGCCTTGCGCGAAATTCTGGATCTGGGCGGGCCGGTTGTTGCCATCCTGATCGCAATGTCGGTGGTGACCTTGTCAGTCACGCTCTACAAGTTCTGGCAGTTTGCGGCATCCGGCGTCGGACGGCACCGGGTTTTGTCCGAAGCGCTGGCCGCTTGGGATGCAGGCGACGCCGCGACTGCGCGTGCGCGTCTGGCCCAAAGCCGCAGCTATCTGGCCCCGCTGGTTCAAGTCGCGATGGAGGCACCCGATACACCAGGTTTGGATCAGCGGCTGGATGCCGAAGCCGGTCTGGCGCTGGCCGGTCTGGAACGCGGGTTCCGTCTGTTGGACACTGTGGCCCAGCTTGCACCTCTGCTCGGGCTGTTCGGCACTGTTCTGGGGATGATCGAGGCGTTTCAGAGCCTGCAATCAGCAGGATCGTCCGTTGATCCTTCGCTGCTGGCGGGTGGGATCTGGGTGGCGCTCATGACAACCGCTGTGGGGTTGGCCGTAGCGATGCCGACCTCGATGGTCTTGTCCTGGTTTGAAAGCCGCACCGCGCGCGAACGGGTTTTTGCGGACAAGGCGCTGCGTACCATTCTGGTGCCGGGTCAGGCTGTTCCGCAGGCCGATGAAAACCGGGCGATGGTGACTGCGCCTGGACATGCGTAACGCTGCACCCTTTGTCAGACGTCCGATGTCGATGACACCGCTCATCGACGTGATCTTTCTGCTGTTGCTGTTCTTCATGCTGTCCTCGACCTTTTCGAAGTACGGCGAGATTGAGCTGAGCAACGCGGTTGGCGGCAGCGCCACTTCGGACACGCCGACCAAGCGGCTGTTTTTGCAGTTGGGAACTGAGCGGTTGGTGCTGAACGGGCAACCGGTGTCCCTGAGCGATCTTGAGACGCAGCTGGAAACCGGTCAGGTGCTGATTAGCCTTGATCCGGACACGACCGCTCAGCGTGTCATCGACGTGCTTGTCCGGCTGCGCGGCCGTGAAGGGCTTAGCGTGTTGGTGCTGGAATGATCAGGTATAGGCGGCCCAAACGCAGACGCGACTCGACGATTGCGCTGATCAATGTCGTGTTTCTGATGCTGATCTTTTTTCTGCTGACCGGCACGCTGGCACCGCCGCTGGATCCTGATCTCGAATTGGTCAAAACGGCCGATCTGGAGGGGCGAGAACCGCCCGACGCCCTGGTCCTGCATGCGGATGGAACGCTGAGTTTTCGCGGCACTCCAACCGATCCCGAAACCCATATGCAGGGCCGTGGATCGGAAGCCGTGCGTATTGTCCCCGACCGGAATGCCCCAGGACCTCGGCTCATTGAGGTGACTGGAGCGTTTCGCCGTTTGGGGGCCACATCGGTCCTTGTCGTGACCGAGAAGGCTCTGGAATGATCCGGCGGTCGGCCTTCATTGCGGCGATCGCCATTCTGGTGTCGCTGATCCTGCACCTGATGGGGTTGAGCTTTACTGCCCCGCGATCTTCCAGCGATCTGTCAGGTTCACCGGGGAGTGAGTCCGTCGAACTGAGCACGACGTTCGAAGATCTGGCCGAGGTTATAGCCGACCCGGTCGAGCCAGAACCGGCCGAAGAGCCCGAACCGCCGCTGGAAACGCCACCCGAAGAACCCGAGATTCCGGTCAGCGAGGCGCTTGTGGCTTCGGAAAACCCCGAGCGAGTGTCCGCGCCCGACCTTGGCGAGGCCGAGGTTGTCGATCCGGTGGTCACCGAACCGGTTGAACCGGAAGTGTTAGAGACTGAAAACACCTCCGAAGGCGCTGCCGTTGCCAGTGATGAGGCAGAAGAAACCCCCGAGGAGGAGCCGGAAACCGTAACGGAGTTGCCTGAGGGAACCCCTGAAGCGGACGTCACCCAGCCCGAGGTCGCAACAGAGGTTCAGCCGGTGGCCCCCGAGCCGCAGGAGCTGGCAGCCTTGCCGGTTGCACCTTCGCCCGAAACCGCAATTCCAGTTGTCCCGCTGGAAACTGAGGCGATTGACCCCGAGAGCCCCGAAGCGTCGCCGGAACCAGCGCCAGAAGCCGCGACGGATGGGACCGAGCTGGCGGTGACCTCTTCGATCCGGCCCCAACGCCCCGAACGCCAACCGACAGCTCAACGCAGAGGCGTGCAGGGTGGCGCACGGGATTTCAGCGCGCTGCAATTCCCGTCCGAAGAGGTCGAGTCGCCGCTCTATGCCTACAGACGTGAAGGGCTGGATGCTTTTACATCCGGCAATAGCGGCAGCCGTTCGGGCGGGCGTGGACCCGGTAACTCGGACACGACCAACTATGCTGGTGAGGTTCTGGTCCATCTGAACCGGGCCCCCGTGGTCTTTGTATCTGCCCGCGGGTTCGCAAAGGTGTTTTTCGAAATAAACCCGGATGGAACACTGGCCTGGGTTGATATCGTGGACAGTTCCGGATCGGCCGAAGTTGACCGCGCCGCCCGTGCGCAGGTGCAGGCCGCATCGCCGTTTCCGCTGCCGCCAGGGGGGGTCAGCCGCAAGCTGTCCTTCTTCTATACAAGCAACTGATCGGGATACCCGATACGCCATTTCACGCTTAAAAATAAGGCCTTTGAGCGGAATTCCGCCTGAATCAACAAGTGAATCCGATCATGCAGCGAGGCTGCCTTTTGCCGCAATTGCCGACATGTAAAAAATTTGGCATTTAAATGGGTGTCGTCGCATTTCTGTGATCAATTCTTTGTAATGAAATACAGCTGACTACGAAATACGCGAAATTGCTTGAGAATTTGGGTTTCGGCTGTTTTCCCGCATTTGCAAAGATGCCACAAGTATCAGTGTGATCCCAATGAAATTCGGCGAAACCATTGCAGGCGCACGGAAATTATCCGAATAGGCCCGCAGCCGCTTCGGTGGCTGCACTCCTCTCAAAACTTATGGGTTTACCATGAAAAAACTTCTCATTGCATCGACGGCACTGGTCGCAACCGCAAGCGTTGCAGCAGCTGACGTCCGTTTCAGCGGTTACGGCCGTTTTGGTATTGGCTACCAAGAAGACCGTACCGGCACCGTAACAAACATCGACACCGCGACTGGTACAACTGGTACCGCGACGGTTGATACCGACAACACCATTCTGGTCTCGCGTTTCCGCCTGAACATCGACGGCTCCGCCGAAACTGATGGCGGCGTTGAGTTCCAGGCGCGTGTCCGCCTGCAGGCTGACGACAATTCCGGCAACGGCGAGCAGGAACGCGCCGGTCTGAACGGTGCGCGTTTCTCGGTCATCTACGGTGGTCTGCGTGTTGACGCGGGCAACGTTGCTGGTTCCTTCGACAACCTGGCAAACTACTTCGGTAACGAGCCCGGTCTGGAAGAGTTCCTGGGTCAGTATTCGGGCGTGAACTACGAGTTCCTCGAGTACACCTCGACCGGTTCGGGTGCCAACGCTGTGTTCTTCCAGTACGCAGTCGGCGACTTCGCCTTTGGCGCGTCGTATGACCAAGCGACTTTCGCAGTCGATGGTGTTCCGCAGGATGGCGACCGTTGGGACGTCAGCGCAACTTACACCTTCAACAACATCACCGCTGCTTTGGCCTATGGTGAAACCAAAGCAACTGTGAACAGCAACAGCGAAAAGCAGTCGCTGACCGTTCTGACCCTGGGTGCCGAGTTCGGCGACTTCTCGGGTACTCTGTTCGTCGCGGACGATGACGTTGTGAACGCTGCCGAGAACGGCACTGCATATGGTCTGTCGCTGGCCTACAACCTTGGCGCTGCTACCACCCTGCAGTTTGCTTACGGTGACGGTTCGGCTGACGAAGATGAGCGCAACATCGGTGTCGGCGTCATCTACGATCTGGGCGGCGGTGCATCGCTGCGCGGTGGTGTCGGCGAAATCAAAACGGGTGATGCAGACGGCCGCATCCGCGCTGACTTTGGTGCGCAGTTCAACTTCTAAGTTGACCTGAACCTGAGTGTTCAAAGGGCGGGCCATGAGGTCCGCCCTTTTTTATTTCTTTTCAAAGAACAAAATGACCTCGCCCAGCCGGACTCCAAAGCGCGAGACATAGGCGCGGTTCAGCAGGCGGTCATCTTCCAAGAGCCACATCCAGTCGTCAAAGTTGACCCGCATGGTCCCCTCTTTCACCGGCAGGTCAATCTTGTACTTCCAGTTGAACGTATCGCCGCGCTCGACGCCACTGGCCGTGCCCAGCACACCGGGGGCGGTGCCAGTCCAGGTGTCCTCGCCGGTTTTGGTCAGGGTCCATATACGCTGTTCCGTGGCGCCGTCATCGTAGACAAAATCTTCGACCAGGGTCAGTGTTTTGCCATCCCATGTGCCGTCGATATCCACCGTAAAGCGGCGGGGGACATTGCCCAACACATCCTGGAACTGACCATAGGCGACGGTTTTACCTTCGAAGAACTCTTCCAGGTTCAATTGCCGGTCTGACAGGAACGTTTTGGGCACGCGCGGCTTGGCCGAGCAAGCGGTCAAAACGGCAAGGCCTGCGATCCCAAGCCCCGCGATAAGGAACCGACGCCGCGTCATTGGATCGGCCTTTGCTCGGCATCCGCATCGTACCCGTTTGCGCCGCTGACATGGGCGGTTTGAACCTCGGGCGCGGGACGCATGGTGGCGATCAGTTCGGCGACCTTGATGCCGAATTTGCGCATTTCGGATCTGTTCATGATCACGCCGTTTTCAGTGAGATACATCCAGTCCGTGACGTCCAAAGTATGGCCACCCGCGTCTTCGGGCAGGATGATGCGGTAGGTCAGCTTGACGGTCGATCCCGATATTGTGCCTTTGCCTTCGCCAACGATGTCGTCCGCCGTTGCGGTGAACGTATTGCCGGCGCCCAGTGTCAGGTACCATTTACGGGTCATCTGTTTGCCGTTGGAGTAGGTGAAGTATTCGGCCAGTGTACCGGTGTTACCGTCCCATTCGCCCACCATACGGGCGACGAAGCTGTTCGACATCTTTCCGTTTGGCCCATAGATCAAGCCCTCGGACAGGATCTCTCCGTTCAGGGCTTCTTTCATCTTAAACGCGGGCCCGGTGCCGGTATAATCGGACGGGGATTGCGAGCGAAAGCTCAGAAACCTGTTCTTGGCCACAAATACGGCAAGGACAGCGAGCAGTATTACAACAAGCGTTTTCATTTGGCTGAGACCTCCGTTGGCAGCGTCAGGACCATGCCAAACGCGCCGAGTTTCAGGATGCAGGGCAGCACCGCATAAGCCAGGTTGAGTGTGTCCAGGGCTTGTGCAGAGTTTGTCTGACCGGGTGTGAACCCGCTGCGCTCCAGCAGGGGCAGAGTGAAAAAGGCAGCGAGCGCGAGGCCCAGTTTGCCGGCAAAAGACCAAAACCCAAACGCGGCCGAGGCGTTCAGGCCGGCGCGGGTCAAAACGACCGAGAACATGGCGGGCAAAACCACCATATCAGCCCCTAATGCCGCGCCGGATGCAAGGCAGATCAGGGCAAAGCCCAACAGCTCGCCCGCGGGCAGCATCGCAGCGCCGATGAAGCTGGCGATCGACAGGGGCATCGCGATGATCAGAGTCTGTTTCGGGCCAATTCGATTGCTGAGACGCGCCCAAAGCGGCACGGAGGCCCCCGCACTGAGGAAGAACAGGATCAGCAACGGACCGGCTTTTCCGGGCAACTGCAGGCGATCTTCGACGAAAAACAGAAACAGAGTCGACGTGATGGCAACCGGTAGGCTGTTCACCAACGCCAGGGCCAGTAGGCGCAGCGCCCCGGCTTGCCCTAACCCGGCAAAGGACAAACCGTCACCGGTGATCGGCGTGCGCCGCCACATTGGAAAGGTCAGTGTAATGGTCACGACGGACAGAACGCCCAGGAACAGCCCGAATGCGGGGTATCCTTGTGCACCCGCCCCTAAGACCACGAACAATGCCGGGGCGCTGGCGGCAATGACAACGCCCGCCAACTGGCCGCCTTCTCGGAACGCCGCCAGTGTCATCAGCTCTTTGGCGTCAGCCTTTTTGGCCAGCGTGGCGCTGCGGCCGTATAGCAGGATGGTCCCAAGGCTGTAGGCAGAGAACAGCAGGATCAGGATCAGGATCAGCGAGGTTACACTTGCACCTTCGGGCAAGGCAAAGAGCAGCGGAAAGCCCACCGCCAGACCCAGCGCGGCAAGCGCAGCGAACAACAACTGGCCACCTGGCCAGCGGTCGATCGCCCAACCAATCAACGGGTCTTGCACCAGGTCCACCAGCCGGATCACCAACAACGCGGTGCCGATCACCCCAAGGCTGATCCCTAGGTTGACCGCTGCAAAACGCGGCAGGTGGATATACAGCGGAATACCCGCCGCCGCGAGCATCAGCGCATAGAGGCTGACCCGTGGATACAGCATCACTGGCCCTTTAACTGCCGAGTAAAGCTTGCGGATCTGGTATTGTCGCCAAGAAAGATCGACATGAACGTCTTTTTGACCCCGGGGCTCGACAGGGTGCAGGTCTTGCGCCCGTTACGCCAGAAGCCGACCTTGTTCGGCCCTTCGGATACCGCAAGATAGCTGTCACCTTTGCTTACAGCCTGAAAGCACGTCTCCAGCTGCGCCTGCGTCATTCCGCTGTTGCCCTGTCGTGTCATCTCATCCAGCGTCGATTCAACCAGTGCTTTCTGTTTGATGTTGCGCCGGTAGGTCAGCTGCAGGCCAAAGTCTTCGCTCCAGCTGAATGGTGCGCCGCCGGGCGTGTAAAGCTTGGCGTCATAGACCGGCAGTCCCAGATAGCGGAACGTTGCGGTTCCACGCAGTTCGGCGTTCGGCAGTTGCGCCGCCACCGTGGATGCAGCAAGCCCACCGGGGGCCAGCAGCATCATAGTCAACAGCGCTGCGCGCCACAAAGGGTTATTCGGCCGGGACAGGGATGGCCGGGTCTTTTGCAAGATTGCCATTGTCAGCTCCGATGGTTTGCGGGGTGCCCTTCAACCGCTCGACAACATGCATCGCGCTGGCAATCCCGTCTTCGTGAAAACCATGCCGGTTGTATGCACCGGCAAACCAGGTGTTGTTCTGTCCCTGCATCCCGCGGATTTGACCCTGTGCCTTCAGGGCAGCGTGATCGAACACCGGATGCGCGAATTCGATCTCGTCGTAGATTTTGTCTTCCGAAATCTGGGCCTGAGTGTTCAGCGTCACAAACATCGGATCACTGTCCGGAATGTTCTGCAGGCGGTTCATCCAGTAGGTCACACCAACGTTTCCGGCCTGCGAACGATAGGTCCAGCTGGACCAGCAGGCCCGCCGTTTCGGCATCTGGCCCGGATCGCAATGCAATACGGCCTTGTTGGGTTGGTACTTGATGGCACCAAGGGCGGCTTTTTCCTCGTCCGTGGCGCTGTCGCCCAGAATGGCCAGCGTCTGGTCTGAGTGGGTTGCCAGAATGATCTCGTCATACAGATCCGCCTGACCCTCGCTGTGGACGGTGACGCCCAGATTGTCCCGGTGAATGTGTTGAACCGGAGAGGCCACGCGAATTTCACACCCGCGGGCGCGCAAAGCGGCCTCGATCCGGCGGACATATTCGATGCTGCCGCCTTTGACCGTCCACCATTGATGTTGCTTTGAACGATCTCCGGCCAGCAAAGCGTGGTTCTGGAAAAACTGCACCAGTGATCGTGCCGGGAAACGGTCGATGAACTCGACCGGAGTGGACCAGATCGCGCCGCACATCGGCATGAGATAGTTGTGGCGGAACCAATGGCCCAGACGAAGCTGGTCGATCAGCTCACCGATTGTGGTTTCGTCGTCTTGGGCGGCCTGCGGGGCCTCTTTGCCAAAGCGCAGGATGTCCGAAATCATTTTGTAATAGGCCGGACGCATCAGATTGCGTTTCTGCGCTGTCAGGGTGCGCAGATTGTTCAGGCCGTATTCAAGGCGACCATCGTCGATCGTGGCGCCAAAGCTCATTTCGCTTTTGATGACGGGAACGTTCAGTTCGTCGAACAGCTTGGTCAGGTTTGGGTAGGTGGCATAGTTGAACACGATAAACCCGGTATCGACCGGTTGATCGCCATTCTTGCCCGCCATCACCGTCCGGGCGTGGCCGCCCAGCCGTGGTTCAGCCTCATAGACCGTGACATCGTTGTCTTCGGATAGGTAGTAAGCTGCGGATAGACCTGAAATGCCTGCACCTACAATTGCGATTTTCTTGCGTACGCCCCGCGGTTCGTCGAACATGTGATCCTCTTAGTGCGACATTTTACAAGGATTACGCAGCAAGGCCGAATGCGGATCAATCACGTTTGATTATTTTTTTCATTGCTCTAGCTGGTTTAGGCTGACCCGAGTTTAATGTTGCGATGACATGATCCAGCTGAGCACCCGGTCCGTAAAACATCCAGAACCTTTCAAGGAAAACGAAACCAAAGCCGGTTTGCTATACCCGGCGTCCCGGATACCCCGCGCATGAGCAGTTTTGACGGAAAAACCTATTGGATCATCGGTGCCAGCGAAGGCTTGGGCCGGTGTCTGGCCGAGGCGCTCAGCCGTCAGGGGGCCAATCTGGTGCTGTCGGCGCGCAATGCAGCGCGGTTGGCAGAAATCTGCGAAGCATTGCCGAACACGCGTGCCGTCCCCTTTGACGTCACTGATCTGGACGCTGTGCGCCGGGCGGTGGCAGAGGTCGGAGAGGTGGACGGGCTGGTCTATAACGCTGGTGCCTATGAGCCGATGAAAACGGCCGATTGGGATACCGAGACTGTCTTGTCGATGACCGACGCGAATTATCTGGGTGCGCTGCGGGTGCTGGGTGAGGTCGTGCCTGGCCTTGTCAGCGCCGGTCGCGGGGATATCACGTTGATCGGGTCACTGTCCGGCTATCGTGGTCTGCCCGCCGCGGTGGGCTATGCGGCCAGTAAGGCAGCGCTGGTCTCGTTGGCTGAGACGATGCGCTTCGATCTGGCCGGTACAGGTGTAACGGTGCGGATCGTCAATCCCGGCTTCATCAAGACCCGGCTGACCGAGAAGAACAACTTCAAGATGCCCATGCTGATGACGCCCGAGGATGCGGCGGTTCGGGTGATCAAGGCGATGTCGCGACGACAGTTCCGGACCGATTTCCCAGCACCGTTTTCTTGGGTGATCCGATTGCTGGACTACCTGCCGGATTGGGTGATTTACCGCGGAAAATAGACTCTAATCAGGTGTTCTAACCAAACTGCCCCTGACAGAACCAACCAGCCGACATGGTGCCGCCGTGGCCGTAGAACAGCCATAGCCGCTCGCCCTGTTCCGTCACCACCACCCAGTAATCGCGCACGCCGCTGCGCCAGTTGGGATCATCCAGCCACCATTCGGGCGCGATGCGTTCCGGGCCGGTGGCCTGCGCCAGTTGCCAGTCGCGCCCCCGCCAGCGAAAGGCGGCGGGTACATCCGGGGTTTCGGGGGCCATCACAGGTTCGGGCTGCCACATCTGCAAAGGGCGCGGGCGCGGCGGAGCAGGCCAGTCGCGGGCCGGTTCCGACCACGCCGCCGCCAGCGTCTGCGCCGTTTTCTCGGGGATATGCGAGGCCGCCGGGTGGCGACGCGTGATGACGTCCAGTCCGACCCGCGCGCCCAGCTTGCCGATCAGGTCTTCGACGGCGGTATTGCCCTCTAACCGCTCGCGGGCGACGCGGCGGGCCTCGGCATGACCGGCTAAGGTGCGGGCGTGGATGGGTTCGGTTTGCACGGCCTCAAGCCGTATCATATCGATGCCATAGCCTGCATCGATTTTGTCAATTTTCATCTCTAACAAAGGCCGAATGCGGTATTTGTCATAGGTTGGACGAGCCAGGCCGACCTCGATGACCTCGGCTGCTTGATCGGCGCGATGCGCCTCAAGCCGCAAAGTTCGCACGCCGCGCCCTTTCTCTTCCAGTTTGGCGCAGAGTGTTGGCAGTACCCGGTCGATGGCGGCCATCACATCTTCGGTCAGTCCAATCGGGTTGGGCAGGGTCATCCGTACTGCAAAGTTGTGCGGCGGACGGGCGGGTGAGACCGGCTCGGGCGCGCTGCCCATCGCCTGATCCAGCCGCAGCACCAGCCCACGTCCGAAACGGCGGGCCAGTGACGCACGCGGTTGTCCCAGCAGATCGCCAATGCGGCGCAGGCCCAGACGGTTCAACTGCGCGACGACCTGATCCTCAAGCCGCAGCGCCGCGATGGGCAGGGGGCTGAGCGCGCCATAGGACTGCCCCGGTGCCGCGATACGCGCGCCACCGCCCAAAGCCATCACTTGTGGCGCAGCCCCCCCTTTGGTCCAGTGCCGCCGCTTGGTGGCCCGGGCACGGGTGGCGCGCGCCTCTTGGCTGATTGCGTCGCCGTTGCGGTCAGACGTCGCCTCTTGCCCCGCATAGCGCGCCAGCGCCCAGGCCGCGCCCAGCGTGTCGGCAATTCCCATCTGCACGCTTAGCCCCATATCGGCGCAGTCGGTCTCGATCACGCTCAGCAGCGCTTCTTCCCCACCGAACAGGTGCGCACAGCCCGACAGGTCGACGACCAGCCCATCCGGGGCCTCTTCGGCGACCCAGGGGCTGAACTTGCCCGCCCAGCGGCGCAATGCGGTCAGAAAGGCGGCCTCGGCCGGGGCATTGCGGTGGCGTGTGATCAGGGTTGCGCACATGGCATGGGCGTCGCGCACAGGCTGACCCACACGCAGCCCGGCGGCCTGTGCCTCAGTATTCAATGAGGTGATGACTTGCATGTTCGACTGTTCGGCCACAACAGCCAAAGGGCCTGCATGCAGCCCCCGCGCGGCGCGGATCAGCCGTTCAGCCCCCAGACGGGGGAACCACAAAGACAGAATTCGGCGTTTTGGCATCGGCAGACATCAAAATGTTCCCATTTTGTTCTTACTTGAGAATCACGCCCCGAGTCCACGCTTACCCGCAGGTCAGGCGCTGAATGTTCCCCGACCCGGTTACATAAACGTTCAGGCGGTCGATGCGGTAATCTTGTGTGGCGATGTCATCGGGCCCCAGAACGCGCGACCGTTCGGGCAGCTGGGCCTGGATGGTCGAAACGGGCTGACCAATGGAGTCGGCAAAAGCTTCGCCCTGACAAAAGGCCAGATCGACCGGAGCGGCGTCCGTCGATGCCAGAGTCTCGACCGGCGCGGTTGTCTCGGCGCAGGCTGCCAGCAGGGCCAGGGCGGGAATAAATCGGAACATTGGCGTTTCTCCTTCTGACAACGTCGTTACTGCAATATCAAATAATTAACCAACCTGTCACCAAAGCGCAGTTGAAAACGCCCTGCAATTGACGCAGGGTCGGGCAAACAGGACAGGGAGACAACGATCATGCGTACCCGTGCCGCCGTCGCCGTTCAGGCGGGCAAACCTTTGGAAGTGATGGATGTGAACCTCGAAGGCCCCAAGGCGGGCGAGGTTCTGGTCGAGATCAAGGCAACCGGCATCTGCCACACCGATGAATTCACCCTGTCAGGTGCTGACCCCGAAGGCTTGTTTCCGGCCATTTTGGGGCACGAAGGCGCAGGTGTCGTGGTCGAGGTTGGCCCCGGCGTGACCAGCCTGAAGCCCGGCGATCACGTGATCCCGCTCTACACGCCGGAATGTCGCGAGTGTGAATACTGTCTGCACCCCAAGACCAACTTGTGTCAGGCGATCCGTGAAACGCAGGGCAAAGGCCTGATGCCTGACGGCACATCTCGGTTCTCGACCTTGGATGGCGATCCGATCCTGCACTACATGGGTTGCTCGACCTTCTCGAACCACACGGTTCTGCCTGAAATCGCGCTGGCCAAAGTGCGTGACGACGCGCCGTTCGACAAGATATGCTATATCGGCTGTGGTGTGACCACCGGTATTGGCGCAGTGATCAACACTGCCAAGGTGGAAATCGGCAGCCGGGCCATTGTCTTCGGTCTGGGTGGTATTGGTCTGAACGTTATTCAAGGTCTGCGTCTGGCCGGAGCGGACCAGATCGTCGGCGTCGATCTGAACCCCGCCAAAGTGGAAATGGCCACCAAATTCGGTATGACCGATTTCGTGAACCCCAAAGAGGTCGAAGGCGATCTAGTTCCTTACCTGGTCAATCTGACCAAGGGAGGCGCGGATTATACCTTTGACGCCACGGGCAATGTCGGCGTGATGCGCGACGCGCTGGAATCGGCGCATAAGGGCTGGGGCGAGTCGATCATCATCGGCGTGGCGCCAGCCGGTGCCGAAATCTCGACCCGTCCATTCCAATTGGTCACCGGCCGGTCATGGCGCGGGACGGCCTTCGGCGGCGCGCGTGGTCGGACGGATGTGCCCAAGATCGTCGACTGGTACATGGAAGGTAAGATCGAGATCGACCCGATGATTACCCACACCATGGGCCTAGACGATATCAACCACGGGTTCGACCTGATGCATAAGGGTGAGAGCATCCGGTCTGTGGTTGTTTACTGACCCACGCATTTCAGCTTGAAAGGGCGGGCTTCTGCTCGCCTTTTTGTTTCTATATTCAGGAAAAAATACCCGATTTTTTCGTATTGAGGGATGGTTTTGTCTTCGAAAGCAACAGGTCGATTGGCGGTTTTGATAGACGCAGACAATGTATCTGCGAAGCACATAGCTGAGATTTTTGAAGAGATAGCCAAACTCGGAGAAGCCAGCTTGCGGCGCGTTTACGGAGATTTCTCAGGCGACGCGTCGCAAAACTGGAGTGCGGACGACTTGGCGGCTTACGCCATCGTTCCGCAGCAGCAATTCGCCAACACCAAAGGTAAAAACGCCAGTGACATCGCACTGGTTATCGATGCGATGGACATCCTGCATTCCGGACGGTGCGATGGCTTTGTGTTGGTTTCGTCGGACAGTGATTTCACCCGTTTGGCCAGCCGCATTCGTGAGCATGGGTTGGAAGTAGTCGGGATCGGAGAGCGCAAAGCCCCAAAGGCCTTTGTCGCAGCCTGTAACCGTTTTATTTACATAGAAAATATTCAAAAAGAGGCCAATAAGGCGCAAAAGTCACCTAACTCAGATTCGGCCGGTCACAGGCAGAGGCTCAATCACGCGTATCAACTTATTCGCAACGTTGTATTGGACACGAGCGAGCCAGATGGTTGGGTGCCTCTAGCCTATGTCGGCAGCCAAACTGGGAAAATCTACCCAGACTTTGACGCGCGTACATATGGTCAGAAGCGGCTAAGCGATCTGGTTCGAGCCATCGACCGGTTTGACGAAAACGGTGAAAATGGCGGCCTTAAAATCCGATGCAAGGACGCCAAATAGGCACCGGTTACTCTGATGGGTTTCGCGTGGGTCGTGCCGAAGCACCCGTATCTGCGCGCGGAGACCGCACTTTGAGAACCGGTTTATTCGACGACACATCTGTCCGGCTTTCCCGCCAGACGACGAACACGCCAGACGCGATAATTATACTGGCACCTACCGCGACCCAGATGTCCGGGCGTTCGCCAAAGAAGACCATGCCAAAGATCGTGGCCCAGATGATCTGGCTGTACTGGCTGGGGGCTACAACTCCCGCAGGCGCAGCGCGATAGGCCAGAATGATCAGGTGCTGAGCGATCACGGAAAACAGGCCGACCAGCGCCATCATCGCCAGATGCAGTAGGGACGGGGCCTGATACACGGCGGGTTGAGCGGCGCTCATGACGACGATGGCCAGAAGCATCGGATAAAGGATCAGGACGGCGGAGCGCTCCTCGTTCCCGATTTTGCGCACCAGAACCGATCCGAAGGCGCTGCAGAATGCGGCCGTCAGCGCGGCCAGATGGCCCAGCGTGATCTCGGTCGCGCCGGGGCGCAGAACGATCAGGACGCCGATCAAGCCAACGCCCACTGCGGCCCAACGCTGGGCGCGCACGACCTCTCCTAGAATCGGGATCGACAGGACGGTGACGATCAGGGGGAACGAGAACAGCAGCGAATAGACCTCGGCCAGGGGCAGGACTGAAAATGCGTAGAACGCACAGGACATGGCCGTCACCACAAGGGCCGAGCGCAGCATTACCAGCCACGGGTGATGCGGGCGGAAATTGCTGGGAGTCCGGTCGGCCAGCATGGACACGGCCATGGGCACAAAGGAAAACAGCGTGGCGAAAAAGATGATCTGCATCACCGAATAGGTGGCACCCAGCGCCTTGATCAGCGCATCGTGGCTGGCAAAGACAGCAAAGCCCACAAACGCATAGCCAAGTCCCCGGAGGGTGGAGTTCTGAGTGCTCATCGGTGCGGCCTCGGGTGATGTATCGGTGTTGTGATGCGCCACCACATCGCGGGTGCTGCGGCTGGCTTGCCCTTGAGTAAACCCATTTTGGCGGCGCGCATAGCCCCTAATTTACCGCTAACATCGCATGGCTGCTATGACCGCTTGTCATCGCAGGATCGGGGGCGCATCCTTGGGTTGGCGCGCTGATTGCACCCCGGCCTTCATGCCTACGCCGATGCGCCGTGCCAGAGCGACCCATGGGGTTGCGGTGTCCGGGGGCAGCGTTTGGGCCGCGACCTCTTCAAACAAGTCCAGCCAATGGGCGAACATTTCGGGCTGTACGTCCGGCCGTTCGATATGGGTCCGCTGTGGATTGCCGTCATAGCTGCGTTCGAACAGGATCGCATTGCGCCAGAAAGCAGCGATCTTTTCCTCGTGCGCGGGCCAGTCGGTGACGTGTTTGTTGAACACAGGACCCAGCACTGCGTCCTCGCGCACGCGGGCATAAAAGGCGCGGACCTGCGCGTTGATCTGATCTGGCGTTGCAGGAAAGCGCGGCGGCAATGTGGGTCTGGTCATTTTTGGTCCGATTTCGACTCTGTATCGGGCGGATAACCGTTTCAGGCGTCAGGCAACAGGCGTGGTTTTGTCGCGCGGGTCTGGCGTCAGGATATGCCGCAGTAAGGCCACCGGATGAGCCCGCAGGCTGAGGCGGGTGGCGACGTAATCCTCGACCACCTGTTCGCCCAATGTCATCTGCGGCAGATAGGCCTCGGGTTCATCCAGCACCTCACCCTCCAGATCCTGCGAGAACAGAGGCAGAGGTTTTGCAGTGGCAATCGCCTTGGCCTGCCATAGCGCCTCGCGCCGGGTCAGGTCGCAGGCGGCAAAGGCGTCGGCCTCGGCCAGCCGTTCGATCACCGAAGGGCCAAGGCCTGCTCGACGCCAGACGTCATCGACCTGATGGTAGCCGTTACCGCGCGCGGCGGTCAGCCAGCTAGCGTCTTCTTCGCTAAGACCCTTGATCTGGCGAAACCCCAGCCGCAGGGCTAGTCCGCCATGGCCATCAGGCTCCATCACATTGTCCCAGAAGCTTGCATTGATGCAGACCGGGCGCACCTGAACGCCGTGTTCGCGTGCATCGCGCACGATCTGGGCAGGCGCATAGAACCCCATCGGCTGTGAGTTCAGCAGGGCGCAGGCAAAGATGCCGGGATGGTGGCATTTGATCCACGCCGAGGCATAGACCAGCAGCGCAAAGCTGGCCGCGTGGCTTTCGGGGAAGCCATAAGAGCCGAAACCTTCGATTTGCGAGAAACAGCGCTCGGCAAAACCGTCGTCATAGCCGTTGCGCTTCATGCCGCGCAGGAACAGGGCGCGGAATTCGCTCACGGACCCATGTTTCTTGAAGGTCGCCAGAGACCGCCGCAGCCGGTCGGCCTGTTCCGGGGTGAAGCCCGCGCCGACAATGGCGATCTGCATCGCCTGTTCCTGAAACAGCGGCACGCCCAGCGTTTTACCCAGGACCTCGCCCAACTCGTCCGAGGGGAAGCTGACCTCCTCCTCTCCGTTGCGGCGGCGGATATAGGGGTGGACCATGTCGCCCTGAATGGGGCCGGGGCGGATGATGGCGACCTCGATCACCAGATCGTAGAAATTGCGCGGCCGCATCCGGGGGAGGAAGTTCATCTGTGCACGTGATTCCACCTGAAACACGCCGACCGAGTCCGCTTTGCAGAGCATGTCATAGACCGCCGGGTCTTCGGGCGGCAGGGTGGCCAGCGTATAGCCGGTCTGGTGGTGCTGGCTGATCAGGTCGAACGCCTTGCGGATGCAGGTGAGCATCCCAAGGCTGAGGACATCGACCTTGAGGATACCAAGCGAGTCGATGTCATCCTTGTCCCAGCAGATGACCGTGCGATCTTCCATCGTGGCGTTTTCGATGGGGACAAGTTCGTCCAAACGCCCCTCGGTGATGATGAAACCACCCACATGCTGCGAGAGGTGGCGGGGGAAGCCGTCGATCTCATAGACCAATGATAGAGTCTGTTTCAGGCGGCGATCCTCGGGGTCGAGGCCAATCTCGCGCATCCGGTGCGCCTCGAGCCCGACGGTCGAGAAGAACCCCCAGAGTTGCGAGGACAGCGCCGAGATTGTGTCCTCGGTCAGACCCATCGCGCGCCCGACCTCGCGAATGGCGCGCTTGCCGCGATAGTGCACGACCGTGGCGCAGAGACCCGCGCGTTCGCGGCCATAGCGGTCGTAGATATGCTGGATCACCTCTTCGCGGCGTTCGTGTTCGAAATCCACGTCGATATCGGGCGGCTCATCGCGGGCTTCCGAGACGAAGCGCTCGAAGACCATTGTGCCCAGTTCGGGGCTGACCTCGGTGATGCCGAGACAAAAACAGACGACTGAATTTGCCGCTGACCCGCGTCCCTGGCACAGGATATCGCGGGACCGGGCGAATTTGACGATGTCGCGGACCGTCAGGAAATAGGGTTCGTATTTGAGCTTGCCGATCAGGGTGAGCTCATGCGCCAGCATCTTCTTGGCCTTTTCCGACGCGCCTGCGGGGTAACGCCATTTCAGCCCTTCATGCGCAAGTCGGTGCAGGCGTTGGGTTGGGGTTTCCTGCTCGCTACCCTCGCTGGGATATTCATAGCGTAACTCGTCGAGCGAAAAGGTGAGTTCTTCGCTGAGCGCATGCGCGCGGGTGACGGCCCCCTCATGGCCTTTGAAGATGCGCAGCATCTCGGTCTCGGACCGCAGACGTTGCTCGCCATTGGCCAATGCCTCGCGACCCAGATCATCCACTTTTCGGCGCAGGCGGATGGCGGTCACCACATCGGCCAGTTTGCGGCGTGCACCGTGGTGCATCATTGGCGTGGCGCTGGCGAGGGTGGGGATGCCGAGTTGTTTTGATTCAGTTTCTAACAAAGAGAAATACGTGTTATCTGCGCCGTCATAGCGGGGATACATCAACAGATGTATTCGCCCGGCAAAGCGGCGCGTCACCTGTTGCGCTTGTGTTCGCCACGCGCTCGCGCCGCCCTGGGACCGGTCCGCGTGTGGCCAGAGGAGCAGGTGGAGGCCGTCGGCGAACTCCATCAGGTCGGACAGGTGCAGGATGCAATCGCCTTTCTCGGCCCGCAGGCGGCCCGCTGACAGGATACGGCACAGATTGCCCCAGCCCTGTCGGTTCAGAGGCAGGGCGGTGACGGTGGGCGCGTCGGTAAAGATTAGCCGCGCCGCCGGGATCAGACGAGGGACCGCATGGATCGGATAGGACGGCGGTTTCGCGATGTGGTCAGGGCAAGGTGGGCCGATGGATGTGTTCTGCCCCTCCCACTCGAGCCGTTCGCGTACCTTGCGGGCGATCTCGCGCCCTTGTGTATGAGCGCGGACGATCCCGGCGACCGAGTTGTCATCGGCAATCGCGATGGCAGGCAGGCCGAGGGTTACGGCACGCTCCATGTACTCCTCGGGGTGGGACGCCCCGGTGAGGAAGGTGAAGTTCGACGTGATCGACAGCTCGGCATACATGGCGATTCTATATTATATTCACGTTTTGTTCTTTTTCGAGTCCTTTGCGCAGGAAACGGGTCGATTGAGTTTGGAGCGCTGGGCATGGTCGGGAAAAAGGAGACCCGAGATGTTCAAGATCACTGCATTACCAACTGACGAGGTTCGCGCCCTGCAGGCAGGCGGGCCGGATGCCTATGGCACCGTGCCAGAACGGGCTGTTTCGACCGGCGCAGGCAATCCTTGCCGCCATTGTCTGCAAAACATCCCCGAAGGCGAAGAGATGTTGATTTTGGCCCATAGGCCTTTCTTAGAGCCACATCCTTACGCTGAAACCGGCCCGATCTTTCTGTGTGCGGTCCCGTGCAAACGGTATAGCGGGGACACGATGCCCGAGATTTTGACCTCATCACCAGACTACCTCATTAAGGGGTATGGCGAGGATGATCGGATCGTCTACGGAACCGGGGCCATCACTCCCACAGATCAGATCAGTGCGAAGGTTAAGGACATCTTTGCCCGCCCAGATGTGACCTACATCCACGTCCGGTCCGCACGGAACAATTGCTATCAGGCGCGGATCGACCGGGTCTAAAGTTTGATCCGGTGCATGCCTCTGCGCGGCTGGTCCAGATCCTCGGCCGGTTCTTCGTTGCGCGAGGATGTCAGGGCGAGGAACACATCCTCTAGGTCAGCCTCTTCGGTGCGCACGTCGCGGATGCGGATATTGGCGGCGCGAACGGATTCCAGCACTTGTTCAGCACTGGTCTGGGCGCTGCGGTATTGCAGCACCAGACTGCCATCGTCGCGCAAGGCAGCCTCGACACCGTCTGTTGCGGGCAGATCGGTGACCGGGCTGTCCGGTACGATGACCATCGTACGGCTGTCCATGCGGCCCAGCAGGTTTGCCGTGCTGTCCTGCGCGATCTTCTCACCGTGGTTGATGATGGCGATCTCGTCACACATTTCCTGCGCTTCTTCCAGGTAATGGGTGGTCAGGATAATGGTCATGCCCTGTTCGTTCAGCTTGCGAACATTGGCCCAAAGCATTTGGCGCAACTCGATATCCACGCCAGCAGTGGGTTCGTCCAACACCAGAATCTTGGGATGGTGCACCAGCGCTTTGGCCAGCAACAAGCGCCGGCGCATTCCGCCTGACAATGTGCGGGCATAGGCCTCGGCCTTGTCGCTGAGGCCGACCAGTTCCAGTATCTCATCGCTGCGCCGCTGAGCCTTGGGGACACCGTACAGCCCGGCCTGAACCTCCAAGGCACCTCGTGGGGTGAAGAAAGGGTCCAGATTCAGCTCTTGCGGCATCACGCCAATTGCGGATCGGGATTGGCGCGGGTTGCGATCCTGATCGAAGCCCCAGATCGAGACGGACCCCGCCGATTTCACAACCAGGCCGGCAAGGATGTTGATCAGTGTCGATTTTCCAGCACCGTTCGGCCCCAGCAGGCCAAACACCGACCCGCGTGGAATGGTCAGGTCGATGCCCTTCAGCGCCTGTTTCTCGGGTTGGCCTTTGCCGCCCCGATAGGTTTTGCGCAGTCCACTGATCCTGATTGCCGCATCGGTCATGAGACCCTTGCCCCCGGTTTGCTCATCGCTCATAAACGCACCTAATGCATGCCCGCGAGGCCGACAACCAGTGAAGGATCGCCAGCCGTGACAATCGAAGCGCCGGAAACCAAGATCGTCGAGACCACCCGCGTCGCCTGTGACGGCGGCGAAGGTGCATTGGGCCATCCGCGCGTCTGGTTACAGATCCCCGAAGATATCGGTTGGGTCGAATGCCCATACTGCGACTGTAAGTATGTCCTGAAGGGTACAGAGCAGGGCTGATTGCTTGCCCGATCGGTTTTTGCCAAAATCTCGCCCCGATTTTCATCAGTATTGCGTTGGTACAGCCATCGTAGGTGAATGGAATGACGGACAGCACTGTCACTGATACAGCCAACCCGGTTTTTGGGTGCATCGGATTCTGTTTGGCCGCGTCGGCGCTGTTTGCTGCGTTGTTCGTGTTCTGGGCAGGGCCGTTTGCGCCTCAGCACTCCGCGGGCGTATCGCTGGGCGAACTGGCAGCCGAAATCGGCAAATCGACCCTTCGCGCCGCTGCCGGGCTAGAGCAACCGAAGCCAGTCGCCCCGACCCGTGATCTGGACGACTTTCTGCAGATCGGCGTTGCCATGTTGGGTGGCCTGGCGATTGTCGTCTCGGTCATCGGCATTTTGCGCCATGAGAAGCGACGCCCTGCTATCGCTGGGGTGGTTATTGGAACCGGGGCGATTTTGTTCCAGTTTTTCACATTTGCTTTTTTTGCAGTGCTTGGAGTGCTGGTCATTATGGCCTTGCTGAACAGTTTTTCGGATGTCTTCGCCGGTCTGTTTGGGGGTTAAGACACGTTCCTGACTGGTCTCCCGCGCGGCCCTGTGGCAGAACCATCCCTGACCGATAGGGAGCGCGCGCATGAGCAATTTCGGAAAAGGATGTCACCTGCATCTGATCGACGGATCGGCCTTTATTTTTCGGGCCTATCACGCGCTGCCTCCGCTGACGCGCAAGTCGGATGGTTTACCGATTGGGGCTGTGTCAGGCTTCTGCAACATGCTGCAGAAGTATGTCGAGGGGAATGCCGGTCCGGATGCGCCGACCCATGTGGCGGTGATATTTGACAAAGGCTCGCACACGTTCCGCAATGATCTGTATGACCTGTACAAGGCCAACCGCGAGGCAATGCCCGAAGACCTGCGCCCGCAGATGCCGCTGACCCGTGAGGCGACGAAGGCCTTCAACATCGCCTGCAAAGAGCTTGAGGGTTACGAGGCAGACGACATCATCGCGACCCTCGCAGTGCAGGCGCGCGAAGCCGGTGGGCGTGTGACTATCGTGAGTTCCGACAAGGACCTGATGCAGCTGGTCGGCGGTGGCGTTGAAATGCTGGATGCGATGAAGAACAAGCGCATCGACCGGGATGGCGTGGTTGAGAAATTTGGCGTTGGCCCGGAACGTGTTGTCGACGTGCAGGCATTGGCCGGAGACAGCGTGGATAACGTGCCGGGTGCTCCGGGCATCGGGATCAAAACGGCGGCGCTCTTGATCAACGAATATGGCGATCTGGAAACGCTGCTGGATCGGGCCGAAGAAATCAAGCAGCCCAAGCGTCGTCAGACCTTGATCGAAAAACGCGATCAGATCGAGCTGTCGAAAAAGCTGGTGCAACTGGACGAAAACACTCCACTGGATTTCACACTGGACGATCTTGAGGTCAAAGACCCCGACCCAGACACCCTGCTGAGCTTCCTGGCCGAGATGGAATTCCGCACCCTCACCAAACGCATCGCGGACAAGCTGGGGGCCGAAGCTCCGGTGATCCCGGACGCGCCCGCGCCGGTGGCCGAGGTTGAAGAGGCCGCCGCAATTCCTTTTGATGCGTCCAAATATGAATGCGTGCGCGACGCAGGTGCACTGCAAAAGTGGATCGATCAGGCCTATGAGCGGGGCTGGGTCGCCGTCGATACCGAGACCACCGGTCTGAACGAAATGATTGCCGATCTGGTCGGGATTTCTCTGTGTGTGGAGGCTGGAGAGGCCTGTTACATCCCGCTGACCCACAGGGATGGGGCGGCAGATGATCTGTTCGGCTCGGACGCGCTGGCCGAGGGGCAGATGCCATTGGAAGAGGCTCTGACCCTGCTGAAACCGATGTTTGAGGACCCATCGATCCTCAAGATCGGGCAGAACATGAAATACGATGCCAAGATTTTCGCGCGCTATGGCGTGAACGTCGCACCGATCGACGACACGATGCTGATGTCCTACGCGATGCATGGTGGTGAGCACGGGCATGGCATGGATACGCTGTCAGAACGGTATCTCAGCCACACGCCGATCCCGATCAAACCGCTGCTGGGGTCGGGCAAATCGGCGATCACCTTTGACAAGGTGCCGATTGATGAGGCCACAGCCTATGCTGCCGAGGATGCGGATATTACCCTGCGCCTGTGGAAGCTGTTCAAGCCGCAACTTCATCAGGTGCAGGTGACGACGGTCTACGAAACGCTGGAACGTCCGCTGGTGCCGGTTCTCAAAGAAATGGAGATGCACGGCATCAAGGTCGACCGCGATGTGCTGAGCCGTATGTCCAATGCTTTTGCCCAGAAAATGGCCGGATTAGAGGCTGAAATCCATGAATTGGCGGGTGAGAACTTCAATGTCGGCTCGCCCGCACAGTTGGGTGAGATCCTGTTCGACAAGATGGGGTTGGAAGGCGGCAAGAAGGGCAAGACCGGGAAGTACTCGACCGGGGCTGATATCCTCGAGGATCTGGCGACCGAGCATGAGCTGCCGCGCCGGGTACTGGACTGGCGGCAGCTGTCCAAGCTGAAATCGACCTACACGGATGCGCTACAGACCCATATCAACCCAGATACAGGCCGAGTGCATACGTCTTATTCGATCACAGGGGCGAACACTGGACGTCTGGCCTCGACCGACCCGAACCTGCAGAACATCCCGGTGCGGACTGAGGAAGGGCGGCGTATTCGTGAGGCGTTCATCGCCGAGCCGGGGAACGTCATGGTCAGCCTCGACTACAGCCAGATCGAGCTGCGCATTCTTGCGCATATTGCCGATATCCCCGCCCTGAAACAGGCCTTTGCCGATGGGTTGGATATCCACGCTATGACCGCGTCCGAAATGTTTGATGTGCCGCTGGACGAGATGACGCCGGATATTCGCCGTCAGGCCAAGGCGATCAACTTTGGTGTGATCTACGGCATCTCGGGCTTTGGCCTCGCGCGCAACCTGCGCATTCCGCGGGCCGAGGCGCAGGGGTTCATTGATCGGTACTTCGAACGCTTTCCGGGTATTCGCCGCTATATGGATGACACCGTCGCCTTTGCCAAAGAACATGGCTATGTACAGACCCTATTCGGGCGAAAAATCCATACGCCCGAGATCAATGCCAAGGGGCCGCACGCAGGATTCTCGCGCCGAGCGGCGATCAACGCGCCGATTCAAGGGACAGCTGCGGATGTGATCCGCCGCGCGATGGTGCGAATGCCAGATGCGATCAACGGGTTGCCTGCCAAGATGCTGTTGCAGGTGCATGACGAATTGCTGTTCGAAGTGGCCGAGGACGCAGTGGATCAGGTGATCGACGTCGCGCGCGATGTCATGGAAGGGGCATCCGATCCGGCGGTGAAGCTGGATGTGAAGCTGAGCGTCGATGCCGGGCAAGGGGCCAATTGGGCCGAGGCGCACTAGCGGCGCTGCTCATCAGGCCCGGCGGGCCCTCTTCGCAGCGGGTCAGTCCTGCGGTCTGACCCAGCCATCGACCATACGTTTTACTGTTGGCCCAAGGGTCAGGATCACTGCGAAAGCGATGGGCCAGCAAAACGCCCAGGACGCCATCCAGTCACTAAGTGTGCCAGGGCCAAAGCCCACCGCTTTGACCGTGGCGATGCCGGTGACGATACAGGACATCAGACCAGACATGATCAGGCCAAACACGGCATGGGCAAAACGGGCAGGGATCATATCGGGCATCCTTCGGGTCGCGATGACCCGGTTTTAGGGATTTTCGCCTCGATTGCCAGATCGAATAGGCGCGTGGGCGCTACATCCAGCCGAGGGAATGTTCCGTTCTGCGCGTGGATGGCGTGTATTCGGCGCTGACCCAACCGGAATAGCCCGAGGCGTCAAATGCTGCGAAAAGCTGCTTGAAGTCCGTTGGTCCTCTGCCGGGTTCGGATCGGTCGGGGGCGGCACCGATCTGGGCGTGCACCACTTTTGGATGATACTCTTCCCAGACCGCTAATGCGTCGCCATGGATCATGTGGGCGTGGAAGCTGTCGAATTGCAGGCCGACATTCGGGCGATTCACGCGATACAGTACCTGAACGGCCAGATCGTAATCGTTCAGGAAGTAGTCGGGTTGCGAAACGGGGTTCAGCGGCTCGATCGTGAAATGCTGCCCCGGCGCGACATCGGCAGCCCATTGAAGGTTTCGCACCATGCTGTCAAACGCATCCGGGCCCGAGGCATAGCCGGACATGATATGGATCAGTCCCGGGCGCAACACCTCGGCATAGCGCAGCACGCGGCGAATATCGGACTGAAACCGGGCCTCACCACCGGGAATGGCGGCGTAACCGGGCGCACCGCCGGTGTAATTGGGTGGCGGAGCGTTGATCAGAACCAGCTCGAGCCCATTGGCCAGCAGGGCGCGGCGGGTTTCCTTGGTTGCAACATCGTAAGGGAACAGAATTTCGACGGCCTGAAACCCGGCTTCTGCCGCAGCCTGAAACCGCTCCAGATACGGAAGCTCTGAGAAAAGCAGGGAAATATTCGCTGCGAATTTTGGCATATGCGGCCTTTGGTTAGCTGATGGATGGACCTTATCTGCGAGATGATTTCAGGGAAAGTGACTGAAAACGACAGTTTGTCGAAATTCGACCAGATCGCATCAGTTGAATCAGAGACGTTGCCGGTATCGCGGCGAATCATTTCTTAGGCGCCGTGCCAACAGAAGGTTTGAACACGATGGCGATGAGCCCGGACCCCGTGCGCGGGAACACCATCTCTGTGCCCGCAGGGCAGAGTTCTGCTTTGCCAGGCAATGGTTTGGCCGTAGCCTCCATGTTGACTTGGGCGGCTGGTTTTCCGGCGGCCGAGGTTCTGTTGCAGACATGGCCTCCGGTCGCGTTGTTCGTGACACGGCTGGCGCTGGCGGTGGCGGTGATGGTGCCGATCTGGTTTCTGATCGACGGGCCGCAAAGAGTTTTGCGGGCGCGATGGAGGCACGCCCTGTTGGTAGGTGGGATTCTCGGGGCGGGGATGTTCCTGATTATTCTGGCGCAAAAGCTGACCGATCCTGTGACCGTGGCCATCATCGCATCCTGCGCGCCACTTTTTGCCACTCTTATTGAACTGGCCACCGGGACGCGCCGGCTGCGGTGGAACTTTGCCGTCGGCGTTCTTGTGTCGATCATTGGCGGCTTGATCGCCACCAGCGCTGTGGCTCCGGCCCAGCTGGGGCTGGGTGCGGTCTGCGCCATTGTATCGACCGGCCTGTTCTGCTGGGCTAGCATGGCGACAGCGCGGGACTTTCCCGAGCTCAGCCAGACCGGGCGCAGCACTATCACCTTTGCGGGCGGTCTTGTGATGGCGCTTGTTTTGTTCGGCGTTGCGGCGCAGATGGGGATGGACGTGATGCCGACCGCTACGTTTGATGCGCAACAGGCAGGAATGTTGGTGATCTATGCTCTGATCGCGATGGGGTTGAGCCAGGTGTTCTTCATCGCCTCTGTCGGAAAGCTGGGCGTCGCGCTGGCGTCCTTCCATATCAACATCGCACCCTTCTATGTGATGCTGATCATGCTGGTGCTGGGGGACGAATGGAACTGGACCCGTGCACTGGGGGCCGCAATCGTAGCGGTGGCAGTTGTACTGGCACAGGACCGCAGGTCCCCAAAAGCCGCCTAGTCCGTTAAATCCTCGGACCGGATCAGAGGAAAAAACTGTCCGTCAGACCAGACCCCGAACCATCTATCTTTGTGGGTCGCGATGTCCACAAGCCGATAAAAGCTCTTGCGGTCGATGCGGGCCTCAAGGTTTGCGCGAACCAATACGTAGGGTGACGGCTCTTCTGTCGTTGAATCAATGACAATACGGATCGGATGGTCCGGCCCGGCGGTTGCGGTGTCGCCGACATGGGTCGTGAAGGTCAGGCTTTGCGCCTCATCTTCGCCCACGGCATCAAAATCCACGGCGACAAATGGCGCATCCTCGACGGTGATTCCCACCTTTTCGACCGGGGTCACGAGGTAATATTTCTCGCCTTCTTTCTTAAGAATTGAGGAAAAAAGCTTCACAAGCTCGAACCGGTTGATGGGTGAGCCTAAATAAGACCAAGACCCATTTTTTGCTATTCGAATGTCAAGATCGCCGCAAAACGGAGGATTCCACAGGTGAACGGGCGGCAAACCCTTTGTTTTGGCTGCTTTGACTGATGCTGCAATGCCATCAGGGGAAAGTGTAACAGGTTTTTGTCCGCTCATTACTTTTGCCATTTCCTTTTCGCGCGATACACTTCAATCATATTAGTCCACGGAAGGGAAAGTCATGACCGAACCTGCCGACCTCGTGTCCGAGATCGAAGCGCTGGAAGCCAAACTGCAAGAGGCCAAGGCCTCGATCACCCGTCGCTTTATCGGACAGGAAAGGGTTGTGGACCTGACACTGACCGCGCTGCTGTGTGGTGGGCACGCCCTGCTGATCGGTTTGCCCGGTCTGGGAAAGACCCGATTGGTCGAGACGCTGTCGACCGTGATGGGCCTTCATGGCAATCGCATCCAGTTCACGCCAGACCTGATGCCCGCCGACATTCTTGGGTCCGAGGTTCTGGACACCGCCGAGGATGGCAGCCGCCATTTCCGCTTTATTTCCGGCCCGATCTTCTGCCAGTTGCTGATGGCGGACGAGATCAACCGCGCCAGCCCGCGTACTCAATCGGCTTTGCTGCAGGCGATGCAGGAACGCACCGTGACAGTTGCTGGTGAAGACCGGTCGCTGGGAGAGCCATTCCACGTGCTCGCGACGCAGAACCCGATTGAACAGGAAGGCACCTATCCGTTGCCCGAAGCGCAGCTGGACCGATTCCTTGTACAGATCGACGTAGAGTACCCGGATCGCCAGACCGAGCGTGATATTCTGCTGGCGACAACCGGTGTCGAAGAAGAAGAAGCGCACGGGATTTTCACGAAAGAAGAGCTTTTGGCAGCGCAAGTGCTGCTGCGCCGGATGCCGGTTGGCGACTCGGTTGTTGAGCTGATCCTCGATCTGGTGCGTGCCTTCCGCCCCGAAGAGGCGGGCGTATCTGAACGCGTCGCAGAAACGGTGGCCTGGGGCCCCGGCCCTCGTGCGGCGCAGGCGTTGATGATGACGGTGCGCGCGCGGGCGATGCTGCAAGGGCGGCTGGCCCCGAATGCCGAGGATGTTCTGGACATGGCGCGCCCTGTCCTGAGCCACCGGATGGCGCTGAACTTCGCAGCGCGCGCGCGGGGTGACAGCTTGTCTGATCTGATCGAATCCACAGCCGCCGGTCTTGTCCGCACCGAGGCTGCGGCGTGAATGCCGCGCTGACCCTTCGCGAAAGATCCGAAGCCGAGGCGTCTCGGCTGCCGCCACTCTTGGCGCGGGCCGAACATCTGGCAGGAACGGTTCTGCTGGGCGACCACGGTCGCCGTCGCGCAGGGTTGGGCGATGATTTCTGGCAATACCGCCCTGCACAGATCGGAGACAGCCGCAGGATGATCGATCACCGCCGCTCGGCGCGGGGCGATCAGCAGTTTGTCCGCGAACGCGAGTGGCAGATCGCGCAATCGGTGATGCTGTGGGTGGATCAGGGTGCCTCAATGCGCTTTGCGTCCAATAAGAACCTGCCCACCAAGGCCGATCGCGCCCGTCTGCTTGGCTTGGCGACCGCGATCCTTCTGGTGCGCGGAGGAGAGCGTGTGGGTCTGACAGGCACAACGCTGCCGCCGCGACGAGGAAACGCACAGATCATTCGCCTTGCGCAGGCCTGGTCCGAGGATGCCGAGACTGACTACGCGCCACCCGAGCACCGAGCCATGATCCCACATGCGCGGGCGGTGTTCATCTCTGATTTTCTGGGGCCGATGGAAGAGGTGCGGCTGGCCCTGACCAAAGCCGCTGACCGGGGCGTGCGCGGGCTGGTGTTGCAGGTTCTGGACCCCGGCGAAGAAACATTTCCCTATCGCGGACGCACGATCTTTGAAAGCGTCGGCGGGTCCGTCCGTCACGAAACCCTCAAGGCCGGGGACCTGCGGGACCGCTATCTGGAGCGGCTTGCCGAACGCAAGGATGCTATGACGCAATTGTGTCGTGCAACGGGGTGGCAACTGGGGCTTCATCACACGGGTGAAAGCGCGCAAGCGGCTCTGTTGTGGCTCTATCGTGCGCTTGATGGGGGAACGGGATGACGGTTCTTGCGGGCATCGGCTTTACCGCACCATGGGTGTTGCTGGGTCTTCTGACCCTGCCGATCCTGTGGTTGATCCTGCGCGCCGTGCCACCTGCGCCAATCCGCCGGTTGTTCCCTGCAGTGACGCTGTTGTTGGGTCTGAAAGACGACGAAAGCGTTTCCGACCGCACACCATGGTGGCTGCTGCTGCTACGGATGCTGGCTGCCGCCGCTATCATAATCGGGCTGGCTGGCCCCGTTTTGAATCCTTCACGGGATCAAGCCGGATCGGGACCCTTGTTGCTGGTTTTGGATGCCAGCTGGGCTGGGGCGACGCGCTGGTCCGCCACGCTCGATCAGATCGACGCACAACTGACCGAGGCCGGACGTGCCGGGCGCACGGTCGCCATTCTCAGTCTGACCGAGCCCGAACCGCCAGTGTTCCAAGCGGCTGAGGCATGGCGCGGTCGCCTGCCCGGACTGGCTCCGATGCCGTGGCAGCCCACCGGTGCGCAGATCGACCAAACGATTGCAGCCCTGAATCAGGTCGAGGGCGGTTTTGACACCCATTGGTTCGGCGACCGCCTCAGCTATGACGGGCATGAGGCCGTCCTGTCTGCCTTGCGTGGGCGCGGTGAGGTGACGGTGTATCAAGCCCCGGCGCCCGCCGTGGCGATCCTGCCCGCCACATACCAGGACGGGGTCATTCAATTGGCCGCACTGCGGGCAGAGCCCGGCCCTGCGGAACGCATCACAATTCTGGCTCAGGGCCGCGACCCGGCCGGAGCGATGCGCATTCTGCAATCGATCGATATGGAATTCACCGGTGGTGAGACCCAAGCCCAGGTGGAACTGGCCCTGCCGTCAGAGCTGAGGGCGCGCATCACGCGGTTCGAAATTCAGGGCCAGCGCTCGGCCGGGGCAGTGACGCTGACCGATGACAGCCTGCGTCGGCGCGAGGTTGCCCTGATTGCTGGAACGCTGAATCGCGAGGGCCTCGAACTGCTGTCACCGCTGCACTACCTGACGCAGGTTTTGATCCCCACGGCAGATTTTGTTGAAGGCGGCTTGTTAGAGGTTCTCCCGGCCAACCCCGATGTGATTGTGCTGGCCGATGTGGCAAAGCTGTCCGGGACAGAACAGGCGGCGGTGGTCGAATGGGTCGAACAGGGTGGCCTGCTGCTGCGCTTTGCCGGGCCGCGCATGGCCGCCAGCGATCTGGGTCGTGATGCCGAGGACGCGCTGCTGCCGGTACGCCTGCGCAGCGGCGGACGTTCGGTCGGTGGCGCGATGAGCTGGGGTGAGGCCAAGGGTCTTGCACCATTCCCCGAGAACTCGCCGTTCTATGGTTTGCAGGTTCCTGACGACGTGACGGTCGCAACTCAAGTCATGGCGCAACCAGACCCTAATCTGGCGGATCGGGTGATTGCTTCACTGTCGGACGGTACGCCTTTGGTGACCCGCAAGGCGTTGGGTTTGGGACAGGTGGTGCTGTTCCATGTAACGGCGGACGCCGAGTGGTCTACTTTGCCGCTGTCAGGTCTGTTTGTCGAAATGCTGGACCGGCTCGCGGTGGCTTCGGCGGCAAAATCCCGGCAGGAATCGCAGTTGCAGGGCACCACTTGGGAGCCCATTCAGGTCATGGATGGGTTCGGCACCTTGTCCGACGCGGGCACCTTGGCGGGTGTCGACGGGGTCGAGCTGGTATCGGGTGACATTGGCCCCGAATTGCGACCGGGATTGTACGAAAGCGGCAAACAGAAACTGGCCCGCAACGTCCTGAGCGATGAGGCCGTGCTGACCCCTGCAGTCTGGCCCTCGGACGTGCCGATCAAGGGGCAAGAGGTCAGCACTGAAACGCCAATCGGGGGAATTCTGCTGAGCCTTGCGTTGTTGTTGTTGACCGTGGACGTGATTGCCTCGCTGGCGTTGTCCGGGCGGCTTGGGTTGGCCAAGGCCGCTGCGGTAGCCTTGGGCACGGTGTTGTTGGTCCCTGAGGCGCAGGCGCAGACGCCTGAGGAAACGGATTTTGCGCTGAACGCGACCAAGGAATTGGTGCTGGCCCATGTTCTGACAGGTGACGCGCAAGTTGACGACATAGCCGCCGCTGGCATGCGCGGGTTGGCGCAGACACTATTCTATCGAACCTCGGTTGAACCGGCAGAACCTATCGGCGTTGATTTGGAGCGGGATGAGCTTGCGTTCTTTCCTCTGCTCTATTGGCCGATCTCACCCAACCAGCCGCAACCCTCCGACGAGGCGTATGCTAAGCTCAACGCCTATCTGCGCTCGGGCGGCATGATCCTGTTCGACACCCGTGATTCGGATGTCGCTCGGTTCGGGGCGGCCAGTCCGAATGGGCGCAAGCTGCAACAGATCGCGGCACCGCTGAATATCCCGGCGTTAGAGCCTATTCCCGGTGACCATGTTCTGACCCGCGCCTTCTATCTGCTGCAGGATTTCCCGGGCCGATACGCGGGCACCGAGGTCTGGGTTGAGGCCGCGCCAATGGATGCAGAACAGATCGAAGGCATGCCCTTCCGCAACCTCAATGACAACGTGACGCCAGTAGTGATCGGCGGAAATGACTGGGGCGCGGCCTGGGCCGTTGATCGGAACGGTCAGGCGCTGCTGCCTGTGGGTCGCGGCTATGCGGGTGAGCGGCAGCGCGAGCTGGCCAATCGTTTTGGTGTGAATCTGGTGATGCATGTGCTGACCGGGAATTACAAATCCGATCAGGTGCACGTGCCTGCGCTTCTGGACAGGTTGGGGCAATGACTGGAACCGTCATATTTGATCCGCTGATCCCCTGGCCCGTTCTGGCCGTGGTTGCTGCGATTGCGGTGGCCGGTGTTATTCTGGCGCTCTGGCGCGGGCTGTCCGGCTGGGCATTGCGTGGATTGGCGGCCTTGGTTGTGATCGCGGCGTTGGCTGGTCCTGTCTATCAGATTGAGGATCGCGCCCCGCTGACCGATATCGTCCTGATGATCGAGGATGAAAGCGCCAGCCAAACCCTGTCGGACAGGGCAGAGCAAACGGCGCAAGCGGCAGAGGAACTGGCCGTTGAAATAGAGTCCCGCGATAATACGGAATTGCGCCGCATCCGCGTCGGCGATGGCGACGGTGATGAAGGCACGCAGGTCATGGCAGCGCTGAACGAGGCACTGGCCGAAGAGCCGCGCGCCCGGATCGCGGGCATTCTGGTTGTCTCGGATGGCATTGTGCACGACGTTGATCAGGCACCGGACCTGCCAGCGCCGATGCATCTGCTGCAAACCGGGCGCGAAGCTGATTGGGATCGTCGCCTGATCGTCCGAAATGCGCCCGCTTTCGCGATTATCGGAGAGCCCGTCACACTGACGCTGCGGGTAGAAGACAGCGGTGCCGCCCCTGCCGGTGCCACGTCCGCGCCACTGGAAATTTCGGTCGATGGGGGAGAAGCTCAGGAATTCACGATTCCCATCGGTGTGGACGTCGAGTTGCCCGTCACGCTGCCCCACGGCGGGCGCAACGTGCTGCAGTTCACGGTTCCGCAAGCCGAGGGCGAGCTGACCGACCGCAACAACACCGCTTTGATCCAGATGAACGGCGTGCGCGACCGGCTGCGGGTACTGCTGGTCTCGGGCGAGCCGCATCCCGGCGGTCGGACATGGCGGAACCTACTGAAATCTGACAGCTCGGTTGATCTGGTGCATTTTACCATTCTGCGACCGCCGGAAAAGCAGGATGGTGTACCGGTGGACGAGCTATCCCTGATTGCCTTTCCAACGCGCGAGTTGTTTCTGGAAAAGATCAACGACTTTGATCTGATCATTTTTGATCGCTACAAGCGTCGCGGCATTCTTCCTGCGATCTATCTGGACAACGTCACCAACTATATCAACGACGGTGGTGCTGTTTTGGTCGCTGCCGGACCTGACTTTGCCAGTGCTGACAGCATCTTCCGCTCGCCACTTGCGCCCATTCTGCCTGCCCAACCTACCGCCCGCGTGATTGAAGAGCGCTTTGTGCCAATGGTTACCGATCTTGGGCATCGCCATCCGGTCACGACGGATCTGGGCGACTCTGAGGATTGGGGCGCATGGCTGCGCCAGATCGACGTCAACCATCGCACGGGTGAGGTGTTGATGACCGGCGTTGATGACCGGCCGCTTCTGGTGCTGAACCGCGTGGGCGAAGGCCGCGTCGCTCTGCTGGCCTCGGATCATGCCTGGCTCTGGAGCCGCGGCTTTGAAGGCGGTGGCCCACAATTGGAGCTGCTGCGCAGGCTGGCGCACTGGATGATGAAAGAGCCTGAGCTTGAGGAAGAGGCCCTGTGGGCCGAAGCCAATGGTCAGTTGATGCGCATCATTCGCCAGACGCTTGGTGATGAGGTTGGACCCGTAACCGTGACCCGTCCGAATGGCGAAACGGTCGACGTTACCCTGGAAGAGGTCTCGCCGGGTCGGTTCGAGGCAATGTATTTCGGGCCTGAAATCGGTCTGTATCGCCTTGAAGAAGGGGATCAGTCTACGGTTATTGGGTTAGGCCCCGCCGCGCCCAAAGAGTTTGAGCGCACGATCGCGACTTCTGACATCCTGGACCCTGTCATGGCAGAACTGCGCGGCGGCGCTGCGCGTCTGGAGGAGGGGCTGCCCTCGATCCGGAACGTGCGCCCCGGGCGCCCGGCCTCAGGTCGCGGCTGGATCGGCCTGACCCCGCGCGACGCGTATGAAACGCGCGATGTTACGCAGGCTGGCTTGTTGCCGCCTTGGCTTGTCTTGCTGCTGGCGGGTGGCTTCCTTCTGGCAGGATGGTTGCGCGAAGGGCGGCGCTAGCGCGGTCCATTCGATTGCCTTTGTCTCTGGTCAATGGCTTAAACAGTTCTTCACGCTCTGCCCAGATGCTGTGTGCAAAGGACCCCGGGATCAGCAAAGATGAGTCTTGCAGGAAAACTGGCACAGGAACGGCGCGCGCGGCTTGCGTCTGAGCGGCTGCTTGAAATGAAACAGGCCGAACTGTCGGCCGCGAACCGCAAGCTGGGCTTGCATGCGATGGCTCTGACCAAGCGCATCGGCGAAACCCAGGCCGAGGTGGAGACGGTTCGCGATGAGAATGAAAAAGTCAAATCTGATCTGACGGTGGCAAATGCCAAGATCGAAGTGGCCGAGCGCCGACTGTGGCACTCGATCCAGACCATTCAGGACGGGTTCGCTTTCTTCGATGAAAGCAGCTGCCTGATCGGGGCCAACGCTGCTTATCTCAGTGTGTTCGAAGGGCTTGAAGAGGTTGCGCCGGGCGTGACCTATCCGCGAATTCTGGAAATCATGATCACCGAAGGTCTGGTCGACATCGGCTCAGAGGCCCCCAGCGAGTGGCAGCAAAGGTTGCTGAAGCGCTGGGCCATACCGCACCCGCAGCCCGAGGTTATTCGCCTGTGGAATGGACACTATATCAAGCTCATCGATCAGCGCGGTAACGGAGGTGACGTTGTCAGCCTGGCGCTGAACATCACCGCCTCTGTCCGGCATGAGGCCGAATTGACCGCCGCGCGCGAAAGGGCCGAGGCGGCAAACCGAGCCAAATCCGCCTTTCTCGCCAACATGAGCCACGAAATCCGCACGCCGATGAATGGCATCGTTGGGATGACCGAATTGCTGTCTGAAACGCCCCTGGACGAAGAACAGCGATTGTATCTCAATACCATTCGTAACTCGGGCGAAGCGCTGCTGGTGATAATCAACGACGTGCTGGATTACTCGAAGATCGAAGCTGACAAGTTGACTCTGAATCCCGAACAGTTTGATTTCGAACGCTGCATTCTTGAGGTCGCGATGCTGCTGCAGCCCAGTGTGCGCGACAAGGGTCTGACGCTGTTGGTGGATTATAATCTGTTCCTGCCGACGCTGTTTGTGGGCGACCCCGGGCGGGTACGGCAGGTTCTGACGAACCTTGTCGGCAACGCAGTCAAGTTTACGTCCAACGGGCATGTTCTGATCCGTGTCACCGGAGTGCCCAATCACGACGCGCATTCCTGCGACGTACACGTCGCCATCGAAGATACTGGCATCGGCATCGACAAGGACAAGATCGGGCACATTTTCGGCGAGTTCAATCAGGTCGAAGACGAGCGAAACCGCGCTTTTGATGGGACAGGACTGGGGCTTGCGATCACCAAGCGTCTGATAACGTTGATGGGCGGAACAATTTGGGTGGACAGCGAACCGGGGCAGGGTCATGTTTCGGTTTTCGTATCTCGCTGCCAACGGCTGAAGGCCCGCAGCCCGAGCCGCCGGATCTGAATGGCCGGCTGCGGCACGTGATGGTTGTCGAGGATCTGGCAGCCAATCGCGCAATCCTGTCCAAGCAGCTTGGGCGATTGGGCTCGCAGGTTACCGTTTGCGCATCGGGGAGCGAGGCTTTGGCCGCGTTGGGCGACAGTGTTGATCTGATGCTGTGTGATCATGATCTGCCGGACATGGACGGGCTGGAACTGGCCGTCACCTTGAAAGAGCGAGGGTGGAGTGATCTGCCGGTGATCGTGATGTCGGCCAATCCCGGTGTCATCCACGCACATCCTGCCCGCAACCTGATCGACGGGGTGCTGCAAAAGCCAATCCCCCGAGCCGAGCTGTATGCGCGCCTGATGGCGCTGGGTCAGTCGAAGCCGACCAAGAAGCAGACGGCCTCTGCCCCGTCCAATGAGCGAGCCGAACTGACTGCATCCGACGTGGAGCAACGCGTCATGCGCGTTCTTGCGGCCGAGGATAACCGGACCAACCAGTTGATCCTCAGGAAAATGGTCAAGGACCAGAACATCGATCTGCGCTTTGCCGGAAACGGGCTTGAAGCGGTGCAGGCGCATCTGGAATTCAAGCCCGACCTGATCTTCATGGATATTTCGATGCCGCAAATGGATGGCAAACAGGCCACTGGCGAAATCCGGCGGCATGAGATCGAAACCGGGCGGCATGTGTCCATCGTTGCTCTGACAGTCCACGCGATGGCGGGCGACGATCAGGGTATCCTTTCAGCCGGGCTGGACCACTACCTGACCAAACCTCTGCAAAAGCAGAAGATTCATCAGATGGTCCAGTCTCATAAGCCACCGGATTGCGCGCCGCTTATTGCCCCGGATGCTTCCCCCGAATAGGGTCAGGTCATGAGTGAAAATCGTGGATTTCAGCCCCGCGCTCTGGGTGAGATTGCCATTCGCTGCGCCGATATGGGCGCGATGGTTACGTTCTACGAAGACGTTATCGGCTTGACGCGCCTGAGCGGCGACCACAACAGCGCGATTACCTTTTTCAGATCGCGCCCAGTTTTGGTGGCCACACGCAAGTTCTGGCTCTGTTTCACCATTTGGAAGCGCCCCGGCCCGGGCTGCATCCGACAGGGTCGCAGACACCGGTTACGGGTGGCGGATCGTCCCTGCATCACATTGCCTTGTCGCTGCCCTTTGATGAGCAAGAAGCCGTGATGCGCTGGTATGATCGCCTCGGCCAACCCTACCGGGTCGAGCAGTTTGGCTGGATTGGCTGGCGGGGAATTTTTACCGAAGACCCCGAGGGCAATACCGTCGAACTGGTCGCCTACGACCCGTCCATGCTGGATCAGGCCTGATAGGGGCGCACGAAAACCGGTTTGTCGTCTTCCGACAACTCGGGACGGTATTCATAGCCGCCACTGTCGAAATCCAACAACCCTTTGGGGTCGGTCAGCCGGTGCTGGACGACATAACGCGCCATCGCACCGCGCGCTTTCTTGGCGAAAAAGCTCACGATCTTGGGCGTACCGGCTTTGTCTTCCATAAACACGGGGGTGATCACGCGCAGCTTCAACGCTTTGGGGTCAACCGCGCTGAAGTATTCCTGGCTGGCACAGTTCACCAAAACGTCTGACCCGATCTCGGCTCCTTGCGCATTCAAGGCCTTGCTGAGCTGATCCCGCCAGTATTCGTAAAGGTTCTTGCCGCGGCGGGTTTTCAGCTTGCTGCCCATTTCCAGACGATAAGGCTGAATTGCATCCAGAGGGCGCAGCACGCCATAAAGACCCGACAGAATGCGCAGGTGATCCTGCGCCCAGGCCATTTCTTCGGAATCTAGCGAAGCAGCCTCGAGCCCTTGATAGGTGTCGCCCGCAAAGGCCAGCGCGGCAGGGCGGGTCATCTCACCCTCGGGTGTGTCTGAGAACGCGCGGTACCGGTCGCGGTTCAAGCGGGCCAGATCATCGCTCAGGTCCATCAGCTTTTTCAGATCGCCCAGCGTCAGATTGCGGGCGGTTTTTGACAGGCGTATGGCATCGTCCTGAAAGTCGGGCTGTGTGACCTCAACATCCCGCTCTGCCCAGTCCAGCCGTTTGGCCGGGGAAATCACTACCAGCATATCCGCCCTCGTTCCTTGCCTGATCCGGGATACTTAGTCCGTCTGCCGCAGCACGTCCAGAAAGGCGGCCCCAAACCTTTCGTGACGGCGATCACCCAGCACTTTTTCCATCGACCGAGGATCGTCCGACCGCAGCTGCGCAACCTTGGCCAGTTGCGAGGCCGAGCACGTCAGCGGCTTGTCGATCCCATCGGGACCGCGCGATAACTGCGACTGCACTTCAAGCAAACGGTCATAGATATCGCCCTGATCCCGACCGGCCAGTTTGCGACGTGCGGGATGCACGGCTTCGACCTCGCCCGCGATCACCTCAAGGAAAGTGTCGCCGTATCGTTCCAATTTCTTCGCACCAACGCCGCCGATGCGGGCCATGTCGTCCAGCGTTTTGGGGCGTTTCTCAGCCATTTCGATCAGCGTCCGGTCGGGGAAAATGACATAGGCCGGAACCCGAGCGGATTCTGCAAGGGCACGCCGCTTGGCTTTCAGCGCAGACAGCAGGGGGGCGTCTTCCTCGGGTACCATCATTTTGACTGCAGGTCGGCGACCAGCTTTGCGCAGCGTGTCCTTGCGCAGGTTGATCTGTGCCTCTCCCTTCAGGATGGGCTTGGCGGCTTCGGTCATTTGCAGCGCGCCGTGGCGTTCGGGGTCAGGTCGGACCAGATCATGGCCCATCATCTGCCGGAAAATCGCCTGCCATTGTGGCCGCGACCAGTCCTTGCCGATGCCATAGGTCGACAGCTCATCGTGACGCCGCGCGCGGATTTTGTCGGTCTCGTCACCCAACAGGATGTCGATCAGGTGACCCGCGCCGAACCATTCCTCGGTCCGCAGGATCGCGGACAGGGCCATGCGGACCGGGGTGGTGCCGTCGAACACCTCGGGTGGGGTGTCGCACAGATCGCATTTGCCGCAGGGCTCGATCTGTTCACCAAAGTACCCAAGTAGGGTCTGACGGCGGCATTCCAGCGCCTCGGCCAACCCGAGCAGAGCGTTCAGACGGGCATGATCGGCCATACGCCGTTCAGGTGGGGCCAGCCCTTCGTCTATTTGCGAGCGGCGCAGGCGGATATCGTCGGGGCCAAACAGGGTCAGCGTTTCAGCGGGGCCGCCGTCGCGACCAGCGCGGCCGATTTCCTGATAGTAGGCCTCGATAGACTTGGGTAGATCCGCGTGGGCGACCCAGCGGATATCGGGTTTGTCGATCCCCATGCCAAAGGCAACAGTAGCGACGACAATCAGGCCATCTTCGCGGGCAAAGCGGGTTTCGACGATGCGGCGATCCTCCGCCTCCATGCCACCGTGGTAGTGACAGGCCGAGTGCCCTTCGGCCCGAAGAGCCTGAGCCAGAACTTCGGTCTTGTTGCGGGTGCCGCAATAGACGATGCCGGATTGCCCTTTACGCGCTTCGGCGAAGTCGAGGATTTGCTTACGCGGACCATCCTTGGCGGCAAAGGCCAGATGGATGTTGGGCCGGTCGAAACCACGCAGGAACTTGTTGGGAGCTGTGCCGTCGAACAGTTTCTCGACAATCTCGTCCTGAGTTTCCGCATCCGCAGTCGCGGTGAAAGCGGCCAGCGGTACGTTCAGAGCGCGGCGCAGTTCCCCGATGCGCAAATAGTCGGGGCGGAAATCGTGGCCCCATTGGCTGACGCAATGGGCCTCATCAACAGCGATCAGGCTGACATTGATCCGCCTCAGCATTCCCAATGCGGACCCGGCGGCCAGGCGTTCTGGTGTCATATAGAGCAGCTTTAGCCGCCCGGCCTCTAGCGCTTCCCACACCGCGTCGGTTTCTTCGGGCGTGTTACCCGAGGTCAGCGCGCCAGCCTCAACGCCTGCTTCCTGCAGCCCACGCACCTGATCGCGCATCAGGGCAATCAGCGGTGAGATCACCACTGTCACGCCGTCCCGCATCAGGGCAGGCAACTGATAACACAGAGATTTACCGCCACCCGTCGGCATAATCGCCAGCACATTTTCGCCCAGCGTGACGGCATCGACAATCTCTTCCTGTCCGGGGCGGAAATCGTCGAATCCAAAGACATCTCGCAGCATAGGTGCGGCGTCGAACATGTGCGGGGTTGCCCTGTTTTAAGGTTTATCTGCTCTTAAGACAGGACAATCACATACTAAGATTCGGTGAACAAGGCCTCAGACGAAATAGGCCACATTGTTGATCAGGATGATCCGCAGGGCGTATACGCCGATCAGCACCACCAGAGGAGTCAAATCAAGCCCGCCCATATTGGGCAGGATGCGGCGGATGGGGCCATAGATCGGCTCTAACAAGCGATTTAGCCCGTACCAGATTTGCCCGACCAGCTGTTGGTGCAGGTTGAGCACCTGAAAGTTGATCAGCCAGCTCATGATCACATGGGCCAGGATGATGAACCAGACAATGTCCAGGATCAGCAGAAGGATTTGGATCAGCGACAGCATGGGCACTCCGTTTGCACGTTTGCTGAGACGTAAGCGCCTGCGCGGCAAAGAGCAAGTGCAGGCCAACAGAACGCTTGCGAAATAACTGAAACAGCCGTCTTATTGATCTAACAATAAATTGGGGCGGTCATGGCAGAGATTTCCAAGCGCAAGCGCATCTGGGGCTGGTGGTTTTTTGACTGGGCCAGCCAGCCGTATCACACATTGCTGGTGACCTTTGTGTTTGGCCCTTATTTTGCCGGGGTTGCTGCCGGGTACTTTTCCGGAACAGGATTGGATGCCGAGGCCGCCGCCGCGCGCGCGCAAACCGTCTGGGCCAACTGTCTTACCATCACCGGGCTGATCATCGCCTTTGGGGCCCCTTTGCTGGGCGCGATGGCCGACGTCTCGGGTCGACGTATTCCTTGGATTTTTGCCTTTTCAGTGATGTACGCCGTGGGCTCCGCTGCATTGTGGTACACGATGCCGGACGGGTCGAACATGTGGCTTATGCTGTCGGCTTTCGGTCTGGGATTTGTCGGGGCCGAATACGCGCTGATCTTTATCAACTCGCAATTGCCCGATCTGGGTGACGATAACGAAGTGGGCGAAATTTCCGGTTCAGGCTTTGCTTTTGGATATTTCGGCGGGCTGATTTCGCTGGCCATCATGCTGGCGCTGTTTGTTGAGCAGGCCAATGGCAAGACGTTGATCGGGATGGATCCGATGTTCGGGTTGGATGCCGCAACCCAACAGGGCACTCGTTTCGTGGGGCCGTTCACAGCCGGGTGGTTTATCCTGTTTATGATCCCCTACTTCCTTTGGGTTCGAGATGATGCACCAACCGACAAGAAAGGCAGCGTGAGCGAGGCGTTGAGCTTGCTGGCCAAGTCGATCTCGAACCTGCGCCACAGGGTTAGTCTGGCCAGCTATCTGGGGTCGTCCATGTTCTACCGCGATGCGCTGAACGGGCTTTACAGCTTTGGCGGTGTCTATGCGCGGCTGGTACTGGAATGGGATTTGATCAAGATCGGCGTCTTTGGCATCGTCAGTGTTTTGGCCGCCGCCGCGTTTTCCTGGGTTGGCGGCAAGCTGGACAAGAAATACGGCCCTAAACCGGTAATTTTGGTGGCCATCTGGGTGCTGATCTTCGTCTGCACCACCATTGTGTCGATGGATCGGACGCAGATCTTTGGAATCTCACTGCCCGACGGGTCCGGCCTGCCGGATCTGGTGTTCTTTGGCTGCGGCGTGTTGATCGGCGGGATGGGCGGTATTTTGCAGTCTGCCAGCCGTTCGATGATGGTACGCCATACCGATCCCGAGGCCCCTGTTGAAAGCTTTGGCCTCTATGGCCTGTCCGGCCGTGCCACTGCATTCGCGGCCCCTTTGCTGATCGGAATTGCCACAACGGTGACCGGCAGCGCCAGACTGGGGGTGTCACCCATCGTTCTGTTGTTTATTCTGGGATTAATCCTGATGCGCTGGGTGAAACCGGAAGGGGATCAGAGCAGATGATTTTATTACGTTTTTTAGCAATGCTGGCCGTCATGTCCCTGGCGAATACCGCCACGGCGCAACCACTTGCCAAGCAGTTGTTTGGGGCGCAGAAAGCAAGTTCACAGCAAAAACCAGCGGCTTTCGGCAGTTATTCGCGCGGATGTGCTGCCGGGTCGGTGCAGCTGCCCGAGACAGGGCCCACATGGCAGGCGATGCGTTTGTCACGAAACCGTAACTGGGGGCACCCAGTTGCGATTGACTATGTGCAGGACCTCAGCAAGTTTGCAGCCAAACAACCGGGATGGAACGGTCTCTATGTTGGGGATATCAGCCAACCTCGGGGTGGGCCGATGACCTCGGGCCATCGATCGCACCAGCTGGGGCTGGATATTGATATCTGGATGCTGCCCGGCGACAACATGCGTCTCAGCCGTAAGGCGCGCGAGAATATCTCGTCGATTTCGCTGCGCCGGTCCAACGGGGCTTTCGTCAACCAGAACTGGACCAAACAGCACCATGCCGTGCTGCGCGAAGCGGCAAAGGACAAACGCGTTGCGCGGATTTTTGTCTTTCCCGGTGCCAAGGTCGAAATGTGTAAAAACGAAAAAGGCAATCGCGCTTATCTGCGCAAGATCAGGCCGTGGTGGGGGCATCACTACCATTTTCACGTACGGCTGAAGTGCCCTCGGGGCTCTGGTGGTTGCGTTAATCAGGATCCTCCGCCAAAAGGCGATGGTTGCGCCGAGGCGCAGCAATGGGTGAATAACATTCTCAACCCGCCCCCGCCCGACCCGAACGCCCCTGCACCCAAGCCACGACGGGAATACCGATTGGCCGACCTTCCTCAGCAATGCGTACAAGTCCTGCAATCCAACTGATCGCCGCCCTTTTGGTGGCTGGAGCGGTCTGGGCGGTCGATCACAAATCGGCCGCCCATCTTTCGCGCCTCACCTGGAGTTATCAGGCCGATTGGTTTGGCGGCTTCTCGGCTATTCATGTTTCGGATGACGGCAGTTACATCACCGCTATGAGTGATCGGGCCACCGTGGTCACCGCGCGGATTCAGCGTGACGGGGATCAGCTTTCGGGTGTGCAGATCACCGCGCACTGGCCTTTGCTGTCCAGCACAGGCCGGCCATTGACCGGCCCGGTCGGAGATTCCGAAGGCCTCGCCATGGCGCCGGATGGCGGTTTGTTTGTGTCGTTTGAGGGCGTCCATCGGGTGGCGTACTATGCCTCTCCCGGTGCGAGGGCGCAGGTTCTGCCGCGGCCTAAGGCGTTTGATGGCTTTGAAGACAACGGATCGCTCGAGGCGCTTGCGATTGATCGACAAGGTCGCCTTTACACGATGCCCGAGGAAAACCGGACCGCGCAGGGCGACATCCCTGTCTATCGTTGGGACGGCCAGAATTGGTCAACGCCTTTCGTCTTGCCGCAACAGGGCGAGTTTCTGCCGGTCAGCGCAGATTTCGGACCGGATGGCAGGTTGTACGTTCTGGAACGTGACGTGGGTTGGACCGGATTCCGCTCGCGCCTGCGGCGTTGGCAGATCAACCATGATACCCCGCAGGAAGAAGAGATTCTGTTCCAGACCGGCACAGGTGCGCATGACAATCTCGAAGGTTTGTCCGTCTGGCGCGACGATCAGGGCAGGTTGCGTGCGACCATGGTGTCCGATGACAACTTTCTGGCGCTTCAACGGACCGAGCTGGTCGAATATCTGCTGCCCGATTGACAGCGGTCAGCCAAAGGTCTAAACGCACGGCTTGCCTTGGGATGACCCCTTGGCCAAGTCGCCGCTACCTTGTCAAAACGGGCATCTGAAAATGCAACGCAGCTTTATTCCCGGCATCCTTGCCATGGCCGCCATTGTCGTGGCCTCAAACATTCTGGTTCAGTTCCTGGTCTTTGACGGACTCCTGACCTGGGGTGCATTCACCTATCCGCTGGCCTTCCTGGTCACCGACATCATGAACCGCGTCTATGGCGTGGGGCCGGCCCGCAAGGTCGTGTTCGCCGGATTTATCACCGGTATCATCTGTTCACTGATCGGCACACAGATCATGCTGCAGGGCGACGGCTTTACCTATGCCGCTGTTCCGCTGCGGGTTGCGGTCGCCTCGGGCACCGCGTTTCTGATTGCGCAGCTGACCGACGTCACAGTGTTCAATGCAATGCGCGGTGGCCGTTGGTGGCGCGCACCTCTGGTTTCGACGCTGGTCGGATCGGCCTTGGACACCACGCTGTTCTTCACCATCGCCTTTTCGGCGTCGATCACCATCTTCGGCGCGGACGCAGACGCGGCCATTAACTGGGCGTGGGAGCCTGTGCCCTTCATGCTATCCGGCCCCGAGGCCCCTTTGTGGGTGAGCCTCGCCTTTGCCGATTGGCTGGTGAAACTGTCGCTGGCCCTGATCGCGCTGATCCCGTTCAAGGTGATCGTTGCGCGGTTGACCGCTCAGCCTGTGTAAAAAAGTGCTTTGAGAATGGCGCATCTTGTGTCAGGCTCAGAGTTAACCGCAACAGATAGAAAAGGAGGTGATCCAGTGTCGAGAAAGAGATTGGAGAGAGGTGTTGGAACAACCGGGGGGAAAGCCTGTTGAGGCAGCCCTTGGCGGAGCGGTCGCTCCGGCTGGTCGATTGATCTAACCGACCCAACCTCCTGTACTTTCGAAGGGCCGTCCCACCGGGGCGGCCCTTTTTGTTTGCGGATCAGACCTGTAAGGTCGCGCCATGTTGCGTATCACCGACGATATCACCTTGCAGGACTGGGAAATGACCGAAAGCTTCGTGCGGTCTTCCGGTCCCGGCGGGCAGAACGTGAACAAGGTCTCAACTGCGGTCGAGCTGCGGTTCGAGGCTGCGCGCTCTCCCTCCTTGCCGGATCCGGTCAAAGCGCGGCTGAAGCGCTTGGCCGGGCGGCGCTGGACCAATGAGGGCTCGATCATCATCCAGTGCGATGAAACCCGCAGTCAGGCCCGCAACCGCGATATTGCCCGTAACCGTCTGGCCGAGCTGATCGGGCGTGCCCTGGTAAAACCCAAGCGCCGTATCGCCACCAAACCCACCTATGGTTCGGTCAAGCGGCGGTTGGCGGCCAAAAAGGCCAGGGCGGATGTCAAAGCGTTGCGTGGTAAAGTGTCCGAAGATTGATCTGGCATCTTAGCGGCGCTTCGCTACTCTGATTTTGCACAGCTGCAAAAGGACAAAGCCATGAGGTTAGAGGGAAAAACCGCAATCGTGACAGGCGGCGCTTCGGGCTTTGGTGCCGGAATCGCACGCAAGTTCCTGTCCGAAGGCGCACGCGTGATGATTGCCGATATCAACGGGGATGCGGCCGAGGTTCAAGCCAATCAGTTGGGCCCCAACGCCTTTGCCCAACAAGTCGATCTGGCTGACGGCGCATCTGTGCAGGCGATGGCGGATACCGCGTTCGACCGTTTTGACCAGCTTGATATCTTGGTCAACAACGCAGGTGTTACGCATCTGCCAACCCCGCTTGAGGATGTCAGCGAAGAGGATTTTGACCGCGTCTACAACGTGAACATGAAATCAGTCTACCTGACGGCGCGCGCTTTTGTACCGCACATGAAAGCACGGGGCGCAGGCGCGATCCTGAACGTCGCATCGACGGCCGGGTTGTCGCCTCGTCCGAACCTGAACTGGTACAATGCCTCCAAGGGTTGGATGATCACTGCAACCAAGACCATGGCGGTCGAACTGGCCCCATCGGGCATCCGGGTGAACGCCATTTGCCCTGTGGCGGGTGAAACGCCGCTGCTCAAATCCTTCATGGGCGAAGACACACCAGAGGTTCGCGCCAAGTTCCTCTCGACCATTCCACTGGGTCGCTTCTCCACCCCGGAAGACATGGCAAACGCCGCCTGCTTCTTGTGCTCGGAAGAGGCCAGCATGATCACCGGTGCCGCGTTGGAGGTCGACGGTGGCCGCTGTATCTGATCCGCTCTTCATCTGGCCAAAAATACCTCCGCCGGAGGCAGCGCGCCTGCGCGCTTTGCGGCCCCAACGTCAAAGACTGCGATGACCCCAGGACCTCGAAATCTGATCACCGATGTCCCCGGCCTGCTGGTTGGGAACGCACAGGATGAAACTCTGAAATCCGGCACCACAGTGTTGACGGCGGCAAACTCGTTCACAGCTTCGGTCCATGTGATGGGCGGCGCGCCCGGAACGCGCGAAACGGACCTGCTGGCCCCTGATAAATCGGTGTCGCGTGTTGATGCGATCGTGCTTTCCGGAGGTTCGGCCTTTGGGCTGGACGCCTGTTCCGGTGTGTCCGACGCTTTGCGGGCAGATGGGCGCGGGTTTCAGGTCGGCAGTGCCGTGGTCCCGATCGTTCCCGGCGCGATCCTGTTTGATTTGCTCAATGGCGGCGCGAAAGACTGGGATCAAAACCCTTATCGCGCGCTGGGGCAACTCGCGTTCCAGAATGCCTCGGACCAGTTTGATCTGGGTAGCGCCGGGGCTGGTACCGGTGCCTTGGCCGCGATGCACAAGGGCGGACTGGGATCGGCGTCGCTGGTGTTGGACAGCGGTATCATCGTCGGCGCACTGGTCGCTGCCAACCCGATGGGCAGCGTCACCACCCCCGGAGACCGGCATTTCTGGGCGGCGCCCTTTGAAATCGAGGGCGAATTTGGCGGTTTAGGGCCTGATTCCAGCTCAGGCCTCGGGCGTAACGTGGCCAGCCGAAAGGCCAGCGCAATGCGCCCGGCTCAGGCCGACAAAGCTAATACAACAATCGCAATCGTAGCCACTGACGCAGATCTGTCCAAGCCGCAATGCCAGCGGCTTGCGGTGGCGGCCCATGACGGGATCGCGCGCGCCATCGTGCCTGCGCACACACCGGGGGATGGCGATCTTGTGTTTGGTGTCAGCGCAGGAAATCAACCGCTTAAGACCGAGGCCGATCTGGGCCTGCTGGGCCACGCGGCCTCTCTGTGTCTAGCGCGGGCCATTGCACGGGCGATCTACCTGGCCACCCCAGCGCTGGGTGATCTTTTGCCTTGTTGGTCCGATGGACATGACTTTCGTTAAGGACGCTTTTCTGGATCAGTGGCAGATTGCCACCGCGCGGCAATCTGCGCGTTGACTCTTTTGTGCGCCGACGGTCCATTCGGTGCAGCCAATTCGTATCGGAGCAAAGCTATGAATCGCATCCTCGCGACTGCAATCGTCGGCCTTCTGGCCCTTCCCGCATATGCTGAAGGTGACGCCGAAGCCGGGAAAAAGACCTTCAACAAGTGCAAGTCGTGCCACATGATCGCCGACCCCGAGGGCGAGGTGATCGTCAAGGGCGGCAAGACCGGCCCGAACCTGTATGGAATCGCTGGCCGCACCGCAGGCACCGTCGAAGGCTTCAAATACGGTGACAGCATCGTCGCCGCAGGCGAGAACGGTCTGGTCTGGGACGAAGAAACCTTTGTGTCCTATGCACAGGACCCCAAAGCGTTCCTGAAAGACTATCTGGGTGAGACCTCGGCCAAGTCCAAGATGACCTTCAAGCTGAAGGAGGGCGCCGAGGACGTCTATGCCTATATCGTTAGCGTGTCGGGCGAGTAAAACCGCAAACACTGTTTGATTTGAGGATGAAAAAGGCCGCAGCCCCTGCGGCCTTTCGTGCGATTGATAACCAAACGGATCAGCGCCACCTTGGAGGCGCGTTGTTTTGCTTGTATTGCATGCAGGGCTTCGCACAGCCAAGCCGACCCGGCCTCAGCCAGTTTTGAACCTTCGGCCCTAGAGCTAGATCGGCAGCAGGAGACAACAGATGGGAATCATGATCCCGGCCTGGGTTGATGGCGAATTGACCCCCGTGGACAAGCTGGAAGCGCATGAAAAGGGCCTGCGGCACAAGGCGGTGTCGGTCTTTGTTGTGCGCGGTACCGAGATTTTGCTGCAGCGTCGGGCCTTAGGCAAATATCATACCCCCGGTCTGTGGGCGAACACCTGCTGCACACATCCCGACTGGGGGGAAACGCCTTCGGAATGCGCTGTGCGCCGTCTGCAGGAAGAGCTGGGCATTACTGGCCTCTACCCGGAATACCGCCACCGGTTGGAATATCACGCCGATGTTGGAAACAACATGATTGAGCATGAGGTGGTCGACATCTTTCTCGCCCATGTCCGTGGGCCGCTAAAGATCGAGCCTAACCCGGAAGAAGTCATGGATATTCGCTGGACCGATTATCACGATCTTCTGGCCGAAGTGCAGCGATACCCCGAACGGTTTACGCCTTGGCTCAAGATTTATCTGCACAATCATGCCGACACGATTTTCGGCCCCGATCTGATTATCTCGGCCACGTCCTGACGGCTGGCCTTGCAAGGGCCGCCCAAGCCGCCTAAATCAACGCGTCATGGCCAAGCAAAAGCAGAAAACAGACCCGAATTACAAAGTCATCGCCGAAAACCGGCGTGCGCGCTTCGATTACGCGATCGAAGAGGATATCGAGTGCGGCATCGTGCTGGAAGGGTCCGAGGTCAAATCCCTGCGCGCGGGCGGGTCGAATATCGCCGAAAGCTATGCCTCGGTCGATGACGGAGAGCTGTGGCTGATCAACAGCTACATCGCGCCCTACGAGCAGGCGAAGGTCTTCAAGCATGAAGAACGTCGCCGCCGTAAGTTGCTGGTGTCGCGAAAGGAACTGTCGAATCTGTGGAACGCGACCCAGCGCAAAGGCATGACGCTGGTACCGCTGGTTTTGTATTTCAACCACAAGGGCCGGGCGAAGCTGAAGATCGGCATCGCCAAGGGTAAGAAGCTGCACGACAAGCGCGAAACCCAGGCCAAGCGCGACTGGTCACGTCAGAAACAGCGGTTGATGAAGGATCACAGCTGATCCTTCAATGCTCTTAGAACGCCATTGCTGCCGAAACGGCTCGTTTCCAGCGGTCATAGGCGGCGTCGCGCTCTCCAGCGGACAATTCCGGTTTAAAGCGGCGATCCAGCGCCCAAGTTTCTGAAAATCCCTGCTGGTCGGGGTAAATCCCGGCCCGCATCCCGGCCAACCAAGCCGCGCCCAAGGCAGTCGTCTCTTGCATCACTGGGCGGTCGACCTCGGCCCCCAGATAGTCCGACAAGCCTTGCATCGCCCAATCCGACGCGCTGGCACCACCATCAACGCGCAAGGTAACGTCGGTATCCGCACCCCAGTCACCCTGCATTGCGTGCCACAGGTCGCGAGTCTGATAGGCGATGCTTTCCAGCGTGGCCTTGGCGAACTCGGCCCGCCCAGAATTGCGGGTCAGACCGAACACCGCGCCCCGGCAGTCAGGCTTCCAATACGGCGCGCCGAGGCCGGTAAACGCAGGCACCAGAACCACGTGTTGGTTCGGGTCGGCCTGCTGGGCCAACTCACCGCTTTCGGGGGCAGTTTCGATGATTTGCAGGGCATCACGCAGCCATTGGACCGCGGCACCGGCCACAAAGATCGACCCCTCCAGCGCATAGGTCCGTTTGCCGTCCAACTGATAGGCAATGGTCGTCAGCAGGCGGTTCTTTGAGGCGACAGGCGCGTCGCCTGTGTTCAGCAACGCAAAGCAACCGGTGCCATAGGTGGATTTCATCATGCCGGGCTGGAAACAGGCCTGACCAATGGTGGCGGCCTGCTGGTCCCCGGCAACCCCCAGAATTGGGATGTTTCCCCCAAATAGGGTCGTTTCTCCGAAGTCCGAGGCGCAATCATGGACCTCGGGCAACATGTTCATTGGCACGTCCAGAAGATCGCAGATCTCGGCGCTCCATTCACCCTTGTGGATGTCGAACAGAAGGGTGCGCGCGGCGTTGGTGGCGTCGGTGGCGTGACTGCGCCCTTCGGTCAGTCGCCAGATCAGGAAACTGTCAATAGTTCCGAACATCAGCTCTCCGGCCTCGGCGCGTTCGCGTGCGCCGGGGACCGTATCCAGAAGCCATTTGACCTTGGTGCCCGAGAAATAGGGGTCCAGCAGCAGCCCAGTCTGGGCGGTCACGTCATCCTCGCACCCAGCTTGTTTATAGCGGGCGCAGATCTCGGCGGTGCGGCGATCCTGCCAGACAATCGCTTTGTGGATTGGCTTGCCGGTGTTCCGGTCCCATACGACGGTCGTTTCGCGCTGGTTGGTGATGCCGATCCCCGCGATTTGATCGGGAGTGACGCCGACCGCCTCCATCACTTCGCGGCAAACGCGCAGAACACTGTCCCAGATCTCCTCGGCATCGTGTTCCACCCAGCCTTCCTGCGGGAAATGCTGGGTGAACTCGTGCTGCGCGGTGCCGACGCGCTGCATGTTGGCGTCAAAAAGAATGGCCCGCGATGAAGTGGTGCCCTGATCAATGGCAAGAATATAGGTCACGCCTCGTGCCTCTCCCGTTATGTTTTGCGGGACTTTAGCGCAAACACTGACAAACGTACCAGAGCGTTCAGACAGGAATATTGTCGATCAACCGAACACCATCTGCCCAGGCTGCAGCAAACAGGCGGGCTGGGCGGCTGGCATGGGTCAAAGGTTCCAGCGTATCGGCGCTGCGCAGTTGGATGTATTCGACCTGCGTGAAGCCTGCTGCGAGCAGATCGGTCTCTGCCTGTTTCGCCAAGGGGCCGAATTCTGAGCCGTTTTGAAGGGCGGCGGCCAGATCGTTCATGATCCGATTCTTGTTGGCAGCCACCTCAAGCCCCTGGGACGTCAGACGCAGGTTGCGTGACGACATGGCCAGACCCGAGGCCTCGCGCACCGTGGGGCATCCAATAACTTCGGTCGGAATGTCCAGATCGCGGGCCATGCGGGTTACTATCATCAATTGCTGATAGTCTTTTTCGCCGAAATAGGCTCGATCCGCCTGCGTTTGAAGGAACAGCTTGGCCACGACTGTAGCGACGCCGTCGAAATGGCCGGGACGGAATTCACCCTCCATCACGTCGGTCAGACCGGCGACGGATACGGTGGTGGCAAAGCCTTGCGGGTAAATCTCTTCGGGTTCCGGCACATAGATCGCGTCGACGCCATAGGGGGCCAGCTTCTGGGCATCTTCGTTTTCGGTGCGCGGGTACTTGGCCAGATCTTCGGGATTGTTGAACTGTTTGGGGTTCACGAAGATCGTCACGATCACGCGGTCACACCCTGCCTTTGCAGCCTCGACCAAAGACAGATGCCCTTGATGCAGTGCACCCATGGTCGGGACAACGCCAATCACCTCGCCCTTACGCTTCCAGTCCGAGGTCAGAGCGCGCAGGTCGGCCAGACGGCGCAGGATTGGGGCGGTCATGTCTTAGGTCCTTTGGCCGGGGCCTGATCGGCAAAGACGTGTTCGTCCGCCGGAAAGGTTCTTGCGCGCACTTCGGCGGCGTATTCGGCGATGGCGGCTTCGGCCAATGGGCCAAGCTCGGCATAGCGTTTGACGAATTTCGGTTTAAAGGCGGTAAAAAAGCCGACCATGTCGTCCACGACCAGAATTTGACCGTCGCATCCTGCCGAAGCCCCGATCCCGATGGTGGGTATGGCAACCTCAGCCGTAATCTGATCGGCCAGCCCTTGCGGGACTTTTTCCAGCACGACCGAGAATGCGCCGGCCTCAGCCACCGCGCGGGCATCTGTAAGAACGACCTCGGCTTGTTCGTCGCGGCCCTGAACCTTGTATCCGCCCAACGTGTTGATCGACTGAGGGGTCAGACCGATATGCGCCATCACCGGAATGCCGCGCTTGACCAGAAAGCGGATGGTTTCGGCCATTTCGACGCCGCCCTCAAGCTTGACGGCACCGGCACCGGTTTCCGACATCAGCCGGGCGGCATTGCGGAAGGCCTCGGCCGGCGAATGCTCATAGCTGGCAAAGGGCATGTCGATGACCATCATCGCTTTGCTCAGACCGCGGGAGACGGCCTGACCATGCATCACCATCATCTCCATCGTCACACCCAGCGTCGATTCCAAGCCGTGCAGCACCATGCCGACGCTGTCACCCACCAGAACGAAATCGCAATGGTCATCCATCAACCGCGCCATAGGCGTGGTATAGGCGGTCAGGCTGACCAGAGGCGCGCCGCCTTTTCGGGCGCGAATATCCTGGGCGTTCGGGGCTTTTTTGCGGGCGGTGGCGCTCATTCTCGCTCCTCCGGTTGTCATGTTGCAGCGCGGCATAGCAGATCGCCACGGGCCATAGAAACCCCGATTGCGCGAACATTTCCTTGAATGACCTTAGGTTTAAAGGGAAGCTAGGTGCAGAAAGACCCAAAAAATCACCGGGTTCCTTAATTCAGTGGGGAGATATTTTGATGACAAAGCAGGTATTTCGATCCTTTGCCTCGGTGCTGGCGGTCAGTGCCAGCCTGTTTGCAACGCAGGCTTTGGCCAAATCTGACATCACCATCGCGATGCAGCTTGAGCCGCCGCATCTGGATCCGACCAGCGCTGCAGCGCAGGCTATCGATTCGGTGGTCTATACCAATATCTTCGAAGGTCTGACCCGCTTTATGGGTGATGGATCGGTTGTGCCCGGTCTGGCCGAAAGCTGGGAAATCTCGGATGACGGAACCGTCTATACCTTCAAGCTGCACGATGGCGTGACATTCCACGACGGCACAACGATGGATGCCGAGGACGTCAAGTTCAGCCTGGACCGCGCGCGATCCGATGACAGCGCAAATGCGCAGAAGGCTCTGTTTGCCGGGATCGAAAGTGTCGATGTGGTCGATCCACTGACCGTCAAAGTGACGCTGTCTGAACCAAACGGGAATTTCCTGTTCAACCTCGCTTGGGGCGACGCGGTGATTGTTGCGCCGGAAAGCATCGAGAACATCAAAACCAACCCTGTCGGGACAGGGGCTTTCACCTTTGGCGAGTGGGTGCAGGGCGACAGCATCACGCTGAACCGCAACCCGGATTATTGGGGCGACCAGCCTGCGTTAGAGACTGCAACGTTCAAATTCATCTCGGACCCGACGGCCGCGTTTGCTGCCATGATGGCCGAAGACATCGACGTTTTTGACAACTTCCCGGCACCCGAGAACCTGCCCCAGTTCGAGGCCGATCCCCGCTTTCAGGTTCTGGTCGGTTCGACGGAAGGGGAAACTATTCTGTCGACCAACAACAAACAGCCCCCCTTCGATGACATTCAGGTCCGTGAAGCATTGGCCCATGCCATTGATCGTCAGGCCATCATTGATGGTGCGATGTTCGGCTATGGTACGCCCATCGGGACGCATTTTGCGCCACACCATCCGGCCTATGTCGATCTGACCGGAAACTCGACCTATGACCCGAAGAAGGCGGCCCAGTTGCTGGCGGATGCGGGTTATGCGGACGGGTTTGATACAACGCTGCACCTGCCACCCCCATCCTATGCGCGGCGCGGCGGAGAGATTGTCGCCGCCCAACTGGCCGAGGTCGGGATCAACGCAGAAATTATCAACGTGGAATGGGCCCAGTGGCTTGAGTCGGTGTTCAAGGGCAAGGATTTCGGTCTGACCATCGTCAGCCATACCGAACCGATGGATATCGGCATTTATGCCCGGCCCGACTATTATTTCCAGTATGACAGTACCGACTTTCAGGCGCTGATGGATACGTTGAATTCGACCACCGACCCGGAAGAGCGTACGCGCCTGTTGGGTGAGGCGCAGCGCCTGATCTCAAGCGATTTCGTTAATGGGTACCTGTTCCAACTGGCCAAACTGGGTGTCGCCAAGGCCGGTGTTCAGGGTCTTTGGACAAACGCACCTACGGCGGCAATCGACCTAACTCAGATCAGCTGGTCTGAATGATCCGGGGCAGGGGTCCGCTGGAACGGGCCCCTGTTTCCCACTGTTTGTGAATACGTTTTGTGATGTCGTTGTTTCGCGCCCTATTTCTCATCAGTATAACCGTTGTTTCGACCATAACGACGGTGCCAAGTGTTGGGGCGCAAAACACGCTGGATGGCCGGTTGGATGCGCTAGTTGGTACTCCGGAAAACCCGCTGGATGTCGGCATCGGAATCCAGATTGATCAGATCACCAGCGTTGACCAGAAGGCTGAAAACTACGGCGCCGTAGTTGTTCTGCGTGTTGAGTGGACGGACCCGGCGCTGGCCTTTGATCCCCAGGACCTGGGGCGTGACTTTAGGGTCTTTTATCCGCCGGACCTGGCGGATCACGCGGCAAAAATTGGAACGATTGTTCCGGCCTTTGTAATCCACAACCAGCAGACCAACAAATGGATTCACGAATCCGCGGCTGCAGTGCGCCACGATGGGCGTGTTCGCTATGTCGAGAAATCGTCGCTGACTTTGCAGGCCCCTCATTTCGATTTCCGAAAATACCCGTTCGACACGCAGGAGTTCCATTTCGAGGTCGTCTCGGTTTTTCCGTCGGACTTCGTATCCTATTATCCATTGGAGGAGTCCTCGGGCCTTGGGGATATGCTGGGCGAGGAAGAGTGGATTCTCGATAATCCGCGACTGGAAAGATCGCAGGTCATCGGATTGTCGGGTCAGCGGAGCGATCAGGTTTCATTAATCTTCGAAGGTCACAGGCATCTGACCTATTACGTCATCCGCGTCTTCCTTCCGATGCTGGTGCTGATCACCGTGGGTTGGGCGCTGTTTTTCCTCGACGAATATCGGAGGCGGATCGAGATTGCGGGCGGCAACCTGCTGGTCTTCGTCGCGTTTAACTGGGCCATCTCTGCCGATTTACCAAAGCTTGGTTACCTGACCTTTCTGGATTTCGTGCTGCAGTGCATGTTCCTGATAACCGGAGCGCTGATCGTTTTCAACGTCGCGCTACGCAAGCTAAAGGTCTCAGGCCGCGAAGATGGGGCCCGCATGCTGGATAACTACGCGATCAAGTGGATCTACCCCCTGGGCTATGCCGCAATCGTGGGTTACGCGATATTTGCATATCTTCTGACACCATAGGTGCTGGACCCGCGGCATAGCTGACCCTAACGTGACCCCAATGCTTCGCTATGCCCTCAAACGTCTGATATCGCTGATGATCAGCCTGGCCGTTGCCTCGGTGGTCATCTTCGCCGTGATAGAGGTCGCGCCGGGTGATCCGGCGTCCTTTATGTTGGGCGTCAACGCGCAAGAAGATACGCTGGCTGCCTTGCGGGCTGAGTTGGGTTTGGATGGCTCAAAAGTGCAGCGGTATTTCAACTGGGTTGGCGGCATGATGGTGGGGGATTTCGGCACGTCCTACACTTATCGCACGCCTGTTTCGCAGATGATTGCAGATCGGCTTTGGGTCTCACTGCCGCTGGCGCTGTATGCGCTGACCCTGTCGACGGTGATCGCATTTCCGGTCGGCATCTACGCTGCCGCGCGCCGGGGCAAGCCGGGTGATCTGACGGTCATGGGGGCGACGCAGCTGGGCATCGCGGTGCCCAATTTCTGGTTCGCCATGATGCTGGTCCTGATCTTTGCGATCAACCTGCGCTGGTTCAATGCCGGAGGGTTCGCGGGCTGGGACAATGGCTTTTGGACCGGGGTTCACTCTCTGACACTGCCCGCCATCGCATTAGCCTTGCCACAAGCGGCCATTCTGGCGCGGGTCATGCGGTCATCATTGTTGGACATCCTAGGCGAGGACTTCATGCGCACCGCCCGCGCCAAAGGGCTTTCGCGGCGTCAGGCGCTGTGGCGGCACGGGGTGCGCAATGCTCTGATCCCCGTGCTGACCATCATTGGGCTGCAGTTTTCATTCCTGCTGGCCGGATCGATCATCATCGAGCAGGTTTTCTACCTTCCGGGCCTTGGGCGGTTGGTTTTTCAGGCCATTTCCGCACGCGATCTGATCGTTGTTGAATCCGTGGTTATGTTGCTGGTGTTTGCGGTCATCACGGTGAATTTTCTGGTCGATTTGGCTTATGCCGCCGTGGATCCGCGTCTGAGGAGCCGCACATGAGCCGCAACCTGATCCTTGGCGCGTGCCTGTCCTCGCTGGTTTTGTTGGCAGCATTGGTATCCTTTGTCTGGACGCCATACGATTACGCGGCGCTGAACATTCCCGGCAAGCTCCAGCCGCCAAATGCCGAGCATTGGTTCGGCACGGACCATTTCGGGCGCGACATGTTCTCGATGATCATGGTCGGCGCACGAACCTCCATCGCGGTGGCACTGGTGGCCGTCGGCATCGGGATGGCGCTGGGCGTGCCACTGGGTCTGGCAGCGGCCGCGCGCAAAGGCTCCTGGCTGGACGAGGTGATCATGCGCGGCAATGATCTGATCTTTGCCTTCCCCTCGCTTGTCATCGCCATCCTGATCACCGCAGTCTTCGGCGCAGGCGCAATTAATGCCATCATTGCCATCGGGATTTTCAACATCCCCGTTTTCGCCCGCATCACGCGCGGCGCGGCTCTGTCGCTGTGGGAGAGGGAGTTCATCCTTGCCGCCCGTGTTTCAGGCAAAGGGGCGGCGCGGATTTCGGTCGAGCACATCCTGCCCAACGTTGCGAACCTTTTGATCGTGCAGGGCACCATCCAGTTCAGCCTGGGCATTTTGGCCGAGGCGGGCCTGTCCTATGTCGGCCTAGGCGCGCAACCGCCCACGCCCAGCTGGGGCCGGATGCTGGCCGACGCGCAAACAATGGTCAGTTTTGCCCCGCATTTGGCTCTGATTCCCGGTTTGGCAATCATTGTCACAGTGCTGGGCCTGAACCTTCTGGGCGACGGGTTGCGCGACTGGTTGGACCCCAGGATCAGGGTGGCCCGCGCATGAGCTTGTTGCAGATCGAAAACCTGTCGCTGACCATTCACGGCGCGGATATTCTGAAACAGGTCAACCTGTCCATCGCGCCCGGTGAGATTGTGGCCGTGACCGGTGAGAGCGGATCGGGCAAGTCGATGACCGCTCTGGCGGTGATGCAGTTGCTGCCGAACGGCGCGCAGACAGATGGTGCTATTCGGCTGAACGAAACGGACCTGTTGGGCCAAACCGAGGATCAGATGTGCGCCATGCGCGGGGCCGCGATCGGGATGGTGTTCCAGGAACCGATGACCGCACTGAACCCGGTTAAGACCATAGGCGATCAGGTGATGGAGACCATTCTGATCCACAAGGCAATGCCGCGCCCGCAGGCCCGTACGCGCGCCGAAGAGGTTCTGACCCGTGTCGGTCTTCCACCGGACCGGTTCCCATTGTCCCGCTTTCCGCATGAACTGTCAGGGGGGCAGCGCCAGCGCGTTGTGATCGCTATGGCGATTGCCTTGCGTCCCAAACTGCTGATCGCGGATGAACCGACCACGGCGCTGGATGTCACCACGCAGGCGCAGATTCTTGATCTTCTGAAAGGGCTGGTCACCGAATTTGGCATGGGGCTGCTGATGATCACCCACGACCTCGCCGTGGTGGCGGATATGGCCGACCGGATCGTCGTCATGCGTCACGGCGAAGTGGTTGAATCCGGGGCGACTAGCCACCTTTTGCGCCACATGCAGCACCCCTATACCCGCATGCTGTTCGAAGCCTCGGGCCATCAGGTAACGCTGCCCGTCCCCGGGCAACCGAAACCTTTGCTCGAGGTGACAAATGTGGTTCGCGACTATCGATTGCCGCGCAAGGGCCTGTTTGACACACCGGGCCATCATCGTGCAGTCGATGACGTGAGCTTTACGCTCAATCGCGGGGAACGGTTGGGGTTGGTTGGTGAGTCTGGTTGTGGAAAATCGACCCTAACACGGGCAATTTTGGGCCTCGAAGAGGTGCAGGGCGGGGATATTCGCCTGGATGGTCAACCGGTACTCTCGGGCCACAAAGCTAATCTTGCCGTGCGACGCAAGATGCAGGTGGTGTTTCAGGACCCCTATGGCAGTTTCAATCCACGTCACCGCGTTGCACGCCTGATCAGCGAGCCCTTTCACCTGCTGGAAACGCCTCCCACCGGTTCGGAACGGCAGGACAGGATTGCCGAGATGCTGACAGCCGTGGGTCTCAGCCCCGATGACATGGGGAAGTACATCCACGAGTTTTCGGGCGGGCAAAGACAGCGCATTGCGATTGCGCGCGCCCTGATCATCCGGCCCGAATTGATCCTGTTTGACGAAGCGGTCTCGGCCCTCGACGTCTCGGTCCGCGCCCAGATCCTGGATCTGCTGGTCGAGCTGTGCGAGGCCTACGACTTGACCTATCTGTTCATCAGTCATGACCTGAGTGTCGTGCGCACCATCACCGACCGCGTTATGGTAATGCGGTCGGGCCAGATCGTGGAAGACGGGCGCACGGATGCCGTCTTCTCAGACCCGCAGCATCAATACACCAAAGACCTGATCAACGCTGCGCCGACATTGCCCGAAATCGGGAAAGTCGTCGCATAATGTCCTTTGTTAGAGCCAAAACAGGAGTGTCATATGCCCAGCCCTCTATGGTTTGATCCCAGCCTTTGTCTGATTGGTGGTAGCTGGGTCGCGCCTGCTCAAAAAAAGACATTGCCTTTGATCAACCCCTCGGACGGGTCCGAGATTTGCCAGATTGCTCGCGGCGATGCGCAGGATGTGGACGCCGCAGTTCATGCGGCCCAAGCTGCGCTGGACGGAGATTGGGGCCGTAAAACCGCGTTGGAGCGGGGCCGTATCCTCACACGGTTGGGGCACCTGGTTCTGGAACGCGTTGATGACCTTGCCCAGCTTGAGGCGATGGACGTGGGCAAACCCCTGACGCAAGCGCGGGCTGATGCTGTGGCTCTGGCGCGGTATTGCGAATTTTACGGCGGTGCTGCGGATAAAGTCATGGGTGAGACGATCCCGTATCTGGACGGCTACACTGTTTACACGCTGCGCGAACCGCACGGAGTCACGGGCCATATCGTGCCGTGGAACTATCCCATGCAGATCATTGGCCGTTCGGTTGGCGCTGCATTGGCGATGGGCAACGCCTGCGTTCTGAAACCCGCGGAAGAGGCCTGTCTGACAGCGCTCGCCTTTGCCCATTTGGCACAAAAGGCCGGATTGCCCGCAGGGGCGCTGAACGTGGTACCCGGATTGGGGGCCGAGGCCGGAGCCGCATTGTCGGGTCATTCGGGCGTGCACCATATCTCGTTCACCGGGTCAGTCGCGACCGGAGCCTTGGTACAACAGGCGGCCGGGCGGAACGTAGTGCCTGTGACGCTAGAGCTGGGGGGAAAGTCACCGCAGTTGGTGTTTGACGATGCCGATCTGGACGCGGCCCTGCCGTTTCTGGTGAACGCTGGGATTCAGAATGCCGGGCAGACGTGTTCCGCCTCATCCCGCATTCTGGTGCAACGCGGTGTGTATGATCAGGTCAAACAGCGCATGGCTGCAGCCTATGATGAGCTGACTGTTGGTCCGGCGCAGGATGACCTCCGCGTCGGTCCTTTGATTTCAGCCCGGCAAAAGGACACCGTCTCAGGTTTTCTGGCCAAGGGTGCCGATTTAACCGTTGCCGGGCGAGGGCACATCGTGGACGGCGCCCCGTCCGAGGGGGCTTATGTTCTGCCGACGCTGTTTGCAGATGTCCCTCCAGATCACGTTCTGGCCAAGGATGAGATCTTTGGGCCAGTTCAGGTTCTGATCCCATTCGATACCGAAGAAGACGCAGTGAAGATCGCCAACAGCACCGATTATGGTCTAGTCGCCAGCGTCTGGACCGGGGACGGGGCGCGGCAGATGCGACTGGCAAAGCAACTCCGCTCGGGGCAGGTTTTCATCAACAATTACGGCGCTGGTGGAGGAGTTGAACTGCCCTTTGGCGGCGTCGGTAAGTCCGGCCACGGCCGCGAGAAGGGATTCGAGGCGCTCTATGGCTTCTCGCAGCTCAAAACCGTGGCGGCTTATCACGGTTAGGGTCTAAACGATGACCTCGATGGCTTCTTGCGCGCCGACACCAAAGACGCGTTTGTAACGCTCGATCTCATCTTTGGGGCCCATCGCCTTTTCCGGGTTGTCCGACAGTTTCACAGTCGGATGACCATTGGCGGATACTGCTTTGCAGACCAGCGAGAAGGGTGCCAGCGCGTCATTCGGCACAAGTCCGCGGAAATCGTTGGTCAGTAGTGTTCCCCACCCAAAGGACACTTTGGTCCGATCCGCGAACTGGGCGTGCAGCTCGCGTATCTTGTCGACATCCAGCCCGTCCGAGAAGATCACGCGTTTCTCCATCGGTTCTTCGCCGCGTGACTGCCACCACTTGATCGCCGTTTCGGCCCCGGCCGCCGGATCGCCGCTGTCGATGCGAATACCGGTCCAGCCGGCCAACCAATCGGGCGCGCGGTCCAGAAAGCCATGCGTGCCATAAGTGTCTGGCAGGATAATGCGCAAGTTGCCGTCATGTTCCTCGTGCCAGTCGCTGAGCACGTCATAGGGGGCCTGCGCCAGTTCCACGTCGTCCTTGGCGAGGGCGCTGTAGACCATGGGCAGCTCATGCGCGTTGGTGCCAATTGCCTCGACCTCGCGTCGCATCGCGATCAGGCAGTTCGAGGTGCCGCTGAACGCGGGGCCAAGTCCTTCGATCATGGCCTGCACGCACCAATCCTGCCACAGGAATGAATGCCGCCGCCGGGTGCCGAAATCCGCGATCCCCAGCCCGTCGATTTCGCGCAGTTGTTCGATTTTTTCCCAGACACGGGTCATGGCGCGGGCATACAGCACCTGCAGCTCGAACCGGCGCATGTCGTTCAACACCGCGCGCGAGCGTAGTTCCATCAGGACCGCCAGAGCAGGGATTTCCCACAGCATGACCTCATGCCATTTGCCTTCGAATGTCAGTACGTACTGATCGCCCTTGCGTTCCAGGTGATACGGCGGCAGGCGCAGGTTTTCGAACCATTCCATGAAATCCGAGCGGAACATCTGGCGTTTGCCGTAGAACGTATTGCCCCGCAGCCACGTACTTTCCCCTCGGCTCAGGCTGAGCGATCGGATATGATCCAACTGCTCACGCAGCTCACCTTCGTCGATAAGTTTGGCCAAAGGGATGTGATTCGACCGGTTGATCAGAGAAAAAGTGACATCCGTTTGGGGCTTATTTCGAAACACTGACTGGCACATCAGCAGTTTGTAGAAATCTGTGTCGATCAAAGACCGTACAATCGGGTCGATCTTCCATTTATGATTGTACACACGCGTCGCAATATCGACCATGGGGAACTCCTGCGATTTCCGTTGTTAGATCAATCGGTGCGTGGAATGGCAAGAGTCGCTAGAATGATAACAATGACAAGGTCAGGTCACATTGCGAGCATATTGTGTGATCTTTTCACCGTTTAGTGAAAAGAAAGGGATGGTTGAACGAGGTTAACTTAGTGAATGGTTCTTGAGTACGATTTTGACATCGTTTTTGTTGAGCAAGTAAAAGATGATCCTGATACGGCGCAGGCAAATGCGGCGAGAGCAGAAACTGTGCGCGCTCAGTTTCGCGACGTTAAAACTGCCGATGCACTCAGGGCGACATCCCCAAAAATCCGCAAGATTTTCCAGGATGCCGGATTCGATCTGGGCGCAACCGACAGCGAGCTGGCGCATGGCTTTTATCCGCCTCGGGACGAACCCGAACGCGAGCGTATCCTGCGTGCCCTGTTCGACAATATCCGTAAGATGGGCATCAAAGGCGAATACTGCGGCGAGTTTGATTTCCACCGTTTTCTGGCAGAGGTCAAAACCGCCAGGCCGCGCAATGGTCAGCAACGCAAGGTGGTCGATTGGACACCGAACCCGCGATACAAATCGCCTGCGACACCGGAACGCCGCACCTTGCCGGGACGTATTGGCGTGGCGCTGGGGCTGGCGGTAATCTTGTTTGCCGTTCTCAGATACCTCGCTGAAACCGGCAGTACGCCTTAAACCAGCTTCACACAGGCAGACCGCATCGCCTCTTTGGCTGCGGCCAGTGACCCGTCCAGGTCGATGGCCCGACACGCGTCCATGCGAACGGTCACATCAAATCCCAGACGCGCCGCATCCACAGCCGAGAAATGCACGCAGAAATCCGTGGCCAATCCCACAAGGGTCAGCTTGTTGATGCCGCGGGACTTCAAGTAACCTTCCAAGCCCGTTGGTGTCTTTTGGTCGTTCTCAAAAAACGCCGAGTAGCTGTCGATACCAGGCCTGAACCCTTTGCGAATGACCAGATCAGCGTGGGTCTTCAACTCAGGGTGAAAGCTGGCGCCCTCAGTGCCTTGTACGCAGTGATCAGGCCACAAGACCTGCGGGCCATAATGCATATCGGTCATGTCGAACGGGTCTTTGCCGTCATGTTCGCTGGCAAACGAGGAATGACCTGCAGGGTGCCAGTCCTGCGTCAGGATCACGGCGTCATAGTCCTCCATCATGGCGTTGATCGGGGCTACGATTTCGTCGCCTCCGGGCACGGCCAGGGCACCTCCGGGGCAGAAATCGTTCTGAACATCGACTACAATCAGGGCATGGGTCATCGCGGGCCTCCTCAAAGCACCCTATCGGTAGGCGGCTGAAGGGGGGGCGTCAATCCGGTCCCTTGCGACTCTGTCCCAGCAGGTTTAGACCGCGCGCATGTATACAATCGCTGCTCTCTATCACTTCACCCGTTTTCCGGATCACGCCGCCCTGCGCGACCCGCTGTTGAATCTTTGCCGTGCGCAATCGGTCAAAGGCACGTTGCTGCTGGCGCAAGAAGGTATCAATGGCACTATCGCTGGCCCTCGTGCCGGGATCGACGCCGTTCTGGCGCATATCAAGGCACTGCCCGGCTGTGGCGATCTTGAGTGGAAAGAGGCGACTGCGGATCATCCGCCTTTTGGCAAGATGAAGGTGCGCTTGAAAAAAGAGATCGTGACCATGGGTCAGCCCGACATCGACCCGCGCGCCCGCGTGGGCAACTATGTCGAGCCTGAGGACTGGAATGATCTGATCCGTTCGGACGATGTTGTGGTGATCGACACACGCAATGACTATGAGGTGGCGATTGGTACGTTCGAGGGCGCAGTGGACCCTGAAACAGCCAGTTTCCGCGAATTCCCGGCCTGGTGGGAAGAGAACAAGGACCGTTTTCACAACAAGCGGGTCGCCATGTTCTGCACCGGCGGCATCCGATGCGAAAAATCGACGAACTTCCTGCTGGGGCAGGGGGTCGAGGATGTGTACCACCTGAAAGGCGGTATCCTGCGGTACCTTGAAGAGATGCCCGCCGAAGACAGCACATGGCAGGGCGAGTGCTTTGTGTTCGACAACCGTGTCTCAGTCGGGCACGGGTTGGTCGAGGGGCCGCATAACCTGTGCCATGGGTGCCGCCGCCCGATCCTGCCCGAGGATATGAAGCGCCCGGAATACGAGCATGGCGTGTGCTGCCATCACTGCATCAACGAAACCTCTGAGGCGGACAAGATGCGTTTCCGCGAGCGTCAGAAGCAGATCCTGCTGTCGCGTCAACGCGGCGAAGAGCATTTGGGCGCCGACTGACCCGGATCGCAATTCCGGTTGCGAGACAGCGTCGAAAGCCGGATGATCCGGAGCAATTCAGCGGATCGGAGGCGCAATGTCCCGCAAACCCACAACTTTGGCCGAATGGAAATCCACCCTTCTGTCCGCCGCCGGAATGGTGCTGGCCAGCTTTTTGGCCTGGTTTGGCCTATCACGGCTGAGTGAGGCCACGGCTGGTGACACAATAGGTACCTTCGCGTCAGTTGTTCTGTTCGTCTGGATTGTGTCTCAATCCTGGTTTTATATGACCCAGGTCACCTCTCCGCGCAGATTGCTGTTCCTGATGGGGGTGTCATTCATCCAGGTCGTGCCGTTCCTGTTTGCGGCCGTTTATGGCGCGTTTGGCTATAACGACAACTGCGTCATCGGGGCCAATGGACCGGGCGACATCCTGTATTTTTCATATGTCACTTTCACCACGGTTGGATATGGCGACATGTCCCCAACAGGGTTGTGCCGCGGTCTTGCGGTATCCGAAGCTGTGACCGGTTATATTTTGTTGGGCTTGTTCGTGGCTGCGGCCGTCGCGTTATATGCGCGCAACCACGAGAAATAGGCTCTGATACAGGGCTATTTGTTGTGGTCGATCCACAAAGACATGGCCTGCTTGTCCCGAAAACACTCGGACGGAATCGGGCGGCGTTTGGTGCGGGATATCCGCTCGGCAAAGGCGACTTGCTTGCCGGTTGGATAATTCGCGAAAGGCGACGGATCGACCGGCTTGTGCGCGGAAATCCAGGCAGACATTGAACGGCGATCGCGCTGGGCCTCAACCGGAATCTCCAAGGCTGACTGCTGCGCAATGGCGCGGGCATACCGCATTTGCCGGTCAGTGACGGGCAGTAGGTGATAGTCGTTCGACGGGCCACTCAGCGCCGCATCTCGGGCTTGGTAAGACATCGGAATGCTCCTCTGACTATGAAGAACATAGATGGAACATTGACCATTTTTTTCAAGTGGAGCCCTCCTCACATCAGCGGGAGTCCGCCGTGATGCGGTTTTATTGACTGACCAATCAATAAAAGATAAGCGGATGGGAAAAGACCTCTGAGAAGGAAACCGGCATGAAGTTCCAGCCCAAGGCCAGCCATTTCATCAATGGTGCATATGTCGAAGACACCAATGGTGCCCTCATAGACGTGATCTATCCCGCCACGGGTGAAGTTATCGCGCGGTTGCATTCCGCTACGCCCGATATCGTGAATCAGGCTCTAAATAGTACCAAAAACGCCCAAGCAGAGTGGGCGGCGCTGACAGGGACAGAGCGTGGCCGCATCCTGCGCCGGGCTGCAGACATCATGCGCGAACGTAACCGCGAGTTGTCGATCCTGGAAACGCACGACACCGGAAAACCCTTGCAGGAAACTCTTGTGGCGGACGCCACTTCGGGTGCGGATGCGCTGGAGTATTTCGGTGGGCTGGCCGCATCGCTGACGGGGGAACACATCCCGCTGGGTGGTGGAGACTTTGTCTATACCATCCGTGAGGCGCTGGGCGTCTGTGTGGGCATCGGTGCATGGAACTATCCGACCCAGATCGCGTGCTGGAAAGGTGCTCCCGCATTGGCTTGCGGCAATACGATGGTCTTCAAACCGTCCGAAACGACACCGCTGTCGGCCTTGCAGGTGGCTGAGATCCTGATCGAGGCGGGTGCGCCCAAGGGTGTTTATAACGTGATCCAAGGCTATGGCGACGTCGGTGCATCGCTGGTGACCGACCCGCGCGTGGCCAAGGTGTCCTTAACCGGATCGGTGCCCACCGGCCGCAAGGTCTATGCTGCCGCCGCCGATGGCATGAAGCACGTGACGATGGAGTTGGGCGGAAAATCCCCGATGATCGTCTTTGATGACGCAGACATCGAAAACGCCGTATCGGGCGCGATTCTGGGCAATTTCTATTCCTCGGGTCAGGTCTGTTCGAACGGAACCCGCGTTTTCGTGCAAAAAGGGATCAAAGAGGCCTTCCTCAAGCGTCTTTCCGAGCGGTTGGAAAACGCAATAATTGGTGACCCTTTGGACGAAAACGTCAATTTTGGACCGATGGTCAGTGAAAATCAGCTGAATATTGCGCTGAGCTATGTCGAAAAGGGTAAAGCTGAAGGCGCGCGACTGGTCTATGGCGGCACCCGGATCGAAGGCGACGGCTACTACATGCAACCCACGGTCTTTGCAGATGTGGCCGACGATATGTCCATCGCCCGCGAAGAGATCTTTGGTCCGGTCATGTCCGTCCTCGATTTCGACACTGAACAAGAGGTTTTGGCCCGTGCCAACGATACCGAGTTCGGGTTGGCCGCTGGTGTCTTTACCAACGACCTGACCCGCGCCCACCGCATTGTCGCCGGATTCGAGGCGGGTACTTGCTACATCAACACCTACAACCTGGCCCCGGTCGAAGCGCCGTTTGGTGGATCCAAGATGTCGGGCGTCGGGCGCGAGAACTCGAAACTGGCAATCAATCACTTCAGTGAAATGAAGACGGTCTACGTCTCGATGAACGATGTCGCGGCGCCCTACTGATCAAAACCGGCTATCTTGGTTCTGTTCCCGACATTTCGCGTCGGGAACAGAGCATAAGCTACCTGCGACCTGTGGCTGACTCCTGTCAAAGGGTGCCGATTGCGGTGCCGTCGGCAGGAGATCACGCTCATGAAAACGCACGCACAGGCCGTAGTGATCGGCGGAGGCTTGGCAGGTTGTTCGATACTTTATCATCTGGCCAAGCTGGGCTGGCGGGACGTCGTCCTGCTGGAACGGGATGAGCTGACGTCGGGATCGACCTGGCACGCAGCGGCCAATATTCATGGCCTTCACGACAACAACAACATCACCCGCATCCAGCATTATACGATGAACCTGTATAAAGAGCTGGAGCAGGAAACCGGCCAAAGCTGTGGCGTATTCCAGCCCGGTTCGCTGTATTTGGCCCAAACTGAAGAGCGCGAGCATCAGTTGCGTCTTCAGGAAGCCAAGGCGCGGTTTTATGGGCTGAACTTCCACGAAGTCAGCCGCGAGCAAGCAAAAGAGCTGCACCCTCTGGCGCAGTTCGACGATATCCGCTGCATCATGTACGAACCCGACGGCGGCAACGTCGATCCCTCAGGCGTGCCGCATGCCTACGCCGCGGGGGCGCGGGCCATGGGAGCCACGATTGAGCGGTTTTGCCCCGTATTAGGGACTGATCAGCAGCCGGACGGGTCGTGGATCGTGCGCACTGAAAAGGGCGACATCCATACACAGTGGGTCGTGAACGCCGCCGGTCTCTGGGGCCGCGAAGTGGCGGCGCTGGCCGGTCTGACCCTGCCTTTGCAGCCGACTGAGCATCAGTATTTCGTGACCGAATCCATCGATGAAGTTGCCAATCTGGGCCGCCGTCTGCCCTCGATCGCGGATCGGGATGGCGAATATTACTTCCGACAGGAAGGCAACGGGTTGCTGATCGGGGCCTATGAAAAGGACATGAAGTTCTGGGCCGAAGACGGCACGCCGCTGGATTTTGCCCATGATCTGTTCCCCGACGATCTGGACCGCATCATGGAAAACGTGATCCGCGCCACCGAGCGTGTGCCGGTAGCCGCCACAGCTGGGGTCAAGCGGGTGATCAACGGGCCGATGATCTGGTCGCCCGATTCAAGCGCGCTTTGGGGTCCTGTGCCCGAGTTGAAGAACTACTTCCTTTGTGGCGGCCTTATCCCGGGATTCTCGCAATCGGGTGGTCTTGGTCTGCTGGCAGCGCAATGGATGATCGAGGGCGAGCCTCAATACGACATGTTCGCCTGGGATCTTGCCCGATTTGGTGATTGGGCGGACAAGAAGTTCACCAAGGCGCGGGTCGAGGACCAGTATACCCATCGCTTCGCCATCCACTTCCCCAACGAAGAACGCAGCGCCGGACGTCCGGCCCGCGTGCGCCCCGCGTACCAGATGCAAAAGGACATGGGCTGCGTCTTCGGCTTGAACTGCGGTTGGGAACACCCGCTGTGGTTTGCTGATCAGCCGGGTACGGAAGAGACAATCGGCTTCACTCGCCAGAACTGGTGGGAGCCCGTGGGCCGTGAGGTGAAGATGCTGCGCGAAAGCGTAGGCGTGATCGATATCTCGAACTTTGCCAACTACGTCATCAAGGGGCTGGGTGCACATGATTGGCTGGACCAGTTGGTCGCCAACCGCGTACCGACCGAGGTCGGACGGTCCTGCCTGACCCCGCTGATTTCGGTTCGTGGCGGTGTCGCTGGCGATTTCACCATCACCAAGGTGGCCGAAGACGAATACATGATGATCGGCTCTGGCATGGCCGAGCGCTATCATCAGCGGTTCTTCAACATGATCGATCTGCCCGAAAACACGACGTTCGAAGTGGCAACAGACCGCATCGCCGGATTCAACGTGGCTGGCCCCAAGGCGCGCGATCTGTTGCAGCGCCTGACCAATTCGGATCTGTCGAACGAAGCGTTCCGCTTTATGCGCTCTCAGACCATTGAAGTCGCAGGTGTGACCTGCCTGGCCATCCGCGTCAGCTTTACCGGCGATCTGGGTTGGGAACTGCACTGCGCTGAAGAGGATCAAATCAGACTCTATACAGCACTTTTGGACGCCGCGGGCGCATTGGACGGCGGCCCGGTGGGTGGTCGCGCCCTTGGTTCTCTGCGCATCGAAAAAGGGTATGGTTCATGGGGCCGCGAGTATTCGCAGGAATATTGGCCACAGGAAGTCGGACTGGCGGGGCTGATCAAGCTGGACAAGGATTTCCTGCACAAGGACGCTTATCTGAAGGTCAAGGACAACCCCACGCGCGAGGTTTTGTCGATCTTTGAGGTCGAGGTGACGGATGCCGACGCAACGGGAGGAGAACCGATCTTTACCCCCGATGGCACGCCGGTGGGTCGCGTGACGTCAGGCGCCTATGGCTATTCGGTCGGCAAGTCGCTTGCCATCGGTTATGCCAACCCGGCTGTTGCCCGGCCCGGGGATACGGTTGAAATTTTTATCCTTGGCAGACCGCACAAAGCCAAAGTTTTGGCCGAGCCACCTTTTGACCCGTCAGGACATCGGCTTCGCGATGTTCAACCGAAGGTCATGGAAGCAGCGAAATGAGCGGAACTTTCGAGCGCGTCGCAGAGTTCGCTCTGAACTGTCCCGCGGACATGATGCCAGACAGCGCCAAAGAAACTGCAGCCCTGATGATGCTGGACACAATGGGCATCCTCATCGCCTCGGGTCCGATGGAAGCTGGCGTGATTGCTCGCGATACGGCGGCCCTGCTTTATGCCAGTTCTAACGCGGGCTACAGCGTTCCGATGATGTTCGACGGTCGGCCTGTCAGTATGGCTGGGGCGGCTTATGCGGCCGCAACCCAGACCGACAATCTAGATGGGCATGACGGTTACAACCCGACAAAGGGCCATATCGGCGTTGTTGTGTTGCCGGCGCTGATCGCGCTGGGTGTGCACTGCCCAGAGGTATCTGGCCCCGAGGCTTTGGCGGCCGTGATCACGGGGTATGAGGTCGCGGGGCGCGCGGGCATGTCGCTGCATGCATCGGTCAGCGATTATCACACCTCCGGGGCGTGGAATGCACTGGGCGTGGTGGCAATGGCCGCGCGTTTGCGTGGTCATTCGACTGCGCAGTTTCGCCAAGCTTTGGGCATCGCCGAATATCACGGCCCACGCAGCCAGATGATGCGCGAAATCGCGAACCCGACCATGTTGCATGACGGATCAGGCTGGGGCGCTATGGTCGGTATCTCTTCGGCGATTTTGGCCGAGCGTGGGTTCACCGGAGCACCAGCAATCACCATCGAAGCTGATGATGTCGCCGCGTTCTGGGCCGATCTTGGTCAATTCTGGCAGGTCGAGCATCAATATGTGAAACCCTACCCAATATGCCGTTGGGCGCATGCGGCAATCGACGGTGTGCGTGCGGTGATGATCGAGCATGACCTGACCCATGAACAGATCAAATCCCTACATATCAACAGCTTTCACGAAGCCGCCTGTCTTTACGGCGGGATGCCTAAAACGACATCTCAGGCACAGTATTCGCTGCCTTTTGCGGTGGCGGTTCAAGCGATCTACGGCCGGATCGGAGTTGAACATATCTCAGGCGTCGGGCTGTCGGATCCAACTGTGGCAGCTATGCTGCCTCGCATTCACGTTCGCGAAGATGCGCGTCACAGTACTCGTTTCCCCAAGGGGCGATGGGCCGACGTCACATTGGAAACGACCGATGGGCGCAGCTTGACCTCCGGCGACATTCACGCGCGCGGCGGACCCGAAGGCCCGTTCAGCAAAGAGGACGTGATTGCAAAATATACGGATTTTGCTGTGCCTGTAGTCGGACAGGAGCGTGCGGATGCGATCCGGGATGCCATCTTGGGTTGGACCAAACCCGGTTCCAAGATCTCTGACGTGTTGCCTTTGGTGTTCGATCCGTAAACGCCGAGCACGACAAGCGCCGAGCAATGGCGCAGGGCCTATCGGGCCAGTCACGGGGTGACCTTCGCCAGTAAATCCAAAATACGTTCCCGCGTTTGTGCGCCGTCCTCCAACAAGCTCTGCGCATCGGCCAGTGGCTTTTCGGGTATGCGATTGGGTGGGGTGGAAAGGGCCTGCGTCGTTTGGTGAATGGCAGAGAACTTTGATCCGCTCTCCTCATCCAACCTGCTTGGGCGATCTGCCAGCCAAACATACCGGTAGGCTTCTTCGATTTGTCCAATCTCGCGGAACAAATCGGCTGTTGCTCCGTAGTCTTCTGTCATCTGCATCGCTTGTCCCCTCAGCGATTGCGCGGCGTCTGAAGGGTCATCTGAAAGTTTCTGCACTGCTTGACGCGGTTGGTGCTGGAGCGGAGTGGCCTTCGCCCCAATCCCGACCCGATCCAAGCGCCCCTTTTTGTCCTGCGGTCGGTTGGCCAGTTCCAGCGCGACATTGGCAAAATCGGGCGCGGCCAATCTTTTGGCCACAGCAACAGCGGTACCTGTTGAAAGCGCCTATTTCTGCCTTGGCGTCAGAGTCAAAACGCGGCGCAGGAATGTCGCGTCGTCTGCCCACTCGGTCAAGATCAACGCCACACGGTTCAGTGTGTCAGAAGCTTCTGTGTTATGCGCCTGCAACAGATCCATTGCCTGGTCAAACTCTTTGCCAAGGCTCAACGCGACAATCTTTGTTTGCAACATCCAGGCGCCAATGTCTGATCTTCAAATCGCCCATAATGCGGCATCGCTTTCGCAGCCTAGAAGGCTTGCGGACGGGTTTGGCCCTGACTTAGGAGTACCGTCCAGATAACGTGGGATGGCGGCAATCCAATCCGCTTCCAGGTGCTGTTTCTCCAGCAAGTCCAACGCCCCTGCTCCAAAGCCGGAATAGGTATATGACTTTGCCGGTTTGAGAACCTGCTACTTATCGATGCGGTCAAACTCTTGAAACTACGAGTTACGCAGCGATGCGACTTGATCTGGGGAAGGGGCTGGACCAACCCGGGTCTCAAACCCAAGATTGGCAGCTGAAATGCAGGGCGGGCGTTTCTCAAGCTGTGGTAGGGAGGGACCCAAAAGCTCGTTCAGGCCGTTCAATACGGATGTCACATTTTATGTTCGCATTTAGATCTGACGGGAAGAATGGCCCATGAGGAGGATTGCTTGGCCTTTATCCGATCGGTGCCAGTCGCAAGTCCACTATTTCCCGATCAGCCCCCAATCAGCAGACGCGTTGACCCCGTCGCTGGCCACGGCACAAGAGTTATCGGTGTCGTTGGGCGAGGGCGGTTCGATCTCGGCGCGTACGATTCAGCTGATCCTGTTGATTACGGTTCTGAGTCTCGCACCGGGACTCGCGATCATGATCACCTGCTTTCCGTTTTTGATCACCGTTTTGGCGATCCTGCGGCAGGGGATTGGCTTGCAGCAATCTCCGCCAAACATGCTGATCGTCAGCCTGGCTTTGTTCCTGACCTATTTCGTCATGGACCCGGTCTTTACCGAGGCTTGGACAGCCGGCATCCGGCCATTGGTCAATGAAACGATGGAGGTTGAGCCCGCGCTGGGGCGCGCTTTGCAGCCATTCAGAGCCTTTATGGCGGCGCGACTGGACGCAGATACGTTTCACGCCATGGCCGCCTTGCGCCCCGAAGGGGACGCTATTCCTCTGTCGCCGGATGCGCCGCTGTCGATCTTGATGCCGTCCTTTATGCTGTCGGAAATTGCCCGCGCCTTTCAGATCGGATTTTTAGTGTTCTTGCCCTTTCTGATCATCGACCTTGTGGTCGCCGCGGTCTTGATGTCGATGGGTATGATGATGGTGCCGCCTGCCACAGTCTCTTTGCCGTTCAAGCTGGCATTTTTCGTCATTGCAGATGGTTGGTCTTTGATCGCCAGTGCTTTGGTTCGCAGCTACACAACCTAGGTTTTATTGCCGGGCGATCTGTAGGCGGGCGCGCAGGCCGCGCTCGCCGGCTTCGAACCGCATCGCGCCGCCATGTTGTTCGGCCACGGTTGCGGCGATGGTCAGACCCAGGCCGAAGCCGTCCGATGATCCGGTGTTGGACCCCCGCCGAAATGGGGCCATCAGGTTCTCAATATCCGAGACGGAGAGGTCGGTGCCCTTATCCTCGACGGTGATTGTGGCGGTGGTCGCATCGGTTTCCAACTGGACCTCAGCGTGCCGCCCGTATTTCAGGGCGTTGTCGATCAGGTTGGTCAGCGCACGCCGGAGAGAGATCGGCCGCCCCATGACCAGCACACGGCGGGTTTCGGGCAATTGCCCAACGCCGCGTTTGGACATGAAAACCGAGGTGGCCCCTTCGATCGCGACCGGATCGGTCTGTTTCAGGGTCACGGGCAGGTCCATGTCCTGATAGTCGGCGACCAGAGACTCGACCAGCGAGGTCAGAGAAATTTGTTGTGGTTCCTCGACATCCAGTTCGGACCGCGTGTAGGTCAGGACGCTTTCGATCATGCCGGTCATCTGATCAACATCCGCCTCAAGCTTTTCGCGCAGTTCGTCATCTGGGATCAGTGCGGCCCGCAGGCGCACGCGGGTCGCGGGTGTGCCCAGATCGTGGCTGACGCCAGACAAGACGGTTGCCCGCTTTTCCAACTGAGCGCGCTCGGCCTCGAGATGGGCGTTTACTGCCGATACAATGTCGCGCAGCTCATCCGGGCCATCAGCCTCATAGCTTTCCGGTCCGCCCAAACGCTGCCGCTGGCGCAGGGCATGCGCGAACCGGGTGAACGTGTCCGACACATTGCTGACCGAGGACAGAATGACCGCAAGCGCAACGATCCCCAACAGAATGGCGGGCAGGCGTAGATCCATAGGTGCGGCCTGACAGCCCCAAATTCGCGTGCCATCTACCTGATACCAGGCCTCCCGACCAAATTTCGCGATCAGGATCGGCTCGCTGCAATAGGTTGCCAGCAATCGGGTCAGATTGCCCATCTTCTCGGGGCCGGTTTGATCAATACCGGAGACGATGTCCGATACCGGATAAATCAAACGGTCGGACAGGATCGCGACGGTCAATTCGCGCCCGCTGAGCGGCGAGGAACTGTCCGTCAGGATCGACAGGTTTGTAACAAACCGGCGGTCAGAGAAGCCGGGCAAGCGCTGAAACTCGCCATTTTCGGCCAGCGCTGCGTCCTGCGGTGACAAGGGGGTAATTGAAAGCCCCTCGGACGGGGCCATGCCAGTGCGCAGTTCTTCGTAAACCGTGAAACCGGCAACAAAAGACTGCAGCAGGTAATCATTCCAGGCGCGCGCAGATGCGAACCACAGCCCTGCTGACAAAAGCCCTGCAGCAAAAGCCGACAGCGCCCACAGCCACCCCAGATTGCGCAGTCGCAGGGTCATTCTTCGACCGAGATGTCGGCACCAAAGATGTAGCCGACCCCGCGTTCCGTGCGCAGCATTTGCGGATCTTTCGGGTTGGCCTCGATTTTGGACCGCAAGCGCCCGACCAGCATGTCGATGGCGCGCCCCTGAGCTTCGGACTTGTCGCTGTCGCCGGTCACATCCAGCGCAGCGACGATCTCATCCCGGGTCAGCGGGATATGCGGGTTGGCCAGTAACACCTTGAGCAGGGCGGTTTCCCTTTGGGACAGCGACACCAGATAGCCTTCGGGAGAATGCAGGTCGTCGCGCTTGCCGTCATAGACCCAACCGTCAAAACGGAAGGTGCGGGTTCGGCGGCGATAGGCCAGCGACGATGATCGCCGCGCGCGTTGCATCACTGCGCGAATACGGGCCAGCATCAGTTGCGGGTTGAACGGCTTGGCGATGTAGTCATCGGCACCCACCTCGTATCCAGCCATGCGCTGATGATCCGCGGACAACGCCGACACAAGTATGATCGGTACATCCTGTTCCCGCCGCAGTCGGGCGCAGATGTCGATGCCGTTTTCATCCCCCAGCATGACGTCCAACAGGATCAGGTCGATCCGACCGTTGGACAAATGCGCGCGGATTTCTCGCTCAGTGCTGGCGGGCAGAGCGATGAACCCGTTCTTTTGCATCAGCTGAGTCATCATCGACCGCATGTCAGGGTCGTCATCCACCACCAGAAGCCGCGGAATGCTCACTCTGTCTGTCCTCCCGATAATGTTCCTCCGACGTCGTCAATTGTAACGAACGGAAACGGATTCAATGTCAACGTAACACGCTGTAACAAAAGTGGTGAAAAATTGGGCTTCGTCTGCATCTTGGCGCGGATTACGCGTTGTCAGATGGCGTTTGGCCCTCAGTAATAGCGCAATCGCTGCTTCGGCAGCCATTGAGTTCTCAGGGAGGAGACAAGACATGAATCGTTTTGCATTTGCCACCGTATCGACACTGGCCGTTGCGGCCGCGTCGTCGGTTGTGGCCGAGCCTCAGGCCGAGGTTCTGCATTGGTGGACCTCGGGCGGTGAGGCCAAGTCGGTCGCTGTTCTGCAGGAAGAGTTCGCCTCGAACGGTGGCACATGGACCGATATGCCAGTTGCAGGCGGCGGCGGTGACGCGGCAATGACCGCGCTGCGGGCCCGCGTTCTGGCTGGCAACGCACCGACTGCCGTTCAGCTGAAAGGCCCCGCCATTCAGGAATGGTACGAAGAAGGCGTTCTGGCTGACATCTCATCTGTTGCCGATGCCGAAGGCTGGGCCGAGGTGCTGCCCGCCTCGATCGCGGATCACATGAAGTGCGAAGGTACTTGGTGCGCCGCGCCGGTGAACGTACACCGTGTGGACTGGATCTGGGCCAACGCAGACGTTCTGGCGGCTAATGGTATCGAAATGCCGACAACTTGGGACGAGTTCAACGCCGCAGCGGATAAACTGCAGGCCGCTGGTGTGATCCCGTTGGCCCACGGTGGTCAGGCATGGCAGGACGCGACCGTTTTTGAAACGGTGGTTCTGGGCATTGGCGGGCCTGAGTTCTTCCAGAAGGCGCTGGTTGATCTGGACCCCGAAGCGCTGACTTCGGACACCATGGTTCAGGTCTTTGACCAGATGCGCACCCTACGTGGTTATGTGGATGAGAACTTCTCGGGCCGCGACTGGAACCTGGCGACGGCCATGGTCATGAACGGCGAAGCGGCGTTCCAGATCATGGGCGACTGGGCCAAAGGTGAATTCCTGGCAGCTGGCAAGAAGCCCGGCGAAGACTTCCTGTGCGCCTCGACCCCCGGTGACGGTTACCTGTACAACGTCGACAGCTTTGCCATGTTCGACGTGGACGGCGACGATAAGAAAGCCGGTCAGGACCTGCTGGCCAAGCTGATCGTCGCGCCGAACTTCCAGAAAGTGTTCAACCTGAACAAAGGCTCGATCCCCGCGCGGACCGATGTGGCGCTGGATGATTTCGACATCTGTGCCAATCTGTCGGCCGAAGATATGGGAGCGACCTCGGACGCAGGTTCGCTGCTGCCGTCCTACGCCCACGGCATGGCGCTGCGCGGGTCGCAGTCCGGTGCGATCACAGACGTTGTGACCGCGCATTTCAACTCGGATATGTCCTCGGCAGACGCGGTTCAGCAATTGGCGGACGCGGTAGCAAACAGCTACTGATCCAACACGCTCTGCCCCCTATAATGCGGGGCAGAGCACCTTTCCCCGGAGGCTAAAATGTCCGAATGGCTGGAAAACCACCTGCCCAAGGTGGTGCTGGCACCGTCGTTCATCGCCGTATTGATCTTTGTCTACGGCTTTATCGGATGGACTGCATGGGTGTCGCTGACCCGATCGAAACTACTGCCGAAATACGAGATCAAGGGCTTCATTCAGTATGAACGCCTGTTCGACTCCCCGCGCTGGGACACGGCAATCAACAACCTGTATATCTTTGGCGCGCTGTTCATCGTGATCGCGATGGTGCTGGGCCTGCTGCTGGCCATCCTGCTGGATCAGAAGATCCGCGCTGAAGGCGCGATCCGCACGATTTACCTGTACCCGATGGCGCTGTCGATGATCGTCACGGGCACCGCGTGGAAGTGGATTTTGAACCCCGGTCTTGGGATCGAGTCCATGGTGCAGGGCTGGGGCTTTCCGAATTTCGAGTTCGACTGGCTGGTGAACCCCGACTACGCCATCTACACCATCGTGATGGCTGCGATCTGGCAGAGCTCGGGCTTCGTCATGGCGCTGTTCCTCGCCGGTCTGCGGTCAGTGGATGGTGAGATCATCAAGGCCGCACAGGTCGATGGTATCCCCACGTGGCGCATCTATACGGCGATCATCATACCTTCGATGGCACCGATTTTCCTGTCTGCCTTCATCGTTCTGGCCCACCTGGCAATCAAGAGCTTTGACCTTGTCATCGCCCTGACAGGCGGTGGTCCGGGTTACGCAACCGATCTGCCTGCCACGTACATGTACGCCATGGCGTTCTCGCGCGGTGATATCGGTCAGGCGGCCTCGTCTGCGATGATCATGATGCTGGTCGTCTTTGCCATCGTGGTTCCTTATCTTTACTCAGAGCTGAGGGCGAAAAATGACTGATCTGTCGATGCCCCAATCCCAATCTCAAACCCGCACCCAAAGCGCCGCTGGCAAAATTGCCCTGCGATGGTTGCTGTACGTCCTGCTTGGCCTGTTCGCGCTGTATTACCTGATGCCGCTGTTCGTGATGGTCACCACATCGCTGAAAAGCCTTGAGGAGATTCGCACCGGATCCCTGATCTCGCTGCCGCGCGAAGTCAGCTTTGACGCCTGGAAAACCGCATGGTCCGGGGCTTGTACTGGTATTCAGTGCGAAGGTCTGCGGCCTTACTTTTGGAACTCGGTCCTGATCGCGGTGCCTGCGGTGGCGATTTCGACCCTGCTGGGCGCGCTGAATGGCTATGTCGTGGCGCAGTGGCGGTTTAAAGGCGCGAACATCATCTTCTCGCTGATGCTGTTTGGCTGTTTCATCCCGTTTCAGGTCGTCTTGCTGCCGATGGCGCGGTTGCTGGGCATGATGGGGATCGCCGGGACCATTCCGGGTCTGATCTTCGTTCACGTGATCTACGGGCTGGGATTCACCACGCTGTTCTTCCGCAACTACTACGTCACGATCCCGGCCGAGCTGACCAAGGCAGCCCGCGTCGATGGGGCCGGTTTCCTGCGGATCTTCTGGTCGATTTTCCTGCCGCTGTCGCTGCCCATCGTCGTGGTGACCGTGATATGGCAGTTCACGCAGATCTGGAACGACTTCCTGTTCGGCGTGTCGTTCAGCCAGGCAGGAACGCAGCCCGTGACCGTTGCGCTCAACAACATCGTAAACTCCACCACCGGCGTCAAAGAATACAACGTCGACATGGCCGCCGCGATCATCGCGGGGCTGCCGACGCTGCTCGTCTATGTCGTTGCCGGTAAGTATTTCATCCGCGGCCTGACCGCCGGTTCCGTGAAGGGATAACCCATGGCTCCCATCTTAGATATCAACAATCTGTACAAGAATTACGGCGCGACCGAGATTCTGAAAGACATCAACATCTCGATCGAACCGGGGGACTTCCTGGTGCTGGTCGGGCCTTCGGGGTGCGGTAAGTCCACCTTGCTGAACTGCATCGCGGGGCTTGAGGAAATCACCGGCGGGACGCTGTCCATCGGTGGCAACGACATGACCCATGTCAGCCCCAAGGACCGCGACATCGCGATGGTGTTCCAGTCTTATGCTCTGTACCCGACCATGACCGTGGCCAAGAACATCACCTTCGGCATGAAAGTGCGCGGGGTGGATCAGGCGACGCAGGATGCCAAGCTGAAAGAGGTCGCTTCGCTGCTGCAGATCGAACCCCTGCTGAACCGCCGCCCCAGCCAGCTTTCGGGCGGTCAGCGTCAGCGCGTGGCGATGGGCCGGGCGCTGGTGCGCGATCCTAAGTTGTTCCTGTTCGATGAACCGCTGTCGAACCTCGACGCCAAGCTGCGGGTTGAGATGCGGACTGAGATCAAAAAGCTGCACCAGACGCTGGATGCCTCGATCGTCTATGTGACCCATGACCAGATCGAAGCGATGACCCTCGCCACCAAGATCGTGGTTCTCAAGGGCGGTGTGGTGCAGCAGATCGGCACCCCGGCCGAGATCTACAACAATCCGGCTAACCTGTTTGTGGCCGATTTCATGGGCTCGCCCGCGATGAACCTGATCCCGGCGCAAGCGACTAGGAACGGCTCTGGTACCCAGATCGCCATCGCGCGCGACCAAGGCGAAACGCTATTGTTGAACGATGCACGCGATCTGTCGCTGCCACAGGATGTCATTCTGGGTCTGCGTCCCGAAGATATTGCCGAGGCCGGGTTCCGCGCTGGCGACGGCGTTCAGGAAGCGGCTTGCATGGTCGACATGGTCGAACCTGCCGGCGCAGACACCTATGTGGTCTCGGAACTGGGCGGCAAACAGGTCACCGCGCGTTTGCATGCGGAAACCAGCGCGCAGGCAGGCAAGATGCTCAACCTTGCTTTCGACATGAGCAAAGTGTCGTACTTTGCCAAGGAAACCGGTGAACGCCTGAACTAAACGCAATAGCGCCGCGCGAAGCCAATCGCGCGGCGCTTTTTCATTTGAACCAGATCAGCTGACCTTGTTCTGGTTCATGTCCTTGATCAGGCGGTTCAGATCACCGCCACGAGCATCCAGCATCGCACCGACTTCGGTCCGTTCGGTCAGCAGCATGTTCACCCCTTCGATAAACATGTTGAAGAACTTGTCGCGGCCCGACTTGTCCGAAACCAGGAATGTGACCTCAAACGGGGACGAGCCCTGCAGCTTGACTGAGGTGCGCACCTCGTATCCTGCCTTGATCTTGCGAGCGTTGCGGACGGTAACCTGTCCACCGATGAATTCACGGAAGCGGCGGCCATACTTGTTCGAGATATAGCCCTGAAACGCTTTGGTGAATTGCTTCAGTTGTGACGGGCTGGCCGAACGGGCATCTGCCCCTAGCACATAACGTGCCATGATCGGCACATCGGCATATTGCACAAAAATCTTCTCGAAATCGCGGATCATCGCTTTCTCGGATTTGCCCGATGCGATCACACGGTTGATTTCATCCACGACACTAACAACCAGAGCCTTGGCGCTGGCTTCGGTCTGGGCGAAGGCGGAAAGGGGAAGGGCGGTCAGTGCCATACCGGCAAGGCCGGTGGTGACAAAACTGCGACGGTTCATAAGGTTACTCGGCATAGGGGTCCTCATAGGGGTCCTCGTATGGGTCTAGGTAGGGGTCCCTGACAGGGTCGGTTCCGATATCGGCATAGGGGTCATCATACAATCCCAGATAGGTTTCTTCATCGTCCCTCGCCAGTTCAAAGCGGCGATTTTGTATGTAAATGGTGCGCGCCTGGGCGTAACTGTCGGCACTTTCATACAGGATCGAGTCAACGGTGTCAGAGAACCGTCCTCGGTCTCCCATGCGGCGGACAACCTCGGCATAGACGCCGATATTGTCGACCGGGCGGACCGGCGTAAAGTTGATCGGGTTCGAGAAGAGGTTGACCACAACGCCAATCGCATCGCGCTGGGTTGAGGGGCCGTAAAATGGCAGCTCGACATAAGCGCCTTCGCCGACGCCCCAGACATGCAGGGTTTCACCGAAATCCGTGTCGACAGGCGGCAGATCCAGTTCGTCCGCGGGGGCCGATAGCCCCAAGCCGCCAACGGTCGAATTGATTACGAACCGCAACAACGCATTGCCCGATTGCTTGATATTTCCCTGCAGCAGATAGTCCAGCGCCTGGCCGGGCATCGTCAGGTTTTCAGCAAAGTTGTTAAAGCTGGTCACCATCGGATCGGGCACGATCTTTACGTACCCTTTCGAGGCCGGGCGGAACAGAAAGCGGTCGACGCCCAGATTGAACTTGTGAACGCCGCGGTTGTTCCGTTCGTAGGGGTCAAAGACCTGACTCGGCGGCGCGCCTTCGGGTGGGCGCGTGGCGCAGGCGCTCAGAACCGTCATCAGTGACAGGGCGATCAGGGGAATAAGGCTGATTCTGCTCAACACGGGTTCTGCTACTCCAAACCATTTAGGTCATTTAAACCCAAACACTTAATCAATACTGCCTGTCGCCGCTGTACGCAGCGCAATTCAATGTCACATAGTTGTTTCACAGCCATAAGGAAACAAATAGCGTTTAACCCGCCCGATGGTCGAAGGTAAAGTGACACAAGTTCAACAGTTCGGAATAAGAAAAGTTACGCCCACAAGCGGCGTGAGCTGCATGTCCGTTTTGTCACTTTTCCATTGCCGACTTCCCGGTTAGCTTCGCCCCGACTCGAATTTGGGAGGAAACCTCATGAGCATCGCCGCGAAACTGGAAAGCCTGGGCGTTACGCTGCCGGATGCACCAGCACCGGCCGCAAACTATGTGCCGTTCGTGCGCGTGGGAAACATCGTGTACGTCTCGGGCCAGATCTCGAAAGCGGATGAGCTGATCACCGGCAAGCTGGGCGACGACATGGATGTCGACGCAGGTGCCGCCGCAGCCAAGGTCTGTGCGATCAACCTGTTGGCGCAGGTCAAAGCCGCCTGTGGTGGTGACATCGAAAAGCTGGTGCGCGTTGTCAAACTGACCGGTTTTGTGAACTCGACCGCCGATTTCACCAACCAGCCACAAGTGATCAATGGGGCCTCGGATTTCCTGGTCGAAGCGCTGGGCGATGCGGGTCGCCATTCGCGTTCCGCAGTGAGCGCGGCTGCGCTGCCACTGGGTGTGGCGGTTGAAATCGAAGGCATCTTCGAAGTTCAATGATCCCAACACTGCCCGAAGCCTTCCTGACCGTGCCTGTGGCACATCGTGCGCTGCATGACAAACAGGACAACCGCCCGGAAAACAGTCGGGCGGCCATTCGTGCCGCTGTTCAGGCAGGCTACGCGATCGAGATTGATTTACAGCTGACCGCCGACAATCGGGCGATGGTGTTTCATGACTATGACATGGCCCGCCTGACGGGGCAGTCTGGTCCAATCCAGCAGATCACTGCCGATCAGGCCTCGGGCACTAAACTGCTGCATGCTGATGACGGCATACCGACCTTTGACGAGGTGCTGAAGATTGTATCCGGCAATGTGCCTCTGCTGATCGAGTTCAAGGATCAGGACGGCGCCATGGGCACATCTGTCGGGGCGTTGGAACGCGACGCGGTGCGGGCGTTGCAAGGCTATGACGGGCCGGTTGCGTTGATGTCGTTCAACCCCAACTCGGTCGCTGAATTGGCGCGGTTAGCCCCGCACCTGCCGCGTGGCATCGTGACGGGGTCGTACCAGCCCAAGGAAGAACTGTTGCCACACGCCGTCTGTGACCACCTGCGCGGGATTCCCGATTTCGACCGGGTTGGCGCCAGTTTCATCAGCCATGAAGTGACCGACCTGAACCGTCCTCGCGTGGCCGAGCTGAAGGCGCGCGGTGTGCCGATCCTGTGCTGGACGGTGCGATCGCCTGAACAAGAGGCAAAGGCCCGCGAAGTTGCCGACAATGTGACCTTCGAAGGGTATCTGGCCGCACATCCGGGTTGAACCCGGCCCACGTCGTCACAGATAAAGACCAGACGCGGAGGGCACATGGATCAGGCACAGATTGAGGTTCAGGTACTGGGCTCGCTGTCTCAGATATCTGCGGCAGAGTGGGACAGTTGCGCCTGTCCCGAGGCCGCTGATGGTGGCCGCCCGCTTGATCCATTTACCACCCATCGGTTTCTGATCGCGCTGGAACACAGTGGCTCGGTCGGACGTGGAACCGGGTGGCAGCCGCAATATCTGACGGCCTATCTGGACGGAATGCTCATCGCCGCAGCGCCGATGTACGCCAAGTCTCATAGCCAGGGCGAGTACATCTTTGACCACAACTGGGCACACGCCTATGAGAACGCCGGCGGGCGTTATTATCCCAAACTGCAGATTGCTGTGCCTTTCACGCCTGCGACGGGTAGGCGTTTTTTGGTGCGCACGGGATACGAGGCGATAGGGATGTCGGCACTGGTGCAAGGCGCGGTGCAACTGGCGGCGGACAATCAGGTCTCATCCATTCACGCGACCTTCTGCACCGAGGACGAAGCGCTGGCCGGTGAGCAGATGGGCCTGATGACGCGCCACTCGCAGCAGTTTCACTGGCTGAACGACGATTACGCTGACTTTGACGGGTTTCTTGCGGCTCTGTCTTCGCGCAAGCGCAAGAATATTCGTAAAGAGCGCGCGCAGGCATGCGGCTTTGGCGGCGAGATACGGACATTGACCGGTGGTGATCTGCGCCCGGAACACTGGGATGCTTTCTGGCAATTCTATCAGGACACCGGGTCGCGCAAATGGGGCATGCCCTATTTGACCCGCCAGTTCTTTGATATTGCGCATGAAACCATGGCGGATGACATGGCGCTGGTTTTGGCGGAACGGGACGGGCATTCGATTGCCGGGGCGCTGAATTTTATCGGTCGCGAGACGCTTTTTGGTCGCTATTGGGGCTGTACCGAGCATCACGCCTGCCTGCATTTCGAACTGTGCTATTATAGGGCAATCGACTTTGCCATTGCCGAGGGTCTGGTGCGGGTCGAAGCCGGGGCGCAGGGCGAACACAAGCTGGCGCGCGGTTATCTGCCCACGCGCACGCACAGTCTGCATTGGGTCAACGATCCGGGCTTTGCCGATGCGATCAGAAAATATCTGGACGCCGAGGCCCGCGCAGTGGGAGAAGAGATCGAGATTCTGACGGATTATGGCCCGTTCAGAAAGTCGAACCCGGAGGAACAGCAATGACGGAACTATTGTCGACCGAGACACGCGGCCCTCTTCTGGATCCGCTGTTCGAAAACGGCTGGACCATGGTCAAGGACCGGGACGCGATCACTAAAACCTTTATATTCGAGGACTTTGTCCACGCTTTCGGCTGGATGACCCAAGTGGCGATTTTTGCCGAAAAATGGAACCACCACCCCGAATGGTCGAACGTCTACCGCACGGTCGAAGTGGTTCTTTCCACCCATGATGTGGGCGGTTTGTCTTCATTGGACGCGAAACTGGCCCGCAAGATGGACAGCCTCGTTTAGCGGTCTCCTCTCGAACCCATTCCGCCTGCCAGGGAAGCAACTTCGCCCAGACGCCGGAACTCGGCCGGTGTGACGGTGCCGTCGCTGACGTTTATGTTGCCCGGAATGCCGGTTGTGCGGTTCCCGACCGAGCGCACGCTGCGGGCGGCCGGGTTGATGTCTAGGCAGCGGGTATCGTAGCAGGTCAGACCCGATGTATTGATCTGAATTCGCGTCTGACCGTCCGGTCCGGTGACTACAGGAGACTGCGGCGCGTCGCAGGCGGCAAGGACTCCCAGAATGCCAATGGTAATCCACTTATTCATTCAATGCTCCTATCGATCCGCCGGCGGTGCGATCAATCCAAAAGACCGTTCCCGTCCTGATCAGCGGCTGAAAAATCATCATTCATTTGCGCGTCATACTCTGCGCGAGAGATAACGCTGTCGTTGTTTCGGTCAACGTTCTGAAATTGCTTTATGTCCAAAAACGGCTTGGCTTCTGCCATGCCTAAGGTGCCGTTCTTGTCTTCGTCCATGGCCTGAAAGGCATAGTCCGAAAAGGCGTTGAACTCATCTTTGGACAAAAAGCCGTCATTGTTGGCGTCTATCGCATTGAGTTCCCGTTCATGCAATTCCGCCACGGATTCTGCCAATACAGCGCTGGCCAGCAATACGAATGCGGCCGTCAAAATTCCTGATTTCATGGTCGCTCTCCTTCAGCACGCGTAACGCTGGCCTGCGGCACCGCCCGCCACGGCCCCGCCAGCGGTCAGAATGTCCCGGCCGGACCCACCGCCGAATTGGTTGCCAATCACGCCGCCGATCAACGCCCCGCCCAAAGTGCCGCTGAGGCAGGCAATCTCGTGCTGTCGTGCAGCCTGTTGTTGAGGTGTCGGGGCCGGGCCGCAGGCCGCAATTGCGCCAGAAGCGCCCAGAAGGATGGTGATGACTTTGAGTTTCATCAAAAAAAACTCCCTGATTGAATGGGGGAAGTATCGACCCATCAGAGAGTTGCATCAAGTGAAATAGGGTTAACGTGGCCCCGGCGTACCGGGGCCCGGTAAGATCAGATGCTTTCCAGCAGTCCTTCACCCGCAGAAATTTCGCAGGCGCCTGGGTTTTCTTCCAGGTTCAACGCTACGACCTTGCCGTCCTCAACCAACATCGCATAGCGCTTGGACCGCGCGATCAGCCCGACAGGGGGGGCGTCAAAGTCCATACCGATGGCTTTGGTGAACTCGGATGCGGCGTCGGCCAGCATGGTCAGGCCAGCCGCTTTCGCGCCGGTGGCTTCGCCCCATGCGCCCATCACAAAGGGGTCGTTGACCGAAACGCAGATGATCTCGTCGACGCCCTTGTCTGCGAATTGGTCCTTGGTGCGCATGAAACTGGGCACGTGCGCGGAATGGCAGGTGGGTGTGAATGCGCCGGGTACTGCGAATATCACGACCTTGCGGCCTTTGGTCTTGTCTGAAATCCGAACCTCTTCGGGTCCTTCTGCCCCCATTTGGGTCAACGTTGCGTCGGGAAGCATATCACCGGTTGAAATCATCTTGATCCTCCTGTCGATTGGATTTGCAGAGTCGGCCTCAGCCGCAATATAGGTGAGCCGAAAAATGAAACCATGGGAAATTCACAGGGCGGGACGAAGATGAGCCATATTGTTGTGATCGGAGCTGGGCAAGCAGGATCATCCCTTGTTGCGCGGCTGCGTAAAGACGGGTTCGAAGGCGACATCACGCTGATTGGGGCCGAGTCTCATTTGCCCTATCAGCGCCCGCCACTCTCCAAGGCTTACCTGCTGGGCGAGATGGAGCTTGAACGCCTATTCCTGCGCCCCGAAAGCTTTTACGCCGAGAACAACATCGCCCTGCGTCTGGGCCAACGCGTGACTGCAATTGATCCGAAGGCCAAGACTGTGACCGTGGGTGATGAGGTGATTTCCTATGATGAGCTGGCTCTGACCACCGGGTCCGACCCACGGTATCTGCCTGCGGCGATTGGTGGTGACCTCGAAGGTGTCCATGTCGTGCGCGACCTGACCCATATCGACGAGATGGAGCCCCGCGTGAAAGAAGGTGCCCGCGCTCTGATCGTGGGTGGCGGCTATATCGGGCTTGAGGCTGCGGCTGTTTGCGCCAAGCGCGGGGTCAAAGTCACTCTGGTTGAGATGGCTGACCGTATCCTGCAGCGTGTCGCTGCGTCCGAGACCAGCGACTACTTCCGCGCTTTGCACGCGGAATACGGTGCCGATATTCGCGAAGGGGTCGGGCTGGATCGTCTGGTCGGTGAGAACGGCAAGGTCACCGGTGCCGTTCTGACAGATGGAACAGAGCTTGAGGTCGATTTTGTCGTCGTTGGCGTAGGCATCGCCCCCTCGACCCAATTGGCCGAAATGGCGGGCCTCGATCTGGACAATGGCATCAAAACCGACGCCCACGGCCGCACATCCGATCCGTCGATCTGGGCGGCGGGCGATTGCGCCTCGTTCCCACATAATGGCGGCCGTATCCGGCTGGAGAGTGTTCCGAACGCCATTGATCAGGCTGAGATCGTGGCACAGAACATGCTGGGTGCTGCCAAAGACTACGTGGCGACGCCGTGGTTTTGGTCGGACCAGTATGACGTAAAACTGCAGATTGCGGGTCTGAACACCGGTTATGACCGCGTTGTGACCCGCAAGGGCGAGGGGCAGACGGTGTCCTTCTGGTATTACAAGGGTGATCAACTGATCGCCGTCGACGCAATGAATGACCCGCGTGCTTACATGGTCGGCAAGCGCCTGATCGACGCGGGCAAAACCGCTGATCCGGCGGTTGTTGCCGATCCCGAGGCGGACCTTAAACCGCTGCTCAAAGCGTGAGGATCATCGCCGGTGAGTTCCGGGGCCGGGCTTTGGCCTCGGTCGGCAAAGGCGATGCCGGGGCGCATTTGCGCCCCACCACAGACCGGGTGCGCGAAAGCCTGTTCAACGTCCTGAACCATCAGGTCGACTTTGAAGGTCTACGTGTCCTGGATTTGTTTGCCGGTACTGGCGCTCTGGGGCTCGAGGCGCTGTCACGCGGTGCGGTGCATGTCACTTTTGTCGATGACGGGCACGTGGCGCAGGGCTTGATCCGCAAAAACATCGACCTTACCCGCAGCGCCGACCGCACAGACCTGATCCGCCGCGATGTCACGCGGTTAGGCGAGAATGGCGGCGATCCCTTCGCGCTGGTTTTCCTCGACCCACCTTATGGAAAATCCATGGGTCAAAAGGCCCTAACCAAAGCGGTCGAAGGCGGCTGGATCGCGGACGATGCGCTCATCGTATGGGAAGAGAATGCCCCGATGGCGGCGCCGGACGGTTTCACATTGGAAGACAGCCGGAAGTATGGCGACACGCATATCTCGTTGATGCGAAGGATCGTCGGTTAAGACGACGCAGTTGCCTGAACTACCCCGGCTGCCCGCAAAGTCTACGCGGAGGCGTTGGCTGTTGTTGTGGCTCAGCACGGTCACGGGAACAGAACTAAAAAATAGCGTGGGGAGGCGTTCGCGCTCTCGGACATGGCTGCTGAAGTATCTGCACAAATCGGCAGAGACATCCCTTACAATTCAGTGTCTAAATAGACGTATTGCGAATGTCTAGCCTCGTTCGGCTTAGGGAATTCGCCGCTGCGTTTTTCGCTGATGCTGAGGCAGGCGCAACCGATGGTTGGTTGCATGATTAAGGCAATGCCTTGGAGACCCTTATCGGTCGCGCGCGCACCTCAATGAAAGACGCCGTCGCTGCGGCCTTGGCGTGACAGGGTCGCCGTGGCCGCTGATCCGGCGGTTACGGCCTCTCCTTGCACCGCTCACGATGCCCGATTGCAGTCGCCACCCGCGTCGGTTACGCCCGATCGAAAGCATATCCGAGAGGTTCCTATGCACGATCTGGTGATTTTCGATTGCGATGGCGTTCTGGTCGACAGCGAGCCGCTGTCCAATCAGGTGCTGGTCGACAACCTGGGCCGCTATGGATTGGACCTAACGCTTGAAGACAGCGTCGGGTTCTTTCTGGGGGGCACCATGGTTTGGGTGCGCGACAAGGCGCGCGCGCTTGGCGCAAATCTGCCGGATGACTGGGTGGATGAGGTCTATGCCGAAACCTACGACCGCCTGCGGGGCGGTGTTGACCTGATGCCGGGCGTCGCGGATCTGCTGAGCGCGCTGGATGAAAAGGGCATAGACTATTGTGTCGCATCCAACGGTAGTCCGGAAAAGATGCAGATCACGCTGGGACAGAACGGATTGTGGGACCGCCTGAGCAAGGTGGCGTTTTCCGCTCATGTGCTGGGCACCGCAAAACCGGACCCGACCATGTTTCTGACTGCGGCCAGGCAGTTCAACGCCATGGCTCCCGTAGTGATCGAAGACAGCCAGAACGGTGTGACGGCGGCGAAACGTGCCGACATGCGTTGTCTGGCCTACGCGCCGCAGGGAAATGCCGAAAAGCTGGTCGACCTGGGGGCAGAGGTCTTCACCGATATGGCCGATGTCCCATCACTTTTGGGAATCTGACGCGACCGTGTTACGCTCGGGTCATGGATCGCGCTGTGACCACGCCTCTCTGGGCTCTTTCCAAGGATGCCGACTCTGCCACTGGGCCAGAGCCTAAACCGATGCGCGCACCCGTTTTCATCCACGACGCGGTTACGCCGTGGGGGTCAGAGACATTGCTGCTGAAACTGCTACGGGATCAGGCCGAAAGTCAGGACGAATAAGTCGGGTGGAACTTGTCGCCTGGTGACAGGGTAAAGATCTCGACCCCATCTGCCGTCACACCGACCGAGTGTTCGAACTGTGCCGACAACGACTTGTCGCGCGTTACTGCGGTCCAGTCATCAGCCAGCGTTTTGGTTTCGGGGCGACCCAGATTCACCATCGGCTCGATGGTGAAGAACATGCCTTCTTCCAGCACGGCACCCGTGCCCGGGCGGCCGTAGTGCAGCACATTAGGAGGCGCATGGAATACACGGCCCAGACCGTGACCACAGAAATCGCGTACAACGCTCATCCGGTGCGCCTCGACATAGGCTTGAATCGCGTGGCCGATATCGCCAAAGGTTTTGCCCGGCTTGACCGCTTCGATACCCTTGAACAGCGCGTCATGTGTAACCTGAATCAGACGCTCGGCCTTGCGGGGCAGTTTGCCTGCCACATACATGCGCGAAGTATCGCCGAACCAGCCGTCGACGATCACCGTTACGTCGATGTTCAGGATGTCGCCATCCTTCAATCGCTTGTCGCCGGGAATGCCGTGGCAGACCACGTGATTCACGCTGATACAGCTTGCGTGCTGGTACCCTTTGTAGCCAATCGTCGCCGATGTTGCGCCCGCATCCTCAACCATTTGCGTGATCAACCCGTCGATCGCGCCAGTGGTCTGGCCCGGAAAGACATGTTCAGCAATGTCGTCGAGTATCCGCGCGGCCAAGGCCCCTGCCGCATGCATGCCGGCAAAGTCACCCTGTTCGTAAATGCGGATGCCATCCTTAGTCAGACGGCCACGATGTTCTTTCATCGACGCTAAGCTCCAAATATTGCGCGCAGCGCTCCTTTTACGCTGCTTGTGCAGAAAGTTCCAGAGGGCGCGCGTTTGAGGCTGTCAGATGGCGCGTAAATCCGGAAATTCAAGTGGCAACGGACGCGGGTTTGACTGCTTGTGAGTGCCTCATAGCGCCCTCAAGCGGATACAAGACGCCCCGGTGCTGCGGCCGCAGAAACCTAAAAATGGCCACTCATTGCCGCGCCCAGCTGCTGCTTGACCGAATCCACATCCCCAAGCACCCAGAGCTCGGACAGCTTTCCTTCCACGACCGAAAAAAACGCAGCACCGGCCCATTCGATATCTCTGCCTGTCGGGGCAACGCCAAAAAACTCGGCCCTGTGCTTGCCGCGGAATGTCATGCGCGCGGTGACCCGGTTTTCTGAGTGAACTATGTCTTCAATGGTGCACGTGTAGTTCCCCAATGCGGCATGTACCGCGTCGACATATTCCAGAAACCCCTCAAGGCCGCGTTTCTCCGGCCCCAGAGAGCCTCGGAATCTAAAGTCAGCATCAATGATCTCATGCGCCACGCGATAATCGCGCCGGTTCCATACATCGGTGTAAAAGCTTCGGACAAGGTCTGTTGGAGTCATCGTCACGTTCAGCTCTTTCGCGTTACCTGCAGCCAAATGGTGGTCTGTCGACATCCAGTTTTATCCCATCCGGCGAGATCTGGGTGGCGAAAATTAACCGTTCGACACCCTTTTCCTGCGCAACCTCGAATGCGGCGGCGTAGTTCGGATCTATATCTGCAGCTAGGGCAAAGCGGTCGCAGTCGGTGCGTTGTACCAAGTACAACATGATTGCTCGGTGGCCATGTTCCGCCATGGCGGCCAACTCACCCAGATGTTTGGTGCCGCGCGCAGTGACGCTGTCGGGGAATTCGGCCAGACCGGGTTCACGAGAGAGCGTTACGCTTTTGACCTCGACATAGGCATCGGGCAGGCCGGGTTGGGTCAGCAAAAAGTCGATACGGCTGTTTTCACCGTATTTCACCTCGGGGCGGACGGTTTGATAGGCGGCCAGTTCGGGGATTTCGCCTGCCTCAAGCGCCTTGCGCAATGCTTTGTTCGGGACGGAGGTGTCGACGCCGGTGAAATGCCCGTTTTCATGATCGACCAGTCGCCACCCGTATTTCAGTTTTTTCTTGGGGTCGTCATTCGGCTCCAACCAGATCTTTTCCCCCGGTTCGGCCAGTCCCATCATAGATCCCGGATTGGCGCAGTGGGCGGTAACCTCACGGCCATCTTCCAACTGGCAATCGGCGAGAAAGCGTTTGTAGCGGCGGATCAGGCGGGCAGGGATCAACGGGGTGGCAAACTTCATGCCACCCGGCTTAGCGTGCCCTCGCCCGCAAGGGAAGTGTCAGACGAGGCCTGCCATAACACCGCCGTCGACGTCCCAAATGGCGCCGGTCACCCATGAGGCGTCCTCGGACAGAAGATGCGTGACCGTGCTTGCCACATCCTCGGGCCGCCCGACGCGGCCGATCGGGTGAAACGCGTCGAAAGCGTCGGTCAGGGTCGACTCGATCTGGTCCGGCGCGATGAAGGCACCGTAGATGGGGGTTACGACGACGGCGGGCGAGACGGCATTCACACGGATGCCATGCTCCGCCAGTTCCATCGCAAGGTGTTGTGTCAGGGAATGAAGCGCGGCTTTGGCCATCGAGTAGGCCGAAGATGGGGTGGCCCGGACGGCTTGTTTTGCCCACATAGAGCCTATGTTCACGATGCTACCACCCCCGTGCATCTTCATGTTTTCAGCGACAGCCTGCGTAATGAAGAAGGTGGCGCGGTTCAGGTCCATGTAGCTGTCGAAGTCCTCGCCAGAGTGTTCCAAAAACGGTTTTGGCGCGAACGTTCCGGCTGCGTTCACAAGACCCTGGATGCTGCGTGTCTCGGCTTTGATCCGTGCGACTAGCACGTCGACCTCTGTCGAGTTTCGCAGGTTTACCTGGTGTGTCTCTGCGGCGTCACCGAATTCTGCCTTCACGGCGTCCAGCTTGCTGGCGGACGATCCGACCAGTGTAACGTGGCCCCCCTGAGCTACAATTTTCCGTGCGGTGGCCAAGCCCATTCCGCTGGTTCCGCCGATGATAAGAGTTGTTGATTGTGTCATGATCAGATTCCCTATCTATTGATAGGTAGATATATTGGACTGGCAAAACCAAATACAAGCCCTATCTATTGATAGGTAAAAAACTAGGTTCGACTGCAGATGCCCAAGACCGAAAAAACCCTGTCCGATACAGCCAACCGCATTCTGGACGTGGCCGAGAAAATGGCGCGGCAAGGCGGGTATTATGCCTTTAGTTTCCGCGATATCGCGGCGGAAATCGGGATCAAATCGGCCAGTATCCACTATCATTTTCCGACCAAAGAGGACTTGGGCGAGGCGCTGGTCGGTCGCTACACTGATCAATTTCTGGGTGCGTTGGGCCGCTTGGACGAGTCCACGCCGTCCGAGCTGTTGGTGCAGTATGTGGCCGCCTATCGGCAAGCGTTGATCGAACAGGACCTTATGTGCTTGTGCGGAATGTTCGGTGCCGAAATCGCCAGACTGCCAGATCCGGTCGCCAATCGCACGCGCGAGTTCTTTGAGCGCAATCTCGTGTGGCTTGAAACGGTGTTTCGCGCAGCGGGAACGCCGAATCCGGAGACTCGTGCCGCAGATATGATTGCCCGGATGGAAGGTGCAATGATCCTTGCGCGGTCAATGCACGATATGGATCTGTTCGAGCGCATTACAGCGGATTTGCCGGCCGAAGTGCTGCGGGATTGACACACGGCCCTTGCTCGACCCGGTAGGAACGATATCTTGCGCCCAAAGTGTCAGTAGGAAAGGACAGGACATGGCGAACCCAACCGCAGCAATGCTTGTGATCGGGGATGAAATCCTGTCGGGGCGCACACGGGATGCAAACATGCATTACCTTGCGCAGGAACTGACGAAACAGGGCATCGACCTCAAAGAAGTCCGCATGGTCAGTGATGAAGCGGCGGCCATTGAAGAAGCCGTGCGCACCCTGTCCGAAGGTTTCGATCACGTGTTTACAAGTGGCGGTATTGGCCCGACGCATGATGATATCACCGCCGACTGCATTGCGCGGGCCTTTGGTGCCTTGATCGACGTGCGGGACGATGCGCGGGCGCTGTTGGAACGGCACTATGAGAATTCGGGGCTGGAACTGAACGAAGCGCGTCTGCGCATGGCACGTATCCCCGATGGAGCAACGTTGATCGACAATCCGGTATCGACGGCGCCGGGGTTCACGTTGGGCAATGTGCATGTGATGGCGGGGATTCCGACGATCTTTCAGGCTATGGTTGCCAGTGTTCTGCCCAAACTGACGGGCGGTGACCCACTGTTGTCGCAAACGCTGCGCGTCAATCGGGGCGAGGGGGATATCGCGTCGATCTTGTCCACCTTGGCAGACGATTTCCCCGACCTTGCCATCGGCAGCTATCCGTTCCAGGTGAACGGCGTATTCGGCTCTAACGTGGTGGTTCGCGGCACAGATGGGTCAAAAGTTGACGCGGCCACCACAAGGTTGGCGAAAGAGTTGGGGCTTTGAGCCCGAACTGGGCGGCCGTCGTCGACGGCACATGGCCCGCAGCGCGATACGAGACACTTGGGCCGTTCCAACTGCGGCAGGGACTGGGCGGCGGTTCGCGCGTGTCAGCCGCCAGCGCGATGGGGCCCGCGTCAGAAGACGAGATTACAGCCGCCGAAGAGGCGATGTGTGCGATGGGGCAACGGCCATTTTTTTGCCTGCGACCGGGTGATGAAGTGTTGGATCAAAAGCTTGCGGACCGCGGTTATGACATTCTTGATCCGGTCAATATTTACGAATGTCCCGTCGATCACTTGGCAGATCAACCGATCCCGAAAGTCACAGCCTTCACCATTTGGAGCCCTTTGGCGATCATGGTCGAAATTTGGGCGCAAGCAGGGATCGGGCCCGAACGACTGGCCGTCATGGACCGCGCTAAGGGGCCAAAAACCGGTCTGTTGCTGCGCCACTCTGACAAACCTGCTGGAACGGGATTTGTCGCCATCCATGACGGTATCGCCATGGTGCATGCGCTGGAAATCCTGCCAGAGCATCGCCGCCAGGGCCTGGGTCAATGGGCCATGCGAAAGGCGGCGTTTTGGGCCAAAGAAAAAGGCGCACATACGCTGAGTGTGATCTGCACCAAGGCCAATGACGGGGCAAACGGGCTGTACCGTGCGCTTGGGATGGAGATCAGCGGAGAATACCATTACCGTCACCTTGCCCAAGGAGAGTGACCGAAGTGACCGACCAAACAATGCCTACCGCGCTGGATCTGCCGATGGTGGATCCGCTGCCACCAGAGACGCAGAAATACTTTGACATCTGCGTCGATAAGCTGGGGTTTGTGCCCAATGTCCTTAGGGCCTATGCCTTCGACATCGACAAGCTGAACGCGTTTACGGCCATGTATAACGACCTCATGCTGGGCGACAGCGCGTTGTCGAAACTGGAACGCGAGATGATTGCGGTGGTCGTGTCTGCGATCAACAAGTGCTTTTACTGTTTGGTGGCCCACGGTGCGGCCGTCCGGCAATTGTCTGGTAATCCGCAATTGGGCGAGATGCTGGTTATGAACTACCGCGTGGCCCCACTGGACGAGCGCCAACGCGCCATGCTGGATTTTGCCGCCAGGATGACCACTGCCAGCACCGAGATCGAAGAACCTGACCGCCAGCGACTGCGGGATGCAGGCTTCAGCGACCGGGACATCTGGGACATCGCCAATGTGACCGGCTTTTTCAATATGTCGAACCGGGTCGCCAGTGCGACGGCTATGGCCCCGAACGACGAATATCACGCGCAGGCCCGATGATCCGAGCGGCCGCAATCTGTCTTTTGTTGATGGCTGGTCAGGTGGCGGCCCAAAACCTGACCCTGCCAGCCGGCGCGCGGCTTGTGAGTGATCGCACCAGCGAGCTGGACAGCTATGAGTTGCCCATCGGTCCCTTCGCCGACGGTGCGGTTCCTGTGCGTGAAGTCGAAGGTAAGGTTGAAAGGCTGACATGGCGACTGCAGTCAGGCTCCAGCACGACGCTTCAGTTGCTGGCACCGCTGCGCGACCAGATCGAAGCGCAAGGGTACGAGATCCTGCTGGATTGCGAGGCGCGCGTTTGTGGCGGGTTCGATTTTCGCTTTGGTACCGAGGTCGTGCCGACGCCGGACATGTATGTGGCCATTCAGGATTATCGCTTTCTGTCCGCTCTTCGTGGGGGCGATGTGGTCAGTCTGCTGGTCAGCCGCAATCCACCGGATGGCTATGTGCAGTTGATCCGGGTCACGCCCGTTGGGGCCGAGGCCCCGCCGCCCTTGGTAATCGAAGACACGGTGACGCCACCCGCAGATCTGCTTGCGGGGCTTGAACAGAATGGTCACGTTATTTTGGACGATCTGCATTTCCGTACCGGAGAGATGACGCTGGGCGAAGGGCCATTTTCCTCGCTGGAATTGATCGCTGAGTTTTTAGCGAAAAACCCGGAAACCCGTCTGGCGCTTGTGGGGCATACCGATGACACCGGGGCACTGGACGCCAACATTTCGGTCAGCACGGGGCGGGCACAAGCTGTGCGCGCCCGTCTGATCGAAGCGCATGGGGTTGTCGCCGACCGGCTTGAGGCGCGCGGTATCGGCTATCTGGCCCCGCTCACATCGAACGCCACGCCCGAAGGCCGTGAGCTGAATCGCCGGGTCGAGGCGGTGCTGTTGGTCAACTAGGCGTCCTCACTTCAGGCCTGTTCTGCTCAAAAAAAGACCCGCGCACAAGACGCGGGCCATTCAGTTTCACCGAGGTTAATTCACCAGTCCATCGGACCTTTCTCGTGAAAGGCATCGACAAGAAAATCTATGAAAGCCCGCACCTTGGGCTGCGTGAAACGGCCGGGCGGGTAAACGGCATACACGCCCTGAACCTCATCCGGCAGCGAGGGCATGGCGTCCAGAACGGCACCAGACTTCAGCGCGTCTGCGTAAAGATAGCTGGGCAGATATGCGATCCCCAGGCCGGAAATAGCCGCGTTCAGCAGTGACTGGCCGTCATTGACGCTTAGCCATCCGGCGGTGCGCACTTGCCGCTTTTCACCTGAAGGCGCCGTCAGTTTCCAGACATTGCCGGAAGACTGGCTGGAATAGTGCAGCAGCTTGTGTTCGTTCAGATCGTCAATCTTCTGCGGTCGGCCGAATTTCTCGATATAGCTTGGGGCCGCGACCATCCGCTTGACCGTTTCGGTCAACTTGCGGGCGCGCAGGGTGCTGTCTTCCAGCTCGCCAATGCGCACGGCCACGTCAAACCCTTCCGAGATCAGTTCGACATAGCGATTGTTGAGAACCATGTTCACAGTGATGTCGGGATAGGCAGCTAGAAAATCCGACAGGACCGGAGACAGGTGATTCACGCCGAAATCCGTCGCCACACTGATCCGAAGCAGACCCGAGGGGGCGGACTGCATCGAGGTCACCAGAGCGTCGGCTTCACCGGCATCATTCAACACGCGCCGCGCGCGGTCATAGTAGGCAAGGCCAATTTCAGTGGGCGATACGCGCCGTGTCGTGCGGTTCAGCAGCCGCGCACCCAATCGGGCCTCGAGGCTTGATACATGCTTTGACACGGCCGATTTGGAGATGCCCATTTTCTTTGCCGCGTCGGTAAAACCACCCTGGTCTACCACATTGGCAAAGGCTTCCATTTCGGTCAGTCTGTCCATTCTCGTTCCCCAGGTCTTAGTCCTTTTTTCCAAAACTGACGCCCAATCTGGGCGGAAACAGGGCAGACATTGGATAATATCAGGGATTCAAATCGGATCGTTTGCATATGGGAAACGCGGAAACGGTGGTTTCCCAGATGGGCACAAAGCCAGTAAGCCAAGGTTTTTAGGCGTCTGAGGGCGATTGTGTTAACATGACAATGGCAAATTTGTGTCGACGGAGGAGATCATGAAAGCCATTTTTATCACCGCAGCCTTATGTCTTTCCGCTACCCTTGCCTGGGGCGGTGGCGAGACGCCCTCGAACCCGGATGCGCGGGTCTATTTTGTGAACCTCGCGGATGGCGACACGGTCTCGTCCCCAGTCACCGTTGTCTTTGGACTGAGCGGAATGGGCGTGGCGCCCGCCGGCACCGAGGCAGAGAATACCGGGCATCACCATCTTCTGATCAACCGCCCCCCGATTGGCGAAGGCGAAGATGGCTTGGACGAGTTGGCCTATGGTCTTCCAGCAGATGATAACCATGTGCACTTTGGCGGAGGGCAAACCGAAACGACGCTTGAATTGCCTGCGGGCCAACACACGCTGCAACTGGTGCTGGGTGACGCAGGCCACGTGCCGCATTCGCCCCCAATCGTGTCCGAGGTGATCACGATCAACGTGGAATAGGATGCGCGGCGATGCCGTCGTGTTCTCTATGCGGCGGCAGGCAACAAGAAAACACCACGCGCCAGTGCCGAATTCAAGCGATCCTTTGAATACCATTGATCGAGTACGGTCTTAGTCATCAGATCGGGGTTTTCCTTGGTGAAAGCTTCGAAGGTCTTAGCTTGAGTCATGGCAAGACGCTCGGCGATTAGGCTCATAAACGCATAGGTGATTGTCAGGTTGAACTTGTCCGGCGCGCCAGCCTTGGCCGCGAGCGTACGTATGCCTTTGGCGTAGATCGCGGCCGCATCGATGAAATCATATTTGCGCAGTAGATCATATGCGACCTGAACATGTTCGGCATGTCCGAAGGTCGTGTTGTCGATGGCGTGTGCCTCAAACGCGCTGGTGATATCGCGCTCATTCTCCGTCCTCCTTGAACCGGTGACTGTCCTCGGCTGTCCAGTCGAGGTCGTAGACACTTTTGAGCTGCTTGATCTTCTCCAGCGTTTCCTCAGAGAACGCCGGTTTGTTTTCAAAACTGTGCAGGGCGATGCCTTCAATCAGATCGCCAAGTGTCATGTCCAGCGACTCTGCGAGTCCTTTGAGGACTTTCAGCAGGCGCTTTTCGATTCGAATTCCTGTTTGCGCGCGTTCAATTTTCTGACCCATTTCGTACATATGTACTTTGGTACCAGTGAGGTCAAGCGACACAAAAAAGCCGCCTCTTTCGAGACGGCTTTCTTCAGCGCAAATGTGATGTGTTTCAGAACGTAGCGGCCAGACGCGTGCCCTGATTGATCGCGCGCTTGGCGTCCAGTTCGGCGGCCACATCTGCCCCGCCGATCACATGAGGAGTGATACCGCGTTCGATCAGCGCATCAGCCAGACTGCGCTCGGACACCTGACCGGAACACAAAACGATTGTATCCGCTGCGATCACCGTTGGGTCGGCGCGTTCCTCGCCAAAGCTGACATGCAAGCCATCTTCGTCGATGTGCTCATAGTTCACGCCACCAACAAAGTTGACATCCTTCATTTTCAGCGTGGCGCGGTGAATCCAGCCAGTAGTCTTGCCCAGACCTTTGCCATGCGCCTGTTTCTTACGTTGTAGCAGGGTCACGTCACGCGCCGGTGCCGCGGGTTGCGGACCTTCTGGGGCCAGACCCGAGCGGTGTTCAGCCGGATCGGTCACACCCCATTCCTTCATCCATGCGGGCAGGTCGGTGGTGACGCTGTGGCCGTCCTCCAGCAAGAACTCCGACACGTCGAACCCGATACCACCCGCGCCGATTACAGCGACGGATTCACCGACCTCGGCCTTATCACGCAGGACGTCGATATAGTTCAGAACGTTTTCGCGATCCTGACCCGGAATCTGAGGGTCGCGGGGTGTGACGCCGGTGGCGATGACCACCTCGTCAAAGCCGGTCAGGTCGTCGGCGCTTACTTCACGGTTCAGCTCTACCTTCACACCCAGATCGTCCATCATAGTGCGGTACCAATCGACCAAGCCCCAGAACTCTTCTTTGCCCGGAACCTGTTTGGCCATGTTCAGCTGGCCCCCGATCTCAGCAGCGCGGTCGAAAATGGTAACGTCATGCCCACGCTGAGCGGCGGTCATCGCGGTCGACAGACCAGCCGGGCCAGCGCCGACGATCGCAACAGTCTTTGGCGATTCAGCGGCGGTGATTTCCAGTTCGGTCTCATGGCAGGCGCGCGGGTTCACCAGGCACGAGGTCAGCTTGCCGCTGAACGTGTGGTCCAGACAGGCCTGGTTGCAAGCGATGCAAGGCGCGATCTTTGCCGCTTCACCCGCAATCGCCTTGTTTACGAAATCCGCATCGGCCAGCATCGGACGGGCCAGAGACACCATGTCGGCGCAACCGGTCGACAGGACCTCTTCGGCAACCTCGGGCGTGTTGATCCGGTTCGAGGTGATAACTGGAATCGACACCTTGCCCATCAGCTTTTTTGTCACCCAGGCAAAGGCCGCGCGCGGCACGCTGGTGGCAATGGTCGGAATCCGAGCTTCATGCCAACCGATGCCGGTGTTGATGATCGTGGCACCGGCTTCTTCGATGCGCTGGGCGAGTTCAACGACCTCTTCATGGGTCGAGCCGTTGGGGATCAGATCGATCATCGACAGGCGGTAGATGATAATGAAATCGGTGCCCACGGCCTCGCGCGTGCGGCGCACGACCTCAATCGGCAGGCGCATGCGGTTTTCATAGGACCCGCCCCAGCGGTCCTCACGCTTGTTGGTGTGAGTCACCAGGAACTGGTTCAGGAAATACCCCTCGGAGCCCATGATCTCGACACCATCATAGCCCGCCTTCTGCGCCAGAACGGCGGCGTTCACGATGTCGACGATTTGCTTTTCGATACCCTCTTCGTCCAACTCATTCGGTGGGAAGGGCGAGATCGGGGATTTCACCGGGCTAGGGGCCACGCATTTCGGGCCATAAGCATACCGTCCTGCATGCAGGATCTGCATCGCGATCTTGCCGCCCGCCTCATGCACGCGTTGGGTTACGATTGAATGGTTCGCCACCTCTTTGTCGTTGGTCATCATCGACGCACCCGGCAGGACCGAGCCTTCAAGGTTCGGACCAATCCCGCCTGTCACCATCAGCGCGACGCCACCACGGGCGCGATCAGCGTAGAACTCGGCCACGCGGTTCCAGTCGCCGGTTTCCTCAAGGCCCGTATGCATCGATCCCATCAGGACGCGGTTCTTCAAAGTGGTAAAGCCCAGGTCCAGCGGGGCCAGCATGTTTGGGTACGCAGTCATGGCGAACTCTCCCTCCCGAATTCTCAGCGTTAGATTGACGTTCGCGTAAACTTTGTCACGCGAAACCTAACGTCAAACCCTTTGCTGTTTCTGAAACGCTTGTTACAGAGTTTCCAACATAATTCATGAGGCCGCGCATGACCCCCGAAGAAATCGCCAAACTGCCGTATCGCCCCTGCGTGGGACTTATGCTGATGAATGGTGAGGGCAAGATTTTTGTCGGCCAGCGCAATGATCGCCACAAAGAGGCATGGCAGATGCCGCAAGGTGGAGTCGACAAGGGCGAAGACCCCCGCGATGCTGCCCTGCGCGAGTTGTGGGAGGAAACCGGGGTAACGGCTGATCTGGTCGAGGTTGTGGCCGAAACGGACGGCTGGCTGCCCTATGATCTGCCGCACGACATCGTGCCCAAAATCTGGAAAGGCCGCTATCGCGGGCAGGAACAGAAATGGTTTTTACTGCGGTTCACTGGCCGCGACGATCAAATCGACATTCAGACTGAACACCCGGAATTCACCCAATGGAAATGGCAGGACCCCGGTAAGCTGATCGACGAGATCGTGCCGTTCAAACGTGAGGTGTATGAACAGGTGGTTGCCGCCTTTGCCGATCACCTGTCATAAGACGGCATGCAGATCGAGGACATCTGGCCCAAGTACCGCGCACGTCTAAAGGCGTTTCTGCATTCGCGTGTGTCAAATGCTGCAGATGTGGACGATCTGCTGCAAGAGATTTTGGTCAAAGTTTTCACCGGTCTACCAAACCTTAAAGACCCGGCGAAACTGCAGCCATGGTTGTTTCAAACAGCCGATCGCACGATCATCGACTATTACCGGAAATCGGGCCGGGCCGAGGCGCACCCGGATGATCTTTGGTATCACCGGGATGATCCGGAAACGCGTCAGGACCTTGAGGGCTGTGTCGAGCCGTTCATTCTAGGTTTGCCACAGGAAACTGCGGATATGCTGATGGCGATCGACATCAATGGCATGTCCCAGCAGGACTACGCGCAGTCAAAGGGGCTGGCCTATTCAACGCTCAAGTCCCGCGTTCAGAAGGGACGTGCAGAGCTGCGACAAGCGTTCGAGGAGTGCTGCAATATCTCGATGGATGTGCGGGGCAATATCTCGGACGTTCAGGAAAAACCGCAATCCTGCAAAAAATGTTGATCTCATCGTCGTCTTTTTTGCGTGGGCTTCGTCTGACAGATGAAACCAGCAAAAGGAAAGACACATGATCCGTATCATCAGTTTCAAAATCTGTCCCTTCGTTCAGCGCGTCACCGCGCTTTTGGAAGCGAAGCAGGTGCCTTATCAGATCGACTACATCAGCCTCAGCGACAAGCCGGACTGGTTTTTGGAGCTGTCGCCGACAGGCCAGGTGCCGGTTCTGGTGACCGAGGGCGGCACCGCGCTGTTCGAATCTGACGCAATTGCTGAATACCTCGACGAGGTAGCCGCGCCGCTGCAGCCCGACCTGACACCCGAACAGCGCGCCCTGAACCGCGCGTGGAGTTATCAGGCCAGCAAACATTATCTGATTCAGTGCAGCGCGATGCAAAGCGCGGATCAGGCGATCTACAATGACCGCACGACCAAGCTGAACGCCGCTTTCGCGAAGGCTGAAAAGCAGCTTGGCGACGGTCCTTACTTCGCGGGTGAGGCGCTGAGCAATGTCGATTTGGCGTGGCTGCCGTTGCTCCATCGCGCTGCTATCGTGTCCGATCACAGCGGGCACGACATGCTCGCGGACTACCCCGAGGTGAAGGCTTGGCAACAGGCCTTGCTGGCGACCGGCATCCCGCAGAAAACTGTGTCCGAGGACTTTGTCACCCGGTTCACCGATTTCTATCTGGCCGAACGGACATGGCTGGGGCGGGGTGCGAACCTGAACGAAGCGCCAACAACCGCTCCGTTGAAACAATCCGGCGGGTGCTGCGGGTGATTCAATCACCAAGCCGCACGTTGGCGTGAGGGGGCGTGGCCGCATCTGATCGACCTGTCTAGCTTGACGGGTATGAAGGACACCGCCTCCTTTCTCACTTCCGTAAAGCCCGCCGGACGCAAGTTCACGGGTTCTGACCGTCGCGCTGCGTTGCGCGGCGGTTTGCAGGCGTGTGGGGAGTATGGTGCCGGTCAGACTGCGGGCCGGTTCTATCCTATTGCTTGCGTCGCGCTGGAAGTCACCCAGCGCTGCAATCTGGATTGCACCCTCTGTTATCTCTCGGACCGGGCCGAGATGACCTATGATCCGCCGCTTTCGGTTTTGTTCGCGCGCCTTGCTACGATCCACAGTCATTACGGCCCCGGTGTCTCGGTCCAACTTACCGGCGGGGATCCGACCCTGCGCAAGGTCGAAGACCTCGAGGCCCTGTGCCGCGAGATCAAAAGGTTGGGCATGCGATCCTGCCTGATGACCAACGGTATCCGCGCCAGCCGCGCCTTTCTGACCCGATTGGCGGCGGCGGGTCTGGATGATGTGGCCTTTCACGTCGACATGACTCAAGAACGCAAAGGCTTTGCCAGCGAGGCCGAGCTGAATACGGTGCGCCGCGCCTATATCCGCCGCACACGCGGTCTGGGTCTGCGGGTCTTGTTCAACACGACCGTGTTCGGCGACAATTTCGAAGAGCTTCCATCACTGGCGAGGTTCCTGCGGGATCGACCAGAGGTCGCCTTTGTCTCGTTCCAGATGCAGGCCGATACCGGCCGGGGGGTGCTGCGCGAACGACCCGATGGGATTACCCAGGACAGTGTGATACGCGCGATTGAGGCCGGGTACGAAACGCCAATGCATTTTGACACGGCTTCCGTGGGCCATTCCAAGTGCAACCGTTATGCAAGCGTCGTCACGGCCGGTGGGCGTGCGGTGTCGGTTCTGTCCGCGAAGCAACTAACACATAAAGTAATGGCCGCGCTTGAGCAGGCCGATGAGTCGGCAGATGGTCATATCGACATCCGCGACAGCGCCCGGCGTCTGGTGCGGCGCAATCCACTGCTTGCCCTTCGGGCTGGGGTGCATCTTCTGGGCCGTGTATTGCGTCTGCGCAGTGGCCTTTTGCGTGGACCGGTCCGAAGGCAATCCGTGTTCATCCATAACTTCATGGCAGCGGATGCGCTGGAAGAGGATCGCTGCGCATCTTGCGTTTTCATGGTCGCCACAGCCAACGGTCCGCTGTCCATGTGTGTTCACAACGCGCAACGCGACCAGCATCTGGCCACGCCCGAGCGTATCGACGGTCCAACCGGCCCAAGCTGGTGGAACGCGGCGGTGCCGCGCCTGTCCGGTGGTCCCGACCTGCCGGATCTGAACGACCCTGCGCTGGCCCCTCTCAAACGGCTCAAAGGGCAGATGCGAGCCCTGCGGCGAACCCAAAAGGATGCGTCATGAGAAATCTTCTGATCCTGCTATTGCTGCCGGTGCTAGCCGCCTGTGCAAGCGTCGAACGTCTGGCCTTGCCAGTGCCCGAGGCCCTGCCGGGGCAGACCCTAACCCGGTTTGCTCAGCCGCCCGGTGAAGCGGTCGATCATCGAATCTGGGACAGGTTTCTGGGCCGCTATGTTGCCACGGACGCGCAAGGGGTGAACCGGGTGGCCTATGGGCAAGTGTCGCCGCAGGACCGGGCGCAAGTGCAGAGCTACCTTACCGCGTTGCATGCCATCGATCCGGCGCAGCTGACCCGTGATCAGCAACTGGCCTATTGGATCAACCTCTACAACGCGCTGACCGTCGAGGTTGTTCTTGAGAATTATCCCGTCGCGTCGATCCGTGACATCAAGGACGGTCCGGTCTCGATCGGGCCGTGGAACCGTCCAATTGCGCAAGTGGGTGGGCAAAGCCTGACCCTGAACGATATTGAGCATCGCATCATCCGCCCGACTTTCAACGAGCCCCGGATTCACTATGCGCTGAACTGCGCTGCTGTGGGGTGTCCCAACCTGATGGACCGCGCATGGCGCGCTGAAACGCTGGAACGCGACTTCGCCGCTGCCGAGCGCGCTTATGTCAACGACCCGCGCGGAGTTCGGTTTGACGACCGCGGCGGGCTTATCCTGTCGAAAATCTATATCTGGTTCCGCGAGGATTTTGCGCCGAATGAAAAGGCCGTTCTAACCTATCTCGAAACAGTAGCGGATCCCCAGCTACGCGCCCGTATTCAACAGACGCCGCGTGTCAGAGCGTACCAGTACGACTGGGCACTGAACGACGCGGCGGCTGGATATTAGTTCGTTACAGCAACCCTTCGGCACGCAGCAGCTCTTGCATGTTGGCCTCGGGGCGGGGGCCGATATGGCTGATGACTTCGCGGGCGCAGACATTGCCGATCTTGGCGCAGGTTTCGTAGTCGCGGCCTGTGGCCATACCGAACAGGAACCCGGCGGCGAATTGATCGCCTGCGCCGGTTGCATCCACAGGGACTACTTTTTCCACCGGCACGTCAATGCGCTGGCCGTCATGCAGAACGGTCACGCCATCGCCTGAACGTGTGCACACGACCAGAGGGCAGATCGCGGCGGTTTTGGCCAGCGCTTCTTCCAGATCGTCGGTTTCGAACAGGGATTTGATCTCGGCTTCGTTGCCGATGACGAAATCCAGTTCGTTTTCGATCAGAAGCAGGAAATCGACCCGGTGGCGTTCTACGCAGAATGGGTCGGAAATGGCGATACCCGCCTTGCCGCCGCCCTTGTGACAGTTGCGCGCGGCTTCAAGAAACGCCGCTTTGCCTTTTTCCTTGTCGAACAGATAGCCCTCAAGGAACATGATCTGGCTGTTGCCCGCGACCTCTTCCGAGACGTCCTGAGACGACAGTTCCGAGGAAATCCCCAGATAGGTGTTCATCGACCGCTCGCCATCTGGAGAGACAAAGATCATCGAACGCGAGGTCGGCAGCTCACCACCCGGTACCGGAGGGTTCACGAAGTCGACGCCATCCTCGTTCATCGCGTCCGCATAGAACCGGCCCAGAGCGTCGTCGTGGACGCGCCCGATAAACGCCGAATCCAGCCCCAGTGCGCCCGCGCCAGCGATCGTGTTGGCGACCGATCCGCCTGGCGTCTGCACCCGGCCTTCCATCGCGGCGTATAGCAACTCGCCTCGCTCCTGTTCGACCAACTGCATGATACCTTTTTCAATGCCCATCAGTTCGAGAAAACTGTCATCGGCCTGAGAAATCACGTCGACAATGGCATTTCCGATGCCGGCGAGTTGGTAGGTTTTCATAGGTTCTTGTCCTCAAATTCGCAGAGATCGCGGATGATACAGGTGCCGCACATGGGTTTGCGCGCCTTGCAGTGATAGCGGCCATGCAGGATCAGCCAGTGATGTGCATGCAGCTGGAAATCGGTTGGAATGTTGTCCTCGATGGCGCGTTCGACGGCGTCGACATTCTTGCCGGGGCAGATGCCCGAGCGGTTGCCGACCCGAAAGATATGTGTGTCCACCGCCTGCGCCGGGTATTGCCACCACATGTTCAACACCACATTGGCGGTCTTGCGTCCGACACCGGGAAGGGACTGCAATGCGGCACGAGAATTGGGCACCTCGCCACCATACTCGTCGACCAGAATTCGGCTGAGCTTAATGACGTTTTTGGCCTTCTGCCGGAACAGGCCGATGGTCTTGATGTGCTCGGTCAGGCCCTCTTCGCCCAGATCCAGCATCTTCTGCGGTGTGTCGGCGATCTTGAACAGCTCCTTGGTCGCTTTGTTGACGCCCGCGTCGGTCGCCTGCGCCGACAGCGCAACCGCAACGACCAGAGTATAGACGTTCACGTGATCCAGCTCACCCTTGGGGGCGGGGTCGGCGTCGTGAAAACGCGTAAAGATCTCGCGGATCGTGTGATATCCAAGCTGTTTTGCCATCCGGGCCTTAATGCCGTTCAGGACGCGGCGATACAAGTGCAAAGCCAATGCGCATGTTCCGGGTCGCGAGGGCGTTGCGTGCAGGCTATGCTTGGGACAAGACAACGAGGTGAGAGTCATGAACGTCCAGACCCCGGAAAGCGGATACCACTACAACGTCATGCGCCGTGCCATCGACCTGATCGATCAGGGCGGCGAGGGCCTGAGCCTTGAAGAGCTGGCCCGCGAGATGGACATGAGCCCCGCGCATTTCCAACGGCTGTTCTCACGCTGGACCGGAGTGTCGCCAAAGCGGTACCAGCAGTATCTGACACTTGGCCATGCCAAGGCGCTGTTGCGCGAACGGTTCACCACGCTGGAGACGGCGCACAATGTGGGCCTGTCTGGCAGTGGTCGTCTGCACGATCTGTTCCTGAAATGGGAATCCATGAGCCCGGGCGAATACGCCCGCAAAGGTGCAGGGTTGACGATTTACTGGGGTTGGTTCGAATGCCCCTTTGGTCCTGCGCTGGTCATGGGCACCGATAAGGGCATCTGTGGCATGGCCTTCGGGGCCGAGACCGGTGAAGAGGCTGCGATGGAGGACATGATCTCGCGCTGGCCCAAGGCTAATTTCGTCGAAGACCCGATGCGACTGCGCCCTTGGGTCCTTAGCGCCTTTGGTGCGGCCAGCGACCGATTGGAGCCCACGCCGCTCTACCTGATCGGATCTCCTTTGCAGATCAAGGTGTGGGAGGCGCTGATGCACATTCCGTCCGGGCAAGTCACGACCTATTCCGAAATCGCCCAACGCGTGGGATCGCCACAGGCGGTGCGTGCGGTCGGAACGGCTGTGGGGCGAAACCCAGTCAGCTGGCTGATCCCCTGTCACCGGGCGTTGCGAAAGTCCGGCGGATTAGGGGGTTATCATTGGGGCCTTCCAGTCAAGCGCGCCATGCTGGCTTATGAGGCCGCGCAGGCCGACGCTTAGTCACACCAAAAAGAACCTGCCTGCCCAAGTGACCTGTGATAGTCAGGGCCTATGAGGCAGCCAAGCAGAAACATCACGCAAACCATTGCGGCATGGGCCATTCCGGTATCCCTTGCGGTACTGCTGCTCAAGCTGCTGGCGTGGTGGGTCACCGGGTCTGTTGCGCTGCTGTCGGATGCTCTGGAATCGGTTGTAAACGTTGCAGCGGCTCTGCTGGCGTTTTTTGCAGTGCGAATCTCGGGAATGCCGCCGGACAAAAAGCACCCGTTCGGGCATAAGAAAGCCGAATACCTCTCGGCTGTGGTCGAAGGTACACTAATCGTTCTCGCGGCCCTGTTGATCCTGCGCGAGGCCACGTCGGCGCTGTTTGAACCGCATCTGGCGGGTGCGCCGATGCTGGGCATTGCCATCAACATAGCTGCGACATGCCTGAACGGTATCTGGGCGTTTCTGCTGTTGCGGTTCGGTCGGCGCGAAAACTCACCTGCATTGGTCGCCAGCGGCAAGCACATCCTGACCGACCTGATGACTTCGGTCGGTGTTGTTGTCGGCCTGCTAGTGGCGATGGCGACGGGGTGGTTCATCCTGGATCCGATCATCGCGATCCTGGTGGCCATCAACATCCTGTGGGAAGGTTGGAAGGTCATCCGCAGCTCGGTCGACGGACTAATGGACGCTTCTTTGACCGACAGAGAGTTGGGTGCTGTGCGCGAAACGATCGAGGCTAATCTGGGACCTGCGCTTGAATATCATGACCTGCGCGGACGCCGGTCAGCCAACATGATTTTCGTGGAGTTTCACCTTGTGGTCGATGGGGAAATGTCGGTCGCAGACGCACATGTCATCTGCGACGACATTGAAGAGGCCTTGGTCCAAAAGTATCCCGGTTCGGTGTTTGTTATCCACCTAGAGCCGGACACGGAATTGCATCAGTCGGCAGCAAAACCGGCATAGCAGCGAAGCGCAATCTGCGCCTCGCAATGTGGTAAAGGTTGCCGACTATCAGGCCGTCCAGCCTGAGACGGCCTTGACCTCAAGGAAATCCTCAAGCCCCCACAGCCCGCCTTCGCGCCCGTTGCCCGACTGTTTCATCCCGCCAAACGGAGAACCTGCGCTGCGGGACTGCCCGTTCATCTCGACCATGCCGGAGCGCAGGACACGCGCCATACGGTTGGCGCGGTCACCGTCCTGTGTCTGGACATAGTTGGTCAGGCCATAAGGCGTGTCGTTGGCGATCTCGACGGCCTCTTCTTCGGTGTCAAACGGGATCATCGTCAGAACCGGGCCAAAGATCTCTTCGCGCGCGATGGTCATCTGATTGTTGGCATCGGCAAAAACCGTGGGGCGCACGTAGTAACCCTTGTTCAGCCCCTCGGGCCGCCCAGTGCCGCCCGCAACCAGACGTGCGCCTTCGTCGATACCTTTTTGAATCAGGTCCTGAATCTTGGTCCATTGCACCTCGTTCACGACGGGGCCGATATGGCGGCCTTCGTCCTGAGCGCTGCCGACCGAGACCATGTTGGCCACTTCGGCCGCAGTCTCGACCGCCTGATCATAGATTGGACGCTGCACCAACATGCGACTGGGGGCGTTACAGCTTTGGCCCGTGTTGTTCATCATGTGCAGAACGCCACGCTTCACAGCTTTTTCATCGGCGTCTGCGAAGACGACATTCGCGCCTTTGCCGCCCAGTTCAAGATGCACTTTCTTCAAAGTGTCGGCTGCGTTTTTTGAGATCGCTGTCCCGGCGCGGGTCGAGCCGGTAAAGCTGACCATATCGACATCCGGATGCGCCGACAGTTGCGACCCCACGCCAACTCCGTCGCCATTGACCAGATTGAACACACCGGCAGGGAAACCGGCCTCGTCCATCATCTCGGCAAAGATCATCGCATTCAGGGGGCTTTGTTCGGAGGGTTTCAGCACCATGGTGCAGCCTGCAATCGCTGCCGCACCGACCTTGAGCGTGACCTGATTCATCGGCCAATTCCATGGCGTGATCAGAGCCGCGACGCCAACGGCCTCATAAATGATCCGATCATTCGGAGCATGATCACCCAGAGGGCGGTCAAATTGAAACGCCTTGGCCGCTTTGACAAAGTTGCTGAGGTGCCAGATCCCCGCACCAGCCTGCTGCGTGCGAGCCATATCGATAGGCGCACCCATCTCAATTGACATGGCTTGTGCCAAATCCTCGGACCGGGATTGGTAAATCCCGATCAGCTTTTCGACCAGGGCGATGCGCTCTTCCACAGGGGTTGCCATCCAACCGGGCAGGGCAGCCTTGGCGGCTGCTACGGCGGCGTCCGTGTCGGCCTGCGCGCCCAGCGAAATAACGGCGCAAGGTTCTTCGGTCGAGGGGTTGATCACCTCGAAATCATGCGGCGCGGATGGGGCGACCCATGCGCCGTTGATGTAGAAATTGCGCTTTTCGATCATCGCGTTTCCTCCTGATCCTGTGGCCCGGATAACGGGAATTTGGCTACTCTGGCACTGCCCGGTCAGCGTGGCAAGGAGGAATTTGATCAAATTATTTCCTCAGAAATCCGTACCCTTTTGGTCTGCGGATGGTTTAACAATGGCCCAGAGTTATTAGGTCTTTGACGACCGACTCGGATATTTCACATCGAAAGGAGATGCCCCATGGGTTTGCGCATCAATGACACCGTTCCGAATTTCACTGCAGAAACGGATCAGGGCACCATTCAGTTTCATGACTGGATCGGCGACAGCTGGGCAATCCTGTTCTCGCACCCCAAGGATTTCACTCCGGTCTGCACCACCGAGTTTTCTGCCGTGGCGCAGCTGAACGACGAATGGGCAGCGCGCAACACCAAGGTCATTGGTGTATCCGTCGACAGCGCCGAAGATCACCGCAAGTGGAAGAAGGACATCGAAGCCTATGGCAAGGCCAATCCCGGCTTCCCGATTATCGCTGACGATGGTTTGGCCGTTTCCAAAGCGTTCGACATGCTGCCAGCCGAGGCCTATCTGCCCGATGGGCGCACCCCCGCAGACAGCGCGACCGTGCGTTCCGTCTTTATCATTGGCCCCGACAAACAGCTGAAACTGTCGATGACCTACCCGATGACCGTCGGTCGCAACTTTGCGGAAATCCTGCGCGCGTTGGATGGGCTGCAGATGAGCTCGAAAGGCGTTGCAACCCCTGCAAACTGGGTGCCGGGCGAAGACGTCATCATCCCGCCTGCCGTCTCGAATGAAGAGGCGAAAGAGAAGTTTGGCGAGTTCGAGACCATTTTCCCGTACCTGCGCAAGACAAAGGCGCCCAGCTAAATCAGCACGGGCGGGGCTATTGTCCCGCCCGATACACGAGGCGCTCAGGCGGCATTGTGCTGCGGGAACTGATATAACCTCCGACGATAGGCGGCGCGCTTGAACTCCCGCGTCAGCTTGTCAGCCAGCGGCGGGCTGGTCTGAATGGTCGATCCGCCAATCTCCCGAGCGACTTCCTGATTGCCGCTACCCTGCAGCGACAAAATCGGCTGGCCGGTTATCCAGTGCATCTGCAGGAACGTATCCACTGGGCGGTCGATCTGGTTCGTCACTGCCAGCAAACGTTCAGCCGCGCGCCGACCCACCATTTGACAAACACATTGCAGGCCTATGACCTTGGGCAGGATCAGTCGTAGCCCGTTGTGCCTGGCCAGAGTCAGCGCCGCGTTTTCGCGTTGCTTCACGGGAATACGAATATAGTGATCCTCGGTCGCGATCGGGTCCAACATTTCTAACGCTTCGGACATGCGGCACGGATCAATGCGCAGATCGTCTTCCGTGATGATCGCGCGATCTATCTTTTCATCCACCAGCTTGCGCCAGATACGGCGGTGGCTTTCAAAAACGCCAATCTCGGCTGCGCGCAGCGGAAAAGGGTATCTGGGCCTGTACAGGTCGCCGGGAAACAGCTGAACATCGGCGATTTGTTCAGGGTCTTTGCCATTCACGGCCTCGAACAACTCTGCATTTGGCAGAAGGGCGCACAGACGTTCGGCGTTGGGCCGTCGCGCTGCGCTTGAGGTCATGTGGATGACAAAAGACTTCATGGCGTCGTGCATAGAACACGGTGGCCTTGGGGGAAAGAGGAACTCGAAAGAAACACCGTCCCGTGATCTAACCGATGGTTTGGCGCGGGTCGCGTTGACGTCAGTGCGATCGCCTCAAAACATGCTATACTCGCTGAAACGGGCAAGTTACCTCAGACGTCGGGCTTTGAACTGTTCAACACAGGAGAAGACGATGGCCTTTACAGATTGGTACCTTGAAGGGGACGCGTTTGGGAATTGCAACTGCAGCTATGCCTGCCCCTGCCAATTCGAAGAATTGCCAACCCACGGCAACTGCCGCGGCTTCGAAGTGCTTGACGTTTCCAAGGGCCACTTTGGCGAGCTTGATCTGTCCGGCACCAAGGCGGCGCTGATCTACGCCTGGCCTGGCCCGATTTTCGAGGGCGGCGGAGAGATGCAGGTGATCATTGATCCCAGTGCATCAGACGCGCAGCGCGCGGCGCTTGAGAAGGTCTTTCATGGCGAGGAGACCGAGGAAATGGCCACCCATTGGTTCGTGTTCCGGGCCATGTGTGACACGGTCCACGACACTCTTTATGTGCCGATTGATTTCGAAATGGATATGGACGGACGCAAAGCCCGGGTCGAGATTGGCGATGTGTTGCGATCTAACGGCCAACCAATCCAGGCACCCCACGGCGGCGGTGCGCATCGCGTGCGGATCGATATTCCCGGCGGGATCGAATTCACTTTGGCCGAGATCGGAAGCGCTTCGACCAAGGCGGATGCGGCGATCAAGCTTGACCTGAATGACAGCTATGGCCAGTGGCATGTGATGAAACACGGGCCGTCCGGGGTGGCGCACTAACGGTCAGAACAAGCGGGCGCTGTAAGGCAGCGCCCGCTTTGCATGCGTGTTTGCGGTGATTAGACCAGCCAATCCGTTTCGAACGTTACAACATCCGTCGAACCGTCGCTGCCCGCGATTTCAATCTGAGTTAGCCCGCCGATTTCCGTAACGGTGACATTTTTCAATCTGATCTGCCTGCGCGACCACTCCGGCCAGATCTTGAACCTTGAGGGAACCGCCCAAGGGGCCGGGTTCGTCTGGGGCAGCGACCGCGTCGGTACCGATACCGATTTTCTTGCCGGGCGCGTCATCCGCGGACACGAAAACAAATTGGTCATCTGTGTTCTTTGGGTTGATCAACGAATCCGGGCCGAACACATTTGCAATGATCCCACCTGCGTCTTTGACCAAAAACGTATCGGTGACATCGTTCCTGTTGATCTGGATCGTAAAGCTGCTGCCGTCGATATCCAGCAAAGTCACCCGGGGATCGCCGTCCATCGCTGCTTGCAAGAGCGCTTGATAGTCGCTTTCGCCTTTGGCGGATCCACCGACCAGATCGCCGATTCCTCCGACTGCGCCCAGCTCATCGTCCACATAGTTTTTGCTAGTCCCGATGATCTTGCTGTTTTTGGTATTGTCGGTCGCCGAGACCACATTGAAGGACTCGCGATTGTCGCCAACGTTGCCGCTAAAACCGCTGTTCTGGTCTAGCAAAGACATATCCGCATTCACCCGCAACGTATCTGTCACACCGGCGTCGTTGGTGATTTCCAACGTGTATCCGTCGCAATCCAGCCCGGTGACTTTCACACCTTCAACATTCCCGCCGAGCGCTTGATAGAACAACTCGACCATATCTTCGTAAGTCGAATTGGTGCTCATGATGCCGTCGAAATCGTCGCTGGCTGTGCTGACATTTCCAAAGAAGTACTTGTCGCCTTCCACCAATGTGACGCTGTTTGTTTTCGCGGCTCCGTCGCCGACGTCCACTGCGATCTGCTTGGCCATTTTTCCACCCTTTAACATGATAACTATGTGCGAAATTTACACCTGATGGATGAGCAGCTTCAGTTTATTCCGGGGTGTTTTGAATTAAGATTTCCTAAAGTTCATTAAGGCGCGTTCAGAAACACTGAGGCACAAAAGAGAAAGGCCCCGGTGTTTCCACCGGGACCTTTGCTATTGAAAAGTAGGGCAGATTACTCTGCGTCTTCTTTCTTTTCTTTCTTCTCGGGAACGATCTCTTCGCCGGTTTCCTGATCGACGACTTTCATCGACAGGCGGACCTTGCCGCGATCGTCAAAGCCCAGCAGCTTGACCTTTACTTCCTGACCTTCCTTCAGAACGTCCGACGGATGGTTCAGGCGGCGGTTTTCGATCTGGGACACATGCACCAGACCGTCACGCTTGCCAAAGAAGTTCACGAAAGCACCGAAATCGACGATCTTGACCACTTTACCGGTGTAGATCTGACCCTCTTCCGGCTCGGCCACGATCGAGTGGATCATGTCGTATGCCTTCTGGATCGATTCACCATCGGGCGAGGCGATCTTGATCACGCCATCGTCGTTGATGTCGACCTTGGCACCCGAAACCTCGACGATTTCGCGGATGACCTTACCGCCCGAACCGATCACTTCACGGATCTTGTCGGTGGGGATGTTCATGGTCTCGATGCGCGGGGCGTGGACCGAGAACTCATTGGTCTCGGACAGGGCTTTGCCCATCTCGCCCAGAATGTGCATCCGGCCGTCCTTGGCTTGCGCCAGGGCTTTCTCCATGATTTCGGGCGTGATGCCCGCCACCTTGATGTCCATCTGCAGCGAGGTGATGCCGTTTTCGGTACCCGCAACCTTGAAGTCCATGTCGCCCAGGTGGTCTTCGTCACCCAGAATGTCGGACAGGATGGCATAGTTGCCGTCATCTTCGAGGATCAGGCCCATGGCCACACCGGCAACCGGCGCTTTCAGCGGAACGCCTGCGTCCATCATCGACAGCGAACCGCCGCAGACCGACGCCATCGAGGACGATCCGTTGGATTCGGTGATCTCGGACACGATGCGGATCGTGTAGGGGAAGTCAGTTGCCGCAGGAAGAACCGCCTGCAGGGCGCGCCATGCCAGCTTGCCGTGGCCGATCTCACGACGGCCGGGGCCACCCACGCGGCCAACTTCACCCACCGAATAGGGGGGGAAGTTGTAGTGCAGCAGGAAGTTCGATTTGAAGTTGCCATGCAGCGCGTCGATGAACTGCTCATCGTCACCGGTGCCCAGCGTGGTCACGACTAGCGCCTGCGTTTCACCACGGGTGAACAGAGCGGAACCATGCGTACGGGGCAGCATCGAGGTTTCGGCTTCGATCCCGCGGATGTCGGTGGTCGAACGGCCGTCGATGCGCTTGCCGCCTTTGACGACGTCACCGCGCAGAATACCGGCTTCCAGCTTTTTCATCGCCGAACCAAGGTTCGCGTCTTCCAGCTGTTCCTCGGTCAGCGCTTCTTTGATCGCTTCGCGGGCAGCGGCAACAGCGGCGGTGCGCTCTTGCTTGTCGGTGATCGCGAAGGCGGCGCGCATCTGCTCTTCGCCAGCAGCGGCGACAGCAGCATACAGCTCCGAGTAATCGGGCGCGGCGAATTCAAACGGCTCTTTCGCGGTTTCTTCGGCCAGCGAAATGATCAGATCGATGACCGGCTGAATTTGCTCATGCGCGAAGGTCACAGCGCCCAGCATTTCGGCTTCGGACAGTTCGTACGCTTCCGACTCCACCATCATCACGGCGTCTTTGGTGCCGGCAACAACCAGATCCAGACGCTGTTCGGGGTTCAAGCGCAGGTCCTGCATGTCGTCCACGGTCGGGTTCAGGACGTACTCGCCATCCACGAAACCAACGCGAGCACCGGCGATCGGGCCCATGAACGGAGCGCCCGAGATGGTCAGGGCAGCCGAAGCGGCAATCATCGCAACGATGTCGGGGTCGTTGACCAGATCGTGGCTCAGCACGGTGCACATGACCAGAACTTCGTTCTTGAAGCCGTCAACGAACAGCGGGCGGATCGGACGGTCGATCAGACGCGCGGTCAGCGTCTCTTTCTCGGTCGGGCGCGCCTCGCGCTTGAAGAAGCCACCCGGAACCTTACCGGCGGCATAGTATTTCTCTTGGTAGTGGACGGTCAGCGGGAAAAAGTCCTGACCGGGCTTTTGTTGCTTGGCAAAGGTCACGTTGGCCATGACGCTGGTTTCGCCCAGCGTGGCGATCACGGTGCCGTCGGCCTGACGGGCAACCTTGCCGGTTTCCAGTGTCAGCGTCTCTTCGCCCCACTGAATTGATTTCTTCGTTACATCAAACATATGCGTATCCTAGAACGGAGCACTCCCGCCCCTGCGGGTCTCCGGTTTGCATGGCGGCCCCATTGCCACCGACCCCAGTTTATCTTCCATTCGAGTGCCGGGGTCAGGGCACAACGTCTCAGATGTCAGGCGCATACATGAGATTGGACCCAAAGGAAAGGGAAACCGAACGCGTCCGAGCACGCCCGGCAGGGTCGTGTATTGATGCCGGTTGAGTGTAAAACATTCTGCAAAAAGAATGCGTTTTGAGAAATATTGCTTTGGATGTAACATCTTAACACTTCCTCCAAGGTCGACATGACGGGAGCGCGCCAAGGGAGTTGATAACTCAGAACCGTCATCCGGCAAAATACCTTGGCGTTTGCATTGCGCGAACAGAAGGGCTGTCGAATGGCTGACACCAAAAAAATGCTAGATCCGGATCCGCGGATCTATGATTTTGAGACCGAATACGAACTTGGGCAAGACAACGTCCGGCCTTTCGGTCTGGATATCCACAACCCCGTCTTCCTGATCTCGAGCATCGTGATTTTTGCGTTCGTTCTGATCGCACTGGCCAACCAAGAAGCGGCCGCCACGTTCTTTGGGTGGCTCAGGCCATGGCTGACCAGCACGTTTGACTGGTTCCTAGTGCTATCGGTCGATGCGATCACCCTGTTTTGTCTTGTTCTGATCATTCTGCCGGTGGGCAGCGTTCGGATCGGAGGCAAGGACGCCAAACCTGACTACTCTTACGCCGGATGGATCGCGATGATGTTCGCCGCCGGTATTGGCATTGGGCTGCTGTTCTTCGGCGTGATGGAGCCGGTTTACTACAACTTCGCGGAAGATGGTAACGCGGTTCCGCTGGGTATCGACATTGCGGTGCCGGGTAATGAATACGCCGGTGTCGTTGGCACCATTCACCATTGGGGCCTCGAAGGCTGGGCGGTCTATGCAGCCGTCGGTCTAAGCCTTGCAGTCTTCAGCTACAACCTGGATTTGCCCCTGACCCTCAGATCCGCTTTCTACCCGATTTTGGGCGAGCGCGTCTGGGGATGGTGGGGCCATATTATCGACACGCTGGCGGTCTTTGCCACGCTGTTCGGCCTTACCACTTCACTTGGTTTGGGCGCACAACAAGTTGCGGCGGGCCTGAACGAAGTCTTCGGGATCGAACCCAGCCCGACAGTCGTCGTTCTGCTGATCATCGGCATCACCATGATCGCCCTTGGCTCGGTTCTGCTGGGTATGGATGCAGGCGTCAAACGGTTGAGCGAAATCAACATGATCATGGCTGTTGGCTTGTTCCTGTTTGTGATCGCCGTGACAGGAGTCGGAACTGCGATAGCGCGGTACTTCAACGTGATGACGGACTATGTGTTGCACTTACCGGCGCTCTCGAACCCGTTCGGGCGCGAAGACACCAGCTACTTCCACGGCTGGACGACTTTCTACTGGGCATGGTGGATCGCATGGTCGCCATTTGTGGGTATGTTTATTGCTCGCATTTCCAAGGGTCGTACGGTGCGTGAATTCGTCATTTGCGCCTTGTTGGCCCCCACAGCCGTCTGCGCCCTGTGGATGTCGACATTCGGTGGCGCAGCCATCGACATGCTGAATGCGGGCGGAGCCGAAGGTGTCCGTGCAACGGTGATCGACAGCTATGCCCCCGAGGGTGCGCTGTTTGGTTTCCTGAAAGAGCTGCCGCTCTACGGTATCGTGGCCCCGATCGCGTTGATTTTGATCGTGATCTTCTTCGTTACTTCGTCTGATTCCGGATCGTTGGTTATCGACACGATCACTGCGGGCGGCAAGATGGATGCCCCGGTGATCCAACGCGTGTTCTGGTGCACTCTGGAAGGTCTGGTGGCCATTGCGTTGCTGCTTGGCGGAGGACTGGCGGCGTTGCAGGGCGCGGCGGTATCGACCGGCATCCCGTTCACGTTGGTGGTTCTGATCATGTGCTACTGCCTGTGGCTGGCGCTGAAATCGGAACGGGCGAAGATGTAAGCTGACATCGGATGAACTGAAAATGCCCGCCATTCGGCGGGCATTTTCAGTTTTGGCCTGGTATCTTGAGCGCGCCTGAGAGGCTATTTCAGAAACCCGAGAACCCCGGTTTTTTGTCTGCGGTTTCCGTCCTCGAACTCATACCCCAACAGGTCAATGTCCCGTTCGTAAACCCGCGCGATCACTGCGCGGCTTTCATCGTCATAGTAGTCGCGAAAATCAGAGCGTTTCGTTTGCTTTCTCCGGCGTACGAGCGAGCGCCGCAGCCCTATCTTTTTCAGCACCACCTTGAGATCGTCTTCGAACCTTTCCAACCGGCCGATAAAATCCAATGGCACCGCACCGGTGGCGTCTGTCAGATAGGTCCATTGAGGTCTGAAATAGCGGATATGCAGGAAAGCCTCGGGGTCATCTGAGAATGCGGAGGTGAATTCTGCAAATGATCCGTGTGACGTCACCTGAGTCATTTCCAGGCGCCTCTGGCAAACGTAGTGATAAGCCGAGACAAACCGGTCCCAGGGATTTCTTGCAAAACTGAACTTGAAGTAATCGGCGGCCTCATCCCCAAGCACATCGAGATATTGCGAGACAAACTCGCAATCATCGCAGCGGGGGTCTGTATTGTTCACCCGTCGTCCAAGGAAACGATTGCGTTTCAGCATCGTGGTCAGCGTTGATCCACCGTTTTTTGGGATGTTCACAAATATCGCGCGGTGGTTTGGGTAAACTGGCATTTTTCTTCCTCGAAATCACGGTCCTTGCAGGTGGGTCGCCCAAACAGCACGGTAACTGCAAAGTTCGAAACTTCCGGCTGAGGCGGATCGTGTCAAAACTCTCTCGGGGTTCGTCAGAATCGATACGCAACCCGGGCAGTGATTGTACTCAGATCGATGTCCGAGTCGCTGGAGGCGTCGTCGAATCTGCCGCTAAGGTCGCGATAGGTATAGTCTGCGCCTACCAACCACTTGTCCGAGACATTGTACTCCATACCCAGACCGATGTTGAAACCGTTCAACGTGGTCTGACTGTCACGGGGTTTGAAAGTTCTACTGGGATGAACGCGGAAGCGCGACCAGGACCATCCCAGCGCGCCGTAGAACATGAAGTCGCCGGTCACATAACCCACCCTGCCGCGCAGGTCGGAAAAGTCCAAAACCTCACGCCGCTCGGGATCGGGGGCGTCGTTTTGCAGAACGTGGGACATGTTCGAATACCGAAACTCGGCACTGTAAATCCAATCGCCACGTTGCATGTTATATCCGACCAGACCACCAAAGCTGCGCCCGTTGTCCGGGTCAAAGGTTGCGTTCACATTTCCGCCGGACAAAACCGGGTAATCCGTAGTGCCATCTGATGTCGCCGCGCCAAGTTCCAGACCCACATACGCGCCATCGAATGCGCTGTCGGTCGCGGTGCTCTGCGCATGTGCCAAGTTCGGCATGAACTGAGCCAACGGCAATAGAGACACAAGCGCCACTGCTTTCATCGGAACTCTCCTAAAACCCAAAAAACTGACGTCTTAAATTCGCATGTATAGAAAGCATAGGGGATTTGGTAGAGCGGGCAAATATTAAGTAAATTGTGCGGGCATTTAGCCGCTTATGGGCGGAAAAATAATCACCAGCATAATCCAGTTAGATTGAAAGATGGAAACCAGCTGTGTTTTGATCTCTTTCAAGGAATGGAGCGGGCGGAAGTTAAGGACTGTGAATACACGTCGTTCGAAACAGGAATCAAAAAAACGCCCGCCAGGATGGCGGGCGTTCCAATCAGACAAACCGGGTCTCAAACCCCGTCCTATGCGCACAAATGACACTTAGCGGCGGATGCCCAGCTTTTTGATCAGGTCCTGATAGCGCGCTTCTTCTTTGCCCTTCAGGTAGTCCAACAGCTTACGACGCTGGGCGACCATCTTCAGCAGACCGCGACGACCGTGGTTGTCTTTTTTGTGGGTCTTGAAGTGCTCGGTCAGGGTGGTGATGCGCGAGGTCAGGATGGCAACCTGGACTTCTGGCGAGCCGGTGTCGCCGTCTTTGGTTGCGAATTCTTTCATGACGCGTGCTTTTTCAGCGGCAGTAATCGACATCGGGGTCTCCTTTAAAGGTTAGAGTGAATGGCGCAGGCCGGGATGTCGTCCAGCACAGGCCCATGGAGAAATCCGTACCGATTCCGATACGGATGGGCGCGTATAAGCGGATTTGAGGCAAATGGCAAAGGGAATCTGCGGCGTCAGCCAAGCGCGCCAAGCTGTGACAAATCCTGCCCGTTGATCAGTTGGATGTCATCCACCGTCAGCCCCTCCGCCCCCAGCAGTTGGGCGACGTTCTGCCCGTCGACCAGTACACGGGTCAGGTTTTCGTTCTCAGTGTCGGTTTCAAGCTGGATGTCTGGCTCTTCTTCCCCCTCCCAGGAGATCAACAGCTTGTCTTGGCCGGGTTCGAAATCCATCACTTTGACCGGTGCGCCGCCGTCCTCGGGTGCCAGCTGGATGCTGTCTGCGCCGTCGCCGCCGGTCACCACATCGCCGCTATGCGCCATGATCGTGTCATCCCCGGCGCCGCCGTTCAGAAAGTCGACCGACTCTTCGGATTCGCCGTCATCGCCTGACAGAACGTCGTCTCCATCACCGCCGAACAGCACATCTTCACCGGAACCACCTTCCAGCACGTCATCGCCGAACCCACCGTGCAGGGCGTCCTCACCTTCACCGCCAGTCAGGGTATCGTTATCCTGACCACCATAGAGTTCGTCGTCGCCCTCGCCGCCATCCAATCTGTCCGCGCCGAAATGGCCATACAGCCTGTCATCACCTTCATCCCCAGACAGGGTATCGTCGCCGTCTTCGCCATGAAGAACGTCGTCACCGCCACCACCCGCGATGGTATCGGTGCCCTCTCCGCCATGCAGGGTGTCATCGCCAAGGCCGCCGATCACCGTGTCATCGCCGCCATAGCCGTTGATCTGATCGTCGCCGTCCTGCCCGGTCAGAACATCCGCGCCGTCGTCCCCCGCGATGACCAAATCCCCCTCAAACTCTGAGATGACGGTGCCGGTCGAAGGCTCCGGGTCGTCGACGTTTTCACCCACGTCCAGAAAGTTCCCCTCTGACACCGCCGGCGGTTCATCCTCGATGATGTCATCCTCTCCCTCTTCTTCGTCAGAGTCGAACAGATCACCCACCGCAAAAGCTGCACCACCCATTGCTGCCAAGCCAATTAGTCCTACTAGAAACATGGTAACCCTCCGAGAACGGACTTCTCCGAAGGTGAAATATCCCATGTGATCAGTCAGTTGGTCAAAGCCAAGCTGGACTTGTGGTTAACCTTTGGTCACCACGGTTCGGGCTGTTGTGTATATGCGATGTAAAGTGGGTGTTTGGGGTGGCCGTCCTTGGTCAGGCCCAGATGAAACAGGGGCTGGCCGGTGCCCCGCAACAGGGCCTCCACCGCTGGGCCGCGTTCCAGATGTGCGCCGTGCGTGCCCCATGCTGCGATGACTTGGTCGGCCCATCCGACGCCGTCCAAAATGGCCGCGTCGTTTTCGGGTCCAACCGGATCGGCGGCGGCGCGCATCTTGCGCGGGTCGGTGTCGCGCCAGGCAAAGATGTTGGTCACCTGAAACGCTCCGAACCCCAAGGCCCGTGCGCGGCGTTCGCAACGTTCGACTGTCGGGTCGTTCTGCACCTCGGTCGCGGTCGAGGGGTTCAGCATGACGAACAGCGCCTTGCGTCCGTCCGCGTCCCAAACACGAGTCAGGCTATAGCGATATTTCTCGCAATCGGAATAGATGGCGGTCGAGGGCGCGTCGCCCTTGGTGTGCGAACGGGTGATCATGACACCCGCCTAGCACGGCGTTCAGGCGACGAACACCCGGCTGGGGTGCAATTCGCCGGATTTGTAGATCCCAACCGCCACGGCCTTGCCGTCCAGCGAGGCCCAGGCCTCGTCTCCGTATTCAACATCCGAGGCCAGAACCATACCCGGATTGCCGTTGCGCAGGCGGGTGGCACCTTCGGGTGTGCATTTCAGCTCAGGTAAGTCGGCGAGGCCGGTTTCCAGCGGATGCAGGTAGTCGTCCAAGGCGCTGGTCTTGGCCATCTCGTCGATCTGTTCGATAGACAGCCCATCTTCGACTTCGAACGGGCCGGACCAAATGCGGCGTAGCTCTTTGACGTGTCCATGGCATCCCAACGCCGCACCCAGATCGCGGGCGATCGAGCGGACGTATCCGCCTTTGCCGCAGGTCATCTCCAGCACCACGTGATCCGCGTCGGGACGGTCGACCAGGATCAATTCTTCGACCCACAACGGGCGGGCCGACAATTCGACGTCTTCGCCATCGCGAGCTAGTTTATAGGCGCGCTGGCCGTCGATCTTGACGGCCGAGAACTTGGGCGGGACCTGCATGATGTCACCCAGAAAGGGGGCTAGGGCCTGTTTGATGTCCTCATCCGAAGGGCGCGCATCGCTGGTCGCAATCACTTCGCCCTCGGCGTCGTCGGTATTGGTGGCCTGACCCAAACGCACGGTAAAAGTGTAGGCTTTCAAAGCATCGGTGATATAGGGAACGGTCTTCGTCGCCTCACCCAAAGCCACGGCCAGAACGCCTGTTGCTTCGGGGTCCAGCGTACCTGCGTGGCCCGCTTTCTTGGCGTCCATCGCCCAACGCACCTTGTTGACGACCGACGTCGAGGTCATGCCCGCAGGCTTGTCCACAACCAGCCAACCGGAAATGTCGCGACCCTTGCGTTTGCGTCCCATTCTACACCTTGAATCTTGCTGAGGCGCGCGAGTTAGCGGATAGCTCTGCCCCTGTCAATTTCAGGGTGCGTCTTCGACCACGCCGACGATCGGCCCCAGCGAGAACCCGACATCCGAGCGGTTGTTCGCCCGGTCATACATGCGAGAGATATTGCCATCGAAGAACAGCGCATTCGGCGTGTTCAGCACGTCCCGGAACAGGCTGCCGAATTCGTGAAACGTCACGTAGTCGTCCGAGATCGCGAATACGGCACGGGCGCCATTGTTACTAGTGCCCACCCCGTTGCGCACATAGCGCGAAGTTGAATCCACCAGAAAACGCGGGTGCAATTCGCCGTCAATGACCAGCATCGGGCCGGATTGGGTGGCAAAACGGCACTGTGGGGCCTGATTTACGTAATCCAACGTTTCAAACACATCGGCCCGACCGTCCCGGATGCAGAACACGCCGTTGGGCAGCAATCCGAAATTGCCTGGCCCGGCATTCGGGATGACGCGCATCTGTTCTTGCCCGTCTTCGACGTAGTGCCCAACCGGTGAGCGGTCGTCGTGATACATGCCCGCGTTCATCGCAAAGGCCAGGCGTTTATCATCAGAGCCCAGAGCATCATTCACCGATGAGAAGTGCCCCAGCAGGTCTCCGTTTTTGTCGTTCAGGAACAGACGCAGATCTTCATTGGCGGCATCCACCTCGCAGATGGTGTACCGCTTGTCCTCATGGGTCAGTTTCTCGCAAGTGACCGCAGAGGCCTGCGCCGCCCAGAGGACCGCGCTCAGAGTAACAATTGCCCGGATCACTCGTCCAGATCGCGGCGCACCGCGTCCTGTTCGAACATGCGGCGGGTGTCGTCCAGACGGTCAAATGTGTCATCCAACCGGAACCGCAGATCGGGCGAGAATTTCAGGTTAAGTTTCTTGCCGATCACGCGCCGCAGCTCACCCTTGTTGCGGGCCAGCAGGTCGATCACGTCTTCCTGGCCCTTGCCGCCCAATGGCAGCACATAGGCGGTGGCGATCTTCAGATCGGGCGAGGTGCGCACCTCACCCACGGTGATCGACATGCGGTTCAAGTCAGGGTCGTGGACATCTCCGCGCGCCAGAACCTCGGACAGGGTGCGGCGGATCAGTTCGCCGACGCGCAGCTGTCTTTGGGACGGGCCGGGGCCATCGTGGAATTTGTTCTTTGCCATAACTCCGATCTAAGCCCAAAGCTGGGCTTTGCCAAGCGGGCGCGAACCGGGTAGGAGGCTTTGAGCCGACTAACGCGAAAGGACCAGCGCAATGACCCATATTCCGGGGATCGTCATCACAGGGGCTTCGGGCCGTATGGGGCAGATGCTGATCAAGACTGTCACTGACAGCGATCAGGCGCGTCTTGTTGGTGTGGTCGAGCGTAAGGGTCATGACTGGATCGGTCAGGATGTTGGCACAGCGATGGGTGGACAAGCGCTGGGCGTGGTTGTGACGGACGATCCGCTGGAAGCTTTCGCGCAAGCGCAGGCGGTGATCGACTTTACTGCACCAGAGGCAACACTGGAGTTTGCCGCTCTGGCTGCACAGGCCCGTTGCGTGCACGTGATCGGGACCACCGGCATGACAGACGAACAGATCGCCGCGCTCGAGCCTGCGTCTCGTCACGCGGTGATCGTGCGGGCCGGGAACATGAGCCTTGGGGTGAACTTGCTGGTGCAGCTGACCAAGAAAGTTGCGGCGGCGCTGGATGAGGATTTCGATATCGAAGTGATCGAAGGCCACCACCACCATAAGGTCGATGCGCCTTCGGGCACCGCGCTGATGCTGGGCGAGGCCGCCGCCGAAGGGCGAGGTGTCAAGCTAGTGGATGTGGCTGACCGGGGCCGCGACGGCATTACAGGCGCGCGCAAGCGCGGCGACATCGGATTTCATGCCATTCGTGGCGGAGACATTGTCGGCGAGCATGACGTCCTGTTCGCTGCCCCCGGCGAGCGTATCGTTCTGCGCCATCTGGCCACTGACCGTGCGATCTTTGCCCGTGGCGCGCTGAAGGCGGCGCTGTGGGGTCAGGGGAAAGATCCGGGCCAATACGACATGGTGGACGTTCTGGGGCTTTAATCGCCTCTAGCGGAACGCGGAAAGTCCGGGCGGTTCAGCGCCCTCGTTCTCGATCCGGGAAAACAGCGCGCCTAGTCGCTGGTCCCAGGTCGGGAACTGGCCTGTACGCGCATAGGTCAGGCGTTCGGCTCCTATGGATATGCCAAGGGGTGCTGCCTGTCCGCCAATCACAACCTCGCCGATTTCGGTCCAGTTGTCGGACGGCGGGTAAGCGGTTGGAGCAGTTTCGTCCGTACCATCCAGCCGATAGTAGACGCCCATTGTGACAAGATACTCATCACCAAACGGGTCGGGGAAGAAAAAGCCTGAGGCATCACGCGCCGCCAATGCCTCGGCCTCATCGCGCAACAGTACCTTTTCGCTGAAAGGCAGGCCCAACGCGTCCAGCACCGGGCGCATGTCATCGGCTTGCGGCACGCTGACAAAGGCGATGCGGGACGGGTCTAGGTCGAAGCTCTGGGTCAGAATTTGCATCATCAGCCGGGTCGTGGTCTGCCCATCGGCATCAGCAGGATGACAGCCCACCTCGTGAAACAGGGGCAACACATCGGCTCGTGACTTTTCGTCAACATCCGCAACGCGTGCCAGCGGCTGAATCACATATTTTCCCGAAGGCAGCACGGATTGATCGAAATCGTGCCGCAACCCGCCGTTATAGTCATCGACCCCCGAGGCCAGCGACAGCGGCTCAGCCTCACTAAAACCAAGCTCGGTGAACGCGGTTCTCAGTTGATTGAGCGTGTTCGCGAACTCCTGTTCGAACGTCTCATTCTGGTTAGTGGCCGCAGCCCCGACACGCGGAAGCAGGGTTCCGACCGTTGCTGCGGTTCCAAGCTGAACCACGCGACGCCTATTCAATCCCATCAGAGGCCTCCCTTTGAGATGGACAGTGTCGAGCGTATCACAGATGTGGCTGCCAATGGTTAAGGGATTGTGAACATGCACGATACCGGCGTTTGCCCAGTCCTTCAGAGGTCCTTGATTCTGTCGGCCTGCAGCGGGCAGGCAAGGTAAACTCCGAATTCCTTACCGATATCTGCGCTGACACGGGCGTGGACCTTACCTTGCCGGTCAAGGAACCGCTGATTGTCTTCGACCGGGAAAATCCCCTCATGCCAGATGCCGGGATGGATATAGAGGCCGCGTGACCCATCGCACCAGAAGGCCACCACTTTGTCCGGCGTCAGGTTGTCTCCGGGCAAGGCGAGGGGGACGATGAAGGGCTTGTTGTCGAGCGGCCAGAACATCTGACCTCCATCCGGATGATAGTTCATGTGCCACAGCAGAACCTGATCGCGCGGTGCGGTTTGTCGCATCGTCTGCGCCTGTTGCGGGTCCACAGACCAGCCGAGCACATAATGCCCTTTTACCGCTTCGTTCTCGCCGTAAAGAACATCGCCCAGCCAATCGCATTTGAACGTGCCTTCGACCCAACCGCCCTCGTCGCCGGTGCCCTCGTCAATCGGGCGCCAGCCCTGTTGGGGCCAGCGCACGATCTCAATCTCAAATGTGTCGGGATCGTCGACCAGGCAGCCATAGCCTCTGACTGTCTCGTCCATAGCCCGGATCAGAGGAACCTCGTGCCAAGGCAGCGACGGTTTCGAGCTGGCCTCGAAGATGTATTCCGGCGCGGTCATGATGCGCCCAGATGCTTGTCGACCATGCGCTGCACCATCGGTGCGAAATGGGCGAAATCCGGTGTTTCCATATCCGCGCGCTTGCCAGCCTCATCCAGATACCGGACCTGAATGATCTCTTTCAGGTTCGGATTGGCTTCGAATTCTGCGACCTCTTCTGCATTCATCGGACCACCTTGCAATTCCAGCGTATGAACCGAAGCAGCAGAGAGCCGATTAAAGTATTCGGGTTTGGTGGCGCAGAGATAACGCTTGGCCGCCACGTGGTAGCGGCAGCAATCGGTGATGACCGAGGGGAAGAACTGTTCCAGCACCTCCGCGCCCGCATCCTCATGATGGCGATCTTCCGTATCGTCGGGATGATAGGTGCCGAACTCGGATGTGAAATGGCCGATGTCGTGCAGCAGGGCGCCGACGATGATTTCCTCGGGCTGACCGTTCTGCTCGGCGATGGTCGCGCCTTGCAGCATATGTTCGGCCATAGTGACGGGTTCGCCGAGGTACTCTTCGCCGCCCCGACGGTCGAAGATATCGCCGATGAAGGCCACGATATTGTCCCGGTTCAAGGTCGAGAAATCGGGTTTCATTCCGCCGCCTCCGGCTGGTCCATTTCCATTGCCGCCAGCGTTGACAGCAGACCGTCCTTGTCGGCGTAACATCCCTGCAACCACCGCGAGCCCGCTCCGGAATAGCCCAGACGCGCGTGAAGGACGCGGGTGTTGTCGACGATAAAGCTCTCGCCCGGTTCCAATTTGAACGACACGCCCATGGCCGGGTCGTCGATGATTTCACCCAATTGGCGATAAGCGGCGTAGTAGGCCTCCATCTGGTCGAACGGGATATCGACCAGCGGTGCGGTCGAGCGGTTGTTGAAACGGATACCAACAAGCTCGCCATCCGGCGATAGTTCGATCATCGGGCGGCGGGAACGCAGGCAGACACCGTCCGAGCCTTTGTATTCGAACCGCGCGGGATAGCCTGCCAGCAAGGCAAACCCATCGGGGTTCTGTTCGCGCAGCTTCTCGGCGGCGCGGAAGCCATCGACCACGATTGAGTCGCCGCCCTCGGCGCTGTTCTCAAGGCAGTACAGAATTTGCAGCGTCGGAACCGGATCGCGATAGGGATTGTCGGTATGCGCCTGCAGGCCAAGGCCGGTATAAGCGAGGTTGGTGGGGTTCACCTCAGTCCGAACCTCGAAATAGGGGCCATAGTTGGTTTGGCGGACATAACCGAACAGATCGGCCACCTTCAGCAGCGACTCCGGTTCGGTCGGCCCGCCGGTCAGTTTGGCAAAGCCGTACTCGGCCACTGCCGCCAGCCAGCCACGTTTGGCCGCCGGGTTGGCATGAACCTCGTCCCAATCTGCGCTGGGCGCGTCGATCCCGCGTTCCCACGTGGTGATGCCAGGGGCGGTCCGCCCGGTTGCGAGGTCATGGTCGTGGTCATAGCTGTGCGCGGCCAGCCAATCGGCGGGGAAGGTGACGGTCTTATCTTCCGGTTGGAAAGTAACGGTCAGATCTCCGTTGCGGACCTCGGCGGCGCTGACCGAAATATCTGAGGGGATATCACCGATGGTGATCAGACGCTGGCCGTTGCCGGGGGCGCGGGTTTCTGGGTCTAGCGCATTGTCGCGCAGCCAGATGGCGTGGAAACGGGCCTTGGTGCCGGTATCGAATTCAACGGTCACAACCGAGGCGTCGTGAGTGGCGGTGCGCAGCATGGGGGTCTCCTGTTCAGCGCGGCTTTGCTTGAGCAGATACGCCCTTTATGGCATTACCACAATTAATCCTTCTTTCTGCTGAGGCTTGGAAAAACTAATGGCTAAAAAAAACGTCGGTTTGCCGCCATTGGACTGGCTGCGCGTGTTCGAAGCGGCGGGGCGTCTGGGCGGTTTTTCAGCAGCTGCACGGGAATTCGGGCTGACGCAGGCTGCGGTGAGCCAACGGATCGGAAACCTTGAGGCATGGTTGGGGCGGACGTTGTTTGTGCGCGAGGCACGGGGCGTGTCGCTGACGGTCGAAGGCGAAAGCTATCTGCCACTGGTGCAAGACAGCCTGCAGGCGCTTGAGCGGCACACAGAAGATTTGTTTGGAAAGTCGCCGCGCGAACTGCGCGTGGCGGGGTTGTCGTCGAACATCCACGCGCTGGTGGTACCCAGCCTCGTGCGGTTTCAGGAGATGCGGCCGAAGGTGCGTGTGATGACGGATTCCGTCGCGCGCCGCTCTTCCTTGGATGAGGAACGGACATGGCTGCAAATCCGCTATGGCCGCGGTGCATGGCCGGGGCGGGATTCCGAACTCATCGCTCCTGAAGTGCTGGTGCCGATGGCAGCACCGGGCATGGAATGGGGCGCGCCTTTGATCGATCTGCGGGGGGAACGGCCTGGATGGCGGGACTGGGCGCGAAAAACGGATCAGAGCGATGTGACGACGTCGAATATCAGCTTTGACTCGATGGAGCATGCACTGTCAGCGGCGCGGCAAGGTATGGGCGTGGCGCTAGGGTCGGTCGCTTTGGCAAAAGGAGATTTGCAAGCGGGCCGGCTGCGCAGGTTGAACTTGCCCGAGTTGAAAACGAAAGATGGCTATTGGCTGACCTGGCCCGAAGATCGGGCAAAGTCCAAAAAACAGCGCGCCCTGATTTCGGATTTTCTGGACGCGTTGCGGGGATGAGCGATCAGAAGTCGATCGCGATGCCTTTTTTCTCCCAATCTCCGTAACGGGCCGGGTCGGGACCGTCGCGCCCGCCCAGTTCCTTGGGCATTTTCTTGGCCTCTGCCTCTGCCTTTTTGCGGCGCTCTTCGGCCTCGGCCAGCGCGCGCTGGGCGGCAGGGGGCAGGTCTTTGCGGTCGTCACTCATGACATCGGGTTCCTTTCCGTGCACGAGCTTGATATACGCCCCCGTCCGCATTTGGCAATGTGGATGAGGGTTTCATCAAAGGCGGTTCCATGTCCGACAACGCAACAGCGGCGCGACGCAGCGCGATCTATCTGCTGGATCAGATTCTGGGAGAGGGGCGGCTGCTGTCCGAGTGTCTGGCCGCTGGAGCGCTGGATCGGCTGGGGCCCGAGGATCGCGCGCGGGCACAACGCCTGACGTTAGAGACCCTGCGCGGGCTTGAACGCGCAGACCGCCTGCTGGACAATCACCTGAACCGGACACCGGCCCTGACCGTGCACAATGCTCTGCGTCTGGGCGCTGTTGAGCTGTGCCACGGCGAAGCTGCGCATGGGGTGGTCAATTCGATGGTCGAGATTGTGGGCCGGTCGCGCAAGCATGGGCGGCTTAAAGGGCTGGTCAACGCGGTGCTGCGCAAAGTGGCCGCTGAAGGCCCCGAGGCCTGGCCCAAGATGCGGGTGCCACGTCTGCCTGAATGGCTGCGCGAACCGTTGATCATGGCATGGGGTGATGACGCAATTGCCGGAATGGAACAGGCGCATTTCAACGGCGCACCACTGGACATCACTGTAAAGCCAGGCGCAACCGGCCCGGGTGAGGCGCTGCCGACCGGGTCGATGCGTATGCAAGATGCCGGGCAGGTCTCGGCACTGCCGGGCTATGACAAAGGCGACTGGTGGGTCCAGGACGCCGCCGCTGCGTTGCCGGTCCGTGTGTTGGCTCCGCAGCCCGGTGAAAAGATCCTCGACCTTTGCGCCGCGCCAGGGGGCAAGACGTTGCAACTGGCCGCTGCCGGGGCTGAAGTCACCGCGCTGGATGTGTCCGAGAACCGGTTGGAGCGGGTGCGCGAAAACCTTCAGCGCACCGGATTGAAGGCGACCGTTGTCGCTGGGGACGCGCTGGAACATCAAGGCCAGTTTGACGCCATCCTGCTGGATGCGCCCTGTTCGGCCACAGGTACGATCCGCCGTCACCCAGATCTGCCCTTTGCCAAAGACGGCTCGGAATTCGGCGGGCTGATCGAGCTGCAGGCTCAAATGCTGGCGCATGCCTGGACCTTGCTAAAGCCCGCCGGGCGGCTGGTCTATTGCACCTGTTCGCTGCTGCCGGATGAGGGCGAGGTGCAGGTTGAAGAGGCTTTGGATCAATATCCCGAAATGGCCGTGGACCGCGACGCCCTTAGCATTGCCGGGGTCGAACCAGGTTGGATTACCGAAGAAGGCGGCTTGCGTCTGCGTCCTGATTACTGGCCGGATCGCGGCGGAATGGACGGGTTCTATATCGCCTGCCTGAACAAATCGACGTAATGGCACGCTTTTCGATGACTTGACGATCGTGGCGGTCTATCGTTGGGTCTCAGGCGCCAGCAGAGCGCAAGGGGCAGAGTAACGAGCGTCATGTCAAAGACGGATTCCATGACCAATCGGTGGACACGGTTTCAGAACCGTCTCTACGCGCGGCTCAGTCAGCGGCGCAAAGCGGTCTCGGGGTTTGTTGGCGAGCCCGAACCACGCACAGTTGGGTCATTTGCCCGCGGACGTCAGCTGGTTGCCGGGAATTTGCTGTTCGCAGGCTATCTGGTCGAGGCGCAAGACACCGAGCTGTGGGATGTTCTCGCCCCCAGCACCGGTTTTGACAATGAACGTCACGGCTTTGCCTGGTTGGACGATCTGGCCGCTGTGGGTGACATGCGCGCCCGCGAAAAAGCGCAGCGCTGGGTCTGGGGCTGGATCAAGGCGCATGGTCGCGGTCAAGGGCCGGGCTGGGCACCCGACCTGACCGGACGGCGCGTGATCCGCTGGATCAACCACGCGGGATTCCTGCTGCGCGGCATGGACGACTCGCAGCGCAAGATATTCTTCCGCGCGTTGGCGCAGCAGACATGGTTTTTGTCCAAACGCTGGAAGGCGGCAACACCGGGGCTGCCTCGTTTCGAGGCGTTAGCTGGCCTAGTGCAGGCTGGGCTAGCGTTGGAGGGGTTGGAACAACTGGCCGATCCGGCCTTGCGGGCCCTGGCACGTGAATGCGACAGCCAGATTGATGCTCAGGGCGGTATCCCGACCCGAAACCCGGAAGAATTGCTTGAGGTCTTTACGCTGTTGGCCTGGACCTCTGCTGCGCTCAGCGAATTGGGGCGCGGCACGCCCGGGGCGCAGGCGAATGCCATCAAACGCATGGCCCCCACCTTGCGCAGCCTGCGCCATTCTGACGGGGCGCTGGCCCGGTTTCATGGCGGCGGGCGCGGGGTCGAGGGGCGTCTGGATCAGGCCCTTGCCCAAAGCGGGGTGAGGCCGCAGCACGCCTCGGGGCTTTCGATGGGGTTTGCCCGCCTTTACGCAGCGCGGACCAGTGTCATCGTGGACGCCAGCCCGCCACCCAAGGGGGCGGCGTCCTACAATGCTCATGCCTCGACCCTCGCGTTCGAACTAACTTCGGGCCGCAGGCCGTTGATCGTGAATTGCGGCTCGGGTGAAAGCTTCGGGATGGAATGGCGACGCGCGGGCAGGGCCACGCCGTCACATTCGACGCTGTGCCTGGACGGGTATTCAAGTGCTCGGTTGGCCGATCCTACTCCCGGCAGCGAACGTGAAGCGCTGGTGGATGCGCCGCAAGAGGTCCCGGTCGACTTTGAGGACGCTATCGAAGGCACAAGGTTCATGGCCGGGCATGACGGATACACCAAGGTCTTTGGTCTGACCCATGCCCGCACGTTCGAGCTGCGCTTTGACGGGCGAGAGCTGGCGTGTGAGGATATTCTGCTGACAGCCACCGACAAGGCAAAACGGCAGTTTGACAAGGCGCTGGACGCCTCAGGCCTCAAGGGGATCGGTTTTGATATTCGATTTCACCTGCATCCGGATGTGGATGCAGCGCTGGATTTGGGTGGGGCGGCGGTGTCGATGGCGCTCAAAAGCGGCGAGATTTGGGTTTTCCGCCATGATGGCGTAGGAAAATTGTCAGTCGAGCCAAGCGTTTATCTTGAAAAAGGCCGATTAAAGCCACGCGCGACAAAACAGATCGTTCTATCCGGGCGCGCAATGGAGTATGCGACCCGCATCCGGTGGACGCTGAGCAAGGCACAGGATACAGCCTATGCCGTACGCGATCTGCACCGGGACGAGCCCGAGTTTGACTGACGCCAAAAGGACCTTTGGACCCATGACCGATCTTCACCCCGTGCGCCGCGCGTTGCTTTCCGTTTCCGACAAGACCGGGCTGATCGAGCTGGGCAAGGCGTTGGCCGAGCGCGGGGTCGAGCTGCTGTCGACCGGCGGTACCGCAAAGGCGCTGCGCGATGCGGGGCTTGAGGTGAAAGACGTCAGCGAGATCACCGGCTTCCCCGAGATGATGGATGGCCGTGTCAAAACCCTGCACCCGATGGTGCATGGCGGCCTGTTGGCTTTGCGCGACAACGACACCCACGTCGCCGCGATGGACGAACACGGCATCGGTGCAATCGACCTGCTGGTGGTGAACCTATACCCGTTTGAGGCGACCGTGGCCAAAGGTGCGGGATACGACGAATGCATCGAGAATATCGATATCGGCGGTCCCGCGATGATCCGCGCCGCGTCCAAGAACCATGCCTTCGTAAATGTGGTTGTGGATGTCGAGGATTACTCTTCGCTGCTGGATCAACTGGAAGAGAATTACGGCAAAACCTCCTACGGCTTCCGCCAGTGGCTGGCGCAAAAGGCGTATGCCCGGACCGCTGCTTATGACACTGCTGTCTCCAACTGGATGGCTGAAGCGCTGCAACTTGAGGCCCCCAAGCGTCGGGCCTTTGCTGGTGAGTTGAAACAGACTCTGCGCTATGGCGAAAACAGCCATCAGCAGGCGGCGTTTTATACGGACGGCACCAACCGCCCGGGCGTCGCGACCGCTGTGCAGCATCAGGGCAAGGAACTGAGCTACAACAACATCAACGACACGGATGCAGCGTTCGAATTAGTCGCTGAATTCGATCCGGCGCAAGGCGCGGCCTGCGCCATCATCAAGCACGCCAACCCTTGCGGTGTTGCCACAGGCGCGACCTTGCTGGAGGCTTATAAGTCAGCTTTCGACTGCGACCGGACCTCGGCCTTTGGCGGGATCGTGGCACTGAACCAACCGTTGGATGCCGAAACCGCTCAAGAGATTACCGGCATCTTCACCGAAGTCGTGATTGCTCCGGGCGCGTCCGATGAGGCCAAGGCGATCTTTGCCGCGAAAAAGAACCTGCGCCTGCTGACCACCAAAGGACTGCCGGATGTGACGGCCGGCGGCAAGACCGTGCGTCAGGTGGCCGGTGGTCTGCTGGTACAGGACAAGGACAACGGCTTTGTCGGCATGGATGACCTGAAAGTGGTCACCAAGAAAGCCCCGACCGACGAGCAAATGCGCGACCTGCTGTTTGCGTGGAAAGTGGCAAAGCACGTTAAATCCAACGCCATCGTTTACGTAAAGGACGGCGCGACCGTCGGTGTGGGTGCGGGTCAGATGAGCCGCGTGGACTCAGCCCTGATTGCTGCCAAAAAAGCCGAACGCATGGCAGATGCGCTGGGCTTGGCACAACCGCTGACCATCGGCTCGGCCGTGGCCTCGGATGCGTTCTTCCCCTTCCCCGACGGCCTGATGGAGGCCGCTGAGGCCGGTGCCACTTGCGTGATCCAGCCCGGCGGCTCGATGCGGGATGACGAGGTGATCGCGGCGGCGGACGAGGCTGGCTTGGCGATGGTCTTCACCGGCATGCGCCACTTTCGTCACTGATGCGCATGCGCCTTCTGCTCTGGGCTGCGGTGGCCGCGTTTTTGATCGACCAGATCAGCAAGTATCTGGTCGTTCACGTGATGCGCGTGGCCGAGGGACATATCGACGTTCTGCCGCCGCTACTGGTGTTCAAGTACGGCGAGAATCGGGGCATCAATTTCGGCCTGTTCCAAGGTGACTCCGATGCTGCGCGCTGGGTTCTGATCGGTGTGTCGCTGGCAATCTCAATCGGCGTGCTGGTCTGGCTGATGCGCACGTTCCCGTCGAAGCTGATGCTGGTATGCGGTGGGCTGCTGATCGGGGGCGCACTTGGCAACGTGGTGGATCGCGTGCTGTACGGCTATGTTCTGGATTTCCTGAATATGTCCTGTTGCGGCATTAACAATCCTTTCGTGTTCAATCTGGCAGATGTGTTTATTTTCGCCGGAGCGATCGGTCTGGTTTTGTTCGAGGGCAAAAAGGCCTCGTGACGCGCCATTTGAAATGCGATAAAAGCGCCTCAAACAGGCTGGAGACTCTGATGCGGCTGCCGCGTTCCATTTTTGCTGTGACATTGGCCTTTGCTGCTGCGGGCTGTTCCGATATTGGCCTGCGCCATCTTCAGGCACCGGGGCCGGGGCCGGACGAGTTCTCTGTCCTGCCGGTCAAGCCCCTGACCCAGCCAAAGGATTACGCGTTCCTACCTGCGCCGACACCCGGTGGCGGCAACCTGACTGATCCTAATCCAAAGGCCGAAGCGGTCGCAGCCCTTGGTGGTAACGCGGCTGCGTTGAATCCGAACACAGCCATTCCGTCGACCGATGCAGCGCTTGTGACCGCGACCAGCCGCTATGGCGTCCCAGCCAACGCACGGCAGGTGGTCAATGCCGAAGATGCCGAGTTCCGCAGAAAGCAATCTCGCCTGACGCGTCTGCGCCTGTTCAATGTGGACCGCTATTCGCAGGTTTACCGCCGCGAGACTCTGAATCCAGACGCCCAGAACGAAGCGGCCCGCCGCGCCGGCATCGAAACTCCGTCGTCGCCGCCGGTTAATGAATAATCTTTAACTTTTCGTCATCAGGCTTGAACCCGCGCGGCGTCACCGTAGTTTGAACACAATAGATCAAACGGAGGACGCCCCATGGTTCGGGCCCTTGCCCTGTCGGCTGCCCTGATGGCCGCGACCCCTCTCGCTGCAAGCGAGGGGCATGAAGCGGTGACAACCTTTACGCTGGATAACGGCATGGATGTCGTCGTGATCGAGGATCATCGCGCGCCAGTCGTGCAGCACATGGTCTGGTATCGCGCGGGATCCGCGGATGAGCCCGTGGGATCCTCGGGTGTCGCGCATTTCCTAGAACATCTGCTGTTCAAAGGAACCGACACGCTGGCACCGGGTGAATTCTCGGCCACCGTTGCAGCGAATGGTGGCAACGACAACGCGTTCACGTCTTACGACTACACCGCCTACTTCCAGCGTGTCGCTGCAGACCGTCTGGAATTGATGATGCGGATGGAGGCGGACCGGATGCGCAATATCCGTCTGACCGAAGAGGACATTGCGACCGAACGCGACGTGATCCTAGAGGAGCGTAACCAGCGCACCGACAACAGCCCTCGGGCCCTGTTCGGCGAGCAGATGAGTGCAGCGCAGTATCTTAACCATCGCTACGGCGTCCCGATCATTGGCTGGCGGCACGAGATGGAGACGCTGGACATGGAGGATGCGCTGTCCTTCTACCAGACACATTACGCGCCCAATAACGCCATTCTGGTCGTCACGGGCGATGTCGAACCCCACGAGGTCAAAACCCTGGCCGAAGAATACTATGGTGTGATCCCGGCCAACCCGGACCTGCCCGAACGGTTCCGTTCGCAGGAACCGCCCCAGACCGCGGAACGACGCCTGACGTTCAAGGACGCGCGGGTGTCGCAACCTTACGTTCAGCGCAGCTATCTGGCCCCAGAACGCGATCCGGGCGAGCAGGAAAAGGCCGCTGCGCTGTTTCTGTTGGCTGAACTTCTTGGCGGAAGCACCACGTCTTATCTGAACGAAAAGCTGCAGTTCGAGCAGCAAAAGGCCGTGTACGCCGGGGCTTTCTATCGCGGCGTCTCATTGGATGACACGACCTTTGATTTGCTGGTGGTTCCGGCGCAAGGGGTGTCTTTGCAAGAGGCCGAAGACGCGATGGATCAGGCTGTGGCCGATTTCATCGCCGAAGGTGTGAACGAAGAAGACCTGGACCGGATCAAGATGCAGCTGCGTGCCGCGCAAACCTATGCTCGCGACAATGTGGACGGGATTGGCAACCGATATGGCCGGGCTCTGACCAGCGGTTTGACCGTCGAGGATGTGCAGGCGTGGCCCGAGATCCTGCAGGCCGTGACCGGCGACGAGATCATCGCCGCTGCCCGCGAAGTGATACAGCCCGAAACATCGGTAACCGGATGGCTGATGCGTGACGATGAGGTGACGCAATGAAACGGATTTTTGTAACTCTGATCGCCTTTGTGATTGCTCTGCCCGCCTGGGCCGAAATCGAAATAAAAGAGGTCACCTCGCCCGGCGGAATCAAAGCCTGGCTGGTCGAGGATCATTCGATCCCCTTCACAGCGCTGGAACTGCGTTTTCGCGGGGGTACTTCGCTGGATGATCCGGACAAACGCGGCGCGGTTTATTTAATGAGCGGATTGATCGAAGAGGGCGCGGGTGACATGGATGCCCGCACCTATGCGCGCGAACTGGAGTCTCTGGCCGCGTCCTTCCGGTACAATGCCACTGACGACACGGTATCGATCTCGGCGCAGTTTCTGACCGAAAACCGGGATGAGGTGATCGACCTTCTGCGCACCACAATCCACGAACCGCGCTTTGATCAGGACGCGGTTGAGCGTGTGAAGGCGCAGGTGCTGTCGGGTTTGAAATCGGATCAGACCGACCCGAATGACATCGCAGGCCGCAACTTTGCACGGATGGCATATGGCGAACATCCGTATGGCTCGGAAGGCAAGGGGACAATCGAAAGCGTGTCGGCCCTGACCCGTGATGACGTGGTCACGGCGTATGAGGATGTCTTTGCCAAAGACCGCATGTATGTCGGTGCTGTGGGCGATATCACCGCCGAAGAGTTGGGCGTATTGCTGGACAAGTTGCTGGCTGACCTGCCTGAAGCCGGTAAACCGATCCCGGAACGCGCCGACGTGACCATCCCCGGCGGCGTCAGCGTAGTCGAATTCAATACCCCGCAATCGGTTGCTCTGTTCGGTCATGCGGGCATTGACCGCGATGATCCCGATTTCTTTGCGGCCTTTATCCTGAACCACATTCTGGGTGGCGGGGGCTTTGAAAGCCGACTGATGCAGGAAGTGCGCGAAAAACGTGGTCTGACCTACGGTATCGCGACCTATCTTGTGCCCAAGGATCTGGCGTCGGTCTATCTGGGATCGGTCTCCTCCAGCAATGATCGCATCGCCGAGGCGGTTGAAGTCATCCGGGACGAATGGGCACGCGCGGCATCCGAAGGTGTGACGCAGGAAGAGTTGGATGACGCCAAGACCTATCTGACCGGCGCATACCCGTTGCGGTTCGACGGCAACGGCCAGATCGCAGGGATCATGGTCGGAATGCAGATGGAAGACCTTCCCATCGATTATATCGCCACCCGCAATGACAAGGTGAACGCGGTGACGCTGGAAGAGGTCAACCGCGTGGCCAGCGAGTTACTAGACCCCGAGGGGCTGCATTTCACCATCGTCGGAAAACCCGAGGGTCTGGACGGCTAAACCCGTTTAGGCCGCTGCGGGCTGCTTTTGGGCCCGCAGCGTGTGTTTGTTACTGCTCAGCAGCTTTTGCCGCGCATGACGGAAATGCGCGGCCTTCAGCGCATCGTCGATATGCCGGTTGCGCCGAAGCAGACGCGACAGGCGGATGTTGTCGAACACAAGGCACGTGGTGGGTTCTGTGGCGATTACCGTGGCTGTTGCAGGCAGACCAAGGCTAAATGTCAGCTCTCCTAGTATTTCATCTGACCCGCAGGTGTTGATGACCTGACCGTTCTTCAAAATGGTTGTCTGTCCGCTCAGGACGTAGCCTAGGAAATCCGTGATCTTGCCTTCTTCGATCAGGATATCTCCGGTTTTGTATTCGCGTATGGAGGCTGTGTTCAGCAACCTGCGCGCCTGATGCGGTTTCAGGGACTCCAAGTGGTGAGAGATAAACTGACGTTCGGGATGGGAAAAGCGAACCAGATGGCGCGACAGGTAACCGCGCAGCAAACCGATGACCGAGATTGCGATATAGGCCATCTGGATGATCGCCCCGGCCAGATTGAATTCTTCTGCCATGCTGATCATTACGCAGCCCGCGGCGACGATCACCAGAACGGGGTAAAGGACCCCGTTGCCCCGGATGACGCCGATCTGCAGCAGAAAGTAGTTCAGGATGTACAGCCCAGCCCCAAACACACCGATCATTGTCGCCAGTTGGATGGCTTCGGGAATATCGATTGGTAAATCCAGCATGCTTGGCCCACCCTCGTGTTGGATGGGCCTTACGCTGGGTCAATCTGGCAAAACTGTATATGAACAGCTTCACAACTTAATCGGGGTTATGAGCGTGCTTTCGCCTGCGCGCGCAGCATCTGACCCATCATCTGGCCAAATTTACCCGACCCGCGTTGATACAGCGCGCCGTCCACCGCCATAACAGTGCCGCTGATGTAACTGGCCAGATCCGAGCTAAGGAACAGGCAAGCATTTGCAACGTCCTGCGGTTGCCCCCAACGGCCTAAGGGTACGTCCTTGCGCAGCTCTTCATGGGCGTTTTCGGTCGGAGCCAGTCGTTTGGCCCCTTCGGTGCCTTCGATAAATCCGGGCACGACTGAGTTCACGCGAATGCCTTCGACACCCCACTCCATCGACAGCGACCGGGTGATCTGATCCACGCCGGCCTTGGCTGCGCAGACATGCGACTGCCCTTCGTAGGGCAGATAGGATTGCGGGGCCGAGATATTGATGATGCTGGCACCGGGACGTTTGAGGAAGGGATAGGCCCCTTTCATCACGTGGACGGTGCCCATCAGGTCGATGTCCACCACGGTCTTGAACGCGTTCACGGACATCTCTGACATTAGCGCAGGGAAATTGCCTGCCGCGCCCGACACCAGCACGTCGAAGTCACCAAACGCGTCGTGGAACTGCTTCAAGCCCGCCGCTACCGCCTCGGGGTCGCGGACGTCAAAGGCCGCACCGATGGCGTCCTGTGCGCCCGCAGCTTTCAGCGCGGCGACTGTGTCATCGACCTTATCCTGCGACCGGCTGGCCACGGCCAGTTTTGCCCCCGAAGCCGCAAAGGCCTCGGCAATGCCGCGATTGATACCGCTGGTTCCGCCAATGACGATGACGGTTTTGTTTGCAAAATCCATGAGGGCCTCCCTTGGTCGGGGGCCCTACTCGCCGTAGGGCACCCAGATGTTCTTCACTTCGGTCGCAGCCTGCAGGAAGCGGCGCGAATGGTCCACGCCCCAATCAAATGCCGTCGCGTTATTCACCCAGGTCCGTTTCAGGTTCCCGGCCGAGACGGCCTCGATCTCTTTCGACAGGTCGGTGGACGAGAAGGACCAGACCGCATCGACGTTCAGGTGCGAGGCCAGCGGTTTCGCCAGCTCCGAATGGTTGCCGGTCAGGATGTTGACCACGCCAGCGGGAACGTCGGACGTCTCAAGGATCTGATAGAAATCCGTCGCGGCCAGCGGATAGGGTTCCGAGGCCACCAGAACCGTCCGGTTGCCCATCGCTATCGCCGGGGCCATCGCCGAAACCAACCCAAGCAGAGGGGCTTCGTCGGCGCAGAGCGCTCCGATGACACCAACAGGCTCTTTCATGGCAATCGCCACGCCGCGGATCGGGACACCATGTACCTGACCGTCATACTTGTCGGCCCATGCGGCGGCTGTGAACAGGCGCTGGATCGAGGCCTCAACCTCTTTCGCGCCGTCTTTCTTGCTGGTCATGGCGTCAATGCGCGCAGCGAATTCGTCCGCGCGGGCCGACAGGTTCTCACCGATGTAGTAAAGTATCTGCGCGCGCAAATGCCCGGTGGTCTTGGACCAGCCCTTGGCACCCGCTGCAGCCTCAACCGCATTGCGGACGTCCTTGCGGTTGGCAAGGCCCACATGGCCCAGCAGGCCAGACTTGCCCCAGACGGGCTTCGAATAGCCGCCATCGGGCCGCGCCTGCTTGCCGCCGACATACATCTTGGCGGTGCGGTCGATGGGATCGACCGGTGCACCTTCGCCCATAATCGCTTCAACCTTCGCCAGCGGCTTGGCCTTGCCCTTGGGCTTGGTATAGGCCGCCAGACCTTCCCAACCGCCTTCGCGGCCAAAGCCGCTTTCGCGCACACCGCCAAAACCAGCGGCGGCGTCGAACAGGTTGGTGGCATTCACCCAGACCACACCCGCGACCAGCTTGGGTGCGATATCCAGCGCGAGGTTCACGTTTTCGGTCCAAACTGTCGCGGCCAGCCCGTAACGGGTGTTGTTGGCCAGCTCGACCGCCTCTTCCGGCGTGCGGAAGGTAGAGGAAACGAGCACGGGACCAAAGATCTCTTCCTGCATCAGCGGATCGGATGTCTCGAGGCCCGAGATCAGCGTCGGCGGGTAATAACAGCCGTTCGCAGGCAGATCGCAAGCCGCTTGATGAACATGCCCAACGGTGTTGCTTTCGACCATGCCCTTGATGGTCTGCAACTGAACGGGGTCCACAACCGCACCTACGTCGATGCACTTGTCCAGTGGATCGCCGATGCGCAACTTGTCCATCCGGGCACGCAGCTTGTCATGGAAGCGATCCGCGATGCCCTCTTGCACCAAGAGGCGCGAGCCCGCACAGCAGACTTGGCCCTGATTGAACCAGATCGCGTCGACCAAGCCCTCGATGGCTGAATCAATATCCGCGTCGTCAAAGACGATGTAGGCGGACTTGCCGCCCAGTTCCAACGTCAGTTCCTTGCCAGAGCCAGCGGTCGCCTCACGGATACGACGGCCCACGACGGTCGAGCCGGTAAATGCGATTTTGTCGACGTCCGAAGACACGATCATCTCACCCACAGCACCATCTCCGGTGACGATGTTGACCACGCCTTTCGGCAGGCCAGCCTGCGAACAGATGTCGGCAAACAGCATAGCGGTCAGCGAGGTGTACTCAGCTGGTTTCAGGACCACAGTGTTGCCCATCGCGATCGCAGGCGCGACTTTCCACGCAAGCATCAGCAGCGGGAAGTTCCACGGGATGATCTGCCCGCAAACGCCCAGAGCCTCGGCATCGGGCAGTTCGCTTTCCATCAACTGCGCCATACCTGCATGGTAATAGAAATGCCGCTGCACCAGAGGGATGTCGATGTCGCGCGATTCACGGATCGGCTTGCCGTTGTCGAGGCTCTCCAGCACGGCAAACAGACGTGAATGCTTCTGCAACAGGCGCGCGATAGCATAGAGGTACCGCGCACGACCTGCGCCGCCCAACTTCTCCCACTTTGGCTGTGCCTTGCGGGCGGCGGCAACGGCGGCGTCCACATCAACCTGTTTCGCCTGCGTCAGCTTAGCCAGAACCTCTCCGGTCGCCGGGTTGCGGCTTTCGAACCCTTTGCCGGGTTTAGTGAAGGCACCGTCGATATAGTGACCGAACTTGTCTCCCTGATCGACCAGCCAGGCCAAGGCCTCGGCAGCGCTTTCGGGGGCAGGGCCGTAATCCATGGTTTCGAAAATCTCTTTGACTGTCATTGTTCTTGTCCTCAGCCCATGGAGTGACGGTAGCCAGCCGAGTAGGACCCGGTGACATAATGTTCCAATTGCCGCTCGATATCTCCCAGCAGCGACGAGGCACCAAAGCGGAACAGATCCGGCTCCAGCCAGCGGTCGCCCAGCTCATCCTTGATCAGCGACAGGTAAACCAGCGCGTCTTTGGCTTTCGAGATGCCGCCTGCGGGTTTGTAGCCAACGCGATACCCGGTGCGATCATAGTAGTCGCGGATTGCGCGGATCATGACCAACGACACGGGCAGTGTGGCGTTGACGCTTTCCTTGCCGGTCGAGGTCTTAATGAAATCCGCACCTGCCATCATGCACACCAGCGAGGCGCGCGCGACATTGCGCAAGCTGCCCAGCTCTCCGGTTGCGAGGATGGCTTTGACATGCGCATCGCCGCAGGCAACGCGGAAGGCCTTCATCTCTTCATACAAAGCCTGCCAGTCGCCCGAAAGCACGTGACGACGCGAGATCACGATGTCGATCTCTTCGGCCCCGGCCTTCACGCTTTCCTCGATCTCGGCCACGCGCAGGTGGAACGGGGACAGGCCAGCCGGGAAACCGGTCGACACGGCGGCAACCGGAATGCCAGTACCATGCAGCGCGTCGACGGCGGTTTCGATCATGTCATGATAGACGCAGACCGCACCCGTTGTGATCGGCGGCATGTCCAGCGCTTGCAGAACCGAAGAGGCCACGGGCTGGCGGGCCTTGGCGCATAGTCGGCGCACGCGGCCTACGGTGTCATCGCCCGACAGGGTGGTCAGGTCGATCATCGTGATCGCCTTCAGGAGCCACGCGGCCTGATAGTCCTTTTTCACCGACCGGCGACCGGGCAGGGTCGCGGCGCGGCGCTCAATGGCCGAGGTGTTGGCTTGCACGGCGCGCACCCAGTCCAGATCCAGATCCATGCCGGGGTTTCTGGGCTCGGTCACTTGCGGCAGATGCGCTGTGCGCACGGGGCTTTCTGAGCTCTGCGTATCCATCTTCACATCCTTTGGGAGGTTTGCGCCAAATTCGCATGGCTTGCGCCTGAATGGAAGGCATAGCGGGCTTGCGAATGCAATTTTTTTGACCAAATGGACAAAAATAGCAGTTTCTTGCGAATAATTCGCAAGAGCGTTGACTTAGTTGCGAATGGTTCTCATATTCATTCTTAAGAGGTCGTCACCATGAGGTCTGCAATGATTCGTCGTCAATTCCTTGCTGCTTTGGCATTTGTCGTGGCCACGCCGATTGCCGCCTGGGCCGAAGCGCCACTGAAGGTTGTGGCAACGACGGGCATGATCGCGGATGCTGCGCGCCAGGTCGGTGGCGATCAGGTGGACGTTAAGGGACTGATGGGTCCCGGTGTTGACCCGCATGCGTATCGCCAGACCCGCAGTGACATCGTGGCAATGACACGCGCAGACCTGATCCTTTGGAACGGTCTGTATCTGGAAGCTCAAATGGAAGAGTTCTTCCACGATCTTGCCCGAAAGCGGTCAGTCGTGGCAGTGGCCGAGGGGTTGGATAAATCCCGGCTGCGCGCCCATGATGATTATGCCGACAAATTCGACCCGCACGTCTGGATGAGCCCTGCGTTGTGGCGCGACGTGGTGGTCGAGGTTCAGAACGCTCTGACCCAGGCACGCCCCGAGGCGGCCGATGTCTTTGCGGCCAATGCGGCCAATCATCTCGCCGAGATTGACGCGCTGAAGGCCTATGCCGATCAGGCGCTGGCCGCCGTTCCCGAAAACAACCGTGTTCTGGTGACTGCCCATGACGCCTTTGGCTATTTCGGTGCCGAACACGGCTATGAGGTCATGGGCATTCAAGGCATATCGACCCAGTCCGAGGCCGGTCTGAACCGGATCGGAGAGCTTGTGGATACGCTGGTCGACAAACAGCTGAAGGCGGTGTTCGTTGAAAGCTCGGTCTCGGACCGGTCCATGCGCGCCCTGATCGAAGGGGCTGCGACCAAAGGTCATGATGTCGCGATCGGGGGCGAGCTGTATTCCGACGCCATGGGAGAGCCGGGCACCTACGAGGGCACATATGTGGGCATGCTGGACCACAACATTACCGTCATCGCAGGCGCGTTGGGGGCCGAAGTGCCCCAGCGAGGTTTGAATGGCAAATTGTCTGCGGGGTTTTGAGTGATGCTTTCGCTGGCGGCTCATCAGGGTGTTTCGATCACCGAGCAGAATATTGAAGACAGCCCGCTGGCCATTCGTGGTCTGACCGTGTCTTACGGTCAGAAACCCGCCGTGTTTTCGGTGGACATGACAGTGCAACCCGGTGCGATGACCGCGATCATCGGGCCGAACGGGGCAGGGAAATCGACCCTTCTCAAAGCCGCTTTGGGTATCGTGAAGCCCTTGTCTGGCCAGGTTACTGTATTTGGTGCACCGCTTGAAAAACAACGCGCTCGGATCGCTTATGTGCCGCAGCGTGCAAGCGTGGACTGGGATTTTCCAACCCGTGTAATTGATGTCGTGCTGATGGGTCTGTCCCGGCAGCTGGGATTGCTGGGCCGTATCCGCGGCCGACACATGGCGCGCGCGATGGAGTGCCTGAACCGGGTTGGAATGCACGACTTTGCCAATCGGCAGATCGGTCAGCTGTCCGGTGGCCAGCAACAGCGTGTGTTTCTTGCCCGCGCTCTGGCGCAGGACGCGGACCTGTACCTGTTGGATGAACCTTTCGCAGGTGTCGACGCGGCAACCGAAAAGGCGATCATCGCGGTCCTGAAATCGCTCAAACAGGACGGCAAGACCGTTGTGGTTGTTCATCATGATCTGGCCACCGTCACCGACTATTTCGACCACGTCTTCCTGATCAACACGCGCAAAGTGGCCGAAGGGCCTGTGGCTCAAGCCTTCACCGCCGAGACCTTGCAATCGGCCTATGGGGGTCGTCTGGCCACGGCGCAGATCGACCAGATCTCGCGTGCGCTTGGGTAATCATGCTCTGGGACGCTCTGACCCTTCAGCTGGGCTATAACGCCACGCTGGTCGCGATTGGTGCGACTCTGCTTGGGATCTCGGCCGGTGTGACAGGAACTTTCCTGTTTCTGCGCAAGCGCGCTTTGGTCAGCGACGCGATCAGTCATGCGACGCTGCCGGGTGTTTGCATCGGTTTTATGCTGCTGGTCGCGTTGGGGGGGGACGGGCGCAATCTACTCGGATTGCTGGCCGGATCCGCGGTATCGGCCTGGGTCGGTTTGCTGTGCATGAACTGGCTGACGCGCCATACCAGGTTGGCCGAGGACGCAGCGATTGGGGCAGTTCTGTCGGTCTTCTTCGGTTTTGGCATCGTTTTGCTGACCGTTATCCAGACCATGGGCGTAGGTCGTCAGGCCGGGTTGGAAGGGTTCTTGCTGGGCTCGACCGCCGGGATGCTGTGGACGGATGCTTTGATCATCGCGTTGGGTGGGGCAGCGACGCTTTTGTTAGTAATGATCATTCGGCGTCCGATGACCATGGTGGCCTTTGACCCGGAATACGCCGCTGCGCAGGGTCTGCCAGTGCACCGTGTTGACCTGGCCATGATGGGGCTGGTGATGGCGGTGACTGTCGTGGGGCTGAAGATCGTTGGCCTTATCCTGATCGTCGCTTTGCTGATCATACCGCCCGTCACGGCGCGGTTCTGGTCGCAGCGATCTGAAAGGGTCGTGTTGCTGGCTGGGCTGGCCGGGGGACTGGCGGGTTATCTGGGTGCGGCGCTGTCTGCCTCGGCCCCCAACCTTCCGACCGGTCCGATCATCGTGCTGGTCAGCTTTGGGTTCTTCGCGCTGTCTCTGCTGTTCGCACCCGTTCGTGGGGTTCTTGCCGCCGTTCTGAGGCACCTTCGGTTTCAGCGCCGGGTGCATATCCGGCAGGGTCTGCTGGCCTTGGCGCAGGGCCAGAAGATCTATGAGCCGCTGACACTGCGCCTGCTGCGGCGTTCGGGTTTGGTGCGCGCTGACGGCGTCGCGACGGAGACTGGCAAGGCCCGTGCGGCCAAGGCGCTGCGGGACGAAAAACGGTGGGAGGTTGTCCGGTCCGATCAGGCACACGAAGCGACAGCTGCCCTTTATGACGGGTTGCGGGATATCGAAACCGTTTTGACCCGCGACCAGATCGCCGAGGTTGATCGCCAGATTGGCGGCCCGCAGGAGGTTCCGGCATGAGCGGTGAAGAATTCGTTCCCCTGTCCCTGACGCCGCTGCTGATTGGCACCTTTGCGGCCATTGCCTGCGCCTTGCCTGGGAACTTTCTGGTGCTGCGCAAACAAGCCCTGATCGGAGACGCGATCAGCCATGTGGTGCTGCCGGGCATTGTGGTCGCCTTTATCCTGACTGGCGCGATCTCCACCTGGCCCATGATGCTGGGCGCTGCGGGCGCGGCCATCCTTGCCGTGATCATGATCGAGGCCGTTCGGCGGCTTGGCCAGATCGAAGCAGGTGCCGCGATGGGCGTGGTTTTTACCACGATGTTCGCCGCGGGGGTTCTGTTGCTGGAACAGACCGACACGTCGAGTGTGCACCTGGATGTGGAGCATGCGCTTTATGGCAATCTGGAAAGCCTGATCTGGCTGGACGCGACGGGTTGGCCCTCGGTTCTGGACCCGGTGGCGCTGGCGGGATTGCCGCCAGAACTGCCCCGGATCGCGCTGACTTTGCTGGGGGTTTCCCTGTTCATTTGGCTTTTCTGGCGACCGTTGAAGATTTCCACCTTTGACGAGGGGTTCGCGCGTACCGTCGGTATCCGAACCGGCGCTCTGGGGATGGCCCTGGTGATCACGGCTGCAATCGCAGCAGTTGCGGCCTTTGATGCCGTCGGTTCGATCATCGTGATTGCGATGTTCATCTGCCCACCGGCGGCAGCACGCATGATGACCAACCGGTTGGAAACTCAAATCGGATGGAGCGTTGTTTTCGCCATCCTGTCGGCTGTCACAGGGTACATCCTGGCCGGGTATGGCCCGCTTTGGCTGGGGGCAGCGGATGCGGTCAGCGCGGCGGGCATGATCGCAACGATGTCCGGCCTGATCCTTGCAGGCGCGGCGATTTGGGGTCCTTGTCGAACCCGCGCGGGTGCGCCCAATACTGCTTGACCCGGCATCTTCCCGCCACCGGCCTTTGCACCCCATCGGCTGAACTTCGCCACCCTGTATGCCAGATACAGAGTCTTCACTTTATGTGACCGGATTCGTGGTACAAATTTGTTCATTGAATTTTGGATGACCACCACTCACTTGGATCGTTCGAACAATTGTGACCGGTTTGTTCGCCCTTCTGGCGGCACGGGCACGGTTGTTCGAACGCCCCCCTCCCACCTGATTTTATGTTATCCAAACCGGTGGCAGAATCGTGCGCGCCTGTGCTAGGTCTGGTGGTATGGCGCAGGCAAACCCCAATATCAGCGAAAATCGCCCGGTCATCCGGCAGCTTGACGACGCAGCGATCAACCGTATTGCAGCGGGCGAGGTTGTTGAACGTCCGGCCTCTGCGGTCAAGGAGTTGGTGGAAAACGCCATCGACGCAGGTGCAACACGGATCGCGATCAACATTGCCGATGGCGGCAAGACGTTGATTCGCGTCACCGATGACGGATGTGGGATTGCCGCCGCGGATTTGCCTCTGGCCTTGTCTCGCCACGCGACCTCGAAAATCGACGGCTCTGATCTGCTGAATATCCACACATTCGGATTCCGGGGTGAGGCGCTGCCCTCTCTGGGCGCGGTTGGCAGGCTGACCATCACCAGCCGTGTGCCGGGGGGCGAGGCAGCGCAGGTCCACGTATCCGGTGGCCGGATGGAGGCTGTGAAACCCGCAGCATTGCGTGCGGGAACGGTGGTCGAGCTGCGCGATCTGTTCTTTGCAACGCCCGCGCGCCTCAAGTTCATGCGCACCGACCGGGCAGAGGCTCAGGCGATCACTGACACCGTCAAAAGATTGGCCATGGCGGAGCCGGCAATCACCTTCACGCTGCGCGATGTTTCGGGCGGGGGCGAGGGGCGCGTGACCTTCCGCGCCGATCGTGAGAATGGCGATCTGTTCGATGCGCTGCATGCCCGTCTGGCCCGGGTGATCGGGCGCGAATTTGCCGAGAACGCCTTACAGATCGACGCCACCCGTGAAGGAATCCGACTGTACGGTTATGCCGCCTTGCCGACCTATTCCCGCGGTGCTGCGGTGGCGCAGTATCTGTTCGTGAATGGTCGCCCCGTGCGAGATAAGATGCTGACAGGCGCGCTGCGCGCGGCTTATTTCGATTTCCTCAGCCGCGACCGTCATCCGGCGGCAGCTCTGTTCATCGACTGCGACCCTACATTGGTGGATGTGAACGTCCACCCCGCCAAATCTGAGGTTCGCTTCCGTGATCCCGGCGTGGCGCGGGGGTTGATTGTCTCGGCCCTTCGGCACGCGCTGGCCAATGCAGGGCACCGCGCATCAACGACCGTGGCGAACGCGACTTTGGGCGCGATGCGACCGGAACCCGCGCAGCCCACGCCTGCGCGAGTGTATCAGATGGACCGCCCATCACTCGCTGCGCGGCAAGTTGCGTATCAGGCGCAGGCTCCGGGCTTTGCCGAGCTGTCCCATGACTACAGCGGCAGTGTAGTAGAGCCGACTCCGGCACCCGCCCCGGAGGTTCCGGTCGAGGATCTGCCCTTGGGGGCCGCGCGCGGACAGGTGCATGAGAACTACATCATCGCCCAGACTGCCGATGGCATGGTCATCGTCGACCAGCACGCAGCGCATGAGCGTCTGGTGTACGAAAAGCTCAAGAACCAGATGGCTGAGAACGGGGTCGCTGCACAGGCTCTGCTGATCCCCGAGATCGTGGAGCTGTCCGACAGCGACTGCACGCGGTTAATGGCAGTTGCGGATGACCTCTCACGCCTTGGTTTGACGCTGGAACCCTTTGGTGGTGGGGCCATCGCCGTGCGGGAAACGCCTGCCATTCTGGGTGAGGTCGACGCCCGGGCGATGATTCTGGATATTCTGGACGAACTGGCCGATCAGGGGGATAGCCAGACAGTAAAGGCGCGGATCGAGGCCATCCTCAGCCGGGTCGCCTGCCATGGCTCGGTCCGGTCGGGCCGCCGTATGCGGGCCGAGGAAATGAACGCCTTGCTGCGCGAGATGGAGGCGACGCCGCACTCAGGACAGTGCAACCATGGGCGACCAACCTATGTGGAATTGAAACTGAGCGATATCGAACGCCTGTTCGGACGCAGTTGATCCGGTGGCCTTGTCGGGCTATGAAGAATAAAACAAGAACATCAGAGGCGACATGATCGAGGTTGCAGGAACCCAATATGCGTTGAACGACCCCGTGATCCTTGCCGTGGGCGGGCTTGTCGCGCTGATCCTGCTGCTGTTGTTCCTGTCGTTGCGGGCCGCGCAGCGGTCCGCTCGGATGGCAGAACCACTGGCCCGGCAGATGGCGCATCTGGGGCAGCATGTTCAGCAACTGGGGCAGGGGCAAGAACAACTGCGCGGCGGTTTGCAGCACGTCTCGGACACGCAGGCTAATGCGCAGGTGCAAGTGATCCAGACGGTTGAGTCCCGCCTGTCCTCGGTTCAGCAGCAGATGAACGACCGGCTGGCGGATAACGCGATGAAATCGGCGCGTGCGTTGGCCGAGATGCAAGAGCGGATGAAGGAGTCGCTGCATGGCTCATCGAAGCAGACGGCAACTTCACTGACCCAATTGCAGGAACGTCTGGCTGCCATCGACAAGGCCCAGGACAACATCACCAAACTCTCTGGCGATGTTCTGTCGTTGCAGGATATCCTGTCGAACAAACAAACGCGCGGCGCGTTTGGTGAGATTCAGCTGAACGATATTGTGTCCAAGGCACTGCCATCAGACAGCTTTCAGTTGCAGGCAACCCTGTCGAACGGGCGAAGGGCGGATTGCCTGATCAACCTGCCGAACCCTCCGGGACCGATTGTCATCGACAGTAAGTTCCCCTTGGAAGCCTACGAAGCGCTGATTGGTTCGACCAATGACATTGAGCTGAAGGCAGCCGTTCAGATGTTCCGCAGTACGGTGCGCAAGCACATCACCGATATCTCGGAAAAATACATACTGGATGGCGAAACCGCCGATGGTGCGCTGATGTTCCTGCCGTCCGAGGCGGTCTATGCCGAGCTGCACGCAAAGTTCCCCGAACTGGTGCAAGAGAGTTTCAGCAAACGTGTCTGGATCGTGTCGCCCACCACCTGCATGGCAACGTTGAACACAATGCGCGCAATTCTGAAAGACGCGCGTATGCGGGAACAGGCGGGGGCGATCCGCAAAGAGCTTGGCATGTTGCACAAAGATGTCGAGCGTCTGGGAGACCGCGTCTCGAACCTAGATCGGCATTTCGGGCAAGCGGCCAAGGACATCTCGGAAATCAAGATCAGCGCCGAAAAAGCCGGGCGCCGGGCTCAGCGTTTGGACAACTTCGATTTCGAAGAACTGGCCCCGGACGAACATCCCAACGTCGTGCCGCTGGGCAAGTCTGAGGCCTGAGCGCTACTGGATCGACAGGTCCAGATTGTAGCCGACCGTCTTACCGGTATCGCGGTCGTTGCCCATCAAGTAGACACGGATCGTATAATCTCCGTCCTTTGGCAGATCGATGCGGGCCGTGTTGCCGTCGATTGAACCGTTATAGATCGCGGCACCATCGCTTCCGGGCGGGAGGATGTTGAAGTAGATCACGCCATTGCCATTCGTGTCACTGACCTTGAGATCGGCAAACATCTCTTGCCCGGCTTTTGCACCCAGCATGTAGTCGAAATACTCGTCGCCCGTGATGGTGCCGTTGACCATTGTGCCGAAGTTGCCGGGCTGGAACTTTACATCAGCGACCCTTTGGGCCGACGCCAAAGACGCAAAACCCAAAAGGGCGAGTGTCAGGATCAAAAAACGCAACATCATTTGTGTCTCCACCAATCGTTTTACCGAGCCAGCGTAGCACGTTGACGCCAGCCGATCAGATTCGCAGGAACGGCTGGAACAGACGCGGCATCAGTTTGTTGAATTTCAGTGGCGCGTCCGTGACCGCCAAACAAATGCAGTCTTCGGTGATATCGGCCGTGGGCGTGTGATGCAGGTCTTGGTCTGCAATCTCGACATCGCCGCGCGCGAAATGGTCAACCTCGTCCGAAAACGCACCCTGCAGGACCATGGTCAACTCCATGCCCTTGTGGCTGTGGTCCGGCACTGCCGTTCCGGCAGGGATGAACAACAGACGCGCCATGGCGTCGCCGGAAGTTGGCAGGATCGCCTGCTTCACACCCATCCCAATGGGGCGCCAGCGAATGTCGTTCACGTCACCTCCGACGTAATCTTGCAGCGGGGTTGGCAGCACCGAGCACTGCGCGCGCTTAGGTTTGGCAATCGGCGCACCCTTGGCAATCAGAGCCATTGTTTCGGCCAGCGACTTTTCGTTCATCGCAACGACGTCGCCCTGTTCCTCGAGAACGTGCCCGCCGACAGCGTCAAAACTTTCTGCCCGCGCGCGGCAATCATCACACAGGGACAAGTGCGTAGCGACCATCAGGTCGAAAGCCTCGGGCAGAGAGCCTGCGGCGTAAGCCATCAGCAGGTCGTCTGTCAGGTGATGTTTGATCTTGTTGCTCATACTCGTCATCTCAGTTCATCGCATGGCGCAAGCGGTCCAGCGCCAGCCGTATCCGTGATTTGATCGTACCCAGTGGCAATCCGGTCTGGGATGCGATTTCCCGATGACTCAGATCGCCAAAATAGGCTTTCTCGATCAGTTGTCTCTGCGCCTCTGGCAACGCTGACAGAGCGTCCCGCAGTTGCGCGGTTTCCTGTTGCAGCGCAATAACATCGTCCTGTTCAGGTTCCGCCTCGGGACCCCATCCCAGATCTTCGGGTTCGGGTCGGCGTTGCTTGCGCAGGACGTCAATGCGCTTGTTCCGGGCTATCGTGAACACCCATGTGGCCACGGTTGCCCGCGCGGGATCGAACAGGTGCGCCTTGTGCCATAGAGTGGCCATGACTTCCTGCGCACATTCTTCCGCAAGGGCGGGATCAGAACCCGACTTGATCAGAAACGCTTTGATACGCGGCGCAAAGTGCTGAAACAGTTCAGCAAACGCGGCCTGATCCTGCGCGTCCCTTATGCGTCTGACGTGGTCAACCCACTCAGCCCGTGCGTCACAACTGTCTCCCGCTCCGTTCACCGGTTTACCCCTGATGCGTTTCTTCGCGCGCCAAGGTTTTTGTGCAGGCCTGATGGCCACCGGTTCATCCAAGGTCGCGGTATCGATCTCGGTAAACATAACCACATTACGCAGCGCGCCCCAAGCTGGATCACCTTGCGCGAATAAATTAATCCATTTCAGGCCCGAATTCGTATACCAAGTATGAACACCCTGCGAAAAACAATGCCGTTTGAACGGTTTACAGGCAAAGTGGAAATCAGCCCGAGATGAACCAAATCGACCACATTTCAGGCCACACGTTTCATGGACGCAAAGGCGCGATCGAAAACGCATTCCGTTACTCGATCGACTATATTCTGCTGGACCCGGAAAACCTGCCGAAGACTCCGTTTCTGTTTTCGATCAATCGCCCAAATGCCATGAGTTGGCGCGAGCGGGATCACGGAGGCGAGCCGGGGCACGGTCAAGGCGCAATATGGCTGCGTGACCGTTTTGACGAGATGGGTGTGGAACAACCCGCCAGGCTTGAGCTTCTGACGCAGCCACGCGTATTGGGGCATGTTTTCAACCCGGTCAGCTTCTGGTTCTGCTTCAATGCGGCCAGGCAACTGTATGCGGTCGTTGCCGAGGTGACGAACACCTATGGCACGCGCCACAGCTATTTGTGCCACAACCCCGGTTTTGCAGCGATCCAGCCATCGGACCGCATTGTTGCGGATAAGCTGATGCATGTCTCGCCGTTCCAGAAGATCGAAGGCAACTACACGTTTCGCTTTGACTACCGGCCGGAACGTGTGGGCGTCTGGATCGACTATGGGCGCGCCAATGGCGGCTTGATCGCCACCCTGACCGGCCCCCGCGTGCGGTTGAGCAACCGCAGCATTGCGTGGTCGTTGCTGCGCCGACCTTTCGGGGCGCGGCGGACGTTCATTCTGATTGTGTGGCAGGCGCTGAAACTGAAAATAAAAAAGGCGCGTTTCGTTCCGTTCCGCACGTCTCCGGTCCCCGACCACCCGATCTCGCGCAGTCGCGAATCATAAGCGAGGTTTTTTGTCCAAGATCAAAGACGCGGTCCTAGTCCAATGATTGGGTTGTTCGTGGAACCGCGAACACAAGGAGTTTGGTCATGATGGAAATTTCGGCAAGGAAGATCGCTCAGGTCGCCATGATGGGGCGCGAGTTGGGTCGTGCCGAGGGTGAGCTGCGCGCCTTCATCGACCGCATGAGCGAGGACGAACAGGCCGAGTTGGTGGCCGTCATGTGGGTGGGTCGCGAAAGCTTTTTCGCAGAAGATCTGGCCGAGGCTATCGCCACCGCCAAGTCCGAGGCGTCGACACCCTGCGCCGACTATCTGATTGGAACACCACATTTGTCGGACCATCTGGAAAACGGTTTGGACGCTTTGGGCATCTCGGCAGAGGATGTGGAAAACGACCTGATGTGAGGGTCACGGCAACTGAAGCCGCAATCCATTCGCCGAAACCGGATTAATAGGGTACGCTACCCGCTAAATCCGAAAGCAGCCCTGTGCACTGGGCTGTTGGGGGAACGGAGCATCACCCATGCGGCATATACTGCATATGATTGCGGTTCTTTTATTTTGCGTTGGATTCGGGCCTGTTCCGCGCCCGGCGCAGGCCTGCGGCGTGTGCGTTGAGTTGCCGGAGTATTCGCTGGCCGATCGCATCCTGTCGGCTCGTGTCCTTGTGTTGGCCGCGCCGTCGCCCGAAAACCCGTTCCGTTTCGTACCCATCTCGGTTGTGAAAGGCACACCAGAGCAAGTCGCGGCGTTGCCTGAGATCCCGTTTCTGGTCGATAGCGTGACCCGCGCAGCCTTTCGTGCTGATCCAAGCCGGACGGTTCTGATGATTTATGGGTCCGGGTATCGGGACAAAGCCGGTCGAGGCGGGAGCAGCAGCTGGACCAAAGCATTCCTGATGACGCCACAACGCGCGCAGTTTCTGAATGCCCTACGGGAGGAGGGCAAAGATTGGTCTGACAAGGATGTGCGTGTTGCATTTTTCAGCCCATACCTGACGCACGAGGACCGCCTGTTGCGCAATGCGGCGTTGATTGAAATCCATCGCGCACCGTATCAGTCTGTCGCGCATCTGACGGACGCTGTACCCACCGCGCAATTGCTGCAAGAGATGCGAAATCCCAATCGCCTTGCCTATGCTCCTGCTTTCATCCGGTTGCTTGGGCTTCAGTCCGACCCGCAGGCCAAAGACCGCGTGCGGCTTCGGTATCAGGATGCACTGCGCGGCGGCGGCTTAAACCTCTATGATTGGGGACTCGCAGGGATTGAGGTCGATCGCGCGTTAGCAGTTTCCAATATCGAACGCGCGCTCGCTCGCTCTGATCGCGCGATTGACGAAAAACGGTTGCTGATCCGCAGCCTGTCCGATGCTGGCTCGGCTCACCCAGAATTGCAGCCGAAAATCCTCGACGTCTTTCAGCGCCTGTTGGACTCAGACAGCACCCTCGCGATCTGGATTGCACTTGCAGTCCGCCCTTGGGACACGGACATATTAACCCCTACCTTCGAGGCACTAATGGCCAGTGACGCTCTGGACCCAGCCACCGAGTTCCTGATCCGCACCACGATTGCTGGCAATGCGCCGGGCTGACGGAACAGTTGGCTTCGCTTGCTGTGAAAGTTGGCGGGACACTGAAACGTCCATTTGCATCAGTTTCGTATCCGCAAAGTCACTGGCGAGGTCGTTTTCAGAAAAATACCTCCGTCGATCAAAATCGCCTTGTATCTGGTCGACAGGCAAGGATATACCGGCCAGCGGAGACGTGGCCGAGTGGTCGAAGGCGCTCCCCTGCTAAGGGAGTAGGCGGGAAACCGTCTCGAGGGTTCGAATCCCTTCGTCTCCGCCATTATCCAGCAAGAGCCTGCCTCTAAATCACTGTAAATAGTTGATTTTCAGCTGGATTGACTGACTCCCCGCTTGAGGCTGGATGTTTTTTGCTGCACATTTTGCTGCACAAATCTCTTCATGCTTGGAGGCTGTTGAACTGTGAATGTTAAACTCAGAGGCTCTATTTACTGTATCGTTAGGCGCGTTCCACGCCGTTTCGCCAGCGTCGAAGAACGAAAAACCGTCTGGATCAGCCTGAAAACCGATTCACTGAGTTTGGCAATGGAGAAAGCGCCATCTGTTTGGGCGAAGATGTTGGATAGCTGGGAAGCTCGCCTTGCCGGCGACACCGTAGAAGCTGAAAAGCAGTTTAGCGCAGCACAAAACTTGGCTAGATCGAGGGGGTTTCGGTACTTGGAAATGCCGAAGGTTGCTGAGCTTCCTCTCGAAGAATTGCTGAAACGAGTTGAGGCGATTCCAGTTGTGCAAGGCAGCCCAGACACGTTCGAAGCGAAGGCTCTGTTGGGCGCCGTTGCTGCACCGGAGATTTCGGTTTCCCAAGCGTTGGAAATGTATTGGTCCCTCGCCAGGGATAGGACACTAGGTAAAGACGCTGATCAGATTCGCAGGTGGAAGAACCCACGGAAGAAAGCGGTGAAGAATTTCATCGCGGTCGCCGGAGACGTGGCAATTTCCGAGATCACTCGGGATGATTTGTTGGATTTCCGGGAGATGTGGATTGAGCGAATTGAAATGGGCGAAGTTACACAGAACTCTGCTAACAAGGACTTCACGCACCTAGGTGATATTCTAAAAACAGTTAACGAAAAAAAGCGACTTAAGATTGATTTGCCTCTGTCTGGTCTGAGTTTGAAGGAACCAGAGAGGCGATCTCGACCATCATTCTCCGACGATTGGATTCGTAATCGTATTTTGTCTGAAGGTGCTTTGAGTGGATTAAACACCGAGGCGCGGTGCATTTTGTTGGGTATGATCAATACAGGGTATCGACCTAGCGAAGCCGCAAATCTGGACAGGGCTCGCATCCATCTTGAGGGTTCTGTTCCCTACATTGAAATCGCACCGGTCGGGCGACACTTGAAGAACAATGCCTCCAAGCGAACTATTCCTCTTGTTGGCGTTAGCCTTGAAGCGTTCCAAGAATGTCCGAACGGTTTTCCCAGCTACAAAGGCAAAGCGTCACTTTCTAACACAGTTAACAAGTATTTGAGATCCAATGGTCTGATGGAGTCCGATAGACATGTTATGTACTCACTCCGTCATGCATTTGAGGATCGAATGATCGCGGCTGAAGTTGATAACCGGATTAGACGCGATCTCTTCGGCCATGCTCTTCAAGAACAACGATATGGTGATGGTGCTTCGCTTGAGCACAAAGCCCGCATCCTTCAAGAAATTTCCTTCTTTTGAACAATGGCCAACGCCCTTTCCACCGGGCAGTTGGCAAGCTGTTCCTGCATCTGACAAAGTTCATGTTCAAGCCGCTCCATTATAGGAACATAAGTTGGGTCCTTGATCACAAGAAGCGCAGCCTTTTCGAGCGCGGACGTCACACGAGCGATTTCGCGAACTAACGTTCTTTCTGCCTTTCTTTTTTGAGGACCAAACTTTTGACCGTCGCGAGCTCTGTTGGTGTATTTATTAATTGCCTTGAGATCCGAAAAACTGCGGCTGGCAGGGAAACTATTTGCCTCGTGAAATTCTACATGCATCGGGCTATGCCTCTGTTTTTGTTTGCCCGATTTTTAAGATCTTTCGATTTATCTGACGTTAAAGAATTTGTGCGTTGGCTCCAAATCTGGACGCCCTAGAAAAGCGGGCGAAACTCAATCATGTGGCCGGTGCACCGTCAAAACCCGTCCGCTTTATGGCCGAAAAACACCTTTGTCACGTCTTCGATGATGTCCCAGACCACCCGGCTGCCATCACGCACAAAGAGACTGTCGCCCGGGCCCAACTCTTGAACCTCGCCACTGGTCAGGTTGGTCATCCGGCATCGACCGGACAGGATGGTCATCAGTTCATCGCCTTGCTCGGTGCATTCAAAAACGCCCTTGGTGCAGCGCCAGATGCCCGTGCGCGTCGTATGGCCTGGCCCGCCAGCATCCATGCGGCCTGATGCCTGCGGGGAGCCTTCTTTGATCTGATATCCGCTTGCGGGATTGTCGAAAGGCCAGTGCTCAAGAGGACCGACATCGTCGCCTAAAACATATTTGATCATTCTATTTTCTCCCGCAGGCTAACCGTTTGAGAACGGTCCTCTCGGCAACGATGGCGGTTTCTTTGGAGTCCTACAAGTTGAGAACGCGGAACTCTGAGATCTTCAGGAACCGCTCCAGTTTTTCCCGCACCTGACTTTCCGGGGCAAACACCAAGGCCTCTTTGCTTGGTGGCTTCTTGCCCGCCTCAACCGTTGGCCAGAACTCGATACGGAGAGGGAGGCTCTCACCGTCAAATCCCCCATATGGTTCTATACTACATGGATCTTTTGACAGAAGCTTCGCGCGGTTTTTGTCGGTGGCGGCAACTTGTCTGGACCGCCAGAACTCAGGCATGTACCGGTTGCAATCGGCCGGTGACTGGAAAATCAGCCCGTATTTCGCAATGGCCTTGTCAACCTTGCTGCCTCCCTTCTTGAAATCCAGCCATTCTACGATCCTACCTACGGTTACGTTCGCCACCACGGGTGACATCAAGAAGACCTCCTTTGGCTGGGTATTGTGGATTAGTCTGACACGATCCATTGCCTGCTCGATCTCGGCTTCGCGTATCTGTTGCAGAATGCGGTCTCCCCAAGGGTCACGATGTGCAAATACATCTATTGAATGGCTGCCTTTTTTCACTCTGATGCCGCGGCGTTGCTTGACGTAGTCACCCGGCTGGAATTCTTCTCCCGCTGCGGAGGCATAGGCTCTGGCAATGCGTTCGACATCCAAATGCCCAGGTTGTTCGCGACCAATGACGATAGCCTGGTTAAACGCTTCCCACTTGTTCTGACCCCTGAGCTTGCCGAAGTGGCCAGCCCGTCCGGGGCGGTCAAAATCCAAGGAAGCAATCACGTCTTTTGTCCCGAACACAGCGGCACTCGGGTATCGCGCAACCACGCCATTTACAAAGTCACGCAGTGTATCGTTTTGCGTTCTAATACTTCCGTAAGTGCGCTGTTTCTCCTGTGCTTTCAGGCTCAACCTGCGCTTGGAAAAATTGCAGCCCAAAATTTGCATGACCTTTGCGTTTCGTTCCACCGGGTAGTGATGCGTTTCCAAATCCGAGCCGAACAGCAGACGAGACAGATCAGCATTTGCTGTGCCATCCAGATACAAAAACGGGCGTCCGGTGATATTTTTCAGATTGCGCAGGCGAACCGCAGTATAGCCTGCCTGATGCTGCGCCGGACGCGCTCTTTCGACATCAGCAAACACGGCACTTGAGGTGGCCAAACCGCTTTCCATATCGGCCAGCAGGCATTCGCATAGCATCTGAAGACGCCTTGCGTGGCTGGCCTTGCTACTATTAAGGCGACTGCCGATGACACCAAGCTGGGCCTCACCGATGGTGTCATCCTTGCATGCGAAAAGAGGCCTTAGAGCCCGGTTCGTATTGCCAGTTTTTAGCTCCTCCAGATGCCTGATGGCGGTTCGCAACAGCTCAGGTGAGACGCCCAGATCGCGCAGTCGCTCCATTTGAACACCCGCTCCGGTTCCAGCCACAGCCAGCAGGGCTGACTTCACTGGAGAAATCGCCTGATCTTGCAGGACGATGGCATCCCCGATTTCAACGCCTCGTTGGTTTTGGTTTTTAGCAGGCGGCAGAAGAGTTTCAGTCAGCTCAATGAGCGACACATGGGCTTCTTCCTTCCCAAAATCGCGCGGCCGCTCATCAAAAACGGTAAGATCTGGCAAAGTTTCTGCTGGCAAAGGAAGATGACCGTATTCATGCGGGGCAAAGATCACCAAGCCAGCTTTGGTCTTCAGCTGTGCTTTGATGTCAGCTTCCTGACGGAGATAGCCACAATCCATCTGAAAAGGGCATTTCTTGCAGAGGGTGGATCGGATCGAAAAGCCAAGCTCCGACAACTTCCTCGCCGTTGGATAGATCCGGCACATTTTGACGGTGTCATTGTCGGCCTCTGGATCGGGTCGATTGCGCCCCTTGAGGGAAATGGCTGGCGGAGCCGATGCGGGTGCATTTCTCTTATAGTCATTGAAGGCTTCTTCTACCTTCTCGTGATCTGGCAAAAGCATCAATGACACCAAGCCTTCAGTGCTGTGTAGAAAGCCAGGCCGCCTATTGCGGCCAACTAGGGCAGCGGTTTTGCCAACCCCCTGCGCCCCGGAAAGCAAAACACGGGGTGGACTATCTTTGCCTTGCGAAGGGTTGCCTGGGCTTTGCTTGCGAAGAAATGCCAAAGCTTCGTTTCCCCAGACCTCAATAGTCTTGGCATGCATTGCGATGGCTTGGTCTTTTGGGATCGCGCTATGCGGATAATAGGGGGCGGGTTCCTCCGCATCTGAGGCCCCACCTATTGGACGCGCCAGGCCATCCCGAAGCCCGTTTCTTACGGCTTCCTCATATCGGTCGTGCCCGGTTTGGTGGGCGGCCTTCAGAAGCCTTTCAAGCGCTTCGGCTTCACAGATTTCGCCAGCACTGACAAACCCTCCGATGAGTTGGGATTCATTATAGATGGATGTGTTCCGATCCGTTCCTCTGGCAAGCTTGGCACAGGATTTCGAAAGCTGCGCTTCGCCTGTCTTGGTAGTGATTGTCTTTGCTGAAGAAGAATTGGCCTTCGAAGGCAAGGATTTGGAAGGCTTTCCATTCCTTGTCTGGCGTTTGCTTCTCTTCACTTCTTTTGGAAACGCTATCGAACTCGTGTCCAGTCTTTCTTGCTCTTTCCTTATGATCCCAATCCTTGGTGTTCCTTCCAATGGATCGGGAACCCCGTCAAATACCGGGGCTGCGATGTAGTTTGGCTGTGCAATCCGAGCCAGACTTTCGTCGCTGCCAACCTGTTCAAAAAGGTGGTGCCGCTCATGTGCAAGGAGGGGGCGATCTGCAAGGCAGTAGAAATGGAATTTGGCCAGATGGTCTTTGCCGGCAGTCGCAGCACTCGAGGATGCTTGCCAGACAACCGAGAGATCCTTGAGCGCAGGCAATCCATGGCAGATATTGCGCCAGGTCCATTCGGCCAGGGCCTGCGGATCTCCCCAGTCCAGGTGATCTGGGCGTTCAACATCATCGATGTCGAAATGTAGCCAGGAGCAGCCAAGGTCTTCGAGAGTTGGATTCGCGCCATTTCGTGGTTTGGCCAAACGGCGGATTTTTTTGTGATGGCGGACCTCTTCCTTCACAGATCCAGACACCGCAACCTTTTGCACTGATTGAGAGAGTTCGGAGATTAGGGCAAGAAGGTCTTCAAAATCCGAAACTTCTCGCTCTTCAAATGTGAAGTTTCGTGCCCGGCTCGAGTTGTCTACGCCACCTTCATGAAATCGTTTTGTTTGAATACGTCCTGGCCGGGCTTCCAATATTGTGAATTTGGCAGGCTGGTATTCTTCGGAATGTGTTTTCTGTTTCAAATTGACTGCTCTTGGATCCGCAGGACGGAAAGCGATCAAAATGAATTGGTGCTGAAATAGGTCTTTCGTTGGTCACTGCACATTCTCCGGCCCGGCGGCTCTTGCTGTTGGCCGGCGGGATTGCCGGCACGCGCACACTCGGACATCTGGGTTTCGCCAGAATTAAAGCTGGGAGGTTTCCTGGGACCGGCTGAAATTCGGGCGGATTCAGAGCGAAGGAACTGGATTTCTAGGATCAAAGGTTAACGAAAGATTAAGAAATGGGTTTTGGGAGAGGGACATACCCTGACTTACCCCCCCCCTATTTCCGTTAAACAGAAATAGGGGGGGTAAGTCCCCAGCCGTTCACTTAAGTTGTGCCCCCGACGCCTCGTTGGGGGTGTCATTTTGTGGTCAACTTCAGAAAGCTACAAAATGTTGTGGATTCGACGAGGAATTGCTTTTCTGCCGGTTGCCACGAGAGCAATAGATACTTCGCGATTGTGAAAGGTCAGATTCCTTGGTGCGCTGCGATCACAGTTGTCCAGGAAGCCCACAGTTCCCTGCGGGCTTTCAGAACTTTTTTATCCAACGATTTGAAAATTAGTCAATTTTCGCAACATCGTCGGGTTTCCAAGTTTGGTCGAAGAACTCGATACCCGTTCCAAACAGTCGCACAGCTGTCAGGAAGTTTCTTCCCTCAACGGTCTTGATGAAATTGGACTCAGGAGCGCCGTCTGGCAGCGTCGGACCGAAGTAGAGATCAACCGAACCATCATCATTCTTCTCGTAATCGTTGAATTGATTGATAGACGGCATGAACTGGTCAGTTTCCGGCATCGTCCCATCGGTTACGTTGTAGAGCGTTACTGCCCAGAACAGCTTCGCCGGAATACCCGCCGGCAGATGTAGCTTGTAGTGGTGGCTACCATTCAAGAATTCGCCGTCCGCGTCTCTGGCAGTAACCGGATATTTTGCACCACCATTGATAACGCGTTTAACCATTGCTGGTGACGTGCTGTATGCAAATTGCATAAAGGCAGCCCTTTGGTCGATGTCGAGGTAGCCGTCCTGCATAAACTCGGCGGTAGCTCCAGACCAAACGCGTTCATACTGTCTGTCATAGTAATAGAAGTTACGGCCATCCGGTCGACCGACCTGCCTGGAGGCAAAGATCATCTTTGGTGCAACTTCCATCGCCTTGTTCAAGGATTCCATTTGCTTGGCAGTTGGATTAAATGGCTCACCCTTCTTGATGCCGAGGGAAGCCAAAACACCGCGAGTAGCCGGCGGAATGGCCGAGTAAGGCTCATGGTCCACGAACTCTTTCATTTTCGTCCAAAAGTCGAAATCGGTTTCATACATCATGTTGAGGCGCTTGCCCGAGGCGTTCGGGAACTCCATTGCCGGAATATCCTTCTCCACTTCCCAAAGTGGGTAAATACGAATTTGTTCCGCCGTCGCGACCGCCTCGGAGGGATCTGGACCACCATCACCCTGCTTCATGATTGTGCGAAAGAAGATAAACACGTTGTATGTCGGAGACTCGAACGTGTAATACCCGCCATTCGGAACCGGGCCATCGTAGTTGGGTGGAAGAAGGAGATACAGTCCGCCTTTTCCGCCATCTGGACCAGCGGCGCCTACGTCCGTCAACGTTACTTGGAAGAAATCTGTGAGCATGCTCACTGTATTGGGTGGAGCCGCAACAACCAATGGGCCGGTTTCTTTGAGATCTGCGTAACCCATTGAATAAATAACGTCAGCGTTAGGTGTCGGAACCCAGGCGCGGGAGTCCATTCTTTCTTTCCAGATCGGAATGACGTTGTAGCCCGCTCCAAACACTGCCTCAGACCCATCGCGCAGGCCAATGGTGTTCATTGCCGGTAACATGTCGTAGTAGGCCTGAATCGCTCTATGATAGTAGAGTTCGTCTACCAATTTCTGCGCCTCAGACTCCTCAAGCCAGTTGCCATTGTTGATTTGCTGCATCAATGGCGGAAGCTCCGTTGAGACAGTGTCCTCATTTGCATGGGCCTTGGAGGCGCTGGCGCCCGCCGCAATGAGGCTGAGGGCAATTGCCGCCGATAAATGATTGGTAAGAAGTTTCATGTATCTCTCCTAAAAAATTTGATCGGAATTCTTGTGGCTGAAGGCGCCGCTGCGCAACCATCAGACTACTCGACAATGGTGGCCTCTTTGGCTGTCAAAATCACGCATCATTCTTATCCAAAATCTGCAAACATCTCTTGAGACTGGGTTTTTGAGACTAAACTTCCGTCTAATTGCGATGCAGTGTTTCCGATGGCAGGCAGCCGAACAGCCGCTTGTATTGGTTCGTGAAATGCCCTTGATGGTGAAAGCCGTAAGTCGCGGCCACGCTGCCTATTGTAGCCCCATTCGAGATCGCGCCTTGCAGTTCGCGATGCACTCTATTGAGCCTCATGCGTCGCAGCCAGGTCGCAGCTGAAAGGCCCGTGACATCTTTGAATGCATAGTGAAGTGTCCTAAGGCTGACACCATAATGAGCGCAAAGAGTGGTCAATCCTATGTTTCCGGTCACGTCGGATAGAACCAGATCTGTTGCGTCCCCCACCAGTCTGGCCGGTCTGGAAACCCGGTGTTCCTTTAGGCCGCCGCCATTTGACTTCACTAGCTCCCAAAGGAACAACTTGATAAACTGATCGGAGAGACGCTTAAGAGCGGCTCTGTCGTCGGAAAAATCTGAGATAGCCCGGTCAATGAGCGATTGTCCCTGATGGCGTAAAGAAGCTGCACCTGCCGTCGAAAGGGTTGAGGCCCCATGCAAGTTGCCACTGATTTCGCCTTTCCCAGATAGCGCCGATGAAATCCGGAACACGTCGTTTTCAGGAACTCCGAGCACCAGCGCGTCGTAGAAATTGGAGGAAATCAGATCGCCGGCCTTGTTTGGTGCTTGCATGAGAACTGTGTCCACGCCCGCTTTCTGGCCGATCCAGTTTGCATCTCCTTGCTGATCGAACGGCAAAGCAAAGGCAAAAGCCCCAGCTGGGGCTGTTCCACGGTAGCGAATTTTTTGTCCCCATCGAATTCTGAGGATCTGGGACTCATTAACCTGCGCCAGCTTGAGGCCACCCTCGAATTGACCGCCCGACAACTGGTCATACTCCTGATCCCAGTTGACGACTGCGTCGCTTAGCTCTTCAAAGCTTTGCGTTTTAGGGTCAGGACCCATTGATTTCCGTCTGGTGGCATGATTCACGGTTCGAAAAACGAGCGGTGACATGTCTGATCTTTTCTGGTTGACGGATGCGCAGATGGCGCGTCTTGAGCCCTTCTTTCCAAAGTCCCACGGCAAGCCACGCGTTGATGATAGACGTGTATTGAGCGGTATTATCTTCATCAATCGCAATGGCTTACGGTGGCGCGACGCCCCTTCGGCCTATGGCCCGCACAAGACGCTCTACAACCGTTGGAAGCGGTGGAGCGACAAAGGCATCTTCGCCCAGATGATGGCGGGTCTGGCTACCGAACACGGCGAAGAGAAGACTGTGATGATCGACGCCACCTACCTAAAGGCTCACCGTACCGCGACCAGTTTGGGCGTCAAAAAGGGGGGCATGGACGCCTGATTGGCCGCACCAAAGGCGGCATGAACACCAAATTGCATGCCATCTGCGACAGCCGGGGACGTCCGCTCAACCTGTTCGTCACAGCCGGGCAAGTCAGCGATTACATCGGAGCGCGGGCCTTGCTGAGCAGCCTGCCGGATGTCGATTGGCTGCTCGGGGATCGTGGCTATGACGCCGATTGGTTCCGGGAAGCGTTGAAAGACAAAGGGATACGCGCCTGCATCCCTGGCCGGAAACAGCGCAACAAACCGGTGAAGTACGACAAGCGCCGCTACAAACGGCGCAACCGGATCGAGATCATGTTCGGCAGGTTGAAGGATTGGCGGCGTGTGGCAACACGATACGACAGATGCCCGAAAGTCTTCCTGTCAGCCATCGCCCTCGCAGCCCTCGTTATTTACTGGCTATGAGTCCTGACCCTAACGGAAAGAGACAATCGGTGATACGGCGAGGTGAAGCCGAAAAGGTCGCCTTGTGGCGCTGACCGGTAATTCTATTGGAAATCAGGGGTAGGCTGCCCGATTTGAAATTCCAAAGCTGAGAACTTCAGTGCCGCAGGCGTCTAATATAGACGCGAGTACGTCACGAAACTGGTTGGTTTTGCAAGTTCCCAACTCAGCGCAGACAGCGGCCTCAAGGCTGGTTGTCGTATCGCAGAACTCCCCGCCACTTGCCTTGCAGATGCCCTGACCGATATTGGTTACAGCCCCACAGAACTCTCCGCCACTCGCTTTACATATACCTTGTCCAACATTGGTAACAGACCCACAGAATTCACCACCCGCCGCTTTGCAGATCCCTTGCCCAAGATTGGTTACAGTTCCGCAGAATTCACCACCCGCCGCTTTGCAGATCCCTTGCCCAAGATTGGTCACAGTTCCACAGAACTCGCCCCTCGCTGCTTTGCAAATCCCTTGCCCAAGATTGGTTACAGTCCCGCAGAATTCACCACCTGCTGCCTTACAGATCCCTTGCCCGATACTGGTTACGTCCCCGCAAAACTCTCCGCCTCCGGCTTCGCAAATAGCAGTTCCACTAGCTTCCACATATTCCAAGACTTCTGGGAGCCACATTTGGGCTGTATAACAGAATCCACGGTGAGCGTTCAGTTTAGGGTGTTCTGTATCCTCCCTTCGCCATTCCCACGGCTCTTGGACGTATCCCGACCAGATGTTTTTCTTGCCTCGCATCGCAGACAATTGGTCCTGGGCATAGTCTGTTGAATACTCCAGATAGGCCATTGCCCAACCTTGCTGTACCATCCAACGACCTATGTCGGTAATCCCGGCATGACATACGGTCACAAAGCGCCCGTATCGATCAACGGTGTTTGCTTTGCAGTTCAACAGTCTCGCGCCAATAAATTGGTCTAAAGCAAGCGCTGCACGCTGACCGCAACGCCATTGCTCCCCGTTGGGGCGCTGGCAAAGCTGGCTCGCTTCGGGCGCGTCAATTCCATGCAATCGTAAATGGGTTCCATTAATTTCGATCGTGTCACCATCGATCACGGATGGGATACCGGTAATGGTCTGAGAGGCAGACGGGCTTGCTAGAAACAAAAAACAAAAAAACAAAGCATTCAGTACATGCCCTGGAGCAGTGAATGATAGTGACATTCTGTCCTCAAATATTTGATTTAAAATGGGTTAATAGATTTTCTGCATAAGCGTATTCAGTCTTTTGGCAAAACAACACCACAGGATGAGGTAATTCAACCCCTTGGGGGGCGGGGATCGGCCAAAACAACTGTGGGGGGCGCCAACCGCGCGGGGGAGGTTAGTTTACTGGTTTGCGCGGGTTTCGGCCCCAAAAGGCATTCCTAAGAGCAGCTTTCCGGATGTTCCCGCATCGGTGAACCAGTCAGCCCGATCTCAACGTTCCACAGTGTGGAGAGCGGTTTCGGCAATTTCACGTTAGTCTCCCGGGTTTTTACCCGTTATCTGTATACCGTCGCATACATAGCCGGAGTCCAAAATGTCAAACGTCGCAATCGAGAATCAGCCGAAACTGCAATACCTCCGAGCTCCACGGACACTGGAGACCGACGCACAGAAAGAAATCTTCCACCGGGTTGTGCATTCAATGCCAGCTGGTCATTTTACTGCTGAACACTTTGACTTGCTCGTAGCGTATACTAAGTCTGCGGACGAACTTACTGCTTTGACCAAGTGGAAAGAGGATCGTCTGGAATCACTGCCGGTTGAGCAGGCGTTGATGGAGCTTAATCCGACTACTGGAGCCGCCAAAATCCACCCTTTAGTCGGTCGTCTTGAACGCCTAACCAATGAGCTACAGAGTTTAGCGACTAAGTTACGTATTTTGCCATATGCAGCGCGCAACGAAGCGGCCAAAGAGCGTCAGAAGCAACTCGAGAAAACGCTTTCGGACGATGTGCACGGGTTGCTTGCCGGATCCGGCAATCTGCAAGCTAATTTTCAGGGTTCAAAATCCAGCTAGCCGCTTTCTTTGCCTAAGAAACAAATGGTCGGCTGCATTTAAGCGCAGTCATGAACTTGAGCCGAGAAAAGAGTATCCTGGTCTTCAGGCAAGGGAGTTTCTTCGCGGTATCTGTGGGTAACGCTTCCTTCGCTCGTAACTACTTTCCATTCCAGTTCGGGTAGCCCCTGAAAAAGCCTTGGAAGTTCACCGGGAGGCGCCAAGCAGCCGATTACTCGAGTAGATTTGTTCCACTCCAGTGCCCAAAACCATTCATTATCAGGGGCTTCTCGTTTCATTAGCGCTTTGAAGTACCCATTGGCGGTGCTTATATTCGCGTAGCATGGCCACTTTTCGCAGCGGCGAGTAACTTCGATCAATTGTGAATTGCCCCAATCAGACCTTGGATAGCATCCCAGCACCCAGCAATTTTCCGATGGTAGCAAACCGACACTCAGCTTGTTTGTTGGATCTGATGAGGTGATCAACGCATAGAGACCCTGCACCTGAAGAAGCGCCAGCCGGTTTCGGTACCTTTCATTGGTTTGAGGTGGAGCTACAAGTCCAAATGAAAAATCCCCGAAATTCAAAGTAACAGACTCGTTTGAGTCTGCTAACTTCATACTCTTTTGGGTCGGGTGATACGAACTATTGGACTTGCGTCGCGCAAGATCATCGACTTTCTCGTCCATACCACGACCAGGGCTACTAATTAACGTTGTCGCCGAAACGTGATCTTCCAACCTGCTTTTGTCGGTATTGCATTGTTCACAAGCGCGGAAGACAAAATTAAACGCCCGGCCATTGTCAAAGCTGCCACCGGGAACAAAATTTTTGCCGATGAGGTGCTCTTTGTTTGACGGAATTTCTGACCCTTCGCCTATGAACCGCTGGCAATAGAGACAATACTGGTTTGAGCGTTTCTTTCTTCGATCATACCAAGTCACGGGTTGACCTAGTTTATAGCGGAAAATCCCGGTCATTCAATTTCGACTTTTCATTATTTTTGCAGCCTTTTGTGTAACTTATTCATTGGGGATCATAGTTCAAGTTCCGAGCCTTGCACTGCTTCGAGCGTTTCAAACTGTGGAGTATTTCGCCGACAGCCCCATTCGGGCCTGAAGAAACACTTCGCGAGAAATCGGTTCACCCTCGCAAGCAACTTTGCGAAGGTGACGATGGTAGGGCCACGACTTAGTGCTCAATTCGCCAGTGAGCTCTAGGAGATGAGGACGTACACCAAAATCGCATATGCGATGGCATTAGTATGCTTTGTGCTCGGTGAGTGGGGCATAGCGAACTGGATTTCTTAGGATCGAGGTAGCTAACCAAAATAGTCTTTGTGTTGTTCGGTCCATGAACCTCGGGGCGCTGGTCAAAGATCAGCTGTAATTTCGGCAAGCAGTCAATAATCTGACAACCGGCTGAATCTTGGCGAATAATCGCAAGCCAGTTTGACCCGGCCTGAATATATGGCCGCCAGGAGTTACGGAAATGAAAAAGCTAATCTTCCCCGCGTTAGTGGGTTCTCTTTTGACGTCTGCATGCGCCCAGAAAGCCGAAAAGGTCACTGCCGCTTATGTGCCGACGACGTTGTACAGCGGCGAAAGCTGCAAAGACTTGAGGCTGGAACAGGCGCGCGTTGTCGCGCAGGTGAACCACCTTGCCGGTGAGCAGGACAAGAAGGCGCAAAACGACGCCGTGGCAATGGGAGTTGGGCTGGTGGTGTTTTGGCCTGCCCTGTTCCTGATGGCCGCAGACAAGGACGAGAGCAGTCAACTGGCCCAAATGAAGGGTCAATACGACGCCATCCAAGCGGCTGGCGCACAGAAGGGTTGCTGGACCTAACAAGAACAGCCCATCAAGCACTCACCTCGAACTAAAACCCCGCTCCCTCAGTTGCGAGAGGCGGGGTTTTATTTGCCGCCACCGCCGTTGCTCTCGTTGCTACTTTTTCTCTGGTTCTCGACAACACAACCGACGAGCAGGAGGCAGCGTTGCTGGATTTCGAATGAATGGAGCAGACCAAATGGATCAAAAAACGAAGCAAACCTTCGAAGAGGCGCGTGAAGAAATTAGGCTGGTTAACTCTAACTTGATTAAATTCGTACGGGCGTATTCGGAAGACTTCAAAAATATGACAGGGACGATGAATCTCTTCAATATTGTACAATTAATTTTGCTGGTTGTAATTCTCTGGCGGGTTTGGTGACCCCCTTCAAACGGGGATGTTCCATAAGGACATGACTTACCTTCCAGCCGTATTTGGCCAAGATACACGCGAACCCGCCCTACATTGAAGAATGATTGTCCCACCACGAGCGGGGTTTTCACAAACACTACATTCGCTGGTCTTCTTCGGTGTAAGGCGTCGTGCGACCCAATTTCCAACCGACCCCGAAAGCCAACATCCCCGAAATAAACACAGTCGTGCTATGACCTGTGCCAATGGAGGTGTACATTAACATGCCAAAGGCGACAGCCATTAACAGTGTTTGTAGTTTGTCTCCTTTGGGCATCGATTGTATCCCCATATCTCACTCCAAGTTGAATATCTTTTTGCTCAACTGTTCAGCAATCGAAACTGGCATTCTACCCGCTACGTAAGGTCAACAATCCCCGGCACTAAACGGTTTTGCGGCTTTTCCAGCGCCGGAGCAGCCACTCTCGCGCTTGTGGTGCGGTCGGAGTGGACGGTTAAGCCCCCGCACTGTTATAAGCGCTCCTACGGTCGGCTCCGCGCTGACACGCATACAGGATTACAGCAAATCTTACCTTTAGCTGGAGACCTGTTATGGCCCAATCAAACAACATCATTGAGTTCCCGCCCACACCCTTCGAGTTCGAGGTCGCTGATTCTGCCGACAGTGAACGCCTCGAATACTGGGACGAGCGCGGGAATATGTATTCCCATCCGTTGCCTGACCTTCGCCGTACCGAAGATTGGAAGGCAATAGTCGATGAGTTCGGATTAAAACCACATCTCGCCGCTCGTGCGTGGTTCGTTGTCTACGCCGCGCATCTTGAGGCTGTTGAACGCAACGGCGTTGCTTTGTTGCCGGAAGAGTTGGACAGATGAGAGTGACCGTCTGTGGGCATTACACAAAGACCGGACACGGTTTCACGATGATAAGCGTTTATTCTGGAGATCAACATTTGGGTGGGGTTGGATTGCCCATACATCATAGCTGGGAAAGCAACGCGGCGCATATACGCAATTCTCCCAACCATAGTCCGGCAGTCAAACGATTGCTCTTGGAAGAGTGGAACCGCCGAAAGCCCGTCAATAGCTGAACCCGGCGTTTCCCCGGCGCTGAAATAGCTAACCCCCTGCAAACGCAAGGGGGTTCGCTTATAGCTTGCTTACGGGATAAAAAAGGGCCGGTCCGCAATGGACCGGCCCGTTTTCATTATGTGACTGCGATCAGACGAAGAACTGCGCACCGTTGGCCGAAATGGTCGAGCCGTTGATGAACTGAGAATCGTCCGAGGCCAGGAATGCCACGCAGCGTGCGATTTCCTCGGGCTCACCCAAACGGCCTGCCGGGATCTGGCCAATGATGGATTCGCGTACTTTTTCCGGAACCGCCATAACCATCTCGGTCGCGATGTAGCCGGGGCAGATGGCGTTTGCAGTGATGCCCGCGCGTGCGCCTTCCTGCGCCAGCGACTTCACGATGCCCAGATCGCCCGCTTTGGTCGCGGCATAGTTCACCTGCGCGAACTGGCCTTTCTGACCGTTGATCGAGCTGATGACGATAACGCGGCCAAATTTACGCTCGCGCATACCGTTCCAAACTGGGTGTACTGTGTTGAACACACCGGTCAGGTTGGTGTCGATCACCTGGTGCCACTGCTCGGGCGTCATCTTGTGGAACGGCGCGTCGCGGGTGATACCTGCGTTTGCGACCACGATGTCGATGGGGCCAACCTCGGCCTCAACCTTTTCGATGCCTGCTTTGGACTCGTCATAGTCGGCCACGTTCCACTTGTAGGTGGCGATGCCGGTCTCTTCGGTGAACTTCGCTGCGGCTTCGTCGTTCCCCGCATAGGTGGCCGCAACATTGTACCCTTCGGCCTTGAGCGCCTTGGAAATTGCTGCGCCGATGCCGCGAGAACCGCCGGTAACGAGTGCTGTACGTGCCATTTAGGAATCCTCCAATTTTAGTCGTCTTGGTAATGCTGTTACTTTGAGAGGTGATCGTGCGCAATATTGTTTCGTCATGAATTTCATATTTTCCCATGGCAATATCGTCGCATCTTTGGGTCAAAAGCCCAATGTAACAAAAAAGGGCGCCCAACGGACGCCCCTTTCTATCTGGTTGTCAAAGCACTTAGTCGCGCTCCACGCACAGGGCAACGCCCATGCCGCCGCCGATGCACAGGGTCGCCAGACCCTTTTTCGCATCACGGCGCTTCATTTCGAACAGAAGCGTGTTCAGAACACGGCAGCCAGAAGCGCCGATCGGGTGGCCGATGGCAATTGCGCCGCCGTTCACGTTCACGATCGACGGGTCCCAGCCCATGTCCTTGTTCACGGCGCAGGCTTGCGCGGCGAAGGCTTCGTTCGCTTCAACGAGGTCCAGATCGTCAACCGACCAACCTGCTTTTTCCAGCGCTTTGCGCGACGCGTAGATCGGGCCAACGCCCATGATCGACGGGTCGAGACCGGCGGTGGCGTAAGATGCGATGCGGGCCAGAGGCTCAATGCCGCGCTTTTCGGCGTTTTCGGCCGACATCAGCAAAGTTGCCGCAGCGCCGTCGTTCAGGCCGGACGCGTTGGCCGCTGTGACCGAACCGTCCTTGGTGAAGGCCGGGCGCAGTTTGCCCATGGCTTCGATGGTCGCGCCGTGACGAATGTATTCGTCGGCGTCCATCACGATGTCGCCCTTGCGGGTCTTGATGGTGAACGGCACGATCTCGTCTGCAAACTTGCCAGCCTTTTGTGCAGCTTCGGCTTTGTTCTGCGATGCAACAGCGAATTCGTCCTGCATGTCGCGGCTGATCTGCCACTTTTCGGCAACGTTCTCAGCGGTTTGCCCCATGTGATAGCCGTTGAAGGCGTCCCACAGACCGTCGCGGATCATCGTGTCGATGTATTTCATGTCGCCCATCTTGTGACCGGCGCGCAGCGCAGCGGCGTGGGGCGAGAGGGTCATGTTTTCCTGACCACCGGCGGCAACGATCTCTGCGTCACCAAGTTGGATATGCTGTGCGCCCAGAGCGACGGCGCGCAGGCCGGAACCACAGACCTGATTGATACCCCAGGCCGCGCTTTCCTGCGGCAGACCAGCGTTGATATGCGCCTGACGGGCGGGGTTCTGACCCTGAGCAGCCGTCAGCACCTGACCCATAATGGTTTCGCTGACTTCGCCCTTGTCCACGCCTGCGCGTTCGACCACGGCCTCCAGCACGGCGGCGCCCAGATCATGCGCGGGTGTGTTTGCAAACGAGCCGCCAAAGCTGCCGACACCGGTACGCGCGGCGGATGCGATTACTACGTTGGTCATTTAGACAATCCTTTACCGTCAAGGTCCTGCGGGATATTCGACGGCGCGGATTGCACAGAGACAGCCCTGTGATAGCAAGAGCGCCTCATGTTCCCCGCTCCAACTCCTCATGGCATAGCGCAACGCTGCAGTTGCAGCAACGGTCAGCTTGTCTCAGGCGGCTTGTGGACCGGGATGTTTTCTCTAACTGGCTGTACGTTCGCGATTTTTCACCTTCCAGGGGGCGGATACGGTCGGTGCACCGAACAGAAACCCCTGCAAGCAGTCGACTCCGTTAGCGATAAGAAATTCGGCGTCCTTTTCATTCTCGACTGATTCGGCGGTGACCAGAATCTCAAATTCCCGCGCGACGGCGATCAAGGCCCGCACCAGGGCCTGGTTATCAGGATTGTCGCTGACGCCGTGGATGAACTGCCCGTCAATCTTGGCGGCGTCGAAGAAAAACTCGCGAAAGTGACGAAAGCTGAAGTTGCTGGCACCAAAGTCGTCCAGCGCAAACGCGATGCCCCGCGGTTGCAGGCGGTCCATAAAGTCGATCACCAGCTCTGGCACCGTCATGGCGGAACTTTCCGAGATCTCCAAGATCAGGCGTTCGCCAATACTGTTGTCCTTCTTCAGAAACCGCTCCAATACGCGCGACCAGCGGGCGTAACCGATCGAACGGGCCGACATATTGATGGACAGACGAATGCCCGGATTTCTGCTCAGCGTGCGCAGACCCATTTCCAGCGCAATGCAATCCAACTCGCGCCCGATGGGGGTGTTCTCCAGTTGTGGCATAAATTCACGGGCGGGGATGACGCGCCCGGTTTCGTCCAGCACCCGGATGAACCCCTCATAGAAGGCCACTTCACTTGGAGCTTTGGCTTGCATGACCGGCTGGAAAGCAAGCTTGCACTGTTTGTGCTTTACCGCTTCGGTCGCCATGTCGATCGTCGACGCATCTCGGGATTTGACTGCCGCGTTTAGGGGGCTGTCGCCGCCTTCGGGCAAATCTGCCAGTTCATTTTTCCGCATGTGCCGCCGTATCCCTTCGCCGTACCGGTCAGGGAGGGATTTCAGGGCAAACTTATGAATCTGCGGTTAAGGACATCGCAGTTGGATGCGATCAGGTGGAATCAGCGCGATGTTTCCCAGATACGGCCAAGGGCGGCAAAGCCACCGACAACTGCACCCAGAAAGCCCAGCATCATCATGGCAAATCCTAGTGCCACCATTGCCGACGCACCGCCAGCCAGTGCCGTCAGCATCGCCAACATGACACCGACCAGACCCGTAATGGTGGAAAGGGTTGTCAATCTGGTCATGTCGGCCTCCGGCTACTCATACGCTGCACATCGCTTGCATATGGGGCGCAAAGGTCGAAGTTCAAGAATCGGCCCAGTCGGGTCGGCGGGATCAGGCCTGTTTTGCCTGCGGATTGGGCTGTTTAGCCTCAAAGTGTTCAAATCCGGGCGTTCCGCGATCTTCCGGGTGGCGCGCCAGATGCTTGGCTTTGATCTGTTCCGAATTGTCCCGGCTGCCATCATGGCTGTAGCCCGGTGGCGCAAAGCAATAAGCCAGCCGCTGGCGCAGGGTCAGACCGGGTTGCGTGGCGTCCCGCCAAATGCCGACCCATTCATGGAAGGCCACGCGCAGCGGGTTGAACGTGCCGATATTGTGCACAAGCCCATAGTCGACCCGGTCATCTTCCTGTTCGGGTACGAACGTCCCGAATAGTTTGTCCCAGATGATGAAGACGCCTGCATAGTTGCAATCCAGATAGCGTGCATTGCGCCCATGGTGCGCTCGGTGGTGGCTGGGCGTGTTCATCACAGCCTCGAACCAGCGGGGCATCTTGCCGATGGCTTCGGTATGAATCCAGAACTGGTAAATCAGGTTCAGACCGCCAACAAACAGCACCATTGCAGGGTGGAACCCCAACAGGATCAGCGGCGCGCGTACGACCATCATGAAAGTGAACGTGTAGGTCCATGTCTGCCGCAGCGCGGTTGTCAGGTTGTAGTGTTGTGAGCTGTGGTGGTTCACGTGGCTGGCCCAGACCCAGCGGATGCGGTGACCGAACCGATGCACCCAATAATAGCGGAAATCATCCAGCACAAAGCACAGGATGATGACAGGGATCGAGGTGCCTAGGTCCAGAGGCGTGATTTGCCACAACCACATGAAGAACGCATAGGCGATGAAACCCAGCAGGAACCCCGAGGCAATATTGCCCGCCCCCATGATCAGAGAGGTCACGGCATCGCGGGTCTCATACCGGCCACCTTTACCTTTGACGGCGATCCACAGGAACTCGGCCAGAATGGCTGCGATGAAGAACGGGACGGTCCATTGCACGGCGTCCGGGAAAGTCAGTTGGTCGGTCATGCGGGCTCCATCAGGTGCTGCCAGTGGCGGCGTTCAAGGTCATCAAGGCGGATGATGGCTTTGGGTGTGCCAAAGTCGTGGAATTGAACCTCGAGCCCTTGCGGGTGTTCCAGAAGATCAAAGTCCTGCAGCGGGCGGGCGACTGTGTCAGCACCAAAAGACCACAAAAGCCCAGACCCGTTGTCAGTGCGGATCAGCGCTGAATGCGCGTCACGGGCGACGGTGACATCGATGATCGTGTCATCAGGCGCATGACGCAGCCATTCTGACCGCGCGACATCCGGCGTCAGCACGCTCAAGCGGGACTTGCCAGTCAGATGTAACAACAGCGTAATCCCAGCGATCCCTCCGACCACCAGAACCAATAGAATTTCAAGCGGCATTCCGTCCTCCCGCTCGGCAGAGTGCAAAGCAGCAGGCTGGCTGTCAAAGGTGGCGTGGCGTCAGCTATGTTCCAGGTTGTCCAGAATTTCAGACTGCACAACGCGCTGAACAAAGGGAACCAGCCCGTCCGGTCCCGAGCTGCGGTCCTTGAGGTGGATGCAAATGTCGGGTCTGCGTGCCGCTATGATGCCGACCATCTCGCCTCGAATCCTGTCATCGAGACCGGCACCCATGATCGCGCATGAAATACGAGGTTCTTCGTCCAGTTGGCGTTTGACATCTTCCTGATCATGCGCGCCCAACCATTGGATCGGTAAGTGGTCCAGCTGTCGCGCGACATCTCCGATCACATTTGGCAATTTCCCTATCAACAGTACTACCGGTTTCATCGCCCCTCCCTTTCTACAGTCGCAAAGAAAACCGGCCCGTTGGGGCCGGTTTCAGTCTAGCACAAATTGGTCGGGAAGGTCTGCCGCTTCAGCTTTCGGCGCCGACCAAAGTCGACACTATCGCTTTGGCGCTGTCCGAATTCCATTCGGCATCCCCGATCAAACGGGCGATCTCGTTCCCATCCGGGTCCAAAATGACGGTGATGGGCAGAGCGATCACGCCCATCTCGCGGGCAACAGCCGACTTCGGGTCCTGATGGCGGGGCAGGTTTTCGATGCCGTTTTCTTCGAAGAACTTCTTGATCCCCGCGGGCGAGTTGCGACCCGTCGCCAAAGTCAGAACCTCAAACTTGTCGCCCCCGAACTCTTCCTGCAGCTCGGCGATCTGGGGCATTTCCTTACGGCAGGGCGCGCACCAGGTGGCCCAGAAGTTCAGCAGAACATATTTGCCCTTGTAGTCCTCAAGCGAACCGGTGCCGCCGTCGTCTTCAAACTGAAACTCCACCGGCGCGACTGGCTTGGGCTCTTTGTGCAGGATTAGCCGCTTCATTGTGCCATCGCGTAGCGGACCCAGAGTTTCCGCATCCGTGGCAAAAGCCGCGTTTGCACCCAGCGCAAGGGCCATATAAAGGGGGATCAGACGAAATAGGCGCATATCAACTCCGGGTTTTCTTACATGACCGATCAATCCTCGAACCAGATGTGGGGCGGCCGCTTTGCCGCCGGTCCAGACGCGATCATGGAGGCAATCAATGCCTCGATCGGGTTCGATCAGCGGATGGCAGCCCAGGACATTGCAGGCTCGCGCGCCCATGCCGCCATGTTGGCTGCCACAGGCGTCATAAGTGATAGTGACGCTGAAGCTATTCGGGAAGGGCTGCTCACCGTTTTGTCAGAAATCCAGAACGGAGAGTTTCAGTTCTCGACCGCGCTGGAAGACATCCACATGAATGTCGAGGCGCGCCTGAAAGAGGTGATCGGAGAGCCCGCAGGCCGTTTGCACACCGGTCGTTCGCGGAATGACCAAGTGGCGACTGACTTTAAGCTTTGGGTTCGTGATCAGCTGGACGCAGCCGAGACCGGCCTGCTAGCCCTGATCCGCGCGCTTTTGGCACAGGCCGAGGCCGGGGCCGACTGGGTCATGCCGGGCTTTACCCACCTACAAACGGCGCAGCCGGTGACGTGGGGCCACCACATGATGGCGTATGTCGAAATGTTCGGTCGTGACCTGAGCCGCGTCCGCGATGCCCGCGCCCGGATGAACGAATCCCCGTTGGGAGCAGCCGCCCTGGCCGGGACCTCTTTCCCAATCGACCGCCAGATGACAGCCGAGGCGCTGGGCTTTGACCGCCCTGCGGCAAACTCGCTGGATGCTGTCAGTGACCGCGATTTTGCGCTGGAGTTCCTGTCGACCGCCTCGATCTGCGCCGTCCACCTGTCGCGCTTTGCCGAGGAACTGGTGATCTGGTCGTCGGCCCAGTTCCGGTTTGTGACGCTGTCGGATCGGTTCTCAACCGGGTCGTCGATCATGCCGCAGAAGAAGAACCCCGACGCAGCCGAGCTGATCCGCGCCAAGGTGGGTCGTATTTTTGGGGCAAACACAGCGCTGATGATGGTCATGAAAGGTCTGCCACTGGCCTATTCCAAGGACATGCAGGAAGACAAAGAGCAGGTCTTTGACGCCGCCGACAACTGGATGCTGGCATTGGCTGCTATGGAAGGGATGGTCAAGGATATGACCGCCAACCGCGAGAGCCTGGCCGCCGCTGCGGGATCAGGATTTTCGACGGCGACCGATCTGGCCGACTGGCTGGTGCGCGTGCTGGGCTTGCCCTTCCGTGATGCGCATCACGTGACCGGGTCCTTGGTCGCGATGGCCGAAAACAAGGGTTGTGACCTGCCGGATCTGTCTCTGGAGGACATGCAATCGGTCCACTCCGACATCACCGATGATGTCTATTCTGTCCTTACCGTGCAAAATTCGGTAAACTCGCGTCAGTCCTATGGCGGCACAGCCCCGGATCAGGTGCGTGCCCAGGTCAAGCGGTGGAAGGCGCTGGTGTGATGCGTATACTACGTGCAGTTGTTTTGATCTCGGCCGGGATTTTCCTGGCCGGATGCGGCGCAGATGGTGAACCCATCCAGCCGTCGATGAGCGCCAATATCGGCGTTGGCAGCAGCGGCACCTATGGCGGTGTTGGTGTGGGCCTGCAACGCGGCGGACTAGGGGTGTTTCTGGGGCTGTAAGCAAGCCGATTGCAATTTCGCGCAACCATGCCCATCTGCATGGCAACAACGGCCTCGCGCCAAACCCAAAAAGAAGATCAAGACATGAGAGTTTTCGGCCTGATCCTGTCTCTTGCCGTTCTGGCGGCCTGCGACCCGACGTATAAACCGCGCCCCGAACCGGCGGATACCTCAAGCGGGTCTGGTATCAAGATTTCCGGCTATGGCCGGGTTGGCGTTTCAACATCCAACTAGCGCAATGCCGCAGGCGGTGCGGAATCCATTGATCCGCGGGTGGCTTTTGGTCTAAGCGCGCTGGTATGGATCACTTTCTCTACCGCGACGGCGCGCTTTACGCCGAGGATGTCCCGATCTCCGAAATCGCAGCCGCCGTCGGGACCCCATTCTATGTCTATTCGACCGCGACTCTATTGCGGCATTTCCAGCTGTTTGATGACGCGCTTTCCGGCACCGATCATCTTGTCTGCTATGCAATGAAAGCTGCCAGCAATCAGGCGATCCTTAAAACGCTCGCGCAAGCAGGCGCTGGAATGGACGTTGTGTCGGGCGGGGAATACCTGCGGGCCAAGGCTGCAGGTGTTCCAGGCGACAAGATCGTGTTTTCTGGCGTCGGTAAAACGGCGGATGAGATTCGGACCGCATTGACCGGAGGCATCCGCCAGTTCAACGTGGAATCCGAACCCGAGATGGAAGTGATCAACGCCATCGCGCTGGAACTGGGTGTCGTCGCACCGATCACCGTTCGGGTGAACCCGGATGTGGACGCCAAGACCCACGCAAAGATTGCCACCGGAAAGTCCGAAAACAAGTTCGGCATTCCGATTGCGCGCGCGTCCGAGGTCTATGCCCGCGCGGCCAGCCTGCCGGGTCTGGATGTGATCGGGATCGACGTCCATATCGGCTCGCAACTGACGGAGTTGGAGCCGTTCGAGATGGCCTACACAAAGGTCGCCGAGCTGACCGAGCAGCTGCGGGCCGAAGGGCACAATATACGCCGACTGGATTTGGGCGGGGGCTTGGGAATTCCATACACCCGCGCAAATGACGCTCCGCCTTTGCCGGTGGAATATGGTGCCCTGATCAAGAAAACGTTGGGCCATCTGGGCTGTGAGATCGAGATCGAACCGGGTCGCCTGATCGCCGGGAACGCCGGTCTGATGGTCAGCAAAGTGATCTATGTGAAATCAGGTGAAGGCCGTGATTTCCTGATCCTCGACGGGGCGATGAACGACCTGATCCGCCCTGCGATGTATGAGGCGCATCACGATATCGTTGCGGTGAAGGAACCGGTTCCGGGTGTCGAACAGCAACCCTATGACATTGTTGGTCCGGTCTGTGAAAGCGGCGATACGTTTGCGAAGGAACGCAACATGCCGCCGCTTGAATCGGGTGATCTGGTCGCGTTCCGCAGTGCCGGGGCTTATGGCGCGGTGATGTCCAGTGAATACAATACCCGCCCTCTGATCCCCGAGGTTCTGGTGCATGGGGATCAATTTGCAGTTATTCGTGAACGGCCAAGCTTTGACGAAATCATAAACCGCGATACCATACCTACGTGGCTTTGACGCGATAGGCGCGCGGGCCCGATCAGGAGGCCCGCCTTGACCGCAAGACAGACCCTGCCGATCCCAAGACTGTCCCTGTGGTTGACGCATGCAGGGATGCTGGCCGAACGGGTTATGCGCGCGTTTTGGCCGTTTTTCTCGGTTTTGATGGCTATTCTGGCCGCTTTGATGCTGGGATTGCAGGATGAGGTGCGCGTTGAAATCGTCTGGGCCGTGGGCGCGGTGGCGTTGTTGGGCCTACTGGCGACTCTGATCCTTGGGGTCAGGCGATTCCATCTGCCGACCCGGGCCGAAGCACTGATGCGCCTGGATGAGGCCCTGCCGGGTCGACCGATTCAGGCGTTGATGGATGATCAGGCAATTGGGGCTGCGGATTCCGATTCCGTTGCATTGTGGCATGCGCACCAAAACCGAATGGCGCAGCGTGTTGCGCAGGCCGAGCCTGTCAAACCCGACCTGAGGTTGGCCGACCGCGATCCTTACGCTCTGCGCTACTCTGCATTGCTGGCGCTTGTCATTGCCGCGATGTTTGGTTCGTTCTGGAGGATCGGATCGGTGGCCGAAATGACGCCGGGCGCCGCCGTGGCCGGGCAAGGACCAAGCTGGGAGGGTTGGGTCGAGCCGCCGCGTTACACCGGACTTCCGACGCTGTATCTGGCAGATCAATCTGACCCGACACTAACAGTGCCGCAAGGCAGCCGCATCACGCTTAGGTTTTACGGCGAAGTCGGCGCGCACAGTCTGACGGAAACGACGACGCCTTTGGGGAAAGAAGCCGCGACTGAACCTGAACAGGATTTCACCGTACAGCGGTCCGGCGAACTGACGATTGATGGCCCGTCAGGTCGCGCTTGGGCACTGAACATCGTGGCGGATACGCCGCCTCAAGTTGCTGTTGACGGCGCGGCCGAGTCTGAGGCTGGTGGGCAGATGAAGCTGCCCTTTGCGGCCACTGATGACTATGGCGTTGTATCTGGCGCGGCCGTGATCGAACTGGATCTGGCCTCGGTCGATCGTCGGTATGGTCTGGCTGCCGCCCCCGAACCGCGCGAGGTCATTCAGGTAGAGCTGCCCATGCCAATTACCGGCGACCGGGCAGATTTTACTGAGGACCTGATCGAAGATTTTTCGCAGCACCCTTGGGCGCATCTTCCCGTCAAGATCACGCTGATGGCCCGGGATGCCGCAGACCAGGAAGGTCAGTCCGAGCCGTTTATGACCGCCTTGCCAGCGCGTCGCTTCTTTGACCCGCTGGCCGCAGCCGTAATCGAGCAGCGCCGCGATCTACTTTGGACGCGGGACAACGCGACCCGCGTGGCACAGATGCTGCGGGCGGTGTCGCACCTGCCCGAAGACCTGTTCCGGTCGGATACGGCCTATCTGCGCCTGCGCGTCATTCTGCGCCGGTTGGAGACGTTCAACGAGTATGGTCTGAAACCGGAACAGCAGGCCGAGATCGCCGAGGCCCTTTGGGAGCTTGGGCTTCTGATCGAAGACGGAACGCTTGCCGATGCGCTGGAACGCATGCGCCGCGCTCAGGAGCGCCTGACCGAAGCCATGCAGAACGGCGCGAGCGATGAAGAGATAGCCGAACTCATGCAGGAACTGCGCGAGGCGACCGAGGACTACATGCGCCAGTTGCAGCGTCTGGCGCAGGAAAACGGCGAGTTTGACCAGAACCAGCAAGGCCAGAATGGCGAGACCATGCAGATGACGCAGGATGACCTGCAGCGCATGATGGACCGCATTCAGGAACTGATGGAACAGGGCCGCATGGCCGAGGCGCAGCAGGCGTTGGAAGAATTCCAGCGTATGATGGAAAACATGCGCGTGACCCAGGGCCAGGGACAAGGCCAGCAATCCGAAGGCCAGCAGGCGATGGAAGGTCTGGCGGAAACGCTGCGCGAGCAGCAGGGCCTGAGTGATCAAGCCTTCCGCGACCTACAGGAACAGTTCAATCCCGGCGCGCAGGCCGGAGAAAACCAGGGCAATGAAGGCCGCTCGGGCGGGCAAGGCCGTGGTCAAAGCCATGAAGGGCAAGGCGGGCAGGGGCAACAAGGGGCCGAAGACGGTGCCGGGCAGCAGGGTCAGGGATCATTGGCGGATCGCCAGCAGGCCCTGCGCGACGAGTTGAACCGCCAGCAACAGGGCCTGCCGGGGGCCGGTACGCCCGAAGGTGATGCCGCGCGCGATGCGCTCGACCGGGCCGGGCGCGCGATGGAGGGTGCCGAACAGGCGCTGCGCAGCGACGATCTGGCCGAAGCCATCGATCGTCAATCCGAAGCGATGGAAGCCTTGCGAGAAGGCATGCGGTCACTCGGCGAGGCACTGGCGCAAAACCAGCAGAACCAGCCGGGGCAGGGGGCGCAAGACGGCGACATGCAGGCCAACAACAGGGATCCGCTGGGTCGCAGCCCAGGGGCGAACGGCACGATCTCGACCGACGAGAACCTCTTGCAAGGCGAAGATGTCTATCGCCGTGCGCGCGAACTGCTGGATGAGATTCGCCGTCGGACAGGCGAAACGGACCGCCCCCAGATCGAGCTGGAATACCTTAAACGTCTGCTGGAACGGTTCTGATCGGCCCGTTTAATTCTGGGACGATGCTGATCCCGTCTGTGCTTCAAGCCAAACGCGGGCCTGATCGACCAGCGAGACATAGCTGTTCAGTACAGGGTCAGCCTGCGGAACGGCTTCGGAAATCCGTTGAGAGTTGCTGTAGATCAGAAGCAGGATCACACCAATAATCAGGATCAGGATGAATCCGCGGCGGAAGCCACCGGATTTGCGGGGCGGGGGCATATCCTCGTCCTGCTTCGGCAGCGGGTCTTCGCTGCGCAGGCTGGAATTGATGGCCTCAACATCCGGCAGCGCGTCATTCTGGCCTGAGTCTTTGGCGGTCTCGGTCGCGATCAAGTCCTTGGCGGCCTTTTCCGGCTCGGGCGGCGTATCAAGGGCCAGATCGGTCTGCGTCTCAAGGCTGCCGCCTTCCTGTGCGCGCAATTCGGCCTCGCGCGCGGCTTCCTGTTTCAGGATACTTGCAACAGCCGGGTCGACATTCCCTGTCGATGAAGCCTCGGCGGGTTCGGCGGCCGGCTTTGGGTCTTCAGCGGGCTTTTCAGCGGGCGCGGGCGCTTCGGTCTTTTCCGGCTCGGGGGCAGCGGGTTCGGCTTTGGCAGGCTCGGCCGCAGTTTCCGGGTGCTTGGCTTGGAACCACGTCTTCTCGCAGTTGGAGCACTGCACATCGCGGCCTTCCTCTGGGATGACCTCGTCTGGTACCTCGTACTGAGCACCACAATTCGGACAAGTAAGACGCATGCTGCCTCCCGGTCGGGGCGCCGACCTGATAATAGTTTTTTCAGGGATGATATTCCGTTAAGACCTGACCGCAAAGGGTGTTTTCGGTTTCCTACGGTAAGTGTCACCAATTCGACCCGGTACAGGCATTGAAACCACAACCCCGCTCGGGCAAGAAGGGCGGCGACACGAAACGGGGGCCCTTGTGATCGAGCTGGAAAACGTCAGCTACACCTATGGCGATGGGGAATTGCTGAGCGATGTATCGCTTCAGCTTCAGCCCGGGTCGTTCCATTTTCTGACCGGCCCTTCGGGCGCGGGCAAGACCACATTGCTGAAACTGTGTTACGGGGCATTGTTGCCAACATCGGGACGATTGAGCGCATTCGAGCAGGATGTTTCGCGACTCGACAGGGACCAGATGGCGCTGTTGCGGCGGCGGATCGGTGTGGTGCATCAGGATTGCCGCTTTCTAGACCATATGACCCTGTCGGAAAACGTGGCTTTGCCGCTGATGGTTTCCGGCAAAGGCGAGAACGCTCAGAAAGAGGACCTGTTCGAACTGCTCAATTGGGTCGGCCTGGGTTCACGCCTGGATGCCCTTCCGCCCGAGCTATCGGGCGGTGAACGTCAGCGCGCTGCACTGGCACGGGCGGTAATCCTGTCACCGGACGTGGTGCTTGCAGACGAACCGACCGGAAACGTGGATTGGGAAATGTCGCAGAGACTGATGCGGCTGCTGGTCGAGTTGAACAAGATGGGCAAAACCGTGCTGATCGCCACCCATGACCTGAGCCTTATTCGTGCGACCAAAAGCCAGGTGCAGGCGCGTGTTCTCAGGATTTCGCAGCGCCAGATTCAGCTGGCAGGAGCGGACCTATGAGCAAGGGCACCATTCGCAGCCTGCTGGCGCGGGACAAACGCGCGGACCGGGTCGTGCCGCCATCCGGCTACACAGCGCAACTGACGATTTTCGTTTCTGGTGCGATGGGATTTCTGGCCGTTTTCGCGCTGGCCTTGTCGCTGGCATCCGGTCGATTGGCAGATCGCTGGGCCTCGGAATTGGCAGGAGCCGCGACCTTGCGCATCAACGCGCCCGCAGAACAGCTTGCTGCCCAGACCGAGGCCGCGCTGACTGTGCTGTCCCAGACTCCGGGCGTTGCGTCTGCCCGTGCGCTCAGTGCGGAAGAACAGGTCGCCCTGCTGTCGCCGTGGTTTGGCGCTGACCTGCCGCTGGACACATTGCCGATACCTCAACTGATTGAGATCATCGAAGGCGAACCCGGGCTGGACGCTGCCGGATTGCGCCTGCGGTTGGGTGCGGAAGTTCCCGGCGCTGTTCTGGATGATCATTCGCGCTGGCGCAAACCTTTGGTCGAAGCCGCAAACTCGCTGCGGCGGTTGGGATGGGTTTCCATCCTGCTGATCGGTGGTGCAACAGCAGCAATGATCACGTTGGCCGCCAATGCATCATTGGCCGCCAATGCACAGATCATCGAGGTTTTGCGCCTGGTTGGAGCCCGCGACAGCTTTATCGCCCGCGCCTTCGTGCGCAGGTTTACATATCGCGCATTCTTTGGGGCGCTGGTTGGGATGCTGTTCGGTATGACCGGCGTTCTGCTATTGCCCGAAGCCTCGCAAGAGGGCGGGTTTCTCACCGGGTTGGGATTTAAGGGTCTTGGCTGGCTTCTGCCTGCGTTGATACCTCTGTTGGGGGCTGCGGTGGCGTTTCTGGCCACCTGGACAGCCGCCGTGCGTAAATTGAAGGAGCTTTCCTGATGGCTACAGCGATCCAATGGATACGCTCTTTGATCTTCATGATCGTGATTTACACATGGATGCTGATCCTTGGCATCGTGTTTGCACCTTATGCGTTGTTTACCAAACGCGGCGCGCTGCAGGCCTGTAAAACCTATGCGCGCAGCACGATGTGGATGGCCCGCTGGATGGTCGGCATTCGGTGTGAGGTGCGTGGTACCGTGCCAGTGGAAGAGGTTGTTATCGGTGCCAAGCACCAGTCCTTCCTCGACATCATGATGATCTTCAACGCCGTTCCGCATGGCAAGTTCATCATGAAGAAAGAGCTTCTGTGGACGCCGATCATCGGTCTGTATGCGCGTCGCCTTGGCTGTATTCCTGTTGATCGCGGAAAAAAGGGTGTGGCCGTTGCCAAAATGGTCAAGGACGTCGCCAAAGAGTTTTCGGAACCCGGCCAGTTGGTGATCTACCCTCAGGGTACACGCGTCGCGCCCGGGGTGCAGAAACCCTACAAGGTTGGCACCGCGGTTTTGTACGAGGGACTAGGATTCCCGTGCGTGCCGGTGGCAACCAATGCCGGAGTGTTCTGGCCGCGCACTGGTGTCATGCGCAAACCGGGTCTGGCCATCGTGGATTTCCTTGATCCGATCGAGCCGGGTGTTGAAAAGACCGCCTTCCTCGGTCGTCTTGAAGAGGTGATCGAAACGCGATCCGACGCATTGATGCGCGAAGTGGGGTTTGACCCGGATGCAGTTCATTAAGGATATCGAGGCGCTTGAGGCGTTGTATGGAACGCCCGGTGCGCCTTCGCTGCGCAAGGTGGCGCAGCATTTGACGCCGCTCTATCGCAAATGGATCATGGCCTCACGACTGTGCATCCTCAGCACCGTTGGTCCCGAAGGCGTCGATGGCAGCCCGCGCGGTGATGACGGCCCCGTGGTGCTGGAGCTTGATCCGCACAGGCTGGCGATGCCGGATTGGCGCGGGAACAACCGGCTGGATTCGTTGCGCAACATCGTGCGCGACCCACGCGTTTCTCTGATGTTCATTGTGCCCGGCTCGAACACTGTTGTTCGGCTGAATGGCAAGGCCCATGTCACTGATGACCAAGGTCTGCGCGAGCGGTTCGAGAAGCACGGTAAGACGCCGGCCACAGTGATCGTTGTCGAAATTGCCGAAATCTACACCCAGTGTGCACGTGCCTTGATGCGGGCTAGGACCTGGACCGCTGGCGACGAAGGCAAGGACCTGCCCACTGCGGGCGAGATCTTGGCTGAAATGTCCAATGGTGAAGAGGGCGGCGCGCTTTATGACGCTGAATGGGGTGCACGCGCCGCCAAGACCATGTGGTAGGCACGGGATTAAGCCGCCTGAGCGCCGATCTGCTGTACCTTTGATATCCAGCGATCGACGTTGCCGGGCTTTGGATCGCTGGCACCTGCGAAATAGGTGAACTTGGTCGGTTTGAACCCGACAAAACCCAGAATCTGATCGCGGACCTGACGGATCATAGCCTGTCTGTAGATCAAGCGCATGAACCAACCGGGGGTGTCCGAGGTCAGGATGACCCGCGCCGTACGGCCCGTCAGCATTGGCGACGGGAACCCGATCCGAGTTGTATTCCGTGTGTCAAAGGTGCGGCCTGGAATGAAGGCCCGATCAATCAGACCTTTCAGCTTTGCAGGTAGACCGCCCCACCACATGGGCGTGGTCAGAACCAGGTGTTCGCTCCATTCCAGATCGGTCAGCACGTCCTCAAGGACCGGTTCCAGCGGCTTGAATTCTTTATAGTTGCCCTGTCCGAAATCATGATCGAATTGCAACTCGCTGAGATGGATCATTCGAACTTCGTGGCCCTGTTGTTGGGCGGCTTGGGCGTAAGTCTCGGCAAATGTACGTGACAGGCTGGTTTCACCGGGGTGCCCATCGAGTATCAGGATTTTCTTTCGTTGCATCGGGAATCTCCAAAAATGACCGTGGTCAGTTTATAGAGTTGAAAAATGACCGCGGTCAATAATAAAATTTGACCATGGTCAGAAAACATGCGAACAGGACCTATGCAAAAGACAGTTCAAAAGAGAACGCTTAAGACTCGGGCGCGCCTGATCGAGGCTGCGGATGACGTGATTGAAAGACACGGCTATCAGGCTTTGCGGGTGGAAGACGTGGTACAGGCCGCCGGAGTTGCCAAAGGAACCTTCTTCGCCCATTTCCGGGACAAAGATGCGTTGATGGAGTATCTGATCGGTGAAAGGCTGGTTGCGCGCTTTGATCAGGTGGAACAGGGACCCATCCCCCGCACGGCCCCCGAGATTGCCAATGCGTTGCAACCCATCCATTCTTTCATGACGTCGGAACGTTATGTGTTTGATCTGATCATTCGGTATTCCGGGGCGGCAGCCATAACCGAAATTGGCCCCATCGCGCGATGCTTTGAACGCTATGTCAGGCTGGTTGCTGGTTGGCTGGAAACCGCGAAGGTGCGCAAGGACATTTCCCCCGACCTACTTGCCGAGGGTGTTCAGGCATTCGCCATTCAGTCAATGTCTTTGAAGTTTTGCGCTCTGCACGAGGCTGAGAGCTTTTCAGATAGATTGGAGATCTATCTGGACGCATGGTTAACCCCGGCCGCGTGATCGCCGCCGGGGTTGACCAATCAGCTGTGTATCGGTCCGTCACCGCAAGCCAGAGCGGCTTCGCGTACGGCCTCGGAATAGGTCGGGTGGGCGTGGCAGGTCAGGGCCAGATCTTCGGCTGAGGCACCAAACTCCATCGCGACGCAAACCTCATGGATCAGGTCACCAGCGGCTGGGCCAATGATGTGGCAGCCCAGAATACGGTCGGTTTCCTTGTCCGCCAGGATTTTGACAAACCCGTCTGTCATCAGGTTGGCCTTGGCGCGACCGTTGCCCATGAACATGAACTTTCCAACTTTGTAGGCGCGACCCTGTTCCTTCAGCGTTTCTTCAGTTTCGCCCACATTGGCGACTTCGGGCCAAGTGTAGATGACGCCGGGGATGACGCCATAGTTGACGTGACCATGCTTGCCCGCGACCTGTTCCGCGGCAGCCATGCCTTCGTCTTCGGCCTTATGCGCCAGCATCGGGCCTTCGGTCACGTCGCCGATGGCGTAGATACCCGGCACGTTGGTCTGCCAGTCGGACCCCACTTTGATCTGACCGCGCGGGGTCATTTCGACCCCCAACGCCTCAAGCCCCAGACCGTCCGAGAACGGCTTACGGCCCGTAGCAACCAGCACGGTGTCCGCCTCAATCACATGCTCACTATCGTCCTTGCGCAGTTTGTAAGTGACCTTGGCTTTGGTCTTGGTGGCCTCGGTTTTTTGGACCGCTGCGCCCATGACAAAGTTCAGACCCTGTTTTTTCAGAATACGCTGGAAGGTCTTCTGAACCTCGGGGTCCATGCCGGGCGTAATCACGTCGAGGAACTCGATCACGGTCACCTCAGCGCCCAGACGCTGATAGACCGAGCCCAGCTCCAGCCCGATCACACCTGCGCCGATCACGACCATTTTCTTGGGAACCTTGCCCAAAGACAGCGCACCGGTCGAGGTCACGACGACCTTTTCATCCACCTCGACACCCGGCAGCGCGGACGGTTCCGACCCCGATGCGATGATGATATTCTTGGCGGTGTGGACCTCGTCCCCAACCTTGACCTGACCGGCGGCGGGGATCGAACCCCAGCCTTTCAGCCAGTCTATCTTGTTCTTTTTGAACAGGAACTCGATACCCTTGGTATTTCCGTCGATGGTTTCCTGTTTATAGGTCTGCATCTGCTTCCAATCGACCGATGGGCTTTTGCCCTTCAGGCCCATCTTGGCAAAGTTGTGCTCGGCCTCATGAAGTTGGTGCGAGGCGTGCAGCAGCGCTTTGGAGGGGATGCAGCCCACGTTCAGGCAAGTACCGCCCAGTGTGTCGCGCCCTTCGACACAGGCGGTTTTCAGGCCCAATTGAGCGCAGCGGATGGCGCAGACATAGCCGCCGGGGCCCGATCCGATTACGATAACGTCATAATTTGCCATGTGTCAGGTCCTTGTCGTTTCCGGGGATCGCGGCGTTCGCAAATGCCGGATTTGCCCCATTTTATGTTTCCACGCCGACGGCTGTGTCAAATTACAGCGGCCAGCAACATTGCGGTGTTGGCCGCGAGGCCAATCAACCAGATCACGGTACGCCACGGCGTCCAGCCCAACGCATAGGCAGGGACATAGAGGACACGGGCGATCAGATAGACCCAGCTGCACGCAGCCGTAAAACCGTTCGATTGGCCCGAGATTGTCAGAACAAGGGCGGCAATTGCAAACAGAACCAAACCCTCGGTATGGTTGCTGAGCGCGCGATGCAATCGCCCCGCGGCCCCCGGCCTTTCCACCGGAACGTCCCGAGGGCCCACAGCCTTATCAAGGTCGATCCTGCCATGTCCCACGGCCAGATAGACCACGAATTGCACCACCCATAGCAGCGCAGCAAGGGTCAGGACGGTCAGTTCCGGCGTCATCTGGTGGTTCCCACGATCATCACGTAGCCCGTTTAGGCCGTGCCCAAACTCAGGCGCGGCCTAAGCTTTCAAACAGGCTCCAGCACCTTGGTTTGGATATGTGCCACGCCACCGCGTTCGTGGTGCATGGCCAGTTCTTCGGATTCGATGAAATCCTGAGCCCGGTCCATATCTGTGATTTCGAACAGAGCAACCGCGTAGTCTTTGCGTTCGGGATCTTTCCAGATGTGGAGGTCGCGGATGCCCGCGGCCTCTCTCATTGGTTTGTCTTCTTCGAACACCTTCAGCCAGACATCAAAGTCAGCTACGTCGGCTTGCCAGAGAACATGTGTTGCCATGATTACAGATCCATCAGCAGGCGGCGCGGGTCTTCCAGCGCCTCTTTTACGCGAACAAGGAACGTCACCGCGCCTTTGCCGTCCACGATCCGGTGGTCATAAGACAGGGCCAGATACATCATCGGGCGGATCTTGATCTCACCGTTGATGACCATCGGGCGGTCCTGAATCTTGTGCATCCCCAGGATACCCGATTGCGGTGGGTTCAGGATCGGCGAGGACATGAGCGAGCCGTAAACACCACCGTTCGAGATGGTGAACGTGCCGCCCTGCATCTCTTCCATGCTCAGCTTGCCGTCACGGGCGCGTTTGCCTTTCTCAGCGATGGCCTTTTCGATTGCGGCAAAGGACATGCTGTCCGCGTCACGGATGACCGGAACAACCAGACCTTGCGGAGTGCCAGCTGCGACGCCCATGTGGACGAAGTTCTTGTAGACAATGTCCGTACCGTCGATCTCGGCATTTACCTCGGGCACTTCTTTTAGCGCGTGGCAGCAGGCTTTGGTGAAGAAGGACATAAAGCCCAGGCGGACGCCGTGCTTTTTCTCGAACTGGTCCTTGTACTGGCTGCGCAGGGCCATCACCTCGGTCATGTCCACCTCGTTGTAGGTGGTCAGGATCGCGGCGGTGTTCTGTGCGTCTTTCAGGCGCTTGGCGATGGTCTGGCGCAGGCGGGTCATGCGCACGCGCTCTTCGCGGGCTGCATCCTGTGCCGCAACCGGTGCTCGGGGCGCAGCTGTCGGTGCCGGGGCTGCTGCAGCAGGGGCCGGAGCCGCCGCGGTTGCGACCGCGCGGGCTACGTCTTCCTTCATGATGCGGCCATCACGACCTGTGCCCGTTACCTGACCGGCAGAAAGGCCAGCCTCGGCCATCGCTTTTTCTGCCGACGGTGCGTTGGCCACGTCTTTGCCAGTGCTTGCGGTGGCAGCTGGGGCTGCTGCTGCGGGGGCAGGAGCAGCAGACGCTCCTGCTGCGGCACCCGAGATCACGGCCAGTTTCGCGGTCGCGTCCACGGTCGCGCCCTCAGGGGCCACGATTTCCGCCAGAACGCCTGCGGCCGGTGCTGGCACCTCGACCGATACCTTGTCGGTTTCGAGCTCACACAGCATCTCATCCTGCGCGACGCTGTCACCAACCTGTTTGAACCAGGTCGAAACTGTCGCTTCGGTTACGGACTCGCCCAAGGTGGGAACCATCACGTCGACGCTGCCACCAGCCGCAGTCGGGGCTGCGGCAGGGGCCGGAGCCGCCGCCGGAGCAGGGGCCGCGCCTTCGCCTGCGGCGATCGTGGCCAGCAAAGCGTCTACACCAACGGTTTCGCCCTCGGCAGCGACGATTTCGCCCATCACGCCAGCGGCTGGCGAAGGGACTTCGACGGTGACCTTGTCGGTCTCCAACTCACACAGCATTTCATCCACGGCCACAGCGTCGCCGGGTTTCTTGAACCATGTCGCAACCGTTGCTTCGGTGACCGACTCGCCAAGCGTGGGAACTCGAACTTCAATGGACATCGATTATTTTCCTTCAATGCTCAGCGCTTCGTCGACCAGCGCTTCTTGTTGGGCTTTGTGTTGGCTGGCCAGACCCGTCGCGGGCGAGGCCGAAGTCGCGCGGCCGACATAGCGCGGCCGTGTGTGCTTGGCGCCGATGCGGGTCAGAACCCACTCGATATTCGGCTCGATAAAGGTCCAGGCACCCTGGTTCTTGGGTTCTTCCTGGCACCAGATCATCTCTGCCCCTTTGAACCGCTCAAGCTCGTTGATCAGCGAATGGGCAGGGAAGGGGTAGTACTGTTCGATCCGCAGCAGATAGACGTCGTCGATCCCGCGCGCGTCGCGTTCTTCCAGCAGGTCGTAGTAGACCTTGCCGGAACACATCACGACCCGCTTGATCTTGTCATCCTTCTGCAGCTTGGTGTCCGAGTTGCCCTTTTGGGCGTCATCCCAAAGAACCCGGTGGAAGCTGGAGCCTGTGGTGAAGTCATCAGCCGTGCTAATCGCCAGTTTGTGACGCAGCAGCGATTTAGGTGTCACCAAGATCAAGGGCTTGCGGAAGGTGCGGTGCAGCTGACGGCGCAGGATGTGGAAATAGTTCGCAGGCGTCGTACAGTTCGCCACGATCCAGTTGTCCTGACCGCACATTTGCAGGAAGCGCTCCAGCCGTGCCGAGCTGTGCTCGGGGCCTTGCCCTTCGTACCCGTGTGGCAGCAGGGTCACCAGGCCGGACATCCGCAGCCATTTGCTTTCGCCCGAGCTGATGAACTGATCGAACATGATCTGCGCACCGTTGGCAAAGTCACCAAACTGCGCCTCCCACAGGGTCAGCGCGTTGGGTTCAGCCAGTGAATAGCCGTATTCAAAACCAAGAACCGCATATTCCGAAAGCATCGAGTCGATCACTTCGTAATGCGACTGGCCTTTGCGAATGTTGTTCAGGGGATAGTACCGCTCTTCGGATTCCTGATGCACAAAGCCCGAGTGACGCTGACTGAACGTACCGCGCGTTGCGTCCTGACCGGACAGGCGGACCGGGTAGCCTTCGGTCAGAAGCGACCCAAAGGCCAAAGCCTCGCCCGTTGCCCAGTCGAACCCCTTACAGGTTTCGAACATTTGCTTTTTGTGATCCAGAAGGCGGGCGACCGTCTTGTGCACCGAGAATTCGGCCGGCGCTTGCGACAGCGCAGCTCCGACCTCAGCCAGTGTGTCCGGCGTGATTGCAGTGTCGCCGCGGACATATTCCTCTTTGTTTTTGTTCAGGTGCGACCAACGCCCGTCCAGCCAGTCGGCCTTGTTGGGTTTATAGTCTTTACCGGCCTCAAACTCATCGTTCAGATGCGCCTGGAAGGCAGCCTTCATATCCTCGATCTCGCCCTCGGGGATCAAGCCGTCTTTGACCAGGCGTTCAGTGTAAAGCGACAGCGTGGTCTTATGGGTTTTGATCTTCTTGTACATGATCGGGTTGGTGAACATGGGCTCGTCGCCCTCGTTGTGACCAAACCGGCGATAGCAGAAGATGTCGATGACCACGTCCTTGTGGAATTTCTGACGGAACTCGGTCGCAACCTTGGCCGCGTGGACCACGGCCTCGGGGTCGTCGCCGTTCACGTGGAAAATCGGTGCCTCAACCATCAGCGCAATGTCCGTCGGATACGGGCTCGAGCGCGAGAAGTGCGGTGCAGTGGTAAAGCCGATCTGGTTGTTCACCACGATATGCATGGTGCCGCCGGTCTTGTGGCCGCGCAGGCCGGACAGGCCGAACCCTTCGGCCACCACACCCTGACCCGCAAAAGCTGCGTCACCATGCAGCAGGATACCCATGACTTTGGTGCGATCAGTGTCGTTCAGCTGATCCTGTTTGGCGCGGACCTTGCCCAGAACAACCGGATTCACTGCCTCGAGGTGGCTGGGGTTTGCGGTCAGCGACAGGTGCACGCTGTTGCCATCAAAAGCACGGTCGCTGGACGCGCCCAGATGGTACTTCACGTCGCCCGAGCCATCTACATCCTCGGGCTTGAAGCTGCCGCCCTGGAACTCGTTGAAGATGGCGCGATAGGGCTTGCCCATCACATTTGCCAGAATGTTCAGGCGGCCACGGTGGGGCATGCCGATCACGATGTCCTGCACACCCAGCGCGCCGCCGCGCTTGATGATCTGTTCCATCGCGGGGATCAGCGCTTCGCCACCATCCAGGCCAAACCGCTTGGTACCCATGTATTTCACGTGCAGGAACTTCTCGAACCCTTCGGCCTCGACCATTTTGTTCAGGATCGCCTTACGGCCTTCCTTGGTGAACGCGATTTCTTTGCCGTACCCCTCAATCCGTTCCTTCAGCCACGCGGCTTGTTCGGGATCCGAGATATGCATGTACTGCAGCGCGAAGGTGCCGCAATAAGTCCGCTTCACGATATCGACAATCTGGCGCATGCTGGCCATCTGCAGGCCCAGCACGTTGTCGATAAAGATCGGCCGGTCCATGTCGGCCTCAGTGAAGCCATAGGTCTTGGGGTCCAGCTCGGGATGCGTGCTGGCCGCGCGCATGCCCAGCGGGTCCAGATCAGCGGCCAGGTGACCCCTTATCCGATAGGCCCGGATCAGCATCAGGGCCCGCAGGCTGTCCAGCACTGCGCGTTTGATCTGGTCTTCACTGACCGCGACGCCTTTGTCTGCCGCCTTGTCCTTGATCTTTTTGCCTGCCGCCTTGGCGTCGATCTCGGCCCATTCGCCCGTTAATGCACCTGTCAGATCATCTGCCGGCATCGGAGGCCAGTCGGTCCGCGCCCAGGATGGCCCTTCAGCCTCGCGCTGAACATCCGGCGTAGCATCGCCCATGGCCTTGAAGAACTCGGCCCAGGCAGCATCTACCGCGTTCGGGTCTTTGGTGTACTGGGCATACAGTTGCTCCAGATATTCGGCATTGTGCCCTTGCATAAAGCTTGAGGCATGAAAGGCAGAGTTGGGCGTATGTTCGGTCATTGGGCTACCTCATATGGGTTGGGACCGTATTGGTTGGTGCCTGGTTGGCTGGGGCGCGTAAGCCACCACAAAACCAGGAGGGGCGACACAAAAAGAACAAGCAGTGTCGGAATGACGACCAGCAACGTGGCGCGGGTAAACAGGATGTCCAGATTTCCCCCGTGCTGAAAACTCGAGGCAAGACCGATGCCAAAAATCAGAACCACTCCGGCGCCAAGGATCAGCAGGATTGGTAGCAGTGCATAAAGCCCGCTGCGCCCGGTATCATGCATCCGCCGCCACGCAACGGCCAAATGCGGGATGAACACAATCAGGCTGACGATGCTTTGCACAGGCTGCGAGGACGTCGCGGTGACCGATTTCACCTCGGCGCTTTCGCTGACCGAGACTTGCGTGAAGAACTGCCAGTCGATGATCCCGGCGATAAAGCTCCAGATCACGATGAACAGGAAAAAGAACCAGTATTCGGGCCGCGAGGCGCGGCCCGAAAAAGTGAAGAATTTGGAGAAACACGTTCTGACAGCCTCAGCAAAGGTCATGTGTTCCGTTCCTCCCCGATTAGACGGCCGAAGCCGCCATATCAGCCAATCGCTTCCAGCACAGCCTCACCCAGCTGCGCCGGACTTTCGGCCACGACGATACCGGCCGAGCGCATGGCTTCGATCTTGTCCTCGGCACCGCCCTTGCCGCCGGCGACAATCGCGCCCGCATGGCCCATGCGGCGGCCCGGAGGGGCTGTGCGGCCTGCGATGAAACCGGCGGTCGGCTTTTTGCGGCCTTTCTTGGCCTCATCCGCCAAAAACTGCGCGGCTTCTTCCTCGGCCGAGCCACCGATCTCACCGATCATGATGATCGACTCGGTTTCGTCATCGGCCAGGAACCATTCCAGCACGTCGATATGCTCGGTGCCTTTGATTGGGTCACCACCGATGCCCACACAGGTGGACTGGCCCAGTCCTACGTCAGTCGTCTGTTTCACGGCCTCATACGTAAGCGTACCCGAACGGCTTACAACACCCACGCTACCGCGTTTGTGAATGTGGCCGGGCATGATGCCGATCTTGCAGGCGTCGGGCGTGATGACACCGGGGCAGTTCGGGCCAATCAGGCGCGAATTCGAGCCTTCCAGCGCGCGTTTTACCTTCATCATGTCCAGAACCGGGATGCCTTCGGTGATGCAGACAATCACTTCCATCTCGGCATCAATCGCTTCGAGGATCGAGTCAGCCGCGAAGGGCGGCGGAACATAGATCACCGAGGCGTTGGCTTCGGTCACGTGCTTGGCTTCGTGGACCGAATTGAACACGGGCAGGTCAAGATGGGTCATCCCGCCTTTGCCGGGGGTCACGCCGCCGACCATCTTGGTGCCATAGGCGATGGCCTGTTCAGAGTGGAATGTGCCCTGCGAGCCGGTAAAGCCCTGACAGATCACTTTGGTATTTTCGTCGATGAGGACTGCCATTTGGCGTTCTCCTGTTTTAGGCGGGCCAAAGCCTACCAGAATTCTTCGGAAAGGCGGGCCGAAACCCACCCCACTGAATTGGATTAGCCTTTGACGGCCTTCACGATCTTCTCGGCACCGTCTTTCAGGTTGTCCGCCGCAATGACGTCCAGGCCAGAGGTGTTGATGATCTCTTTGCCCTTCTCGACGTTTGTACCTTCCAGACGCACGACCAGCGGAACCTGCAGGCCGACCTCTTTCACCGCGGCGACAACGCCCTCGGCGATGACGTCACAGCGCATGATACCGCCGAAGATGTTGACCAGAATGCCTTTGACGTTTTCGTCCGAGGTGATGATCTTGAATGCCTCGGTCACTTTCTCTTTGGTCGCACCGCCGCCCACGTCGAGGAAGTTGGCAGGCTCGGCACCGTAGAGTTTGATGATGTCCATCGTGGCCATCGCCAGACCCGCACCGTTCACCATACAGCCGATCTCACCATCCAGCGCGATGTAGTTCAGGTCGTATTTGCTGGCTTCCAGTTCCTTGGGGTCTTCCTCGGTCGTGTCGCGCAGCTCGGCGATATCGGGGTGGCGGTAAACCGCGTTGCCGTCAAAGCCGACCTTGGCGTCCAGCACCTTGAGGTCGCCCTTGTCCGAGATGATCAGCGGGTTGATCTCCAGCATTTCCATGTCCTTCTCGACGAAGGCTGCATAGAGCTGGCTCATAAGTTTGACGCATTGCTTGACCTGCGGGCCTTCCAGACCCAGCGAAAAGGCGATGCGGCGGCCGTGATAGGGCTGATAGCCTGTCGCGGGATCGACCGAGAAGGACAGGATTTTCTCGGGCGTTGCCGCGGCCACTTCTTCGATATCCATGCCGCCTTCGGTCGAGCAGACAAACGAGATGCGGCTGGTCTGGCGGTCGACCAGCAGGGCCAGATACAGCTCACGTTCGATGCCGGAGCCGGCTTCGATGTAAATACGGTTGACCTGCTTGCCTGCCGGTCCGGTCTGATGGGTGACCAGAGTGCGGCCCAACATCCTTTTCGCTTCTTCGGCCGCTTCTTCGACCGATTTCGTCAGACGGACACCGCCTTTTTCACCGGCGTCGGCCTCTTTGAACGAGCCCTTGCCGCGGCCACCCGCGTGGATCTGCGCCTTGACAACCCACAGAGGGCCGTCCAGTTCGCCGGCTGCGGTTTTGGCTTCCTCGGCGCGCAGAACCGCGCGTCCTTCGGAGACCGGAGCGCCATAGCTGCGAAGAAGCGCTTTGGCCTGATATTCGTGAATGTTCATCGAAACTGTCCTGTCTGACTGCGATTACACCGTTATAGGGGTGTCTAGGGGGCAAGTTTAAAGGCTTTTTTGACAGGGACGCAGTTTTTCACGAAGATTTTCATTATTTGTGATCACAGCTTTTTAACGTGTGATCACAAACGTAGAAGTTAAGCGGATATTTGATTCGTAACGGTCGACGACCTTTAGAATAAACGGATATTCAAGCTAGCGCTAACCTCGGGGTTAGCTGCGGCGCAAGCGGACGATGCCCTTTTTCAGGCCCATGATAAGTTTGCGCAACTTGCCCAGAAAGCCTTTGTCCACCAATGGGCGCACTTTCTTTGCTGTCCCGGGTGTCAGCTGTGCATCTGCCTGGATCAGGTCGTTCAGGTGACGTTCCAGATCTGGCCCAACCAGACCCGCGACGGACCGAGCGCTGTCCAATCGTTTGTCGTGTCGGCTATGGAATTTGTAATGGTGCAGCAGGCGAGGGGCGCTGTGCAGAAATCCGAACATCTCGGCCTGCCGGTAGTCGAGGAAATTGTATTCCGGTGGCAAAACGGCCAACCGCAGGTCGCTGTAGAACAGTTTCTCTCGGATCAGTGCCTGATCGGATTTCAGGTCTTCTGCGATAATCGTTTCCTGTACGTCGCGCAAAAAGTCCAGCACTTGCTCAGAGGTCCGAATTCCAACCAGTCCGCCATTCAGATGCGGGAACGCGTTGGGCAGCGGAGTTTTCCAGACGCGCTGCGCATGCTGAGAGTTGCGCAAGGGATCATGCACCATCGCTATGTCGAACCGGTCCAGGACAGTGAAGATGTCGGACATATCCGCCAGACAGCGCACGTCCGCATCCAGATAGACGGTCTTGTCAAACCGCGAGCGCACAAGGCTTTCGAACTTGGGACGGAACCAGCTTTTGTCCAGCATGTGGATTTGGTCGAAGACCTCACTCCCCGGTGCGCCCTCAACGTCGGTGAACAAATCGACGGGCTCATCGGGCATCGCAGCCTTCAGCGAAATAGCAGCGTCAACCGCGGTTTCTATGTACTGCTCACCGCTGGCTGCAATGACAAAACCCTGAGACGACATGGCAATTTCCCAAAACAAAACCCGGCCCACCTTACGGTGAACCGGGTTCCAATTTTTGGCAACAGCTAGATCAGGCCAGAGAGGCGTCGATACCTTTGCACGCTTCGATCAGGCCTTTCACGGCGTTGACCGAGTTGTCGAAACCGGCTTGCTCGTCTTCGTTCAGTTTGATGTCGACGATGCGTTCGACACCACCGGCACCGATAACGGTCGGAACGCCAACGTACAGGCCGTCTACGCCCAGCTCGCCGCTGCAATAGGCGGCGCAGGGCAGTACGCGCTTCTGGTCTTTCAGATAGGCTTCGGCCATTTCGATTGCCGAAGTGGCAGGTGCATAGTAAGCCGAACCGGTTTTCAGCAGGCCGACGATCTCGGCACCGCCATCACGGGTGCGCTGAACGATGGCGTCCAGCTTGTCCTGCGTGGTCCAGCCCATTTCGACCAGATCGGGCAGCGGGATACCGGCAACGGTCGAGTAACGCACCGACGGCACCATGGTGTCGCCGTGGCCGCCCAGAACGAATGCGGTGACGTCGCGCATCGAAACGTTGAACTCTTCCGACAGGAAGTGTGCAAAACGAGCCGAGTCCAGAACGCCAGCCATGCCGCAGACCTTGTTGTGGGGCAGGCCCGAGAACTCGCGCAGAGCCCAGACCATCGCGTCCAGCGGGTTGGTGATGCAGATCACGAACGCGTCCGGCGCATGGGCTGCGATGCCTTCGCCGACCGACTTCATGACTTTCAGGTTGATGCCCAGCAGGTCATCACGGCTCATGCCTGGTTTACGAGCAACGCCTGCGGTCACGATGCAAACGTCTGCGCCCGCGATGTCGGCATAGTCGCTGGTGCCGGACATTGCTGCGTCGAACCCTTCCGAGGGGCCGGATTCAGCGATGTCGAGCGCCTTGCCCTGCGGCAGTCCGTCTGCGATGTCGAACAGGACAACGTCACCCAGTTCTTTGACAGCTGCGAGGTGCGCAAGCGTGCCGCCGATGTTCCCCGCGCCGATCAGCGCAATCTTGGGTCTGGCCATTTGGAAAATCTCCGGTCGGAATTGAAATCGCGGTTGTGCTAGTCGTTAAATGTCTTTCGCGCAAGTGTTCAGCGGCGCGGCATGCAACCGCATACAGTTTGCGCAGCCCGACCTGATTGCGCTAAACGGCCAGTGACACAAGCCTAAACCGGGACGCCGCATGTTCGAATTGAACCTGATGTTTTTTGCCGTGGCGATCCCGGCCGTGATCTTTGCGGGTATCTCCAAGGGCGGCTTTGGCTCGGGAGTGGCCTTTGCGTCCTCTTCGATTCTGGCGCTGATTTTGGACCCGGGGCAGGCGCTTGCCCTGATGTTGCCGATCCTGATGGTGATCGACGTGGCAACGCTGGGACCCTATTGGAAACGCTGGAGCTGGCCTGACGCGCGCCTTCTGTTCCTTGGGGCCTTGCCCGGTGTCGCGCTGGGCGCGTTGTTGTTCAGGGCCACTAATGATGACCTTTTGCGCCTGTTGATCGGCGGGATCTCGATCGGCTTTGTCATATGGCACCTCGCCCAAACAAGGGGTTGGGTGCGTGGTTTTGCCAATCGACTGCCGCCATCGGCCGGAGTGTTTGCCGGGCTCGTCGCGGGGTTCACCAGCTTTGTCAGCCACGCGGGCGGGCCGCCGGCGGCTGTCTATCTGCTGTCACAGCGCCTTTCCAAAACCGAGTTTCAGGCGAGCACTGTTCTGGTTTTCTGGGTTATCAACATCGCCAAATTCGTGCCCTACGCCTTTTTGGGCCTATTCACTTGGCACACAGCCTGGGCCGATCTGCTGCTGACGCCATTCGCAATCCTTGGGGCCTGGCTGGGCGTTCGGGCGCATTTCATGATGTCTGAGCGTCTGTTCTTTGGTATCGCATACGTTCTTCTGACCCTGACGGGCAGCAAACTTATCTGGGACGCATTCACTTAAACGTTGGGCGGCAAGGCCTCGGCCATGGTTTCATAAGCCTGCCCCGAGACCACAAGGCATGTGATCCCGTCCGGCAACGTCACCGTGATCGTCCAGCTGCCGCTCTGGTCCGAGGCAAACAACTCCATCACCGTGCCCTGACGTGCGATGCCGATGCCCTGGCGGGTTTCGCCGTAGGTCTCCGTCAGCCGTTTGATCACCTCATCCCGTGGAGCACAGGTGCGGGCGTGGACCTGTTGTGCCGCCAGAACCATAATCCCAAGGCCCATCGTCATCTTGTACAGTGTCTTTTGCATCTCTGAACCCTTTTGATTCCATCCGGCCTTCAGGCTGCCCAGTGGAGACCGAAATCCGGTTAAGGGAACGCACGTTGCGCCGGGTCATACATCAGAATGCTGCGGCGCGGCGATTTTGCGCTTGAACTTTCCGACAAAAAATGCCCCATTCCGCGCAACTTTATTTCTTCGGGAGAAGCCAATGGACCCGCGCCAGCGCCCCTATCGATCTGTTCTTTACATCCCCGGCTCGAAAGATCGGGCCCAGGATAAGGCCCGCACCCTGCCGGTGGATGCGATCATTTTCGACCTCGAAGATGCCGTTGCAGCGGATGAGAAAGAGAACGCGCGCGAGACGCTCAAGGCTGCGCTGGCCGCAGGCGGGTATGGCGCACGCGTCAAGATCGTCCGTATCAACGGGTTGGACACCGAATGGGGCCGCGCTGATGCCGAGGCCGTACGCGACATGGACGCAGATGTTGTTCTGTTGCCCAAGGTGAACTCGGCCGCGGATGTGGATGCGCTGGCCGCGATCACAGGTGATCTGCCGATCTGGGCGATGATGGAAACTCCGCGTGGGATGCTGAACGCGGCTGAAATCGCGGCCCATCCGCTGATGGCGGGTTTTGTCATGGGAACCAACGATCTGGCCAAAGAGCTGCAAACCCGCTTCCGCCCCGATCGCCTGCCACTGATGACCTCGCTGGGCTTGTGCCTGCTGGCCGCCAAGACCGAAGGGCTGATCATTGTCGATGGTGTCTACAACGCGTTCAAGGACGAGGAAGGCTTGGCCGCCGAGTGTGCGCAGGGCCGTGACATGGGCTTTGACGGCAAGACCTTGATTCACCCGGCGCAGGTTGATGTCACCAATGCCGCCTACGCCCCATCGGATTCCGAAATCGATCTGGCGCGCCGCCAAATCGCCGCCTTCGAAGAGGTCGAGGCCCAAGGACAGGGCGTGGCTGTGGTTGATGGCAAAATCGTTGAGAACCTGCACGTTGTAACTGCCCGGGAAATTCTGGCAAAAGCGGAGGCGATAACAGCTTTGCAAGCGGGGTAAGCCAGCATGGGCTTTGTACTTCTGATTCTCGGCGTGGCGCTCTGGTGGGCTGCGCATCTGTTCAAGCGTGTGATGCCAGAGCAGCGCGCCGCCATGGGCGATGGCGGCAAAGGCGCGGTCGCTTTGGCTTTGGTCGCGTCTATACTGTTGATGATCTTCGGTTATCGGATGACCGACTTCATCTATGTTTGGGCCCCGCCAACGTTCATGATCCACATCAACAACCTTTTGGTTCTGATTGCGATCTTCATGATGAGCCCCGCAGGGACCAAAGGTCGGCTGTTGAACAAAGTCCGCCATCCGATGTTGGGCGGGTTCAAGCTGTGGGCGTTCGCGCACTTGCTTGTGAATGGGGATCTGGCCTCGATCATCCTGTTTGGCGGATTGCTGGCCTGGGCCGTGGTTGAAGTGATTGTGATCAACAAGTCCGAACCGGACTGGACCCCCGGCGAACCCGGCACTTATGGGAAAGACGCGATGTTCTTTGTCGCCTCGATCGTTCTGCTGGGCATCATCGGTTACATTCACGGGCTGGTCGGCCCGTCGCCTTTCCCGTCTTAAGGATTTGACATCATGGCAAAACTCTATCGTCTGTTGACCGAGGAAGATACATCCGCGTTCTGCCACAAAGTGTCCGACGCGCTGGCAAAGGGGTGGGAGCTTTATGGCGACCCGTGCTACGCTTACGACGCCACAAACAGCGTGATGCGCTGCGCACAGGCCGTGACCAAAGAGGTCGAGGCCGACTATTCACCTGACATGAAACTGGGACAGCAATAATGGCAAAAACCAATCCGGGCCGCTTTTTCGAGGATTACTCAATAGGTCAGGTGCTTCACCACGCGGTGCCACGTACGGTTACCACGGGCGAACGGGCGCTGTACCACGCGCTCTATCCTGCGCGGCATGCGCTTTATTCCTCGGACGAGTTCGCCCGGGCCTCTGGTTTGCCGGAAAGCCCGATTGATGATCTGGCTGCGTTCCACGTCGTGTTTGGCAAAACCGTCCCCGATGTTTCACTGAACGCGGTGGCCAATCTCGGGTATGCCGAAGGACGCTGGCTGAAACCGGTTTACCCCGGCGACACGCTGCGTTCGGAATCCGAGGTGATCGGCCTTAAACAGAACTCGAACGGCAAGACTGGCGTTGTCTGGGTGCGTACGCGCGGCCTGAATCAACGTGATGAGGTGGTGATCGAGTATGTCCGCTGGGTCATGGTTCGGAAATCCGATTTGGATGCACCCGCGCCCGAGACGGTCGTGCCGGAACTGAAAAAGGCACTGGACGCGCAGGATTTGGTTGTGCCCCAGGGCCTTGATTTCTCGATCTACGATTTCGCCCAAGCTGGTGAGGCCCATCGTTGGGGAGACTACGAAATCGGCGAAACGATTGACCACGTCGACGGCGTCACAGTGGAAGAGGCCGAACATATGTTGGCCACGCGCCTGTGGCAAAACACTGCCAAGGTACATTTCGACCTGACCTTCCGCCCCGAAGGACGTCTGATCTATGGGGGTCACGTGATTTCGATGGCCCGAACCCTATCGTTCAACGGTTTGGCCAACGCGCAGATGATCGTCGGCCTGAATGGTGGCGCACATGCCAACCCCTGTTTTGCCGGTGACACGATCAAGGCTTGGTCCGAGGTTCTGGACAAGGCGGAAACCGACGTTCCGGGTGTTGGAGCCGTCCGTCTGCGTCTGGTCGCCACCAAAGGTGGAGCGCCGTTCGAATTGAAAAACGAAGACGGGCGGTATCTGCCGAATGTCCTGCTGGACCTGGACTACTGGGCCCTGATGCCGAATTAACGCGATCGGTGACATTCATTTGATCGCAGCCTGCGCCAATCGTGCTAGGCTGCGGTCATGACGTTGTTCCGCACAATTGCTGCTTGCGTTTGTCTGTCGCCGCCTGCCTATGCGTGTGACCTCGCGTTGGCGTTGGCGGTGGATGTCTCAGGCTCGGTCGACAGCACGGAATACCGTATTCAGATGGACGGCCTTGCCGCCGGTTTGCGCGATCCGATTGTGTCCGAGGCTTTGGTGCGCGGACAAGCCCGTGTGATGCTGGTGCAGTGGACGGGATCGTCGCGCCAGAAAGTCACGGTTCCCTGGACACGCATCGACAGTTTCGAGGCGATAGATCAGTTTGCTGACCGGGTGGGCAATGATCCTCGGGTCTGGCGCAACTTTTCAACTGCGATCGGAGAGGCGCTGGAAACAACCATGGCCTATTTTGATGAGGTTGCTGATTGCGAACGGCATCTGATCGACATCTCGGGCGACGGCGTATCGAATGAAGGGATCGAACCGTCCGAATTGCACCGAATCCTGCGGACCCGTGGTGTGACGGTGAACGCAATTGCCATTGAGGAGACCGAGCCGGATCTGACCGCGTATTTCTTTGAAAACGTGATCGTGGGCGAGGGCGCCTTTGTCGTCTCGGCATCGGGTTTCGCTGATTATCCTGAACGCATACGTAAAAAACTGTTGCGCGAAGTGACCCAGCAAACCGCTGAATTGAAATAGTTGAATCGCAGATTCGGGGTTTCAGGCGCTAACATCACATGCCGTATAATTCATTTGTGATCACGAGTTTATTTTGCGTGATCACATATCGCAAATATCCGCCATTTTGCATCAAATATCAGCTTTTTTGCAGTTGCAGCACGTGACAGAACGGCAAAAAACAGTAAAACCTTCGGAAGCCAACCGTAAAGGAGCCAACATGGCCGATGTAAATCGGGGCAATCGCCCTCTTTCACCCCACCTTTCGATTTACCGCCCGCAACTGACTTCGGTGACCTCGATCCTTGTGCGTATCACAGGAATTGCGTCGCTGTTGGTCGCATTCTTTGTTGTCTGGTGGTTCCTGGCAGCTGCGACTTCTGAGTCGTCGTTCAGTTTTATCGATGGGCTGATGAGAAGCTGGTTGGGTGATCTGGTGATGTTCGCTGCGACCTGGGCGATTTTCTATCACATGCTGGGCCGTCTGCGTCACGTGATCTGGGACCTGGGATACTGCGTGGATGTGCGGATTTCCGAGAAGCTGGGGATCGGCATGCTGGTGCTGGCCACCATTCTCGCGTTCATCACGGCAATCGCGGTTTAAGGAGACTGGCTATGAATTATCTCACTGACCGCAAACGCGCGCAGGGAACCGGGGCTGGCGGTGAAGGCACACATCATCACTGGCAGATGATGGTCAGCTCGGCGGCTCTGGTCATTCTTGTACCGCTGTTCGTATTCGTCTTTGCCAACGGGCTTGGCAAATCATACGAAGAGGTTCTGGCCTATTACGGTCGCCCATTCCCGGCCATCGTGACCGGTCTGACGATGGTCGTCGTCATCCTGCACCTGGTGCGAGAGACACAGGTTGCGATCGAAGATTATGTCCACGGTGTCGCAGAAAAGCTGAGCCTCATGGCCGTCGCGGCGTTTGGCTACACATTGATAGCTGCTGGGCTGTTTGCCCTGATCAAGCTGGCTCTGTGAAACGCGCGGTAAGGAAATAGACAAATGACAGCTGCATACGAATACGAAACACACGAATATGACGTGGTTGTTGTCGGCGCTGGTGGTGCCGGTCTGCGCGCCACACTGGGTATGGCAGAACAGGGTCTGCGCACGGCATGCGTGACCAAGGTGTTCCCGACGCGCTCGCACACGGTTGCTGCGCAGGGTGGTATCGCCGCATCGCTTTCTAACATGGGCCCTGACCATTGGCAGTGGCACATGTATGACACCGTCAAAGGCTCGGACTGGCTGGGTGATACCGACGCGATGGAATACCTCGCGCGCGAAGCTCCCAAAGCCGTATATGAGCTGGAGCACTACGGCGTGCCCTTCAGCCGGACAGAAGAAGGCAAGATCTATCAGCGCCCCTTCGGTGGCCACACCACCGAATTCGGTGAAGGCCCTGCTGTTCAGCGGACCTGTGCTGCCGCAGACCGGACCGGCCACGCGATCCTGCACACGCTCTATGGTCAGTCGCTGAAGAACAACGCCGAGTTCTATATCGAATACTTCGCCATCGACCTGATCATGTCCGAGGATGGGCAGTGTCAGGGCGTTGTCTGCTGGAAGCTGGACGACGGCACGATGCATGTCTTCAACGCCAAGATGGTAGTGCTGGCGACCGGTGGTTACGGCCGCGCCTATTTCAGCGCCACCTCGGCCCATACCTGCACCGGCGACGGTGGCGGGATGGTGGCTCGCGCGGGTCTGGCGCTGCAGGATATGGAGTTTGTTCAGTTCCACCCGACCGGCATCTACGGTTCGGGCTGCCTGATCACCGAAGGCGCACGCGGAGAGGGCGGTTACCTGACCAATTCGGAAGGCGAACGGTTCATGGAGCGCTACGCGCCCCAGTACAAGGATTTGGCACCCCGTGACTATGTCTCGCGATCGATGACCATGGAAATCCGCGAAGGTCGTGGCCATGGTGACAACGGTGACCACATTCACCTGAACCTGTCGCACCTGCCTGCTGAAGCACTGGCAGAGCGTCTGCCGGGGATTTCGGAATCGGCGCGCGTTTTTGCGGGTGTTGACGTCACCAAAGAGCCAATCCCGGTTCTGCCGACCGTTCACTACAACATGGGCGGTATCCCGACCAACTATTGGGGTGAGGTTTTGAACCCGACCGCTGACAACCCGACCGCCGTGGTCCCTGGCCTGATGGCCGTGGGTGAGGCCGGGTGTGCTTCGGTTCACGGTGCCAACCGTCTGGGATCGAACTCGCTGATCGACCTCGTGGTGTTTGGCCGCGCGGCGGCGATCAAGGCGGGCAAGGTCGTGGACGCCGATGCGCCGAACTCGGTTCTGAACCAGGCGTCCGTCGACAAGGCGTTTGATCGTTTCGACGCGGTACGCAATGCCAGCGGCGCAATTGCGACCGCCGACCTGCGGCTTGAAATGCAGCGCACCATGCAGGAAGACGCCGCCGTCTTCCGGACCGCCAAAACCATGGCCGAAGGCGTCGAGAAAATGACGGCGATTGCCGCCAAGATGGACGATCTGAAAGTCAGTGACCGCTCACTGGTCTGGAACAGCGACCTGATGGAAACGCTGGAACTGACCAACCTGATGCCGAGCGCGTTGGCCACCATCGTCGGTGCCGAGGCGCGCAAGGAATCCCGCGGTGCCCACGCGCATGAGGATTACACCGAGCGTGACGATGAAAACTGGCGCGTTCACACCGTTTCGCGGGTCGAAGGCAACAAGGTCGATCTCAGCTATCGCCCGGTCATCGTTGATCCGCTGACAACCGAAGATGAAGGCGGCATCAGCCTTCAGAAAATCGCGCCGAAGGCGCGGACGTTCTGACCTGGTCCATTTGGAACGCACCACCCCGACCGGGTGGTGCGACTGCAATTTCTGACAGGTCGCGCTGATCACTGATCAGTGCCGAGCATTTCAGGGTGAAAGGCAGCGCCGTGTTCAGAGAAACTCGGACAAAGCGCTTTTCAGTTCTTTCGACAGATGGGCCGGTTCGCGCTCAATCGCGAAGTCGAAACAGGCTTTACGTTTTTTGGCCAACTCCTCATCCGGCAGTTTCATCACATGCTGCATCATACGAATGAGAGCTCGCGGATTTTCCGTTGAATACAACAGGTCGTGGCAGGCTTCTGGCGTTGTTTGGCGGTGGGATTCAATGTCGGGCGCGATGATAGGAAGACCAAAAGCCTGAGCCAGCATCGCAGTTCCCGAAGTGAATGTGGTGGTCGACGGCAGCACGTAAACGTGAGCCGTTGAGAAGACCTGGGGAATATCGCTATCCATGATACGTTCCGGAACAACCGAAACATTGGGGTTTGCTTGCATGCGTCGTGCAATGCGTCGACCTCCAGAAAACACACGGCCGACGACCGAGAAATGAAAGGCGTAGCCGCGGGTTGTCAGTTTTTTGGTTGCGTGTTCGACGCGGTCGATCTCACGGTTTCCCCGCATCGCACCAAATGTCAGGAAACGTGTCACATCGCGCGGTGCCATACGTCGGTTCAACGTCCGGTCTGACGGTTCGTAAACACCCAAATAACTAGGGTGGGGGATCAGTCGAATTTTGTCTGGATCAACACCATATTCTTCGATCATATGTTGCTCGGCATTTGGCGTATGCACATGAATCAGGTCGGCAAGTTCGGCCAGTTGCAGACGATAGTCGCCAAAATTGTCGCTTTGCGCCCCTTTTGCGTGGGCGTGCCGGTTGTGAATGGTCCAGATGATGCGTCCGCCGGCATCTTTGAAGCGGATCAAGCTGTCGCGCCCGTTTAGAAAAACCGTGTGCTGACTCTCACCCCTTTTGCGCGAGGCCCTAAAAAGGCGGTCATCCCAGTGCAGATGCGCGATCTTGTGTTCGGCCTGAAATTCGGGTTCAGCAAAGCGCAGAATGTCCTCGTTCCGCGCTGGGACAAGCTCATATTCCGGTCTGCAGGCAGAATACATCATGCGCTGATAGGGGTTTTGATTGCTAAAAGAAATATTGACTACTTTTGTCGGCATCTATTGTCCTGTGACCAGGTATTTTGCGCTGCATTGAGTATGCAGAAGCGTTGCTCGAGATTGGGTGCAATCGCGATTTTGCCCAATTTTCTTGCCTGTTTTCAAGGTAAAACGGTTGGCTTTCTGCGCTGCGGAGTATATCTATTAGCGGGATTTTAGCGAGGTCGGAAATGGTACAACTCACCCTGCCAAAGAACTCCCGGATCACGACCGGAAAAACCTGGCCCAAGCCTGAAGGCGCGACCAACGTTCGTAAGTTTCAGATCTACCGCTGGAACCCGGATGATGGCCAAAACCCTCGCGTTGACACCTACTTCGTCGATATGGACGCCTGCGGTCCGATGGTTCTGGACGCGCTGATCAAGATCAAGAATGAGATCGACCCGACGCTGACGTTCCGGCGTTCCTGTCGCGAGGGGATTTGCGGATCCTGTGCGATGAATATCGACGGGATCAACACCTTGGCCTGTATCTATGGCATGGATGAGATCAAGGGTGACGTGAAAGTCTATCCGCTGCCGCACATGCCGGTGGTTAAGGATCTGATTCCCGATTTGACTCATTTCTACGCACAGCATGCAAGCATCATGCCTTGGCTGGAAACCAAAACGAACCGCCCCGCGAAAGAGTGGAAGCAATCCATCGAAGATCGCAAAAAGCTTGATGGTCTGTACGAATGCGTGATGTGCGCCAGCTGCTCGACCTCGTGCCCAAGCTATTGGTGGAACGGCGACCGTTACCTTGGCCCCGCCGCATTGCTGCATGCTTATCGCTGGATCATCGACAGCCGGGATGAAGCGACAGGCGAGCGTTTGGATGAGTTGGAAGATCCGTTCAAACTGTATCGCTGCCATACGATCATGAACTGCGCCAAGACCTGCCCGAAGGGTTTGAACCCGGCCAAAGCGATTGCCGAGATCAAAAAGATGATGGTCGATCGCGCAGTTTAAAGTGATTTAAAATCATGCGCTTGCTGCTTTGCGGTGAGCGCATGCCGACATTGCAAAGTTGTGCAATGCGACCGCCCCTGATCAGCACTATCCTACGGTCAGGGAGGAGTGATGTTACCGAAAACGGGATCGCTCCGATGAAAGATCAAGAACATAAAACCAAGACAAGCCCCGCGGAAGCTCTGGAACTGTTGAACGAGGCATGGGCGTATTACGCGCCCGAACCTGCTGTAGCAGAAGAGCAGCGTGAACCGGCTCTGTTCGAATATGCAAACGCCGCCTAGACTGACGCCAGACTTGCAGTCGACGTACAAAATGGGCCATGCAGAAGCATGCCCATTTTGCTTCTTGTTCTGGCCGGCGGTGTTTTCGCCTATTTTCTCTGGCGCTCGCGGACATCCTCTTTGACCCGAGATTGCCGCTGGCGGCAGCATCGCAAAGAAGGTGTCTGGATTTGCGCATTCTGTGGCGCGCAGCAACAAGGTGACAACGCGCCAACCGAATGTCGGAAAGGGAAATAGATGGCTAACAGGGCTGAATACAGCCCATTTTAGGTGGCGTCAGGCGTTTGGAAACGCCGCTTGCAGCGCAATTTCGACCATATCCCCAAAGCTCCGCTCACGTTCCGACGACGGCAAAGCCTCTCCCGTCAGCAAGTGATCAGAGACGGTCAAAACAGCCAATGCTCGGCACTTGTGGCGCGCGGCTAGGATATACAGTTCGGCTGCTTCCATCTCGACCCCGAGAATGCCGTGGCGAACCATTTGTTCGTTCAGGTCGGGACGTTCATCGTAGAAAACATCCGACGAATAAATCCCGCCGACATGGGTTGGCGTGCCTTTGGCTGCGGCGGCCTGAGCGGCTGCTTGCAACAGTCCCCAATCGGCGCAGGGGGCAAAATTCAGCTCTTTCATAATCCCACGCGAAGGTGTGCTGAGCGTGGTGGATGTCATTGCCAGAATAACGTCCCGAACGTTCACGCTGTCTTGCATACCGCCACAGGATCCGATGCGGATCAGAGTTTTGGCGCCAAAGTCTCGGATCAATTCGTTCACGTAAATCGACAAAGATGGCATTCCCATGCCGCTGCCCTGAATTGTGACAGGATTGCCTTTCCAGTTGCCTGTAAAGCCAAGCATGCCGCGCACTTCGTTGACTTGTTCTACGTCGTCCAGAAACGTTTCGGCCGCCCATTTTGCCCGATAAGGGTCACCGGGTAATAGAACGGTTTCAGCAATATCGCCTTTTTCGGCACCAATATGAATTGTCATTTGGGATCAGTTCCAATTGGGTTTCAGATTTCTAGTTCAGAGATATCGGCGCCAGCTTGCAACGCGTCATGAATCCATTGGGGTTTCCGCCCGCGTCCGGACCATGTCTGATTTGGGTCTTCAGGATTTCTGTATTTCGCTTTTGTTTTTGATGATTTGCCGGATGGTGCTGCATCCTGAGCTAAATCACATAATGAAAAGCCAAATTCGGCAGCTGCTTTTTCCGCCGCTTCCAGAGCTTCTTTTCGCTCGCGTTTTTCGGCGTCTATCAAGGCCTTTTCAACTTGGTCACGTAATTCCAGCAATTCCTTGCGCGACAATTTATCCAGATTTACAGCCACAATTCCTCTCCCCAGAAAATTTTGATTGGCGGTGTTCGCGATGGCCCACCGTAATTCCAAAGAAAGGGATTATCTATCCCCTTAAAAGAGAGGATAGAAGCAGCGTGAATAAGTTATGCCGGCTGGTTACTCTGCAGCCATGTTCTGGGGGTCGACCAAAGTGACAATGTCCCCCATGATCGCGTTCAGCTCAAAGTTCTTGGGTGTGTAGATTTTTGCCACACCCATGGCCTTTAGCTTTGCCGCGTCGTCATCAGGGATAATCCCGCCGACAACCACTGGGATATGCTCTAGTCCTGCTTCGCGTAGCCGGTTCATGACGTCCTGCACCAGCGGGATGTGGCTTCCGGACAGGATCGACAAGCCGATCACGTGCGCGTCGTCTTCCGCTGCAGCCGTCACGATTTCTTCTGGCGTCAGGCGAATGCCCTCGTAGCTGATATCCATGCCGCAATCGCGCGCGCGGAAGGCGATCTGTTCTGCGCCGTTCGAATGCCCATCCAGCCCCGGCTTACCGACCAGAAATTTCAAGCGGCGCCCCAGCTTGTCGCTGACCGCGTCCACGGCTGCGCGCAGGTTTTCCAGCCCCTCGGTTTTGTTCGAGACCGAGCCGGACACGCCGGTCGGCCCACGATAGGTGCCGTAGACTTTGCGCATTTCCTCGGCCCATTCACCCGTGGTCACACCCGCTTTGGCGGCCGCAATCGACGGCTCCATGACGTTGGTCCCGCTTTGTGCTGCCTCGCGTAGCGCGGCAAGTGCTGCTGTGACTGCAGCCTCATCCCGTTCCTGACGCCATTCGTTCAGGCGCGCGATCTGTTCCTGTTCAACGGCCGGATCGACGACCATGATACCACCATCTTCGGTCTGCAGGGGCGAGGGTTCGCCCTCGATCCATTTGTTCACGCCAACCACAACGGTTTCATTGCGTTCGATCCGGTTCAGTCGTTCAGCGTTCGAATCCACGAGACGTGACTTCATGTACTCGATCGAGGCAACTGCGCCACCCATCGAATCCAGGTTCGCCAGTTCCGCCCGCGCACCCTCTTTCAGTTCTTCGACCTTGGCATCCACAGCGGGGTTGCCGTCGAACAGGTCGCCGTATTCCAGCAGGTCGGTTTCATAAGCCAGGATTTGTTGCATACGCATCGACCACTGTTGGTCCCACGGGCGGGGTAGACCCAGTGCTTCGTTCCACGCAGGCAGCTGCACCGCCCGTGCGCGCGCCTTTTTCGACAGGGTCACGGCCAACATCTCGATCAGGATGCGATAGACATTGTTTTCCGGCTGCTGCTCGGTCAGGCCCAGCGAGTTCACCTGAACACCGTAACGGAACCGGCGGAATTTCGGGTTCTCAACACCGTAACGCTCTTGCAGGATTTCGTCCCAAAGATCGACGAAGGCGCGCATTTTGCACATTTCGGTGACAAAGCGGATGCCCGCGTTCACAAAGAACGAAATCCGTCCACACAGGGCAGGGAAATCCTCGGCCGGGACGCGGGGACGCAGCTCATCCAGAACGGCGATGGCGGTGGCCAACGCATAGGCCAGTTCCTGTTCGGGCGTCGCGCCCGCCTCTTGCAGGTGATAGGAACACACGTTCATCGGGTTCCATTTTGGCACGTTGGTATAGCAGTACTCGGCCACGTCCGCGATCATTTTCAACGATGGCTTCGGCGGGCAAACATAGGTGCCACGGCTCAGATATTCCTTGATCAGGTCGTTCTGAACTGTGCCTTGCAGTTTAGAGACATCCGCGCCCTGTTCCTCGGCCACAGCAATATAAAGCGCCAGCAGCCACGGTGCCGTCGCGTTGATCGTCATCGAGGTGTTCATCTGTTCCAGCGGAATCTGGTCGAACAGAACCCGCATGTCCCCCAGATGACAGACGGGCACGCCAACCTTGCCCACTTCGCCGCGCGCCAGAGTGTGGTCGCTGTCGTACCCGGTCTGAGTCGGCAAATCGAAGGCCACCGAAAGACCGGTCTGGCCCTTTGCAAGGTTCCCGCGATACAGGGCGTTCGACGCTTTGGCGGTGGAGTGACCGGCATAGGTTCGGATGAGCCAGGGGCGATCTTTCTGCGTCTGCGTCATAGCTGGACCTCTTGTTTCGGGCGGGCAAGAAAATTACGTCACCGGCTTCTAAAGCGCAATTTTCGGGATATGTCAATTCGCTGCGTCGCGGCATATCGCGTTCTTCAGATTGTAGGACGCAGCGTTTGGTGGCAGGGTGCGCGCATGACGCAGACTGTAGAGCTTCCGCTTTGGCTTTTTTTGCTGATCCTGGTGTTCGCCGCGGTCACGTTTGCCTCGCATTTTTTGTTTCCATCTGTACGTTGGTTTTTTCGGCGGCGTCTGGAGCGCGCAGTAAAGCGTTTGAACCAGCGCCTTAAACGGCCGATCCAACCGTTCAAATTGGCCCACCGCCACGACATGATTCAACGCCTGATCTATGACCCGCAGGTCGGGCAGGCCTTACAGCAACACGCGCGCGAAACAGGTGTCCCAGAGGCCGTGGCCTTTGAACAGGCCCGCCGGTATGCCCGCGAGATTGTTCCGTCCTTCTCGGCTGTTGCCTATTTCAGCGTTGCAATCCGCCTGACACGGTTGTTGAGCAACGCGTTCTATCAGGTTCGGCTCAGCTACAGGGACGAAGAAGCTGTTGAGAACATCGACCCTGATGCGACGGTTGTGTTTGTCATGAACCACCGCAGCAACATGGATTATGTCTTGGTTACATACCTGGCGGCGCAGCATTCCGCGCTGTCCTATGCGGTGGGCGAGTGGGCGCGTGTATGGCCGCTAAGCCGTCTGATCCGCGCAATGGGTGCGTATTTTATCCGCCGCAAGTCGGGCAATGATCTCTATCGCCAGGTTTTGGCCTGCTACGTGCGCCATGCGACCGAAGCCGGGGTGACCCAGGCCATGTTCCCGGAAGGCGGGCTAAGCCTGTCAGGGGCATTGGGCCGCCCAAAGCTGGGATTGCTGAAGTACATTATCGACGGAACTTCAGCGGACGGGCGCGACGTTGTGTTCGTACCCGTGGCGCTGAACTACGATCGTGTGCTGGAGGATACGATTCTGACCCGGGCTTCATTGGGCAACGAACGCCGGTTTCGTGCCAAGATCGGAGTAATCGCCGGGTGGATACTCAAACAGATCTGGCGGCGTATCACCGGGCGATACAAACGGTTCGGGATTGCCTCGGTCCGGTATGGCCACCCGGTTTCCTTACGCGCGTTTCGGGCCGATCACCCGCGCGACTTGATGACAGATCTGGCCCGCGCCCTAATGGCGGAAATCCGCGACGCGATCCCGTTGGTACCAGTTCCTGCAGCGTGTTGGTTGATGCAACAACACCCGGAATTGCCCGAAGCCGATGCGGTCCAGATGATCGTCGACATGATGCGGCGGAACGGGATTCCTGACGAAGAAAACCGCACTTCGGTCGAAGCCGCGATCGATCAATTGGTCGATCGCCGTATTCTGAAGCGGCTCGACGGCAAAATATCCCAATCAGGCCAAAGGGTTGATCTGCTGGAGTACTACGCAGCGTCTGCTCCGTTGGGGCAAAATGCTGGTGATGCTGCGGGCGCAAAAGATTTTTCTGCACCCGCTGGGTCATAAAATTTCAAAACAACGCCAAAATCGGTTGCATTATTTCTCTACGGGCAATATTCCATCGGATAACGCATGCGATTCTGCATCGCGGCAAAGGATTAGATAAAGGAGGCCAACATGGCTCTGGACACCGACAGCGGCATCGCGTCGTACGAGGCACCGGAAAAAGACCTCTATGAGATGGGTGAAATCCCTCCGATGGGGTTTGTCCCCAAACAAATGTATGCATGGGCCATCCGCAAAGAACGCCATGGCGAACCGGATACGGCGATGCAGCTGGAAGTGGTCGATGTCCCAAAGCTGGACAGCCACGAAGTGCTGGTTCTGGTGATGGCAGCCGGCGTCAACTACAACGGTGTCTGGGCTTCTCTGGGCAAGCCGATCAGCCCGTTCGACGGCCATGGTCAGCCTTTCCACATTGCCGGTTCGGATGCATCCGGCATCGTTTGGGCTGTCGGCGACAAGGTAAAGCGCTGGAAAGTCGGCGACGAGGTCGTGATCCACTGCAACCAGGACGACGGCGATGATGAGCACTGCAACGGCGGCGACCCGATGTACTCGCCCAGCCAGCGGATCTGGGGCTATGAGACGCCAGACGGTTCGTTCGCACAGTTCACCAACGTACAGGCTCAGCAGTTGATGCCGCGTCCCAAGCACCTGACTTGGGAAGAAAGCGCCTGCTACACGCTGACACTGGCAACCGCTTACCGTATGCTGTTCGGCCATGAACCGCATGACCTCAAACCTGGTCAGAACGTTCTGGTCTGGGGCGCGTCGGGTGGTCTGGGTTCTTATGCGATCCAGTTGATCAACACTGCTGGTGCAAATGCGATCGGTGTGATCTCAGACGAAAGCAAGCGCGACTTCGTCATGGGGCTGGGCGCCAAAGGCGTAATCAACCGCAAGGACTTTAACTGCTGGGGCCAGCTGCCTACGGTCAACACCCCTGAATATGCAGCCTGGCTGAAAGAGGCGCGCAAGTTCGGTAAGGCGATCTGGGACATCACCGGCAAAGGTGTGAACGTTGACATGGTCTTCGAACACCCGGGCGAAACCACATTCCCGGTCTCGTCGCTGGTCTGTAAAAAAGGCGGTATGGTCGTAATCTGCGCCGGCACCACCGGTTTCAACTGTACCTTCGACGTACGTTACATGTGGATGCACCAGAAGCGCCTGCAGGGTTCGCACTTTGCGCATCTGAAACAGGCGTCGGCAGCGAACCAGCTGATGGTCGAACGCCGTCTGGACCCCTGCATGTCCGAAGTCTTCACCTGGGCCGACTTGCCTGAGGCGCACATGAAAATGCTGCGCAACGAGCACAAGCCGGGCAACATGTCGGTTCTGGTTCAGGCTCCGCGCACCGGAATGCGCACGCTGGAAGAGGTTCTGGCCGCACGCGACTAAGCCGCGTTAACTTTTATGCAACACACCCGCGAATCGGTTTTTCGGTTCGCGGGTTTTTCTTTTTCGCACTTAATCATTTACTTTCAAGGTCTTGCGGGGCGTAGGCCCGCTGTTTTTGGGGAGTAGAAACCAGTGAATAGGCTAAAAAAAGCGTCACATGCTATGGTTGTGTTAACCCTTCGTTAACCGTTTCGGAGAGACCCTGATGGCGCAAAATGAGTGGATACTGGACGTTCTGTCGGACCTCAGCGCCTTTGCTGTGGAAAACGGTTTGACCGCGTTGGCCGAGCAGTTGGACGATACCAAACTGATCGCCGCAGCCGAGATCGCGTCCAGAAAGAACGAGGTTCGGGCGCCCGCGGATGGCAACAAAACTCGATATGAGCCGGGTTCTGGAGGACTTGGAAAACACCAGCACGCTTGATGAACTCGGCGATGTTGCCACGCGCCTGCGGGACAGGCTGCAGGTCGAACACCTGATTTATCACTGGGTTGATGGGGCTGGTGATCAGTACGGATACACTACCTATCCCGACGACTGGGCCGAAAGGTACCGCGAACGAAATTACCACAGAATAGACCCGGTTATCCTGGGCTGTTTTCAGCGTTTTCATCCGGTGGACTGGAAGACACTGGATTGGTCAAGCAAGGTTGCCAAGACCTTCCTGAAGGATGCGCTCGAGCATGGTGTTGGCAACCAGGGATATTCTATTCCGATCCGGGGGCCGAATGGTCAATTCGCCTTGTTCACGGTCAACCACACCTGCAATGACGATGCCTGGCTCAAGTTCATCGAAACCCATGGCCGCGAGTTGATCCTGATTGCGCATTACTTCAACCGCAAGGCACTTGAGTTCGAAAGCGACCGTCAGCCCGAATCCGCGCGTGGATTGTCACCGCGCGAAGTGGACGCTCTGACGCTGCTGGCCTTGGGTTACAGCCGGGCGCAGGTGGCACATTCCCTGTCGATCTCAGAACATACGCTTCGGGTTTATATCGAAAGCGCCCGCGCCAAACTGGGCGCGCAAAACACTACCCACGCTATCGCCACGGCTCTGAGTCGAGGGTTAATAGTGGTTTAAGGACCGCGCGCTATCAAAACAAGAAATTAACCTAGACTCCGTACCCCCTTTGTTCCTGTACAGGACGACAAGGGGAAAAGAGTCATGTTGCGCTATGTCTATGCCGATGAATTGCACAAATATCCAAAATTGGCCGAGGGGATGTTTCGGGATCGCGCCGACCAGTTCAAGACCCGGCTGGGTTGGGATGTTCACGTCAACGACAAAGGGGAAGAGCGGGATCAGTACGATGATCTGAACCCGATCTACGTGATTTGGGAAGAACCCGACGGCAGCCACGGCCAGTCCGCATACCGCCGGTGCTATTCTGCTCAGCGGGGTGAGATGATAGAAGGGTTCGGTCTGACCCATATTGCAGGCGTTTTCGATGCGCGCATAGATTCGGATCTATCGCCTGATTGGGTCGTCTCCGATTGTGTTGGGCACACAAGGTAAGGGGCGTGATCAGGTATCGGTCGGGCTATGGCCGTATTCGGCGGACGACTGCAATCGCGTCGCGCAGCGGGCGGGCATCCCGCGTGAGCTGTCGCGGCTTTGGTTCAAGACGGCTTTCGGAGTTGGTACACAGCCACGGTTTGCTTTGTCTGCCTGACACAGCGAAAACCGAAATCCACATCTGGTGATAGCGGGCGCGGCCTTGTAGGGTCGCGCCATGTCTTTGCCCCCCGTGACTTTTTCTGACGACCAGGCCGCCGCGTATGACAGCATCTCAGAGATGCTGAAGTCGGCAGGCGTAGACCTTGATGATGATGCGCTGCTGAAACTTCCGGGGAACGGAAAATCCGGCGTGATGGCCGTGATTGGCAAAGCGGGGTCCGGCAAGACGCTGTTGCTGGCCGAACTGTATAAGGCACTGGCGGAAACCGGCGTTCAGATTGTCTCGGGCGATTTCGAAAGCCGCAAAGCTCGCGACAAGCGCAGTCTGGCCATTCTGGCCCCGACGAATAAGGCTGCCAGCGTCTTACGCCTGCGCGGGGTGCCGGCGACGACGATTCACCGCATTCTCTACACTCCTGTCTATGACCCGGAATATGAACGGATCGCCGAGTGGCTGGCAGGCAATGACGAACGCCCCGAGATCGAAGGCCTGACTGACGAAGCGCTGGATCGCGCGGCGGCGTTCTACGAAAACAACAAATCGATCCCCGGTGCTTTGGCTGCGGCCGGGCTGCGCGGGTCGGACTTCATTACCGGCTGGAAACGTCGGGAAGAACCTTTGGACATTGGCTTTGTCGACGAAGCCTCGATGTTGGACGACCGGCAATTCGAGGACCTGCAAGAGATATTTCCGACGCTTCTGTTGTTTGGGGATCCGGCGCAGTTGGCCCCGGTCAACCAATCCGGCAGCATGGTGTTTGACGCCTTGCCCGAGCCGCGCAAGCAAATCCTGCACAGGGTGCATAGGCAGGATGCAGATAACCCAATTCTGGATCTGGCTCATGCTATGGCGGACCCGCAGATGGGGTTCGAAGACTTTGAGCGCATGGTCGAACAGACCGCCCGTAAGGACGACCGCGTTGTCTGGGGGCAGCGGGTCGAGGTGGATCTGATGGCACGCAGCCCGGTTCTTGTTTGGCGCAACGCGACACGTATTCGGCTGATCCAAGCGTTCCGCCAGGTGCATGGTGCACCTGACACGGAACTGCTGGAAGGTGAACCGCTTGTCTGTGACGGGATCGAACTGCCGTTGAAACACCGCAAAAAGCGTCTGGACCTTGAGGCGCGCGGGCTGATCAAGGGCGCGCAGGTCATCTATCTGGGGCCGGGGCGCAAGCCGGGCTTTTCGCGTCTGCACGTGATGGGTGCCGAAGACCCGCAGGTCAGCGCAGCCTCGATCGTGAAGATCGAGATGCCGGACGAGGAAGAGCCATTTATCCCCTATGCGGCCCGTATGGGGGCGACCTTTTTGCATGGCGCTGCGGTGACCATTCACAAGGCGCAAGGCTCGCAGTGGGACACTGTTCAGGTCTTTGCCCCTGACATCTACGCGGCTGCGCGCATGGGCCGGACTGAGGCAGGCCAGCCGTTGTGGAAACGCCTGGCCTATGTGGCGATTACTCGGGCGCAGGAGAGGTTGATCTGGGTCGTGCGGAATAGGCTGGCCAAACCGACCTATCCGCTGCGAGTGGATGATCTGCGTGCCGTTCCGGCGGCTTCCCTGACACTGGAGGCGGAAGAGACATGAAATCCATCATCGTAACCGGCGCAAGCTCGGGTATTGGTCGGGCCACAGCCGAGCTCTTCCTGGCCGAGGGCTGGACCGTCGGCCTTCTGGCGCGCAGTGCGGACACGCTGAACCAGATGGCGGCGGACCACGCCAATGCCGTACCTCTGGTGGCGGATGTCACCGACGCTCAAGCCGTCGAAGCCGCTTTTGAGGCGTTTCAGGAAAAGACAGCCCGCCTGGATGTCCTGTTCAACAACGCAGGCATATTCGCGCCCGGCGGCACAATCGACGAGATCGCCTTGGACGACTGGTACCAAAGCGTCAACGTCAATCTGAACGGTATGTTCCTGTGTGCCCGCGCGGCCTTTCGGATCATGCGCCAACAATCGCCGCAGGGCGGGCGCATCGTCAACAATGGCTCAATCGCCGCCCATGTCCCGCGCCCCAACTCGGTGCACTATTCGGCAACGAAACACGCCATCACTGGTCTGACGCGCAGCCTGTCGCTGGACGGCCGGGCGTTCAACATTGCCTGTGGGCAGATCGACATCGGCAACGCGCGCACTCAGATGGTTCAGGGTCTGGTCGATGCGGCCATTGCCAACGGGCAGGAACCCGACCCAACAATGGCCGTTGAAGATGCCGCACGGTCCGTCCTGCATATGGCGAACCTGCCGCTTGAGGCGAACGTCCAGTTTATGACCGTTATGGCGACCACGATGCCTTACATCGGACGTGGATAACGATCAGTTTTCGCGCAGCAATCGGAACGCGGTCGAAGCCCCCCAACCTGCCGCAATGGCAATGACTAACGACATCAGGCCGTACCAGACCGGCTGCTGGCGAGACATGTTGTACAGGAACCGCTCCAACCCGACTTTACGTACGTCGATTGTGGTTTCGAATTGGGAAATGACCGAACCACCGCGGGTCAGGAAAATCCGCGCCGCGTATTCGCCTTCGGTTAGGTCTGCCGGCATCTCGATCGAGGTTCTGAACAAGGTCTGCTCGTCCACGGCCACGGTATCCTCGCGGATTGAATACAACCCTTCGTCTTCGCGGATACGCACGACCGCATCGGCAAAGTCCTGTGCGCCACGCACATTCATGGCTGCGCCAACAGACCGGATCGCCCGTTCGATTGAAATCCGATACCGGAGGTCTTCGGTATCCAACAGGATATCGTCCAGTGGTCCGCTGGTCGCAACCGCATAGAAACTGGGGGCAAGGTCAACCAGCACGCTGTCGGTGTTCACCCAGATACCCAGTTTGCGTTCTTTCCGTCGCACGGTCACCGGGCTGGAGGGGCCAGCCAATGCCACGATCACCTCAAGTGGAGGCCCGTCGGGAATAGGCGCTTCGCGTTTTACTGCACCAAAGATCAGAATTTCAGAACCGTCGAAGTTGGCCGTAATGGCCACGCGATCCTGGCTGAGGCCCAGAACAACCGCTTCGTCTGTGGCCAGCGCCGGGCTGGCGCAGAAGGCAAGCACTGCAAGCAAGCGTTTCAGCATGATCAGTGCCCCCCGCCAGTACCAAGCGAGTACAACTCGGCCGGTTCAAGCAACAGGTCCAGAGCCAGCTTGCCGCAGACCACCAGAACCAATGCGGCCAGCAGCACGCGCAGCTGTTCGGCTGGCATACGCGCCCCGATCACAGTGCCGATCTGGGCCCCGATCACACCGCCGACCAGCAGCAGAACTGCCAAAACAACGTCGACGGTATAGTTCGTGGTTGCGTGCAGCATGGTGGTGAAGCCAGTCACGAAGATGATCTGGAACAGGGAGGTTCCGACAACCACCTTGGTCGGCATTCCCAGCAGATAGATCATCGCGGGGACCATGATGAAGCCGCCGCCGACGCCCATGATGGCCGACAGAATGCCGACGAACAGACCAACCAGCGCTGGTGGAATGACCGAGATATACAGGCCCGAGGTTCGAAACCGCATCTTGAACGGCATCGCATGGACCCAGCCCCTCTGGCGGCGCTTGGGCGGTGCGGACCCGCCTTTCTTGGATTTACGCAGCGCGTTCAGGCTTTCGATGAACATCAAGCTGCCAACCACGCCAAGGAACACGACGTAGCACAGAGTCACAAGCAGATCGACCTGCCCCAGCCCCTTGAGATAGTTAAAGATCACCACACCAAGCGCGGCGCCCGTTAACCCTCCTATCAACAAGACGGTCCCCATTTTCAGGTCCACCGTCTTTCGTCGGAAATGCGCCAGCACGCCTGAGAACGAAGACGCAACGATCTGGTTGGCCTCGGTCGCAACTGCAACGGCGGGCGGAATGCCGATGAAGAACAGCAGGGGCGTCATCAAAAAGCCGCCGCCGACACCGAACATGCCCGACAGGATGCCGACCATCCCTCCAAGCCCCAAAAGCAGGAAGGCGTTGACGGAAACTTCGGCGATAGGAAGGTAAATTTGCATATCGAGCTACTGAACGAGGGCTGACGGATCACGAATGGTGGCGCAGGCTGCCTCGGGTGGGAAAGGGGGTGAATTTGATGCGACGCGCGGCAATAAAGCACCGACGCCCCATAGCGAATTTTTGTGCAACGGGTATTGTGTCAGCAGATTGATAAGGCTGAGAAACCCGGCGTGCCCCAAATCTTAGGCGCTCATGCGATATCGCCAGCCTGTTCAGGGCCAGCTTTGAGTCGCGGGATATATTTGGGGGCACGTGCATACCCCTTTAGAACGGTTGCGGCATGCAAAATCAACTCTGCATGCCGCTCTGCAGCGAACAGGACTGAACTGAGTCCGAAACTGGACTTATCAGCGTTCTTTCACATAGGGCTCACCACCCGCGCGCGGCGGGATGGCTTTGCCCACGAACCCGGCCAGAATGACGACGGTCAGGATATAGGGCAGGGCGTCCATGACCTGTACCGGAATGACCACACCCCCCAAGTCGATGTTCTGGAATCGCAGTGCGACGGCCTGCAAAAGACCGAACAACAAGCAAGCCCACATCGCGTGCCACGGCCGCCATTTCGCAAAGATCAGCGCGGCCAGTGCGATAAATCCACGACCGGCAGTCATTTCTTTGACGAACCCGGCCTGCAACGCGGTCGCCAGATAGGCACCGGCGATCCCGCAGAGCACACCGCAGATGGCAACCGCTGCAAAGCGCAGGCCTACGACCGACACGCCAGCGGTATCAACGGCGGCGGGGTTTTCACCCACAGCCCGCAGGCGCAGACCAAAGCGTGTGCGATACAGAATCCACCATGTTAGCGGGACCATCAGAAAGGCGATGTAGACCAGAATGGAATGGCCCGACAAAAGCTCGGAGTAGATCGGGCCAATAATCGGAACACCACTGATGGCTTCGGCGAAGGGGAACTCGATCGGCTCAAACCGACCGCCACCGAACAGCGATGGCGTACGACCACCTTGTTGGAACCAGCTTTGCGCAATCAGCACGGTCAGGCCCGAGGCCAAAAAGTTGATGGCAACGCCCGAAATCAGCTGGTTGCCCCGGAATGTGATCGAGGCAACACCGTGGAGCGCCGACAGAACCAGCGACGCGCCGATACCGGCCAGCAGGCCCAGCCAGACCGACCCTGTCACGGCTGCGACTGCCGCTGAGAAGAAGGCCGAGATCAGCATTTTGCCTTCCAGACCGATGTCGAAAATGCCCGCGCGCTCGGAATAAAGCCCTGCCAGACAGGCCAGCAGCAGCGGCGTGGCCAGACGGATGGTCGAGTCGAGGACCTGGATAAGTGTAACGAAGAACTCCATCACTCGGCCCCTTTCCGCATACCCAGGAACAGCTTTTCAAGCGGCATGCGAACCATGTTGTCCAGCGCCCCGGTGAACAGGATCACCAGCGCCTGAATAACGACGATCAGCTCACGCGGGATCGAAGTCCAAAGCGCAAGCTCTGCGCCACCCTGGTAGAGAAAGCCGAACAGGATTGCGGCGAGAAAAACGCCGAACGGATGCGACCGACCCATCAGCGCCACGGCGATCCCGATGAAACCTGCGCCCTCGGTCGAGTTCAGAACCAGACGTTCCGCCTCACCCATCACATTGTTGATGGCCATCAGACCGGCCAGAGCACCCGAGATCAGCATCGCGATAATGGTGATCCGCACCGGCGAAATCCCGGCATAGACCGCTCCGGTTTCAGAATGGCCGTATGCGCGAATTTCATAACCCAGCCGTGTCCGCCAGATCAGCGCCCAGACAACCACGCAGGCCAAAAGCGCCACGAAGAACGAGATATTCGCGGGCGCACCACGGAACATTACGTTTTCTGCGGTCGAGAACATCGACTGGAAAGTCGGCAGGTGAACGGTTTCCGGGAACCGCGCGGTGGCCGGGTCTTGTGAGCCCTGCGGGCGCATCACGTTGACCAGCATATAGTTCAGGAAAGCGGCGGCGATAAAGTTGAACATGATCGTTGTGATCACGATGTGGCTGCCGCGCTTGGCCTGCAGATAGGCCGGAATTGCAGCCCATGCGGCACCAAACAAAGCGGCCCCCAAGCCTGCGGCCAGCAGGGCAATGCTCCAATGCGGCCAGTCGATATAAAGGCAGACCATCGCTACGCCAAGTCCGCCTAGCATTGCCTGACCTTCACCACCGATGTTGAACAGACGTGCGTGAAAGGCGACGGCCACAGCAAGTCCGGTGAACATGAAGTTGGTGGCGTAGTACAGGGTATAGCCCCAGCCATAGGTTGACCCCAGCGCGCCGGTTACCATCAGGTTGACGGCCTCAACCGGGTTTTCACCGATGGCAAGGATCACCAGCGCGGAAAGAATAGCGGCCAGTATCAGACTGATCAGCGGGATCAGAACGACGTCGGCCCATTTGGGCATTTTATCCATGTTACGCGGCCTCTCCCGCAACACCGGCCATCAGCAGGCCCAGTTCTTTTTCATCTGTTTCATGGGGCAGACGCTCACCCATGATATGTCCGTCAAACATCACCGCGATCCTGTCAGAGAGCGAGAAGATCTCTTCCAACTCGACCGATACCAGCAGGATCGCCTTACCCTGATCGCGTAGGGCAACGATCTGTTTGTGAATGAACTCGATCGCGCCGATGTCGACACCGCGGGTCGGCTGGCCCACCAGCAAAAGGTCGGGGTTACGCTCGATCTCGCGCGCGACGACGATTTTCTGCTGGTTGCCGCCCGAAAAGCTCTTTGCGGAAAGCCACGCGTTCGGGGGGCGGACGTCAAATTTCTCGATCTTTGCTTCGGTATCAGCACGCAGGGCGGCGTTGTCCATGAAGATCCCGCGCTTGTAGGCGGGGTCCCTGTGATAGCCGAAGGCGACGTTTTCCCAGGCGTGAAAGTCCATGATCAGACCTTCACGCTGACGGTCCTCGGGCACGTGCGCGATGTGCTGAGCCCGGCGGGCCTGCCCGTCCGACCCCGCGCCGCTTAGCGCCAAGGGCGCGCCGTTCAGCTTGATCGATCCCTCTCCTGGGCGCATGCCGCCCAGAACCTCCAAAAGCTCCGACTGACCGTTGCCGGCAACACCGGCGATGCCGACGATCTCTCCGGCGCGTACGGTCAGGTCGATGCCTTTGACACGCTCGACACCTGCCGAGTCAAAGACGCGCAGGTTCTCGACCTCAAGGATAGGCTTGCCAGGCTGTGCGGGCACCTTGTCGACCTGCAGCAGAACCTTACGACCGACCATCAGCTCGGCCAGTTCTTCGGGGCTGGTGTCGGCGGTTTTGACGGTGGCGGTCATCTGCCCGCGCCGCATGACCGAAACGGTATCGGTGTTTTCCATGATTTCACGCAGCTTGTGCGTGATCACGATGATTGTTTTCCCTTCGGCCCGCAATCGGTCCAGAATGCGGAACAGCTGATCGGCCTCGGCCGGGGTCAGAACACCGGTGGGTTCGTCGAGGATCAGAATCTCGGCCTTGCGATACAACGCCTTCAGAATCTCGACCCGCTGCTGCATCCCAACGCCGATCTCGTCGATGCGCTTGTCGGGGTCGACGAACAGTTCGTATTCTTCTTCCAGAGCCTTCAACTCTTTCCGGGCCTTGGACAAGGACGGGGCCAGTAGCCCACCATCTTCGGCGCCTAGAACGATGTTTTCCAGAACGGTGAAATTCTCGACCAGTTTGAAATGCTGGAACACCATTCCGATGCCAGCCGCAATCGCGGCCTGACTGTCAGGGATGTCGGTCTTGTTGCCGTTAATCCAGATTTCGCCTTTGTCGGCTTTGTAGAAGCCGTAGAGAATGCTCATCAGCGTGGATTTGCCCGCACCGTTTTCACCGATGATCCCGTGGATCGTGCCGGGGGCGACGCTGATGGAAATGTCTTTGTTGGCCTGAACCGGCCCAAAGGCTTTGGAAATCCCTTTGAGCTCAATGGCGGGGACGGTCATGTCTTGCCCTCAATTGCCGAAAGGCCGCGGTGCACACGCGGCAGAGTGGAGGCGAGGCGGAGGTCAAACCCCCGCCCCGCGCGTTATCAGAACTGCAGTGCCGGGCAGCTGTCGTTCTCGTAGTAGCTAACGACCGAGATGTCGCCGTCGATGATGCCACGACGCGCGGCTTCAACCGCGTCAGCCATTTGTGCGTCAACCAGCTCGCGGTTGTTGTCGTCGATCGCAACGCCAACACCTTCTTCGGCCAGACCCATCGCGAACTTGCCGGTTTCCAGATCGGTACCCGCTGTCATCGCGTCATAAACGGCAACGTCCACGCGCTTCAGCATCGAAGTCAAAACCTTGCCGGGGTGCAGGTGGTTCTGGTTGCTGTCCACGCCGATCGACAGGATGCCTTCGTCGGCTGCGGTCTGCAGAACGCCAACACCGGTGCCGCCAGCGGCCGCATAAATCACGTCAGCGCCCTGGCTGATCTGTGCCTTGGTCAACTCGGAACCTTTCACCGGGTCGTTCCATGCTGCAGGAGTGGTGCCGGTCATGTTGGCAACGACGTTGATGTCCGGGTTCACGGCCTTGGCGCCTTGCGCGTAGCCGCAGCCAAAGTGACGGATCAGCGGGATATCCATACCACCGATAAAGCCAACGGTGCCCGATTCCGAGGCCATCGCGGCCATCATGCCAACCAGGTACGAACCCTCATGCTCGGCAAAGCTGACCTGACGGATGTTCGGAGCGTCCAGCCAGTTCACGTCAACCGCAACAAACTTGGTGTCAGGATAGTCGCCAGCAACAGCGGACAGCGGATCAGCCATGGCAAAGCCCATGGTGATGATCGGGTTGGCACCGGCCTCAGCGAAACGGCGCAGAGCCTGTTCGCGCTGTGCTTCGGACTGAAGCTCGATCTCACGATAAGTGCCGCCGGTCTCATTGGCCCAACGCTGCGCGCCGTTGTGGGCCGCTTCGTTGAACGACTTGTCGAACTTGCCGCCAAGGTCAAAAATCAGGGCCGGTTCGGCCAAGGCTGCACCTGCCGTCAGTGCGACAGCGGCGGCAGCGCCCATCAAAGATTTCATCAGGGTCATTTGTTACTCCCGTTGGTTATTGTCGGTCGGGGCCAAGATAGCCCCGTTCACCCACTGTGAGCGAGCATAACTGTTGTGATGGCGGGAATTAAGGCCGTTTGCAACCGCCGTGGTCAACTGATTTTTGACCAAATGGTCGAAAAAAAGCAGCGTGATGGCTTACCGAAGTGAAAAATTCATCACGATCGCATCTATTTTCTGATTGTTCTCGCGCGGATAATATCCTTTGCGCAGCCCGCAGCGGCGATACCCACAGAGGTCGTACAAAGCGATCGCGGGTAGATTGTCTGCCGCAACGTCCAGTATCGCACGGGTGGCCCCTAGTTCTGCGGCCTGCGCATGCCATTCGCGCATCCGCGCAAGGGCCATGCCTTGGCGTTGCAGGGTTGGATGGGTCGCGATTGTCAACAGCTCAGCCTCATCCGCAATCACTTGAAACAGTGCAAATGATTGAGCGTTTCCAACAACATGAGTGAATCGATTTGCCAGAAGGCCGGCAAATTCATCCGCCGTCCATGGGCGCGACTGAGTGAAGGCCGCGACATGCGTTTTGGCTAACTCTTCCGGGGTCATCCGTCCAACAAAACCGGAGCAGTGTCCTTGGACGGTGCCGCATCTGCAGGTCGCACATACAGAGGGGCCGGGGGCAAGGTCGTGGTCTGCCATCGCTGCCCGGTAATCCGGGCAATCGCGCAGACCTGCGCGTCCGCGTCGTCATTCATGATGAGAGGGCCGAGTGATTCTGCTTCGGCCTGCGCCATCAGCACCGGGCCTTTGTCAGGTACAGCAACGTAAACCTGTTCACGCGGTGCGCGGATAGCGGGCAGTGCGTCCGATGATACCTCGGCCAAAGCCTCGAATCCCGATACTCCTACGGCCGGTATCCCAAGGCCCAAGGCCAGACCACGTGCGGCTGAGACCGAGATGCGGATGCCGGTGAAGTTCCCAGGCCCAACGCCCACGCCGATTGCGGTTAGATCTTTCCATGCGCAACCGGCCTCAGCCAGAATATCTTCCAGCAGTGGCATCAGGCGTTCGGCTTGACCGCGTGTCATGGGTTCGACACGCGACGTGACGATTTGGCCACCGCGTAACAAAGCGGCCGCGCAATGCGCGGCCGATGTGTCAAATGCCAGAATGATCGGATCAGACGGCAACGGGGCGAACCTCGGTCACTTCGGGGATGTAGTGGCGCAGCAGGTTCTCGATGCCCATCTTCAGCGTCAGAGTCGAAGACGGGCAACCCGCGCAGGCACCCTGCATGTGCAGATAGACGACACCTCGGTCAAAGCCGTGGAAGGTGATGTCACCGCCGTCCTGCGCAACCGCCGGGCGCACGCGACTGTCCAGCAAGTCTTTGATTTGGTTCACAACCTCTGCATCCTCACCCGTATGCTCGGCATGGCCCGACGCCGGGGTTGCGTCCGCGCCGATAACCGGTTGGCCGGATTGGTAGTGTTCCATGACAGCACCCAGGATCGCAGGCTTGATGTGATCCCACTGAACGTCGTCTGATTTAGTGACGGTCACAAAGTCATTGCCAAGAAATACGCCAGTCACGCCGTTGACCGCGAAAATCCGTTTGGCCAAAGGAGATTTCTCACCGGCTTCCGCCGACGGGAAATCTGCAGTGCCCGCTTCCAGCACGGTCTGGCCGGGCAGGAATTTCAAAGTTGCGGGGTTCGGCGTGGATTCGGTCTGGATGAACATGTCACGGCTCCGTTTCAGTTGGTTCTGATATGCGGGTCCGCGCCGGATAAGTCAAGATTTGGAACGATTCTAAATTTCAGCGGCCAGCCGTATTGCATCATCCAACCGATCATCGCCCCAGAACAGCTCATCCCCAACCAGAAAGCTGGGCGCGCCGAACAGGCCCTTGGCTTGCGCAGTTTTGGTCTGCGCTATGAGGGCTTCTTTGATCTCAGGGTCTTTGGTCATGTCCATCAGGTCTGCCGGTAATTCCGCAGCCTTCAAGCAATCCACAAGAACTGACTCTTCTGACACATTGCGACCATCAGCAAATTCGGCCGCGTACACCGCGCGCACGAAACGGCCTTTCTGGGCCTGATCCTTTATCGCCAGAGTCAGCCGCGCGGCCTTCAGGCCGTTTTGTGGGAACGGGTCTGGCTGACACAGTGGCAGGCCGCGCTGGGCTGTCAAACGCTCCATATCGCGCCACATATAGCGCCCCTTGGCCGGGTAGATGTTGAAGGGCGAGTTATCCCAGCCTTGCGCCGCGAAAATGGGACCCAACAGAAAAGGGTGCCATTCCACGTCCACACCGTGCTGTGCCGCCGTCGCTTCGATTCGCATGGCGCTGAGGTAGGAATAGGTCGACGCGAATTCGAACCAGAATTGGATGCGGCGCTGCATGAGGTGGACCTCAGGTGATGGCTTCAAGCTTTTCCTTGCTCAGATCACCGGGCACGATCGTTATCGGGATTGGCAGGCTGCCAGAATTCTTGGTCAACTGCGTCACTAAAGGACCCGGCCCCTTCTTTTCGATACCTGCACCCAGAACCAGAACGCCGATTTCGGGGTCGGACTGAACGTGTTCAATGATCTGAGGAACGGGTTCACCTTCGCGAATGGACAATTCGGGGTCGATTCCCTGTTTGTCACGCATCCATTTGGCGAATACCTCGTAATGCGCGTGGATACGTTCCCGCGCCTCTTCCCGCATGGTTTCCGCGACACCAATCCAGTGGTTGAACTCATCCGGCGGTATGACAGACAGGATTGTCACACCCCCGCCGGTATGGGCTGCGCGCATTGCAGCGAAACGCATCGCATTCAGGCATTCGCGGCTGTCATCAAGAATGACTAGAAACTTACGCATGGGTATCCTCATGTATTTCGGGGATCATGCCTGACCTGATACGGGCTGGCAACAGAGTGGATGACTAGCGGGCGCTTGCAGCCCAGTCCCAGTACAGTTCGCGCGCACGGCGCGCAATTGGTCCGATCTGGTATTGCGTATCTTCCAGGGCAGTGACTGGGGTAATCTTGTTCATGTTTCCGGTCATAAATACCTCGTCCGCCTCGTGGAAGTCTTCGAAACCAAGGACAGATTCGTGTACCGTTACACCATCAGCGCGCAGGTTCTTGATATGCCGCGCGCGGGTGATTCCCGCTAGGAATGTGCCGTTTGGAGTAGGGGTGAACACCTCGCCATCGCGCACCATGAAGATGTTAGCCGTGGCTGTTTCCGCCACGTGGCCCAGAGCGTCCGCGACGAGGGCATTCGAGAACCCCTTGGACCGGGCTTCTTTCAGCATCCGAGCGTTGTTCGGGTACAGGCACCCAGCTTTGGCATTGACTACCGCAGATTCCAGAACGGGTCTGCGAAACCGGGTGGTGGTCAGCGTGACCGAAGCAGTTTCGGGGGCCATTGGGATTTCTTCCAAACAGATGGCAAAGCCCGTGCTGTCCTGCTGTGGAACGATTGCTGTGACGTCGCCGTCTATTCCCCAATACATTGGGCGGATGTAGACGGCAGAGCCTTTGGCGTAGCTATCCAACCCTTCGCGAACAATCTCGACCATCTGTTCGGTCGTCACTGTCGGGGTCAACATCAGTGCTTCGGCGGAACGGTTTACCCGTTCGCAATGGGCCTCAAGATCGGGGGCCAGCCCGTCGAAGAACCGCGCGCCGTCAAAGACCGAAGACCCCAGCCAAGCGCCATGATCCGCCGCCCGCATGATAGGGGCGTCCCCGTTGTGCCACTGACCATCAAAATAGGTGCGGATATTTTTACCAACTGCCATGACGCCCTCCTTTGCCCTTGGGGCAACCTAGGAAGGCGTCACGGGAAGGTCCAGCGCAATCAACCCTGTTTTGCGCCCACCATACCCACGATTTCGTAGGTCTGTTGCAGGATCGGAGCGGCGATCGCCCGTGCCTTTTCCGCGCCTTGGGCAAGAATCCGGTCAATCTCGGCCTCTTCACCCATCAAACGGGCCATCTCGGTCGAGATCGGGGATAGTTTGGCCACGGCCAGATCAGCCAGCATCGGCTTGAACTCGCCAAACTGCTTTCCGCCAACTTCGGCCAGTACCTGTTCCGCCGTCTGATCGCTAAGCGCAGCATAGATGTTGACCAGATTGCGCGCCTCAGGGCGTTCGGACAGGCCATCAACCTCAGAGGGCAGAGCGTCCGGGTCTGTCTTGGCCTTGCGGATCTTCTTCGCAATCGCGTCGGCATCGTCAGTCATGTTGATCCGGGTCATGTCGGACGGATCCGACGAAGACATTTTCCGCGAACCATCGCGCAGGTTCATCACGCGCGGTGCAGGGCCGCCGATGACCGGTTCGGTCACCGGAAAGAAATCCACGCCATAGTCATGGTTGAACTTGATTGCGATATCGCGAGTCAGCTCCAGATGCTGTTTCTGATCCTCGCCTACGGGCACATGCGTCGCGTGGTAGGTCAGGATGTCTGCCGCCATCAACGCCGGATAGGCGAACAGACCCAGCGAGGCGTTTTGAGCGTTCTTGCCTGCCTTGTCCTTGAACTGAGTCATCCGCTGCATCCAACCCATGCGGGCGATACAGTTGAAAATCCAAGCCAACTGAGTGTGCTCGGCCACCTGACTTTGATTGAACAGGATGGATTTTTCCGGGTCCAGACCGGCGGCAATGAAGCCGGCGCAAACCTCGCGTGTCTTCTCACGCAGTCGGGCCGGGTCTTGCCAGACGGTGATCGCGTGCAGGTCGACCATGCAGTAAATGGTCTCGTAATCTTCGCCCTGCATATCCACAAAACGCTTGAGCGCACCGAGGTAGTTGCCAAGGTGCAGGTTTCCCGAAGGCTGGATGCCGGAAAACACGCGCGGCGTGAATTGAGTTTCGGTCATCGAAGGGAACTCCCGTCTGGAAAAATCAGCCCCCGTCGCTTACCCATGAGGTCAAGGGACGTCAACAGCCGCGAAAGGCCAGCCCAATGAGCAGTGAGCATTATACACCCGCCGTGAACCCTCTGCCGCCCGTCGTAGTGGCGCTGGTGGTGTTCATCATGGGGATCGAACTGGCATTTACGCTGGGCTCGCGCGGGATCGTCGGTGGCCCCTCGGCTGTAGGATGGCGGCTGGAGGCTCTGCAGAGCTATGCCTTTTCCCCCGATATTTTCCATTGGATGATTGAAAATGGTCGCTGGCCATTTGAACATCTGATCCGGTTTGTCACCTATCCGTTCGTGTCCGGCAGCTTTACGCAGGCTATTTTCGTCAGTGTCTTCGTTCTGGCCATGGGGAAAATGGTGGCCGAAGTGTTCGGTGGCGTTCAGATGCTGATCATCTTTGTCCTGTCCGGTGTGGGCGGGGCTTTGGTCTATGCGCTGCTGTTGAATCCGCAGTATCCGTTGGTTGGAGGGTTCCCTCCGGTTTACGGCCTGATCGGTGCCTTCACGTGGTTGCTGTGGCGCAAGCTTTCTCTGGTCGGGGAAAACCAATCCCGCGCCTTCAGCCTGATCGCGGTTCTGATGGGTATCCAGCTGGTGTTTGGGCTATTGTTCGGGGGCACCTCCGATTGGGTTGCCGATCTGGGCGGGTTTGCTACTGGGTTTGGCCTGTCATTCTTCCTGTCGCCCGGCGGATGGACGCGGATCGTAGGACGCATCCGCCGCGACTGATCAGGATCTGCGCAGGGCCTTTTTGAACTCGGACAGCTCAAACGCTTTTAAAAGGTGACCAAGAACGAAATAGGCCGCTGCGGCAACAACGATCAGAATCAGCAACGCCAAATAGCGCCATCCGGGTACTTGGAACGCCCAGCCAAAAAGATGCATCGCGGCATACAATACCACACCCATTCCCGCCGAGGCCGCAACGATCCGCCATACGCGACGCTTGAATCGATCATCCAAGCGCGCCTCTTCACCGAAACGCCGCGCGCCGATCGCCAACAACGCAACCATGGCCCACCCCGCGACCGACGCCGCAATAGCTGGCGCAATCCATCCCACCAGCGGATAAAGCCCAAACGCCAAACCGGCATTCACGGCCATCGCAACCACGGCGTAACGGAACGGAGACCGCGTATCCTCACGCGCAAAGAACAAAGGTTGCAGCAACTTTTGCAACATGAATGCGGGTAGACCGATGCCGTAGACTGCCACCGCCAGCGCAGTAGCTGCCGTGTCTTCGGCGCTGAACTGGCCGCGTTCGAACAGGACCGACACCAGTGGTATGGGAATGATCAGAAAGGCAACGGTCGACGGCAGGCTCAGCAGCAGTGTGAACTCTCCGGCGCGGGAATAGGCATTTCGCGCGCCATCCTTGTCCCCGGCGCGCAGGCGGCGGGACAGGTCGGGTAGCAGAACGATCCCCACAGCGATACCGACCACTCCCAGCGGCAATTGATACAACCGGTCGGCAGCAAACAGCCAGCTGACGGCCTTTTCAGTTTTCGAGGCAACTAACTGACCAACCACCAGATTAACTTGTGTCACGCCCATCGCTAGGGCGGCGGGCACCGCAATGCGCACCATTTGGCGCATTTCCGGGCTAAGCTTGGGCCGTCCGGGACGAATGCGAACGCCTGCGCGCTCGGTCGCCACCCAAACCAGTGCCAATTGCGCGACCCCGGCGATTGGGATGACGGTGATGAGCCAGCGGATGACCTCACCGCCAGATAGGGCACCGGCGATCAGCGCGGTGCACGCAAAGATGTTCAGCAAAACTGGAGCGGCGGCGGCAGCCGCAAATCGACCTGTGGCGTTCAGAACGCCTGAGAACAATGCAGCCAGCGACATAAACAGGATGTAGGGAAACACCACATAGCCGTAGTCCACGGCCATATCGAACCGTTCATCGCCGTAAAACCCTTCGGCCGTGAGCCAGACCAGCCCCGGCATGAAAACCATCGCCAGCCCGACCAAACCCAATACGGCTGCCGCCAGCAGGTTAAAGGCGTCTTGGGCAAAGCCTTCGGCGTTTTCCTCGCCCTCGAGCCGTTTAGAAAACATCGGCACGAAGGCGGCGTTGAACGCGCCTTCTGCAAAGAACCGACGAAACATATTCGGCAAGCGGAACGCTGCGACAAACGCATCCATAACAGGGCCCGGCCCGATATAGGCGGTCAGCAGGATTTCCCGAAGAAATCCGAGAATCCGGCTGGCGAGCGTCCAGAACCCGACCGTGAACAGGCCGGAAAACAGCCGGATCTGCTTCATGAGCTTGCGCGCTCCGCACCTTCGGTGATGGCTTTGCGCAGCTTGGCCTCAAGCCCGCGCTGCTTGCCTTCCGAATGGTATTTCAGGCCGAACATGTCCTTGACGTAGAAGGTGTCGACCACTTGTTCGCCGTAAGTCGCAATCACGGCGTTGGCGATATAGACATTCGCCGCAGCCAGCGTCCTTGTCAGGTCATACAACAGGCCGGGGCGGTCGCGTGTGTCGACTTCGATGATCGTGTAAATCTCGGACCCGTCATTGTCGAAGATGATATGGGTGGGCACGTTGAACGCACGTTCGCGTTTCTTGATCTTGTCGCGGGATTTCAGAGCATCGCGCGCGACCACTTCACCCTTGAGCGTCTTGTGGATCATCTGCGTCAGCCGTGGCAGGCGGCTAGCTTCAAACGGGTGGCCCTCGGCATCCTGTATCCAGAACGCGTCGGTGACGTAGCCATCCTTGGTGGTATAGCTGCGCGCATCAACCACGTTGGCCCCGACCAGTGCCAGTGCACCGGCGATGCGAGCGAAAATACCCGGATGATCGGCCATGGCAAAACAGGCACGCGTCGCGTCGCGGTCGTCATCCGGATGCAGGTGAATTTCCATCGCACCGGGATCGCCGCTGTGTTCCAGCGCCCGCAGCATTTTGGCAAATTCAACATGCGTCGACAGGTTCAAACCCTGCCAATAGGGCGCATAGTGCCGTCCGGTCTCGGCCTTGAGGTCGGCCTTGGACCAATCACCAAGTGCCGCGCGCAGGGCTTTCTTGGCCTCGGCGCCGCGGTTGGCCCGGTTGAGGTCTTCCATGCCGGTTTCCAACGCCCGTTTGGTTTCAGCATGAAGGGCGCGCAGCAGGGTTGCCTTCCAGTTGTTCCAGGTATTCGGGCCAACGCCGCGAATGTCGCAAACGGTTAGAACCGTCAGCAGGTCCAGCCGTTTGACAGTCTTCACCGCTTTGGCAAAGTCCCGCACTGTGCGCGGGTCAGAGATGTCGCGTTTCTGCGCCATGTCCGACATCAGAAGGTGATAGCGTACCAGCCATTCCACGGTTTCCGAGTCAGATTTGTTCAGTCCCAGTCGTGGGGCCACCTTGCGCGCGATCTGTGCCCCTAGGATCGAGTGATCCTCGGGGCGGCCTTTGGCGATGTCATGCAGCAACAGGGCCACGTACAGAACTTTGCGATTGACCCCGCCTTTCAGGATGGACGAGGCCAGCGGCAGCGACTCGACCAGTTCACCCCGTTCGATTTGCGCCAGATTGACGATGGTCTGGATGGTGTGCTCGTCCACCGTATAGCTGTGATACATATTGAACTGCATCATCGCCACGATGTGCTCAAACTCAGGCAAAAAGGCCGATAACACGCCCAACTCGTTCATCCTGCGCAGGGCGCGTTCCGGATTGCCGTGTTTCAGCATCAAGTCCAGAAAAATGCGCTGAGCCTCTTTGTCGTGGCGCATGTCATCGTCGATCAGGTGAAGGTTGGCCGTCACCAGTCGCATCGCGTCCGGGTGGATCAGCATACCAGTGCGCAGGCCCTCTTCGAACAGGCGCAACAGGTTCAACTTGTCCGCTAAAAAGGTCTTGGGATCAGCCACGTCCAGGCGGCCATGGACAACCTTGTACCCGGATTTGACACGCGGTCTGCGTCGAAATATCCGCTCTAGCAGCGCTTCGCCTTTGACGTGGGATGCTTCGAGCTTCGTCAGGAAGATACGGGTCAGTTCCCCTACCTGCGTCGCTTCGCGGAAATAGCGCTGCATGAACACTTCTACCGCCCGGCGTCCGGCCCGATCTTCATAGCCCATGCGGTCGGCGACCTCGACCTGCAGGTCAAAGGTTAGCTGTTCGGTCGCGCGTCCGGTGACAAGGTGCAAATGCGATCGCACCGCCCACAGGAACTCTTCTGCTTGGGCGAAGGTGCTGAACTCTTCGGCGGTGAACAGACCCAGCGGGACCAGTTCGGCGACGTCCTGAACGCCGTAGATATACTTAGCAATCCAATAGAGCGATTGCAGATCGCGCAGCCCCCCTTTGCCTTCTTTGACGTTGGGCTCGACCATGTATCGCTCACCCTGTTTCTGGTGGCGTTCGTCACGTTCCTGCAGCTTGGCCTCGATGAACTGACGCTCGCTGCCTTTGAACAGTTCGGTCTTGAGGCGCCTTTCCAGCTCGTCGGCCAAGGCTGCGTCCCCTGCCAGATACCGCTGTTCCAGCATGGCGGTGCGGATGGTGAAATCATCTGCCCCAAGCCGAAGGCAATCTTTGATCGTACGCGATGAATGGCCGACCTTCAGCCGCAAGTCCCAAAGGATGTAGAGCATGGATTCAATGACGCTCTCGGCCCATGCGGTGATCTTGTATGGGGTCAGGAACAGCAGATCGACGTCCGAGGCCGGGGCCATTTCGCCCCGCCCGTAACCGCCCACGGCTAGAACGGCGATCTTTTCGCCCTGTGTCGGCGTGGCCAGCGGATGCAGATCGACACTGGCGACTTGCATCGCTGTGCAGACCAGACCGTCAGTCAGGTAGGTATAGGACCGTGTCAGAGGCCTTGCGTCGAAGGGGCGCCGCGCAAACGCATCTGCGATGGCCTTGCGCCCGGCTTTCTGGGCATCACGCAAAATGCGCACGGTCTCGTTCCGCCGTGCGCTATTGTCCTGCGTGTTTTCAAAGGCTTCCGACAGTTGTGCCAGGACGGCGGTACTGTCGAATATTTCATCGGCCGGACAGATCAGCTCACCCTGCGGGGTGAGCTTAAGAACCGGTTGATCAGAAACCGGCGCCAGAGAAGCTTTGAGGGGCGGAGTCAATCACTACTACCTGTTTGTTTTGGATCGTGGCAACGGCCAGACCGCGTTCGTTCGTGCCGTCAGACCGCAGGCGGAAGATACCGCCAACGCCCTGGAAACCGGCGTTCTGTGTCAATGCCGAAGCGGTCAGCGCGTCGGATTTGCCCTGGCTGACCAGCGCCGCAATCGCGGCGATCCCGTCATAGGCCAGACCGCTGATCGGGTGCGGGGCCTCACCATAGGTGTTGTTGTACCGTTGGCGATACGCTTGTGCCTTGGACGGGTCAGGCAGGGCGAACCAGCCACCCTGTACGCCCGGCAGTTCCAGCGTTTGGGCAGGGATATCCCACCGCGTCAGTCCGATGTACTGCGTTGTCGACGGCGAGACGCCAGCTTCGGGCAGTAGCTGCGAAAACAGCGGCAGTGCTCCGGCTGTTGTGGCCGTCAGGAACAGCGAATCCGCCCCTGATGCGTCGACGGTTGACTTGATCGTGGGGACCGAATTGATCACGCCTTGCTGCGAGCGGTCATACCCAACCGTTCCTGCATTTCCGACGCGGCTGCTGCTTATTGCATTGGCAATTGCGGATTGTCCAAGCTGACCGGCAGAATCATTACTGTGAACGATGACCATGTTCGACTTGCCGCGCGATCCGGCAAAGCTGACCAGACGGTTTGCCGTGTTCTGGAAGGTCGGACCAAGCACAAAGACGTTGCCGCCTGCGATGCTTGTGTTGTTCGAGAATGACAGAACGTTGACGTTGTTGCTTAGCACGGCCAGACCAGCCGAGTTGGCTGCTTGTGCATAGACCGGACCCAGAATGACCTTCGCTCCGTCGGCCACCGCGCGCTGCGCAACTTCGGCCGCCGTGTTTGAGCTGCCGCGCGTGTCATAAACGCGCAGATCAATCTGCACATTCTGAAGATCGGACATCGCCAGACGCGCCGCGTTTTCCAAACTGCGGGCCAGAGCTGCATCTCCGGAATTGCCCGACCCTGCGGGGACCAACAGGGCAACAGGAACGGGTTTGGATGTGTTGATCGAGGGGCCTCCGCCCAGATTTCCGGGCTCACATGCGGCCAGCAACGCGGCAGTGGCAAGAATAGCAGCGGATTGCGCCAGCTTGCGAACGGGCTTGCAAACGGTAAACATCTAAATGAAAACTCCCTGTCCCGGCGGCTTGGGGTACCACCAATCTGTTAGGCCGCGATAATAAACGTCACGCTGTGAGGGTCCAGCTTTGAATTTCCAAAAAGTAAGATTGGGCGCTGGCCTGTATTTTGTTGCCACTCCGATCGGAACGGCGCGCGATATCACGCTCAGAGCACTGGATGTGCTCGCCTCGGCCGATGTAATCGCCGCCGAAGACACGCGCAGCTTGCGCCGGTTGATGGAGATTCACGGCGTCCCGCTCGAAGGGCGGCGAATCCTAGCCTATCACGATCACAGTGGTGCGGGTGCACGCGGGAAGATTCTGGACGCTCTGAGTGAGGGCAAGTCCGTCGCCTATGCCTCTGAGGCCGGGATGCCCCTGATTGCTGATCCGGGGTACGATCTAGGGCGGCAAGCAGCCGAGGCGGGACATACGGTGACGTGTGCGCCTGGACCATCCGCTGCGCTGATGGCGTTGACACTGGCCGGGTTGCCAACGGATGCGTTTTTCTTTGCGGGCTTCCTGCCCAATGCCTCCGGTGCCCGCCGTTCGCGGATCGAGGCGCTGCGGGACGTACCCGGGACACTGGTGTTTTATGAATCTCCCAAACGCGTGGCGGCTTGCCTGTCTGACCTGGCCGATGTGTTGGGCGGGAACCGTCAGGCAGCGATGTGCCGAGAGCTAACTAAGAAATTCGAAGAGGTCCGACGTGGGTCGTTGGAGGAGTTGGCCGCCGCGCTGCAGGCGCAGACGGTCAAAGGAGAGATTGTTCTGCTCGTGGACCGGGGACATTCGGAAACTGTTAACGAATCCGACATAGAAGAGGCGTTAAAACGAGCCTTGGAAACTCATTCGGTTCGGGATGCGGCGGATCTGGTTTCTGAAATGTACAAACTGCCGCGTCGTCCGATTTATCAGAAGGCTCTGAAACTGGGGAAGGGATGACATGACTGCGCGATCCGTCAAAAGCTCGGTATCGTATCATTCTGGGCAAGCGGCGGAACGGCAGGTTGCATCCGATTATGAGCGCCGAGGCTACTCGATTGCCCATCACCGTTGGCGCGGTGCTGGAGGTGAGATTGATCTGATCGTGCGTGGCACCGACGATGTAATCTTTGTCGAGGTTAAGAAAAGCCGCAGCTTCGATGTCGCTGCGCACCGGATCAACCGCCGTCAGATGGATCGGATTTGTGCCTCAGCCGCTCAGTTTCTTGAAACCGAACCCAACGGGCAGCTGACGAATGTTCGCTTTGATGCCGCTTTGGTGGATGGCTCAGGTGCTGTTCAAATCATCGAAAACGCGTTCGATTTGGGCTGATCCCCATTGAACCGCCAGCGCGGCTGGGCCATGTATCGGGCGTGAAACTGAGGGACACGCCATGAAAATCGCCTTTCAGATGGACCCGATCGGGGCCGTAGACATAAATGCTGACAGCTCATTCCGACTGGCCGAAGAGGCACAGGCGCGCGAGCATTCGCTGTTTTTCTACAGCCCGGACCATTTGGCGTATCAAGAGGGGCGGATTACCGCGCGCGGTCACGACATGAAGGTTCAGCGCGTAGCGGGTGACCCTGCTGAACTGGGCCCTGAACGCGAGGTTGATTTGGCAGAGTTTGACGTGATCTGGCTGCGCCAGGACCCTCCGTTCGACATGCACTACATCACATCGACCCACCTGCTGGACCGCCTGAAAGGGCAAGCCCTGGTGGTTAACGATCCGTTCTGGGTGCGGAACTATCCCGAGAAACTGCTGGTGCTGGATTTCCCGGATCTGACGCCGCCAACAACAATCGCGCACGATTTGCAGACCATAAAGGCGTTCAAGGAAAAGCACGGCGACGTCATCCTGAAACCGCTTTACGGCAACGGTGGCGCCGGGGTTTTCCGGTTGGATGCCAACGACCGCAACCTGACCTCTTTGCACGAGCTGTTTACCGGTTTCTCGCGTGAGCCGCTGATCGTTCAGAAGTTCCTGCCGGACGTGAGCAATGGCGACAAACGCATCATCCTCGTCGATGGTGAGGCCGTGGGTGCGATCAACCGTGTGCCAGCCGCAGGTGAGACGCGGTCGAACATGCACGTGGGTGGTCGGCCCGAGAAAATCGGTCTTTCGGACCGCGATCTTGAAATCTGTGCCGCAATTGGCCCATTGCTGAAAGAAAAGGGGCAGGTCTTTGTGGGCATCGACGTGATTGGCGATTACCTGACCGAGATCAACGTGACCTCTCCGACAGGTATCCAAGAGCTTGAGCGTTTCAACGGTGTGAATATCGCCGAAAAGATCTGGCAGGCGATCGAAGCGAAACTCTAAAGCGCCGCTTTGGCGCTGATGCGAAAGCTCAGCGCTTCGGCCACATGAGGGCGGCGAATCTCTGGTTCACCATCCAGATCCGCAATTGTGCGCGCGACCCGAAGGATGCGATGAAAGGCGCGCGCCGAAAGGCCGAACCGCTCTGCGGCTCGGACAAGCAACTCTTTGCCTTCAGCGTCGGGCGCTGCGACTTCCTCCAGCAGATTGCCTTCGACATCGGAATTTTGACGGACGTTTGGCACCTCATGAAAGCGTTCGGCCTGAACGCTGCGGGCCTGTTCGACCCGCGCCGCCACAGTCGCCGAACTATCGCCGGATGGCGGCAGATCCAGGTCGGTGAACCCGACCGGAGGCACCTCGATCCGCAAGTCAAACCGATCCATAAGCGGGCCCGAGATACGGCTCAGGTAGTCTTCACCACAGATGGGCGCGCGAGAGCAAGCGCGGGCCGGATCGGTCAGGTATCCGCATTTGCAGGGATTGGCCGCAGCGACCAGCATGAACCTGCAGGGGTATTTCACATGCGCGTTGGCCCGCGCCACCATGACTTCGCCGGTTTCAATCGGCTGGCGCAGAGTTTCCAGAACTGTACGCGGAAACTCGGGAAATTCGTCCATGAAAAGCACGCCGTTATGGGCCAGCGATATCTCACCGGGTTTTGCGCCCCGACCCCCTCCGACAATGGCCGCCATGGATGCGGTGTGGTGCGGTTCGCGGAACGGTCGGCTGCGGCTGATCCCGCCCTCATCCAACAGCCCGCACAGAGATTGGATCATCGAGGTTTCCAGCGCCTCGGATGGGGTGAGTGGGGGCAGAATGCCGGGTAGTCGGGCGGCCAACATGGATTTGCCTGAACCGGGCGTGCCGGTCATGATCAGGTGATGCCGCCCGGCCGCCGCGATTTCCAATGCGCGCTTGGCACGCTCTTGCCCTTTGACGTCGCGCAGATCACGCGCGCTTTGCTCTAGCGTAACTTCGCCCGGTTGCGCGGCGGGCAATGGGGATTGCCCCGAGAAATGTCTGACCACATCGCCCAATGATCCGGCCCCGATCACCTGAGTTGCATCGACCCACGCGGCCTCGGCGCTGGACGCACGGGGACAAAGCAACGCCCGATCTTCGGCCGCCGCGGTCATGGCAGCGGGCAGGGCGCCGACCACCGGCACCAACGATCCGTCCAGCGACAACTCGCCCAGCGAGACCGAACCCTCGGCGGCGTCGGGTGGTATGATCTCCAATGCTGACAGCAGGGCCACTGCGATTGGCAGGTCGAAATGGCTGCCTTCTTTGGGCAGATCGGCCGGCGAAAGGTTGATTGTAATCCGCTTGGACGGAAGTGCAATCGCCATCGAACTGAGTGCGCTGCGCACACGATCCCGTGCCTCGGAAACTGCTTTGTCGGGCAGCCCAACGATGGAAAACGCGGGCAGGCCCGGTGAGACGGCGCATTGAACCTCAACTGGGCGAGCTTCTACGCCTTGAAAAGCAACTGTGTGGGCGCGGGCGACCATGAACGACCTTTTTGGTTAACAGGTCGTTGCTGCCACGGTCACGGTTTAAGAATCGTTAACAGCTCCGATCATGGACGAGAATTGTGGCCACGCTCCGGGGTCTGCGACGGTTTTGTCCCGGCAGAAGCGGTTGCAGAACCCCCAGCGTTGACCGTCAAGTTCAAGGACATCGGCCACAGGTTTCCCCGAATAGGGGCAAGCATCGTTGATCGCCGCGTCGCCCTGAACAGGTTTTGCCCGGGATACTCCGCCAATCGGCCAGGTTTCGGACGGTAGATCCATTGCGTAAGGGAACGGCTCGTAGCGCACCGTCAGCCCCATCGCGCGCCATTGACGCACCGACAGATCCGACAGCAATTCAATGCAATACGCGCGATTTGCGTTTGAGACCGGCAAACCATACCCGATGATCCGCGCCGCGACTGGCGTGTAGAACACGTCCGCCAACGAATACTGTGCGAACAATGGGCCGCTGGCCGCGCCGGAAACACTCCGGGCATGGGCCCACAGCGCTTCGATCCGGTCCAGATCGGCGCGCGTTTCGGGCGATGGTTCAAACCCTTGCCAGCAGTGTTTCAGTTGCATTGGGCACTGGCCGCGCAACGCGGTGAATCCGGCTACCATTTCCGCGCAAAGCCACCGTGCGGTTGCGCGTGCAGCGGGGGCGTCCGGCCACAATCCTGCCTCGAGGTGCAATTCGGCCAAGGTTTCAGCCATTGCAAGGCTTTCGCCCACGACCGTACCATCTGGCAAGCGCAGAACCGGAACGAGTCGAGCCGGAGCGAGAGGTTTCATATCCTCAGCCATCGTGCCGGAATACAGCCCGATCATATGGGATCGATAGGGCAGGCCGAATTTTTCCAGCATCAGCCACCCGCGCATGGACCAGCTGGAAAACAGGCGGTCCCCAATAAACAAATCATAGGTCATGACAGAACGATGCCGCGTCACGCGCGTTCAGTAAAACCTTGATTTGTGCGGGGTCGCATCACGGAAGGTGATTGATCCGCCCGACGGACCAGCGATCTCGGTGATGCGTGATTTCGGTGACCGAGAGGTTGTCGATACGGTGACTGAAGGCTTCTTGTGCGTCGACACCAAGCGCGCGTTGAACTTGTGTCAGGATCACACCGAAATGCACAACGATCACAAGATCGCGCCCGGTATGCTGTGCGATCAGCTTATCTACGGCCCCATCCACCCGTGCACGAACCTCATTCCAGCTTTCGCCGTTCGGGGGACGCACATCGCCGGGATTGTCCCAATAAGTAAAGGCCAGCTCGGGGTCTTCGGCCTCGATCTCTTTGAAGCCGCGCAGTTCCCACGCTCCGAAGTGGATTTCGCGCAGCTCGGGCTGATGTGGCAGCCGGTGCCGAGTTCCCTGAATGGCCGAGGCGGTCTGATCAGCGCGGCTGAGGTCGGAAGAGACAACAATCGCCTCAGCAGGCAGATGGTCATGTAGTCGGGCAATGGCCTCGTGATCGCTTAGATCGGCGGGTAGGTCAGACCATCCGACCATTGTTTTGGCATGTGTGGGGCCATGACGGACAAGGTGCAAGCGGGTCAATCCAAGCGCCCTTTCAGAACCAAAGGCAATCCTGCAGTGACCTGAACCACGACGTCAGCCTCAGCAGCCAAGGCGATGTTCAACCGCCCTTGGGCCTCGCGGAATTGGCGGGACAAGGCGTTATCGGGGACGATCCCATGGCCGACCTCGTTCGATACGATCACGACCTGCGCCGGGCACAGGCGTAGGGATTGCATTAGGGTGCTTTGAGCCTGTTCCAGATCGCTTTCGGCGAGCAGATGGTTGGTCAGCCACATTGTCGCACAGTCGATCAGGCAGGCGCTGTTGGGCGGCAAAGTCGCTAGCGTTGGGCCGAGGTGCAGAGGGGCTTCGATCGTCTCCCAACCTTTGCCACGCTGAGAGACATGGCGCTGAACCTTATCTTTCATCTCGTCATCAAACACTTGTGATGTCGCGAGATAGACCCGTTTTTTTCCTGATGAAACAACAAGCTGCTCGGCAAAAGCCGACTTTCCCGAGGCTGCCCCGCCCAACACAAAGGTTAAATCCGGATTCACTATTATTACCTTTCATGTGATCCACCCGGTTCTGTTTTGCGTATCGGTCATAGGTCGGCAAAGCAACCCCGGCCCGCGCCTGTGAAAAGGGGAGATTTCAATGGCACTGGACAATGCGAACGACTTCTCGATGTCCCGGCAAGCGATGAAAGCCGAGCTTCTGGACGCGGAAACCGAATTGCAACTGGCGTATGCGTGGCGGGATGACCGAGACGAACAGGCCCTGCACCGTTTGATCACGGCCTACATGCGTTTAGCTATTTCAATGGCTGCAAAATTCAAGCGCTACGGCGCGCCGATGAATGACCTGATCCAAGAGGCTGGTCTGGGTCTGATGAAGGCTGCCGACAAGTTTGATCCGGACCGCGGCGTCCGCTTTTCGACCTATGCGGTTTGGTGGATCAAAGCGAGCATTCAGGACTATGTGATGCGCAATTGGTCGATGGTTCGCACGGGATCGACGTCTTCCCAGAAATCTCTGTTCTTCAACATGCGACGTGTACAGGCACGGCTTGAGCGAGAAGCCGCGACCGAGGGGATGGATCTGGATCGGCATCAGTTGCACCAGATGATCGCCGCTGAGATCGGCGTTCCACTGCGGGATGTTGAAATGATGGAGGGCCGCTTGTCCGGGTCCGACTTCTCTTTGAACGCAGTGCAATCGGCTGATGAGGATGGTCGGGAATGGATCGACGCGCTCGAAGATGATCGTGAACAGGCTGCCGAGACCGTCGAAAACAGCCACGATACCGAGCAATTGCGTGAATGGCTGCTTACGGCGATGAAATCGCTGAATGATCGCGAAAGATTTATCGTACGCGAACGCAAGCTCCGCGAACCGGCGCGGACCCTTGAAAGTCTTGGACAAGAGCTTGGATTGTCAAAGGAACGCGTACGCCAACTTGAGGCTGCGGCCTTTGTGAAGATGCGCAAGAACCTTGAAGCCCAGTCTCGTGAGGTGCAACACTTCATCGCATGAGAAACCTTGCGATTCTGCTTTGCGCACTTGTGGTTATGGCATCCCCGGGCCATGCCGATGAGCTTATACCTGACGACGTTTTGTCCGCGATGACCTCGGCAGACGTCGTCATTTTGGGTGAAATTCACGACAACCCCCAGCATCACGTCATTCAGGCCGAGGCATTGAAGGCCATCAACCCCTCTGCTGTCGTCTGGGAAATGGTGACAGAAGAAGGCGCGCAGCGACTTGCGGACAAGGCGGTGTCGAACCCTGAAGAGCTTGCCCGCATCCTTGAGTGGATCGAATCCGGTTGGCCGCCGCTTAGCATGTACTACCCGGTTTTCCAGGCATCTGATGCGCCTGTTTACGGCGCGATGGTGCCGCGCACGGCCGCGCGGGCCGCGATGGAGCGTGGAGCGGCCACCGCCTTGGGTGCGGACGCTGCGCGCTATGGCCTGACGGTTCCTTTGCCGCGAGACGAACAGGCAGCGCGTGAGGCGGATCAACTGGCTGCCCACTGCGATGCGATCCCCGAAAGTGCCCTGCCGCAGTTGGTTGCAATCCAAAGGTTGCGGGATGCGGTTTTGACCCGTTCGATCCTGCGCGCCACCGACGAAACCGGTGGGCCTGTGGCTGTAATCACGGGCAACGGGCACGCCCGAAAAGACCGTGGTATTCCCACGTTCCTGTCCCGCCTGCGTCCGGGTTTGAACGTCTTTGTTCTGGGCCAGTCCGAGGATGGTGAGATTACCGGAGAATTCGACGCTGTGATCGACAGTCCCGGCATCGAGCGAGAAGACCCCTGTCTGGCGTTTCAGACTCAGAATTAAACGCTGGAACTGTCCCTTGGCCTTGCCTAATGTCGGGGCCGACCGGGACGGGAAGGGCACGACATGCTGGTATCGAAACGCATTCTGTTGATTATAGGCGCAGGAATTGCGGCCTATAAATCGCTGGATTTGATCCGGCGTTTGAAAGAACGCGGTGCTTCGGTCACTCCGGTCCTGACCCGCGCCGCCGAAGAGTTCGTGACCCCATTGTCCGTGTCTGCTCTGGCCGGTGAGAAGGTGTACCGTGATTTATTCGACCTGACGGATGAAGCCGAAATGGGCCACATACAGCTGTCGCGCTCTGCCGATCTGATCGTTGTTGCCCCGGCTACGGCGGATATGATGGGCAAGATGACGTCCGGTTTGGCCAACGATCTGGCCTCGACCCTGTTGATGGCAACGGACACGCCCGTTCTTTGTGCACCAGCGATGAATGTGCGCATGTGGGATCACCCGGCGACCCAGCGCAACCTCAAGCAACTGCAGGCCGACGGTATCCGCTTTGTCGGCCCGAATGAGGGCGATATGGCCTGCGGTGAATACGGCCCCGGCCGGATGTCCGAACCGCTTGAAATCGTGGCAGCAGTTGAGGCCGCTCTGGGCGACGGACCACTGAAAGGTAAGCGTGTTCTTGTCACCTCCGGCCCGACGCATGAGCCGATTGATCCGGTGCGCTACATCGCCAACCGTTCTTCTGGTGCGCAGGGCACAGCAGTGGCGGGAGCTTTGTCCGCGCTGGGCGCCGACGTGGTGTTTGTCACAGGTCCAGCGGATGTTCCGCCGCCCGAGGGCGTGCAGGTTGTTCGCGTCGAGACCGCGCAACAAATGTCGGACGCTGTTGATGCGGCTCTGCCGGTGGATGCGGGTGTCTTTGCTGCCGCCGTTGCAGATTGGCGCATGGCTGCGGCTTCGGACAAGAAACTCAAGAAAAGTCGCGATGGTCTGCCCGTGCTCGAATTTGCCGAGAACCCGGACATCCTCAAACGGATATCACGGCTAGAGGCTGGACGCCCCCCGCTGGTCGTTGGCTTCGCGGCGGAAACCGACAATGTGATCGAACACGCCACGGCGAAACGGGCGCGCAAGGGGTGCGACTGGATCGTGGCCAATGACGTTAGTCCGGCTACGGGTATCATGGGCGGTTCGGAAAACGCGGTTACCCTGATTTCTGACGATGGGGCCGAGGAATGGCCGCGCATGGGCAAAGATGCCGTGGCGCAACGTCTGGCGCAAAAGATCGCCGACGCTTTGAAAAGCTGAACAAGAGGGACCGAATGGTAGCAATTCGTGTGATCCGCGACGAAGGGGCCGACCCGGCGATTGCCTTGCCGTCTTACGAAACGACCGGAGCGGCCGGAGCTGATGTCCGCGCGAACCTGCCGGATGGCGCGTCCATCACGCTTGGGCCGGGTGAACGCGCGTTGATTCCCACAGGATTGCGGATCGAAATCCCTAACGGGTATGAGGTGCAAGTGCGGCCACGATCGGGCCTTGCCTTAAAGCACGGCATCACGCTGCCCAATACGCCGGGTACAATCGACAGCGATTATCGGGGGCCTTTGGGCGTAATATTGTTGAATGCGGGTCAGGAAAGCTTTGAGGTTGCGCACGGCGAACGTATTGCACAACTGGTCGTCGCCCCTGTGGTGCAGGCCACGTTTGAAGCAGTTGAGGTTCTCAGTGACACTGACCGTGGCGCAGGCGGCTTCGGCTCGACCGGGCGCCGCTGATGTTTCTTGTCCTGATCCTTGCTGCCGGTTTGTGGGGCGTTGGCTATCTGGCCGGAGTATCCCGGACCGCTCGCATCGTCTCGGTCAGTGTGTTGCTGGCCGGCGTACTGATTATTCAGCTGACTTTGCCGGATGGGCACCCTCTGCGCGAGGCAACGGGCGGATCGGCGGCCTTGTGGCTGATCCTGGGGGGCGCCGCGGTTTTGGTGCTGATCTATGGCCGGGTGCTGAAGGTACTGCGTAACCGGGCAAGCCCACAGACAGCGGACGAACCCGCCGCGCCGTCCGACAAGTTCACAGAAACCGAGCTAGAGCGATATGCCCGCCATATCGTTCTTCGTGAACTGGGTGGTCCGGGGCAGAAAAAGATGAAACAGGCCCGCGTGCTGGTGATTGGCGCGGGCGGGCTTGGAGCTCCTGCACTCCAGTATCTCGCAGCGGCCGGCGTGGGAACGATCGGCGTGATCGACGACGATGTTGTGGAAAACGCCAACCTGCAGCGGCAGGTGATCCACCGCGATGCGGATATTGGTATGCCCAAGGTGTTCTCGGCGCAGCAGGCCATGCAGGCCCAGAACCCCAATGTGGTCGTTCTGCCGTACCACCGCCGTTTGACCGAAGAGATCGCGACAGACCTGTTCGGCGATTTCGATCTGATCCTGGATGGCACCGACAATTTCGACACCCGCTATCTGGCCAACCGAACGGCTGTCGCATTGGGCAAACCGCTGATCTCTGGCGCTTTGTCGCAATGGGAAGGGCAGCTGAGCGTCTTTGACCCAGCCCACAATGCGCCCTGCTATCAGTGTATCTTCCCCGAAGCCCCGGCCCCGGGTCTGGCACCGTCCTGCGCCGAGGCCGGAGTGATCGGCCCTCTGCCCGGTGTGGTCGGGTCCATGATGGCGGTCGAAGCGATCAAGGTGATCACCGGGGCAGGGCAAGCGCTGAGGGGCGAGATGTTGATCTACGATGCGCTCTATGGCGAAAGCAGAAAAATCACTCTGACCCGGCGTTCGGACTGCCCCATTTGCGGGACGGCCAAGTCTTAGGCGCAACCGCCGCGCGCTTGCGCGCGGCTCGGCCCAACCCTGCTATTGCGCATCTTTGATGCGCTCTGCGGGGGCGGGAGACCCTCGTTCGACATGGTTGTTGCGCATCTCAAAATTCGCCTTTTTCGCAGCCATATTCAGGGCGACCTCTGGACCATCCGGCTCACGCTCCCTAGCTTGACCAGCAAAGGAGATCCGCATGACAAACCCGATCCTGTCCGATTGGACCACGCCGTTCGAAATCGCGCCCTTCGCGACGATCTCGGACGATGATTTCGCGCCCGCATTGGAACAGGCCATGGCCGCCCACAACGCCCAGATCGACGCGATTGCCGCCAATTCCGAAGCGCCGAGCTTTGCCAATACCATCGAAGCGCTTGAAGCCGCCGGAGAGCAGATGGACAAGGTTCTGTCGGTGTTCTTCACAGTTTCAGGTGCAGACAGCAATGCCAAGCGGGAAGAACTGCAACGCGAATTCTCTCCAAAGCTGTCGGCGCATTTCTCAGGTATTTCATCGAACAAGGCTCTGTTTCAACGTGTGGCAGATCTTTGGGCGCGTAAGGATGAACTGGACCTGTCCAAAGAACAGGCCCGTGTTCTGATGCTGACCCATCGCGGGTTTGTCCGCGCAGGTGCTGCACTGGAAGGTGCCGATGACGACCGCATGCAAGAGATCAAATCGCGTTTGGCCTCACTGGGAACTTCCTTCACGCAGAACCTGCTGGCTGATGAACGCGATTGGCACATGGACCTGTCCGAGGACGACCTGGAAGGTTTGCCCGATTTCGTCGTGAATGCCGCCCGCGCCGCTGGCGAAGAAAAGGGCGCAGATGGTCCCGTGGTCACTCTGTCCCGGTCCCTGATCGTTCCGTTCCTGCAGTTTTCCCCCCGTCGCGATCTGCGTGAGAAAGCCTATCGGGCCTGGACCGCGCGCGGGGCCAATGGCGGTGAAACTGACAACCGCGAGATTGCGGCAGAGGTTCTGAACCTGCGGGAAGAACGGGCCAAGCTGCTGGGCTATGACAATTTCGCTGCCTACAAACTGGAAACCGAGATGGCGCGCACGCCGGACCGGGTTCGTGATCTGCTGATGCAGGTCTGGGAGCCTGCGAAGAAACGAGCGGATGCGGACGCGGAAATCCTGACTGCGATGATGCAAGACGATGGCGTCAACGGCCCGCTCGAGGCTTGGGACTGGCGCTACTACGCCGAGAAACGCCGCAAGGCCGAGCATGATCTGGATGAGGCGGCACTGAAGCCCTACCTCCAGCTCGACCGCATGATCGAGGCGTCTTTTTCCTGCGCCAACCGGTTATTCGGTCTGGAATTCGCGCCATTGGACGTGCCGCTGTACCATCCGGATTGCCGCGCTTGGGAAGTGACGCGGGATGGACAGCATATCGCGGTGTTCATAGGCGATTATTTCGCGCGCGGATCAAAACGCTCGGGCGCGTGGTGCAGCGCAATGCGGAGCCAGGCGAAGTTCCCAAAGGTGCAGGCCCCCATTGTGATCAACGTGTGTAACTTTGCCAAAGGCGATCCGGCGTTGCTGTCCTATGACGATGCGCGCACATTGTTCCACGAATTCGGTCACGCGCTGCACCAGATGCTGTCCAATGTGACCTATGAAAGCATCTCGGGCACCAGCGTTGCGCGCGATTTCGTGGAACTACCCAGCCAGCTTTACGAACACTGGCTGGAAGTGCCCGAAGTGCTGGCCGAGTTTGCCACGCATGCTGAAACCGGTGAACCAATGCCGCAGGAGATGTTGGAGAAGGTTCTGAAAGCCGCAAACTTTGATCAGGGTTTCCAAACGGTGGAATACGTGGCCTCGGCTTTGGTTGACTTGGCGTTCCACGATGGCGCAGCACCCGCTGATCCGATGGCAAAACAGGCCGAGGTACTGGCTGAAATCGGTATGCCGCAGGCTATTGGCATGCGCCACGCCACGCCGCATTTCGCGCATGTCTTTGCGGGCGACGGTTACAGCTCGGCCTACTACAGCTACATGTGGTCCGAGGTCATGGACGCAGACGCCTTTGCCGCCTTTGAAGAGGCGGGCGGGGCCTTCGATACGGGACGCGCAAAAGCGCTTGAGGAGAACATCCTGTCCACCGGTGGTTCCCGCGAGGCGGAGGACCTCTATCTGGCCTTCCGCGGGCGTTTGCCGGGGGTTGAGGCTTTGTTGAAAGGCCGTGGACTGATCGCGGCTTAATAGCCCAAAGAACGGTCAACGAGGTGAAGGAAGGGTTTGCCTTCTTCTCCTCGGATGATGTTCTGGCAGATGACCTGCGCCGCAGTAACCGGCCGGGTTTCCGACGCGATATGCGGTGTGACCGTGACCTTGGAATGCGCCCAGTATGGGTGTTCCGCAGGCAGCGGTTCCACGCGGAACACGTCCAGAGTTGCGTGACCGACCTGACCCGTCTTGAGGGCGGCCAGCAGGGCGTCGTCATCAATCAGCGGCCCACGACCGGGGTTGATGATCCGCGCGCCTTTGGGCAGCAGGGCTAGTGTATCCGCGTTCATTGCGTTTTCAGTGGCCGGGGTGTCGGGCAGTAAGAGAACCAGGATCTCGGCGCTGGACAGCGCGGCGCGCAACCCTTCGGCACTGTGCAAGCAGGTTACGCCGGGGATGTCCTTTGCGGTACGGCTCCAGCCGGTCACGTTGAAGTTCAGCGCGGCAAGGGCGCGCGCTGCAGCCTCGCCCAATGCACCCAGACCCAACACGCAGACATGCCGTTGGGTCGCCAGTGGCGGGGCATCGGGGGCCCAAACGCCGTCTTGCACCGTGATATAGCGATCCATACCCAGGTGATAGCGCAGCACCTGCCCAACGACCCATTCCGTCATACCCTGCATCAAGCCGTCATCCACCATCCGTGCCAAAGGTACAGTCAGCGAGTCATTTCCGGCGATTTTCTCGACCCCGGCCCACAAGCTCAGAACTGCTTTCAGGCGAGTAAACGGCGAGAAGTCCAGCAGCCCGCTGGCAGGGGAATAGACCACGTAATCGACCTGATCCGGTTCAAATTCGGTCGCGAGATGGAAGTCCAATCCGGCTTGCGTCAGACCTTCGGACAGCAACGGTTCATACACGGGCCATTGTTCAGGGCGCGCGGAAAACAGGACGTTTACGGGCATGAAGGGCCTTTCAGATTAACGGGGGCGGTGAATATGTGCGCTTTGGACGATGCCGAAGGCGGCCATCAGAACCAGCATGGCCGAACCGCCATAGCTGACCATCGGCAGGGGCACACCCACAACCGGTGCAAGGCCCATGACCATCGACATGTTGACCGCGAAGAACAGGAAGAAGTTCAGCGCAATGCCCAGTGTGACCAGGGATGAAAACCGATCCTTGGTGGCCAGAGCCGTGACCATGCAGAAGATGATGATCAGCGCGTAGAGGATCAGCAGGGTGATACCACCCACAAAGCCGAACTCTTCGGCCAGCGTGGTAAAGATGAAATCAGTGTGCTTTTCCGGAAGGAAGTTCAGGCGCGACTGGGTGCCCTGCATGAAACCGCGACCGTTCCAGCCGCCCGATCCCAGGGCGATTTTGGACTGCGTAATGTGATAGCCAGCCCCCAACGGGTCGGTTGAGGGATCAAGGAACGTATCGATGCGGCGGAACTGGTAGTCCTTGAGCAATTGCCACTCGGTCCCGCGGCTATTGAACACCGTGGCAATCAAACCGACTACGGCGGCGATGACGGCCGCGAAATAGGCCCAGTGGACACCGGCCAGAAACATCAATCCGCCACCCGCGGCCAGCAAAAGGATCGATGTGCCAAGATCTGGTTGTTTGAGGACCATGGCCGTCGGGATAAGGATCAGCACAACCGGGATCAAAACCCAAAGCGGTCGCGAGGTTTTGTGAGACGGCAACCAGTCGTAGTAGGCCGCCAGAACCATGACCAGCGCGACCTTCATCACTTCGGAAGGTTGTAGCCGCATGAAGCCAAGGTCGATCCACCGCTGCGCGCCCATGCCGATGGTGCCGAACAGTTCTACAAAAACCAAAAGGACAATCGAACCCAGATAGGCCAGAACCGACATGTTTCGCCAGAACCAGATCGGCACCAGCGCGATGATAAACATCACGGTGAGGCCCAGCCCGAAACGCTCAATCTGTGGCTCGGCCCATGGCATCCACGAACCGCCTGCGACCGAGTACAGCATCAGGAAGCCAGCGCTGGCGACGCTGATCAACAGCAGCGTCAGCGGCCAGTTCATATACAGAAACTTGCGAAACCCAGTCGGGGTGGATTTGACGGCATACTCAAGATAGCTCATGCGCGGTCCTTTTCGGACGGGCGCGCTTTGGGGCGGCGGTCGCCCTCAAGCCGTTTTTGTTGTTCCTTGATGCGCTCGCGATCTGCGACGGGATATGCCTCAAGCGGTGGCGTGCCGTTGTAAAGCGCCTGCAGCAGGATATCGCGCGCGACCGGGGCCGCGGCCTTAGAGCCGCCGCCGCCGTGCTCGACCACAACCGCGATGGCGTATTTCGGATTGTCATAGGGTGCGTAGCTGACGAACAGAGCGTGGTCGCGCCGTTCCCAGGGCAGATCTTCGTTGCGGATCACACCGGCCGCGCGTTCGGCCTTGGTGATGTTGCGCACCTGGCTGGTTCCGGTCTTGCCGGCCATGCGCAGATCGTCGGCGATGATGCGGCTGCGATATGCCGTGCCGCCCCGGTCGTTCGAGACCGAGAACATCGCTTTGCGCACCTGTTCCAGATTGGCGGGATTGACGTCAAGCGGCTCACCCGCGCCCGAGGGTTCTTCGACACCGTTCACGGATCGAACCAAACGTGGTTTCACGGCTCGGCCCGTGGCGATGCGCGCGGTCATGACCGCAAGCTGCAGTGGCGAGGCCAGCATGAACCCTTGGCCGATCGACGCATTGGCCGTGTCACCGACCAACCAGCTTTCGCCGTGGACCCGCTCTTTCCATGCTTGATTGGGTGCCAGTCCAGCCGCGACGGCGGACATCGGGATGTCGTGCTTGACGCCCAAGCCGAACTTGCGCGCCATTTCCGAGATTTTGTCGATACCGGTGCGCAGTGCAACATCGTAATAGTAGACGTCGCAGCTGCGCTTCAACGAAAGGTTCAAGTCGACCGTCCCATGCCCGCCGCGCTTCCAACAGTGGAACCGGCGGCTACCAACTTTCAGGTGACCGGGGCAATAGACCGTGTTGCCGGGGCCGACAACGCCAGCCTCAAGCGCGGCCATCGCGGTGATCATTTTGAAGGTCGATCCGGGCGGATAGGTACCCTGTACAGTCTTGTTCGCGAGCGGGCGATATTTATCATTCGTCAGCGTGCGGTAATCAGCGACCGAGATGCCGCGCACGAAAAGGTTGGGGTCGAAACTGGGAGCCGAACTGATCGCCCGGATGTCTCCGGTTTCACAATCGATGACGACCGCAGCGGCACTTTCCCCGGCCAGCCGGGCCTGAGCATACTGCTGCAAGTCCGCATCGACGGACAATTGCAGATCGGCCCCGGCCTCGCCCTCTTGTCGGTCCAACTCGCGCATGACGCGGCCTGTTGCGTTGACTTCGACCCGTTTAGCGCCTGCTTTGCCGCGCAGCGTGCCTTCTTGTTTCGCTTCCAAGCCGACTTTACCGATCTGGAACCGGGGAATGCGCAGCACAGGTTCGGGGTCTTCCATCTGGCTGAGGTCATAGTCGCTGACCGGTCCAACATAGCCGACCACATGGGCGAAATCCTCGTACCGGGGGTAAAGGCGCGCGGTGCCAACCTCGGGCGTGACGCCCGGCAGGGCGGGCGCGTTCACGGCAACTTTCGAGATATCTTCCCAAGTAACCTGATCAGCCAGCGTGACGGGCAGGAATGGGGCAGACCGGCGCATTTCGGTCTTGGCGCGGTCAATTTCGTCTTGTGTAAGCGGGATCAGCTCTGAAAGCTTGGCAATGACCTTGTCGACATCACCCGCATCTTCGCGGACCATGACAATACGATAAGACTGCGTGTTCTGGCCAATGATCTGGCCGGTGCGGTCATAGATGCGCCCGCGTGTCGGCGGGATAAGGCGAATGTTGATCCGGTTTTCTTCGGCCAGCAGGCGGTATTCGTCAGCCTGATCCACTTGCATGAAGCGCATTCGGGCCGCCAGACCACCAATGAACGCCGCTTGTAGCCCGCCTAGGACCAAGGCTCGGCGGGGGAGGCGCTTATAGGCAAGGCCTTGGCTTTTGGGCTTACGCTGTTTCATGCCCGCACCCCTCCGGTGCCAGAGTCAGATACCGACACGCGCCGGACGCCAAACACATTTTGGCTGAGAAGAACGAACAGAGGATAGACTGCAATTGTCAGAACCACTTGCACCACCACCGGGCCCAATGCCGCTTGTTGTACGGATAGAATAGCAAGAATGATGCGGTTCAAAAGAAAAACCCCCGTGATCACCACGGCTGCACTTGTCCATTCGGCGACAAATCCCGCGTCTCGCATCCCCGGCGCGGCCGAACGCAGATAGCTGGTTCCCAACACAACAAGTGCGGCCAACAGCCCCGGGGGGCGCTGCAAAAGCAGATCTGCCATCAACATCACCGCCGCCACAAGCAGGATCGGAACATAGTCAGGTTGGCGCAAAACCCAAACAAATGTCATTGCGATCAGAAAATCAGGAAATGGCCAGCGATCGGGTTGAGTGTCCAGCGGCAGAAGATGCAGGAACATGATCAGAACCGCCAGAAACAGGTACAGCGCCCGCATGATCCAGATGTGCGAGGTCTGCCTATCCATCGCCGGTCTCCGGCGGGGTCAGGGCGGCCTCGGGTCGGCGGGGGCCGACAATGTCTCCGGGGTCGGTGATCACGGGGGCCGAATGAAAGCGCAGTACCCGCAGGAATTCGAGCCGTTCAAAATCTGCCGACAGTCGTACGCGCAGGCGGCCGCCGGGGTCTTCGGTGATTTGGCCAATCAGGAGGCCACCGGGGAACACACCGCCATCGCCCGAGGTCACAACGCGGTCACCTGGGCGCACCAACTCGCGGTTTTCAAGAAACTCTACAGATGGGGATTGCGTGTTATCGCCGGTGATCAAGGCGGTCTGGCCGGACGGTTGTATCGTCGCTGGAATCGCGCTGGAGGCGTCGGTCATCAGGATTACGCGGGCAGTGTCGGGACCAACGCCCGAGATGCGCCCAACGACGCCGATCCCGTCCATAGTGGCCCAGCCATCGCGGATGCCGTCGCGCTCGCCCACGTTTAGCAGGACCGATTGGCGGAAGGGTGAGCCGCTGTCGGCCATGACAACGCCGGTGATGTAGGTCAGGCGGGGGTCAAGACGGACATTGTTCAGGTCCAGCAGTCGGGCGTTTTCCTGTTCCAGTTGTAACGCCGCCTCTTTCCACGCGCGCATGATGCGCAATTCGCTGCGCAGCTCTTGGTTCTGGGCGCTGAGCCGTTGGTAGCTTTGGAAATCGCGCACCAGATTGACCGCAGCGGTGACCGGCACCATGGCCCATTCCATTGAGGGCACAACACGGTCTACGACTTGCGCGCGGAACCGTTCCACGCGTGGGCTGTCGATCCGCCAGATCAGAAAGATGCCAAGCAGGCACAGAACAACGATCCCCAGCAACAAGCGGCGCAAAGGGGTGGTGTATTCATCGCGCTGTGATCGGTCTTTTGCCACAGGTTACCTTCCCGTGCTGCTCGTGCCGAAATTACCCTATGTGCTAAAGGGTGCGCGCCTTAGCTTTCGTAGTCAATCGCGTGGCGCAGTTGTTTTTCGTATTCCAGCGCCTTGCCGGTGCCCAAAGCCACACAATTCAGGCTTTCATCGGCAATCGACACGGCCAGACCGGTCTGTTCGCGCAGAGCAAGGTCCAGATCGCCCAATAGCGCACCACCACCGGTCAGCATCACGCCACGGTCAACGATGTCCGCTGCCAGATCAGGCGGAGTGGTTTCGAGCGCGGTCATCACCGCCTCGCAGATCTGCTGGACAGGTTCGGACAGCGCTTCGGCCACCTGAGCCTGACTGATCTCGATTTCCTTGGGCACACCGTTCAGCAGGTCGCGGCCGCGGATATGCATCGACTGGCCACGGCCGTCGTCAGGCATTCGCGCTGTGCCGATAGTGGTCTTGATGCGTTCGGCGGTGGATTCACCGACCAGCAGGTTTTGCTGACGACGCAGGTACGAGATGATGGCCTCATCCATCCGGTCTCCACCAACACGGACCGAACGGGCGTAAACGATGTCGCCCAGCGACAGGACGGCAACTTCGGTTGTACCACCGCCGATGTCGACGACCATGTTGCCAGTCGGATCGGTGATCGGCATACCAGCGCCAATCGCAGCGGCAATCGGTTCGGCAATCAGGCCTGCGCGGCGCGCGCCTGCTGACAGAACCGACTGGCGGATCGCCCGCTTTTCGACCGGAGTCGCGCCATGGGGGACGCAGACGATAATCTTGGGTTTCGAGAAGGTCGAACGTTTGTGCACCTTGCGAATGAAGTGCTTGATCATTTCCTCGGCGGTGTCGAAGTCGGCGATAACGCCTTCGCGCATCGGGCGGATGGCTTCGATCGAACCGGGCGTCCGCCCCAGCATCAGTTTGGCGTCCTCGCCAACGGCCAGAACCTTTTTGACACCGTCCTTGACGTGATAGGCGACAACCGAAGGTTCAGACAGGATCACACCGCGCCCCTTGACATAAACCAGCGTGTTCGCTGTCCCAAGGTCGATAGCCATGTCCGCTGTGAACAGGCCGCCCAGATTGCCAAAGATCCCCATGTTTCCCCTGATCCTGTATGTCGGTTTTTTCTACTGCCCGCGACTCGACGGTTCCGGGACGGATGACTTATAGGGTGCCAACTCGCCCGGTAAAAGGGCTGATTCCACGGCAATCAGCACCTTTCCGCCTTAATGGTAGGGACTTTAGAAGGCAAAATGCTCTCATATCAACATATTTACCACGCAGGTAACCTTGCTGACGTCCACAAGCACGCGATTTTGGCAGAAACGCTGGCGTATCTGACCCAGAAGGACAAACCGCTGAGCTATATCGAAACCCATTCGGGGCGCGGGCTGTATTATCTGGACTCGGATCAGGCTGTTCAGACCGGTGAGGCTGCGGCAGGGATTGAGCGTGCGCAGACCGAAGGCTGGTTCGATGCCGATCATCCGCTGAGCCGGGCGATTGCGGCTGTGCAGGCTCAACATGGCCCATCCACATATCCGGGGTCACCGCTGATCGCGGCGAAGTTGCTGCGCCCGCAAGACAAGATGCACCTGGCGGAATTGCACCCACAGGAATTCCGCGCCTTGTCGGCGGCTCTGGTAACGACCGACGCTAAAACTTATCGCCAGGACGGTTTCGAGTTGGCGCAATCCCTGCTGCCGCCCACGCCCCGGCGCGGTGTGGTACTGATTGACCCAAGCTACGAAATCAAATCCGACTACGAGCGGCTTCCCGGCATTATCGCCTCGCTCAATCGCAAGTGGAATGTGGGCGTGATCGCATTGTGGTACCCGCTCCTTGCGAATGGCCGCCAACGGGCGATGCGTGACGCCTTGGCAAAGCGGGATTTTCCGAAAGTGTTGCACCATGAGGTGCAGTTTCCAGCCGCGCGGGAGGGGCACGGGATGATCGGGTCTGGCATGTTTGTCGTGAACGCGCCTTATGGCCTGGGTAATGCCGTGAACCAGTTGGATGGGCTGTTTGGCAGCCTGTCGGCCTAGGTTTTTGTGGCTCAGTTACTCCCGGTTCACGCGAACTTTCTTTGCTGAACGGCGTCCCCGTCTGGCATAAATTCACTTGTGACAACAATGACCTCGCGGGATGAATGCCTTTTTTCAAGGCCTGCGCCTTGATTTTTGGCGATCACTTCGTAATTAAGCTGTCACAAGTGACAATAAATGGGAATCGGATTACTTCGATGGACTTCCTAAACCGCCATATCAGTGACTTTCACCTAAGTTACTGGGAAACCATGATCGACGACTGGTTCTTCGTCTTTGCTTTGGCCTTTCTGGCCTTTGAGCTGATCCGTTACGCCGTCGTCAAAAAACTGAACTGGACGATGGTTGGTGACACGGTCACCAATTTTATCACTCTGGCCTTCTTCTTCGGCATCAGCTTTATCTTGCTGGCCAGCTTTTACATCGGTGCGTATGTCTGGGCCTCGCAATATGCGGTGTTCGATATCCCGACGATGTGGGCCTCGTTCATCATCGTGCTGATCCTGGCTGACCTTGCCTATTATTGGGAGCATCGGATTCTGCACCGGATCAACTTCCTTTGGGCAACGCATTCGGTCCACCACAGCTCGCCCTTCTTCAACATCTCGGTGGCGTATCGGCACGGTCCGCTGGACGGGCTTTGGCCGCTGTTCTTTCACCTGCCGCTGGTTCTGCTGGGTTTCAACCCGTTCATGGTGTTGATCGTGGAACTGCTCGTGCAGCTGTATCAAACGGCCCTGCATACTGAAGTGATCAAAAAGCTTTGGCGCCCGATAGAGTACATCTTCAACACGCCTTCGCATCACCGTGTCCACCATGGGTCGAACCCGAAGTACCTGGACAAAAACTATGCCGGTATACTGATCATCTGGGATCGCATGTTCGGTACGTTCGAGGAAGAGAAGGAAGAGGTGGTTTATGGCCTCGTCAAGCCAATCGACTCGGTCAACCCGTTCGTCGCTTTCCTTCACGGCTTTGCCCGGCTGTTCAAGGATGTCTGGAATATGCCCGGGTTCGGTAACAAGTTGGGCGTTTTCTTCGGCCCGCCGGGCTGGCAGCCAAAGAACGCTCGTAAACAACGCGAGCCCGCAGAATAAGCCGAAGGAACGCACAACATGCCAAGCAACACACAACGCATCGTCGCGGCCATCGTAACGGCGGGGCTGTTCGTCGGAGGCGCCTGGGTCGCCTCGGGGTTCGGGACAAACGTCAGCGAAGCCGCAGCGCCGAATTCTGCAATCGCGCAGAATGATGGACTAAGCGTCAACCTGCACGGAGCGCGCAGCACAAAGGGCAACGTGATCGTCATGGCCTTTGATCAGGCGACGGCCTTTGACAATATGGACCACACCAAGGCGGCTGGATACCTTGAGGTCCCTGCGTCGGAACAGACAATGCGGTTTGATTTTCCCGATCTGAAAAACGGGTATTACGCCGTCATCGCCTTCCATGACGAGAATGGTGACTACGACCTGAACACTGATGCCAACTACATCCCGACCGAAGGCTATGCGGTGTCGGGGATGAACGATCTCAATGACATGCCGGTCTTCGAGTATTCGCTGATCGAACCAGGCAAGGCGTCAGACCTGACCTTGTTCTACTGGTAATAACTTACCGGATGCCGGCCTTCCCGGCATCCGGCAAACGATCTATGAACGCGGTTTCATTTCCGCGCTCAGAAACTCTTCGGGGGTGTCGACCTCTTCCAGCCTGCGACCTTTGATCTGCCAGAACCGGTTGCCAACGTTGCGCAGGAAACTTCGGTCGTGACTGACAAGCAGACATGAGACGTCATTGCGGATCAGTTCGGCTTCCAGCGCCTCTTGCCCGTCGATATCCAGGTGGTTTGTCGGCTCATCCAGAAGGTAGAAATTTGGGTTGTGCAGCCTCAGCATGAGCATCGCCAGCCGTGCTTTTTGCCCGCCTGACAGCTCACCACTTCGAGTGTCCTGCATCCCAAAGTTGATACCGGCCCCCGCCAGCACGGTGCGCGCGCGTTGATCGCCGGTGTCGAACCGACGTGTCACAGTCTCCAGCGGCGTCCTTTCACTGTCCAACTGGCTCAGATGTTGGTCCGAGTAGGCAGGAACCAGTGAAGCCGCACTTTTGACTGGGCTGTTGCCACCGGTCAGAGCGTTTTGGATCATACGAACCAATTGGGTTTTGCCGGTGCCATTGGCCCCCAACAGAACAACGCGGTCGCCCTTGTTGATCCATTTCTGACCGGTCCTGTACAGCATCGTCCCATCAGGGGTTTCAACGGCCAGATCCTCCAAAGTGATCAACGCTTTTGCATGCGTACCGCTGTTGACCAGTCGGATATCCCCGGCCGAATGTTCGCGATGCGCAGGTTTGGCTGCCGATTCCAACTTGTCGGCCCGATCCGCCAGTTGCTTGGTCTTGGTCAGCAAAAGGTCAGAGCCCGAATTGATCCCGACATTTTTCAGCTTGGCCGCCTGACGCCGCAACTGACGTGCCTTGTTCAGGTCGTTGGCGTGTCGACGTTCGTCCGAAGCGTCAACCTCGGCCAGCGCTGCTCGGGCTGCCGAGTAGGGCAACTGAAAGACCTGAGAGCTTTCGGGCCGCAGAAACAGGGTTCGGTTGGTCGAGGCATCCAGAAACGCCCGGTCATGCGAGGTGATGACAACCGGCGTATCCTTGGGCATCCCGGCCAGCCAGCTTTCGAGCAGCGCGATGCGATGCAGGTCCAGATGGTTTGTTGGCTCATCCAGCAACAGCAGGTCCGGCCTTGTGATCCAAACAGCGGCCAGCAGAGCGGTGCGTTGCCAGCCTCCACTAAGAGCGCTGAGTTTTTGGTGAAACAGATCGTAGGGAACGCTCAGTTCATCCAGCACAACATCAACCCGCCAGCTTTCGTATTCGGCCTGTTCGGCCGGGAGAGCAGCGAGGACGTGGTCGTACAGTGTCTGTGACAATGCCTCGGGCGGGATGTTCTGGCGGACGTGGCCTACCCGCAGACCGCGGGCACGTGTAATGTCGCCGGTGGTCTGTTCCAGCTCACCCGCCAGACAGGCGAGTAACGTGGATTTGCCGCGGCCATTCGCGGCGACAAGACCAATACGGTCAGATTTCGAGATCGTCAGGCTCAGGTCTGAGAATAACGGGTCGCCCAGGGTCATCCCCAGCGCACGGATATTGATGATGGTCATAGGTATCTCGGGTCGTAAAAATAGGGCCGCGGCGCGGCTATGGGCAGACCGTCGATGAAGGTGGTGTTCTCGGGTCAGCCCTGCAAACGGATCTGCAGGGCAAAACGGGGACCATGCTGAAGTCGGCGGATGATACGCATGTTCAGCTCTTGCCCTCCCGTTGTTGAATGTGAACCTTGCGGCAGATTATGCAGGCAAGCCCGTTATGGCAACCCACAGTTCAGCGGGGTGCGGGTTTTAGGGACGGCACGCAGGGTGCCGCCCCCATCCGCTATCAGGTCAGGTCTTTGTAGCTGATCTCGCGCGCGTCTGCGCCGGGGCCGGTTTTTTCGCGGCGTACGATCAGGCGGTTCAGCGCGTGGATATAGGCCTTGGCCGAAGCCACGACTGTATCAGTGTTCGCTGATTGACCGGTTGCAATCATCCCGTCCTCTTCCAAACGCACCGAAACGGTGGCTTGTGCATCCGTGCCCGCAGTCACCGCATGCACCTGATACAGCTGAAGATGCGCCTTGTTCGGGTAGATCGCGCGGATGGCTTTGAAGGTCGCGTCAACCGGACCGTCGCCGTGTTCGGTAGCAATGATATCCTTGCCGTCCACTTCCAGTTCGACGGTCGATTCCGCCTGACCGCCTGTACCGCAGGTGACTTTCATCGACACCAGTTGCAGGTGGTCGTACTCTTCATCCAACGTCATCAACGCGATGAGGTCGTCGTCGAACACCTCTTTCTTGCGGTCGGCCAGATCCTTGAACCGCACGAAGATGTCCTTGAGCTGGTTGTCGCCGACCTCATAGCCCAGCGTTTCCAGCTTGTCGCGCAGCGCCGCGCGGCCCGAGTGTTTGCCGAGCGGCAGGGATGTACCCGAGAGGCCGATATCTTCGGGTCGCATGATCTCGAAGTTTTCGCGGTTCTTCAGCATCCCATCCTGGTGGATGCCGCTTTCGTGGGCAAAAGCGTTCTTGCCGACGATGGCCTTGTTGAACTGCACGTTAAAGCCCGACACAGTCGCGACCCGGCGCGAGATATGCATGATCTTGGTAGTGTCGATGCCAGTATGCCAGGGCATGATGTCATTGCGGGTGCGCAGCGCCATCACAACCTCTTCCAGCGCCGTATTGCCAGCCCGTTCGCCCAGACCATTGATTGTACATTCAATCTGGCGCGCACCACCGGCGACAGCCGCCAGAGAGTTCGCGGTCGCCATGCCAAGGTCGTTATGGCAGTGGGTGGCAAAGATGACGTCATCCGCGCCGGGGACCGTTTCGATCAGGCGTCTGATCAGGTCCGCAGATTCCATCGGAGCGGTATAGCCCACGGTATCCGGGATGTTGATCGTGGTCGCCCCGGCCTTGATCGCAATTTCGATCACCCGGCAAAGGTAGTCCCACTCGGTCCGCGTGGCATCCATCGGCGACCACTGCACGTTTTCGCACAGGTTGCGCGCATGGGTGACCGTTTCATGGATTTTGTCGGCCATCTCGTCCTGCGTCAGGTTCGGAATGGCGCGATGCAACGGAGAGGTGCCGATGAAGGTGTGAATACGGTTCTTCTTGGCGTGTTTCACCGCCTCCCAGCAGCGGTCGATATCTGCAAAGTTGGCGCGGGCCAGCCCGCATATGCGGCTGTTTTTTGACCGTTCGGCGATCTCGGAAACGGCCTTGAAGTCACCTTCGGAAGCGATCGGGAAACCAGCCTCAATAATGTCGACACCCATGTCGTCCAGCAGCTCGGCAATCTCAAGCTTTTCGGCGTGGGTCATGGTTGCGCCGGGACTTTGCTCGCCGTCGCGCAAGGTGGTGTCAAAGATCAAGACGCGGTCTTGGTCGGTCACATTAGTCATGGGAATCTCTTTCTTGTCTGTCCTAAAGCCTTTTGGCGCGCGGGCGTCCTCCTCTGAGCGGGCGCGCCGGATGGCACGCTCAGAGGCGGATTAGGATCAGTAGGCCACGCAGAGACGCACCGCGAAGGGCGGTGTCGGCAATCAGGATATCTGCGCGGTTGATCATGGGGATGAGGTTATACATTGCGCGACGGGAATGAAAAGAACCAATTTTCGCCATCTCTGCATGACGAATTCTTTTTTTGCGCCCGTGTTGATCGATCGGATCAAGCGGCTAGGTCAGTCAGAATGGAAACGGCACTTATCATCGGCGCGTCAGGTGGCATCGGCAGCGCAATTGCCGCAAGGCTGAAACAGCAGTCAGTAACTGTCATCAGCCTGTCGCGGTCGCAGGACGGTTTTGATCTGACCAATCCTGAGGTCGTTGATAAGGCCTTGTCGAACCTGCCCGGCCCGTTTGATCTGATCCTCGTTGCCTCCGGCGCGCTCGAGATTGATGGCGCAACACCCGAAAAAACCATTCGGTCGGTGTCAGCGCAGGCGATGATGGATCAGTTTGCGCTGAACGCGGTCGGGCCAGCACTGGTATTGCGGCATGCCGCACGCCTGTTGCCGCGCGACCGTCGAGCCGTTTTTGCGGTGCTGTCAGCGCGGGTGGGGTCGATTGGAGACAATCGTCTGGGCGGTTGGATCAGTTACCGGGCAGCGAAGGCGGCGGTAAACCAGATCGTCCATACATCCGCGATCGAGCTGGCCCGAACCCACAAACAGGCAATCTGCGTTGCGTTGCATCCGGGCACGGTGCAGACGGCCTTTACCCAGAAGTATGTCGGGCGACACCCCGCCGTCGCGCCTGATGAGGCCGCCCGGAACCTGCTGGCTGTCACAGAAACACTTAGCCCCGAGGATACGGGCGGGTTTTTTGACTGGGCCGGAAAACCGGTGCCTTGGTAGGCGATCAGCCGTCCGAAGCCGATGTATCGGGTACGGCTTCGGTATCGCTTTCTTCGGGCGCGCTCACGTTTTCGCGCGGCAAGACGCCATTTTCCCAAACGCCGGTCTCTTCCTGACCATTGGCATAGCGCATCGTGCCGGTGCCGTGGCGCTTGTTGTCCAGAAATGTGCCTTCGTAGACATCGCCAGTGGCATAGGTTGCCACGCCTTGACCGCTGATTTTGCCCTCGACCCAACCGCCGGTATAGCTAAAGCCGCGCGGTGTGGTGATGGTGCCCTCGCCATGACGTTGCCCATCGTTGAATGCGCCTTCATAGATGGTGCCGTCAGGAAAAGTCGCTTTGCCCTGACCTTGACGCGCACCTTCAACCCAATCGCCCTCGTACCGGTATCCGTTTGCGAAGGTCAGGACGCCATTTCCGTGGCTGAGGCCGTTTTTGAACTGGCCCTGATATACAACGCCATTGGGGTAGGTGGCCTTGCCATTCCCCTCGAAGATGCCAGCTTGCCACTCGCCATCATAGACCGTTCCGTCTGGATAGGTTTGGACGCCCTTGCCGTGGGGCAGATCGGCGCTGAAGTCACCGGTGTAGGTCGCTCCGTCGGGATAGGTGACCTCACCCAGCCCTTCGATCTGACCGTCCACCCATTCACCGGTATAGTCAAACCCGTCGGTACCCAGGAAACGCCCTTTGCCGTGGCGCCTGTCGTCGGCATATTCGCCCTCGTAGGTCGCGCCATTGGCGTATGTGGCCTTGCCCGTGCCCTGACGGCGGCCATCAACCAGGTCCCCTTCGTACAGATCGCCATTGGCTTGCAGCAAGCGGCCCTTGCCGGTCATGCGGTCCTGAGACCATGTGCCGGTATAGGTCATGCCATCCGGGACAGTCAGGGTGCCCTGACCATCGCGCAGGCCGTCCTTGATGTCGCCTTCATAAACACTGCCCTGCGCCGAGGTGATTTTGCCGGTGCCGTGCTTGACGCCATCCACCCAGTCGCCTTCGTAGGTGTACCCGCTGGGATCGGTAAGAATGCCTTTGCCGTGATAGCGCGCGTCCTTGAAGCCGCCCTCGTACCGGACGCCGTTCGTGTATTTTGCGACTCCGGTTCCGTTGATTGATCCGTCTGCCCATTCACCTTCATAGCTGCCGCCATCGGGATAAATAATCTTGCCCTGACCCTCGGGCTGGCCCTGAGCGAACATCCCTTCATAGACCGAGCCGTTGACGTACCGCGCGATGCCCTTGCCCTGAATCTCGCCTTCGACCCATTCGCCGACATATTCGAACCCGTTGGGCAGGCGGTAGGTGCCTTCGCCATGGCGCAGGCCGTTTAGGAAAGTGCCTTCGTACACGCCGCCGACGTCATCATCCGCAACGATCACCTGCCCGTCTTGCGCAAAGCCGGATGTGGCCAGCAATGCCAACGCCGTTACGGCAAAAGAAATGCGGAATGCGTTCATGGTTGTTCCTGCTTTGCCCAGGTTTATGACTTGTTCGCGCAAAACTAAGATACCCGTGCGGACAGAGCAACGTGTTTTGCCGCATTTGCCTTTTACTCGCGGTGCGATCTGCTAAATGGCAATAGGACTGACGAGGGCAAGAGGGCAGCATGGCCGACCGTTTCCGCATTACTCTGGCGCAACTGAACCCCACCGTTGGGGACATCCAAGGCAACGCGGCCAAAGCGCGTGCAGCGTGGAAACAGGGGCAAGACGCCGGCGCCGATCTGGTGGCCTTTCCGGAAATGTTTATCACCGGTTACAACACTCAGGACCTGATCATGAAGCCCGTGTTCCATCGGGCAGCGATGGCGGCGGTTCAGCAACTGGCCGAGGATTGTGCCGATGGACCAGCCATCGCAATTGGCGGGCCATGGGTCGAGGGCGACAAGCTGTATAATGCTTACCTGATCCTCAAGGGAGGCCGTATCAGCAGCAAAGTGCTGAAGCATCATCTGCCGAACGAAACCGTGTTTGACGAGGTGCGCTTGTATGACGCCGGTCCGCTGGGCGGGCCCTATTCGGTCGGCAACTCCCGGATCGGCAGCCCGATCTGCGAAGACAGTTGGCACCCGGATGTCGCTGAAACTTTGGAGGAAACAGGCGCCGAGTTTCTGTTGATCCCGAATGGCTCGCCTTACTTTCGCGACAAGTACGATGTTCGCCTGAACCACATGGTCGCCCGGGTGGTCGAGACGGGCCTACCGCTGATCTATCTGAACATGGTGGGCGGGCAGGACGATCAGGTCTTTGATGGTGCCACCTTCGGTCTGAACCCCGGCGGAGAAATGGCGTTCCGCATGCCCGTCTTTGACGAGGCTGTCGCGCATGTAGACCTTGAGCGCGGAAATGACGGCTGGCGCATCGTCCCGGCCGATATTGTACCGCAACCCGACGAATGGGAGCAGGACTATCGCGCAATGGTTCAATCCCTGCGCGATTATATGGGCAAAACCGGGTTCAAAAAGGCGCTGTTGGGGCTGTCCGGGGGTGTGGACTCGGCGCTGGTCGCGGCCATCGCGGTGGATGCAATCGGTGCGGACAACGTACGTTGTATCATGCTGCCGTCGGAATACACCAGCCAAGCCTCTCTGGACGATGCCGAAGCTGTCGCCAAGGCGCTGGGTGTGCACTACGATTATGTGCCGATCTCGGACAGCCGTGCTGCCGTGACCCAAACCCTTGCGCCTCTGTTTGCGGGGCGAGACGAGGATCTGACCGAAGAAAACATTCAGTCGCGCTTGCGCGGCCTGCTACTGATGGCGCTGTCGAACAAATTTGGTGAAATGCTGCTGACCACAGGCAACAAATCCGAGGTCGCGGTTGGGTACGCAACCATCTATGGCGATATGAATGGCGGCTACAATCCGATCAAGGACCTGTACAAAACGCGCGTGTTTGAAACCTGCCGCTGGCGCAACGCCAATCACCGCGACTGGATGATGGGGCCAGGGGGCGAGGTGATCCGACCTTCGGTGATCGACAAGCCGCCCAGTGCTGAACTGCGAGAAGATCAAAAAGACAGCGACAGTCTGCCGGACTATCCCGAGCTGGATGCCATTCTGGAAATCCTGGTGGATCAGGAAGGCTCGATCGCGGATTGCGAGGCAGCAGGTTTCGATGCGGATGTGGCCCGCCGAGTCGAGCATCTGATCTACATCAGCGAGTACAAACGGTTTCAGTCCGCCCCTGGAACCCGATTGACCAGCCGCGCCTTCTGGCTGGACCGCAGATACCCGATTGTGAACCGTTGGCGAGATCGCACCTAAGTCGATTCCGCCCGAGTTTTTGGCGTCGCCACATGGTTTCTAAGATTCAGGAATTAACCTGACTGACCCCGTATTGGTTCCGTTGCGGAGACAATGGTCGGTTTGATTCGCGCAGCGATGCCCAATGGGCTTGAAATCACGACATTTTTCTGCCACATTTTAGCTTAATTGCCGCCTCAAGTGGGGCAGATGCGGCGCATTTTAGGTTAGCTCGTTATTTCGGCCGGGCTCTTTATGTGACGCGTCATTAATTGGGTGTCTGTGTTAACGATTTGGTGTGAAAATGCGTGAGCAATACGACAGGTCTCTCCACTCGCCATTGCCGTGGAAAACCATGGAGTCTGAGGGACACGAACTGGACGAAGGCAAGCTTGATTCCGCAATTGCCGATCTGCTGGGGGCTGAACAGCCGACCAAGCAGCCAAAGCCGCAGGAAGAACCAGCAACTGCAGCGGGTCTGCCTGAGCTACCTTCCCAGGAAAGCATGAACGAAGATATCTCTGCTCAAGAGGCCGGTCTGGCAGCTACGTTGCGCCAGAAATGGGCCGAGCTTTGCGGAGCTGCCTGACCTTCTGATCAGGGAAAATGAATGGTGCCAGGGATCAATCTGGCACTATGGACACATCTTTTGAAAATTGTGATCTGCGTGCCCTGCGACGTGTTGCTTAAGGGCGGATAGCACGCATTCATTGCGGTCCAAGCAATGAAGTAAGAGCGGCAGATGCCCGGCCCCAAGCCAACCCCCGTAGAACCTGACCTGCATCTGCCCAAGGCCGTGGACGTCGTCGTCATTGGCGGGGGAATCATTGGTGCCTCGACGGCTTTGGAACTATCCGAACGCGGCGCATCGGTTCTGCTATGCGAAAAGGGGCAGATTGCAGGCGAGCAGAGTTCCAGAAATTGGGGTTGGGTGCGATTGGGGCTGCGGGACCCGCGTGAAATTCCGTTGATGGTGGAATCGCATCGTGTTTGGCAAGACCTCGACCAGCGCATTGGCCGCAAAACCGGATTCACGCGGTCTGGTATTCTTTTCGGCGCATCAGGTGCGCGCGATCAGAACAATCTTGAGCGCTGGATGCGCAATGTCGAGGGCATGCAAACCGGCGCGCAGATGCTTTCGGGCGCCGCGCTGGACGATTTGTTACCAGGTAACCAGACCCGCTTGAAGACGGCATTGCACATGCCGAGGGACGGGCGGGCCGAGCCGCAATGGGCAGCTCCGGCTATAGCCGAAGCGGCGCGCGACAAAGGCGCGTGTGTAATGACCAACTGCGCTGTGCGCAGCGTCGATGTTCAAAACGGTCATATCACAGGAGTCTTTACCGAACGCGGCCGGGTCTCTTGCGCTCGTGTCGTGCTGGCGGGGGGCGCATGGTCCCGCTTGTTCGCCGGAAATGCAGGGATAGAGCTGCCGCAACTCAAGGTCCTGAACACAGTTCTGCGCACGTCGCCTGTGCAAGGACCGGAAACCGCTCTGTGGTCGGACGATTTTGCTATCCGAAAAAGGGCCGATGGCGGCTATACGATTGCATCCGGACATGAAAACACGGTCGACATTGTGCCGGATAGTTTCCGGCTTGCGCGGCAGTTTCTGCCCGCGTTTCGACAGGAATGGAGGTCTTTGCGGTTCCGCCTATCCAAGCGCTGGTCGATTGAAGCCGGGCAGGACCGGTCATGGCTGCCGACTGACGTCACGCCCTTCGAACACTGCCGCGTTTTGGACCCAGAGCCATCCGCCAAAGCGCTGAGACGGGCTTGGGCTCACGCGCGAAAGGGTTTCCCGGCGCTGGATCAGGCCGAGATCGTGCAAAGCTGGGCTGGAATGATCGATGTCACACCGGACGCGGTCCCGGTCATCTCGGCGGTTGATGAGATTTCGGGGATGTTCATCGCAACCGGATTCTCGGGCCACGGCTTTGGTATCGGACCCGGGGCGGGGCGATTGATGGCCGATCTGGTGTGCGAGACCGCGCCGTGTGTCGATCCGACCGCCTTTCGCCTGTCCAGATTCTCGGACGGGTCGAAAGTGCGGCCGGACGCGGGTTACTAAGGCGTCAGCCCATCATCTGATAGCTGACCGGGACAAAACGGAAACCATCGCCACGGGTTTCTACATACCCGGCTGCCGGGAACGGCATGTGATAGCCAATCATCGGAACCTTGTCGGCAGCCAGCATACCCAGCACATTGCGGCGCGACGCTGTTGCGGCGGCTTTGTCCATGTCAAAACGCACCTCCCACTCGGGATGGGCGAAGGACCAGACGTAATGGTTGGCCAAATCGGCGGTCAGGACCAGCCGCTGTCCGTTGCTTTCCAGATGATAGACCGTGTGGCCGGGCGTATGGCCATAGGCTGCGACAGCCGTGATGCCGGACGTAACTTCACCGCCGTCTTCAAGGAATGTCATTTTCTCGGCCAGTGGCGTCACCTTGGCGGCGACCAGATCGCCAACACGGTTGCCGGCATCCTGCGCTGACCAGAAGTCATATTCAGGCGATGCAGTGACATAACGCGCGTTCGCGAAAGTTGGCGCATCATTGGTTGTCATGCCGCCAATATGGTCGGGGTGCATGTGCGTGATGACCACAACGTCGATCTGGTCCGGTGTGACACCTGCATCCGCAAGCGCGGCCTGAATACCGCCCTGGCCGAGGCCGGTGTCAAACAGAACCAGTTCCGACCCGGTATTGACCAGCGTTGGGGTAAAGAAAAATTGCGCAACGTCGGGCGAAATGAAGTTGTCTGCCGAGACTTTGGCAAAGTCTTCGTCCGAAGCCCCGCCGCCAAAGATTTCCTGCGCACCGTCGCGTGGCAGACTGCCATCCAGCAGAGTGGTGACGGTGAAATCACCCAGCGAAAAGGATTTGGCGATGGTCGAATTTGCCTTGGTCTCAGCCCCGGCCGCCAGAAGCGGTGTTGAGGCGGCGGCAAAGGGCAAAGCCGCTGCGCTTCCAAGTGCTGCGCGGCGTGTCATTTTGATGGTCATTTTGGTTCTCCCTGTCAGAACACCATTTGTTAAGTCTAGGTCTGCGCGAGTCTGTTGCCAGTTTATACACTTGTAAGATGGGCTGCGTGGATGAACATTACGTGTTAATTTTTGTTTAGGTCGCGATCTGCGGTCCGGGTAGCTGGAAAAATGCGCTCGATCCGGCCCTTTCCGTCCAAAACGCCTTTGCTGGACAATTGCGCCATCCTGTGACAAGAGCCGCGCCAACAGGAGACACCTATGACCACCACCCGTTTTGCCCCGTCGCCCACCGGTTACATCCATGTGGGCAACCTGCGTACCGCCCTGATGAACTATCTGATCGCCCGCAAAGCTGGCGGTACGTTCATCCTGCGTATCGACGACACCGACCCCGAGCGGTCGAAGGAAGAATACGTAGATGCCATCAAGCAGGACATGGAATGGCTGGGACTGCAATGGGATCGGATTGAGCGTCAGTCGGATCGTCTTGATCGCTATGCCGAGGCCGCCGATAAGCTGCGCGATATGGGTCGGTTCTATGAGGCGTTCGAGACGCCGACCGAGCTGGACCTGAAGCGCAAGAAACAACTGAACATGGGCAAGCCGCCGGTCTACGATCGTGCTGCACTGAACCTGAGTGATGCCGAGAAGGAAGCGCTGCGCGCCGAACGTGGCAACGGCGTCTGGCGTTTCAAGCTGGATCATGAGCGGATCGAGTGGAATGACGGCATTCTGGGCGACATCTCGATTGATGCATCCTCGGTGTCTGACCCGGTGCTGATCCGCGGTGATGGTCAGGTTCTGTATACGATTGCGTCCGTTGTCGATGACACCGAGATGGGTGTGACGGACGTGGTACGTGGCTCGGATCACGTCACGAACACTGCGACCCAGATTCAGATCATCGAGGCGCTGGGCGGCACTTGTCCGCGCTTTGCCCACCATTCGTTGCTGACCGGCCCGCAGGGCGAGGCGCTGTCGAAACGTCTGGGTACGCTCGCCCTGCGTGATCTGCGCGAGCAAGGCGTCCAACCGATGGCTCTGCTGAGCCTGATGGCGCGTTTGGGCTCGTCTGATCCGGTCGAACTGCGCTCGGATATGGCCGAGTTGATTGACGGGTTCGATATTGGCCGGTTCGGTGCTGCACCGACGAAGTTCGACGTGCAGGATCTGTTCCCTCTGACCGCAAAGCACCTGCAGTCGCTGCCGTTGACCGATGTAGCTGAGGCTGTGGCAGAAGCAGGCGTGCCCGCTGATCTGGCCGAGCCGTTTTGGGCAATGGCACGCGAGAACATCACCACTCTGGCCGACCTCAAAGGTTGGTGGGCGCTGTGCCGCGATGGGGCCGAGCCGCTTATTGCGGATGAGGATCGCGACTTTATTGCCGAAGCCATCGCTCTTCTGCCCGAAGGCCCCTTTGACGGGGATACATGGGGCAAATGGACCAGCGCGGTCAAGGAAGCCACGGGCCGTAAAGGCAAGGGTCTGTTCATGCCGTTGCGCAAGGCGCTGACCGGGATGGAGCGTGGGCCCGAGATGGCCGCCCTGCTGCCGCTGTTGCAGGTAATCCGCGCTAAGGCCTGATCGTTTCAGGACATGCATTCGGAGAGGCGGGATCTAGCGGCCCCGCCTTTTTCTATGCGGTCTGCACGATCCGCGCCGCGATCCGGTTGAGCCGGTCATCTACGAATTCCGTCTCGGTGGGTTTCAATTGTTGGTGACGCGGATAGCGAGGCTCGGCCCGGTCGTTCAGGATCGGTGCATCCCAACCGTCGGTGGTCTCAAAGAAACGATCCGCGCCCTTTTCTCCAAACGCGCGCAAATACCCCTGAACCACAACGTCAATGTAACTGAGCAGCAAAGGGTGATGATTGCTCGGCGCATTGTGCTTGTCGTGCGGCACGGCGTAGACGGCGATCTCGACCTCATGTTTCAGTGGATGCGAAATAGACTGGGTCGCAGGCACCCGGTCATAGGCCCATTCCCGTTCGTCCAGCGCGGCCCAGTCGTTTTTGGGAACGTGTGCGATCATGCCCTCAATCTCGGAACCAGCATCAGGAACCGCTGTCAGAAAGGCGACCGGGCGCAGGTCGGTGTGCCTCCAGGCGCGTCGCCATCCCTTCAGGCGGGCCGGTCGCGGGTCGGGAAAATCATGCGTCGACAGGTTCACAAGGCTGCCGTAGCCAAAGAAATAGGGGTCTGCCATCAGCCTCAGCGTCCTTTCGTGACGATTGATGTATGTCAAACCGGTTTTTTGCCGAACATGCAATAAGGTCGCATCTGGAATTTTGGGAGGTCACGATGCGGATAACCAAACGGACGAACATAGCGGTGCGCCTGCTGATGTATTGTGCGGCTCATCAGGACAGGCTGGTCACCAAGTCAGAGATCGCAGAAGTGTGCAATATCTCGGAAAATCACTTGGCGCAGGTGATCAATCAACTGAGCCAGCTGGACTATCTCAGCACCCAGCGCGGACGCAACGGCGGGATGATGCTGGCGCGGCCTGCCGGTCAAATTCGCATCGGGTCGGTGTTCCGCGATGTCGAAGGAAACCTGCCGCTGGCCGAGTGTTTTGCGGATGCCGATAACACGTGCCCGTTGACCGACGCCTGCCGGTTACGTCTTGCGCTGCAGGACGCGGCCGAGGTGTTTTATGCCTCGCTGGACGATATCACCTTGGATGCTCTTGTCTGTAACAACGATCAGTTGCTGCAGATCCTGCAACCTGTGGCCTGCGCGCGCGTCGGTTAATCGCTGGCGCGCAGGGTGCGGGCCGGACGAACGGCCAAGGGGCGCAAGGCGAAGATCAACCCGGCGCCAAGCGTCACGATGATGCCGGCCACAACGATGCCAATGGCTGACGGCCAGATGACCGAGAAACTGGTGTCGAAGATGTATGTGGCCACGGCCCAGCCGCCCAAGATGCCGGTCAACAGGGCCACGCCACCAGCGGCCGCACCCAACAGGATGGCGCGCAAGGCAAAGCTGAACAGGATGCGCCGCCGGTCAGCCCCGAGCGTTTTGAGAACCGCAGCCTCATAGCGGCGGGCTGGTTCTCCGGCTGCTGCAGCACCGATCAGAACCAGAAAACCTGTTAGTAGGGAAATCCCCGCGCCATAAGAGGTGGCGGCGGCGATGCCCGCCAACAGGCCCGAGACACGGTCTATCGCGTCGCGAACCCGGATCCCGGTAATGTTGGGGAACTGCTCCGCCAGATCGCGCAGGATCGCGGTTTCAGCTTCTTCTTCGGCATAGACCGTCGCGATAAAGCTGTGTGGCGCACCAGCAAGGGCCGACGGGTTCATGGACATGATGAAGCCCATCCCCGCATTCGAAAAGTCGACCTCGCGTGTCGATGTAAGCTCTGCGGTGATGTCCCGGCCCAAAATGTTCACTGTCAACTGGTCGCCCAGTTTGAGGCCCATTTCTTCGGCTTCTTCGGCGGCGAAACTTACTTGCGGCGTACCGGAATAGTCTTCGGCCCACCACTCGCCCGAGGTGATCCGGGCATTTTCGGGCGGTAACACAGAATAGGTCACACCCCGGTCGCCATCCAGAACCCAGTGGTCGCCTGCCACCTCGCGCGCGGGTTGGCCGTTGATCTGCGTGATGATCCCGCGCAGCATTGGCGCGCTTTCGATCCGGCTGACCGCAGGGTCCGAGGTCAGCCGCTCGGAAAATCCCGGCATCTGGTCCTTTTGAATGTCGACAAAGAAGTACGACGGCGCGACATCCGGTAGGTTCCCGGAAATGGCGTTGCGCAAGGTGCCGTCGATTTGTCCGACGGCAGCCAAGACTGAAAGCCCCAGCCCCAGAGATAACACCACAGATGCAGCGCCCTCGCGCGGGTCGGAAATGGCGGATAAGGCCCAGCGTAAGGCCGGGCGCCCACGCGCCGATGGGGCACTGACGCGGGCCAGCTTTCGCACAGCGAACGCGGCGAGCGAAAGAAGGAGGAGCGCGCCCACCAACCCTCCGGCAGTCCAGAGTGTCAGCCGGGCCGAGCCGCTGAACCAGGCCGCCGACGCGATCAGCAAAGCCAGTCCAAGGCCGGTGGCTGCCAGGTAAACGCCTCGGGGAAGTGCTTGGGCCGAGGTCAGCGCGTCGCGAAACAAGGTCGCTGCGCGCACGTCTTCGGTGCGTGCAAGGGGCCAAAGCGTAAACAGGAATGCTGTCAGCAAGCCATATAGGGCGGCTTCGGCCAGCGGAGCGGTATAAAGCGAGAATACGGCAGGGACCGGTAGGCTGGCCTCAATCACCGGGGCCAAAAGCAACGGGAGTAGCCCACCTAGAGCCAGGCCCAGCAGGATACCGACTGCGGACAAGACGCCGATCTGGATCATGTAGGTTTGAAATATCGTCGCTCTGTCTGCACCCAGCGTGCGCAGTGTTGCAATGGTCTCGGTCTTTTGGGACAGATAGGCGCGTACCGCTGCCGAAACGCCGATGCCACCGACCGCAAGGCCAGACAAACCCACCAGCACCAGAAACGCGCTGAGCCGCCCGACAAATTCGGCAATACCGGGTGCGCCATTACGCGCATCGGTCCAACGCATGCCGGTGCCCTCGAAATTCTCGCGGGCTTCCATAGACAGGCCTGCCAAATTGGTGCCTTGGGGCAGGGTCAGGCGGTACTTGGTTGAAAACAAGGTGCCGGGGGCCAACAGTCCCGAGGCTTGCAAATCCTCGGTCCGAACAAGTGTGCGGGGGCCCAGACCAAAGCCATCAGCGGCCCCGTCGGGTTCATGGATCAGTGCAGCTTTCAGAACGAAGTCCTGCGTTCCTAGGGCAAACTGGTCCCCGACGGATAACTCCAACCTGTCAATCAGTGCCGGGTCCATAACCGCGCCGGGTAGACCTTGCTGCGCGCCAAGGGCCGTCGACAGGGGCATCTGAGGGTCCAGAACCGGTGTGCCCAGCAGCGGATAAGCGTCATCGACCGACTTGACCTGCGTCAGCGCGCGCTGCGTTTGGTCGCCCTGACCGGCCACGGCCATTGATCTGAAATCAACCACCTCCGAGACGTTCGTCCCGGTTTGGTCCATCCAGCTACGCTCTTCATCAGTTGCAAAGCGATAGGTGAATTCCAACTGGGCGTCCCCGCCCAGCAGCGCCGCGCCCTCTTCGGTCAGGCCGGCCTGTATCGCGTGGCGGACCGAGCCGACAGCCGCGATCGCCGCGACCCCAAGCGCCAGACAGGCGAGAAAAACGCGAAACCCGCGCAGACCGCCCCGAAGTTCCCGGCGTGCCAGCCGCCCGGCCAGCCGAAGGCTCATTCCGCCGCCTCTTGCTGACTGTCTTCCGAGATCCGCCCGTCGCGCAAACGAACAACCCTGTCGCATCTGCGCGCCAGGCTATGGCTGTGGGTCACCAGCACCAGAGTTGCCCCGTGTCGGTCCCGCAGGCCAAACAGCAAGTCCACGATGGCCGCGCCGTTCGTTTCATCAAGGTTTCCGGTGGGTTCATCCGCAAGCAATATCTGCGGACGCGGAGCCGCGGCCCTTGCAAGTGCCACACGCTGTTGTTCACCGCCTGATAATTGCGCCGGGTAGTGGTCACGCCGATGGGACAGCCCGACCGCGTCCAATTCTGCCTCGGCCCGTTGAAACGCATCTTTCTGACCTGCCAACTCCAAAGGTGTCGCTACGTTTTCCAGCGCGGTCATGGTCGGGATCAGGTGGAAGTTCTGAAACACAACGCCCATGGCATTGCGTCGAAAACGGGCCAAGGCGTCCTCGTCCATATCGGTCAGGTTCTGGCCGAGCGCTGTTATCGTTCCGCCGGTCGCTTGTTCCAGGCCGCCCATCAGCATCAAGAGCGAAGATTTGCCCGACCCGGACGGCCCAACCAGCCCCAGCGTTTCACCTTTTTGGACGGTCAAGTTAACCTCGTGCAGGATATCGACCCGTCCGGCATTGCCATCCAGCGACAAAGCGGCATTTTTAAGCGAAAGAACAGGTGTCGTCATAGGTCTTTCCAGAAAGGGGGCGGACAATTGGGATATGGAGCGGTTCAAAAAATGCGCAAGGCCTTGATGTCGGTGCTGTTTGTGTTCTGCGGCTTTGCCGCCACAGCCGAGCCGGTGGTGATCGCGGCATTGGGGGACTCGCTCACACAAGGGTATGGTTTGCCGGAACAGGATGGATTTGTGCCTCAGCTGGATCAATGGCTAAAGAGTCAGGGCGCGGACGTTCGGTTGATCAACGCGGGCGTGTCCGGTGATACCACCGCTGGTGGCGCGGCGCGCGTGGATTGGACCCTGACGCCGGAGGTTGATGGTATGATCGTGGCGCTGGGTGGCAATGATTTGCTACGCGGCATCGACCCGGCTGTGTCGCGCGCGAACCTTGAAACAATTGTTCAATCCGCAAGAGGCTCGAATGTCGACGTTCTGCTGATTGGCATGCAGGCACCGGGCAACTACGGGGTCGACTACAAGCAGGCTTTTGATGCGATGTACCCGGATCTGGCGGGTGAGTATCAGTTGCTTTTTGCGGAAAGTTTCTTTGAGGGGCTTCAACCAAATGGCGATCCGAACGCAGTTCGGCAGTACATGCAGCCTGACGGGATTCACCCCAACAAAGAGGGTGTGGCCCGGATTGTCGAAGCGCTTGGGCCGTCCGTGCTGGAACTGGTCAATCTGTCAGCTGGGCAGGACTGAACCATGCCGGGGCGTTTTTTTCTGACACGTTCGATGTCCGAAATTGCTCAGGCCCTAAATGTTTCGGACGAGATCGCCGCGCAGCCTCCTCGCAAAAACATCCAACCGGGGCAGGAGGTGATTGTGCTGACCTCGGATGGCCTTAGACCGATGCGTTGGGGAATGATCCCGGTAGGCCGGGTCAACGCCCGTGGCAGGCCCGTAATGGAGACCATCGTCAACGCTCGCTCCGAAACCGTCTTTGACAAGACAGCCTTCGAAGGCGTGGGCAGAGCTGTGGTCCCGGTGGACGGGTGGTATGAGTGGACCGGCGAAAAACGCCGCAAAACCGCTTGGCGCATAGCTTCAGCCGATGGAAAGCCGCTGTTCTTCGCAGCCATAACCGACACGTGGCAAGCGCCCGGAGGCTTGCGCGTGGACCAGTTTGCTGCGGTGACGTGTCCGCCCAATAATGATCTTGAGCCGATACATCATCGTATGGGCGTGCTGCTGAACCCTGGTGACGTTTGGACATGGCTTAATGGCACAGAAGACGAGGCCAAGGCGCTGACCCGACCGTGGCCGGACGGGCTATTGCAGATCGAAGAGGCGACAGATGTCGACTGGTCCGGGCCGTAAGCGTCTTAGACGACTGTGACGACGGTACCGATCGGGACACGTTCGTACAGGTCGATCACGTGCGAATTCAACATCCGGATGCACCCGTTCGAAGCCGCCCGACCGATGGTCTGCGGCTGCGTGGTGCCGTGAATGCGGAAATACGTATCTACACCGTTCTGGAACAGGTAAAGCGCGCGTGCCCCCAGCGGATTGTCTCCGCCGCCGGGCTGGACATAGTCATTGTCCTTGAACTTGGCGTAAGTGGTCGGCTCGCGCTCGATCATCTCGTCTGTGGGGCGCCAGGTTGGCCATTCTTTCTTGACGTCGATGGTGGCAGTGCCGGTGAATTCCAGCCCCGCCTTACCAACGCCGCAGCCATAGCGGATCGCTTTGCGCGGTTCGGTGATGAAATACAGATAGTACGACCGTGGCGCGACAAGCAACTGGCCGGGCAGGAACTGTTTCTTGACCCGAACGAACTGAGGTGTGGGGTCGTATTCAACGGCCTTTTTCTTGGCCGACGCAAGACCGGGCGTCAGGCCCGCGGCTGCGGAAGCTGCAAGGAATGTGCGACGTGTGAACATATCGGCTCTCTTCAGGACAACAGAAAAATCATAAACCAGTGTCGGAATGATAGCCGATCTGGTCAATCATTGGTGAAGAGTAAACGAAATGTGATGTCATCGCAGAGCCACACTTGTGTTGCGACACTGCCCTGCGAGAAATTAAGAGGGCAGAGGTTTCCTCTGCCCTTTCATGGCTTTAGGCCAGCGCGATGTCGTCGGCGCTTTCGCGGCCATCACGACCCGAGCGCAGCTCGTACGTGACTTTCTGGTTGTCGGCCAGGCCGGTCAGGCCCGAACGCTCGACTGCCGAGATGTGTACAAAGATGTCTTTGCCGCCATCTTCGGGTGCGATAAAGCCGTAGCCTTTGGTGGTGTTGAACCATTTTACGGTGCCTGCGGGCATATCCGTTTTCTCCTGTTTGGTGCTGCCCACGTTGCTGCGGCAGCCTGGCGTCGTCGGTCTGGATCGAGTGACTGAGCGCCGATGACGGAGACAGTAGGTCGAAATAGAAAAACGTTTGCCCCTTGGATATGGCATCCTGAAAGGCGCAGGACAAGGGAGGATCACGCCAAGGGGTGCGAGCGGTGCTTAATCGTTTATGGGTAGCTCGTCCACGGTTCTGCGGTAGATGGAAGAAGCAACAAAGCACATGGGCAGTTGGTCGATTACTGAGTCGATTGGACCATAGACCCTGTCCGCAGCCGCCCTGAGGTGGTTCGGGATGTTTTTAGGTGCACGGTCGCGACGCTCGGGTGGGTTGAATTTCCAACCGGCAAACCGCGAAATGGTCTCTTTATGCTCCCAAAGCGCATCATAGTGCACGCACAGAACCGGGACACTTTCAAAGGTGGCCTATTCCTTTACCTGCCGCGCCTGTTGCAGGACATCCCGTTCGAACAACTCATCATAGGTGCCGGTCGCATTCAGATTGTAGAAGTGCTGCTCAACCCATGCGTCGCCGTATTTTTCCTTGGCGGAATATACTGAGAATGCCGATTCCTTGGAAGATCCGAAGCAAAAGACGACAGGGGTATTTTCGGGCCAGGAAGACAGCGCATCCGGGAAATCATGTGTCTTGAAAACGCACGGAGATTGGAAGGTGGCTTCCTTCAGCCGCTCAACGAATGCCGACCGTTTTCCGGCAAGAGGGTCAACTTCCTCCATTGATTTTACAAAGGCTGCATAGGTCAGCGTGCTTCCGGACCGCCCATTGCTTGCGACTATGATGCAGATCTCTTGCCCGCTATATGGCCGAACGCGTGCCCGGAGTGGCGCCAGCAACTTGCGGACGCTGCGCCGCCACTTTTTGGCACGTGTTCGCCAAACGTCATTCACCGCGTAAACTTCTTGTGCTTCAACCGCTTGGGCTCCAGTGCGTCCGGTCCCAGGCGGCGCTTCTTGTCTTCTTCGTAGTCTTCGAAATTGCCCTCGAACCATTCGACATGCGCATCACCTTCAAAGGCCAGGATGTGCGTACAGATCCGGTCGAGGAAGAAGCGGTCGTGCGAGATAACCACGGCGCAGCCTGCGAAATCGACCAGCGCGTCTTCCAGCGCACGCAGGGTTTCGACGTCCAGGTCGTTGGTCGGTTCGTCCAGCAGCAGGACGTTACCGCCCTCTTTCAGCAGGCGGGCCATGTGGACGCGGTTGCGCTCACCCCCTGACAGCAGCGAGACCTTCTTCTGCTGGTCGCCGCCCTTGAAGTTGAAGGACGAGCAATAGGCGCGGGAATTGACCTGCGCGTCACCCAGTTGGATGATTTCGGCGCCGCCGGTGATCGCCTCCCACACGGTATCGCCATCTTTCAGGTCGTCACGGGACTGGTCAACGTAGGACAGCTCGACCGTGTTGCCCAGCGTGATGGTGCCGCTGTCGGGCTGTTCCTGACCGGTGAGCATCTTGAACAGGGTCGATTTACCGGCACCGTTGGGGCCGATGACGCCGACGATGCCGCCGGGGGGCAGGGCAAAGTTCAGCCCTTCGATCAGTTGCTTGTCGCCCATGTGTTTCGACAGCCCCTCAACCTCGATCACCTTACCGCCAAGGCGTTGGCCGTTGGGGATGACGATCTGGGCGCGGGTCAGTTTTTCGCGCTCGGACTGTTCGGCCAGCTCATTATAGGCGTTGATCCGGGCCTTGGATTTGGCCTGGCGGGCCTTCTGACCCTGACGCATCCATTCCAGCTCGCGCTGCAGAGTCTTCTGCTTGGACTTATCCTCGCGGGCTTCCTGCTCCAGCCGTTTGGCCTTTTGTTCCAGCCATGCGGAATAGTTGCCTTCGTAGGGAATACCGCGGCCACGGTCGAGCTCCAGAATCCAGCCGGTGATGTCATCCAGGAAATAGCGGTCGTGGGTGACGATCAGGATGGTACCCTTGTAGTCGATCAGGTGCTGTTGCAGCCAGGCGATGGTCTCGGCGTCCAGGTGGTTGGTCGGTTCGTCGAGCAGCAGCATGTCGGGCGCTTCGAGCAGTAGCTTGCAGAGCGCTACGCGGCGCTTCTCACCGCCCGAGAGGTTGGCGATATTGGCGTCGTCCGGCGGGCAGCGCAGCGCCTCCATCGACACATCAATCTGGCTGTCGAGGTCCCAGAGGTTTTCGGCGTCGATCGCGTCCTGCAGGGTGGTCATTTCCTCCATCAACTCGTCCGAATAGTTCTCGGCGATCTCCATGGCGATCTCGTTGAAGCGGTCGACTTTGGCCTTTTTCGCGGCCACGCCCAGCATGACATTTTCGCGGACGGTGAGGGATTCATCCAGCTGCGGTTCCTGCGGCAGATAGCCGACTTTGGCGCCCTCGGCCGCCCATGCCTCACCGGTGAAGTCAGTGTCGAGGCCCGCCATGATCTTCATCAGTGTCGATTTACCCGCGCCGTTGACGCCGACGACACCGATTTTCACACCGGGCAGAAAGCTCAGGTGGATGTTTTCAAAGCACTTCTTGCCACCGGGATAGGTCTTGGAGACACCCTGCATGTGGTAGACATATTGATAGGCGGCCATGTCGCGTCCTCTGGGTCGGGGAAATTGGGTTAAACCGCTGGATATCCGAGCCGGGCGAGCGGGGCAAGCTGGTGGTTTTGGGAATTTAGTATGGATTCGGGTTCAGCTAAGTTTAGTCCGCTAGGGGGGAGGGGTGTTTTGTCGGAACTAGCCAAATTGATAGCGGGTTGGGCCCAGCCAGGGCGGGTGGATTGGATTGGGATGCGGCCCTCGCGACGGGACGTAATGGAAACTGTTGACGTGGCCGGAATTTCAGCGGACGGGCTGGACGGCGATAGAAGTCGAGCAGGCAAGCGGGCGGTGACTTTGATTCAGCGGGAGCACCTTAAAGCAATCGGCTCTTATCTGGGTCAGGGACCAGTTTCCCCGGAAACCCTGCGGCGCAATCTGGTGGTTTCCGGGATAAATCTCACGGCGCTCAAGGGGCGTAAGGTGCAGGTAGGCGAGGCGATTTTGCGCTTTACCGTGATATGCGCGCCGTGCAGCCGGATGGAGGAGGCGCTGGGCAAAGGTGGATACTCTGCCGTTCGCGGGCATGGCGGGTGGTGCGCCGAAGTGGTGCGGCCCGGGCGGGTTGCGCTGGGTGATCTGGTGCAACCTGTTGATTGACAACGCCTCGCAGTTCTGAACATCAGCATGGCATGGATCGGTACAGCATTCCATACGCACGCCCCGGGCAGGTCGTGGGGCTGTTCGGTGGGTCATTTGATCCGCCGCACCAGGGGCATGTGCATGTAACGCTTGAGGCGATGAAAGCGTTTGGGCTGGATCGGGTTTGGTGGCTGGTGTCCCCCGGCAATCCCTTGAAAGCACGCGGGCCCGCACCTTTGGCGCAACGGGTCGAGGCGGCGCGAGCAGTCATCGATCATCCCCGGGTCGAGATCACGGACATCGAAGCGCTGACCAAAACGCGGGCCACTGCGGATACGCTTATGGCGTTGTGGCGGCTTTATCCCGGGGTGCGGTTCGTCTGGCTGATGGGCGCGGACAATCTGGCGCAATTCCACAAATGGAAGAACTGGCGGCTGATCATGGACAGCGTGCCTGTGGGGGTGATTGCGCGTCCCGGTGATCGGATTTCGGCGCGCATGTCACCTGCGGCGCGGCTCTATGCCAAATACCGGATCGATGGCCAGGCGCGACATCTGCTGGGACGGGCCGATGCGCCCGCGTGGTGTTTCGTGAACGTGCCGATGGTCGATGTCAGCTCGAGCCAGATCCGGGCGCGCGGCGAATGGGATGGCAGGGTGTTGCCGGAATAGCCCCAATGCGCGCATAATCTACATCAATGGTTGTGCGTATTTGTTCCGTGAGATTTTATCTGACCCATGGCTGATCGGTTTTCTCGACGTGGATTTCTAGCAGGGCTGGGCGCGGCTTTGGCCCCTGGTATGGCTTTGGCCGAGGCTCCATTGGTCTCGCTGCGCCCGCAATTGCGCGGCGACCTGCCCTCGGGGGCCGAGCGTTTGGTTCAGGCGGCCGGACTACGAGGCGAGGTTGTGTTCGCGGTAGCCGACGCCGCAACAGGTGCGGCGCTTGAGGCATACGGAGGCGATCAGGGGTTGCCTCCGGCGAGCGTCGGAAAGGCTTTGACGGCGCTTTATGCGTTGGATGTTCTGGGCGCGGATCACCGGTTCGAGACGGTTCTCATGGCAGATGGCCCGATCGAAAACGGGATTATCAAAGGAGATCTGATCCTTGTTGGCGGAGGCGACCCCTTGCTGGATACGGACGCTCTGGCGACGATGGCGGCGAACCTGCGCGAGGCCGGGATTACCGAAGTTCAGGGTGCGTTCAAGGTCTACGAAGGGGCTCTGCCTTATGTGTTCAGTATCGATCCCGGGCAGCCGGATCATCTGGGCTACAGCCCTTCAATCAGTGGGATATCGTTGAACTTCAATCGGGTGCATTTCGAGTGGAAGCGTGACGGCACCAGTTATGACGTGACAATGGATGCGCGCAGTGCACGCTACCAACCTTCGGTCGAAATGGCCTCGATGCGGGTCGAGAACCGCAAGCTGCCAATTTACACTTATGAATCCAGCGCGCGGCAGGATCGCTGGACCGTGGCCAAGGGCGCGCTTGGCAATGGCGGCGCGCGGTGGTTGCCGGTACGCAAACCCGCGCTGTACGCGGGCGATGTTTTCCAGACACTTGCGCGCGCAAATGGGATTGTGCTGGGCCGGGTACAAGTCACACGCGAAGCGCCGCAGGGCACAGTGCTGGTGGTGCACCAAAGCGATCCATTGGACAGTATTCTGCGCGGTATGCTGAAGTACTCGACCAACCTGACGGCTGAAATGGTCGGCATGGCGGCTTCCAAGGCGCGCGGCGCTCAGTTGGAGACGCTGCAGGACTCGGCTGCCGAGATGAATCGTTGGGCGGCTGAAACCTATGGCGTGACGGGGATCGCGATGGTGGATCACTCGGGGCTCGGTGATGCCTCGCGCATGGCGCCGGGTGATTTGGTGACCGCTCTGGTCGCTGCGAAACAGGCGGGTGCGTTGCGACCGCTGCTGAAGAAATTCACCCTTGCGGACAGTCAAGGGCGACCCGTCAAGAACCACCCGATCAAAGTGGATGCCAAGACCGGGACGCTGAATTTCGTATCCGGTCTGGGTGGGTTCATCACAACACCGGGTGGTGCGGATTTGGCCTTTGCCATCTTTACCGCTGATGTCGACCATCGGGCGACGATCCCGCGTGCAAATCGTGAGCGGCCTCAGGGCGCGCGCAGTTGGAACAGTCGCTCGCGCAAACTGCAACGCGCTCTAATCGAGCGTTGGGGGTCAATGGCCGGAAGCTGAGGTCAGGTGGTGTGGCGAGCCCGCGCGCCCCGTTCGATAGCCGCCGCGTGCAGACGGTCGATGTTCAACTCGTACCGGATTTCTTCCAACAGCCGCAGTTCGGTCTCGGCCAGCGATCCATCTGCCGCCGCCACATCGCAGGCAAGGGCATAGGCGGTTTCGTGCAGCCGCTCTGGCAGGTTGTCGCGGATCAGGCCGAACAGAGCATCCAACCCGTCCTCTTGTTCGAACAGGTCAAACACGATCTGCGACACGCGGCGGGTGCGGTCGATATCATATTCCGCAAACACCGGCAGCATGTTTACCGCACCTTCGATCTTGACCAGTTCGGCCGTCCGGATGGTTTCGTCAGAGGCAGAGATCGCAACCATGATCGCAACAAGGCAATCCTGAGGGGACATTGGGTGAGGTACTTGATCGGTCATGGTGTCGTCCTGATTAGGCTTTCTGCGCCCGCACGATAGGTGGGCTGGCGCGAGGGTTCAACGGATTTCGCGTCGCCGCCGTTAGAGAATGGGCAACGGTCCGCGGGTTTTGGTTTGGCGCAGCACGAAATTGCTGCGCGTGTCGCGGACCAGGCCGGATTTCAAAAGGCGCTGCATGATGAAGTGCTCAAGCTCTTCGGGGGTTTTGGCATAGACCTTTAGGATGAAGTCGTGATCTCCGGTTATTGAAGCACACTCGACGATCTGTGGTTCAGTCTCGATCAGGCGCAGGAATGCGTTGATGCTGTCCTCCTGATGTTCACGCAGGGCCACATGGACGTAGGCGATTGCGTTCAACCCAACGGATTTTGCGCGGACCTGTGCGGCATAGCCCGCGATGATGTCGCCGGCCTCAAGATCGCGCACGCGCCGCCAGCATTGGGAGGCGGAAAGCCCGGTGCGATCAGCAAGGTCCTGCATGGATAGGCGACCATCTGCTTGCAGCTCTTGCAGAATGGCGATGTCGGCAGGTTGGAGGGTTTGTTTCATAAATTATGACTCAGTGAGATGTATTTGCCAAAATACCGGGGAAGATATGTTATTCCAAACCAAATTTTCCGACCAGTGGCGTTAAACTTTTCCCGAGGAGGAAACGTGATGCCCAAGTCGACCAAATATGTCGCCAAAATCGCCGACGCGCGCGGCCATATTGCCTACACCCCGGAAGAGGACGCTGTTTGGGCGGATCTCTACGCTGCACAAGAGGAAAACGTTCAACGCTACATGGCTCAGGATTACCTGGACGGATTGGCCCGTCTGGATTTGCCAAAAACGTCTGTGCCTTCTTGTGCTGCCATATCAGAGCGGCTTTTGGATCTGACCGGTTGGCGGGTGCAGCCGGTGCCCGCCCTTATTGGTTTCAAGACCTTCTTTGGAATGCTGGCCGACCGGGTTTTTCCTGCCGCATCTTTCATCCGGTCGCGTGAGGATTTCGACTACATTGAAGAGCCCGATATCTTTCACGAGATTTTCGGCCATACACCCTTGCTAAGTGATCCGCGCTTCGCTGCCTTCAGCCATGCCATCGGGAAGGCTGGCGTTCAGGCGAGTGACAAGGATTATTCTTGGTTGATCCGACTGTATTGGTTCTCGATCGAGTTTGGTCTGCGCCGTCAGAATGGTCAGATCAAGGCACTTGGGTCAGGGCTTGCTTCGTCGCCGACCGAGTTGGTCTACGCCGTCGAGAGCGATCTTCCTGACCGCGATCCCTTCGACATCATGACGATCCTGCGCACGCCCTACCGGATCGACATGCATCAGATGGGCTATTTCGTGCTAGAGTCGCCCGAGGAACTGTTTGCAGCCGCCGAACGTGACCTGCTGGCCGATGTGCGGCACGCTCAATCTCTTGGATTGTTGCCAAACAAGTTCCCTGAAAAAGCAACCGCAGCGGAGTGAACGGATCATGACACTAACCGGAGAAACTTGCAGCCTGTCGGACAAAACCTGCGTGCCCTGTTCTGGTGGCGTACCTGCGCTGACACGTGATGAGGCCAACACTCACTTGGCCGAGCTATCATCGGAATGGCAGCTGGATACGGATGCAAAGTTGCTAAGCCGTCATTTCAAATTCAAAGGGTTCGCCAAGGCGACTTATCTGGCCAATCTCTGCGCGTGGCTTGCCGATCAGCAGGGGCATCACCCGGATGTCTGTTTCGGTTGGGGCTACGTGGACGTCAAACTGACCACCCATGAGATTGGCGGGCTCAGCGAGAATGACTTTATCTGGGCGGCCAAGCTGGATCAGTTGACCGCTTAGAACGGCCTTTCCATCAGGAAAAACAGCCCTCTTTATTGACTCATGCTGCACCGGCACAATAGGAGGGGCCGGTCGGTTGCATGGGGCGACTGGCAATGTTTTTCCCGATGGAGCAAATCTGATGTCTGAACTGCGCGAAACCGCGATGTCGTCCAAGGCCTGGCCTTTTGAAGAGGCGCGCCGGTTGCTCAAACGCTATCAGAAAGCCGCCCCGGAAAAGGGATACGTCCTGTTTCAAACCGGCTATGGTCCGTCGGGCCTGCCGCATATCGGCACGTTTGGCGAGGTCGCCCGGACCTCGATGGTACGGCATGCGTTTGAGCAGATTAGCGACATCCCGACCAAGCTGATCTGCTTCTCGGACGATATGGATGGCTTCCGCAAGGTGCCGACCAACGTGCCAATGCAGGAAGAGTTGAAGGAAGACCTGCATCTGCCGCTGACCAAGGTGCGCGATCCGTTCGGCACGCACGCGGGGTTTGCGCAGCACAATAACGCGATGCTGTGTGACTTTTTGGACAGTTTCGGGTTCGAATACGAATTCGCCTCGGCCACCGATTACTATACCAGCGGCAAGTTTGACGAGACGTTGCTGATTGCGCTGGAGCGGTTTGACAAGATTCAGGAGATCATGCTGCCGACCCTTGGGCCCGAGCGGCGCGAGACCTATTCGTGCTTCCTGCCGATCAGTCCAAAGACCGGCCACGTGCTGCAGGTACCGACGCTGGAACGCAACGTGGCCAAAGGTACGATCGTCTATCAGGAGCCCGATGGCGAAAAGGTCGAGATCCCGGTCACCGGCGGCAACGTCAAAATGCAGTGGAAGCCGGACTGGGCCATGCGCTGGGCGGCGCTGGGCGTCGATTACGAGATGTCGGGCAAGGACCTGATCGACTCGGTCACGCAGTCTTCGAAAATCTGTCGGGCGCTGGGCAAACAGCCGCCCGAGGCGCTGAGCTATGAGCTGTTCAATGATGAGCAGGGCCAGAAAATCTCGAAGTCGAAAGGCAACGGGTTGTCGATGGAGGAGTGGCTGACCTATGCCGCACCGGAAAGCCTGTCATACTTCATGTATCAGAAGCCCAAAACTGCCAAGCGTCTGTACTTTGATGTAATCCCGAAGGCTGTGGATGAGTACCACCAGCAATTGCGTGCCTATCCGGGGCAGGATCTGAAGGCTCAGCTGAACAACCCTGTCTGGCACATCCACGGTGGTGATGTACCGGAATCCACCCTGATGGTGCACTTCGCAATGTTGCTGAACCTCGCGTCCGTGTCGGGTGCCGAAGACAAAGAGGCGCTGTGGGGTTTTATCCGCCGGTATGCGCCCGAAGCTACGGCCGAAACGCATCCCGATCTGGATCAGGCGGCCGGCTTTGCCGTGCGGTACTTCAACGACTTCGTGAAACCCACCCGCCAGCACCGCGCACCGACCGATCAGGAACGCGAAGCGCTGGAGGCGCTGAAAGGCGCGCTTGAATCCTACGATGGACCGATCGAGGACGAGGCACTGCAATCGGTGGTCTATTCCATCGGTCGCGAGCGGTTCGATCCGATGCGTGGGTGGTTCACTGCACTCTACGAGGTGCTGCTGGGCGCGTCGCAGGGCCCGCGTTTTGGCGGGTTCATCGCGCTTTATGGCGTGCCGGAAACCATCGCGCTGATCGACAAGGCGCTGGCCGGAGAGCTGGTCTGATTTGACCTGACATTGCATGGGGCTACCCTTTCGTCAGGAGGTGGCCCTATGCGTCGTTTATTGCTTGCCCTATCACTCAGTGCCGGACTGGCCTCGGGTGCGTTTGCCCAGAGTGATGAGATCGAAGCCAACATCGCGGCGCAAATTAAGGCGTTTGAGGCGGACGATTTTGTCACCGCCTTTACCTTTGCCAGCCCCAACATCCAAAACCTGTTTCGGACGCCCGAGAATTTCGGAGCTATGGTCCGCAATGGCTATCCCATGGTCTGGCGACCCGCCGAGGTGAGGTTCTTGGAACTTCGCGAAATCGCTGGCGCCTTGTGGCAGAAGGTCATGATTACAGATGGCGACGGGCGAGTGCACATTCTGGACTATCAAATGGTGCAGCGGGAAAACGGCTGGAAGATCAACGGTGTGCAGCTTTTGGGCAATTCCGACCCAGCCGCCTAGCGCAACACCACCGTCACGGTGATATGAGCGGCGGTTAATCCCTTTTCTTTACTCAGGCCTCTGCGTTCGGGCAGCCCCGGACACTGGGTTTGTGCGCGTGGCGATCTGCGGCGCGCGATTGGGAAAGGGATTTCTATGAACAAGGCAATCACCGACGGAATCGTCTTTATGCCAGCTGCTTTTGCAAATGGTCTGAACGTCTGGTCCAGAGGCGACGGTACTCCGGGTTCGCCGATTTACGAAGGCTCTGGCGTTGGGGCATTTGTTCCTGCAGACCCGGATTTCGGCGGTTGTCTGGAAATTCTGAAGGTGCAGGCCACGCAAAAGCTGCGCTACATGGGCCAAACGCCTCTGATCCCCGGCTGCTACCTGCAGATCAAGGCTCGGGTCAAGGCGATCAGTGGACCCTTGCCGCAGGTGCGTATTGCCGCCTGGGCTGGTGGTGCGGGCGATCAGCAGGTAACGGGTGTGATCGATCAGGGCCCGGCGACCCAATTGTCAGGTTACGGCAAAGTGCACGAAATCACGGCGATTGTTGGCACTGGTAAACGATCCGGCGTCGATATGCCGTGGGGCGTCGCTGCGCTTTATGGTCATTTTGGACTGAACATCGATGGTGCGAATGGCGCGGTCATACGCGTAGACGATATCCAGATCACAGACGCGACCAGTATCTTCCTGCGCGAAATGATCAGCACAGTCGATGTGCGGGATTATGGGGCGATTGGCGATGGCGTTGTGGACGACTCCGCCGCTTTCGAAGCAGCTGATCAGGCGGCCAGCGGACGTCGGATCTATGTTCCCAAAGGCACATATCTTCTGGCGCAGAACACCTCGATGGCATCCGAGATGGATTTTGAGGGCACGATCACCATGCCCGACGACAAGATGCTGTTGCTGACCAAGAATTTCGACCTTCCAGCCTATATCTCGGCGTTTGGAGACGAAGAGCTGGCGTTCAAAAAAGCGTTCCAAGCCCTGCTGAACAACTCTGATCATGAATCGCTGGATATGGGTGGTCGGAAAATTTCGGTCACGGCACCGATTGACATGGCGGCTGCGGTTCCGAACCGGCAAGGCGGTTTTTCGACCCGGCGCGTGATCCGCAACGGGCAGTTTGATGTCAAAAGCAGCGCGGCCTGGGATACCGAGACTTTCACCTCGGTCGCGACGTACAACCCGTCTGACGCCACCAAGCTGACCAATGTCGAAAACATTGCCAACATCCCGGTTGGCGCGCTGGTCCAGGGCAACGGTGTGGGACGCGAAATCTACGTCCGGTCCAAAGATGTCGGGGCGGGTGAAATCACGCTGAACGATCCGATTTTTGATGCGTCAGGTACGCAGACTTTCACCTTTCAGTCTTTCAAATACCTTCTTGATTTCAGCGGGTTCAGTACGTTGCGCAAGTTTGGCATGGAAGAGATCGAGTTCCAGTGCAACGGTCGATGCAGCGCAATCCGGCTTGCACCTTCCGGCAGCACGTTTGCGGTGACGAATTGCTTTATCAGCCGTCCCAAGGACCGTGGTATCACCTCGCACGGAACCGGGTGTCAGGGCATGTTGATCGATAATTGCCAGTTCCTGTCGACCGAAGAATCCCTGAACGTGCCTGATCGTAAGTCCATCGCGTTGAACGCCAGTGCCAACGATATCAAGTTGCGCCACAATCGCGCGGTGCGGTTCCTTCATTTTGCTGTACTGGCGGGGACAAACAACCTCGTGCTTGGCAACCACTTCTTTCAGGGCGACCGCATCCCGCAGGGTGTCCGCAGTGCCGGACTGATCATGATCGGGACCTACAACAGTTCGACTATTTCCGAGAATTACGTCGATAACTGTTTTGTAGAGTGGACGAACGAACGCGACGCGAATCCCGTCTATACCAGCGGCTATTCGTTCAGCTCGATGACGATCTCGGACAACATTTTCTATGCAAATGAAGTCGCACCTTGGTTCAGTCAGATCGTTATTCGACCTCATGGTGCGGGGCATTACCTGAACGGAGTCGTTGTGACGGGGAACAAATTCCGTTCTAGCAGTGGCCGTATCGACCGGGCCGAACGTGTCGACACCAGCTTTGCCGATCTGAACCATTCGGCGCATCTGAACGTGATTTTCGAGGACAATACGTTCAACGGTATCAACGCAAAGGTCGAAAACCCGTTGCGGATCCGAAGCTCGCAAAACTCGGCATCATCGGTTTGGTCAATCTCTGCTGGCGGCCGTCTGCCCTTTGGCGGTAAAGCGCGGGGCTGTGATGCGGTTGCCGTCTTGGGTCCGTTGAAAAACGCAGGCGCGCAGATCGTACACGCGACACCCTATGTCGAGTTGGAGCAGGGGGCAAACCGGGACAACATTCAGTTGCGCTGGCCCTTGCCTCTAAGCGGTTCGGTTTCGACCATGATGCGTATGGATAACCGAGCGGGGCTACCCCTGCCAGTGATTCAGAACGTGTTCCAAAGCGCCAATCTGATGCCCGTGTTCTTGCGGGCATCACTGCGCTCCACACCCAGAACCCAAGTCCTCGGGCTGTCCTTTGCACGGATCATGATCGAGGGTCTTATCCTCCAATGCAAAGGGCGGTCGCTGCGGTAGGCGGTCTCGATCTGCAAAAGCGGGTTGATCAATCGTGCAGAGGACAAGCCAACCGTCAGATCCAACTTGCGATACAGGGCGTCATGCGTTCGGTACTCTAGCGCGGCGTCAATTGCGACCCAGCCACTGACCCAACCGGTCTGAAACCCTTTTCCATAGGACAGGGTGGCCTTGTACACCGCCCAGGCACGGATCTGTTGGTGATGCGCGCCAACCGCTAATTCAGCAGCAAAGCGGCCAGCGTTTCCGAAATCCGCAACGGGCAGACGCGCAAAAATCAGCGCGTGGCCGTAAATTTCGCGGTTCTGCTCGATATCCAGCCCAAGGGTCAGGTTTTCCCGCAACCCATATTCCGCGTAAAGCGAGCCCTTGAAGTCGTAGCCGTGGCTCTGGTCTGCAAAGGCGGTTACGGCTGCCGACACAAAGGCACTGCCTTTGTCGCGCAACCACGCACCAGACCAGGCGGGGGAGACCGCCAGCAGCCATACAAGGAGGAAAGAAACCCATCGCATGCGCGCAGCATCCGCGAGCATGGTTAACGGATCGTTAGGATTTTGCTGTCCTTCGCAATTCGTGGACAGGTGAAGGAAAGGCGAGACCTTTGGGCAACCTATGTTAAGCTTAGGCGAGACAAAGGAGAATCCAGATGCCGAACATTGCCAAAGACGCAAGCGTACAGACTGTCATCACAACCTTTGAAATGACGCCCGGCACCTGTCAGGACTTGTTGGAGGCGCTGACGGATGCCTATGCCGAGTTTATCTCGAAACAACCCGGTTTTGTGTCTGCAGGTCTTCATGTGAATGATGCTCAGACCCGGATCGCCAACTATTCGCAGTGGCAAAGCCGTGAAGATTTTCTGGCCATGCTGCGAACCCCAGAGATGCGGGACCGTAATCGCAAGATCAACGAGCTGTGCAAAAGCTTTGAGCCCGTCATGTATGACGTGGCCGAGACATTTGGCGGAGCGTGATCTGGATCAATGCCTAACCGTCTGACCTGGTGCAGGTTTTAGGTGTGAAAACGGAGGTGCGCGTCATGTATCACAACATTCTTGTCCCAATTTCCTTTGATGCCGAACGAGACATCTCTGGACCGTTGAAACTGGCCCAAGTGCTTTCGACGCCAGATGCGCAGGTCACCCTGCTGCACGTTGTCGAGCACATTCCGAACTATGCCATTTCCTACATGCCGCCTGAATATCTGTCCGAGGCGCGCAAGGCCCTACAGACCGAGTTGGACGCTCTGGCGGAAAAGCTGCCCAACGCCAAAGGTGTGTTGGTGGAGGGCCACTCGGGCCGAACCATTCTGGATTGGGCTGATGAGCATAAGCCTGACCTGATCATTCTGGCATCTCACCGCCCGGGGATGCAGGATTTGCTGTTGGGCTCAACAGCAAACCATGTGGTGCGCCATGCGGCCTGCGCTGTTCATGTGGTGCGTTAAGCGGGCCATATATCAGTCGGGGCAAGGCGCCATGCCTTGCCAAATCCGCCATTTAGTACGGCATCGGACACAGAAAACCGGACAAAGCCGAAATCGGTAAAATCCGCGTAGAGCTTTGCCTTCGGACGCAAGCTCAGATAGCGCGTGCGCAGTGCATCGTGCTCTCTGGTCCCGCGCGCAACGAACCGGGCGGTGGCGTGCAATGTCAGTCGCGGATGCGTCAGCGGATCGCCGGTTTCACCGGGTTCCCCGACCAAAAGGGCACAGTCCGGATTGGCCTGCAATGCTCGTGTGTGATCGGAAAGAGTTGAGATCAACGTGATCGGCAGGCCGTCATCGTCCGTCGCCAGAGCCACGCGTGAAACGGACGGCAACGAGCTATCCGGGCGCAACACGGCGAGCGCACCATAGCTTGCCTCCTCGATCAGATTTCGGGCCATTTGTCTGGCTGTTTCGTCAACGGGACGATAGGGGTCGGTCTTTGTCATCTGCGTATTTGCCGTCACAACTGATTTCCGGCCTGACCCTATATGCCTATTGGCCAAGGTACGACGGGGGCGGGTCTCGGTTTTGCCATAAATTCGATCTAAGGCTTCATGCATGGAACATAATGAGCCCAATCAGGACAATCCGCAAAAAACCTCAAGAACCTCAGCACGTCATCGCCGTGCGGACGCACTACGCAGGCGGGCGCTGTCGCCCGTGCGCATTGTTCTGATGGTTCTCATGCTGCCAGCGACCACTGCGGCGATTACGGTCGCTGTGTACCTGCGGACCTCTGAATTCGAAAGCCACGAGGCGCTGCTCCACCTTATCGCGATGGTGAGTTGCGACACGGCTGGTTCATTGATACCGGGCCCGTACCGAAAGGGCGAGCCGGGCTATCACGCGCGCAACGATGCGGATGGGGATGGGGTTGCCTGCGGCACAATAGCCCCGATCACCGCGACGCCCCAATCAGCCGAGGCTCTGCAATCGCCCCTACGACCCGAGGCTCCACAATCGCGGCAGCTTGGTACGGCCAAATTCGTGCGGCCCTGAACAGGCTGATCGGGGAATCTGACAGAGTGTGGTAGACTGCGCCCGTCACGCCGGTCCGGCGGTCATCGGGGATTTCGCCCAGCGAGGGAGGAGAAGTCATGTTCGCACGTATTACACAGTTCAAAATGAAGCCCGGCATGCGCGATGCGGCCGAGGCCAGGATGAATGAGCTGAAAGACCAGATCATGGGCATGGAAGGCATGCACAGCTTTACCAACGTCATGAACGAAGATGGCAGTGGCTTTGTTGTTGCGGTGGTCCAAAGCGAAGAACTTTCCAACGCCAACGCCCCCAAAGTGACAGAGCTTTGGGGCCAGTTCGCTGAATTCCTCGAAGGCCCGCCCGCGCCGGCAGGGTTCGACGTGGTGGTGCACTGGGACAAAGGATAAAGCGCCGCCCAGCGCTTGCCAAACCCCGGCCAATCGCCAAAGTTGGGGCGATGACCCGTGATGAGTTCAACAGCTTTTGCGCCAGCCTCAAGGCCACCAGCCACGTCGTGCAGTGGGGCAATGCGGACGTGTGGAAAGTGGGTGGCAAGGTCTTTGCGATTTGCGGCTGGAATGATGGTGCGGATGCGTTCACCTTCAAGGCCACCGATCTGGCCTTTGAGGTGCTGGGCGATGAACCCGGCATCCGCCCAGCGCCGTACCTGGCGTCGCGGGGGATGAAATGGCTGCAAGTCTACGAGGAACGCGGGATGAGCGACACCTCGCTGCGCGAGCATATCTTGACGTCTTATGATTTGGTTGTGGCCAAGCTGACCAAAAAGCTACGGGCTGAACTGGGCGTTTAACTCTTCATTGCCTGCAAAAGTTCCAACAAGCCTTTCCGGTCGTCATCGTCGGTATAGTCGCCCGTGGCCAAACGCTCGGCGATGCGCAGGCGCAGGCGTTCCTGCTGGGTTCGCACCTCCTCGCCTGCGGTCTCGGCCAGCGTCTTCATGATCACCGCCACCGCCTGTTGTCGCTTGGTGGTGGGGTTGGCGATGTAATCGACAAGGCTCTGCTGCCCGGAATCGAGGATGTTTTCGGCCAAAGCCCGCAACTGCTCGCCATTGGGCAGCAGCGGGGCGGGGGCTCCTTCGGGCGGCAGGATTTCCGGCACGCTGCGCGGGGTCTCGGCCAGAGCATTCGCGCCGTCGACAAAGGCTTCGGTGATCATCCGGGTAATCCTGATCGCGCGCGGGTCCTTGAACAGGGCCGAGGCGATGGCCACGCCGTAATCCGTATAGACCCAAGGATTGACCCGCCGCCCACCGCGGCCCTTGGGTTTTGAGATCACATTCTGTGATTGCAAATCGGCGACCTCGGCATCGGTCAGCTGAAAGCGGTAGCCCTCGAACAGGTCCTTGTTGCGCGAGACCGCCTGATTGAAGGCGCTGACGGATTTTCCGTAGAACTGAGCCAAATCCTCGGCCAGTACCACGCGGGTACCACGCACCCGTTGAATTGCTCTTTGGACCTCATGCGTGCTGGGCAGGGTGTTGGGTTTCGTCATATCAGCCGTTTGGAATCACAATCTGTGATTGCGAACGTGGAGGAGAGAGGGCTGCGCTGCAACCTTGTAGTGTATGGATTTTGTCGATCGAGACAGGACTTGAGGTAGTGTCAGCCGCTTGCCTTGCCCAAATAGGCAAGTCGATAGGCGAGGGCGACACCGCCCGCGCCTCCGACTACATTGCCGACTGTCACCCAAAAAAGGTTGCTGATGGTGGCGCCCCAACCGAGTTCGGCACCTGCTAGTGCACCCTGAGGCAGCAGGTACATATTTGCGATCGAGTGTTCGAGACCCAACAGAACAAACGCCGCAATTGGCCAGAGTATTGCCATGACCTTTCCCACGACCGATCTGGCGGCGAAGCTCAGCCAGACGGCAAGGCACACTAAGGCGTTGCACAGAATGCCTCGTACAAAGGCTTGCGTTGGAGAGAGATCAATCTTGCCATTTGCGATCGCTGCAGCAGTGGCCCCCATTGGTCCTTCCAGCAAACCGCTTGCAGCGCAAGCCAGGACTAGTGCGACGGCTCCGACTAAATTCCCAAGATACACGAATCCCCAGTTCCTCAAAAGGTCACGCATCGAGATTTTTCGGTCCACCGCCGCGATGGTCATCAGCGCGTTTCCGGTGAACAGTTCCGCCCCACCAACGACCACAAGGATCAGGCCCAGAGAAAACACCACCCCACCAAGAAACCGGGCTGGCCCAAATCCGGGATCTACGCCGGTCATAACCATAGTGTAGGCGGCCCCGCCGAAGCCGATGAAGACACCTGCGAGTATTGCAAGTGTCAGCGTTTGAACGATGGAAAGATGTGCCTTTGCGACACCAGATGTTTCAACCAGTTCTGCAATCTGTGCAGGTTTGTAAGCGTCTACGCCGGTTGGATTGTGAGCCTTCATACGTCGCACACTGCCAACATATTCATGTTTCGACATTGATCCGGATCAAGGCCACACGACGAAGTACAGAGGTTCAGCCCAAGGCTTGTGCCAACTAAACTGCTAACTTGATCTCGACAGCCACTTTTGTCCTATCGCTTCCTTCTCTTCACGTTCCCACCCCGCTGCCCCGGACGCCCAGCCGTTGATCGCCCGCGCGATTTCACCGCGTCTTCCGAGGCTTTCTCGACCGCCCATTGGCGCGCCATGGGGTCGTCGGCGACGGCCAGATCGACCGCTTCCAGACGTTTGATTTCATCGCGGATGTTGGCGGCCTCTTCGAATTCCAGGTTCTCGGCGGCTTTGCGCATTTGCTCGCGCAGGCCGTCCAGATGGGCCTCGAGGTTGGCGCCGTGCATCGGTTTGTCGATGGTGGCGGTGACGCGGTTCATGTCGACGTCGCCTTCGTAGAGACCGGCCAGAACGTCCTCGACATTCTTCTTCACCGTCTCAGGCGTGATGCCGTGCTCTTCGTTATAGGCGATCTGTCTGGAGCGGCGGCGGTTGGTTTCGTTTAGCGCGCGTTCCATCGAGCCGGTGATCTTGTCGGCATACATGATCACCCGGCCATCGGCGTTTCGCGCAGCGCGGCCGATGGTCTGGATCAGCGAAGTCTCAGACCTCAGGAAGCCCTCTTTATCTGCGTCCAGAATCGCGACCAGCCCGCATTCGGGGATGTCGAGACCCTCGCGCAGCAGGTTGATGCCGACCAGCACGTCGAAGGCCCCTAAGCGAAGGTCGCGCAGGATTTCGATCCGTTCCAGCGTGTCGATATCCGAGTGCATGTAGCGCACCTTGATACCCTGTTCGTGCAGGTATTCGGTCAGATCCTCAGCCATGCGTTTGGTCAGCGTGGTGACCAGCGTGCGATAGCCATCAGCGGCCACTTTGCGCACCTCGTCCAGCAGATCGTCCACCTGCATGGAGACGGGACGGATTTCGACCTCGGGGTCCAAGAGGCCCGTGGGGCGGATCACCTGTTCGGTGAAGACGCCGCCGGTCTGTTCGATCTCCCACTTCGCAGGCGTCGCCGAGACGAAGACGGATTGCGGGCGCATGGCGTCCCATTCCTCGAACTTCAGGGGGCGGTTATCCATGCAGGACGGCAGGCGGAACCCGTGTTCGGCCAGCGTGAACTTGCGCCGATAGTCGCCCCGGTACATGCCGCCGATTTGCGGGACGCTGACATGGGATTCGTCGGCAAAGACGATGGCGTTGTCGGGGATGAATTCGAACAGGGTCGGGGGTGGTTCACCCGGCGCGCGACCTGTCAGATAGCGAGAATAGTTCTCGATCCCATTGCAGACGCCGGTGGCCTCGAGCATCTCAAGATCGAAGTTGGTCCGCTGTTCCAGCCGTTGCGCCTCCAGCAATTTGCCTTCGCCGACCAGTTGATCCAGCCGGATGCGCAATTCCTTTTTGATCCCGATGATCGCCTGCTGCATTGTCGGTTTCGGCGTCACGTAGTGCGAGTTCGCATATACTCGAACCTGTTCCATCGTCGCGGCGCGTTCGCCGGTCAGGGGGTCGAATTCGGTGATCTGTTCCAGCTCTTCTCCGAAGAACGAGAATTTCCACGCGCGGTCCTCAAGGTGCGCGGGCCATATTTCCAGTGAATCGCCCCGTACCCGGAACGAGCCCCGCTGAAACGCCTGATCGTTGCGGCGGTATTGCTGGGCGACCAGATCGGCCATCACCTGCCGCTGGTCATACTCGCTGCCCACCTTCAGGTCCTGCGTCATCGCACCGTAGGTTTCGACCGAACCGATACCGTAGATGCACGAAACCGAGGCCACGATGATCACGTCATCGCGCTCCAGCAACGCCCGGGTAGCCGAGTGGCGCATCCGGTCGATCTGTTCGTTAATCTGGGATTCTTTCTCGATATAGGTGTCCGACCGCGGCACATAGGCTTCGGGCTGATAGTAGTCATAGTACGAGACGAAGTATTCGACCGAGTTCTCAGGGAAGAAGCCCTTGAACTCGCCGTAGAGCTGCGCCGCCAGCGTTTTGTTTGGGGCAAGGATGATGGCGGGGCGCTGCGTTTCCTCGATCACCTTGGCCATGGTGAACGTCTTGCCCGTGCCGGTCGCGCCCAGCAGAACCTGATCGCGTTCCCCGTCCATAACTCCGCCAGCCAGTTCTTTGATGGCAGTCGGCTGGTCCCCTGCGGGTGCGAATTCAGTGTGCATGACAAACTGCTTGCCGCCCTCAAGTTTCAGGCGCGCGCGGACGTCTTCGGCGGTCAGTTGCGTCTTGTCGGAATGGGCGTATGGCATGGACAGGCTCCGGGTCTGGCCCTTACATTTGTTCTTATTTTGTCCAACTGCAAGGCCTGATCCGGCTTGGAAACTCAGTTTCAGTAATAGGCGAACTGCATGTACGGGATTTCGTCTGCCTGTGCCTTGTCGGCGAGGGCTTTCAGGTTGCCATCCAGAACGCGGCTTATCATGGCTTTCATAAGCGTTTGACCAATCAGCCAGCCCAAGGGACCGTATTTCATCTGGTAGTCCATGCTCCAAATCACACGCGAGCGGCCGCCGGCCAAGGGTTCGATTGTAATCGCCGCATACGCTTCGGTCAGCGGCATGGCCGCCATTTCAGACAGGCGCACCCGGTACCCCTTGTTGATGTGCCACTCGGTGACTTCTTCGACCAGCGAGGTTCCGTTTGCGAAGTGGCAGCGCCGTTTTGATCCGACGCCGATTTCGCCTTTGGTCAAAGCATCGACCGAGGTGACCTGCGGTGCGAAGTCATCGATATGCATGAAGCGGCTGAGGATAGCCCAAACGGCATAGGGCTGGGCGTCAATGCTAAGGCTTCTTTCGTGGTGGATCATGTCGGTGTCCTTTTCATGGGGTGTTACGATTCATAAACGGGTCTGGTGCCAGTTTCTGTCATCAGGCGCCTGAGTGACCGCGACAATTGCCACCTTGTCCCGGCCTGCGCTCTGACGCATAAACATTGCCAGCCAAGTGAGGACGGAGAGGCGACATGCGCGCACGGATTTACAAGCCTGCAAGGAATGCGATGACTTCGGGTATGGCCAAGACCCGCAAGTGGGTTTTGGAATATGCGCCAGCGTCCGCGCGGGAGGTCGATCCGCTGATGGGTTGGACGTCGTCTGATGACACGCAAACTCAGGTACGGCTGAAGTTCGACACCAGGGAAGAGGCGTTGGATTACGCCAAAGACAATGGGATCGAGGTTCAGGTCAGTGAGCCGCACAAGCGCAAACCCAACCTGCGCGCGCGTGGCTATGGCGAAAACTTCGCCACTGATCGGCGCGCGCCCTGGACACACTGAATGATCGAAATCCGTGAAGCCGACCCGACCGCGGACGCACTGCGCCCGGTCATAGAGGCTCATTTTGCGCATAGTGAAACAGCCGGGCCTGCGGAAAGTAACCACACCATGGATGCTGATGCGTTGGCCGGGAACGGGATTCGGTTCTGGGCCATGTTCGATGGCGATCAGGCGGTTGGTTGTGGCGCTCTGAAAGCTCTGCCCGATGGTACGGTCGAGGTGAAATCGGTGCACATCGTGGCGCAGGCACGTGGGCGCGGTCTGGCGCGCAAAATGATGAATCACCTAACCGATGTCGCCCGCGCTGAGGGAGCAAAGGCCCTTGTTCTCGAGACCGGTGCCGCGCATCTGCCGGACTATTTGGCGGCCCGTAAACTCTATGAACGGCTTGGCTATTCCTATTGCGGGCCAATTTTCGGGTATGAAGATGATCCGAACAGCGCCTTTATGCGCTTGGCTCTTGAACCCCGGAACTAAAAACCGCAAGAAGGGCCCAGCGGTCCCGTAGCTCAACTGGATAGAGCAGCTGACTTCTAATCAGCAGGTTGAGGGTTCGAGTCCTTCCGGGATCGCCATTTTCGCCAATATTTGGATGCGCTTACCGCGATACCAGCGGGGCGGCGACTGGATGAGTTACGTATTCCAATGCGTAGATATTGCCCCAGCTGATCCTGGTTTACGCAAGATATTGCCATAGCGACTACGCGTACGGGCAAGACTTTGCCGATTGAGACGGGTCCAGTCTTTTGCACTGCTATCTGCCCGTTTATTGCCCAACGTGGCTTCGACATATGCGCAAAAATGGAGAGTTGGGGATGACTCAGGCCAGCACACTTGAGCGGGAAATGCTAGAACTGATCAACGCCGAGCGTACCTCGCGCGGCCTTGAGCCCCTTGCGCTTGAACTTCGTCTGAATGCGTCGGCGGAAGAGCACAGCCAATGGATGCTGGCGACCGGGAACTTCTCTCACACCGGCGAGGGCGGCAGTTCGGCCACTCAACGTATGCGTGACGCAGGCTTTGTTTTGTCTGGTTCATGGGGGACCGCTGAAAACATTGCCTGGCAAAGCCAACGTGGAGAGCCCGGGTTCTCGGACGACGTCGTGGGGCTGCACAACTCGCTCATGAACAGCCCCGATCACCGCGCCAATATTCTTGATCCGAACCTGAGGTATATCGGCATCGGGATTGAAGTCGGCTCATTCGGCGGCGTTCCCGCAATCATCGTCACTCAGAATTTTGCGCGTACCTCGGCTGCGGTGCAGGTTGATACGAGCGGTGCATCAGAGACACCTTCAGAACCAGTGGTCGTCGCACCTGAGCCGACAGAGCCAGCGGATGGCCCCGGGTCGACATCGTCGCTGGAAACCGTGTCTTTTGGCGATTCCGAAACGGTCAGCGGAACCCCGGAAGAGTTGGATCGGGATGTCGTCACAGGGTTTGAAGCTGGCAAATCGCTTGTCATCGAAGGGGTCGAGGTCAGCCGCTCGAATATCCGGTTCAACAGCAACTCGGACTTGGAAGTTGACACAGACGGCGATGGCGATACGGATTTGACGATCCTGCTGGGTGACGGTCGGGCGGATGGTGACGTTTTTGTCTTTACCAAGGATGGAAACACAGTCGTCAGTTACGCGAATTTCCTGCCGGGCCTTGCGCCCGGAGTCCGTGTTGCGGACAGCGCGGTCAACGGGATCGTCAGTAAGGACTTCCTTGAAGGTGACGGCACCGCGGATTTCCGCGTTGAGATGGTCAATCTGGGAACCGCAGATTTCAACAATGTTCTGGGCGTCTATGACATCCTTGAAAATGGCCAAATTGCAAATGTGCGCCTTATCTTTGCCAACACCAAAGAAGCCAACGGAGCGGTAGAGCTCAGCAATCTTGCGGACGGAAACCGCCTCGGGTTCTTCGTTGTTCAGGATGGGGCGGCTTGGGCGGCAGGTTTGTCCGATACCGACGATCTTGGGTTCATCGCCAGCAACGGCGGTTTGGCTGATGTGGATGATGAATTCGACTTTGTTCTGACGGTGAACGGGGATTCGGCGGGCGTTACCACTTTCCACTCGGAAAAAGCGACACTGAACGCCGATGATCAGCAACACGCGCTGTCCGGAATCGCCAGAGGCGGTGAGGCGATGATCATTGGATTCGAAGATCTGACCGGTGGCGGGGATTTTGATTTCGAAGATGTCGTCTTTTCCGTTACCCGTGTCGAGGCGGACGCCGTTTAATCTGGCGTGTAGCGGGCGCAAGTAAATCAATGACAGCACGATAAAGCCGAAGGAGACTTCGGCTTTCTTCAGCGATCAATTTCCCCAAGACACAACAAAACCAAGAGCAGGCTGCGTGCCTGTCGGGCTGTCTGAGGGATGCTGAGGACAAGGCGATCCCTCGCAACTTTCCCAGGTTGATGAAAAAAAACTTGCAACCGGTTGCAAAGAGAAACATGCTGCGCGCGAAGACTGGATTCGGAGAAGCCGCATGCTCAAGATCGGATTGTTAGGGGCCGGACGGATTGGCCGCGTACATGCGCAAGCCATCAGTGAGCATCCTAAGAGCGTATTGGCTGCGGTGTCAGATGCTGTTCCCGAAGCGGCAGAAAGTCTGGCGGAAGAATATCAGGCCGAAACACGCAGTTCAGATGACATCATCGCGGATGCGTCCATTGATGCGGTTCTGATTGCCACGCCCACCGACACGCATTCCGACCTCATCGAGGCGGCGACTCGCGCGGGAAAAGCCGTGCTTTGCGAAAAACCCGTCGATCTGGATCTGGATCGGGCTATCACATGTCAGACAAACGCATCGGAAACCGGTCAGCCGGTTATGGTCGGGTTCAACCGTCGGTTTGATCCCAATTTCTCGGCGCTAAAAGCCTCGTTCGAGGCAGGAGAAATCGGCAAGGCGGAACTTCTATCGATCACATCTTTCGACCCGGCCCCGCCACCTATCAGCTACGTCAAAGTCTCGGGCGGTTTGTTCCGGGATATGATGATCCACGATTTCGACATGGCGAACTTTCTGATGGGGCAGTTGCCCACAATGATTTCGGCCGTCGGAACATCAGTTGTCGACCCTGAGATCGGTCAGGCGGGGGACTATGATACCGCTGTTGTTACAATGACTTACGCAGATAGCAGGGTCGCTGTAATCAAGAATTCCAGACGCGCCGTGTATGGTTATGACCAGCGGGTTGAGCTGTTGGGATCAAAGGGGCTGCTTCAGGCGCATAACATCCTGGAAAACTCGGTGGTGAAGTCGACGGCGGATGGTGTTGTCGGTGCCAAGCCGACCTACTTTTTCCTGGAACGTTACATGACTGCTTACCGGACAGAATGGAGTGCATTTGTTGACGCTGTACAAGCCGGGGCGGATATGCCGGTCACTTTGGAAGACGGCGTCGCAGCACTGGCGATGGCCGAGGCTGCGACCCGTTCGGCGCGCTCCAGAACGCCGGTGATGATGAGTGATGTTTTGAAACCGGTTGCAAAATGATCGGATTTACGGAAACTGGACAAAGCCCCGGTTCACTTGGGGGCGGAGGAGATTCGGCCAAGACCGAATGACTGGGGCTGAAGCCCAGACAATACGATTGACAGTTCTATTGGGAGGAATGGAAATGAAAACGTTCGTAAAAGGGGTTCTGATGGCCAGCGCCGTCGCATTCGCCGGTGCCACTGGCGCGGCAGCGGAGGGCGAGAAGTACATTCTGATCAGCCACGCCCCGGACAGTGACAGCTGGTGGAACACCATCAAAAACGGCATCGCCTTGGCGGGCGAGCAAATGGGCGTTGAGGTTGAATACCGCAACCCGCCCACCGGTGACCTGGCAGACATGGCCCGGATCATCGATCAGGCCGCAGCTTCGGGACCAAATGGCATCATCACCACTCTGGCCGACCCGGACATTCTGGAAGGCCCGATCAAGGCGGCTGTGGATTCTGGCATCGACGTCATCATCATGAACACCGGGACACCAGAAAAGGCGCGTGAGGTTGGCGCGCTGATGTATGTGGGCCAGCCGGAATACGACGCCGGTTTCGCTGCAGGCCAACGCGCCAAAGACGATGGCATCGGATCTTTCTTGTGTGTGAACCACTACATCGTGCAGCCGTCCAGCCAGGAACGTTGCCAAGGCTTTGCCGACGGTCTGGGTATCGAGTTGGGCGAGCAGATGATCGACGCGGGTCAGGACCCGGCCGAGATCAAGAACCGTGTTTTGGCGTATCTGTCAGCTAACCCTGAAACGGAAGCAGTTCTGACGCTCGGCCCGACCTCGGCTGACCCGACCATTCTGGCGCTGGAAGAAAACGGCATGGCTGGTGACATCTACTTTGGCACCTTTGACCTGGGTGGAGAGATCGTCAAAGGCATCAAAAGCGGCGTGATCCAGTGGGGTATCGACCAACAGCCCTTCCTGCAGGCCTATCTGCCGGTTGTCGTAATGGCCAACTACCACCGTTACGGCGTTCTGCCGGGCAACAACATCAACTCGGGTCCCGGTTTCGTGACCGCAGACGGGTTGGAAAAGATCGAAGAATTCGCGGGCGAATACCGCTGATCTTCATAACGGTGCGGACGCCGGTCGTGTGTCCGCACCCCCTTATTCAAGCATTCAGAACGACGCGCGAAGGAGGCAACAATGGCTGAGTCAGCGCAAACCGCAAGCGGCGGCGACGAGCGGATCAAAGAGATCTCACCCCTGCGCCGAGCCCTGATCCGCCCGGAATTGGGTGGCATGGTCGGCACGGTGGCAGTGTTTACGTTTTTTCTGCTGTTCGCCTTTGACAGCGGTATGTTCACCGCCCAGGGCGTGATGAACTGGTCTGTGGTTTCTGCTCAGTTCATGATTATCGCGGTTGGGGCCTGTTTGCTGATGATCGCGGGTGAGTTCGACTTGTCGGTTGGTTCGATGATTGGCTTTGCAGGCATGATGATCGCGATCTTTTCCGTCACGCTCAGCTGGCCGGTCTGGATGGCCATCATCGTAACTTTCGTGCTTTGCGTTTCGATCGGGGCGGTCAACGGGTACATCGTTGTTCGCACGGGCCTGCCCAGCTTTATCGTGACGTTGGCATTCCTGTTCATTCTGCGCGGTTTTACCATCTATCTGCCCCAGACCATCGAGCGGAAAACCATCATCGGCGGCATCCGCGACGTGGCCGAGGGCGACTGGCTGGCATCGGTTTTCGGCGGCAAGATCGGGCAGGGCTTTTTCGTCTGGCTCGGTGACAACGGCCTGATCGAAACCTTCGAACGTGGCACGCGCCAGGGGCAGCCGGTGGTCGACGGGATTCCGATGCTGCTGGTCTGGGCACTGGTGATCATCATCTTTGGCCACGTGCTGCTGACAAAGACCAAGTTCGGAAACTGGATCTTTGCCTCGGGCGGAGACGCCGAAGCCGCAAGGAACTCGGGTGTTCCTGTGAACCGGGTCAAAGTTCTGATGTTCATGTTCACCGCCTTCTGCGCGACCGTCTTTGCGACCTGTCAGGTGATGGAGTTCGGCTCGGCCGGTGCGGACCGTGGCCTGCTCAAAGAGTTCGAGGCCATTATCGCCGTGGTGATCGGTGGCGCGTTGCTGACCGGCGGCTATGGCTCGGTTCTGGGTGCGGCTCTCGGGGCGCTGATCTTTGGCGTGGTTCAGCAGGGGCTGTTCTTTGCAGGGGTCGAAAGCTCGCTGTTCCGAGTGTTCCTCGGCGTTATCCTGCTGGGAGCCGTAATCCTGAACACCTACATCCGTCGTATCATCACAGGAGAACGCTGAGATGACCGAAGATACCAAATTCCATCACGGCGACGCGCAGGACCAGAAACCGATCATTCGGATGGTCGACATCCAGAAGCACTTTGGCTCTGTGATCGCCCTTGCCGGTGTCAGCTTTGATCTGAAACCGGGGGAGTGTCACTGTCTGCTGGGGGACAATGGTGCGGGCAAATCGACCTTCATCAAAACCATGTCCGGTGTCCACAAGCCAACAGCCGGTGAGATCTTCTTCGAAGACAAGCCCATGCATTTCGAAGACCCGCGTGACGCCATTGCAGCCGGGATCGCTACAGTGCACCAGCACCTTGCGATGATCCCGCTGATGAGTGTCAGTCGGAACTTCTTCATGGGTAACGAACCCACGCGCAAGGTCGCCGGGATCAATTTTTTCGACAAGAAACTGGCCGATGAAATCACCATGGAAGAAATGCGCAAGATGGGCATCAACCTGCGTGGACCGGATCAGGCCGTAGGTACCTTGTCCGGTGGTGAGCGTCAGACGGTTGCAATTGCTCGTGCGGTGCATTTTGGTGCCAAGATCCTGATCCTGGACGAACCGACTTCGGCGTTGGGCGTGCGTCAGACTTCCAATGTTCTGGCGACTATCGATAAGGTGCGAAGTCAGGGTGTGGGCGTGGTTTTCATCAGCCACAACGTGCGCCATGCACTGGCTGTCGGCGATCGCTTCACCGTGTTGAACAGGGGACAGACGCTGGGCACCGCGAAACGCGGCGAAATCTCGCCCGAGGAACTACAGGACCTGATGGCAGGCGGTCAGGAGCTGGCCGAGCTGGAAGGGTCATTGGGCGGCACGGTCTGACGCGTTCCCGCGTGGACCGGACATATTGAAGAAACTAGAATTCAACCGACTGGCCGGGGTGGCCTTAAGTTGAAAGGGATCACAATGGGCAAGACAATCAGACTGACCGCAGCGCAAGCTCTGGTCCGCTATCTGGGCGCGCAGATGAATGAGGCCGGAGAGCCATTCATCGCAGGTGTCTGGGCGATTTTTGGTCACGGCAATGTGGCCGGATTGGGTGAGGCGTTGCATGCCGTAAAGGACAGCCTGCCGACCTATCGCGGCCATAATGAGCAGACCATGGCGCATTGTGCCATCGCCTATGCTAAGCAAATGCGACGTACGCGGGGCATGGCTGTAACCTCGTCCATTGGGCCGGGTGCAACCAATATGGTCACGGCAGCCGCGCTGGCCCATGTGAACCGGTTGCCGGTTCTGATCATTCCCGGCGATGTCTTCGCGACACGTGGCCCTGATCCTGTGCTGCAACAAATCGAGAGCTTTGGCGACGGAACGGTCAGTGCCAATGATTGCTTCAAGCCTGTCAGCCGGTACTTCGATCGAATTTCACGGCCCGAACACCTTTTAACCGCGTTGCCGCGCGCGTTCCGCACGATGACGGACCCGGCGGACTGTGGGCCGGTGACTTTGGCTTTCTGTCAGGACGTACAGGCCGAGGCGTACGATTATCCGGAAAGCTTCTTTGAACCGCGTATCTGGTATCAGCGCCGCATCCGTCCGGATGAAGGCGAACTGGCCCGCGCGGTCGCGGCCATCAAGGCGGCAAAGCGCCCGGTCATCGTGGCCGGAGGCGGTGTTCACTACTCGGGCGCAACTGATGCGCTGCAGAGTTTCGTGGAAACGCACAATATCCCGATCACCGAGACACAAGCTGGAAAATCCGCTCTGGCATGGGATCACCCGTTGAACCTTGGACCCGTAGGCGTGACCGGTGGCGAACCGGCAAACTCGGTCTGCGCCGAGGCGGATCTTGTGCTGGCCGTCGGCTCTCGCCTGCAGGATTTTACCACTGGGTCTTGGGGCCTGTTTTCCAACCCGGAACGCGAGATGATCTGCCTGAATACGGCTGCCTATGATGCAGAAAAGCACGGCGCGATGCCGCTGCAGTCAGACGCGCTTGTTGGGTTGGAGGAATTGGGCGCAGCGTTGCAGGGATACCGGGCCGATCCTTTGGCGGATACGCTGAAGGCCGAATGGTACGGCAAGGTCGACAAGCTGACGGATGCGCCGGGCGACGGAAACGCGCTGCCAACGGACATGCAGGTTGTTGGCGCGGTCCAACGTGCCTCAAATGACGATACGGTCGTTATGTGCGCCGCAGGAACAATGCCGGGAGAACTCCACAAACTCTGGAAAGCGCCGCGCCCAGGTGCCTATCACATGGAGTACGGTTTTAGCTGCATGGGTTATGAGATTGCCGGTGCGATGGGCATCAAGATGGCACAGCCGGATCGCGATGTGATCTGCTTTACCGGCGACGGAACCTATATGATGGCCAATTCTGAAATGGCGACGGCGGCGATGATGGGTGTTTCGTTCACCGTAGTCATTACCGACAACCGTGGCTTTGGCTGCATCAACCGTCTTCAGATGGGCACCGGCGGGGCCGAGTTTAACAACCTGCTGGACCATGCGGTGCATGAGAATCCCTCGGCCATTGATTTCGCGGCCCACGCGGCGGCAATGGGGGCAACCTCCGTCAAGGTCAGCTCGGTTGCTGAGCTTGAAGAAGCGCTTGCCAAACGGGGCGATGTCAAAGGGCCTTATGTGGTTGTCATCGACACTGATCCCTACCCCTCGACCGAATACGGCGGCACGTGGTGGGAAGTGGCGGTTCCCGAAGTCAGCATCCGTCCCGAAGTGAACGAAAAACGCGCAGCCTATGAGCTGGCGATTAAGGAAAGAAACACGAAATGAGCGTGAAAATCGGGATTTCTCCGATCGCCTGGCAGAATGATGATCTGCCGGACCTGACGGCGGCTTATACGATGGAGCAAGCACTGAAGGAAGCGCGTGAGATCGGTTATGTCGGTGTCGAACGCGGCCAGCGTATGCCCAGCGATACCGAAGGGTTGCGCGCATATCTCGAAGGCAATGACATTGCGCTGTGCGGTGGGTGGTGTTCGGGTGCGTCTCTGGTCAACGACTTCGCGACTGAACGCGAAGCCGTCCGCGAACAGGTCGAGCAGTTTGTGGCGCTGAACAGCCCGTGCATCGTCTATGCCGAATGCTCGAACACCGTTCAGGGGCAGGCCGGTACCCCGGTCAATAACCGACCCAAACTGTCTAGGGATGAGGTCTTGGCCTATGCCGCCAAGATCACCGAGTTGGCCAAATGGATGGGCGATCAGGGCATGCCGATGGCCTACCACCACCACATGGGCACGATCATCGAAACCGAAGACGATGTGAACTGGCTGATGGAAGGATCAGGTCCCGAGGTAAAGCTGTGCTTTGACACCGGCCACCTGCTGTTCGGCGGTGGCGATGTCATGGCCACCCTGAACCGTTGGGGGGACCGGGTCCATCATGTTCATTTCAAGGACATCCGTCCGACAGTTGTTCAGGATGTGCGCGAAAACGACCGTAGTTTCCTGGATGCCGTCGTCGCGGGCGCGTTCACAGTACCGGGTGACGGGTGCATCGACTTTCAGGCGGTGGCGAACGCTTTGAAATCCATGGGCTACGACGGTTGGATCGTGGTCGAGGCCGAGCAAGACCCGGCCAAGGCACCGCCCTACGAGTATTCCAAGAAGGGCTATGAGCATATTCTCAACGTCTGCGCGCAAGCAGGATTGGAGGTCCAAGCGTAATAACCAGCCCTGCGGGGCGACACCGAAGCCATGAAAAAGGGAGATGTCTCATGGTAAATCAAGAACTGGGTTTTGTTGGTTACTTCGACCGTGAATCCTGTGATCTGGATGAATTCAAGGTGTTGACCTCGCAGAGTCTTGCAGCCGAAGCGGTGCCCCATGCCGCCTCGATTGAAAAGAACGTTCCGATCTACGACATGCACGCATTGCGGCCGCTGTTGGACGACGCAGGCAAGCGCAAAGCTCTGTTGGCCGAGTGGGGCCATGTTTTGGGTAAATCGGCCGGAGTGATCGCCCTGAAGGGAGCGTTCGCAGATACATCTGTCATCGATCGCGCCAGCGATGTTTTTCGCCAGATCATCGAAGAGGAACGTCAAAGTGGTGCCGGCGAAGGCGATCACTTCGCCGCGTCGGACGCGAACGACCGGATCTGGAATGCGCTGCAAAAGCAGTGCCTGCGTGACCCCGAAGGATTTGCACTCTATTTCGGGAACACCGCGACAGCGGCGGCGTGTGAGGCGTGGCTGGGGCCAAATTATCAGGTCACCGCTCAGATCAACCAAGTGCGTCCTGGCGGTAAAGCGCAACAGGCGCATAGGGATTACCACCTGGGGTTTCAGAGCGCGGACAGCGCGGCGTGTTATCCGGCGCACGCTCATTTGGTTACGGCATCGCTGACGCTGCAGGGTGCAGTCGCGCATTGCGACATGCCGGTGGAAAGCGGACCAACCAAGCTGTTGCCCTTTTCCCAGTTGTATCCGCCGGGCTACCTTGCGTTCCACGACGAGAGCCACCGTGCCCATTTCGAGGAAAACTGCATTCAGTTGCCGTTGGACAAGGGAGATGCCGTTTTCTTCAATCCGGCGCTGTTCCACGCGGCGGGCGAAAACCGCAGCGCAGATATCAACCGGATGGCCAACCTGTTGCAAATCTCATCCGCTTTTGGACGCGCGATGGAAGCCATTGATCGGCGATCCATGTCCCAAGCGGTGTTCACCTCTCTCGTTGCCTTGAAACAACGTGGTGAACTGAGTGGGGCCGAACTGGATGCCGTTATTTCAGCCACGGCAGAGGGTTATCCATTCCCGACCAATCTGGACACTGACCCGCCCATCGGCGGCAACGCGCCCGAAAGTCAGGCCGATATTCTGCGCCGCGCGGTGGCCGAAGGATGGAGCGAAGGACAACTGGCCGAGGCGTTCTCGGCCCTGCAAACAAGGCAAGCTGCCTGAGGAACTAAAGGCGGGCCCGTCAAGCCCGCCTCATACGGAGAGAACACATGTCGGATCTGCTCAAAAAGCCCTTTGGGCGCAGAGGAAAAGTGCATGACATAACTCCGGCCAGTGCCGGGTGGCGCTATGTCGGGTTTGGCCTTTACCACCTGCGGGCTGGGGGTAGGGTCAGCGAGGCAACCGGCGATCGTGAGGTCATTCTGGTCATGGTCGAGGGCAAGGCCAGCATTACCGGGGCGGGGCAGGATTGGGGCGTTCTGGGCGACCGAATGAACGTGTTCGAGAAGACGCCGCCGCATTGCCTTTACCTTCCGAATGGCACTGATTGGACGGCTGTGGCCGAAACCGATTGCGTAATCGCTGTGTGTTCCGCGCCGGGCAAAGGTGGTCACGAAGCGCGCCGGATCGGCCCCGACGGTATCACCCTGACGAAACGGGGAAAGGGCGTGAACACGCGCTATATCAACAACATCGCGATGGAGGCCGAGGATTACGCCGACAGTCTTTTGGTGACCGAAGTCTTTACACCCAACGGCCACTGGTCGTCCTACCCCAGTCACCGCCATGACGAGGACGACTATCCCCGGATCACTTACCTGGAAGAGACCTATTACCACCGTCTGAATCCAGCCAACGGTTTTGGCATTCAGCGGGTCTATACCGATGACGGTCAGTTGGATGAAACCATGGCCGTTTCGGACGGAGATGTCGTGACTGTCCCGCGCGGTCATCATCCCTGCGGCGCGCCTTATGGGTTCGAGATGTACTATCTGAACGTCATGGCGGGACCGCTGCGGAAATGGCGGTTCGTCCCGGCCCCCGAGGTCGAATGGATCATGGAGCGGGACGGATAATCTGAACCGACCCCGCCCCCGGGCTTTACCCTTGTGGCGGGGCTCCAAAGGCGCGAATGACTATGCGCGCTGCGGCCTCGACCGGGTCATGGGTTTCTTTCAGGATCGTCACGCGATCGAATCGTTCCGGGTCGCGATTAACCGCCTCGCGCAGGGCGTGGCCGAATGCCATGCGCAGCTCGGTTCCGATGTTGAACTTGCAGATCGAAGTCTCACGCGCCAACCGGCTGCGTTGTTCGACCGGCACGCCTGAGCCGCCGTGAATGACCAAAGGCACGTCGGTTGCGGCGTCGATTTCCGCAATGCGGGCTTTGTCCAGCCCGCCCTCTTTGTTTTGCTGCAGGTGGACGTTACCCACTGAGATGGCCATCGCATCGACGCCGCTTTCGCGAGCGAATTGGGCAGCTTCGGACGGATCTGTACCGTTCGACCCTTCGCCACCGGAATAGCCAACGAACCCAATCTCGCCTTCGCATGATATACCGGCCGCATGCGCCATCTCGGCAATGGCGGCGGTTTCGTCGATGTTTTGCTGCAGCGGCTTGCGCGAACCGTCGAACATCAGCGAGGTGAACCCGCTGTCCAACGCGATCTTGCAGTCCTCGAACGTATAACCATGATCCAAATGCGCCACGACCGGAACCGAGGCGTTCTCGGCCAGATGGCGGAACATCTTACCCAGAATGGGCAGCGGAGTATGCTCGCGGCAGCTTGGGCCCGCTTGCAAGATCACTGGAGCATTTTCGGCTTCGGCTGCGGCCACATAGGCGCGCATGTCTTCCCACCCAAGGGTGACAAGGCCACCCACGGCATAACCTTGTTCATATGCCGGGGTCAGGACGTCTTTGAGAGTGACCAGTGTCATTTGAACTTGGCAATCATGTCTTTGATGCCCGGGATCGTTTCGACCTGATAGGCATGGGTGGGCTGGAAAAACTGGACCAGAGAGCGCTGTGACAGGCCGCCTAGGATCGTGAAGTAATACATCTCGTATCCGGGCAGCACACAGCAGGGGTGGTAGCCCTTGTCGATGCAGATCGTTGAGCCGTCGACGATGTGATAGGCGTCACCGGGCTCGTTGTCTTCGCGCTGCAACATTTGCAGGCCCGAACCCCAGTTCGGCTTGAAGCGGAAGTTGTAGGTCTCGTCGTGACGGGTTTCGTCCGGCAGACGGTTGGTGTCATGCTTGTGGCTGGGAAAGCCGGACCAGCCGCCCTGACCAACGGTGAACAGCTCACTGACCAGCAGGCGACCGACCTTGTCGTGCTGTTTCTGACCGAGGATGTGCTTGATCTTGCGATGAGTTTTGGTGTCGTCGCTGCCGTATTGAACCAAGTCGTGTTCGCGCACATCGAAGGGATCCAGAACCTTATCGTACTTAGCTCCCGCGATAAAAACTTCCGTTTCGTCTGAAACGCAGACCAGCCGAACTTTAGCGCCGACGGGAACGTAAACGCCTTCCGGGTCACCGTCCCATACATCTTCGCCGCGGTTGCCCAGCTTGGCGAAGTGTACGCCTTCAACGTCAACGTCGACACTGCCGGTGGCAGGAACGATGCAGGTCTCATAACCCGGCACCTGATACTCGAACGCCTCGCCGTTTTTCAGTTTGACGATGTTGAAGTAATTCAGCGGGACTGTGGGGTCATCGGCATCGACGATGGGTTTGTTCTGATTGTCATAGGGCGCGATATGCATGGAAGTCTCCTATGTCGTTGGGCCGGGATGAGAGGCGAGAAACGCGTCCAGTTCCGGCAATGTTGGCATGGCCGGGGCACACCCGGGTTTTGAAACGACGATTGATGCGCAGGCTGAACCGCGCATAACGGCGTCTTTCAGCTCGCTGCCTGCTGCAATTGAGGCCAACAGACCAGCCATAAAGCTGTCACCTGCACCATTGGGTTTCACGGCCGTAACCGGATAGATGCCGGTTTCGATTTCTTGCCCGTCTGCAAACGTGATCGCGCCTTTTTCGCCCATCTTGTAGATGACGATGCGCCCCGGTTTTGCGGCCAGTTCCTTTGCCTTGTCCAAGCCCTTTTCGATGCCTCCGGCCATGAACCCGAACTCTTCGTCATTGCCGACGATCAGATCGCTGGCCTCGCCTGCACGCGACAGGACCTCAGCGGCGACTTCGGGGGATGGCCAGCTGTACGGGCGGTAGTCAACGTCGAAAATGACTGGCAATCCCGCATTGCGGGCGTTGTCGAAAGCGCGAAACGTGGCGCTGCGCGACGGTTCCGAGGCGAACACCGTCCCGGCAGAGATCACCGCCGAGAACTTAACGTAGTCGACCTTGTCCATATCATCTTCGGTCACCTGAAAGTCGACAGCACCATTTCGGTAGATGACATTCTGGAAATTCTCGATCCGGCTTTCGTAGACGGCCAGCGACATGCGGTATTCGCCACCGACGACCCGGATATAGGACGTATCGACGCCGTAATGCGCCAGCTTGTTCAAACAGAACCGGCCCACGGCATCATCTGAGACCGAAGTGATCAGCGACGCCTGGCTGCCCAGTTTGACCAGCCCGGCGCAGATGTTCGCCGATGACCCGCCCAGATCCGCGTGGAACGTGTCGGCGTCTTCGCTTTTGACGCCAACAGGATCGGCATAAAGGTCCATGCCAGCACGGCCAAAGACCGCAAACCGGTTTCCTTTGATACCGTCTATCAAAGCGTTCACGTCGTTACCTCCGGCAAAAAGGGGCTGGCGAGGATCGTTGGTCCTTGCGTTGAATCGATTCACACGATACTGATTTTGCAACCGGTTGCAAATACATTGTTCGGAGCCGTGACGGATGCCTGAAATCGGAATTGGAATCGTTGGTGGCGGCTATATGGGCAAGGCTCATTCGGTCGCGATGTCTGCCGTCGGCGCGGTGTTCAACACTGCGCTTCGACCGCGTCTTGAGATGATTTGCGCGTCCAGCCCGGAAAGCGCCGAGCGGTATCGTGCAGCCTATGGTTTCCGACGGTCGACCGAGGATTGGCGCGCGCTGGTCAATGACCCGGCGGTCGAGGCCGTCGTGATTGCGTCGCCGCAAACAACGCATCGTCAGATTGCTGAGGCGGCGTTCGCATTGGGCAAGCCGGTTCTGTGTGAAAAACCACTCGGTTCGTCGCTGGAAGATGGTCAAGCCATGGTCGCAGCGGCCGAGGCAGCAGGTGTCGCCAACATGGTGGGGTTCAACTACGTCCGGACCCCGGCAACCCAGTTTGCACGCCAGCTGATTGCGCAGGGAGAGCTGGGTGACATCACCTGGTTCCGCGGCGAGCATACCGAGGATTTTTATGCCGACCCCGACGCTCCGGCGACGTGGCGCACGACCGGAATGGCCAACGGTACAATCGGCGACTTGGCCCCGCATATGGTCAACGGCGCCATTGCCCTGATCGGGCCGATTATCGAGGTTATGGCCGAGGTCGAAACCGTTCACCACGAGCGTCCCGGTGGGCAGGTAACCAATGATGATCACGCCCAGATCATGTGCCGCTTTGCCAATGGCGCGATGGGGAACATTTACGTCAGCCGGATCTCTACGGGCCGCAAGATGGGCTATGCCTATGAAATATCGGGCACCAAAGGTGCCATCAGGTTCGATCAGGAGGATCAGAACGCCCTGTGGTTCTACCGTCGAGAAGGGCCTGAGGCGGAACGAGGTTTTACCAAGATCCTGACAGGCCCCGCCCATCCGGACTATGAGCCGTTCTGCCAGGGACCTGGACATGGGACCGGCTATCAGGACCAGATCATAATCGAGGCCAAGGACTTCCTTGAGGCAATTCATACCGGAAAAGCGATCTGGCCAACGTTCCGTGACGGGCATGAGGTCAACCGTGTTCTGGCCGCGGCTTTGGCATCATCCGAGCGGCGGCAATGGCAACAAATCGGCGACTTCTGAGCGCTGAAAACAACAAAAACACCAAAGAGAGACGAGAACCATGGCAAAGCTGAAATGGGGAATGATTGGTGGTGGCGAAGGCAGCCAGATCGGACCTGCGCACCGTTTGGGCGCACTGGCCGACGGGATGTTCGAATTCGCCGCCGGCGCGCTGGATCATCGACCCGATGTCGGTCGCGAATACGCCGAAAGGCTGGGCGTCGCTGCGGATCGTGCCTATGGCGACTGGCAAGAGATGCTGGCGGGTGAAACGGATCGGGCGGACCGAATTGATCTAGTGACGATCGCTACGCCGAATTCGACCCATTTCGAAATCACCAAAGCGTTTCTTGAAGCCGGGTTCAACGTCCTGTGCGAAAAACCTATGACCATGACAGTGGAAGAGGGGGAAGAGATCGTGCGCGTGGCCGAAGCCTCGGGCAAGATTTGCGCGGTGAACTACTGTTACTCCGCTTACCCGATGGTCCGACAGGCCCGTGCAATGGTGCGCGCAGGGGATATCGGTAAAGTCCGGCTGGTCGTGACCAATTTCAGCCACGGTCACCACGGCGCTGCCACCGACGCGGACAATCCTCGTGTCCGCTGGCGTTATGATCCCGCGATGGCCGGCGTGTCTGGGCAGTTCGCCGATTGCGGTATTCACGCGCTGCACATGGCCAGCTTTATCAGTGATGACGAAGTCAAAAGCCTGTCGGCCGATATGGCGTCGACCATCTCTAGCCGCGAACTGGAAGATGACGCGATGGTCAACTTCCGCACCGAAGGCGGCGCGGTTGGACGGTTGTGGACTTCGTCAGTGGCTATCGGCCGCCAGCACGGCTTTGACATTCAGGTATTTGGTGAAACCGGTGGCCTTCGTTGGGCGTCCGAGCAGCCCAATCAGTTGATCTATACCCCGGTGGGTGGCCGTACGCAGATCATCGAAAAAGGCGAAGGCGGGCTGCATGACGAAGCGCAGCGTCTTTCCCGTGTTGCCATCGCGCATCCCGAAGGTTTCCCTCTGGCGGTTGCAAATATCTATTGCGATCTGGCCGACGCGATTGTGGGAAAGGTCCGGGACGGTCTGCCCACGCCGTCTGATGGGGTCCGTTCCATTGCGGCGGTCCATGCCGCGGTCGCCTCGTCCAAGGCAGACGGAGCCTGGACGGACGCGCGCCCGCCGATGTTCCGTTGATCAAAGGCGGGGCCGCAGAGTGCCCCGCTCGATCACACGACAGGGAAAGATCCGCGCCTCGGGATAGCGGTCCGGGTCTTTCAGCATCTCTTCGACCAGATCGACCGACGATGTGATGATTTGTTTGATCGGCTGGTGAATCGTCGTCAGGTTCACGCTCTCCCAGCGGGACATCTCCATGTCGTTCAGCCCGATTATTCCGATGTCCTTGCCGGGCTTCAGGCCATGATCCGACAATGCGGACAAGGCACCAATGGACAGAATATCATCGCCGCAGAAGTACCCTTCTGCCGGTTTTTCCTCCAACAGCGCCAGCATTTCCTCACGTCCGGCCTCAAACGAATACGCGCCTGCGAACGAGTGAGAAACTTCCAGATCGGGGTGTTTCTCGACCTCTTCCATGAAGCCGCGATATCGGTCCATCGCCGAGGTCGCATCTTTGGGGCCGCCCAGATATCCGATTCGCTTGTAGCCGCGCGCCCGCAGTTCGCGGGCCGCCATACGACCGCACTCAACGTTATCGATCCCAACCACATGCACCTCGGGTGAGGTTGCCGAGCGCCCAAATGTGTGAACCACAGGAACCCCTGCGTCGTGAAAGGCTTTGGCAAAACTGGGCGGCAAAGTGGACGAAGCGACGATCGCCGCATCGACCGAATATTGCCGCAGCATCCGGACCGAATTGGCCGGTTCTGTTTCGTCGGTCAAATTCACGATCAGCGGGCGCAGACCTCGTTCCTGCAAAGCCCGCGTGAACTGGTCGAACACCTCAAGGAAGATCGGGTTGTGAAAGTTGTTGGAAATCAAACCGATCAGCTTGGTGCGCCCAGTCGTGAGCGAGGAGGCCAGCGCATTTGGGCTGTACCCCAGCTCTTTCGCGGCCTTTTCAACCTTGCTGCGGGTCTTAGCAGAAACGGACGCACCTTCAGTGAATGTCCTGGAAACGGCAGACCGCGATACACCGGCCAGTGCGGCCACGTCCTTTAGGGTCACACCCATGATTGGCACCCTCGGTTCAGGGTAAGGCTAAATCGTGAATTCATTGTGAAAACACTATGCACTAATGCATCAGACTTGCAATCGGTTGCAATGCGCTGGTGTTTTTGACGCTGGGTGCCGGGGATCATTGGGGAGAATGGTGGGTGATGAGAGACTCGAACTCCCGACATCTTCGGTGTAAACGAAGCGCTCTACCAACTGAGCTAATCACCCGTGACGGTGCATGTAGCCAAGCCTGCGTCCGGGCGCAAGAGGGTCCGGCAGAATTTCTTTACTCAAAATCGATTTGTGTTGAACTGAGGGGCAGAACCCAGTGAGGCGCGTGCAAAGGCGCTTGCGTGTCACATGCCGCCTCAGATATTCCGAAAGGAACTGCAATTTCCAGGCGGGGGAAACAGGATCCTGTCCAACGCGCGCCGAGTTTTGATCGCGGCCCTGGTTCTGGGCGCAATGGTGCTGGCTCCGCTTCGTGCAGGGGCTGAGGGGATTTTGGTATTCGCCGCAGCAAGCCTAAAGACAGCGCTGGATGAGGTTGCGATGGGGTACCAGCAGGAGACGGGTAAGAACGTCACCGTTTCTTATGCGGCCTCGTCAGTGCTTGCGCGGCAAATTCAGCTTGGGGCACCGGCGGACCTGTTTATCTCGGCCAATGTGGATTGGATGAATGTGCTGCAGGACCAGGGGTTGGTAGAGGCCGCGTCGCGGGTCGACCTTTTGGGGAACGGGCTGGTTCTGATCGGCGGTGCGGGTCAATCTGACCTCGGCGCAATGCAGCCGGATGTTGACCTGTCATCGGCTCTGAACGGTGGCTATCTTGCGATGGCACTGGTGGATGCGGTACCCGCCGGAATCTACGGCAAAGCCGCATTGCAAAGCCTTGGGTTATGGCAGGGCGTCCAGGGCCAGATTGCGCAGACGGACAATGTGCGTGCGGCGCTTGCGCTTGTAGCGACGGGTGCTGCGCCTCTGGGGATCGTTTACCGCTCGGATGCGCAGGTCGAAGACAGGGTTCGCGTGGTTGCCGAGTTTTCATCCCAGCTGCATCCTCCAATCATCTATCCGGCGGCTGTGACGACAGGAGCCCCTGAAAACGCGCGTGCGTTCCTGGCACATCTGCAGTCTGAGACTGCGGCTGTGGTGTTCAAAAAGCAGGGTTTTGCCCTGCCAAACGGATAACTGCATGGGGTGGCTGGGACCGGCAGAGCTGGAGGCGCTCAAACTGTCATTGCGCGTATCCTTCTGGGCGACGCTGGTGACTTTGCCTTTGGGTATTCTTGTTGCCTACGCGTTGGCGCGCTGGCGGTTTCCGGGTCGGCAGGTGTTGAACGGGCTGGTACATCTGCCTTTGATCCTGCCGCCGGTGGTGACCGGGTATCTGCTGCTGTTGACCTTTGGCATTCAGGGGCCGCTGGGCAAGCTGCTGGCGGAATTCGGGATCGTGGTGGCCTTTCGCTGGACCGGGGCTGCGCTGGCTGCGGGTATCATGGCCTTTCCGTTGATGGTGCGCGCCATCCGGCTGTCGATTGAGGCCGTAGACCCAAAGCTTGAACAAGCTGGCGCGACGCTGGGGGCTTCGCGTCTTTTTGTGTTTGCCACGGTGACTTTACCGATGATCTTGCCGGGTGTAATCGCGGGCGCGATCCTGGCCTTTGCCAAAGCTATGGGAGAGTTTGGGGCTACGATCACCTTTGTCTCAAACATCCCGGGGCAAACACAAACCCTGCCGTCGGCGGTATACGCCTTCCTGCAGGTTCCGGGGGGCGAAGCCGCTGCGACTCGTCTGGTCGTGATTTCAATCGTGATCGCCATGGGGGCGTTGTTGCTGTCCGAATTTGTTGGCCGCCGCGTTGCCGCAAGGGTGGCCGGATCATGAGCCTGTCCGTCCGCCTTCAGCACGATCTGAATGACCTCAGGCTGGACCTGAGCTTTGATGCTCCGCCGGGGGTGACGGTTCTGTTCGGGCGTTCAGGGTCCGGGAAGACGACGATCGTCAATGCCGTGGCAGGGTTGCTGAAACCTATGGCCGGGCGCGTCAGTATCGATGGTTGGGATTTGTTCGATACCGCGCAGGGCCTGTGGTTGCCGCCGCACAAAAGGCGGTTGGGTTACATTTTTCAGGAAGGTCGCCTTTTCCCGCACCTGACTGTGCGCCAGAACCTTTTCTATGGGACATGGTTTGCTCCCAAAGGGGCCCGCCGAGAAGACCCGGACAAAGTGATCGAGATGCTGGGAATCGGGCAGCTTTTGAATCGCAGGCCCGCAGGTTTGTCGGGTGGTGAAAAGCAACGAGTGGCCATTGGACGTGCATTGCTTGCCAGCCCGCGTTTGATCCTGGCGGATGAACCGCTAGCGGCCCTGGACGATGCGCGCAAGGCTGAGATTCTTCCATATTTTGAACGTCTGCGGGATGAGGTCTCAGTCCCAATTCTTTACGTGACCCACTCAGCGGCCGAGGTCGCGCGGCTGGCCACATCCGTGGTGGCGCTGCAGGATGGGCAGGTTTTGCGGCACGGTCCTGCGTCAGAGGTTCTGGCCGATCCGTCGGTTGCACCGGCGGGCGTGCGGGCCGTGGGCGCGGTATTACAGGTGCGGGTCGTCCGACATCATTTAGATGGGCTGACAGAATTGGACGCGGGCGGTACGCCCCTGTACCTGCCCCGTATACCGCATCAGGTTGCGGAAGAACTGCGTATACGCATCCCTGCGCAAGAAGTCATCCTGTCCAGCAAACCGCCCGAAGGCTTGTCAGCTTTGAACGTGCTGCAAGGCGCGGTTGATACGATCCGTGCGGGCGAGGGGCCGGGGGCCATCGTGTCCGTAAAGACACCCGCGGGCACAGTTCTGGCCCGTGTCACGCGCCGTTCGGTCGAGGCGCTTGGGTTGCAACCGGGCAAGCCTTGTTACGCGGTGATCAAAACGGTTGCCCTTGCGCCGCAGGATGTCGGTGGACATCTGGGCGGGCACTAGGCCAAAGCACGCGCCTCAAACTCGCGCAGGATACGGCGAGCGGCCCTACCAAAGCCCATTCCGTTCGGGGTAGGAGCGTCCGGGAAGATCGCAGCCAGTTCCTGAAGGGCGTCGGAAGACAAGGTGTAGAGGGACTCCTCACCCAAAAACAGGCTTTCAGCCAATGCGCCCTCGGCCGTCAGGATTTCGTGATTGTCCAGCAGGATATGATAGTACTCGACCGGGTCATCTGAGGCCTCAATTTCGATCCCCGGCCAAGAACATAGATGCTTGGCCGCAATCAGAACTTCAGGCGCACCAAACAGCAGTTCGACCTTTGGCCCGCTGACCAGAATGCGGTGTTGCTGCGAGACCAGCAGATCGCGCTTGGGTTGCCCCTGACCCAAACTGCCCGCCCTAATCCGAACCGGACGCATGGCAGGGTTTTCATGCAGTCTTTCAGGTGGCAGCGCGCTGCTTTCGATCCATCGGATCGGTTGCAAACCATGATCAGCGGTCATGATCCTGTCGCCAACGTCCAGCGTTTCGATGTGCCGATGGCCCCCTTCGGCCAAAATCAGAGTGCCGGATGTAAAACAAACACCTTCTATGGAGATCGTGATCTCTTGAGTCAGATCGTAAGGGGCTATTTCGAGTTCATCGTTGATTTCGAACCCGGTGACCCGAACGGTGAATGTGTCCGTGACGGTCGTCCCGAATGGGATGTCATCGTAGTCGCTTGGATTGACCGTATAGGTCCATTCCCCGGTATTCGGATCGATTGATGCCACGCCTAGGGACGGTTGTTCAGAGATCGACCAGTTCTGCGACAAGGGGAAGCCGCTCAGCCCAAGATCCCCGGTGGCCTCATTCGGAGGGTCACCGGTCACGGTCCCGGTTGTCGTGCCTACGATGGATACCATCTCATGCCCCTCCTTTCTCAAGGATCTCACGAAACTCCTTTTTTCGGTAGAGCTTCATATGAACCTCACCGGCGTCGTCACGGGTCCATTCTACGATCCGGTTGCGGGTCAGGTCGCTGTCCATTCGATTGGTGCGAACCCGCGGGTGCGGGATTTCCTTTTTCAGAATATCCACGATCTGATTTGTTTGTCCGAACGGGGCCACAAGATCGATGATCCAAAAAGAGGTCCCGCTGGCAAAATCGGTGTCCTTCAGTGGCTTTTCCTGAATGGCATAGCGACGCTCGGCATCGGGGCTGAGGCCTGCAAAGGTCACAAAGCCCCTTGGAAAACCGTTCTGGCGAAAGATGTGATATTGATTCAGCCGGAAGGGTGTTTCAAAGGCATAAAGAACCTGCCCCAGATTGCGAGGCCGATGAGTTTTGGTCAGCGACGCAAGATAGAACATGGCGCCAAAATCCGCGTATTTCTCGGGCGGAATGTCAAACCAACCTTCTGGAAACGCTTTGCTCAAAACAAACCTCGGTCCAAAACTGACTTGATACTAATTGGTTACGGCGTGAATTGATACAGTTTTACCCCGGGCGTCCGGTCGGGAGGACTCGTGCCGCAGCTTTACTCGGTTCCCGGGTTCACTATGATTTGGGGCAGGTTCTGTTTCAAAATGGGAATTGCAGTTATGCGCGTATTAAAAATAACGGCGGTGACCGCGATTATGCTGTTACCAGCATTGGCCGAGGCTGTGGGATTTCGGTTTGGAGTGTACCGAGGGTTTCAGACCGATGTGACACCTTTGGAAAACGGCACCTACCGTGTTGCGGTCAGCGGGTCGTCCGCTCCGGTGACGTATTGGTGCGGGATCGGTGATTACGCAATCACCAAGCTCAGAACCAAGGCGACGCAAAGGATTTACATCTCACGCGCATACGAAAAGGGAACCCGCACGGTCGAGTTTTCGCTGACCCCACCTGACGGGGTGGATACGACTCCGGGCTATTCGATCACGGTGAAACGAGTGGGCGAAAACATGTCGGCTGGATCCGCGCAGGGTTACTGCTGGGACAACGTACTGGACCTTGGGTTTAGGTAAGGCCTCAGACCCATTTCGCCAGCGGCGGCAGGCTCATCAGCACTGCATCCGGGTCGTGACCGGTTTCCAGGCCGAATTTCGTGCCCCGGTCATAAACCAGGTTGTATTCGGCATAGAGGCCACGGTGCACCAGTTGTGTGTTCTTGTCGGCATCGTCAAAACCCTGCACTCGGCGCTTTTCGACCAAGGGCAGGAATGCGGGCAGGAAGGCGCGACCAATGTCCTGCGTCAGCGCGAAGTCTGCGGTCCAATCGCCAGTACAGTAATCATCCATGAAAATCCCGCCCACGCCGCGGGCGCGTTTGCGGTGGGGGATATAGAAATACTCATCCGCCCACTCTTTGAGGCGGGGGTAATGGCCGGGACCATGCGGGTCCAGATACTGTTTCTGAGTGGCGTGGAAATGCGCGGTATCGTCATCATACTCGATGCAGGGGTTCAGATCCGATCCACCGCCGAACCACCAAGCGTGGGGCGTCCAGAACATGCGGGTGTTCATGTGAACAGCAGGCGCATGAGGGTTCTGCATATGGGCCACCAATGAGATGCCTGAGGCCCAGAACCGTGGATCGTCGGCCATTCCGGGAATGCCCTTGCGGGCGGCCATTGCCTGCTGCGCACGCTCGCCCAGTGTTCCGTAGACGGTCGAGACATTGACGCCGACCTTTTCAAAGACCCGCCCGCCGCGCATCACCGACATCAATCCACCGCCTGCGTCCGATCCGTCCGCAGATTGGCGTTTGGTTTCCTTGACCTCGAACCGCCCGGCTTGGGCGTCGGACAGGGGGCCGGTGTCGTGGCTGTCTTCCAATGCCTCGAACGCGGTGACAATCTCATCGCGCAGTTCGCGGAACCAGGCGGCGGCGGTTGCTTTTTCTGTGTCGAACATAGGGCTTAATGGGCTGGGGCTGCGACGGGGTCCAGCAACGTGCGGCCGCCGTCAATTGTCAGGATTTGTCCGGTGATGAACCCGGCAGCGTCCGAGGCCAGAAACTGCGCAGTCTCGGTCAACTCGTTCGGGGCCGCAATTCGGGCCAGAGGCGTGTGTTTTTCGATGTCGTACCGGAAATCCCGGTTCTCTTTCAGTGTAGACTGCAGCGATGCACTCATCACCGATCCAAGAGCAATCGAGTTAACGCGTATCCGGTTGGGTGCCAAAGCGACCGCCAGCGAGCGGGTCATCTGATCCAGCGCAGCCGTGGAAACGGAATAGGCCATCAGGTCCGGGTGCGTGCGCCGCGCCGCGATCGAGGACAGGTTGATGATCGATCCCGCGGGACCTTCGTCCTCGTCACCTGCTTGTTTGATCATGCGTTTGGCCACCGCTTGGCTGAGGCGCAGCGCAGGCATCAGGTTCTGATTGAGAAGGGTCCGTACAGAATCATCGTCCGTGTCCAGCGGGTCTGACGTGATCACTTGTCGCGAGCCGTTGATCAGGATGTCCACCTGGTCAAAGGCATCCAGCGTTGCGGACAGCAGGTTTGCGATGGTCAGTTTTTCCCGAAGGTCTCCGGCAAAGAACCGGATGTTGCTGTCGTCTGCCTGTTCACCCAACTCTTCAGACAACCGCTTTTCGTCCATGTCCGCGAACATGACATTGGCACCTGCATCCGCAAAGTGGCGCCCGATGGCCAGCCCGACGCCGTTGGCGCTGCCTGTGACGATGGCTGTCTTGCCGGCTATGGAAAAGGACATGCGTTGTCTCCTGAGTTGCGGCGCAGGTTAACCGGGATTAGACCCTGGGGCGAGAGGCGTGAAACACCTTGAACCGATTGTCACCGGCCACTTCCTGAGCCTGAGCAAAACTGTCAGCCAGCGTGACCTCGTAAGGTAAGTGGCGGTTGGCAACCATCCAAAGGCTGCCGTTGCGGGTCAGGTTGCGCGCTGCGGATTTGATAAAGCCTTGCCCGAGTTCGGGATCGGCCGCGCGGGACGTATGGAATGGAGGGTTCATGACCACCGTGTCCAAAGGCTCTGGCGCTTTCCAAGTAACGGCATCGGCCCAATGGAACTGCGCATTGCTGTCTGCCAGATTGGTGCGCGCGCATGTCAGGGCGATGTGATCAGCCTCAACCAGGTGAAGCGCGCGGGGATTGGTCAGCTTGAGCACTTCAGCAGACAGATAGCCCCAGCCCGCGCCCAGATCCGCGATTCGCGCACCCAGCTTTTGAGGCAAAGACTTCAGCAACAACGCCGAAGCCGGGTCGATCCCATCAGCGGAAAACACGCCGGGTGCGGTGCGAAATCCGTCGACCATTTGCGCTTGCGGTGCGGCCCAGTCGGCAAACGCTTCGAGTCTGGATTGGAACCAGAAGATCTTTCCATGCGCCTTGGCAATCGGGCCTTCGACATCAACGCGCTTGCGGATGTCTTTCAGCAAACTGTCCACACCATTGGTCTTGGCACCGTCAATCACGATCAGCCCGCTGGCACGCTGACAGGCCTGATGCACCATGCTGCGCGCCAGTGCCTTGGCGCGAGGCAGAATGACGATGGCATCCTGACATGGCTCGCTGGTCTCGGGCGTTGTGTTGAAGCCTTGCGCTGCAAAATGGTCGTGAAACGGTTTGAACGGCTGCACCACTTGTGTTTCGCGCAGCAAATTCGACAGATCGTTGTCCATTGTCGGGCCCAGCACGCTGAGTGGTTGCGACAGGTCGAGGCCGCTTTGCAGGGCGAGGTCTAGGCGAGGGGACATCGGCAATTTTGGAAGAGGGGCCGGGACAGGCTTACTCTTCGCGTTCCATTGTGCATTGCAGGGGGTGTTGGTGCCTGCGGGCGAAATCCATGACCTGGCCCACTTTGGTCTCGGCGATTTCATGGCTGAACACACCAACAACCGCGACGCCCTTTTTGTGGACCGTCAGCATGATCTCGAACGCCTCGGCGTGGGTCATGCCAAAGAACCTTTCCAGCACGTGGACCACGAATTCCATCGGGGTGTAGTCGTCGTTCAGCAACAGCACTTTATACAGGGGCGGGCGCTTGGTCTTGGGGCGCGTCTGTACCAACAGCGACGGATCACCGTCGTCGTCCGGTCTGTCAGACATCATCCATATGTGTTTAGTCATCGCGCGCCTTTTGTCCGATTCAGGCTTCGGTTTGTCTGCAGCGTTATATAACGTTCAAGGGGTCAGAGAAAAGAGCCAGCAGGACGTAATCGAAATGGAAAAAGCGCTGACCACTATCGGGTTCGACGCCGACGACACCCTTTGGCACAACGAACGTTTTTTCCAACTGACCCAAGCCCATTTCGCAGAATTGCTGGCAGATCATGCGGATCGCGATCACCTGCTGGACCGCTTGCTTGCAGCTGAAAAACGCAACATCCGCCACTATGGATACGGAATCAAAGGGTTCATCCTGTCGATGATCGAAACCGCAATCGAGGTGACCGAAGACCGTGTGCCAGCCTCGGTCATCCGGCAACTGGTCGAGGCGGGACAAGAGATGCTGGCGCACCCGATCGAGTTGTTGCCCCACGCACGCGAAGCCATCGAAGCGGTGGCAGACACACATCGGGTGATTCTGATCACCAAGGGCGATCTGATCGATCAGGAACGTAAGCTTGCACAATCCGGGTTGGGAGAGCTGTTCGACGAGGTCGAAATCGTGTCCGAAAAGGCACCCCAGACCTATCGCGAGATCTTTGCCCGTCACGGCGAAGGGACGGATACCGCGATGATGGTGGGCAATTCGATGCGCTCTGACGTGGTGGCCCCGATTGAGGCCGGATGTTGGGGCGTGTATGTGCCGCATGGGCTGGTGTGGGAGATTGAGAAGGCGGAAACTCCAACAGATAACCCGCGGTACAAAGAATTACAGAATTTGGGCGGATTGGCCGATCTTGTTCGGCAATTAAGTTGATGTTGCCAATTCGCCGCAGTTTCCGAAAAACGGTGCTCTGTGCGTGTTCTGAAAACGTCGCCGGTGCCGATGTAGTGCGTTCGGTTGCATCCAGCGCCATATATAGTGCCTCGTCGCAGCGATAACGAAACGGCGAATTTGCACGCTTTCGGTTTATTTCACGGGGTCTCTGTGTTAGCCTTGGTAACAATAAAATAAAATTCGCGCCGACCGGGAAAATCCGGCGGCCAGAGGTAGACAGAGGCAAAGATCGTGCAGGTTCGGCGGACAGTTCCGGCCCGAATGGGCTTATTTCTTATAGCATTCTTGTGGCTGCTCTCTTTCGCGCCGTTGCAAGGTTGGGCAGCACCTTATGCGGCGATGGTCATCGACGCGCGAACCGGAGAGGTCCTGCATTCGCGCAACGCTGATACGCGGCTCCATCCGGCTTCATTGACCAAAATGATGACGCTCTACATCGCATTCGAGGCGGTGCGGAACGGCGAGATCACGCTGGATACACCAGTTCGGATCACCAAAAAGGCAGCGGCTGAACCCCCCTCGAAGCTGGGCCTACGGAGCGGGCAGACGATCGCGTTCCGGTATCTGATCCGGGCGGCTGCGGTGAAATCCGCCAACGATGCGGCCACTGCGATCGGTATCGCGATCAGCGGGTCCGAGGCCGCGTTTGCGCGTCGTATGACGCGCACTGCTAAAGCCATGGGGATGAGCCGGACGACATTCAAGAACGCACACGGCCTGACGGAATCGGGTCATTTGTCCACGGCACGTGACATGACCACGCTGGGCCGTCACCTGCTTTATGATTATCCGCAGTACTACAACTTGTTCTCGCGCCAATCCACGCATGCCGGGATCAAGACGGTTCCCAATACAAACCGTCGCTTGTTGGCCGCCTACAAGGGTGCCGACGGAATCAAAACCGGATACACGCGAGCTGCAGGTTTCAATCTGGTGGCATCGGCCAAGCGCAAGGATGAACGCATCATCGCGACCGTTTTTGGCGGTAAATCTGGTGCGTCGCGGAATGCCAAAGTAGCCGAGTTGCTGGACATGGGTTTCCGTCGTGCCCCTTCGCGCGCGCCGATCCGGAAACCGGCCCGCCCTGCCTATGCTGGAAATGCCGGTTTGGGAGCAACCGTTGCAGCTCTGACTGGTGCGCCGAAATCCAGCCTGCGTCCTGTTCTGCGTCCCGGACCGGGTGCAGCCGTACAGGTTGCAGGCACCGTGGTTGAAACGGCTGCGAAGAACCGCACACGGATCCAGGACGGCATTGCTGCGGCGATTGCTGCGGCAGACATCGAGCCTTCGGCCGGTACCGATACACCGCGGCCCTCGGCACGACCCGAAGATCTGGTTCTGGCCTCAACCGATCCGGCGGCCCAACCAGAGCCTGAGCAAGAGATTGTCACGCGCCTGTCCACATCGGGCGGACGTTTGTGGGGCGTGAATGTTGGCCGCTATACCACCCGATATGAGGCGGAGAAGATTCTTCTGAAAACCGCGCTATCGGAAATGACCACTCTGGAAGGCACGCTGCGCAAGGTAAACCAAAGCTCGCGCGGCTTTGACGCGACATTCCAGGGCATGACCCGCGAACAGGCTGATCTGGCCTGCCGCAGGCTGCAGGCCCGCAATGTCACCTGTTTCATGATCGGGCCGTCATAAGACCCGACATATTCTCTCCTGAATGGGTATTGGCTGCGAGGAAACTCGCAGCCTTTTTTTGTCAGTCGAAGACGTGACCGTGCTGGTATTGTTCGTCCTGACCAGCGGCTGCGGTCAGAGCTGCCACATTGTCCTTGGTAAAGAACCCGTCATAGTGATGGCAGCGCTCGATATACTCGGTGATCAGCAGCGTATATTTTGAGTGTTTTGAGAAGATCTGTTTAAGGTTCGGATCGTCCTTACATTCACCGACCACATGGGCCAGGAACGGCACGCCCTTGTCCTTTAGCGTGTTGACCACGAAGTCGACGTTTTTTTCACCGGCTCCATGATCACCGTCCTGAATCTCAACGGCCATGTGATGTAGCCGGCGGCCAAAGTTCCGCACGAAGTCCTCGGTCGGCATCGGCAGCTGTTCGAACGAATTCACAAAGGACGGGGTGTTGTTGGCGGTAAAGACCTTGGCGGGGGATTTCTTGTCGTCATCCACATTTGCGTTCCGGTTCACATTGGTCGACGAATTCATGTCAAAGATATTATACGCACCCCAAAAGTAATAGGGGACCATGGTCAGGAACTCGAGGATTGCGTCCTCACGCTCGCCCGCCAGAATACGCGTGGCCAGATGGTCGATCCCCAGCATCAGGGGCGCAATTTTGCTGTCTGCCCCAAACGCCGCCGCCTGATCCAGCCGGGCCTGTTCGTCATCGCTCAGCAAGATGCGGTCGCCTAGGCCCAGACTGTCGGTGTCACTGAAGTCCAACGATGAGTAGCCGACCCTGTTGCAGGTGAAATCCGAAGGAGTCGTAAAGCGAAAGCCGTCTAGGGTGTAAAACGGGTTTTCGGTGTCACCCTTGTACTCGAACCGAATGTTCTGATCCTCAAGTGTTTTGGTCAGAGTCTTCAGGTCCGATGCGCCAAACACCTCTCCGACATAGCGGGTCTGAGGCGTATTGCGGGCCAGCGGGTACATGCGGTTGATGCGGGGGATGAAGTCTTCGAACGATGGGCTGAGAGGGGCCATCACGATCATCACGGGATAGTCGGCATGCGAATGAAGCACTGCGAACTTGTGCGTCTGTCCCAGATATCTGGCCGTGTGCCGGTACGGGGTCATGACGTAGAGCTCCAGCAGCGTGTCGAACAACGCGTCCGGTTCAACCTGAATTACGATCGCCCGCATCGCCCCGACCTGATCCGCCACGCCCGAGCTTTGGCGGCGTTCGTAAATCATCGGCAGATACTGGTGAAAGAACTCTGAGTTCTTTTTGTCGCCGCGCGGTTCGTAAGTCATCAGATCAAAAGACATTGGCCAATCTCCTTGCCCATACCAGTCCGGCATAGCGTTGCTTGGAATTGTGGTATTCAGAACATGCACTTGCAGACATGCTAGGGGCTGAATCCCCTACGAGCAACAGTCCGAGAATAGATCGTCAGTCTAACAACCAGATTTCTATCGCATGAATTTTGTCACCTCGACACCGCCGTCGATCAGGGTTTTGCGGACAGAGCGGGCAATCTGTACGGCCGTCGGACCATCGCCATGCAGGCAGATCGTATCGATTGAGGTCTCAAGCCGCTGCCCGCTTTCGGTGATGATGGCGCCCTCGCGGACCATGTTGAGAATGCGGGGGCCAGCAACGTCCGGGTCGTGGATAACAGCGCCCGGCAGGCTGCGGTCTACAAGAGTGCCATCGTCGTTGTAGGCGCGGTCCGCAAAAATCTCGCCAACCCATTTGCAACCCAGTTCGCGCGCCGCCTCTTCCTGTTTGGTAACGGCCAGCACCATGATGATGATATCCGGGTCCACATCCAGCGCGCCCTGATAGCAGGCCCGCGCCATGTCCAGGTCGACCGAACACATATTGGCCAGCGCGCCATGCAGTTTCAGATGCCGGACTTCGGTACCAACGGCCTTGGCCATACCTATTGCTGCGCCCAGTTGATACCGCACTATATTGCGCAGGCTGTCATGAGGCACTTTCATGTTGCGGCGGCCAAAGCCTTGCAGGTCAGGAAAGCCGGGATGGGCACCGATGCCGACACCATTCTCGGCGGCCAGTTTCATCGTCTTACCCATCACATCGGGGTCACCGGCATGAAAGCCGCAGGCGATATTGGCCGACGTAATGATCTTCAACAGGTTTTCGTCATCGCCCATCTTCCATGGGCCAAAGCTCTCGCCCATGTCGGCATTTAGATCGACGCTTGGCATCCAAAATCCTCTCTAGTCGGTGGCCGAGATCATCCCGCTGATCAATTGGTAGGACAACAGGTCCGGTATGTCATGCGGATCGCGAACCAGTGGCTCGATTTGAGCAGGCAGTTTGGCCAGCCCGGCGTGATAGGCGGCTTGCAGGATAGTTGCCTCCTCCAGTGACACAAACTGGAACCTGATCGACCCACCCGCCGGGGTTTGTGCGGCGCGCGGCAGGTCGCACGGCAGAACTGTTGCGATGCGGGGATACCCTCCGGTCGTTTGGCATTCGGGCAGCAGGATGAACGGGTTTCCAGTGCCCGTCATCTGTATGTCGCCCGGCGTGATGACTTCGGATAGGATATTCAGCTGACCCTTGGCGGCGAACCCTTCCCCCGCACTGTCGAGTTGCATTCCCATCCGGTTGGCCCGACTTCCCCGGCGAAACTCGGTCTGGGCAAAGCGATCCAACGTGGGCTGATCGAACAGCGGGGTTTGAAAGCTGGCGACCACGCGCAGCACGCCACCCGAAAAGCGATCATCGTGCCCCAGCTTCATGCCTGTCACCCCTGGTCCACTGCCGACGGGCAACTTATCCCCGACCCGGAGCGTTTGCCCGACCTTGGCCGTCAGATGCGCCGCGCGTGACCCAAGAAAGGCTTGGGACGCAATACCACCGCTGACGTGCAGGTAACCAAATGTGCCGCGCGTCGCTGCGCCGATTACTAGTCTTTGTCCCGCTTCCATATGATGAGACGCATTCCAAACGACCGGGGCACCATCAATGCTGGCCTGCATCGGGGCGCCGGTCAACCCGATGCCCAGAGGTTTCGTTGCCTCAAACTCGCCCCCAGTCCCCGCCATTTCCAACGCAGCAAGGCCTGGGTTTTGGCCCAACAAGGCCGCCCCCTCATGTAATGCCGTCAGATCTGCGGCGCCAGATCGGGATAAGCCCTGATCCAGATATCCGACGCGGCCCTGATCCTGAACGTTGCACGCGGGACCGATGCGATGGACAATCAAGCTCATCCCGCGATCTCCTGGCATGTTGCGCCGCCGGTGCCGCTCGCGTTGTCGGCGCGGGCGGCTTCAAGCTCCTCACGGGTGACAGAAACAAACTGCATTTCGTCCCCGGGCTTCAACGCAAAGCTCTGAGGCGCTTCTGGCCGAAAGCAGCGGAATGCTGTCTGACCCACGTGCCGCCACCCGGTGGGCGTCGGCCCCGAAAACAAAACGAATTGCGAGATCGCCAGAACCAACGCGCCTTCAGGGACCATGGGTGTCAGTTCTTTGAGGCGCGGAATGTCGAATTCCGGCCCAAGCGGACCCAGATAGGGCTGACCTGGCGCAAAGCCGATGGTCAGAACACGCACCCGGCTGTTGCTAAGCCGCCGGATCGCCTCAGCCGGATCCAGCCCGGCTGCTGCGGCAGCCTCATCCAGTTGTGGGGCCAGCTCGCCTCCATAGACAGTGGGAACACGCCAAAGGCAACGGCCGGCTGGCAAAGGGGCCTCATACCAGTTTCGGAGCGCCAGAAGTCGCCGAACCCTTTCCTGAATATCTGCATGGGGCAGTCTTTCCGGGTCGAACCTTATATAGGCCGAAGCGAGGGAGGCCGATGTTTCAATGATGCCATCCCAGACCTGGCGCATGACCTCGCTGCGAAACGCCAGCGCCGCGCGGTTCGATGGTTCGGCCATTACATCGGAGAAGGAAACCAGAAGGCCGTCGAAACCAACCGTGCGGATGCGGGGAAAGGCCTTGTCTTCAGTGGTCGTCATTTCACAGCAAACCCGAGCGTATTCTACAGGCGACCACACAGCATCCGGTTCAAATACGCAAGCCCGTCGTTATGAGGGCTCATTTTCGGGCATCCGAGTCACTTCACTTGTCCAATTTCGACTCGGTGACTCGCTGCCGAGTCGCTTGAGTCTTGTGCTCGGCGTCAGCCGTTGGACTATATGTAGGGGTGGTGGTGCGCGGAAAGGCTCCCGGTCTTTTGGGGTTTTGTCGATAAGGTGGATTAGTTGGTGTAAATGATGGTCGAGGGTGTCTTTTAAGTATCTGTTTTTGTTTGTCTTTCATCCATATTGGAAAAAAATTGCCAAAAGCTGCATTTTTCGGTTGCGGAGGTTTGTTGTAATACTTAGAACCCCCTTCACCGGCGCTGCTGA
>NZ_WQHP01000005.1:0-7500 GCF_013035315.1 Ruegeria arenilitoris | reverse complement strand
GTACACTAACCCGCATGATCTGACGATCATGCATGTCTTCTATCCTCTGCGTGGGGCCGACCGACATCGGCAGCGCGGGTTCCAGGATGGAAGGCGGGAAAGTATGCTTTTGGTTCAGAAGAAAGATCGCCTTTAGTTACCAGCTGGGCGATCGCGATTGACCTGACTGCGCTCAAGTAGCCGAATAGGCGGTAGCGCACTAAGTTATGTCTTTCTCTTTCTGGATCAAATCAAGCGCGAGAAGGGCGTTTGGTGAATGCCTTGGCAGCAAGAGGCGATGAAAGACGTGATACTCTGCGATAAGCCATGGGGAGCTGAGAATAAGCTTTGATCCATGGATTTCTGAATGGGGCAACCCACCTGAAAGTTCGTTGTAAATTGCTCTGCAATATTACAACGGATTTAAACAGGTACTTAAGACCTGAATACATAGGGTTTTAAGAGCAAACCCGGGGAACTGAAACATCTAAGTACCCGGAGGAAAGGAAATCAATTGATACTCCCCTAGTAGCGGCGAGCGAACGGGGACCAGCCGAGCCAGATAAGTGACTAGAACACGTTGGGAAGCGTGGCCATAGCGGGTGACAGCCCCGTATAGGAAGCTTTGATGGACGTATTAAGTAGGGCGGAACACGTGAAATTCTGTCTGAAGATCGGAGGACCACCTTCGAAGGCTAAGTACTCCTTGCTGACCGATAGCGAACCAGTACCGTGAGGGAAAGGTGAAAAGCACCCCGACGAGGGGAGTGAAACAGTACCTGAAACCGAACGCCTACAATCAGTCGGAGGCTCCTTGCGAGCTGACGGCGTACCTTTTGTATAATGGGTCATCGACTTGGTCTCACGAGCAAGCTTAAGCCGTTAGGTGTAGGCGTAGCGAAAGCGAGTCTTAATAGGGCGCATGAGTTCGTGGGATCAGACCCGAAACCGAGTGATCTAGGCATGGCCAGGTTGAAGGTAAGGTAACACTTACTGGAGGACCGAACCCACATCCGTTGAAAAGGATCGGGATGAGCTGTGCCTAGGGGTGAAAGGCCAATCAAACTCGGAGATAGCTGGTTCTCTGCGAAATCTATTTAGGTAGAGCGTCATCCGAATACCCCGGGGGGTAGAGCACTGGATGGGTAATGGGGCCCCACAGGCTTACTGATCCTAACCAAACTCCGAATACCCGGGAGTACTAGATGGCAGACACACTGCGGATGCTAACGTCCGTAGTGGAGAGGGAAACAACCCTGACCTACAGCTAAGGCCCCCAATTCATGGCTAAGTGGGAAAGCAGGTGGGACGACCAAAACAACCAGGAGGTTGGCTTAGAAGCAGCCATCCTTTAAAGATAGCGTAACAGCTCACTGGTCTAAATAAGTTGTCCTGCGGCGAAGATGTAACGGGGCTCAAGCCATGAGCCGAAGCTTAGGATGCCGTAAGGCATGGTAGCAGAGCGTAGTGTGACATAGATCCATGCCTCCTTGATCCCTTCGGGGATATTGGAGGCGAGGATCTTTCGATGAAGCCGGCCTGTGAGGGATCCGGTGGAGAGATCACTAGTGAGAATGATGACATGAGTAGCGACAAAGAGTGTGAGAGACACTCTCGCCGAAAGTCCAAGGGTTCCTGCTTAAAGCTAATCTGAGCAGGGTAAGCCGGCCCCTAAGCCGAGGCCGAAAGGCGTAGGCGATGGGAACTAGGTTAATATTCCTAGGCCAGGAGGATGTGACGGATCACAGGTGTAGTTCAATCTTATCGGATTGATTGGGCTGCTGAGTGGTTCCTGGAAATAGCCCTCCATCAGACCGTACCCTAAACCGACACAGGTGGACTGGTAGAGCATACCAAGGCGCTTGAGAGAACGATGTTGAAGGAACTCGGCAAAATACCTCCGTAAGTTCGCGAGAAGGAGGCCCGGTTCCTAGGCAACTAGGGGCTGGGGGCACAAACCAGGGGGTGGCGACTGTTTATTAAAAACACAGGGCTCTGCGAAGTCGCAAGACGACGTATAGGGTCTGACGCCTGCCCGGTGCCTGAAGGTTAAAAGGAGAGGTGAGAGCCTTGAATTGAAGCCCAGGTAAACGGCGGCCGTAACTATAACGGTCCTAAGGTAGCGAAATTCCTTGTCGGGTAAGTTCCGACCTGCACGAATGGCGTAACGACTTCCCCGCTGTCTCCAACATCGACTCAGCGAAATTGAATTGCCTGTCAAGATGCAGGCTTCCCGCGGTTAGACGGAAAGACCCCGTGCACCTTTACTACAGCTTCGCACTGGCATCAGGATTGTGATGTGCAGGATAGGTGGTAGGCTTTGAAACCGTGACGCCAGTCGCGGTGGAGCCTCCCTTGAGATACCACCCTTCGCACTCTTGATGTCTAACCGCGGTCCGTTATCCGGATCCGGGACCCTGCGTGGCGGGTAGTTTGACTGGGGCGGTCGCCTCCTAAAGCGTAACGGAGGCGCGCGAAGGTTGGCTCAGAGCGGTCGGAAATCGCTCGTTGAGTGCAATGGCAGAAGCCAGCCTGACTGCGAGACTGACAAGTCGAGCAGAGTCGAAAGACGGCCATAGTGATCCGGTGGTCCCGAGTGGAAGGGCCATCGCTCAACGGATAAAAGGTACGCCGGGGATAACAGGCTGATACTGCCCAAGAGTCCATATCGACGGCAGTGTTTGGCACCTCGATGTCGGCTCATCTCATCCTGGGGCTGGAGCAGGTCCCAAGGGTACGGCTGTTCGCCGTTTAAAGAGGTACGTGAGCTGGGTTTAGAACGTCGTGAGACAGTTCGGTCCCTATCTGCCGTGGGTGTAGGAGACTTGAGAGGAGTTGCCCCTAGTACGAGAGGACCGGGGTGAACGATCCACTGGTGGACCAGTTGTCGTGCCAACGGCAGTGCTGGGTAGCTATGATCGGACAGGATAACCGCTGAAGGCATCTAAGCGGGAAGCCCCCCTCAAAACAAGGTCTCCCTGAGGGCCGTGGAAGACCACCACGTCAATAGGCCGGAGATGTAAGCGCAGTAATGCGTTCAGTTGACCGGTACTAATCGCCCGATAGGCTTGATTTGATCCAGTAATGGAAAGACAAGACCAAAGCATACACCGACCTTGAGTTGGACAACACTGATTGAAACACACACCGCACTTTGCAACACAAAGTCGATGTGGGGATTTTCCTCGGTTTGGTGGTCATAGCGCAAGTGAAACACCCGGTCCCATCCCGAACCCGGAAGTTAAGCACTGCCGCGCCAATGGTACTTGGGCTTAAGCCCTGGGAGAGTAGGTCACCGCCAAACCTAGAAAAATCCCCCCTCTCTAACACGATGAAAAAAAACACTACCCGGCCTCAAGTAGCGTAAGCGATAGGCCAAAAATGGTCTCAACTCGCCGAATAGGCGGTAGACCAACGCTAAGTGTCGCGGGATGGAGCAGCCCGGTAGCTCGTCAGGCTCATAACCTGAAGGTCGCAGGTTCAAATCCTGCTCCCGCAACCAGTGTTGGCGAACAGAGACCCGAACAAGCCGCCTCAGGGCGGCTTTGTTCATTCTGGGGCGCACCCAACGCGAGCAATCCCGCCAACTCACCAACAAGTTCAATCGTATACGTCCCATCATCCGGGATTAGCCTTATCTCAGACAGCAGCCCGCGAATGATGCATGTCGCTTCAGCCTGCGAAGAGGGATCGCGCAATGCCGTGGTTAAATTGGCGACTTGTTTCCGATACACATCGGACAATCCGGGATGCAGCAAAACTGGCGGTTCATCTGACGCCGAATTGATGGTGTCTTGGAGTTCGGATTTGCGAACCTCCAACGCTGTCAGCTTATCCTTCATGCTGGCGTGGAACATGCCGTCGCTGATGGCGTCTATGAGATGTGAGATCTTATGCTCGACCTGTGCCAGACCACGTGTCGCGTTACTCCGCTCCTGCTGAATGGACCCGGCAAGACGGTTGTATTCCTCCTGATAGGCTTTGGCGAATTCCGCAATCAGATTGGGGTGCAGCAACTGCTCTTTGAGTCCAGAGAGAACTCGATCTTCGAGGTCCGCGCGTTTGATCGTGAGGCGGTTGTCGCAGGTGCCTTTGTTCCGTTGGGTGGAACACCCGTAATACTGCTTTCCGACTTGGATGACGCCGCCGCCACAACACCCACAGGTCAGCATCCCAGAAAACAGATGCCGTGCCCGCTTGGTGCGGCCCAGCCTCCTGATGCTATCGCTGATCGCGGCGTTGCGCGTCTTTTCCTGCCGTGCCTTCACCGCGTTCCAAAGGTCATCGGACATCCCAAACAAGATTTGATCGTCTCGCAGCAGCATCGCATTCTTGTTTCGTCCGCAGTTGCCCAGCGGATGTTCGATCGGAAGGATGTATTGATCCCGGCAAAGAAATTGCTCTCTCTGGACGCAATAGACATAGTGTTCGACACCTCGAACGGTGTGGAGTTTTTTCACCTGCTGTTCGATACTCATGAACTTGTTTGGTCAAACGGTGCGCTGACAGAAAGCCTGCTTACTGGACCGGAAGCTCTCAAATCAGTTTCTGCTGAGGCTTATCAAGAGATATTGGCATTGTTTCCGGAGAGCTGTGATCCTTTGTTTGAAGCCTTGTCGGTGCGCTATGCCCCGAAGAGAGGAAAACAGATGCTTAAGCTGGTGGACCGGCATCAAGCGAACAAAAAAGCCGCTGTACAGCTGAACGGCATCCGCTTTATTGGGCTAAGCTAATCTGACAGTGCGGGGCATTGGAAATTCTTTGCCCGGCTGGTTGGTTTTTCTAGTCTTGATATATGTATGTTTTGCGTTGATTGATTGATCGGTTCTATATGGATTGATTTTTTCCGACGCTGTTTGCGGGAGGGCAAAACCGGCGTTGCCGAACACGATTAAGTTGTTGGCTTTATGCGTGAAGCGAACACCAGAGTGCCAACTCTTGGATTTCAGCCATGCGACCAAAACGGTCACGCAAAAGACTGTCAGAATACGAAAATCGTACTATCGCAGACCGGCGTTAAATTGGGAGTACCGTTGATGGAGCTGCGACGCAGCCTTATCGACCTATGTTTGTCAGGTCAATTGAACCCAATAGAGCGTTAAGCCACCATCCCAAAAAAGCGTCCTTCTGCATCGAAATCATGAAGCGACTGGTATTGGCCCGATCTCACTTCGATTTGGCCGAAGAAAGAAAAATTTAGGCTGAAATTCGAATGAGTGAATGGAAACTCCAAACCAATATTGGATGACGCGCCAAACAAGGTGCCTAGTAAGTTACAGAGATAGAATTGGAGCGTCAGTCATGCAGACCGAAGCAATCAGTGCCGTCGAAGTAATCAACATGCATTTGAACAGACACTATGAAGCCGATCAACGCGCAGATGCCGTTGTCGAAATGTTACTAGAAAATGAAATCTCCAGCGCAGATTTCTGGCCTTTATTGCGTGGCTTATGGGGTGGGTTCGAAAAAATTGATCACACCATGTTCGTGCACGCGATGGACGCAGAAAAACGAAAGTCATGTTGGATTCCGACGGAACAGTGGCAACGGCTTCCCAATGAAATCTCGGTTTTTCGCGGTCAAAGCCTAGGAAAAGAAGTTGGTCTGTCTTGGACGATAAACCTTGATGCAGCGTTGGACTATGCAACTAGACGTCGTGGTTCGACAGCCAAAATTCCGATCATCCTTGAAACCAAAATCCCAAAAAGCGCTGTCGCAATGGTTATCGAAAATGGTGAGCTCAATGACCTCGTCTTGTGGAGGGCGCCGCAGATTTCAAACTGCGTAGTCACCCAAATTTCCTCTATGATGCACTGATCAAACAGCGACGTATCTCAGGTTTGGTAAAAACAGCCCAGGCCGAAGCCAGGACATCGCGCCCGCTCAATTTTGTCTTTGAAATTCACGCGGCGTTAGCCCCGTCCAATGCTTGAATGCCGTGGAAAACGCGGGCTGGTTGGCAAAATCCAGGTAGAATGCAACTTCTCCGATGCTGAACCCGTCCTTGAGATACGTCTTCGCAAGATCGCACCTGATATTTTTGACTATACCACGAAAACTCAGGCCTTCCTCACTGAGACGTCGCGAGAGAGAACGCGTGCTAAGCCCAAGGTTTAACGCCACTTCCTGCGCGTTTAAAATTCGTCCTGGGAGCTTATTCAATATCTGGGCTTCCACCTTACTACGTATCCCTGGTGAACTCGCGACGCGCATTCTCAAAAGAGTATTTCCGTAGTCCGTAAGATGGTTTCTGAGTGCGGGGTCATAACTTGGTATTGGGAGATCAAGCGATGCAAGCGATAAAATGATCTCGTTTTCTTCGGAACCAAAGGAAATCGTGCAGCCCGCCGCTCTTTTAATTGCGGATGCCGAAGACTTAACTGCGTGCTTGTACCGAACTTCCAAGGGGTGAAGTTGAGTATTCGTGACAATGCGCATCAATGAAATTGTCGAGAACAAGAGAAACTCGGTGCGTCGATGATACCTGCTGAGCTCGCCATCAACAACTTGCATCCTCAACGAAGCGTGGTTTCCTGACTCAACAAGACTGTATTCAATGCTTTCATCAACCAATGCACCGTAAAGTGAAGCATTTACGATGGCTTCTCTGAGAGTCTGTGAATACTTTGAAATATACCAAACTATGTCGCGAGGTGTTTTGAATGCCAAACCGGCTATTGTAGCGAAGGCTCGGTCTCTTAACTGATCACAAGCCAAACGAATAAATTGACCCTCCTTAAATGGGTCAATTTCTCTGGTGGCCTCTTTCAAGTCGGCTCGCGTCAAACCTGAGTTTTTTAAGACTATCTCAAATTCATTTGCATCTTCCATGCGCTGCGTGAGCATTTGGGCAAAATGCCTTAACCAAGTGTTGTCGACACCCATCTGGCTATTCCAATAATTCGCAGTGGTTTTGATGCGGGATGTTCCAAAAACGATATCTGACGAAGGGCTGCAAGTCACTTTGCAAAGTACTGAAGATCATCTGTTTTGGTAGATTTTAGGCATCGCGCTTAAGGCAAGCGGCGGATTCCCTCACTTGCCGATGCTTCCGTCAATGAGGCCGAAAAACTCTTCAAATTAAACATTTAGCAGGAGACATCATTATGTAGCCGTTTGCATTCAGGGTACTCGCAAACCCACAACGTCATAGCGAGACCAGCGGGTCGTCAACACTTTCACAACCTCAAACCAGTGATCTAACGCCCTAAGCTTTCGAAGAATGAACCTCTCGGGATCAATAGGTGAATACTTCGACAAGACTCGCGTTTGGTTTGTAAGTAGATTCCACGTTTGCAGCGCCGTCGTAGAAGGCAACATCGCTGACCTTGGGTTCAGCTAGCAGTTCGCCTTCGACCCAAAATGCATCGAATATCGATTTAAATTCGACGCCCTTTGGGTAATCAACATGAATGATCTGGTTGGGTGACGGCGAAGGAGTATGAACGCAAGAACCTGCAACCGGAACAAACAGGAATTCGGTTACAACTCCTCCATCGATTGTCAGTGGTACTATGTACC
>NZ_WQHP01000004.1 GCF_013035315.1 Ruegeria arenilitoris | reverse complement strand
CTATCGCAGCGTATGACTGGGCAAACTATAGCGTAAAGTAGCTGTGAATGGTCGCTTTAGGCTGACAGCAGTCATTCCGAAGCATATTCCAAATGGCAGCTTCGTCCGCAGAGCGGAAATAGATGCTGCAAATCTCGCTGCGCCGTGAACGAACGGCCGCTTTTCTCTCTGCGACGCGGCTAGCAATTTTGGCGCTCGGATTGCTGCATTTGCGAGCATCAGCACCGAAGTGCTTCCGGATTGGGCTCGAAGCAGACGCTCAGCAAAATTGGCCGAACGACGGCTCTGCGGACTAACCGGTCCTTGCTCAATGAGATACCAATTGCCATCTTGGATCGCATCAACTGAGCCAACCTAACGAAGAGCCAACAACCTCCGTGGGAGCAATCCTCATGACTGAACCGAGCACAGTATCTCCGCTTCAACTCCTTTTTCTCGCCGGGGATGGGATTGGCCCTGAAATATCGTCGGCCACGCAACGTGTTCTTGCCGCCGTGACGCCCATCTGCAACCGGCCGATAATTGTGACTGAGGCTGACATCGGTTTCGCTGCGCTTGAGGCGACCGGAAGCACAATCCCGGAACCGGTCCGCACCGCTGCCAAGGAGGCTGACGGCGTAGTCCTCGGCCCCGTGTCCCACAACGCTTATCCTCCGGCTGCAGAGGGAGGTCTTAATCCCTCCGGCACCTTGCGCAAGGATCTCGAACTCTACGCCAATGTTCGCCCAGCACGGACATGGGAAGGCGTTCCCAGGGCAGCCTCTAAACCGTTTCACCTGACCGTCATGCGCGAAAACCTCGAAGGCTTTTACGCCGACCGCAACATGCATCAGGGACCGGGAGAGTTTATGCCTGACCCCGACACCGCACTCGCGTTCCGAAAGATCACCCGACATGCTTCCATGCGCATTGCAGAAGCCGCATTTCGCCATGCCAAACAGGACGGCTTTTCCCGGGTAACAGCCGTGCACAAAGCAAATGTGATGCGTGTCTCGGACGGACTGTTTCTTGAATGCTGCCGCGCCGTGGCTGCCGAGCATCCCAATATCGACTATGACGAGTTGCTCGTTGACGCTGCGGCCGCGCATTTGGTCCGCGATCCGGCGGCATTTGGTGTGATCGTAACAACAAATATGTTTGGCGATATCCTTTCAGACCTTGCATCAGAGCTGTCCGGTGGCCTCGGCGTCGCGGGATCTCTGAACCTTGGCCCTCGCTTCGCCATAGCGCAGGCTCAGCACGGCTCCGCACCCGACATCGCGGATAAGGGAATAGCTAATCCGACGTCATTGATATTGTCGCTGACCATGCTGCTACGTCACCTCGATGAGCTACGCGCGGCTGAGGCAATTGAAACTGCGGTAGCGCAAACCCTTCAACGCAAGCCAACGTACGACCTTGGCGGAACCGCAACGACTGAGGAGTTTACGTCGGCACTGATCCAGGCGATCGAGGCGGGGCCGTGAGAGAAATTTCAATGTCGGTTCATGCTGTTCAAGTAGGCGCAAACATCCGTAGAAGCGTTTATTGATAGGCAGCTTTGGGCTCGAAGCAGTCATCTGAGTCTTTTGGTCAGGTGACAGCTTAGGAGCGGATAGCGGACATCCAGATTTACAAACTCCTAATTTCGACCATGTAAGAATTTGGCTATCTACGCGGTCTAGTGCCTTCATGGCCTATTGTTAGACCCGCCCTACGGCCATCTTGAATCGGCGAGAGTCGATTGTTCAATCGATAGAAGCCAAATCTCGGAAACAACGGCGCTGGTGGGAATATTGGTGGGAATGAAAAACTCGACAAGTAACTTAGTAAATTAAAAACATGTACTTAATGGATAAAGGTGGCTGGGGTGGTAGGAATCCTTGCCAACCGATGATTGTTATCGCCTTTTTGGCGAGGCCTGACCGACTGGGGCGGTTTCGGGGGCATTTTGGCTGCTAGAGAGGTCGTTAGCGGGTGCTGACGAGACCGCTAGAGGACCGTCCACTGGCGCTGAGACGACCGCTGACGATCGATTCCGGGGGCTGAAGACTGGTCGCTGGTGCTGGCGGCTTGGGGGGTGGAGCGGACGTTCAAGGCGAGTGCAGCGAAGGACTGGTTAGAGCCCAAAGCGGCCGGTTTTGGAGACGCCCCAATTTCTTGGAGCGTCCATGTTCGCCATAAGACATTTGCTCGTCTAGCCTAAACTTCCAAGACTACTCCACGAGTTCCAAATCACCGGGCCGCCAGCTTTTGTCGAACCATGGTTCAAGCGGCCCGTAAAGGCGCATCATAACATTGAAGCTTCGACCGGGAACTGTTTGCGCCCAGTTGTTTTCCCAACCTTCCGGCGCTTCCGGTCCAAAATAGATGCTGAAGCTACCATCGTCGTTCGGCTTTATTCCGGGCCGGTTGGAGTCGATCCCTCCGGATTGTTGGTCTGTTTCCAAGATCGAACGAGTCTGCCCACTATAGAGCATGAATGACGCAAAGTTCTTGGCAGGGACCGGCGCGGGAAGCGTTACCTTATAGGTCTTTGAACCATCCAGATACTCCCCATCTTTGTCGCGGGCCGTCATTGCATACACCGACCCGGTGCCAACCGGCGGCGCAGTCATTGCAGGTGTGATACCTGTCGCCATGTAAAAGAAGTATGTCCGATCATCCAGAATACGCGCGCCATCCTCAAGGAACAGATAGCTCTGGCGTTGGAACGGCGAGTTCCATTGACGATCTTCATAGAAGTACACCCCCGGATCCCGTGAGGCATATGTGATCGCACGCGCTGTCGCGTTTGCGATGGCTGCTGCTTCTTTGAAGATTCCCTTCATTCTGGCGTCCGGTTCGAACGGTTCGCCTTTTTTGATGCCAATGGAAGCAAATGTCCCAACAATTTCTGGATCAAAAGCGCCGACCGGATTGTTATCCAAGGCTACATGAATCTCCTCGAAGAAGTCTTCGTTGTTGGCATGGACTGTGTTGTGCTGAACGCCGGAGATATTGATGAAGTTCTCCGATGGCGGATTGTCGGCTGCGCTGAGCGGATAGATGTTCAGCCCTGCCTTGATCTCTGCAACTGGTCCTGTTGTGTCACCATCTGCCCCGGGGGAGCGACGCAGCAGCAACCAGTGTTCATTTGTTCTTGTACGAAGTTCAAAATATCCTTCTGGCACTGCAGTTTCATCGTCGTGATGCATCAACAGGTATTTCCCGCCTTCGCCTTTGTCTGCACCAAGCGCGCCAATGTCTGCGACGTAGTCGAACCCTGCGTCGTCCAACAGGCCCAACATGCCAGCGGGCACCTCTATGACCATAGGACCTTCGGAGATATCAACGTTGGAACCAACGTAAATAGTCGTTGTATTAGGCGTCAGCCAGATTGATCTGGCATCCAGAAGATTTTCTGCAATGACGACATCATTGGGTTGTGCGCCTACATCTTCATAGCCTTGAAACATTCCACGCAGAGACGCGATTTTCATGCCATCAAGAAAAGCAGTCGTTGCGCGCATCAAGTCCAGATTGTCGAAGACTTTCTCAACCGTATCTGGTGAAGGCATGCCATCGAAAAACTCAAGTGTGCCAAGTGTCTCTGTTTTCACTCTGTCCGGTGTCAAAACGTTTTGCGGTACGATTGCGGCGAACTCTCTGTCTGATTGTGGAGGCAATGCAACTTGTTCGTTTGCGCCCTCGTTTTGTTGAATCATATCTTCGTTCAGCAAAACGAACTCCACGCGCCGGTTCAGCGCGCGTCCTTCCTCGGACAAGTTCGAGGCAACAGGCGCGATTGGACCTGCTCCCATGGCGACCAGACGTTCCGCCGCGACGTTGTAGGGTTCGCCCATCAGTGCATTGCGTACGGCCGCAGCACGGCGCTCAGCGAGGTCAATGTTGTATGCAAAGTCACCCACCGAGTCCGTATGGCCCACGATCGCCAGTCGCATTTCAGGCAGCGTCGCCATCGCGCTGGCAACTTTGAACAACACCTCGGGTGACGTGCCGGTTAGCGCGTCACTGTCGGTCTCAAAAAAACCGCCGCTCATTGAGACGCGACCATCTTCGCGCAGAGCGGACACAACCGCTTCATCTGTCAGTTCACCGACCGCTCGTGCTCTTTCTTGGCCAAATTGTTGCGCCTTAAGCGGTCCCGTGTTGACTGCGAGTGCAATCGCAATCGCTGTCATACAAGTCTTAATGTTTCTCATTTTGAAACTCCCATTTTCATTGCCTTTATGCGCTTGTCGCGACTTGGCACTTTGGTGTTTGTTGTGGAGAGACGGTGTCCCGAGGCATACACCGCCTCTCCAATTACTGACCAATTGGTTTGTGCCAATACCGGTCAGTGTCCGAATTCAATTGCGAAAAGTTTCAGCTACTCGACCTTCTTGAGATCTCCGAGCATCCAGCCGCTTTCCAGCCAGCCCTCTTCAGGGCCGTAGAGGCGGAACAGGAGGAAGTAGGGCTCGGTGGTTGGGATCCAGTTGCTTTCCATGCCCTCTGGCGCTTCAGGCCCGAAGTAGATGTCGTAAGAACCATCTTCGTTTGCTTGCATCGTGTCGGTGTCGCGCTCGGAAAGTCCCACAGGATCGACGTCGCGGATGAAACTCTTGGTCTCCATCGAATAGACAATGACTGACCAGAAATCCTCGGCGGGTGTGTCCGCTGGCACGTTCAGCTTGTAAGTCTGATTGTGGTCATACATCTCGCCTTCGCTGTCGCGCAGACCAGTTAGGTAGAACGTCCCGCCGCCAAGTTGTTTCGGCAAATAGGTAATCCAGAAGTAGCTGCCGCCGGCACGGGCATCGACAAGCACTTCGGTTTCAGTTTCGTAAGGAAACCCAAGCTCGGCCTGACCCTCTGCAAAGTCCCAGATAAGCCATTGGCTTTTCATGTCGCCGTTTTCGTCCACCCATAGCGGCAACATCGCTTTGCCTGGCGTCACAAAATAATGCTGCATGGATGCATAAGCCAGCAACAGACCTTCCTCCATTGCCTTCACCTGAAGTTCGGTTGGCTCGAACGGCTTACCCTTCTCAATCCCGAGATCCTTCAGAAAGTTCACCATGACTTTGTCTTGAGGACGGATTGGGTTGTTCTGGACGTAGTCGTTTAGGTCCTGAAAGAAGGTTTCGTTGTAGTACGGCAGGGAGTCGTAGGGAACCTCAGAGGCTTCATGATAGGTGTTCGGTGGTGGGTTGTCGGCTTCTGACAGGTAGTAGACTTTTATCGTCTGTGCGTATTCAGCCGCGTCCGCATCAGTCGCGCCGTTGGTCAGCTTTGGGCGGAATGAAAACCCGTATTCGTAAGTGTCTGTCTCGAACGGCAAGTATCCCGCGTCAGTCAGTTCCTCGATTGACATGTCGCCATCATAGTCGGGTGGCAGCATGAGATATTTACCACCTTCTCCTTCGTCGAACCCGTCCGGACCAACATCGGCAATCGGGACATCCCAGGCGTTTACAATCGTACCGAAGTAATTGACCTTGTCTGTTGCTGCCGGAACTTCGATCACCAAAGGCCCGGGCTCAGATGTCATGGACGCCCATGCGTAAGCTGTTACATCATTGGCCGTCAGAAACCCGTGTTTGGAGTCGAACGGTTTGTTGAGATACACAATGTCGTTGTAATCCCCGCCCAGATCTCGGCGAATACCTTTCAGGAAGTCGATCATGCCTGCAGCAGGCATGCCCCAAATCGCGGTTTGCGTCGCGCGCTGCACCATTATTTTGTATTCGATGTCTTCAACCTGCGCCGAGCGCGCGAGAATGTCGCCCGTGTCGTTAAATTCCTGCGCCTCGACCTGAGCAGCGGCGCCGCCGACGCAAATGGCCGCAACTAAACACTTGGTCGATAAGTCTGTGAACAATGTGCCCATCTGTTTCATTCGTGACTACTCCCTTGAGGTTTTCGCGAGACTTGCACATCCGAAACGCAGATGCGTATCATTTCACGACAGGCGCATTTCCGGAGAACTCAATGGCACTGCCACCGATGATTTCAGCGAAGGCGCTTGGTGCGATGCCGCAGTTTGTCCATGAGGTCGCTGGAGAAAAAAGATTAGCGAAGGCCATGGATGTCGCTGACCTTCCACATCACTTTATCGAAGAACGGTCGGGATACATTTCCGAGCATTCGCTGGCGACATTCGTCGAGGAGGCGGTTCGATTGGCGGGCCATCAAAACATTGGCTTGCTTTGGTCTCCTTACCTAACGGTCGCAGACTACGGGCTTTGGGGAGAGTATGTCCTGTCCGCGCCTACGTTGGGTAACGCGCTACGTCGCGCAACATCGGTTATGCCTTTGCACTCATCAGTTGATCGTGCATGGCTGGAAGCCTCTGGCCGACGTTCGCGCTATTGCTACAAATTCGGAATGCCGGAGCACCCCGCTTACGCCGATATAGCTTTTTCCGCGATCGGCGTTTTCCTAAGTATTTTTCGCGAGTACCTAGGTAAGGAATGGACGCCTACGGCAGTTCTCTTGGATTTTGCAAAAGTACCGAACTCGGTCGAAGTCGAAGACACATATGGGTGTCCCATAGTTTGGAACGCACCAAGGTTGGGTGTGGAATTCGAAAGCTCATTGCTTTTGGTCGAGAACAGAAGGCAATATCGCGTTCGCGGTTTTGTGACGGTTGACGATGTTGCGAGGGAACGCGTCGGCGGACCACCTGAAACAATGGCTGGTCGGGTTGCCGCAATAGCCCGACAGCAACTCCACCACAAAGAAATCTCGGTTGATGCAACCGCTCGCGCACTCGGGCTTGGTGTTCGCGCTCTTCAAAGGAAGCTCGAGGAAGAAGGCGCGCAATTCCGTCGCATAGTAACCGATGTTCGCGTAAGCCGGGCGAAAGAGTTACTTTCATTGCAGTCTGGCACCATCGCCGATATTGCTACTGCGCTTGGATACGAGACAGCCAACAACTTCAGCCGTGCATTTAAGACCGCCACTGGTGTCTCGCCATCTGAGCACCGAATTCTTGGGCGCGATAGGTTCTAAACCTTCTGAAACCGCTCCAGTACCACCGACTGCTTCGTCCGCATCGCGGTCATTCAGCCAGCCCTCAACCAAAGTCCACTACGGCAAAAAGAAAGCAAAGCGCAGATCCCCCGACAACTCCTTACGCTAGGCCTTCTCGACTCCACCGAGCCTTTATCTGGCAGGGGTTATGCTTGTTCTCGGCGTCCTGATGAGCCCGTGCATGACAGCTTGGGCATAGTGCAATCGCGATGAAAGTTTTCTTGCCCGTTGAGATGTCGGAGCAAAGTTCCTCACCGCAGATCTCGAGCAACTCCCCGCGTGACATTAACTCAATGGTGGTGACGCCACATTGCTGGCACTGCGCCTCTTCAAGAGCACACCTGACTTCCTCAACCGAGACGATCCGTTGATAGTTGCATTCAGTATCGGCCATTTTCATACCCCGCGAAATCGTTGACAACTCAACCCTGTGCAATGGACCTGCTCTGGCCTCACCCAGTATTCGCCTTGGGACATTCACGCTAACGCAGGTGTCGCGCGCAAACAAGCCAGCGAGTATCACTCACACCTTGCCCTCAGAAAACGAGCAACCTCCTGCATCTAAATAAAGAAGCAACTGTAGGAGTTTGATCCATGAAGTACCTGTCTGCCCTCGGCGTTCTCGTCGGGGGTTTTCTTTTGCACCCACCGCCCAAGGCCGTCCTGACGACGATGCTCTGGGTGGTTTCGCGGTCTCATCCCGCTGTCTCGGCGCTGGTTCTGCTGGCGGTTCTCTGGACGTGGAGGTCCGACGATGGCTGAGCTGGAGCTGGCCCCCGGTGACGTCGTGGTCGTTCGCGCCTTCGATGACGTCCCAGAGCATCACTTCCGCGTGGAAGGGGTGTTCGAAGACTGCGTAACCGGCTTTGCTGTCACCGGCCCTCTGGCTGGGTCCTACGGCGAACCGGCAACCGAGATGATCCTGCGGATCGTCTCAACCAACTGATCCCATCCCAAATTCGAAACAGAAAAGGAGGAGATTGATGTCTGCTCACATTCGCTATGCCTATCTGAAGGGCCATACGTGGTTGTTCAGACGCAACTATCCCGTTGACGTGGCTCTCGCGCTGGGCGCTCAGGCGCTGAAGCAAAGCCTCAAGACCAGTGACCGTAACACTGCCCGCGTCCGAGCCGCTGAGGTCAATGCCCGGTTCGAGACACTGGTTGAACAGGTGCGGTCGCAAGCTGAAGACGCCCTGTCTGCCCCAGAGGTCAACGGTTTGTCTCCGGAATGGGTGGACCAACCAGAGTCGTCGCTCGTCCGTCTCCGGGCCACTCTGGAGGACTCTGGATGCACTCTGGAGCGGTCCAGCTTTGCCAGACCAACAGCACCGGTGAAGGTGCCGGTTCGTGACCTGAGCCGGGCCTATCTGAACAAGCGCAGTAACGAGCTAAGACCCAGCGGGTTCAAATCGGTCCGATACTCTGTCGGGTTGTTCAACAGTCGATACGGTGACCAGTCGGTGTGCAGCCTGACCAGAGCAGACGGACGAGAGTTTCTGTCAGCAATCGCCCAACTGTCCCCGATGATCGGTAAGTCAGAGCGGACACGTGGTCTGACCCTGGACCAGTTGGTCGCGTACTCGTCTCGTGGAACTGCGACGATAACAGCCAGAACTCAGCGGCGTATCTGGTCACAGGTCAATCACTTCCTCGACTGGGTGGTCTATGAGGGACATCTGGAACAGAACCCGTTCCGGACCGTTCTCTTCGATCGCAAGGTGCGCCCAGCGCCTTATGCCGTCCCGACTGACGATGAAGTTATGCGGTTGCTGGGAGCCAAGGACCGGGAACTGCATCCGGTTCTGGTGACCTGCCTGCTGTCAGGAATGCGCGCGGGGGAAGCGGTTGGGTTGCTTCGGGAAGACCTCGTGACCAAAGGCAACCTTGGTTGCTTCGTTCATGTTCAACCCAATGAGTTAAGACTGCTGAAGACCGATGCTGCGGAGCGACTGGTTCCGGTTCACCCGGCGCTTGATGAGACGTTCCGGCAGTTACCCGCATCCGGTCCTCTGTTTCCTGATCTGACCGTAGCGCATGTCACCAAGGGGTTTGCACGACTAAGACGGCGGTTGGGACTGGAGCGACCGGGACTAGTGTTTCATTCGACCCGCAAGTGGTTCATCACCCAGTGCGAGCGAACAGGTGTCCCTGAGCACTTCACGGCTTCTCTGGTCGGCCACCAATCGGCACGGTCTGAGAACGGGATCACCTACGGCATCTACTCGGCGGGCATTAGTGATGAGCAGCGTCGGTCGATCGTTGACCAGATACGGCTTCCGCAAGGGACGGTTGCCTCATGAGTTTCCCGGACATTGATGCGTTCGAGGAGCGAGCTGCTATCGCTGAGTTCGATGGCGGTTGCACCCGTAAGGCAGCGGAAGATATGGCTGCTCAGGCTCAGGGGTTACGGGACGCTGAAGCCTACTGGCAGTGGCTGGCTGACTACGTGGTTACCCGAAGACCACCCTCATAGACAAAACCCTCGGCGGCCCTTAGCGGGTTGCCGGGGGATCACTTTGATATTTTTTTCTTGCGGCTTCGAAATTACGCGGCTCGGAAATCCCAATAGTTTTCCTATACTGGACTTACTTCTAGGCTTTCTGGTCGAGAATTTTTCTGAAACGTATTTCGAAAGGTAAGAACTATGGGCGACTACGAAGACACATTTCATCCGGATGGCACTGATGGCGACGATGTAGAGGAGATGCCCAGCCAAGGGGGATGGTTCGGCGGCAGTGATGACGACGAGGACGACAAACGTAGGAAAAAAGAGCAAGGGGGATGGTGCTTCTTGACTACTGCCGCCTGCGAGAAAAACGGCCTGCCTGATGACTGTTACGAATTGCAGACCCTACGAGATTTTCGTGACAACTTTCTTTGCAATTCGGCAGAGGGAACTGAGTTGGTCGAAGAATACTATAGAATTGCACCTTCCTTAGTGCCTTTGGTCAAGGAGGGACCTTTGGCAACTTGGGCTTGGGAGCGCATCAAAATGACTGTCTCTCAAATCGAAGAGGGTAAGACCGCTGCGGCAATTGAGACTTACCGGGAAATGGTTCGCGTCCTTCAAAAAAGTGAAGAATCGACACAGGTATAAGGCTGTAGCCCAAATGAACCGGAGACCCGCCTTCCAGGGTCTCCGACGACTGAGTATTGCCCCACCTCAGCCCCACCAACCGCCAGCACCAGCGACCAGTCTTCAGCCCCCGGAATCGATCGTCAGCGGTCGTCTCAGCGCCAGTGGACGGTCCTCTAGCGGTCTCGTCAGCACCCGCTAACGACCTCTCTAGCAGCCAAAATGCCCCCGAAACCGCCCCAGTCGGTCAGGCCTCGCCAAAAAGGCGATAACAATCATCGGTTGGCAAGGATTCCTACCACCCCAGCCAGATCATCGGAACATGGAACAACAGCAGGCGCTTGGGTCACCGATACCTCAGAAATGCCCCCGTTTATGCCCCCGCTCAGATCACACATGTCTTGCTAGTCTGCAATGCTGTTTGCACGGTCAGCAGTGACCTCCCCCAGACAAAGGGAAAGGCCGATAGCGGTTATGGCCGAGTATAGTCGGGCATAGGGATAAGTAATGGAAAACGCAGGATAAAGGGGAGAAGAGAAACTCAAGCCTCTCCCCCCCCGAACATCCAGTTTCCTCATCCCCCCAGAGAATCCAGATAAGCCAACCGCTCATCGAAGATACGCTGACGGACCCTGTAGGCATGCGATCGAGGGAGAAAACGCATGTCCATGTAATCATCGACCAAACTGGGAGTGCTTCGTTCCACCTCATCTAACCCCAGATAATTATTGGACAGGGCAACCGGGCAACCAAGAACCCTCTTCGCTGCAAGATTCATGGCTGTCTTGAGCCGTATTGCATACGAATAACCAATCAGGAAACTATCGTGGATGCATAGGACAGGTATCCGCTGTTTGGTGAAGCATCTTATCACCATTGAAGCCATCAAACTGTCCAAGTTCATCAGTGTTATCCCACGATCCGCACAGAGGTCATCCTCAAGGAATGGATGTTTCTTGATAGCAGCATCTAATACCAACCGAAGTTCCGCATTCTTCATCGACTTTGCCATCGAGCCAACCGGAGAAGCGTCCCGGAACGCACTATAAGCTGACCGCTCGTTCTTGGCGTTAAGAGCCATGAGGATCAGCAGTTTCACCAACTTGCGCTGCTTCACGTTATCCAAGTCAGGCAATGGTTGTTCATCCAACTCATAGGGATCACCCTCCAGCTTAACTCCTCTCTTTGCTGCCAGAATCGCGACGTGAAGGGCTTGATAGTCCACCTCGACAGTGGGTTCGTCATTGATGTGGATGCGCTTCCTTACCTCTGACCCGACCGATTGCCACCAGCCGCCATAGAAGCGACCACCGCATGACCAGTCGTTGCGATTGAAGACGCGGTGAACGAAGTTATCGAACCCACAGATGGGTACGCGGTTTATCTCGCCCGCGCGGACACCAGACTTAATCGGGCGCTCAATGAACGTGTCATCCTGATCGGGGATGTCGATGAAGGTTCGCAGCAGAAGCCTGTTGTACCGCATCAGATCTGTTCTCATCCAGTCCGTGACTGGAGTATCCTTGTATTCGATGTTTCTTTCTGACTTCTCGCTGGATCGCATTAGAATGCACTCCTTTCCCGGATGGGTCAGAATATGCTGTGGTCCAAACTTAGCGTCCCGAAACATTTGCCGAAGCGGTTCTGCCGCTCTGATCCGGGTGGTTCGGTTCGTACTGGCTCCGGGACCGGCATAACTGCCAGCCGCCAATGAGATGCAACCAACTTCGTGCAGCCGGTGGATGATCTTCGGTGCCAAGCGGGACAATCCAATCTTGTTATACCGAGAATCTGTGTTCCAGGCTGTGTTGCTCATAGCCACGCCGATAGACAGCTCGGGGTCGGCATCCCAAGCCACATAAAGATCGAGCAATATGGCCCGAAGTTGAGCGAAACTGTTCGCTTTGGGTCTTACGCCACCCTTCCTTGGGTTGCTGCTTTCTGGTTCCCCATAACATATTGCCCAGATCTGCTTGGTCAGATGGGAAACGTTCGGGTGTTCTGAATATCGGTGAACATCTAGTAGTTTGGAGTAGTGCGGATTTGTGATCGGAAAGTCGTCTAGGGTCTTTCCAGCGTATGTTTCTTCCATGAGTCAATTTGGTCCTCAATATATGCGACCACGCCCAGAGCGCATTGAGGCCCTGAAGACGTGATTAGCCGGGCGGAACCGAAGACAGCATCAAGCCATCAACGAGACGCACCTCGACTGTGGGTTATGTTGTGTTTGAGAATTGAGGCCCTTCCGGTGCCTCGATAGCGGACCAAACCGCTATAGCGCCTCTAGACGCTGATCATGGTGCCCACGGGATGCGGGCGGTTCAAGGAAGCCGAAACTATCTTTGGTTGAGTAAACAATCAAGGCTTTTTTTGTTACCCACGCCTATAGGGTTCGTCAGCGTATCTTCAGCGAGCGGTTAGCGTATCTGGAATCTCTGGGGGGATGAGGAAACTGGAGGCTCGGGTGGGGGTGAGAGGTTTGAGTTTCTCTTCTCCTCTTTATCCTGCGTTTTCCATTACTTATCCCTATGCGCGACTATACTCAGCCACAACCGCTATCGGCCTCTCCCTCTGTCTGGGGGAGGTCACTGCTGACGTGCAGACAGCAAGACAGCCTAGCAAGGTGTGTGTGATTGGTGCGGGGGCATAAACGGGGGCATTTCTCGGAGGGTTCAAGCCCAAGCGCCTGCTGTCGTTCCATGTTCTGATGAACTGGCTGGGGTGGTAGGATTCGAACCTACGATACACGGTACCAAAAACCGCTGCCTTACCACTTGGCTACACCCCAACGGTGAGGCGCTGTCTACGATTGTTGTTCGGCGGGTTCAAGGCTTTTCCGACAAAAAATGAGCGCCGTTCGAAAAAAAATCTAAGGGGCGCAAATGGAGGTGCTTAAGTGGCTTGTTTTTATGGGGTTGCTGTCGGATCCTTTGGGCCAATGGACGCTTGGATCAAGGTGATTGAAACCTCAATTCTGCGCGAGCCGACTTTGGTTGCTCCGTTTGAATTCTGCGCGAAACCTTTTCTTTTGAATAGGTTGGGTCAGTGTCAGGCGGCTATAGTGACCCATGATGGGAATCGCAGGAGGGAAAGGCCATGAAGTTTCTAAGAACTCCGGATGATAGATTTCAGGGGCTTTCGGATTATCCGATTGCTCCGAATTATACGCAGGTTGACGACACAGAGGGCGGTCAGCTGCGGGTACATCACGTCGATGAGGGTCCGCAGAACGCTGACCCAATTCTGATGATGCATGGTGAGCCCAGCTGGTCGTACCTTTACCGTCACATGATCGCTGGATTCGTCGCGCGTGGGCACCGTGCAATTGCACCCGATCTGATCGGCTTCGGGCGTTCAGACAAACCGACTGAGCGTAGCGATTACACTTATGAACGGCATGTGCGCTGGATGGGAGAGTGGTTGCGCCAGACCGATCTGCGCAGGATCACTCTGGTCTGTCAGGACTGGGGCGGGTTGATCGGATTGCGTTTGTGGGCTGAGATGCCAGATCGCTTTGCGCGTATAGTTGTGGCTAATACGGCGCTGCCGACGGGGGACCAACCCATGGGCGAGGCCTTCGAAAATTGGCGTAAGTTCAGCCAGGAGGTGCCCGTTTTCCCGGCCGGAGGTATCTTGAAGGGCGGAACTGTGTCGCCGATGTCCGAAGACGTGATAGCTGCTTATGACGCGCCATTCCCGGACGAAAGCTACAAAGCCGGGGCGCGACAGTTTCCTATGCTGGTTCCATCTTCGCCCGACGATCCATCCTCGGCGCCCAACCGCAAGGCGTGGGAGGTGATCCGAGGGCTGCAAACCCCTGTCCTGACAGCCTTTGGGGCAGATGACAAAGTCATGGCCGGAGTTGATAAGGTGTTTCAGAAATTGTGTCCGGGCGCCGCTGGCCAGCCGCATGTTGTTTTGCCGAATGCTGGGCATTTTCTTCAGGAAGACGTCGGTCCGCAATTGGTTGAGCACACCTGCGAATTTATCGCGCGCGCATCCTGATCCGCGGGGGCTATTCGCGAATCTCAGCAGGGTCTACGCCCCAAAGGTTTGTTTTCTGGGCCCATCCGCGGTACCCGCCTGCCGAAATCTGGCACCAGTCGATCGAGCAGGTGCCAAGGCGGGCGACAACACCGGACTCGAATTGAGCGCTGATTGGCGCGTTTGGGTTGGGGCTGGTGTGGACGGTCAGCAACTCGGGTTCGACCAGCACGGTGCGCACCCCGGACAGCAGGGCGTAGTGCACCCATCCTCCGGCTCCGTCGCGATCTTGAACCCGACGCCAGTTTCCGTATTCGGCCGTGATTTGCAGTGGCATGCCCCGGCGTTTGAACACCCAGTCGATTCGATGTGTCAGTGACGGACCCCGACGCACGTTTCCCTCGGCTGCCTTCATCGAGACGTAGCGAGGCAGCGGCAGGTTGGTCACCGGGCCACGACTGTCCTGCGCGCTGGCGGCAATAGCACCGAGCACGGTCAGAAAAAGGGTGAATGCCGCCGGAACAAGGCGATTTACGGGTAGAAAACCACTCACTTACTGTCTGCTCTTGTGCCTGTTGTTCTTGGTGCGAAAAAAGGTCGACTCAATGCCCATGGGGTTCTTGTGCCCCGCCTTATCCTGCGCCACGATGCCATGGCGTGCGAAGGTTTGCAAAGCAGTGGGAGGGCAGAGGTGCCAAGAGAACGTCTGAGTGTTGTCGTTACGCGACGGTTGCCCGAGGCGGTTGAAACCCGGTTGAGCGAACTGTTCGATGTGCAGTTGCGCGACACCGATACCCCAATGACCCGCGAGGAACTGGTTGAGGCGGTTAAAACCGCTGATGTTCTCGTGCCGACAGTGACCGACACGATCGATGGGGGTTTGCTGGGTCAGGCGGGTGAAAAGCTGCGACTGATTGCCAACTATGGGGCGGGTGTCGACAATATCGATGTGTCGACCGCTCGTCAGAGGGGCATTCTGGTGTCCAACACGCCGGGCGTTCTGACCGATGACACGGCAGACATGACCATGGCGCTGATTCTGGCCGTGACCCGCCGCATTCCCGAGGGTCTGTCCGTAATGCAAAAGGGCGATTGGGCTGGATGGGCACCAAATGCGCTACTGGGCGGTCGGATCGGCGGGCGGCGTCTGGGGATTCTGGGTATGGGCCGCATCGGGCAAGCCGTTGCGCGGCGCGCCAGTGCGTTCGGGATGCAGGTTCATTATCACAACCGTCGCAGACTGCGCCCGGAAACGGAACAAGAGCTCGAGGCGACCTATTGGGAAAGCCTGGATCAGATGGTGGCGCGGATGGACGTGATCTCGATCCATTGCCCATCCACGCCGTCGACCTTCCATTTGATGAACGCAAGGCGTTTGAAGCTGTTGAAGCCGACTGCCGTTGTTGTGAATACCTCTCGTGGTGAGGTGATCGACGAAAATGCGCTGACCCGCCAGATACGTTCGGGCGAGATCGCCGGAGCAGGGTTGGATGTTTACGAGCACGGAACAGACGTGAACCCACGATTGCGCCAATTGCCGAATGTTGTGTTGCTGCCCCACATGGGGTCCGCCACGCTGGAAGGCCGCATCGAGATGGGCGAGAAAGTTATTATTAACATCAAGACATTCGAAGATGGTCACAGGCCGCCGGATCAGGTGGTTCCCGCAATGCTCTGACTGCGCGGGGCACGTGCTTTGGCGCGGGCGCAGGCAACTTGAATGCTAATATTTCAGGAGGTAACGATGAAACGAAGTCTGATTTCGGGGGTCTTTTTGTCAGCCATGGTTCTGGCCGCACCAACCTTTGCACAAGAAACGGCAGACGCAGTTGCGCCCGAGGGTGCATCAGAAGGGCAGGTTCAGGGCCTGACCGAAGAGGTCGTCGCCGCACTGGAAGCCAAAATGGCCGGGCAACCGGTCACGTCCGAAAACTGGATGGTCGCCGCCGCTAACCCTTTGGCTGTTGAAGCAGGTGCCAAGGTTCTGCGCGCCGGGGGATCGGCCGCAGATGCGATGGTCGCTGTTCAGGTTGTGCTTGGGCTGGTTGAGCCACAGTCATCTGGTCTTGGCGGCGGTGCGTTTCTCGTCTGGTTTGATGCCGCTACGGGTAAATTGACCACGTTGGATGGGCGCGAGACCGCGCCGCTTGAGGCGAACCACAGGCTGTTTCACGACGAAAACGGCGAACCACTGAAGTTCTTCGATGCGGTGGTTGGCGGTTTGTCCGTTGGCACGCCGGGTACACCCGCCCTTATGGAAGAAGCGCATCGGCGTTGGGGGCGGAGCCCATGGCCCAGTCTGTTTGCCGACGGTATTGCACTGTCTGATGAAGGATTCCTTGTCTCACCCCGCCTCGCCAGCCTTGTCGAAAAAGATGCCGAGCGCTTGTCTCGCTTTCCTGAAACAGCGGCATATTTCTTGCCGGACGGCAAACCGTTGGAACAGGGTCAACGCCTGATGAACCCGGAATATGCCGAAACTCTCCGGGTTCTGGCCAGCGAAGGGTCGGCAGGGTTTTACGGCGGTGAGATCGCCGCGGGTATCGTAAGTACCGTCCGCAACGCGCCGGGCAATCCGGGTGTTCTGTCAGGCATTGATCTGGCGCTGTATCAGGTGATCGAGCGTGAACCGGTCTGCGCCACCTATCGCGCCTATGAGGTGTGTGGGATGGGCCCGCCTTCATCGGGCGCTCTGACCGTTGGCCAGATTTTGGGCATGCTGGACGGTTATGATATTGCAGCAATGGGACCCGAGGATGCAAATGCATGGCGCCTGATCGGCGATGCGTCGCGTTTGGCCTTTGCAGATCGCGGTCGCTATATGGCCGACCACGATTTTGTCCCAATGCCGACGCAGGGTCTTGTGGACCCGGCTTACCTGTCCGAGCGTGGCGCACTGCTAAGCGGCGACTCTGCCCTGATCGAGATTGCTCCGGGCAATCCCGAATTCGATCACGCGTCGAACTGGGCCGATGACGTCTCGATCGAGTTGCCCTCGACCTCGCATATCTCGATCGTGGACCAGTACGGCAATGTGCTGTCAATGACGACGACCATCGAAAACGGCTTTGGCTCGCGGCTGATGACCAACGGGTTTTTGCTGAACAACGAGTTGACGGACTTTTCCTTCAAGACTCATAGTAACGGCGTGCCGATTGCCAACCGGCTGGAACCGGGCAAGCGTCCACGCTCGTCTATGAGCCCGACAATCGTGATGCAGGACGGCGCGCCCGTTCTGGCCATCGGATCGCCGGGCGGCAGCCGCATCATCGGTTACGTCGCCAAGTCGATCATCGCCTGGGCGGATTGGGACATGGATGTACAGCAGGCTTTGTCGCTGCCGCATCTGGTCAACCGATTTGGGACCTATGACGTGGAACAAGGCACGGCGGCTGAGGGCTTCTCGGACACGCTGATCGGGCTTGGGTTCGAGGTCAATCCGCGGGATTTGACCTCTGGTCTGCATGCAATTGAGATTGGCGACGTACTGGTTGGCGGTGCTGATCCGCGCCGCGAAGGGATTGCGCTGGGCGAATAGGCCAGCGTCAACAAGGGAGAAAAACATGGTGCAGGCCGTCGCTTTGCCGCGAAACGAAGATGGGATTGCGGCGGCTGTCGGCATCCTGAAACAACAATTCGGTGACCGGCTGCAGACCGGGCAGGCCATCCGGGAACAGCACGGCCATACGACGACCTGGATTGAAAACCAGTCCCCTGATGCGGTGGTCTTTCCGAAATCGACAGACGAAGTGTCCGAAATCGTGAAAACCTGCGCGGCGCATAAAGTGCCGGTGATTGCCTTCGGCACGGGTACGTCGCTTGAGGGGCACGTCAACGCTCCTGCGGGCGGTATCTCGGTCGACTTGTCCCAGATGGCCAAAGTTCTGGCCGTGAACCCCGGTGATTTGGACTGTGTCGTGCAGCCCGGTGTGACGCGCGAAGACCTAAATACGCATTTGCGCGATCAGGGCCTGTTCTTTCCGATTGATCCGGGTGCGAATGCCTCATTGGGGGGGATGGCGGCGACACGGGCGTCTGGCACAAATGCAGTCCGCTACGGTACGATGAAGGACAATATCCTTAGCCTTGAGGCCGTGATGCCCGACGGACAGATCATCCGAACCGGACAGCGGGCCAAGAAATCCTCGGCCGGGTATGACCTGACTCGTTTACTGATCGGGGCCGAAGGGACGTTGGGCATAATCACTGAACTCACTCTGCGCCTTCAGGGTATCCCCGAGGCGATCACCTCGGCCCGCTGTTCCTTTCCCACGGTGGATGGGGCCTGTCAGGCGGTCATGATGACGATCCAGTATGGCGTCCCGGTGGCTCGGATCGAGCTGCTGGACGAGATGTCTGTCAAGGCCGCCAACGCCTATTCCGGGCTAAGCCTGCCGGAAACGCCGCTGCTGCTGCTCGAGTTTCATGGGTCCGAGAGTGGCGCGGTCGAGCAGGCCGAGACCTTTGGGCAGATCGCCGAAGAGTTCGGCGGCAGCGATTTCGCGGCGACCTCAACAACCGAAGAACGCAACAAGCTTTGGCAGGCGCGTCACGACATGTACTGGGCATGCCTGCAGCTGCGTCCAGGCGCGCGGGGGATTTCGACGGATGTCTGTGTCCCGATCTCTCGTCTGGCGGAGTGCGTGACGGCAACGCAAGACAAGGCCCGCGAGCTTGAATTGATGGCTCCGATGGTCGGGCATGTCGGGGATGGCAACTTCCATAGCCTGCTTCTGATCGACATGGAAAACGCCGATGAAGTCGTCAAAGCCGACGCGTTTGTCGGATGGCTGAACGATCTTGCGATCTCAATGGAAGGGACCTGCACAGGCGAGCATGGAATCGGGCAAGGTAAGCGGCCTTACCTGTCCAAGGAGCTTGGGCCAGCGGTTACTTATATGGCAGCTATCAAAAGGGCGTTGGACCCGGACAACATCATGAACCCAGGCAAGATTCTACCGAACGCCTAGTCTCGCTGCATTCTCGGGAATTCCGTCTCAAAGCCACAACTGCGCCCAATTCCACCGGTATCACTCGCACAAAATGCATTGATTGATTTCGGGGTCAAAATGGACGCACTCAGGTTCATTGGTTTTGTCTTGATTGTCGGGCTGGTTATCGCTGGCCTCGACTACTATCAGCAGGACAAGAAAACGGACAAAACGCTGTCGCTGAGTGGGTATTTTGATACTGTCTCGGCACGTTTCGATCGGGGGCAAAAGGAACGCGAGATCAAGAATGTTGCGCGGGAACGGCAAGAGAAGTGGGATGCAGGGGCCAAATCCTATCTGCCCGAGCCTCCCACCGATTGGGTGCGTCTCGCACTGACCGAGACCGACAACGCTGCCGTGTCGAAGGTTCTTTCCACTTTTGGGCCTACGCCTCTTGTTAGCTCGATCAGCGACCCGGCTGAGCTGGCGCTGCTCAATACGGCCGGAAAAGAGGGTGTTCTGCGAATGCTGGACGAAACGGGCACCGTTTACGCAAAAGATGATGAGCTTGTCTGGCTGGACATCACGCTCAAGCCGCAGGCCGCAAGGAACACGCTTGCGGGGCTCGCGCTGAGTGCACAGGATGCGTTTCTGAACGGAATGCAAGTCCAACAAGGCTTTGCCGTGATTGACGGTGTGGCCTTCATGGAGACAGTGGGACATCTGCTGGATGGCGGCGACAAACCCGAGTTTCGTGCGTTCACGGGCCGCATCGGCTTTGACCAAGAGGTGGTCATCCGCCTTCACACCAACGCCAGCGATGCTACCATTCGTGAGGTGCTCGGGCTGGTCGATTATGCTGGTTTGAACCAGCTTTTGCCGCATCCGGCTTTGGTGGTTGGCAACGGGATCGAAGTTCCGCTGGCCAAACAGCCGGACATCGCAGATCAAATGCACAACCTTTACGAAACGATGCAGGCCGCCCAGCTGAAATTGGGGCAGGAAAAGTTGAATAATCTGGATGCCGTTTCAGTTCTGGCGAATACGCTGACCAGCTCAGGGTTCAATGCCGAAGGCGTTCTGGACATCACCAACGGTGAGGTGTTCGAAAACCAAGAGCTGTCGCAACTGGCCTACATGCGCACTCAGAACCTGCTGCTGACATCTGCATTGAACGAAAAGGCCCCCCAAATGGTAAGCGCAGGCGGCATCGGTGGCTTCCTGAAGGGGTTGATCGGCAAAGCGTCGCAGGTCGCGGTCGGCGCCGAGGAGGCCGCGTCGCGACCTGCAGCGCCACGCGAAGTCAAAGTCTCCAAGGGCGGGTTGGGTGCTTCATCCTGTGCCTCTTTGGGCAGCAGCAAACGGTGTTCGGTCGGAGGCAACTAAGAACATTCACACCAAAAACGACGATCCGCGCCATGGGCGGGTCGTTTTTTTTATATCACTGGTCGGATGAATGTCGCGCCGATCCCCTGAAATGCGCCATATGGTGTCAACTGAATTCAAGGGGAGACGCCCGGTTATGAAAACCCAAGTCAAAGCACTGGTCGTCGGCGGTGGTGCCGTCGGTACTTCGATTGCATATCACCTCGCCAAGGCGGGCTGGGATGATGTGATGCTGATCGAACGGGACGAGTTGACCTCGGGGTCAACCTGGCATGCAGCCGGTCTTTTGCCCCTGTTCAACATGTCTTACGCGACAACGCATATCCACAAGTACTCGGTCGACTTCTACAAGACCCTTGAAGAGGAAACCGGCCTCAACGCTGGATTTGCTGTGGTTGGCAACCTGCGCATGGCGCAGACGCAGGAGCGTATGGACGAATACATGCTCTATGCGTCCACCGCCGAGACCTGTGATGTAGCCTACGAATGGCTGACACCGGACCAGATTAAAGAGCGCTGGCCTCTGATCGAAACCTCGGACCTGAAGGGTGCGATCTACCACACCGAGGACGGCTATATTAACCCCGCTGACGTAACGCAGGCGATGGCCAAGGGCGCCCGTCAGCGTGGCGTTGACATTGTGCGTAAAATGCAGGCCGATGCCTTCCACTGGACCGGTACCCACTGGGAAGTCACCTGCACCAAGATGGTCGAGAAGGGCGGCAACCTCGTTCCTTCAGATGAGCAGGTAGTCATCACGGCTGAGCATGTTGTGACCGCATCGGGCAACCACGCGCAGCGAACCGCCAAGATGCTGGGCATTAAAATGCCTGCGATCCCGGTCGAGCATACCTTCATCGTCATGGACAAGGACCCAGAGCTGGTCAAATGGCGTGAAGCGGGCAACCCCGAGCACCCCGTCGTCCGTGACGCCGACAATGAATCCTACGCGCGAGAGGAACGCGGTGGCTGGATTCTTGGCATCTACGAACATGGCGCGCCCGCGCAATTCGAACATGGCGTGCCGGACAGCTTCCGTGCAGACCTGTTCCCGCTGGATCTTGACCGGATCGCGGATCAGTACATAGCGATGGCCGAGCGCGTGCCGTCCTGCGCCGAATCCGGTCTGAAAGACGATTTCAACGGCCCAATCTGCTACACGCCTGACGGCAACCCGCTGGTCGGCCCCGCGCCGGGTCTGCGCAACATGTGGTTGGCCGAAGGCTTCTCGTTCGGGATCACCGCTGCAGGTGGCACCGGTTATTACCTGGCTCAGATGATGGTCGATGGCGAAGCCGAGATCGACATGGCCTCGCTGGACCCCAAGCGTTACTCGTCCAACTGGATGACCACCGAGTTCGCGGCGCGCAAGAACGAAGAGTGCTATGAGCACGTCTACATCCTGCATCACCCCGATGAAGAGCGCGAAGCTTGCCGTCCACTGCGCACCGTTCCGGCTTATGACCGGCAGAAAGCCCGTGGCGCTCAGTTTGGCTGGGTCAACGGTTGGGAACGTCCGAACTACTTCGGCCCGCTGGACGCGCCCGACAACTTTGACAAGGAAAGCCGCAGCTTCCGCCGCGGTGGCTGGTGGCAATATGCCGTTGAGGAAGCCAAAGCGATCCGCGAAGGCGTTGGCCTGATCGACGCATCGGCCTTCACCAAGCATGTCGTCAAAGGCCCCGGTGCTACCCAGTTCCTGGATTGGTTCACCTGCAACAAGCTGCCCAAGGTCGGTCGTATCAACCTGACCTACGCGCTGACTTCGCACGGCACCACGCGCACCGAATACACCATCGTCCGCAATGGCGAGAACAACTACTATATCGTCTCCGCCGGTGCCTGGACCGAGTACGACGCCGACTATCTGCGCAAGGCGGCCGAGGACAAGATGGAGGAGTTCGGCTATATCGAGATCCAGGACGTGACCACTCAGTGGGGCGTCTTCGCCATCGCCGGACCCAAGTCGCGTGACGTTCTGAAAGAGGTCATCAACGACGTCGATCCCGAAACCGCTCTGTCCAACAAGCGCTTCCCGTGGCTGTCGGCACGTCAGATCGAGCTGGGCATGTGCCCGGTCAACGCGATCCGTGTGGCCTATACCGGTGAGCTGGGTTGGGAACTGCACCACCCCGTAGAGATGCAGAACTACCTGTTCGACCTGCTGGAAAAAGCCGGTGAAAAGCACGGTATGAAGCTGGTCGGTGCGCGCGCCCAGAACTGGCTGCGTCAGGAGAAATCCTATCGCGCCTTCGGTACCGAACTGGGCCGCGACGCGACCCCGCTTGAGGCCGATCTGCCGCGCTTTGTCGACCTGTCCAAGGACTTCCATGGCAAGGCCAAGCTGGAAGAGACAGGCGTGCGCGTCAAATGCTGCACCTTGCTGATCGACGGCCCGGACGATGCTGATCCGTGGGGTCGCGAGGCACTGTATACGCCGGAAGGTGAGCGCGTGGGTCGTCTGACCTCGGGCGGCTACTCGGTCGCGTTCGAGAAATCCATCGGCATGGGCTATGTGAAACCCGAGCTGGCTGTCGAAGGCACCAAGCTGAAGGTCAAAATGCAGGACAAGCTGTGGGATGCGGTCGTCACCTGCGACAGCCCCTACGATCCCAAGAACGAAACCATCCGCAAGGACGGTTGATCAAACAAAGGCCCCGGACACCTCCGGGGCCTTTGTTGTTAAGCGGACAATTCGTCAAAACATTCCAAGGCTTTGGCTGCGTACATCATCGACGGACCGCCGCCCATCTGAATGGCCATGGCCAGAACATCCGATACTTCCTCGCGGCTTGCGCCAGCTTTGATCAGTGCTTCGGTGTGAAGCGTAATGCAGGGTTCGCAACGGGCTGCGATGGACATGCCCAAAGCGATCAATTCCTTTGTTTTGTAGTCCAGCGTGCCACCTTCCTTGACCGACTTTCCAAGTGCCCCAAAGGCACGGGCGGTGTCGGGGATGGCCGCGTTTAAATTGCGCAGATTCTTACGCGTATCCGAGAGCTTGTTTTGCCAGGTCATTTTGAGGTTCCTTTACACATATCACATTCGGAATATGTGGTGAGTCATCGACCGGCTTTGATTTCGATCAGGTTGCTGGTTTTTCCCCGACAAAGGCCAGGTTGTTGGCTGGCATCTCAATCACATCGACCAAGGATAGCTGGCTACGTGCAAACAGATCCAGAATATCGGCATCGTTTTTGTAGCCGATTTCGGGGTCTTGCTGCGTCAATGCTGCGTGAAAGCTCTGATCTCCGGTGCTGGTGAGTTCGCCGCCACGCATGAACGGTCCGTACAGCACAAGGCGGCCACCTGGGTTCAGGGACAAGGCGGCCTCGGTGACCAGAGTTACAACCTCGGGCCAGCTGATCAGGTGTAAAAGATTGATCAAAACGATCAGGTCTTTGGCCCCGTGGTCCGCGTGCCACCCAGATTGGATAGCGTTCAGCTCGGCCGCCGGGGCAATGTTCCCGATGCCATCTGCATAAGCATCGATCGAGGCGCGGCGGTCCGGGGCGATCTCACTGGGTTGCCAGTTCAGATCGGGCAGATGCTGCGCAAAAGCGGCGACATGCTGACCCGTACCACTGGCCAGTTCCAGAGCGCGGCCCCTATGTGGCGCGACACGACCCAACAGATCGCAAAGCGCATCCGCGTTTCGGCTGGCCGCCGGGGCAACCAGTTTCTGTCCCTCAGTTGCTGAGGCAACACTTGCATTCGGAGGAAGCTTACGAGTGGTCATGCGCATAACCTTTCCGGTTTCAGGGCCGCAATACTGAGGGCGTCCAAATCCGATCGAGACCCGGTCACAAGGTCAGTCACTAATTGCGACGCAGCGGGCGCCGTTTGAAACCCATAGCCGCCTTGGGCCGCGGACCAGATGAAACTGGAGTCGGCGGGGTCGGGCCCCAGAACCAGGGTGCCGTCCGGTGCAAAACTGCGCAGCCCGGCCCAGTTTGTTTCGACCCGCGTGACAGGCTGGGTCACCATCGCTTCGTACCGGGCCAGCCCCTCGGCCAGAACCATATCATCGGCATAGGCGTCGTGTGGGAAACTGGGATCCGCTTCGCAGGGCGAGACCAAAAGTTTCCCGGCATCCGGTTTTGCATACCAGCTTTCGCCCGCGCCCAAAATCAGGGGCCATCCCGTGAGGTCATGCCCGGCAGGTGCAGGAATGCGGGCCATCGACCGGCGGCGTGGCTCGATGCCGATGGTGGCTATTCCCGCCATTGTCGCAACCTCATCCACCCAGGCCCCGGCGGCATTCACCAGATTGCGGGCCTCATAGCTGTCTCCGGCCTGCACGATCCAGTGCCCCGATTTTTCAATGGAGGTAACCTTTTGCCGGGTTAAAACCGTACCGCCATTTCCCCGGATCACACGCGCAAAATCCTGCAGCATTCGGTCCGTATCAATGTCGAAGGCTGCAGTGCTTGCGGCCGCAAACCCGACCGTCTGCGGGTTCAGGATCGGAACTCTTGCCGCCGCATCCTCAAGCGGAATTTCCTGCAGCCGAAGGTCTTTCTGATCCTGCAGAAACACCTCGCGCTGGTCCTTGCCGCCAATCAACATCAAACCACGCGGGGAGAGATACCCGTTCGAAACCAAATAGGCTTCGCTTACGGCGTTCAGCACCTTGACGGAAGGCGGGCCATAACCCTTTTCGAACAAAGCCGCGGACCGGCCTGAGGTGTGGTAGCCCAGTGCCTCTTCGGCCTCGAGAACGACAACGTGGCCATGTTCGGACAGCCGCGCACCTGCGCTTAACCCGGCGATGCCACCGCCTATGACAAGGAAATCTATCACTCTTTTCTGCGCCTCGAGGTTGCCGTAACAGCAGTCGTTTTCTGATGTGCCGTCATTCACAAATGGACCATCGCACGCGGTACACCGTTGGGAAAGAGGTGTAATCTCCGTAATGTAAACTTGATCCTGCGCACCCAGCCTGTTTTTAGTGCGGCCAAATCGGAATCGGAGACACACGTGACACCGGCAGAGTTACACCCATTGGCCACGGGGCATATCCCGTCATACGTCACGCAGGCAGACGGCAGTGACTTTTTGCTGACCTTCATGTTCGTGTTCACAGTTCTGGTGATCGTGCTGATCGGCGTCGGGTACTTCACCCTGCATTCGATCCCTAAAAGATCGCACATGAATCCAACCATCCCCAGTTTCAGCTTGTCGGGATCCTGGCGCTTTTGGCGCTGTTTACCCATAACGGCCTGTTTTGGGTTGCGGCCATTCTGGTGGCCGGGTTCCAGTTCCCGGATGTAGCAACCCCGCTGCGTGCCATTGCCGATGCGATCCGGTCACTGGGTAAACAAAGCAACGAAGCGCCTGCGCCTCAACCGCAAGCCACCGCGCAGCAGGAGCACTAAGGCATGCTGGAAACACTGATGTGCGCACTGGTCACAGTGCTGCCCGATTACCTGTTCCGGCGCTATGTTCAGGGCAAACGGATCGGCCACGAGATCACTCTGTTCACCATGTGGTATGAGTTGCGCTGGGGCCTGACCACCTGCGCCATTCTTGCGCTGACCGTCATCACCACGCTGTTCTACTTCCATCCGGCCAGTAAAACGGCGGCATCGTATTTTCGAACCGTGACAATCCTGCCGCAACTGGGCGGTCGTGTCTCTGAGGTCTACGTGACCAACAACCAGCAGGTCGTTGCGGGTCAGCCGATTTTCAGGATCGAAGACTTCACTCAGACCGCGCAGGTCGAAGCCGCGCATGCACAGATTGCACAGGTTCAAGCCTCGCTGAAGGTTGCAGAAACCGATCTGGCCGAGGCCGAGGCCGGCATTGCCGGTGCCCGCGCCGCACTGGACCAGTCGCTTGAAGATCTGGAACGGAATACGACCCTGCGCGACGAGGGGTCCAGCGCAGTGCGTTTGGCCGAGATTGACCGGCTGGAAAACCTTGTGGCCGAGCGAGAGGCGCAACTGACCGCCGCACAGTCCCGTCGCGCCGCCGTCGTACAACAGATCGAAGAGCTGATCCCGGCGCAACTGGCCAGCGCGAACGCGCAGCTGGATGCCGCCCTGACCGAGCTGGACAAAACCGTTGTCAGTGCCGGCGTGACCGGGCGGGTCGAGCAGTTTGGCCTGCAGGTGGGTGACTACGTCAGCCCGCTGTTGCGGCCCGCGGGCATTCTGGTTCCGTCAAGTTCGGGCCATAACAGGTTCGAGGCTGCGTTCAACCAAATGGCGGCTCAGGTGATCAAACCCGGCATGATCGGAGAGCTGGGCTGTATGACCAAACCTTTCACCGTCATCCCGATGGTGGTGGTCGAGGTGCAGGATGTGATCCCCTCGGGCCAAATCCGTCCAACAGATGAACTGCGCGACGTTCAGAACAATACCAACCCGGGCTCGATCCTTGTTTACATGGAGCCTCTGTACAAAGGCATGGCTGATGACATCCCACCGGGCAGCAACTGCCTGGCGAATGTCTATACCGACAATCATGAACGGCTTGAACATGAAGACCTTGGCTTTTGGCACGCAGCCGCCCTGCACGTGATTGACACAATCGGCGTGGTCCACGCCGCAGGCCTGCGCCTGCGTCTGATCCTGATGCCGGTGAACACGTTGGTTTTGACCGGGCATTGATGTCGAAAGGTCCATCTCGTGGTGTCTGACCGGACGAACCAGCGCTTCAAAGGGCTGTAATCAGACCAAAGCGGACCTTTAGAACCGAGTTTGCAATGTCCGAGATGCGGACAAGTCCGGTCATTCGCTTTCGCCGCTGCAACACCCGCAACCGGCCCGGCCGAGCATTTGCGGACAAGCGTCCCTTTGAACAATCGTAAAGCCGTTTCTTAATTGGATTTTGAGACAATTACGCTGGTTTCTGGGTTCAGATCATCGTTCGGATCCGTCAAAACGCCGGCTGGAAAGGAAACCGAGATAGGGCGGTCCTTTGTATCAAGGCAGAGCATGTGGTTATTGTCCCCGTCACCCAGATCGGCAAGCGCGGCGGGCGTAACCGTGCGTTGAGATCCGTCTCCGGCCTCTACGATGATCTTGTACAGATCACGTTCCGTGTCGCCAGGTTCTTTGCCGTTCGCCAGCGTAACGCCACCCGCCCAAGTTACCCGAATGGCCTGTACGATGTTTTCACTTGGACAAAGGCTACCTCTGGTCCGGCGTGGCCCCAAGTTTCCGACCAAAGTCCAATCTTCAACAACCTCGGCCAGGATCAATGAAGGCCCGTCTTCCAGCGGAGTCACGGCGACTGTGGCACCTCGAAAATCAAGCGTTCCATCGATGGAATGAAGGTGTCCAATGACCTCGACTGCAACCGGTGGATCCTCGGATACGTTCCCAAAATCCCCGATGAGAAGCACCGTGCGCAATTCACCGGGATCAGTAGCGGGCAACACTGACGCGCAGTGCATTGTTCCGATCTGGCCTGACTTTGTTACGACTCTGAAGTCACCGGCCTGCAAAGTTTCCAAATCTACCTGGATAGAAAAAATAGCAGGCATCCCGTCTTTGCCCCTGGAACCTCTGCAAATGAGATTTGCTACGCGGGGCAACGCCTCGAGCCCGTGGAACGCGGAAAGCAACTCGGCATCTTGTCCTCCAGCTGAACTCGGCAACCCGAGGTTCGGGGTTATATCTTCAAGTTCTCGACTCGAGACGTCCTGCGCACACAAAGCCGTTCCCGACAAGACAAACGCAGTGGCAGGTGCGAGCAATCTGATCGCTTGGCTCCATTTCCTAAACGGCTTCAGCAATTAGGTTTTTCTCCATACTTGGTCCTCGGTGCTGCGGGCTTTCGAACCGTTGCGTGTAGGAATTATAGAAACACACGCAAACAAGATTGATGGAACTGGCCGCTATGCGGTGGCCAACAACGCATCGGAAAGCTCGTATTCCGAAAGTGCCCCAGGTGCACCTATTGCAACAAGCCTTGTTTCGGGTTTTCGGTGGCCCCATGCGCCATCCCTTGCGATGTCCATGCGCTTTCCGACAACCTGTACAAGAATGCGATGATTCGGATCCTCCTCGCTAAAAACAAAGCCCTTGAGGCGATAAACGTCGCCGGGAAGCTTTCGAATTGCACTCCGAAGAGAAGACAAGCTTATCGGGCGTTCAGCTTTCATCATTGTTGTTGAGAAGCTGTCCGAGTGATCAGAGTGGTGGCAACCACAATCCGGTCCATGCTCGTGATGATCGGGTATTTCTGTTTCGAGTTGTTCGGCGGCGAAACGACCAACGGAAAGAAGTATATCCAATGGTACGTCTGCGTTGACGGCTTCGACCAGACGATATCGACGGAAGCGAGACCCGAGCCAATCGTGCACCCTTTGAACAGCCGCCCTGTCGACGAGGTCGACCTTGTTCAAAATAACCATGTCCGAGAACGCGATTTGCCGGAGCTTCAGTTCCATTTGCTCCGGCGCAGAAAAGAGCTGTTCCGCATCGACCAAGCACATGAGGCTGTCTAAGCGGATCATGTCCCGAAACTTTTGATCGGTGAATGTCATTGCAATTGATGACGGGTCCGACACTCCGCTTGCTTCAAGGACGATGTATTCCGGTTTCTCAGGCCGGGCGAGAACGGCTTCTACCGTTTCGATCAGGTCATCGCGTATCGAGCAGCACACGCAGCCATTTGCCAAACTCATCACATCATCTTCGAGACCGACGACCAAGTCGGCGTCTACGTTTATTGATCCAAAGTCATTCACCAGAACCGCAACCCGCAACCCGTGATTGCCTGTCAGGATGCGGTTCAAAAGTGTTGTCTTACCGGCTCCGAGAAAGCCGGTAAGGATCGTTACGGGGATTGCGGAAGTCGAACCGAACTCAATCATTGTTCAATCTCTCCTCAGTCTTCATCGCGCGAGCCGATTACATCCGAAACTTTGATGGTAAAGTCCTGTGGCCAGTCCCCGCCGGGCGCTCGGAAAACGTCGGTTGGGTAGTACTCACGTGGATCAATCTCCATATCTCGGTATTTCTGATCTTGCTGATCTGCTCGAGTGAGCCTTGGGTTCGGTAGTGTGACTTCATCAGGAAGCTCAATACGCCCGGCCTCGGCTGCTGCAGCCAGTTCGCGAAATGGTGGGACAGTACCGGATTTTCCGGGCAGTGCAGCTTTCCTGTACCAGATCGCATCCTTGGTCACGTTTACAACGGCTACATCGAGACCCCATTGGAAGAGACCGTCATAGTGGGCGCGAATTCCAGCCAGCATTTCAGCGTCGATGTCTTCGTCTTGAGTATAGTGCGTCACCATTCCCAAACGCGGCCTTGTGTCAGCAAAGAGCTTACCCACGGCATAGTGGGAGGTGTGATGCGTATCGATTGTGTAATTAAACAGATCCTGTGGGATACCGTATTTGTAGGTCATCAGTTGACCAATATCCTGTCCCGACATTTCGGTTACAAAGACATCAACACCTTCGCCGTATTTCCGTGAAAGCTCATCCGGGCGACCATCGCCTGTCCATACAAAGCTCAGATCATTCCAATCGAGCCGATACCCAACTGCGCCATCCTTGGCGTGGCTGCGCGGCCAGGACCGAACAGTCACACCGTCTTGGTCGTAAACGACACCGCCTTCTTGTCGGAAATCGAACTCGTTGACCTCGATCTCATAGCCGTCACCAATTGGGAACACGTCGAATGCTTCAAGGTGCCATTTGAGCATCTGCTGCATGCCTTTGACCATCCCGGCTGTTCCAAGCTCGGGTGTCCGACCAGAGGGACCGTGAATGCGCAGCGGCGTGTACCCTCCTGACCAAGCCCGGAACGGGTAGATGTAAGGGATGTCGGCATAGTGGTCGACATGCAGGTGAGAGATGAAGATGTCGTTGATCAGCTGCCCCGGCACCTGCATGGCAATGACGTTACGGACACACCCGGATCCAAAGTCGAAAAAGAACCGTTTTCCATTTCCCAACTCTACCATGATACAAGTGCCCGCCTGATCTTCGCGCGGCGGATAGGGTGTTGAACCACAGAATGAGATGCGCATCTCATCTGGACCCAACTCCTCGCTAAGTGGAAAATAATTCGCGTTAGAACCCGTCATGTATTTCGTCGGGCGGAAGTATTCTGGCAAAGAGATGCCGCCTGCGGGCCGACCACCGTATGGGTTCTTGAGCGTTTCTCCCAGTGGGCCGTCTCCTTCGTGGGCCTCCGCACTCCCCGCCGCAAACCCAGCTGCCCCCGTTGCGGCTGCTCCAGTGGCTAAACCCTTAAGAACATTCCGTCGCGAGGGGTCTTCAATTTGGTCTGTCGCTTGAACCTGTTTGTTCTCCAGGTCTTTCCCATTGTCTTCCTTGGTCATGGATAGGTCCTCAGTTAGGAGTGTTACGAAGGTTGCGCTTCACCATCCGGCGAAGCTCGTTCACGAGTTCGGATCTGATGTGGGCCCATTCCGCGCGCTCTGTGGCTGTGATCGATGTGTCATCCAACAGCGCAGTAACTTTCTTTAGGTCTTCGATTGCCTCGCTGAGCAACGCATCCGTTTCGGTACGCCCCAAAAACGCATTGGAAAGCTCTGGAAGCTCATCACTCAGTTCCCAAGTCACTGGATAATCCCCGGTTCCCACTATCTATTCTCACATCAAGATGAGTGCGGTTGACGACATGCGCCAAGTGAGTCACCGTGAGTTGGGGGTGAGTTTGCTTTGAACCAAGCCAATGAATTGCCGATAGATCAAGATGTTGCACCGCCATCGCCGGAGCTTGTCCGACAGGCACTTCAGAGCGTTGTTTCCAGCGTCGCGTTCCAGGCTTCGCCTCGCCTCCAGCAGTTCCTTACTTACGTGGTCGAAGAAACTCTTGCCGGTCGCGGTGCTCAGATTCGTGGCAAAGCAATCGCGGTTGAAGTCTACGGTCGGAGTATTGATGGCACCGGTGGTCGAAACCTTGTCCGCGTCGAAGCCAGACGGCTGCGGCGACTGCTAAATGAGTTTTATGAAGATCAATGGGACGGTCAGGGAGTTCGCATTTTTGTTGATTCCGGCGGATACAAGCCACGGTTTTCGCAAGGCAGGACGACAGGAAGCGACAACTCAAATGCTCAGGACAGCGACCTGCTTGGCGGGCATCGACGTCTGGTCCAGCTGCTGCCGATTGGGCTGGGTTGCCTAGTGTTGATTGCGGTGACAGGCTTTTGGTTCACGCGGGATAACAAGGCGGTTTTGCCCACAACTCAATCCATCGAACAGGCTGAGCGAACTGCGCTTGGCGAGCAATCTTTGACACGGCTTCAGGCGGCTAATCTTGCGGACCAGGCCCGAGGCATGTTTTTTCCGGTTTTTGACGTCAAGCGGCAGCAAATAGCACTGGGAATGTTTCAGCATGCGGCTGAACTCGACCCCGCACTCTCGGACGGTTATGCCGGATCGGCACAGGTCCTGGCAACTTTGGCCATGCTGTCCCCTGATGAGGCACAAAGAGATGACCTCTTTAGCCAAGCTTCTGAGATGTCGAGAAAAGCGCTTGATCTATCTCCCACTGATGCGTGGGCAAACGGTGCAAATGGTTGGGTGTTGGCCACCCAAAACAATCCAGTCGAGGCTATGAAATACGCAAGACTGTCGGTCGAGCTTGCGCCGAATGATGGTCATATTCTGGATCTTGTCGGCATCACCGCCATCATGGCGGGCGCCCCAGAACTTGCGGCTGAGGTGAGCGATCCAGAAAGACTCAGGTCAGGATCGGGCCGCTTTGGCGCACGAAACATTTGGGGTGTATCGCAACTGATGCTCGGGAATAACGAAAAGGTCGTAGACGCCTTTAAAGGAGCGCCCGCTGCCGGTGCGCCTGTAAGTGCTCCTTCTCTCCTGTTCCAAGCCGTTGCGCAGGATCAGTTGGGGCATACCGAAGAAGCTCAGCGACTGGTCAACGAAATGCGTAAAACGTGGCCGGAGTTTCCATCTGAGTTTCTCGCCGGCCGGATTTTCCAAAATGATGACGCAACGCGGCAAGCGATACTCGATACTCTGATCAGATACTGATGAAACGCGTCGCATCGTTGCCGCTGGTATGAACGACCGCCCCGCGGAGAAAGTGGCCGTCCATTGGGGTCGTTGATGAATACCCCAACACTGATGGTCGACGTGTGCGATGCCTAATTTGGAAACAACTGTGCGGCCAAATCAGAAACGAATGCTAAGATTTGCCCCCAAGCCATGTTCTTGGCCATTGGAACGAACAGAATAGCCATACCCTGCCGTTAGTCTTGCCAGATCAGAAATCTGATAGCCCAGCCCAAGCCCGAGAACGAAGCCATTTGCTCCTCGATTTTGTCCGACTTGTGTAAATGTTCCGAACAATGGACTTGTAACTGTGATTTCGTGCTCACTATCCTTGTTGGCAAAGAAATCGTACTCGTAACGAGCAAAGGCCATTGGGGTGAGGAGTCCATTTTCAGTCAAGAAGTCTTGTTGGTAGTCAATCCCAATGGACGCGACCAGAGACTCTGCGTTCGCTTTTTCAATCGAGTAGTTGAAATCACCACCGCCGGTCTCTGTGCCTGAACCTTGTTGAATGCGCCCGTAGTTCAATCCAAAAACCGTAGAAACCCTTGCGCCGCTGTCCAGGTTAAACAGCTTCCGTGCCTGGATACCGGCATGGATACCCTCTTGGTCCAGATCGGACTTTGCCTCGCCTCCCGTAAAGCCATCAACAGAAGGGTTGTTCCGTTTGGCGTCCGTTTCACCGAACATGTAACCGATCAGCCCTGAGAACTCCCACGTTCCGGTTGTTGTACGTCCATAAACGCCCACGTGATAGCTGTCGGTCGAAAAGTCCTGATCGACTTTATCGTGCTCATCCATGGAGGATGTCCCGAAGCCCGCGTACACGCCGACCACACCTCTATTGGTACTTGCGACATCCGCTCCGACCAAAATGGTGCCGAGCGAATAGTCGAATGTCCCAAGGCCGTTGCTTCCATCAACGTCCCCGCTCACATAGGCCGTGTCGATCCACCAGCGCCGATCAGAGCAGTCTATTGCTCCACTAGGGCTCTGGACCGTGTCGATCTCGCCTGATGCAACCGGTTGATCCTCATTGCCGAAACCGACCGCTTGATACTTGCGGCAGTCTGCGTGGCTCAGCACGGTGTTGGTTATCAGGTCCAATTGCTCAAGCCCAATGGTCAGGTTAGAGGAATAGGGTTCCGCGTGCACTCGATTGAATCCAGCAAGGCCGGAATTGGTGAGAGTATTGACTACTACCCCTACCGTTGAGCCACTACTGAGCCCTGTCCCCGGCGACGTCGTTGTCGTGTTAGCAACCGCTCCGGCGAGGTTGCTGGCATTTGGCGAATTGGTAACTGCTGGGTTTTGCGGTAGGCTTGAGACCGGCTGCGCAGTGAACGCGATATCAATCTGACCATCTGTGCTCGGCGTGTTGGCTATAGTCAGATTGGACAACGCTGGCAGAGATCCTCCTGCAACGAGCGTCGGTGAGTCTCCATCAAACCTTGAGGCTTGAAAAACCGTGTAATTGTTGCCGGCAGCATAGTCTTGCGCAGTCAGGCCGGGCCGAGCAGCTTCGACTTGTATAGTCGCGCGGTCAATTCCCGTCACCGGCCCGCTGGATGACACCAAGTCAGCTTTCTGCCCGGCCGTCGGATCGACTTCACTCAAGACGCTTGATCCAGTTTCAAAGTTAATTCCACCACTATTGTTGAGTGTGCCAATTGAAGAGCCCGGCGAAAGCACCCCGCCGTTCTTAACCGTGAAGTTGAAGGCGTTCACGGTCCCCGTTCCGGCCAGCGTGCCAAAATTCTCAAAGTTTACGGTGTTCAAGCTGCTTGTGGTATCGAGGCGAACAGTCGTGCCAGCGGCTATCGCCATATCGCTGGTTGAGGAAATCGAACTATTCGTCAGTGTGAAATCGGAAGCCTCAGCAATCCGGGTCTGTATATAGTACGCCCCGAAAACCACTTCGGTGGCTCCCATAACAGTCAGGCGGTCGTAGGTTAGCGGTTGGTCTGACTGGAAGTAAACTTCAGTGGGGTCGATATTCGCGCCGTTGAACGGAGCGAACGTCATTGATCTGCCGGAACCAATCGACGTTCCAATCAGGTTCACTCGGAGCTTCCCGTTGATGTTTGTTGCCAAGGCTTCCCGGGAGACAAAGTCTCCGCTACCCGACGCGACATCAACATTCAGAAGAGTTAACACAGAAGCATTGCTTGGAACGGTGTTTTGGCCTGGAACATACAACTCAATCTCACCTGAGGACGTGATTGAGGAGTTGCCAATTGTAAGTCCTGTAATGGGTCCGTTTGGGATCGGGAGACACGTGCGTTCCGTCGTTGAGATTGTTTGATTAATGCGAGTGCTTTCAGATCCAGAAGCGTATTCTATCCGAGGAGACCCTAGTTCTACGCAGGCCTGTGCGCTTTGGGCCTGTGCGTGGTCCGCCACCAACACATAAGCCAAGCCTCCTAGTGTTAACTTAATGAAAACTGCACGCTGAACATATTGTGTCGCAAGTGCCGAGCCCCTTGTTTCCATCAGCTTTCTCCTCTTACTCCATAAGCGAGAGTACACACATTTGTGATACACCGTGAGTCTTTCGGATTGCTTTAAAACAGTCAAAAAAAGGCCCGCATAACGATGCGGGCCCTTTCGATTTCCTAATATTTATAGCGCCTTACTGCGGAATTTCGCCTTCCAGCCCTTCGACATAGAAGTTCATGCCAGCCAGCGTGCCGTCATCAGCAGTTTCGCCCTCGGCCAGCCAGTCGCTGCCGTCCTGCTTTTTGATCGGGCCGGTGAAGGGGTGGTATTCACCCGCAGCCATGGCTGCTTTCAGAGCCAGGGCTTCTTCTTTAACATCAGCCGGAACGGCGTCAGTGATCTCGCCGATTGCGACCATGCCTTCACGGATACCGTCCCAGGTGTTCGCGCTTTCCCATGTGCCGTCCATGACCGCTTGGGTGCGGGCGATGTAGTAGGGGGCCCAGTCGTCAATGATCGACGAGACGCGCGGGAACGGAGCGTATTCACTCATGTCCGAGGCCTGACCAAAGGTGACCACGTTACCTGCTTCTTGCGCAGCTGCCTGCGGTGCGGTCGAGTCTGTGTGCTGCAGGATTACGTCTGCACCCTGTTCGATCAGAACGGTGGCGGCGTCAGCCTCTTTCGCCGGGTCGAACCAGGTGTAGGCCCAAACGATTTTGAACTCGACATCCGGGTTAACCTTCTTGGCGTGGATATAGGCCGAGTTGATGCCGCGGATCACTTCGGGGATCGGGTAGGACCCGATGTAGCCGATGATGTTCGACTTGGTCATGTTGCCGGCGATGTGGCCCTGAACAGCGCGACCTTCATAGAAGCGAGCCGAGTAGACCGAGACGTTGTCGGCGGTTTTATAACCGGTGGCGTGCTCGAACTTCACGTCCGGGAATTTCTTGGCGACGTTGATGGTCGGGTCCATGTAGCCAAACGAGGTGGTGAAGATCAGGTCGGCCCCTTCCAGCGCCATTTGAGTCATCACGCGTTCCGCGTCCGGGCCTTCGGGCACCGATTCAACGAACACGGTTTCGACCTTGTCGCCAAAGTGCTCTTCGACCGCCAGACGGCCCTTGTTGTGTTCGTAGGTCCAGCCGCCGTCACCCACGGGGCCGACATAGACGAAACCAACTTTGGTCTTGTCTTCGGCCATGGCTCCGGTCGCCAGACCCAGTGCCATGGCGGCGCTGGTCAGAAGTGTAGTGAATTTCATGTGTTACTCCCCAAGTTGGTTCAGTTGGCCCCTAGTGCGAGGCATGGAAGGTCCGGCCCAGTGAGGCAGGTGCGCTGCTCTTGTCGGCCGAAAGGATCACAAGCACAAGGATCGTGATGATGTAGGGCGACATTGCCAGATACTCGACTGGAATAGCAACGCCCGCTGCCTGCAAATTAAGCTGCAACACGGTTATGCCGCCGAACAAATAGGCACCCAACAGCGCCCGCCATGGCTTCCAGCTGGCAAACACTACCAGAGCCAGGGCGATCCAACCGACACCGGCAGTCATACCTTCGGTCCACTGCGGGACGCGGATCAGGCTGATATAGGCGCCACCAAGGCCTGCGCAGGCTCCACCAAACAGGATCGCCATGATGCGGATCTTGATGACCTTGTAGCCGAGTGCGTGAGCGGCATCGTGGTTTTCACCCACTGCGCGCAGGATCAGACCAACGCGGGTGTATTTCAGCGTCGCCCAAACTGCCGCTGTCAGGGCGATCCCGACATAAAGGATCGGATCATGCTGGAACAGGATTGGTCCGATAACCGGAATATCGCTGATCACAGGGATGTGGATGTCACCCATGCTGGGCGGTTTGATCCCCACATAGCTTTGACCCAGCAGGGCGCTGAAGCCCAGGCCAAACAGGGTCAGCGCAAGACCACTGGCGACCTGGTTGGCCAGCGCCACCTGTGTCAGCAGCACAAACAGCAAGGACAGCACCGCACCGCCTATGGCTGCTGCGATAAAGCCCAGCCAGGGCGATCCGGTCTCGACCGAGATCGCAAAGCCGCTGATCGCGCCGACGATCATCATACCCTCGACTCCGAGGTTCAGAACGCCTGCTTTTTCGACGACCAGCTCTCCGATCGCGGCCAACAGCAGGGGGGTTGCGGCCACCATCAACGAGGCGACCAGAAGGACGGGGTTAATCTCACCAAGGTCCATTATGCTACCTCGCTACGGGCCGCACGGATGCGGTAGTTTGTCAGAAGATCGAAAGCCAGCAGGAAGAACAGGAGCATTCCCTGAAACACCTGAATGGCAGCGGCAGGCAGACCGAGCTGTGACTGCGCGATTTCACCGCCGATATAGGTCAGCGCCATCAGTCCACCGGCCAGCAGGATACCCACCGGATGCAGACGGCCAAGGAAGGCCACGATGATCGCGGTAAAGCCATAGCCTACGTTAAAGTCGATGCTGACCACGCCCGAAGGACCCGAGACCTCGAACATCCCCGCCAGACCGGCCAGAGCGCCGGACAGGCCCAGACAGAACAGGATCAGACGGGCAGGGTTCACACCAGCAAACTTGGCGGCCCGAGGGGCCTCGCCCGTCAAACGGATGTGGAAGCCCAGCATATGCCGGTTCAACAGGACATAGGCAAAGATCACAGCAATCAGCGCAGTTACGACGCCCCAGTGCATCCCCGACCCGGCGATCAGCTCGGCGTTATGCGCACTCTCGTAAGACTGCAGGTTGCGCGAGCCGGGAAAGCCGAACCCTTCGGGGTTCTTCAGCAGACCCAGAGAAACAGAGGCCAGCATCTGCTCGGCCACATAGACCAACATCAGCGAGACAAGGATCTCATTGGTGCCAAAGCGCACCTTCAGAAAGGCCGGGATCATCGCCCATAGCCAGCCGCCAAACGCGCCTGCGATGACCATGATCGGGAAAATGTAGAACGCATCCAGCGGATAGAACGCCAGACCAGCCGCAGCGCCAAAGATAGCGCCCATGATATACTGGCCCTCGGCCCCGATATTCCAGATACCAGCGCGAAAACCCAAAGACAGGCCAATGGCGATCAACACCAGCGGCGCGCCTTTCACCAGCAATTGCGGGCGGTAGTAAAAGGCGAACTCGCCAAAGAGCGGTTCCCAGAAAATGGTGCCGATCGCCTCTACCGGGTTCTTCCCAAGTATGGCGAACAAGATGCCGCCAAACACCATTGTCGCCAGCACCGCGACCACAGGGGTGGCATAGGACCACGCCTTGGACGGCTGAGGCCGTTTCTCCAACACAATCACCCGCTCATCCCCCTGTTCTTACTTCTTTTTTGATTTGTCTTAGACATGGGCGACCTCCATCCCATGGGCGCCGCCCATCATCAGGCCGATCTCATCAACGGTCAGGCCCGTGGTTTCGCGCGGGGCGCTCAGCCGCCCTTCGTTCAGAGCAGCGAAGCTGTCCGAGATTTCCATCAGTTCATCCAGATCCTGGCTGATACAGATCACCGCGGTTCCCTTGGCGGCCAGATCCAGAATAGCTTGCCGGATCGCCGCCGCCGCCGCTGCATCTACCCCCCATGTCGGTTGGTTCACCACCAGAACGTCGGGGTTTTGAAGAACCTCGCGACCGATCACGAATTTCTGCAGATTGCCGCCCGACAAAGAGCGTGCTGCGTTTTCGGGACCGGGCGTACGGACGTCAAAGGCGCTAATGATCTTTTCCGCAAAGCTCTTGGTCTCGGCCCATTTCAGGAAGCCATTGTTTTCAAGCCCTTCGCGAACCGATCCGGTCAGCAGGGCGTTTTCGGTCAGGCTCATGTCCGGCGCAGCCGCGTGACCCAGCCTTTCTTCCGGCGCGGTCAGAACACCCAACTTACGACGCGCCGTCGGCCCCAGTTTGCCGATCGGCTGACCGTTGAACTTGATCGCATCGGCCGCTGTGGTGCTCTCGCCTGACAGCACGCCCAGCAGTTCGTCCTGCCCGTTGCCAGCAACGCCACCGACGCCCAGAACCTCGCCCTTGCGGACCGTCATATGCACGTTCTTCAACGCCGTCCCGAATTCTGAGGGCGAGGGCACCGACAACCCGCTGACGTCCAGCGCGACTTCACCAAACTCGCGCCCGGAACGTTCGGGCGTTTGCAGGGTCGAGCCCACCATCATCTCGGCCATATCCCTTGCCGAGGTCTCTGAGGGCACGCATTCGCCCACATTCTTGCCTAAACGCAGGATCGTGGCGTGGTCACACAAGGTGCGGATCTCTTCCAGCTTGTGCGAGATATAGAGGATCGAGGTCCCCTCAGAGCGCAATTTGTTCAAAGTCTGGAACAGGATCTCGACCTCTTGCGGGGTCAGAACTGAGGTCGGCTCATCCATGATCAAAAGCTTTGGATCTTGAAGGAGGCAGCGGATAATCTCGACCCGCTGACGCTCGCCCGCAGACAGGTCACCCACGGTGCGGTAGGGGTCCAGAGGCAAGCCATAAGTCTCGGACACTTCGCGGATACGCGACGCCAGATCACCCATCGGAGGCGGGTTTTCCATTCCCAGCGCGATGTTCTCGGCCACGTTCAGCGCATCGAATAGCGAGAAGTGCTGGAACACCATCGCGATCCCATCGGCCCGGGCCGCGCGTGGTTCTGGTGGGGCAAAGGGTTGGCCACGCAGCAGCATCGTGCCGCTGTCGGGCTTCACCAACCCATAGATCATCTTGACCAGCGTGGATTTGCCCGCGCCGTTTTCGCCAAGTAGGGCGTGAACTTCGCCCTCGCCGATATCAAAGGACACTTGGTCGTTGGCCACGACGCCGGGATAGGCTTTGGTCAGCCCTTGTAAGCTTAGAAGTGGAGTGGTCACGCGCTCAGGTCCTTCTTTCTTTCATTCTGCCGGGCAGGGCGCAAAAGCTGCGCCGCGACACCAACTGCGATCATCTGCGGGTGTTTGCCCAGGGCTGGATCCCCGATTGGGCAGGTGATCCGGCTGATCCGTTCGGGCGTGTGCCCCAACGCAGCCAGCCGGGACCGGAATCGCGCCCATTTCGTAGCCGAGCCAATCAAGCCAGCAAAGCGGAAATCATGCGAAAGCAGCCTGTTGCACAGTTCCAGGTCCAGATTGTGTGAATAAGTAAGCACAAGATGCTCGGCATCGCGCGGTGCATGGTGGACCAACTCGGCGGGTTTGGCCGCTGGAACCGTGGTGACACCGTTTGGGACGGCCTGCGGAAACCGCTCTGGTCCGGTATCGACCCATGTGATCGACAGATCGGGCAGCGGGGCCAGAACGTCGACCAACGCGCGGCCAACGTGACCTGCGCCCCAGATCCACAAGTTGCGAGTTGGCTTGTGAACAGGCTCGACCATCCATCCGTCGATCAACTGCGGATCGGGTGCGATCCCCTGACCCCGGGCCGATGCCATCAGACGTTTGACTGATAGTGGCATATCGCCAGTGGCCGTCGGACGCGCTATGATTGTGTCGTCCAGATCGTCGATGGCCTGCAGGTCATACACCTCGCTCAATAGCGATACCGCGCCGCCGCAGCATTGCCCCATGTCCGGACCAAGCGCGTGATGGGTCAGGCGGGACGGTGAGGATTGGGTCCGCGCGGCCTCTGTCGCCTGGAACTCCAAAGTGCCGCCCCCGATTGTGCCGCTTTGCCCGTCCTCCCAAACAAGCATTGCGGCGCCGACCTCGCGAGGGGATGACCCCTTGATCCCGGCGATAACCACCCGGACCACGCGTCCGTGAGTTTTGACCGCCTCCCTCAAAGCCTCCAGGTCAAATCCCATCAGGTGCCTCCTTTCACCCTTTGGACGCCATGCCAGACCTGTTCGGCTGTGGCAGGGGCATCCAATGCCGGATAGCTGTCACCGCAGGCCGCCACCGCGTTCGACAGGGCGAGCCAGGCGGAAATTCCCAGCATAAAGGGCGGCTCTCCGACCGCTTTCGAGCGATAGATCGTCTCTTCACGGTTTTCGGCATCCCAAAGCGCGACGTTGAATACGTCTGGCCGGTCCGAACAGGCCGGGATTTTGTAGGTCGAGGGCGCGTGCGTGCGCAGGTTGCCCTTGCCGTCCCAGACCAGCTCTTCGGTTGTCAGCCAGCCTGCGCCCTGCACATAGCCACCTTCAACCTGCCCGATATCCAGCGCCGGGTTCAGCGAAGCGCCAGCGTCATGCAGGATATCGGTGCGCAGAATGCGATTCTCACCGGTCAGGGTATCCACGGCCACCTCGGTGACCGAAGCGCCGTATGCAAAGTAGAAAAACGGGCGGCCACGACCTTTGATCCGATCCCACTCGATCTTGGGCGTTTTGTAGAAGCCTGTCGCCGAAAGGCTGATGCGGCCCTGATAGGCCAGCGCCGCGGCTTCGGCAAAGTTATAGCGTTCTTCTCCGACTGAGACGTAACCGTCCGAGAACGACACCGTCGAAGGATCGGCCTGATGCCGTTCGGCCAGATAGTCCGCCATCCGGTCGCGGATAGTGTCGCAGGCGGCTTTCACGGCCATCCCGTTCAGGTCACTGCCCGAAGATGCGGCTGTCGCCGAGGTGTTGGGCACCTTTGCCGTATCCGTGGCGGTGATCTTGACCATCTCCAGCGGGATACCAAAGCGCGACGCGGCGACCTGGGCAACTTTCTGGAACAGGCCCTGACCCATCTCGGTCCCGCCGTGGTTCAGATGGACCGAGCCGTCCTGATACACGTGCACCAGCGCACCCGCCTGGTTCAGGTGGGTCAGCGTAAACGAAATCCCGAACTTGACCGGAGAGAAGGCGATGCCTTTCTTGATCACGCTGTTCTCGGCATTCCATTTCTGGATCGCAGCCTTGCGCGCGACATAATCACTGGTTTTCAGCAGCTTCTCGGTCATGCCGTGCAGTTCAAAGTCGCTGACCTCCATCCCGTACGGCGTGGTGTTTCCGCCTGCAGGCAAGGGGCGCACTGGCGCGTCGCCCATTTCAACGGCACCCCGGCTGGTCAGGTCTTCGTGCGGGTCGGGGTGACCCAGTGGTTTCTCTGCTGGTTGCGTCTCGGCGACTTTATGTGCCGGTTCGTAGTAGTTCCGGCGGCGCAGCTCGACCGGGTCCAGACCCAATTCATGCGCGGCGTGATCCATGACGCGCTCGATGCCAACCATCCCCTGTGGACCGCCAAACCCGCGATAGGCGGTGGCGGATTGAGTGTTTGTCTTGAGCCGATGGCTTTCGATCCGCGCATTGGGCAACAGATAGGCGTTGTCCGAATGCAGCATTGCGCGGTCCGCAACGGGCAAGGACAGATCCTGCGCCCAGCCGCAGATCGCGTAGTGGTGGAAGGACACGCCCTGAATGTGCCCGTTCTCGTCAAATCCGGCCTTGTACGAGATGCGGAACGCGTGGCGCTTGCCGGTGATGATCATGTCATCGTCGCGGTCATAGCGCATCTTGCAGGCTTTGCCGGTCGCCCGCGCAGCTATGGCGCAGGCAACAGCCAGCGCGTTGCCCTGGCTTTCCTTGCCACCGAACCCTCCGCCCATCCGGCGGGTTTCGACCCGGACGGCGTGCATCGGAACGCCCAAAGCATCGGCCACCTTGTGCTGAATCTCGGTCGGGTGCTGGGTTGAGCTGTGCACCAGCATATCCGCACCCTCATTCGGCACGGCCAAGGCGGCCTGACCTTCCAGGTAGAAATGCTCTTGCCCGCCGATCTCGAACGTGCCCTCGATGACACGGGCTGCGCCAGCGATGGCCGCATCCGCATCGCCCTTTGCGTAGATACGGGGGCCGTTTTCGAACCGGCTGTCGGCGGCAAGGGCCTCTTCGACCGTCAGGATCGGTGTTTCTTCGGCATAGTCGATCTTGCCCAAGCGCGCCGCCTTTCGGGCAGCCAGATGGCTCGTGGCGACGACCAGAAACACCGGTTGGCCGATATAGTGAACGGTTCCGTCCGACAGCAGCGGTTCGTCATGGATCGAAGGAGAGACATCGTTAGCAAAAGGCAGATCCTCAGCGGTCATCACCATGACGACCCCGTCGGCGGCTTTCACAGCCGATAAGTCCATCGCGTTGATCTTACCCTTGGCGATGGGGCTCAGACCAAAGGCCAGATGCAGGCTGCCCTTGGGCGTCGGGATGTCATCCACATAGCGCGCCGAGCCAGAGACATGTAGCGGCGCGGCGTCATGGGGAAAGGGTTTGGTCACGCTCATGCCGACACCTCCAACACATTGGTCACTTCGCCCTGATCATCAAGGAAGTATCTCTCGAGCATCGCTTTGGCGGTTTCCAACCGATAGTTGGCCGAGGCACGCATGTCCGTGAGTGGCGAATAGTCGTCGGCAAAGGCTGGCAGCGCGGCGCCGATCGTCTCGCGCGTCCAGGGTTTGCCAACCAGTGCGGTCTCGACATGGGTTGCCCGTTTGGGGATGCCAGCCATGCCGCCGAACGCGATGCGCGCTTCGGTGACTGCGCCGTCCGTAACAGTGATATTGAAACACCCACAAACGGCCGAGATATCCTGATCGAACCGCTTGCTGAGCTTGTAGACTTTCAACCTATCAGCCTGACGCGCAAAGCTGACCGCCTCGACGAATTCGCCGGGCGAGCGGTCTTGCTTTCCGTAGTCGATGAAAAACTCTTCCAACGGAATGGAACGGCGCTTTTCGCCTTTGCGCAGATGAAGGGTTGCGCCCAACGCAATCAGGGTAGGCGGGTTGTCTCCGATGGGCGAGCCGTTGGCGATGTTGCCGCCCACCGTTGCTGCGTGGCGCACCTGAACGCTGGCATACCGGCGGATCATCTCGGCATAGGACGGGTGCAGATCGGCCAACGCCTCGCCCATGCGGTTCATGTCGACCATGGCACCAAAGCGGACTTCTTCTTCGGTGATCGTGACCTCCTTCAGATCATCGCAGCGATTTAGAAAGATGACCGGATCGAGATCGCGCAACTGTTTGGTGACCCATAGCCCCACATCGGTCGCTCCAGCGACCAGAGTTGCATCGGGGTGAGCGGCGTAGACCTCGGCCAACTCGTCAGACGAGCCGGGCAACATCGGCGATGCGACACGCGTCGCAACCGGCTTGTCCTTAAGCCAAACGGGCACCGGCTGTTCTTCGGCCGCTTGGGCCGCCCGAATGATCGGGGCGTAACCAGTGCAGCGGCACAGGTTTCCGGCAAGCTGTGTGTCGTGATCTGATGCGCCATTTACGTGGCTTGCGACCATAGACATGACAAACCCGGGGGTGCAGAAGCCACATTGTGAGCCGTGCAGATCGACCATTGCCTGTTGCACCGGGTGCGCCTCGCCGTTGGGGCCGCTTGCGCCTTCGACCGTGCGGACCGCTTTGCCGTGCAATTGCGGCAGGAACAGGATGCAGGAATTCAGCGCTTTGTGGCCGTCCTCATCCGTCACCATAACGGTGCAGGCCCCGCAATCGCCCTCGTTGCAGCCTTCCTTTGTGCCGGTCAGGCCGCGATCCTCACGCAGCCAATCCAGCAAGGTCGCGGTCGGAGTGACATCCGACAGCTCCACTGTCTCTCCGTTCAGAAGAAACGTGATATTCATTCGAGAAACCCGTCGCCTTACCCGGTTGCGCCCCTGTGGCCCTCCTTCGATGCGACGTAGAAAGAGTGGCGGGCGAAGTGCTTGCCGTCAGATGTTAGAAACAGGGCAGCTTGTCTGGCAAGAAAAACTGCCTATTTGATACACCATAGCGCGCTGACGACGCGTGATAGTTATCCGCGTGTAATCTACAGGCGTTTGAAACTAAAGAGCTTTTTCCATTTGATTGCTGGTGATCTTCGAAGCACCTTCTGAAAAAGCCGAATAATCAAGCTTATCTTTTAGGCATCCCGAAGCTGCGGTTCCTGCTTTTGCCCCGCGCCCGGCTGAGATAGCGTGGCGTTTATGAGCAGTACTCCTCGATTCATTCACCTCCGCGTTCACACCGAATATTCCCTATTGGAAGGGGCCGTGCGTCTGAAAAAGTTGCCGGGCCTCTGTGAGAAGATGGAGATGCCCGCCGTCGCGGTCACCGACACCAATTCAATGTTTTCGGCGTTGGAATTCTCGGTCACGGCCAGCGGGGCAGGGGTGCAACCGATCATGGGGTGTCAGGTCGATCTGACCTATGTGCAGGCGCAGCCGGGGGAAAAGCCGAAAGCACCGGCACCGCTGGTGCTGCTGGCCCAGTCCGAGGTTGGCTATGAGAACCTGATGAAGCTCAGCTCGTGCCTCTATGTGGACAAGGGCGGGCAGTTGCCGCAGGTGACTTTGGAAGAGTTGGCAGAGCGTTCAGATGGCCTGATCTGCTTGTCCGGTGGGCCGGATGGTCCGGTCGGGATGCTGCTACAGCAGGGCCAGCGCCCTGCGGCTGAAGCTCTGGTAGATCGCTTGGCGGTGATGTTCCCGGATCGGCTGTACATCGAGTTGCAGCGCCATCCGGGCGAAGGTGGCCAGCCGGAAGCGGAACGCCTGACCGAGCGCGGCAATGTCCAGATGGCCTATGCCAAGAACCTGCCTTTGGTCGCCACCAACGACGTCTATTTTCCGACCACCGATATGTATGAGGCGCATGATGCGCTGATCTGCATCTCCGAGGGCGCTTATGTGGACCAGCAGGAAGGTCGCCGTCGCCTGACCGCGCAGCACTATTTCAAGTCACAGCAAGAGATGGTGACCTTGTTCGCCGACCTGCCTGAGGCGATTGAGAACACGGTCGAGATCGCCAAACGCTGCGCTTTCATGGCTTATCGCCGCGATCCGATCCTGCCGAAATTCGCAGATGATGAAGTCGCCGAGCTGCGCCGCATCGCCAACGAGGGCTTGCAGAAGCGTCTGGCCGTGATCCCTCATGCCGTGACGCCCGAGGAATATCAGGAACGGCTGGATTTCGAACTTGGCATCATCGAGGGTATGGGGTTTCCCGGCTATTTCCTGATCGTTGCGGACTTTATCCAGTGGTCCAAAGATCACGACATTCCGGTTGGGCCGGGGCGTGGGTCTGGTGCGGGCTCACTGGTGGCTTACGCGCTAACGATCACCGACCTCGATCCGCTGCGCTATTCGCTGCTGTTCGAACGGTTCCTGAACCCCGAGCGGGTCTCGATGCCCGACTTCGACATCGATTTCTGCATGGATCGCCGGGAAGAAGTGATCCGCTACGTGCAGCAGAAATACGGACGCGACAAGGTGGGGCAGATCATCACTTTTGGTGCATTGCTGTCCAAGGCCGCCGTGCGCGACATCGGCCGGGTGCTACAGATGCCCTATGGGCAGGTCGACCGTCTGTCGAAGATGATCCCGGTCGAGGGCGTTAAACCGGTTTCGATTGAGAAGGCACTGAAAGACGAACCGCGCCTTCGCGAAGAAGCCCGGAACGAAGAGGTCGTTGACCGGCTGCTCACCTACGGCCAGCAGGTCGAAGGGTTGTTGAGAAACGCTTCGACCCACGCGGCAGGGGTGGTGATCGGGGACCGTCCGCTGGACGCTCTGGTCCCGCTCTATCAGGACCCGCGGTCCGACATGCCTGCCACCCAGTTCAACATGAAGTGGGTGGAACAGGCCGGGCTGGTCAAGTTCGACTTTCTGGGCCTAAAGACTTTGACAGTCATCCAGAACGCGATGGACATCATCTTTAAATCCGGGCGACCCTTGCACGTCGCGGCGGACGGCACCGAGCTTTATGAGCCAGCCGAGGGAGCGGAAAACCAGATTAACGCCATCCCACTGGATGATGAGGCGACGTATAAGCTCTATTCGGCGGCCAAAACCGTGGCGGTGTTCCAGGTGGAATCCTCGGGCATGATGGACGCGCTCAAGCGGATGAAACCCACTTGTATCGAGGATATCGTGGCCCTCGTAGCGCTCTACCGTCCGGGCCCGATGGAGAACATCCCGACCTATTGCGAGGTCAAGAACGGGCTGCGGAAAATTGAATCTGTCCATCCGCTGATCGACCATATCCTTGAGGAAACCCAGGGTATCATCGTTTATCAGGAACAGGTGATGCAGATCGCCCAGGTCATGGCTGGGTACAGCCTTGGCGGCGCGGACCTGTTGCGCCGCGCGATGGGTAAGAAGATCAAAGAGGCGATGGACGCCGAACGCCCCAAGTTCGAGAAGGGCGCGGGCGAGAATGGTGTGGATGCGAAGAAGGCATCCGAAGTCTTCGACCTGCTGGAGAAGTTTGCGAACTACGGCTTCAACAAATCCCACGCGGCTGCCTATGCGGTCGTCAGTTATCAAACGGGCTGGCTAAAAGCGAACCATCCTGTTGAGTTCATGGCGGGTGTCATGAACTGCGATATCCATCTGACCGACAAGCTGGCCGTTTATTTCGAAGAGGTCCGCAAGGGGCTGGAGTTGCCCTATGTGCCGCCTTGCGTGAACCGATCTTTGGCGACGTTCGACGTGGTTGATGGGCATCTGGTCTATGCGCTGGGCGCGCTCAAGAATGTGGGCGTCGAGGCGATGAACCTTGTAGTCGAGGGGCGTCGCACCGGAGGTGCGCAGGATGAAATGAGCGACAAGCCGTTCGTCAACTTGTTCGACTTCGCCCGCCGAGTTGATCTGAAGAAGGTCGGGAAGCGCCCGCTTGAGATGATGGCGCGGGCCGGGGCCTTTGATCAACTCGACAAAAACCGCCGCCGTGTGTTCGAAAGCCTCGAACAGCTGGTGCAGTATTCGGCGGCGATCCACGATCAGAAGAACTCGAACCAGGTGTCTTTGTTTGGCGAGGCCGGTGATGACCTACCTGAACCCCGCTTGTCGCCGACGCCGGACTGGCTCCCGGCTGAACGTCTTAGTGAAGAATTCAAGGCCATCGGATTCTACCTCTCGGGCCACCCGCTGGACGACTACATGCCTGCGTTGAAGCGCAAGCAGGTGCTGACGCTGGACGAGGTGACCGAAAAGGCGCGCTCGGGTCCGTTGATCGCCAAAATGGCAGGTGTCGTTGCCGGACGGCAGGAACGCAAATCCGCGCGTGGTAACCGGTTTGCCTTTGCTCAGCTGTCCGATCCGACGGGTGCGTACGAGTTGACGCTGTTCTCAGAGACGCTGGAGAAAAGCCGTGAGTTTCTGGAAACCGGCGCGCAAGTGGTTCTGACCGCCGAGGCGACGATGGAGGCCGATCAGTTGAAACTGCTGGGCCGCTCTGTCGGTCCGGTGGATTCGGTCGTTGCCGAGGCTGGCGCGACCGGCCTGCGCATTTTCGTCGATCAGCCACAGGTCCTGCCGACCGTCGCCAAAGTGCTGGAAGACGCCGCCGGCGCCGCCAAAAGCGCATCGAAAGGGCCGATCCATCTGTGCTTGCTGGACCCGGGTCTGCCCGGCGATGTCGAGATGGATCTGGGGCAGGACTTCCCGATCAACCCGCAGATCAAAGGGGCGATCAAATCGCTGGACGGCGTTATGTCGGTTGAGGAAATCTGACACAGCGTTTTGTTGCCACAGGCAAATCCCGCCGCTAGGCTGATCCCATATCCATTTGAAGACTGTCATAGGAGGGTTCCGATATGACACACTCAGGTAATGGTTTCAGAGCATTCACTTTGGCGGTTGTCGCCTCGGTAGCGATGGCTTCGGCCGGGCTGGCGGATGACAAGAAGAAAAAGAAAACCATCGAAGGCGCGCTGATCGGCGCGGGCGTGGGTGCATTGGTCGGTGACGGCAAAGGCGCTGCAATCGGCGGCGTGGCCGGCGCAATAATCGGACATAACTGGAAGTGATTGTGATGCGGATCAAGACATTCAAAACCTTCGCTTGCGCGGCAGCCTTGTCTCTTCCTGCGGAGGCGATGGCTGATGAGGCGGCGGATCAGATGGTGCAGGAAGTACTGCCCATGATGCATTATACCTGTGCCTCAATTGCGGAAGAGGCGGATGGGGACGAAGAATTTGTCGTGGCTGTTGTTGGAAAGATGACGGCCCTGTCGCTGTACAATCGCCAGATCAATATCGAAGATCATGCAACCACAGATGAGGAAAAGGCCCATCTGCGCGAAGCCTTCATAGCGGCACTTTCGGAAGGTTGCGCCGCTGATAAGGATGCCCTGTTGGGCGGAGTGGTCGACAACGCGGTGAAAGTGACGTTGGGGCTCTGACTTCTCAATAATGCGGCGGGCGTTCGTCTCCGAACAAGACCCCGCCCGAACCTTCCTGCGCCCGTTCGGCTTCGCGCTGCAACAGCATCTCGACGCGGCGGGTCAGGCGGTCGATCTCGCCTTGTTGGCGGGTGACCACCGCGTTCAGCTCTTCGACCGTGCGGGTCAGGTGGGCGATCTGCTCTTCCAGATGCTGCATGGAAACCTCCTGTCTTGGGCCGGTCATAGCGGCCCCCTAGGCTCAAGGCCAGCGAAACCGCGCCTTGCCCCGATGCGGGCCATGGGATAGACCGCGCGCGGAACATGACCCGTGAAGGACGCCCCCGATGGCCAAGCCCAAGAAACAGCCCCGCCCCAAGGCAATTACGCCAAAAGGGTTCCGCGACTATTTCGGCCAGGAAGTCACGCAGCGCACCGAGATGCTGCGGGCTATTGCGGACGTCTATCATCGGTATGGGTTCGACGCCCTGGAAAGCAGCGCGGTGGAAACCGTCGAGGCGCTGGGCAAGTTTCTGCCCGACGTGGACCGCCCGAACGAAGGCGTGTTTGCATGGCAGGAGGCCGATGAGAACGACAAGGGCGACTGGATGGCCCTGCGGTATGACCTGACCGCACCTCTGGCCCGCGTTTATGCGCAGCACCGCAATGATTTGCCCACGCCCTATCGCCGCTATGCGATGGGGCCTGTCTGGCGCAACGAAAAGCCGGGGCCGGGGCGGTATCGCCAGTTCTATCAGTGTGATGCGGATACGGTCGGCACGGCTTCGATGGCTGCGGACGCCGAGATTTGCGCGATGCTCTCGGACACGTTGGAGACCGTCGGCATCCCGCGCGGCGACTATCTGGTGCGCGTCAACAACCGCAAAGTTCTGAACGGAGTGCTTGAGGCGATGGGTCTGGGTGAAGACGCAGCCGCTCGCGACAACGTCCTGCGCACCATCGACAAGTTCGACAAGGTGGGCGAGCAGGGCGTGCGCGAATTGCTGACCAAAGGCCGTCTGGATGCCTCAGGTGCGTTCATCGACGGAGTTGGCCTGAGCGATGATCAGGCTGAACCGGTGATTGCCTTCCTGACCTCCAAGGCTGCTGACACCGCTGGAACTTTGGCCAACCTGCGCGCGGCTGTGGGTGACAGCAAAATCGGTGCCGACGGGATTGCCGAGCTGGAACAGATTGGCACGCTGTTGGATGCGGGTGGTTATGGGTCGGATCGGATCGAAATCGACCCCTCAGTCGTGCGTGGCCTGGGCTACTACACTGGGCCGGTTTATGAGGCCGAACTGACCTTTGAGATTTTCGATGAAAAGGGCCGCAAGCGGCAGTTTGGGTCGGTCTCGGGTGGAGGGCGTTATGACGATTTGGTCAAACGGTTCACCGGGCAGGAAGTGCCCGCGACCGGCGTGTCTATCGGTGTTGACCGACTGCTGGCCGCCCTGCGCGAAAAGGGCCGGATCGCCGCACAGGCAACCGGCCCAGTTGTTGTTACCGTTATGGATCGTGACCGCATGGCCGACTACCAGGCGATGGTGGCGGAACTGCGCAATGCGGGTATCCGGGCTGAGGTTTATCTGGGCAATCCCAAGAACTTCGGCAACCAACTGAAGTATGCGGACAAGCGCAATTCTCCGATTGCCGTGATCGAGGGTGGTGACGAAAAGGCAAATGGCATCGTCCAGATCAAAGACCTGATCCTCGGTGCGAAAATCGCCGAAAGTGCAACGCTGGAGGAATGGAAAGAACGCCCCAGCCAGTTCGAAGTGCCACGCGGCGATCTGGTCGCGAAGTTGCGCGAAATTCTGGACAGTCAGGATTGAGCCATGGCCAACCGTTCCCAGATACAGGCCCGCGCCGCGATGATGCGTGTCCGGTTCGAGGCCGCAGGTGCGCAGGTCGTGGACCCTCCGCTTTTGCAACCGGCGGAAACGCTGTTGGACCTCTATGGCGAGGATATCCGCGCGCGTGCCTATGTGACCACGGACGCGCTGCGCGGCGAACAGATGCTGCGCCCGGATTTCACTATGCCGGTTGTACAGATGCACATGAGCGAGGGCGCTGAACCCGCGCGATACACCTATTCAGGTGAAGTGTTCCGCCGGCAGGAGCATGACCCGGATCGTTCGAACGAGTATATCCAGGTCGGGTACGAGGTCTTTGACCGCAATGACCCCGCGGGGGCCGATGCTGAGGTGTTCTCGCTGTTTGCCTTGCAGTTGCGAGGGTTGCCCTTGCGCGCGGCAACCGGTGACATCGGTATTTTGACCGCAGCCGTTCAGGGCCTGCGCACGACGGACCGTCGCAAAGCGGCCTTGATGCGCCACCTGTGGCGCCCGCGTCGCTTCCGCATTCTGTTGGATCGGTTTGCTGGTCGTAAACCCGAGCCCGAGCATCGGACCAAACTGCTGGAGTCTGCCTATCCAATGGGCTTCGACGCGCCGATGATCGGCAAACGGCGCGCTGCCGAGATTGAGGCGCGGATCGAAGCCCTGCGCGCAGATCGGGAAACACCTCCGATCTCGGACAACGAACTGACCGGGCTGGAGTCGCTGTTGGGTGTGCGGGAAACCATGCCCTTTGCGCTTGAGCAACTGCGCGATGTAGCGGTCGATCTGCCGCAGATCACACCGGCGCTGGATCGGCTCGAGGCCCGAATCGCTGCACTGCAGGCGCGCGGGGTCGATGTCGAGACATTGGATTTCGAAGCCGCTTACGGTCGCACGTCGATGGAGTATTACGACGGGTTCGTCTTTGGGTTTTATGCCGAAGGCCGCCCCGATCTTCCTCCTATTGCAACTGGCGGGCGCTACGACGCGCTGACGCGTCAATTGGGCGATGGCGCTGAAATACCTGCCGTGGGTGGCGTATTGCGCCCGGACCTGATGCTCGAGATTGAGGAGGCCGCGCAATGAGCCTGAAACTTGGCGTGCCCTCAAAAGGCCGGTTGATGGAAAAGACCTTCTCGTGGTTCGAAAAGCGCGGCATCACCCTGTCGCGCAGTGGGTCGGATCGGGAATATGCGGGCAAGGTTGAAGGGATCGACGGAGTCTCGCTGATCCTGCTGTCGGCGGGCGAGATCCCGCGCGAACTTGCCGCCGGACGCATTCACCTGGGCGTCACCGGAACCGATCTGGTGCACGAAAAACTGCCGCGGTGGGAGCAGCAGGTCGAAGAGGTGTCTCCGCTTGGGTTCGGCAAAGCAGATCTGATTGTCGCAACGCCAGCCTGTTGGGTTGATGTAGAGACGTTGGACGATCTGGATGCGGCCGCTGCGGCGTTTCGTAAAACACATGGGCACCGTTTGCGGATCGCGACCAAATACCACCGTCTGGTGCGCGAGTTTCTGACGGATGCAGGAGTGGCGGATTACACTCTGGTGGACAGCCAGGGCGCGACCGAAGGCACCGTGGTGAACGAAACCGCCGAAGCAATTGCCGATATCACCTCGACCGGTGAGACGCTGCGGGCCAATCACCTCAAGATTCTGTCAGACGGTCTGATCCTGCAATCGCAAGCCACGCTGTGGCGCAGCCGCGTTGCGTCTTACGGAACCGGAGACAAAGAGGTGCTGTCTGACTTACTGGACCGCCTGAGCTGACTAGAGCACGCCGATCTCGGCCAGCGCACGGTTCAGGTCGTCGGGAAGCGCATCGTCTTGCTCGCGCCCTTTTGGCAGATCGGCGGGCGTATCTTCAGGTTTAAGGTAGCGCCAGCCCTGGAACGGACGTTTCAGGGCGTTCTGGGTGCGATGAACCTCTGGGTCCAGAACAATCGCGCAGCGGCGGATGCCGTCTTCGCCGCGTACTTCGTCCAGGCGCAGGATGCGCTGACGGCACTGAATCACGCCTTTGATGACCCAATAGATTGAACCGCCGTTTAGAATCTCGGCCTCACGCTTGGGCCACATGCGTGTCACGTGACGCGGCAAGCCATCATCGAACCGTTGCCGATAGCTGTTCTGCCAGGCGATCAGAGTGTCGACGCTTTCCGAACCGACCGAGAGTTTTATGAGATTAACGTACTTATCCACAGCTTTCCCACAGAGTCGTCCCACGCACCATCTTTATATTGTAGACTGATGGCTGCCGTCATCAAGGTGTTGTGGTGTGCGTGCGAATTGGGATAGTCTGGATACCTCTTTCAGAACAGGGAATCACCAATGAGCCGCTTTGCCGCCCCCATCGCCGAGCAGATCTGGGACATGAAATACCGTTTCAAACAGGCGGATGGTACGCCCATCGACCAAACGGTCGAGGACAGTTGGCGGCGCATCGCCCGCGATCTGGCGCGGGTCGAGAAGGATCCGGCCCACTGGGAAGATAAGTTCTATGAGGCGCTGGAGGATTTCAAATACCTCCCCGCCGGACGCATCACGGCTGGCGCGGGCACGGCACGGCAGGTGACCCTGTTCAACTGCTTCGTCATGGGCACGGTACCCGACAGCATGGGCGGTATCTTTGACATGCTGAAAGAGGCCGCGCTGACCATGCAACAGGGCGGGGGGATCGGTTATGATTTCTCGACCATTCGCCCACGCGGTGCGGATGTGAAAGGCGTTGCGGCGGACGCATCCGGTCCGCTGAGCTTTATGGATGTGTGGGACGCCATGTGCCGTACGATCATGTCCGCGGGTTCGCGACGCGGGGCGATGATGGCAACCATGCGCTGTGATCACCCGGATATTGAACATTTCATCACCGCCAAATCCGACCCCGCGCGTCTGCGCATGTTTAACATGTCGGTTCTGGTAACCGACCCCTTCATGGAGGCCGTCAAGGCCGATGGCCCGTGGGAGCTGGTGTTCGGTGGCAAAGTCTATCTCACCGTTCAAGCCCGTGATCTGTGGAACAAGATCATGCAGGCGACCTATGATTACGCCGAGCCGGGCGTGATCTTCATCGACCGGATCAACCAGGCCAACAACCTGAGCTATGTCGAAACTATTGCGGCCACAAACCCATGCGGTGAGCAGCCGCTGCCGCCTTATGGTGCGTGCCTGCTGGGCTCGATCAACCTGGCGCGTCTTGTTGCTGAGCCGTTTGAAAACGCGGCACATCTGGACGAGGCGGCTTTGCAGGAATTGGTCGCAACTGCTGTTCGTATGATGGACAACGTCGTCGATGCGTCGAAATTCCCGCTGCCCGAGCAGGCGGCTGAGGCTCAGGCCAAGCGGCGCATCGGGTTGGGTGTTACCGGCTTGGCGGATGCGCTGCTGATGTTGGGCTTGCGATATGGCTCCGACGAGGCGGCGCGTCAGACAGAGCGCTGGTTGCACGCGATCGCCCGCGCCGCGTACCTGGCGTCGGTCGACTTGGCGAAGGAAAAGGGTGCGTTCCCCTTGTTCGATGCTGAGAAATATCTGGCCAGCGGCACGATGCTGCAGATGGATGACGACGTGCGCGATGCGATCCGGGAACACGGCATCCGCAACGCGTTGCTGACGTCAATCGCACCTACGGGGACGATTTCGCTTTACGCAGGCAACGTGTCGTCGGGGATCGAACCAGTCTTTGCCTATGCCTATACGCGTAAGGTTCTGCAGAAGGACGGCTCACGCACCGAAGAAGAGGTCGTGGATTATGCCGTGCAGATGTGGCGCGACAAGTTTGGCGACAAGGAGTTGCCCGACTATTTCGTGAATGCGCAGACCCTGTCTCCTTCCGATCACGTCAAGATGCAGGCAGCCGCGCAGAAGTGGATCGACAGCTCGATCTCGAAGACGATCAACTGCCCCGAAGATATCAGCTTTGACGCCTTCAAGGACGTTTACATGCAGGCCTGGGATCAGGGTTGTAAAGGCTGCACGACGTATCGTCCGAACGATGTAACGGGGTCGGTCCTGACAGTTTCGGAAAGCGACGATAAAGTGCCGGGCGAAAGCGCCAATGCGCCGCACGAGGTCGACGGTGGCGATGTTATCTATATGTCCGAACCGCTGGACCGGCCGCAGTCGCTGGAGGGATCGACGTACAAGCTGAAATGGCCCGACAGCGAGCATGCGATTTATCTGACGATCAACGATATCGTTATCGGTGGGCGACGTCGCCCGTTCGAAGTGTTCATCAACTCGAAGAACATGGAGCACTATGCCTGGACGCTGGCGCTGACCCGGATGATCTCGGCTGTGTTCCGGCGGGGCGGGGATGTTTCTTTCGTGGTGGAAGAGCTGAAGGCCGTGTTCGACCCAAGGGGCGGTGCGTGGGTTCAGGGCAAGTATATCCCGTCGATCCTGGCCGCCATCGGCGGTGTGATCGAACAGCACTTGATCAATATCGGCTTTCTTGAGGGTGAGGGCATGGGCCTGAAATCCGATCCTCAGGCCCAAGTGGTCAACATGGACGCGCCGCGAGGCAAAGCCTGCCCGTCCTGCGGTCAGTTTGACATGGTGATGATCGAGGGATGTATGACCTGCCGCAGCTGCGGGCATTCCAAGTGCGGCTGACTGAACGGCCACACCCTGCTTTGCGGTAGTGGTGCTCCAAGCTGATCGGATGTTTGAACCCTATGGTTTCGAAAAGCCCGTTTCTTGCGGGCTTGTCGGCATTCGGAAAGGGCCTGTTCATTTGGAAGACGTGTTTTGAAAGTCCTAATTCATCAGGGGTTCCACAAAACTGGCACAACGACCCTGCAAAAGACGCTTGAGAAAAACCTGGATGTTCTGAAGGAACAGGTGAACATCCTGTTGCCGCACGATCTGCAGGAGGTCAGTTTGGCCGCTCGGCGCTATGCGGTTTCTCCGAAAGAGCGGACGTTGCAAAATTTTGGCCTGAGACTGCGGCAGGTGCTTGCGCCGTTCGCAGGTGAACGGGACAAACCTTTGCTGATCAGCAACGAAGAGTTGTCGGGCCTTATCCCGGGACGAAAGGGTGTGTGGTCCTATGCGCAAACGCATGTTCTTAGCAGGGCCTTGCTAGATGAGGTGTCGCGCCTGACAGGCGAAAAGGATCGCATCATCTTTCTGTTCACGACCAGAAACGCAGGTGAATGGATCAGAAGCACGTATTGGCAGAACTTGCGCAGCAACAGAATCTGCGAAGACCTCGACCAGTATGGCCAGCGGCTGCAGCATGGCGCGGACCTTGAGGCGGTCGTGCAGCGGGTGTCTGACTGCGTTTCCCCACGGGCCGAGGTTGAGGCGGTTAACGTCTCGGCTCAGGGCGCGCGGGATATGCCGCTGCTGACAGCTCTGTCCAAGCTGAATGTGCGATCAGACCACCTGAGGTCGATCGATGAAAGAAACGTTCAGCCCGAAGGGAGCGCGGATTATTTTCTGGAATTGAACCGATCAGACATGAGCGACGCGGATGTCGCCGTTGCAAAGCGCGCGTACCTGGATGCTTTGAAGGGGTGAACTGGGTTTCGGTTGCTTTTTTGAACGTGCATTCTGAATACACCTTAGCTATTTTGCCGTGAGGGAATCATCCAACGTTTTCATATTTATAACAATGCGTTAGATTTGAATTTTCTGATCACGCCTACCGGTTTAAGCTGTCCTCGCCCATTCTTTTTCGCTCTAAGGTTGATTTTGTATTGAGTGAAGTCTCAACCTGATTTGACTCAGCGGCAACATTTTCGTGATTGCTGCATTTACGTCTCTTTTACGCCAGATTCTGACCTGATAAGACAATGCTAGTGAGCAGTGATGTGTTGAAAGGTACGGGCGGTTGTAATGAGAACCGGTTTTAACGGTCGTGTGGCGATTTCGTGGATACAAACAGAGTTGGATGGGCTTGAGGCAGCGCCTCGGTCCTTTTTGAAGGTCGGAGCGGCATGGTCGTGGCGCGGGCAGGCCGTACACCTCGCCGAGCCAGTCCACCAAGAGCTTGAGCTTTCGGGCGGCTCTAATGATTACTCAGCAAAATATACGAGCAAATTCGCAAACTCTCCGGATTTGCAAGGATCCGCGATGGGTTCTGTAGTGCTGACCAATGGGGCGCAAAAGTTTGCCGCCTCGCTATTCCTGGTGTCGGGAGAGTCGGATCCGGTTCTGATGTTCGAAAACGGATACCCAGCGCGGGATCAAGAATTCTGGGTCAGTGAATTTACCGAGTATGAAAACAACAGCGCATCCGTGCGCTTGGATCGTACTGTGGTTGCGTTTCCAACGCGCTCACCCGCGATTGAAGGCTGGGCTGGCGCTGTGAAGCGAGCAAACACAACGGCTGACTAATCCGTCACGCAAAATACGCCTAACCTTCGTCAAAATCTCTCCGACCGTGTGTTGACTCTGCCCACCTGGCAGATATAAGCGCGGCTTCATTGGTGTTGGTGGACCCCGCAAGGGGATGCCTGTCATGGGGGAAACCTCAAGAGGACAACGCCCTTCATAGTGGCCTGCAAAGGCCTCGACCTAAACGAAGGAGATCAGCCGTGACCAAACGCACGTCTGCCAAGTACAAAATCGACCGCCGGATGGGCGAAAACATCTGGGGTCGTCCGAAATCCCCGATCAACCGTCGTGAATACGGCCCCGGCCAGCACGGTCAGCGCCGCAAGGGTAAACTGTCGGACTTCGGTCTGCAGTTGCGCGCCAAGCAGAAGCTGAAAGGCTACTACGGCGACCTGACCGAGAAGCAGTTCCGCCGCATCTACGCCGAAGCCGAGCGTGTCAAAGGCGACACCGGTGAAAACCTGATCGGCCTGCTGGAGCGCCGCCTGGACGCAGTCGTCTACCGCGCCAAGTTCGTGCCGACCGTCTTTGCTGCACGTCAGTTCGTGAACCACGGCCACGTCAAAGTGAACGGCAAGCGGGTCAACATCCCGTCCTACCGCGTCAAAGAAGGCGACGTGATCGAAGTACGTGACAAGTCCAAGCAACTGGCTGTTGTTCTGGAAGCTGTTGCTCTGGCCGAGCGTGATGTTCCTGACTACATCGACGCCGACCACTCGAAAATGACTGCGACCTTCGTTCGCGCACCTGGCCTGAGCGATGTTCCTTACCCGGTAATGATGGAACCGAACCTGGTCGTCGAATTCTACGCGAAGAACTAATCTTCGCCGATACCACATTCCGAAAGGCCGCGCATTTTGCGCGGCCTTTTTCGTTCAGGCGGCGCTGTGCGTGCCGATATCTTGTCGTGGGGACACGCCGAACTTGCGTGAATATTCTCGGCTGAATTGCGTTGGGCTTTCATACCCGACCTCAAAAGCCGCCTGCGAAACGCTGAGGGTTGCGTGTGACAGCAGCCTGCGTGCCTCGAGCAACCTGAGCTCCTTCTGATATTGCAGGGGTGACTTGGCGGTCACCGATTTGAAGTGAGCGTGAAAGGTCGAAACGCTCATTCCGGCTGCTTGTGCAAGGTCCGGCACGGAAAGCGACGTCTTGAAATCCGAACGAATGACATCGATCACCCGCGCGATCCTGCTGGCGCTACTGTCGCGCCAAAGCATTTGCCGCAACATCCCCCCGTGGTCCGCCTGCAGCAGCCGATAGTGGATCTCGCGACTGATCAACGGTGCCAAAACTTGTGCATCCATCGCGTTCTGGCTGGCGTGAAACAGGCGGGTCATTGCGTCGACCAGGTCAGGAGACGCCTTGGAAACAGCGAGGCTCTGCGCGGTTTCGACATCGGTGGCGTTGGTTTCGTTGTAAACACTTCGCAGAACCGACAAATCCAGCGAGAATACCAGACCCACGTAAGGCTTCTCGCGGCTCGCCTCGGTGACCGAAGCCATCACTGGAACCGAATGGCTGACGATCAGAGAGTCACCTGCTCCGAAATGTACCAGGCGATCGCCTATGCGTGTTTCTTTCTGTCCTTGTAGAACTAGACAGACGATCGGTTCGTAGACCAGAGCCTGAAAGGATTTGCATTTGACGTCGTGGACCAGTCCGAAGCCGTCCAGCGCCGTTGGATAGAACTGCGCGTCTTCGGGTTCTCCGCGCACTGCGCAGCAGATTTCGGAAATCAGATTAGCGTGTGTCATATCGCTTACAGCATAATTTGCAGGCCCTATCGCAGCCAGCGAAAATCCGGGGGCTCAGAGAAATAGGCAGAAATTACGTAGAATCCGGCAGGCAAGGTTTGGCGCAACCGCCTATCTGTTTGTCAGGCTCATTTCAGCGGAGAAGGATCATGCCTCAGACAATCCTTATTACCGGCGCATCGTCGGGTATCGGAAAAGTCACAGCGGAACTGTTTCACAAGCAGGGTTGGAATGTCATCGCGACCATGCGCAGCCCTGAGAAGGAAACCGAGCTGACGCAGCTTGAGAACGTATTGGTTACGCGCTTGGACGTGACCGATGAGGGCTCGATCACGGCGGCTGTCCAAGAAGGGATCGCGCAATTCGGCCAGATAAACGTTCTTCTGAACAACGCGGGTTATGGTGCATATGGTCCGCTCGAGGCCTTTCCGATGGACCGCATTCGTCGTCAGTTCGATACCAACGTGATCGGTTTGCTGGCCGTGACCAAAGCCGTGCTGCCGCATATGCGGGCCAATGGATCGGGCTGCATCGTCAATATCTCGTCCATTGGCGGACAGATCACCTTCCCGCTCGGGGCGCTCTATCACGGGACGAAATTTGCCGTCGAAGGTATTTCAGAGTCGCTGCACTACGAACTGGCGGCGGCCGGCATCAAGGTCAAAATCGTCGAGCCTGGGTTGATTGCCACAGATTTCGGCGGTCGGTCTTTTGATTTCGTGAACGACGAAAGCATGACCGAGTATCAGCCCGTGGTTCAGGCCTTGTTCAGCACTTGGGGGTCTGAAGAAATGGCCTCACGCACGTCGCCGCCAAGTGTCGTTGCGGACGTTATCCTGAATGCGGTTACGGATGGCACCGACACATTGCGCTATCGGGCGGGTGAGGATGCTGTTGAGCTTCTCAACAATCGCAAGGCACTGGATGACGCTACTTTTATCGGTGGCATGAAAACGATGCTCGGGTTGTCCTAAGCTCAAATCGGCAGCGGTCGCCCTTCGGCGATCGCTTCCATCGCGAAATACGAGGTTACACTGTCCAGTTCGACTTTCTCGATCAGGCGTTGATAAACCCTGTCATAGGACGCCATATCCTCGGTCACGACTTTCAACTGATAGTCGTAGTCGCCGCCGATCCTGTGGAAATCCACCACCTCAGGGATTGTCAGGACATGGCTGCGGAAAGCCTGCAACCATTCTGCGGAATGGTGCCGTGTGCGCAGCATCACAAACACCACAAGGCTGAGCCCCAGCTTTTCGCGCGCGATCCGTGCGGTTGATCCCGTGATTACCCCATTTTCGTTCAAAGCTTTCAGGCGTCGCCAGCAGGCGTTCTGCGACAGCCCAACCCGGTCCGCCAGTTCGCGCTGAGACAGTGTGGCGTCCGTTTGAAGCTCGCGCAGTATGCGTTTGTCAATTTGATCTAAGTTTTCGGCCATATTAAAGCATATGACACAAAAAATGAGAAATCCATCCAAAGAAAGGTGAAGTTTCCGCGTCTCGGCTCAATCATATTTGATATTGCAATACGGAGCCTTACAGATGACCTTGTCCAATTTTCGCGCAGCACTCCAATCCACCACTCGCAATTCCAGCCTGCGCGACGGGCTGATCGGAGAGAATGTTCTGATCCCGGGTCTGAATGGGGACGTGCCGCTGGTCTATGCGGATTACGTCGCTTCGGGTCGTGCCATGCGGCAGGTTGAGGATTTTGTCGCCCATGAGGTGCTGCCTTTCTATGCCAACAGCCATACCGAGGCCTCCTATTGCGGGTCCTACATGACCCGTCTGCGCCGCGAAGCGCGCGCGGAAATTGCCCGCATTGTTGGCGCGAGGGGCGAGGATGCCGTGATCTTCACGGGGTCCGGTGCCACTGCGGGTCTTAACCGGCTGGTCAGTCTGATGGGAGTAGAGGAGGCTGACCGGCCGGTTGTCTTGATCGGGCCGTATGAGCATCATTCCAACATTTTGCCCTGGCGGGAAAGCAAGGCGCAGGTGATCGAAATTCCCGAAGCACCCGAGGGCGGCGTCGATATGGATGCTCTGCGCCAGGCGCTGCAGGCCAATGCGGAGTCTGATCTGGTCATTGGGTCTTTTTCGGCCGCGTCCAATGTGACGGGTATCATCACTGACCCGGACCCGATCACGCGCTTGCTTAAGTCTCACGGCGCGGTTTCGATCTGGGACTATGCGGGCGGCGGGCCATACTTGCCGATGGATATGGGGCCAGAGGATGCGCGCAAGGATGCCATCGTGGTGTCTCCGCACAAGTTTCCGGGTGGGCCGGGTGCGTCGGGTGTTCTGATCGTCAACCAGAAAGCAGTGCGCCGTACATGTCCCAGCTGGCCCGGTGGCGGCACCGTCAGCTTCGTTTCGCCCTGGCGGCATGACTATAGCGAAGACCTTGCCACGCGCGAAGAAGCCGGAACGCCGAACGTGATCGGTGATATCCGAGCCGCACTGGCCTTTATCGTCAAGGACGTCGTCGGCACGGATGAGATCGCCAACCGCGAAGCGCAGTACAACAAGATGGCGTTGGACGGGTGGCGGGATAATCCGAACCTGACCCTGCTGGGCACTGAAAACCCGCACCGCTTGCCGATTTTCTCATTCCTTGTCCGGGACAACTCGGGCCAGCCAGTGCATCAGCAACTGTTCACCCGAATGCTCAGCGACATCTATGGCATTCAGGCGCGTGGCGGTTGTGCATGCGCAGGGCCATATGCGCATCGCTTGTTGGAGATCGACCAAGAGACATCCACCGAATTGCATGCTGCTTTGTCTGCGGGTGAGGAATTGAAGAAACCGGGTTGGGTGCGTCTGAACTTCTCGTACCTGATGAGCGAAGAAACGGTTCAGTTCATCATCGACAGCGTCAATGACCTGTCCCGCCGGACTGAGGAGTTCGCCCCGTATTACAACGCTGACCCGGCGACCGCCCGTTTCAAGGCGGCGTGACGGAATTGCCGCTTTTCTCAACCCGTTGAGACAGGTATGAGAGGCTCCAACAACGGAGCCTCTTATGAATAAGATCACCCCACAACCCGGCATTATGGACATCGCGCTCTATCAGGGCGGCCAGTCGCATGTGGCCGGGGTGGAGCATGTGATCAAGCTCAGCTCGAACGAAAACCCGTTCGGCCCCAGCCCCAAGGCGATCGAAGCTGTACGGAACAGCGCTGAAACTCTGCATCGTTACCCCAGCACCGACCACGCTAGCCTACGGGCGGCAGTTGGTGAGCGTCACGGGCTGGAACCGGCGCGGATCATCTGTGGTGTCGGCAGTGACGAGGTGCTGCAATTCATCGCTCAGGCCTATGCCGGGCCGGGGGATGAGGTGATCTATACCGAGCATGGGTTCTCGATGTACCCGATAATCGCGCGCATGGCCGGCGCGACGCCCGTTATGGTGGCCGAACGCGAACGCCATGTGGACGTCGACAACATTTTGGCTGCCGTGAACGGGCAGACGCGGATCGTATTCGTGACCAACCCGGGCAACCCGACCTCGACCATGATCCCCGAGGCGGAACTGGTGCGACTGGCCGAGGCGCTGCCGCCGACTTGCCTGATGGTAATCGACGGGGCCTATGCCGAGTTTGTCGATGGGTTCGACGGTGGCGCGTCCTTGGTGGACCGGTTTGAAAACGTGATCATGACCCGGACCTTTTCCAAGGTGTACGGCCTGGGCGGGATGCGTGTCGGCTGGGGCTATGCCGCGCAGTCGATCATCGATGTGCTGAACAGGGTGCGTCAGCCTTTCAACCTGTCCTTGACCGCTTTGGCGGCGGCCGAAGCTGCGGTGAAAGACGTGGAATTCCTGTCTTTCTGTCAGGCTGAAAATGCGCGTTTGCGGGTGTGGTTGTCAGAGGAACTGGCTAAGATCGGAGTGCCTTCGGACGCGTCCTGCACCAATTTCATCCTCGCCCGTTTTGCCGATCAGGCCGAGGCTGAAGCTTGTGATGATTATCTCAAAACCAAGGGTTTGATCGTGCGCCGAGTGGCGGGCTACAACCTGCCAAACGCCCTGCGGATCACCGTGGGCGATGAAGAATCCTGCCGCCGCGTTGTTGCGGCCATCACTGCGTTCAAAGGGGGCGCCGCATGAGCCAAGTTTATGACCGTGTGGCCCTGATCGGGCTGGGCCTGATTGCCTCGTCCATGTTCTGGGCCATCAAGCGCGCAGGGCTTGCTGGCGAAGTAACCGGTTATGCCCGATCCGAGGCAACCCGTGAGACCGCCCGCCGGATCGGCCTGTGCGACCGCGTGTGTGACACCGCGAAAGAGGCAGTTGAGGGCGCTGACCTCGTCGTGCTTTGTGTTCCCGTGGGCGCGATGGGGGCCGTGGCCGCAGATATCGCGTCGGCGTTGAAACCTGGGGCAACGGTGACCGATGTGGGATCGGTTAAGCGGCACGTTATCCAAGCCGTGTCCCCGCATATTCCCGAAGGAGTGCATTTCATCCCTGCGCACCCATTGGCGGGGACCGAGCATTCCGGTCCGGAGTCCGGCTTTGCCGAGCTGTTTGACAACCGTTGGTGCCTGCTGGTCCCGGTCGAAGGCTCGGACCCGGATGCAATCGCCCGCCTGCGCGCGCTTTGGGAAGGCATGGGCTCGAACGTGGATGAGATGGATGCGGATCACCACGATCTGGTACTTGCTGTCACGTCGCACGCGCCGCACCTGATCGCTTACACGATGGTCGGTGTTGCTGATGACTTGCGCCGGGTCACAGATACCGAGGTCATCAAGTATTCGGCGGCAGGTTTCCGGGATTTCACACGTATCGCGGCATCGGATCCAACGATGTGGCGCGATGTGTTCCTGACCAACAAGGATGCAACGCTTGAGATCCTTGGGCGTTTCACCGAAGAGTTATTCGCATTGCAACGCGCCATCCGCACCGGTGATGGGGAGCAATTGTTCGACTACTTCACCCGCACGCGTGCGATCCGCCGCGGCATCATTGACGCGGGTCAGGATACGGATGCGCCCGACTTTGGGCGGGGGAAAGCGAACCCATGAAACAGCGCTTGAGAACCGCTTTGATCGGATTGGTGGCCGCCTGTGCCGCGTCCGTTCAGGCTGGCGTTCTTGAGCGGTCGTTGATCCCCGTAGCCCGGCCTGACGCCGCTCTGGCCCCCCAGCAACTGGCCTTTAGCAGCGCGATACCTCAGCTGCCCACCTCGAACATCCGGCCCGAACAGCGTCCGGTATCTGCTCAGGTTTTGGCGGTTGCAGCAAGGCCCTCTGATCTGCCCTTGTTGGGGCCTGACACGTCCTTGATGCCTTACCTGCGACCCAAAGCCCTTGAGCAGGAGGCGTTCTTCAAAAAACGCAAGTTGCGCAAAGGGTCGGTGTGCGGCGATATCAACATTCAGGGCAAGGCGGTCGGCCGTGTGCCGGGTCGGATCAAAGCCTGCGGCATCAAGGATGCCGTTCAGATCACGTCGGTATCGGGAGTAGCTCTGAGCCGCCCGTCGACGATGGATTGCGGTACGGCGATTGCGTTGAACAAATGGGTCGACAAAAGCGTTAAGCCAACATTCAAACGGCGCGGTCCAGTGGTAGAGCTGCAGGTTGCCGCGCACTATGCGTGCCGGACGCGCAATAACCAAAAGGGCGCGCGGATTTCCGAACATGGCAAAGGCCGTGCGATCGACATTTCCGCGTTCAAGATGGCGGATGGTGAGGTCGTGACCGTTCTGAATGGGTGGCGCAAGAACCCGTCCAAACGGCAACTGACCAAGATATGGCGTGGGGCCTGCGGGCCGTTCGGGACCGTCTTGGGCCCGAACTCGGATCGGTATCACCGCGATCATTTCCATCTGGATACGGCCCGCCATCGCCGCGGGCCATACTGCCGTTAACGCAGGATCAGGCGTGGTGCGGGCCCTAAAGGCAGCGGACCCAACGCGACGAACCCATCCCGAAAGTTCAGTTGCAGGTCCAGCGCATTTGGATTGCCGCCCAGCCCGGCCATGAAGTTCAGCGCGCGCGTGACAGGGTCAACAGCCTGATCGGGCAGGGCGCCCGCTGCATTGGCCATGGCGATCATGTCGCGCCAGTTTTCGGCTTTGATTGCGATCTCTCCGGTTGGAATACCCTGATGGTCGACATCCAGCTCGCCCGCCGCGAACAGACGCAAAGCACCCCATTTCATCTCGGCCAGTTTCAGGTCGATCTTGACCGGCTGCGGCCTGCTCTGCTCCAAGGCCGAGCGGTCCCAGGGCTTGTTGAACGTCGCTACCATATCCAGCTCAAGCGTTTCGAAAGCCTGTGGCAGAGTGGTCGCCGACCGCATCAACGTGCGCAGGTCGTCGCCGGGGGTAAAGCCGTCAATCCTGGCCTTTACGGAATAGGCCACCGGGATTGGGGTCTGTTCCATCACCAACGCCAGTGTGTCGCCCCCGGCCTGAGGCTCGGCCTCATCGGTGATCGACCATGGCCCGGCGGTCAACGCCATCTTTTCCAGCACCAACGCCACGCCCGGCTGTAGCTGTAGTTCTGCCTGCAGGTCGCTGGCCTCAATGGTAGCCGTCTGATCGTAGTAGGACAGGCGTTGGGGCGTGTCGGCAAAGCGAAGCACCTGTCGGCCGGGCCAAATTGCTGGGCTTTGGAATTCGATCCAATCGGCGCTCCAGGCGGTACCATTGACCGGGTCAGCCAGCGCGGGATTATTCAGGCGCGTGACATGGCGAAAGGGATAGCCAGCCGTTGAGACATCTGAAAAGTCCGCTTGCCAACCAACGTCTTGCTGTTTGTCGAACCACGTGGTGATCGCATTGCGCAACCCGTAACCGGCGACGAACCAATAGGCGCTCCAGATAACCGCTATGAAAATGACGACTCGTATAAGTCCACGCATGGCAGTTGGCCCTTTTTCCCGCGTTGAATTTGATGTTTATAGGCCCAAACGGGCAAGGACCAGAGCTATGACGATGTGGGTTTTCGGATATGGATCACTGTTGTGGAATCCCGGCTTTCCGGTAGTGCGCAGCGAACACGCCACGTTGCACGGCTATGCGCGGTCCTTCTGCATGAGCTCGATCCACCATCGTGGGACCGAAGATCACCCCGGTCTGGTTCTGGCACTGGACGAGCAGGTCGATGCCCACTGCAAGGGATTGGCTCTGGCGGTTGAGGCGGGTCACGAAGACCGCACCCTGCACGAATTGCGCGAGCGTGAGCTGATTTCGTCGGCCTATGTCGAGAAGATGTTGGATGTGCAGTTGGCCAGTGGTGAGGTCGTCAATGCGGTCACTTATGTGATTGATGCTGATCACGTCCAATATTGCGGGGGCATGCCGCTGGAAGAGCAGGCACAGATCATCGCACATGCAGTTGGCGGGCGCGGACCAAACACGGAATACCTGTACAACACTGCGGAACATCTGGCCGAGATTGACTTGCGCGATCCCGATCTTGAGTGGTTGGCGCAACGGGTGCGTGCCATTACCTCATAAACCCTTGGCGTCGTCGGCGGAATTTGGCTAGATTCAAGCCAGAGCAGGCAAAAACCAGGAAACACGCGCATGGCGCAGGCACATCAGGGCGCGAGACCCCATTTCTCGCATCCCATCCGTCAAATTGTGATGATGTTGGTCGCAATTGCCTTGGCGGGCTTGGGTGTCTTTATGGCGCTGCCATATGTGTTGCCGGTATTCGAGGCCAACCCATACCTGAACGGCTTCATCATTCTGGTTTTCATAATCGGCGTGTTCGCCTGTTTCTATCAGGTCACACAGCTGATTGGCTCGGTCCGCTGGATCGAAGCGTTTGTCGGTGGCGTCGTGCGCGAAGACGCCCGCACACCGCAACTATTGGCACCTCTGGCATCGCTGCTGCGCGAGCGGGGGGCAAGATCGCAGATCAGCTCAAGCTCAACCCGGTCGATTCTGGACTCGGTTGCGGAGCGCGTCGAGGAAGAGCGCGAGATCACCCGCTATATCACCAACGTCCTGATCTATCTTGGTCTTTTGGGGACGTTCTTTGGTCTGGCGACAACCGTTCCGGCCATTGTCGACACGATCCGCAGCCTGAACCCACAAGAGGGCGAGGAAGGGCTGGCCGTGTTCAACCGCCTGATGGTCGGGCTCGAGTCCCAACTGCAGGGCATGGGTGTGGCGTTCGGGTCGTCTTTGTTGGGGCTGGCGGGCTCTCTGATCGTTGGCCTGCTAGAGCTTTTTGCGGGCCACGGACAAAACCGGTTCTATCGCGAGCTTGAGGAATGGTTGTCCTCAATCACGCGCGTGGGCTTTGCGTCCGCGGAAGAGGGCGGGGCAGAGATTGCGGTTTTGACGCCCGTTCTGGATGCCATGTCTGAACAGATGGATGCCCTGCAGGATCTGTTTTCCGCGCAAGAGTCCGATCGCGCGACGGTTTCCGTCAAATTGGGTCAGTTGGTCGACGCAATTGGCGAGATGAATGTGCGCCAATCCGAGACCGAAGGCGTTACCGCTGCGCTGGAGCGGGTAGCCCTTGGACAGGACGCGCTGCTGGACCACATGCGTGAGCAGGGCACAGGCGACGGCATTGATGCCGAAAGCCGGATGCGGCTGCGTTCGATGGATGTTCAGCTGCTTCGCATTCTCGAAGAAATCTCTGCTGGCCGACAGGAAAGCATGAGCGAGCTGCGCAAGGACATCGAATTGCTGGTCAAAGCCCTGACACTGCCCAGAGGCGCCGTGCGCACCGCTCCGGAAGGAGAGTAACCCATGGCTCTGTCCCGCCGCACAGGTCAACGTTTTCAGGGTTCGGTCTGGCCGGGCTTTGTGGACGCGATCACCGGGTTGCTGATGGTTCTGACATTCGTTCTGACCATCTTCATGGTGGTTCAGTTCGTGCTGCGCGAGACGATTTCCGGTCAAGAAGACGAGCTGACAGCCCTGTCGGACGAGGTTGCCGCACTGGTCGGTGCCTTGGGTCTTGAAGAGCGCGAAAACAGCCGATTGCAAGCACGCCTTGGGGCGCTGAACGCGACCCTGTCGCAGACCGAGGACACCCTTGCGCGCGCCGAAGTGGATTTGGCCCTGTCACAGGCCCGCATCACTGATTTCGAAGCGCAGGTGGCGGCGCTTCTGGCGGATCAGAACCGCGCGCGTAGTGCGATCTCGACGCTTGAGGCGCAGCGCGAAGCACTGTTGGACGAACGGCAGGCTCTGAACCTGGCGCTGGCGCAAAGCCGGGCTGAGATCGACGAACAGGCAGAGGCGGCCCGTTTGGCAGCCGCACGTCGCGAGGCATTGGAAGCCCTGGTCGCTGATCTGGAACAAAGCGACGCGGCGCAGGCGACCCGGATCGGTGACTTGGAAGATCAGCTCAGCGCGGAAGAGGCCGCGAGACTGGCCGAGGCCGCCGCCGCCGAAAACCTGCGAAACCGCCTGCAGGACGCGGACGCCGAGCTAACTGCCATGACCCTGGCGCTGGAGGCGCAGCGTAAAGAAGCCGAAGATACGCTGACCCTGCTGGCGGCAGCGCAGGCCGCCCGGGCTGAATTGGAACGCCAATTTGGTGCGTTGGATGCTGACGAACTGCAAGCGCAGTTGCAGGCGGCCCTTGCCGCGCAAACCGAAGCCCAGGCCGAAGCGCAGACACAACGCTCGCTGGCGGAAGAACGCGCCAACCTCTTGGCCGTGGCCCGCGAAGCAATCTCGGCTGAGCAGGCGATTTCGGCAAAAGCTCAGCGCGAAACAGCCTTGCTGAATCAACAGATGGCCGCACTGCGTCAGCAGCTTGGTGGGTTGCAGGCTATTCTGGATGACTATGAAGAGCGCAACGCAGCTGCGGATATCCGTATTCAAAGCCTTGGTCAGGACCTGAACGCAGCCCTTGCCCGTGCGGCTTCGGAAGAGCGTCGACGGCGTCTGCTGGAAGAGGCCGAACGCGCCCGGCTGGAAGCTGAGGCCGAGGCCCTGTCTGGTCAGAATCAGGAACTGGCGGCCCAGGCCGAGGATCTGCAGCGCTATCGTTCCGAATTCTTTGGTCGTTTGCGCGATGTTCTGGGCAACGAAGAGGGCGTTCGCATCGAAGGCGACCGGTTCGTGTTCTCGTCCGAGGTACTGTTCGACACCGGCTCTGCCGTCCTATCCCCGGTAGGGCAGCAAGAGGTGGCCAAAGTTGCCGCGATCTTGCGCAGTGTGGCCGCTGAAATCCCCGAAGGCCTGAACTGGGTGATCCGGGTCGACGGCCATACCGACAACGTGCCGCTGGCCGGATCAGGTCGGTATCGTGACAATTGGGAGCTGAGTCAGGGGCGCGCCTTGTCAGTGGTACGCTATATGGTCGACGCTTTGGGCATCCCGCCAAACCGTCTGGCCGCAAATGGATTTGGTGAGTTCCAGCCCGTCAACCCGGCCGACACGCCGGAGGCCCGCGCGCAGAACCGGCGGATCGAGCTGAAACTCACCGAAAGGTAACGTTGCACTCGTTAAACCTACGGATCAGCCACGACCGAACCGAAAGCTAGTATCTGGCTTGCCCGCGAAACAGCGTGGAATAACCGGATAGTTTTCCGTCAGGAAGTAAGCGTAGGTTCCAGATGGATATTCGGGGGAAACCGTAAAGGCTCCGTTACATTCATCCAGGGTCCCGGAACCTGCGACATAGGCATAGTCTTCATTGAACGTGCCGTCATGCTTTCCGTCCGGCTCGTCGCCACCCGGTCGGTTGCCCGCTTTCAGACGGTAAGACGATGTCATTTGCTGGACATTCCCGTCCACGACTCCGGTCATTGCATAAATCGGAAAGCCGTCCGCTGCATATCCGATCAATGGGGAGTGGCGGTTTGGCGCATAGTCCAACAGTTCGATCAAACCGGTGGGTATGCCGTGATAGTGGTACTTACCGTTGGGCTGCACGTGGGCGAAATTCTCATCCAGTCCCAACGTAACCGCACCCCCGAGGGCATTGTAGGACCAACCCGAATTAGGATCACCGTGCCAGAATTCGGCGGCCAAGGGATCGAACACCACTCCGTTCAAAGACACACCAAAGTTCCAGCCCAATTCCAGCGGTGTGACCGTTCGAGCGGATTTGGGATTGGCAGGTATCTTCAAGCTGACATTTTGTTGCGAGATGCCGTGCGGATTGCCTCGGTTGGGGAAGCGACCGACAAGGTGATCGGGAATCCCATTGGCTGACACCTTCAGGCTGTTTTGGGACTCTGAAATCTCTGTCAGGCTGGTTCCGGGATCAACCGTTGCGGCCTGCAGGCGCAGCGGCTGAGTTTCGGTTTCGTCATGGTATCGAAATCTGTGCTGCGCGGTGGCGATGGCAGCTATGGTCGACAGTGCGAATGCGGCGCTCCAAATGGCGACAGTTTTGGTCATCAAAATCCCTTTCGCGTTTCAACATTGAAAGTGAAACGGGTGGCAGGCGGCATTCCGTCGAAAAAATACGATTGCGGCTTTAAGGCAAAGGCGGATCCGCGCCGGAAACAGGGCTGGTCGAGCGAATAATTCGCCCGTCCAAGATGAAACGCACAGGCAGAACTCCTATATCTAACCTAAGGTCTACCGGAGGTGAGCGTGAAAGACAAAACAGCAGAGATACACGTCGCGATGCACGAGGCCTTAAAGGCCCCGCATCAACGTGTGACTCTGTGTCAGACACGGCGAGGTCTCCGGTTTTGGATAAAGCGTGTTGAGCGTTTTGCGCCACATCTCTGGCTGGTCAAAGGCAAACCTGAACAAGCTTTTGATCGGGATCGGCAGTCCCATCTCTATCTCTGGAACCGCGGTGTGGCTGTACCAAGGATTCTGGCCGAGGGTTCGGATTACATCGTCGTTGAGGACGCCGGAAGCAGTCTGACCAAGTTTTGCAAAGATGCCTATGTCACAACGGTCGATAAGCTCAAGGCCTGCCGCGCTGCAGGACGGGCGCTGGCGCGTTTGCACGCGATGGACCTGGCGCATGGTCGGCCGGCATTCAGGGATATGTGCTGGGACGGACAGCAGACTCGCTTGATAGATTTTGAGTATTTCTCGCCGTCCAAAGCTGGGCGACTGCGCAAGGCGCGCGACCTGGGGATAGCGATCCTTTCTGCGCTTGCTCAGGGTCTTGAAGGGCCGCGCTATGCGCAATGCCTCTTGTTGGCGTATCTTGCGGCGCGAGACAGGCAACCAAAGGCCATGCCGATACCGTGTCCCGTGCCAAACAGTCAGTCACGCGTTCGAAAATAACTTTGGGTTCGCGGTTTACGGCTCTCGGGCCAACCAAGCGCAGCCGCAGAACTCCGAAAAGAAAAACCCGCCTCAAAAGGCGGGTTTTCTGTTTGCAGTGCGGCGTCACTTAGTCCGCTGTCAGCAATGGAGGCTTGTCACCCGGAATGCGCGGCTGATCGGGGCCGAGGATTTCCAGGTTCAGCTCACCCTTCTTCACCGAGACGCGGACCACACCACCCTTGGCCAGTTTGCCGAACAACAGTTCCTCGGCCAGCGGCTTTTTGATGTGTTCCTGGATCACGCGGCCCAGCGGACGTGCGCCCATCTTGTCGTCATAGCCCTTGTCGGCCAACCATTCAGCGGCCTTCTTGGTCAGGTCGATGGTCACGTTGCGGTCCAGCAGCTGCGCTTCTAGTTGCAGGACGAATTTCTCGACCACCTGCAGGATGACCTCTTTCGGCAGAGGCGCGAAGGAAATCACCGCATCCAGACGGTTGCGGAATTCCGGCGTGAAGGTCCGTTCGATCGCTGCGGTGTCCTCGCCCTCGCGACGGTCGCGGCCAAAGCCGATGGCAGCCTTTGCCTGTTCCTGCGCGCCCGCGTTCGAGGTCATGATCAGTACCACGTTGCGGAAGTTCACTGTGCGGCCATTGTGATCGGTCAACTCGCCGTGGTCCATCACCTGCAACAGGATATTGAACACATCCGGGTGTGCTTTTTCGATCTCATCCAGCAGCAGCACGCAATGTGGATGCTGGTCGACACCGTCGGTCAGCAGACCGCCTTGATCAAATCCGACATAGCCCGGAGGTGCGCCGATCAGACGGGAGACCGCGTGTTTCTCCATGTATTCCGACATATCGAACCGCAGCAACTCCACACCCAGAGTGTCGGCCAATTGCTTCGCCACCTCGGTTTTGCCCACACCGGTCGGACCAGCGAACAGGTAGTTGCCGATGGGCTTTTCGGGCTCACGAAGACCGGCGCGGGCCAGTTTGATGGCACTGGACAGCGCGACAATCGCGTCATCCTGACCAAACACCACCCGTTTCAGCGAGGCTTCGAGGTCTTTCAGAACCTCGGCATCGTCCTTGGTGACGTTTTTCGGCGGAATGCGCGCAATCTTGGCGACAACCGCTTCGATCTCTTTGACGCCGATGGTCTTGCGGCGCTTGCTTTCCGCGACCAGATGCTGTGCTGCTCCGGCCTCATCGATCACGTCGATGGCCTTGTCAGGCAGTTTGCGGTCGTTGATGTAACGCGCCGAAAGCTCCACAGCGGTCTTGATCGCATCCGCGGTATATTTGATCTCGTGATGCTTTTCGAAATAGGGCTTCAGGCCGCGCAGGATTTTCACGCTGTCTTCAACCGACGGCTCGTTCACGTCGATCTTCTGGAACCGGCGGCTGAGCGCGCGGTCTTTTTCGAAGTGCTGGCGGAACTCCTTGTAAGTGGTCGAGCCCATCGTGCGCAGCTTGCCGCCCTGCAGGGCAGGCTTCAGCAGGTTCGACGCGTCCATGGCACCGCCCGAAGTGGCACCTGCACCGATCACCGTGTGAATCTCGTCGATGAAAAGCACTGCGTCCGGGTGATCTTCTAACTCGGTCACGACGGCCTTCAAGCGTTCCTCAAAGTCACCGCGATAGCGGGTGCCGGCCAGCAGCGCGCCCATGTCCAGCGAATAAATCGTGGTTTCGGACAGCACGTCAGGCGCTTCTCCGGCCACGATCTTATGGGCCAAACCTTCGGCAATCGCTGTTTTACCCACGCCAGGGTCACCCACCAACAGTGGGTTGTTCTTGCGGCGGCGGCACAGAACCTGAATGCAGCGCTCGACCTCATCGGCGCGACCGATCAGCGGGTCAACGTCGCCAGCACGGGATTTTGCGTTCAGATCAACGCAGTATTTTCCAAGCGCGCTTTCCTTCTGATCGCCTTCGGTCGCGCCAGATTGAACCTCTTCCTCAACCTGATCCGCACCTGAAACCGAACGGTTTTCACCATAGGCCGGGTCTTTGGCGACGCCATGCGCGATGAAGTTGACCGCGTCATAGCGGGTCATGTCCTGTTCCTGCAGGAAGTAGGCAGCGTTGCTTTCGCGTTCGGCAAAGATGGCAACCAGCACGTTCGCGCCTGTTACCTCGGTCCGGCCCGAGCTTTGGACGTGGATCGCTGCGCGCTGAATAACGCGCTGGAAGGCGGCTGTAGGGACGGCTTCTGAGCCGTCAATGTCTGTGACAAGGTTCGACAGATCCTCGTCAATGAATTCGACCAGAGTGCTGCGCAGTTCATCCAGATCTACGCTGCAGGCTTTCATGACGCGGATCGCATCAGGTTCTTCCAGCAGCGCCAGAAGCAGATGCTCTAGCGTAGCAAATTCGTGACGCCGTTCGTTCGCTGCCGCCAGGGCCGCGTGAATGGCTTGTTCTAATGTGCTCGAGAATGAAGGCACGCGGGTGCTCCTCTGTCTTGGGTCGAAAGGGGCAGGCTTCGGCCGGATCCCCATCCCAACCATGTCCTCATACTATTAGAGTTTGGTTGATCGTGGCCCGGCTTCAAGGGTTTTCTTTCACTTGACAGTCACATTTCACGTGACCGTGGCCGTGAGGAGGGCAATTTGGGCACTAGAAGCGGTCTTTTCTAGCCCTGATCTCTGCAAAAACTTCCGCTGGGTCGGCGTTTTGCATTCCCAGATGCGCCTGAATCGCCGGATCCGTTGCCCGAAGAAAGGGGTTAGTGGCCTTTTCCAGCGCCAGAGTCGACGGCACCGTGGGTTCGCCAGCTGCCCGCGCACGATCAATATCGGCCATGCGTTGCTGCAGTGCGGCATTGCCCGGGTCCACAGTAATCGCAAATTTCGCGTTTGACTGGGTGTATTCATGTCCCGAACAGACCAGCGTGTCATCAGGCAGTGCCGCCAGTTTGCTGAGCGAGGCCCACATCTGCGGTGCAGTGCCTTCGAACAGGCGACCGCAGCCCAAAGCCATCAGGCTGTCGGCGGTGAACACGACCGCGCTTTGGGGCATGTAATAAGCAACGTGTCCGACCGTATGGCCTGAAACGTCCATCACCTGCACCGGCTCGCCGCCGAACTCGAAGCTATCACCGTCGCTGACTTCTTGATCCAACGGGGGCAGGCGGTGTGCGTCTGCGGCAGCTCCGATCACTTTGGCGGAGTGTTTTTCCAAAATGCCGGGCAACCCATCCACGTGGTCCCAGTGGTGGTGCGTCAAAAGGACGTGGGTCAGCGTCCAGCCACGCTTGTCCAACTCGGCCAGAATGGGACCAGCCTCGGGCGCGTCGATCAGGGCGGTGTTGCCGCTAACGGCGTCATGCGCCAGAAAAGCGTAGTTATCGCTGAGACATGGGATGGTAACGATCTCAAGAGGCATGGCCTTTTGCCCTTTCGTTGCTAGACTGCGCCCAGCTAAGCCGATTGACCGGGTGTCTGCAATGCATCTTGATGTGCAGGATTTGAGGAATTTCTACTATCGCAGCACCCTCGGGCGTGCGGCGCAGGCTGCGATCCGTGGGCGCCTGACCCAGCAATGGCCAGAGGCCAAAGGGCAAACGGTCGTCGGCTTTGGGTTCGCGGTACCGCTGCTGCGCCCTTACCTTGCGGATGCTCGGCGCGTCATTGGGCTGATGCCGGGGCCACAAGGGGTCATGCCGTGGCCCGCAGGGATGCCCAATGTGTCCGTTCTGACGGAGGAGACCTTGTGGCCGATCGAAACCGGCCATGTTGACAAACTGGTCGTGATGCATGGGCTTGAGACAACGCAGCGGCCCAGCCAATTGCTGAATGAGTGTTGGCGTGTCCTTGGCCCCGGGGGGCGTGCATACTTTATCGTGCCAAACCGGGCGGGGCTGTGGTCGCGGACTGATCGAACGCCGTTCGGCTTTGGTCGGCCCTATTCAGCAACGCAGCTGGAAAATCAGCTTAAGGCGCATCACTTCATCCCGGAAAGCCATTGTTCGGCCCTGTACCTGCCGCCATCCTTCCGCCGGTTTTGGCTGAAATCCGGCAGTCTGATCGAAAAGACCGGCCAGCGCTTGCCAACCATAATGGCGGGCGGTGTTCTGATGGTCGAAGTGACAAAGCATATCCGTCCCCCCAGCGGCAACGTCACGAAGGAGGCCGAGCGCCGCCCGATCAAAGCGCTTGATGGGCTTTTGAAGCCTGCCTGATATACGCGTCATCTTTCCCCCGTCAAATCGAGAAAAATGAGGGAAAAAGGACACAGGAATCGCAAAAACCTACAGTTTCGTAACATTTTTCGGCCTGCTCAGCCGGATAAAAGGGTCGCACCTTGTCTAAGTGACTGAAAAATAATGTTTTGTGGATAAACCTATTGCCGTGATAATATGTTGCTAGCTGGGTTAGGCTCTGCTACATCCCCGGTGATTTTGATCCCCGACCGTCTGGCCGGGGTTTCTTCACGCCCCCGGGGTAGCTGCCGCAACGCGAATTCGGGGCCCAAAATATCGGAAGGGTGGACGTGTCCGAACCAGCTTCGATTTCCACAGGCATCGCCGAGCGCTATGCCACCGCGATCTTTGAGATCGCCAAAGAGAATAATGACCTCGCAGGTCTGGAAACCGGAATCAACGATCTGGCAGCAGCATTGGGCGAAAGCGCCGAACTGCGCGACCTGATCTCATCGCCTCTGGTTTCGCGCGCCGAACAAGAAGGCGCCATTACCGCAATCGCTGACAAAATGGGTCTGCACGCCATCCTGCGCAACACGCTGGGTCTGATGGCACAGAAACGCCGCCTGTTCGTTGTGCCGCAACTGGTGCAGGTTCTGCGCGACATGCTGGCTGACGAGCGTGGCGAAGTGACTGCCGATGTTGCCTCGGCCAAGGCGCTGACCAAGACGCAAATGGAAAAACTGTCCAAGACGCTGTCCGAGCGCGTGGGCAAGACCGTGACTATCAATGCGACCGTGGATGAAAGCCTCATCGGCGGTCTTGTCGTTAAAGTGGGCTCGAAAATGATCGATAGCTCGATCCGTTCGAAGCTGAACTCCCTACAGAATGCAATGAAAGAGGTCGGATAAATGGGAATCCAAGCTGCAGAGATTTCTGCAATCCTGAAGGACCAGATCAAGAATTTTGGTCAAGAAGCCGAAGTGGCCGAGATCGGCCGCGTGCTGAGCGTCGGTGACGGGATTGCCCGTGTATACGGCCTGGACAATGTGCAAGCGGGTGAAATGGTCGAATTCCCCGGTGGCATCATGGGCATGGCTCTGAACCTGGAAAGCGACAACGTCGGTGTCGTTATCTTCGGCTCCGACCGTGACATCAAAGAAGGTGACACCGTCAAGCGCACCAACTCGATCGTGGACGTTCCGATCGGTGACGAGCTGCTGGGCCGCGTTGTTGACGGTCTGGGCAACCCGCTGGACGGCAAAGGCCCGATCAACGCGACCAAGCGAGGCGTTGCAGACGTTAAAGCCCCCGGCATCATCCCGCGTAAATCGGTTCACGAGCCGATGGCAACCGGCCTGAAATCGGTTGACGCGATGATCCCGATTGGCCGTGGCCAGCGTGAGCTGATCATTGGTGACCGTCAGACCGGTAAAACCGCCGTTGCTCTGGACGCGATCCTGAACCAGAAAACCTACAACGACGCAGCAGGCGACGACGAGTCGAAGAAACTGTACTGCGTTTACGTTGCGATCGGTCAAAAGCGTTCGACCGTTGCGCAGCTGGTGAAGAAACTGGAAGAATCCGGTGCGATTGAATACTCGATCGTTGTGGCCGCAACCGCGTCCGACCCGGCACCGATGCAGTTCCTGGCACCCTACGCCGCAACCGCGATGGCCGAATACTTCCGTGACAACGGCCGCCACGCGCTGATCATCTATGATGACCTTTCGAAACAGGCTGTTTCGTATCGTCAGATGTCGCTGCTGCTGCGTCGCCCGCCCGGACGTGAAGCCTATCCTGGCGACGTTTTCTACCTCCACTCGCGCCTGCTGGAACGTTCGGCGAAGCTGAACGAAGACTTCGGTGCCGGTTCGCTGACCGCTCTGCCGGTTATCGAAACGCAAGGTGGTGACGTTTCGGCGTTTATTCCGACCAACGTGATCTCGATCACCGACGGCCAGATCTTCCTTGAAACCGAACTGTTCTACCAGGGCATCCGTCCTGCTGTGAACACCGGTCTGTCGGTTTCGCGTGTGGGCTCTTCGGCTCAGACCAACTCGATGAAGTCGGTTGCCGGTCCGGTTAAGCTGGAGCTGGCTCAGTACCGCGAAATGGCTGCGTTTGCGCAGTTCGGTTCCGACCTTGACGCCGCGACCCAGCAGCTGCTGAACCGTGGTGCGCGTCTGACCGAGCTGATGAAACAGCCGCAGTACTCGCCGCTGACCAACGCTGAAATCGTCTGTGTCATCTTTGCAGGTACCAACGGTTACCTCGACAAGATCGATGTGTCCGACGTTGGCCGTTACGAAGCTGGCCTGCTGGCGCACCTGCGTGGCAAACACGCGGATCTGCTTCAGTGGATCACGGACGAAGATCCCAAGATCAAGGGTGACGCTTCCGACAAGATCAAGGCTGCGCTGGACGAATACGCCGCAACCTTCGCTTAAGGGAGAGGCGGGCATATGCCAAATCTTAAGGATCTTAAAAACAGGATCGAGTCGGTCAAATCGACCCGCAAGATCACCAAGGCCATGCAGATGGTCGCGGCTGCAAAACTGCGCCGCGCCCAGGAATCTGCCGAAGCCTCGCGTCCCTATGCCGAGCGGTTCAATGCCGTGATGGCGGGGCTGGCGGCTTCGGTCGGGGGCAGCGACAGCGCCCCCAAGCTGCTCCGAGGTACGGGCAGTGATGATGTCCATCTGCTGGTTGTCATGACAGCTGAACGCGGCCTCTGCGGCGGCTTCAACTCGAACATCGCCAAGCTGGCCCGCCAAAAGGCGGAAGAGCTGCGCCTGAAGGGCAAGACAGTCAAGGTTTTGACTGTCGGCAAGAAGGGCCGCGACGCGCTCAAGCGTGATTTTGGCGATCTGTTCGTTGGACATATCGACCTGAGTGAGGTCAAGCGCATTGGATACAACAACGCGCAAGACATCGCCAAGGACGTCCTGTCTCGCTTTGACGCGGGTGAGTTCGACGTTGCCACGATCTTCTACTCGAAGTTCGTCAACGTTGTGACCCAGATCCCGACGGCACAGCAGGTCATCCCCGCCTCGTTCGAGGAAACCGAGGGTGACGACAGCGGTGCCATCTTCGATTACGAGCCCAGCGAAGAGGCCATTCTGGCCGACCTGCTGCCCAAGGGGGTTGCGACCGCGATCTTCTCGGCTCTGCTCGAAAACGGAGCGTCTGAACAGGGTGCACGGATGTCCGCGATGGACAACGCGACACGCAACGCGGGTGAGATGATCGACAAGCTGACGATCCAGTTCAACCGCTCGCGTCAGGCCGTGATCACCAACGAGCTGATTGAAATTATTTCCGGCGCCGAAGCGCTGTAAGAAAACCGGAGACGAAACATGGCGAATGCAAAAGGCAAAGTCACACAGATCATCGGGGCCGTCGTCGACGTGCACTTCGAAGATCAGCTGCCTGAAATTCTGAACGCGCTGGAAACCACCAACAACGGCAAGCGCCTGGTGTTGGAAGTTGCGCAGCACCTGGGTGAAAACACCGTCCGCACCATCGCGATGGACGCGACCGAAGGTCTGGTCCGCGGCGAAGCGGTAAGCGACACCGGCGCACCGATCTCGGTTCCCGTTGGTAACGCCACCCTGGGCCGCATCCTGAACGTTGTCGGCGAGCCGATCGACGAAAAGGGCGACGTTGAAGCAACCGAAACCCGCGCGATCCACCAGCCCGCACCCGAGTTCGACGAACAGTCGACCGAGTCGGAAATCCTGGTGACCGGCATCAAGGTTGTTGACCTGCTGGCCCCCTACGCCAAAGGCGGTAAGATCGGCCTGTTCGGCGGTGCCGGCGTTGGCAAAACCGTTCTGATCATGGAACTGATCAACAACATCGCAAAAGTGCACTCGGGCTTCTCGGTGTTCGCGGGTGTTGGTGAACGGACCCGTGAAGGGAACGACCTGTATCACGAGATGATCGAATCGAACGTTATTAAGCCGGACAACCTGTCGGAATCGCAGGTGGCCCTGGTTTACGGTCAGATGAACGAACCTCCGGGAGCACGTGCACGTGTTGCTCTGACCGGCCTGACCCTGGCCGAACAGTTCCGCGACCAGTCCGGTACCGACGTTCTGTTCTTCGTCGACAACATCTTCCGCTTCACGCAGGCGGGTTCCGAGGTTTCGGCTCTGCTGGGTCGTATTCCTTCGGCGGTGGGCTACCAGCCGACGCTGGCCACCGACATGGGCGCCCTGCAGGAACGCATCACCTCGACCAAGTCGGGCTCGATCACATCCGTGCAGGCGATCTACGTGCCTGCGGACGACCTTACCGACCCTGCGCCGGCAACCTCGTTTGCTCACTTGGACGCGACCACCGTTCTTAACCGTGCGATCTCGGAAAAGGGTATCTACCCGGCGGTTGACCCGCTCGACTCGACCTCGCGTCTGCTCGACCCGGCCATCGTTGGTGAAGAGCACTACAAGGTTGCGACCGACGTTCAGCAGATCCTCCAGCGCTACAAGTCGCTGCAGGACATCATCGCCATCCTCGGCATGGACGAACTGTCGGAAGAGGACAAACTGACCGTGGCCCGTGCCCGTAAGATCGAGCGCTTCCTGTCGCAGCCGTTCGACGTGGCCGAAGTCTTCACCGGTTCGCCGGGCGTTCAGGTTCCTCTGGATGTGACCATCGAGTCGTTCAAAGCGGTTGTCGCTGGCGAATACGATCACCTGCCCGAAGCGGCCTTCCTGATGGTTGGCGGCATCGAAGAAGTGATCGCCAAAGCCGAGAAGATGGCAGCAGAAGCCGCCTAAGGAGTATCCCTGATGGCAAACACGATGCAATTCGACCTCGTCAGCCCCGAGCGGAGCCTAGCTTCGCTTGCGGCCACCGCGGTCCAGATTCCCGGCGCGGACGGGGACATGACGGCAATGCCCGATCATGCCCCTACCATTACCACGCTGCGCCCGGGCGTCCTAAAGGTCGAGGCACCCGAAGGCTCCAGCGAATACCTGGTCACCGGTGGGTTTGCTCAGATCAACGGCGACAGCCTGTCGGTTCTGGCCGAAAAGGCGATCCCGGTTTCGGAAGTGACCCGTTCGCATCTGGACGAGATGATCGCCGAAGCTCGCGCCTCGCACGAGGCGGCAAAAGAAGGCGATGATCAAACCATCGTCGATGACGCCGCCAAGCTGCTGGCCGACATGGAAGCCCTTGGGACGCATATGAGCCTGTAAGGTTCTCGCAATTCCAAAGATAGAAGACGGCCCTGCCAATGCGGGGCCGTTTTTTTTAGTGATTTTAACGAGTTTCCGAGGTACGGTTTCGGAATTCATTGATAAAGACGAATGAATGAAGACGTTTAAAACCCACCCGATTGGCATTGACCAGGGCGAGACAGTATTGTTTTCCGAGTTTGCCGACGGCGGTGACATGTGGACCGGAGAAGGTCCGCGCGAGCGCCGTTCAACCATCACATTCAGCCAACCTTTCAGATCCGCGCCGGTGGTTCAGATTGGCGTGTCTTTGTGGGATGTGGATACTTCTTCTGCTTTGCGGGCCGAGGTGCGCGCAGAAGATATCACAGCGAACAGTTTCAGCGCGGTGTTTCGGACGTGGTCGGACACACGGATCGCGCGGATCCGCGTGACGTGGACCGCCATCGGCGAAGTCGCGCATGAGGATGACTGGGACATCTCATAAAAAAGGGCCCCGATCGGGGCCCTGTCGTTTGACTGGGGTTAACGACGTTTCAGCCGTCTTGCCCCTCAATCATGTCCACACGGGTCGCATGGCGGCCGCCTTCGAACTCGGCACCCAAAAACGCGTCGACAATATCCAGCGCCTGACCTTCACCCACAACACGCGCGCCGATGGACAGCATGTTGGCGTTGTTGTGTTCGCGGATCATGCGGGCCGAGAATGCGTCGGAACACACGCCGCAGCGGATGCCGGGAACCTTGTTCGCGGCCATCATGATGCCCTGACCTGTGCCGCACAGGATGATCCCCATCTGGCAATCGCCCGAAGCGACGGCCTGTGCGGCGGCTTTCCCATGGATTGGGTAATGCGTGCTCTCGGGCGTTTTGGGGCCGATATCCACGACCTCCCAACCTTTGGCGGCGATATGGTTAGCGACCGCCTGACGCAGCTCAATGGCTGCGTGGTCACTGGAGAGAACTATACGTTTTGAGGCTGTCACGGGAACATCCTGTGTTGTTGTGTTGACGAAAAAGGACGGCTTAAGGGCCGCCCAGCTCGGTCAGTCCATATGGTACATCGACTCGTAGATCGGTGTCAGAGTCTTGTCCTCAAACAGCGAGGAGACGCTCGTGCCGTTCCAGATGTTCAGGATTGCCTGCGTGAAGATCGGCGCGGTTGGCACGATGCGGATATTCTTGGCTTTGGCAACTTCCAGTGTCGGCTGGATCGTGTCCGTCAGGACCAGCGATTTCATCACCGAATTGGTCACTCGTTCAACGGCAGGGCCGCTCATGACGCCGTGAGTGATGTACGAGTGGACCTCTTTCGCACCATTGTCCAGCAGCACCTGCGCCGCTTTGCAGAGCGTACCAGCGGTGTCGCACATGTCGTCCACGATCAGGCAGATCTTGTCTTTGACGTCGCCGATTACGGTCATCTCAGCCACTTCACCGGCCTTCTCGCGACGCTTGTCGACGATCGATAGCGGCGCTTCGATCCGTTTGGCCAACTCACGCGCGCGGGCCACGCCGCCGACGTCGGGCGAGACCACCATGATTTCATCCAGGCAGTCCTGGAACTGGTGCTTCACATCCAGAGCGAAGATCGGCGAGGCATACAAGTTGTCCACCGGAATATCGAAAAAGCCCTGAATCTGCGCCGCATGCAGATCCATGGTCAGAACCCGCTCGATCCCAGCGCCGGTTAACATATTGGCCACCAGCTTCGCAGAGATGGGCGTACGGGCTTTGGTGCGGCGATCCTGACGTGCGTAGCCGAAGTAAGGTATCACGGCTGTAATCCGTTGAGCCGATGAACGGCGCAGCGCATCCGCGATGATCAGCAGCTCCATCAAGTTATCGTTGGCCGGGTTCGAGGTCGGCTGGACAATGAACATGTCCTCACCGCGCACATTCTCGAATACCTCGACAAAGATTTCGCCGTCGTTGAAGCGTTCGACACGCGCATCGACCAGGTTCTGATCAACGCCGCGATACAGGCTCATGCGTCGCGAGATGGATTCGGCAAGAGGAAGGTTAGCGTTCCCAGCGATTAGCTTGGGTTCGTTGAGTGTCGGCATCGGCTGAGGTCCCCGGGCAGCAATGGCAAATGTGACAGATTCGTGATGTTGACACCGCTTAGCATGGCCTTACCGTCCAGCAAAGATAACCAAGCGGAGAAAGTGCACATGGCCCAGATTGACTACTATTTTGCGACACTCTCGCCCTATACCTATCTGGCAGGCATGCGGCTGGAAGAGGTTGCGGCGAAGCACGGCGCGACGATCAATTATAAACCGCTGGATATCGTTGCCCTGTTCGGCCGCACCGGGGGCACACCCCCCAAGGATCGTCATATCTCTCGCATCGAATACCGGGCGCAGGAGTTGCAGCGGCAGTCGAAGAAGTTGGGCATGGAATTCAACTTGCAACCTGCGCATTGGCCGACCAACGCGGCACCGTCCTCTTATGCGATCATCGCAGCGATCAAGGACGGATCGGGGGATGTCGGCAAGCTGGCGCATTCCTTTGTGCGGGCGTGTTGGGCCGAGGAAAAAGACATCGCCCAAGATGATGTGATCCGGGATTGTCTGACCCAATCGGGGTTTGATCCGGGGTTGGCTGATAGTGGATTGCTGGTAGGTGCCGAGACCTATGCCGCCAATCTAGAAGAAGCGGTCGATCGTGGGGTTTTTGGCGCACCGTTCTACATCACTGAGGACGGCCAGCGGTTCTGGGGACAGGACCGGCTAGAGGATCTGGACCAGCATCTGGCGGACATGAAAGGGTGAGGGATACCACCCTGGAAGATAGCGTATTCGTAAGAACTTTGGGGCAGGGTGGGCGCAAAGTGCTGGCCCTGCACTGCACCATTGCGCATTCCGGGGCGTGGTCGGCGCTGGCTTCTGTGCTGGATGGCGAAGCGACGTTGAGAGCCCCCGACATGCCGTCCCACGGGCGCAGCCCGAATTGGGACGGGCGTGGCGATCTGTTCGACCTCGTGACCAAGCTAACTGCCGCACAATTGACCGAGCCGATGGACCTGATCGGGCATTCCTTTGGAGGGATGATCGCTTTGCGCTTAGCTGTCGAGTTCCCTCAGCTCGTTCGCAGCGCGGCGCTGATTGAGCCCGTTTTCTTTGCCATTGCCGCTCAGGATACGCCCGAGCTTGTGCGGAGGCATCACGATGAGGCCAAACCTGTATCCGACGCATTCGCGTCAGGGGACATGGAAAAAGCCGCCCGGTTATTCAACCGGATGTGGGGTGCTCAGGATGGCCCCCGCTGGCCCGACTTGCCTGAACGAACTCGCGCAGGCATGGTTCGGGGAATTCACGTAGTTCCAGCGGTTGACGACGCGTTGTTCAAAGATACCAAAGGGATATTGAACACGGGCGTTCTGGGCCGAGCAACCATGCCGGTACTGATCCTCAGCGGGTCTGAGTCGCATCCCATCATGCCCGCGATTGGTTATGGCCTTGCCCGAAGGTTGCCCCATGCCGAAACGGGTGTGGTTTCGGGCGCAGGGCATATGCTGCCGATCACGCATCCGCAACAGACGGCGGCTGTAATTCAATCTTTTTGGGGCAGGTCTTCCTGAAGCGCGAGCTGGAAAGGCTCGCGCCCGGTAATTGGCTCACAGCAGAGTCAAAAACCGGTCTATGTCATCTCGACCAATCGACCAGTCGCATACCAATCGACACGCCAGCGCTTCGTCGTCATCCGAACCGTCCAGCTCTGCGCCCCAAAGGTGGTAGATCGCGCCCGCCTCGTTCAGCTGCTTGTGCCGAGCGCGGGAAAACTGTGCAAAGATCATGTTGGCCTGCGGTTCATGCAGAAAGGTCGCGCCTTTGGCACGCAAACCATCGGCCAGATAAGCACAGCTGTCATTCGCTTGCCGGGCCATTTGCAGCCACAGGTCGTCTTGCAGATAGGCGGCCATCTGAGCGGACAGGTATCGATGCTTGGAAAACAAATGCGCACCGCGCTTGCGGCGCAACTCAAACTCCCAGGCTTTGGCTTCGTCAAAGAAAACGACCGCCTCAACGCCCATCAGCCCATTCTTGGTCCCGCCAAAGCTGACCGCGTCCACACCCGCTTTCCACGTCATTTCAGCTGGGGAACAGTTCAGTGCAACCAGAGCGTTGGTGAACCGTGCACCGTCCAGATGCACGGGCAACCCGTATTCCTTCGCGACGCCGCACAAGTCCTGCAATTCGGATAGAGAGTAAACCGATCCGCGCTCGGTCACCTGCGTGATTGATACCGGCCCACGCTGAGGTCCGTGAACGCCGCGCGTCTCTTCGGCCAAAATTGCGCCGCGCAGCGCCTCGGGGGTCATTTTGTCCCCGCCCGGGACCAAGGTCAGCTTGGCACCAGTGTAGAATTCGGGCGCATTGCACTCGTCTTCGTGGATATGCGCAACCGGTGAACAGAACACCGTCTCCCATGGGTTTGACAGCGTTGCCAGAGCCAGCGAGTTCGCAGCCGTCCCTGTGGCCACCAGATAAACCGCCGCGCCCGGAGCCTCGAAGATGCCGCGAATGCGATCCCGAACTTCGTTCATCAAGCTGTCAGCGCCATAGGCCATCTGATAGCCTTGGTTGGCCTCGTTCAGCGCGGCCATGACCTGTGGATGAACGGGGCCGGAATTGTCAGAGGCGAAATACATCAGCTTGGCTCCTCGATGATATAGTCTTCCCATTCTTCCATGGGGGTTTCGAACTCAGACACCGTGCGCCCCTGAACCGAGATACCAGCCGCGTGCACGCTGTCCGGTGTACCTGATATCAACGGGTGCCAGTCGTAAAGTGGCTTCCCTTCCCACAGCAGCCGGTAGGCGCAGGTTTGCGGCAACCAATAAGCGTGATCGTCGATGTTGTCGGGCTTCATCACGATACATTCCGGCACGAACTGATGGCGGATGTCATATTGCGTGCAGCGGCAGGTTTCATCGTCCAGCAAACGGCAGGCGACGCAGGTCAGAGCGACCTCGCCGGTGTCCTCGTCCTCAAGCTTGTTCAGACAGCATTTGCCGCAGCCGTCGCACAGTGCTTCCCACTCGCGCTGATTCATTTTGGTCAGCGGTTTGCGTTCCCAGAACCGTGGGGACAGGCCGCCGCGATCGATCGGGTCGGCGGTCATAGCGCAGCCAGCAGTGCGCGGGCCTTGTCGCAATCCGTGTCCATCTGAGCAATCAGGCCGTCCAGCCCATCGAATGTCATCTCGGGCCGCAGGTAGTCGACCAAACCGACCGACAATGTCGAGCCATAAAGATCACCCGAAAAATCGAACAAGAAGGTTTCGATATTCGGGATTTCACCGTTGAACATAGGCCGCACACCGACCGAGGCTGCGCCGTGATAACTGCCCTGATGCGGCCCGTCCAACACGTCCACAAGTACCGCATAGACGCCGAATTTCGGCGGATGCAACCCTTCGATAGACATATTGGCGGTTGGAAAACCCAGCTCTCGACCGCGTTGTTCTCCGCCGATCACCTCACCTTCGATCCGGTGCCAGTGGCCCAGCATGGCGGCGGCATCGCGGGGGCGGCCATCGGTCAGAGCCTTGCGGATCGCAGTCGATGAGACGACGTCATCGGACCGCTCCATCAAAGGCGCGATGGTGACGCCAAAACCCATCTCTTTGCCAAACCGGATCATATCATCGGCAGTACCGCTGCGCCCTTTGCCGAAACAGAAATCTGCGCCGACCACGACATGCGACAGGCCGAGACCGTCACAAATGACATTGCGCGCAAACTCTTCGGGGCTCAGGCCTGCGAGGGATGCGTTGAAGGGCAGCTCGTACAACTTTTCGACGCCGAGTTTTTCCAGCCGGTGCGCGCGCGCGGTGTCTCGCATCAGACGAAAGGGTGGGGCGGCCGGGGCGAAGTATTCCCGTGGATGCGGCTCGAACGTCAACACACCCAGCGGTGCATCCGGAGCAACGCTGCGCGCCAGTTCGATGACCGACTGATGCCCGACGTGAATGCCATCAAAGTTCCCGATGGCCACACTGGCACCGCGGTCTTCTGGCTCGACAAACTGGAAATCCCGGATGATCTGCATGCAGCTTGCCTAGCGGGACTGAAGGCCGGGTTCAAGCACCTGATTGCTGTGGGAGTGTTACCTTGCCTCGCTTTGACGTTCAGGGGCCAACTGAACGCTTCCTTCGCTGGCCGTGAGGCGAATGCGCGTAGGCGGCGCATCGAGTTTCCGAGCAACAAAAAAAGGCGCCGTGATTGGCGCCCTTGGGGATTTCTCTGGAAGAGAGCTCAGTCGAACTTGCGGGACGGGGCAAGGACCATCGCCTCACCCACCAGTACTTTCTTGTTGTCGACCGAGCAATGGCAGTCCAGCTTGACCCGCCGCTTGGCAAAGTCGATGTCGATCACTTTGACCTCGGCATAGACCATGTCGCCGGGGCGCACAGGGGCCAGAAACTTCAGCGACTGCCCCATGTAAACTGTTCCGTGGCCAGGCAGTTGCTCGCCAATAACGGCCGAGATCAGACCTGCGGTCAGCATCCCGTGGGCAATGCGCCCTTCGAAAATCGTGTCGCGGGCATAATCGTCGTCCAGATGAACCGGATTCCGATCCGTTGAAACCTGCGCGAACATCTCGATGTCTTCGTCCGTCACCACTTTGCGCAGGTGGCGGGTCATGCCCATTTCGATGTCTTCAATACAGATCGTGCCGCGTGGAAGGTTATCCAACATATCGCCCTCACTCGATTTCAGCGGGCAACAAAAAAACGCAAGCTGCCCTCGTTTGGCAACTTTATTACTTCGCAACTGCAGAAAATCAAGTCTTTTCTGACTATCTCAACCGGCCAATCGTGTATGTCGGATTGATATTTTCCCTTGCAATATAATCGCTTAGGGATTCTTCGTGCGGATGGTGCTCAGTTTTTGTTTCCGCAGCAGCCAAGCCACCCGAGATAAACAGAGAATCAATGCCTTCTCCCATGCCGCCCAGAATGTCGGTGTGAGGGCCGTCGCCGATCACCAGAATGTCCCCATCGGGGATGTCGTGGCCCAGTTCCTGCAGTCTGCGGCGGGCCAGATCATAGATCGGCGGGTGGGGTTTTCCGAAGTACAGGCTCTCTCCGCCCATCTCGGTGTACAGCTTGGCCAACGCGCCTGCGCACCACTCGCGCACTTCGCCCCGGTCCACGACGATGTCGGGGTTGGCGCAGAGCAGCTTCATTCCTTTTTGCTTGGCATACAGGAAATCGGGGCGGTTCACCGCAGGGTCCGCCATCGGGTCGAATGGCCCGCAGCATACAATGCCTTCGGCCTCGTCCAGAGGAACGCGCTCGATGTGGATCGGGTGGTGAAGCAGTTTCAGAGGTTCAAAGAACCCTGCATCGCGTTCCCACTCTCCCATGAAATAGACCTTGTGGCCGACGGCTCCGCGGAACATCGCGGATCGTGCCGAGTCTCCGCTCGTGGCGATGGTGTCATAGGCGTCCGCAGGAACATTGAACTGCCCCAACTGTTCGGCCACACCTGCCCGCGGTTTCGGAGAGTTCGTGACCAACACGACGACCCCGCCTTGCGCGCGATAGGCTTTCAACGCGGCGACGGCCTCGGGGTAGGCGGTGATGCCGTTATGAACGCAACCCCACAGGTCGACGAACAGCGCCTTGTAGCGGCCTGAAATCTCGGAAAGCGCATGGATGATCTGGGTCATGGGGGCCTCGGGATCTGAAGTCAGAGTTGCCACAGCTATGGCAAAGCTTTTGCCTGTTGGCCATCCCGCAATCTGTTTCGCGGGCCAACAAAGGCAGCACTTGGGCGCTATTCGTTGATTTCCTCGACATCCGGCGCTTGCTGCACGTTCTCGGTGCCCAGAATGACTTGGGCGCCGATCCTATTCTGGAACCTAACAATAACCTTATAGCCCGGGCCTAGCTCATCCCTCAGCACATCGACCAATGGCGTCTCCCGCAGGGTTTCCGGAAGCAGGCCGGCAATAGAGGACACCTTGAATGCCGCTTCGATCGGAAGGTCCACGATCAGCCAGATATCGGCGTGTTTGCGTTTGGCATTCACGTCCACCCGGATCACCTCGACGGACACCGGATCCGCCCAGTCCCGGATCGTCTGCGCCAGTTGCGCTTCGGTTCGGGTTTCCAGATATCGGTTGTAGGTGGATTTGCCGAGTTGCAGGACAACAAAGGCCAGAAACGCGAGCGTCACCACCACGCTTGCGGTGAAATTCAGTTTACGACGACCTTTGCTGAAAGCTACGGCCCGCGCCGCGTACACGATGTATACCGCGCATGCAGACAGGATGATCGCGCCAAGGTTGGTGGCGAACAGCAATCCGGCCTCATAGGCCTCGGCCGGTTCGCCGAAATACAACAACACACCAGAGGCAGACAGGGGCGGTACCAACGAAACACCGATAGCAGCTCCGGGCAGCAGGCTGGCCTCGGATCGGTTGATCTGAACATAGGCTCCGGCCACTCCGGCGGCCAGGGCGACGATCAGGTCTTCGGTGCCGGGGTCCGTTCGGGCCAGAACCTGATCGGGGATCAGGATGCCGCGTGGCACGTCCGCGACATAGACCAGAAACCATGCGAGAAAGACGCTGACCACCGCAGCGCCACAGACGATCAGGGCCAGCTTGAAGGCCCGGCCAAGCCATCCCATGACCATCGATGCGGCCACGCCCAGGATTGGGGTCATCAAAGGGGCGACCAGCATCGCAGCGATGACCACCGCACCAGAGTTCCGCAGCATACCCATCGTCGCAATCACGACGGATAACGTCAGCAGCATCGCAAACCGTCGCCAATAGGCGGCCTTGTCCGTTCCTTCAAATCTGAGAATATCGCGTGTGGTGCTGAACTTGCGGGAACTCATAAATGTTGTCTGACCCTGATTGGCTTTTGCAATCAGACTAGCAACAGATGCGAATTGCGCAAAACAATGAAAAAGGCGCCCGGATAGGCGCCTTTCGTTTTGAATATCTGGACAGATCAGACTTTGAGGTTCGGGATGATCTGCTTCTTGCGGCTCATGATACCGGGAAGGACCACGGCGTCGCCATCAACGCTTGCGCCAAAGCTCTTTTCGGCCACGCCTTTGACCAGATCATTCGGGACCAGAAGAGTGGCTTCTTCGTTCAGGATGTCGACGACGAACAACAGGACCTGATCAACGCCGTCTTCCTTGGCCACGTCGACCATCGAGTCTGCAAGGCTGGCCTTGCGGTCCAGCACGACGCCGGGGGCGGTGGTTTCCAGAACCGACACGCGGAACTTGGTGCCGTCCACTTCGTACTCTTTGCTGTCCATACGGATCAGTTCCGCATCCGAGAACGAGGACACGTCCGATTTCGCCGCAAACATATCGGCAGCGTAAGCCGAAACGTCCAGACCCAGATCCGCTGCCAGTTTCTCGGCGACGGCGCGGTCATGCGCGGTGGTGGTGGGCGAGCGGAATTCCAGCGTATCGGACAGGATGCAGGTCAGCGCCGCGCCTTTGATGGCTTCTGGCATTTTGGCGGCATCGTCGCCAATCAGGTCCATCATGATGGTCGCGGTGCAGGCCAGAGGGCGAACGGTGATGTCGATCGGGCCTTTGGTTTCCAGACCGCCGACCAGCTTGTGGTGGTCGATGATGGCGCGGATGTCGGCGCTGTTGATGCTGGCGGGCAGCTCTGCAGGGTTGTTGGTATCGACGATGACGACAGGGGCGTCCGCGTCGACATCTTCGATGATGCGCGGCTTGGGCAGGTCCCAGCGTTGCAGCAGGAACGCCGCTTCTGTGTTGGGTTCGCCCAGCAAAACGGGCTCGGCCTGTTCGCCTTTGATTTCGTTCAGGTACCACGACCACAGGATCGGCGAGCCTGTAGAGTCGGTGTCGGGAGATTTGTGGCCAAATACGAGCGTTGTCATGTCAGCGTCCTGAGGATGATCATTTCGCGCGCCTTATAGGGCGGTGCGCAAGGGTTGTCACCCGGCAGTATGTACGCTGCGACGGTTGGTCTGAATTTGCAGGGATCAGAACGGGGCGCGCGACAGGGCGTAACCGGCTTGTTGCAGAAGGTTCAGCAAGCCGTGGTCACCCCCCAGATGCCCGGCACCGACCGCGATCACAGCGGTCTGGTCTTGAATGCCCAGGATATGCTGCATCCAGTTGGCGTTCCGCTCGACCAGCAATTGCTGGTCGAAACTGTCCCATTCCGCGTCGAATTCCTCGGGCGTCAACCCTGACTCTTCCAGCCCCTGAATGCGGGCCAGTTGAATGATTTCGACATGCTTTTCTTCCAGATAGGCATTCGCCATCGTCGCCAATTGATCCTCGCTGCCGCCCAAAGCACCGGCCATCCGCACGAGGGATTGCACCTGCTTTTCGATCGGGTGGCTATCGAACATGGCCATCAGGTCGGTAATCTGTTCCAGCGAGTATTGCGGGATGTTCAAATCGGCGGCCAGATTGTTCAGGCGGGCGTCCATGCCATGGCTGGCATCCGGATCGTGCATCATGCATGCGGGGATGCCCAGCATCATACTTAGGAACCAGGGGCGCATCTGGGCCGCCATCCAAGCAGGAATGCCGCGTTCCGACAGCCCTCCTGACAAGGCGGACCAATCATCCTCGGACATCAGGTCGATCAGGCTGGGACCCGAGGTGATCATGATCGGGCTCATGTCATTGGCCAGATCCTTCTCGAACGCGTCCATTTCGTCCTGTGTGACTTCAAAATAAAACGCGTCCGCTTGTTCCAGTGTTGGCATCAACCGCGCGACCACAGCATCCATTCGCGGATCATTGGCATGCAGCGTTCCGATCAGGTGCAGGACAGTGTCGCCTTTGGTTGCGATCCAGTGGTTGCCTTCGGGAAAGGGAATGTCGGCAACCGTCTTTTGCAGTTCTGCCTGCACCTCGGCACTGAGGTTCGGCCGCAGGTCTTGCCCCTCGCAAGCGGCGTGCAGGGTTGCGGGCAGAAACAGGAAAATCAGCAAGGCAAACAGGCGCATCAGGTCCATCCCGAAAACTTCTACTTCGGTGCGACATTGCCTTGGCGTAGCGGCGTGATCAAGACGGGCGCAGGTGATGTCTGGCATTCGCGGCAATTTTGCATAGCATGGCGCAATGGAGCGTGAGCAGGATCTCTACCCCCCGATCAAGGCGCTGTTAGAGCGTCAGGGTTATACCGTCAAAGGCGAGGTTGGCGCGGCCGATATTGTCGCCGTGCGCGAGGGGGGTGACCCCGTGATTGTCGAGTTGAAGCTGAGGTTTTCATTGGCTTTGTTCCATCAGGCGATCACTCGGCTGAAGGTGACCGATCAGGTTTACATCGGCGTATGCAAGCCCAAGGGGAAAACGGCCCGGCGGGCGCTCAAGGACAATCTGGCGCTATGCCGCAGGCTGGGGATTGGGTTGATCACCGTGCGGGCCGACGGCGCGGTTGAGGTGCAATGCGACCCCGGACCTTACGCGCCGCGCAAGAACAAGGTAAAAGCTGCGCGCCTGTTGCGCGAATTCGATCGGTTGGAAGGTGACCCCAACGCGGGCGGCGCAACGCGGCATGGGATCGTGACGGCCTACCGTCAGGATGCCCTTCGGTGCGCGGCACATCTGGCCGAAAACGGAGAGACCAAGGGTGCCGAGGTCGCGCATGCGACCGGCGTATCCGCAGCCACGCGGTTGATGCGGGAAAATCACTACGGTTGGTTCGAAAAGGTCGAAAAGGGCATCTATGCTCTGACCGAAGCAGGGCGGGAAGGCCTGAAACATTGGGCCTACAGTTGGGATCAGCCAGACTGAGCCAATTTGCCAAAAAATCCATCACAGCTTGTTGACTCGGGGTTTGAGACCTCCTAGCTATGCGTCGTTATCACTCTCAATACCAGAGTGCTAACACCTCGCCGACTGGCGAGGGGAGGATTAATAAACTTTGAGCCCAAGGAGCTGCAAAGATGGCATTGAAACCGCTTCATGACCGTGTGCTGGTTCGTCGCGTTGAAAGCGAAGAGAAAACCGCAGGCGGCCTGATCATTCCCGACAGCGCAAAAGAAAAGCCCAGCGAAGGCGAAGTCGTTGCAACCGGCGAAGGCGCACGCAAGGACAGCGGCGAGCTGATCGCAATGGCTGTAAAAGCTGGCGACAAGATCCTGTTCGGCAAATGGTCGGGCACCGAGGTTCAGGTCGACGGCGAAGAGCTGCTGATGATGAAAGAAAGCGACATCATGGGGATCATCGAGTAAGCGAACCCGCTTTCTCTGATCTTCATCACAATACATTTTCTCAAGGAGAAACGACATGGCTGCAAAGGACGTCAAGTTCGACACCGATGCCCGTAACCGCATGCTGGCAGGCGTAAACATCCTGGCCGATGCTGTTAAAGTGACCCTAGGCCCCAAAGGCCGTAACGTGGTTCTGGACAAATCCTTCGGCGCACCACGCATCACCAAAGACGGTGTCTCGGTTGCCAAGGAAATCGAACTGGAAGACAAGTTCGAAAACATGGGCGCGCAGATGGTGAAAGAAGTCGCCAGCCGCACCAATGACGAAGCCGGTGACGGCACCACCACTGCAACCGTTCTGGCTCAAGCCATCGTTCGCGAAGGTCTGAAGCAGGTTGCAGCTGGCCTGAACCCGATGGACCTGAAGCGTGGCATCGACCTGGCAACTGCCAAGGTTGTTGAAGGCATCAAAGACGCCTCGCGCGAAGTCAAAGACTCGGCCGAAGTTGCTCAGGTTGGCACCATTTCGGCCAACGGCGAAGCCGAAATCGGCCAGCAGATCGCAGACGCGATGCAGAAGGTTGGCAACGAAGGCGTCATCACCGTCGAAGAAAACAAAGGTCTGGAAACCGAGACCGATGTTGTCGAAGGTATGCAGTTCGACCGTGGCTACCTGTCGCCTTACTTCGTCACCAACGCAGACAAGATGATCGCAGAGCTCGACGATTGCATGATCCTGTTGCACGAAAAGAAACTGTCCTCGCTGCAGCCGATGGTTCCGCTGCTCGAGCAGGTGATCCAGTCGCAAAAGCCGCTGCTGATCATTGCTGAGGACGTTGAAGGCGAAGCGCTGGCAACTCTGGTTGTCAACAAACTGCGCGGCGGCCTGAAAATTGCTGCTGTCAAAGCACCGGGCTTCGGCGATCGCCGCAAAGCCATGCTGCAGGACATCGCAATCCTGACCGGCGGTCAGGTTATCAGCGAAGATCTCGGCATGAAGCTCGAGTCCGTCACCATGGACATGCTGGGCACCGCCAAGAAAATCGAAATCACCAAAGACGAAACCACCATTGTCGACGGTGCTGGCGAGAAAGCCGAGATCGAAGCACGTGTTGCTCAGATCCGCACTCAGATCGAAGAAACCTCGTCGGACTACGACCGTGAGAAGCTGCAAGAGCGCGTTGCCAAACTGGCAGGCGGTGTTGCTGTTATCCGCGTCGGTGGCATGACCGAAGTTGAAGTGAAAGAGCGTAAGGACCGTGTGGACGATGCTCTGAACGCAACTCGCGCTGCTGTTCAGGAAGGCGTTGTTGTAGGCGGCGGTGTTGCTCTGGTTCAGGCCGGCAAAGCACTGGAAACGCTGGAAGGCGCAAACGCTGACCAGAACGCAGGCATCAACATCGTTCGCAAAGCAATCGAAGCGCCGCTGCGCCAGATCGCTGAGAACGCAGGTGTTGACGGTGCGGTTGTTGCGGGCAAAGTCCGTGAGTCGTCCGACGCAGCCTTCGGCTTCAACGCGCAAACCGAAGAATATGGCGACATGTTCTCGTTCGGCGTGATCGACCCGGCCAAAGTTGTCCGTACCGCTCTGGAAGATGCGGCATCGGTTGCTGGCCTGCTGGTCACCACCGAAGCAATGGTTGCTGACAAGCCGCAGAAAGACGCACCTGCTGCAGGCGGCATGCCCGACATGGGCGGCATGGGCGGCATGATGTAAGCACGTCGAATTCTGACGGCCCCGACAGGCGCTTGGCCTTCAGGCCAGGCTGCCGAAAGGGAAAGCCCAAATCAATTCAGTGGGGTCGCCATCCGGCGGTCCCATTTTTTGTGTTTCACGCTTCGCGCATGAATGTGAGTGTCCAATGCACTCTGAAACGGCTATGCGTTTGATATGAAACTGTTCCTGCTCACTGCTTTGACCATGTGTGCCTTTGCGGCCAATTCGATACTGAATCGTATGGCGATTGACAGCGGTGCCAGCGACCCGACCGCTTTCGCCGTGGTGCGGGTACTGGCAGGGGCTGTGGTTCTGGCGTGTCTGGTTCTGCTGCGGGCAGGATCTCTGCCATTGCTCAACCGTCGCAGGGTCGCTGGCGCGGGGTCCTTGTCGCTGTATATGATTGGCTTTTCACTGGCGTATCTGTCGCTGGACGCAGGGCTTGGGGCGCTGATCCTGTTCGGCGTGGTGCAGATCACCATGTTCGCGGTGACTTCAACAACGGGCATAACGCCAACCTTGCGCCAGATCGCCGGAGCTGCAATCGCGTTGCTGGGGCTGGCCTATGTATTGTGGCCGACCGGGACGGTTCAGGTCGATACGGCGGGGGCGGCGTTGATGGTGGCGGCTGGGGTCGGTTGGGCGATCTATTCGCTGGTCGGGAAATCCGAACCGGATGCCCTGTCAGGCACAGCGGCCAATTTTGTCGTGGCCCTGCCGGTGACCGCTCTGGCCTTGGTCGCGACCGGTGGAGCCTGGCACATGACGGCGAACGGCTACCTGTTGGCTGCGCTGTCAGGTGGTGTGACATCCGGAATGGGATATGCGCTGTGGTATCGGGTGTTGCGGCAACTGGCCCCGACCACAGCGGCGGTCGTTCAATTGAGTGTTCCGATCATCGCTATTGTCGGCGGGGTCATCCTTTTGGGTGAGGTCGCCAGCCTGCGTTTGGTCGTGGGCGCTGTGTTGGTTCTGGGCGGGATTGCGCTGGCCGTTTTGCACGTGACCTCGCGCTAGGGGTTTATTCGTACGATCTTTGGCCTTATCTGGCGGCTATGCGGTATCTTCTTGCCCTCTTTCTGTTACTGGTCCCGGCCATCGCGCATGCCAAATGCGTGCTGCTGCTGCATGGTCTGGCGCGGACCGAGGCATCGTTTACCGTGATGGAGCAATTGTTTAAGGCGCATGGATATTCGGTCGTGCGCCCCGGTTATCCGTCGACTGACCTGCCGATCCCGGAACTGGCCGCGCAAACCTTGCCCGATGCTTTTGCGCAATGTGGCGAAGACGGTGTCAACGTCGTGGCGCATTCGATGGGAGGTATCCTGTTGCGCTACTGGTTGCAGGACAACAGCCCTGAAAACCTGGGCCGCGTCGTGATGCTGGGGCCACCCAATCAGGGCAGCCAGTTGGTGGATGAGTTGGGCGCTTATGAGGTTTTCGGTATGCTGCACGGCCCCGCCGGATTGGCGCTGGGAACCGGACCAGAAGGTATTCCCCGAAAACTGCCGCCTGTGGATTTCGAATTAGGAGTGATCGCGGGTGAGAACTCGTTGAACCCATTGTTTTCATCGATGATCGACGGGCCGGATGACGGCAAGGTTTCGGTCGAGACTACCAGGGTCGAGGGGATGAACGACCATATCGTCCTGCCGGTGACCCACACGTTCATGATGAACAACCCGCGTGTCATGGCGCAGGCGTTGCATTTCATAGAATTCGGGCAATTCGATCCGCAGATCACTTGGCTGGACGGCGTGATGGACGTCATTGATGAGATTTGCATTGGGCAGGATTGCTCGGAACCCGCTTCGGAGCGTTCTGAATGACTTCACTAACCATGACGCTGACCGGCGCAGAGGTTCTGCTGCCGGAGCAAGGCCTGACGCGCGTAAACCTGTCCGTTGGTTACGGCGTCGTTCAGGCGGACCCCTCCGGTCGTACCATCGATCTGTCGGGATATTTGGTCCTGCCGGGGATCATCGACCTGCACGGGGACGGGTTCGAACGTCATATCGCGCCGCGACGCGGGGCGATGAAGCAAATGGACGAAGGCATCCTGTCGGTCGAAGCTGAACTGGCCGCCAACGGTATCACGACCGCTGTTCTGGCCCAGTTCCTCAGCTGGGAAGGCGGCGTACGCGGCCCGGAATTCGCGGGGCAGGTGTTCGGCGCGATTGCTTCGGTCAAAGATCGGGTTTTAACGGATCTGCTGCCGCAACTGCGGTTCGAAACCCATATGCTGGATGAGTATGCTGATCTGCCTAAACGGATTGCCGAATGGCAGGTGCCCTATGTGGTGTTCAATGACCACTTGCCGCATGATCGGTTGGCCGAGGGGCGCAAGCCGCCGCGTTTGACGGGCCAAGCGCTCAAGGCCGGGCGGAACCCGGACAAGCACTTTGAGATGTTGCTCTCCATGCATGCCCGCCGGAATGAGGTGCCGGCTGCTTTGGACACGCTCTGCGCAACATTGGCCAAGCAGGGCGTACGAATGGGCAGCCATGACGATGCGACGGCCCAAACGCGTTCTGATTGGCGTGCGCGCGGAGCGCGTATCGCGGAGTTTCCCGAAACGCTTGAGGCGGCCGAGGCTGCCCTCAGTGCCGGGGATCACGTTATTCTTGGCTCACCCAACGTGGTGCGCGGCGGGTCGCACAAGGGTAATGTCAGTGCGCTGGACCTGATTGCGATGGGTCTGTGTGATGCCCTGGCATCGGACTATCACTATCCCAGCCCGCGCCGCGCCGCGCTGATGCTGGCCAAGTCGGGCCTGCTGGATCTGGCCGGGGCATGGGCATTGGTTTCCTCGGGCCCGGCGCGTGTGCTTGGGCTTTCTGATCGGGGGGATTTGTCGGTTGGGAAACGCGCTGACATCGTCATTCTCGAAGCTGAATCAATGCGCGTCGCCGCCACGCTTGCAAGCGGGCGGGTCAGCTTTATGTCGGGCGATATCGCCGCGCGGTTCGTAGGTTGACTTAGCGCGAGATGCGGTTGAAATGGCCCATCTTGCGACCTGCCTTGACCTCGGCCTTGCCATAGAGATGTAGGGCCACGTCGCGTTCCCGGGCCAGGTCCGGCACCCGGCTCATATCGTCGCCGATCAGGTTCTCCATAACGACATCCGAATGCCGCTGCCCGTCGCCGAGCGGCCACCCGGCCACGGCGCGGATGTGTTGTTCAAACTGATCCACGGCGCAGCCGTTCTGTGTCCAATGGCCCGAGTTGTGCACACGCGGCGCGATCTCGTTCACGATCAAACCTTGCGGGGTGACGAACAGTTCCACCCCCATAACGCCGACATAGTCCAGCGCGTTAAGGATGTTTGCGGCCAGCAGAACCGCATCGGTGCGCTGCGCTGGGGCAAGGCGGGCAGGGACTGTGGTGGTGTGCAGGATGCCATCGCGGTGCACGTTCTCACCGGGGTCGAAACAGGCCACCTGACCATCCACTCCACGGGCCGCGATGACCGAAACCTCGTGGCTGAAATCTACGAACCCTTCGAGGATCGCAGGCGCACCGGCCATATCGGACAGGGCGGCCTCGGCATCCTCGGGGCTGCGCAGGCGGGCTTGCCCCTTGCCGTCATAGCCGAAACGTCGGGTTTTCAGAATGGCGGGCGTGCCGATCTGATCGATCGCAGCCTTCAGGCTGTCCAGATCGGTAATGTCCTCAAACGGTGCGGTCTTCAGGCCAAGCCCCTGCAAAAACGTCTTTTCAGTCAAACGGTCCTGACTGACGCGCAGCGCCTCGCGGCCCGGGCGAATGGGGCGATGAGCCTCGAGCAGATCCAGCGCCTCGGTCGGGATGTTTTCAAACTCATAGGTGATGACATCGACCGATTGGGCAAATGCCTTCAGCGCATCGGCGTCATCGTAGGCCGCCGTCGTCACCCGATCTGCCACTTGCCCGGCCGGAGGGTTCGCACCGGGTTCATAGATATGCGTGACAAAGCCAAGACGCGCCGCCGCAACCGACAGCATCCGGCCCAGTTGGCCGCCACCCAGAATTCCAATCGTAGCGCCGGGCTTCAGTGCTTCACTCATCGACAGGCTCCTCAGGGATTGAGGCCGACAAAGCAGCGCGCCAAGCGTCCAATCGCTCGGCCAGTGCCGCGTCCTGTAGCGCTAGGATACCAGCCGCCATCAGACCTGCATTGGCACCACCGGCGGCACCAATCGCCATCGTTGCGACAGGGAAGCCCTTGGGCATCTGTACGATGGAGTAGAGCGAGTCGACACCGGACAGGGCCCGTGTCTGAACCGGAACGCCGATCACTGGCACGCGTGTTTTGGATGCCATCATTCCCGGCAGATGCGCGGCTCCGCCTGCGCCCGCGATAATCACATCCAGGCCACGCTCAACAGCGGTTTTGCCATAGTCCCAAAGGCGATCCGGGGTACGGTGGGCGGACACGATGCGTTTTTCATAAGCAACGCCCAGTTCATCCAGAATATCCGCAGCTTCCTTCATCGTGGGCCAGTCCGACTGGCTGCCCATGATGATCCCCACTTTCACATCGCTCATCCGCTTAATGCCCCTGCCTGCTGAGAGAGCGCGCACTATAGCCAAATCCGACTTCGAGGCAATGCGTCAGGCGATGATGTCCGGGGTCAGGCGGTCTTCGATCAGACGAATGATGTCCTTGAGCCGCAATTTCTGTTTTTTCAAACGCTTGATTGTCAGCTGATCCGAGGTGCCGGTGGCCTGAAGCGCCTCGATCGCTTCGTCCAGGTCGCGGTGTTGGCGGCGGAACACCTCAAGCTCGACCCGAAGAACTTCGTCTGTTTTCATCGAAATGTCAGTGGGCGCGTTCATGGGCGACTCGGTCGTTGCTGTGGTGCTTACCACACAAGATAGTGTGTCAGGCTTTATCCCGCCAGACCTTGTGGACATCCCTGCATATTCCCATATTCTATCATACGCGGTTGCCAGAACGGGGCCGCACCACACGTCGCTTTGGCAATAAAGGACGAAAATACGTGTCAAAACTTACTCTTGGCTCATACCCGCATCTTTTGGGGTTCGAGCAATTGGAACGCCTTCTGGAACGGTCTGCAAAGGCTGGCAACGAAGGGTACCCGCCCTATAACATCGAACAGACCTCGGATTTTTCCTATCGCATCACTCTGGCCGTGGCCGGTTTTGCGGAAGAGGACCTGTCGATTACCATCGAGGATCGTCAACTGGTGATCCGGGGCCGTCAACGCGACGACAGCGAGGGGCGCATCTTTCTGCACCGTGGCATCGCGGCGCGTCAGTTCCAGCGCATGTTTGTGCTGGCTGATGGTGTCGAGGTGGGCGAGGCGATTATGGAAAACGGTCTGCTGCATGTGGATCTGACCCGCGCCGTGCCGGAAACCGTGGTTCAGACAATCAATATACGGAAGGGGTAGGAGCAATGAATACACCGATTGAGATTAACACTGAAGGCGATCGTATTGTTTACGTGAAGGCTGTCGACGTTGCTGATCTGCCGCGCGAAGTGCGCGAACAGGCTGGCGATCTGGATCAGCTTTATGCGGTGCACGACTCGGATGGGCAGCAATTGGCGCTGGTTGCCGATCGCAAGCTGGCCTTTGTCTTGGCGCGCGAACACGATTTCTCGCCGGTGGCCGTTCACTGAAACGGCCCCGCTGCGCGTGATTTTCGCGTGACATCCGCCGCCCCACGGGTGAGATATGCGACCCAACACGTGTCGCAGAGCAGGGGCATCAAGAATGAGCTGGTTTGATTTTGACTGGGTGGACGCGTTCACCGGCCGCGCATTTGGCGGAAATGGCTGCGCCGTGGTCCACGGTGGAGCCGCGTTGTCCGAAGACGTCTGTATGGCCTATGTGCGCGAGACGTCACTGGTCGAATGCACCTTTACCGGTCCGTCAGAGGTCGCCGATGTTCGGGTTCGGTACTTCCTGGCCAGCCGTGAGATTCCCTTTGCCGGACATCCCACCATCGCAACGGTCGCAGCCATGCGGTCGCGGGGGCTGTTTCAGGGCGATGCGCTGACGCTTGAAACCGGGGCCGGGATTGTGCCGATCCAGCTCAACGGGGATGAGATCGAGATGACGCAGGTTGCCCCGCAGTTTGGTTTAATGGTGCCCGCTGATCTGGTCGCCAGCACCATCGGCCTTCCAGCAAGCGCGATCATTTCCGCTCCGCAATTCGTTTCGACGGGGCTGCCGTTCTGCATCACCGTTCTGCGCGATCACGACGCGCTGCGGGCGGCCAAGCTGAACGAAGGTCCGCTGCGCGAGGTCGCTGCAAAAGCAGGCTATTCCGGGTCAGACATGGCCGAACCGTTCCTTGTGACCCTGGAAGGCGCAACAAGTGCAGGTGATACGTTCTCGCGCCTGCTGATGCTGCCGCCCAGCCCGCCCGAAGACCCGTTCACCGGATCCGCGACAGGAGCCATGGCAGCCTATCTTTGGAAATATGGGCTCATGCCCAAAGACAGCTTTGTTGCCGAGCAGGGCCACAACATGGGGCGTCCAGGCTGGGCGACCGTGACCCGCGTAGGACCGGCGGATGCGATGGCAGGTATCAAAGTGGCGGGGCAGGGCTATGTGCTGATGCGCGGCCAGGTCGATCTGCCTGGGCCTGCGTCATGACGGAACCCGCGATTGCAATTCTGCCTTATGGACATCGCTTGGGACCAAAACTGTCCTCGGTCCCGTTGTCCGAGCTAATCTGGCCAGAGGGCTGCCCGGATCGGCTGTTAGGGAAGACCCTGGGCGATCTGGACCGTACGGACCACCTGATCATGTACCCCAATTCGACCGTCCATCTGCGCCTGCGCCGGGGTACCCGTGCGCAGATATCTCTGATGATGGGCGAACCCTCGGCTATTCACGCCAAGCATGATCGGATGTTGCGCTATACTTGGCGGCGGTTCTTTCGGGTTCTGACGTTTCACGACGTTCTATTGCAGAATATCCCGAACGCGGTGTTTCTGCCCTATGGCGTGACGATGGTGCCGGATTGGCGCGATCTTGACGTTCAAAAAACAGAGTCCTGTTCGCTGATCGCTTCGGCAAAACGCGACCTCGAGGGGCACCAGCTGCGCCATTCGGTGATTGACTGGGTGCGCGAAACGGGGGCCGACGTTGATATCATGGGGCGTGGCTACACGCCGTTTGACCGAAAATCCGACGGGTTGGCCCCGTATCGCTACTCCGTTGTGATCGAGAATGTGCGCGAGCGGAACTATTTTTCGGAAAAGCTGACGGACGCGATCCTGTGTTCGACGGTCCCGATCTATTGGGGGTGTCCGAATATCGGCGATTTCATGGATACATCCGGCATGATCCTGTGCGAGACCGAGGCTGATATTCAGCAGGCGATTACCAAGCTTTCCCCGGAAGACTATGCCCACCGCCTGCCACATCTGCAGGCTGCGCAAAAGCAGGCGGCTGAGTTTGGCGACTTTGAGGGGCGCGCCGTGCGCACCCTGCGGGAACAGATTAACGCGGCCTAGTTTGCCGAAGGCTGTGGTTCCAGCCAGCCCACCGGCAAGATCGGATTGGCCGACGGATCAATCCCGTGCCGGTCGCATATCCTGTGCAGGTACGAACCCATGACCGGCAGTCCCGCCGTGTTACTGGCCAACTGCTTTTTCTGATGCCCGTAAACGTGGACCGAATGGACGCCATCGCGCTCGATTTCACCGATGGAAACCTGAGGGGCATGCAGCATCCACAACTGCTCTTTCGCGAGGGGGTAGAAAACGTCGGGTGCCATCGCATGGCTGTCCTCGCCGGTCTGTCGCAGAAAGTACTCGAATGCCTTGGGCCCTGAGCTGCCCCAGGGCAGGGTTTCAATCCCCCAGGATTCCCCATTTCTGATACGCCTTCGGTTATGGCGAAACAGCCGACCGCCACGCCATGGCTGGGTCGGGTTGGCTGAGGTCACAAATGCGAGCCAAAGAGCCAGCGTTTCCGACGCTTCGGGCAGGCGCAGCACACCGTTTGGATAGTTCCCAGAAGGCAAGCGTCCAAAAACATACGGTGCGGAAAAGTCGAAAGGTTTCACGCAGTACGCATCCAGATCAACCCAAATGAACGGCGTTTCCTGCATCAACCGCAGCCGGAATACATCGGAAAACACCGCGACCCCTAACCGGTCATCGGGGCGAAGTTCGAAGGGCGGCGGCCACAATATATCCCCTGCTGATCGCACCTCGGCTCTGGTGGGGACATTTTGTATGTCTTGTGCAGTGTACAGCACGAAGCTGTGGCCGTTATCCAGATAGGACTGAATGCACAACGCCTCGAGCCAGCTCAGGTCCGATCCGAACCAGAAACTGGCAATTGTGGGCAGGGTGCGGGTCATGGGCCGTTTCGTTTTTTGATCAGGTCCTGCATTTGCACCTAGGCCTTGTGCCATTGTCAATCAGTCACAAAAAAGCGGCCATAGTGGGCCGCTTTGTGTGTTGATTTTTGTGTCGCTTAGGACGCGGCAATCAGCCCCATGCTTTCCAGTTTCAGCAGTACCTGATGGGCGCAGTTGTCGACCTCAACATTTTCGGTCTCAACGCTCAGTTCGGGGCTTTCGGGCACGTCATACGGGTCCGAGATGCCGGTGAACTCTTTGATCTTCCCTTCGCGGGCCAGCTTGTACAGACCCTTGCGGTCCCGGCGCTCGCATTCCTCGAGGCTGGTGGCCACGTGGACCTCGCAGAAGGCACCGAACTGTTCGATCTCTTCCCGGACCGCGCGGCGCGTGGTGGCATAGGGCGCGATCGGCGCGCAAATGGCGATGCCGCCGTTCTTGGTGATCTCGCTGGCCACGTAACCGATGCGGCGGATGTTGAGGTCGCGGTGTTCTTTGGAAAAGCCCAGTTCCGAGGACAGGTTCTTTCGCACAATGTCACCATCCAGCAGGGTAACCGGCCGGTCGCCCATCTCCATCAGCTTAACCATCAGCGCGTTAGCGATGGTGGATTTTCCGGATCCCGAGAAGCCTGTGAAGAACACGGTGAAACCCTGACGCGAGCGCGGCGGGAAGCGGTTGCGCAGCTCTTGCACGACTTCGGGGAACGAGAACCATTCGGGGATTTCCAGACCTTCGCGCAGACGGCGGCGAAGTTCGGTGCCCGAAATGTTCAGAATGGTGACGTTGTCCTTGTCGAGGATTTCGTCATTCGGCTCATACTGGGCGCGTTCCTGGACGTAGACCATGTGTTTGAAATCGACCATCTCGATGCCGATCTCGTCCTGGTATTTGCGGAACAGGTCTTGGGCGTCATAGGGACCGTAGAAATCTTCGCCCTGGCTGTTCTTGCCGGGACCTGCATGGTCGCGGCCCACGATGAAATGGGTGCAGCCGTGATTGGCGCGGATCAGGCCGTGCCAGACCGCCTCGCGCGGGCCAGCCATACGCATCGCCAGGTTCAGCAGGCTCATCGAGGTAGTCGAGGCCGGATACTTGTCCAGCACGGCCTCATAGCAGCGAACGCGCGTGAAATGGTCCACGTCGCCCGGTTTGGTCATGCCCACGACCGGGTGGATCAACAGGTTGGCCTGCGCTTCTTTGGCGGCGCGGAAGGTCAGTTCCTGGTGCGCGCGGTGCAGCGGGTTGCGGGTCTGAAATGCCACGATACGACGCCAGCCGACTTTGCGGAAATAGGCGCGCAGTTCGTTCGGAGTGTCGCGACGGGCGCGGAAGTCATAGTGGACGGGCTGCTGAATGCCGACCACGGGTCCACCCAGATACACTTTGCCCGCAACGTTATGCAGGTAGTTTACGGCAGGGTGCGCGTCGTCATCTGCGCCAAACACCTTTTCGGCCTCGCGCGCCTTGTCCGGGGTCCAGCGGTCAGTCACCGTCATGGTGCCCAAAATGACGCCTTCCTGATCGCGCAGGGCGATGTCCTGACCCAACTCGATCTTCTCGGCAAACGCTTCGTCTACGTCCAGCGTGATCGGCATGGGCCACAATGTGCCATCGGCCAGCCGCATGTTTTCAACAACGTTGTCGTAGTCTGCCTGGCTGAGGAAGCCTTTGAGCGGGTTGAACCCGCCATTCATCAGCAATTCCAGATCGCAGATCTGACGCGGGCTGAGGTCCCAGCTGGTCAGATCGGCGGCTTCTACTTTCAACTTCTGGGCTGACTCGTACGAGACATACAGTTCGGGGATAGGAGCCAGATTGCTTAACATCGTCATGGGAATACTCTTGTAGAAGTGCCGTTTTGCCTTGGATTAATGGGCGTTTGCCCCGGCTATTTATTAAAGTCCATATACCTGAGCGCAACAAAGGACGATATGCGCGGTTTTTTCATGAAATGGAAGGATATTCCGGTTTGCATAATTTTGCGCGAAACCGGTTCCCCGGATGGGCAACAATTTGGCAGGTTTCAGGGCTTGTGTTCTTATGCGGCGACACTGACGGTCAGGTCTGCGGCACTTTGGACGGGCAAGGCGGGAATCGGGTGCGTTACGCCGCGCAGATCAAAGGACCGCATTTGCCGCATGTCGCCATCGTATCCCGCGGCCCGCAGCAGGTCTTCTGACACCAGAAGCTCGCAGCCCAACGATTTGGTTTCGGCCTCAAGTCTGCTGGCCACGTTGACAGTATCACCGATGATCGTTCGGGCGGCGTGGCCCGCGGCCCCGATCTCGCCCAGTACCAGATCACCTAGATGCAGGCCCATTCCAATGCGAATGCGCGGACTTCCTTCGGATTCCAACTGTTGATTGAACCGTTGCAGCGCAAGGCTGATATCTGCGGCGGCCTTCATCCCGGCTCTGGCCGAGCTCTGGGCATCAGTGGTTTCAAACACGGCCAAAAGCCCGTCACCCATGTATTTGTCGACCACACCGCCCTCGGCCGTGATCGCAGGCACGATGGCATCAAAAAAGCGGTTCAGTAGGAACACGATGTCATAAGGCAGTTGACCAGCGGTGAGCGAGGTGAAGCCACGCATGTCTAGGAACAGCACCGCCAGTTGCCGTTCCTGACCTTGGCTTGCATGCGCCCGGTTCCGCGCGCCGTCGGGGCGAAATATGCGAAACGCGGTGATTGGGGCGGTCGGGCGAATCTGGCAGGCCAACCGCGCCCCGTCTGGGGCGCTGACCGCAGCAAGGCTACGGGCCTCGACCTCGCCAGGTTCCGGCAGATCGTTGGCACCGTCTTCGACGATCACGCGGCAAGTGGTGCAGCGACCTTTGCCGCCGCACAACGCGGTGTGGGGGATGCCGTTGGCCTGCGAAATCTCAAGCAGGGTCATACCCTTTTCGGCCACGACCTCGGGGCCTTCGACATACTTGACGCGCACGGAGTGACGGCGGCGCCAAAGCTTGCGGATGGCAAACACTGCCAAAGAGGCACCCAATGCCACCCAAAACGCCATTAACGCGTTGTCCTTGACGCTGAACAAAGCCTGGAACTCTTCCGGTGAAGGCCAGTTATAGTGCTCGACATACTGTTCGCGTAGAAACGGATCAGCAAAATCCGCCCACAGACGCCGCCCTTCGGTCAGCAAACCTGCCAGCGCGAAGGTTGGGACAAACACCGCCACGCCAATCAAATAGGGCACAGCCCTGGACCACCAGCGCGTCAATCGCAGCCACATGTGCAGGCCGATACAGCCATGTACCCAGACCAGCAACAGTAGCAAGCTTTGCATCCAGACAGCCACGCTGGGCCACATCAGGATGATGATATAGCCCATCTCGTCGTTCACATCGTAAACTGTGTTCGCATAGCGCGTCTGAACGATGTGCGAGATCAGCTGCAGCGGGATCAGCAGGCCCAGTATCACCTGCAGCCCGGTGCTGAACGGCATGCGTAGAGTGCGCAACTGGCTGATGGTGTACAGCGCCAGCCCTGCATGGATAAACAGAGCGGTATATAAGATCAGACTGCCCAGATCGTGACGCGTGATAACGTGCCGGGCGTCCTGCATGTCGTGCAAGTAATCGGTGTGGAACAGGCCCATCCCGATATTGATGAAGTGAAAGAACGCAAAGGCGAACAGAACCAGGCCGCTGCCGATCCGCAGCCGGGTTGCCCACCCGCCTTGCCACAAAACACTTTTCAATCAGGTCACCTGCATTCGTCTCGCTCGGCCCCGAGTCTGATACGCGGCGGCTTAGCGGTCAAGCGGTGGTTGCGGATACATCGGCACCCAAGGGATGGCCCGCACATCCACATGAATTAGGGCGGGGGAGGAGCTGAACAGGACGATGTGGCTCAGGTCCGGGCGCGAGCGCGAACTGTAAAGCAACCCGTCCGCGCCCGCATCGCGCGCGCTGTCCGAGTAAGACCATGTTGGCGAGCTGCCCTGTTCGTCGCGGATGTCCTGCCAGACGCTTGAGGCATCGCTCTGCCCTCGAAGGTCCACCAGCCGCGCCTTCGTCACTTGCGCTTGCTGTAGAACGCGAGGCGGATCGCCGGCCAAGACATACCTCCGGATGGCAACACCGGCACCTTCCGCGCTGAGCGAAGCGTAAAGCGCCGTCTGCCCCCTGTAATGAAAACGCCCCTCTGGCGCCCGCGCAGGGGCCAGAGGGGCGTCAATCTGCGACAGATACAGAATTCTCCAGACCGGGCCGGAGAATTCCAGCATCCGATTATTCCTGCTCGGCCAGGAACCGCTCTGCGTCCAGCGCGGCCATGCAGCCCATTCCAGCGCTGGTCACAGCCTGGCGATAGATGTGGTCCGTCAGGTCGCCTGCGGCAAACACACCTGGTACCGATGTCTCGGTCGAGCCGGGCTTGGTCACAACGTAGCCACCCATATGCGTTTCCAGCGAGTCTATAACGAGCTCGTTGGCCGGGGCGTGGCCGATCGCTACAAAAACGCCTTTGCACGGAATCTCGGTGATTTCGCCAGTCTTGACGTTTTTGACGCTCACACCTTCGACGCCAAGCGGAGCATCAGTGCCAACGACCTCTTCCAGTTCATGGAACCAGAGAGGTTCGATTTTCTCGTGCTTCAGCAAACGGTCCTGCAGGATCTTTTCGGCGCGCAGTTCATCACGGCGATGGATCAGGGTAACCTTGCTGGCGAAATTCGTTAGGAACAGAGCTTCTTCCACAGCGGTGTTGCCGCCGCCGATGACCACGATTTCCTGCCCGCGATAGAAAAACCCGTCGCAGGTGGCGCAGGCCGATACGCCAAAGCCCTTGAACTTCTCTTCCGAAGGTAGGCCCAACCACTTGGCGCGCGCGCCCGTAGCCAGAATGACGGCATCTGCCGTATAGGTCGTACCGCTATCGCCTTTCGCGGTGAAAGGGCGCTTGCTGACGTCCAGATCGTTGATGATGTCTCCGATTACCTCACAGCCCATCGCTTTGGCATGATCCTGCATGCGCACCATCAGGTCCGGACCCTGAACCTCGGTATCGCCGGGCCAGTTTTCGACCTCAGTCGTTGTGGTCAGCTGGCCACCCGGTTCAATGCCTTGTACCAGAATAGGATCCAGCATCGCGCGGCTGGCATAGACGCCGGCCGTGTAACCGGCCGGTCCCGACCCGATGATCAGAACCTTGGTGTGTCGTGTTTCGGCCATGGTACCCCCAACTCGATCTGCCTGACTGGGGCGTCTGGCCCCTGACGGATGGATATAGCGACCGGCGCGCAGGGCTTAAACCCCCTACCTTTTGACATGCGGCTATGCACTGGCCGCAGGGTGCCCAAAAAAAGAACATTGAAAATATGGAATATTGCGCTGATGCGAAAGATAATTGCGCATCGGTTGGGTGCTGCTATAACAACCGAAAATACTAGGAGCATTTGATGGTCGCGATACGGCTGGATGAGATTGACCGCAAGATTCTGGCGGAATTGCAGGCTGATGGTCGCATGACCAATGTCGAGCTGGCAAAGCGTGTTGGAATCTCCGCGCCGCCTTGCTTGCGACGCGTCCGAACGCTTGAGGAATCCGGGCTGATCCGCGGTTACCATGCCGACGTGAACTCACGCGAGCTGGGGTTCGAAGTTCAGGTCTTTGCGATGGTTGGTTTGGAAAGTCAGGCCGAATCCGAACTGAACGCGTTCGAGGAACGCTGCCGTGAATGGCCGCTTGTCCGCGAGTGTCACATGCTGAACGGCGAGGTGGATTTCATCCTGAAATGCGTCGCCCCGGATCTAAGCAGTTTCCAGCAGTTCCTGACGGGCGAGTTGCTGACTACGCCCAACGTGGCCAGTGTGAAAACCTCGCTGGTTATCCGCGGCGCAAAAGACGAACCCGGCGTCCCCTTCGATGTTCTCGAAGAACGAATGAGCCGGACGGCGTGAACATCATCCGTTTTTGATGCGGTTTAGACGGCGGCAGGAAGGCTGCGACCGTCAGTGATAGTATCCAACTCAAAATCAGCTGCATAATGCCCCCACATTGCAGTTGTTATGGTTTGTTAGGCCGTGATCGCATCAACCTCACCGTCTCCGGCGCGTGGCAGGGCCAGCGGGCCGAAATCGTTCAGTGATTCGATATGCGCAAACAGGTTCAGGTAGATCGACCGGAGTGACCGGCTGACCTGGCGCACGGCATTCACACCGGGATGGTAGGATTCGAACTGCAGTCCGTCCACTTTGATCACCGAATGACGCTTCAAACAGATGTGAAACAACTCAATCGGCGTTGGCGGAAGCGTTTCGATCACGCTCATGCCATCCTGGAACTCGTGAACGGGTGTCAGTACAGCGCCGTCCCCGTGCAGGTGCCGCAGATGCGAAGGCGTTCCCAGCAGGCGTGCTGCTGGCCCTGCAATCACACCGGATAGTGGCTTTTGCATACCAAAAGTGTCAGCCATGATCCGCGTCAGCGGACGCGTTCGGCCGCGTGAATCTTCGCGTCCGGGAATCAGGGTGACTGACCCTTTCCATAAAACGGTCTGCGAGGAGCCGTCTTGCGTCAGAACCGTGTCACCTGGCAGCAGGTCTTCGATCGCCAGTGGCCCGGATTCGGTCTCGACCAGCGATCCTCGCGTGAAGGCGCAGAAGGCGTCTTCGAACATGGACAAGGCCGGAGCGATATGGCGGGTTTGCGAAATATCACCATTCGGCATCAGAGTACTGACTTCATAGCGTCGCAACTGCGCCTTAGGTCTTGGTTTTGCCCTGGGCATTTCGCGCAGCATTGCCGACGTTTCGACGGCATTTCTGGCAGCGCGTGCCAGGGAATGTGGAATTGTCATTTTTATTCCGTCCCCTTCAAAAACCGACCAGACAACAAGCGCCCTCCGTACAGAGCAGCCTGACCGGCATCTTTTTTGTCTTGAATGAGATGGTGACCACAGGACGTACGCCGATCCGGCGTCGCAACGCGATTGAAATTCGCATACCTTTTGGTCAACACGCTGACCCCCCAGACAAACTCACTACAACGCAGGTGGAAATTTCCTACGCACACACGCCCCGGAACCTGACCGCCGAAAATTGCAGCGGTTGGTCACATATCGGATCGGAGCACCCTTCCGATATGCGTCTTACCCGTTGGAACCGGCAGCTGGTTCCTTGGGGCTTTGGTCAGCGTCGGCTAGCCAAACGGCGCGCGACCCTGACCGAAGAACTGGAAACCCGTTTCCACGGCATTTCCGGTGCCTGTTCCCGCGTGGCCGCAACAACGGCGCTGAGAAAGCGAGATTTAACCTTCATGTTTTTTCCTGCTCTTATTCCATTGTTGGGCCAGTATTTCGGGCCAATGCGGCACCGATAAGGCTGATCCGGGAAAGAATCAGGAAGACGAAGGTCGGCAGTTCCTCTTCTTTGAAATTGTCTAACGCTGCTGGAAAGTGGGCGTATAAGCACCTGAGCGCAGACAATAAAAGTTAAATTGTCTGACCTAAGGTAATACAACAAATGTGGCAAAAAAGCGGCGAAACTGCCACAATTGGGGCGTGGGCTATAATTTAATGGCGGAAATCAGGCGGCCGTAGTCCGCTTCTTTCGCATGGGTCGACCGGCGGTACGAATAGAATCTGTCCGGGTCCGAATAGGTGCAGTGGCGCGTCCATTCGGCCTGCCCAACGCCTGCCTGGCGCAATTTGTGCAGGCCAAAAGCGGGCAGATCGAATTGCAACCTGTCGCCGGTGCCGTTTGCAAAGAACCTTAGATTGTCGGGCGATTCCGCGACAAACGCGTCCAGAAAGTCCGGCCCAACCTCGTAGGCGCTTTGGGAAATCGTCGGGCCGATTACAGCGATAGTGCTGCCGCGTTTCGCTCCCAAGGATTCCATTGCGTCCAGGGTCGCTTCCAGAACGCCGTCCAATGCACCTCGCCAACCGGCATGCGCAGCTCCGATCACATTTGCGTCAGGGTCGGCGAAAAGGACCGGTTGGCAGTCCGCCGTCAGAATCGTCAGTGCCAAACCGGGCGTTGCCGTGACGACGGCATCGGCCTTGGGCTTGTCTCCGTTAATCGGGCCATCCACCGTCAGAACAGTCGGAGAATGCACCTGATGCACGCCAACGAGGGCGTCAGGCTCGACTTCCATCGCGGCGGCGACGCGCTGGCGGTTGACCGAGACAGCCTCCGTCTGGTCGGACGAGCCGTAGCCGCAATTAAGGCCTGCGAAGATCCCCGACGATGCGCCGCCTCGACGACTGAAGAATCCGTGGCGGACAGGCGAAAGGATGTCCGAGGTCAGAATTTCCAATGTCATGGTTCCAGTCCCGGTGGAGGTGCAGCATATGAGGGGTAGAGGCCCAGCGTCTTGAACAGGTTTCCCATTTCGTCGGGGTGCGTCAACCTGCGATGTGCGGCAACAAGGGACTCAAGCTCAGACCCGCCGAGTGGCGCGGCCAGCGCTTGCGCGCGCGCGGTGATTCCCAGCCGTTCGAGGAACACTCCCTGGGGCGTCAGGCGCGTATGGGCACACCCGGCTGCGCGTGCTGCAAGGGCGAGGGGTTCAAAATCCACCTGCGCGGTCAGGTCCGACTGTCCCGGAGCCGCCAATGGGTCCACCCGGTCATGGGACTGCAATGCTTGAAATGTATCTCCAAGCGAATGCCAATCTCCGTAGTCTACGATCAACGCCGCGCCGCCATGGGTGGCTATGCGACCTGCGACAACGGTTAGAATCGGAATGGCCGCTGCGCAGAGTTCGACCAGATCGCCGTCTTTCGTGTCTTGCAGCCGGTCTGACAGGGCCACCTGCGGGCCATGTGGGCCCAACCCGAACGCCAGCGATTCGCCTTCGACTCCGATCAGCCGTTCGCGCCAACCGTCCCCGTCGCGCAGAAATTGGCGAATGGGCAAGGCGTCAAAAAATTCGTTCGCAACCAGAAACAGCGGGGCGTCGGGTAGGTCGGATACCGAGTCGATCCATTTCGGATCGTATTCGCCCAAAGTTTGGGACTGAGTGCGGCGCAGAGTAGGTGAGGCTTCAAGCAGAACGATTTGAGCCGCAGCGAGAAAGCCAGGCACAGTGCGGGTTGCGCGCAGGATGTCGACCATCAAGGTCCCGCGCCCGGGGCCAAACTCAGCCAGAGCGAACTGTTCTGGTTTTCCCTGATCCATCCAGGTTTGCGCCAGACACAACCCGATCAGCTCTCCGAACATCTGAGAGATTTCCGGCGCGGTCACGAAATCCCCCTGCGCACCTAACGGGTCGCGGGTGGAGTAATACCCGAACTCGGGGTGCATCAGGCATTCCGTCATGTATTCCGCAACGCTGAGCGGTCCGTTCAGCGCGATTTGCGCCAACAGGTGGTCCTTCAAGCTCATGAGGGGCGTCGCGCGCGCCACGCGAACCACAGGCCAAGGGCGATCATCGGCAGGGAAAGAAGTTGCCCTATCGTCAGCCCGTATCCGCCCAACTGCCACGCCAGCCCCAGCGGGTTACCCGGAGAGATAAATTGAGCATCCGGTTGGCGGAAAAACTCGACAATGAAACGCGAAGCGCCGTAGCCGGCAAGAAAAACGCCCATGATCAGGCCGGGTTTGTGAAAAGCCCCACGCCGATAGGCCATCCACAGTACCAGAGCACCCAGCAGCAACCCTTCCAGCGCGGCTTCGTATAGCTGTGAGGGGTGGCGGGCGCACATGCCTGCAACAACGCCGGGACAGTCCTGCGCCGCGGCACCCGGAAAGATCACCGCCCAAGGTACCTCGGAAGGGCGTCCCCAAAGTTCGGCATTGGTGAAATTCGCCAACCGTCCCAGTAAAAGGCCTGGCGGGACCGCATGTGCGATAAGATCGGCCAGGGACAACATGGGTATTTGGTGGCGTCGGGCGTAAAGGTAGGAGGCCACCACAACGCCAAGCAGGCCGCCGTGGAAAGCCATGCCGCCTTGCCAAATCTTAAGTATTTCCAGCGGGTGCGACAGGTAATAGGCGGGCTGATAAAACAGCACGAACCCAAGACGCCCACCAAGGATTACGCCGAGGATGATCCAGGTGATCAGGTCCTCCAACTGTTGTGGCTTCATTGGTGGGGTTTCTGCGGGCCACAGGGCAGGGCGCTTCAGCGCCATCACGCCCAACCGCCACGCGATCAGAATCCCTGCGATATAAGCCAGCGCGTACCAGCGCAATGCGAACTCCATCCCGAACAAAGAGATCGAGAAAACTTCGGGAGACAAATCGGGGAAATTCAAAACAGCCTGCATATGCGTCTCATTGCCCGGGGTTGGCAGGGCAAGTCAACCTTGAGCCCGGGCCAATCTTTACCCATATAGAGACCAGCCGAGATACCGGAGTAAAGCCATGCAGACCCGCAATAAGATTCTTGATGACGTTTCCCAACTGATGACTAACGCCATGGGCGTCGCGCAGGGCGCGCGGGAAGAGGCCGAGAACGCGATGAAGTCGATGATCGACCGCTGGTTGGCCGACCGCGATTTCGTCACCCGCGAAGAGTTCGACGCCGTGCGTGCCATGGCCCAGAAAGCGCGTGAAGAAAACGCAGCACTCGAGGCGCGCATCGCCGCGTTGGAAGCCAAACTGGACAAGTAAGTCCACCGCTCACGATTTTTGGGACAAGTCAGGCGCCGCGCAATCCAGTCTTGGGTTGTGCGGTGTTGTGCATTCTGACGCCTCGCTGAATTTAATCAAGACAAAGCTGGGGGCGACGCCAATATTTTGATCGCCGTTGCCGACTGTCCACAACTTATTGCTGTTATCCCCAATAAATAGGGTTGCCAGAACCTCATGCGCGGCGCACCATATCTAGTACAGGCAGACTGGGGAAGCCCGGCTTGTAGAGCAAGCAACTAGCGTTGGGGCGCTGCCAGCCCCTAAAAGGCTAGAGATTAGTGAGGTGGCATTATGGCCCTTTCCGAGCAGTTTCTCGAAGAAGACCTTCATCCAATCGACATTGTTGAACATCTTGCCGAACATCACGACTGGGATTTTGACCGGATCGGGGATGATCAGATCGCCATGGCTGTCGAGGGGCAGTGGCGAACCTACTCGATTACGCTGGCCTGGTCCAACTATGATGAAACGCTGCGCATGGTGTGTTCCTTTGAAATGGATCCGCCGTCCGAGCGTCAGAGCGAGCTTTATGAGCTGCTCAACAAGATGAACGACCAGTGCTGGGCCGGGGCCTTTACCTACTGGGCCAACCAGAAACTGATGGTCTACCGTTACGGTCTGGTTCTGGCCGGCGGCCAGACGGCCAGCCCGGAACAGATCGATACGATGATCAATGCCGCAGTCCTCAGCGCCGAGCGCTACTATCCGGCGATCCAATTGGTCACCTGGGGCAACCGTGACCCGGAAGAGGCCATGCAGGTCGCCATTGCAGAGGCCTATGGCCGCGCGTAAAGCTTTGCCCCGAACCGAATAAGGAGAGGGGCAATCATGGATATGTCACGTGTCGCCGAGCAGGGGCTGGTACTTCTGGGATGCGGCAAGATGGGATCGGCCATGCTCGCCGGATGGTTAGAGCATGGCCTTCCTGCGTCAGCCGTCTGGGTTGTGGATCCGCACCCCTCAGACTGGCTGAAAGCGCAGGGTGTCAACATCAACACTCCGTTGCCCGAAGCCCCGGCTGTTGTGTTGGTGGCTGTAAAGCCTCAGATGATGGGCGAAGCGCTGCCTGCAATCACAGCGCTAGGCGGGGGCCGCAGCCTGTTCGTGTCCGTTGCGGCCGGGACATCCATAGCGACATTCGAGACCGTTTTGGGTCAAGGCACGCCAATCGTGCGTGCCATGCCAAACACCCCTGCTGCAATCCGCCAGGGAATCACGGCGCTGATCGGTAACTCGGTTGCTTCTGATGACGATGTTGCTTTGGCCGAGGGTCTTTTGTCCGCCATCGGCGAAACCGTTCGCCTTGATGACGAGGGGCAGATGGACGCGGTGACCGGTCTCAGCGGTTCGGGGCCTGCTTACGTCTTCCATTTGATCGAAACGCTGGCTGCAGCAGGGCAAGCACAGGGTTTGCCGCATGATCTTGCGATGAAGCTGGCCAAATCCACAGTAGCCGGGGCAGGGGCCTTGGCCATGGCGGCCGAAGAGGACCCGTCGCAACTGCGCATCAACGTCACGTCGCCCAACGGTACCACGCAAGCCGCGCTTGAAGTGCTGATGCACGAGCAAGAGGGTTTCCCCGGCCTGCTGCACCGCGCGGTCAGGGCTGCTACCGAACGATCCAAGGAGCTGTCCCGTGAGTGAGATTTCATTCGACGATTTTATGAAAGTCGACATTCGCGTCGGCAAAGTCTTACGTGCGGAACCATACCCCGAGGCCCGCAAACCAGCGATCAAGATGTGGATCGACTTTGGCGACGAAATTGGCGAACGCAAAACCTCGGCCCAGATCACAGCGCATTACGACCCTTCGGCGTTAGTCGGTAAGCAGGTGATGGCCGTCGTCAACTTCCCGCCGCGCCAGATCGGGCGCTTCATGTCCGAGGTTCTGGTTCTGGGCCTGCCGGATGAGAACGGTGAGATCGTTTTGATCGGACCGGATGATCAGGTTCCCGTAGGCGGGCGGATGCACTGATGAAACTGCTGATCGCCCGCCCCATGACCGCTGCCGTTGAAGAGCGTGCCCGCGCCGCCTTCGATGTAGAGATCCGCAGCAGCACCTTGCCCATGTCGCCTGACGAAATGCGCCGAGCGCTGTCCGAGTTCGATGTGGTCGTTCCCACCCTAGGCGATCAGTTTTCGGCTGAGATTTTTGCCGAGGTGCCAGAGCCGCGTTGCAAATTGCTGGCCAATTTCGGCGTGGGCTACAACCATATCGACGTCGCTGCTGCGCAGGCGGCCGGAGTGCAAGTCACCAACACACCTGGTGCCGTGACAGATGCCACTGCTGACATCGCGCTGACCCTGTTGCTGATGACTGCCCGCCGCGCGGGAGAGGGCGAAAGGCTGGTCCGTTCAGGCAAATGGCAGGGCTGGCATCCGACGCAAATGCTGGGGCACCATGTGACCGGAAAACGTGTCGGGATTGTAGGGATGGGCAGGATTGGTCAGGCCATCGCCTGGCGCTGTCATTTCGGCTTCGGCATGGACGTGGCCTATCAATCCCGCAGTCCGAAAGAGGTAGAGTTTCCAGCCGAGAACATCCTGAACCTTGAAGAGCTGGCCGCAGCGGTCGATTTCCTGGTGCTCGCAGTTCCGGGCGGTGCCGAGACGCACCACCTGATTAATGCGCAAGTGTTGGAGGCGATGAAACCGTCGGGCATCCTGATCAACATCGCCCGTGGCGAGGTGGTGGACGAGGCGGCCCTCATCGCCGCATTGCAATCCGGTCAGATTGCAGGGGCGGGGCTGGATGTTTACGAGTTCGAGCCCACCGTTCCGCAGGCCCTTTGTGATATGGAGAACGTTACGTTGCTGCCTCATCTCGGTACGGCAACCGAAGAGGTGCGTACAGATATGGGCAATATGGCGCTGGATAACGTTGCGGCCTTTGCCGAAGGTCGACTGTTACCTAACCCGGTTTAATCGCCGACGGCTTCACGCCAGTGTTTGCGGCAAAGCGAGACATAGGTCTCGTTGCCGCCGATCTGTACCTGTGCGCCTTCGGTGATGGCGTTGCCGTTTTCGTCCTGTCGGATCACCATCGTGGCCTTGCGCCCGCATTTGCAGATAGTGCGCACCTCGCGCATCTCATCCGCCAGCGCCAACAAGGCGGCTGAGCCTGGAAACAGGCGACCCTGAAAATCTACGCGAAGCCCATAAGCCAGCACAGGCACGCGCAAATCATCCACTGCGCGGGCCAGTTGCCAGACTTGGTCCTCGGTCAGAAACTGCGCTTCATCGATAAAGACGCAGGCAATCTCGCCTTGGGCAAGGCGTTGTTCAATCATCGAAAACACGTCATCGCCAACGGCGAATGTGTCGGCTTCAGCCGATATTCCAATACGTGAAGCGATCTTGCCAATCCCGGCCCGTCCGTCCAGGGCTGCAGTCATCAGGTAGGTGTCCATACCGCGCTCGCGATAATTGTGCGAGGCCTGCAGCAACACGGTCGATTTCCCCGCGTTCATCGTCGAATAGTTGAAATAGAGCTTTGCCATGGGCCGGGTCTAAAACGCCTTAACCCTGCGGGCAAGTGGTCAAAAGTCCTGATTAAGCGACGTCGCCGCTATCGCTGACGAGGGTCGAGCGTAAGCCCATTGGGGATGGATACCCCCGCCTCAACAACGACGACGCCGTCGGCCAACATGCGGCCTACCCAAAGCAGGGCTAAAAATGCCCCGCAAACACTCGTTACCGGCATGAAAAGCCGCCACTCACTCACAAAACCCCCGCATATCTGAGGGATAGCCAACATATGACATTTCAATTATGAATCGAGTATGGGAAATTTCTTCTCCCTTTCCCCCGCACGGGCAGATGTTGTGGGGGCTACAGGCAGTAAAGGTAAAAGTATGGCAGATATCGGGGCCTACCTGAAAAAACACACTGAAGCGCTGGTCAAAGACGTGGGAATCGAATCCGCCTGCGAGATTACCAGCAAATCCAAAGCCACTTTGGGCCGTTACTACTCCGACAATATCGAACACGCTGACCGGTTCATGCCGGTGGACGCCGTTGCGCGGCTCGAGGCGGTTGCGACCTTCCCGCACGTCACCTCGGCGCTTGCTGACCTGAAGAACATCACCCTGTCCTACGATGGCCGCAATGACGACAGCCCCCGTACTGGTGGTGTGAACTCAGACGTCATCGCGCTGAGCCAGCGGTTTGCGATGTTGATGACCGAATATCAGTCGGCGATCGAGGACGGCATCATCACCGTGAACGAAGCCAAGCGCCTTTTGAAGGAAACCAGCCTGCTGCAACAGGTCCTGCTGGATATGAAGCTGCACCTGGAAGAAGAAAGCGTGAGCTGAAATCTCCAAGTGGTTGGGCGCGGATCCCGCGAGCTCATGACAACGAAAAAGCCAGTACCTTATTCAGGTACTTTTGGTTGGTGATGCAAGAACACGTCTTGCCAATTTGCTTGAACCCATGCGCGCCGGATGTGGCGCGGATGTGCGAAATCTAGACCTCAATCGAAACTGTAGGTATGTTTGCTGCGTCAAAATCCGCAGATTTGTGCGATTTTGTAGCGGTTAAGTGGGCGCATTCTTCTCACAGACCGCGTCGAACTTTGCCCTGTAATCGCTGGTCGAGGCGCACGCTCAACCGTGCCGCTTTACAATAACTGAACCCACCGAATAGCCTGCACCGAAGGAACAAATCAGGCCGACATCGCCGTCCACAAGGTCATCCGAATACTTGGAGAACGCGATGATCGACCCGGCCGAAGATGTGTTGGCATAGTCCTGCAGGATGTTGGGCTGCTCGCCCGCTTCTGGTTCGCGGCCAAGAACCTTTTTGCCGATGAAGTCGTTCATCGTCTTGTTGGCTTGGTGCAGCCACAGGCGTTTCAGGTCATCGCTGTTCACACCTTCCGTATCCATGTGATCCGAGATGTGCTTGCTGACCATCGGCAACACTTCTTTGAAAACTTTGCGACCGTTTTGCATGAACTGCATGTCGCGGCGGTCGACCACGCCGTCCGGGCGTGAGCGGCGCAGGAAGCCGTTGTTGTTACGGATGTTGTTCGAAAACTCGGTGGCGCAGCGGGTCGACAGGATTTCGAAATGCGGGCCCTGCGCGTCCTCGATCCGTTCGATCAGCGTAGCCGTTGCGACGTCGCCAAAGATGAAATGGCAATCGCGGTCGCGCCATTCCAAGTGGCCCGAGCAGATCTCGGGGTTCACGACCAGCGCCGACCGAACCGAGCCAGACCGCACCATGTCAGCCGCGGCCTGAATGCCGAACGTGGCCGAGGAACAGGCGACGTTCATGTCAAAGCCAAACCCTTTGATTCCAAGGGCTTGCTGAATTTCAATCGCAATCGCGGGGTAGGCGCGTTCGTGGTTTGAGGCGGCGCAGATCACCAGATCCACGTCCTCGGCCGTCCGCCCGGCTTGGGCCAAAGCCTTTTTGCACGCATCCACGGCCATCTCGGTCATGATGCCCGGCTCGTCATCGCTGCGCTGACGCAGAAGCGGATGCATCACATCGGGGTTCAGCACGCCGTCTTTGTCCATCACATACCGGTTCTTGATGCCGGATGCCTTGACGATGAATTCTTCTGACGAATGCTGCATCGGCTCTATGTCACCCGCCGCAATCGCGTCTGCGTTTTGGGCATTCATCTTGTCGGCATAAGCGTTGAACGCGGTGACAAGCTCGGCGTTGGTGATGACGTTTTCGGGGGTGAAAACACCGGAGCCGGTGATCGCGGGCGTGTACATGATAAGACCTGAATGTTTCGGATTTGCCCAAAATGCAGTCATAGCAGGGCCAGATCAAGAGAGGTGACCCAAGGGAATGTAAAAGATTCCGACCAATTCAACTTCAGTTCTTGAATAGTTCATTTTTCGAAGTATATGCCACTGCGAAATCGCAAACGGATTCGCCGATGACATATGACGACAGCGCGCTGGTGCGGCGCCTCAGCCCCGAAATGCAGGCGATGATGGGCGTCTATGCGCTCTACTGGAAGCTGGAAGAAAGCTTTGCCGCCCTTGAGGTCGAGCTGAGCCACCAGGAATGCCACATGGTCATCAAGCTTGATGAGCCTAAACGGATGGGTGTTCTTGCAGCAGACATGCTGACGGTGCCGTCGACCATCACATCAACAGCCGACGCGTTGGAAGAGGCCGGGTATCTAGCCCGTCAGCGCGATCCTGCAGACCGCCGGGCATGGTTGCTGGTACTGACCGACAAGGGTCAGGAGATGCGGCAAATGCTGGTCTTGGAAGCCGGAGCATTGTTCCACCGTGCCGCCGGCCTTGACGCTGATGAAACCGCTGAATTCGCACGACTGGCCCGGAAAATCCGGGAAAACATAATGAAAACAGGAATTCCTGAGGGATTGAAGAAATGAAACTCTTCTCTGTTCTGAGCGTTGCTCTGACCGTTTTTGCCACCGCTGTCACGGCTCAAGATACGGCAAAACCCGTGAAACTGATGCTGGTCGAGGAAACCTCGCCAGGCTTTTCACGGCAATTCTTTGGGCGTGTTGCCGCGCGCCAGACCGTAGACCTGGCCTTTCAGGTGTCGGGCCAGATTGTCGAAATGCCTGTTACCGAAGGCTTTGTGATCCCCAAGGGCGAACTGATCGCACAGTTGGACCAAGAGCCGTTCCAACGCCGTTATGATCGTGCCGTGCTGCAAAAGGATCAGGCGGACCGCACCGTTGCGCGTTTGTCCCGCTTGCGCGGAACAACTGCCAGCCAGGTCGCTGTGGATGACGCTGAGACCGAGGCGCAGTTGGCGGACATTGCCGTGCGCGACGCGGAATATGATCTGGAGCATGCAACGCTATCGGCACCGTTCGATGCGCTGGTCTCGCGCCGGATGGTCGAGTCGTTCACGACCGTAACCTCGGGCGCGCCAATCGTACGCATCCACGATATGTCCGAACTGCGGATCGAGGTGGATGTACCCGAAATCCTGTTTCAGCGCTCGGGGCAGCAAGATGACATCACGATCACCGCGAAATTCCCGGTCAGCGACGAGGTCTTTCCTCTGCAGATTCGCGAGTTCGATGCGGAGTCGTCCAGCGTCGGCCAGACATTCCGCATCCAATTCGGGCTTACCCCGCCTGAGGGTCTGCAAATTCTGCCGGGTTCATCCGTGACCGTGAACGTTCAGGTCCAGGATGGTCGGACAGGAATTGTGGTGCCCGCAACTGCCATCGTCGCTGATGCGTCGGGTGAGCTGAGCGTGATGGTCTTTTCACCGGTTGGTGCCGATGAGGGCACCGTTCGCCGCGTTCCGGTGACCGTCGAGCCCACACAAACCGGCGAGGTTCGTGTTTTGACCGGCCTGAAAGATGGCGATGAGGTCGTCGTCGCAGGCGGCGGTGCGCTGACGGACGGTCAGGCGGTTCGCCGCTTTGCCGGCTTTGCGAACTGAAGGGCAGATCGATGAACATAGCGCGCGCATCCATTGATCGCCCAATCTATACGTGGCTGATCATCCTGATCGCCCTGTTCGGGGGCATCTGGGGCTTCCTGTCGCTGGGTCGTCTTGAAGACCCGGCATTCACCATCAAAAACGCGGTTATCGCGACCCAATATCCCGGCGCAACCGCCGAGCAGGTGGCGCTTGAGGTCTCGGAGCCCTTGGAATCTGCCATCCAGCAGATGGGTGAGGTTGACACGATCACATCCGTCAACCAGCCCGGCCTGTCCCTGATCGAGGTCGAGATCAAATCGACCTATGACGGCACGGAACTGCCGGAAATCTGGACCAAATTGCGGGCCAAAGTGCGCGACACTGCGCGCGCGCTGCCGTCTGGGGTACAGCAACCACTGGTCAATGACCGGTTCGGCGACGTGTTCGGCCTGTTCTATGCCGTCACTGCCGAGGGCTTTTCGGATGCCGAAAAGCACGAGCTTTCGACTTTCCTGCGGCGCGAGTTGCTGACCGTTGACGGCGTCGCGGACGTTGAGGTGATGGGCCTTCCGCAAGAAGCGATCTTTGTCGAGCCCGATCTGGCCATTTCGGTGAACCAGAACGTGCCCTTGCAGGCGATCAACGAAGCGATTGCCAATGCGGATTCGGTTAACTCATCTGGTTCGCTTAGGTCCGACAATGACCGTACTGCGATACTGACCGCTGAAGGGTCGGACACGGTGTCGGCGATTGCGGGGCTGTCCGTAGGCTCGCAAGGGCAGGTCATCAACCTGTTTGATATGTCGGATGTCTTTCGCGGTCGCCTGACAGACCCCGAGGTGATGATCCGGTTCAACGGAACCGAGGCGTTCACGTTGGGCATTGCGGGCCTGTCCACGGAAAACATCGTCGAAGTCGGCAAGCGCGCGGATGCGAAGTTTGCCGAGCTGGACACGCAGATTCCTTTTGGCGTCGAAATCCTGCCGATCTATCAGCAACACGTGGTGGTCGAGCAGGCTTCGAACGACTTCCTGGTGAACCTCGCAATGTCCGTCGCCATTGTGGTTATCGTGCTGGCGCTGTTCATGGGCTGGCGCGCGGCCATAGTTGTCGGCTCGACCCTTTTGCTGACCGTTGTGGGCACGCTGCTGTTCATGTCGATCTTTTCGATCGAGATGGAGCGGATTTCGCTGGGCGCGCTGATCATTGCTATGGGGATGCTCGTGGACAACGCTATCGTTGTCGCCGAAGGCATGCAGATCGCCATGCTGCGCGGGAAGAACTCGCGTGATGCGGCGGATGAGGCTGCTTCGAAAACGCAGATCCCACTTTTGGGTGCGACCGTCATTGGGATCATGGCCTTTGCGGGTATTGGGCTTAGCCCGGACGCGACGGGTGAGTTCCTGTTCTCGCTGTTTGCCGTGATCGCGATCTCCCTGCTGCTCAGCTGGGTTCTGGCCCTGACAGTGACTCCGCTGCTCGGCCACTATTTCTTCAAGCAGGGCGAAGAAGGTGCCTTGGATGCCTATGGCGGGATCATGTTCCGCATCTACGGGGCCATCCTGCGCTGGGCACTGCGGTTCCGCTGGCTGGTGGTTGCCGGTCTGGTGGGCGTAACATTTGCCTGTTTTGCCGGGTTCGGTCTGGTCAAACAGCAGTTCTTCCCGGACTCCAACACGCCGTTGTTTTTCGTGCATTACAAGCTGCCGCAAGGCACACCAATCGCGCGTACGGCCGAAGATATGGCTGTGTTCGAAGAATGGCTGGACCAACGTGACGATGTCGTTGCCGTGACCACGTTCGTGGGGCAGGGGGCAACCCGGTTCCTGCTGACCTATTCGGCAGAAAAACCCAACCCCAGCTATGGTCATATGATCATCCGAACGGAGACCCTGGACGACATCCCTGCGTTGCAGGCTGATCTTGAGGCGTTCGGTTCGGCGCAATTCCCAGAAGGCGAGTTCCGCACCAAGCGTCTGATCTTTGGCCCCGGCGGCGGCGACCCAATCCAGGCCCGGTTCTCGGGCAGTGATCCGGCGGTCTTGCGACAGCTTGCAGATGAGGCGATCCAGCGAATGCGTTCCGCGTCCGAAAATGCCCTGCATGTGCACCATGACTGGCGCGAGAAAGAACTGGCAGTTCAGCCCATCTATGCAACCGAGCGGGCGCAGACAGCTGGTGTGACGCGTGAAGATATCGCCGGCACGCTGCAGTTCTCGACAGACGGTGTTCGAGCCGGTGTTTTCCGTGAACGCGACCGGCTGATCCCAATCATCATCCGGCGCCCGGCGGATGGTGAGTATTCGATCGTTGATCAGGTGGTCTACTCGGATCAGTCCGAGAAGTTTGTTCCCATTGAACAAATGGTCGACGGTTTTGACTACAAGGCGCTCAATACGCTGGTGCATCGCCGTGACCGGGTTCTGACGATTACAGTCGGGGCCGAGATTCCGGCGGGTTTCACGGCGGCCCAGGTGCATTCCGAAGTGCGTGCAGCCATAGAAGATATGGAATTACCTGCGGGCTATCGCATGGAATGGGGTGGTGAGTTTGAAAACGCGGGCGAAGCAAACGAAAGCCTTGGCCGCCAGTTGCCTGTAAGCCTGCTGATCATGGTGCTGATCTCAGTGTTGATCTTCAACGCTGTCCGTCAGCCGATCATCATCTGGTTGTTGGTGCCGATGTCCGTCAATGGTGTCGTCATCGGACTGCTGGGAACCGGATTGCCGTTTACATTCACAGCCTTGCTGGGCCTGCTCAGCCTGTCAGGGATGCTGATCAAAAACGGCATCGTTCTGGTCGAGGAAATTGATCTGGTTCGTGAGACTGGCAAGGGCCTGCGCGAGTCGATCATCGAAGCCTCGGTCTCGCGTCTGCGTCCGGTCATGTTGGCCGCGATCACCACCATTCTGGGGATGGCACCGCTGCTGACGGATGCGTTCTTCAAGTCCATGGCGGTGACGATCATGGGCGGTCTGGCCTTCGCAACCATCCTGACGATGGTCGCAGCTCCGGTCTTCTACCTGATCTTTTTTGCACGGGACGAAAAACGCGAAATGAAAGCGGCGGAGGCTTTGGGCTAAACCGCAGAGTAAATCTATGAATCCCGGGCGGATATCTATTCGGCCGGGGTTTTTGCCCACCCAATATTGGCGAAAGCCGCTTGGGTTTCGGGGTCTATGACACAGTTGGAAAGCGCACCGGCATCATAATGGCACCACGCGCTCGACGCGATCGGAGTGCCGAAAGGCTGCAGACCGTGCCCCGCTCGGTGATAACCGGCGAAGTCTTCGATCCATGTTGGATTATTGTCCCGCGATAGCGTTACGGCCACGTTCTTTCCCAGGAAGGAAGCCGAGTTCTGCTGTACCGAATTGACGGCGGATTCTACAAGCGCTCCGCCTCGTTCGAACACCAGAGTCTTTGGTCTGTTCTGTGCCCCAATGATAAGGACATCATAGAAATCGTGCTGTTTCAGCCTTGGTTTTACGACCTTTTGCCATCCAGATGGAACTGTCCTTCTCGAACTGCATCAAAAAGGCCGAACAGCTTGGGGCAGAGAATCGTAACGCGTCCGTTATCCCAGAACGCGTCGTACCAGAATGTATCATAGTCATAGACGTGTTCGGAATAGTCCGGTCCGGTATGCCCCGGCTTCATCTCGCACCGCAGTCCGAGACCCGTGAGGCTGCTGGAGGCCAATACGGGATGGGATTGCTTTGTCAAAATCGTTGGTTTGCCGCGCTGACGCAAGTTTTTACTCAGTTGTCTGAGTCCTTGGCCGGGTCATAGCAGTAACAGAAACAGGACAGCTTGTTCCCGTAGGGATCACGCAGATAGGTGGCATTGAAATCAGGCGCATCATAGTCCAAAATACCCGGCGCGCCATCAACTATGCTGCCGTGCTTCAGATCTGCTGCGCAGAATTGTCTGACCGTGGTGGCGAACCGGGCGAGGAAAGCCATCATCGTGCCGTTTCCCACACTCGCAGGCCGACCGTCAAAGGGCGTGAATACCTGAAACCCTGTTCTGGCTTCTGGCGCAAGGCACTAGCGCGCCTTTTCAAATGCTACGATGCCAACTGTTGTGTCAGATTAACGGGACAAATGGAACATCACAGGCTGCTAGGGACATAAGTGCAGCGAAAACCATGAATCTGCGCATTTGTTTTTTTCCTTCTGCTCGTTTCCTGAAAAAGATGCGCGCCCGAAGACACAAGGTCAACGGGCGCGTAAAATCGTCATGAATGCCAGCAGGTTCAGGCCGATCAGCCCTGCAATGATTTCACCTCGACATCGCCCTCGGCCTGCGCCTTGATTGCCAGCGCGGCGGCGTGGCTGGCCGCGGCGGTCGTGTAGTAGGGGATCTTGTCGTAGAGCGCGATCGAACGGATGGCCTTGCTATCTTCAACCGCCTGAGCGCCTTCGGTGGTGTTCATCAGCAGCTGTACCTGACCGTCTTTCAGCATGTCGACCACGTCCGGGCGGCCCTCATAGACCTTGTTCACTACCTCACAGGCAACGCCCTGTTCCGACAGCCAGCTTTGCGTGCCGCGCGTTGCGATCAGCGAAAAGCCCTGCTCGGTCAGTACCTGAGCGGCCTCAAGCATCGCAGAACCTTTGTCTGCGTCCTTGATCGAGATAAATGCGCGGCCCGAGGACGGCAGAACCATTCCTGCGCCCATCTGTGCTTTTAGGAATGCACGCGGGAAGTCGCGGTCCCAGCCCATGACCTCACCGGTCGAGCGCATTTCCGGCCCCAGAATTGTGTCGACGCCAGGGAAGCGAGCAAATGGCAGAACAGCCTCTTTCACCGAGAACCACGGCATGTCCGGGTCGGCCAGAGTCATCTGGTCGGCGATCTTTGTGTCCTGACCTTCTTGATAAGCCGGGCGTTGCGGGAAGTTGGCCAGCTTTTCACCGGCCATGACCCGCGCGGCAATCGATGCAATCGCACTGTCGGTCGCCTTGGCAACAAACGGCACGGTACGTGAGGCGCGAGGGTTCACTTCGATCAGATAGATCTCATCATCCTTGATCGCGAATTGCACGTTCATCAGGCCAACAACGTTCAGCGCCTTGGCCAGCTTGTATGCCTGATCCTCGATCTGGTCGATGATCTCTTTCGACAGCGAGTAGGGCGGCAGCGAACAGGCCGAGTCGCCCGAGTGGACGCCCGCCTCTTCGATATGCTGCATGATGCCTGCAACGTGAACGTCGGTGCCATCGCACAGCGCATCGACGTCCAGTTCCACCGCACCGGCCAGATAGCTGTCCAGCAGAACCGGGCTGTCGCCCGAGACCACCACGGCCTCGTTGATGTAGCGGCGCAGCTGATCCATATCGCGGACGATCTCCATCGCGCGGCCACCCAGAACGTAAGAGGGGCGGATCACCAGTGGGAAACCGATCTCTTCGGCGATTTCCAGCGCTTGTTCATCGGTCGAAGCAATGCCGTTCTTGGGCTGTTTCAGACCCAGTTCGTTGACCAGCGCTTGGAAGCGTTCACGGTCTTCGGCCAAATCGATGGCGTCCGGTGTGGTGCCGAGGATCGGAATGCCTTCTGCTTCCAATGCGTTCGCCAGTTTCAGTGGGGTCTGGCCGCCGAACTGAACGATCACACCGTGCAGCGTGCCGTTTTCCTGTTCCTTCGTCAGGATTTCCATGACGTGTTCAAAGGTCAGCGGCTCGAAATACAGGCGGTCCGACGTGTCATAGTCGGTCGAAACCGTCTCAGGGTTACAGTTGACCATGATGGTCTCATACCCCGCCTCGGTCAGCGCGAAACAGGCGTGACAGCAGCAATAGTCAAACTCGATGCCCTGACCGATCCGGTTTGGGCCACCACCGAGGATGACGACCTTTTTGCGGTCGCTGGGCCGGGCTTCGCACTCGACCTCACCCATCATCGGGGCCTCGTAGGTCGAATACATGTACGGCGTCTGTGCCTCGAACTCGGCGGCGCAGGTGTCGATGCGTTTGAAGACGGCATTGACCCCGAGGTTGCGGCGCGCGCGGCGAACATTGTCTTCATCACGGCCAGTCAGATTGCCCAAACGCGCGTCGGTGAAGCCCAGCATTTTAAGCTTGCGGATGCCTTCTTCGGTCACCGGCAGACCGTCTTTGCGGACCTGACGTTCGGCCTCGATGATCTCGCGGATGCGGGCCAGGAACCACGGGTCGAACTTGGTGACGCCGAAGATTTCGTCATCGGTCAGACCGTGGCGCATGGCTTGTGCGATGGTGCGCAGGCGGTCGGGGGTCTGCTGGCTGATTGCCTTGATGACGGCTGCTTTGTCGTCAGCCTCGTCCCAGACGCCCACATTCAGGCCAGGGATTTCGATCTCATCAAAGCCGGTCAGACCCGATTCCATCGAGGCCAGTGCCTTTTGCATCGATTCGTGGATGGTGCGTCCGATGGACATCGCCTCACCCACCGATTTCATTGCGGTGGTCAGATAGGGTTCGGACCCAGGGAACTTCTCAAAGGCGAATTTCGGGATTTTGGTGACGACATAGTCGATGGTTGGCTCGAACGAGGCGGGTGTGACCTTAGTGATGTCATTGTCCAACTCGTCCAGCGTGTAGCCCACGGCCAGTTTCGCGGCGATTTTGGCAATCGGGAAACCGGTCGCTTTCGAGGCCAGTGCCGACGAACGCGATACACGTGGGTTCATCTCGATCACGACCATCCGGCCATCATCGGGGTTGATCGCCCACTGTACGTTCGATCCGCCAGTCTCGACACCGATCTCTCGCAGCACGGCGATCGAGCCGTTGCGCATGATCTGGTATTCCTTGTCGGTCAGCGTCAGGGCTGGGGCCACAGTGATCGAGTCACCGGTGTGCACGCCCATCGGATCGACGTTCTCGATCGAGCAGACGATGATGGCGTTGTCAGCGGTGTCGCGCACCACCTCCATCTCGTATTCTTTCCAACCCAGCAGGCTTTCATCGACGAGGATCTGGTTCACCGGCGAGGCATCCATGCCCGAGCGGCAAAAATGGATATAATCCTCACGGTTATAGGCCACACCACCGCCGGTGCCGCCCAGGGTAAAGGCGGGGCGGATAATGGCGGGCAGGCCGATCTCTTCCAACTCGTCCAGAGCCATCTGCACGCCCGCATCCAGATCGGCAGAACCGTCTTCTTTGCGAGGTGCGGTCACGATGGTGGCTTTGGGGTTTTCAAGACCCAGACGGTCCATCGCCTCGCGGAACAGTTTGCGGTCTTCGGCCATTTCGATGGCGTCGCGCTTGGCCCCGATCATCTCGACGCCGAACTCTTCCAACACACCCATTTCTTCCAGCGCGAGCGACGTGTTCAGGCCGGTCTGTCCGCCCATCGTGGGCAGCAGGGCGTCGGGGCGTTCTTTCTCGATGATCTTGGCGACAACCTCGGGGGTGATCGGCTCGATATAGGTCGCGTCGGCCAATCCGGGATCGGTCATGATGGTCGCAGGGTTTGAGTTCACCAGGATGACCCGGTATCCTTCTTCCCGCAGCGCCTTGCAGGCCTGAGCGCCGGAATAGTCGAACTCGCAAGCCTGACCGATAACAATGGGGCCCGCCCCGATGATCATGATCGACTGGATGTCGGTTCTTCTCGGCATGGCCTTGTTCCTTCGATTGTCCGCGAGTCAGGGCACCCCCAAGCGCCCAAATTGTCCTGCGTTATAGGGACCGCGCGAAAAGGTTCAAGAGGTATCGGAAACGGGGGCGAAATTGCCGCTTTCTCCTCTTTCCCTCTCCGCCGTATCCTCTATATCGCGCAGCACGGTAAATTGAGGATGCAATTGCGTATTCGTTTTGATCAGGGGCCAGCCGGGGCCGGAACCAGTTTCGACCGGCCAGCCGACGTGATCCGCGCGGACAATGCGGAGGACGTGCCCCAGGCGTTGGCGGCGCTGGATGCCGCGCGCGCTGACGGTGCCTGGCTGGCAGGCTATGCCAGTTATGAGCTGGGCTATGCGCTGGAGCCACGCCTCTCTGACCGGATGCCGAACGGCCGCCGTCTGCCGTTGCTGTGTTTTGGCGTCTACGAGACGCCGGCTCAACAAGCGCTATCCGCGCCGGCCGGTGGCGTGACCCGCTTTGAACCACGCTGGGACGAGGCGCGGTACACCCGTGCGTTCGGGCAGGTGCATGACGCCATCGGAGCAGGGGACATCTATCAGGCGAACCTGACCTTCCCGATTGATCTGACGGTCGAAGGCGACAGCGCCGCGCTTTATGCAGCGCTGGCGGCAGGTCAGCCCGTGGGCCACGGAGCGTTGATCCAGCAGGATGGGTTGCCCGATCTGCTCAGCCGCTCGCCCGAGCTGTTCTTTCGCACCAACGCGGACAGAGGGATCGAGACGCGCCCAATGAAGGGCACACAGCCCCGCAGCGCCGACGAGGCCGAAGATGCTCGCCGCCGCGCGTTCCTGTCGCGTGACGAAAAGAACCGGGCCGAGAACCTGATGATTGTCGACCTGCTGCGCAACGACATCAGCCGCGTCGCGATGCCCGGATCGGTCAAGGTGCCCGAGCTGTTCAAGGTCGAAACCTACGCGACGGTGCATCAGATGACCTCACTTGTGCAGGCTCAGCTGCATATGGGCGCGGAACTGTCTGACATTCTGACGGCGCTCTTTCCCTGCGGGTCGATCACCGGCGCGCCCAAGATTCGCGCGATGGAGATTCTGTCCGACCTCGAACCCTGGCCGCGTGACATCTATTGTGGGGCGATAGGCTGGGCAGCGCCGGACGGACGGTCCGAGTTTAACGTTGCCATCCGCACGCTGATGGTCGAGGACGGCGCGGCCACCCTGAACGTGGGCGGCGGCGTTGTTTGGGACAGCACCGCCCCATCGGAATACGAGGAAGCGCTATGGAAAGCCCGCTTTGCGCACCAGATGATCCTGACTTCCGTCTGATCGAAACACTGGCTTTTCGGCCTGGTCAGGGTTTTGTGCGCCGAGATCGGCACCTTGCTCGCATGGCGCGGACCGCTATGGCGCTGGATGTTCCGTTTGACGCCGAAACAGCGACTCGAACGTTAGAGGCGATCGCAGGCGATGCGCCTTTGCGGTGTCGCCTCACTCTGTCCGTCGATGGCACGTTTGCAGTGACGACCGGAGCATTGGCCGAAAACCCGCCTGTTTGGCGCGTCGCGGTCGCGGAAACGCGATTGACCGCTTCGGACGTCTGGCTGAGGCACAAGACAACGCAGCGCGCGCTTTATGACGCGGCACGCGCTTCACTACCCAAGGGAATCGACGAGCTTCTGTTTTTGAACGCGCGCGATGAACTCTGCGAAGGGACAATCACAAATCTCTTTGTGCGCATGCCGGACGGGCAATACCTGACTCCTCCGCTGTCCTGCGGATTGCTGCCCGGTATCCTGCGCGAGGAACTGATTGATAATAAACAGGTTACCGAACGCGCCTTGTCCTTGACCGATCTGAAAAACGCGGAAAAGGTCTTTGTAGGGAATTCCTTACGTGGCCTTATCCGGGCGGAGTTGGTGGGATAGTGACCAGACAAAGCGAATGGGCGGAGGATGCGGCGTACCACATGCGGTTGCGTCTGGAGTTCGGCCTATTCTTCATCGCTGTTCCAGTCCTGATTGCGGTGTTTTTCCCGCCGAACTGGATGTTTCCATCATTGTTCACTTTCACCGCGATCGGCATCATCCTGTTGCACATAACGCCCGGTTTTTCCTGGGCAGAGCTTCGTTACAACTGGCGCAATTGGACTTGGGCCGAGCTTGCCATCTTTGGTGTCGCCATGACAGCGTTTTGCTCGGCGGTGGTTATGACCACACACCCGGATGCTGCCTTTCGCATGCTTCTCTATCGGCCTGAGTTCTTGGCTATAATCTGGCTCGGCTACCCGGTGCTTTCGGCCTTGCCGCAAGAGCTGTTGTTCCGTTCGCTGTTCTTCCGCCGTTATCACGCCATCCTGCCGAACGGGTCCGCAGCCTATCTGCTCAACGCCTCGCTGTTTTCACTGGCGCACCTCATGTATTGGAGCTGGATCGTCGCCGTTATGACCTTTGGCGGAGGGCTGCTGTTCACTTGGGCTTATCGCAAGCGCGGATCGTTTTTCTACGCGGTGCTGCTGCACGCGATCGCCGGGAACATCATCTTTGCCGCCGGTCTGGGCATCTATTTCTATTCCGGCAACGTTCAAAGGCCGTTTTGACGGCGCGACCTGCCTTGACTTTCCAAGCCTGACAGGGTGTATCGGCGCGACGAATTCTGCGCCCGAAGGGATATGATCCATGCACGCCTATCGCAGCCACACCTGCGCCGCTCTGACCGCCGCCAATGTCGGTGAAACCGTCCGCCTGTCCGGTTGGGTGCATCGTGTCCGAGATCACGGTGGCGTCCTCTTCATCGACCTGCGCGACCATTTCGGCGTCACCCAGGTTCTGTGCGATGGCGATAGCGCAGCCTTTGCCGAGCTGGAAAAGGTCCGGTCCGAATGGTGTATCCGCATCGACGGCACCGTCAAAGCGCGCGATCCGGAGCTTGTGAACCCGAAACTGCCCACCGGTGAGATCGAAGTTTACGTGCGTGAGCTCGAGGTTCTGGGTGCGGCTGACGAACTGCCACTGATGGTCTTCGGCGATCAGGAATACCCCGAGGAGACCCGTCTGCGTTATCGTTACCTGGACCTGCGCCGCGAGGCGATGCAGCAGAACATGACCCTGCGCTCGGACGTTGTTGCGTCGATGCGTCGTCGCATGTGGGATCAGGGCTTCCGTGAGTATCAGACACCCATCATCACAGCCTCGTCGCCTGAAGGCGCACGTGACTTCTTGGTGCCCTCGCGTCTGCATCCGGGCAAGTTTTATGCGCTGCCGCAGGCCCCGCAGCAGTTCAAACAGCTGATCATGGTGTCGGGCTTTGACAAGTATTTCCAAATCGCGCCGTGCTTTCGTGACGAAGACCCGCGCGCCGATCGCTCGCCGACCGATTTCTACCAGCTTGACCTTGAGATGTCGTTTGTCGAGCAGCAGGACGTGTTCGACACGATCCAGCCTGTTCTGACTGGTGTGTTTGAGGAATTCGGAGGTGGCCGTAAGGTCGATCAGGAGTGGCCGCAGATTTCCTACAAGGACGCGGCCCTATGGTACGGCACCGACAAACCCGACCTGCGGAACCCTATTAAAATGCAAGTGGTCTCCGACCATTTCCGCGGGTCTGGCTTCGCGATTTTCGCGAAGCTGCTGGAACAGGAAGGCACCGAAATCCGCGCGATCCCAGCGCCGAGCGGTGGCAGCCGCAAGTTCTGTGACCGAATGAATGCATTCGCCCAAAAAGAAGGTCTGCCGGGGATGGGGTACATCTTTTGGCGGGATCAGGGCGAAGGGATGGAGGCTGCAGGTCCGCTGGCCAAGAACATCGGCCCCGAGCGCACCGAGGCGATCCGTCAGCAGCTGGGTCTGGGCGTTGGTGATGCGGCCTTCTTCCTGGGTGGCAAACCGAAAGCCTATGAAAAGGTTGCCGGCAAGGCGCGCGACGTGATCGGTGAGGAACTGAACCTGACCGAAAAAGACCGGTTCGCCTTTGCCTGGATCGTGGATTTCCCGATCTACGAGCAGGACGAGGAAACCGGTGCGATCGATTTCGAACACAACCCGTTCTCGATGCCGCAAGGTGGAATGGAAGCGCTGAATGGCGATCCGCTCGATGTGCGTGGCTACCAGTATGACTTGGCCTGCAACGGGTATGAGCTGGTTTCGGGCGCGATCCGGAACCATAAGCCCGAGATCATGTTGAAAGCCTTCGAGCTGGCCGGGTACGGCGAGGATGAAGTGAAAAGCCGCTTTGGTGCGTTGTTCAACGCGTTCCACTATGGCGCGCCGCCGCACGGTGGTTGCGCTGCAGGCATCGACCGTATCGTTATGTTGCTGGCGGATGAGGCCAACATTCGCGAAGTCATGATGTTCCCGATGAACCAGCGCGCCGAGGACTTGATGATGGATGCGCCCTCGGATCCGACCTCGGATCAATTGATGGAACTGGGTCTGCGGATCATTCCTCAGGACTGAGATTGACAAAAACCCGCTGCATCACTTGCAGCGGGTTTTTTTTTGGCTTGCTGTGGAGCGTTGGGGGGAACCGGCGCAAACCATCTGCTTGCTTATCTGCCTAGACCTATTACTGCAACTTCAGAGCAGCGGGTCCTTGAGTGATCTGCGGCTGCTGCGAATACTGCGCGCTGTCGCGCGGGTGTGTGTATACGCCCAGATGCACAGGATCGTCGCGGTTATGAAATAGGCTATCACCATCTTATATCGCCTCGCGCTGTTGGAAACGGGATTGCGCCAAACCGGCGACCCGCGCCGCTACGGCTGTGACGGGGGTGCCGCCAGCACGTGACTCGGCCAGCCGTTGTGCTGCGTCTGCCAGAACGGTATCTTCGGCATCCCGCGCAACGCCGCGCAGGAATTGGGCCGCGTAGTCCAACGTGCATTGATCATTCGGTCCGGCCAGAACGTCTGCGATATGGGCCATGTCGTCCCGATAAGCCATCGGATCGGGGCGAATAACCTCATCCCGGACAGCGTGCAGGCTGTTGGGCCTGCGGTCTTCTGGCAAACGTTCCAGGATCGAGGTCTGGAAATAGGCCAGGGACTTGAGAGGTTTTGCCAGAAACCCATCTGCCCCCGCTCGCATCGCGGCGCGTTCGGTGTAGTCATCGCCGGACATGCCCAGGACGGCACCGATGCGTGGCGTAGCCTCGGACAATTCGGCAATCAGATCCGCGCCAGAGCCATCCGGCAGCCCCATATCGATCAGGATGACAGAGGGGCGGTAAATCTGCAGATGCCGACGCGCGGATTGCAGGCAATCCGCCCGCCTGATGCGTGCGCCGCTGTGCAGGCACATCAACCGGATGGCATCGCAAGCATAGCGGCTGTCTTCCACAACCAGAATGGTTTGTCCCAGCAGGGGCCGTGTGGCCGTTGGCTGCGCGGGTGAGGCGAAGTGGCTCGAATCGTCCATGGCAGAACTCCTAATCAGCAGATGCCTCACGCTAGGAACTTCTGGCTAACACGGCGTTAACGGCAATTTGGCGCACTTGTTCTTTGATCATTCAACCCCCATAACCGCTGCAACGCAGAACGTAAGGAGAGTTCCATGATTGGTCGTCTGAACCACGTCGCTATTGCCGTGCCTGATCTTGAAGCCGCGTCCGAGCAATACCGCAATGCGTTGGGCGCCAAGGTTGGCGAACCGCAAGACGAACCCGATCATGGTGTGACCGTCGTGTTCATTGAACTGCCCAACACCAAGATTGAACTGCTTTATCCGCTGGGCGATGACAGCCCGATCAACGGGTTTCTGGAAAAGAACCCCGCAGGCGGTATCCACCATGTCTGCTATGAGGTCGAAGACATCATCGCTGCGCGCGATCACCTGAAGGAAACCGGTGCGCGCGTGCTGGGTTCGGGTGACCCCAAGATCGGTGCGCATGGCAAACCCGTGCTATTCCTGCACCCCAAGGACTTTAACGGCTGCCTGGTCGAACTAGAACAGGTGTAACGCAACCCCGGAGGGGATGAGATGACGATTACTGCTGCGGCGGTTCTGTTCGCTGTGATCTGGTTCATGACCTTGCTGGTGGTGCTGCCCATCCGCATCAAGACGCAGGGTGATCTGGGTGATATCGTACCGGGCACCCATTCGGGTGCGCCGGAAGTGCATCACATGAAAAAGAAGATGTGGATCACCACCGGAATAACGGTGGTGCTCTGGGCAATCATAGCCGGAATTATCCTGTCTGGCCTGATTTCGGTGCGCGACTTCGACTGGTTGAATCAGATGGGGCCGCGCGGCTGACCGCTAGGCCATGGGCCGCGCCAGCTTGTGATAGATGTGGGTGAATGTCGCGGCTCCGATGATCGGGATCACGAGATTCACTAGCGGCACCGATAGCGGGATTGCCATCAATGTTCCTGCGATCCAAATAGTTGTCGCATGTTTGGCGCGCAGTTTACGCGCGCCTTCGCGACCGACCCGGCGCATAGCCGCCAAGGTGAAATATTCCCGACCTAGCAGGAACCCGTTCATGGCCCAAAAGATAAACGGGGCCAGAGGGGTGAATATCGCATAGAGGATCAGAGCCAGTAGGTTGGCGGCAATCAGAACGCCCATAAAGCCCAACCCGTCGATTACGCTCTCCCGGAATGGGATGCCGGGCACCTTCGGTAAGCTTGGGTAGTGCTTGTCTTCGACAGCTTGTGCGACCTCTTCCAGAAACATCGACGTGATCGCCGAGGCCACTGGGACCATCAGGAAAACCGGCAGGACCAGAACGACGAAGATGCCGGAGTAGTTCAGCACGTCGTTCAGCCACGGCACAGCCCCGACAAAGGGCAGAGAGATTTCGTTACCCGACAGCCAGTTGATCAGCCAGATCGCCATTGCACAGGCGGCGATCAGCAGCACGACTGTCAGGCCGACCCCGCGCAGTAGGACAGCCCGGAACTTTGGGTCTCCGATCTGACCGAGGGCTGCGAAGAAGGCGTTGAAGATGATCATTCCGTGACCCATTCCGTCAATGCGGCCACGTCGGGGCGGGGGCGCTCGGGCGGGGTGCTGCCTTCGGTTGCGATATGGATCAGGCCCGCAACGCGCTCGTTATCTTGCAGCCCAAAGGCCTTTTGGCAAAAGGCCTTGTCATGGGTTTGCCAGCCAGACAGCCAGTTGGCACCCCACCCGGCCGCAAGGGCGGCATTCAGAAGGGCCAGGCACACCGCGCCAGCAGAATAGGTCTGTTCGATCGCCGGGATCTTTTCCGAAGGCTTTTGTACTTCAATCACCGTAACTGCCAAATGGCCCATGTCGAATTGGGTGCGCGCCTTGGCGATGTCCTCGGGGGATTTGCGCAGGGCAGCGCCGCATTCTTCGGTTAGTTGTGCCAGCCGTGACATGGCACCTTTCTCCAGCACAACAAAGCGCCAGGGCTCCAGCTTGCCATGGTCGGGGCTGCGTGCGGCCGCGGTCAACAGTGGCAATAGCTGTTCCCGCTTAGGTGCGGGTGCAACCAGTGTTTTCGCGGGTCGCGAGCGGCGTGTTTGCAGAAACTCCAGAGCGGCCGGATTCTTCAAGGACATATGTTAACTTCCTTTACATAGGCGGTTGTGTATGTGGTTGAACATCTGGCGTGTTTCAAGAGCAAGCGGCTGGATGCAGGGGATCATTTTCATTCCCTGAACGATCGTGCAAGTCTGTTGATCAGGAAGTGGGGACGATGGCCAAGCCAAAACTGCAAAACATGCCGGATCTGAGCCAACGGGCGGTGCCGGGGGCAGAGATTTCGGTCACAGTCACGCCCAAGGCCGCAAGAGACGGCATTGCAGTTCATGACGGCGCTATTCGCATCGCTGTCACGGCACCGCCCGAAAACGGGAAGGCGAATGCAGCCGTGCGTGCCATTTTGGCCAAGGCAATGGGGGTGGCACCGTCAAAGCTGACCCTTAAACGGGGTCAGACATCGCGCGAGAAAACCTTTGTCTATTCGCTTTGACCCGATGTTTCACGGATCTGGTACACGCCCTCGGGCAGGTCCAACGCGGCGGCCAGATCGCGCACCTGTTCGGGGGACAGGGTGATCCTCAGAATCTGATCCGTGCGCGGGTCCAATTGTTCAAGCGTCACACATTCGGCGAAGCTGTTGATGACGACATCCTCTTGCAAAGGCTTTGGGCCTTCGTCCACCAGAGTAATGACGGTCGAGTCGAATTCATGCTCAATCGAAAACATATTGTCAGAGTGCAGGCCGGGCGGTCGCAATGCAACCCGTACCTTGGCAATCCCACAGTGGCGATCCCCTGGCAGGCGCGCTATGGTTTGAAAAACGGTCCGCCCGTTTCAAAGGATATAGAATGCGCCGTCTGATCTGTTTGTTGCTTCCCCTGTTTCTGGCGGCGTGCGGCGCCAACACCTTGCGTGTGCAGCCCGTGGGTGAATGGTCGCCAGAGACGGAGGCGTTCCGCGCCCAGGCGGAGACTTTCAGACAGGTCAGTCAGCAAGTTGGAGAGCAGGCTCGCCGGGAATGCGTGCGGCGCGCAAATGTCGCCAATTGCGATTTCACGATACTGGTCGACCTGAATCCAAACGCTGAGGCCAACGCCTTTCAGACGCTGGACGACAAAGACCAGCCCGTCATCATTTTCACCCGGTCGATGATCGAATCCGCAGCCAACGCGGATGAATTAGCCTTTGTTATGGGGCATGAGGCCGCCCATCATATCCTGCGTCATATTCCGCGGCAGTCCCGAAACGCGCGCGACAGCGCGGCGATCTTTGGTGAACTCGCCCGGTTGGGCGGTGCGGACGGCGCGGCCATTGAAGAAGCGCAAAAATTGGGCGCACAGGTCGGGGCGCAGGTCTACATAAAAGACTTTGAGCTGGAAGCCGATCAGTTGGGCACAATCATAACCTATAATGCTGGGTACAACCCGTTGATCGGCGCTAAGTACTTTGACCGGCTTCCCGATCCAGGCGACAGTTTTCTGACGTCGCACCCCCCGAACGCTCAGCGTGTTGAAATTGTTCAGGAAACGGCGCGGAAGATCGGGCTGACGCAATGACATCACTGGTGCAGATGGGCGTGATCCTGACGGACCGTGGGTCAAAATACGCTGTGTCCGGGGCCTCGGTTCAGAGCCGGGATGATGTGGATGCCGTATTAAAAGAGCTCAAGGCCGATAAAAGCTATGCCAAAGCGACGCACAATACGTGGGCGGCGGTGCTGCCCACAGGTGGGCTCAAGGCTGATGACGGTGAAAGTGGCGCGGGGATGGTGATCCTGCGCATGCTCGAAAGAGCAGGGCTGGACGACCATGTCGTCATCGTAACCCGCTGGTACGGCGGGAAAAAGCTTGGCGGAGACCGCTTTCGCCGAGTGCAGGACGCCACGCGGGCGTATCTTGACCATATCGGTGTGGGGTCTTGACCTGAGTCAAAGGCTCGCCTGAGCATCCGCGTTATCCTTTCTGGACTGTGCGACAGGGAGAGAGCGCTATGCGAGGCAAGGATACTCTGAAACGACATGCAGCACTGGTAGACAGAATGGCAACCCGCGTGGGGGTCGATCTGGAAAGTGCAGCGATTGGCGGTGAAGTCTCAATCGATCAGATTTCCGAGGCAGTCTTGCGGTGCAGCGACTGCTCGAACCCGGGCCATTGCGAACAATTCCTTGGGCAACCGGCCCAAGATCGTAAGACACCAGAGTACTGTCGAAACACCGCATTGTTTGATCGGCTGACATCAATATCGGAAAGCGAATGCAACAGTTAGGAAAAACCATGGGCCATCATCGCCTTGTGTTGCGCATGGGGCAGGTGGTGGGCTCAGATATTGTGGCCGAACATCGACAAGGACGTCTGAGCCAGGAAGACTGGGCCGAGATGGTTCGGCGGTGTCAGGGATGCGAATGGGCCTGCAGATGCAAGGACTGGTTGCAGAACAGGGAATTTGCTCAGGACGCCCCGGAAACCTGCCCGAACCGCGAAAAATTTGCGGTGCTTCGGGCGCAGCAAGGACGGGATTGCCAATGAGCCGGGACAGTCTGGGAGATGTTGAAAAACACTTCTGGCTGACCAGGTCGGTGGCTAGGTGCATGGACATCTCATTAACCGAAGCGATGGCCGAAGGGCGACTGTCCGCGAACGAATATTCTCGAATCGTAACGCGCTGCCGTGCTGCGAATTGCAGCGGTCAATGCGAGGTTTGGCTGTCGCAACAACAGGCCCAAGCCGCATCGGCGCCGGAGTTTTGCGCCAATGCGGACCGTTTGAACGCGCTAAAGGCCTAGTCAGAGCTTGGAATGCGCCCCGTCGCACAGTGGCGGATTAGAGGTTTGTTTACAGCCACAAAAGAACACTTTCTTACTAGATTCTGCCGTGTATTTCACCGGCTCGAAATCTGTTCCCTTGTGTGAGCCATCGCAGAACGGCTGCCGTTCGGATTTGCCGCAACTACACCAAAAATAGCTTTTGCCCTCGGTCACTTCGACCGGATAGGGGGCTTTTTGGGCGATATTTGGCCGATCTGACATGTGGCTCCTCCGCTGTTGGCTGATGTCGTGAAACAACTATAGGGCCATTGCACCCAAGGTGTAGCGGGCCTTTCATCCCCAGCACCAAAAGCATGGTTTTGCCGCTCTCACAATTCTGTGATTGATTTTGTTGCAATAATATCAATGAGGTCGTATTTTGAGACTGGCCCGAGGTTGTAGGTCAATAGGAAAAATTTTTAGAGGATTGACGGACATGAAACTTAAATTCGCTGCCGTAAGCGCAATCGCCCTGGTTTTGGCTGCATGCTCGCAGCAGGAAGAACCGACACCGGTGTACATCACGCCCGAATATGACAAGTTTGGCACGCCGAGCTGTCCGGCAGGAACCGAATTGGCCACGACCGAAGCGGGTCAGACCATCTGTAACCCGGTCGCTCAATAAGCTTTCCGCGAGCGGCTTTCTTCAAGGCCGCTCGCACACCCACGAAATTCAAAACCGCCCAAGGGCGGTTTTTTTCTTGTCTCCGGCCTGTTGATCAGGTTTCTGTGTGGTCCACAAAACGACCGAGGACTCATGAAAAACTTCTTCTCGCGCCTGAAGGATCGCACCAGATGGAGCTGGCAGGGTCTGTCTGTTTCGTGGCGCGAAGAATACTCGTTCCGGTGTTGGGTTTGGGCAAACCTCATCTCAGCAGCTTTGGCTATCTTACTTCCGCTCTCAGATGGTTTGCGCGCCCTCATACTGGTGTTGGGGCTTTTTGTGTTGATCGCGGAACTGTTCAATACCGCGATCGAACGTGCGGTGGACCACACATCAACCGACCACAATATTCTGGCGGGTCAGGCCAAAGACACGGCCAGCGCAGCTGTGTCCTTGACTGCGGTCGCGGCGGGCGTCGCTTGGGTCGTGGCCTTGCTGAGCCTGTTCTGAGGCAAAGCTAACTGTATATCAGTACGGCGAGAAGCTGGGATGGAGCTGCCGGCTTTTGGTTCCGTAAAGCGGTGGGAAATAAGTCGGAGAAGGCCATCTGTTGTAATGACCGAAAGACCGGCGATGTTTTTTCCTGACAGGCTTTGTGTAGTACACTCGCGGTTTCGTCTTGTGGTAATGAACCTTCGGTGTCCCTTTGAGATCATAGCCCTTCGGCTTGGATTTGCGCACGTAGACTTTGGGCGTGACGTAGTAGCGGTTCACGGGATGCGTACTGCGAATATGCAAGGTCACTGACCCAGAGCGTACGGAAAGAAACCCTCCTGAGCTAGAGCCGTAACCGTTGGCTAATGCTGGTGCCGCAAAAAGATGCGTGGCAATGACCGCAGCGGCACATGTAGCTGCAATGGAATGCAGACAAGACATTGGACCCTCCTACTTCTGTAACGAAGTGCCCTGCCATAGTCCGCCAATTTTGAACAGAATCCAAATGAACTTGGCTCACGCTTCTCCGATCCGGAGTGATCGGGCAGGGTGCGTCAGCGCAACTTACCCCACAGATCGTATTCTCCGGCCTCGTCAACTTCGACCGACACGATGTCACCGGGTTTCAGGTTTTCGAACCCTTCGTCAATGAACAGGTTGCCGTCAATCTCAGGGGCGTCTGCCTTGGTGCGGCAGGTGGCCGCCTCATCATCGATCTCGTCTACGATCACATCAAGGGTCCGGCCAACCTTTGCCGCCAGCTTGGCCTCAGAGATTGCCTGCGCCTTCTCCATAAAGCGTTCCCAGCGCTCTTGCTTGACCTCAGCAGGGACGTGATCCGGAAGATCGTTGGACCGCGCGCCATCAACGTTTTCGTATTGAAAGCAGCCGACCCGATCCAGTTGCGCCTCATCCATCCAGTCCAACAGGGTCTGGAACTCGGCCTCGGTCTCGCCCGGGTAGCCTACGATGAAGGTCGAGCGCAGGGTGATATCGGGGCACGTCGCGCGCCAAACGGCGATCTCATCCAGTGTCTTGGCCGCTGCAGCGGGGCGCGCCATGCGTTTCAGAACGTCCGGGTGGGCGTGTTGGAACGGAATGTCCAGATAGGGCAGCACGTTGCATCCCGCTTCGGCCATCAGCGGGATCAGCTCTCGCACATGCGGGTAAGGGTAAACGTAATGCAGCCGGACCCAGGCATCCAGCTGCCCCAGTTCGCGCGCCAGATCGGTGATATGGCTGCGCACCTCGCGATCTTTCCACGGGTTCACGTCGTATTTTCGGTCCAGCCCGTAAGCTGAGGTGTCCTGCGAGATCACCAACAGCTCGCGCACACCGTTATCGACCAGCTTTTCCGCTTCGCGCAGGATGGCACGAGCCGGGCGGCTGGCCAGTTTGCCGCGCATGTCCGGAATGATGCAGAACTTGCACTTGTGGTTACAGCCCTCGGAAATCTTGAGATAGCTGTAATGGCGCGGCGTCAGCTGCACGCTCGCGGCGGGCAGCAGGTCCACGAATGGATCGGGATCGGGCGGCACCGCCTGGTGCACGGCGTCCAGCACCTGTTCATACTGGTGCGGCCCGGTGACCGCCATGATGCGCGGGTGATGTTCGCGAATGTAATCCGGCTCGGCGCCCAAACATCCTGTCACGATGACTTTGCCGTTCTCCACCAAAGCCTCGCCAATCGCATCCAGAGACTCGGCCTTAGCGCTGTCGAGGAACCCGCAAGTGTTCACGATCACGGCATCCGCGCCTGAATAATCCGGTGAGATGCCGTAACCTTCGGCCCTGAGGCGCGTCAGAATGCGTTCGCTGTCGACCAGGGCCTTAGGGCAGCCCAACGAGACCATACCGATCGTCGGCTGGTTCGAACGTGGCGTCTCGGGCATCCGGGCGGCAGGCGCCAGGTCGGGGCGGAGGTTTGGCGGGTTCGTGGTCATGGCCGGGCATATAGTGGGGAACGCTTCCCCTTGCAAATGCGACGCAGGCTTTGGATGATCTTTTTAAACGCATGAAAAAGGCGGAGAGCAGAAAATGAAGTGGCTGTTGCGCATTCTATTCCTGTTAGTGGCGGTGTTTGGGCTGGTAATCGGCGCGCTGTTGCTGATGCCGGGCGACAAGCTGGCCACGATTCTGGCCGAGCAGGTTCGCGCGCAAACCGGCCGTGATCTGAAGCTGACCGGGGACGTCAACCTGTCCTTCTGGCCGGTGCTGGGGATGGAAACCGGTCCCGTGACCTTTGGAAACGCGTCCTGGGCCGGGCCTGAGCCGATGCTGAGCGCCGAGAGCCTGGCCGTTGGGGTAGACGCCTCGGCCCTGATTTCCGGTGACCTGCGCATCAAACGCGTGATTGCGGAAAACCCCGTTCTGCGGCTGGAATTGTCAGACGGTCGCGGCAACTGGGAGCTGTCGGCACCTGCAACCGTTGCCCCGGCCAATTCGACCAGCGGTGCGACCCCGCAAGGGCAGCAAGGAGAGGTGACACTGGATCACCTGAAACTTACAAACGCGCGTCTTCTGTACATCGAAAATGGCGCGACCAAGTTCGATTTTGCAAATGTCGATCTGGCCGCCAGTTGGCCGAACATCGCCGCCCCATTGAAAGTTCATGCCCAGATGGCGGTTCCCGGTGGGGCGGTCGATGTGGATCTGAGTATTCAGGACCTGCCCGCTTATGCCTCGGGTGTCGTAACGCCGTTGGATTTGACGCTCACAGCGCCCGGCGGAGATTTCGCCTTTGACGGCCGGGTCAATCTTGCCGGCGAGATGGCTGGTAGCCTGCGCGCCAAAACGACCAGCACAGAGCTTATGCTGGCCGCATTCGGGCAGGCCGGAATGGGCGTGCCGTTGGGGCTGGGGCGCGCGGCGGATGTTTCCGCGCAGATGACATACACTCAGAACGGGCGGATTTCGCTGCGCAATATGGTGGCGCAGCTGGATGACAACCGACTGACGGGTGAAGCGGATATCATGATCTCGGACCCACCTCAGATTACGGCACGGCTGGATGCAGGTGATCTGGACCTCAGCCGTTTCAATGATGGTGCGGCCACCGGTGGTGCGTCGCAAGCGTCGCCCGCGACGCCACAGAACGAAGGGTGGTCGACCGCGCCGATAGATGCCTCTGCGCTGGCTCTGGCGAACGGTAGAATCCGCCTCAAGGCCAATTCCATTGCAGTTCCGGGGCTGACGCTGGGGCCCAGCGATCTGACGCTGAACCTGGATCGGTCGCGCGCTGTTCTGCAAATGAACCCGGCCACTTTGTTCTCAGGCCAGTTGAACGGACAGGTCGTGGCGAACAATCGCAATGGTTTGTCTGTCGGCGGCAATCTGACCGCGGATGGAATCAACGTTCAACAAGCCCTGTCCACCTTGGGCGGCATCGAACGCCTGTCGGGCACCGGGTCTGGGTCATTCGAGTTTCTGGGGGTAGGGCAGACCGAAGATCAGATCATGCGCTCACTCAGCGGCAAGGGCCGTGTCGATGTAGGCCGGGGCGTGATCTCGGGCTTTGACTTGGACCGCCTGATGGGGCGGGGCGGGGGTGAGGCCGGGACGACCGTGTTCAACAGCCTGTCCGCCAGCTTCAACATTGATCAGGGTGTTTTGCGCAATGATGATCTGTTGATGTCGCTGGACAACTTTCGGGCGGACGGTTCGGGTCGTGTCGGCATCGGTAATCGTGACATCGACTATCTGTTCACGCCCGTCGCCCTTCGCGCCAACTCGGGCAATGGTATCGCGGTGCCTGTTCGGATCGTCGGACCATGGAGCAACCCGTCCATCAAACCCGACCTGACCAAAGTGATTGAAGCGGCTGCAGAGGGAAAAGCCAAAGAGCTTGAGGACGAAGCCAAGCAGAAGGTTTTCGAAAAGGTCGGGAATGAGTTGGACACAACGATCACCGACAGTGATCAGATCGAAGACGCCATCAAGAACAAGTTGGAAGACGAGTTGAACAAAGGGATATTGAAGCTTTTCGGCGGCAACTGACCTGAACGTTCCGGGGCCGCCCTGGCCCCGAAACGACAGAATGTTCAGATCGTCTGGTCGTAGTCGCCAACACCGGGTTCGGTGCGAATGACCGCGTCGATATCAGCAAAGATCGCACGCATTTCTTCTTCGCTTTCGCTGCTTTCGCAGACCACCACAAGGTTCGGAGTGTTCGAGGACGCGCGAACCAGACCCCAGCTGCCATTGTCCAGAATGACTCGAGCACCGTTGACGGTGACGACTTCTTTGATCGCGCGACCGGCAAAGCGGTCTCCGGCGTCTGCCTTGGCGACCAGCTTGTCGACCAGCCGTTTCAGGATGTCATATTTTTCTGTGTCAGCCGCGTAGGGTGACATGGTCGGCGTCGACCAGGTTTTGGGCAGGGCCTTGCGCAGATCCGACATGCTTTTGTCCGGGTTACGGTCCATCAGCTTGCAAATCTCAACTGCGACGCGCATGCCGCAGTCATAACCACGTCCGATGGGTTCGGCCAGGAAGTAGTGCCCCGATTTCTCAAAGCCCGCCAGAGCGTTGATTTCCTTGACACGGCGTTTCATGTGGCTGTGGCCGGTTTTCCAATAATCCGCTTTCACGCCATGCGCCTGCAACTCGGGGTCGCTGGCAAACAGGCCGGTCGATTTCACGTCGGCCACGAAGGTCGAGTTCGGGTACAGCTTGGCAAGGTCGCGGGCCATGATCACGCCGACCTTGTCGGCAAAAATCTCTTCACCCTCGTCATCCACAACACCGCAGCGGTCGCCGTCGCCGTCGAAGCCAAGGGCCAGATCGGCACCGCTGGATTTCACGCTGTCGGCCATGTCGTGCAGCATCTCCATGGCTTCGGGGTTGGGGTTGTAGTTGGGGAAGGTATAGTCCAGCCGATTGTGGCTGGGCACCACTTCGACGCCAATACGCTCGAAGATTTCCGGGGCAAAGGCCGAGGCGGTGCCGTTTCCGGTGGCGCAGACAACTTTCAACGGGCGAGACATTTTGAAGTCACCCACCAGATCGTCAATATAGGCCTCTTTCACGCCATCGACGAACTCATACGAACCGCCTTCATGGGCTACGCCCTCGCCGTTCAGGACAATGTCGCGCAGCTCCGACATCTCATCCGGGCCGTGGGTCAGCGGACGGTCAAAACCCATTTTGACCCCGGTCCAACCGTTGGGGTTATGGCTGGCCGTGACCATGGCCACAGCAGGAACGTCCAGATGGAACTGGGAAAAGTAGGCCATTGGGCTAAGTGCCGGGCCGATATCTTTGACCTGAATGCCAGCTTGCATCAGCCCCAGGATCAGTGCGTTTTTAATCGCCAAAGAGTAGTCGCGATAGTCGTTTCCGACCGCAATGACAGGATCAATCCCGCGTCTGCGCATCTGTGTGCCCAGACCAAGACCAAGTGCAGTCATGCCGGGCAGGTTGATCTCTTCGGGGTATTTCCAACGGGCATCATATTCACGAAAGCCCGTCGGTTTGATCATGGGGTCGCGCAAAAAACTCCAGGTGTTTGGTGTCACCTCGGGGATGGGTTTGGTCATGCTATTGCTCGTACTTAAATCTGGATCGGGATTGCTTTGGCCAATGCATCAAAGCGCATCAGTGTGTCAATCAGATGGGGCATCTCGTCCAGAGGGATCATGTTTGGCCCGTCAGATGGGGCGTTGTCCGGGTCCTGATGGGTTTCAATGAACACCGCTCCGATGCCCAGCGATACAGCCGCTCGCGCCATTACCGGAGCAAATTCGCGCTGCCCGCCCGAAGATCCGCCTTTGCCGCCGGGTTGCTGTACCGAGTGGGTCGCATCCATCACAACCGGATAGCCTGTCTTGGCCATTTGCGGCAGTCCGCGCATATCGGCCACCAACGTGTTGTAGCCGAAGGACGTTCCGCGTTCGGTCAGAAGTATGTTGTGGTTACCAGTGCTTTCTACCTTGTCAACGATATTGCCCATTTCCCAGGGGGCCAGGAACTGACCTTTTTTCACGTTCACTGCTTTGCCCGTGTTGCCAGCAGCCAGCAACATGTCGGTTTGGCGGCACAGAAAAGCCGGGATCTGCAACACATCCACAGCCTCGGCGGCTATGGCGCATTGGGCCTCGGAATGGACGTCCGTCAGGACCGGGATACCCATGCCCGAACGGATGTCATCCAGCACCTTCAGCCCTGCATCGATGCCCATCCCGCGCTTGCCCGATAAAGATGTGCGGTTCGCTTTGTCGTAGGACGCCTTAAAGACATACTGCGCGCCAGCGGCATCGCAGGCTTCTTTCATTGCGCCAGCGATCATTTGCGCATGATCCGCGGTTTCAAGCTGGCAGGGGCCGGCAATGATCGTCAGCGGCAGATCATTACCGACCGTCAGATCGGAGATTTTTACATGTTTCATGTGTCTTACGAGGATACCTGTTCACGAAGGACCGACGCGGTAAGCGAGATCATCAGGTAGATACCAGCAAACAACAGAAAAGCCAAAATCGTATTTTCGAACTTGCGCGGGTATGTGGGATCCTGACTTGGAACCGGATTTACGGATACCGTCAGATAGCGCACTTTACGGTTGGCTTCTGTCCGTGTGGTCTCCATTTGCTGCATGGCCGTCTGCAGCATCATATCCCGGGCCGCCAAATCAGCCTGAGCAATCTGAATGCGCACGCTCAGCCGCGCCAGCGAGTTTTCGCCAGCCGAGACGTCAAGCATTTCCGCGTTCAATTCTTCCAGTGCGTCTTCCAGACGCGCAACGTCCGCTCGCGCACCGTCGACTTTGGCCTGGTTGGGGCGCAGGTTGTCCAGCAGCGCGGCAAGCTGAAGTTCTTTTTCCTGCAACTGCGTTTCAAGGCCGTTGATCCGGGCACGCAGGCCCATAATAACGTTTTCAGGATCGAGAATCGCCCCTTGGAGCTGAAGCTCAATCAAGTCTTCTTGCGCTTTCTGGCGTTCTTTTTGCGCCATCTCAAACCCCGCCAAAGCATCGCGCATTTGGTCTTCGCGCTTCAACTCGGTCAGGCCGTTTATCCGTTCTTCGGCGTAAGCCAGCAAACGATTCGATATTGCGACCGCGATATCGGGGTTAGGTGCTGCAACTTCCATTCGGATGATGCCGTCACTTGGGTCATAGCCAATCGTAATCATCCGCTTGTACAACTTGTATGTCTCTTCGAGCGTTGCATCTGGCGCAAGGCGCTGAATCGGATCGATCCAGTCTTGCTCGAAGATCTCAGTAAAGCCCATGTCACGTTCCAGCCTCAGCAGGGCGTCCTTGGACTCCAGAAACTCTTGTGTGGCCACCGAGTCCTGAGCTGTCGCATATTGAGTGCCCGCGAGGAAGCCGCCAAACGACGCTCCGCCGCCGTCAGCTTGCAGGATAGAGAATGCCGAGTCGCTGGCGTACATGGGTGTCGCGATACGATAGAAATAGAGCCCCACAATAAACGTCGGCAAGAAGACAAAAACGGCGAGGCGTGCAAACAGCGCAAGCAATTTGCGGCGTCGGCGACGTGCGATGTCTTTTCGTATCTCGTCAATTTCCCGCTCGCGCCGTTGGGCCGGGGACATCTCGGGCCCAGGCAAGGACCCGCCACTCTCACTGACGGTCTGCGGCAAATGAATTCTTATCTTGCCTTTTGATTGGTCATCCGGGTCCGCCGCATCCCCCGCCAGGTTAAGCAAGTTTGCGCGATGAAAGGGGTCGATCCCTCTTTGGCGCAGCAACCGCACGGCATCATAGTCGGACGTCGCAGCCAGACCGTTTTTCTGTGCCAACCGGCGCGCGATCCGCAGTTGACGCCCCGTTAGACCTTCGCGCTTGATGGCGTCGATTTCGGTTCCCGGCTGCGGGTCATTGGCCGCTTCGGCTGGCTGCGTCGCCTTGCGAATACGCGAGATGGCGTCGGCGCGGGCTTCTTCCGTTCCCGCGCTGCGGCGTTTGCGTCGCCAGTTGTAGATACTAGCCTTGGGTTTGGTAGTCATATAGCTGCTTGGCCTCTTCCAAGGTGTCGAACATATAAAGCTGACCGTCCATAAGAACTGCCGCTTCTTGCGCAAATTTTTCCAGCACCGAGGGGCTGTGCGACACGATCACAAGCGTCGTGGTGCGCAGTTTTTCGCGTAGGATATCCCCGGCCTTTCGGTTGAACTCCACATCCGTGGATGCGGGCATGCCTTCATCGATAAGGTACATATCGAAATCCAGCGCCAGCATGAGGGCGAAGGTAAAGCGCCCCCTCATACCGCTGGAATAAGTCGCCAATGGTTGGTCGAAGTAATCACCCAAGTTGCAAAGCCACTTGCAATAAGCTTCAACGTAATCGGGGTCCATCCCATAGATATTGGCAACGTAGCGCGAGTTCTCCAAAGCCGACAGCTTGTTTGCCACACCACCGGAAAACCCCATCGGAAAGGAGACGCGGCAGGATTTTCGGATCACGCCTTCGTCAGGCTTTTCCAGCCCCGCCATCATGTTGATCAGGGTGGTTTTTCCAGTGCCGTTGGGTGCTAGAATGCCAACCGAGCGCCCCAGTTCGACCCGGAACGAGACATTGTCCAGGATCACCTTGCGGCGCGTCCCGGTCCAGAAGGACTTGCTGACATTCTCAAACTCAAGCATTCGGGGCCTGCTGCTTGCACCTTTTCGTTGGTCCGGTCGCGCCGGTGATAGAGGGGCGTTCCTACCCGTTTATATGGGCCACATTATGTCGAATTTTGACGGCAATGATCAATGTATCCACAGGCGTGCTGTTGGCAATGTGACTTTTCCATCTGTTGGACCCACGCCTTGCGTTGACTATCTTTCACCGTGACCGTCAACCAGTTTGATGCAGGAAACCTTGCTATCTGATGAATTCGCTTGAGAAAGAGATCGCCGCGTGCCGCATCTGCGCTGACCGTTTCGCTGCAACGCAAACGGCGCACCGACCCCGTCCTGTGGTTTGGTTTCGCGCCGGAACGCCTGTTCTGATTGCGGGACAGGCCCCGGGCGCGCGGGTGCATGCCTCAGGGCGGCCATTCACTGATCCCTCAGGCGATCGTTTGCGGGACTGGCTTGGGATAGATGAGACAGTGTTTTACGACAGATCTCGGGTTTCGATTGTCCCTATGGCTTTTTGTTTTCCGGGCTATGACGCTCGAAATGCGGATTTGCCGCCGCCGCCTGTCTGCGGACAGACGTGGCATGGCAGGGTCATGCAAACGTTGGGTGAGGTGCCTCTGACGATACTGGTTGGGGGACATGCTCACAAATACCACCTGAACGTCCGCGGCTCAGTTACCGAGACGGTGCGCAACTGGCGAGACCATGCGCCGCGCGTCTTTGCCTTGCCTCATCCGTCGTGGCGCAATACGGCATGGTTGAAGAAAAACCCGTGGTTCCAAGCCGACCTTCTGCCGGTTCTGCGTGCGCGGGTGCAAGAGGTTCTGAATGACTGAAGCAACGGCTCTGGATAATGCCCACGGGGCGATGACCGCTGATCCGCAGGATGATGCGGCGCGTTTGCGGTTCTTTGAACGGCTGGCCGACAGCGAATTGTTCCTGCTGCTGACTGAGGAAGCGAAGGACGAAAGTATCTCTCCAGAATTGTTCGACGTTGCGGATGGTCGTTTTGTTCTGGCGTTTGATCGCGAGGATCGGCTGGCGCGGTTCGCCGAGCGTCCCGTTCCGTATGTGGCGCTTTCGGGTCGCGTGTTGTCTGCGATGCTAGCCGGGCAGGGGATCGGACTTGGGCTGAACCTTGAAGTCGCACCGTCCTCGATGCTGATCCCGGCTGAGGCGCTGGGCTGGTTGGCTGAAACCTTGCAGCACGGCCCGGAAGAAGTTCAGCAGCAGTTGGAGGAGTTCCTTCCTCCTGCGGGTCTGCCCGATGATCTGCTGACGGCATTAGACGCGAAGCTTGCCACAGCCGTTGGATTGGCAGAGGCGGCCTATCTTGTTGGAACAAAATCCAAGGGCGGCGGTGCGGGTCATATGCTGGGGTTCATCGGTGCCGTCGAAGGCGCAGAGCCTGCTTTGGCCAAAGCTGCGTCCGAGGCGCTGACGTTTTCTGGGATAGAAGCAGGGGCTATGGATGTCGGGTTTTTCCGCGCACATGATCAGGTGGCGGCCTCATTGGCGCGGGTTGGCTTGCGGTTCGATCTGCCACAACCCGAAGCGCGTGTGGTGACTCAGACAATACCAGGCAGTGACCCGGAAAAACCACCAATTCTGAAGTAAGCCCCGCGACAGAATGATCGCGGGGCTCAATTTGATTATTCCGCAGCAGCTTCCAGTTTGTCCTGCGTGCGGGTTTCAAAATCGCTGGCTTCGTGACGCTCGTGCAGCTGCGTATGCAACTCACCAAAGGGGCGGTTGACCATGCGGCCGCGCTGCACCGCCGGGCGAGCGTCGATGGCTTTGGCCCAACGCATAACGTTTTTGTACGATTCAACGTCCAGGAACTCTGCAGCGCTGTAGAGACGGCCCAGAACCAACTGGCCGTACCAGGGCCAGATCGCCATGTCAGCGATGGTGTAGTCTTCGCCCGCGATAAACGTCTTGTCGGCCAGTTCGCGGTCCAGAACGTCCAATTGACGCTTGGTCTCCATCGCGAAGCGGTTGATCGGATATTCCCATTTCTCGGGCGCATAGGCGTAGAAATGACCAAAACCGCCACCCAAGTAAGGCGCGCTGCCCATCTGCCAGAAAACCCAGTTCATTACCTCGGTGCGCTCCGGGCCAGATTCGGGCAGGAACTCACCGAACTTTTCGGCCAGGTGAAACAGGATCGAAGCGCTCTCGAATACGCGCAACGGTTCGTCGCCCGAGCGATCCCAGAGGGCGGGGATTTTGGAGTTCGGGTTCGCCTCGACAAAGCCCGAGCTGAACTGATCGCCTTCGCCGATATTGATCAGCCAGGCATTGTATTCCGCACCTTCGTGGCCCAAGGCCAGCAACTCTTCCAACATCACGGTGACTTTCACGCCGTTTGGCGTTGCCAGTGAATACAGCTGCATCGGATGACGCCCAACCGGCAGATCCTTGTCGTGGGTGGCACCGGCAATGGGGCGGTTGATGTTGGCGAATTGGCCGCCGCTTTGGCTATCCCAGGTCCAGACCTTTGGGGGCGTATAGGTCGGTTGCTCGCTCATTTCTTGCCTTTCTGTGCAAAGTGCATGTGAATTGTCCGTCCGTCACAACAGCTAATGTTGCAAGCCACCGAGTCCAACCCCCAACGCAGCGGCTGTTTTGTAACATTCCTCACTTAACCTCTCACGTTTTCTCATTAGACGTCACAGCGCCGCGAGCAGGACTGCGCATCGGATGTGAATCACCTATTGTATGGTCAGACCCGCACGTTCGGGCAGATCAACAATCCCAAGGACAAAAGGACCGACCACCATGAAACGTTTTGCCCTGACAGTAGCTGCGGCGCTGACTTTTGCCGCTCCGGCCTTTGCTGGTGATCAATATGTGGACGGCACCGGATTTGCCGTATCCGGATATGACGTTGTCGCCTATCGCAGCCTGGATCAGGTTCCGGTCGGTCAGTCACAGCCCGAAGCCGTGCGTGGACGTGCGGACATCACTGCAGATTACAACGGTGCGACCTGGGCGTTTGCGACCGAAGAAAACCGTGACAAATTCCTGGAAAACCCCGCTTTTTATGCACCGCAATATGACGGGCATTGTGCCTATGGCGTGTCGAAAGGTGGCAAGGTTCCGGCAAACCCGAACCTGTGGCGCATTGTCGATGACAAGCTGTACCTGAACATCACAGATGTCGTGGTTGGCTTTTGGGAAGAAGACGTACCGGGCAACATCAATATTGCCGAAGGTAACTGGCCCGGTATCGAAGGCGACGGTGCTTCGACCAGCGTAATCCCGAAATTTACCTCGGAAGGCCCGATCACCAACTAAGTGGCCACTCACCAAACCAAAGCCCGGCAAAGTATAGCCGGGCTTTTTGCGTTAGTGGGCCAGCCAGAACTCATCGCGTATCTGCTGATCGGCTTCGAACCTGATCCGAACGCTTTTGGCTCCGGGAAACTTTCTCGCGGTGATGTTGTCCGGAACGACGACCTCGCCCGACCCGGAATCGTTGGATTGAAAGTTCAGAACTTCGGTTTCAGTCCGGCGTGATCCGGCCAGAACCGATGTCGGCAACGCGACGCGGTTTGGCCCCTGATGGACCGGCGTTGGAACAAAGAAGGTCAGGTGTCGTCCAAAGAAGCCCACTGCATCCGGGACATGGTCGGACTTGCACATGAGTTCCGCGTCCGAGAAATCGTCGTCGCCCGTTCTGTCGGGCAAGGCGGTGTTCAGCAGCGCCCGGCAAGCGTCGATGTCGGAGGTCTCCAGGGTGATAATGCGACGGCGCAACTTTGGGCGTCGCGGTTTGCCTGTGGTGCTTCCTTTGTTGGCAAACCCTTCCTTGCGCAAAAGGTCATAGGCCTCTTTAGCGCGTGTGAACCCGGAACAGTCGCCATGCGCCTGATCAGGATGCCCATGAAACGCGATATGCCGCCAGGCGTTGCGAATATCATCTGAGCTGGCGCTTTGATCCAATCCCAGGGCATACAAGGCCTCTGTGCGGGCTTTGATCTTTTCTGCAGATTCCATACCCAAAAACTCATTACAAAACCGATACAAATTCAGTTTGAACAGGGTGACAGTTTTGTCAATTTTCTTACGAAATTGAGGTAGCTACGCGAACAATCTCGGTTGGGTGCCTCGATTGTCCTTGCGGTCTGAGGCGCGCATGTGGCAACGACGCGCCCCCGACCTATTCAGGCCACATTTTGCAGCTCGGCTTTGGGTGTGATGCCAAGGGCAAAACACACGTCGCGCGTCAGCTCGGGGCGGTTCAACGTGTAGAAATGCAGCTTGTCCACGCCGCCGTCGATCAGGTCCGAACACAGTTCGGTGCACAGGGCCGTCGCAAGCAAGTCTTCGCGGTCGTCACGGATGGCCTTTTCAAACGCGTGCTCAACCCAGTCAGGGATATGCGTGCCGCAACGTTTGGCAAAGTTCCGGGCGCCTTTCCAGTTCTCAATCGGTAAAATTCCGGGAACGATGGGCTTGTCGATACCAGCCTTTTCGCAGGCGTCGCGGAACCGGAAGAACGTTTCGGCTTCAAAGAAAAACTGGGTCAAAGCTTCGTCTGCACCTGCTTCCAACTTGGCCTTCAGCCAATCAACATCAGACCGTGCATTGGGTGCTTCGGGGTGAATATCCGGATAGGCGCCGACGCGGATGCTGAACATCTCGGTTTCCGCCAGGGCTTCAATCAATTCGACCGAGTTGGCAAAACCTTCGGGGTGAGGCTCAAAACGGTCGTGACCCTTCGGCGGATCGCCCCGAAGGGCCACAATGTCCTGGACGCCGGCGCGAGCGAAGGTATCCGCGATTTCCAGCGTTTCCTGGCGTGAGGCATCGACGCACGTCAAATGCGCAGCGACCGGCAGGCCCGAGGATTTGTGCAGCGTCGCAACAGCGTCGCGCGTCAGTTCCCGTGTCGTTCCGCCCGCGCCATAAGTCACCGAGACAAAGCGCGGATCCAGCGGTGCCAGCGTCTGAACCGTATCCCATAGGCGGAAAGAGGCTTCGAGGGTTTTGGGCGGAAAGAACTCGAATGAAATTTCTGGCTTGGTCATCTCGGCCTCATAAACTTGCGTCTCGGACCTTGTGCCACTTCGGGTCATGTGAGACAAACTCATAATATTCAAGAACAACATGAGTCCTGCTTCAATGCACATCGAATTCCGTCACCTGCGCACGATCAAGGCGATCCATGAATGCGGTGGTCTTGCCCGTGCGGCGGACCAGCTGAATATCACCCAGTCCGCGCTGAGCCATCAGATCAAAGGATTGGAGGATCAAGCGGGCGTTGAGTTGTTCTTGCGTCGGTCCAAGCCGATGAAGCTGTCGGCAGCTGGGTTGCGCCTGCTGCGGCTGGCCGAACAGATTTTGCCGCAAGTCGAGGCCACGCAGCAGGAATTCTCGTCCCTGCGCGATGGGCGTACGGGACGAATGCACATCGCTATCGAATGCCATGCCTGTTTCGAATGGCTGTTCCCCGTGCTTGAATCTTTCAGGAAATCCTGGGGGGACGTCGATGTCGATATCCGTCCCGGTTTGGCGTTTGACGCCCTGCCAGCCTTGCAGAAGGAAGAGGTCGATCTGGTCGTCTCGTCCGACCCCGAGGATTTGCCGGGCATCGAGTTTATCGAGCTTTTTGATTATGACGCCGTGTTCGTCGCGGCCTCATCGCACCCGCTGGCCCAGAAAGAGTTCATCGAGGCTGAGGATTTCCGGGGTCAAACCCTGATCACTTACCCGGTCGAACGCACGCGTTTGGATATTTTCAGTCAGTTGCTGATCCCTGCGCGGGTCGAACCGGCAGCGATCCGTCAGGTCGAGCTGACGGCTGTGATCCTGTTGCTGGTGGCGTCGAACCGCGGCGTGTCCGTTCTGCCCGACTGGGTTGTGCGTGAGGTCAAGTACAACTCGGACTACGTCACCCGCCCTCTGACCAAAGACGGGATCACTCGCAGGCTCTACGCGGCGGTGCGGACCGAGGACCTTGAAAAACCCTATATGCAAGAGTTGATCCAACTGGCCGGAACCGAGGCGCGCAAGCTGCAACAGCAATAGGCGCAAAACGCGGGTCTGCTATGCGCATCATTCCTCTTGGCAAGGGCGCTTTGCATCAGTATACGCGCGGTTTGACCGGACAGGAGCCTTTGGACAATGGTTGGCAGTGCAAACCTCAACATCATGATCAAAGCCGCGCGCAAAGCGGGGCGTTCTTTGGTCAAGGATTTTCGTGAAGTCGAGAACCTTCAGGTGTCGATGAAGGGTGCGGGCGACTTTGTCTCCAAAGCTGACATTGCTGCCGAGGCGATCCTGAAAGAGGAACTGCTGGGCGCACGTCCGACCTATGGCTGGCTGGCCGAGGAAGGTGGTGCGATTGACGGCGAAGACCCAACCCGCCGTTGGATCGTTGACCCGCTGGACGGTACCACGAACTTCCTGCACGGTCTGCCGCATTGGGCGATCTCGATCGCTCTGGAACACAAGGGCAAGATCGTCGCCGGTGTGATCTATGACGCCGCCAAGGATGAGATGTTCTTTGCCGAGAAAGGCGAGGGCGCTTGGATGAACGACACTCGTATCCGGGTTTCGGGCCGTCACCGCATGATCGAGTCGATTTTCTCGACCGGTCTGCCGTTTGGTGGTCGCTCGGACCTGCCCGCCACGCTGCAGGATCTGGCGCGTCTGATGCCCGCCTGTGCTGGTGTGCGCCGCTGGGGAGCGGCTGCTCTGGACATGGCTTACGTGGCCGCTGGCCGCTACGAAGGGTTCTGGGAGCGCCGCCTGAATGCTTGGGACCTCGCCGCCGGGATTATCATCGTGAAAGAGGCGGGTGGCTTTGTTCAGGCACTGAACCCCGAAGGCAACGTGCTGGAAGATGGCGAAGTGATCTGCTCGAACGAGCCGATCTTTGACCAATTCGCCAAAGTGATCCGGGGCTGAAACCTCGACCGACCGATTGAGTAAGCGCGCCCCGATTTAGGCGCGCTTTTTCGTTTCAGAGTATGGCCGTTTCGGCCAGCCCATTCTCATCGGCCATTCGAGCGGCGACGTGTGCAACGGCGAGGTCTTGTAGTCCGACGCCTGTTCCGTCGAAGAGGGTGATTTCCTCGGCGCTGGTGCGGCCCGGATGGTCGCCATTGATGACGGCGCCGATGGGGGTGATTTGGGTCTCGGTGAGGGCGCCGTTTGCAATGGCGTGCTGGGCCTCTCCGATGGTGATGGATTGGGCGACCTCATCCGTGAACACGGTGGCCGAGGCGACCAGTGCCGGGTCGACTTCCATCTTGCCCTTCGTATCAGTGCCCATGCAGGCCAGATGGGTGCCGGGTTTGATCCAGTCTTTCATCAGCAGCGGTTCAAAGGCCGAGGTGATGGTGATGATGACATCGGCCTGCGCGCCCAGTTCTTCCTGGGTGACGGGTTCGAACTCCAGACCGATCTCGTTGGCGACCGCACCCAGACGGGGCAGCATGTCGGGATGCGGGTTCCAGGCGACGACTTTTTCAAAGTCGCGCTGCTCGGCAGCGGCGCGCAGCTGGAAGGCGGATTGGTGGCCTGCGCCGACCATGCCCAGAACCTTGGCGTCGGTGCGGGCCAGATGGGCAATCGACACAGCCGAGGACGCGGCGGTGCGTACGGCGGTCAGGTAATTGCCGCCGACCAGTGCCGAGAGACGCCCGGTATCGGGGTCGAACAGGAAGACGGTGGACTGGTGATTGGTCAGGCCCTTGTCCATGTTGCCGGGCCAGTAGCCGCCGGATTTGACGCCCAGCACCTGACCGGCGCGGTCAAAGCCGGATTTGAAGCCGTACAAAGCGTCGGCATAGCCGATGGCCTCACGAATGACCGGGAAGTTATAGGCGTCGCCACGCGCCATGGCGGCAAAGACGTCCTGCACCGCGTCAAACGCCTCGGCGCGGCCAACCAGTTGCTGGCAGAGGTCTTCTCCGACGATCAGCAGGGGTTTGTCTGTCATATCTTTCATGACCTTTTCCTTAAGCTCTGGGGTGCAGGTCCGGGCGGCAGGGGAAGGGAGAACTGCCGCCCAGGACGCATGTGCGGCGGCTTAGTAGGCCTTGCCGCGGGCAGAGACCGGCCAAAGCGCTTCGACCTTGCCGTTCCGAACACCCACATACCAATCATGCACATTGGCGGTCGGGTCACAGTGGCCCGGCACCAGATGCAGCTTGTCATTGACCTTGAGAACACCATCCGGGTCGGCCACCACGCCGTGCTCGTCGGAACATTTGACGTATTCCACATCCGTGCGCCCGAAGATCACCGGCAAGCCGCTGTCGACCGACTGGGCCTTGAGGCCGGCGTCCACGATGGCCTTGTCGGCCTTGGCGTGGCTCATGACGCTGGTGAGGATGAAGAAGGCGTTCTCCCATTCGCCGCGGTCGATGCGGTTGCCGTTCTCATCGAGGATGCGGCCATAATCGGCATCCATAAAGGCGTAAGAGCCGCATTGCAGTTCGTTGTACACGCCCGAGGTGCTCTCGAAGTAATAAGATCCGGTGCCGCCACCGCCGACAATGTCGCAGTCCAGCCCTTCGGCCTTGAGCCCGTCGACGGCGTCTTTGACCTGTGCCACGGCGATGTCGATCTTGGCTTTGCGGTCTTCGTACAAGTCCATGTGCTGCATCGCGCCCTGATAGGCCTGGATGCCCGCGAACTTGAGCCCCGGCGCCGCGTCGATGGCCTTGGCGATGGCAATGACCTCGGGTGTGGTGGTCACACCGCAGCGGCCCGCGCCGCAGTCGATCTCGACCAGACATTCGATCTGGGTGCCGTGGCGCTGCGCGGCCTCGGACAGATCAGCGACGTTGGCGATATCGTCAACACAGCAGATCGTGCGCGCGCCCAGCTTGGGCATGCGCGCCAGCCGGTCGATCTTGGCCGGGTCGCGCACCTGATTGGACACAAGCACGTCCTTGATGCCACCGCGGGCAAACACCTCGGCCTCCGAGACCTTCTGACAGCAAACGCCACAGGCCCCGCCCAGCTCGACCTGCAACTGCGCCACGTCGACGGATTTGTGCATCTTGCCATGCACCCGGTGGCGCATGCCGTGGGCCTTGGCGTAGTCGCCCATCTTCTCGATATTGCGCTCCAGCGCGTCCAGATCCAGCACCAGCGCCGGAGTCTGGATCTCGGATGCGTCCATGCCGATGGCGGCGGGGATGTCGTAGCCGACCTCAAGCTGATCAATATTCACAGGCATATTCATCTCTCTTCCTCCTCAGCCCTTGATCCAGGGCAGTTTGTCCAGATCCACATTGCCGCCAGTGATGACCACGCCGACGCGTTTGCCTTTGAACACCTCGGAGTGCTTCAGAATGGTGGCCAGCGGCACGGCGCAGCTGGGCTCCATCACGATGCGCAGGTGTTTCCAGGTGGTCTTCATCGCGGCGATGATCTCGTCTTCGCTGGCGGTGTGGATGTCGCTCACGAAGTTCGACACAAAGTGCCAGGTGTTTTCCTTCAGCGGCACTTTCAGCCCGTCAGCGATGGTGACCGGCGCGTCATCGGCGATGATGTGACCGGCCTTGAAGCTGCGATAGGCATCATCTGCCTGTTCCGGTTCCGAGGCATAGATCTGCACCTCGGGCGCGAGGTTCGAAAGGGTCAGGCAGGTGCCCGAGATCATGCCGCCGCCGCCAATCGGTGCAACCACTGCGTCCAACCCATCGGTCTGCTCCAGCAGTTCCGCCGAGCAGGTTGCCTGCCCCGCAATCACGCGCGGGTCGTTATAGGGGTGCACGAACTCGCCGCCCGTGCGGGCCTGCACTTCGGCAAACACCGCCTCGCGCGAGGTGGTCGAGGGCTCGCATTCGGTGATGATCCCGCCATAACGGCGCACCGCGTCCTTCTTGGCCTGCGGGGCCGTACGTGGCATCACCACGTTGCAGGGGATGCCCCGGCGACCAGCAGCATAAGACAGGCTGAGCGCATGGTTGCCGCTGGAATGGGTGCAAACGCCGCGCTCGGCGGCCTCTTCATTCAGGCCAAAGACCGAATTGCAGGCCCCGCGCACCTTGAAGGCACCGGCCTCCTGGAAGTTCTCGCATTTGAAGAACAGTTGGGCGCCGGTCAGATCGTCCAGATAGTCGGACCGCAACACCGGGGTGCGGTTGATATGCGGTTTGATCCGCTCATGCGCCTCGCGCATATCGGCGAGGGTCAGGCAATCGGCTGTGGTCATTGAATCCAACATCAGGGCCTCCTTACGCTGCGGATTGCATGGGGGCGGCATGGCCCGCGCGGAAATACTCCTGCGCTGCCGCGACACCGCTGCCCAGCTCGATCGGGTAATCCAGATCGGCCATGGCCATTTCGATCGTCGCAAGGCCGGACAGAACCATCACATCCGTCAGGCTGCCCAGATGGCCGATGCGGAAGGCCTTGCCATTCATCTCACCCAGCCCGATGCCAAAGCTGACGCCATAGGCGTTGAACGCGTGATCTGTCAGCGCATTGCTGTCGAAGCCTTCGGGCACATAGATCGCGCTGACCGTGTCCGAGTAGAGATCCGGCGACTGCGCCACCAGCTCCAGCCCCCAGGCGGCGGTGGCTTTGCGCACGCCCTCGGCCAGACGGAAATGGCGGGCATAGACATTGTCGAGCCCTTCCTCGAACAGCATCTTCAGGCTTTCGCCCATGCCGTAGATCAGTTGCAGCGGCGGGGTATAGGGAAAGCCGCCCGAGGCGTTCGCGTTCATCATGTCGCGGAAGTCAAAGAAGGTGCGCGGCAGCTGGGCGCTCTCCATCGCCGTCAGTGCCTTGGGGCTGACGCACAGGATCGCCATGCCGGTGGCCAGCATAAAGCCCTTCTGCGAGCCGGAAACTGCGATATCCACGCCCCAGTCATCAAATTCAAACGGCATCGAGGCCAGAGAACTGACGCAATCCACAAACAGCATCGCCGGATGGGCGCTGGCATCCATCGCCTGGCGCACGGCTGCAATATCCGAGCGCACGCCGGTTGCCGTCTCGTTATGGGTGACCAGAACCGCCTTGATCTCATGGGCCTTGTCAGCGGCCAGAGCCTCGGCAAACTTGTCTGCCGGTGCGCCGCTGCCCCATGGGCAGTCGATGATCTGAACATCCAGCCCGTGCCGTTGGCACAGGTCGATCCAGCGGTGGCTGAACATGCCATAACGCGCAACCAGTACCCTGTCGCCGGGACTGAGCGTATTGGTCACCGCAGCCTCCCACCCGCCCGTGCCGCTGGCCGGAAAGGTAATGACTTGACCCGAGGTGGTGCCAAACACGCGCTTGGTGTCCTCCAAAACAGGCGCAAACGTCTCAACAAAGTCCGGCGCGCGGTGATCCTGCGTCTGGACTTGCATCGCCAGACGCAACCGATCCGGGATGTTCGTCGGGCCCGGAATAAAAACTGGGTTTTGGTTGGACATCACTTGTTCCTCCGCTTTGGAGACAAGTGTCCGGGAAAACCTCCCTTTACGCAATTTTATTGAAAAATATTTTCATTTTTGCGATTAAATAATCAAAGCACTGTTTTTATGACATTTTCCGTTTTTCATTTTTGTTTTGCCAAATTTGGCGGTTCAAAAAGAGTCGGAGCAAAAGAAGGCGAAGCAAAGAATGAACACTCAGAAAAGGCCGCGCGGCAGGCCTAAATCGCTATTCAAGGAAAGCTCGGCCGGGACCATGCAGTCGCTGGACCGGGCACTGGGCGTATTGACCTCGGTCGCGCGGTTAGAGCGCGCAGCGCTGAGCGATCTGGCGCGCGAGGTCGATGTGCCAACGGCCACCACACACCGCATACTGACGACCTTGCAGAAGCACGGCTTCGTGGCTTTTGACGACGAGCGTCAGGAATGGATGATCGGGATCGAGGCTTACCGGACGGGCGCGTCCTTTCTGCGCCGCAATAGCGTCATTGAGATTGGTCGGCCAATCCTGCGGCGTCTGATGCAGGATAGCGGCGAAACCGCCAACCTCGCCGTGCCAGACGGGGCAGAGGTGGTCTTTGTCGGGCAGGTCGAGACGCCAAATCCGATCCGCGCTTTTTTTCCGCCGGGCGCGCGAACACCAATGTATGCCTCTGGCACCGGCAAAGCGATCCTCGCGGCGTTGAGCGAAACGGCGCTGGCCAAGACGCTTGGTGCGGCGAGTCCCGTTGCGTTTACCGCAAGTACGCTCACGCCCGGTGAGGGGCTACAGAAAGACCTGGCCGAGACACGCACACGTGGTTGGTCGCATGACAGCGAAGAACGGTACGAAGGCATGTCCTGCATTGGTGCTGCGATTTTCAACGACCGGGGCGAGCCATGCGCGGGGATTTCCGTCTCGGGCCCGACAGCACGGTTTGGCACGGATCGAGCTCCCGAGCTTGGCGAATTGGTTCTGGCGGCGGCGCTTGAAATCACGCAGCTCAGCGGAGGTCACAACCCGACCCGATAAGGTCAGTTTATCTCCGGGGGATACGTGGAATACGGGACTGAGAGAGGTTGTATTTTTTCTCAGGATGCGGCGGATGGCCGTGCGTGCGGCTCCAAAACCCGGTGCCGCCGCGCCGCAGCCAAAGTGGGATGCACAAGACAAGCCCAACAAAAAATCCGCCCGTATGGGCCCAGTAGGCCACCCCGCCTTCGTCAGGGTTGCTGGCCAAACTTCCAAAGAACTGGATGGCAAGCCAAAGCCCCAGCATGACAAAAGCCGGGATCGTGAAAATGCGGAAATAGACGATCAGGATCAGCAGGATATCGACGCGGGCCTTAGGAAACAGCAACAGGTAGCCGCCCATGACCCCTGCAATCGCGCCAGAGGCTCCAATCGTCGGCACAACTGAGTCCGGGGCTGTCATGACGTGGATTAGGCCTGCACCCACTCCGGCCACGAGGTAAAACAGAAGAAAGGGCAGGTGACCCATCTCATCTTCAAGGTTGTCGCCGAAGATCCAGAGGAACAGCATGTTTCCGGCCAAATGCATCCAGCCACCATGCAGGAACATCGAGGTGACCAGAGTATCGAACGCGAACCCGTCCGTAATGCGCGCAGGGATGACTGCGTAGTCGTAGTACAGCTGATTGATCAGCCGGGCATCATGCATGATCCCCACATAGCTGAGGAAAATCAGGATATTGGCCGCCATCAACAGATAGACAACGTAAGGTGTGCGCCCGGAAGGGTTATGGTCACGGATCGGAAACATGGGGGGACGCTGGGCTTTTCCCGGCCCAGCGTCAAGGTATGCTTACGCCGCACCACCCAACAAAGCGGCGTTACCGCCCGCGGCTGTGGTATCAACGCAGACGTGGCGTTCACCTAGCACACGGCTACGGTCAGGCAGGCCGGGGATCAGCGGCAGGATCGGACCGGCGCGGCGGGCCAGATGGCGTTCGATCTCCGCTGCTGTATCTTCGTCTCCCCACCAAAGAACGCCCGAGATTCCGACCACGTTCTCAAGACGGTGCAAATCCAAAGTGCCGGTTGCCTGAATGGCAGCGCCGCCCAAGGTCTCAACGGCTTGGGCTTGCGCGCGCGCCGCATCAGGGCCGGGGCCCATGCACAGCAACGGGGCACGGGGAAACTCGCTCAACCGGTTGGATTCCCCAGTCGGGCCGGGCAGGGATTTGGTTTGCGTGGGCGCCGGCGACCCCTGAGCATCTGGCAATTCGCTCATGGTGTTGTCCCATTGCGCGTCGACCTGCTGCCGGTTGTGGGCGCAGAATCGGGTCATGTAGTTCGGTCCGCCCGCCTTGGGGCCGGTGCCTGACAGACCTTCGCCCCCAAAGGGTTGAGACCCCACAATTGCTCCGATCTGGTTACGATTGACGTAGATATTGCCAGCATGCACCGCTTCGGTGATGTGCTGAACGCGATCGTCGATCCGCGTGTGCAGGCCAAAGGTCAATCCGTACCCGGTTGCGTTGATGTCCGCGATGACCTGATCGATGTCAGAGGCTTGGAACCGCGCGACGTGCAGAACCGGCCCGAAAATCTCACGCTCCAGCGCCGCGATTCCGGGAATTTCGATCAAGGTCGGCGCAATGAACGTCCCGTCGGGCGGTGTGGGCATCTCTTTCAGCACGCGCCCCTCGGTCCGCGCCTTTGCGATGTGATCTGCGATACCTTGCCGCGCGGCCTCGTCGATGACCGGGCCGCAATCGGTTGAGATCAACCACGGATCGCCCAGCTGCAGGACCTCCATCGCACCGGTGAGCATGGTGAGCAGGTCATCGGCGACGTCCTCTTGTACATAGAGACAGCGCAAGGCTGAGCAGCGTTGCCCGGCTGACTGAAACGCACTTTCAATGATCGACTGAACGGCTTGTTCGGGCAAGGCGGTGCTGTCCACGATCATCGCGTTCAAACCGCCGGTCTCGGCGATCAGCGGCGTGCCGGGGCGCATGTTGTCGGCCATCGCTGCGCGGATTTTCATTGCGGTCGCAGTGGACCCGGTGAAGGCCACGCCCGAGACGCGCGGGTCTGATGTCAGCGCAGCGCCGACTGCAGGGCCCCCGGGCAGCAGCTGCAGCGTGTCGCGGGGGACACCAGCTTCATGCAAGAGTTGGACGGCTCGGTGAGCGATCAGGGGCGTTTGTGGCGCGGGTTTCGCAAGAACCGCATTTCCAGTGGCTAAAGCAGCAGAGATTTGCCCTGTGAAAATCGCCAATGGAAAGTTCCACGGGCTGATGCAGGTGAAGATGCCTGCCGGTTCGGCCTCGGGGATATTCGCCGCGTAGTAGCGCAGGAAATCGACCGCCTCGCGCAGCTCAGCCACTGCGTCGGGAACGGATTTTCCTGCCTCGCGCGCGAGCAAGGCGAATAGTTCGCCAAAATGTGCCTCATACAGATCGGCCGCCGCGTTCAGGATGCGGGATCGATCTGCTTGTGGTGTTTGCCATGGAGAGGCAGTCGCCAGCGCAAGCTCCACGTCTGCGGCACTGGCCGGGGCGACAGCGCCAGGACGGTCCTGCGGTTGCGCAGGGTTGGTAACGGCTTGATCCTGTTCTGGGTTTGCATCGCCGGACAATAACGGCTGTGCATACCAATGGTGCGCCCGAAACGCATCCCGCGCGGCATCGATTCTGTCCAGCGTCGGAGTATGGTGCAGATCGAACCCTTTAGAGTTCTTTCTTTCCGGCTGGAACAGGTCTGGGCCAGTTGGCAGGGGCCGGGTCTGCTCCTTCAGGGTCAGGAACGGATCTGCCGCAACGTCCTCTGGCGGAACTGTCTCATCCACGATTTGGTTCACGAAGGACGAGTTCGCCCCGTTCTCGAGCAATCGCCGCACAAGATAGGCCAGCAGATCCCGATGCGCCCCGACCGGAGCATAAATCCGGCAGCGCGTGTTGTTTTGATCTTTGACCAGTTGATGCAAGGTCTCGCCCATGCCGTGCAGGCGTTGGAATTCGTATGGCTGGTCATCCGCCATATTCAGGATCGCACTGACGGTATGCGCGTTATGAGTGGCGAATTGCGGATAAATCCGGTCCGTCATGCCCAGCAGTTTGCGGGCATTGGCGATGTACGAGATATCCGTCGCGGCCTTTCGGGTGAACACGGGGAAGCCATCGACGCCCTCGACCTGGGCGCGCTTGATCTCGGTATCCCAATAGGCACCTTTCACCAGCCGAACCATCAGTTTGCGGTCGTGACGTTCAGCCATTTCATACAACGTATCCAGAACAACCCCGGCACGCGGACCATAGGCCTGAACCACAATGCCCAAACCGTCCCAGCCGGTCAGAGCAGGCTCGGTCATTACCGCCTCAACGACCTGCAGGGACAACGATAGTCGGTCGGCCTCTTCGGCGTCCACGTTCAGGCCCATACCCGCCGCTTTGGCCAGCAGGGCCAGTGCGCGCAGCCGCGGCACCAGTTCGTCCATCACACGGTCTTCCTGCGCTAGCTCATAGCGTGGATGCAGTGCCGACAGCTTTACGGAAATCCCCGGATTGGCGCGGATGTCATCGTGGGTGCAGGCCTCGGCAATGGCCGCAATCGCCCGCGAGTAAGACAGGTGATAACGCGCGGCATCTGCTTCGGTCCGGGCGGCTTCGCCCAGCATGTCATAGGAATAAGTGTAGCCCTTGGCCTCCATCCCGCTGGCGCGGTCCATGGCGGACTGAATCGTTTCGCCTAGCACGAACTGGCGACCCATTTCTTTCATCGCGCGCCCGACGGCGGTGCGGATCACCGGTTCGCCCAGCCGCTTGATTGCACCGCGCAAGACACCAACCGGAGAGGTCTTGTCTTCGTCGAGCACTTTGCCAGTCAGCATCAGCGCCCAGGTGGATGCATTGACCAAAGAGGACGACGATTGCCCAAGGTGTTTCCCCCAGTCGGACGGCGCGATCTTATCTTCGATCAGCGCGTCGATCGTATCGGCATCAGGAACCCGCAGCAGTGCTTCGGCCAAGCACATCAGCGCGACCCCTTCGTCTGTGGACAGGCCGTATTCGGCCAGAAAGACCTCCATCATTCCCGGCGAGGTGCTGGACCGGATGTCCCGCACCAATTGCGCCGCCGCCGCGCAGATTGCGGCGCGACTGGTATCACTCAGATCAGCTTGCAGGATCAGTGCATCAAGGACGGCAGATTGATCTGCATAGGTTTGGCCATCGATATGGGTGCGCAGGCTGTGTGACATAAATCCTCCGGTCTTTTGAGTAATATAGTGTCGATTTTCCGGGTCGATGGACTTAAATTAGGAGAATGATAGGCGTTCAGCCTGAATTTTGGGGCGCAAACGATGCAAAAAGACTTTCCGGAGTTAGACCGGTTCGACAGGTCAATTCTGACTATTCTGGCAGAGGATGGCCGCATCCCCGTCGCGGACCTTGCAAGGCGTATCGGGCTGTCCAAGTCCCCGACGCAAGCGCGGGTCAAGCGTCTTGAGGCCGATGGGATCATTACTGGATACCGGGCCATGCTGGACCCCATTCGCCTTGGGCTGGATCACGTTGCCTTTGTTGAGGTCCGCCTGACCGACACGCGTGAAAAGGCGTTGGCCGAGTTCAACGCCGCCGTTCGCAAAGTACCGGAAATCGAGCAAGCTCATATGATCGCGTCAAATTTCGACTATCTTTTGAAGATCCGCACCGGTTCGATGTCGGAATATCGTGCGGTACTGGCCGAGAAAATCTCATCCCTGCCGCATGTCGCCAGCACCTCTACCTTCGTGGCGATGGAGGCCGTGAAGGAAACCGGCGTGTCCGGTGCTTTGGATACGATAGGTTGACGAACGCCCTCCACGGGTCACCATTGGCGTATGAAACGCTTAGCTTATGCCCATGTCTTTTGTGTGCTGACCGCGTTTGCGGCCCATGCTCAGGACTGCCCCGTATCACCCGATCATACCGCAGATGTGTCTGCGGTCTTGGCGCAAATCCAATCGGCCAATTCCGAACAGGACGCGCGTGCCTTATCTGGTCAATTGTGGGAGTTTTGGACCGATGCCCCGGACGAGCAGGCTCAGGCGGTGCTGGATCGGGGAATGACACGCCGGAACGCATGGGACCTGTTGGGGGCGATCGAGGATTTTGACAAACTGATCGCCTATTGCCCAACCTATGCCGAAGGGTACAACCAACGGGCCTTTGCCCACTACCTGCGGCAGGATTTCCAATCTGCCCTGCCTGATCTGGAGAAGGCGATCGAACTGTCACCCAATCATGTGGCAGCGATCAGTGGTCGCGCACTGACCTTGCTGGGCCTTCAGCGCATTGATGAAGCGCGCGAGGCTCTCTCTCAGGCTTTGGAATTGAACCCGTGGCTTTCCGAACGCCACCTGATGGCAAAGGGCGGGCCGCTGGCATTGCCCGGCGAGGAAATCTGAAACGCAAAACGCCCCCGAAACCATAAAGGCCGGGGGCGTTTCGTTTTGGTTCGGCTTAACCGACCAGACCGTTATCGGCGCGCTTGATGGCGATCACCGACGAACGCGGCGTACCACCATCGGGCCAGTTGCTGCCGGGGTGCTGAATTCCGACAAACATGGTGCGCAGGTCGCTGGACCAGGCCAGGCCGGTGACTTCACAGCCGTTCGGGCCGGTCATGAAGCGCGCAATCTCGCCGGTGATCGGATCGCCAACCAGCATCTGGTTGTTGCCGCTTCCTGCGAAGTCTTCCTCGTTGTCGTCATTGCCGTCTGTCTGGATCCAGATCAGGCCGGTCGAGTCGATGACCATGCCATCGGGCGAGTTGAACAGGTTACCCTCGTTCACATTCGCTGATCCGGCGCGGGCATCCGAGTGCACGGTCGGGTTGCCTGCCATGACGTACAGATCCCAGTCGAACCCTTCGGCGGCGTGGTCGTCATTGGCCGGGCGCCAGCGCACGATCTGGCCGTACTTATTGGCCTCGCGCGGGTTCGGGCCGTTGACAGACGTGTCATCACCGCCAGCATTCGGCTTTACGCCGCGGTTCTTGTTGTTGGTCAGGCAGCAATAGGCCTCAACCGCAACAGGGCTGGATGCCACCCACTCGGGGCGGTCCATGGTGGTGCCGCCGACCTTGGAGGCCGCCATACGGGTGAAAATCGAAATCTCAGCTGCTTCCATGCCGGTGGTTTCCGGGGTCAGAGCCAGCCATTCGCCAGTGGCGTCGTCGTTGAACTTGGCGACATAAAGCGTTCCGTCGTTCAGCAGGCTCTCGGTTTCGCCGCCCGGCTGGTAGGTGCCGTTCGAGACGAACTTGTACAGATACTCGCCCCGCTCATCATCGCCCATGTAGACAACCACGCGGCCATCAGCAGCCAGGGTCACCTCGGCATTCTCGTGCTTGAAACGGCCCAGACCGGTGTGCTTGACCGGAGTGCTGTCCGGTTTGGTCGGGTCGATTTCAACGATCCAGCCCGCGCGGTGCGGTTCGTTGGGGTTTTTCGACGTGTCGAAACGCGGATCGAACAGTTCGTACCCGTTCCAGCTTTCGGCTTTGACGCCGTAGCGCTTGAAGCCGTCTGCAACCGCTTGCTCGTAGCTGGCGTTTTCGTCCGACGAGCCGAAGTAGCCGTTAAAGTTTTCTTCGCAGGTCAGATACGTGCCCCAGGGCGTTTTGCCCGCACCACAGTTGTTCATGGTGCCCAGAGACGCGGTGCCGGTCGGATCAGCCTCGGTCTTCAGCAGGTCGTGACCCGCGGCAGGACCCACGATTTTCATCGGAGTGTTGTGGTGAATGCGGCGGTTGAAGGGGCTGTCTTTGACAACCGACCAGCCGTCTGTGCCTTCGGTGATTTCCATCACGGTAACACCCTGAATGTTCTGCAGTTTCAGGACATCATCAGCGTTGGCGGGTACACCTTCCTGCGCAGCCGGCATGTTGATCTTGCGGTTCGGATACTCGTGGTTGATCGCGATCAGCTCGTGACCTTGGAACGAGAATGTCTCCATGCCATCGGTATTTTCACCAAAGATACGGTCCGATTTTTCGACCGGGCCACCCTCGGTGATGTCATAGCCGTCCGCGTCCGAGAACAGCGGATCGCCCCAGCGCGTCATGACTTTCCATTCGTATCCTTCAGGAACATGCACCGTGCCGTCGGTTTGTGCAGCGATCGGCTTGAAGGCAAAGCGCGACGCTTCTGCGGCCTGCGCCGAAGTCGAGCTGAGTAGGCCAGTGCCCATCACGGCCGCGCCCGAGCCAAACGCCAGAACGCCACCCAGGAACCCACGGCGGGAAATTGCGCTTTCGACAACGCGGTCAAAGTCGTTTTCCTCGGGGCGGGGGAAGTGCAGCTCGTCCCAATCGTCGGCGGACAGGTTGGTCGAATCAACGTCTTTCATGGATAGCTCCTGGCTGTCTGAGTGAATTTGGTGAACGCGACTTAGGGACTCTTTGTGACAGGTTCGTAACGGTTGCATGAAGGATTTAGGACGGGTCCGGGGTGTTCAAACTCGCTTTCGGTTTTTGGTATAGAAATCAATGTATCAGCGCTGAAATTGGTTTGAAAATCACGATGAGGTGCCATTCGGTCGCAGGGCAACCAATCATCCCGCGCAACTTGGCGAATTCAAGGGGCAGCGCGCATGACAGTTTGAAACTTGTGGCTGCAATGAATTTGAAATCTGCTTTCGAACGGCGCTTGACGGCATCTGACGCATCGCATAAACCAGCCAACGCTGAGCGGGCGTCGTATACTGGCTATTACCTCAGCCTTCCAAGCTGATGAAGCGGGTTCGATTCCCGCCGCCCGCTCCAAGTCAGCCCCCCAAATTCTGCGTCAAATGGCCCTTTTTGTAAGGGGTGTATATTGTGGTTCTTGACCCCGCTGGCGACGGTCGCCAAGAAGCGGGAACTTTAGTGCGAACACGACGTAAGGGCCGAAAATGGCGAACTCTGCCTCAGCCAACTCCAAGGGTAAACCTGCACCCGGCGCGACGGAAGAGCGCGCGGGATCGCGAAAAATTGGCGTTTTGTCCTCTCTTTGGCCGTTCATGAAGCCTTATCGCATGCTGATGATCGGCGCGACGTTGGCGCTGGTTTTGACGGCCAGCATGACGCTGACTTTGCCACTGGCAGTGCGCCGCGTTGTCGATAACTTTCGCATCGAGGATGGCGAGCTGCTGGATTGGTACTTCCTTGCAGCCCTGGTCATTGCCGCCGTTTTGGCAGTGGGGACGGGGATCCGCTATGCCCTCGTCACCCGGCTGGGAGAGCGCGTCGTTGCTGACATTCGCAAAGCCGTGTTCGACCGCGTAATTGGGATGAGCCCTGAGTTCTATGAACGGATCATGACCGGCGAAGTGCTTAGCCGGATTACGACTGACACCACACTGATTCAGTCGGTTCTGGGATCGTCAGTCTCGATCGCGCTGCGCAATCTGCTCATGTTTGTCGGCGGGCTGGTTTTGATGCTGCTGACCTCGGCCAAACTGACCGGAATGGTGCTATTGCTGATCCCGGTCGTGGTTGTCCCAATTCTGGTTCTCGGCCGCCGCCTTCGCGTGATCAGCCGGGAGAACCAGGATTGGATCGCAGCCTCCTCCGGCAATGCGGGCGAGGCTTTGGGCGCGGTGCAGACCGTCCAAGCCTTTACCCATGAGCAGGCCAGCCGCAAGCAGTTCAGCGATATGACCGAGACCTCGTACATCGTCTCGCTGCGGCGTATTCAGACCCGTGCTGTGCTGACTGTGATCGTGATCTTCTTGGTTTTTTCCGGGATCGTCGGCGTGCTCTGGATGGGCGCAAATGATGTCCGCGACGGGGTCATGACCGAAGGCGTTCTGATCCAGTTCGTGATCTACTCGATCATCATGGCCGGTTCGGTCGCCGCCCTGTCCGAGATCTGGAGCGAATTGCAACGCGCAGCGGGTGCGACCGAACGATTGGTCGAGTTGCTGAATGCCGAGGATACAGTAACCGACCCGGCAAAAGCGGCATCGCTGCCGTCGCCTGTGCGCGGCGAAATTCGGTTCGACAATGTCACTTTCCGCTACCCGGCCCGGCCAGATGTCGTCGCCTTGGACCAGCTGAGCCTGTCGATCAAACCTGGTGAAACCGTCGCCTTTGTCGGCCCGTCCGGTGCCGGTAAAACGACGGTCATCCAGATGATCCAGCGGTTCTACGATCCTGATAGTGGCCATGTCAGCCTGGATGGTGTCGACCTGCGCGATCTGGACCGGTCAGATTTCCGCCAACACATGGCTTTGGTGCCGCAGGACCCGATCATCTTTGCTGCGTCGGCTCGTGAGAACATTCGGTTCGGACGTCTGGATGCAACCGATGCCGAGGTCGAGGCTGCTGCGCGCGCCGCGGCAGCGCATGAGTTCATCTCGAAGCTGCCCGAAGGGTATGACAGCTTTGTCGGTGAACGCGGCGTGATGTTGTCGGGCGGTCAGAAACAGCGGATCGCCATTGCCCGCGCCATTCTGCGCGACGCGCCGGTTCTGCTGCTGGACGAGGCAACCTCGGCATTGGACGCTGAAAGCGAACGGGCTGTACAAGGCGCCGTAGACCAGATGCGGGCAGGGCGCACCACCCTGATCGTGGCCCACCGTCTTGCGACCGTGAAAAAGGCAGACCGGATTGTGGTTATGGAAGTCGGGCAGATCGTGGCGCAGGGCACGCATGAGGATCTGGTAGATCAGGATGGTCTTTATGCCCGTCTCGCGCGCCTGCAATTCACCGACGGCGTTGCGGCAGAATAAGCTTACGCGAGGGAAATCGCCGCGCGTCGCTGCGTAACACTACAAAATCGGCCATCGCACCACTAACCCGTCGCTTGCACCTGCGCGGTTTTGATCCCATCTTGCTTGAGGAGACAACCGCGCGAGACGTGGGAGAAGAACAGGGAGGAGCCACATGGCCTTTGTGGGTTTGGAAGACAAGGCGAGGATTGAGCAGGAAATGTCGTGGGAAGATCGGGATGTTCCGGTCACATTCCACCAGTTGCTGTCGCGTACGGCGGGCAAATTCCCAAACAGTAATGCGGTCAGTTTTCAGCTGTTGTCCGGTGCGACGGACAAGGCCGAGACGCTGACGTGGTCGCAGCTGCTGGGCAAGGTCAATCAGGCCGCAAACCTGTTCCGGTCATTGGGCATCGGTGAAAAAGACGTGGTAGCTTATGTGCTGCCAAACTGTAACGAGACACTGGTCACGATGATGGGCGGCGCGGTCGCCGGTATCGTGAACCCGATCAACCCGCTGCTAGAGCCCGAACAGATCGCCGCAATCCTGCGCGAGACCGGGGCCAAAGTGGTCGTGACGCTCAAGTCCTTCCCGAAAACGGATGTGGCTCAGAAGGTCGAAGAGGCGGTGCGGCATGCGCCAAATGTCAAAACCATCCTCGAGATTGACCTCAACCGCTACCTGACGCCGCCAAAGTCTTGGCTGGTGCCGTTCCTGCGCCCAAAGATGGGCGACAAGGAGAAACTGGCCCACGCAGACTACAAGAATTTCAACAAAGAGCTGGCTAAACAGCCAACGACGCTGACGTTTGAGGACAGCAAGGAAGATCGCGTTGCCTGCTACTTCCATACCGGCGGGACGACCGGTATGCCGAAAGTCGCGCAGCACAAATACTCGGGCCTGATCTACAATGGTTGGCTTGGCCACACGCTCCTGTTCTCGGACGAAGACGTGATAATGTGCCCGCTGCCGATGTTCCACGTATTCGCAGTCCACGTGATCATGATGGCTGCGGTTTCCTCAGGCGCGCACGTGGTCTTCCCGACACCTGCGGGGTATCGCGGCGATGGTGTGTTCGACAATTTCTGGAAGCTGATCGAACGCTGGAAAGTGACGTTTATCATCACTGTTCCAACCGCAATCGCCGCCAAGATGCAGCGCCCGGTAGACGCAGATATCTCAAGCGTGAAAACGGCCTTCTCGGGCTCGGCCCCGTTGCCGGTGGAACTGTTCCGCCGGTTCGAAGAGGCAACCGGTGTCACCATCGTCGAAGGCTATGGCCTGACCGAGGCCACTTGTCTGGTGTCCTGCAACCCGGTGGATGGCGAAAAGAAGATCGGTTCGATCGGTATTCCGTTCCCCTACACCGACGTGAAAATCCTGCTGGATGGTCCTGATGGGCCTAAGGAATGCGGCTCGGACGAGATTGGGGAGATTTGTATCTCGAACCCCGGTGTTTATGCAGGCAACACCTATACCGAGGCCGACAAGAACGTTGATCTGTACCATTTCGACAAGTACCTGCGCACAGGTGACCTGGGTCGGTTCGACGAAGATGGCTATCTTTGGATCACCGGCCGCGCCAAGGATCTGATCATTCGTGGCGGTCACAACATTGACCCCGCCGAGATCGAAGAGGCGCTGCTGGGGCACGATGCTGTGGCCTTTGCCGGTGCCATCGGGCAACCGGATCCCTACGCGGGCGAAGTCCCTTGTGCCTTTGTTGAACTGGTCGATGGTGCCTCGGTGACCGAAAAGGAACTGATGGAATATTGCGGCGTGCATGTCCACGAGCGCGCAGCACAGCCCAAGCACATGACCATTCTGGACGAATTGCCAAAAACCGCCGTTGGTAAGGTTTTTAAGCCTGAACTGCGTAAACAGGCCATCACGCGCATCTACAACGGTGCGTTGGAAGAGGCCGGTCTAGGCGCGCGCGTGGTGTCGGTGACCGACGACAAGAAACGTGGGCTTGTCGCGCAGCTTGACGCGAACGGTTCCTCCGAGGACGATGTCAGCAAAGTGCTGGGAACGTATACCCGGCCGTGGGAATGGGCTGCCTGACCGGGAGGGGACATGGATTATGAACGTCTGATTGATGAAGAAACCTGGGCGTTCATAAAACGAACGGCTGAAAGCTATCCTGATGATGCGGTCGAGTTGTCGATCGAAGATCAGCGCGGCGTGTATGACGCGATGTGCAAGGACTTTCGCCAGCCTCGCCCGCCAGGGGTCGAAACACAGAACAGGCACGCCGATGGCGTGCCTGTTCGCGTCTACACCGCAGGAAACCCCACCAGAACCGTTGTCTATTTCCACGGGGGCGGTTTCGTAGTTGGTGGCCTGGACAGCCACGACGACGTGTGCGCTGAGATCTGCGCGCAAACCGGGTACCGGGTTGTTGCGGTGGATTATCGCCTGTGCCCCGAACATGTCCATCCGGCGCAGTTTCAGGATAGCTGGACTGCAACGAATTGGGTCGTACAGGAATTCGGCGATCCGATTGTCCTTGCCGGAGACAGCGCCGGTGGAAATCTTGCCGCGGCCGTGGCGCATCATGGTCGAGGACGGCTGGACAATTTTCTTGGGCAGGTGCTGATCTATCCTGGACTGGGCGGTGACACGTCGAAGGGCTCGTATGTCGAACATGCCCACGCGCCGCTTTTGACACTGGACGAAGTTCGTTTCTATGAGAAAGTCCGTTGCGGCGGCAATGTTCCGGAGAGTGACCCGACCTTTGCGCCGCTCCACGACGCCGATTTCTCGGACCTGCCGCCGACCGTTGTGGTGACTGCGGATTGCGACCCGCTGCGAGATGACGGGCCCAGCTATTGCGACAAGATCACTGCCGCAGGTGGGCAGGCGCATTGGATCAACGAACCTGGCCTCGTTCACGGTTATCTGCGGGCGCGCACCAGTGTGAAGCGCGCCGCAGACAGCTTTGAGAGGATTTCGGTCGCCATCGAGGCGCTAGGCCAGAGCATCTGGCCCTACGACTGATTACTTCAGGAACGGTTGGGCTTTCATCGTCTCGGCGATCGGTGCACCCATACGGTCCAGAATCGTTGGTGCAAGTTGCAATTGGTCGATCACCGTGTCGACCTCGGGACCTTCGGCGTCGCCAAAGTAGTAAAGCGCGGTCTCCTGTTGCAGCGCGCTGCGGCCGCCGTGGTGACCGCGTTCATCCTGGCCGTGATCTGCGGTTACGATCACCTCAAACCCCAATTGCCGCCAGCGGGGGATGAAGGGCGCCAGCATTTCGTCGGCAACAAAACAAGCGTGATCCATTTCCTCGCAGTCGTGGAAGAACCGATGGCCCATGCTGTCCAGCGTGCAGGTATGCAGAATGCCGTAGTCCAACCCAAACCGCAGACACAGGTTGGTCAGCGTGCCGTACAGGTCGACATCGGACGGTGTCATCTGGTTGGCCTTTCCATAGCCGGTCATCGTGTGGAAACGGCCGTGGTTAATCGTCTTGCTCTCTGGCTCGTCATACTCGATATCGCGGACGTAATCGAAGGGATGGCGATTGAAGAATTGCGACCAATAACTGTGGGTGACGGCTCCGGTCACGCCGCCAGCTTCGCGCACTTGGCTGAACACGTCTTTGTGGTCTAGCCGGAATACGTTGCCGTTGCCGGTGCAGCCGTGTTCCTGAGGGGTGACGCCGGTATGGATCGAGGCATAGCAACTGGCCGAGGTCGACGGCAGGACCGCACGCATTTTCCAGACCCGCGCCTCGCCGCTGTCAACCCAACCTTCAAGGTTGCCAAACAAGCGACGGAAATTGCGCCACGGAACGCCGTCCAGAATGATGAGAAGTAGTTTGCGATCCATGTTCCGGCCTTTTGTTCTGATATGCGGCGACCCTAGGGGATTCGAACCAACAGGCCTGCCCGTTCGCGCCCCCAATAGCAAAATCCCGACACCTGTCATCCAACAAGGCGCCGGGATTTCGAAATTTCATCGAACTGTCACGAAGCGATCAGTTCCCTGCGCTCTCCATTTTGCGGTGGGCGACGACCTCTTCCAGCCAGCCCAGGTGCATTTCCGGCACCGAGCTCAGAAGTAGATCGGTATAGTCATCGAACGGCGGGCTCAGCACCTGCGACTTGGGGCCATAGCGGACCACGCGTCCCTGATACATCACCGCGATACTGTCGCTGATCGCGCGCACCGTCGCCAGATCGTGAGTGATGAACAGATAGGCCACATCCTCGATCTTTTGCAGATCCAGCAGCAGCTTGAGTATGCCGTCCGCAACAAGAGGATCGAGCGCCGAGGTGACCTCATCGCAGATGATCATCTTGGGCTTGGCCGCCAGCGACCGCGCGATGCACACACGCTGTTTCTGACCACCGGACAGTTCCGCCGGATAACGGTCGATGAACTTTTCGCCCAGCTCAATCTCATCCAACAGTTCGATGATCCGCTTGCGTTTTTCGGACCCGCGCATGTTGAAGTAGAACTCCAACGGACGACCGATGATCGTACCGACGGTCTGACGTGGGTTCATCGCCACGTCCGCCATCTGATAGATCATTTGCAGCTCGCGCAGGTCCTCGCGCGTGCGCCCGGCCAGATCAGGGCTGAGCTTGCGCCCGGCGAAATTGATCTCACCATCGCGCGGAGGCAGCAGGCCGGTGATCACCCGTGCCAGCGTCGACTTGCCCGAACCGGACTCGCCCACGACGGCCAGCGTCTGCCCCGGATGAAGCTCGACATTGACGTTGTGCAATACGTCGAAATTCAGCCCCTTATAGCGCGCGGTGATGCCGTCAACGCTCAGCACCGGTTCCGGTGTGGGCTGCTTTTCTTCGTGTTCGATCGAGCGGACCGAGACCAGCGCCTGAGTGTATTCCTCTTGCGGGTTGTTGATGATCTGATCGGTGGTGCCGTATTCGACCGTGTTGCCCATCCGCAGAACCATGATGTCGTCGCTGACCTGAGCGACAACGGCAAGGTCGTGGGTGATGTACAGGGCAGCAACGCCAGTGTCGGCGATGGCCTCTTTGATCGCCATGAGAACGTCGATCTGCGTGGTCACGTCCAAAGCCGTGGTGGGTTCGTCGAACACCACCAGATCGGGCTCGGGACACAGCGCCAGTGCCGTCATACAGCGCTGCAGCTGACCACCCGAAACCTGGTGCGGGTAACGGTCGCCGATATTGTCAGGGTCGGGCAGACCCAGTTTGGCGAACAGTTCGCGGGCACGGCCCTCGGCCTCTTTACGGCTGAACTTCTTTTGCTCGACCGCAGCCTCAACAACCTGATCCATGATCTTTTTGGCTGGGTTGAAGGACGCCGCGGCGGATTGGGACACATAGGTGACCTCGCCACCGCGCAGCTTGCGGATATCGCCATGCGAAGTTTTCAGGATATCGCGCCCGTTGACCCAGACCTCGCCGCCGGTGATTTTGACACCGCCACGGCCATAGGCCATCGAGGCCAGACCGATCGTGGATTTCCCGGCACCCGATTCACCGATCAGGCCCAGCACCTTGCCGCGCTCGAGGTCAAAGCTGACCCCGTGCACGATTTCGATGTCATGGGGTTTTTCACCCGGCGGATAGACGGTCGCGCCAATCTTTAGGTCGCGGACCTTGAGAAGGGTATCACTCATCCCCGACCTCCTTTCAGCGATGTGGTACGGTTCAGAACCCAGTCAGCGACAAGGTTGACCGAGATAGCCAGCGTCGCGATAGCCACAGCGGGGTAAAGCGCCGCGCCAATGCCATAGACGATGCCATCCTTGTTTTCCTTCACGATGCCGCCCCAGTCAGCCAGCGGCGGCTGAACGCCCAGGCCAAGGAAGGACAGGGTTGAGACGAACAGAACCATGAAGATGAACCGCAGGCCCAATTCCGCAACCAGCGGAGACAGAGCGTTTGGCAGGATTTCACGGAAGATGATCCAGACCTGACCTTCGCCACGCAGCTTTGCCGCCTCGACATAGTCCATCACGGCAATATCCACGGCCACGGCACGGGCCAGTCGGTAAACGCGGGTTGAGTCCAGCAAACCCATGACGATGATCAAGACGGGAACGGTTACTGGCACCATTGCCAGAACCACAAGCGCAAAGATCAGTGTCGGGATCGACATGATCAGATCCACGGCACGTGACATGACCTGATCGGCCCAGCCGCCCAGAACAGCGGCCAGAAAGCCAAGGATCGAACCTGTTACAAAGCTGAGGATGGTCGCAGCGGTGGCAATAAAGATCGTCGTGCGCCCGCCATAGATCATACGGCTGAGAAGATCGCGGCCAATGTTGTCGGTGCCCAGCCAGAATTGCGAACTGGACGGCTCCCACACGTCGCCGACGACCTCGGCCATGCCATAGGGGGCCAGCAGAGGGGCGAAAATGGCGATGATGAAGTACAGGGCTGTGAAGGCCAGCCCGATAATTGCAGAGATTGGGATATTCTTCATTTCGGATGCCTCAGCCTTGGGTTGGCCAGAATGGCAACGATGTCTGCAATCATGTTCAGTCCGATGTAGATAGCAGCGAAGATCACGCCGCAGGCCAGAACCACCGGCACGTCACGCTTGGTCACGTGGTCCACCAGGTACTGCCCCATGCCGGGATAAACGAACACCACCTCAACCACGACGACGCCGACAACCAGGTATGCGAGGTTCAGCATCACCACGTTAACGATAGGCGCAACCGCGTTGGGGAAAGCATGGCGGTAGATGACCTGAAAATTGCTCAGACCTTTCAACTCGGCCGTTTCGACATAGGCCGACTGCATCACGTTCAGGATTGCCGCTCGAGTCATGCGCATCATGTGTGCTAGAACAACCAGCGTCAGCACGATGACCGGTAGAGCGATAGAATTCAGTTTTTGCCCGAAGGACATACTGTCGTTGATCATCGCCAGAGGCGAGAACATGCCCAGCTTAACAGCAACGAAATAGACCAGAACGTAACCGATCAGGAATTCGGGGATGGAGATCGTGGTCAAGGTCACAGCTGAAATCAGCTTGTCCGGCCAGCGATTGCGATAGCGGACGGCCAGCAGGCCGAGGAAGATGGCAAGTGGAACCGATACGATTGCGGCCCAGAACGCCAGAAACAGAGTGTTGCCCAGACGGTTGCCGATCGAATCCGCAATATCCAGTTTGTTTGTAAGGGATTGACCCAGATCGCCCTGCAGGATGCCACCCAGCCATTCAAAATAGCGGGTCAGGGCCGGGCGGTTCAGGCCCATTTCTTCGCGCAGGTTTGCCAGCGCTTCAGGGGTTGCAGCTTGGCCCAGGACCGCTTGCGCAGCGTCGCCGGGCAGGGCTTCGGTGAGGCCGAATATCAGAGCCGATGCACCGAAGAGGAGCAGGAGTCCCAGCGCCAGGCGCTGGGAAACCAGTTTGATGATAGGATGCATTAACTGTGGGCCCTATCAGGAGAACCACATTTTGCGGGACATATTGCCGTTCATCATCTCTTGGGTGGGATCGTTTTCCCAACCTTCGAGCTGATTGGTAACACCTTCGACAAAGTCGTTGAACATCGGGCAGATCAGACCACCCTGATCGCGGACCATCATGCCCATCTTGCTGTAGATGTCCTTGCGTTTGTCGTTGTCCAGTTCGGCGCGTGCCGCGAACAGCATTTCGTCGAATTCCGGAATCTTGAAGCGGGTGTCGTTCCAGTCGGCAGTCGACAGGTACGCGGTCGCGTACATCTGGTCCTGCACCGGACGGCCGCCCCAGTAGGACGCACAGAATGGCTGAACGTTCCAGACCTCGGACCAGTAACCATCATTTGGCTCGCGCTTGATTTCAAGCGGGATACCCGCCTGAGCAGCGCTTTGCTGGAACAGAGCAGCAGCATCCACAGCACCCGGAAAGGCGCCGTCTGCAACACGCAGGATGATCGGCGAACCGTCATGGCCCGACTTCTGGTAGTGCTCCGCCGCTTTTTCGAGGCTGAATTCGCGCTGCGGGATTGAGCCGTCAAAGAGCGGGTAGGCCGCGTTGATTGGCATGTCGTTGCCAATAGTGCCGTAGCCGCGCAGAACCTTGTCGACCAAGTCCTGACGGTTGATGGCGTGCTTCAGCGCCAGACGCAGTTCGTTGTTGTCGAACGGCGCGGTGTCGCAGTGCATGATGAACACATAGTGTCCGCGACCTGCGGTCGAATGCACGGTCAGGTTTGGCGCGCGGCCCAGCAGATCGGCGACTTTTGGTTCAACGCGGTTGATCGCATGAACCTGACCGGATTGCAGTGCGGCGGTACGCGCAGTCGCATCGTTGATGACGATCACTTCGACACTGTCAAAGTTGCCGAAATCAGGGTTCCAGTGGTTTTCAAACTTTGTGTACATGTGACGTACACCGGGCTCGTTCACTTCTACCTTGTATGGTCCTGTGCCGATGCCCGCACCCGGATCATCCATACCGCCATCCGGCTGAATGATCAGGTGGTAATCGGCCATCAGATAGGGAAGGTCGGCGTTGGGTTCAGTCAGCGTAACCTGGAAGTTGTCGCCATCGGCTTTCATCGACTCGATGCCCTTCATGATGCCCAGGGCACCGGACTTGGAGTCTTCGTTCGAGTGGCGCTGCATGGTCTTCAGCACGTCTTCGCTGGTCATGGTCTTGCCGTTGTGGAACTCGACACCCTGACGCAGTTTGAACGTCCAGACTTTGGCGTCTGCGCTGCCTTCGACAGCTTCGGCGAGGCGCGGTTCAATCGACCCGTCGGGTGCAACCTCCACCAACTGGTCTCCGAATTGCTTACCGTTCTGGAACGGCACCGAGCTAGCATAGGTGGCCGGATCCAGCGAGTTGGTGGATTCACCGCCCTGCAGGCCAAACTTCAGGTCGCCACCCTTTTTGGGGCCCGCCGCGCGTGCAGCGTCTGCGAACATGGTGCTGGCCATCGCTGCCGACACACCCAGAGCCGCCGCTTTCCCCATGAATTCGCGGCGGGTAAGCTTGCCCGCTGTGACCTGACCGGCCATGTGAGTGAGTTGTTCGTTCATGTATTGGTCTCCCAGTTGAATGGATTACAGTCCTTTGCCGGACTTTTTATTGACGCATGAGTCAAAACTAGGCGCATTTCGGTCTGGCGAGCAAGGATAAATGTCTGACCTTTGCCAACCGAAACATCACATCTGGTTGCGGGGAACGGTGTCCTCCTTTTGCTTGGAAAACACCAATTCTTCGTTCTCAAAGGCGTTAACCTGCGCTTTGAGGTAAAAGTTGTCCTGATCCGACCACATTTCACAGGATGTTTCAGTCCGCAGTTCGATCCCGTCTCGAACCAGTTCCTGCGTCCAGTGGCAGTGCCCGTGGGCCGAAAGCGGGTCGTCCGGATGGATCGTCCAGCGTTCATAGGCGGTGCCGCCATGGGTCAGGCCGTGGTGGTTGTCGGTCACAAGGCCAAAGTCGTCTTCGATGATCAGTCGCGTTTCACCCGTGGTCATGTCTGTTTCTACCCGCCGTGCGTTTTGACTATCCCGCAAGGTCGTCACATCGCGCGGTGTTTCAGCGTCCGGGGGCTGGAAGAAACACTCGTCCCCGCCAGCCGTCGGCCGGTTCGGAATCGCGATCTCACCACTTGTCAGATGCAACTCGGCGGCTTCGGGCGCGGGCCAGATCAGGGGCCAATACGCGCTTGAGACGGCGACCCGAAGGCGATGCCCCTTAGGAACGCGATAGGCAATGTGGTCTAGGTCCAGTGTGATCTCGTAAGAGGTTCCCGGCTCCAATGGCGTTGGCTGCGCGTGGCTGTCTCGGTGGGTCAGGTTCAGAACACCGTAGGTAATCCGAGTAGATGCGCCATCCGGGTGAATGTGATTCAGTCGCACGGCAATCTGCGCTTGTGGACGGTCGGCGCTGAGCTGCAGCCGTATGCGCGGCGCACCCACGATATCCATATCTTCGGACAGGGGCGCTCCGTCAAAACAGGCAGACAGAGCGTCGTCGGCACGTTGATCGCCCGGCATGTCAGGCCCCAGCCAGATTGCACAATACTCACCGCCATCGATGCCGCAGGTCAGTGGCGATCGGATGCGTCTGTTCAGCGGCTCGGTTTGTCCAAGCCCTGCGTCCGACAGGGCCAGTGTCAGCTGCGCCAGATGTGAGGTCGCTCCTTCGGGTTCCGCAATCCAGCGCCCAGGTCTTTCCGCATACCAACGTTGGGGGCGGACACCGTCCATCAGATATGCCCGATACTCGGGATCATCTTCAACACCGGTATCCAAACCCTTCAGCCAGTGATCCCACCAGCGTAATGCCTCTTGCAGGAAGCCGATTCTGGGTTCGGGTACTGCAAAATGCGGGTATTTGTGCACCCAAGGCCCCACGATCCCTTTGACCGGCGCATCAAGTTGCTCGACCAGCAGCGGCACGGTGTTTTTGTAGGCGTCGCCCCAACCGCCAATCGCCAGAGTTGCGGCGCGAATGGCACTGAAATCCTCGCATACTGATCCATGCTGCCAATACGCGTCTCGCGTCTGATGGCGCAGCCATACCGAGGGGAGAAATGGCTGGTTCTCCAGCCGGTCCAGCCAGAGCTCGCGCCAGTTTGCTCGTAGGGCAGGATCGGGCGCGCGAGACGAATAGGACCACATGGTCGCGCCCCAGCCCAGGTTTTCGTTCAACAGACAACCGCCCTTGTAGTGGATGTCGTCCGCGTAACGATTCGCTGTGGAGCATAGAGTGATAATTGCCTTGAGCGCAGCGGGTTGAAGGGCCGCGACCTGTAAGGCATTGAACCCACCCCAGCTGATACCCATCATGCCGATCGTGCCCGTGCACCAGGGCTGGTCAGCCAGCCATTGAATGGTCGCGACGGCGTCTTCAAGCTCTTGCTGAGTGTACTCGTCCTCCATCAGCCCTTCGCTGTCGCCATTGCCTCGCATGTCCACGCGAATGCAGGCATAGCCGCGTTTGGCAAACCACGGGTGGGTCAGGGCATCGCGACCCGCCGTACCGTCGCGTTTGCGGTAAGGTAGGAATTCAAGAATGGCGGGTACGGGGTTGGAGGCGGCGTCAACGGGACGCCAGATGCGCGCCGACAGGCGGCAGCCGTCCGACATCACGATACCAACATCCGGCAAGTCTTCGATTTCGCATAGCGTATTGGGCGAGCGCGTCATTTTTGCAGTGTCGAAGCCTTTGCTTTGAATTTAAGTCCGAAAACCGCCAAATCAGCGTTTGATTGCGACAATCAGGTCCATCACATTCGTTCCGGTCGGCCCGGTCACCAGCAAGGCGTCTGCCTCATCCAGAAAACTGCCGCTGTCAGCGTCTTGCAGGGCTTGTTCGGCCCCGCCGCCCCATGTCGCGCCGTCGACCACCGCACCGGCGGCATCGGTTGGACCGTCGGTCCCGTCGGTCCCGCCAACAACCAGTGTCAAATCCGCTGTTCCGGCGATTTCCCTAGCCAACGCCAACGCCAGAGCTTGATTGCGCCCGCCCCGGCCGGGATTTTCCGGCAGAACGACCGTGGGCTCTCCGCCAAAGACCATTACGCCGGGCGACATGTCCTTCAGCCGTGGTCCCAGATCGGACGCAACGCGCATAAAGTCGTCGTGCAGACATTCCTCGTCGGCCAGAACCGGCAAACCTTCGCTGCGCGCCAACTCTGCCGCTGCGGATCGCGCATGGGCGTTTGAGGCCACGATCTGGGTCGAGGCTTGAAACGCATAGCTGTCCGGCAACGCGCCGATCCCAGAACCGATAACGGCAAGGTCATCGCCGGGGACGTCCGAGATCGCCAGAACGGTCGCTCTGGCACCTTTGAAATGCAACAGCAAACCGCCGCCCTTGATCCGGGACAGTTTGCGCCGTTCCGCATTCATTGCAGTGATATCAAGACCTTCGGCCAATAACCTGCCATTCAACTGTTCCAGGTCTGCCAGAGTGTTTCCGGGTAACAGATCCTCTGCCAAAGAGGACGCGCCGCCCGACACCAGAAGCAAGACATGAGAATCTGCAGGCATCGCTTCGATCACTTCGCGCAGGGCTCGTCCGCCCTCAAGGCTGCGCGCATCCGGTACGGGGTGAGAGGCTTCGATCACGCGAACGTCCTCGGGCAGGCCGCCACCGTGGCCATCCTTGGTGACGACCAGAGTTGGCAGTGGTCCGAAATGATCCAGTGCCGCGTGGGCCATGGCAGCTGCGGCTTTGCCGACCGCCAGAATTTGGTCCGGAGTTGGGACGTCGTCCAGAACAGCTTTGGTCGCCCGTTGCCCGTCAACCGCGTCAACACCGGCTTGCCAAATGCGAATTGCCTGTTGCCTTTGATCCATCAGCTTTCCATCCATATTGTCACTGGCCCGTCATTGACCAGCTCGACCGCCATATCCGCCCCGAATTGCCCGGTTTCCACGGGTATGCCATGGGCCTGCAAGCGGCGTGCAAACTCTTGGTAAAGGTGCTGGCCCGCATCTGGGGGTGCGGCCTCGGAAAATCCGGGTCTGTTCCCGCGCGACGTATCGGCTGCCAGTGTAAACTGGCTGATGACCAAGGCCGAGCCTCCAACATCCACGACAGACCGGTTCATCTTACCTGCATCATCTTTGAAGATACGTAGCTTCGATATTTTGGCGGCCAGTTGTTCGGCCTTGTGCTCATCGTCGCCTTGCATCGCACAGACCAGGATCATCAGACCTGGCCCGGTTTGCCCGACTTGTTGCCCGTCGACCGACACTTTGGCCCGGGAAACCCTCTGTAGAACTGCGCGCAAATCTGTTCTCCGTTTGATGGCGTAATTATCCGACCCAGCTGACGATCTCGTCCAGACCGGCGCGTTCTGTGCGAAACCCGTTGGCCGGATGCTCAGCGTCTGAATAGCCGAAGGAAATCGCGCACAGGATCAGACGGTCATCTGGAATGTCGAAATACCGGTGCAGGAACGGGCCATAGCTGGCTACCGCAGCCTGAGGGATCGTCGCTACGCCCAAGGCTTGCGCGGCCAGGGTGAACGCCATGACAAACCCACCGCAATCCATTGCGCCGTAGGGGCCAAGATCTGCGGGACTTGAGATGATCGCGCAATGCGGCGCGCCAAAAAGCGCAAAGTTCTCCATCATTTGCCGGGCCGAGCCCGCACGATCCCCGCGTTCGACGCCCACGGCATCATAGAGTGCCCAGCCACAGTCGCGGCGTCGCGCCTGATAGACACCGTTATACGCAGTCGGAAAGGGCAGATCTGGTTTCGGTGCGCCAGTTGCGACCTCTTTCTGTAGCGCTGTTCGGAACGCGTCTGTTTCCTTGCCGCTGGTGATCACGATGTCCCACGGCTGCGCGTTGCACCAGCTTGGCGCACGCGATGCGCTGGTCAAAATGTGTTCGATGTGGGCCTTCGGTACGGGGTCGGGGCGGAACGCCCGGCAAGAATGCCGATCGCTCAGTAATCGATCCAGATCGGATGGTGTCACACTGCTCTCCCCTTCGTGCAGTCGAGGCGCAGGATGACGTCAGGTCGCAGGATGTTCAAGCAGTTAAACGGGCAAAGAGGTTACTGCTGTCCGGTGGCCATCAGATAGCCCACACCTGCAGCAACAAGCAGGCCAAGAACCACCGCAATCGTGATTTTGATCGCCGACCAGGGGCGCTCGCCCTGAACCCGGCCAGTTCTGCCGTTTACAACAAAGCGATAGGTTTCGCCTCGATATTTGTAGGCGGCCATCCAGACCGGCAGCAAAATGTGCTTGAAGGTGACGTCCTGAACATCCGTGTCGATCGCGTGAATCCGCTGCCGGTCGCCACCGATGTCAAAACGCACATCCCGTTCGATCACACGTGCCATGTACCCGCGCGCCTCGGTGTAACCGTCCTGCAAACCAACCGTATAGGCCTCGGCCCGGAATCCGGCCAGATACTCGGGCTGATAGGGCTCGAGCGCAGGCAAATCCCACGGCTCTAATGCATCCGTGTAGCTTTTTGGCAAGGACCGAGACGCCAGCACCAGCACATCGTCGAAAAACCGGGCAACCCGGCCTGATTTCGGAGACCAACGTATCTTGGCCACCTGCTGCTGAACGCGCTTGCCGTCTCGCATCACCGTTCGCGTTTCATAGTAGACCGTGCCGCGCTCGCCGCGATAACCGGACTTGGTATCCGCGTCGAAGGTCCAGTAGGGCACATAAATTCCTTGCATCTTCCGGCCTTTGCGCGCGTAGTCCTTCAGCCCGTTGGGAGCGAACCACAACCTTCCCAGCCAGTCCGACATCGCTTTGTGCGCCGAGCGTTCATCCAACGCGAAGGGCAAGACCCCTTTGGGCTTTATGTGCCGGCTCACGCCAGTTTCGGTCACAACGGGTGTCGCGCAAAAGGGGCACTCGGCCGCGTGCGTATCCGGGTCGAACTCAACCTGCGCAGCACAGTTTGAACAGGTCAGAACCCGCGTTTCCTCGATCTCGGCATCCGGCAGGGCATTCTTTACGGCGGCGTCGAAGTCCAACTCTTTCAGGCTGGCGCCGCCCCATGGGCCTGCGCCAACGGTTTTCGAATGCCCGCAATGATCGCAGGTCAGGGTCCCATCGCTTGGATTAAACCGATAATCCGCACCGCATTGATCGCAGGGAAAACGATGTTCGGACAACGGGTTGGCTGGATTCTCGTTCATCAGTACTCATAACCCAAATAACGGTTCGGTTTATCAATATCGGCTTCGTGCCCAAGAAACGCGGCCCAAACACCTCCAGGACGCCATATTCCATCCATCAGCGCCTCGGCGGCGGCCACATCACCACTCCCGTCCCGCGCTCTGCGCAGCATGAAGGCTGACACGCGGGCATTATAGATGCAGTGCACATGCACGGGCGTATCGCCGAGCGAATCCAGAGTTTTGACAAAGGCGGAGTAGTCGTTTTCGGTCGGTTTCTCGAAATCCACCGGAATGTAATGATAGGTCATTCCGGCTGCAGCGACGGTTCCCGGCTCGTCCGCCAGTGCCCCCTTGTTGTCATGCGGCCCCAAGTTGACGATATCCGCGATCCCAGCACCTGCCAGCGCTGCAATCTGTTCCTCGGTCGGTTGGCCTGACAAAGTCAGCCGGTCATCGACGCGACGAAAGTTAAGGATATCGGTTAGAGACGTCATTTCCTTCCTAGGCTGTGCTTAAGTTCCTGGCGGTGGCGGCGGCAAGATCGTGAACAGTTGCGCCAACTCCTGTACGTCACCGGCCTTTTTCCAACCGTCCTGACCCGCCGTCCAGACGTGAGTGTCGCGCGTGATCTCTCCGTCTGTCGCCATGCGACCCATCTTGGCCTTCGAGAACGGACCGCTGGTCTGCCCGTCCACAGCGATATGCCAGACGTGCTCAACGGGGGGCGGAGGAGGCGGTGCCGCATGCGCGGTTGGTTGCGGGGCAGCGGGGGCGGAACTGCCCCATGGGCCGCTGGGTTGACCCGCTGCCATGTTTGCCATCTGGTTGGCCATCGCCATGCCCATTCCCATGCCAAGCCCGGCCCCCATGCCACCGCCCTGACCGGGGTTATTGGCTGCCGCTGTCATGGCTTCGGCTGCAGAGTACTGGGTGAACTTGCCCAGATCTCCGGCCAAACCCATCGAGGTCCGCTTATCCAGCGCAGCCTCGACCGCAGGTGGCAGAGAGATATTCTCGATGTAAAACTCGGGCATTTCCAAGCCATAGCCTTCCAGCACCGGAGACACCTCAGCTGCGATCAGCTTACCCAGATCGGCGGTGTTGGCCGCCATGTCCAGAACCGGAATGCCGGAACCTGCGATGACGCGACTGAATTCCTGCACGATGATGTTGCGGATCTGAAAGCTGATCTCGTCCATCGTGAATTCGCCGTCGGTGCCGACAATCTCAATCAAGAATTTCGCGGGGTCTTTGACCCGCACGGTATAGGTGCCAAAGGCCCGAATGCGGGTTGGCCCAAATTCCGGATCGCGCAGCATGATCGGGTTCTTAGTGCCCCATTTTAGATCATTGAACCGCGTCGTGTTGACGAAATAGATTTCGGATTTGAAGGGCGACTGAAACCCGTGATCCCAATGCTGCAGCGTCGTCAGGATCGGCATGTTGTTGGTTTCGAGCATATAAAGACCCGGCGTGAACACGTCCGCCAGTTGCCCCTCATGCACAAACACCGCTGCCTGACCTTCGCGCACCGTCAGCTTGGCGCCGTATTTGATCGCATGGCCTTCGCGTTCGAACCGCCACACCATGGTGTCGCGGGTGTCGTCGACCCAGTGAATGACGTCGATGAATTCTCCGGTCAGAAAATCAAAAATGCCCATTTGGGTTCTCCTCTTCCGGGGCTCAGAGCGGCTGGCCCATCAATTCTCGTGCAATAATCCGCACCACGGGGCGGGCGTTGTCTACTGAAACGCCGGTTTCTAGGCGCGGATCGTACAACATTGTCAGTAGTTTTTCGTCATGGCTGGTCAGCAGCGCAAATTCGTCATCATCGTTGAAAATCGACGGGCGCGCGGCCGGGCTGTCATTGGACAGCCCCAGCCCTTGGGCGATCTCTTCGTGGATACAGCTGCGACGCAACAGATCGGACAGCTCCGACCGGATCAGGGTCACGGCGCGAACGTATTTATAAGGAGCCGAGCTGTTGCCCAACGCGAATACAAAGCAATCGATATCTGAACGCGGGTTCGCCACCAGATCCAGCGAATCCTGGCTGATATTCGGGATCAGTTGTTTCAGGCGGGTGACCACATAGGCGCTGTCATCCTTGCCCGCAAAGAACACGTAGAAGTTTGCCCGACGGCTGACCACAGAGATCGGATGTCCGGTCACCCGAGCCAGACGAGCGGAATAGGACTCGACTGCTTCGACATCCTTGGTACGCGTGGCGGGCAGGACAGAAGGGCCGAATTCGGTCTGCAACCTGACGGGTCCGGTCCAGCGGCTGAGTTGACCGTCGGTCTGGCGCGATGCGACAGCGACCGCGTGGTCGGGATATTCGCTGTAAAAGGCGATGGCTTCGAAATTGCGCGCCAGATCATCCGCGTCATAGGGCGCATCCGGACCGCCGCCGTCGGTGCGCAGCAGCCCGCGTGTCAGCAGGTCACGTTCGACCCGTTCGTAAAACCGCGTCAGATCTTGGCTGGCAGCGGATGGCGGGACATACGCGTTCGGCTCCGGAGCCGGAGGCTGTGGCCGCGGTTCAGGGACAACGGAAGATGTCAGCGCCTCATCGCAATTGGCCAGAGCCAACAGCGATAAAAGCGCCAATGCAGGTTTCAAAGCACCACGAAAACGCACGCCCAGCCAGCCTTTAGCTCGAGACCGCAGTTCCAGCGTTGTCGCCGACCCCGTCCTTGCGCGCCTTGGCGGCAGCCAATGTGTCACGCAGCTCGGCCTCCATCTTCTCCAGTTCCTGTTCGGCTGCAGCGCGCTTGGCTTTGCCTTCGTCCGCAATCGCAAGGCTTTCGTTGATCGTACCGATCAAGTCTGCATTGGCTTGTTTGACGGCTTCGATGTCGAACACGCCGCGCTCCATTTCTTCGCGGATCATCTTGTTCGACTGGCGCAAGTTGGCCGCGTTCGAGGTCAGCAGCTCATTTGTCAGATCATTGGCGTCGCGCACGGCCGAGGCCGCTTCGGCGCTGCGCTGGATGGTCACGGCCTGTGCCAGTTGGGTTTCCCAAAGGGGCACAGTGTTGACCAGCGTCGAGTTGATTTTGGTGACCAGTGACTTGTCGTTTTCCTGAACCAGACGGATCGAGGGCAGTGATTGCATTGTCACTTGGCGTGTCAGTTTCAGGTCATGCACGCGCCGTTCCAGATCGTCCCGTGCTGCGCGCAGATCCCGCAACTCCTGCGCCTTCATGACTTGGTCGTCTTCCGGCGCGGCCTGAACCTCGGCCTCTTTTTCTGGGATGTCGTGGCTGTCCAGTTCGGTCAGCTTTTCCTCACCAGCTGCGATGTATAGCGCCAGCTCGTCATAGAACCCCAGCGTCTTTTCATACAGCAAATCCAAAGACTTGATATCTTTCAGCAGCGTATGTTCATGCGACAGAAGATCGTCGGTGATCCGATCGATTTGGCCCTGAACTTCTTCGTACTGCGCGGTGAACTTAGCGAACGGCGCGGCCTTGCCGATCAGCTTTTCCCACCAGCTGCGTTCGCGGCGAACGTCCAGCTCGCTGACCGAGAAGCCCCGGATCGTGGTGACAATGTTTCGCAGGCTGTCACCGGCTGGTCCGACATCCTTGTTGCGGACATCCGCCAGCATAGCTTGGCTGATTTCCTGCAATTCGGCCTGTGCAGACGACCCAAACGCGACGATGGAATTGGTGTTGTCCATGTCGATCTCGTCCATCCGCTTGCGGATTTCAGCGCTGACAGGTTCGTCAGCTTCTTCAAGCGAGACGATTTCGGCTGCGGGTTCGGGCAACGCAACGGCAGTCACCTCTTGGACCAGCGTTTCAGCTTCGACCGCCTTGTTCTTGATGTCATCGGACATGGGGGTAATCCTCTCTCAAATTGTGGCCGGTCAGTCCAACCGGACGCCTTCGCGTTGCAGTCTTTCGCGCAACACATCAATTTCAACCGTCAGATCACTGCGGTCATCCAAAAGCATCTTGCGGGTACGAGCCGCGAAATTCTGTTCAAGATCATCCAAAAGGGACGTGTAATCCGCCAACGCCTGAGGGTCTCGGGTTCGTGCATAGACATCCGCGAACTTGACTGTCGCATCACGGGCACCCTGCAGATAAACGGTCAGGTATTTGCGGGCACCCGCCAAATCACGCGGGTCTTCCTCGACCGTGCGAAACAGGTCCCTCGCCGTGTCCTGAAACCGCTCGACCCGCGCCTCGATCCGGCGGTCACCGGCGCGTTTGATGGCGTCGGTCATCTCGGTCAGATGGGTTTCTGCATCCTCAACCACACGGGCGACGCGGTCTTGTTGAAAGGTGTCGATACCTTCCATGCCCTTGTCTTTCATCGGATCAAGCCCGAACGAGACCGAGTGCAGGGCGGCGGCCACCAAGCCGAACAAGATCGGAGCAATCAGGCTGGCGTCGGCTGCTGTGGCGGCGTCCAGAAACTCAGTGCGATAGGCTGCCAACCCGATCCCAAGGCCGGTCAGCACGCTCGCAAAAATTTTTCTTGGGAAAGCAGGACGCCTGGCCGTGCGGCGGGCGTTGTACTCCGATTCCGCCCGCAATCCTTCGCGCAGCAAAAACGCGGCTGCTGTCAAAACGCCAGCCGCAATCAATCCGATGGTCATACCGACCGCGCCGTCGTTCAGAGACAGGAACACCAGCGGAATGGCAGGCAGAAACAAAAGGTTGGCTCGGGCACCGGCTGGTTCCACGCGCGCGCCGTCATATTGACCGCGCGGGGGTTGATCCGGGGGCGAGGAGTCTCCTTGCGGGCTGTATTTTCCGCCATACCGTTTGGCCATGTGCTTACAAGCCTCCCAGCAGGCCGGTGCACACTCCAAGCATGAGCATCAACAGCACAACATAGGCCAGTTTCTGCACTCCGGTCCCGGACATGGCGCCCCCCAAGCTTTTCCCTGTTTGAAATTTAGGGCATGCGAGGCCATGACGCTAGGGGGAAGGTTGCCTAACCTGCGTCACTTGCGAGGTTTCTTGCCGATACCGGGCCGTTTTCGCTGTGGTCGTGCGGGGCGTTTGGCCTGGGCGTCGGGTTCGGCGTCCAGACCCAGCTGATCCCGCATGACACGGCGGCGAATTTCTTCGACCTCGCCGGGTTTAAGGCTTCCAAGCTGGAACGGGCCGTATGAGACACGCAGCAGACGGTTCACGGCAAAGCCAATATCCTCCATGGCGCGGCGGATTTCGCGGTTTTTGCCTTCGCGCAAGCCGATGGTCAGCCATGCATTCGCGCCTTGCTGGCGGTCCAGTGAGACGGTCATGGGTTGAAACCGCTCGCCCTCGATCACCAAGCCCTTGCGCAGGGGCTCGAAATCTTCTTCTTTTGGGCGGCCGTTCACGCGCACGCGGTACTTGCGCAGCCATCCGGTGGCGGGAAGTTCCAGCTTGCGCTTGATGCCGCCGTCGTTTGTCAAAAGCAGCAAACCTTCCGAGTTCAGGTCGAGCCGTCCGACACTCATGACCCGCGGCATGTCCTCGGGCAGGTTGTCGAAGATCGTCGCGCGCCCCTTTTCGTCTCGCGTCGTCGTCACCAGGCCCGGCGGCTTGTGATACAGCCACAGGCGCGATGGTTCCGGTTCGGAAACCGGTTTGCCGTCGACGGTGATCTTGTCTTTGGCGGTGACGTTCAGCGCAGGGCTGTTGATTGCCTTGCCGTTTACACTCACACGACCGGCTTCGATCATGCGTTCGGCTTCACGGCGCGAGGCAACGCCTGCGCGGGCAAGGACTTTGGCGATCCGATCGCCGGGAGGAGGGGTTTTGTTCATCCGCAGCCCATAGCGCATCCCGACCGCTTGCGAAAGGCGGGTTTCTCAGGCAGTCAGAGGCATGGTGTTCAGATCGCATATGAATAAGGCGTTGATTGAGGCGCGGGCTGCAGCCAATCGCGGCGAAGTGCCGGTGGGCGCGGTTATTGTTGGGCCGGACGGCGCAATCGTTGCGTCTGCCGGTAACCGTACGCGTGAGTTGAACGACCCGACCGCCCATGCGGAAATCCTTGCCGTGCGTGCGGCCTGCGCCGCAGCAGGGTCCGAGCGGCTGCCCGATCATGACCTCTATGTCACGTTGGAGCCCTGCGCCATGTGCGCGGCGGCACTGGCGGCGGCGCGCATCCGGCGCATTTATTACGGGGCCGCCGATCCAAAATCGGGTGGCGTTGCGCATGGCGCGCGGGTTTTCACCCATACGCAGGCGCACCATGTGCCAGAGGTCTACGACGGCATCGCAGGGCAGGAGGCCGCCGACCTGTTGAAAGAGTTCTTCGCCGCGCGGCGCTGACCCTAGACGCTGATGGGTTTCATCACCTCGGGCTCGATCACATCGACACCTGGCAGCCCGTCGATCAACACCTGCGCCGATTGTTCGAGGATCGGGAAAGTCTTGTAGTGGCAGGGAATCACAGTTTTGAAGTCAAAGTACCGTTTGGCCGCATATGCGGCCCCCTTCATGTCCATCGTGAAATGCCCGCCCGCCGACAGAATGCCGATATCGGGTTTGTAGTAGTCGCCCATCCAATCCATATCGGCCATGATATCTGTGTCGCCCGAGACATAGAGCATATGCCCATCCGATTCGATCATGAAACCAACTTCGCTGCCGCCGGTGCGCAGCCCATCGGGCGTTGAGAAGGTCGAGCTGTGTGAGGCGGGAACCATCGACACTTTGACTCCGTTCAGGTTCACGGTTCCGCCCTTGTTGTAACCGATGGTTTCAAGGCTTTCGGCCTCGCTCCAATACCCCATCAGGTCATACTGCCCGACAACAGGGATCTTCAGGTGTTTGGCCAGTGACACGACGTCGACCACGTGATCGAAATGTGTGTGGGTCAGAAGGATATGCGTCGCACCGTCGACGGCGTCGTCATGTTGATCCTCCGGCAGGACAGGATTCCCGGTCAGCCAGGGATCAATCAGCAGAACCTGCCCACCGGTTTCGATGCGAAAACTGCCGTGTCCCAGCCAAATGATGTTCATGAATTCATCCTCCTAAAACAAACTGTTGGCTTTACCCTAGCATCGGCTATGTAAAAATTCATGGACTGGTTTCAGGAAATTGATGGCTATTGCGAGCGTTTGTCGCCCGCCTATTGGGCCGAGCCAATCAACGCGGTTACAAATGCCGCGTTTCTGGTCGCCGCGTTTGTCATGTGGCGGCGGGTGCGCGGGCAGGGGATGCCGATGGCGATGCTGTTGGTGCTTATCTTGGCAGCCATTGGGGTCGGCAGCTACCTGTTCCACACCCATGCGCAGGTTTGGGCTGCCATGGCGGATGTGCTGCCGATCCTGTTGTACATTCTGGTCTATATCTTCGCAATCAACCGGGACGTCTGGCAGATGCGGGTGGTGCCCGCAGCACTGCTGACGGCTTTGTTTATACCTTACGCCGCAGCCACGGTGCCTTTGTTCCAGTTTGTGCCCGGATTGGGGGGATCAGCTGCCTATGCCCCGGTTCCGCTGCTGATCCTGATCTACGCTTTTCTGTTACGTAATCGGGTGCCGGAAACTGCCCGAGGCCTGACCATCGGTGCGTTGATCCTAATCGCCTCGATCACCTTTCGCGCGCTGGACGAGCCGATTTGTGGGCAAATTCCGTTGGGCACGCATTTCATGTGGCACATCCTGAACGCAATCATGCTGGGCTGGATGATCGAGGTCTACAGGCGGCACCTGGTCCGCGCGTCTCAGTCCTGAAACGCGTTGGCCAGATGGTCCGGCAGGTCGAACTCGGACAAAACCCGCGCGCGACCGTCGGCTGACATTTTGCGGGCGGTTTTCTCGACGATGCTTTGGATTTTCTCGGCCGAGTGCTTTTCGGCGAACGGAGCGAAATACCATTTGAGGAAGACGAAACAGATCACGTCTTCAAGCGCCTGAACTTCGTCGTCGCGCTTGATGCCCTGTTTGCGCAGCATCCGACCGGCGGATTCGACATCGTCGGCGCCATAGCCATTTTGCTGCATCAGCCTCATCACGACTTCGGCGTGATGGACCCCTTGCGCCTTGCGCCAGGCCAAATACCCAGCGCGACCTTCGGGATACTCGCTGCGCGCCAGTTTCCACCGCTCTACGTGCTGGCCCCGTGCTGCAATCTGCAAAGGATCAGAGGCGTCGGGGAACAAACGGTCCAACTCTGCGCTCATGCGCTGGCCGTATAGCAGCTCAACCGGTTGGCCGTCTTCTTGGTTGGGGTCGTGTGAGTTGGCCGCATCAATTGCGTCCAGAACAGCTTGCTTGCGCGCGTTCATCTTCCGCTCCGTTGGCTGGCCGGGTCTGCGGTGCAGGTCGGCGGGTTATTCGGGGCCACCGTAGCGATTTGCCGCGTGGCGCGCAGCAAGCAATTGCCGGGCCGGGGCATTTGGACCCGGCCCGGTTTGGCGGGGCAAGTTACTTGCCCGGTTTGATTTGGTCCTTGGTGACGGGTTGCTCTACCTGATCGGGGAACATCAGGCTGCGTGTCAGGGTGTCCATGCTCGGGCCAAACCCGCCAGCTTGCGCTTGTGCAGCAAGAACTGTGGTGGCCAGTACAAAGGCAGTCATGAACGTTTTCATCGGTTTTCTCCATATCAGGCTGTGCCGTGAAGTATGAAATGAACAGTTCAGTTCAGTTTTTCAAGATGCAAAATGAACTAAACGGTTTACTTTTTTGCATAAGGGGTATGCAGAAACGAATGATCGGATCGAAATTATGGACCTTTGCGACAGATCCAGGGGTGGATCAGAGCCTCGGCGGTCTTGCGACCCGGCGACCAGACAGGTAAATGCCCCCTAACGCATATGAGGATATCCGATGTCGATTGACCAAAGCAATGCCGCCAAGGTGGCCAAACTGGCCCGGATCAAGGTCGAGGATGACGCGCTGCCCGCGCTGGCGTCCGAGTTTAACACCATTCTTGGGTTCATCGAACAACTGAACGAAGTCGACGTAGAAGGCGTCGAGCCGATGGTCTCGGTCGAGCCTATGCGCTTGAAACGTCGCGAGGATGTGGTCACCGACGGGAACCAGCAGGACAAGGTCCTGGCCAATGCCCCCGATGCGCGCGAAGGGTTCTTCGCTGTTCCCAAAGTTGTGGAGTAAGACATGAGCGATCTGAACAAACTGGGCCTGGCCGAGGCCCGCGACGCGCTGCGCAAAGGTGAAGTGACCTCGGTCGAGCTGACCGAGTCTTGCCTGAAGGCCATCGATGACGCCGACGCGCTGAACGCTTTTGTCCACAAAACGCCCGAGATTGCGTTGGAACGCGCCAAGGCAGCGGACGAGCGGATCAAGGCTGGCGACGCGCCGTCGATGTGTGGTCTGCCGATTGGCATCAAGGATCTGTTCTGCACCAAGGGCGTGCCGTCGCAAGCGGCCTCGAAGATTCTGGAAGGCTTCAAGCCCGAGTATGAATCCACCGTGTCGCAGCAACTGGCTGACGCGGGCGCGGTCATGCTAGGCAAGCTGAACATGGACGAGTTCGCAATGGGCTCGTCCAACGAAACCTCGGTCTACGGCAACGCGGTCAGCCCGTGGCGGCGTGGCAATGATGACGCCCAACTGACGCCGGGCGGTTCTTCGGGTGGTTCGGCTTCCGCTGTTGCGGCTGATCTGTGTCTGGCCGCAACTGGCACCGATACAGGCGGCTCAATCCGTCAGCCCGCCGCGTTCACCGGTATCACCGGCATCAAGCCGACTTATGGGCGTTGTTCGCGCTGGGGCATCGTAGCATTCGCCTCCTCGCTGGATCAGGCCGGTCCGATGACCAAGAACGTGCGCGATGCCGCAATCATGCTCGAGGCGATGTGCGGTCACGACCCCAAGGACTCGACAAGTGCCGAACTGGCCGTTCCGAATTTCGAGGCAATGCTGACCGGTGACATCAAAGGCAAGAAGATCGGTATCCCCAAGGAATACCGCATGGACGGTATGCCTGCTGAGATTGAAAAGCTCTGGGCCGAAGGGGCCGAGATGCTGAAAGCAGCGGGTGCCGAGATTGTCGATATCTCACTGCCCCACACCAAATACGCGCTGCCAGCCTACTATGTGATTGCCCCCGCCGAGGCGTCCTCGAATCTCGCGCGCTATGACGGTGTGCGCTATGGCCGCCGCGCGCAGCTGGCGCAGGGTGACGGCATCACCGAGATGTACGAGAAGACCCGCGCCGAGGGCTTTGGCCACGAGGTGCAGCGACGCGTCATGGTTGGGACCTACGTGTTGTCGGCTGGTTTCTACGACGCCTACTACAACCGCGCCCGCAAGGTCCGTACCCTGATCAAGAAAGACTTCGAGGATGTCTTCGCCGCGGGGATCGATGCGATCCTGACCCCGGCGACTCCGTCCGCGTCTTTCGGTCTGGGCGAAATGACCGATGCCGATCCGGTGCAGATGTACCTGAACGACGTCTTCACCGTCACAGTGAACTTGGCTGGCCTGCCTGGCGTTTCGGTCCCCGCAGGGCTGGACAAACAGGGTCTTCCGCTGGGTCTTCAACTCATCGGTCGCCCATGGGACGAAGGCGATCTGCTGAACACGGCCTATGCGCTGGAAAGCGCCGCCGGGTTTGTGGCCAAACCGGGCAAATGGTGGTAACTCTGTCGTCAGGCAAGACGAGTTAAGACGGAGCAGCTGAATGCGCTTTACGCTTCTGATCCCCGCAATCGGGCTTGTGGCCGCCTGTAACACGGTGGCCCCGGTCCAGGGTACAGGGTTCAATACGCCGCAGTACCAGGCACAACGTGAGGCTACGTTGGCGGGGCAGGGCTATACCGGCAACCCGCTGCTTGGCCCGGCTGAGGTATCAGAACAGCAACTGGGTGCACCTGGCACCGCGCCGACCGGAGACAACGCCGATATCGCCTCCGCAACGGCTGCCGCCTTGGCCAGCACTTCAGGTCAAAGCACAGTGACGCAAGCGCCGCTGTCCGCAGCCAGCAGCAACGCGATCTCGGATGAACAGGACTTCGCCGCCGTTTCAGGCCGCCGAACGATTGAGTCCGACGCTGCCCTGATCCAGCAGAACCGCCAGACCTACGAAGTCGTCACCCCGACCGCCGTTCCACAACGCGGTTCGGACGGGCAGCCGAACATCGTGCAATACGCGCTCAGCACCTCGAACCCGGTTGGCACACAGCTTTACAGCCGCGCCGGTTTCAACCTCGAGGCCAAGGCCCAGCGAAACTGCGCTAAGTTCCCGTCACCGGATCAGGCGCAGATCGAGTTTCTGGCCAGCGGTGGCCCCCAACGTGACCGCAACGGTTTGGACCCCGACGGCGACGGCTATGCCTGCGGCTGGGATCCCAGTGCCTTCCGTAGTGCTGTCAACAACTGATCCACTGACACCGATCTGGCATCCTTCGCCCAATTTCGGGCCGCGCAGGGATGGGTTAAAACCATCCCTGATCGTATTGCACTATACGGCAATGAACACTGCGCAGGATGCGCTGGACCGACTGTGCGACCCTGCCCACGAGGTTTCGGCGCATTACCTGATAGGTGGCGACGGAACCTTGTGGCAGATGGTGCGCGAACAAGATCGTGCCTGGCACGCAGGGGCCGGAGAATGGTGCGGTCAGACCGACATCAACTCCCGATCAATTGGCATCGAGCTGGACAACACCGGCGCGCATCCTTTCTCAGAACTTCAAATGGGCGTGCTGGAACAGCTATTGCCTCAGGTCATGAACCGCTGGGGAATTGGGCCAAACGGAGTGATTGGGCATTCTGACATGGCACCGGGCCGTAAGTTTGATCCCGGTCCGCATTTTGATTGGCAGCGTCTGGAGCGCAAAAAACTTGCCGCGCCGCGCAGCCCCAACGGTGAGGCGCGACCCGCCACCTTGGACGAGTTCAGAACACTGGCACGCGCCGCGGGTTTCAGCGCCGATGTCGATGATGAAACCCTGCTGAGCGCTGTTCGCCTTCGCTATCGGCCTTGGGGCAAAGGTTCGCTGTGCGCAGCCGATCTCGCTCCTTTGGCCAATGATGCCTGATCCGTTCTTCATCTGGCCAAAAATACCTCGGGGTTGAATTGGCCGCAGGCCAAGAAGGGGCTGGCCCCTTTGTACCCCCTCCACCCTTGACGCCGCCCGGCACAACGCATACCCCGACCTTCGCGCGGAGGGCCGGATGGCCGCTGGGGTCGCAAGACCCGAGAGGAAAGTCCGGACTCCACAAGACAACGGTGCCGGGTAACGCCCGGGCGGGGAAACCCGACGGAAAGCGCCACAGAAATCAGACCGCCCAAGACTTCGGTCGAGGGTAAGGGTGAAACGGTGGGGTAAGAGCCCACCGCGCCGCTGGCAACAGTGGCGGCACGGCAAGCCCCACCGGGAGCAATGCCAAATAGGGTCCCCGCGCGGGATGGTCGGCGTCCGCCGATACCACCGCTAAGCGCGTCTTGGCCGAGAGGGACCGGGTTGGCAGCTTGAGCCGCGCAGCAATGCACGGCCTAGAGGAATGGTCATCGAAGGGGGTAACCCTGGAACAAGATCCGGCTTACAGGCCCTCCGCGCATACCTCAGATCATTTCCCGGGCGGCGTGTAAGTCCCGGCCAGTTTTGCCGCTTTCTTCGTGATGGCGGCAAAGTCCTTCGCCTTCCAGGCGCGCACGGTCTGGATGTTTGACACAGCACCCGAGGCCGCAACAGCCATTCCAACGGCAACGGCATCGGTTCCGTCGGGAACCTCACTGATGACCACCACATCATTGTCGCCGGTCGTCATATAAAAAGCTATCAGCTTGCCGCCGACCTTTTTCAGCAGCGCGCGGACCGGTGCAGTGCGGTCTGCAGGCTTTTTTAGCATGCCTTTGACGCCGTCCTGCGAATAAGACGCGTAGGTGATGAAAATGGGCATAACACTCCTCCTTAGATCGATGTTTTAGAACCCTGAAATTGGCCGGGTCCCACGGCCTGAAATCGTTTTTCAGAAAATGTGAAGCACGGCGTCCAGTACGACCCAAAGGCCCACCGCGATCAGCGCCAATCCGGTCGCCACAGGCAGCCAGCGCGCGTTGGGCAGCAGCTTTTCCAAGGCCACATAAATGGCGAGGCCAGCGATCCAGTAGAGGTTCATGATCCCGCCGACAAACAGCAGCGCCATCAACGCCCAGCAACAGCCGAGGCAGTAAACCCCATGCAGAGCGCCGGTCCTGAGGGCTCCGTAAGCCCCCGGCTTATGGTGATCTGCGATGAACCGAGCCGGGCTTTGGCAATGCCGCAAACAAGCTGTCTTTAGGTCGGACAGCTGGTAGGCCCCGGCGAGGATCAGAATGCATCCGGCGAAGGTCTTGGACCGGATGGTCATCATCGGTCCGTCGGACAGCCCGATGCTTTCAAGCCCCCATTGCATCCCCGTCGCAATCAGGCTGAACACCGCCCAGGCGACAAGATACCCGGCCAGAAACAAAAAGCTAAAGCGCGCGGCCTTGGCCTGCTCTGGTCCCGCCCGTTTTATCGCCGTGTACAGCAAAACAGCAGGGGCGGCGCTGGGGGTCATCATTGCGATCATCATGACCCACCACATCAGGAAGATCAGAGTGGCGTATTGCAAATCCCATTGAGGGGCTGAGCCCATCTGCATGGGCTCACCGATAGGACCGGCCATCCGGGTCATTTCGGCGGCGGTCATGTTCATTCCGATCCCGGCGATTGTGTACCAGGCCGAAACCAGAATGATCAGCGAAACGCCGGCCAGAACGATGGCCCGGTCATGCCGCATCAACCGCTCGACCGCCCCAGAGCGGGGCGGGGTGGGGTGGGAGGTCATGATGCGCCCCGGGTCAGGCGCCCAGGACACCGTGGCCCGAGATATTCAGATGAGCCAAATGGGCATGGGTCGCATCAAAGGTCAGGCTGATTTCCCCGCCATGGGTTTTGGCAGTTCCCGAGGCCGCCTCGGCGTGGCGATACTCGAACCCGTTCGGAAGCTGGATCGACGCCCGGTGTGCCGCGCCCGAGACGATGTGCGGGATCGGGCTGACCTCGACATCGAAGATGCCCTTTACCTTCGCGAAACCTGTGCGTTCGTCACGGTCCCAGTTCAACTCGATCGGAACGTAGAGGGTTTCGTGTTTGGTCGGGGCCATCGCGCTGTAGACGTACCACATCGTCGCCATTTCATCGGTGTCTTCACCGGTCATAATGGCCTGCAGTGCCGCGCGCTGATCCGCGCTGGCGCTTTCATCAATGACCAGCTGCATCTGACCGTTGCCTTCGTGAATAGGGCCTGGCCAGTAGTAAACTCCCGCTGCCTTTACGCCTGCCAGATCGGTGTCGCCGTAGTGTCCGCTCTGGATGTCGAACACGACGACAGCTTCGCAATTTCCATGGGTCGGAAGAACGCTGAACTGGCAGGGGCAACCGAAGTTGCAGTTACAATTGGCCAATTCTTCGCCCTTAATGGTCCACTCAGTCATGATGCCCCCTTAACACTATAAATCATGCAAACGCTGCTGACGCGGTCGCTGGCCTGTTTATTGTGCCTCGAAGGATGAGCCGGAAATTGGCTTCTTGAGATTGTTGATAGCGCGCTAACTATCACAAATTCGAATTTCTGACAAATTAGGTTCATGTTTGTGCGAGATTACGCCTGTTAGGTGCTCAAATCTCAAAACCAGACCGCAGCTGCCTGTTTTCACGCTAGCGTCACGGGCATCTGCCATCTCAGCAGATAACTTGCTTCACCGAAATCTGCTAAACTACGAACACGCATTTTGAAATTTGGGAGGATTGTTATGAGCTTCATGAAAGCACTGGCTTCGGTTGCGGTCGGATTTGCTGCAGCAAAAGGCATTGAGAAGTACAAGCAAATGGGCGGTATGGCCGGGCTGCAGGACATGATGCAAGGGGCCGGGGGCGGCTTTGGTATGGATCAGCTGGGCAAGATGGCGGAACAGTTCGGGATGCCCGGTGGTGCCGCTGGACTGCAAGAGATGATTGGAAAGCTTGGTATGGCGAACCCGGCAGGAGCGGCTGGTCTTGGCGGGTTGATGAATGCCATGCAGGGGGCCGCAAAAACCGGCAGTCAGAACACTGTGGACATGATGGAGACGGTGTTCAAAGGCACGCCCGGAGGCGCCGCGATGGAGGAGCAGGCCAAGCTGATGCTGCGCGCGATGATCCAGGCCGCAAAAGCGGACGGAGAATTGGACGAGCACGAAAAGGAAACCATTCTGGGTGAGCTGGGCGACGATATCAGTGACGAAGAACGCGCTTTTGTTCAGGATCAGCTGAACGCCCCGATCGATGTGATTGGGCTGGCGGCTGACTCTGCTGCGCCGCTCAAGACGCAGGTCTATGCCACGTCACTGGCGGCGATTCGTCTGGATAACGCGCGCGAGGCGTCCTACCTGGGACAACTGGCGACTGCGCTGGGCTTATCCGACGCTGAACGCGACCAAATTCACGCGTATATGGGGGCTCCGACGCTTTCGACCTGACGCTTACCCGATATCGCCGCTCATGTGCCCAATTGCCCTTGACACGAGCGGTGCAAGGCGTAAAAGCGCACGCTCATAGGAATTCAACCGAAAGGCCCCTGCCTTTTCGGACGCAGGAGATAACCATGGCGAAGCCGACGACAATCAAGATCCGTCTGAACTCGACCGCGGGCACGGGCCACTTCTACGTGACCAAGAAAAACGCGCGCACCATGACCGAGAAAATGACCGTTCGTAAATACGACCCGGTTGTTCGGAAGCATGTCGAGTACAAGGAAGGCAAGATCAAGTAATCTGCCGTCCAGCTTGGACAGAATAGAAAAGGGTTCCGCAAGCGCGGAGCCCTTTTTCTTTGCGTGGATGTCGGTGTTTGCCGAACTGGTCCGTTGCAGCGACGCATCAGCGTAGGGATTATTCGGTCTGGCGCTGGGTTGCTTTTTGGAACGCCTTGGCAATACGCTTCAGCAAATCGTCCCAAAATGTTGGTCGCCATGAAAAAAATCTTGTTATCCACAATTGCCGTATTCGCTCTGGCGGCTTGTGAAGACCCGCTAAACCGTTCGGGTGTTGGTTTCACTGGAATCGATGGTGAACCGCGAACCTTCTCGGATGTTCCGGGCGCGGTCGCGTTCCTTCCTACTGCCACAAATGTACCGGCGGAACTTGCTGTGCTGCCGGCTGTGGCAGTCTCTACAGATCAGACCGAGCCCGAGAAGGTCGCCCGGGTTGCTATCGACAATGGTGGTCGTAGCGATGCCAACTCGGTTGTCCTCACCGGTTCGGACATGAACATGTACCTGAGCACCGTTAACGTGAACGGCACGCTTTTCGGTGTGTTGCGGACCGAGAACAACAGCACTCGTGTCGACAATGGGATCGGTGCTGCGTTCGGTCAGAACGCCGAACAGTTCACCGGATGCCTTCCTGCGGGACAGGTTTATCGCAAGGGCTCGTCCTCGCGTAGTTCTGGCTTTGCAGTGGCTCTGAACTGCAGCTGATCCACTGATCAGGTATTTCACGTAAGGCCTCTGCCCACAGGGTAGGGGCCTTTTTCTTTGCGATGCAATGGGGTTTGTGCGCGTCAAGTGGATTACTGAGCGAACGCTGCCGGCGAGCGGGCATTAAAAAAGGCGGACCGTAGTGGCCCGCCTTCTGTTTCAAAATTTGCTTCCGCTTATTCGCGGTTGCCGAACAGCTGCAGCAGGAACATGAACATATTGATGAAGTCCAGGTACAGGCTCAGCGCGCCCATGATGGCGGCTTTACCCAGCCATTCCTGATCGCCGGAATGTGCCATCTGCAGGTAGGTGGTTTTGATGTTCTGAGTGTCATATGCGGTCAGACCGGCAAAGATCAGAACACCGATAACCGAAATCGCAAACGCCACGGCCGAAGATGCCAGGAAGATGTTGACGATCGAAGCTACGATCAGGCCGATCACACCCATGATCAGGAACGTGCCCATTGCGGACAAGTCCTTTTTGGTCGTGTATCCGTACAACGAGAGGCCCGCAAAGGCGATCGCTGTGATCAAGAAGACCTGAATGATCGACTGGCCGGTGAAGACCAGGAAGATCCAGCTGATCGAAACACCCATTACGGCTGCGAACAGGTAGAACACGGTCTGTGCGCCAGCTGCGGACAGGCGATTGATGCCGGCGCTGAAGCCAAACACAAAGGCCAGTGGCGCGAACATGATCACCCATTTCAAAGGCGATGCGAACAGCGTGTAGCCAAACGACGTCAGGTATTTGCTTTCGCTGATCTGGGCCGCTGCGGCCGAAGGATCGGTGGTCGTTGCCAGGCCCGAGATCGCCCAGGCCGCTGCAAACGTGATCAGCATGCCCACGGACATCGTGCCGTAGACTTTGTTCATGTGGGCGCGTAGGCCCTCGTCAATCTGGGCAGCGCGCGCACCGGTCGCCGTCCGGATCGTGTCAAATTGTGCCATTAAGGGTCTCCCTTCGCATAGTTCTTGTCGTGGTCTCGATACGAGCCACATTCCCCGCAAATATCGGCAAGTGCGGGCCGCGTTTCAAGGGTTTAACGCCGGAAACTGGCTAAAAGACGCAACAAAAATGGCGGCTCGATGGATCGCGCCGCCATTCTCTGAGAAAAGATGTATGCCAGAGTTACTTTTGCCAGAATTCCGGCGCATCCCACACGTATCGGGCGGCTTCGGCCTGAGCTTGTTCACGGGTGACTCCGATGTCCTCCAGGGCGCGTGCGTCCAGTCGTGCAAGTGTTTTGCGCTGACGGTGCAGGGACAAGGCATCGCGAATCATAGGCAACGAAAACCGCCGATTGGGGGGGCAGGCGTGTTTGAGTGCAATTTGGGTCATATTTATTGTCCTTTCTCTGATTTGCGATGGTTTGTTGATCTATCATCAACTTCCTTGATTTATATGGCGCAGTATGACACATTTGGAAAATGAATATTTTTGAACTGATGCATAAGGATCCGTGAACATGCGAAACCTCGACATCACAACGCTCCGTTCTTTCATCGCAGTTGCGGATCAAGGGGGCGTGACGCGGGCCGCCGGATTTTTGCACCTGACGCAATCTGCGGTGTCGATGCAATTAAAGCGCCTCGAAGAGCTGCTGGGGCTTGAGCTGTTGGACCGCAGCGGGCGGACCATCGCGCTGACCGCATCTGGCGAACAGTTGCTGGCCTATGCCCGCCGCATGATCGCGCTGAATGACGAGGTGATTTCCAAGCTGACCGACCAAGCCTATGAGGGCGAGGTGGTGTTGGGCGTCCCGCATGACATTGTGTACCCGGCAATCCCACGCGTATTGCAGCGGTTCAACGCAGAATTCCCGCGCGTTCGGGTGCAATTGGTTTCGTCCTATTCGCTACAGCTGAAAGAGATGTTCAGTCGTGGCGAATGCGATCTGATCCTGACGACCGAAGCCTCAGCAGTGGACGGGTCTGAAACAGTGGCCGAGTTGCCGCTGCGGTGGATTGGGGCTCCGGGTGGGTCTGCGTGGCGCAAGCGCCCTATTCCTCTGGCGGTCGGCCGTCGGTGCGTTTTCCGGCCTCAGATGATTTCGGCGCTCGACGCAGCGGGCATCCCGTGGGAACTGTCGGTCGAAACCGAGAACGACCGCACCATCGAAGCCACCGTCAGCGCTGATCTTGCCGTTCACGCAATGTTGGATGGGACCGAGGCGGCGCATCTTGAGCAGATCGATGCGGCTGGAGCTTTGCCCGAACTGCCCGCGCACGTGATCAACCTCTACGGGGGAGAAGCCGGTCGTGGAGCAGTGGTCGAGGCGCTGGCCGATCTGGTGCGTCAGAATTTTCGGATGGTGGGCAGCGCGCCTCTCAAGGCGGTTGTGGGGTAACGGCTGCCCAGGGCGTGACTACCACTTTGCCGGTGGCAATTCGGTCGCGCAGCAACTGCATGCCTTTCTCGGCCTCGGTCAAAGGCAGTACGTGGCTGATATGCGGCTTGATCCGTCCCTCGGCGAGCCAGCCAAATAGCGTCTCAAAGCTGTCCTGTACGATCTGAGGGCGGAACTTCAGGTACCCGCCGATGTAAAAACCAATGACGGTCAGGTTCTTGACCAGCAGATGGTTGGCCGGGATCTGCGGCACATCCCCGCCTGCAAACCCGATGGGCAACAGGCGGCCTTCGGGGTTTGTGGCACGGAAGGCTGCTTTGAATACATCGCCGCCAATCGCATCATAGACGACATCCGCGCCGCCCAGTTCTTTGACGCGTGCGCGCAGGTCTTCTGAGGCGTCGATCAGGTGATCCGCGCCGGCAGCGCGCGCGACTTCCAGCTTTTCAGGGCCGCGTGCATGGGCGATCACCGTTGCGCCCATGAGTTTACCGATCTCAACAGCGGTCAAGCCGACACCACCCGCCGCTCCGGTGACCAGCAGGGTTTCACCCGGCTGCAGATGCGCGCGATGATCCAGCGCGATATGACTGGTGCCATAAGCGATCTGAACGGCGGCAGCGTCTTCAAAGCTGATCGCATCGGGCAGGAGGATTGCCCGGTCGGCGTCAAAGACACCAAACTCGGCCAGCCCACCCTGACCGGAGTATATTGCCACTCGATCGCCGACACGCAGTTCCGTGACGCCGTCCCCCAGTTTGTCGACAACTCCGGCAACTTCTAGGCCAAGAGTAAACGGAGCGGCCGGCGTGTCCTGATACGTGCCTTTCTGCATCAACAGATCGGCGAAATTCAGGCCGCAGGCTTTGATCGACACGCGAACCTGCCCCGCACGGGGTTCGGGAAGATCAATCTCAGCCAGTTGGGCAGCGGCTCCTTGGGATGGAATCGTGAATGCCTGCATGATCGCGCTCCGTTCTTTTGCGGGCATAGATTCGCTTCGGTGACAGATTGTCAATCGTTTACCCGGAATGGGGTGCGACCGACGCCGGGTGATGAAGGAACGCCGCGCGAAAACAACACAACCCTAAACATTTGTCAGCGCGAACTGATTCAACCTTCTTGAAAAAATACCCAAATGACGCAATATTGCGCTATGGTGCTGTTTCGGGGGTATGTTCCAAATTAGGGAGTGGTTAAGTGCGACTCGCTAATGTTGCGTTGAAAAATCATGCGCGTCCCCCCTGTAGTTGTGTGTAGGAAAGGAGAATACCAATGACCCATCACGTCGATGTCCATGTGGGCAAACGCGTCCGGCATCGCCGCTGGCTGATTGGCATGACCCAACAGCAGTTGGCGCAGCAAGTTGGTATAAAGTTTCAACAAATTCAAAAGTATGAAACTGGGGCCAACCGGATCAGCGCGTCGCGCCTGTGGGATATCGCCGAGGCATTGGACGTTCCCGTCAGCTTTTTCTTCGAAGGTCTGGAAGAGGCCGAAAAAGAGACAAGCGGCAAAAAGTCGGTTCCTGCCGATCTGATGGGGGACAAAGAAGCGCTGGACCTCGTGCGGTCCTACTATGCGATTCCCGAAAACCAGCGCCGCCGTCTGTTTGAACTTGCGCGGGTTCTCAGCGACGTCGCTTGATTTAGCGGGTTGACTCTGCACTGCGCGCGCCTCACGGCTATCGCATGCAAATGACCTCTTTGACCGATCTGGAAGTAGCCGAAGAAATGGCCGACGCCGCGCGCGAGGCCATTCTTCCGTTTTTCCGACAAACCGATCTTCAGACATCTAACAAACTGGACGACGGGTTTGATCCCGTGACGGTTGCCGATCGCGACGGCGAAAAGGCAATGCGCGAGGTTCTGGCGCGCTATCGCCCCGAAGACGGTATCTTTGGTGAAGAATTCGGCCATGTCGAAGGCTCCAGCGGTCGCACTTGGGTTCTCGACCCGATTGACGGGACACGCGGCTTTATCAGTGGGACTCCGACCTGGGGCGTTCTGATCGCGTTGAGCACAGCCGACGGTCCGATCATGGGGGTGATCGATCAGCCCTATATCGGTGAACGGTTTGTCGGCTCGGCCGACATTGCACAGGTCACTGGGCCTGCTGGCAAGGCCCGGATGAAAACGCGCCAAACCACTGCGTTAGATCAGGCCATCGTCTTCACAACATTCCCCGAGGTCGGTACCCCCGAAGACCGCGCCGGGTTCGAGGCAGTGGCCGGTCAGGCGAAACTGACCCGCTACGGCATGGACTGCTATGCCTACGCGCTTGTGGCTTCGGGGCAGGTTGATCTGGTCATCGAGTCCGGTCTGAATGCCTATGACATCCAAGCCCCCATCGCGGTGATCGAAGCCGCAGGCGGGGTCGTCACCGATTGGCAGGGCGGTCCGGCTCACAATGGCGGTCGCGCTTTGGCAGCGGCCAATCCCGAACTGCACGCAGCCGCCCTTGAGGTTCTGCGCAACTTCTAAATCCAGTTGCCGTGTTTCGACCGGTCGGGTAGGGTCGGTCCGGCTGGTTCTTGTGCCCGTTTTCCGCCAGCCAACGCACTCCTTGCATGAAACGGGCTGATGCAGGAGGGCGAAATGACCGAAATCCTTATCAAAAACGCGGACACCATTCTGACGATGGATGATGCGCGCCAAGAACTGTCTGGTGCGGATATTCTGATCCGCGAAGGACAAATCGCGCAAATCGGCCACGATTTGCAAACTGCCGGAGAGGTGCAAGATGCCTCGGGCTGTGTCGTGACCCCCGGGTTGGTGAACACCCATCACCATCTGTACCAAACCCTGACCCGAGCCGTTCCGGGCGGGCAGGATGCTCTGTTGTTTGGATGGTTGCAGACGCTTTATCCGATCTGGTCGCGCTTTGGTCCGGAAGAGATGTTTGTGTCGGCTCAGATTGGTTTGGCAGAGCTGGCCCTGTCGGGATGCACTCTCAGTTCCGACCACCTATACTTGTATCCCAATGGCGCGCGGCTGGACGACACCATCGCCGCTGCCGCGGAAATTGGCCTGCGGTTCCACCCGACCCGTGGCGCAATGAGCATTGGCGAAAGCGACGGAGGGTTGCCACCGGATGCTCTGGTCGAGGTCGAACCCGAAATCCTCGACGACATGATCCGCGTGGTTGACGCGTTTCACGACCCATCCGAAGGGTCGATGTGCCGTGTTGGGCTGGCGCCTTGTTCGCCGTTTTCGGTCAGCCGCGATCTGATGCGCGACACGGCTCTACTTGCGCGGGACAAGGGCGTGATGCTGCACACCCATCTGGCTGAAAACGATGAGGATATTGCTTATTCGCAAGCCAAGTTCGGATGTCGACCCGGCCAATATGCCGAGGATCTGGGCTGGACCGGGTCTGACGTATGGCATGCCCATTGCGTCAAGCTGGACGGGGCCGAAATCGACCTGTTCGCCAGAACCCAAACCGGTGTCGCCCATTGTCCCTGTTCCAATTGCCGCTTGGGGTCCGGCATCGCGCCGGTGCGTTCCATGCGTGACAGGGGTGTTCCGGTGGGCCTCGGTGCTGACGGTTCGGCCAGCAACGACAACGGCAGTCTCATGCTCGAAGCGCGTCAAGCCATGCTGTTGCAACGGGTCAGCAACGGGGCCGACGCCATGTCCTCGCGCGAGGCGTTGGAGATCGCCACACGCGGCGGTGCCGATGTTCTGAACCGACCCGATTGCGGACGCCTAGCGCCAGGTAAACGCGCCGATATCGCCATTTGGGATACGCGCAGCATCGAAAGCGCAGGCAGCTGGGATCCGGCCGCCTTGCTGCTGGCCGGACCGATGAAGGTGAAGCACCTGTTTGTGGAAGGCCGTCAGATCGTACGGGCCGGAGAATTTACAACGATCGACCTGCCGCGTGTCATAGAAACGCACAACCGTCTGGCGCGTGCATTGGCGGTTTAGCAGGATCCACTCTTCATCTGGCCAAAAATACCTCCGCCGGAGGCATGCGCCGCAGGCGCATTTGATTTATGTGCTGACCTTCCGGCCACCGATCCACACCTCTGCTATCGCCCGATCATCCCCCATCATGATAGTCGGAAAGATCGCCTCCCACAGGTCATCTGCGCAGGCTTCTCGTTGAGCGATAGCGGGGGTTGAGGCAAGGTCCAACACGACCAGATCAGCCTCCATCCCCGGTGCCACATTGCCGATGCAGTCGTCCACCCGCAAAGAGCGCGCCGAACCGACGGTGCCCAGCCACAACAGCTGCGCCGCGTGCAGGGGCGCACCACGCAGCTGCCCGATTTCATAAGCCGAGGCCATGGTGTGCAGCATCGAAAAGCTCGACCCGCCGCCGGTATCCGTCGCCAGACCAACCCGGTGCCCGTCGCGCATCAGACCGTCCATGTCGAACAGGCCTGATCCTATGAAGGTGTTCGAGGTCGGGCAGTGTATAAGCGCGGCATCAACCTCGCGCAGCCGATCGCGTTCTCGCGACTCCAGATGGATGACATGGCCGTAAACGCCGTGTGACCCCAGCAAGCCGAACTTTTCATAGGTGTCCAGATAATCACGCGCGTCCGGGAACAGCTCACGGACCCAGGCGATTTCATCCGTCTGCTCGCTCAGGTGCGTTTGCATCAGGCAATGCGGGTGTTCGGCCCAAAGCGCACCCATTGCCTCCAGTTGTTCTGGCGTCGAAGTTGGCGAAAACCGTGGCGTGATGGCGTAAGAAATCCGATCCACGCCGTGCCATTTCTCCAGCAATGCTTGCGACTGGTCATAGGCTGTCTGCGGCGTGTCGCGGAGCCCGTCAGGTGCATTGCGATCCATACAGGTTTTGCCAGCCACCACGCGCTGCCCGCGTTGTTGCGCTGCGGTAAAGAAGGCATCGACGCTTTCGGGATGGATCGTACAGAAACTGCACATCGTCGTGGTCCCGTGCGCTGCAGTCAGGTCCAGATAGCGGTTGGCGATCTCGGCGGCATAGGCGGGGTTCCCGAACTTCATTTCTTCGGGGAAGGTATAGGTGTTCAGCCAGTCGATCAGGCGCTTGCCCCAGCTGGCGATCATGGCGGTCTGGGGGTAGTGCACATGCGAATCTACGAACCCGGCCATGATGATGTGCTGACCATGGTCCAAAATGTCGGCATCAGGGTGTGCCGAGATCAGGCTGTCTGCATCCGCGACCGAAACGATCCGGCCCCCCTCGATCAATACCGCTTCGCTTATGGTCACGGCCTCGGTCGGTTCACCTTCAAAAGGTGATCCGTTGAAACTCAGGACGCGCCCTTTCAGAAGCGTTTTTTGCGCCATTTCCAATGTTCTCCGCCTGTATGGGACTGGGAAACAGCATAAGGCGGCGAAACTTGCCGGTAAATCGCCGCATTGTCATTGTTTTCCGGTAGCTGCTTCTTCTAATTAGGGGTCAATGCACGAACCAACGGGGGCAGACATGACGACAGGCTATGATGAACCCGTAACCGACGCTGGCCATGAAGACGACGTCTATGCGCTGGACCGCAGGACTGTGGCTGCGATCCTCTATGCGGTGGATGTGGACGATCGCGAGAAGCTGATCGAACTGATGGAGCCGCTGCACCCTGCGGACATCGCCGACCTTCTTGAACAGATCAACCCCTATGACCGCGGACGCCTGATCCGGTTGTATGACAAGGAATTCGACGGCGACATCCTTTCGGAACTGGATGAGGCCGTGCGGGAAGAGGTCATCAGTGTCCTGCGCCCTGACGTTCTTGCCGATGCTGTTCGAGACATGGAAAGCGACGATGTTGTCGACCTGTTGGAGGACCTTGAAGAGCCGCAGCAAGAGGCAATCCTTGATGTTCTGGAAGATTCCGAGCGGATCGCGGCGGAACAGGCTCTGTCCTATCCCGAGAACTCGGCTGGCCGTCTCATGCAGCGCGAGGTTGTCATGGCACCCGAGCACTGGACCGTGGGGCAGGCCATCGATTTCATGCGCGCCAACGACGATCTGCCCGAGCAGTTCTATCACGTGGTTCTGGTAGATCCGCGGTTGAAACCTGTGGCGCAGGTGACGCTGGGCAAGCTGATGGCGACCCGGCGGGACGTGTCGCTGCACGATATCGCCGAAGAGGAATTCCACACCATCCCCGTCGATCAGGACGAAGAGGATGTGGCCTATGCCTTCAACCAGTATCACCTGATCTCGGCCCCTGTTGTCGACGCCGATGGGCGTTTGATCGGGGTCATCACCATCGACGACGCGATGGTTGTTCTGGACGAAGAACATGAAGAAGACATCTTGCGCCTGGCGGGTGTGGGTGAGGAAAGCTCGCTGTCCGACAGCGTCGCGGCCACCAGCAAACGCCGCCTGCCGTGGCTGGCGGTGAACCTGTGTACGGCCATCTGCGCCTCGCTGGTGATTTCACAGTTTGAAGCAGCGATTGATCAGCTGGTTGCGCTGGCGATCCTGATGCCGATCGTCGCGTCCATGGGCGGCAATGCGGGGACGCAGTCGCTGACAGTTGCGGTGCGTGCCCTGGCAACCCGCGACCTGACCAACGCGAACGTCATGCGGGTGATCAGGCGGGAATTGCTGGTCGGCATGCTCAACGGTCTGTGTTTCGCCATTGTGTTGGGCACTGTTGGGATGATGTGGTTCGACTCTCCGATGCTGGGTGTCGTGATCGGGTCGGCCTTGGTCGTGAATATGGTCATCGCAGGCTTTGCAGGTACGGTAGTACCTGTCTTGCTGGACCGTCTGGGCGTTGACCCGGCACTGGCATCGGGGACGTTTGTGACCACCACAACGGATGTCATGGGCTTCTTCATTTTCTTGGGGCTTGCCAGCGTGGTGCTTTTGTGACCGATCTGACTGAAATCAAGGCCGCTGCGCGCAAGGCCGCGTTCGCGCGTCGCAAGGCTGCTTTCGATGCGCGTATGCCGGGCGCCGCCGGGCGATTGTCCGAAGTTTTGGCTGGTCATCGCGGCGTATCGCTTTCGGGCTACATGCCCATCCGGACCGAGATTGATCCGCTACCAGCGATGGCCGAAGCGTCGGCTTATGGCGCGGTCGGCGTTCCCGTCATCCAGGCCGCCGGGCAGCCGTTGAAATTCTCGCGCTGGGCGCCCGAAGGGGCTCTGAAAGACGGGCCCTTCGGTGCCAAAGTTCCCGAGGTCGATGACTATTTCGACCCCGAGATTTTGATCGTGCCGCTGGTTGCTTTTGATGCGCAGGGCGGAAGGCTGGGATATGGCGGCGGATTCTATGACCGCACGCTGGAAAGGCTGCGTGCCAAGCGCCCGACACTGGCCATCGGCTTTGCCTTTGACGCGCAGGAGGCCGAAGGCCTGCCGTTGGAGCCGACCGATCAGCCCCTCGACATGGTCATTACCGAAAGTCGGGTTCTGACCTTCTAGGCCTAACCCATGTTTTCGGCGCGGAAATACTCCCACGCATCTTGCTTGGATCCGTCCGGCAGGGTGCAGATTCCGACTTGGCCGTTCTCACCATCCTGTATCTCGTACTTCCCGCCTTGCTCGATGCAGAAGGTCGCAGCAGGATTGGCCAGCCCCACAGGCTGCTCCGAAGCTTGATCGGCCTGATCGCAGGCACCGAGGAGGGCCAGAGCGGCCACTGGGGTGATGTAACGGGTCATTAACGTCTCCTTTCCAATGCGTTTTCACGGTTTATGACCGCAGTTTAACCACTTGTGCTTGGAGGACACCACACTTAGGACGTTAGACATGAGAATACTGTTTCTGGGTGATGTCATGGGCCGCGCTGGACGTGCGGCTGTACAGCAGCATTTGCCGCGTTTGCGCGATGAATGGCGGCTGGATTTCGTCGTGATCAATGGCGAGAACGCCTCGAACGGGATGGGCCTGACCGGGGATCATGCCAAGCTGCTGCTGGATGCGGGGGCTGATTGCCTGACACTGGGCGACCATGCGTTTGACCAGAAGGACATGCTGCAGTTCATCGAAAAAGAACCCCGCATCGTGCGCCCGGTGAATTTTGCCAAAGGTGCGCCGGGCAGGGGACACCGGCTGTATACCGCCCCGGGCGGTCGCAAGGTTCTGGTGGTGCAAGTTCTGGGTCAGGTCTTCATGAAGCGCCCCTTTGATGACCCGTTCTCGGCTATCGAACCGATCCTGAAATCGCACCCACGTGGCGGGCAGGCACAGGCGATCATCGTCGACATGCATTGCGAGGCCACGTCCGAGAAGATGGCTATGGGTCACTATTGCGACAAGCGCGCCAGCCTTGTGGTTGGGACGCATACCCATGTTCCGACAGCGGACGCGCAGATCCTGCCGGGTGGCACGGCGTATCTGTCAGATGCAGGGATGTGCGGCGACTATGACTCGGTCATAGGGATGGACAAGGTCGAGCCGATGCGCCGTTTCATCACCGGAATGCCCAAGGCTCGGTTTACCCCTGCCAATGGTGAGGCCACGCTGAGCGGCGTGTTCGTTGAAACCGATGACCGCGATGGACAGGCGAAATCTGTTCAAATGGTACGCATTGGCGGACGGTTGCAGCAGGCCGGGCCGCAATAATCCACGTCAGGCTTGCTCTGCCGCGCGCAATGCGTGAAACTGCCTGACGGGCGCGTAAGCCAGGCCAGGGTTCGGACTGAATACCAAGAATGCAATTCCTTCAACTGACAGAAATGGGAAGCGCGATACTGGCGCTGTTGGTCGTTGCGGGCATGTTCATCATGTTCCTGCGCGAGGTCTATCCGACCGAAGTCGTCGCAATTGGCGGGGTCGCGGTGATGCTGGTGACCGGCATCCTTCCCTACCAAAGCGCGTTGGCGGTCCTATCCAATCCGGCCCCTTGGACTATTGCGGCGATGTTCATCATCATGGGGGCATTGGTGCGTACGGGCGCGCTGGACGCTTTCACATCAACCGCGCAGAAACAGGCACAGGTGAACCCCAAGGCCGCCATAGCGACGCTGATGGCCTTCGTCGTTATTGCCTCAGCAGTGGTTTCAAACACGCCTGTGGTGGTCGTCATGATCCCGGTCTTTGTCCAGATCGCGCGCACCCTGAATGTGCCAGCCTCGAAGCTGCTGATCCCGCTGAGCTATGCGGCCATTATGGGCGGTACGCTGACCCTGATCGGAACCTCGACCAACCTTCTGGTCGATGGTGTGGCCCGTGCGCAGGGGATGACGCCGTTTACGATCTTTGAGGTTACGCCCCTGGGCATCGCCTTGGTGATATACGGCATGTTCTACCTGCGTTTTATCTCACCGCGTCTGCTACCAGAGCGAGACAGTATGGCGTCGATGCTCAGCGACCGGTCCAAGATGAAGTTTTTTACCGAGGCCGTAATACCGCCCGACAGCAATTTGATCGGGCGCGAAGTCACCGGAGTTCAACTGTTTAAGCGCCCCGGTGTTCGCCTGATCGATGTGGTTCGGGGCGATGAGTCATTGCGGCGCAACCTCAAGGGCGTCTCGCTGAAGGTTGGCGACCGTGTCGTGCTGCGAACCGAGATGACCGAACTGCTGAGCTTGCAGACGAACAAAGAGCTCAAGCGTGTCGACCAGGTTTCGGCGGTTGAGACCAAGACGGTTGAGGTCCTGATCACTCCGGGGTGCCGAATGGTCGGCCGCACGTTGGGCGCGATGAGACTGAGGCGGCGTTACGGTGTCTATGTGCTGGCGGTGCATCGGCGGAACCAGAATATCGGTCGGCAGTTGGACGAATTGGTCGTTCGCGTCGGGGACACGCTGCTGTTGGAAGGCTCTCCGGCGGATATTCAAAGACTGGCCGCCGATATGGATATGGTCGATGTCACCCAGCCTTCGGCCCGCGCGTTCCGTCGCAGCCACGCGCCGATTGCAATCGGTGCGCTGATCGGGATCGTCGTGCTGGCCGCGCTGGGCGTTGCGCCGATCCTGTTGTTGTCGGTGTTGGCAGTGGCCGTCGTGTTGATGACCCGCTGCATTGACGCGGATGAGGCGTTTTCCTTTGTTGAAGGCCGCCTGTTGGCCCTGATCTTTTCCATGCTTGCCATAGGTGCAGCCTTGGACAAATCCGGGGCAGTTTCCCTGATCGTCGAGGCCATTGCCCCCAGTTTGGGCATGCTGCCCCCGTTCCTGATCATCTGGGCCGTCTATCTGCTGACTTCGGTACTGACAGAACTGGTGTCGAACAACGCGGTGGCCGTTGTCGTCACGCCGATTGCCATCGGCCTGGCGCAAGCCGTTGGGATTGACCCGCGCCCGTTGATCGTCGCAGTCATGGTCGCAGCCTCGGCCTCATTCGCGACGCCGATCGGGTATCAGACCAACATGATGGTGTACGGCCCTGGCGGTTACCGTTTCACTGATTTCCTGCGGGTTGGCGTGCCCTTGAATCTGACGGTTGGATTGCTGGCGTCGTTGCTGATACCGTTCATCTGGCCTCTTTAGAACCGGCGCGTAACCGCTGGCTTTCTGTAGAAGTCCTTGTAAATTCAAAGCTACACACAATGTTTTGAATAAATGAATTTGCAAGGAAGGAGCACAGCGATGCTCAAGACCGGATACACTGCTTTTGCGGCCGCGGCGATGGCCGCCACACTTGGTGGCGCCGCCTTGGCAGGTACAATCGAAGGCACGGCCACCTATCGCGAACGTATCGCGGTGCCGCCTGATGCGACCCTTTTTGTCCAGTTGCAGGACGTCTCGCGCGCTGATGTCCCATCGGTCACCTTGTCGGCCAAACGCTATGCGCTGACCGGCGTACCTGCGCAGTTTGAGTTGAGCTATGATGACGCGCTGATCCAGGAAGGGATGCGCTATGTGGTTCGCGGATCAATCTTTCAGGGCGACACGCTGCTTTACACGACGGACACCGCCTATCCGGTTCTGACGAACGGGGCGGGGAACACCACGGATCTGATTTTGGTCAAAGTGCAACCGCCCGGAGCCGCCACTTTGGAAAACACCAATTGGACGGCCATGGGCCTGAACGGCGCGCCTATTGAGACGGAACGCCGCCCTGCACTGTCCTTCGCGCAGGACGGGGCGTTCTCCGGAACCGGAGGGTGCAATCGGTTTTCCGGGCAGGCCAAAATCACCGGAACCAATATCGAGTTCCCGGATAACATGGCCGCTACTCTGATGGCCTGTCCGCCGCCATTGGATGAGGTCGAGCGGCAGTTCTTCAAAGCATTGCAGGGCGTATCGGCGTACGTTTTCCAGGGCGACACTCTGGTGCTCTTGAACAGCAACGGACAACCGCTCGTGCAGCTTGCCCGCGAGGGATAGGGCTTAGTGGGCCGTCACGCGACGGCCCTAGACCGCCCAGCGTTACGCCCCGAGAAGATGCAGCCGCCCAAAAAGGACCCTTCAAGGGCGTTGTATCCGTGGTAGCCACCCCCGCCAAAGCCGGCGACCTCGCCCGCGGCGAATAGACCGGGAACAACCTGACCGTCTGCACCGATCATCTGGCTGTCCAGATTGGTCTGCAACCCGCCAAGCGTCTTGCGCGTCAGCACGTGCAGCTTTACCGCGATCAGTGGGCCGTTGGCCGATTCCAGAAATTTGTGCGGCTTTGCCGTGCGGATCAATCGATCCCCGCGATAGTTGCGCGCCGCCAGAATCGCTGCCATTTGCGCGTCTTTGGTAAACGGGTTGTCGATCTGGGAATCCCGCGCCTCAATCTGCGCGCGCAGATGCGCCTCGTCGATCAAACCTCCGCCCAAGTGGTTCATACCATTCACAAGCTCGGTCAGCGTGTTGGCAACAACGAAGTCCTCGCCATGTTCTTTGAACGCTTCAACCGGCGCAGTGGCCTTTGAGCCGGTCAGGATGCGCTGGAACAGCACCTCTTTCCAGCCGCCATTGGTCATATCGGGGTTCTGTTCGGACCCGGACAGGGCAAATTCCTTCTTGATCACTTTTTGGGTCAGAACAAACCAGCTGTATTCATGACCGGTTTTCAGGATTTCCTTCAACGTGCCCAAAGTATCGAACCCCGGCAGGCAGGGCGGTTTCAACCGATTGCCTTTCGCGTCGAACCACATCGAGCTTGGCCCGGGCAGGATACGGATACCATGCGAAGGCCAAATCGGGTCCCAGTTCCGCACGCCTTCGGTGTAGTGCCACATCCGGTCGCTGTTGATTACATGCCCACCGGCCTTTTCGCTGATGCCAATCATGCGGCCATCGACGTGGAAGGGAACGCCCGCAACCATGTTCTTTGGCGGCTCGCCCAAACGGTCACGCGGCCAATTCTTGCGCACCATCTCAAAGTTGCCGCCGATCCCGCCTGATGTGACGAGGACCGCTGGGGCGTAGAGTTCGAACTCGCCAACCTCATCGCGGTTGGTCTTTGCGCCGTGGGCGGCGGTGTCATCGGCCAGAACTTCGCCCGAGACGCCTTTGGCCGCGCCGTTTTGCATGATGATGTGGCTGACTTGGTGGCGGAACTTCAATTCGATCAGCCCATTTTTGACATGCTCGCGCACGCGACGGATGAAGTGTTCCAAGACGCCAGGTCCGGTGCCCCATGTTATGTGGAACCGAGGGACCGAGTTGCCGTGACCATCCGCATAGGACCCACCCCGTTCCGCCCAGCCGACAATAGGGAACCAGCGCAGACCCATGTCGTGCAGCCATGGGCGCATCTCGCCCGCTGCAAACTCGACATAAGACTCGGCCCATTTGCGGGGCCAGGCGTCCTCGTCCCGGTCGAACTGCGCGCTGCCCATCCAGTCGCGCAAGGCCAGATCATAGCTGTCCTTGATACCCATGCGCCGCTGTTCAGGTGTGTCGACCATGAACAGGCCACCCAGGCTCCAAAAGGCCTGACCTCCCAAAAAATGCTCGGGCTCCTGATCGACCACGATCACTTTCTTTCCGCGATCGCCCAGCTCGGCGGCGGCGGCCAGCCCGGCCAGTCCAGCCCCGACGACAATGGCATCGGCAGTATTGTTGGTCATGACTTATCCTTTCAGCGGCTGCGGAACCAAAGGATGAAGGGCAGGGCCACAACATACATCGTAATTCCATACACGGCCGAGGGCAGGGCCAGCGGGCTGAACCCGCTTTCCGTTGCGGTGATCAATGCGGCCAGTGTAATCCCAAGTGTCGAGTTTTGTATTCCGGTTTCGATGGAAACCGTCTTACTTTCTTGCCACGAAAGTTTAGCTACACGCGCCAGGCCCAACCCAATCAGCAACAGCGCTATATTCAACGAGATCAACCCGGCCCCCATCACGCCGAGGTTGTCGACAAACAGTTGCCAATTTCCGGCCAGCGCAGCCACCACGATCAGCACAAAAAGAACTGTCGCAATCTTGGATAACGTGGGTTCGATCCGCTTTGCAAAGTCGGTTGCAAAGCTGCGAAGTGTTACGCCGAGGGCCACTGGAAGCGTGGTGATCAGGAACATCGCTATCGCCAGCCCCGCGATGGAAACCTCTGGCGCAGCATCGCCCATGAAGTGGTTCACCGACCAAGCGGCGAGAAAAGGAACGGTGACCATGGATAGCAGGCTGATAACAGCAGTCAGGCTGACCGAAAGAGCGACATCCCCCTTGGCCAATTTCGATAGAATGTTGCTGGTGACACCACCGGGGCAAAAACTGAGTATCATGAAGCCGACTGCGATCTCGGGTGGCAACGCAAACAGTTTGACCGTGATGAAGGCCACGACCGGCAAAAGCACCACCTGACACACAGCGCCGATTGCGAATGGATAGCGCCGGTTCAGGACGCGGCGGAAATCGGCAACCTCCAGGCCAACGCCCAAAGACAGCATGATAATGGCCAGCGAAATCGGCAGGCCGACATTTATTAGAAGATCCAAGAACAACTCCTCCCAAAGCCGTTCGGGCCAGCCTATGCGAGGGGTTGTAGGTCAGGCAATAACGCCGTTAGGTCACCCGTAACGTTCGGCAAATCTGCGCAGGATTTCTGCCGGTTGTGTGACATCCGCGGCATGACAGATATCGATCAGGCGCTGGGCATCTTCGGGCGGGAAATAGCCGTGGTTCTTGTAGATGTTGATGCGCTGTTCAAAATCGCCCGCGTCTGCCTCGGGATGGAACTGCGTGGCATAAACGTTTTGTCCCCAGCGGATCATCTGAAACGGGCAGGGGTCTGAGGCCAGCAGGTGCACGCAGCCGTCCGGGAGGGCCTGAACGGCCTCTTTGTGACCGACGAACGCATCGAAGCTGTCGGCCAGGCCCGCAGTTAGTGGGTCTTGGGCACCTTCGTCGGTCAGACGGCAGGTTGAGGGGCCGACAGGTTCGCCGTACTGCTCTTTGCTGACTGAGCCGCCCAGATGAGCGGCAAGAATGCCAAGCCCATAGCAACAACCCATGAACGGATGATCCCGCGCAATGATCTGAGGCATGAGTCCCATGATGGCAGCCTCGGTCCGCGCGTCGGTATCGGACTTGGTGGCCGGATCGTCACTGACGCATCCTGGCCCGCCACCGACGATTACCCCGGCGTAGTCCGTGACATCCAGATCAGAAGGCAGTTCTTCGCAATCCAGCCGTATGCGATGGGTCTGTTCCGGTGAAAGGCCGGTCTTGTCCAGAATCGAGGCATATTCGGCGTCCGATGCATCGATTTCCGGGCGCAGTTGCAGGATGAGAAAGCGTTTCATATGGCGCTCTTATCCGTCACAGCGGCCAGAAGACAAGGATTGCGGGGATGGAAACGGCAATTATCAAGATTTCCAGGGGCAGCCCCATGCGCCAGTAATCGCCAAAATGATACCCTCCGGGGCCCAGGACCAGCGTGTTGTTCTTGTGCCCGATGGGCGTCAAGAACGCGGCCGAGGCGGCAACGGCTACCGTCATCAGGAACGGGTCCGGTGACACCTCAAGCGTTCGAGCCATCTGTATGCCAACCGGGGCCGCGACAATGGCTGTCGCGGTGTTGTTCAGCACGTCAGACAGGGTCATGGTGACCACCATCAGCACGGTCAGGATGGCCCATGCAGGCAAGCCATCTGTCAATTGAATCAACGCATTTGCAATCAATTCCGTGCCGCCCGACGTCTCAAGTGCGCTGCCCAATGGGATCATCGACCCCAGCAGCACCACGACGGGCCATTCAATGTGGGTGTAAATTTCAGAGATTGGCATGATCTTGGTCAGTACATAGCCCACAACGACCAGACCCAATGCGATGGGCAGGTAAATCAGCCCGACACTGGCTGCCAGCACTGCGGCGGCGAACAGACCAATCGCCAGCCATGCCTTGTCATTGGCTGTAACGTTCAGCCCGCGCTCGGCCAAAGGCAAGCAGCCAAGCCACTCGGTCACGTCGGCGCTGCGGTCGCGCGGGCAGAGCAGCAGAAGGATATCGCCGGCCTCGATCTCGGTCTTGCGAACTTGTTCGGTGATGCGGCGACCCTGACGAGAGATACCCATCAGAACGGTGCTTTGACGCCACGCCAGCCCAAGACCTTGCGCAGTGCGTCCGGTAGCGCGCGCGTTCAGCGGCACGACAACCTCGACCACTTCCAGGCCGTCCCCCTCGGCCGTCAACAGTTCCTGACGACGTGTGTCCGAGAAATCGAGGTTCAAAGCCGTGCGGAACTCATCCAGTGCCTCTGGCCGTGCCTCAAGAACCAGCGCGTCGCCCGGTTTCAACGTTGCATGGGCCGACCGGCCATAACGCCGCTTGCCATCCCGGATCAGGCCGATGATGGCCACATCAGATTTTTCAGCGGCCTCATATAGTTCGCTTACGCGTTTGCCGATCTGAGGAGACTCTTCTGACACCGTCAGTTCGGCGATATATTCGGCGAGGGTGTCCGAGGCCTCTTCCTGCGGTCCGCGATTGGGGATCAGGCGCCACCCGATCAGTGCGACAAATGCCAGCCCCGCAATGGCTGCTAATCCACCGACAGGCGCAAAATCGAACATGCTGAACGGTTCGCCCAAAGTTTCGGCCCGGATCGAGGCGATGATGATGTTGGGTGGCGTGCCGATCAACGTGGCCATCCCCCCAAGGATTGTCGCAAAGCTGAGCGGCATCAGCGTCAAACCGACGGCTCGTCCGGCTTTGCGCGCGGTTTGGATGTCGACCGGCATCAACAGTGCCAACGCTGCCACGTTGTTCATGAAGGCCGAAAGAACCGCGCCGATCCCGCCCATCAGCGCGATATGCGCGCCCAGCCCACGTGACGCGTCGACCAGTGTGCGGGTGATCAAAAAGACGGCCCCCGACCGGACCAGCCCGGCTGAGACAACCAACACCAGCGCAACAATGATCGTCGCCGGGTGACCGAACCCGGCAAATGCATCGTCAACGGGGACCACGCCAAGTACAACGCCGATCAAAAGTGCGGTGAAGGCCACGAGGTCGTATCGGAATTTCCCCCAAAGCAGCATTCCAAAGACAATCGCGAAAAGGGAAAAAAGAATAATCTGGTCTGTCGTCATGCGGTCACCATACCGGCCAGATTGACTGTCGCAAGCCGCTCTCTTGATCCTTGGCCCCGCAAACGTCTATATGAGCGCCGAATACGCAAACATGATGACGAGGACGCACCATGGCAGGCCACTCCAAATGGGCCAATATCCAGCACCGCAAGGGACGTCAGGACGCCGCGCGGTCCAAACTGTTTTCCAAGCTGTCGAAAGAGATCACCGTTGCCGCCAAGATGGGCGACCCTGATCCCGACAAGAACCCGCGCCTGCGTCTGGCGGTGAAAGAGGCCAAGTCGAACTCGGTCCCGAAGGACGTGATCGACCGGGCGATCAAGAAATCGGTGGCGGGTGAAGGCGACGACTACGAAGAAATCCGGTACGAGGGTTACGGCCCGAACGGTGTCGCCGTGATCGTCGAGACGATGACCGACAACCGCAACCGCACCGCTTCGACCGTGCGCTCGACCTTTTCGAAGAATGGCGGGAACCTGGGTGAGACCGGCTCGGTCGGGTTCATGTTCGAACGCAAGGGCGAAGTCGTTTACCCGGCGACAGTCGGCGATGCGGACACTGTTTTCGAGGCGGCGATCGAGGCCGGTGCCGAAGATGTCGAAAGTTCGGACGAGGGTCACATCATCTGGTGTGCCGATACCGACCTGAACGAAGTGTCGAACGCGCTTGAAGCCGCCTTGGGCGAAACCGAGTCCACCAAGCTGGTTTGGAAGCCCACCACGACGACCGAACTTGGTCTGGAAGATATGCAAAAGCTGATGAAGCTGGTTGATGCGCTGGAAGACGACGATGACGTTCAGCGCGTGACCACGAATTTCGAAGCGACAGATGAGGTCATGGCGCAACTCTGACCCTTGTCGCGATACGTGCTTGCAAAACCCGGCCTCTGGCCGGGTTTTTTGCATTGCGCACATAGGGTTCTTGGCCGGTCGCGGTTAACCGAGTAAGCTGAAAAGACTGGATTATATGACCCTGTGCGGCGAACACGCTGTGCAGAGAATGGAAAAACACACGCAAGCGAGTGACGGAAATCGCGCAGGACACGTCAAAAAGGAATGTCCCGGTCCTGGCCGGGCAAAGCATTTTGTCTCAGGTGGCCTGGACATTGGGCAGCCCGTCCGTCGTCTTGCCGTTTCTGGCGGTCTCGTTAGAGCTTCCGATGTTCATAGCCGGGGCATTGGTTTCGGTGCGTATGGTTGGCAGCATGATTTCGGACGTGTTCCTGGCGCAACCGATTGCTGCGCGGGAACGGAAGAAACGCGCAATCGCAATGACCGAAGTTGCCATTGGCGCTTGCCTCGTCATGGCCTTGGTGGTTGCCGCGACCGGCATCGTGCCGGTTATCGGTCTGGCTTTTGTGGCCGCATTCTTTCTGATCGGCCTGATCGAAGAGATCCAGTCACTTATGTACACCGACCTGCTTGGGGATCACGTGCATTCAAAATCGCGGATGGTCATGCACTACCTGCAGCTGGGCGTCGGTGGGCTGGGGGCGATTGGTATTGCACTGCTGGTGCATGAACTCACCAAGGAAAACCCTCCGTTTTCACGACATTCTGCGATCATCGCCGTATCTGTGACCTTTTTCGTCCTTTCCGGCCTGTCGATCCTAATGATGTCCGAGGATGCAGGGCCGCCCGAGGATAAGGCCGCATCGCAGCCCATTGGCAAGCGAAAGTTCGTCGAGAACTTCACCGATATCGCCGCCATGTTCGATGAGGCATGGTTCCGTCGTTATATGGTTATGCGGATGCCGCTTGTTGTAGTTTCCCTGGCCGTTCCCTTTTTTGCTCTGATCGCTGCTGAAGCTCATCACAGTTCGGCCAAGGGGCTGACGGCCATGATCGTGTCTTCGGCGTCGGGATATCTGATCTCTGCCCCGTTGTGGCAATTCGTAAACATGAAGTCACACCGGGCTGTCATGGTGGTCGGAAACCTGATGGTTGCTGTCACCGGGGGTGCGCTTTTGCTGGTGCATTTTCTGGGCATTGATCATGAAGTGCACCTGCATGCTGTTGCCTTGTTCATCGTGACGGTAGCAGTGACCGGGATCGGCAGCGCCAGAAAGCTGTATTTTCTGGACGTCGCGCCCAAAGACCAGCGGGTCAAAGGGGCGGCCGCCGTCAAAAGCATTTGCCGGATTTCAGGTGTGCTGTTCTCTGCCGCTCTGGCGGGAATTGCGCATATGCACGAGGTCGTTTGGGCGATCGCGTTCATCGTCGCCACCAGCCTTTTTTCGGCCATCAACTGCTATCGCGTGGTTCTGCCACATACAAAAACCGCCGTACGGTCTTGAGTATGCAACTCAGGTGTCGACAGGAAGAAGAGCCTCAGCCGCAGTACGTTTGACCGCAGCGGTCAGAGGGGCAAGCGCTGCGGACAGGACCCGGCCAACCTGCCAGGTCAGCCTCACGTCCAGCGGCGCGTCTGGCAGAACAGGGCACAAGCGGCCATCCGCCAGCGCATCTTGCGCAAGGCCGATCGGGTTCATCCCCCATCCCAATCCGACAATTGCCGCCTCAACAAACCCTTGCGAAGAGGGCAGGAAATGCGATGGCGGGGATAGGCGCTGACCGGTTTGCCGGGTTAACCATGCCTTTTGCAAAGAGTCCTTGCGGTTGAACGTCAGGCAGGGCGCGCGGGACAATGTGTCGGCATTCACCCCATCAGCGAACCACTTGCGCATGAAATCCGGGTTGGCCGTGGGGACATACCGCATTGCACCCAGTGCGAGGGCGTCCGCGCCGGGGATTGTGTCTCCTCCGACTGTAATGGCGGCGCTGACCTCGCCGCGTCGCAGCCATTCCGCAGAGTGGTCCTGATCGTCGACGACAAGGTCGAACAGCAGACCGTCGACTTGAGACATCGCGTCGATGAACCACGTCGCCAGAACGTCCGCCGGAACCGCGATGCGTACGCGGGCCGGGCCGCTCGTCTGATCCAGGGTCAGCTCGCGGGCGAGTTTTGCCTCAAGCAGCCCAATGTCCTCAGCGTGCTGCGCAACGCGTAAACCCAGCGGGGTGGCCGTGCAGGGCGTTCCGCGGTTGATCAGGGCTGCGCCGACACGGTCCTCAAGCGCTTTGATCCGTTGAGAGACGGCTGATGGCGTCACCGACAGGTCCGACGCGGCGGCGTCAAAACTGCCGTGGCGCAGAATGGTGGACAACGCAGACAAGTGATTTGGGTCCAGCAACATTAGTTCAGCTTAACTAAATTCAGTATCTTTAATTTGATTGAAGGAAGCCGTGCGATTAGTCAACGCTGCAGAACGTCGGAGGTCTCATGCCCACATCCTTGATCGCAGGTTTCGTACTAGGCTTCAGCCTGATCCTGGCCATAGGTGCCCAAAACGCCTTTGTCCTGAGACAAGGCCTGCGGCGCGAGCATGTGTTCCCACTGTGCCTGACCTGTGCGGTATCCGACGCCATCCTCATTGCTGCCGGGGTCGCCGGTTTCGGGACCTTGGCACAGGCCTTGCCGTGGTTCGAGACTGTCATGCGCTACGGCGGCGCGATTTTTCTGACATGGTATGGCCTGCGCAGCCTAAGTTCGGCCTGGCGTGGCGGCGCGGTGATGGAGATCGGCGAAGGCCAGCGAGCCAGTCTGCAATCGGTTCTGCTGACCGTTCTCGCGTTCACCTGGCTGAACCCGCATGTCTACCTGGATACGGTTGTCCTGATCGGGTCGATCTCGGCCCAGTATGAGGACCGTTTGGCCTTTGCCATTGGCGCCATGACGGCCAGCTTTGTGTTCTTCTTTTCGCTAGGGTACGGGGCGGGTGTTCTGTCACCGATTTTCAGACGTGCCCGGGCGTGGCAAGTTCTGGATCTACTGATTGGTCTGGTCATGCTGGCGATTGCTGCCAAACTTGTGTTGATGTGATGGGTTGCCTCTGCCGAGGTTTCGGTGTTCAACCCTTAACATGACAAGTTTGGCCGCCCAACATCGACCGCTGGCAGGCATGCTTTGGATGTTTGCGGCGGGCCTGTCCTTTGTGATCATGACCGCCCTGGTCAAGTCGCTTGGGCCAACCATGGACCCGATCCAGGCCGCATTTCTGAGATTTGCATTCGGGCTGATCTTTTTGCTGCCAGCACTTCGTCTGGTTCTGACCACGCACCTTACAAAGAGGCACTTGGTTTTGCTGGGCACGCGTGGCGTCGTTCATGCCTTTGCCGTCATGTTGTGGTTCTTTTCGATGACCCAGATCCCGTTGGCCGAAGTCACGGCGATGAACTACATGACACCGGTTTATGTCACCCTCGGAGCGGCTCTCTTTTTGGGAGAACCGCTTGCCTTCCGCCGGATTGCCGCGATTTTCGTGGCGTTGATCGGCGTTCTGATCATCCTGCGTCCGGGGTTTCGTGAGATTTCGCCCGGTCACATCACAATGTTGGGCACGGCCCTGACCTTGGGTGGGTCCTACCTGATAGCCAAAGTGCTGGTACGTGATCTGCCGCCTTCGGTCGTCGTGGCCCATATGTCCATTTGGGTGACCATAGCGTTGATCCCATTCGCGATTGCTGTCTGGACCCCGCCCAGCTTGCGCGACCTTGGCGTTTTGTTTCTGGTGGCAAGCTTTGCCACGATGGGTCACTATTTCATGACCCTGGCCCTGAAGGCCGCCCCGGTTGCGGTGACGCAGCCCGTTACGTTTCTGCAGCTGATCTGGGCCACATTGCTTGGGGCGCTGGTATTCCACGAAAGTATCGACATCTGGGTTGTCGCGGGCGGAACCGTGATTCTGTTGGCGGTCAGCTTCATCGCCTGGCGAGAAGCGGTTTTGAACCGTAGCAACTTGACGACGCCCAGTATCGCGCCAAAACTGTGATCGTCCGGCCGGCGCAAAACGTTATTGATTGACGGGTCAATAAAAACCCCTTAGCGTTTTCACAGTTTACGTAATGAGGGGATAGCGATGCCGAAACTCGGAATGGAGCCAATCCGTCGTGATGCGATCGTCAAGGCAACGATTGCCGAGCTCGGGTCGAAGAAATCCCTTGATGTGACAGTCAGCCAGATCGCCAAACGGGCAGGGATGTCCAGTGCGCTGGCACATCACTACTTCGGTGGCAAAGACCAGATCTTTCTGGCTGCAATGCGCCGTATCCTGTCCGATTTCGCTGACGAGGCCCGTGGTGAGCTAAAGAACGCTGCCCCGCAAGAGCGTGCTCAGGCGATTATCCGGGCCTGTTTTGCGCCGTCCTGTTTTACACCGGATGTCATTGCGGCATGGATGACCTTCTATGTGCTGGCGCAGACAAACGATGATGCCCTGCGCCTGTGGCAAATCTATCAGGCGCGCATCCGGTCGAACCTGACCCATGCCCTGCGTCCCTTGCTCAGCGATCCGGAAGAGGCCGCTGTAAACATGATCGCCCTGATCGACGGGCTTTATATCCGCGCCGCACTCAGCGCCCCGGAAGAACCGCAGTTGGCGGTGAACCACGCCATGCGTGTCCTCAACACTCTGCTCGAGGCTGAAAAATGACAAAGCCGAATATTCTGATCCTGATGGTGGATCAGCTCAACGGGACCCTCGTTCCAGACGGTCCCGCCGAATGGCTTCACGCTCCGAACCTGAAAAAACTGGCGGAACGGTCGACCCGGTTTGCCAACGCTTACACGGCCTCGCCGCTTTGCGCGCCGGGGCGGGCCAGCTTCATGTCCGGTCAGTTGCCCTCGCGCACGGGGGTCTATGACAATGCGGCTGAGTTCCGCAGCGACATCCCCACCTATGCACACCATCTGCGCCGCGCGGGCTACTACACCTGTTTGTCCGGCAAGATGCACTTTGTCGGCCCCGATCAGATGCATGGGTTCGAGGACCGTCTGACCACCGACATCTACCCCGCCGATTTCGGCTGGACGCCCGATTATCGTAAACCCGGTGAACGTATCGACTGGTGGTACCACAATATGGGCTCGGTCACGGGCGCAGGCGTGGCTGAGATTTCCAACCAGATGGAATACGATGACGAGGTCGCCTACAACGCCAAGGCCAAGCTGTATGATCTGGCCCGTGGCAAGGATGACCGTCCGTGGTGCGTGACCGTCAGCTTCACCCACCCGCATGACCCCTATGTGGCGCGTCGCAAATACTGGGACCTCTACGAAGACTGTGAGCACCTGCAGCCCGAGGTTGCGGACCTTGGGTATGACAATCAGGATCCACATTCGAAGCGTATCTTTGACGCCAATGACTGGCGCAGCTTTGACATCACCAAAGACGACATCCGCAAGTCGAGACAGGCTTACTTTGCCAACATCTCGTATCTGGATGACAAGATCGGCGAGATCCTCGAAGTTCTGGAAACCACGCGGCAAGAGGCGATCATCATGTTTGTCTCGGACCACGGTGACATGCTGGGCGAACGCGGGTTGTGGTTCAAAATGAACTTCTACGAAGGCTCTGCCCGCGTGCCGTTGATGATCTCTGCGCCGGGGATGCCGGCGGGGCGGATCGATACGCCGGTCTCGACGATTGACGTCACGCCGACCCTGGGTGCACTGGCCGGTGTCGATATGGCGGAAATCGCCCCATGGACGGACGGCGAAGACCTTGTGCCGCTTGCCAATGGCACCGAACGGACCGCTCCGGTCGCAATGGAATACGCCGCCGAGGCATCTTACGCGCCACTGGTTTCTCTGCGCTATGGCAAGTGGAAATACAACCGCTGCGCGTTGGACCCTGATCAACTGTACGATTTGGACGCAGACCCGCATGAATTGGAAAACCTCGCGGACAAACCCGAACACGCGGGCACGCTTGAGACTCTACGCGCCAAATCCGAGGCGCGTTGGGATCTGGACCAGTTCGATGCCGACGTCCGCGCCAGTCAGGCCCGCCGTTGGGTCGTTTACGAGGCGCTGCGGCAGGGTGGCTATTACCCGTGGGATTACCAGCCGCTGCAAAAGGCATCCGAGCGCTACATGCGCAACCACATGGATCTGAATGTCGTCGAGGAAAACGCCCGCTTCCCGCGCGGCGAGTGACCTCTTCACCCTATTGAAAATACTCCCGCCGGAGGCGCCTTGAACGGGCTCGGCGGGTTATGGAGACCTGAAAATGGAAGCAGATTTCGTCATCATAGGCGCAGGATCCGCAGGATGCGCGATGGCTTATCGACTGAGCGAGGCCGGGGCCTCGGTGCTGGTGATCGAGCACGGTGGCACTGATGCCGGCCCATTCATCCAGATGCCAGCGGCGCTGAGCTACCCGATGAATATGCCGATGTATGACTGGGGCTACCGGTCCGAGCCCGAGCCGCACCTGAACAACCGCGAACTGGCCTGCCCGCGCGGGAAAGTCATCGGCGGTTCGTCTTCGATCAATGGCATGGTCTACGTGCGCGGCCATGCGCGCGACTTTGACACCTGGGCCGAGATGGGCGCCGATGGTTGGTCTTATGCGGATGTGCTGCCATACTACAAACGCATGGAGACTTGGCACGACGGTGGCCATGGTGGCGACCCGACCTGGCGTGGTACCGATGGTCCGCTGCACGTGTCGCGTGGCCCGCGCGAAAACCCGCTGTTTCAGGCCTTTGTCGATGCCGGTCAGCAGGCTGGCTATGAAGTGACCGGAGACTATAACGGCGAGCAGCAGGAAGGCTTTGGCCCGATGGAGCAGACCGTCTGGAAAGGACGGCGTTGGTCGGCGGCAAATGCGTATCTGAAGCCTGCGCTTAAGCGCGAAAACTGCGACATTGTACGTGGGCTGGCAACAAAAGTGGTGATGGAGAACGGCCGTGCGACCGGGGTCGAGTTGATCCGTGGCGGCAAAGCAGAAATCATCCGCGCACGGCGCGAAGTTGTTCTGGCCGCGTCTTCCATAAACTCGCCCAAGCTTTTGATGTTGTCCGGCATCGGTCCCGCGGCCCATCTGACAGAACATGGTATCGACGTCGTGGCGGACCGCCCCGGCGTGGGCGCAAATCTGCAAGACCATCTGGAATTGTACATCCAGCAGGCGTCTTTGCAACCAATCACGCTGTACAAGCACTGGAATTTGATTAGCAAAGGCCTGATCGGTGCGCAATGGCTGTTCACCAAGACCGGTCTGGGTGCCTCGAACCAGTTTGAGAGCGCAGCGTTCATTCGCTCCAAGCCTGGTGTCGAATACCCAGACATTCAGTACCACTTCCTGCCAATCGCCGTCCGCTATGACGGTCAGGCCGCAGCTGAGGGCCACGGGTTTCAGGCGCATGTCGGCCCGATGCGCTCCCCTTCTCGAGGGGCCGTAACGCTGCGCTCGGCCAAGGCCGAAGATGCGCCGGTGATCCGGTTCAATTACATGAGCCACGAAGAGGATTGGGAGGATTTCCGAACCTGTATTCGCCTGACGCGCGAGATCTTTGGGCAGGACGCGTTTAAACCCTATGCCGGGAAAGAGATCCAACCGGGCGCGGATGTGCAGTCTGACGAAGAGCTGAATGCATTCATCGCCGAACACGCCGAAAGCGCCTATCACCCTTGCGGCACATGCCGCATGGGCCGGACAGACGACAAAAATGCCGTTGTCGACCCTCAGGGGCGGGTGATTGGTGTCGACGGGTTGCGCGTCGCAGACAGCTCGATCTTCCCGCAGATCACCAACGGCAACCTGAATGCTCCGTCGATCATGGTGGGCGAGAAGATGTCGGACCACCTGCTGGGCAAGGACGCCTTGCCCGCGGCCAACGACCGGCCTTGGATTCACCCGCAATGGGCGGTGGCACAACGCTAAATGAACGCCGGATTTGATCCGCGTCAAAGTGATGTAGGGGTGGGGCGACTAGACTTGTATCGCAACGACATATTTTAGGAGCGAACAGGAATGTCCCACACCCCGCACGAACTGGCCCAAGAGTTTCCGGACAAGGTTGAGCTGATGAGCCAGCTCAAGCAGTCGGACGCGCATTTTGCTCGTCTGGCGGATGAATACCACGAGATCAATCGCGAAGTTCATCGCGCCGAAACCAATGTCGAGCCGATGGAAGACTTGGCAGAAACTGAGCTGCGCAAGAAACGTGCGGCCCTGAAAGACGAGATCTGGGCGATCCTGTCAAAAGCCTGAGTTCTGGCGGGGGCACTGCCCCCGTCGATTAAGTCTCGCCTCTCCCGCATTTTTGCCTCCGGCAAAAGGTCAGGTGACCTCATAAGGCAGCGTGCCTCGGGTGTGGGCGTTGATCGTCAGGCGGCGTTCCAACGGTGGGACCGAGCGTTGATGACAGTTTTGCCGCTCGCAGATGCGGCACGAGATACCGATTGGTTCGTATGCACTGGCGTTGTTGAAATCCAGATTGTCGGCATAAACCAGAGCCTCGGCGTGGCGCACCTCACATCCCAACGCGATGGCATAGCGGCGGACGGGGGCTCCGAACGAACCACCGGACTTCGATACATCCCGTGCCAATGAGATGTACTGCACCCCGTCAGGTGTTTCCGCCAATTGGCGCAGGAAGTGACCCGGTGTTTCAAACGCGCGGTGAACATTCCACAAAGGGCACGCGCCGCCGAACCGTGCAAACTGCAAGCGCGTGGCAGAATGCCTTTTCGTAATTGTACCCGCCTGATCGACGCGGACGAAGAAAAACGGGATGCCTTTTGCCCCGGGGCGTTGCAGCGTTGACAGCCTGTGGGCCACCTGTTCGATGGAAGCTCCAAACCGGTTGCTGAGCAGTTCCAGGTCGTGGCGGTATTCCTGCGCTGCGGCCAGAAACTCGGCATAGGGCATCAAAGATGCGCCTGCGAAGTAGTTCGCAAGCCCGATCTTGGCAATCGCGCGGGCCTCGTCGCTTTGGAATTTGGCAAAGTCCAGCGTTGCTTCCAGCAGCTTGTCCTGACTGATCAGAGCGACCTGCAGCAACAGCTGAAACACCTGAGTTTGCGGTGTGGTTCGGGATGACAGCAGCAACGTCTTGTTTTCGGGATCATACTTCCGAGTTTCCTTGATTTCGGGGAACTGAACCCGGATTCCACGTTCAGAGAGGCTGTCGAGCGCAGCAGCGCGTATGCCACCCGCATCGCTGGCGCGTCTTGCGAACCGTTCAGCAGCGCGATCGACCGCATCGATGTAGTTGTCGCAATAGTGAAAGAAGTCCCGGACTTCTTCCCAGGGGCTCGCTTGAATCTGGGCGTCCTCGCGCCCCAGTGCCTCGTCCAGCGATGCAAGGCGTTCATGCGTTTGGCGATATGTCCTGTGCAGCGCAATAAAGGCCCGCGCCAGCGCCGGTGCATTCGACGCCGTCAGGCGCAGATCAGCAAGCGGGGGAATGGCGTCATCAAAGACGGGATCGGCCAAGGCTTCGCGCATGTCCGAGACCAGACGCTCGCTGTCGCCGGTGCTCAGTTCGGTCACGTCCATTCCGAACTCCTGCGCCAGCGCCAAAACAACCGTGGTCGAGATCGGCCGGTTGTTGTTCTCCATCTGATTCAGATAGGGAAGGGACACGCCCAGTTTTGCAGCGAATTCCTTTTGGGTCAGTGACAGGCGCGTGCGCATTTCGCGCAGTTTCGCACCAGCATATAGCTTTTGAGTCGCCATGACGGGCCTTTGCAACTTTCCTACTTTGGCAAGCTAACTTTGCAAACCGCCCTAGGCAAGCTGAGTTACAGCCCCAGTTGTCGCTCTCGTCGGATGACGGACAGAATTGCGCAGACCGCCAGTCCTGCTGTCGCCAGCATCAGCCAGAGCAAAGGCATGGCCCCGGTTTCATGTGTCAGCAGAGTGCCAGCCAAAGCGCTGAGGCCCGCACCGCCGCCCAGCATGATGGCTCCGCTCAGGCCGGAGGCGGTAGCCGCCAGGTGAGGGCGTACGGACAGCGCGCCCGAGGTCGCATTGGGAATCGTCATCCCGTTGCCGACACCAACAAAAGTCATGAAGCCGAAAAAGCTGAGAGCCGTACCAAAGCCCGCCAGGAACAGAACAGCAGACATCGCCACGCCGCTTGCGTTTAGCCAGCATCCCCAGAGCACCATCCTGTTCACGCCGAAACGGACCGAATAGCGGCCGCTGACGAAGTTCCCGAGGAAATAACCGACGGCAGGTGCGCCAAAGTAGATGCCGACCTCGGCGGCACTAAGGCCGAACAACTCGGTGCCGATGAAGGGGGCGCCGCCCAGATAGGCAAAGAACGCCCCTGAAGACAGAGCAGAGGACAGCGAATAGCCCCAAAATCGCGGCGATCGCAGCAATTCGGGGTATTCGCGAAATTGCTGGACCAGCGATTTACCGCTTTTGGCAGAGGTTTCTCCGAAATCCGAATAGGTCAGAAGCAGCGTCAGCACACCCAGCGCGAAAGGAAGCCAGAAGTTGGCTTTCCAGCCAAAACTCTCTTCCAGTAGGCCTCCGATCGCCGGGCCGATCATGGGGACGACAGCCATGCCCATGGTGACATAGCCGATCATCGACGCTGCCTGATCCTGATCGTACATGTCCCGCACAGCGGCCCGGCTTAGGACCATGCCGACGACAACAACCGCCTGGCACATCCGGAAAGCCAGAAAGATCTCGATGTTTGGGGCGTATATGCAGCCCAGCGTGGCGATCAGGAAAAGCGCCAGCCCCCACAGTAGCACGGGACGCCGCCCTGCCTTGTCGGCAAGCGGACCGATCAGGATTTGCAGGACCGCGTTGACCAGAAGATACAAAGCAATCGAAAGCTGCATAACCTTGTAGTCTGCCTGAAAGTGCAGGGCCATGTTCGGCAAGCTGGGAAGGAACAGGTTCAGGCTGAGCGCGGACAGGCCGGACAGCAAAACAAGGGTGCCAATGGTCGGTGGCGTGCGGTGCGCCGAAGAAGAACTAAACTGCATGGTTCATCTGTATAGTGAGCGCACAAAGGAATGCCATCGGTCTTGATCCTTCAATGGCAAAATTTGCAGCTTTACAATATTCATCAGTGAGATTGGCAATAGTTTGCAAATTTGCGGAAAGGCGCTTTGGACTTTCTGCCTCAGCGTATAGTGTCGCGCCAAATTTTACAGGGGATCATCGCTATGAAAGACATCCTTTCCGAACTTGAAGACCGTCGCAACGACGCACGGCTGGGTGGCGGACAACGGCGCATCGACGCGCAGCATTCGCGCGGAAAACTGACAGCACGTGAACGGATCGAGCTGCTGCTGGACGAAGGCAGCTTTGAGGAGTTCGACATGTTCGTCAGCCACCGCTGCACCGATTTCGGGATGGAAAAACAAAAGCCTGCGGGCGACGGTGTTGTGACAGGATGGGGCACAATCAACGGCCGCATGGTCTATGTGTTCAGCCAGGACTTCACGGTGTTCGGCGGCTCGCTGTCGGAAACGCATGCGCAGAAAATCTGTAAGATTATGGATATGGCGGTCCAGAATGGTGCGCCAGTGATTGGCATCAACGACTCGGGTGGCGCGCGGATTCAGGAAGGTGTGGCGTCGCTGGCGGGTTATGCGGAAGTGTTCCAGCGCAACGTGACCGCCTCGGGCGTTGTTCCGCAGATCAGTGTGATCATGGGCCCCTGCGCCGGTGGAGCGGTGTACAGCCCGGCGATGACGGATTTTATCTTCATGGTCAAAGACTCGTCGTACATGTTCGTGACCGGACCGGACGTGGTGAAGACAGTCACCAACGAAGTGGTCACCGCCGAGGAACTGGGCGGTGCGTCGACCCATACCAAGAAATCCTCGGTCGCCGATGCTGCGTTTGAAAACGATGTTGAGGCTCTGGCCGAGGTTCGCCGTCTGGTGGACTTCCTGCCGCTCAACAACAAGGAAAAACCTCCGGTTCGCCCGTTCTTTGACGAGCCTGACCGGGTCGAAGCATCGCTGGACACGCTTGTCCCCGATAACCCGAATACGCCCTACGACATGAAAGAGCTCATCACCAAAGTAGCGGATGAGGGCGACTTCTACGAAATCCAGGAAGACTTTGCCAAGAACATCATCACCGGGTTCATCCGGCTTGAAGGGCAGACGGTCGGAGTTGTGGCGAACCAGCCAATGGTTCTGGCCGGGTGTCTGGACATCGACAGTTCGCGCAAGGCCGCGCGGTTTGTGCGCTTCTGCGACTGCTTTGAAATCCCGATCCTGACGTTTGTGGATGTGCCTGGCTTCCTGCCTGGTACGCAGCAGGAATACAGCGGTGTTATCAAGCACGGAGCCAAGCTGCTTTACGCTTACGCAGAAGCGACCGTGCCAAAAGTCACCGTGATTACCCGCAAAGCCTATGGCGGTGCGTATGTGGTTATGGCTTCCAAGCACCTGCGCGGCGATTTCAACTATGCGTGGCCCACGGCGGAAATCGCGGTGATGGGCGCGAAAGGTGCGACCGAGATCATTCACCGTGCTGACCTGAACGATGCCGAAAAGACGGCGCAGCACCAGGCGGACTATGAAGATCGGTTTGCTAACCCGTTCGTCGCCGCCGAGCGTGGCTTTGTCGACGAGGTGATCATGCCGCAATCGACCCGCCGCCGTGTTTCGCGCGCGTTTGCCAGCCTGCACAACAAGCAGCTGAAAAACCCGTGGAAAAAACACGACAATATTCCGCTGTAAACGGAAACACCGATTGATCTGCCCGGCCAAATTCGCGGTCAGGGCAGATTCTTCGGTAAGAAATTGACTTTGAGGCCACAACTGATAAATGGTTTTGCCCATTGGACATAGAAAAGCGCGGGCCAAAAGCCATGCGCGCGCGATCCCGGAGAGAGGAGCTTGCCTATGGCGGGTCCGGGATCGCGCCTTAGTCCTGGCCCTTTTGGGCATTGGGTTTCCTGTTCTGGCTGAAAACGAAAATCTGCTGCCGGTCCCTTCGGGCCAGCCTGTGCACCTGAGCGACGTTCTGCTGGATGACAATCCCGGCGAACTTTGGGTGCGCTTTCGCTTTATCGCTCCGCGTATCGGATCTGACGTCGGCCGTATCGGCTATGACATCGCGGCGGTGGATATGGAGCATTTGTGCCAGACTTTGGCGGTTGCCTACGTGGCCAAGTACGAACTTGAGCCCGCGCGCGTGGTCATTTCTCTGTCTGATCGTCCGATCGAGTTTGGCCGCGCTACTCCTGACGCAACGCAGTTCTTTGAAGCCTACCGGCTGGAGCAGTCCCGGTGTATCTGGGAGGGGCTTTGACCATGAATCTCTCTGTTCATCACGTCAGAGCATTTCTGAACAGCGACGCGGCTTTGGAGGTGCGCAAAATGACATCATCCTGTGATGGGTGTTACGAATTGATCCCCGGTTCGGCCGAGGTGACGCCATGCTGAAACATCGTGGGTTTCCCGGGCGCCTGCCGGGTACGGATTTCCAGTTCACCATTCGCCGTGCCAATCCCAAGGGCGTAACGCCCCTGACCCGGCGCGAGCGGTTTCGGGATCGCAAGCCCGCAGACAAGCGCGCGGATGCGGCTTTCATGGAAGCGCTGTGGGCGCATTTCGGCGATCAACCTTTTGAAAGAGGTAATCTGGATGCAGGGCGCTTGAGTTGGTTGTTCGAGCGTGAGGTCATTCCGGCAGAGGATCCGTTTGACCCGGCTAGTTATGACGCGCTGTTGGTGATCGACCCGGATGTGGGGCGGGTTTCGTTCCCGGACATTTTTGACGGGGTCCGCTGATCGTGCAAACCGCTGTCGCACATAACACTTTGCGGCCATCCCGGCCCAGAACCCTGCCCGCAATGGGGCAGGGCAGGTATGTGCGCTCAGAAATTGAGCTGGGCTGCAAGTTGAATCCGGTTGCTGTCAAATGTGCGCCCGGTCGGCGCGTCGTTACGTTCGCCGTAGAAGAATTCGGCGCTGAGGGTCAGATTGTCGGTCGCTTTGTAAAAGGCGTTGACGTGGATCGTTTCAACTTCGGTAAAGGACAGGGTTCCGGTCGAGGTCGGCAGGTCATAATTCTCTTGCCCGTAGGCAATGCCGACATTCCATTTGGCACTGAGGTCCTGACGGAACTCTACGGTAAAGCCGTCCACGTCGTTGGCCTGCCCGTTAACGACCGCGTCACCGGCAGCGATCAGGTAGGGGCCAAGCGCTTCGCCATCGACATAGTTGACCTGAAACAGACCGCCTTGCCAGGGGCGAACACCTGCCGCAAGCGTATAGCCGGTCTGATCCACTTCGACTGCGCCGGATTGGGCTTTGCCGTACAGGGCCGAGGCGCGGGCAAGGTAGGTGCCGGTGTTGTATTCGAGCGAGCCAGTCAGAACGGGATCGTTCGAGTTCGAGCCACCGACATTCTCTTCGATCGATACCGCAAAGGTTGTGTCCGATCCGATGGTGTTCGTATAGCGCACCTGAGGAACGCGGGCGAAGGGAATGCCAACAGGGCCGTTGAACTCGACGGTCGTTGGGTAGGTGTCCAGGGGCTGAAAATTGGTCCAGAATTGACCGATCAGCCAGTTATCTCCGATGCGGATGTTTGCATGGCGCAGGCGCAGCTCCGCCGGCCCATCCGAACCGCCGGAAAACAGGTCAAGTTCCAACTGGCCCGAGATGTCACCGATAGCAGACGGCGTGTTCGTGCGAAGCCCGATCCGAGATTGGCGCACGGTGGCCCCAAACGTGCCGCTGGTCGCATTCGCCGGCTCACCAATTCGGGTCGCATCGGCCAGGTCGCCCAGTTCAAAATCGGTGTCGAAAAAGAAATCAGCCTTAACGTATCCGTAAACATCAAGCGTGGTATTTCCGATTCGCAGGTCACCGGTCCCAGCACCGGGTTTCCCGGCCTCAAGGGCTTCGACGCGGGCGCGCAGCGCATCAAGCTCGGCTTGGGTCTGGGCATCTTGCGCGATAGCGACTGTGCCGGACAGACCAAGCGCGGATACGGCAAGCAGCGACGCCGTTTTTCTCTTTGCAATCATGTGGATGTTTCCTTGTGTGCGAGTATGCACGAGAACCGTTCCACGCAAGGCGTTGTGAGGGAAATCACGAGAATGGGACGGGAAGCCCCTGATTTCTCAAGGAAACGTGCTCGGACTTCGAGCTGCACTCACGCCGAGGTGAACAGATCTGTTAACCTTTTGCAGCCCGAAAGGGAATTTTCAACATCGCCTCTGGCGACCCGTGATGATGCAGGTGCAGAAAACCACCTTGCGAAGAAATTTTGTAACGGAACTGTGACGGTTTCGCCGTGTGAGAAGGCACCCGGTGCGCCGCAGGGCCTCGGCACGAATCTGCGCGCCTATTCGCCTAATGGGCGATTTCCAGCCGGAATCCTTACCAGAAACAATACTTTGTTTACGCCGTTGATTGTGCCGAGCAACCTGTTCAAGCCGTGCGGCTCTACTTTGCCTGCGTCGCACATGCACCTACTATTCCGTACCCCTTCCTTCCGCGGGCAGGCTTGTGATTTTCACAAAGTCCTGTCCGCGTTTTTCTTTTCGCGTGTACTGTACGTAAAGCGGCACAAATCTGCGCAAAACCTCTGCCAAGACTGCCTGTTATTGAATAACAAGGCCGGAATAACGCATCTGCCCCCGAACGCGTCAAGAATCCAAAAGGGGCAGATATCATGCGCATCTCAAAACTCTTTCTTGCAATGGCGACCTGTGCGGGCCTTGCGGCCTGCGGCGACAACACCGGCGAGCAGGCGCTGCTTGGGGGTGGCGCGGGCGCGGTCGGCGCAGCAGTTCTCAACTCGGACCCGCTGTTTGGGGCCGTGGTCGGCGCGGCAGGCAACGTCCTGTATTGCAAGACACAGAACACCTGTAGGTAGTACCGGGTTTTCCGGGGCGCGCGTCGCCCCGATCGTAATCACGCATCATGCCGTCGTGGAGAATACTCTCCGCGGCGGCATTTTGCGTTTTCAGAACACCAAGACAAAGGACGTTCCATGTTTAACAAGATCCTGATCGCCAACCGGGGTGAGATTGCCTGCCGGGTTATCAAGACTGCCCGCAAAATGGGTATCGGCACCGTTGCCATTTATTCGGACGCAGACAAGAACGCCTTGCATGTGTCGATGGCGGACGAAGCGGTTCACATCGGCCCGCCGCCTGCGAACCAGTCCTACATCGTGATCGACAAGGTTATGAATGCCATCCGCCAAAGCGGCGCGCAGGCCGTCCACCCCGGTTACGGCTTCCTGTCGGAAAACGCCAAATTCGCAGAAGCGCTGGAGGCGGAAGGCGTGGCGTTTGTCGGCCCCCCCAAAGGCGCGATCGAAAGCATGGGTGACAAGATCACCTCGAAAAAGATCGCTCAGGAGGCTGGCGTTTCGACCGTTCCCGGCTACATGGGTCTGATCGAAGACGCCGAAGAGGCGGTCAAGATTTCGAATGAGATCGGCTATCCGGTCATGATCAAGGCCAGCGCCGGCGGCGGTGGTAAAGGCATGCGGATCGCGTGGAGCGACGAAGAAGCGCGCGAGGGTTTCCAGTCATCCAAGAACGAAGCTGCGAATTCCTTTGGCGACGATCGGATTTTCATCGAAAAATTCGTGACCCAGCCGCGCCATATCGAGATTCAGGTTCTGTGCGACAGGCACGGCAACGGCATCTATCTGGGCGAGCGCGAATGCTCGATCCAGCGCCGGAACCAGAAGGTTGTGGAAGAGGCACCGTCGCCATTCCTCGACCCCGAAACCCGCAAAGCGATGGGTGAACAGGCTGTGGCTCTGGCCAAGGCCGTGGACTATGCCAGCGCCGGTACTGTGGAATTCATCGTCGATGGCGACAAGAATTTCTACTTCCTGGAAATGAACACGCGTCTGCAGGTGGAGCACCCGGTCACCGAATTGATCACCGGTGTCGATCTGGTCGAGCAGATGATCCGTGTGGCGGCCGGTGAAAAACTGACCATCACGCAGGACGACGTGACACTGACTGGGTGGGCAATTGAAAACCGTCTCTATGCTGAAGACCCATACCGCAACTTCCTGCCATCAATTGGTCGTCTGACCCGTTATCGTCCGCCACAGGAAATCGCCGCCGGTCCGATGCTGGTGAACGGCAAGTGGCAAGGTGACGCGCCCGAAGGTGAGGCGGCCGTGCGTAACGATACCGGCGTCTACGAAGGCGGTGAGATCAGCATGTATTACGACCCGATGATCGCCAAGCTGTGCACCTGGGCTCCGACTCGTGAAGCCGCGATTGAGGCGATGCGCGTGGCGCTGGACAGCTTTGAGGTCGAAGGCATCGGTCACAACCTGCCGTTCCTGTCGGCCGTGATGGATCACCCGAAATTCGTCAGCGGTGATATGACCACAGCCTTCATCGCGGAAGAGTATCCGGATGGTTTCGAAGGCGTCGAACTGCCCGAAGGTGATCTGCGGCGGATCGCAGCGTCCTGCGCAGCGATGTATCGTGTTTCGGAAATTCGCCGGACGCGCGTTTCCGGTCGGATGGACAATCACGAGCGGAAAGTCGGCAACCGCTGGGTAGTGTCCGTGCAAGGCAATGAATTTGCGGTTCGCGTCGGCGCCGACAAAGAAGGGGCAACGATCAAGTTTGAAGATGGGCAAACCCTGCGCGTCGCATCGGACTGGACACCGGGTGACCAGTTGGCCGTTCTGGATGTCGATGGCAGCCCGCTGGTCCTGAAGGTCGGCAAGATCTCGGGCGGGTTCCGCATTCGTAACCGGGGTGCGGATCTGAAGGTAAATGTGCGGCGTCCGCGTCAGGCAGAGCTGGCCAAGCTGATGCCCGAAAAGCTACCGCCGGATACTTCGAAAATGCTGCTCTGTCCGATGCCCGGCCTGGTCGTGAAGATCGATGTCGAAGTGGGTCAGGAAGTGCAGGAAGGCCAGGCGCTGTGCACGATCGAGGCGATGAAGATGGAGAACATCCTGCGCGCCGAGAAGAAAGGTGTTGTTGCCAAGGTCAACGCGGGCCCCGGCGACAGCCTCGCCGTGGACGAAGTGATCATCGAGTTCGAGTGATCGTGACCCTGTTTTTGCCATATCCCAAGGTTTTCCCGGCGTTTTGCGCCGGGGGCACTGGGCGTGGCAAAGGTATTCAGCCGCCCTCGCGCCGTTCGCGGATTTCGCGTTCGCGCAGGGGCGTCTTGTCGATGGAACGGCCGATCTCGCGCACGCTCCACGGGGACGGTTTGCGCAGTTTGACGACGCCGTCCTTGTCGACGAACACCATCTGGAAGCCGCGCGGTCGCAGCTGTGACCGGATAGGGGACCTGGCCGAGGGATCGGTATCGGTCAGCACGACGACATCGCGATCCCGCATGGCTGCTTCGCCTTCGACTAGCATGTCGATCTGCTGCTGGAACCGCGGGTCTGCCGGGGTATCCGCAAATACGACGATGGGTCGGTTGACCCACAAGAATTCGCTGAGTTCGCTGTCGCCTGCTGGGCGAACGAATTCGTCCTCAGCCGGTGCAGCCCCGTCGGCAGCCATCGCGGCCAGCGGGAATAGTGCCGAGAAAACAAGGGCAAGCGTTCGTGTCATGGGGCCTCCTGTTCGTTTGAATATAGCCCCTGCGCCGGTGAATGCGACCGGCGATTTGCACGCAGGCTTCAAAATATCGCGCTCAACCCCGCCGAAACGGGCGGCGCTGATCGTCAAATCGCACGGGCAAGGCCTGACTGCGACCCGAATTGAGAAAAGGAACACGCAATGACCGATACGAAAGACTGGCAGGCGCTGGCCGAGAAAGAGCTGCGCGGACGCCCGTTGGACGACCTGACAAAGGAAACGCTGGAAGGTATCGACGTCAAACCTCTGTACACGCAAGAAGATACCGCTGATCTGCCGCATATGGGCTCGCTTCCCGGCTTTGGCCCGTTTACGCGAGGGGTAAAGGCGACGATGTATGCGGGGCGTCCCTGGACGATCCGCCAATATGCCGGGTTTTCGACAGCCGAAGAGTCGAACGCCTTTTACCGTCGCAATCTGGCCGCCGGTCAGCAGGGTGTCTCGGTTGCCTTCGATCTGGCAACGCACCGAGGGTACGACAGTGACCACCCGCGCGTGGTCGGTGATGTCGGCAAGGCTGGCGTGGCGATCGACTCGGTTGAGGACATGAAGATCCTGTTTGACGGTATTCCGCTGGACAAGGTTTCTGTCTCGATGACCATGAACGGCGCGGTAATCCCGATTCTGGCGAATTTCATCGTTGCGGGGGAAGAGCAGGGGCACGACAAATCGCTGCTGGCGGGCACCATTCAGAACGACATTCTGAAAGAGTTCATGGTGCGCAACACCTACATTTACCCGCCTGAACCGTCGATGAAGATCATTTCGGACATCATCGAGTACACCTCGAACGAGATGCCCAAGTTCAACTCGATCTCGATCTCGGGCTATCACATGCAAGAGGCCGGGGCGAACCTGGTACAGGAACTGGCGTATACGCTGGCCGACGGGCGGGAATATGTCCGTGCGGCGACTGAGGCCGGGATGGACGTCGATAAGTTCGCAGGCCGTCTGTCGTTCTTCTTTGCCATTGGTATGAACTTCTTCATGGAGATCGCCAAGCTGCGCGCCGCGCGTACCCTTTGGCATCGCGTAATGACCGATTTCGGGGCGAAATCCGAGCGGTCCAAGATGCTGCGCACGCACTGCCAGACGTCCGGCGTCAGCTTGCAGGAACAGGACCCCTATAACAACGTGATCCGTACCGCCTATGAGGCGATGAGCGCGGTTCTGGGCGGGACGCAAAGCTTGCACACTAATGCTCTGGACGAGGCGATTGCATTGCCCACCGATTTCTCGGCCCGTATTGCCCGTAATACCCAGCTGGTGCTGCAGGAAGAGACTGGCGTGACCGATGTGGTCGATCCGCTGGCCGGATCCTACTATGTCGAAAGCCTGACCAATGAGTTGGTCGAAAAGGCTTGGGCGTTGATGGAAGAGGTCGAAGAGATGGGCGGTATGACCAAGGCCGTCGCATCGGGAATGCCCAAGCTTCGCATCGAAGAAAGCGCCGCGCGTCGTCAGGCGATGATCGACAAGGGCGACGAGGTCATCGTTGGGGTCAACAAATACCGTAAGGAACAGGAAGACCCGATCGACATTCTGGACGTCGACAACGTTGCCGTACGCGAAGCTCAGGTCGCGCGTCTGGAGCGTATCCGTGCAATGCGGGACGAAGCCGCGTGTGAGGCCGCACTTGAGGCCCTGACAACCACTGCCCGCGAGGGTGGAAACCTGCTGGCCGCTGCCGTCGAGGCCGCCCGCGCCCGCGCATCCGTAGGAGAGATCAGCATGGCAATGGAGAAGGAGTTCGGCCGTCACCGCGCCGAGGTGAAGACGCTGGCCGGTGTGTATGGTGCCGCCTACGAAGGTGACGAAGGTTTTGCAGCGATCCAGAAATCCATCGAAGAGTTCGCCGAAGCCGAAGGCCGCCGTCCTCGTTTGTTGGTGGTCAAGATGGGGCAGGACGGTCACGACCGCGGCGCGAAGGTAATCGCAACCGCTTTTGCCGACATTGGTTTTGACGTGGATGTGGGCCCGCTGTTCCAAACACCTGCCGAGGCCGCGCAGGATGCCGTTGATAACGATGTGCACGTGGTCGGGATTTCCTCGCAGGCGGCAGGCCACAAAACGCTGGCGCCGCAGTTGGTTGAAGAGCTCAAGAAAGCCGGTGCCGAGGACATCATCGTCATCTGTGGCGGCGTGATCCCGCAGCAGGACTATCAGTTCCTTTATGACCACGGCGTAAAGGCGATTTTTGGTCCGGGCACCAACATTCCCGAGGCTGCACAAGACATCCTGCGCCTGATCGGCGAAGCCAAAGCGTGACTCAGCGCAAGGTTTTTCGCCGAAAAGCCTTGTGATCCAACGCCATTGAAGAAAACATGCGACCAGATCCCGTTGGGTCTGGTCGTTTTTCATAGGAGGGCGCGCATGTTACTGGATCATCTGGCCGTTGCAGGCGAAACGCTGGAAGAGGCGTCAGCCCACCTTGAACAGGCTTTGGGCGTTCCCTTGCAGGAGGGTGGAAAGCACGAGAAATTCGGCACCTACAACCGGCTGTTGGGTCTGCGTGATGGCCTGTATCTCGAAGCGATCGCGATTGATCCGAGTGCGCCAAACCCAGAAAGAACAAGGTGGTTCGATCTGGATCGGTTCAAAGGGGCACCCCGGCTGAGCAATTGGATTTGTCGGGTTCCGGACATTGAGGCCGCGCTTACCGTTTTTCCCGATGGCGTGGGGCACCCGATTGACCTGGCGCGTGGCGCTTTGCGGTGGCAGATGGCGGTGCCACCGAATGGCCGCCTGCCTTTTGACAATCTTTTCCCTGCGCTGATCCAGTGGCATGGCGATCTGCACCCGGCCACGATGCTGCAGGACAGCGGTTGCCGGTTGCAACGATTGGTCGTGTATCACCCCGATGCGCTGGACTTAGCCCGTCTGCTTGGAGCACTGGACGGCGTCGTGTTCGACACTGGCCCAGCCGCGTTGCGGGCAGAGTTCGAAACGCCGCATGGCGTACGCATATTGGAATGAGGATCAGGCAAGCCACAGCGTCCGATGCCCAAGGGATCGCTGCAATCACCAACGCGATTATCCGCGACACGCTTGTGACCTTTACAACCGATGAACGCAGTGCTGACAGCATAGCTAGCGATATCGAAACGCGCAGCCCCGCCTATCTGGTCGCGGAGGAGGGCGGAAAGGTTTTTGGGTTCGCCACCTACGGCCCCTTTCGGTCCGGTCCGGGATACGCGGATTGCAGTGAGTTGACGATCCAATTGGCTCCACAAGCGCGTGGGCAAGGAACGGGCCGGGCTTTGATCCGCGCACTGGAGGATACCGCGCGGGCCCAAGGCGTGCATGTTCTGGTGGCCGGAATCTCGTCTGCGAACCCCGATGCGATAGCGTTTCACGCGGCGCTCGGGTTCACCGAAACTGGTCGTATGCCCGAGGTTGGGTTCAAATGGGGTAAACGTCTGGACCTTGTTCTGATGCAGAAAATTCTTGGCACGAAAATATCTGTCGCACCTGACACGCGCGATCAGGGACGCTAGGGTGCGCTCATGTCGATCTGGACCCGCATATCCGATGCGCTCAGCGCGCTTGCACAGGGCGAAAGCCTTACAGCCGTTTTTGAAAAACTGCGCTCGCCCCCCGAACGCTCGGTGGCGTTTACAATCGCAGTGATCGCTTTGGGTGCGAAAATGGCCAAGGCCGATGGGCAGGTGACCAGGGACGAAGTCACGGCTTTCAGGGATGTTTTCCAGATTGCCCGTGATGATGAGGAAGGTGCCGCACGTGTGTTCAACATGGCGCGCACGGATGTTGCTGGCTATCAGGACTATGCGCGCAAAATTGCGCGCATGTTCTCGGAAGACAGCACCACGCTTTGCGACTTGATGGAGGGGCTCTTTCACATCGCCATGGCGGACGGGTTCTATCATCCCAACGAAAACGAGTTTCTGGAAGAGGTCAGCCGTATTTTCGGGCAGACCGACGCACAATTTTTGGCGCTGCGCGCGCGGTTTGTACCCGATGCACCAAACGACCCCTATACGGTTCTTGGTGTGCCGCGTGACATGCCGCTGCCCGATATCCGCAAGGTCTGGCGGCAACTTGTCCGGGATACGCACCCCGATGCGATGATGGCGCGCGGCGTGCCCGAAGAAGCCATTCGCTTGGCTGAGAAGAAGATGATCGACATCAACCGCGCCTGGGATGAAATCAACGGTGCGCGGGCCTGAGCAATGCGTTTGGCGACCTATAACATCGAATGGTTCGCCAATCTGTTTGATCGCAAGGACAAGCTGATCGTGGATGACAGCTGGTCCGGTCGGCACGATGTGACCAAGGCTCAGCAGGTCGAAGCGATTGCCAAGGTTCTGACGGCCATCAATGCGGATGCTGTTCTGGTCGTCGAGGCTCCTAATACGGGCAAAACACAGAACACGGTGCGTGCGCTGCAAAGGTTTGCCGAGGCGTTCGAGTTGCGTACCAGCAATGCGGTCATGGGATTTGCCAATGATACCCATCAGGAATTGGCGTTGCTGTACGATCCGCACGTTCTAAAGCCGCGTCATGACCCGAAAGAGGGTGACAGGTCGGCCCCACGCTTCGATCAGGTGTTCAATATCGATCTTGATATTGATGCGACCGAAGATCAGGTGCAGTTCTCCAAGCCGCCCATGGAACTGGCTGTTGAAACCAGCTCGGGGCAACACCTCCGCCTGATCGGTGCGCATCTGAAGTCAAAGGCGCCGCACGGGGCCGAAAGCCGGGACGAAGCGATACGGATTTCCATTGCAAATCGCCGAAAGCAGCTGGCCCAGGCGATTTGGCTCAGCCGACGGATCAAGGCGCATTTGGCAGCGGATGAGCATGTGATCCTGTTGGGCGATCTGAACGATGGTCCTGGGCTGGATGAATTCGAACATCTGTTTGGCAGGTCTTCGGTTGAAATCCTGTTGCAAACAGGGCTGTTCGATCCTCACGCCGTGACGGCGATTGGGGCAGATATGGGTCAGCATCCGTCGACCGCGCGCTTTGCACAGCCTGATGAGGGTCAGTTTCTTGAAGCGCTGCTGGATTACATCATGATCAGCGACGGTCTGCGGGATCGACGGCCGAATTGGCGCATCTGGCATCCGTTACACGACCCGATCTGTCAATCGAGCACTGACCTGCAACAGGCATTGCTGACCGCATCGGACCATTTTCCGGTTACGCTCGATATTGAGCTGTGATCTTTCAACCGAAGTGCGGTTGCTCTATGGTTCCCACATGAAACGTCTCATACCGATCTGTGCGCTTTGCACCGTTCTGGCCGGTCCTGCCGTTGCCGAGGACGAGGGTGCAAAATCCCTCATGGAGCAGGGGGCCGAGCTGTTTTTTGAAGGCCTGCGCAAAGAGATGGAGCCCGCGCTTGAGGATTTGCTGGGATTGGCAGATCAATTCGGTCCGGCCATGCAATCCTTTATCGAGCAAATGGGCCCCGCGCTTGCCGAACTGGCGGGCGAGATTCAGGACTGGAGCGCCTATGAAGCGCCCGAGATGTTGCCAAACGGTGATATAATCATCCGCAAGAAACCGCCGCAAGCGCCTGATACGAAACCGGAATTGCCCGAAAGCGCGCCCGAAGGTGAAACCGAAATCTAGTGCTCAGCCTTTGACGATAACGCGGGTTTCCGATTTCAACGCATTGCCTAGCGAATTCAGGCGCGACACCGCGACTTCGCTGAACAACGGGCTTGCCGCCTTTGGCAGGATCAGTTCAAGCTGGCGCTTCTTGGGGTAGAATTTCAACGTGCCCATTTTGGCGTCGCTTTTCATCCACAACATGGCTCCAAAGCGCATCGCCTTACCCAGAATTTCCGCCTGTTTCTGTTCCTTTTCGTCCAGCAACTCATACAGAGGAGCGAACCGGTTGCCTTCGCGCTTATTGCGATAGCGGTGCTGCAGCGCTAGCCCGATGAAAACCCGTTCTGAATGTTTCAGGCCGCCCAGATTGGCACGTGTCACGTTGTCAAAGCAAACCTCGGCCCGGTAGTCGGGATGCGCGCGCCAGCTGACATCATGCAACAGGCAGGCCGCTTTGATCAGGCGTACACGCGCAGGTGGGGCCGATTTGAAAATCGGCATGACAAATTCGAACAACAGCTTGCCAAAGCCGGGCAGGCGGGCGTCCTTGGCCTCGGAAAAACGGCTGGCTTCGATCAGCGGATCGCGGTCGCGCAGGTTTTGGGGCATCTGCTCGTACAGCAAACCTTCGCGAATCCCATAGCTTGAGATTGCGATGTCCTTGGGCTTGAAGGTGCGGATCAGACGCGCCAGCACATCCATCGCATAAGGAATCAACGCCATCCGCGAGCTTGATACACCTGCTGCGCTCCGCAATTTCTCCGGATCACCGCTTTCGATGAATTTGATGGTCTCGCGCACCTGTGTGGTGGTCATGCGATATTCGTGCAGGACGTTCAGCGGATAGCCGCGGCGCAACATGTCCAGACGCGCAAAGGCCCGCCAGCTGCCGCCGACAAGGAAAAGTCGGTCGCGCTGCGGGCCCATTTTGTCGCGAAGGCTCTCCATCGTAGTCTTGATATGCGCCTTACGTGCCCGGCGTCCGCCTTTGATGTCCCGCAGTTTCAGCGGACCCAGCGCCGAGGTCACGCGGCGGCCAACTTCGCCGTCGCCGATCTCGGCCAGTTCCATTGACGATCCGCCGATGTCACAGATCAGACCGTAAGCACCGGGCCATCCCAGCAGAACGCCCTGCGCGGACAAGCGTGCCTCTTCCGCGCCGTTGATGACCGACACCGTCAGGCCGGTCTCGGCCTGAACTTCGGCACAAAAGTCGGGCCCGTCCTCGGCCTCGCGCACGGCGGCGGTTGCCACTACGTGCAATCCGGGCAACCCAAGATCGTCTGCCAGACGAGCAAACCGGCTGAGTGCAGAAAGTGCGCGTTTGCGGCCGACGGGATTTAGTCGCCCTGTGTCTGACAGGCCTGCGCCCAGCTCGCACATCACTTTTTCATTATAGAAATACGCAGGCGATCGAGCCGCGCCGTCAAAGATCACCATACGGACCGAGTTCGATCCAACATCGACGACGCCGACCCGCGATAGGGCTTGGGCCTGGGGATCGTCGAACAAGGGCTTTCCGAACGGCCCCCAGTCAGGGATTTCGGTTTCGACAGTCTGATCCATGTCACTTCCAGATATTCCGGGTGCAGAATGCGAGATGACCGGGTTTGGGTCAACGCCCAGATTAGACATCATCCATATCCGCGTTCAGAACACGTACAGCCAGCGTCCGGGTAATGTCGCGCTTTTCCGCAAGGGCCAATTGGTCCAATTGTGCCACGACATTGGCTGCCGTTTCAAATCGTCGGTCCATGTGTTTGACCAGATAGGCGATGACGTCGGGGCTGGGGTTCAGTTGCCGGTCGACGAACAGCTTTGCCAGAACCGCACCCAGAAGGGCGTCGTCCGGCGGATCAAGCGCCACGTGGTGCGCGCCTTCGATCCGGCTTTGCAGGTCCGGCAGAGGCAGCTGCCAGAACTTAGGCGCAAGCCGCCCGGTCATCAGCAGGGCGTTGCCTTCTGCCAGCACCAGGTTGTGCAAGTGAAACAGCGTCTTTTGCTGCTCCAGATCTCCCGCAATCATGGGCACGTCTTCGACCGCTACGGCGGTGCGGGCCAGATCGGGCACATCCTCGTGCCGAAGGTCCGAGGCCAGGATGATCCGTCCGCCCGTTTCGGCCGCCCAGACATGCGCCAGGTGGGTTTTTCCTGCTCCAGCGGGGCCGCTCAGCACCAGTTTGTTGCCCGGCCATGAGGTTGCCGAAATCATGGCAACCGCCAGCGCATTCGCCGGGGAAACAAAAAAGTCCTCACGCCCCAGCGCAGTCTTGGCCGGAAGGTCAAAGCTTAGCTGATGGGCCATATTAAGCGTCTTCCTGATCCGTGCTTTCCAGACCCGTGTAAAGACGGCTGTGCAGGTAGACGGACGTTCCAAACCGCGCCAGAACACCAAGAGCGGCGGCAACAGGTACGGCCACAAGCATACCCACGAAGCCAAACAGCGCGCCAAACACAGACAGGGCCAGCAGCAACCAGACTGGGTGCAGACCCACTGAATTCCCCACCAGTTTGGGCGTCAGAAAATTACCCTCGGTCACCTGACCCAAAGCAAAGATGCCAGCGATCAGACCGATATGCGCCCAGTCGCCCCAGAACTGGAAAAGAGCCAGACCGATCGCCAAAGTGCCACCGATCAGAGCTCCGAGATAGGGGATGAAGGTCACCAACCCGGCGATAAATCCGACGATCAGGCCAAACTGCAGGCCCGCTGCCATCAGTGCAACCGCGTAGTAGGTGCCAAGAATAAGACAGACGGTGCCCATGCCGCGCACGAACGAGGCCAGAACGGCGTCAATTTCACCCGCCAGACGCTTGATCGTCGGTGCGTGGTCGCGGGGCAACAGCTCTCCGATGCGGGCGATCATGCGGTCCCAGTCCAGCAGCATATAGACTGCAACAACCGGAACGATCACCAGCAGAACAACCACATTGATCGCAGACCCGACCGAAGCCGCAACGGACTGCAACACGTCGCCGGTCTTGGATTGCAGCGTTTCACCCAGCGATACCAAAGCCTGGTGCGAGTTGGATTCGGCGTCCAGAAGGGATGGGAACTGTTTCTCGATGAAGCCGCGCAGTTGCTGGAACAGGCTGGGCATAACCTCGACCAGTTCGATCAGCTGGGTGATCAATGCGGGCACAACCATCAGGATCATCAGGACAAAGCCCAGAATTCCGACGACCGTGATGATCGCTGTGGCCGCCATGCGAGAAAGCCCAAGGTTTTCCAAGCGGTCCGCGATCGGATCAAGGAAATAGGCAATGGCCCCGCCGATCACAAAGGGCAGCAGGACATCGCCAAGAGCCCACAACAGCAGCACAAAAATGGCTGCCGCAACGCCCCAGTATCTGAGTTGATCCTTCACCGGCAGCGCCATGCTTGCCCCCTTGGTTCTTGCTGTTACCGGTGTTCTTGGCTTATGCGGCGCGGTGATGCAAGCGGTTCATGCCTGACGATTTGCGTGGCTTACGAGCTAAGCGTCCCAAGCTCTGGCGTGTCAGCCGTTGCGGTCTCATCCGGCCAGTTGGTGCGCCAGATTTCTGCGGACCAATGGCCACAGTGGACCGCAGGTCGGTCAAAGCCGGGCATCGGTGGCAACAGCGGCATAACGACCACATCGTGGCGCGGAACCGCAAAGTAAGGGAATGAGTACCGTTCCTTGCCGGACGTGTTTACGACCCGGTGCGGTGTGGATTTCAAGCGGCCGCCCGACCACAGCTCCAGCATGTCACCGATGTTCACGACAAAACCACCGGGTGGACAATCCGGGGTGATCCAGCCTCCGTCGCGCGTTTGTACTTCCAGCCCGCCAACGGGATCCGGGGCGATGATGGTCAGTGCATCGGTATCCTTGTGTGGATGAATGCCAAAGCCTTCTTCGTCCGGGGCCTGCGGAGGGTAGTGGAGCAGTGTCATGTTAGTCATCGGTGTGATGAACGCGTCCTTCAAGACATCCGGTTTCAGGTTCAGGCCGATTTCAAGCGCACCCAGCAACAGGTCCGTCACGCGATCCAGCTGCGCCCAGTACCCCAGAATGACATCCCGCGCTTCCGGCGTTTCCCTTGGCCAAAGGTTCGGGCCGTAAAGCGCACAATCCTGCTGCACCGGGTCGCCATCGGCGACGTCGAAATGCAGTTTGTAGCCTTCGTATTTGTCTGCCTTGCCCGAGCCGTCATTGGGCGTGAAAAAGCCCATTGGAATGAAACCGCGATAGTTGTCCCGCGTGATCGCTTGATCCCATTTGCTTTGCTCATCAATGTCAAAAATCGCTCGGGTCTTGGCGCGCACCTCGTCGACGGTATTCCGCGAAATGCCTGTGCCAGTGATGGACAGGAAACCAATGTCGGTGCACGCGTCCAGGATCTGCCGGACCGTAGCGCCGTGGTCCGGATGCGCCGCGTCTTGCAGCGGAGAGATATCGATCGTGGGAATGGTCTGCATCAGTGAATCCTAACGCCTTGCCGGTCCAGCTCTTTGTGCACAGGCGCCAGATTCAATTCGTGCACGTCCTGATTGCTTTTCAACGATAGCGCGGCGGCGATGCCGGCACCCTGACCCATGACCGCACAGCAGGCCATGTTGCGCGTCGCGGCATGGGCGACCTTGTCGGCTCCGTGCGAGCGGCCCGCGACCAGCAGTCCTTTGACACCCTTTGGCAGCATCGAGCGATAGGGGACCTGCATGTACCGACCCGTGGTCGGCAGGATCAGGATGCCGTAGCCGTCAATGAACTCGGGGTAGATGCCGATCGTGTCCTCGAACCGACCCTGATGCCGGGCGTCATCCTCGGTCATGTTGTAAACCGCGTCGATCTTGCGCGTGTCGCGGATGCCGATGGTCATGCCAAAGTTACGCAGTCGTGCGTTTTCGCAGCCGGGCATGAAACGGCGAAGCGCTTCGATGGCAAGCATGGACTGGCGGCGGCCCTCGATCTCGCCCCTTGTAAGGCTGTCGGGGTCCGTGCCGTCGATCTCGGCCAGGTGGATGAGGTTCATGTAGGTCAGCTCGCCCGTATCGTGCATCGCACCCCAAGTGCCCGCAATCGTGTTCAGATGTGGCGGGATCAGCCCCTCATCAATGGCCTGCTGGAACGGTTTGTGCACGAAGGGCGAGAACATGTCGTCCTCTTTGCCGCTGGTTTCGATGTTCCACTCACCGCCGCCGCCCCAGTCCTTGTAGGTCTGCGGATCGGCCTTTACGCCCTCCATAAAGGTGCGTTTGTCGACGCCGGCCAAATGGAACATCACCGAGGCCGCCATCATGTCCTCGCGTGCTGTCTTGTGCGTTGGTGCACCGGCCCGATGGGCAACGTCCGCATCGCCGGTGGCGTCGATTACAACGCGGGCCAGAATGGCCTCGCGCCCGGCCTTGGATTCGGTGATGATCCCGGTGATCCGGTCGCCGTCCATGATCGGTGCAACGAATTGACGATGCAGCATCGGGTGGACGCCAGCCTCTTCGACCAGTTTGTCGGCCACCAGCTTGAACCCTTCGCTGTCCAGCTCATAGCTGAGCGACTGGCTTTCAGGCACTGCCGCACCCATGTCCTTGGCGCGGTTTTCGAACTCCATGCCAATACCGCCTGCTTCGACGGTCTGTTCGTGCCGATACCAGGCAAACCCTTCAACGCCGACTGCGGTGATGTTGCCGCCCATGCAGCCGAAACGGTCGACCAGTGACACTTCGGCCCCGGCACGCGCCGCGGCCAAGGCGGCGGCCAACCCGGCGGGGCCGGAGCCTACGACCAGAACGTCTGTCTTGTGAACAACGGGAATTTGACGGGCGGGTTCCTGAATGGTCTGCATCGGCGCCTCATGGGATTTACATTTCCGTTACAATTGGAAACCCTGACTGGCGGGTCAATCAAAAAACCGACTGACCTGTGGTCGCAAAATCGCCAATGCCCGATTGCCCCCAGCGGGGCTTTGGCATAATCAACCTTTTAAGTTCAAATTCACCCTCAAAGGTTCGACAATGCGCCTCAGCCGTTACTTTCTGCCCGTTCTCAAGGAAAACCCCTCCGAGGCCCAGATCGTCAGCCACCGGCTGATGCTGCGTGCCGGGATGATCAAGCAAGCCTCTGCCGGGATCTATTCATGGCTGCCGTTGGGCTTCAAAGTTCTGCGCAAGCTGGAAAACATCATCCATGAAGAGCAGGCGCGCGCTGGCCACATTGCGATCCAGATGCCGATCATCCAATCGGCGGACCTGTGGCGCGAATCCGGGCGCTATGATGACTACGGTCAGGAAATGCTGCGGATGAAAGACCGTCATGACCGGGATATGCTGTTTACACCGACCGCCGAAGAACTGGTGACTGATATCTTCCGCGGCCACGTCAACAGCTACAAGGACCTGCCGCTGACCCTGTACCAGATCCAGTGGAAATTCCGCGATGAGATCCGCCCCCGTTTCGGCGTGATGCGTGGTCGTGAGTTCTATATGAAGGACGGATACAACTTCGACCTGACCAAAGAAGACGCGCTGCACGCCTATAACCGTCATCTGGTCACCTATCTGCGCACCTACGAGCGTATGGGTCTGCAGGCCCTGCCAATGCGCGCTGATTCCGGCCCCATCGGTGGCGACAACACGCACGAATTCCTCGTGCTGGCCGATACCGGTGAATCCGAAGTGTTCTATGACAGCGCCGTCACCGAATTGACCTTCGGTGATCGTCAGATCGATTATGATGACCGCGCGCAGTGTCAGGCGATCCTGGAAGAGTTCACTTCGAAATACGCCCGGACCGATGAAACTCATGATGAGGGTCTGTTCAATCAGATCCCGGAAGAGCGTCGCCGCGTGGCGCGCGGGATCGAGGTTGGCCAGATCTTCTATTTCGGCACCAAGTATTCCGAGGCCATGGGCGCAACTGTTCAAGGCCCCGATGGCAAGCCGACGCTGGTTCACATGGGCAGCCACGGTATCGGTGTCAGCCGCCTGGTCGGCGCGATCATTGAGGCCAGCCATGACGACAAGGGCATCATATGGCCCGAAGGCGTCACTCCGTTCCATTGCGGTATCGTCAACCTCAAGCAAGGTGACGAAGAAGCCGACGCAGCCTGTGACAAGATCTACGGTGCGTTGACCGCGCTGGGTCTGGAGCCGCTGTATGATGATCGCAACGAACGGGCAGGGGGCAAGTTCGCCACCATGGACCTGATCGGTCTGCCGTGGCGCATCACCGTCGGCCCGCGTGGATTGAAGAACGGTGTGGTCGAGTTGACCTGCCGCCGCACCGGTGAAAGCGAAGAGTTGAGCCCCGAGGCCGCCGTCACCAAGATCGCCGAGATCTATGAGCGCGTCGACTGACCCCTCCGGCGCGCCGCTGATCTCGGTCATCACCGCGACGTATAACCTGTTGTCGCAAGAACGGCAGGAAAGCTTTCGCGAAGTGATCGACTGCATGGCGCGCCAGACCTGTGATCGGGCCGAACACATCATTCAGGATGGAGCGTCGACCGACGGTACGGTCTCGTTTCTGCAGGACCTGACCGCAGATGCCCCGCGCACCCGGCTGTTCAGCGAGCCCGATAGCGGATTGTACGACGCTATGAACAAGGGGGCGCAAGCTGCTCGCGGCGAATACCTGTTGTTCCTGAATTCAGATGACTCGCTGGCCTCTGATGACATTCTAAATAGGGTCGCGGACCGGCTGGAAGTGACGCGGCCCGATTTCCTCTATGGCTCGACCCTTCGTCGGTACGAGGACGGTTCGGAAAGCCGTGAAAAACGGATGTCTCTGACGGCGATTCTGCAGAGAATGCCATTCTGCCATAACTCGGTTCTATTGAAGCGGGATGTATTCATGGCGCTGGGCGGGCATGACACACAGTTCCGCGTTGCTGCCGACTATGATCTGATGCTGCGCCTTTTGACCGAAGGGTATCAGGGCGAACGCACGGACGATCCCATTTCCATGTTCTGGGGGCGGGGGGTGACCAATGATGTCGTTGTCACGGCCGAGGATTACGCGCGTGTCTGGGTAAAGTACTATGACGGGTTCAAAGCGGCACGGGGCCTGACCCAGCAAGACTTTTTCAGATTCTACCGGCGTGGGCACATGCCAGCGCCGCTGATTTTGGAACGTCTGCTCAAGCCCGGAACGTCGGATGCCATCAAGGCTGCGGCACGACACAGTCTGTGGAAAACCACGCGGCGATCGGTGCAGTTCTGGCGCAGCTTTTAGGCGCGACCCACGGTCGGTCGTGCAGTCAGAACGTCTCCGTCCGCTTGTTGACCTCGTGCGACGACGATCGGGCGACCCAGGCGCAGAACCAAATCTTTCAGTTCAAGGCCCAGAAAGCGTAGACCGCACACCCGGTCTCCGGTCGCGTGATCCGTGATGCACATCCGGCCGTCCCGAAACACCAGGCGATATCCTTTGTCTTTCAGGATGTCCGTCAGGCCTGCCCAGCTTGCTGCGCTGGAAAAGACTGGAAGGATCGTTGCACGCAACAAAGCTGCGGTTTCGCAATCCAATTCTGTTGATGCTTGCCGGGCCGAAATTGCGCCCGGGTTTTCAGTTTCAATTCGAATACTCATGAGCGACCCCCGCTCTAAAATGTATTCCCCCACAATCAGGGTGACAAAGTTTCTAAAAATAAGCAAAACGCGAAATAAAGTTGCGTTTCGAATGTTGCATTTTGAGTTCAGTTTGCCTCGCCATGCTCACATTGACTTCATACCTGAAACAATGCGGGGTTGTCTGTGATTTGCGTCACAACTAGTGGTGTATTTTAGGATCATGTAGACACCTATAGATCGAGCGCCTTATCCGAAGGCTCAGACTGATTCGCATCCCTTGGGATGCTTACCGCGAATTGGACAGGTCGATTTTTGCTGATACACGACCCAAAACCAAGAAAGGGTCCGTGAATTGCTGAGCTTCGCAACGGTCGTGTTTTCCAAGGACTTTCCCCTGCTGGAACTTCAGGCGCTGTCCTTTGCCCGTTTTGTCGACCCAGATCTTGTTGGCTCGATTCATGTGATCCTGAACGATTCACACGAAGACAGGCTGCGAGCGCAGGTCGAACCCATTCTGAACGCCTATGGCCTGCATCGGTCTAAGGTCCGGGTGGTGGGCGGCGACGAACTGCTGTTGCAACCCGGTCAATACGCGCGGCGGTCCTTTTTGGACCGTGTTCTGATCGAAAACCGCTTTCGTATCCCCGGAGCGCGCAAACACGGCTGGCGCGGGACCAACGGCTACCGCAGTCAGCAGGTGCTCAAACTGAGCGCTGCGCGGTTCGCTGCCAGCGAGAACTTGGTGATCCTGGACACCAAAAACCTTTTTCTGCGCAGCTTTGACGGGTCCGAGTTCTTCGCGGAGAGCGGCGCGGCGCGCATGGCGTTCATCGACGTCGAAAGCGAGTTTCACCGAAAATGGTTACTTGAAAGCCTGGATGCTCTGGGCGCGCCGCAGATCGATCCAAGTGGCCTGCGCACCACGACGTTTTCGACACCCTTTGCGGTGCGACGTTCGCTGATCTTGGCTCTGCTGGATGAGATCAATGATCGCTATGGCTCGGTTCAGTCTTTGTTCGGTTCGCGCAGGCGGCCGTCCGAGTTTATGCTGATGAACGCCTACTGCTTGAAGTCGCCGGAAGGTTATGCGCCATGGTTCGAAGACAAAGCGCAATGCAATATCGGGATTTGGCCGTCCTATTCACCTGAGGTGGTCGAAACGCAGCTGGCAATGCTGGAAGATCCGGCAGCCTTGACGCTGGGCCTGCATAACCGGGCTTTGTCGAAGTTGCGGACCAACCTGCGCGACCGCGTCTTTGCCGAGTTGGAACATCGGGGCATATGCGATCGGACCCACGCAGAACAGGTGTTAAACCGCGCCGCCAGCCTGACGGGCTGACAACCGGGTTGACCATCCGGCGAAATGCCGAAAGGGTCGCGACAACCAACGAACCGGAGCAGGCATGGCCAAAACACCCCCGCCCTTTGCCCCTTTTGAATGGAAAATCGCCTGGCGCTACCTACGCGCGCGCCGCGCTGAAGGCGGCGTGAGCGTGATGACATGGATTTCGCTTATCGGGATCACTTTGGCTGTCTTCGCGTTGATTGCCACGCTGGCTGTGCGCTCGGGCTTTCGGGCCGAGTTTGTGGGAACCATTCTGGGTGCAAACGCGCATGTGACCGTCTATTCCGCCGGTGAGTTCGATGGTCACGGCAACTTGATCCGCCGGATTGCGGATTACGACGAGAGGACCGCGCGTATTGCTCAGGTGCCGGGTGTCGAACGCGCGGCTCCGTTGGTTAAGGGGCAGGTTCTGATCACCAATCGCGACCGCAGTAGCGGCGTTGAGGTGTTTGGCATCCGTCCGGATGACCTGCGCGATCTGCCGGGCGTCGCAGAAAGCGAACAGGCAGTGGGTGATCTGGTCGAATTCCAGGATGGAGAGGACGTGATCGCCATCGGCTCGGGCGTGGCGCGCAGCATCGGGGCGACGGTGGGCGATACGGTTAAGCTGACCTCGCCAAATGGCGTAAAGACCGCGTTTGGGACATCGCCAAGGGTGAACGCTTATCGCGTGGTCTATGTGTTCTCGGCCGGGCGTTATGACATCGACCGCACTCGCCTCTACATGCCCTTCGAACAAGCCCAGAGCTTCTTCAACCGCGAAGGCGTGGCCGATGAGATCGAAGTGATGGTCGAACGGCCCGAGGAGCTGACCCCGATCCTGATCCCTATCCTTGAGGCGGCGGGTGAGCGCAGCCAGATCTGGACATGGCAGGATGCATCGGGCGGATTCCTGCGGGCGCTTGAGGTCGAGGACAACGTGATGTTCATCATCCTGTCGATCCTTGTCCTGATCGCGGCGATGAACATCGTGTCCGGCCTAATCATGCTGGTCAAAAACAAAGGCCGCGACATCGGTATCCTGCGCACAATTGGTCTGAGCGAGGGTTCCGTGCTTCGTGTCTTTTTCATCTGCGGGGCGTTCACCGGCATAATCGGCACTGCAATGGGCGTGATCCTGGGCTGCCTGTTTGCGATCTATATCGATCCGATCTTCTCGTTCGTGAATTACGTGATGGGCGGCGGCGTTTGGGATCCTTCCATTCGCGGCATCTATTCTCTGCCTGCCGAGTTGCACTTGTCGGATGTACTTAAGGCAATTGGACTATCGTTGGGCCTTTCCTTCATCGTCACTTATTTCCCGGCCCGCCGTGCGGCGCGGCTGAACCCGGTTGAGGCGCTGCGCTATGAATGATGTCACGATGCGGCTGGATGGTCTGACCAAGACTTATCTGAAAGGCACACCCGGAGAGGTTCAGGTGTTACGCGGTGTCGATCTTGAACTGCGGGTCGGTGAAGCCGTGGCGCTGGTCGCGCCCTCGGGAGCGGGCAAATCAACGTTGCTGCATATCGCCGGCCTGCTGGACAGGCCGGACAACGGATCGGTCGAAATCGCGGGTCAGAACGTTGCAGGCAAGGGTGACCGGACCCGCACCGCGCTGCGCCGGCAGGATGTGGGCTTTGTCTATCAGTTCCACCACTTGCTGCCCGAGTTCACCGCGCTTGAGAACATCACTCTGCCGCAACTGGCCAATGGCGTTTCCGAGAAAGCGGCGCAGGACCGGGCGATGGCTTTGCTGGATCGCGTGGGTGTCGCCGCGCGCGCGGATCACCGCCCCGCCGCCTTGTCGGGTGGCGAACAACAACGCGTCGCTTTCTGCCGCGCTTTGGCCAACAAGCCACGCGTTTTGCTGGCGGATGAGCCGACGGGCAATCTGGACCCTGAAACCTCGGATCAGGTGTTTGATGCGTTAATGGCGCTGGTACGGGACGAGGGACTTTCCGCCCTGATCGCCACGCATAACATGGATTTGGCCGCGCGCATGGACCGCAAGCTGCGGCTGGAAGCGGGTGTCCTCAGGCCAGTTGAGTGATCGCGACGCCAACGGCCATCACAGCAATGCCTCCGGCGCGTATCCATGTCAGCGGCGTCACCTGAGCGCCGAACAGACCGAAATGGTCGATTGCTGCCGTGCTGATCAACTGCCCCAGCAGCACAAAGAACACCGCATTGCCGACACCGAAATGCGGCGCGACGTGGGTGATCGAGAGAACGTAGAACGCGATCAGAACACCGGCCAGCAGCAGGTGCTTCGGGGCCTGAGCGACCTTGGACAAAGCTTCGAACCCGGGGAATAGCAGCATCACCAACGCAGACGCGCCAAAGGCGATGGCAAACAGGACCACAGCAGCGGTAGTCGGCGATCCGATCAACTTGCCCAGGGCTGCGTTCAACGCCGCCAGGATTGGGACTCCGATTCCGGCTGCCAGCATGATGGCTGCATATTGTGTCATGGCCCGTATCCTCCGCCTTCGTTGATCTGGATCATTGCGCCAAGCTGGCCATCGGGCAAGCCTGCAAATGTCAATCGTGACAGGAGGATGCGATGATCAGACCGATGTTCGGAGCCGTTTGTGCAGGCGTGATGGCGTTCGCGTCTCAGGCCGTTGGGCAAAATGTCGAAACGGGGGCTGAGCTATATCAACACTATTGCGCCACATGCCATGGAATCGAGGCAACCGGGCATGGCCCGATGGCTGGTGTGCTGGTGATCCAACCTACCGACCTGACGCAATTGGCTGCCGAGGACGGGGTGTTCCCGACCGCCCGAGTCGTGGCGCGTATCGACGGGCGCGATCCTTTGGTCAGTCATGGTAGCCCGATGCCCGTATACGGGCCATATTTCGAGGGGCAGGATACGTCTATGAAAACGCCTGACGGTCAGCCGATCCTGACCAGCCAGCCGATTGTCGATCTGGTGGCGTATCTGCAGACGCTTCAATAGGCCTCAGCCCTCGCGACAAATTCCTTCGACCTTTGCCCCGCTCCACGGGATGACCACGGCACGTTCACGTTGTGCGCCGGGCAGGGGGGACAGGTCGAAATGGGCGCCCAGCATATCATGCAGACGTTTCGTCCGCGGCGCAGTGGGGTCGAGCGCGCGGCAGCACACGTACTCTTCGACGATCGCCCCCTGTTGTTCGAAACCGTAGGACAAGAAGTCAGGCGATGTATCAAGGTCGAACAGATAGGGATCTGTGTTGCCTCCATGCTCTGCCGCGGCGCGTAGGGGGTGGTAGCCAGTGACGGCTCGGTTCTGCCACTGCCATACATGGGTCAATTCATGCGCTAGCAACATCGCGGCAATCAGATCCATCTGGTCGGGGAAGTCGGACATATAGTCCTCAAGGTACCAGTCTTTTGTGAAGTAGACCTTGTTGAACAAGGCAACGGCAGCCGGTTTTGCGGTGACAACACCCTCTTCGGTCGGGGGCAAAATGCGTTCACGGCAAGCCAAACGCGGCCGGTCTTTTCGGTAGAACGTAATCGGCGCAACAGGGGCGCCTTCGACGAGACGCACGCGATCCAGGTTCAGCGTTTCACCCTGTACGGCGCTTGCAAACGCGCGTTCCTGATTGGTCAGCGGACGGCCACAGGCTGCTACCAAAAGAAAAAGCGTCATTAAAATACGGCAAGCCATAGACAAAGCCTAATCCGAAGAACCCGCGCTGCAAGCTGTTTTCAAAGGCTCATTGCCAAAACACGGCTTATTTCAGTGAGTGACCGGCCTGATTGGTCCATCCAGGTATTGAAGGCCTCTTGCACCGCTGCCATCGCCTTTTTCGAGGTCGGTGTTTTGTCGACAACGCCATCGGCAATCAGCCGCGCAGTGACGTCCTGCGAGAGGATGAAGCTGTCGCGCCCGGCAAACCGCATGGCATATTGCGCCGAGGCACCGCCAAGGCGCGAACCGCGTTTGCCCAGCATTGCCAGCAGTCCGACATAATCGGTCGAGGGCCAGCCCCCCAGAACCTGACCCGCACCGCCTTCTTCGCGCAGTTCCAGCAGAAAAGCGGCATTGTCGCGAACGGCTGCAATCTTGGTCCCGTTGCGCACGATGCGCGTGTCTTGAAGCAGCGCGTCGAATTTTTCGTCATCCATGAAGGCACAGCGCCCCACGTCAAACCCGTCAAATGCGGTTTCGAACCCCTCCCATTTGTTCTCGATGACCTTCCAATTGAAACCGGCCTGAAAGATGGTTCTGGTGATGATCGATAGCCAGCGGTCATCTGGCATGGCAGCTAGGTCTTCCAAGCTTTTGGGTTTGCTCAGCTTTTGCTCCAGTACCGCTGCGCCGCCATGGCGGTCGGCCGCTATCTCGAAAACTTGGTCAAAATGGCGCATACGCTGTCTCCTTTGCCAGCAGGTTTGCCCGAGGAATGCTGGGTTGCAAGGTCTCAAACCGTGACTCGTTGCCGGATTCAGGGTGCCGCGAAGATAGGCGCAGGGAAGAAAAAACCGAGTTTGATAAAAGAAAAGCTCGACAAAACAGGGGATTCGGGTTTGTGATTGACTCGTCAATCAATGTCCGGCCGAGGAAACGGTCAAAACACATACGGTCGGGCGTTATGCAGATTGCAGCAGGTGGGGACTTGCGGCTTGGTTTTGGGCGAAAAATTCCGTCCGTGGCCGAACTGTTCACTTCCCTTTTGCGGCTAAAATTGTGCATGTTGCGACATGGTATTGTCGTCCGACACGCGTCTCGGTGCGAAAGTTTGCACTGGGCAGGGCGATGAACAGAAAAGACAGGGAGAATGTCGATGAAAATACTCAGTGTCAGCCTGTTGGCGATGACGGTAGCCGGCTCCGCCTATGCCGCCGATATGGGCGCCGTGGACGAGCCGATCAAACTGGCGATCAACGAATGGACCGGTCAGCACGTGACGACCCATGTCGCTGGCGAGATGCTGAAGGCCGCGGGCTACAACGTCGAATTTGTCACCGCCGGCATGATGAACCAGTTCCAGGCGATTGCAGATGGCGACATCACTGCAACGCTGGAAATCTGGTCGTCAAACGTATCGGATGAATATGCCAAGAAGATTGAAGAAGGCACGGTCGTTGAGATCGGCGATCTGGGTCTGGACGCCAAGGAAGGCATTGCCTACCCGGCGCACGTGGCCGAACTGTGCCCAGGTCTGCCTGCATGGGAAGCGTTGAAAGACTGCGCGCAAGTCTTTGCAACTGCAGAAACTTTGCCTGGTGGCCGTCTGGTCGATTATCCGGCCGACTGGGGCACGCCCGGTGCTGACCGTATGGTTGGTCTTGAGCTGCCGTTCAAAGCTGTTCCTGCGGGGTCCGAAGGTGCTCTGATCGCTGAACTGCGCGCCTCGACCGAGCGCAAGTCACCCCTGCTGATTACTTTCTGGCAACCGCATTGGGCGATGTCGGCTTATGACGTTCAGTTCGTTGACCTGCCGGTCGGTGAAGAGGCGTGCTTTAACGACCCGGCATGGGGCCCGAACCCAAACGCTGTGAACGACTGTGATTTCTCGCCGTCGCGGATCTTCAAGGCCAGCTGGAGCGGCATGGAAGACAAATGGCCTGCAGCCTTTGAAATCCTCTCGAACTTTGAGCTGGCAGTTGAAGATCAGCAGCCGATGATGGGCGCAATCGACGTTGACGGCGGTCAGGTCGAAGAAGTTGTTGCCGCATGGATGGCCGAGAACGAAGACAAGTGGCGTCCGGTTGTTGACGCAGCAACGCAGTGAGTTCGCATAAGTGACTTACGCGAATACGCCAGCCATCGCCTGCCGGAATCTCTGGCAGGTCTTTGGCCAAGGCGCAGAAAAGGCCCTGACCGACGCGCTGTCTCAGTCAGGGAATGACGCAGACAAGGCCGCTATCGATCTGCGCGAACACGGGTTCATTCCGGCCGTTCAGGATGCCAATTTCGACGTGAAAGAGGGCGAGCTGTTCGTCATCATGGGTTTGTCCGGGTCCGGTAAATCCACGCTGATCCGTTGTATCTCACAGCTATTGCCGGGCACCGGCGGAGAGATCCGGGTCGATGGTGAGAATGTCGTTGGCGCATCCAAGAAAACGCTGACCGATCTGCGGCGGAAAAAGCTGGGCATGGTGTTCCAGCATTTTGGCCTGTTCCCGCATATGACCGTCGCCGAAAACGTGGCTTATCCGTTGCGCGTGCAGGGCGTTGGCAAAAAGGAACGTCTGGCCCGCGCGCAAGAAGTGATCTCGCTGGTCGGTCTGGAAGGCCGCGAGGACAGCTTCCCGCGCCAGCTTTCCGGTGGTCAGCGCCAGCGGGTGGGGATCGCGCGGTCCTTAGCTGTGAACCCCGATATCTGGTTTCTGGATGAGCCGTTCTCGGCCCTCGACCCTCTGATCCGTCGCCAGTTGCAGGACGAATTCCTGCGCATTCAGGCGACGCTGAAGAAATCCATCGTCTTCATTACGCATGATATCCAAGAGGCGCTGAAACTGGCGGACCGCATTGCCATCATGCGCGATGGCAAGATCGTTCAGATCGGTACGCCGACGGACATCGTCCTGCGTCCGGTTGATGACTACGTACGCGAGTTCTCGAAAGATGTGGCCAAGGGTCAGCATGCCAAGGTCGCCTCGGTCATGCGCGACGAGGCCGAACGCGGCCCGGATGATCCGGGTCTGACGACCTCGATGACCTTGGACGCCGCATTGGCACATTGCATGGAACTGTATGAGCCCGTTCCGGTGCGTGATGAGGCTGGCAACATCGTTGGAACCGTTCATCCTTCGGATCTGGCAGCCGCGCTGCAGGTGGAAGAAACATGACCGCTGTCACGGACATCCCTTCGCAAAGCGACTTGCGGCTCACGGTTGGGGCCAAGGCCGCGTTGATCGCGGTGGTGGTCGGTGCGCTTTGCCTAACGCTTGAAGGCGTCGCCCCTTGGCTGGTCAAATGGCCCGCCGCTTGGGAATTGCCGGCCACTCAGTGGGTTGGTGCCTTTCTCGATTGGTTTCTGAACGGCATCAAACCAGCCATGCGGTTGTTTTCCGACCTGATGGCCTATCCCATGAACTGGGCCAACTTTCTGTTGGGCAGCACGCCCTGGCCGATCCTGATCGGCCTGGTCACAGCGCTGGGCTGGTATTTGGGTGGCTTGCCTATGGCAGCGCTGGGATTCTTTGGGCTTTGTTTCGTACTGGCATCAGGGTACTGGGCCGAAAGCATGAACACTCTGGCGCTGGTCGCGGTCTCGGTCCCTGTCGCGCTAACTGTCGGCGGCGCAATTGGCATCCTCGCCAACGAAGTGCCGCGCGTGAAGTCCTTTGTCCAAGCGGTGCTGGACGTGATGCAGACGGTACCGACCTTTGCCTATCTGACCCCGCTTTTGCTTCTGTTTGGCTTTGGCCCCGTTGTGGGTCTGATCGCCTCGGCCATCTATGCGGCGCCCCCAATGGCGCGCAACGTGATGCTGGGTCTGGAGCGGGTAGAACCCGAGATCAAAGAGGCCGCGATCATGTCCGGCGCAACGCGGTTCCAGCAGTTGTTTCAGGTGGAAATCCCCGCTGCGGCCACCCAGATCATGGTCGGCGTGAACCAGTGCCTTATGGCGGCCCTGTCGATGGTGATCATCGCGGCTGTGATTGGCGGATTCAATGACATCGGGTGGGAAGTTCTTCTGACCATGCGCAAGGCGCAGTTTGGCGAGTCGCTTATGGCCGGTCTCGTGATCGTGGTTTTTGCCGTGGTGATTGACCGCATGAGCGGGACGCTGGCGACCGAGCGCAAACAGTACGACCGGCGCGTTGTCTGGGCTGTGCTTGGGTTCACCGCACTGTTCACCGCTGCCTTCTGGGCGTGGCTGCCGAACCCGTCCGAACTGACCCTGTTGGACCCGGTGGCCGCAGCTGTCGATAGCGGTCTGACCGCGTTTACCCAAGCCAACGGGCCGTGGTTGGACGCGCTCAAGAACAACTCGTTGTTCTATGTGCTGCTGCCTTTGCGGATCGGCTTGGACCAGGCGGTATTACCCTTTACCTGGGGCTTTCAGTGGACGCCCGGCATGAGCTACGGCCTGTTTGCCTTTGGCGTTGCCGTCGCAGGTCTGATGGCTTGGCGCGGCCAACTGACCGCCGGTTTGGTCATTCTGACCCTCATCGGCATGTTGGAAACCGGGATATCGAACCTGCCTTGGCCCTTTGTCCTGACCGCAGTAGGTGCGCTCAGCTATGTCGCGGGCGGTTGGCGTCTTGCGGCGCTTTCGGTCGGACTGCTTTGCACCATTCTGGTTTCGGGATTGTGGGAGCGCGCCTTACTGTCGCTCTACCTCAGCGGTGCGGCGGTGTTCACCTGCGCGGTTGTCGGAGGATTGATAGGTCTGGCCAGCGCGGTGTGGTCCCCGGTCTGGAAAGTCGTGCGCCCGATCTGCGACATGCTGCAAACTATCCCGCTGTTCGTCTTCCTGATCCCGGTTCTGATGGTGTTCCAGATCGGCGAGTTCTCGGCCTTTCTTGCGATTTGCGCATACGCGATCGTCCCGATGATCCGATACACGCGGCATGGTCTGGTCAACACCCCGGACGAGATGATGGAAGCCGCAATCTCCAGCGGTGCGACCGAGTGGCAGATCATGCGCGATGTTCGTGCGCCCTATGCCGCGCCGACGATCCTGTTGGGGCTGAACCAGACCATCCTCTATGCCTTTGCCATGTTGGTGATCGCGGCGCTGATCGGAACCACCGGTCTGGGTCAGTCGATCTATCTGGCATTGGGACAGGCGGATGTGGGGCTGGGCATCTCGGCCGGTGCGGCGATGGCGATTCTGGCTTTGATCGCCGATCGCATCGTGCAGGGCTTTGCCGAGGAACAACGCAAGGCATTGGGCCTGTAAACTTAGGGCAGGGGCGGCGCGTTCGCCCCTTCTTGCCCACACTTGATTTCGGACAAGGACTTGGCGGTTTCGGGGGCGTAGGCCCGTTGTGACATGTTCGGAGACAATAATGACCGGTTGGGCCTTTTTCCTTGCAGCTTTGATCACCTTTCTTCTCAGCCACGCTATCCCGGTGCGTCCGGGTGTGCGCGGGCGTTTGATCACGGCACTTGGCCGCAAGGGCTATTTCGCTGCCTATTCCGCGCTATCGCTGCTTGTCCTGGCCTGGCTAATCGTTGCTGCGGCCCGCGCACCTTATGTTGAAGTTATCCCGCCGCTCGGCGTCTTTCGCTGGGCTCCATTTCTGGCGATGCCGGTGGTGTGCTGGCTGGCGGTGGCAGGTCTATCAATTCAGAACCCGTTTTCGTTTGGCGGGATGGGAAACCGCGCCTTCGATCCTGAGAATCCGGGGATTCTGCGGACAACACGTCATCCCATCCTGGTCGCTTTGATGCTGTGGGCGGGTGCGCATCTTTTGGCGAATGGAAGCCTGTCCCATGTGATCCTGTTTGGGCTATTCTTCGGGTTTGCTTTGGTCGGCATGGCGCTGATCGACCGCCGCAAGCAACGTGAGATGGGGGCCGAGTGGACGCGACTGTCTCGGAACACCGCCCGCGTGTCTCTGCACGCGCCACAGCCCTGGCCGCGCCTTTGGGTCTGGCTGGTCGCGCTTGTCTTCTTCGTGGTTCTGTTTCACCTGCACGCACCTGTGATCGGGCTTTCTCCGGCTCCGTAAGGCAAAGGAGTGGTCGTGCAAGCACTTGCGTGCTATCTGGAATGTCACACATTTGTACCAAGGGGTCCTTCGATGCATCTGGCCTATGTCACCACCACCGACCGCGGAGCGACGGATCGTCTTCTCAGCGCGGTTGCGGAACACCTGTTGTCCAAGGGGGCAAGCCTGGCGGGCGTGGTGCAAACCAACACCGAATGTGCCGACAGCAGCAAATGTGACATGGATGTCCGCGTTTTGCCCGAGGGAGAAACCATTCGGATCTCGCAATCCCTTGGTGAGCAATCGCGCGGTTGTCGTCTGGACCCCGCGGCGTTGGAGCAGGCGGTGGGGTATGTGACCTCATCTCTGGCCGACGCACCGCAGCTGCTGATCATCAACAAATTCGGCAAGCATGAGGCCGACGGACGTGGTTTCCGCCCTGTGATCGCAGAGGCGCTGGCGCAGGACATTCCCGTGCTAGTGGGCGTGAACGGCCTGAACCGGGAAAAGTTCGACGCCTTCACAGGCGATGCAGCTGAACAGATCGAGCCGAATATCGAAAGCATCACAGACTGGTTTGACCGCGTGACCGCGCAGCGCGTGGCGGCAGCCTGATAAAGCTCCCGTAGGGTAAGCTTCTGTTATCCTGACTTGTTTCGTGCCGCTACTGCTGCAATCCTCTTCCGCGGAGGAGAGACAGTATGTGGACCAACTGGGCCGGAAACCAGCGCGCTGACACACCAATTGCGCGCCCGTCGTCAATTGCCGAACTACAGCAAGCGATAGCGCAGCCCCAAAGCCTGCGGGTGTTGGGGTCAGGGCACTCGTTTACTCCGATTGTGGCCGGTGGCGACCGGATACTGGATCTTTCGGCACTGAACCTGCCCACTCTGGGTGACGTTGAAGACGGTCGCGTCTGGGTCAATGCCAACGCGCGGCTGCGCGATCTGTCCCCCGCGCTGGGGGGCAAGGGGCTGGCCTTTCGCAATCTGGGTGACATCAACGCACAATCGCTGGCCGGTGCGGTCTCGACCGCGACACACGGCACTGGGCGCGAACTGCCCTGCCTTGCCGCAGAGATCACCGCTGCGCGGATGGTTTCGGCGAGCGGAGATATCCTGACCACCGAAGACATCCCCCTGGAAATGGCGCAGGTCACTTTGGGGATGCTGGGCGTGCTAACCGAAGCACAGATTTCTGTCGTTCCGAAATACAATCTGCGTCGACAAGTGAACCTGAACTCGGTTCAGGATAGCCTTGCGACGATGCACCAGAAATGGGCCGAGAACCGGAATTTCGAGTTCTTCTACATCCCATTCACCGGAAAAACCGTCGAGATTCGCCATGCGCTGACCGATGCCGCAGAAACCAAGGCGCCGCGTGATTTGGATATGATCGCAGTGAAGGTTCTGAAGCTTGCCCGTAGCGCAGGAAAGGTCAGCGAGGGTCTGCGCGGTGCCTTGCTCAAGCTGCTGACCATGGCGCAGTCGGATGAGGATTATGTCGGCGAAAGCTGGCGTGTGTTGTGCAGCGACCGGCGTATTCCGTTCAAAGAAATGGAGTACCATCTGCCCCCCGATGTCGCTGGGGACGTTCTTCAAGAGGTGCTCACGCGCCTTCATCGTGACCACAAGGACATCTATTTCCCGATCGAGGTGCGGCAGACCGCGGGCGATACCGCCTGTCTTTCTCCGTTCCAGGGTGGGAGGCGCATCTCAGTCGCTATTCACACCGACGCGAGCGAGGATCACCAACGTTACTTCGATGCGATTGAGCCCCTATTCGTCGAAGCAGGGGGGCGGCCCCATTGGGGCAAGATGCACAGCCTGACCTATAAAAACCTGTCGACGATGTATCCGGATTTTGATCGGTTCTGCGCCCTTCGCGAACAGGTTGATCCGGATGGAAAGTTTCTAACGCCAGCACTCGCCCGGCTGTTTCGACCATGACCGAAGCTTATCTGAAGACGCTGTCGGATACCCTGCGCGCCTATGGCGTAGATAAACCTGTTGTGGTCGTCGATCTGGATCGGTTGGATACAAACTGTTCCGTCGCAAACAGCGCTGCCGACGCTGGTCTAGCGCGCCGGTTGGTCGCCAAATCCTTGCCGTGCCTGCCCTTGTTGGATTTCATTCGCGACCGCATTCCGACCTCGGGGCTGATGACCTTCTCGGAACCAATGCTCCAGGCGCTGTTGTTGGCCGAGCCGGACACGGACCATCTGCTGGGAAAACCGCTGCCCGTGACTTCGGTCGCGCGGCTTTTGTCGGATAGCCCAGACGCTGCGCGGCGCGTTCAATGGTTGATCGACACTCTGGCGCGACTCGGGGAATACCTGACCCTTGCAACGGACCGCAAAACCCCTCTGCGCTTGTCGCTTGAGCTGGATATCGGTTTGCATCGTGGTGGAATACGCCCGGGGCAGGTCGCAGAACTGGCGCAACAAATCACGATCCATCCTTACGGACAGCTTGTCGGCGTGATGGGGTACGAGGCGCATTTAGCCAAACTGCCGGGTTTGCTACGCAAGCGGGCCGAACGGGCCAGTGCTGCTGCGTTTCGCGCCGGTGTTTCGACCCTGCCAGAGGGCGGGCGCGGCCTGTGCCTGAACACGGGCGGCAGCCTGACGTTTCAAAGCTATTTTGCCAACGGTCTGGCGACCGAGGTCGCCTTTGGGTCCGTTCTGGTCAAGCCCAGCGATTTTGACCACGAAACAACCCGGTCCTTTGAGCCGGCGGCTTTCATTGCGACTCCTGTCCTCAAGGCGCTTCCGGGTAACGCGCTGCCGGGGTTGGACTTTCTGCCGCGACGGAAAACAGATATCGCGGTGTTCGGTGGGCATTTCCTGGCACAGCCCGTCTTTCCCGAAGGCTTTGGCTATTCTGGGATTTTCGGCCGCTCCAGCAATCAAGAGGTCTGGACCGGGCCCAACGCAGCCTCGGTCACGCCCGGCGACATCGCTTTGTTGCGTCCGACTCAGAGCGAGGCCGTATTGAACCAGTTTGGACGGATACTGGCGATCAAAGAGGGCAAGGTCGTTCACGAGTGGGATTGCTTGCCAAATTAGCAGCCGCCTGAGTTGCTCCACAACTTATCGCGGCAAAAACAGCGCAGCACCGCTGCACAACACCATTACTTTCAATTGCTTGGAAGAATGGTGGGCGACCCTGGAATCGAACCAGGCGTGCGTCTCCGCGAGGGAGTTACAGTCCCCTGCCACACCTTGCGGCCTGTCGCCCACTGTCAGGCGTTGCACCTGACGTGGAGGCGTGATTACTAGCGCCTTAAAGGAGCGTCAACAGGAAAATTCCGCTTTGGCGCAGGAAACCGAATTCCCGGCCCGGAGGCCCAAGAAATGAAGAAACCCAAGTGGGTCGTAGAAAAGGAACAGGCGCGCAAAGCTGCGGCGTCTGAAACCGTGTGGTTGTTTGGTCTGCACGCCGTTCGGGACGCTTTGATGAACCCGAACCGGCAGAAACAGCGCCTGATCGTAACGCGAAATGCGCGGGACAAGCTGGCGGAAGCCATTGAATTTGCAGGGGTCGAGGCCGAAATGGTCGACCCGCGCAAGTTCAACGCGCCGATTGATCCCGGATCCGTGCATCAGGGCGCCGCGCTTGAGGTCAAGCCGCTGGACTGGGGCGGGCTGGCCGAAAACTGTATTGGACGCGAACATCCCAGAATCATTCTGCTGGACCGTGTCACCGATCCGCACAATGTCGGGGCGATTCTTCGTTCGGCTGAGGTGTTAGGCGCGAGCGCGGTCATCGGTACGCGGCACCATTCCGCTCCGGAAACAGGAGCGCTGGCGAAAACGGCCAGTGGCGCGTTGGAACGCCAACCGTATCTGCGGGTGCGCAATTTGGCCGACGCGATTGTCGAACTGCAGGGCATGGGATTCCTCGTGCTGGGTCTGGACGGCGAAGCCGAGGACACGATCGAAACCGCATTGGGCGGCAAGCTGGACCGGCCTGTTGCTTTGGTTCTTGGGGCAGAAGGGCCGGGGTTGCGGCAAAAGACCAAAGAAACCGTTGATCAATTGGTGAAAATCGACGCAGCCGGAGGGTTTGGCTCGCTCAACGTCTCAAATGCTGCCGCAATTGCCCTATATGCGTCAAAGCACCGATAGACAGGAGAGTCCCATTCCCAGCCCGTCCAAAATCGCGACCTGTTGTTATTGCGGAACCCGTGCTGCGCTGGTTCTGAAGGGAAAGCAACGCCACGAGTTGAGTTGTTCCAGCTGTGGGGCCCCGTTGCATGACCTCAAGATGGTGCCCAAGCGCAAGCTGAGTGACAGTAAGCCGAAGCGTGAAGGCTATACCTCGGCACTGCCTTACAAGAACAAAAAGAAAAAGAAGATAAAGGGTCTTTTCGCGCGTGTCATGGACGAGGCCTGGGATGTCGTCGAGGATATTTTTGACTGACACCGGCGCAATACGACACGGCTGTTCACAAGCGCGTTAATTGGGGTGTTTTGAGCGCAAAATGATTGCATTTTGATACCCTGACTTTGTAACCGTGAACTCGCAATGTCGATCAGAAAAATCATACTTGGGGCGATAGCTGCCCTTGCCCTCGTCCCTGCCGTCCGAGCCCAGGACATGCCCGTCTATTTTGAAACAGACGGCGCGGTCATGGCGGGCTTTGATCCTGTGTCTTACTTCCAGGGCACGGCCCCCGTTAGAGGCATGCCGGAATACGCGGTGATCTGGAAAGGGGCAGAATGGCATTTCGCGTCGGCCGAGAATCGCGATCTGTTTGAAAGCAATCCGCGCGCATACGCCCCGCAGTTTGGCGGTTACTGCGCCTATGCCATGGCTCAAGGTTTGCTAAAAAGCACCGATCCCATGCTGTGGGATATGGTGGACGGTCGGTTGTACCTGACCCATTCGCCCGAAATTGAAAAAGTTTGGCGCGGCGACCGGGCTGAATTCATTGAGATGGCCGAAGAAAACTGGCCGGTCGTTCTGTATCTTGACTAGGCGGGAGTTCGCTTTTTTTACTCTGTCATCACAAAAAAGCGACGCGCCCCTTTTTTTCTCTGAACTTATGCCTAAATGTCACAGTGACCGCGGAACGGAACTGCCGCGGGTCATTTCACTGTCCCTCGTTCCAACAACTGGCGCTCAGGTTCGACCTGGGCGCTTTTTTCTTGGCCGGACCGCGTCTAGGGTGGCCGCATGACGGATTACACAGACTCTTTTCTGAAAGATATCCTGCAACGCACAAAGGTCGTCGCTGTGGTTGGCGTGTCGATGAATCCCGTACGGCCCAGCTACTACGTTGCGCGGTATCTGTCGCTAAAAGGGTACACGGTCATTCCTGTGAATCCCGGCCATGCGGGGAAAGCGCTGTTTGGGCAAACCGTTCGGGCGTCTTTGGCCGAAATTTCTGAACCCGTCGACATGGTCGATATCTTCCGCCGATCCGAGGCCGTTCCTCCGATCGTTGACGAGGCGTTGTCGGCCTTTCCCGATCTGCGCACCATCTGGATGCAGATTGGCGTTGAGCATCCGGAAGCAGCCGCCAAGGCACAAGCGCGTGGTGTGGATGTCGTGATGAATCGCTGTCCGAAAATCGAGTATCAGCGATTGTTCGGTGAACTGCGTATGGGCGGTTTCGCAACCGGGGTAATTTCGTCCAAGCTGTGATTGGTCAGGTGCCGGGCTGGAGTTTCATCCGGGCGACCTGTTCCAGACGGCGTTTTTCCAGAACAACGTCGCGGGGGACCCATTCGTATCGCGTGTCTTCGACCAATGGTGACCAGTACAGCACTCCGCCATAGCGCCAGGGGTCCAGAATAACCCCTTCATACATCGTATCGCCTTTGCGGCTGACAATCGCGGTGCTGTGGTCAATGCGAAACGAGTTGTCGGCGTTGGCGATGGCGCGGTGCAGTTCCAGCGTTTCAAAGTTTTCCTGCTTTAGCCTGCGTTCGATGTCTTCGGCCCAGTGCCAGCACAGCCCACGTGGGCGCAGGCCTTTGTTGACCTTGGCATTGTGAATCAGGGGCGGGTCGGTGATTTCGTATTCCTGCACCAGTTGGGCGGTGTAGGAATAGGCAATGCGCGCGGCGCGGTCGGCCTCTTCCGGGTCGATATCCGGGCCGAGGCTGCGGATTTGCGTCGCCAGTCGTTGCACTTCGTCCCCGGTCTGGGGCGGCGGCGCGGAACAGGCGGCAAGCGTTACAAGCGAAAGCAAGGCCAGCAAAACGGCCAGAGTTCTGGTCATGCCCGTGTCCCTCGGTCGGTCAATACACTGACACAGCACTATATACGGCAGACGGGCAGGGCGGAACCCACGCTTAGGTCTTGGGGCGCGATGCCTTTTCGGCAATGCCGCTGGTGCCCTGACGGCGACCTAGCTCGGTCAGCACATCATCCAGCGCTACATCCCGTGACGCCAGCATGACCAGAAGGTGATAAAGCACATCCGCGGCCTCGGATGTCAGCTTTTCCTGATCACCCTTTACGGCTTCGATGATGGCCTCAATTGCTTCTTCCCCGAACTTCTCGGCGCATTTCTCGGGGCCTTTGGTCAGCAGTTTGGCCGTCCAGCTCGAGTCGGGTTCAGCCACCTTGCGCGCTTCAATCGTGGCGGCCAGATCGTGAAGGATGCTCATGTCAGCCTCATTGGAATGCCAGCTGCGGCCATGTGTTCCTTGGCCTCGCGGATTGTGTATTCGCCGAAATGGAAGATCGACGCCGCCAGAACGGCGCTGGCACCGCCCTTGGTCACGCCTTCGACCAGATGGTCCAGGTTACCGACGCCACCGCTGGCAATCACCGGGACATCCACCGCGTCGCTGATCGCGCGGGTCAAGGGCAGGTTGAACCCTGCTTTGGTGCCATCGCGGTCCATCGAGGTCAGCAGGATTTCACCCGCGCCTTTGGCCACAACGGTCTTGGCAAACTCAACGGCGTCAATGCCGGTGGGTTTGCGTCCGCCATGGGTGAAGATTTCCCACTTGCCCGGGCTGACGGTCTTTGCGTCGATGGCGCAGACGATGCACTGACTGCCAAACTGGTCTGCGGCTTCGGCGATGACGTCAGGGTTTGCAACAGCGGCAGAGTTGAAGCTGACCTTGTCAGCCCCAGCCAGCAGCAGGGCGCGCACATCGTCCTTGGTCCGTACGCCTCCGCCCACGGTCAGTGGAACAAAGCACTGCTCAGCCGTGCGCTGCACCACGTCAAACATCGTGCCACGGTTTTCGTGGGTGGCATGAATGTCCAGAAAACAGATCTCATCCGCGCCGGCTGCATCATACGCCTTGGCCGATTCAACCGGATCGCCCGCGTCCCGTAAACCTACGAAATTGACACCTTTGACCACACGGCCATCGGCGACGTCCAGACAGGGAATAATGCGGGTTTTCAACATGGCAGCGTCCTTTGCTGCCGCACCTCTAACGTCAAAGCCCCGCCGTTTCCAGTGCCGTTGAGGCTGTTGCGGAAATCGGCGGGGCGATTGGCTTTGTCGTCCTGGTGCTACAGCCTCACCCGACTTGCGACCTTGCGAGCCGCTGCGACTTTACTTCTCGTTTTGCAGCCACTGCAGTGCCGACAAAAGGTTGGCCTTGTCGTCGGTCCAAGGTCCGCGTCCATCCGAAAGGACAGGTTTCCATTTGTCGTCGGCTAAGAAACCTTCGATCCTGGCTTCGTCCGGGCTGATAATCGCGACGATGGAGTGATTGCCTCCTGTGTATTCGGAATCTTTGTCAAGGAAATGCCTTTGCAATGCCATGTGAAGCCCAAGTTCGTCGGCAATGCGCGCCAGTGGCGTCGACAGCTCGTAGTAGCGGTTGCTGATATGGAAAACCAGAACGCCGTCACCTGCCAGGCGCTCGGTGTACATTTGGACGGCTTCTTTGGTTATCAAATGCAACGGGATCGCGTCCGAGCTGTAGGCGTCCAACACGAGAATATCGAATGTATAATCCGTTTGCGCCATGACAATCCGGGCATCTCCCAGATGCGTAGGCGAATCCGGTGCACATTCCGAGATGTAAGTGAACATTGAGGGGTCACGCGCCACACGGTCGACCATGACGTCGATTTCGAAGAAGGCCCATTCCTGGGTCGGAAGCTTGTAACAGGACAGCGCCCCGACCCCGAGACCAACAATGCCGATACTGTCGGACTGGCGGCCAAACTCGGACGTTATAACCTGCGCCATCGGACCTTTCGGGTAATAGTAGGACTGTGGCGTGGGTCGCGTGCCAAACTCGGATTCAAACTGCAGACCATGCAAAGTGGTTCCGTTTTGGTACAGCCGCAAGTTGCCGGTCGTATAAACCTTGTGAGTTCCAAAGAAACTGCGGTCCTGAAACAACGAGTCCTTTTTGTCCGAGAATATGGGCAGCATCAGCGCTGCGATGATCACGACAATGCTGGCGGGGCGATTTCGGAATAGGGCAAAGGCTCCGATCAGCATTGAGATTACAATGATCGTCTGCAATGTCGCATCGTCAAATGGGTTTGAAGCGCCAAACACTCCGGCTGCATACAGGATCGGATAGCTCGCGAGAAACCCGAATGCCAGCGCCCGTGGGGTAATCGGGCCTTTCCCGAACAGAAGCAGTCCGCCTGCGAGAATCATGGTCAGTTGGGCTTCGACCTCTTGCGCGAACACAAGCGGTGCGATGATCGAATTGAACAGTCCCCCAAACGCACCGCCGACCGAAAGAGCGATGTAGAAGACTGTCAGTTGCTCGGCCGGTGGGCGCATTTCGTACAGCAGCCTGTGTGCATAAAGGGCGATTACGAACAGGACGGGCACGTACAAAAGGAAAACGAAGGGGGTCGAAAGCTGGTCGACGATTTTGGTCAGAAGCACTGTGCCAAGCACCAACGCCAGAAGCATTGGGATTTGAAGCGACTTGACGCTCAGCCTTTTTAGTTTTGCAAAGGCGAAGATGAACGACAGAAGGTAGGTCGCCAAAGGTACAACCCAGATCAACGGGATCGAACCCAGGTCAGTGCTGGCCTTCGTGGTGAAGGACAGCATCAGCGATGAAGGCACAAATGCGATGATGATCCATTTCGCGATCTGCTTCAGCTTGGGTGTGCTGTAGGCGACATCGGTTGTTGGTGCCACGGCGAAGGTGTTGGCCCCGCGCACTGTCACCAGTCCGCTGATAAGCAACAGCCCGCCAAACATAACAAAGCCTACTGACCAAATGTTGCTGGTTTCACGTGCGCCCAAAAGGGGGTCTGCTAGCAAAGGAAAGGCCAGAAGGGCCAGCAGAGAACCGAAGTTGCTGGCACTGTAAAGGAAGTAGGGATCATCCGCCGAAGGGCCGCCTGAACGGGCGTACCACGCCTGCAACAAGGGCGCATTTGCAGACAGAACCGCGAAAGGTAGGCCGACACCAAGCGCAAAGAGCTTAAGGGTTTGCCAGGCGGTGGAACTGGATGCGTCGTAGCTCCAGCTTTCGCTGACCGACAAAGGTAGTAAGGTTAGCGCCGATGCCCAGAACACCAGATGTGTCACAAGCTGCCAGCGCAGCGACAGCCATTTTGTCAGAACGTGCGCGTAGATGTAGCCAACAATCAGCACCACCTGAAAGAACAGCATTGCGGTCGTCCAGACCGCGGGTGCTCCGCCAATTTGGGGGAGGACCAATTTGGCAAATAGCGGCTGGACAAAGAACAACAAAGACGCACTGACAAAAATTGTTGTGCAAAAACTGAATACTATCGCAAATCTTAACCACGAATTGTTCGACAACTCTGTGCTTGTAATGCTCACTGCTGAAACCCCTGCTCGAGTTTGTTGCCGCGACGCTATCGGCGAATTTAGACCAAGTTGGGGCTAATTTTGGTAAAATGTCTGTTAGAAAGACGTATTGTTCTCGGATTAAAGACGGTCGATGGGTGGGCTGGCACGGCAATAATTCAGCCACCAGAAATGCCTTGCCGATGCCGGACTTGTGGTCTCGAAATTGCGCAAACCTGTGGAATTAACAGTGAAAATTACAGAAGGAAGTCCAATATGCGAAAACTGATACTGGCAACTATTCTGACCTTCGGAGGGGCAATGTCCGCCATGGCCGACGATATCATCAAGGTAAACACGAGCAAATCGGTGCAAGAGGCTATGGACGCCCTCGAAGCTGCCGCGGGCAACGCGGGCGCGACCGTTTTTGCGCGGGTGGATCACGCTGCGGGCGCGGACAAGGTCGGGCTTAGCATTCCGGCCAATCAAGTACTGATCTTTGGCAATCCGGCGCTGGGCACGCCGGCGATGCAGATCGATCCACGGGCCGGTTTGTTCTTGCCGCTCAAGGTTCAGGCATACGAAGACGAGAATGGGCAGGTTTGGCTGGCCTATGAAGTTCCCAAAGAAACGATGGACGAACTTGACGAAGTCGAGAAGTCGCCCGTCATAGAAAAGATGCGCGGCGCGCTTGCCAAGCTGACCTCGGTCGCGGCGCAATAGCGCGGGTCGACCGCTCGAATTCAGAAAAAAGGCTGAGCTGCCGCCTGATCAATGCGGCAGCGCTTTGCCAAATGGCTTGTCAGTTGCTTAGCGCCTTCAACGCTTTAGCCAGGTCAATAGCACCGTCATACAACGCGCGGCCCGAGATCGCCCCGTTTAGCGCGACACCGCAGTCTCGCAGGGCGATAAGATCGTCGATGGACGAAACGCCACCAGATGCAATCACAGGGATCGACACCGCGCGGGCCAGGTCTGCTGTTGCCTCAATATTCGGCCCTTGCATCGCTCCGTCGCGGTTGATGTCAGTATAGATAATCGCCGCGACGCCTGCGTCTTCGAAGCTGCGGGCTAGGTCGGTCACATGGACGTTGGTTTCTTCGGCCCAGCCTTTGGTGGCGACCATGCCGTTGCGGGCATCGATGCCCACGGCCACTTTGCCGGGAAACGCTTTGGCAGCTTCGCGGACCAGATCGGGGTTTTCGACCGCAACGGTGCCCAGAATGACCCGGGCCAACCCTTTTTCGATCCAGGCTTCGATCGTTGCCATATCGCGGATGCCACCACCCAACTGGGCAGGTACGTTGCATTCCTTCAGGATGGCCTCAACCGGTGCGGCGTTGACCGGCTCACCCGCGAAGGCACCGTTCAGATCCACCAGATGCAGCCACTCGCAGCCCGCCTCGACAAACGCGCGCGCCTGAGAGGCCGGATCGTCGTTGAATACGGTGGCCTTATCCATTTCTCCGCGCAACAGGCGCACGGCCTGGCCGTCTTTGAGGTCGATGGCGGGGTAGAGGATCATGTCAGGTGGCCCTATATCAGAAGTGTTCGCGCGGGATATCGCACAAGCGGGGCAGGGGATGCAACGCGACGCAAAGTCAATCTTGCCCGAAGCTGACCAGCGGGCCAGAGTGGCAGCCAAACAGGGAGGATATCATGAAGAAACTCACACTCGTAGCAGCATTCGCGGCCATGGCAGCGGGCACTGCGGCCGCAGACCCGGTTGACGGCCTTTGGAAAACTCAGCCCGGAGATACCGGCGGGTATCTGCACGTATCGATCGCTGAATGTGGCAGCGCCATTTGCGGCACCATCGACTCGGCTTTTGATGGCCAGGGCAACCAGCAACTGAGCTATGAAAACCTGGGTAAACAAATCATCTGGGACATGGTTCCCGATGGCGGCGGCAGTTATAGCGGTGGCAAAATCTGGGCGCCGGACCGCGACAAGACCTACAGCTCGAAAATGACGCTGGACAGCCAAAACAAGCTGACCGTCAAGGGCTGTGTTGCAGGTGGCCTGGTATGCCGCGGGCAGGACTGGACGCGGGTTCAGTAACCTATCAAGGCGTCCAGGTCAGGAAATTCCCGATCATGCGCAGCCCCACATCCTGACTTTTTTCAGGGTGAAACTGCATTCCAACCATCGTGTCGCGGCCAATCACGGCCGTGACTTCCTGCCCGTAATTGACATAGGCCAACCGCTCGGCCGGATTGGTGACGCGGAAGTGGTAGGAGTGGACGAAATAGGTATGGTCGCCTGTTTGCACTCCGGCAAAGACCGGGTGGTCACTTTCTAGAACCAGATCGTTCCACCCCATATGGGGAACTTTCAGCGCGTTGTCTGACGGTTCGATCCGCACTACATCGCCAGCAACCCAGTCCAGACCGTCGGTCTCAGTGTATTCGTGGCCTTTCGAGGCCATCAGCTGCATGCCCACGCAGATGCCCAGAAAGGGGCGGCCCTTCTGCTCGACGGCCTCGACCATTGCGTCGTAAATGCCTTTGTGGCCGCGCAACTCGGCGGCACAGGCAGGAAAGGCGCCGTCACCGGGCAACACCAGTCGATCCGCGTGTGCAACGACGTCCGCGTCCGAGGTCACAACGACCTCACCGGCGTTCACCTCGCGTGCCATGCGTTGAAACGCCTTTTCGGCCGAGTGCAGGTTGCCGCTCTCGTAGTCAATGATGGCTGTCAGCATTTACAGCGCGCCCTTCGTGGACGGAATCGCGTCAGCCTTGCGCGGATCGGTTTCAACCGCCAGGCGCAACGCGCGGGCAACGGCCTTGAAGGCCGCTTCGGCGATGTGGTGGCTGTTGAACCCGTGCAACTGGTCGATGTGCAGGGTGATGCCGCCATGGGTGCTGAGCGCCTGAAAAAACTCGCGCACCAGTTCAGTGTCGAATGTGCCAATCTTGGGTGTGGGCAGAACCACGTTCCAGATCAGGAACGGACGGCCAGACAGGTCCAGCGCACAGCGCACCTGTGCGTCATCCATGGGCAGGTGGCATTCGCCATAGCGACGGATGCCTTTCTTGTCGCCCAGAGCCTGCGTCAGGGCCTGACCCAACGCGATGCCGGTATCTTCGACCGTGTGGTGGTCGTCGATGTGGTAATCGCCCTTTGCGCGTATTGTCATATCTATCAGCGAATGGCGCGCAAGCTGATCCAGCATATGGTCAAAGAAGCCAACGCCGGTCTGATTGTCATAGGTGCCGGTGCCGTCCAGATTGACCTCGACCGAGATTTCGGTCTCGGCGGTCTGACGGCTGATCTTTGCGCTGCGCATGGGCGAATTCCTTTTGCTACAGGCGCGCTTATAGACGCGGACGGGCCGCCTTATCCAGACCAAGTGTGGTATTCACCGCAAACTGTTGCAGGGGATTGCGCCCGGTCGCAGCCCATGCCAGCCTGCGGGCAATTCAATCAACAAGGCACGGCCCATGTCCACCTGCGTTTTCATCCAGATCCGCTGTAAACCCGGCACCACCTACAAGGTTGCCGAAGAAATCGCTCTGCGCGAAATCCACTCTGAGCTCTATTCGACCAGCGGCGAATACGACCTGCTGCTCAAGCTCTACATCCCCGAGACGGACGATGTCGGTCACTTCATCAATGAAAACCTGCTGGTGATCCCGAATATCGAACGGTCTTTGACCACGATGACGTTCAAGGCGTTCTGACTAGATCGAAGCCTCGGAGACCGAGGGGTGCTGCGGCGCACACACCAGAACCGCGCCGCTGCGTGACTGCTGATCAGTTGCTCCTGCCCGGAGCAACTGATGTGTCCCGAACAACACCATCAACGGGGCTGCCAGTGAGACAAGATAGTTGTCCCCTGCCACGAGTGACCACACGATACCCAGCGCGCAAACCATCAGCAGAACAGCAGAATGCGCGCGCTTTTGTTTGGTGCTGTTGGGCTGATAGTTCAGAAAACCGTTTTGTGCGAAGGCAGTCAAAAGCAGCCCGACGACAAACACGCTCATCAAAACCAGCGTCGCGATGTTTCCGATTAACAGGGTCGCGGCGGTACGATGGCCCGATAGAATGAGGCCTTCGATCAACGGCGTGATTGCGATCATGAAAAGGTTGATCCCAAGCAAGATTGGCTGTGGCCGCAGGACCCTTCGGGCAAAGGCAACGTAGACCGCTGCCGCCAGAGCTGTTCCGACCCATCCGGCAAGTTGCAGGTCATCTGTTGTTCGAAACAGAACCATGAAACTTATGCCCGGCAGGTTTTCAAACATCTCAAGCAGCAATTGTCGTTGGTTCTTTCCCGGCATAACTTCGAGCTTTCTCAATTGATCGTTTCTCAGCAAGTTGAGGCGGAAATCACCCCAGCTCAAACGTTGTAATTCCGTAGATCCGGTCCAGATCGATCTCGGGTGCGTGACTGGAGTACATGCGACCGGTTTCGAAAACTTTGGTCAACCCCAACTGTTGCGCCAATGCCATGGCCTGTGCGTTGGGGTTGGGCATGTCGATGAACACCTCGTACCCCAACTGATCGGTTGGAATAGTGGTGAGCAGCGACACCAAAAGGGCCTGCGCGATCTCGGTTGTGTCAGCAAACAAGGGCCCAACTTTGTACCCGCTCAGACAGCGCCGCAGTGTGGCATACCCTCGAATCTGGCCGTTTTCTTCAAACACCCGCGAGACATGATTGGGGGCATCAAGCCAGGCCTTCAGAAAGGTCTCTCTTGGGGCGGGGAACAGGCCCCGGTCATACGTCCTCAGCGCGTCTGTGAGCGTACCCAGCGGTGCAATCTGATCGTGTGCAGACCGGCCTAAAGAGTTCAGGATTTCCCCCGCCGTGCCAGAGAAGCGATAGTTGTCATACGCCAGTGTGAAGCCGAACTTGCGATAATTGTCCTGCTGCTCGACTACGCCGTCCATACCCATGTTCCGGTGTTCGCAATGCGCTTTGACGGCCTCGGCCACCTGCAGCCCATATCCAGATCCACGGTGTTCTGGGCGAACGATATAAAACCCTAGAAACGAATAGCTATCGTCATAATTCACCGCCGAGGCCGACGCGATCATCTGCCCGTCCAGAAACCCGCCCTTGAACCCCTCGGGGTCGGAACTGCGGAAACACACCGCGTCGTGCAAACCCGGATTCCAGCCTTCCTGACCCGCCCAATCCACGGCTGTCTGGACCTCATCCTTTGTCAAAGCGCGAATAACATATTCTGGCATGGGCGCGTCTCCGTCGTGGTTGCGTACAACCCCGAGGATGCCGCAATGACATCGAAAGAACCAGAAGGTTTGGAGAGTTTGGTATCTGGAGCGGGCGAGGCGATTCGAACGCCCGACCCTAACCTTGGCAAGGTTATGCTCTACCCCTGAGCTACGCCCGCATCAGATACAAATTTTGACCTTTCGGTCTCTCAATGGAGCGGGCGAGGCGATTCGAACGCCCGACCCTAACCTTGGCAAGGTTATGCTCTACCCCTGAGCTACGCCCGCGCCGTTGAGTGAGGAGGGATGTATAAATTCCCACGCGGGGCTGCAAGCGGAAAAAACAAAAAAGCGGAAAATTATTTGCGACGGAACTGCGCCAGTTAATCGTTCAGGAACCAGAGCTTTGAAGAATAATAACAGTGGAGGTGAAAAAATGGCGCAATTGAAGGACCTGAAAATGGTGGCCCTGGCTGCAATGATTGTATTGGCCTCAACCCTTGCCGGGAAAGAGGAGGACCGAGTGGGGGACGTGCAACCGCACTTTAACGAAGCCCCCCGAATCGAAACGCGAGTTCTGGCGAGCTAAGCCCAGCCAGCTGGATCACAGCGCCAGCAGAAGGCTGGCGATCGCCGCGATGATCAGGACGGCAAATGTCAACAGCATGCCGATCTGGCGCAATATCACGATCTGCGGTTTGCGGCCAAAGCCATAGGCATGCAGCACACGACCGGACAGAATACCCAGCCCAAGCAGGTTGACCAGCCAAGCGCCTGCACCTTGCAGTTCGACCATAGCGATCATCAGCAGAGCAAACGGCGCGTATTCCGCAAAGTTCGAATGCGTCCGCATCACCTTGAGCATGTTTGTGTTGCCGCCATCGCCATAGGATATCTTGTCACCCCGGCGTTGCATGATGACCCGCACACTGAGCGCGACATAAAGAAGGGCCAGCAACGCGGCATAGACGGGGGTGATAGACAGCATGATCTGATCCTTTCTGGGCTACAAAAAAGGCCGCCCGGTTGCCCGAGCGGCCCTTCGTTGCCTAGAACGTTAGGCTGTTCATTCCAACTCGACCAGTAGGTCCTTTGCGTCAATCTGACCGCCGGGCTGGACGTGCACCGCCTTGACCGTTGCATCACGCTCGGCATGGATGCCGGTCTCCATCTTCATTGCCTCGATGGTCAGCAGCAGATCGCCTTCCTTGACCTCTTGTCCCGCGCTTACGGCGACGGTAGCCACCACGCCTGGCATCGGCGCGCCAATGTGGTTGGCGTTGCCTGCCTCGGCCTTCGGGCGCGATTGAGTCGTCGAGGTCACCAAACGGTTCGGAACCCGGATTACGCGGGGTTGGCCGTTGAGTTCAAAGAACACTTTGACCTCACCCTTCTCATCGGTCTCACCGATGGCCTGACAGCGGATTTCCAGGGTCTTACCGGGATCGATTTCCGCAGTGATCTCTTCTCCCGGTTCCATGCCATAGAAGAACGTGCGGGTTGGCAGTGCCCGAACTGGGCCGTAGATCCGGTGGCGGCCCATGTAATCCAGGAACACCTTGGGATACATCAGGTAGCCGTTCAGATCCTCGTCATCTACCTCTTTGCCTTCCAGCAATTGCGACAGCTCGGCGCGTGTGGCCTCAAGATCAACAGGCGGCACGTCTTTGCCCGGTCGGTCGGTGTTGGGGGCTTCGTCCTTCAACACCTTCTTGACGATGGTGTCCGGGAAACCGCCCGGAGGCTGACCCAGGTTGCCGCGCATCATGTCCACGACCGAGTCGGGGAAGGCTACGTCCGTCTGCGGGCTTTCCACATCGGAACGAGTCAGGCCCTGGCTGACCATCATCAGTGCCATGTCACCGACAACCTTGGAGGATGGGGTCACCTTCACAATGTCTCCGAACATCTGGTTCACGTCCGCATACATCTGGGCAACCTCGTGCCAGCGCTCTTCCAGCCCCAGTGAGCGGGCTTGCGCCTTGAGGTTGGTGAACTGCCCGCCGGGCATTTCGTGCAGATAGACCTCGGATGCCGGGGCTTGCAGGCTGGATTCGAAGGCCGCGTACTGACCACGAACCGCCTCGAAGTAATCGCTGATTTCGCGGATCGCCTTGATGTCCAGCCCGGTGTCACGGTCGGTGTGGCGCAGCGCCTCGACAACAGTACCCAACGTTGCCTGGGACGTGTTGCCGCTGAAGCTGTCCATCGCGCAGTCCACCGCGTCGACGCCGGCCTCGGACGCCGCCAAAATGGTTGCGCTGGCGATGCCTGCGGTGTCGTGGGTGTGGAAGTGGATCGGCAGGCCGACTTCTTCCTTCAGAGCGCGAATCAGGATTTTGGCCGAAGCGGGTTTCAGCAGACCAGCCATGTCTTTCAGGCCCAGAATATGCGCGCCTGCGTCGCGCAACTCTTTCGCCATGCCGACGTAGTATTTCAGGTCATACTTGGCACGATCCGGGTCCAGAATGTCGCCGGTATAGCAAACGGTGCCTTCACAGATCTTGCCGTTCTCTACGACAGCGTCCATCGCGACGCGCATATTCTCGACCCAGTTCAGCGAGTCGAAGACGCGGAACACGTCGATGTTTTCCGATGCCTGACGCACGAATTCCTGAACGACGTTGTCGGGGTAGTTGGTGTAACCCACACCATTCGCGCCGCGCAGCAACATCTGCGTCATCAGATTCGGCATCGCTTCGCGTAGATCGCGCAGGCGCTGCCATGGGCATTCCTGCAAGAAGCGGTAGGCCACGTCGAAGGTCGCGCCGCCCCAGCATTCGACACTGAACAATTGCGGCAGGTTGGCCGCATATGTCGGGGCCACCTTGATCATGTCGATCGAGCGCATCCGGGTCGCCAGAAGCGACTGGTGCCCATCACGCATGGTGGTGTCGGTGATCAGCAGTTGCCGCTGGGCTTTCATCCAGTCGGCCACGGCCTGCGGGCCTTTTTGTTCCAGCAGGTTTCGGGTGCCCATCTGCGGCTCGGCCTTGGGTGCGGGGGCCTTGGCCTCTTTCAGATCGGCGCGGGGTTCCGGGCGATCCTTGGTCTCGGGGTGACCGTTCACCGTGATGTCGGCGATGTAAGTCAGAACTTTGGTGCCCCGGTCGCGGCGGCGCTTGAAGCTGAACAGGTCCGGCGTCGTGTCGATGAACTTGGTGGTGTATTCATTCGATAGGAAGGTCGGGTGTTTCAGCAGGTTGATGACAAAGTCGATATTGGTGCTGACGCCGCGAATACGGAACTCGCGCAGGGCGCGGTCCATACGGGCAATTGCCGCCTCGGGCGTCGGGGCCTTGGCGGTGACTTTGGTCAGCAACGAGTCGTAGTAGCGGGTGATGACGCCGCCCGCGTATGCGGTGCCGCCGTCCAGACGGATACCCATGCCGGTGGCCGAGCGATAGGCCGTGATGCGGCCGTAATCAGGGATGAAGTTGTTCTGCGGATCTTCCGTGGTGATCCGGGTTTGCAATGCATGGCCGGTCAAATGCACGTCTGCCTGGCTTGCGGCACCAGTCGCCTCGGCCAGAGTCTTCCCTTCGGCAATCAGGATCTGTGCCTGAACAATGTCGATGCCGGTGACTTCCTCGGTGACCGTGTGTTCCACCTGTACCCGGGGGTTCACTTCGATGAAGTAGAATTTGCCGGATTCCATATCCATCAGGAATTCGACGGTGCCGGCGCATTCATAGTTCACGTGGGCGCAGATTTTGCGACCCAGCTCACAAATCTCGGCGCGTTGTTCTTCCGACAGATACGGGGCAGGGGCGCGTTCAACGACCTTCTGGTTCCGACGCTGGACTGAGCAATCCCGTTCGTACAGGTGGTAAATCTCACCGTGTTTGTCGCCCAGAACCTGCACCTCGACGTGGCGGGCGCGGGTGATCATCTTTTCCAGATACCCCTCACCGTTGCCGAATGCTGCCTCGGCCTCGCGACGGCCTTCCAGAACCTTTTCTTCCAACTCGTCTGCCGAGTTGATCGGACGCATGCCGCGCCCGCCGCCGCCCCAGCTGGCTTTCAGCATCAGCGGATAGCCGATCTCTTTGGCCTCAGCGCGGATTGCGTCCATGTCGTCGCCCAGAACCTCGGTTGCGGGGATCACGGGCACGCCCGCTGCAATGGCCACTCGACGCGCGCTTGCCTTGTCACCCAGCGCGCGCATGGTCTCGGCTTTGGGGCCAATGAAGGTGATGCCGTTTTTCACACAGGCATCCACGAAATCGGGGTTTTCGGACAACAGGCCATAGCCGGGGTGGATCGCGTCGGCGCCGCATTCCTTCGCCACACGAATAATCTCGTCGATGCTCAGATATGCCGCGACCGGTCCCATCCCTTCGCCGATGCGATATGCCTCGTCTGCCTTGAAACGGTGCAAGCCCAGCTTATCTTCCTCGGCGAAGACAGCGACGGTGCGTTTGCCCATCTCATTGGCTGCGCGCATCACGCGAATGGCAATCTCGCCGCGGTTGGCGATCAGGATCTTATTGAAGTCAGTCATGTCGGGTCCCGGTCCTACTTGTTTGGCCGTGTTGATAGGCGGACAATACGCGCACGTATATCAGTCGTTCTGGGTAGAACCGGCATGTTAACGCTCGCAAACGCCCCCTGTTAGCGCTATCTTTCTTCTAGCGCTGCATTGCGGCATCGGCAAGCGGTGTGATCGGCGGAAGATCGGCTAGCGACTCGGCCCCCAACTGGCCCATGTTGGCCTGCATATCCTGCCGCAAAATATCGATAGCATGAGCCGGACCTTGGGCGCCCAAGGCCCCAAGGGCATACATAAAGCCGCGCCCCAACATCACGAAATCGGCTCCCAGCGCCTTGGCGCGCAGGATGTCCAGACCACTTTCGATCCCGCTGTCAAAGATCAGCGGCAAGTCTGTGGCCGCGCGAATAGCGGGCAGGGCGTCGACACTGGCGGGGGCACCATCGAATTGGCGACCGCCGTGATTCGAAATCCAGATGGCATCCACCCCGGCTTGCTGAAGTGGTGCGGCATCCTCGGGGCGTTGCACGCCCTTCACGATCAGGGGGCCATCCCATGCATCACGCAACCAGTGCACGTATTCCATATCCGGCGAGGTGCGCAGCAAGTATCCCACGTGGGCTGTCGGCGGCAGGTTGCTGGAGTTGTCCGTGTACTTGTCCAGCGTCCGCATGCGCGGCGGGCCACTGCGGGCCATCCCAAGTGCCCATTCAGGACGCATCATGATTTGCGCCAGCAGGCGCGGCGTCAACCTTGGTGGGTTTGTCAGCCCCGAGCGCGTCTGGCGCTCGCGCCGGGACGCGACCGGCACGTCTGCGGTCATCACCAGCGTAGTGAACCCGGCGTCGCGCACCCGTTGCAAAAGGTCCTTGCGAATATCTGGATCTTTGGGCGGGTACAGTTGGAACCACGCATTTTCCCCCAGATGAGGCGCGACGTCTTCCGGACTTTGGCTGGCAACGTTCGAAAGGGTGAACGGCAGCCCGGCTTTGGCGGCAGCGCGGGCCAGATGGCCTTCGGCATCGGGCCAGATCAACCCGGCCATGCCAATTGGCGCAACGCCGAAAGGCAGAGGGTACGTATGGCCCAGAAACGTGGTCGATGTGTCGAACTCCATCGGTCCGTGCAGGATCGAGGGCAGAAACCCAACGCGATCCAACCCTGCGCGGTTGCGGTGCAGGGTGGCCTCGACCCCGGTGCCGCTGTCCAGATACTCCCACACAAAATGCGGTATTCTGCGCTGTGCGCGGTGTTTCAGGTCGGCAATGCCGGGGTAACGACTGTGAAGATCCATACGGATTGATCAGACCTAAGGCGCGATTCGGCAAGGATTTTAGGCTTTTGACCTGCCATCATGCCTTATGCGGAGAGCGCGCTGCGCCAGCTCGCGAGCAATTGACTGCAAAAAATAGGGCGAACAAGGCGTGAACAAACCCTTTCCCTCGTCGCGCATCCGGCGTAGTTTTACAGCTATGAGCAGTTTCGACGAAATGGACGCCTTTGAGGGCGCATCACTGTCCGCGCGCGCGATGGCTGCGCGCCCTATGCCTTATTTGGACGAGTTGAACCCGGCACAACGCGAGGCGGTTGAGCGGCTGGACGGTCCTGTTCTGATGTTGGCTGGGGCGGGGACCGGTAAAACCAAGGCGCTCACAGCGCGAATTGCCCATCTGCTTAGCACCGGGCGGGCACGCCCCAATGAGATTTTGTCGGTGACCTTCACCAACAAGGCCGCGCGCGAGATGAAGAACCGCGTCGGTCGTTTGCTGGGCCAACCGGCCGAGGGAATGCCGTGGTTGGGCACCTTTCATTCGATCTGCGTCAAGCTGCTGCGGCGGCATGCAGAGCTGGTCGATCTGAAGTCGAATTTCACCATTCTGGATACGGACGATCAGCTGCGCCTGCTCAAGCAGTTGATTCAGGCATCCAATATTGATGACAAACGCTGGCCCGCTCGGATGTTGGCCGGGATAATCGACGACTGGAAAAATCGCGCCCTGACGCCGGACAAAGTTCCTGCTGCAGACGCTGGGGCCTATAACCACAAAGGCGTTGAGATATATGCCCAATATCAGACCCGGCTGCGCGAACTGAATGCGGTGGATTTTGGTGATCTGCTGCTGCACATGGTCACCATCTTTCAAACCCATCAGGACGTGCTGGAGCAATACCAGCGCTGGTTCCGTTACATCCTGGTGGACGAGTATCAGGATACGAACGTCGCTCAGTATCTGTGGCTGAGGTTGCTGGCTGGGGCGCATAAGAACATTTGTTGCGTAGGAGACGATGATCAGTCAATTTATGGCTGGCGCGGGGCCGAGGTGGGCAACATCCTGCGGTTTGAGAAGGATTTCCCCGGCGCTTATGTCGTGCGGCTTGAGCAGAACTACCGCTCGACCCCGCATATTCTGGCGGCAGCGTCCAATGTCATCCGGGGCAACGAAAGCCGCTTGGGCAAGGAATTGTGGACCGACGCGCAAGATGGCGAGAAAGTTCGTCTGATCGGCCATTGGGATGGCGAGGAAGAGGCGCGTTGGATCGGAGAAGAGATCGACGCGATGCAGGGCGGAACGCGCGGTGTACGGCCCTTCAATCTGGACGAAATCGCGATTCTTGTTCGTGCTTCTCATCAAATGCGCGCGTTTGAGGACCGGTTCCTGACGATCGGTCTGCCCTATAAGGTCATCGGTGGCCCCCGTTTCTATGAGCGGATGGAGATTCGCGATGCGATGGCCTATTTCCGGCTGGTGGTCAGCCCCGGCGATGATCTGGCGTTCGAGCGGATCGTGAACACGCCCAAACGTGGGCTTGGTGACAAGGCGCAGCAGACGATCCAGATGACAGCGCGCGAAAATGGCGTGTCTTTGGTCGATGGCGCTCGGATCGCGGTCGATAACGGGTTGATCAAAGGTAAGGGTGGCAAGGCGCTGCGCGAACTGATCGATGGGCTGGCGCGGTGGAATGCGATGACGCGAGGCCCTCGGATCGAGGTCGACGATGACACGGTCATAGATGATGGCGCTCCTTTGCGGTTTGGCGAACCTGAGGTGTCGCATATCGAACTGGCGCAGATCATTCTGGACGAGTCCGGCTATACCGCTCATTGGCAAAACGAAAAGACGCCAGAAGCACCGGGGCGGTTGGAAAACCTCAAGGAATTGGTCAACCAGTTGGACAATTTCGAAAATCTGCAAGGGTTCCTGGAGCATGTCAGCCTGGTGATGGACAATGAGCAGGACGGTGACGGGGCCAAAGTCTCGATCATGACTTTGCACGCTGCAAAGGGCTTGGAGTTTCCGGCTGTGTTTCTACCGGGCTGGGAAGACGGGCTGTTCCCCTCGCAGCGCTCGATGGATGAATCCGGGATCAAGGGGCTCGAGGAAGAGCGGCGGCTGGCCTATGTCGGAATCACGCGCGCAGAAGAAGTCTGTACCATCTCCTTTGCCGCAAACCGTCGGGTATTCGGTCAATGGCAGAACGCCATGCCGTCTCGTTTCATCGATGAGCTGCCCGAAGACCATGTTGAAGTCCTCACACCTCCGGGCCTTTACGGGGGCGGTCAGACAACCGCTGGCATCGAGACCCGCGCGGCAGAAGCCAACGTTTACAATTCGCCGGGTTGGAAGCGGATGCAGGCGCGGCAGGGCCAGTTCGGGACGTCGCAACCGCGGGAGAGCCGAAATACGGTGATCGATGCTACAGCTGTGGCCAGTTTCACCCTCGGCGAACGGGTGTTCCATCAAAAATTCGGCTATGGCGCGGTGATTGGGATCGAAGGCGACAAGGTCGAAGTCGATTTCGATAAGGCTGGAATCAAGAAGGTGGTTTCCCGCTTTCTGTCTGCCAAGGATGATGTTCCGTTTTAAAGCCCTTCGACCAGAACCATATTGGCCGTCGCTGTACGATGCCGGATTTTTGCCAGTTCAATATAGTCGGGGTCGTCCTTCCACGCCTTGGCAGCTTCTATCGATGGAAATTCCATCAAAACAACGCCGTTTTCCGCCCAAGTGCCCTCAATCAATTCTACCGGTTTGGATGAAACTGTAAGCAAGCGGCCGCCGTGCCGATCAAAGACCGGCATGAATCCTTCAAGATACTTCTGGTACCCGTCCGGGTCGTGAATGGAAATCTGCGCGATGAAATAGGCGGCCATTGGAAGCTCCTGACTATCGGTTCAGGCATTCATCCTACATTCCAACTCAGGAAAACAAAAACGGCGGTTCCCAGGGAGGAGGAGGGGGAACCGCCGTTCTTTTCAACACCAAGGCAGGGAGGAGGAGAGCCCTGATGTATCCGAACCCGGGTTTGATCCCGGTATGAGTAAGACGCGGCGACGTCAGGGAGGAGGAGAGACGTCGCCGCGCGCTTTCAACACCGGGAAAGGGAGGAGGAGTACCCGGTGTATCATGTTCCGGCGTTCAGGGCCGGTATAAGGTGCGGCAACGTCAGGGAGGAGGAGAGACGTTGCCGCTGAAATACAGGTCCTAAGGGAGGAGGAAGGACCTGATCTCGGTGTTTCTGTTTCGCTTACCGTGCGACGTGGTCTTCGGCCGCTTGCAGGGCCAGGCGGCGGATCATCGAGCGGTGAAGGCCCAGATCAGCCAGTTCGCGGTTCGACAGTTCAGACAGTTCGTTGACCGTCTGGCGATAAATGCGGTACCGCGCGAACCGTGTCTTTGCAGCCTCAAACAGCGAAGCCAGGCCAGTTGCCGGTACGCCTTTGAGCGCGGTGTTCTGTGTTGCTACAGCCATTTGATTAACTCGATCTATTCGTTGTTGCCGGTGATGCCCGGCGCTTGCTTGAGACTGAAAATAGGCAAATGCTGCGATTGCACAATACCTGGCAACGTCAATGCCGCTATGCAGCAAATGCATAGATATCAACTGGTTGAAAACGAGCGGCCAAAGACTCCAATAAAATATGGCCCTTTGAGTCATCTTCCGTTGGGGCAAGTTTCAGTCTGATATTTCAGGTTTGAGAGTGGTGCGGGTTTTTTCAGCAGGTTTCGTTAATTCTTGTGCGTCCGGAGTACGCTCAAGGGCCTAAGGGTCGGTGATGACCCCCCTATGGGAAATCATGGGCGTCAATTGCGATGGGTGGGAAAAGCCGTGACCAATGGTGATTTCTCGCTGCGTGATTCGTTGCAAAAATCACTCGATTTGCTGTTTTTTCTGAGAATCTCGGTGAAGGGGGAATTTTTCTGGGAATTCGTGGGACGTTTTGGGTGATGCCATATTTTTGGCTTATTTAGTGTTTCTCTGGAGGGTGGAGTCTACTGGTTGTGCGCAAATGTTGATTTTCTTCAGTTTTAAGCTCGTCTAGAGTGCCGACGTTGGCAGAGAGTCTGAAAATTTCCTGTTGATTTCCATAAATTCCCATGTCATCCCTTATTCATCCGATGAGGACGAGGCACATGGGGCGCAAAACGACCCCGAACCAAATAAAATATCAGGTTTCATACAGGCATCTCGCTTTCATCAATCAAGAGATCCGGCGCGCGGGCGAGCAGACATCCCCCCAGGTGGCGCGCGCAGCTGGACATCCCGCTCAGCGGGTCAATGCGGCGGGTTGATCAGTGGCAGCAGATCAACCCGCCGTTTTTCATCCGGGGGGAACGTGAGACTTAGGTGGGGCGCAAGCGAAAGGGACAGTCGTCTTGGCGCGCAGGTTTAGAGGTGAAAGCCACCACAAGGTGGATACGAAGGGCAGGGTATCGATCCCGGCCTCGTTTCGCCGTGTGCTTGAGGCCTCTGATCCCAACTGGCAGCCCGGCGACACGCCTGAACTGGTGATTGTATACGGCGACCACCGCCGCAAGTTCCTTGAATGCTATACCATGCAGGCGATTGACGAGGTCGACGCCAAAATCGACGCGCTTCCACGTGGCTCGATGCAACGGAAGATGTTGCAGCGCATGTTCCACGGTCAATCTTTCCCGACCACCGTGGACGAAACCGGTCGTCTGGTACTGCCCGCCAAGCTGCGCAGCAAGATCGGGCTTGAGGGCGAGGCGTTCTTCATCGCCGCTGGTGACACGTTCCAGATCTGGAAGCCCGAGACCTACGAATCCGAAGAATTGGCCGCTGCCGAAGAATGGTTGGACGAACTGCCCGAGGACTTTGATCCTCTGGAGTTCCTTGACGGCACCGGGGATGCGTAACGGCATGGCCGGCGCTGATACCCCTTCCGACAAACCTCATATCCCTGTTCTGCTGCGCCCTTTGCTGGCGGCAGTTGCGCCGGTGTCAGGTGTCTGGCTGGACGGGACGTTCGGGGCAGGTGGGTACACTCGCGGTCTGTTGGAGGCCGGAGCCGACAGGGTTATCGGCGTGGATCGCGATCCGCTGGCATTCGAAATGGCCGCCGAGTGGGCCGGAGGCTATGGTGACCGGTTGGTGATGCAGCCCGGTGTGTTCTCTCGCATGGACGAGTACGCGCAGGACCTGGACGGGGTCGTTCTGGACTTGGGCGTATCCTCGATGCAGCTCGATCAGGCAGAGCGCGGCTTTTCCTTCATGAAAGATGGCCCGTTGGACATGCGCATGAGCCAGGAGGGCGAAAGCGCCGCTGATCTGGTCAACACCGCGACCGAGGCGCAATTGGCCGATATTCTGTTCCACTACGGAGAAGAACGCGCCAGCCGCCGCATTGCCAAGGCGATCGTCAAAGCCCGTTCCGAAGAACCGATTACCACGACATTGCGTTTGGCCGAGATCATTGAATCCTGCCTGCCGCGTCCCAAACCGGGGCAGTCCCATCCCGCTACGCGCAGCTTTCAGGGTCTGAGGATCGCGGTAAATGCCGAATATGAGGAACTGTATCAGGGCCTGATGGCCGCAGAACGTGCCCTGAAACCCGGCGGGCAACTGGCGGTCGTGACGTTTCATTCGATCGAGGACCGGATGGTCAAACGGTTCTTTCAGTCCCGTGCAGGCAAAACCGGACGCGCCAACCGTTATGCGCCAGAGATTGAACAGGAACTGCCGCAGTTCACGCTCAAGACCCGCAAGGCGGTGGGTCCGGATGATCAGGAACTGCAAGAGAATCCGCGCGCGCGCTCGGCCAAGCTGCGCGTCGCAATTCGGACTGAGGCTCCGGCGGGGGAAATTGAAGCCCGTGCTGTTGGAATGCCGCAACTGGGGGGAAGGGCAAAATGAAGAGTGTTTTGTATGTGTTGACTGCTCTGTCCGTGTTCGGACTGGCGTTGTGGGCCTATCAGGAGAACTACCGTACCCAGCAGGTCGTCAAGGAAACTCAGACCCTGCAGCGTCAAATCGGTATGGCGCAGGTGCGTCTGGCCGTGTTGAACGCCGAATGGGCCTATTTGAACCGGCCCGACCGCTTGCGCGAGCTGGCCGATCTGAATTTCGAACGTCTGGGGTTGTTGCCCTTGCGGGCCGAACAATTCGGTCGCGCCGACCAGATCGCCTATGCCGAGGATCCAGATCTGCCGATTGTCGATCCGATCGAGCTGCAGGCGATCACCGATACTCAGGCCTTGGGTGAGGTGCAGATCCCATGACCCGTACGCCCCTGCGCCCACTGGCACGTATCCTCGACGCGCGCGCGCGCGGAGAGAACCCTAAAACCATTGAACGTGAGAACATCCACAAACGCCACGAAGACATGAAAGACCGCGCCCGCGCGAGGGCAGAGGGTCGCTTGCTGGTGCTGGGCCTGTTCTTCTTTTGCGCATTCTCGGTGGTGGGTGTTCGGATGGGCATGCTGGCCACGTCCGAGGCGCAAGAGCCTGTCGCATCGGCCCCCGGTGCAGCGATTGCGATGCAGCGCGCCAATATCGTGGACCGCGAAGGGCGCATTCTGGCGACAAATCTGGACACCTATTCGGTCTACGCGCAGCCGCCCTTGATGATCGACCCGATTGCGGCAGCAGATCAGTTGGTTGCGATCTTCCCTGATCTGGACAAAGAGCGGTTGGTCAAGGACTTCACCGGCAACCGTAAGTTCCTGTGGATCAAGAAGCGTATCTCGCCCGAGCAGAAACAGGCGGTGCACGATATTGGCGATCCCGGCATTCTTTTCGGACCGCGCGAGATGCGGCTCTACCCGAATGGTCGTCTGGCCGCGCACATCTTGGGCGGGTCAAGCTTTGGGCGCGAAGGCGTCAGCGCAGCCGAGGTCATTGGCGTTGCAGGCGTCGAAAAGCAGTTCGACGATTATCTGCGTGATCCGGCCAATGGCCATAAGCCACTGCAGCTTTCGCTGGATTTGACCGTTCAGGCCGCCGTCGAGCAGGTGCTGTATGGCGGCATGAAGATCATGAACGCCAAGGGCGCATCAGCCGTTTTGATGAACGCGCATACGGGCGAGGTGATCTCGGCCGCCTCATTGCCATCCTTCGATCCCAACGATCGCCCGCGCCCGCCGACATCCGGCTTTGATCCGTCGGACAGCCCGCTGTTCAACCGCTATGTGCAGGGCGTTTATGAGCTGGGGTCTGTCTTCAAGATATTCACAGCCGCTCAGGCGGTTCAGCTGGGTCTGGTGAATTCAAACACGATCATCGACACTTCGGGTCCGATGAAGATTGGCCGTTTCCCGATTGGAGAGTTCAACGGCAAGAACTACGGCAAGATCAGCGTCGCGGATGTGATCGTCCACAGCTCGAACCGGGGCACCGGACGGCTGGCGCTGCAGATCGGCGCGCAGCGGCAGCAGGATTTCCTGCAGGCGCTTGGCATGTTCGACCCAACTCCATTCGAAATTGTCGAGGCCAAGGGGGGCGAGCCGCTCAAGCCCAAGAAATGGGGTGAGTTGAGCACGGTAACCATTTCCTATGGCCACGGACTGTCGACCAGCCCAATGCATCTGGCCGCTGGCTACGCGGCGATTGCCAACGGTGGGCACTATGTCAGTCCGACGATCCTGCGTAAGAACGGGCCGCAATACGGGCCGCGCGTCATGTCGGAAAGCGCTGCCAAGCAAGCGCAGGGCATGCTGCGCCGCGTTGTGACTGATGGCACGGCCAGCTTTGGCGATGTGGCTGGTTACGAAGTAGCCGGCAAAACCGGTACAGCGGACAAGCCCAAGCCGCGCGGTGGCTACTATGATGACAAGGTCATTTCGACCTTTGCCACGCTGTTCCCGGCTTATGATCCGAAATACGTTCTGATCGTCACGCTGGATGAACCCTCGATCGTCGCCTATGGCGAAAAGCGTCGTACGGCAGGCTGGACAGCCGTCCCCGTGGCCGCAGAACTGATCGGTCGGATTGCGCCTCTGCTGGGCCTGCGTCCCCGGCTTGAGCCTGATGCGGGCGCTGCTATAACGCTGACCTCAAATTAGGCTGTCCGGCAAGAGGTGGGTCATGGGCACAAGGACAAAGAAACTCAGCCAACTGGCCCTGACCGCGCGCGGCGGGTCCAATCCTGACATCACCGGGTTGGCCGTCGACAGCCGAGAGGTGAAGGACGGATTCCTGTTTGCAGCTTTGCCCGGAACACGGGTGCATGGCGGCGAGTTTATCCAATACGCTTTGCGCATGGGGGCAGCGGCTATCCTGACGGATGCCGAAGGGGCCGAGATTGCCGCCAACGAACTGGCCGCGTCCGATGCGGCCCTGATTGTAGTAGAAGACCCGCGCCAGGCGTTGGCGGGAAGCGCCGCGCTGTGGTTCGGCGCGCAGCCTCAGACCATCGTTGCGGTGACTGGCACCAACGGCAAAACCTCTGTCGCGACCTTTGTGCGTCAGATCTGGACCGAGCTGGGTCATGCCGCCGTCAATCTGGGTACAGCCGGGGTCGAAGGCGCTTGGACCGCTCCGCTGGCGCATACCACGCCCGAGCCGATCACCCTGCATCGCTGCCTGTCCGAGGCAACCGAGAACGGAGTGACCCATGCCGCGATGGAAGCTTCGTCCCACGGGTTGGAACAGCGTCGCCTGGACGGCGTGCAATTAACGGCTGCGGGGTTTTCGAACTTTACCCAAGACCACCTGGATTATCATGAGACGTTCGAGGCGTATTTCAACGCCAAGGCGGGTCTGTTTGATCGTGTTCTGCCGCAGGACGGCACGGTTGTCGTGAACATGAGCGACCCGAAAGGCGCTCAGGTCCGCCGGATTGCCAAGGATCGCGGTCAGAAAGTACTGACGGTTGGGCTGGGGGAAGCAGATCTGTGTCTGATCAACCAGCGGTTTGACGCAACGGGGCAGGATCTGCGGTTTTCGTGGCAGGGCAAGGTTTTCCAAACCCGCCTGAACCTGATCGGTGGCTTTCAGGCCGAAAACATCCTGCTGGCCTGCGGCCTTGTCATCGCGGCTGGGGATGAGCCAGAGCGCGTGTTCGAGACACTGCCGCATCTGACAACGGTTCGTGGCCGCATGCAACTGGCCGCGACCCGCGAAAACGGGGCGGCGGTGTTCGTGGATTATGCCCATACGCCTGACGCAGTGGCGACCGCGCTCAAGGCGCTGCGCCCGCATGTCATGGGCCGGCTGATCGCCATCGTTGGTGCAGGTGGGGACCGCGATGCCACCAAACGCCCGTTGATGGGGCAAGCCGCCGCCAACAACGCCGATGTGGTCTTTGTGACCAACGACAACCCGCGCAGCGAAGATCCGGCAACCATTCGCGCTGCCGTTATGGAAGGCGCGCCGGACGCGACAGAGGTCGGAGACCGCGCCGAGGCAATCCTGCGCGGTATCGACGCTCTGCAACCAGGCGACGCCTTGTTGATCGCGGGCAAAGGGCATGAAACCGGCCAGATTGTTGGTGATCAGGTTCTGCCGTTTGATGATGTCGAGCAGGCCAGCATCAGCGTGGCCGCTTTGGACGGGAGGGTCGCATGACGCTCTGGACTGCGGCAGAGGCTTCTGAGGCAACCGGTGGACGCGCGACCTCGGATTGGAAGGTCGATGGAGTGTCCATCGACACGCGCACCATTCAACCCGGCGATCTGTTTGTTGCGCTGAAAGCCGCGCGAGACGGGCATGATTTTGTCGCGCAGGCCTTGGAAAAGGGGGCAGGGGCGGCTCTGGTGTCGCGCATTCCCGAAGGTGTGGCTGAAGATGCGCCCCTGTTGATCGTAGATGACGTGCAGGCCGGGCTGGAAGCGCTGGGCCGGGCCGGTCGTGCCCGAACTGGCGCGCGGGTGCTGGGTGTAACGGGCAGCGTCGGCAAGACTTCGACCAAGGAAATGCTGGCTACAATACTGGAAACGCAGGGAAAAACCCATGTGAGTGTTGCCAGCTACAACAACCATTGGGGCGTGCCGCTGACACTGGCCCGGATGCCACGGGACACCGATTTCGCGGTGATTGAGATTGGCATGAATCACCCCGGAGAGATCTCTCCGCTGGCGCAGCAAGCCCGTCCGCATGTGGCGCTGGTGACGACCGTGGCGGCGGTGCATCTTGAGGCATTCGACTCGGTGGCCGGTATTGCGCATGAGAAAGCGGCGATCTTTTACGGCCTGACCGAAGGCGGTTCGGCCATCGTGAACGCCGACATCGAACATGCGGATATCTTGCGCGATTGCGCGCGGGATCGCGGTGCTAAGGCGGTGGAGTTTGGACGCGAAGGCACTGACTACACGCTGACCGGTGTAACCCAGCAGTCCAATTCGGTGCACGCAACGGCGAACGTTGGCGGGCAGCAGATTGAATATGATGTGCAGTCTGCCGGAACCCACTTTGCGATGAATGCGCTGGGGGCCCTCGCGGCCTGCGTCGAAATGGGCGTTGATCTGAACGAGGCGATTTCGGGCCTCGGCGGATGGTCGCCGGTCAAAGGGCGCGGAGTGCGCGAACAGATCGCTTTGGCCAATGGCGGGCGGATCGAGTTGTTGGATGACAGTTATAACGCCAACCCGACCTCGATGGAGGCCGCATTGGACGTGCTGGCCGCTGCGCAAGGACAAAGACGCATCGCTTTTCTGGGCGATATGAAAGAGTTGGGGGCTGATGAAATCGCCATGCATGCGGCGATGGCCGAGGTTCCTGCCATGCAGCGCGTGGACAAGGTGCACTGCGTCGGGCCACTGATGCAGGCATTGCACCGTGCGCTTCCGACGGACAAACGCGGGCTGTGGTTCGAGACGAGTGCCGAGATGGCAGCGCGGCTTCCTGAGCTGATTCAGGACGGTGACACCGTGTTGGCTAAGGGATCACTCAGCATGGCGCTGGCACAGATTGTTGACGGTTTGCGTAAAATGGGGCAAGGGGGCGCGCTTGATTGATGACCGCGCCCGCCGCCTCTGTGTGAGAAAGGTTCTGTAATGCTCTATTGGTTGACCGCCCTGTCGGACGGAGGGGACTTTTTCAACCTCTTCCGCTATATCACCTTCCGCGCTGGCGGCGCCTTTCTGACTGCGCTGATCTTTGGCTTTCTGTTCGGCAAGCCGCTGATCAACGTGCTGCGCAAGAAACAGGGCAAGGGCCAGCCGATCCGGGATGACGGCCCTGAAGGGCATTTCTCCAAGGCGGGCACACCGACCATGGGCGGCTTGCTGATTGTGGGCGCGCTTTTGACATCCACCCTGATCTGGGCGCGATGGGACAATCCTTATGTCTGGATGGTGTTATTTGTAACGATGGCCTATGCGGCGATTGGCTTTGCAGATGACTATGCGAAAGTGTCCAAGCAGAACACCAAGGGTGTTTCCGGTCGGATGCGTTTGGCGCTGGGCGTCATCATTGCCGTTCTGGCGTCTCTTTGGGCGTCTTTGCACCACCCAGAAGCGCTGCAGAACCAATTGGCGTTGCCGATTTTCAAGGATACGCTGATCAACCTTGGTGTTTTCTACATTCCATTCTCGATCATCGTGATCGTCGGGGCGGCCAACGCTGTGAACCTGACGGACGGTCTGGACGGGCTTGCGATCATGCCGGCGATGATTGCGGCCTCGACGCTGGGCGTGATTGCTTATGCCGTTGGTCGGGTCGACTTTACCGAGTATCTGGACGTTCATTACGTGCCCGGGACCGGGGAGATATTCATCTTTACCTCAGCGTTGTTTGGCGCGGGGCTTGGATTCCTTTGGTACAATGCTCCGCCTGCTGCGGTCTTTATGGGCGACACGGGCTCGCTGGCGCTGGGCGGGGCCCTGGGCGCAATCGCGGTTGCCACGAAGCACGAGCTGGTACTGGCCGTTGTGGGTGGTCTGTTCGTTGTCGAAGCGCTGAGCGTGATCATTCAGGTGCTGTATTTCAAACGCACCGGGCGCCGCGTGTTCCTTATGGCGCCGATCCATCATCATTATGAGAAAAAGGGCTGGGCTGAGCCTACCATCGTCATCCGGTTCTGGATCATCTCTCTGATCCTGGCGATGATCGGTCTGGCGACTCTAAAAGTCCGCTAGAGCTCCCGCCAGGTTCGGCGGACCTGCGTCCGCCTGCCACCTGTTGGGCCTGGCTCGCGCTGCTGCGCGAGCCTTTTGGTGCCCTTGTCATTGGGGAAGTCTTCGGTGCAGTGTGGCGGCCAATTCAAAGTAAACAGAGGGTGGGCAGCATGATCCCGGTTAAAGGGTTTTCAGGGCAGAAAGTTGCGGTTCTGGGGCTTGGTCGGTCGGGGCTGGCTACGGCGCGGGCACTGGTAGCGGGCAAGGCGGAGCCGGTGTGCTGGGATGACAACCCCGCCGCCCGCGAAAAGGCCGAGGGTGAGGGGTTTACCTGCGTCGATCTGCGCCGCCATGGGGCATTTGATGACATCGCTACGCTGATCGTCTCGCCCGGCATTCCGCATTTGTATCCAGAGCCGAACCCGGTCGTGGCAGCAGCGCTGGAGGCCGGAGTTCCGGTCGACAATGACATTGGGCTGTTCTTTCGGTCTTTTGCCGGACCAGAATGGAGCAACTATGACACGCCGCCTCGCATCATCGCGGTCACCGGTTCCAATGGAAAATCGACCACCGCTGCGCTGATCCATCACATCCTGACCGAGGCCGGGCGCGAGGCGCAACTGGCGGGCAATATCGGGCGGGGCGTTCTGGATATAGACCCGGGTGGAGATGGCTCGGTCGTGGTGCTGGAGCTGTCGAGCTATCAGACCGAACTGGCCCGGTCGCTGACGCCGGATGTGGCCGTGTTCACCAACTTGACGCCCGACCATCTGGATCGCCATGGCGGGATGGGCGGCTATTTCGCGGCCAAACGCCGGTTATTCGCCGAAGGTGGGCCGGATCGGGCCGTAATCGGGATCGATGAGAAGGAAGGCGCGTTTTTGGCCGGTCAACTGGCCGAAGGTCCGACCGATGACCGCGTCATTCGCGTATCCGTCGCGCGCAAACTGTCAGGCCCGGGATGGCAGGTCTTTGCGCGTAAGGGATTCCTGTCGGAATACCGCAAAGGGCGGCAAGCGGGGTCAATTGACCTGCGAGAAATCAAAGGGCTGCCGGGGGCACATAACCATCAGAACGCCTGTGCGGCTTATGCGGCCTGTCGCGCGTTGGGTCTCGCTCCGCGGGTGATCGAAGATGCGCTGCACAGCTATCCCGGCCTGCCGCACCGCAGCCAGGTGGTCGCTGAGGCAGACGGTGTCACTTATGTGAATGACTCCAAGGCCACCAATGTCGACAGCGCGCTCAAAGCCCTGAGCGCATTTAAGCAGATCCGCTGGATTTGCGGCGGGCTTGAGAAAGAGGGCGGGGTGACCGCCCTGAACGCTGTGTCAGATAAGGTGGTCAAAGCCTATGTGATTGGGCGCGAGGCGGCGCATTTCGCTATGCAGCTGGAAGCGGATGCGCAGGTTTGCACGACGATGGCCGAGGCCGTTGATCAGGCCATGAAAGACGCGCAACCCGGCGAAACCGTCCTGCTGGCCCCGGCAGCGGCCAGTTTCGATCAATACGACAATTTCGAACAGCGCGGAGAGGACTTCGTGGCGCAGGTCAAGCAACGGCTGCCGCAATAGCCGTTTGCAATACACCGCCGGTTGGGCGAAGCTGACGGCTATCAGCTTGACGCGCCATGATTAATGGTTTTGCTTGCCCGCAAATTTAACACGAGGTTATGACCATGTCGTTCCATAAGTTTTCTCTGATCCTGCCCGCCATTCTGGCCGTAGGGGCCTGCACCAACACCGGCGCGAACTATCAGCCGATTGTAGATGGTCCGGTCGGCCCGAACTACAACGCTGATCTGGCGCAGTGTCAGGCGCTGGCGCGCTCGCAGCCCGTGGTTGACGGTAACACGGCAGGTGCCGCTGCAATCGGTGCGGCGGGTGCTGCGGGAACCAAGGCGATCATCGACGACAGCGCCAGCGATCTTGGCCGCGCCGCAGTGGCGGGCGCCCTTGTCGGGGCCGGTGCAAGTGCCATCCAGAACACCCAGAACCAGGAAGTGATCGTGCGCAACTGTATGCGCGGTCGTGGCTACAACGTCGTTGGCTAACGACCGGCGATAGCAATTCCGGCGGCGTGACCCGAGGACCACGCCCACTGGAAGTTGTAACCGCCAAGCCATCCGGTGACATCCACCGCTTCGCCAATCGCATAGAGGCCGGGGACATCCCTGGCCTCCATTGTTTTTGAAGACAGGTTATCGGTGTCGATCCCGCCCAGGGTGACCTCGGCCGTGCGATAGCCTTCGGTGCCCGAGGGCGTCAGCTCCCAGTCGGAGAGGGCGGATATCAGGTTGGCTAACGCCGCATCGGACTGATCGGCTAGATTGCCCGACATTGGGATGTGTTGGCTGAGATAGTCCACAAGCCGCGCGGGCAGGTGACGCGCCAGTTCGGTCGTCAGCGCCTTGCGCCCGCCGCTTTGGCGTTGATCGCGCAGCAGGTCGAACAGTGGCAGTTCGGGGATCAGGTTGACGCGGATTGGCTCACCTTCGCGCCAATAGGACGATAATTGCAGCACGGATGGACCGCTAAGCCCGCGATGGGTGAACAACAGCGCCTCGTCAAAACTGGTGCGATCATTTGACAGGCGGGCGGGCAGGGACACGCCGGACAAGTCTTTGAATTTCCCGTCCGAAAAGGTGAACGGCACCAACGCCGCGCGCGTGTCTGTCGTCTTCAGGCCGAATTGGCGCGCGATGTCATAGGCCAGCCCGGTCGCTCCCATCTTAGGGATCGACTTGCCGCCGGTGGCCAGCACGAGCTTGGCACAGCTTAGGCTGTGTCGTTGCCCTTCCCGATCAACCTCCAGCGCGAAGCCGTGATCGGTTTTGCGCAGGTCTTTGACCTCGGTCCGAATCCACAGTTCTGCGCCGGTGCGTTCCATTTCGTCCAGAAGCATCTGTACGATCTGCTTTGACGACCCATCGCAAAACAATTGCCCCAGAGTTTTTTCGTGCCACGCGATACCGTGCCGCCCGACAAGATCTATGAAATCCCATTGCGTATAGCGCGCCAGTGCGGATTTGCAGAAATGGGGGTTCTGCGACAGGAAATTGCCCGGACCCGCATACATATTGGTGAAATTACACCGCCCCCCGCCCGAAATGCGGATTTTCTCACCCGGTGCCTTGGCATGGTCGATCACTAGCACGCGCCCGCCACAATGGGCAGCGCACATCATACCGGCAGCACCGGCTCCAAGGATGATCGTGTCGAACTTCATGCGCGGGTGGATGGCGTGATTTGGCGGAGATGACAAGAGGAAGCGGAGTTCGCAACGACAGGAGGGGGCATCGCCACGCTTTGGGCATTTCGACCCTCGTGGAATAGCGCCGATTTCGCGGGCCGAGCTGTCATTCCACTAGCCCAAACGCAAAAATCCCTGTAGACTCTCAAACAGATCCCGAAAAAGGGACGTTAACGAGGCAGAGAGTGGCGGTATCTCATGACTGAGATGGTGTATGGCGCGGTCCAGGACCAGCGCGGCGAACCGATTCTTCCGAAATGGTGGCGGACGATTGATCGTTGGACGATGTCCTGCGTTCTGATCCTGTTTGTCATCGGATTGTTGCTGGGGTTGGCATCCTCACCGCCATTGGCCAGCCGAAATGGCTTTGATCCGTTCCATTATGTCGAGCGGCAGGCATTGTTCGGCGGATTGGCGCTGATTGCGATGCTGCTGACGTCGATGATGTCGCCGACGCTGGTGCGACGTCTGGCGGTGCTGGGTTTTCTGGGCGCATTTGTGGCGCTGGCCTTCCTGCCGGTCTTTGGGACGGATTTCGGTAAAGGGGCGGTGCGCTGGTACTCGCTAGGTTTTGCCTCGTTGCAGCCGTCCGAGTTTCTGAAACCCGGATTCGTGGTGGTCGCCGCTTGGCTGTTGGCTGCGTCGCAAGAGATCAACGGCCCTCCGGGACGGTTGTGGTCCTTTGCGCTGTGCATGGCGATTGTCGCTATGCTGGTGCTGCAGCCGGACTTTGGGCAGGCCTGTCTGATCCTGTTTGGCTGGGGCGTGATGTATTTCGTGGCCGGTGCGCCGATGCTGTTGCTGGTTGGCATGGCTGGTGTTGTTGTTCTGGCCGGAATGTTAGCCTATTCGAACTCGGAACACTTTGCCCGTCGGATTGACGGGTTCCTGAATCAAGAGGTCGATCCGACCACGCAGCTTGGCTATGCCACGAATGCCATCCGCGAAGGTGGGTTGTTCGGCGTCGGCGTGGGTGAGGGGCAGGTGAAGTGGTCTCTGCCCGATGCCCATACGGATTTCATCATCGCGGTCGCGGCCGAGGAATATGGCCTGATCCTGGTGCTGATCATTATCGCGCTCTACGCTTTGATCGTTGTGCGTTCTCTGCTGCGGCTGATGCGTGAACGCGATATGTTCATCCGTTTGGCGGGCACCGGTCTGGCCTGCATGTTCGGCGTTCAGGCGATGATCAACATGGGTGTTGCGGTGCGCCTGCTGCCAGCCAAAGGGATGACCTTGCCGTTTGTCAGCTATGGCGGTTCGTCCCTAATTGCGGGCGGTATCGCCGTTGGCATGCTGCTGGCCTTTACACGAAGCCGCCCTCAGGGCGAACTTGGCGATATTCTGCGCGGAAGAGGATAATGGGGAAACCTTACCTGTTGATTGCGGCTGGCGGCACCGGGGGCCATATGTTCCCGGCGCAGGCGCTGGCCGAAGCGATGCTGCAAAAAGGCTGGCGCGTCCGCCTGTCTACGGACGAGCGTGGCGCGCGTTATACCGGAGCCTTCCCGCAAACAGTTGAAATTGTCGAGGTCGCCTCGGCCACGTTCGCACGGGGCGGTCTGGCCGCTAAGGCCCTGGTCGGGCCGAAGATCGCGGGTGGTGTCACCAGTATGGCGATCCAGATGATGCGGGATAAGCCGGATGTGGTGGTGGGTTTTGGCGGTTACCCGTCGATCCCGGCGCTGGGTGCAGCGACAATGCTGGGTATTCCCCGCATGATCCACGAACAAAACGGTGTACTGGGGCGCGTCAATCAGTTGTTTGCCAAGCGCGTGGCGCAGGTCGCCTGTGGGGTTTGGCCGACCGATCTGCCTGAGGGTGCGCAAGGTATTCATACAGGAAACCCGGTTCGCGCTGCCGTTCTGGAACGGGCCGCTGCTGGGTATATCCCGCCGGGCGATTATCCAATGTCGGTTCTGGTGATGGGCGGCTCGCAAGGTGCTCGGATCCTCAGCGATGTCGTTCCCGGTGCCATTGCCGCATTGCCCGACAACCTGCGCCAGCATATCCGCGTGGCCCATCAGGCCCGCGACGAGGATGGCGAGCGGGTGACCGCATTCTATGCCGATCATGGCATCCGCGCCGAGGTGCTGCCCTTCTTCGATGATGTGCCCCGCCGTATGTCTGACGCGCAGCTTGTGATCAGCCGATCCGGTGCATCCAGCGTCGCCGATATCTCGGTCATTGGGCGACCCTCGATCCTCATTCCCTTTGCCGCTGCGGCGGGCGATCACCAGACCGCAAATGCGCGTGGGCTGGTTCAGGCGGGCGGGGCGATCCTGATCCCCGAAAACGCACTTGACGTCCCCGCGCTGACCGAGCAAATCACCGCAGTTCTGACAAACCCCGAAGCCGCGCAAAAGATGGCCCATGCCGCCCTCTCGACCGGTGCCCCCGACGCGACCGAGCGTCTGGTGGCCCTTGTAGAAAACCTGGCGCAGAAGGAGACCACATGAATCCAGCAACCAAACTGCCGCAAGACGTAGGGCCGATCCACTTTGTTGGGATCGGCGGGATCGGGATGTCGGGAATTGCCGAGGTGCTGTTGAACCTTGGCTACCGGGTTCAGGGGTCCGACCTGAAAGCGTCCAAGATCACCGACCGTTTGGCGAGCCTTGGTGCTGAGATCTTTGTAGGTCAACGGGCTGAAAACCTTGAGAACGCAGCCGTGGTCGTGGTCTCGACTGCGATCAAACCGGGCAACCCCGAGCTGGATGGGGCCCGAGCGCAGGGCCTGCCAGTGGTGCGCCGCGCCGACATGCTGGCCGAACTGATGCGCCTGAAGTCCAACATCGCCATCGCAGGCACACACGGAAAAACTACGACGACGACCATGATGGCCGAGCTGATGGTGGCCGGAGACTTTGATCCGACCGTTATCAACGGCGGCATCATTCATGCCTATGGTTCGAACGCGCGGATGGGGCAGGGCGAATGGATGGTGGTTGAGGCGGACGAATCCGACGGTTCGTTCAACCGCCTGCCCGCGACGATCGCCATTGTCACCAACATCGACCCCGAACACATGGAGCACTGGGGCGATTTCGACAAATTGCGTGATGGCTTCTACGAATTCGTCTCGAACCTGCCGTTCTACGGTCTGGCCGTCTGCTGCACGGACCATGCCGAAGTGCAGACACTGGTAGGCCGCATCTCGGACCGTCGGGTGCGGACCTATGGGTTCAACGCACAGGCGGATGTGCGAGCAATGAACCTGACCTACAAAGGCGGAGTGGCGCATTTCGATATCCATCTGCAGTACGAAGACACGGTGATCGAAGGCTGCACTCTTCCGATGCCCGGTGACCACAATGTGTCTAACGCATTGTCTGCGGTGGCGGTTGCCCGTCATCTGGGGATGAAGGCGTCGGAAATCCGCGATGCGTTGGCCAATTTCGGTGGCGTGAACCGTCGCTTCACTAAGGTCGGAGAGGTCGATGGCGTCACCATTATCGACGATTACGGACATCACCCGGTCGAGATTGCAGCAGTGCTGAAAGCCGCGCGTCAGGCGACCGATGGCCGCGTTATCGCCGTGCATCAGCCACACCGCTATTCGCGCCTGTCCAACTTGTTTGATGATTTCTGTACCTGTTTCAATGATGCGGACGTTGTCGCCATCGCCGAGGTTTTCGCCGCCGGGGAAGACCCGATCGAAGGCGCTTCCCGCGATGATCTGGTTCAAGGACTGATCCGTCACGGCCATCGCCACGCGCGCGCTTTGCTGGACGAAAACGATCTGGAGCGTCTTGTCCGCGAACAGGCCCGCCCCGGGGACATGGTTGTCTGCCTGGGGGCCGGTACGATTAGCGCCTGGGCCAACGGGTTGCCCGAGCGGCTGCAGCACAAACAGGCCGTTTGACCGAGTGGACTCTCTTACGGCGCAACTCTAAAGTGTGATGTTGCAGTTGCAGAAACGATCGTCCTCGGAGGGGCAATTGGTTTATTCAGTGCTTTTTGCGGGCCTATGGGTCCTGGCCTCGACCGTCGTGGCCATGTTGCCGATGCGTCTGCAATTTCCACCGGGCGTTGTCCTTTTTGTCTCGGCGCCTGCGCTTGTCGTTTGGCTGGGTCATGACTTTGGCTGGTTCTATTCGGTGCTGGCCTTCGCGGCTTTTGCCTCGATGTTCCGCAATCCGATCCGATATTACTGGCGGCGTTGGACCGGGCAGGAGGTCGAGCCATGAACTGGTCGATCGCTTTTGCCGCGCTGTGGGGCATTGCCGCGAATGTGCTGGCGATGATTCCCAGCAAGGATAACCACTGGACCCGTGCCTACATCCTGATCGCGATTGGCATCCCAATCCTTGGCTATGTCACTTTGCAGAACGGCCCATGGATTGGGCTGCTTGTCCTTGCCATGGGTATGTCTGTGCTGCGCTGGCCGGTGATTTACCTTGGTCGGTGGTTGCGCAGGTTCATGGGCTCTGCGCAATAAAGGATGCCGCTTGCGTTACCTCTCTGAATCCGCGATCTAGCCAACATGACAGCACTTCCCACACCGCGCGGCAAACTCACCGAGAACCGTTTTCTGAATGATTTGACATGGCTGCGTGTCGGTGGCCCGGCAGACTATTTGTTCCAGCCAGCCGATGTGCGGGATCTTCAGGATTTTCTGCACGTATTGCCCGCAGAGATTCCAGTGTTCCCAATGGGCGTAGGATCAAACCTGATTGTCCGCGACGGCGGTTTGCGCGCAGTGGTGATCCGGCTGGGGCGCGGATTCAACGGTATCTCGGTAGAAGGCAACACCGTTACCGCAGGTGCTGCTGCGCTGGACGCGCATGTGGCACGCAAGGCGGCAGATGCGGGTGTTGATTTGACCTTTTTGCGCACGATACCCGGCTCAATTGGCGGTGCGGTGCGAATGAACGCGGGCTGCTATGGTAGCTATACGGCGGACGCGTTGCGCAAGGCGACTGCCGTCACGCGGCAGGGTGAGGTGTTGGACCTGACCCCTGACGATTTGAACTTTCGCTACCGCCAGTCTGATTTGCCTGAGGGCGCGGTGCTGATTTCAGCTACGCTCGAAGGGCCGTCAGGTGAGGCCGAAGAACTGCACGCCCGGATGGAGGCACAGCTGAAGAAGCGTGACGAAACGCAGCCGACCAAGGATCGCAGCGCTGGATCGACCTTTCGTAATCCCGCCGGGTTCTCTTCGACAGGGCGAGACGACGATACCCATGATCTGAAGGCGTGGAAGGTGATCGACGATGCAGGCATGCGTGGCGCGACTAAAGGTGGCGCACAGATGAGCCCGAAGCACTCGAATTTCCTGATCAATACCGGAGATGCCACCGCCGCTGACCTCGAAGGGCTGGGCGAAGAGGTGCGAAAAAAGGTTTACGAAACAAGCGGCATCACGCTAGAGTGGGAAATCATGCGGGTCGGTGATCCGTTGATAGAATAAAGCCGCACCCGTCAGACCATAACAGGCAATTTAAGGCGACGGATCAAAGGCATAAACGCAGTACGGACCACCACATAAGGTCCGGGGACATTGAGGCGCACATTGGGAATGTCGAGCAGGACAAACCCCAAAGTGGCGGTATTGATGGGTGGACCCTCGGCGGAACGCGAGGTGTCTCTCAGCTCTGGGCGCGAATGCGCAGCCGCCCTTGTGGGAGAAGGCTTTGAAGTGGTTGAGCTGGACGCAGGTCCCGACCTCTATGCGCGCCTTTTGGACATCAAACCAGACGTTGTATTCAACGCCCTGCATGGCCGCTGGGGCGAGGATGGCTGTGTGCAGGGCTTGCTGGAGTGGATGCGCATACCTTACACGCATTCCGGCGTTTTGGCCTCGGCCCTTGCCATGGACAAGCAGCGTAGCAAAGAGGTCTATGAGGCCGTCGGCCTGCCCATCGTGCCCAGCATGATTGTCCCCAAGGTCGAAGTGGTCGAAGTTCACGTGATGGAGCCGCCTTATGTGGCCAAGCCCAACAACGAGGGCTCAAGCGTCGGAATTTACATCGTACACGAGGGTTCCAACGGCCCGCCGAAATTGTCCGAGGAAATGCCCGATCAGGTAATGGTCGAGAAATACGTCGCCGGGCGCGAACTGACCGTGACCGTGATGAACGACCGCGCCTTGACCGTGACCGAGATCATGACGGATGGCGGCTGGTACGACTATGACGCCAAATACAAGCCGGGTGGGTCATGGCACGTTCTGCCCGCCGATATTCCGGCCGAGATTTTCGACCGCTGCATGGATTACGCGTTGCGCGCCCATGATGCATTGGGTTGCAAAGGCGTCAGCCGCACCGATTTTCGTTGGGATGACAGCATGGGAGCCGAGGGGTTGTTCCTGCTGGAAACCAATACACAGCCCGGCATGACGCCGACATCACTGGTGCCTGAGCAGGCCGCGCATCTGGGGATGACATTCGGACAGCTCTGCGCCTGGATGGTGGAGGACGCCTCATGCGACCGTTGAAGGCCACGCGCGCGCCCGTCGTGCACCGTCCCAAGCCGCTATCCGGTCCCGATGCTGATTTCGCATCCGGCGCTCGGACAGGGGCCGAGCCCAAGCTACGCCTGCGCGGGGTGTTCAACCGCAAGGGTGACCGGTTCGATCCGGCCCCGTCGCGCCTCAGTTATCGTTTGCAGCGGTGGATGCTGACGCCGGGTATTCGGCGCGGCTTGAAGATCGGTTTGCCGATATTGGCGGTTTGTGCGGCAGTTGGCATCTATTTTGGCGCACAGGAACGGCGCGACGCTGTTGTCGCCTATGTGATGGACATCAAGACCTCGATCCAGCAGCGCCCGGAATTCATGGTCAATCTGATGGCGATCGATGGGGCAGGAACCAACCTGTCCGAGGATATTCGCGAAGTTGTTCCGTTGGATTTCCCGATCAGTTCGTGGGATCTGGATGTTGAGCAGATCCGGGACACGATCACCGGGCTGAACCCTGTGAAATCCGCTACGGTGCGGGTGCGCCCCGGCGGCATCCTGCAAGTGGACGTGGTCGAGCGTCAGCCTGTCATTGTCTGGCGGACGCGCAATGGGATCGAACTGCTGGACGAAACCGGCGCGCATGTGAAGCGCATCTCGTCGCGCAAGGATCACGCCAATCTGCCGTTGATCGCCGGCAAAGGCGCAGATGGCCATGTCGGCGAGGCGCTGGCGCTGCTGACCACAGCCCGCAGTTTGGGCGGTCGCGTGCGCGGTTTGGTGCGGATCGGTGAACGCCGCTGGGATCTGGTGTTGGATCGCGGCCAACGCATCATGTTGCCAACAGAACGCCCGGTTCGCGCGTTGGAACGTGTGCTGGCGGTGAATGAGGTGCAAGACCTGTTGGAGCGCGATGTCGCCGTGGTCGATATGCGCCTTGGACAACGTCCGACAATCAGAATGACCAAAGCTGCCAGCGAAGACTGGTGGAATACAAAAGTGAACGTGAGTAGCGAGCAGTAACGACCATGATGACCGATCTCTATCAGTCCCAGCGCGCCATGCGGCAGATGCGTAGACAGGCGATGCAGCGCGGAGTTGTCGCCATTCTGGACGTGGGAAGCTCTAAGATTGCCTGCCTTGTACTGCGTTTCGACGGGACCGGTCGCCTGAGCGAGGATAACACCATCGGCTCGATGGCTGGCCAGACAGGGTTCCGGGTGATCGGTGCGGCGACGACGCGGTCGCGCGGCGTGCAGTTTGGCGAAGTCACCGCCATGCAGGAGACCGAGCGCGCCATCCGCACCGCTTTGCAGGCGGCACAGAAAATGGCCGATATTCGGGTCGATCATGTCATCGCCAGTTTCTCGGGGGCCAACCCCCGGTCTTATGGTCTGGACGCTCAGGTCGATCTGGAAGGTCAGGTTGTGACCGAAGCCGAAGTAGGGCGCGTCCTAAATGCCTGCGACGTGCCTGACTATGGGGCAGGGCGTGAAGTGCTACATGCACAGCCCGTAAATTTTGCGCTGGACAACCGGTCGGGTCTGATCGACCCACGCGGTCAGATGGGGCAAAGTCTGGCGGTCGACATGCACATGCTGACCGTTGACGCGACGGCGATCCAGAACATCGTGCGCTGTATCAAGCGTTGCGATCTCGAGTTGGCAGGCATCGCAAACTCGGCCTATGTGTCCGGCGTTTCCGCGCTGGTCGAGGATGAGCAGGAGCTGGGTGCCGCCTGTATCGATATGGGTGGCGGCACGACGAGCGTGTCGATCTTCATGAAAAAGCACATGATTTATGCCGACTGCGTGCGCATGGGCGGCGATCACGTGACCTCGGATATCTCGATGGGTCTTGGCATCCCGGCCTCGGTGGCCGAACGGATCAAGACGTTCAACGGCGGTGTCCATGCAACCGGCGCCGACGATCGTGACCTGATCGATATTGGCGGAGATACAGGCGACTGGGAACACGACCGCCGCACCGTCAGCCGCGCCGAGCTGATCGGCATCATGCGCCCCCGCGTCGAAGAAATCCTTGAAGAGGTGCGCGTCCGCCTGGATGCGGCCGGTTTCGAGCATATGCCAAGTCAGCAGATTGTGCTGACCGGTGGCGGCAGTCAGATCATGGGGTTGGACGGCCTCGCCACGCGTATCCTTGGTCAGCGCGTGCGCCTGGGGCGTCCGCTGCGCGTGCACGGCTTGCCGCAATCAGCGACAGGACCGGGATTCTCGTCGGCCGTCGGTCTCAGTCTTTTCGCAGCGCACCCGCAGGATGAATGGTGGGATTTCGAGATTCCAGTGGACACCTACGCTGCGCGTCCGTTCAAACGTGCGGTACGCTGGTTTCGTGACAATTGGTAAAGCGGTGGTCGTCGCGGCGCTGATCCTGGCACCGCTCACTGCCCAGGCGCAGACCCGCATCACGCCCGAGGCGTTCCTGAATGCGGTCCAGGGCAAAACCGTCATGTTCCACGACTACCCCACGGGCGAGCTTGTGGGCACCGAAGAGTTCCTAAGCCCCACGCTATCGGTCTGGCGGATGGTGGGGCGTGGGTGCGTTTACGGGCAGATCACCACGCCAAATGGACAAATATGCTTCCTTTATGATGATGACGCGGATGGTATCCCAGTCTGCTGGTGGCCTTTCTTGCACGAAGACCGCCTGATGGTCCGGTTGGCGACATTTGCCAACACTGAGATTCAAGAAGTACGCAGCATTACAGAGGACGGTTTGAACTGTCCAAGTACCCAGATTGGTTAAAGAAATGGGTTGCAGCCAGCACGTTTATCCCGCAAGATATCCACATGGCCCGCAAGAGGCCCGCGGCAGGACCTGAGCAGTTTTCCGCAGTTTGACAGTTTAGTGAGTCCCTATGGTGAAGCGTCGGTTGATGGCCGCGCGCAAATCGCCTGTTTTGTGCTACATTGAGTTCTTTCCGCAACATCTGGCGGCGTATGCGAAATACTGCCGGTTAGCGCCTTATTTCCTCCATATTTTGTGGAATCGCGCGATTTTTGGCGTGACGTTTGCCGTTTCGAACGGTAGGATTGGTGAAGGATAGGTAAGAAAAACACCGCTTTGGCGGGTCAAAAAAACAGGCGGACAGAGCATGACATTAAATCTTTCGATGCCCGGGCACGACGAACTGAAGCCTCGGATTACGGTATTTGGCGTTGGTGGTGCAGGCGGCAACGCTGTCAACAACATGATTGAGAAACAGCTGGATGGCGTCGATTTCGTAGTCGCCAACACAGATGCACAGGCGCTGCAGCAAAGTCAGTCCTCTGCTCGGGTTCAGCTGGGTGTCAAAGTTACCGAAGGTCTTGGGGCAGGGGCCCGTCCAACTGTAGGTGCCGCAGCTGCCGAAGAAAGCATCGAACAGATCGTGGATCACCTTGCGGGTGCGCACATGTGCTTCATCACAGCCGGTATGGGCGGTGGCACAGGCACAGGTGCGGCTCCGATCATCGCGCAGGCCGCGCGTGAGCTGGGCGTTCTGACCGTTGGTGTCGTGACCAAACCTTTCCAGTTCGAAGGTGCCAAGCGCATGCGCCAGGCTGAAGATGGCGTTGAGATGCTGCAAAAGGTTGTCGACACGCTGATCATCATCCCGAACCAGAACCTGTTCCGCCTGGCCAACGAAAAAACCACCTTCACCGAGGCGTTCTCGATGGCTGATGACGTTCTGTATCAGGGCGTTAAAGGTGTCACGGACCTGATGGTTCGTCCGGGTCTGATCAACCTCGACTTTGCCGATGTTCGCGCCGTGATGGACGAGATGGGCAAAGCGATGATGGGCACAGGCGAGGCCACCGGCGAAGATCGCGCGGTTCAAGCGGCCGAGAAGGCGATCGCCAACCCGCTGTTGGACGAAATCAGCCTCAAAGGCGCGAAGGGTGTTCTGATCAACATCACGGGTTCGCACGACCTGACCCTGTTCGAACTGGACGAAGCCGCGAACCGCATCCGCGAGGAAGTGGATCCCGAGGCGAACATCATTGTCGGATCGACCCTGGATACAGCCATGGAAGGCGGCATGCGTGTGTCGGTCGTCGCAACCGGCATCGACGCCAGCGAAAAATCCGAAGACGTGCCGGTCGCGCGCCGTTCGATGTCAGCACCGCTGACACGCACGGTATCCGCCGAAGAGCCAGTGCAAGAAGAAGCGCCGGTCGCTGCGGAAGTCGCTGAACCAGCACCGCAAACGGAAGTGAACCGTGAGCCTTCGCTGTTTGAGGCCCCTCAGGAGCCAGCGCAGCCTCAATTCCAGCCGCGTGCGGAACAGGATGATGATGGCCTGCCACCTCCGGCCTACCAGCCGCGCGTTGCCGAATTCGAGCCGACCCCCGAACCGGTTGAGCCTGCGCCCGAGAACTACGTCGCGCCGCAGCCTCAACCGGCAGCGGGAACACCGTCACCCGAGGCGCTGCAGCGCCTGCAGGCCGCGGTTCAGAACGTCCCAGCGTCCGAGCGCAGCCCCTCGATGGTTCGTCCGGCTGCGCCTCAGCAAGCTCCTGCACCGCAGGAAGAGGGTCATGATCGCCCCCGGTTTGGGTTCAATCGTCTCATCGATCGGATGACCGGTCATGCGGCGGACACACCGGCCCAGCCGCCCCGTCAGCAGCCCGTTCTGCGCCAATCTGACGCTACGGCACCTGCACGGGAAGAGGCCGACCCCGAGCAGGACCGGATCGAAATCCCTGCCTTTTTGCGGCGTCAGGCGAACTGATCGCGGTAACAAAATGATTGCAAAGGGTCGCCAAATGGCGGCCCTTTTCTTTTGATTTACAGTTATTTAATGGGGTGTAAGCAGGGATTTGCCGATCTGTTACATACATGTTTCATTCGGTTACAAAGAGTGAGTTGAGCCTTGACGCCTGCTTCCTTAACTGAGTGTCCAACACGGCCCGCTCAGGTCGGACACCACTCATCGAGGTTCAGTTTGCAACATACGCTCAAATCTCCGGTCACGTTTAAAGGCATCGGGCTGCACAGCGGCAAGCCTGCGACGATGGTCCTGAAACCGGCAGCTGCCGGTCACGGCATCTGGTTCAAGCGGACGGATATCGAGCTGGGCAACGCCCTCATTCCTGCGATTTACGACGTTGTAGAGCGCACCCCGCTTTGCACCCGATTGGTCAATGACGCGGACGTGTCAGTTTCTACGGTCGAACACATCATGGCCGCGCTTGCCGGTTGCGGTGTCCACAACGCTCTGATCGAAATCGACGGATCCGAAGTTCCGATCATGGATGGGTCGTCGATCGATTTCGTGCGCGGTATCGTTTCCAAGGGTGTGCGCCGTCAAGCCAGCCCGGTCCTAGCGTACGAAGTTCTGAAACCGGTCACCGCCACACGCGAGGGCGCAAGCGCATCAATTGCACCCGCAGACGGTCTGATCATCGATTTCCACATCGACTTTGAAGACAGCGCCATCGGCAGCCAGACCAAACGTCTGGACATGCGCAACGGTTCCTTTGCGCGTGAGCTTTCCGATTGCCGGACATTCTGCCGTCGCACAGACGTTGAAGCGATGCGCGAAAACGGTCTCGCCTTGGGTGGGACGCTGGAAAATGCGGTCGTTGTTCAGGGTGACGAAGTCCTGACGCCGGGCGGTTTCCGCCACGCAGATGAAGCCGTGCGCCACAAGATGCTGGACGCTTTGGGAGACCTTTATCTGGCGGGTGGACCGATTCTTGGTCACTTCACTGGGGACAAGTCAGGTCACGCTATGACGAACACGCTGCTGCGCAAATTGTTCGAAACGCCCGGCGCGGTGCGTCCGATCCTGTGCACACCCGAACAGGCTGCGCGTCTGCCGGGGCAGGGGCTGGTCTGGGACGAAATCCCGGAAGTCGCCTGATTGGATCAACTCTGACGACAATTCTGCCATTGGGCGCATAAGGCGTTTTGCACCGGAATTATATGTGCTAGACCATGGCCTAATCCGGGGCATAACCCCGTCAAGTAATACGACAAGGATAGGCGGAATGGTTGGCACCAAAGCGGCAGTCAGATTCGCAAGCGCGATTCTTCTGACAGCAGTTTTGACGGCGTGCGCTGGGAAAGGCGCAGACCGCGATCAGAACCTGGAAGGGTTCACCCCCGAACAGATTTTCACGCGTGGCGAGTTTGAGCTGTCGCAGAATCGTTCGGACGATGCGGCGTGGTATTTCTCTGAGGTCGAACGCCTGTATCCCTATTCCGATTGGGCTAAGCGCGCGCTGATCATGCAGGCCTTCTCGTATCATGCAGACAGGAATTACGAAGAAAGCCGTGCTGCAGCACAGCGATACATCGATTTCTACCCTGCAGACGAAGACGCAGCATATGCGCAGTACCTTCTGGCGCTCAGCTACTATGACCAGATTGACGAGGTCGGGCGCGATCAGGGGCTGACCTTTCAGGCGCTGCAATCCTTGCGCACCGTGATCGAGGTTTATCCCGACAGTGAGTACGCGACCTCGGCGGTTTTGAAGTTCGATCTGGCCTTCGACCATCTGGCTGGCAAAGAGATGGAGATCGGGCGCTATTATCTGCGTCAGGATCACTACCCTGCGGCGATAAACCGGTTCCGGGTCGTGGTCGAAGACTTCCAGACCACCTCTCATACCGCAGAAGCGCTGTACCGTCTGATTGAGGCCTACCTTGCCTTGGGTCTGGTGGACGAGGCGCAATCGGCCGGGGCTATTCTGGGATACAACTACCAGTCGTCCGAATGGTACGATGCAGGCTACAAACTGTTGACGTCGCGTGGGCTGGATCTGAAGAGCCGCGGCAACAACTGGCTCAGCACGATCTACCGCCAGACGATCAAGGGTGAGTGGTTGTAATCGCCATGGCCAAAGGGGTGGGACGCTAAGACCCGATGCTGCGCGCCCTCGATATCCGCGACATGCTGATCATCGACCGGCTGGAACTGACGTTTCAGCCGGGCTTGAATGCTTTGACCGGTGAAACCGGGGCGGGCAAGTCGATCCTTTTGGATTCTCTGGGGTTCGTTTTGGGCTGGCGCGGCCGGGCTGAATTGGTTCGCCAAGGCGCCGCGCAGGGCGAAGTGGTTGCCGAGTTCGAGTTGTACGAAGACCACCCAGCGCATGCGATCCTGGCCGAGGCTGGCTTGCCCGGAGGCGAGGAATTAATCCTGCGTCGTGTGAATACGGCGGAGGGACGGAAAACAGCCTGGGTCAATGACCGCCGCTGTTCTGGCGAGGTGCTGCGTGCGTTGTCCGAAACGCTGATCGAATTGCACGGCCAGCATGATGATCGCGGGTTGTTGAACCAGCGCGGCCACCGCGCCATGCTGGATGAATACGCCGACGTTGGGGATCATCTGGCCAAGGTTCGATCCACCTGGTCCGAGATGTCCCGCGCGCGAAAGGCGCTTGCGAAAACCGAAGAAACCCTCGCGGCGATGCGCGCGGAGGAAGAGTTTCTGAGGTACTCGGTTTCCGAACTGGACAAGCTTGATCCGCAGCCGGGCGAGGACGCGGAACTGGATGCCCGCCGCCGCATGATGCAGGCGGCCGAACGCATCCGCGACGATGTCGCCCGCGCTTTTGCCCTATTGGGCGGGGACGGGGCCGAGGGGGCCATGGCGGACGCCGTTCGCTGGCTTGAGGGTGTTTCGGACAATGCGGGCGGCCAATTGGAAGAGCCAATAGCGGCCCTTGGACGTGCGCTGATTGAACTGGGCGAGGCGCAGGACGGGGTCAACGCATGCTTACAGGCCTTGGATTTTAACCCGGCGGAATTGGAGCAGGCCGAAGAACGCCTGTTTGCCATCCGCGCACTGGCCCGAAAGCACGATGTTGCGCCCGACGAATTGGGTTCCTTTGCTGATACGTTGCGGGACCGCCTGAACCGGCTGGATGCCGGGGACGCAGATTTGGCGGATCAACGTGCCGCCGTAGAAGCAGCACAATCGGCTTATGACGCCGCCGCAGCGAGTTTGAGCGCTGCGCGACAAAAAGCGGCCGGGCAGTTGGATGCCGCGGTTATGGCCGAACTCGCTCCGCTCAAGATGGAGCGCGCGGTGTTCCGAACCGAGATTGCCTCTGCGGATGCTGGTCCGGAAGGGATCGACGCCGTGGCCTTCACCGTCGCGACCAATCCTGGTGCACCGTCAGGACCACTGAACAAGATCGCCTCGGGTGGTGAACTCAGCCGCTTTCTGCTGGCGCTTAAGGTTTGTCTGGCCGGGGATGACAGCGCCCGCACGATGATTTTTGATGAGATCGACCGTGGCGTCGGTGGTGCGACCGCGGATGCGGTCGGTCGGCGACTGGCCGCGCTGGCGCAGGGCGGGCAGGTTCTGGTCGTCACGCATTCGCCGCAAGTGGCAGCCCGCGCGGCACATCACTGGCGAGTACAGAAACAGGTCACCGATGGACAAACGCTGTCCACCGTTGTGCCGCTGGCCGATCCTGACCGCGTGGACGAAATCGCGCGCATGGTCGCAGGCGACACCATTACAGACGAAGCCCGAGCCGCCGCCCGGGCCCTGTTAGATGCCTGAGGCTTTTGTGACGCTTTCCGATAATCAAACCGTCGCGATCTCACTTTTATCAGGGCGCTCCGTGGCTTACTAAGGGGAAAGACGTGATCCCCGAGGGCCAATGACCCAATCAACCCGCACTGTTCTGCGTAACCAGCTGAATCAGGCTCTGGCCGCGATTAAGGACGCTTGGCGGGTAATGCTGAGGCGTGGACCCAGCCAGATACAGTTCTGGTTCATCGCTCTGGCCATTGGTATCGCCGCTGGTTTCATGGCGCTAGGGTTCCGCAAAGCGATCCGGTCATTGCAGGCCTATGTCTATGACACGGATGATATATTGCTGCTGCACAGCCACGCTGAAAAGCTGCCTTGGTTCCTCATTCTGATCATTCCCATCATCGGCGGCTTGATCGTTGGGGTCATCCTGCACAAGTTCACCGACGATGGCCGCGTACGGTCTGTTGCTGACGTGATCGAAGGGGCCGCGCTGACAGATGGCCGGGTCGAAGGTAAGGCGGGTATCGCGTCCTTCTTTGCCTCGCTCATCACACTCAGCACCGGTGGATCGACGGGTCGAGAAGGGCCGGTTGTGCATATGGCCGGCGTGATCTCTACATGGGTCAGCAACCGAATTCACGCCGATGGGATCACCGGGCGCGATCTGTTGGGCTGCGCTGTGGCGGCGGCTGTATCGGCCAGCTTCAACTCACCCATCGCGGGGGCTCTGTTCGCACTTGAGGTCGTGCTGCGTCACTTCGCTGTTCACGCCTTTGCACCTATCGTCATCGCCTCGGTCGCTGGGACCGTGATCAACCGATTGGAATATGGCGACGTGACCGAGTTTGTGCTGGATACGCCGGGTTCGCTGCAGTTCTACGTAGAGTTACCCGCCTTTCTGATCCTCGGTTTGATCTGCGGTCTGGTCTCGCTGCTGTTGATGCGGTCAATCTTTTTTGCCGAGGATATCGGCAACCATATCCAAAACCGGCTTGCCTTGCCGCGTTGGCTGCGCCCGGCGGTTTCGGGCGCGATGCTGGGGCTGCTGGCGATCTGGTTCCCGCACATTATCGGTGTGGGTTATGAGACGACAATCCGCGCCCTGACTGGTGACCTGACCCTGACGTTTGCCATCTTGTTCGCCGTGATCAAAACGGTCGCCGTCGCGATCACCATGGGTGGGCGCATGGGGGGCGGAGTGTTTTCGCCCTCGCTGATGATCGGAGCGTTAACGGGGCTGGCCTTTGGTTTGATTGCGACCGGACTGCTGCCGGATGTGTCGGGCACCCACACGCTCTATGCATTTGCAGGGATGGGAGCTGTGGCTGCTGCCGTCCTGGGGGCGCCGATTTCGACAACGATGATCGTCTTTGAATTGACCGGAGACTGGCAGATTGGTCTGGCCGTGATGGTGTCGGTCTCGATGTCGACGGCGCTGGCCTCGCGGCTTGTGGACCGGTCATTCTTCCTGACGCAGTTGGAACGCCGAAACGTACATCTGGCAGCCGGGCCGCAAGCCTACCTTCTGGCCATGCTGCGCGCAGGGGCCGTCATGCGGCCGCTTGGCGATCCACGCTCGATCACCGAAGAGCAGGCGAACGAGCTTATTGAGCAAGGTTTGTGTGTTGCTGCAAGCGCGACGCTTGAGGCCGCGATGCCCTATTTCGACCGAGACGACATCCCGTGTATTCCGGTCGTTATCGTAAAGCCGGACGGCACGGAAAAACCGGTTGGCGCGCTGTACCATATCGATGCGCTAAAGGCGTACAACAGAGCACTGGCCGCCACTGCGGCCGAGGAGCACTCCTAACGTCGATAGACTGTGGCGGTGTCACCCAAGTAGTTGTCCCACGCAAACCAGTAAGAGATGTGGCCTGCAATTCGGGGCATTTGCGCGCCATTCGGTCCGATCAGGGCTTCTTCGGTCAGGGTCCACTTCTGTCCTGCCTCATCAATCAGGCTGCCGTCTGCGGCGGTAAATTTGTGTGCCCCTCGCTCATAGGCCCGCACTGCGCGTTTGTCTGCATTGCCGATCAAAACCAGCGGCCTGTTGGCAATCGCATCGTTGATGACCCGGGCCCGTTTGAAAGCATCAAGCGGCCAAGCTCGGGCCGCGCCGAACTGACGGATGGCGAACACGTAGTCTTTTTGCTGATGATGAGACTGATCCACAAGGGCAGGGAACATCAATTCGGGCGATGCAAAATACTCTTGATACACCACACCTGAACCATAGTTCCGCCGGTGCCCGGTATTGCGGGACAGAACCTGAGTTTTGGGATGAGACGCCTTCCAGCTTTGCCACGTGGTGATGACAACAGGACGTTGTTTCAGCTCGATACCGCTGTTCACTAGCGGACCCACGACCGGTTTGCCGGTGTATTGGTTCCAAAGAGAGTGCGTCTGCCGGTCGAACATCAGCTTGTTCGAGCGGTACAGAAATCCGGATGAGCCAAAGACGAATGGTTTCTGACGGCCAGGTACCTGCGTTTCAAACAAAATGCCCGAACCGCATAGTGTGCAATAGGCCAAGGCGACCGGAACACCGCCGATCACCTCGTTAAACATCTCGTGCCAGCCCATGATCCGCAGCGGATAGGCGCGTTCATCCCCGGTGATTGATACGCCAAAAACCAGATCGTCGTCTTTCAGATAGTCTGCCCGCGCGGCCGGGATCAGCGCCGGGTTATCCAGCGACGGGATACCGTCTTTGCGCACACCGCCCCAGGCGATCTCCTCCAGTCGGATCTTCATCCGGTCGCGTTGCAGATACTCGGGCTTCAGAAACACGTCAAAGTTGGCGTCGATCCCTAACAGGACCTCGCGCTTGAACGGGATCAGCGAAGGGTGCGGGATAATCTGAGGGTTCCGTTCCTGCCACAGCATCCAGTCGAACCAATCAGTAACGATGGTCTGCCCGGTCAGATCGCGCATGACCTGCGCGATTTCATCGCCGCGCCGCCGGGCAAATCGCATGCCGGTCAGAAGGGCCGGAACGACGTCCGGATTGCCTCGCTTTCGCAGGAACGCCATGCCTTTTTCGAACTCTGTTGTGCTGCCAAACAAGGTTGAGCGTACGGCTTCAAGAACCGGATCTTGCTGAGCTGAAAGCGCGCCGGGCAGTATCAGCCCGACCCCAACGGATCCTGCGAAACGACGGCGGGTAAGTGACATGGCACCCTCTGGATGATGACTGAAGACAGTTTGCACCCATGACGGATCAAATGCATGCAACAGCCGCGTGAGTACATTGTGAGCACCGCACGAAGTCGTGAAATTGGGGAATTTTTCCCAAGTTAACCGGCGTAAATACGTATGAACCAGAATTTCTTGGCGGGTTTTTGCCTGTGAAACCTCACCCCCAATTCTGGTGCGAAACTAGCACGTTTACTGCGATTTCTTGATCCAAACGCGGTTTTTTCGTTAATATCGGTTAATATTGCCGCGAACGACCGAAATTTCCTTAGTGACATGCCACGCCTTTTTTTGGCTTTGGAGCTTGGCGAAATTCGTGAAACTTGAACGACATAAAGGCATTGAATTATTTTTGAACTGGAACTTTCGTTAACGGAGGCACTTAAAAATGCGATTTCGGCATCCCGCTTTCCGTTCATTTTGTTTTTCGCAAGAGTTTGCCGCACCCGTGCACGTGAGCAGAATTTCTCAAACCAAACACCTCTTTATGTTTACTCGCTTCCCGGGCAGAGCTCGATTTATGACCCAAGGGTCCTATCAGCGATGGATGGCGGGCAAAGGTTTTTATCATGAAAGTTTTTGACGTCGCACTGATTGGTGCGGGCCCTGCTGGTTACGCTGCTCTGACCGCCATGCGCGGCTTTTCCGGTTCGGTCGTGGTTGTAACTGGTGCGGCGTCCGAGCCAAGCAAAGGTGGCCCGGCCAAGATCGTCTCGGTTGCTTATGAGCGGCAACAACCGGCCTGTCTAGCCGAGCGCACGGATGTTTCCGGTGACGCGCCTCCCATGTTCGTCGCGGCGGAGATAGGTGGGCTTGCCAACTACTGGGGCAAACAACTGCAAGTCTATGACAGTGACGATCCTTGGGGGCAGGGGGATTTCCTTCGATCCTGGGCAGAGTACAAAGCCGCATGCGACGCTGTGCAAGGCGACCTGCACGTGATTGGCGGTGTCCGCAAAGAACAGCTGGACGACGGGCTTGAACAAAGCGCGCCACGCCTCTTGGTCGGAACCAAGGATGAACCGGATAGCGGCCTGAGGGCGATGGCACAGGCCGTTGAAAACCGCCTATCGGAAATCGCTCAGATTGAGGTGCGCGCGGGTCGGGTTCAACGGATCGAGAACGATAAGCAATCTGTCAGCCTGTCACTGGACAACGGCACGCAGATTCGGGCGCGGCGCGTTTTTCTGGCCGCCGGTGTTCTGGGCACGGCGACCTTGCTGGCGCGCAGCCTGCCGCAGGTTGCCGAGATCGGATTTTTGGACCACGCGCCTTATACCATCAATTGTCTTGGGCTTGGCCGCGCGCTGGGGTCGCCACGAGATTACATGAACCGAGGCAATTTCAACGCCCTGACGCTCAAACAGAGGCATGAAGGGCGCTGCGATATGTTCGCGTCTGTCTATGCCGTGTCACAAGCGCCGGTCAGCTTGGTGACAACGACCCTGGGCCTGGGTCCGCGTCTGCGCGGATGGCGCATGGGACGTTTCATTGATTTTGTCCAGCCGGTGCGTATTTGGACGCGTAAGACATATGTGCAGTTTCGCTATCGGACGGATCAGGGACCGATTGAGTCGACGAACGTGCCTGATCCCGATCAGGATGAGGCCTTGCAGGGACTTTTGCGCTGGCTCGCGTCACATCGCGTGCGCCACAATCTGGGCATTACCGCGCCGGGGCAAGGGTTTCACTATCACAACCTGACACTGGGCACCGGGAAAGAGCCCGTGGATCAAGCCGTTGAGACAGCTTTTCATGGCCGTGTGCGGGTTGTCGATGCCTCTTGCCTGTCCGAGATCGGATGCCAGCCGCATACTCTGACATCCATGGCACAGGCCTATGGGCGGGTGCGCCGCGATATGGCGCTTGCTGAACGGGTCAGAGAGGCCATCTGAAAGCCAAGCGGCCCTTAAATCTGTTCGACTTTCACAGAATCCACGCGGTAGAACGCCACATAGCCTTTGATCTCGACAACAGCCGGAATCGGGTCCTCATAGCTCCAGGCGGCGTTGTCGGTTACCGAGGACTTATTAACGATCGAGAAATGCGTCGCGTCGCCTTTATGTGGGCAATGTGTGACCTTGTCGGTCTGGTCCAGAAACGCCATGCCGATATCCGCACGTGGGAAATAGATTACCGGTTCCAGATCCCCTTCCAGCAACTCCAGTGCATTCACGCTCTCTCCAAGGACAGCGCCTCCGGAACGAACGCTCCATTTGCCGGGTGCTTTGCGGACAGTTATCTCGGTCATCTCTTCGGTTCCCTCGTCTTTCTTTCGGTTCACTCCTCTGCACAGTTTATGTGACAGTTCAGTGTCAGATGGGTGCAGTTGCGGCATCCAACCACAGTTGAGCGTCAACGCCCAGTCTTGGGCGCAGTTTTTCCGCAACGTCGCGGTGATAGGCGTTCAGCCAGTCGCGTTCGTCTGCCGTTAGCATATCAACAACAATCAACCGCCGATCAATCGGGACAAAGGTGAGTGTGCGCCAGTTCAGCATCGCGCGCTCGGGGTCTGCGGTCGCCAGAGACGGGGCATCCTGCACAACCACAAGGTTTTCGATCCGAATGCCAAAGGCGCCTTCGCGATAGTAACCGGGTTCATTGGACAGGATCATGCCAGGCTCAAGAGGCACGTGGCTTACTTTGGACAGACGTTGCGGCCCCTCATGGACGCTCAGATACGCACCAACACCGTGGCCGACCCCATGATTGAAATCCTGCCCGGCAGCCCACAGCGGGACGCGCGCGATGCATTCAATGTCCCGCCCGGCCAGACCGGCAGGCCATCGCAGAACGGACATATTGATCATGCCTTTCAACACGCGGGTAAAGCAGGCCTTTTCTTCTTCGCCCACATTGCCGATGGCTATCGTGCGGGTGATGTCGGTGGTGCCGTCCAGATATTGTCCGCCGCTATCGAGAACCAGCAGATGCCCGTTCTCCAAAACGCTGTCGGTCTCGTCTGTGACACGGTAGTGCATGATCGCTCCGTTGGGACCAGTACCCGCAATCGTGTCGAACGAGATGTTCTGCAGCGCATTGTCCCGGCGCCGGTTTTCTTCCAGTTGCGTGACAACCTGCACTTCGGTCAGAGTGCCGGGGGTTTGCGCGTCCAGCCAACACAGCGTTTCGATGACGGCTGCGGCATCGCGCAAATGCGCCTCGGCGCTGCCAGAAATTTCGGCTGCGTTCTTGCGGGCTTTGGGCAAGGCGCAGGGGTCTCCGTCGGTTCGCATTTTATCGCCCGACACGTCCGCAACGGCTTGGGGCAGCGTACCCGGATCGACCTGAACAGTGCCTTGCAACCCGGCGACCGCGTCAAGAAACGCCGCAGGATCGTGAACCTGCACGCCTTCGCCCAGATGGTCCCGCGCTTCGGTCAACTTCTGTTCGGCCATGAACAGGTCGACGTGTCCGTCCGCATGCAGAATAGCAAAACCATGGGCAACTGGGTTGTACCCGATGTCCGAGCCGCGAATGTTCAGCAGCCACATGATCGAGTCTGGCAGCGTTATGACAGCTGCGCTGCACCCGTTCTGTTTCAGATCATTCGCCAGCCGCTGGATTTTGCTTTCGGCCGTCTCCCCCGCGAACTCGATCGGATGGGATTTGACCGGGTTCATCGGTGGAGCGGGTTGATCGGGCCATACCCGATCGACCAGGTTTTCGCTGCGCACCAGTTCGATACCGGTTCCGTCCAGCTCTTTCAGCACGGCAGAGATTTGCCCGGTCGCGTGCAGCCAAGGGTCAAACCCAACCTTGCCACCGTTCGGCAGTTGTTGTTTGAGCCAGGCGCTCAGGCTGATTTCGGGCCAGTCGACCGGGGTAAAATCCCCTGCCACCTGTGCTTTGACTTGCGTGCGATAGCGGCCATCGACGAACACGCCAGCGATACCGGTCAAAGCCACGCAGAACCCGGCCGATCCGGTGAATCCGGTCAGCCAAGCAAGACGCGCATCGCGCGGGGCTACATACTCACCCTGATGAGCGTCCGCGCGCGGGATCAGGAATCCGTCCAACCCTTCGTTGGCCATCTCGGCCCGCAGCGCAGCCAGTCTGGGCGGGCCTTGTTCAGGGCGCGCGGTGACTTCGAAGGACTGGAACATGAGACACCTCTTGGAATAGGGGCTAGGCCCTTCATTTTTGGTAAAGACTGGAGGCGGAGGCAAGGCCAGCTTAGCTGGCCTTTTTCATCCCCATCACGCGCGCACGAGCACGGGGATCGCTGTCGAACAGCGCCGCCAGTTGCTCGGTCATGGCACCTGCCAGCTGTTCTACATCCGTGATTGTTACCGCGCGGTCATAGTAGCGGGTCACGTCGTGGCCGATACCGATGGCCAGCAGTTCGACCATCTTGCGCTTTTCGACCATGGCGATCACATCGCGCAGGTGCTTTTCCAGATAGTTTGCGGGGTTCACGCTGAGCGTTGAGTCATCGACCGGCGCACCATCCGAAATCACCATCAGAATCTTGCGTTGTTCGCGCCGCGCCAACATTCGACGATGCGCCCATTCCAACGCCTCGCCATCGATGTTTTCCTTCAGCAGACCCTCTTTCATCATCAACCCCAGATTGGGTCGCGCACGGCGCCAAGGCGCATCAGCGCCCTTGTAGATGATGTGGCGCAGATCGTTCAGACGTCCGGGCTGCTGCGGGCGGCCATCGTTCAGCCACGCCTCGCGTGCCTGACCGCCTTTCCACGCCCGAGTGGTAAAGCCCAGAATTTCGACCTTCACGTTGCAACGTTCCAGCGTCCGGGCCAGAACGTCGGCACAGATTGCCGCGATGGAAATGGGTCGCCCGCGCATCGAGCCCGAGTTGTCCAGCAACAGGGTCACGACCGTATCGCGGAACTCGGTATCTTTCTCGACCTTGAAGCTCAGCGGAGTGGTCGGGTTCGCTACGACTCGTGCCAGGCGGCCTGCGTCCAGAATGCCTTCTTCGCGGTCGAATTCCCAACTCCGGTTCTGCTGAGCCTGCAAGCGGCGCTGCAGTTTGTTGGCCAGTCGGCTGACTGCACCCTTCAATGGCTCTAGCTGCTGATCCAAATAGGCCCGCAGACGCTCCAGCTCTGCAGGTTCCGCCAGGTCCTCGGCCAGAATTTCTTCGTCATAGGTGTTCAGATAGACTTTGTAGTCCGGATCGGCCTCGGATGCAGGCGGTGGGGCAGGCGGCTCCAGCGGAGCTTCGCCTTCGGGCATCTCGGCCTCGTCGCCCATCTCTTCATCGGCCATCTCGTCCATCGAGACCTGAGCCTGAGACTGGTCCTGCTGCTCTTCCTGAGTTTGCTCAGGCGTGGCGTCGGCGTCCTGTTCGTCCTGATCGTCCTGACCGGTGCTGTCCGGATCAGGTTGCTCTTCGGCGTCGTCTTCGGCCTGATCTTCCTGATCTTCGTCCAGCTCATCGGGGTCATCGCCCAACTGGTCGCCATAGCCCAGGTCTTTGATCATCTGGCGCGCGAACTTCGCGAACTCCGCCTGGTCCGACAGGATCTCCTGCAGGTTCTCCAACGTTCCGCCAGCCTGTTCTTCAATGAAGCCTCGCCACAGGTTCATGATGTTCTCAGCGGCAGGCGGCAGGTCTCGCCCGGTGGCCAAATGGCGGATCAGATACCCCGCAGCAACCGCGAGCGGCGCGTCGGCAGGTTGTTTGCACTGGTCATAGCCACGGCGCAGCGCTTCGTGCCCGATTTTGACGTCGATGTTGCTGGCGGTGCCAGGCATGTCCCGCGCACCCATCGCCTCGCATCGCGCAACTTCCATCGCTTCGTACAAATCTCGCGCCATGTCGCCCGGAGGGGCATAGCGCGCATGGGTCGCGTCGTCATGGTACTTGCGCTGCAACGCCAAAGCATCAGCCGTTCCGCGCGCCAGCAGAACTTCTTCGCGGGTCATACGGCGGCTGACCTGCGGCAAACGCATCGACTCGCCGGTCATACCCGAAGGGTCCACCGTGTAGGTCACCGACAGCTCGGGATCGTCGGCCATAACCTTAGTGGCCTCGGCCAAGGCCTTTTTGAACGGATCGGCGGGATTGTCGTTTGGTTTACTCATCTATCCGCCCCTGCTTTTTCCAACGTCCATTCATCACTTGCCAGACGTGTTAAAACATCCACATGCACATCCAGCGCGTCAACAACGGTATAGCCCGGTTCCTGCCCATCAAAGGCAAGGTTCAGGTCAGTTCCGGCCAACACGATTGCATCTGCATTCAAATCATTCACCATCCTGCGGCCTGCTTCCAGAAACAGTGCGCGATCCCGTTCTGTGCAAACCCCGGCGACCGCCATGTCCTGGTAGGTCTGTCCCAGCACTTCAATCTCTTCTTCCGGCGCAACGGCCCGTGTCCGAGCCAACTGACCATAGAGTTTGGTCCGCATCACAACTTGCGTTCCCAGTAGTCCAACCGTGTTCAGTCCCCGCGACGCGAAATACGCGTCCATGGGCTTTACAGCCGAAACAAGCGGCAAAGCGGACAGCGGGACAGTTTCATCGTAACAGAAATGTCCACCCAACGACGTGATAGCTGCACAATCTGCGCCCGCGGATTTCAGCCGCTCAATGAGTTTAGCGTAAACCTGCGCCTGAGCTTCCCGTTCATCCGACAGATTGTTGCGGATCAACTCCTGTACATCTGCGTTCACAATGGTCAGCTCCATCGGCTGTCCACGTGCTGCCATAGCCGCACTAAGCCGCTGATAATACACCACCGTTGCAGCAACACCGATTCCGCCAATCAATCCGATATGCATGGCGGACCCCCTGTCACCCCAGGCTGACGCTCGCCGCGCTTTCTGGCAATTCTTCGTCAAAGCAGCGCTGATAGAACTCGGCCACCGTCTGACGTTCCAGTTCATCGCACTTGTTCAGGAAGGAAAGGCGGAAGGCATAGCCCACGTCGCGGAAGATCTCGGCGTTTTGTGCCCAGTTGATCACGGTCCGGGGGCTCATGACGGTCGAAAGATCGCCGTTCATGAAGGCGGTCCGGGTTAGGTCGGCAACGGTCACCATCTGGCTGACGGTCTTGCGGCCCTTCTCGGTGTTGTAGTGAGGCGCTTTCGACAGAACGATCATCGTCTCGGCGTCGTGGCTGAGGTAGTTCAGCGTCGAGACCAGAGACCAGCGGTCCATCTGCGCTTGGTTGATCTGTTGCGTGCCGTGGTAGAGGCCTGTTGTATCGCCCAGACCCACAGTGTTCGCGGTGGCGAACAGACGGAAGTTCGGGTTCGGCGTGATGATTTCGTTCTGGTCCAAAAGGGTCAGCTTACCATCATGCTCCAGCACACGTTGGATGACGAACATCACGTCGGCACGGCCCGCGTCGTATTCGTCGAATACGATGGCGACCGGGTTACGAAGCGCCCAGGGCAGGATGCCTTCGTGGAATTCGGTGACCTGCTTGCCGTCACGCAGCTTGATGGCGTCTTTACCGATCAAGTCGATCCGGCTGATGTGACTGTCCAGGTTGACGCGAACGGCAGGCCAGTTCAGGCGCGCTGCGACCTGCTCGATATGGGTCGATTTACCGGTGCCGTGATACCCTTGAATCATCACGCGGCGGTTGTGCGAAAACCCCGCCAGAATCGCCAGTGTCGTCTCGGGGTCGAATTTGTAAGTCGGGTCGATCGCAGGCACACGGTCGCTGCGATCTGCAAAGCCTTTGACTGCCATGTCGGTATCAATACCGAACACGTCACGGACCGAGATTTCTTCGGTGGGTTTTGCGTTTACGTCGATCGATCCGTCAGCCATTCGCCTTGTCCTTATCCTTTGGCCCGCATTGCCGGGTTTGAACCCGTGTGTGGTGCAACATATTGCGGGCAAGGGCAAGGGAAAGCCGCGCGCGTCAGAAGTTAGGCGGATGTTTCTTTGAAACTGGCCTTATCGACGCGCATGGGCTCTTAGTTGAGGATCGCGTCGCGAACCCTCATCAGGCTGCGTTCGTCTACGAAACGCGGAGTGGAACGCATATAATCCTGAAACGCGCGGCCATAACCCTGCAGTAGCCAGCGTTCTTCGTTCAGCACGAACAGAAAGTAGATGAGGAACAAGGTGGCGGCCAACCCTAGCGTCAACCAAGATCCGCTTGCAATACCCAGACCGACCGTTGCCAGAACCGACGTCACGTATTGCGGGTTGCGCGAATAGGCGTACATCCCTCCGGTCACCAGCCCGTCGCTTTCGCAGTAGGTGTTGTCGAGGCCAAGAAAGCGATAGCCCCAAAGCGTGATCCCAAAGGACAGCACCATGATCGGGACCCCGATCACGTATCGCACCCAATGGCCCCAGCCATTCACCCAGACCTCGGACAGCGCAAAGACAACGGTCGCGCCGCAGAACAGTCTGAACAACCCAAACGCCGTATGGTGCCGCCAACCGCTGGCGCTGGGCCATAGGCCCAAGTGGGGCAGGCGTAAGTTTACAGAAAGATATGCGCCAATTAGCAAAGCCGCGCCAGTGGCGACCAGCAAGGCGATCTCATGTATCGGGAAGATGAGGTGTTCCATATCGCGTTCCATTAGGGGCAGATCACAGGTCGGATATGGGCCATAGGTTCAGCCCATGAGACAGGGCGTAACCGGAAATTGTAACAGGTTGAGCAAACACCCCACCCCAAAGCGAATGAATACCGGCACCGAAAGGGAACGCAGAACCTCGGCAATGCCAAAAATCAAATTCTAACATCACGATGTTAATTTTGAGTTAATGCTGGTATTGTAAACTGAGCCAAGTGTTTTCGTTTGTTGTTAGGTATCAAGGGTTCGCATGGCACTTACAATTTTAGGTCCGTCTTCGATCGCGATTCCCGGTGGATCGACCTCCGTTATGCAGCAGTATATCGCCACCAAAGGCGGGGCTTCATGGAGTGTGGTTGTTTCTGGGACAGGTGGGTTAGACCCTTCGGATTACTCCGTTTCAATTTCGTCGACCGGCGTTTTGACCGTCGAACTTACGCCGGGTGCAGACATTCCCCCGAACACGCAGCTCACCGTTGAAATATTCGCATCCACCGGTCCTGGAAATGGTAACAATGACTCGCTCATAGTGACGGTTGACCTGCCTGCGGGAACCGTCCCGTGTTTCGTAAAGGGCACATTGATCGAAACTGAGAATGGTCCTTGCCCCGTCGAAGATTTGTCGGTTGGGGACAGAGTTCGCGTTTCAAGCGGTGAGTTACTGCCTATTTTATGGATCGGCGAAAAGACCCTGAGCGCGGACGCGTTAGGCCGAAACCCACGATTGCGCCCCGTTTGCATCAAAAAAGGCGCTATTGGGAAGGGTTTGCCCGACAGAGATTTGTACGTGTCCCCACAACACAGAATTCTCTTAGAGGGGTGGCGCGCCGAGTTGCTATTTGGAGAGCCGAGAGTATTTGCAGCTGCAATCCATCTCGTGAACGATAGTACAATTCGCCAAGTGCGATCCACTGAGCCGGTGACGTACTTCCATATTGCATGCAGCCGCCACGCGATACTAATGTCGCATGGTTTGCCAACGGAAAGCCTGTTTCTGGGCGATATGGCCCTTTTAGCTTTCGATCGTGAAGACGTTGATGAGCTTCGTACGATTTTCCCGGAACTGAGCGGCCCTGCATCCAATTGGAAACAAACACGTGTTCGCTGTTTAAAACGCCCCGAAGTCGAGGCGTTAAATAGCACGTTGGCGCGGTAACCCGACTACTTAAAGTTCCGGCTGTCCTTGATCTGATCCCAGGCCCAGACGACCTCTTGCAGCTGCTCTTCCTGACTGCGGTCACCGCCGTTCATATCCGGGTGCAGCACCTTGATCAACTTCTTGTAAGCCTTGCGCACCTCGGCCTTGGACCAGCTGTCTTTGGCTTCAAGAATTTCGATCGCGCGGCGCTCGGTCGGGGGCAGGCGGCGGCCGCCGCCACCGGAAGTGCGGCCCTTGTTCTGAGTGCTGTTCGCGCCAAGCACCTGGTGCGGGTCCTCTATGCCCAGACGGGCCCAGGCGCGTGCCTCGGGATCGCCCATTGGTTTGGTCTCGCGCTCCCACACTTTGTCCTTGGAGCGCTGCGCGTTCAGCTCGGCCTCGGTGGTGCCGTCGAAGAAGTTCCACTTGTTGTTATACTCCCGGACGTGCTGCTGGCAGAACCAGAAGAAGTCATCCAGTACGTCAGGTGCCTTGGGCGCACGGAACTTGCCGGGTTCGTTGCACCCCTCGTGATCGCAGATACGCGTCGAGGTTTCAGATGCGCCCGACATTCCCCGACGCCCGCGCGGGTTCTTTTTCTTGGCGTTGGAAACGGACATGTCAAATCCGAAGGGGTCTGATTTCGTCATGCTCTGATCCTTACGAACACATCTTTTCGACTCGGAGGCAGCAGTTTAGTCTAAGCAGCCGAAAGTAGAAGAGGGGGGCGGCAAAAATTTTGCCGCTGAGCAAAAAATGTCCGTTACCGACGAAATCCGTACCCGCCTGCAAACCGCCTTTGATCCACGTGAGCTTGTGGTCGTGGATGACAGCGAAAGCCATCGTGGGCACGCAGGGTTTCAAGAAGGTGGCGAAAGCCATTTCAACGTCCGCATTCGCGCCAGCGCGTTCGAAGGGCAATCCCGCGTCGCGCGCCATCGCGCTGTGCATAAGGCGCTGGGGGATATCGTTCCACGCATCCATGCGCTGGCTTTGGACATCGATACCTAAATCGCTCTGAAGCTGTGGTCAGGCCGCCAGCGCAATGGCCTGATTAACTGCGAACCCCTGATTCACAGCCTTGTAAGTGGGGAACGGGTGCCTTTGGCTCGCATCAATCTCGCGCTCTATCCACGCGCTGTTTTCCAGGCGTTGAAGCGATGTCGACAGCGCCCGATCAGAGATTGTCATCAGTCCGGACTTTAGCGCCGAAAACCGCTGTGGCCGGTCGGTCAGCGCCAGGATCGGTGCTGTCCAGCTGCGCCTGAGAAGGGCGAATTCGGTTTCGTCAGGTACGGCCTGAACAATCCGCGCGGCGGTCTGTGCGATCTCGGCTCCTGTTTTGGTCAGGCGAAACTCAGGGCGCAATGGGTGACCGTGGCCAGGGTTGCGTTCCAAAAGCCCAAGTTGCATCAGGTGATCCAGGCTTTGGGCAAAGGCCGTTCTGCTGGCGCTGGTCGCGGCCAATAAGGGCGCTTGCCGCCCCGGGATCCCTGAATTCATTAACGCCAGAATGTTCAAAGACCAGGCGCGGGATGTCAGCTTGACAAGAATCTTTATGTCCATAAAGTATAGTTACTTTATTTTTAGACATAGGGAAAGTGCGATGCCTCTTGTTTCTTTGGACAATACGATAACCCTGGCCCTGTCCGTGCGGGACAGGCACACCAGCGCCGAATGGTACAATGCAAAGCTTGGGTTCGAACTGATCCACCATATCGATGAGGCAGGGTGGAGCGAGATGCACACTAAAACTGCCGGGGTCACTTTGGGACTGGGAGAGCAAGCAGAGCCTGCGCCCGGAAACACTGTGCCGGTTTTTGGGGTGTCCGATATTGCAGAAGCACGTCAGGCGCTTGAATCCTCGGGCGTCAAGTTCGACGGGGAAACCGAAGCGATCGAGGGGATGGTCAGCACAGCCACGTTTTACGACCCTGACGGCAATGCGCTCATGCTTGCTCAGGATCTAAGCCAGTAGCTTGTCTTTTAAGTCTGCTCTTTGTCCTTATCGGACAGGTCTGCAGGCTTCAAGGTCAGCGGCGGATCTTTGGGCTCTTCCGAGATCGGTGCGGGGGCTTCGACGTCATCCGGTCCAGGGACAGGCTGAGCCATCGGAGCGCTCTCAGCGGTTTCGACCGGTTCTCGGGTCGAGGTGAAGGTCACCTCAACCTCGCGCCGGAACACCAGAACATTGCGCCAGTTCACGGTTGAGCTGGTCAGGCCCGCGCGCTCTTCGCTGGGCAGCAGTTCCGCACGCTGATACTCCCAGCCATCCTGGCCCATCTGGTTCAGCAACTGTTCGATCGACACGGCAAACCGACCTTCGACGGTTTTGACGCCCTTGGCCTTTGTGCCTTTTTGCGGGGCTGGGACAACTTTGTATTCGTAGCGCTGCATCAGATCTTCCTGGTTGCCGATCCCAAGCAATCTAGCATGTTGCCGGGTTTCGAAAAGTCATCATCGCCCGCCGGGCAAATTCTGTTTCATCTGTTGCGCGAACCCTGCGCGAAACTTGTTAAGGCCCGAGCAAATGGCCCGGACCCACCGTAGGAATTGTTTAAAGCGAAAGGCTTACGACCCCAGCTTTTTGCTGACCAGTTCGTTCACCGCCTTTGGATTGGCTTTGCCGCCGGTGGCCTTCATCACCTGACCGACAAACCAGCCCGCGAGTTTCGGGTTCACCTTGGCCTTCTCGACCTGCGCCGGGTTGGCGGCGATGATCTCGTCCAGTGCGGACTCAATCGCGCCGGTGTCGGTGACCTGCTTCATGCCGCGCTCTTCCACGATCTGCGCCGGATCACCGCCTTCGGTATAGACGATCTCAAACAGGTCCTTGGCGATTTTACCCGAGATGGCGTCCGAGGAAATCAGGTCGATGATCCCACCCAACTGCGCCGGAGACACGGGCGAGTCGGTGATCTCGTGGTCTTCTTTCTTCAACCGGCCGAACAGCTCGTTGATGACCCAGTTCGCAGCCAATTTGCCGTTACGGCCTTTGGCGACGTCTTCAAAGTAAGCGGCGCTTTCAACCTCGGCGGTTAGAACCGACGCGTCATAATCGGTCAGGCCGAACTCGCTGATAAAGCGCGCTTTTTTATCATCCGGCAGCTCGGGCAGATTGGCGGCGATATCGTCCACCCATGCCTGCTCAATCTCCAGCGGCAGCAGATCGGGGTCGGGGAAATAGCGGTAGTCATGCGCTTCTTCCTTGGACCGCATCGAGCGTGTCTCACCCTTGTCTGGATCGTAGAGGCGGGTTTCCTGATCGACCTTGCCTCCACCTTCGACGACGGCGATCTGACGGCGGGCTTCGATCTCAATCGCCTGCTGAATGAACCGCATCGAGTTCATGTTCTTGATCTCGCAACGCGTTCCCAGATGCGAGAAGTCCTGTGTTTCCTGGTACTTCTCATACGCGCCCGGCAAACAGATCGAGACGTTGACGTCCGCGCGCAGGTTACCGTTCTGCATGTTGCCGTCGCAGGTGCCCAGGTAACGCATAATCTGGCGCAGCTTGGCGATATAGGCCGCAGCTTCTTCGGGGCCACGGATGTCGGGGCGGGAAACGATTTCCATCAGGCAGACGCCGGTCCGGTTCAGGTCGACGAAGGACATATGCGGGTCCATGTCGTGGATCGATTTGCCCGCGTCCTGCTCCATGTGGATGCGTTCGATGCGAACCATGCGCGCGGTGCCATCGCCCATCTCGACCAGCACTTCGCCTTCACCCACGATGGGGTGGTACAGCTGGGAAATCTGATAGCCCTGCGGCAGGTCAGGGTAGAAGTAGTTCTTGCGGTCAAAGGCCGACTTCAGGTTGATATCCGCCTTCAGGCCCAATCCGGTGCGAACGGCCTGTTCCACGCAATATTCGTTGATCACCGGCAACATCCCCGGCATTGCCGCGTCCACAAAGGCCACGTTCGAGTTCGGCTCGGCCCCGAATTGGGTCGATGCGCCCGAGAACAGCTTGGCGTTGGATGAGACCTGAGCGTGCACCTCCATCCCGATTACCAGTTCCCAATCGTGCTTGGCCCCGGCAATGGTTTTGGGTTTGGGCATTTCGTATGTCAGGTCGAGCATGGCGCGCCTCATTTCCGCAGAAGTCTAAGCCTGCGTATTAGGCCCGGCAGGGGCGAGGGGCAAGGGGGAATCAGTGCCCGGACAGGCGCAAACCTGTTGGAGTAAAGGTAACGTCCAGTCCGCTGCGCAACTCATCGCGGAACAGATCGGCAATCGCACGCAGCGCGTCGCGCTGCCCACGGGCCGCGAAGCGCTCGGGTGAACTGATGCGAACGCTGTTGTTGAATCCATTGGCTGCATGGGCCCAGATCAACGGGTGCAGTTCTGTCAGGTGATCGCGGATCAGCCAGTGTGCGGCGTCGTGAATTTGGCTGCGAACGGCATCGGCTTTGTCGTATTGCCCGGCCGCTTTCTGGATCGTGATGGCACAATAGGCCGACAACATATTGACCGTTTGCTGGTCCGGGCGTCGATGCAGAATATCGTGCATTCCCTCAAGGAAGTAATCGACATCCAATAGGGCGCAGGCTTCGGGGTCGAGCGCGATTGCGTCGAATTGCACCCAGGTATATCCGCCAGCGCCCCAAGTCTGTTGGGTGCGGGCTGCAATGCGCAGGGCGTGAACCTCGAGCTCGTCATAGGTGCCGAACCAGCGCGGCAGCAGATGCGTGCCCATTGCGCGCATGTGCCGTTGGTTGGATGGATCCAGCTCAATCAGCCGCTCATATTCTCTGGCGACGCGTGTATGCGCCTTGCGCTGGCCTGCAAGCAGAGCGCACCCGGCTGAAGCGATAAGCGGACTATCCGCAGCCGCTGCGCGACATTTGGGCAGGATCGCAGCGGCCCGGTCGAAATGCGCCGCGCACCGCGATTGGTGCAGCGCGGGCAGGGTAGCTTCGTTTGATGTTCCACGCCACGCCCAGGCCAGATCAATATGTGCAAGTGTCACGACCAGCGCGATCATAGGATCGTACGCATGCGCGCGCATCTCGTCTTCCAGTTCAGAGATACCGCTCAGTACGTCGAACTCCGACAGCGCCTTGGCATCGGACAGGGCGTGCTCGGCGGCCAGAACCACATCGGCGCGCGCGCCAAATGCCAGCAATTCTGCGATGGGCATACCGTCCGGCGCAGTTTCTCTTGCTTCGTCGGCGGCGCGCATCAGCTCGGACAGTTCCGTCCAGCGGTCCTGCCGTGCAAGATAGCGCCCTTGTTCAATGGAGTTTCGTCCGATGTCGTCCTGCGCCTGTCCATCGGCCAGTGGAATGTTCAGCTGTCCGTGATCCGGCAACACCGCTTCATGTGCTGCCTCAGTCAAGCACTTGTCTGGCACAGATAGGGATAGGGATCGGGACAAAAAGTCCCTTACAAACCGGAACATGGTGACACTCGAAACATAAAAACTGGTACTTCAGGTTGAAATCTTTGCCGGAAATACCTTTTGGATCAAGCTTTGTGAGCTGGATTGATCAAATTTTGTAGTCAGTGAGGCAAGTTCTGCCGCTTTGTTTCAAAATGCGACAAAGTGATGTCTTTCGACGCGAAATCCAGCCTGTTGCAGCACCTGTTCGAAATCCCGATGGTGCGGGGTCGATTCATCCGGCAGCCGAATCCGTTTTCCCGAGTTCAACACCAAAGAAACGCGCACGGAAAAGTCCCAGCGCGTATCAAAGCGGGCATAGTCGATATCCGCGCAATCAATCTCGGCTTCTCTGGAACCGGTGAACCATTTCAACGTGCTGTCATTCAGGCTCAGCCCTGCACTGGTGTTCTGCGCGACATCCCACAAAGCGGGCAGAGTGGGCAGCGCCAGCAAAGTAACCAACCACCACGCGGCCTCGAATACGATCACCAGGGCCAGTAGAGCCGCGTAAACAGAAATCAGGACGCCGACCGTACGCGGCGCCCTGTTGTTGCGTGTAAAAGTGAACTCGGTCATGCGCCCAAAATGCGCGAGACCATTTCGGTCGTGTCCCGCGACAGGTCGGGCGTTTCCGCGATGCGGGTCAGCTGTGCGCGGATAACGCTCTGACGATTTGCGTCATAGCGTTTCCAGGTTTGGAAGGCCGAACACATCCGTGCGGTGGTCTGCGGGTTCACCGGATCCAGCTTGATGAGCCAGTCCGCCAGCAGCGTGTACCCAGCCCCATCAGCACGGTGGAACCCGGCATGGTTCATTGCCAGTGCCCCCATGACCGACCGGAAGCGGTTTGGATTCTTCCAGTTGAAATCTGGATGTTCGGTCAAGGTCCGGGCGATATCGGCGGTCTCTTCGGGGGACGCCATGGAAACCTGCAGTCCGAACCATTTGTCCATGACCAGTCGATCATGCTTCCACTGATTGTAGAAAGCGGCCAGTTCGGCTTCACCCTTGCCTGCGCGCAGCAGGCAGGACAAGGCGCTGAGTTGTTGGGTCATGTTACCCGCTGCGCCGTACTCCTCGGCCGCGCGTGCGCCACTGTCCAGACGCGTGGTCAGGGCCAGAGCGGCACCGCCAAGGGAGCGTTTGCCAGCCTGGTCAGCGTCCGGGCTGAACGGCGCGTCGATCAGCGTTTCGCTGTGCAGCCGCGGCAGCAAATCCTGCACGTGCTGAGCGGTCGCCTGGCGCAAGGTCTCAACCGCTGTCCAGATCGCCATCGGATCAGGCGTTTCACCCCGATCGAACAACGCAGCAGCCAGCTCTGACTGCGAGGGCAATCCAAGCATCAGCGCGCGGTAGGCCGGGTCCAGATCTCCGTCGCGCAGGACGGCGAGGATGCCGTCCAGATAATCGGCCCCGGGTGCAGCGTCTTCGAGGATCATGCGCAGCAGCGTATCCTCGGCCAGTGACCGCCCGGCCTGCCAACGGTTGAATGGGTCGGTGTCATGGGCCAGCAAAAACGCGCGCTCTGCATCTGTGTGGTCGTGTTCAAGGATCACCGGAGCCGAGAAATCGCGCAGGATCGAGGCCACAGGCTTGGCCGCCAGTCCGGTGAACTCAAAGCTCTGCTCGGCCTCGGTCAGTTCAAGAACCTCGGTCGCACGTACCTCATCCCCATTCGGCCCCAGCAGACCAACAGCCACCGGGATCACCTGAGGCAGCTTATCGGACTGCCCGGGCGTTGGTTCTGTGCGTTGGGCAAGTGTCAGGGTGTAGGTGCCATCATTCCAGTCTTCGGTCACCGTCACGCGTGGCGTGCCGGACTGGCTGTACCAGCGTTTGAACTGCGTCAGATCGCGGCCGGTCGTATCCTCGAACACTTTGATCCAGTCTTCGATGGTGCAAGCCTGCCCATCATGTCGGTCGAAATACAGGTCCAGCGCTTTGGTATAGGCGTCATCCCCGACCAGACGTTTCAGCATGCCGATGACTTCTGCGCCTTTTTCATACACTGTGGCGGTGTAGAAGTTATTGATTTCCTGAAAACTTTCAGGCCGGACCGGGTGGGACAGCGGGCCGTTATCCTCGGGGAATTGCCGCGCGCGCAGGTCGATGGCGTCGTGGATGCGCTTCACCGGGGCCGAGCGCATGTCGGACGTGAACTGCGCGTCGCGGAACACGGTTAGGCCTTCTTTCAAACACAGCTGGAACCAGTCGCGGCAGGTGATGCGGTTGCCAGTCCAGTTGTGGAAATACTCATGCGCGATGATCGCCTCGATCCGCTCAAAGTTCAGATCGGTCGAGGTTTCCGGGCTGGCCAGCACGGCAGAGGAGTTGAAAATGTTCAGCCCCTTGTTCTCCATCGCACCCATGTTGAAATCGTCCACGGCAACGATGTTGAAGACGTCCAGATCGTATTCGCGGCCATAGACGTCCTCGTCCCACGTCATGGACTTTTTCAGCGCCTCCATACCAAAGGCGCATTTCCCTTCGTCACCGGGGCGGACCCAGAGGTTCAGTTCGACTTCTCGACCCGACTTGGTAGTGAACTGACCGGGATACGCGATCAGCTCACCGGCCACCAGTGCGAACAGATAGGCAGGTTTGGGCCACGGGTCGGTCCACTCGGCCCAGCCTTCACCCTTGCCTGACGGGTTGCCGTTGGACAGCAGCACCGGCAGATCGCCGTTGATGCGCACGGTAAAGGTGGACATCACATCCGGGCGGTCGGGATAGAACGTGATCTTGCGGAACCCTTCGGCCTCGCACTGCGTGCAGTACATGCCGTTCGACATGTAAAGGCCCTCAAGTGCGGTGTTGTTTCCGGGATCGATTTCGACCTCTGCCTCCCAGATGAACGGTGCGTCCGGGGCGTCTGCGGTCAGGCCCTTGTCGGTGACATCTGGGGTTATCTCGACCCCGTCGATCGAGGCGCGGATCAGCTTGAGCTCTTCGCCATGCAGGAAGAATGTCTTGTCGCTGGCCTCGGGGTTCGGGCGAAAGGCTATGTGCGATGTGACACGGGTGGCATGCGCGGCAAGGTCAAAGGTCAGGTGTACACTGTCCACCAGATAGCCGAAGGGCGTGTAGTCTTTCAGGTAAATTGTCGTGGGAGCAGCGTCGCGCATCGGGGGCCTCGCATCATTTCGTGTTTGCGCGAAACTATGGCCTGCGCGGGTCGGCTGCAAGCGGTGCTGCACTCGGCTTATGTTGCCAGATCTGAGAATTGGTAAGATTTTTTTACCGCGAAGTGACATCAAAAGTTGCCTATCGGAAACTTTCATCCTAAATGCTGACGGCATACAGCCGTGCACATTTCGGGGAGAGACAATATGAGCAGCAGACAGGCGCGTAGCGGATTGCAGGTGGATACCATCCTGGCCGAGTTCATCGAGGGGCAGGCCCTGCCGGGAACCGGCGTGACGGCAGACACCTTCTGGGATGGTCTTGCGCGCATGGTCACTGAACTGGGCCCCAAGAACCGCGCCTTTCTGGCCAAGCGGCACGAGATTCAAGGCAAGATCGACGCATGGCATCTTGGGCGCCAAGGTCAGGAACATGACGCTGACGCCTATCAGTCTTTCCTGCGCGAGATCGGGTATCTGGTCGAAGAAGGCGCGGATTTTCAGATCGAAACCGCGAATGTCGACCCCGAGATCGCAGCGACCCCGGGCCCGCAACTGGTGGTGCCAATCACAAACGCGCGCTTTGCTCTGAACGCCGCCAATGCGCGCTGGGGCAGCCTGTATGACGCTCTTTATGGGACGGACGCAATGGGCGATCTGCCCGCCGGCAAAGGGTATGATGCTGCACGCGGTGTCCGCGTCATCGCTTGGGCCAAAGCTTTCCTGGACGACGCTGCGCCGCTTGCCAATGGCTCTTGGGCAGACGTTTCAGACCTGCGTGTCGAAGGCGGTGCGCTGGTGCCCGCGCTTGCCGATGTTTCGCGGTTTGTCGGATATGGTGGTGCCGCCGAGAGCCCCGAGTTCATTCTGCTAAAAAACAACGGCTTACACATCAAAGTCGTGATCGACCCCACCAGCGACATTGGCGCAACTGATCCAGCTGGGATTGCTGACGTTCATCTGGAATCGGCGTTGTCCACGATCATGGATTGCGAGGATTCCGTCGCCTGCGTGGACGCCGAGGACAAGGTGGTTGCCTATGGTAACTGGCTGGGCCTGATGAAAGGTGATCTGACCGAAGAGGTCACCAAGGGCGGTAACACCTTTACCCGAAAACTGGCCGATGATCTGTCTTACACGGCTACCGACGGCGGGGCAGGCGTTCTGAAGGGCCGTTCCCTGATGCTGGTGCGCAATGTCGGGCACCTGATGACCAACCCGGCGGTTCTGGACGCTGATGGCAACGAGATCGGTGAGGGGCTGATGGACGCGCTCTGCACCACTTTGATCGCCATGCACGATCTGCAACGCGCGGGTGGCAACTCGGTCGCCGGTTCGGTCTATGTGGTAAAGCCAAAGATGCACGGGCCAGCCGAAGTCGCCCTTTCGGTCGAGATCTTCGACATGGTCGAAGACATCCTCGGGCTGCCGCGCAATACCGTAAAGCTGGGTATCATGGATGAGGAGCGTCGCACCTCGTCCAATCTCAAGGAATGTATCCGTGCCGCGAAATCGCGCGTGGCCTTTATCAACACTGGCTTCCTTGATCGGACCGGTGATGAAATCCACACCTCGATGGAAGCTGGGCCGATGCTGCCCAAAGGCGACATCAAGAACACTCCGTGGATTGCGTCTTATGAGGATCGCAACGTCGATATCGGTCTGGCCTGCGGTCTGAAGGGTAAAGCGCAGATCGGCAAGGGAATGTGGGCTATGCCCGACCGGATGGGCGATATGCTTGAGGCCAAGATCGGCCACCCGCAATCCGGCGCGACCTGCGCCTGGGTTCCGTCGCCGACGGCCGCGACTTTGCATGCAACCCATTACCACAAGGTCGATGTACTGGCCCGTCAGGATGAACTGGCTGCAGGTGGTGCGCGGGGCAGTCTGGACGATCTGTTGACCATCCCGTTGTTGGGTGGCCGCAACCTCAGTTCGGATGAGATTACGCGCGAAGTCGAGAACAACGCTCAGGGTATTTTGGGCTACGTCGTGCGCTGGGTCGATCAGGGTGTCGGCTGCTCAAAAGTGCCGGACATCAACGACATCGGTCTGATGGAGGATCGTGCGACTTGCCGCATCTCTAGCCAGGCGCTCGCGAATTGGCTGCATCATGATGTTGTTTCGAAAGAACAGGTTATGGCCGCGATGCAGAAGATGGCCGCGGTGGTTGACCGCCAGAACGAAGGTGATCCGGCCTATCGTCCTATGGCACCGGGCTTTGACGGAATTGCTTTCCAAGCGGCCTGTGATTTAGTCTTTAAAGGCCGCATGCAGCCCTCGGGCTATACCGAGCCGGTCCTGCACGCCCGCCGTCTGGAACTGAAAGCCAGCCTTTAACACCTCAAGAACGATAGGACACGATATGGCAGTTTCTCTCCGCAAAGCCCGCACGATCATCCGCAAGGCCCTTGAAAAAGGTCGCGAGATGGAACTGAAACCCCTTTCTGCCGTCGTTCTGGACGCGGGCGGCCACGTCATCGCGTTCGAGCGTGAAGATGGTGCCGCTCCGGGCCGGTTCGCTATCGCGCACGGTAAAGCATACGGGTCGGTCATGCTGGGCATGGCAGGGACCGCACAGATGCAGCGGGCTGAGGCGCAGGCCTACTTTATGGCTGCCGTGAATGGCGTCTATGGTGGTCAGGTCGTGCCGGTTCCTGGCGGCGTTCTGCTGCGCGACAAGAAGGGCGCGGTGATCGGTGCAGTAGGTGTAACCGGCGACACATCCGACAACGATGCCAACGCCGCAATGGCGGGCATCGAAGCTGCGGGCCTGACTGGCGAGATCTGATCCAAGACATCGTCGGAGAGCCGTGTTTGCTCTCCGGTCAAGACCGGCGTGCAAGGTGCGCCGCAAATCTGTGCAGTGGCGGCAATACTCCGCAAAACCCGAGCATCTTTTCACATGTGCAGTGTTGAACAAGAACTTGCGCTGACACGCAGGGCTTGTGCTATTGCGCGCTTTTGGCCCTGCCGATAGTTTTTTTTGAAAGCAAGGAAACAGCACAGGAACGTAGAATGTCTCGACCCGTCGTCGGTATCATCGGCAATTCGTATTTGATGAATGATCAGTATCCAACCCATGCCGGTGGGACGATGAATTCGGACGCTGTCGCAAATGTGTCGGACTGTCTGCCGCTGCTGATCCCGGCTGATCCGCGCTATGTGTCGGTCGACGAACTGCTAGAGGTGTGCGACGGGTTTCTGCTGACCGGTGGACGTCCAAACGTCCACCCCGAGGAATATGGCGAGCCCGCGACCGAGGCACATGGCGAGTTCGACCGCGCCCGAGATGCGATCACACTGCCGCTGGTGCGGGCCTGTGTTGAGCGCGGGCAGCCGTTCTTTGGCATCTGCCGCGGGTTTCAGGAGGTCAACGTTGCGATGGGCGGGACCCTTTACCCGGAAATTCGCGACCTGCCGGGCCGCATGAACCATCGCATGCCGCCCGATGGCACCTTGGAGGAGAAATTCGCACTGCGCCATGTCGTAATGCTGAACGAGGGCGGTGTCTTTCACAAGCTGATGGGCGCGACCGAGGTGATGACGAACACTCTGCACGGGCAGGGGATCAAAACTGTGGGGCACCGCGTCGTGATCGAGGGTCATGCCCCCGACGGAACACCCGAGGCGATCTACATTCAGGATGCGCCAGGGTTTACACTCTCCGTGCAGTGGCACCCGGAATGGGACGCAGAAAACGATCCGGTTTCGCGCCCGCTGTTCAAGGCGTTTGGTGCAGCGGTTCATGCCTGGGCAAAAGGGTCAGATACGGCGCTGTTCCAGCAAACGGCCTAAGCACTGCGCCGGTCCGGGAGAGAAGGACCAGACCGGCGCAGCAAGATCAAACCAGCAGATTGAACTGATTGATCAAGGGCAGGGTGCGCGCGCGCTCACCCGTCAAGTCGAACAGAGCATTGCCAAGCGCAGGCATCGACGGAGGCGTCCCCGGCTCGCCCACGCCACCCATGTGGCGGTTGGTTTCAAGGATTTTCACCTCGGTCACCGGCGCGTTGTGCATCCGCAGCGCGTCATAGTCGGGGAAGTTGTATTGTTCGACTTCGCCGTCCGAGAAGGTGATCTCGCCCATCACTGCCGCCGACAGCCCATAGATCATGCCGCCGAACATCTGTGCTTCGACGGTTCCCGGATCCAGAGCGAGGCCGACGTCGCAGGCGATCCAGGCCTTCGCGATCCTGATGGTGCCGTCCACGTCAACAACCTCAATCACCTGAGCGACCGGCGTGCCAAAGCTGTAGGTCATCGCCACGCCGCGGCCAACGCCGTCGGGGGTTTTGCCGGTCCAGCCGGACATCTCTTTCACCGCCTCTAGGCAACCTGCAGCCGGGGCGAATTCGGCTTTGGCCAGTTCCAGCCGGAACTCCAGCGGATCACGGCCTGCGGCATAGGCCATCTCATCCATGAACGTTTCGTGGAAGAAGCCGTTGTGGCTGTTTCCGACCGAGCGCCAGAAACCGACGGGAATGTTCAGATCAGCAATGTGCCCGCTCATGCGGTAGTTCGGTACCGCATAGGGTTGGTTAAAGAAACCTTCGACCAGAACCTTGTCGGGGCCGCCTCCGGGAATGCCGGTATAGCGCTCAACGGCCTGTTGCGTGCAGGATTGCGCAGCGACTTTGCCGTCGATCAGAACGGCCTGACCATCCTTTACTGCGCCCCGCATCCGGGCCATCGCGCCGGGGCGGTAGTAGTCGTGGCGCATGTCCTCTTCACGGCTCCAGGTCGTCTGGACCGGCACTCCGGGCATTGCCATCGCGACCTTTGTGGCGATCTCACCAAAGTCCAGCTCACCGCGACGACCAAACCCGCCGCCCAGATAGGTTGTGTGGATCTGCACTGCGTCCTTGTCCAGGTTGGCCGTATTGGCGACGCGCATCTGGATCAGCGTCGGGGCCTGGTTCCCGCACCACAGCTCCAGCGAATTGCCGGTGAACAACGCTGTCGCGTTCATTGGCTCCATGGTGGAGTGGGCGAGATATGGCGCCGTGTACTCTGCAGTGATCTCGGTCGCGCCGTCCGGCAGGATGTCCACATCCCCATCGTCGCGCATCGTCGAGTTGGGGGCGGCATCGAAAGCCTTGGAGATTTCCGCGAAGATAGCATCGGTTTCCGGCGGGTAGGGCGCATCGCCCCAGTCTACGTCAATCGCATCAACCGCCTGCATTGCCAGCCAGGTGTTGGTGGCAATCACGGCCACGCCGTTACCGAGGTCTACAACCTTTTCGACGCCCGGCATGCCTTCCGCCGCGCTGGCGTCAAAGCTTTTCATCTCGCCACCCAGTTTCGGGTTGATGCGGACAGAGGCGAATTTCAAACCCTCGGGGCGCACGTCAATGCCGAACTCAGCGGTACCGGTAGATTTGCCAACCACATCGACTCGCGGCAGGTTCTGGCCCAGCAAACGCCAGTTGGTCGGGTCGCGCAATTCGACCTGAGGTGGCTCAATCTGACCGGCGGCTTCGGCCAGTTCTGTGTACGGGATACGGGTTCCGTCTGGTGCGATGACCTCGCCGTTTTCGGTTTTCAATTGCGCACGATCAACGCCCAATCGATCGGCTGCAGCCTGCTTTAGCGTTTCGCGCGCGGTTGCACCTGCTTCGCGCATCCGCTCGAACCCATCCTTCATCGAGGTTGAGCCGCCGGTGACTTGCAAGCTGAGCGTCCGACCCAGAACACCCAGAGCTTCGCCCAGATTGTGCTGGAAGTCCGAGATGTCATAGCCCTTGTTGGGCAGACCTTCACCGATCAGGGCAGAGTTATAGTAAGCCGCCGCCGCTGGTCCGTGGAGGACGCGAATCTGGTCCAGCTCGACATCCAGTTCTTCGGCAATAAGTGCGGCCCAAGTGGTCATGACGCCCTGTCCCATCTCGGCCCGGGGCGCAAACAAGGTAACGCCGTTCTGGTCGACTAAAACAAAGGGGCTAAGCGCGGTTTCACCTTCGGTCGGTTTCAAAGGGTTCGCAGCCGGACGGCTAACGTAGTAAGCGCCGAAGGCCACGCCGCCCACAATCGCGGCCGAGCCAATCAGGAACGTACGGCGGAGGATTTTTCCTACGGATGCCATTGCTTACGCCTCCTTCAGCTTGGATGCCGCATCGTGGATGGCAGCGCGGATTCTGGGGTAGGTGCCACAGCGGCACAGGTTGCCTTGCATCGCGTCATCAATCTCAGCATCTGTTGGCGCGGGGTTCTCGGCCAGCAATGCTGCAGCCTGCATGATCTGTCCTGACTGGCAGTAACCGCATTGCGCCACCTGATGGTCGACCCAAGCCTGCTGAACTGCGGCCATGGCATCCGGTGTGCCCAGCCCTTCAATCGTCGTCACATCACCCCAGACATCCGACAGTGCCACCTGGCAAGACCGCACGGCCTCGCCATCGATGTGAACCGTGCACGACCCGCATGCAGCAACGCCGCAACCGAACTTGGTTCCCGTCAGGCCGATTTCGTCGCGCAGAACCCAGAGCAGGGGCACGTCATCTGGCAGGTCCACCTGATGTTGCTTTCCATTGATCTTTAGCGCGGTCGCCATGGCGCACCTCTCTTGGCTGTGGCTGGTTTCTGACATAATTAATCTAAAGTGTCAGTGTGTCAATTGACAAAATGAACAGAAAGTGTCACGAGTTTTGGAATGACCGATTTGAAAGAAGATACACGACAGAAGGCGATCCTGGATTCCGCCTTTCAAGCTTTTGCCACCTATGGGTTCCGCAAAACATCGATGGATGAAATCGCGCGCGGCGCGGGGATGTCCCGTCCAGCGGTCTATCTCCATTTCAAGAATAAAGAAGCGATCGTCGCCAAGCTGACTGAGCTGTACTACACCACGAAGCACGCTGCGGTGGCGCAGGCGTTGTCGACGTCGGGGTCGGTTACCGAAATACTGACGCGTGCGATTGCAGCCCAGACCGAGGGAATCTCGACAATTCTGGCTTCTTCCCATGGGCTTGAGATGCTGGACACCTCGGTATCCATGTCGGGTGAAATTATTGCGCAGGGCGAGGCCGACCTGACGCAGCTTTATGGCGAGTGGCTGGCCCGAGAAGAAAAGGCCGGGCGCGTTCGTTTGTATGCGGGTGCGATGGAGACGGGCACGCTGATCACTACCGCTTTGAGAGGGTTGAAGGTGAGCGTCACCGGGGTCGAAGAGTATGAGGCCCGCACCGTGCAATTCGCAACGCTGATCGGCGCGGGTCTTGAGGTCAAGTAACGCGCTGACGCACCATGTACTCTGGTGCATCCCACAGGCGGTTGCTCATGATGTCTGCTAAGATTTCAACGCCCTGTTCTACATCGTTCTCGTCGATGTAAAGCGGCGTGAAGCCAAATCGAATGATGTCCGGCGCTCGGAAATCACCGATCACGCCGCGCGCGATCAAAGCCTGCATCACGGCATAGCCATGCTCGAAACGAAATGAGACCTGGCTTCCGCGCCGGGCGGGGTCGCGCGGGCTTGCCAGCGTCAGGTCAGGGCAGGCGGCCTCGACCCGGTTTATGAACAACTCGGTCAGTTCGATGGACTTGGCGCGTACGTCGTGAATGTCGGCCATGTCCCAGATGTCCATCGCTGCGGACAAGGCCGTCATCTGAATGATCGGCGGCGTGCCGACCCGCATTCTTTCGATACCTTGCCCTGGCCGATAGTCCAGATCGAAGGCGAACGGAGATTCGTGACCCAGCCAGCCGGACAGGGCGGGTTGAGCCTTGTCCGCAAGACGCGGCGCGACATAGATGAACGCAGGCGCTCCGGGGCCGCCATTGAGATACTTATAGGTACAGCCTACGGCGAAATCGGCGTTGCATCCCGCCAGATCCACTGGGATTGCCCCCGCCGAATGCGCCAGATCCCAAACGGTTATTGTACCGTTCGCATGGGCCAGTTCGGTCAACGCTTTCGTGTCGTGCATGCGCCCGGTGCGGTAGTCGACTTCGGTCAGCATTAGGACCGCAACATCATCGGTCAGGTTGTCGGCGACATCCTCGGGATCGACGACGCGCAATTCGTAGTCTGGCCCGAGTGAGCGCAAGAGGCCCTCGACCATGTAAAGATCGGACGGAAAATTGCCGTTGTCGGACAAAACGACTTTACGGTCCGGGCACAGGTCCAATGCTGAGGCGACGGCCTGATAGACTTTGATCGAAAGGGTGTCCCCTGTCACAACGCTTCCGGGTTCGGCTCCGATCAATCGGCCAACACGATCCCCCAGACCTGTCGGTAGCGCCATCCATCCGGCTTTGTTCCAGCCGGTGATCAGCATCTGTCCCCATTCAGAAACCAGCATCTCATTGACCCGTCCCGCCGCCGCGCTTGGCAAGGGCCCCAGCGAGTTTCCGTCCAGATAAACAACGCCTTCGGGCAAATCGAACATAGCTTTTGTAGCGGCAAAGTCAGTCATCGCGATCCTGTGCATGCATTGGAAAACATTGGTTTGAAATGGCTATCTGATCCGTGGCGGCCTGTCCACGATTGACAATCCCTGGCCCGGATGAGCTGGCCGGGACCGGCAATTTGCCCTGCGACCAACTGTAGTTTTGCTATTGAGGCCGAAAAGCGGTAGGTGATCGTGCAAACGCGACATGTTCGCCATTGCCGGAACGAAAGTCAGCCCGACATGCGTAACATTGATATCCCTCCGGTTTGGTTATTGGGATTTGCCGTGCTGGCATGGATGCAGGCGCGGTATATGCCGATGGGTTTATCGCTGGACAGCGGGGTCACCGACCTTCTCAGCGGGGTTCTGATAGGCGGAGGGTTGATCCTGATCGCTTTAGCCGCTGCAGAGTTCCGTCGCCATCGCACGACGATCATGCCGCATGAAACCCCCAGCTCGCTTGTGCAAACCGGTATCTTCAAACGCAGCCGGAACCCGATCTATGCGGGCGATGTTCTGATCCTCACTGGCCTGATCCTGCGGTTCGACGCCGTCGCCTCGTTGGTTCTGATCCCGGTCTTTGTCTGGCTGCTGGAACGCCGTTTCATCGTGCCGGAAGAGGATCGAATGCGCAGGACTTTCCGCGCCGATTTCGCCCGATATGAACGCCAAACCCGCAGGTGGATCTGAAGTGATGTGGTAACGACACAACGTAATATGCTGCGCTTGCGAAATAATGTTGCGCAAGATACACCTTTGCTTAACAAACAATACCGACCACCCGCTCGGTCAGAGTGAAAATTAGGGGGAATGCCAGTGAAAATAGGCACACCGAAAGAGATATTTGACGGTGAGAACCGCGTCGCGATGACGCCCGATTCTGCCGTGCAGTTGCAGAAACTGGGCTATGAATGCCTGATCGAGAAAGGCGCAGGTGCTGCGGCCGGGTTCTCGGATGCAGCTTACGAGGCCGCTGGTGTCGAAGTGATCAAGACCGCAGCTGCGCTGTGGAAGGCGTCCGATATCATCGCCAAGGTACGTCAGCCCTCTGAGGCCGAGCTCAAACGGCTGACCAAGGACAAGACGCTGATTTCGTTCTTCAACCCTGCGGGCAATGAAGAAGGGATGGAGCTGGCCAAATCCAAAGGTGCCAACGTCATCGCCATGGAAATGGTTCCGCGCATCAGCCGCGCGCAGAAGATGGATGCTCTGTCGTCGATGGCCAACATCGCCGGGTATCGTGCGGTAATCGAGGCCGGCAACAATTTTGGCCGCTTCTTCACTGGTCAGGTGACGGCGGCCGGTAAGGTTCCGCCCGCCAAAGTGCTGATCGTCGGTGCCGGTGTGGCTGGTCTGGCGGCAATTGGCACCTCGACCTCGCTGGGTGCGATCACCTATGCGTTCGACGTCCGCCCCGAAGTGGCCGAACAGGTCGAATCGATGGGGGCCGAGTTCGTCTATCTGGACTTTGAAGAAGATCAGCAAGACGGCGCGGCAACGGGTGGTTATGCGTCGGTTCAGTCCGAAGAATTCCGCAACGCGCAGCTGGCTAAGTTCCGTGAGCTTGCTCCGGAAATGGACATCGTTATCACCACCGCGCTGATCCCGAACCGCGAAGCGCCTGAGCTTTGGACCAAGGACATGGTCGAAAGCATGAAGCCGGGCTCGGTCATTGTCGATCTGGCGGCGGAAAAGGGCGGCAACTGTAAGCTGACCGTGGCGGATGAGAAGATCGTGACCGACAATGGCGTGACCATCATCGGCTATACCGACTTCCCCAGCCGGATGGCGGCGCAGTCGTCGTCTCTGTATGCCACCAACATCCGTCACATGATGGCCGACCTGACGCCTGAAAAGGACGGCCAGGTCAACCACGACATGGAAGATGACGTGATCCGCGGCGCGACCGTGACCTTTGAGGGCGAGATCACCTTCCCGCCGCCGCCACCCAAGGTGCAGGCGATTGCGGCGCAGAAGAAACCGGAAGTCAAAGAACTGACACCGGAAGAGAAAAAGGCGCAGGAAATCGCGGCCTTCAAGGCGCAGACCAAACAGCAGTTCACCCTGCTGGGTGTCGGCGGCGCGCTGATGCTGCTGGTGGGGCTGGTCGCTCCGGCCAGCTTCATGCAGCACTTCATCGTCTTTGTGCTGGCTGTGTTCGTGGGCTTCCAGGTGATCTGGGGCGTCGCGCATTCTCTGCACACACCGCTGATGGCGATCACCAACGCGATCTCGTCGATCATTATCGTTGGAGCCTTGATGCAGATTGGATCGGGGTCGTTCCTGGTTATTCTGCTGGCGGCGCTGTCCGTCTTCATGGCCGGGATCAATATCTTCGGCGGCTTCCTCGTAACCCGGCGCATGCTCGCCATGTTCCAGAAATCTTAAGGAGGCCGGGTAGATGATTGGCTTCACTACTGCCGCCTATGTTGTTGCGGCTGTCCTTTTCATCCTTTCGCTCGGCGGTCTGTCGAACCAGGAAAGCGCCAAGCGCGCGGTCTGGTACGGCATCGTCGGTATGGCGCTGGCGGTTTTTGCCACGCTGGTTGGTCCGGGTTCCGGCCTGTGGTTGCTGTCGCTTCTGCTGATCATCGGCGGTGGTCTGATCGGTCAGTACGTGGCGCAGCGCGTCCAGATGACCGAGATGCCGCAGCTTGTGGCGGCGATGCACTCGCTGGTCGGTCTGGCGGCTGTGTTCGTGGGCTACAACGCGCATTTTGAGATACAGAATGTTGCCGAAGTATTCGCCATCGCCGACGCCGCGAAAGAAGTTGAGATGGACGGTCTGGGGGCCTTTGCCCAACTGATCGCCAAAAAGACCTCGGCCGAACTGACGATCCTGCATGTGGAACTGTTCCTGGGCATCTTCATCGGTGCGATCACCTTTACCGGTTCGGTTGTGGCCTATGGCAAGCTGGCGGGCAAAGTGACCTCGGCGGCGACCAAGCTGCCCGGCGGTCATGCGCTGAACGCGGCTGCTGCGGGTCTCTCGCTGATCTGCCTGTTCTGGTATACAGCATCGGGCGGCTTCTTCCCGCTGTTCCTAATGACGCTGGCGGCGCTGTTTATCGGCTATCACCTGATCATGGGCATCGGTGGTGCGGACATGCCGGTGGTTGTGTCGATGCTGAACAGCTACTCGGGTTGGGCGGCTGCGGCCATCGGCTTCTCGCTGGGCAACGACCTGCTGATCGTGGTCGGCGCGCTGGTGGGCTCGTCCGGTGCGATCCTGTCCTACATCATGTGTAAGGCGATGAACCGTCACTTTGTCAGTGTGATCCTGGGCGGCTTCGGCGGTACCTCGGGTCCGCAGATGGAAGTGGAAGGCGAGCAGGTCGCGATTGAGGCCGACGGGGTTGCCGCAGCTCTGAACGACGCTGACAGCGTGGTCATCATTCCTGGCTACGGCATGGCTGTTGCGCAAGCTCAGCAGTCGGTGTCCGAGCTGGTTCGCAAGCTGCGCGCCAAAGGCAAGAACGTGCGCTTTGCGATCCATCCGGTTGCAGGTCGTCTGCCGGGTCACATGAACGTTCTGCTGGCTGAGGCGAAGGTGCCGTACGACATCGTGCTGGAGATGGACGAGATCAATGACGATTTCCCAGACACGGATGTGGCCATCGTCATCGGTTCGAACGACATCGTGAACCCCGCGGCGCAGGAAGACCCCAACAGCCCCATCGCCGGTATGCCGGTTCTGGAATGCTGGAAAGCGAAGCAGGTCTTTGTGTCCAAGCGCGGTCAGGGCACGGGATACTCGGGCATCGAAAATCCGCTGTTCTTCAAAGAGAACACCCGCATGTTCTACGGCGACGCAAAACAGTCGCTGGACAAGCTGCTGCCCATGATCGACTGATCGAACGGTATTATGAGATTGCAAAGGGCGCCTGAGGGCGCCCTTTTCTTTTTTTGCAGGAGGCTTTGCCTCCTGACCTCCAAGGTATTTGGGGCCAGATGAAGACTGCGGACTGTGTTACACTGTTGGTGCCACTATTCTACGGAGGTGCTGATGGAGAAAGTGAACGGTATAGGCGGTGTGTTCTTCCGTGCGCGAGACCCAGCGGCGTTGAGCGCGTGGTATGAAACGCATTTGGGGGTCAATCATTATGATCCGGTGCCGTGGAAGCAGCGAGAGGGTTATACGGTTTTTGCCCCTTTCGACCAGAATACCGAGTATTTCGGTCGGGCCGAGCAGCAGTGGATGATCAATTTTCGAGTCGATGATCTGGCTGCCATGACGGCGCAGTTGGAGGCGGCTGGGATCAAGGTTGAAACCAATGCCGAATGGGACAGCGAGGTCGGCAAGTTTGCACGCATCCACGACCCAGAAGGCAATCCGATTGAGCTGTGGCAACCAAATCAATGAGATAGCGGGTTTGTATACCGTCGTATCCCTGTAAGTATATGAAATAAAAAGAGAATTGATGCGCGTCGCGGATGGCGTATAGTGCCGGGAACCAGACGGAGCCCTTTATGACGCCGATAGATGACCATCCGCTGCGCTATGCGCTGGCCAATGAACTGCATGCGCGGCCGTTTCCGATTGCGGCGACACCTTGCACCGTGGTGTTTCTGGCCATCAAGAAATCTGAGGCTGCCGTCGCGCGGGATCGCCGTGAAGATCTGGAGCACCTCGTCAACCTTCTGGACCGCCACGGTGCGCAGCATCCTCAACCGGATGCCACGCATTACGCGGGGCAGATCGGGCGTCATTGGTTGAAATGGGAACAGCACACCGAGTTTGTGACCTATACGGCGATCTCTCAGAATGTGAGTGACCGTGCGTTCAATCCGGCTGATTTTGAGGTGTTTCCCCCTGACTGGCTGATGGCGAGCCCGGGTCAGCGCGTCACCTCTGCGATGGTGCGTGTTGTCGAGCGTGAGAGCGATGAGGCGATCCGGTCCAAACTTGCCGAATGGTTCGAGCCTGAAAGTCTGGCCGTGGCGCGCGTGCTGGATGATGCCGCTATTTGTGCCTGCGATTTTCGCATCGATCCGGCCGGGCACATGCGGTTTGCAATGTTTGTGACCGAGGGCACCGGGCGGCGGAGAACCGGACGCATCGTGCAACGTCTGTGCGAGATTGAAACCTACAAGGCGATGTCCATGTTGGGATTTGCCCGCGTCAAACAGTTGATGCCGCGCATCGGTGCTTTGGATGGCCAACTGACCCAGATAATGGCGCAGATGAATGACGACACAGCGCAACCGGATGCGTTGTTGCAGGATTTGTTGTCGACGTCGATCGAGCTTGAAGCGCTGTCCGCCAAATGCTCGTTTCGGTTTGGTGCCACAGGTGCCTATGAGGCCATCGTCAACCAGCGCATTGAGGTCCTGCGGGAAGATCGGTTTGGCGGCGGGCAGAGCTTTGCCGATTTCATGATGCGCCGTTACGATCCTGCGATCCGTACGGTCAAGTCGACCGAGCGGCGATTGAAGGCGCTGTCGGACCGGGCGATCAGGGCGGGGGAATTGCTGCGCACGCGGGTTGATGTCGAGCGCAGCGCTCAGAACCAGGCGTTGCTGGAAAGCATGGACCGTCGCGCCGACTTGGCCCTGCGTCTACAGCACACTGTCGAAGGGCTGTCGGTGGTCGCCATCAGTTACTACGCAGTGTCATTGGTCAGCTACCTGCTGTATCCGCTGACCGGGGTTGGGATAAGCAAGGGGATGTTGACCGCTGCCGTGACAATCCCGGTTGTGCTGGCCGTTTGGTTTGCCATTCGGAAGATTCGCAAAAGGCTGGAGTGAAACTGTGTTTGCCAGCGCGCCAGCAAGCTGTACAAGGGCAGCATTTGGCATCTGGCACTAAGGGTTTCCCGTGATCGGAATCGTGGCAGCTTGGCGGGCCGTTGCCGCCATGTTCATCCTGAATGGAGCGTTGTTCGGCATCTGGGCCTCGCGTATTCCCGCGGTTCGGGACCGGTTGGATCTGACGCATGAGGCGCTCGGCTACGGGTTGTTGTTCATGGCCGCAGGCGCGGTGTGTTCCTTTCCGATTACCGGGCGGCTAACGGACAGGTTCGGAGCGGTTAGCCTGACGCGCTACATCGCGGTTCTATATACGCTGTCCTTGATCTTGTTGGCCTTCGCAGGCGGGTTCTGGGCGCTGGCGGCTTTTTTGTTTGTGTTCGGCGCTTTCCACGGCTCGATGGACGTTGCGATGAACGCCTGGGCCGCTGAGGTCGAACAGACCTTTGACAAGCCTGTCATGTCCTCGTTCCACGCCATGTGGAGCCTCGGCGCGGGGCTGGGGGCGCTTAGCGGGTTTGCTGCAGTGCAGATGCAGTTGACCGTGATGCAGCATTTTCTGCTGGCGGGCGGGATCGTGGTCGGGCTTGCGCTGGCCTTGTCGTGGGTGCGTTGGACATCGCGTCGCGCGGTTTCGACGGGGGGGCAGGTGTTTGCGCTTCCGTCCGGGGCGCTGATCCTTGTTGGGTTCACAGCCCTATGCGGTGCGCTAGGCGAAGGCGCGGTGGCGGATTGGAGTGCGATCTTTCTGCGTGATGTCACAGGGGCCACCGAAAGTGTTGCGGCGTTGGGCTATGCTGTGTTCTCAGTGGCGATGGTTGCGTTTCGACTGGCGGGTGGTGTCGTGATCATGCGCTTTGGGCCCGTCGCTACGGCGCGATTTGGTGGGGTTTGCGCTGCACTGGGCGTGTTCTGCGTGGTTTCCGCTGGCGAGGCGGGCCTTGCGTTGGCAGGTTTTGCAATGATGGGAATCGGCTACGCGGTGATCATGCCGCTGGCATTCAGCCGGGCGGCCTCGGATCCTGACGTGCCGCCGGGGCAGGCCATCGCCAGTGTTGCCACATTAGGCTACGGCGGGCTATTGATTGGTCCACCCCTTATTGGGTTTCTCGCAGAGATGTTTACATTACGAATAGCTTTTGCGGCTCTACTACCACTGGCCGTTTTCATTGTCCTTCTCTCTGGCGCGCTTCGGCCTGCCGATTTGGATTGAACTGCTGGCGGTCCCGGATCGGGGCTGAGGGCCGAAGATATTTTGTTAGGAGACCAGAATGCCGATCAAGAACCGGTTCGCCGAGTTGCAGGATGAGATCACCAAGTGGCGGCGCGACATTCACGAACACCCTGAAATTCTGTTTGAAACCCATCGTACCAGCGCTTTGGTTGCGGACAGGCTGCGAGAGTTTGGCTGTGATGAGGTCGTGACCGGCATTGGCCGCACAGGTGTGGTCGGGGTGATCAAGGGCAAGGCGAATACAAGCGGCAAGGTGATCGGGTTGCGCGCCGATATGGATGCTTTGCCGATCCTCGAGGCGACGGGCTTGGATTACGCTTCGAAAACCGATGGTGCGATGCATGCCTGCGGGCATGATGGCCATACAGCGATGCTTTTGGGGGCTGCGAAGTACCTGTCCGAGACGCGCAATTTTGACGGCACCGTTGTCGTGATCTTCCAACCCGCCGAAGAAGGCGGCGGTGGGGGCCGTGAGATGTGTGAAGACGGCATGATGGACCGCTGGAGTATTCAGGAAGTTTACGGCATGCACAACTGGCCGGGCCGTCCGGTTGGCAGCTTTGCCATTCGACCAGGCGCTTTTTTTGCCGCAACGGACCAGTTCGATATCTCTTTCGAGGGCAAGGGCGGACATGCCGCGAAACCACATGAAACGGTCGACACAACCGTGATGGCGGCTCAGGCGGTTCTGGCGCTACAGACGATTGCCGCGCGCAATGCGGACCCTGTGGATCAGGTCGTGGTTTCGGTTACATCATTTGAGACGTCTTCGAATGCCTTCAACGTGATCCCTCAGAGCGTGAAATTGAAAGGGACCGTGCGTACGATGAGCGAAGACATGCGGGACCTGGCGGAAAAGCGCATTCATGAGATTTGTGCGGGTATCGCGACCACCTTTGGCGGAACGGCTGATGTGACTTATTACCGAGGCTATCCGGTAATGGTGAACAGCAACGAACAAACCGATTTTGCTGCGGATGTCGCGCGTTCTGTTGCCGGCAATTGCGACGAGGCACCATTGATCATGGGCGGCGAGGACTTTGCCTTTATGCTGGAGGAGCGTCCGGGAGCCTATATCCTGGTTGGTAACGGCGATACTGCGGCCGTGCATCATCCGGAGTATAATTTCAATGACGAGGCTATTCCGGCCGGATGCAGCTGGTGGGCCGGGATCGTGGAACAGCGGATGCCGGCGGCCTGATGGACAGGGCGGGGGCTCTGTCCCCGCACCCCCGAGGTATTTTCGGCCAGATGAAGTTGGATCCTGGTTAGATCATTTGAGGTCGAGGCTGCTGCATAGCGTGTCGATAACGTCGTCCAAGGCGGATTTCTGGGTGTTCACGCAGGCTTTCGCTGCGGCCCTGGTCTGGGCGAGGGCGTTGTCGTCGGAAAGCCAGTTGGCGACAGCTTCGGACAGTTGCGCAGCCGAGTTGACCTCGATCGCGCCACCGTTGTCTATCAATGGAGCGAAGGTCTCCGCGAAGTTGAAATAACCAGGGCCCGTAATCACAGCAGCGCCAGCCTGCGCGGGTTCGAACGGGTTGTGGCCACCGATTTCCTTCAGCGAACCGCCCAGAAACACGATGGGGCAGAGGGCGTACCATGTACCTGTCTCACCCAATGTGTCAGCCACATAGACTTGAGTTTGCGCCGCGATTTGGTCGCCCTTGGATCGGAAGGCAGCCGTTTGTCCGGCGGTGTTCAGCAGGTCAGCAACCTCACCTCGCCGTTCCGGGTGGCGAGGGATCAGCAGCAACAGAAGGTTTGGCCAACGTTTCATCAGTTCGGCATGGGCGGCCAGAACCGTTTCCTCTTCGCCTGCATGGGTCGAGCTGGCGATCCAGAGCGGGCGATCGGCGGTTTGTGACCGTATGCTTTCCAGAGTCGTCTGATCCACCGGCAGAGGGTCTGACATGGCCTTGAGGTTGGTACCCGGCTGCACCCGGTCGGCACGCGCGCCCATGTCGATCAGGTTTTTTGCTGTTTTATCGTTCTGGGTCAGAAACAGTTTGAAATGGTCCAGAATGAAGCGAGCGGTTTCAGGCCTCTTCTTCCAGCCCGCGACGGAGCGATCCGAAAGGCGTGCGTTGAGCAGCGCCAAAGGGGTTCCTCGCCGAGACGCTTCGACGATCAGGCGCGGCCAAATCTCGCTTTCGACAAAGATCGCGGCGTCGGGGTGCCAATGATCCAAAAATTGCCGCACTGCTGCTGCGGTGTCGAGCGGAGGGTATTGGTGGCGCCCGCGTGGCGGCATGCGTTTTTCAATCAGTGCGGCCGAAGTCGGCGTACCTGACGTGATCAGGAACTGCGCCTCGGGCAGGCGCTCTCCCAGACGCTTGATTAGGCTGATGACCGATAGCGTCTCTCCAACGCTGGCAGCATGGAACCAAATCAGCTGGCCGTCAGGACGGGGCTGGCTGGCGTGGCCGAGGCGCTCCTGCTGCCGTGCCTCGGGGACGTCTGCGGCCTGTAGTTTCTTGCGCACTGTGTGCCATGCCAAAGGTGCGGCAACAGAAGTGAGGCCGCAATACAGGTGGTAGAGCAGCGTCGGCCGGTCGGAGATGTTTGGCATGTTAGCCGCCCGTATGGCTCATGTGGCGGGTCATCTGGCCATCCACAGCCTGTCGGGAATAATCGAAATCGTGGCCCTTGGGCTTGAGGTTGATTGCCGCGCGGATCGCATCCTCAAGCGGTTGTTCGGTATCAGGGTGATCGCGCAGCGGTGCGCGCAGATCGGCCATGTCCTCTTGCCCGAGGCACATATACAGCTCACCTGTGCAGGTCAGACGCACGCGGTTGCAGCTTTCGCAGAAGTTATGTGACAGGGGCGTAATGAACCCGATCTTCTGGCCCGTATCCTCAAGCCGTACATAGCGTGCGGGGCCACCGGTCCGTTCTGCCAGATCGGTCACGGAATAGTGGTTTTCGTATTCCTTACGAACGTCCTTGAGTGACCAATACTGGTCCAGGCGATCCTCGTTGCCGATATCGCCCATTGGCATGACCTCGATCCAGGTCAGGTCCATGTCACGCTCAGCGCACCATTCGGTGATCCTGGGCAGTTCGGGTTCATTGAACCCTTTCAAAGCCACGGCGTTGATCTTGACACGCAGACCCGCCTTTTGCGCGGCGTCGATCCCGTTCAGCACCTGTTTCAGGCGACCCCAGCGAGTGACTTTGGCAAACTTGTCCTCGTCCAGAGTGTCCAGAGACACATTCACCCTACGCACGCCCGCTGCGTATAGGTCATCTGCAAAACGGTGCAATTGCGACCCATTGGTCGTCAGGGTCAGTTCTTTCAGCGCGCCGCTTTCCAGATGGCGGGTCATCGAATTGAAGAAACTCATTATGTTGCGGCGTACCAGCGGCTCACCGCCGGTAATGCGCAGCTTTTCGACGCCCAGTTTCACAAAGGTCGAACACATGCGGTCCAATTCCTCCAGCGTCAGGAGGTCTTTCTTGGGCAAAAAGGTCATGTCCTCGGACATGCAATAGACACAACGGAAATCGCAGCGATCCGTGACGGATACGCGGAGATAGGTGATGGCACGAGCGAACGGGTCGATAAGCGGAGCTGTCATGCCTCATAGGTAAAGCGGCAACTGCCCTGCGACAAGGGCGAACTGTGCTTTGCGCTGGTGCACTTGCACCGAGAGCGATAGGTTTGGGGTATGAGATATTCGCTTTTGGCTTTGTGTGCTGTGTTGGCGGGCTGTGAAACAGTGCGATCGACTACGGATCGCGTGTTTGGTGGCGATACGCCTGCCGAAGACGGTGCGCCCGCTGTTGTCGAAGAAACCGTGGTCGAACCGCAACCTGTGGCGGCAACGGCGGCCGCCGGCTGGGTTGGTCCAAAGACGACCATCGCCAGCCTAGGCGATCCGACGACGCCGGGGCGATGGCTGGAAACACCATTGGTTGAGACCGAGTTCACAGGCCGCGTTGTCGTACCCCGAACCGGCGCGCAGGCCTATATCACGTTGGTGCCAGCGTCCGGCCCGGCCAGTGGCGGCAGCCGGTTATCCCTGGATGCCATGCGGGCATTGTTGCTGCCATTTGACGAACTGGTCGAGCTGGAAGTCTATTCCAACTGACCCTTCAGATACTTGCCGGCCTCTTTTCGCGCGAAAGGCTTCATGCCTGGGCCATGGGCATTGAGAAATGCGACCACGCGATCAGGGTCGTGTTTGGATAACTCGCGCAACCACCACGCAATTGACTTTTGGATGAACCAGTCGCGATCCGGTACATAGCTGGCTGCCCAGCCCAAGATACGGTCGCGCCGTAGCAGGTCGTCCGATTTGGGGTGGTTCTGTTTTGTCCAGGGCAGGGTGGCCACCAGTGCAGCGCGGCGGGTCCACATATGGTCAGATGAGGTCCAGATCTCGACTTGATCCAGACGGATCGGATCTGCGGAAAGGCGCTTTTGCATCGCCATACAGGCGTGATCCGCTATGGCCCAAGCATCGAAATCCGGCAACCAGCTTTGCAGTATGTCCCATACGGCATCGTCAAGGCGGATACGGGCCTGAGTGAGCAGTTTGGCGGCGGCAACGCGGCCCTCGTGAATGTCGGTCTGCCAAAAGGCGCCCGCCAGTTCCACGCGCGCGGGAACGTCCAGCTCTTGCCGCCACGCTCTGGTCAGATCATTCAGGACAGGATTGGCCACCCCGAGATAAGGCCTGTCGACCTTGTGATAGGCGGCCATCTGTTTCCCGCGATCCGGGTCTGCGTGAGCTTTGATCTGATCTAGATAGGGCGCAAGCATGTTAGGTTTCAACTTGCGGTGCCGGTGGGTTTACCGTCAATGGTCTGCTGGTTCTTCTCGACCCAGTAGGACTTGATCTGGTCGTCGGTCTTTCCATCGACCCATTTCTGCATCGTATCGCGGTCCGAGCGGTATTCCATGAAGGGCACCGCATATCCGCATGAGGTCTGAACCAGATCGACGTTCAGGTCATAGATTTGCCGGGCGCTTCGGTGATCCGGGAAAAGCTCGGCCAGCTCATCCCAGCCCTCATCACCCAGATGCAGCGTGCGCGCAGTGCCATAGCTGCGCAGGATCAGGGGCCGTGTCGTAAACGAACACCACATCAGCGTCATGCGGTCAGTTTCAAGCAGGTGACCGGCGGTTTCATTGCCGCTGCCGGTCAGGTTCATCCAGGCAATCCGGGTCGGCCCCAGAACACGTAGCGAGTCCATGCCCTTGGGCGAGATATTGACCCGTCCGTCAGGTGCGGCCGTTCCAACGAAGAACACGTGCTGCTCTTCGATGAATTTCCGTTGGGCATCGTCGATTTCCGGGAATTGCTTGGCCATGCTTCACTCCACCGTGACGGATTTTGCCAGGTTGCGCGGCTGGTCCACATCCGTGCCCTTTGCCACCGCCGTATGATAGGCCAAGAGTTGCGCGGGCACCGAGTAAAGGATAGGTGCAATGCTGGTGTGCACACGAGGCATTCGGATGATGCTCCAGACCCCGTCTTCGGCCTCTGCGATCCCGTCGGCGTCCGACACCAGAATGACCTTGCCCTTGCGCGCCATCACTTCCTGCATGTTAGAAACCGTCTTGTCGAACACCGCATCACGCGGGGCCATGACCACAACAGGCATATGCTTGTCGATTAGGGCGATGGGGCCGTGCTTTAGCTCGCCCGATGCATAACCTTCGGCGTGGATATAGCTGATTTCCTTGAGCTTCAGTGCACCTTCCATCGCCAGCGGGTACATCAGGCCCCGGCCCAGGAACAGGACGTCGCGGGCCTCGGACAAACGCTGTGCTGCGCCCTTGATGGCCGGGCCTTGTTCAAGCGCGGTGTTCAGAACAGTCGGCAACCCGCGCAGCGCGGCATAGTGATCAGCCAGTTCCTCATCGGTCAGCGTGCCACGGTCCGCGGCAGCCTTGAGTGCAAGCATCAGCAAAACGCTGAGCTGGCAGGTGAAAGCCTTGGTTGACGCCACACCGATTTCGACACCCGCATGAATGGGCAGGACAATGTCGCTTTCACGTGCGATCGAGCTTTCGGGGACGTTCACGACCGACACGATCTTTTCCGCCTTGCCCTCGCAATACCGCAGCGCGGCCAGAGTGTCGGCTGTTTCGCCCGACTGGCTGACAAACAAGGCCAGCGTGCGCCCCGGAATCGGAGGTTCGCGGTATCGGAACTCACTGGCGATATCGACCTCAACCGGCATTTGTGCCAGTTGCTCGAACCAGTATTTCGCGGTCAAACAGGCGTAGAAGGCAGTGCCGCAGGCCACCATGGTCAAGCGGTCCAGCTTGGTAAAATCCAGCCCTTCTTCGGGCAAAACGACCTGATCGCCGCCACTGGGCAGGTAAGACCGAATTGCGTCGGCAATCACTACAGGCTGCTCGGCGATTTCTTTGGCCATATAGTGCTTGTGACCGTTCTTCTCAGTCTGAGAGTGGTCCAGTTGAATCTGCCGTATTTCGCGGTTTGCCAACTCACCGGACTCGGTGCGGATCTCAAGCGAGGTGCGGGTCAGAACAGCGCGGTCACCTTCTTCAAGGTAGGTGATGCGGTTCGTCAACGGTGCCAACGCGATCGCGTCCGAGCCCACATACATCTCACCGTCCCCGTGACCGATGGCCAACGGAGAGCCCTTGCGCGCAGCCACGATCAGATCGTCCTGGCCGTCGAACAGAAACGCCAGCGCAAACGCACCGACCAAGCGGTCAATGGTTTTGAACGCGGCCTCAACCGGGGACAGACCTGTTTTCAGGTAGTGCTCCGTCAACAAGGCCACGGTTTCGGTGTCGGTTTCCGTGACAAAGTTGATGCCGTTTTCGGCTAGTTCGGCACGCAACTCGCGATAGTTTTCCACGATACCGTTATGCACGACGGCCACAGGGCCGGCCTGATGCGGATGCGCGTTGTTCACCGATGGTGCGCCATGTGTGGCCCAACGTGTGTGGCCAATGCCGGATTTTCCCGGCAGGGGGTCATGCACCAGCAAGTCACTCAGGTTGACCAGTTTGCCCACGGCCCGGCGACGCCCCAGCGCACCGCTATTCACGGTGGCGATCCCGGCGCTGTCATAGCCCCGGTATTCCAAACGCTTAAGCGCCTCGACCAAAGTGGGCGCGGCTTCGTGCTCGCCCAGTACCCCTACAATACCACACATGGATCAGGCCCCTTTATTGCGGCGAGCCTTTTTCGCCTTCAACATTTCAAACAATTTTCGCGCGTAACCGGGCTTGTTGTCCTGTTTGGTTCGTCCTACGGCCAGAGCGTCGGGTTCGACGTCGCGCGTGACCACGGTTCCGGTTGCCGTCATTGCACCGTCACCCACGGTCACGGGGGCCACCAGCATGGTGTTCGACCCGATAAAGACGTTTTCGCCGATGGTCGTCTTGTGCTTCATGACGCCATCATAGTTGCAGGTGATCGTTCCCGCGCCGATGTTGGTCGTCGCGCCGACCGAGGCATCACCGATATAGCTGAGGTGGTTGACCTTGGCGCCTTCGGCGATTTCGGCGTTCTTCACCTCGACGAAGTTGCCGATGCGCGTGTTCTCGGCCAGTTCTGTGCCCGGACGCAGGCGGGCATACGGACCGACAATTGCACCGCGGCTGACATGGCAACCTTCCAGATGAGAAAACGCGCGGATCGTTGCGCCGCTTTCGACGGTGACGCCGGGGCCGAAGACGACATTGGGCTCAATAACCGTGTCGCGCCCGATGATTGTATCGGCAGACAAGTAAACCGTTTCGGGGGCCATCAACGTCACACCCAGCGCCAGCAGTTCGTTGCGGGCGCGGGTCTGGAATTCGGCGTCAGCCGCTGCCAGATCTGCGCGAGAATCCACGCCCAGAGTCTCGGCTTCGTCGCATTTGATGGCAGTTGCGGACAGCCCGCGCGCATTGGCCAGCGCAACAATCTCGGTCAGGTAGTACTCGCCCGAGGCATTGTCGTTGCTGACCTCATCAATCAGTTCGAACAACTGTTTCGCGTCGCAGGCAAGCAGCCCGCTGTTGGTAAAGCGAATGGCGCGCTGTTCTTCGGTTGCGTCCTTGTATTCGACGATCTCGACCAGTTTGTCGCCCTCCATGATCAACCGGCCATAGCGTGGTTGAACTTCGGCAATATCAAATCCCAGCATGACCAGATCGAAAGAAGCGCGCGCCTCGATCATGCGCTCGAGCGTTCTGGGGTCGATAAAGGGCGTATCGCCGTAAAGCACAATGACGTCCCCATCGAACCCTGCCAGCGCCTCGCGGGCCTGTGCGACGGCGTGTGCAGTTCCCAGCTGCTCTTCCTGGACCACGATCTGTGCGGTTTCGTCTTCGGTGGTGGCGACTTTAGCGACGGCTTCCGATCCGTGGCCGGTGACGATGACCGTCCGCTCGGGCGACAGAACGGCACCTGCGCGCATTGCGTGGACCAGCATTGGGGTCTGGGCAATCGGGTGTAATACTTTTGGCGTATCCGAATTCATCCTGGTGCCTTTTCCGGCGGCAAGGATAACAAGGGCGGTGCTCATAAAAACGATTTCTCTTTGTGTTTTGTTGCGGCCCGTTTTATCCGCTGAGCTCAAACGCGCAAGCGGTACAGGCATCAAACAAGATTGCCGTTTGCAACACTTGCGGCGAAGACCCGCCGAATCAGGAGGCAATATGCGCACAGTCATCTTCGATCTGGACGGAACCCTGGCCGATACGTCGGGCGATCTGCTGGCGGCTGCCAACCACTGTTTTCGGCATATGGGACACGGGGATGTTCTGGTGCATACTGAGGATGCAGGCGTTGCCCTGCGCGGTGGCCGGATGATGCTGACCCACGGGTTGAAGCGGGTCGGGGCCTACGACGATGCAACCGTTCAGACCTACTACCCAATGTTGCTAGAGGCTTATGCAAAGGACATCGATACCCATACGCATTTCTATCCCGGTGCGTTGGACGCGGTAGAAGATTTGAGATCTGCTGGCTATGGCGTTGGTATCTGTACCAACAAACCCGAAGCCCTGGCGCAACAGTTGCTGACCCAGCTTGGGGTGCGCGATCAGTTCGCCTCGCTGGTGGGGGCGGACACGCTGCCGGTTCGCAAGCCTGATCCCGAGCCTTTGCGAGAGGCGGCGCGCCGGGCGGGGGGGCATCCAGACCTCTGTGTGTTGATTGGCGACTCAGATACTGACCGGAATACAGCGCGTGCCGCGGGCGTGCCTTCGGTTCTGGTGACGTTCGGACCCTCGGGCGAGGATATGGCCGCGTTGGAACCCGAAGCGCTGCTGCATCACTTTGACGATCTGCCGGATGTGGTCGCTCAGTTGATCGGTGTGGCAGCCTAGTCCCTTGACCCGAGGCCTTTGCAGGACCAAAACACCCGTATGACCGAGACATTCACTGGCAGCTTCACCCAGCAGGAACCTATCCCCGAAGAGGCGGTCGAGGCCGCCTTGGCCGTACTGCGCCACGGGCGTCTGCACAGATACAACGTCGTTCCTGGCGAGTTGGGCGAAACTGCCTTGCTGGAACAGGAATTTGCCGCCCAGACGGGAGCCAAATACTGTCTGGCCGTATCGTCGGGTGGCTACGCGCTGGCCACGGCCTTGCGTGCTGTCGGTGTCAAGCCGGGCGATCCGGTTCTGACCAACGCTTTCACTCTGGCACCGGTTCCGGGCTCAATTGCCTCGGTCAACGCGCGCCCCGTTTTCGTGGGCGTGACCGAAGGGCTTACGATTGATCTGGACGATCTGGAGGCCAAGCTAGATCAGGCGCGCGTTCTGATGCTGAGCCATATGCGTGGTCATCTGTGCAACATGGATCGGTTGATGCAGATGTGCGACGCCGCAGGCGTCACGGTAATTGAGGATTGCGCCCACACGATGGGGGCCGCATGGCGTGGGCAACTTTCGGGTCGTCAGGGCGCGATCGGGTGCTATTCCTGCCAGACCTACAAGCACGTCAACTCGGGTGAGGGCGGACTGCTGATCACCGATGACGAAGAATTGGCGGCCAAGGCGACGATGCTGTCCGGGTCGTACATGCTGTATGAACGTCACCTTGCCGCGCCGGCGCCCGAGGTCTTCGAGCGGATCAAGTATCACACCCCAAATGTCTCGGGCCGGATGGACAATCTGCGCGCTGCGATCCTGCGCCCGCAATTGCGCGATCTCGACCGACAGGTGGAGCGCTGGAATGAGCGCTATTTTGAGATCGAAAAAGGTCTGCGCGATACGCCGGGTCTGACCATCGTAGAACGGCCAGAGGATGAGACTTTTGTCGGATCGTCGATCCAATTCCTTTTGTTGGACTGGTCCGCCGATCGGATCAACGAAGTGATCAAGCGATGCGCCGCGCGCGGTGTCGAGTTGAAATGGTTCGGTGGGGCTGAACCCAACGGGTTCACCTCGCGCTATGACAGCTGGCGCTATGCTGACAGTAGCCCGCTGCCCAAAAGTGATCGAATTCTGGCTGGGATCGTGGATATGCGCGTCCCGCTGACGTTTTCGTTGGAGGATTGCAGGCTGATCGCCCGGATCATCCGCGCCGAGGTTGGTTCCGTCTATCAGTCTTGATCCAATTGAGTGCGCTGTCAGCGCACGCTTGATTGTTTGAAGCCGCCGCCCTGAAGAGGACGGCGGTTTGTTTTTGGCATGCTGTCGTTGACCCGATTCAGAATCGCTGCTATTTATTGAACAACTGTTCATTAATGCGAGAGAGGAGATCGCATATGTTCGCGGCGACCATGCAATTTGATCTGGGTGAGGACGTGAACGCCTTGCGCGAAATGGTACACCGTTGGGCGCAAGAGCGGGTTAAGCCCATAGCGGGTGAGATTGATTCCTCGAACGCATTTCCGAACGAACTTTGGAAAGAAATGGGCGACCTGGGCATGCTCGGGATCACCGTGCCTGAGGAGTACGGCGGGGCCGGGATGTCTTACCTTGCACATACTGTTGCGGTCGAAGAGGTGGCGCGGGCGTCGGCTTCGGTTTCGTTGTCCTACGGCGCGCATTCGAACCTTTGCGTAAATCAGATCAAGTTGAACGGATCAGATGAGCAAAAAGCAAAATACCTGCCCGGCCTGATCTCGGGTGAGCATGTTGGCGCGCTGGCCATGTCCGAAGCCTCGGCCGGGTCCGACGTGGTGTCGATGAAACTACGCGCGGAAAAGCGCAATGATCATTACCGCCTGAGCGGCAACAAATACTGGATCACCAACGGGCCAGACGCCGATACGCTGGTCGTGTATGCCAAGACCGACCCAGAGGCCGGGTCTAAGGGGATCACCGCCTTTCTGATCGAGAAAGAGATGCAGGGATTTTCCACGTCGCCCCATTTCGACAAGCTGGGGATGCGCGGATCGAACACCGCCGAGCTGATCTTTGAAGATGTCGAGGTGCCCTTTGAAAACGTTTTGGGCGAAGAGGGCAAAGGTGTCGCTGTCCTGATGTCAGGGTTGGACTATGAGCGTGTGGTGCTGGCCGGGATCGGGACTGGCATCATGGCCGCCTGTCTGGATGAGATCATGCCCTATCTGGCCGAGCGCAAGCAGTTCGGCAAACCCATTGGCAGCTTCCAGCTGATGCAGGGTAAGATCGCCGATATGTACACGGCGATGAACTCGGCGCGAGCGTATGTCTACGAGGTCGCCAAAGCCTGTGACCGCGGGGATGTGACCCGTCAGGATGCGGCGGCGTGCTGTCTCTATGCATCCGAGCAGGCCATGACGCAGGCCCATCAGGCCGTTCAAGCTATGGGCGGGGCCGGGTTCCTGGCAGATTCAGCGGTCAGCCGTATCTTCCGAGATGCAAAATTGATGGAGATTGGTGCGGGCACCAGCGAAATCCGCCGGATGCTGATCGGCCGCGAGCTGATGGCCGAAATGCTCTAAGGCAAAAAACGCCCCGCAGACGAGGTTACTGCGAGGCGTTCTTCATTAAAGGATCAGAACTTATGGACGTAGGAAACGCCAACAAGGATGGGGTCGATCTCGGCTTTGCCGATGTTGGTTCCATTCAGTTTGACGTCCGAGTCGATATCGAACCAGCGCACGTTCAGGCGAACCGCGCCGTTATCCGACACCATGTAGTCCAGACCGGCCTGCAGCGAGACGCCGAAGGAATCGTCGACTTTCAGGTCGCCCAACGCAGATTGTTCGTCGAAGAAGAATGTGTAGTTCAGACCTGCGCCGACATAAGGCTTCCAAGCGCTGTTGGTCGGGAAGTGATAATTCAGCGACAGGGTGGGCGGCAGGTGCTTGACGGTGCCAGCTTCGGTGCTTCCGCCCAGGGTTACGGTGTGCTTGAACGGCGTTGCGGCCAGCAGCTCGATACCCAGATTGTCGCGGATGAAGTACTCGGCGGTGAAGATCGGGCGTGTGTCCGAGTCAATGTCGGCATTCAGCCCGGCCAGCGTACCGTTGTCGGATTTGGGATTCAGGTAACCGACACCAACACCGACAGTCCAGTCGCCCTGCGATTGGGCGAAGGCAGGGGCGGCAAGCGCCACCAGCGCGGTCGAAAGTGTCAAAGCGGCGAGTTTATTGGTCATGATCTTGCCTTTGATTCAGTTGATAAGGCTGACTTGCCAGTCGTTGCAGATCGACACTCTGATCTGCATCAAGTTTTTGTGACGGGGGCGCTCGTGGCACCCTGCGTAACACGCAGAAAAATAAGGGATTTGGCTTGTGCTAGAAGCTAGGCGCATACTGGGTTTGCGTGCAGCGGGCGGCTGGGACATCCCTGATCGTCTGAACATGGCACGCCAGTGTTTGTCGCAACCGCCTGAACAGGTCGCGCTGATCGACCTGACCGGGGCCGAGATGCAACGGGTCACCTACGCGCAGCTTGCCGACATGAGCGACGGGATCGCGCGCGCCTTGTTGAAGCGGGTGCAACCTGGGGATCGCGTGAGCGTGCTTCTCAGCCAGTCGCCGTGGTGCGCAGCGGCGCATCTGGCGATCTGGAAAATTGGTGCAATATCAGTTCCGTTGTTCAAACTTTTCAAGCAGGATGCCTTGCTGTCCCGGATTGGTGATGCCGGTGCTCAGGTTGTGCTGACGGATCTGGACGGCGCTGCGCTGCTGGGGGATTTGGCGGAACCGTTGATCGTCGACCAGATCGGCGAGAGCGGCGAGGATGTGCCATTTGCCGATACCGGCCCCGAAGACCCTGCGGTGCTGATCTATACCTCTGGTACGACGGGCAGCCCGAAGGGTGCGCTGCACGGCCATCGTGTTTTGACAGGGCATTTGCCGGGCGTGTCCATCAGTCATAACAACTTGCGCGAGGGTGACTGCCTCTGGACTCCGGCGGATTGGGCCTGGATTGGCGGGCTGTTCGACGTGCTGATGCCCGGACTGGCGCTGGGCATTCCGGTCGTCGCAGCCCGGCTGGACAAGTTCACCCCCGAGGCCTGCGCTGACGTTGTTGCGCGCGGCGGAGTAAAGAACGTGTTCTTCCCACCAACCGCGCTGCGCATGCTTAAGGCGTCGGATCAGGCGATCCCCGGCCTGCGCTCGGTCGCGTCAGGTGGTGAGCCGTTGGGGGCCGAGATGTTGGCTTGGGGGCAGCAGGCCTTTGGCCTTACGGTCAACGAATTCTACGGACAGACCGAGTGCAACATGGTGGTGTCCTCTTGTGCCGAGGATTTCCCCGTGCAGCCAGGCTGCATCGGGAAGCCGGTGCCGGGGCATGAGGTTGCGGTGATCGACGAAGAGGGCAATCTGACCAGTGAAGAGGGCGATGTTGCTATTCGGCGCGGTTCAGCCTCGATGCTGCTGGAATACTGGAACCGGCCCGAAGCGACGGCAGAGAAGTTCCGGGGCGATTGGCTGATCACAGGCGACCGCGGCGTGTGGGAAGGTGAATACCTGCGTTTCGTCGGCCGCGATGACGATGTGATCACGTCGGCAGGCTACCGCATCGGCCCCGCCGAGATCGAAGATTGCCTGCTGACCCATCCGGCGGTGGCGACGGTGGGCGTGGTCGGCAAACCCGACCCGCTACGGACCGAGATCGTGAAGGCCTATGTGGTGTTGAAGCCGGGGGCCGAGACTGAGGAACGAGAGTTGCAGGATTGGGTCAAGGAGCGTCTGGCGCATTATTCGTATCCGCGCGAGGTGGCGTTTCTGGAAGAATTGCCGATGACGGTGACGGGCAAGGTGATCCGCAAGGAATTGAAGGCGCGGGCGGCGGGAGAACACCAACGTGGCTCATGATACTCTTCCTGATCGTCTGAACAACTTGATCTGGCGGGCCATTTGCTTTCCTTGCACAGTCAATTGCCCCGTTTGCGATTCAGCAATTTCTCAAAAAGAGATGTTCAGATCGCTTAGCAGGTTCAATCGGCCCGCCAAGAATTTATGGCGAAATTGCCCGTCTTGTGGGTCTTCCTTGCGTATTGAGCGAGGGGCACACACTAGACTGATAGTTGCACAAAAAATGCTGGTGTTTCTGATCAGCGCAGGTTTTGGTTTCGCTGTGTTTTCAAAGATCGGTACGACCAGCTATTTTCACGAAGCACGAAGAGGTTTTGAGCCAAACCTTATGGGGTACCTTTTAACCATCGTCTTTTTTGTTCTTCCAGCGGTCGGGATGACCGGTAGACTCTTCCGCATTGAGGTCGCCGAATGATAATTCTGAATGACCCACGCGCATTGCGTCTTTTGCTTTTTTTCGAACAGTCCGCGAATAAGCTTGGAAGTAAGTTCCTTGCAGTTGCGGTGCCTCAGGAGGTCTTATGAAACTCACATCCAAAGCCATGCCCACCTCCGAGGGTTTCAAGGCCAATCGAACCGCCCATCTCGACGCGCTGGCGCAAATCTCCTCAGCTGCCGAAGCAGCACGCATGGGCGGGGGTGAGAAATCCCGTGCCCGGCATGAATCTCGCGGCAAAATGCTTCCGCGTCGCCGCGTGGCGAACCTGCTGGACGCGGGGTCTCCGTTCCTGGAAATCGGCGCGACGGCGGCGCATGGGATGCATGGCGACGCCGCGCCGTGCGCTGGGGTAATCGCGGGCATTGGCCGGGTGCAGGGCCGCGAGGTCATGGTGGTGTGTAATGACGCCACCGTGAAGGGCGGCACCTATTACCCGATGTCGGTCAAAAAGCACCTGCGCGCGCAGGAGATTGCCGAGGAAAACCATCTGCCCTGTATTTATCTGGTCGATAGCGGCGGCGCGAACCTGCCCAATCAGGATGAGGTCTTCCCGGACCGCGACCACTTTGGCCGCATCTTCTACAACCAAGCGCGGATGAGCGCGAAGGGCATCCCTCAGATTGCGGTCGTGATGGGCTCGTGTACTGCGGGCGGGGCTTATGTTCCGGCGATGTCGGACGTGACGATCATCGTGAAAGAACAGGGTACGATCTTTCTCGCCGGACCGCCCCTGGTCAAGGCCGCGACCGGAGAGGTCGTCAGCGCCGAGGATCTGGGCGGCGGCGACGTACACACGCGCCTGTCCGGTGTGGCAGATTATCTGGCCGAGGATGATGCCCATGCGCTTGCCTTGGCCCGTCGGGCGGTTGGGTCACTGAACTTGCACAAGCCGCAGACGGTGGATTGGGCCAGCCCCGAAGACCCGGCCTATGATCCTGAGGAAATCTTGGGCGTTGTTCCCGCCGATTTGCGCACGCCTTATGACATCCGTGAGGTGATTGGGCGTCTGGTCGATGGCTCTCGGTTCGATGAGTTCAAGCCGCGTTTCGGTGAGACGTTGGTGACCGGGTTCGCCCATGTCAAAGGCTGCCCGGTCGGGATCATTGCCAATAACGGCGTTCTGTTCTCGGAAGCCGCGCAGAAGGGTGCGCATTTCGTCGAGCTGTGCTCGCAGCGTCGCATCCCGCTGGTTTTCCTGCAAAACATCACCGGCTTTATGGTCGGTCGGAAATACGAAAACGAAGGCATCGCACGGCATGGGGCCAAGATGGTGACGGCGGTGGCCACGACGTCGGTGCCCAAGATCACGATGCTGGTGGGCGGTTCGTTTGGGGCCGGGAATTACGGCATGGCTGGGCGCGCCTATCAGCCCCGGTTCCTGTGGACCTGGCCAAATTCACGGATTTCGGTGATGGGTGGCGAGCAGGCCGCAGGCGTTCTGGCCACGGTCAAACGCGACGGGATCGAGCGGCAGGGCGGCTCGTGGTCGGCTGAGGAAGAGGCCGAATTCAAACGCCCGACGCTGGATATGTTCGAGGAACAATCACATCCGCTCTACGCCTCTGCCCGGCTGTGGGACGATGGCATCATCGACCCGCGCAAAAGCCGCGATGTTCTGGCCTTGTCGCTAAGCGCCGCTCTGAATGCCCCTATTGAAGAGACACGTTTCGGCGTGTTCAGGATGTGATGACAATGGGCCTGAAGGATTTACTGGACCGCTACCCTGGGGCACAAACCTTCAAATTCGGCGATAGCGCAAAGCTAAGCGCTGATTTGCTGGCGCTGGTTCGCGCGGGCCGGAAAACGGCAACCTGTGGAGCTTTGCGCGACTATCCAAGCGGTAGCCCTGAAACTCCTGTCGTTGGTCGGCGAGATATAGCGTTGGACTGGGATGATCGCCCGGCTCTGGTGATCGAGACCGTCGATGTTTCGATCTGTCGTTTCTGCGATATGACAAAGGATTTTGCGTTGGCCGAGGGTGAAAACGACACGCTAGAAGGATGGCGCGAAGACCATCGCCGATACTTTGAGCGAAATGGTGGTTTCGACCCAGAGATGGAACTGTTGTGTGAACGGTTCCGCCTTATCGAAGATCTGGCGATTGAGGTGTAAGAGATGTTCAACAAAATCCTGATTGCCAACCGGGGTGAGATTGCCTGCCGGGTTATGGAAACGGCTCAGAAGATGGGCGTGGCTTGCGTAGCGGTCTATTCTGATGCGGATGCTTCCGCCAAGCATGTTCAGATGGCGGATGAGGCGGTCCATATCGGCGGTGCAGCCCCTGCCGAGAGCTATCTGAAGGGCGATGTAATCATTCAGGCAGCACTGGACACCGGCGCACAGGCGATCCATCCGGGATATGGCTTTTTGTCCGAGAACCCGGATTTCGTGGACGCGGTGGAGGCTGCGGGTCTGACATTCATAGGCCCCTCTGCTGACGCGATCCGAAAGATGGGCCTCAAAGACGCCGCCAAGGTTCTGATGGAACAGGCGGGTGTCCCAGTTGTACCCGGCTATCACGGCGACAATCAGGACCTCGAGCATCTGGCGGGCGCGGCTGACGCCATCGGATACCCGGTTCTGATCAAAGCCGTTGCCGGTGGCGGTGGCAAAGGCATGCGTCTTGTCGACCGCCCTGAGGATTTCGCGGCCGCTCTGGACAGCGCGCGGGGCGAGGCGCGCACCGCCTTTGGCAATGACGCGGTTCTGGTCGAAAAATTCGTCGCCAAGCCGCGCCACATTGAGGTGCAGGTCTTCGGTGACGGCACCCATGCGGTGCATCTGTTTGAACGGGATTGTTCACTGCAGCGCCGCCACCAGAAAGTGATCGAAGAGGCTCCGGCCCCTGGTATGACATCTGAGATGCGCGAAGCGATGGGGCAGGCCGGCGTGCGCGCGGCTGAGGCGATTGGCTACAAAGGGGCAGGGACGGTTGAATTCATCGTTGACGCCTCGGACGGTCTGCGCCCGGATCGGTTCTGGTTCATGGAGATGAACACGCGCCTTCAAGTTGAACATCCGGTGTCTGAGGCGATCACGGGCGTCGATTTGGTCGAATGGCAGCTGCGCGTGGCGGCAGGGGAAAGCCTGCCGAAGAAGCAGGATGACCTGACGATCACCGGGCATGCGTTTGAAGCACGCCTCTATGCCGAGGATGTGCCGAAGGGGTTTTTGCCTGCGACCGGTACACTGACGCATCTGCAGTTCCCCACGATCTGTCGTGCCGACAGCGGCGTGAGTGCGGGCGATACGATCAGCCCTTGGTACGATCCGATGATCGCCAAGGTGATTGTGCATGGCCCGACGCGAGCGGTTGCCTTGGAACAGCTTCATCGCGCGCTGCAAGAGACCGAGGTCGCGGGAACGGTCACAAACCTGAGTTTCCTGGGGGCACTGACGCGCCATTCCGGTTTTGCGGCAGGCGACGTCGATACCGGCCTCATTGGCCGCGACTTGGATGCGCTGATTCAGGTCGCGTCCGTCCCGGCAAGAACCCTTGTGGCCGCTGCTATGACAGCTTTGGGTCTGGTCGATACCGCTGAAGAAACTGGGTTCTCGCTTTGGGCACCGCTGCATCGCGCAGTTCAGTTGCAGGCGGGTGACGTCGTTGATCTTGATGTTCAGGTCGAAGGTCCAAACCACCAGGTCTGGCAGGTAGGCGAAGACACTCTGCGGGCTGAGCGTGGTGTGGGTGGATGGCTGATCGACGGTACGCCGATGCCGTGTGTCGCGATTGCTGGCGCACAGGTAACGGTCTTCGACAACTATGGGCAAGTCTTCGAAATTGTTGACCCGCTGGATCGAGATACGAGTGCAGCAGGGGATACCAACGTCATCGAAGCCCCGATGCCCGGACTCGTCAAAGCCGTCTTTGCACAGGTCGGTCAGGCGGTGCAGGAAGGCGACCGGCTGGCGATCCTTGAGGCGATGAAGATGGAGCATTCACTGCTGGCGGCCCGTGATGGTGTCGTGGCCGAGGTTCTGGCCGAAGACGGTACGCAGGTCGAGGCGGGGGCCGCTCTGGTTCGGCTGAAAGAGGAATGATCTGTCCAGTTTCCGCGCAACGTGGCACAGTCGAAGGGAACGCGGCAATTAGAGAAGGGCGCAGTCATGGGTGATCGGGTCGAAATCTTCGAAGTGGGTCCGCGCGACGGGTTACAGAACGAAAAACGTGAGATCCCTGTGGCCGAAAAGGTTGCGCTGGTCGATTGCCTAAGCCGCGCGGGGTTCAACCGCATCGAAGTGGCCAGCTTTGTGTCACCCAAATGGGTGCCGCAAATGGCGGGCAGCGCGGATGTGCTGGCCGGGATCACGCGCGCGGATGGGGTCAGATATGCAGCGCTGACGCCCAATATGCGAGGATACGAGGACGCTCTGGCTGCAAAGGCGGATGAAATCGCGGTATTTGCATCAGCGTCCGAGGGGTTCTCGAAAGCCAACATCAACGCGACCATTGAGGAGTCGATCGAACGTTTCACTCCGATCCTCGAGGCCGCGCGTCACATTGACCTGCCGGTCCGCGGGTACGTCTCATGCGTGACCGATTGCCCCTTTGACGGGCCAACCCCGCCCGAAAAGGTGGCCGAGGTCGCAGACCGTCTGTTCTCGCTGGGGTGCTATGAGGTGTCGCTGGGCGATACGATCGGGCAGGGGACGCCCGACACTATTGCTCATATGCTTCTGGCGGTGCGCGAGCGTGTTCCGATGACCCGGCTGGCGGGGCATTTTCACGACACCAATGGGCGGGCCATAGACAATATTGACGCCGCGCTGGCGCTGGGCGTTCGGGTATTCGACAGTGCCGTGGGGGGCTTGGGTGGTTGTCCTTATGCTCCGGGAGCGGCTGGAAACGTAGCGACCGAAGCGGTTGTCGCCCATCTGGAACGGCTTGGATATCAGACCGGAATCGGTCTGGGTATCATCGAGGAGGCCGCGCAAATGGCGCGCGCCATGCGGTCCGAGTAAGGAGCAGTTATGTTTGAAACACTTTCGCTGGTCACGGATGACCGTGGCGTTGCTACTCTGACCCTGAACCGCCCGGACAAGCACAACGCCATGTCGGCGCAAATGATCACCGAACTGACCCAGGCAGCAGCTCAGCTGGGCGGTGACGAAACAGTGCGCGTTGTCGTTCTGACCGGTGCCGGCAAAAGCTTTTGCGCTGGCGGAGATCTGGCGTGGATGCAGGCGCAGATGGCCGCCGATCCCGAGACGCGTTTTGTCGAAGCGCGCAAGCTGGCCGAGATGCTTCAAGCGCTGAACACGCAGAGCAAACCTCTGATCGGTGTGGTGCAAGGCAATGCGTTCGGTGGCGGCGTCGGGTTGGCCTCGGTTTGTGATGTGGCAATTGGCGCAGATACGGTCAAAATGGGCCTAACGGAAACCAAGCTGGGTTTGATCCCCGCGACGATCGGTCCTTATGTCATCGCGCGTATGGGCGAGGCCCGGGCGCGGCGGGTGTTCATGTCTGCCAGACTGTTCGATGCGGGCGAGGCGGTGGAGCTGGGCTTGTTGGCCAAAACGGTGCCTGCCGACGCGCTTGAGGATGCGATTGAGGCCGAAGTTTCCCCATATCTTGTCTGCGCTCCGGGTGCTGTGGCGTCCGCAAAACAACTGGTACGGCAGTTGGGTCCACGCATTGACGATGCCGTGATCGATCGCACGATTGGTCAACTGGTCGACAGGTGGGAAACCGACGAGGCCAGAGAGGGAATCGGCGCGTTCTTCGAAAAACGAAAACCTGCATGGATTAGTAAGGTTTAGGCGCTACCTGCACAGCAGTTGAGGCTGGGCATGCGGGGGCCGCGTCAAGACGATTATTAGTCCCCTGCGCGTTTGTGTTCGGTTGACCCTCTGACCCCGCGCGGATACAGAATGTCCAGTCAACACGCCAATTGACGGCGCTCCCTTTTGGGGTATGCGCAGGAAAGGAGCTGTACGTGGAAGACCTATTGCGGGAGTACCTCCCGATTCTGGTGTTTCTGGCCGTAGCTGTGGGCCTTGGAATCGTTTTGATTCTGGCGGCCGTTGTACTGGCCGTTCGCAACCCCGACCCCGAAAAAGTCAGCGCTTATGAATGTGGTTTCAACGCTTTTGACGATGCGCGGATGAAATTCGACGTCCGGTTCTATCTGGTGTCGATCCTGTTCATCATCTTCGATCTTGAGATCGCCTTCCTGTTCCCGTGGGCCGTCGGCTTCAAGGACATCAGCGACGTAGGGTTCTGGTCCATGATGGTGTTCCTTGGCGTTCTGACCATCGGCTTTGCCTATGAGTGGAAGAAAGGGGCGCTGGAATGGGAGTGATGACGGGTGCAAACACCGCCGGCGTCGACAAAGAAGTCGCCACCCAGGCCCTGAACGCGGAATTGCAGGACAAAGGCTTCCTGTTGACCTCGACCGAGGACATTATCAACTGGGCCCGCACCGGCTCGTTGCACTGGATGACATTCGGTTTGGCCTGTTGCGCGGTCGAGATGATGCACACCTCGATGCCGCGTTATGATGCGGAACGCTTTGGGATTGCACCGCGTGCGTCCCCCCGTCAGTCGGACGTGATGATCGTCGCTGGGACGCTGACGAACAAGATGGCTCCGGCGCTACGCAAGGTTTACGACCAGATGCCCGAGCCGCGCTATGTAATCTCGATGGGCTCCTGCGCGAATGGCGGGGGCTACTACCACTATTCTTACTCTGTCGTGCGCGGTTGCGACCGTATCGTTCCGGTGGACATCTACGTCCCCGGCTGCCCTCCGACCGCTGAGGCGCTGCTATACGGTCTGATGCAGTTGCAACGCAAAATCCGCCGCACCGGCACGATTGTACGCTGAGGAGAGAGCTGATGAGCGAAGCACTCAAAGAACTCGGCGCACAGCTGGAACTGAAGCGGGCGGATTGCGTGCTGTCGTGGGACGTCACGCACGGCGAGCTGAATGTGGATGTAGCTCCTTCGAACATCGTAGAGTTCGTGGAGTTCCTGAAATCCGACCAGAACTGCAAATTCTCGACCCTGGTCGATATTACCGGTGTGGACTACCCCGAACGGGCCAAGCGTTTCGACGTCGTCTACCACTTCCTGTCGATGTATCAGAACCAGCGCATCCGCCTGCGGGTCTCGATCCGGGAAGAGGACATGGTGCCCTCGATCGTCGACGTTCACCCCTCGGCCAATTGGTTCGAGCGTGAGGTGTTCGACATGTTCGGCATCCTGTTTTCGGGTCATCCCGACCTGCGGCGTATTCTGACCGACTACGGTTTTCGCGGCTATCCGCTGCGCAAGGACTTCCCGACCACTGGTTACACCGAAGTTCGGTATGACGAGGCGCAAAAGCGCGTGGTCTATGAACCGGTCTCGCTGGTTCAGGAATACCGTCAGTTCGATTTCATGTCCCCGTGGGAAGGTGCCAACTACATTCTGCCCGGGGATGAGAAACAGGAGACCTAATCATGTTTGAGTTCCTGATCTGGATAGTTTTGGTGGTGGCGACGGTGGTTCCGATGATCAAGCTGCTGCCGCATTTCGGGATCAACAAGAACTGGGCGTTTGCCTGCATCATCTCGCCGGTGGTTATTGTCCTGCTGTGGATGATGGCGATGAAGCTGCAAGAGATGGAGCGGCGCTGACATGATGGGTGAGCTGATCATTTTGGGCGCTTTGGGCGTCTTGCTTGCAGGGGCCGCAGCCAAGGCGGCTGAGGCTGAAAAGGTTCGTGTTCGGGCCGAAGCGAAAAAGAAACGGGGGCGTTGATGGACGGCTCAAGATACGATGACGGCAGCACGGACGCGCTGAGCGGAGAACAGAAGATCCGCAACTTCAACATTAACTTCGGCCCGCAACACCCTGCGGCGCACGGGGTTCTGCGTCTTGTGCTTGAGCTGGACGGCGAGATTGTCGAACGCTGCGACCCGCATATCGGCCTGCTGCACCGTGGCACCGAAAAGCTGATGGAAAGCCGGACCTATCTGCAGAACCTGCCGTATTTCGACCGTCTGGATTACGTGGCGCCGATGAATCAGGAACATGCCTGGTGTCTGGCCATCGAAAAGCTGACCGGTGTCGAGGTGCCGCGCCGGGGCTCGCTGATCCGGGTTCTGTATTCCGAGATCGGGCGCATCCTGAACCATCTGCTGAACGTCACGACGCAGGCGATGGACGTCGGCGCGCTGACTCCGCCGCTCTGGGGTTTTGAAGAGCGTGAAAAGCTGATGGTGTTCTACGAGCGTGCCTGTGGTGCCCGCCTTCACGCCGCCTATTTCCGCCCCGGAGGTGTTCATCAGGACCTGCCGCCGGAGCTGCTGGACGATATCGAGGCATGGAGCCACGAGTTCCCCGCGGTCCTCGATGACATTGACGGTCTTCTGACCGAAAACCGCATCTTTAAACAGCGTAACGCCGACATTGGCGTCGTGACCGAGGATGACATCCAGAAATACGGTTTTTCGGGCGTGATGGTCCGTGGCTCTGGTCTAGCCTGGGATCTTCGCCGCGCGCAGCCCTATGAATGCTATGACGAGTTCGAGTTCCAGATCCCCGTCGGCAAAAACGGCGACTGCTATGACCGCTATCTGGTGCGGATGGAAGAGATGCGCCAGTCGCTGCACATCATCCGTCAGGCCATCGCCAAAATTCGTGAATGCCCCGGAGACGTTCTTGCCCGAGGCAAGATCACTCCGCCGAAACGGTCCGACATGAAGACCTCGATGGAAAGTCTGATCCATCACTTCAAGCTATATACCGAAGGCTTCCACGTGCCCGCGGGCGAGGTCTATGCCGCCGTCGAGGCCCCCAAGGGTGAGTTCGGCGTCTATCTGGTCGCCGATGGCACCAACAAGCCTTACAGGGCTAAACTGCGCGCGCCGGGCTTCCTGCACCTGCAAGCGATGGACCATGTGGCGAAAGGCCACCAACTCGCTGATGTAGCTGCCATTATCGGCACCATGGACGTCGTGTTTGGGGAGATCGACCGGTGAGAGGCTTTGCCCTGATCCTGGCCTTGGTCGCCGCTGCCCCGCTGCACGCAGCATCGTCGCACCCGACAGCAAAAGTGCTTGAGGTTATGCGCGAAAATGGCTTTCGGCTGGACGTATCACAGGCAGAGCCTGCCTTCTCTGCACGTGATCTGCGTCCCGAGGATGTCAGTGCGGTGATCAACTCTTGGGCCGAACAGGGATTGGCCGGGCTGGACGGTCCGACCTTCGAAATCGTACCTGCGCTCTGCGGTGCACACGGACTTGCGGCGGATGATGCTGCAGGCAGAGCGGATGCGCTCTATGACTTCGTACGTATTAACGGGTGCCGTATGGGCCCGGAGGAGGCCGACATCAAACTACGCCCTGCGGGATTTACACGGGCAGAAACGCCTGACCTGATTGCCCGTCTTGTTGATCAGGGCCGAGCGCAACAGGAAGACCCCTATATTATTGTGATCGGAGATGCCTGCTAATGCTGCGCCGTCTGCACCCCGAACAACCCGAAAGCTTTGCCTTCACCGCTGCCAACCAGCAATGGGCCGAAGCGCAGATTACCAAATACCCCGAGGGTCGTCAGGCCAGCGCGGTGATCCCTCTGCTGTGGCGCGCACAAGAGCAAGAGGGCTGGCTGACCCGTCCGGCGATTGAATCCGTCGCCGACATGCTGGGGATGGCCTATATCCGCGTGCTTGAGGTCGCGTCGTTCTACTTCATGTTCCAACTGCAACCGGTTGGGTCTGTTGCGCATATTCAGGTGTGCGGTACGACCTCCTGCATGATCTGCGGGGCTGAGGATCTGATTGCGGTTTGCAAGGAAAAGATTGCCGCCAAGGCGCATGAACTGTCTGCCGACGGTAAGCTGAGCTGGGAAGAGGTGGAATGCCTCGGCTCTTGTACCAATGCTCCGATGGCGCAGATCGGCAAGGATTACTACGAAGATCTGAACGCCGAGAGCTTTGGCAAAATCATCGACGATATTGTGGCAGGCAAAGTGCCGACCCCCGGCCCGCAAAACGGGCGCTACGCGGCAGAACCGTTGAACGGTTTGACCAGCCTCAAGGACTATGAGGCGGGAAAACCGCGGTATAACGCCAGTGTCGAATTGGCCGACCACCTTGGGGACACGGTTAAGCGCATCGACGGGACTGAGGTTCCGATTCTGACGCCATGGTTGGGTAAGGATGGCAAGGCCGCGGCAACCAAGGCTGCGCCCAAGCCACCCAAGGCCCCGTCGCCCGCCAAGCCTGCCGCCAAGCAGGCGGAAGAGGCAAAAAAGGCCGAAATTCAAGAGGATCAGCCCGAAACCTTGACCGCAGCGCGGGGTGGAAAGGCGGATGACCTCAAGATGCTCAAAGGGGTTGGCCCCAAGCTGGAGCAGACGCTGAACGAGCTTGGTTTCTTCCACTTCGACCAGATCGCCGCATGGACGCCGGAACAGGTGGCCTGGGTTGACACCCGCCTTAAGTTCAAAGGCCGGATCGAGCGGGACGGTTGGATTGCCCAAGCGGCCCAACTGGCGAAAGGCGAAGAAACGGATTTTGCAAAGCGTGCCAAGGAAGACGGCACATACGAAGACTAGAATGGATGGTGTCCCCTGGGGGCACCTAGGTGAGATGGACAAAGACAAAGAGCAAGCCATCGCCCGCAAGGGTCGACATATCGGGGTGGTCATCGCTTTGACTATGCTGTTTTGGCTTGCGATGACCCTGTTCATCGGTCCCGCGCTGGGGTTGCCGGGGCGCTATGCGCTGCTGTTTGATTTCGCCGCCTTGGCGGGGTTCGTTTATGCGGGCGTGAACATTTTTCAACTCTGGCGCATGCGTCAGGACAGCTGAAGGTTAGATACGATGCTGAAGGATCAGGACAGGATCTTTACCAACATCTACGGGATGCACGAGCGGACGCTGAAAGGCGCGCAGGCCCGCGGGCATTGGGACGGTACGGCTGGCCTGATCGAAAAGGGCCGCGACTGGATCATCCAGACAATGAAGGACTCAGGTTTGCGCGGTCGTGGCGGCGCGGGCTTCCCCACCGGTCTGAAGTGGTCGTTCATGCCCAAGGAAAGCGACGGGCGACCGGCTTATCTGGTTGTAAACGCTGACGAATCCGAGCCTGGCACCTGTAAAGACCGCGAGATCATGCGCCATGATCCGCACACGCTGATCGAAGGCTGCCTGATCGCGTCTTTCGCGATGAACGCGCACACCTGCTATATCTACCTGCGTGGCGAGTACATCCGCGAGCGTGAGGCGCTGCAGGCCGCAATTGATGAGGCCTATGATGCCGGTCTTCTAGGCAAGAATGCCGCTGGTTCGGGCTGGGATTTCGATCTGTTCCTGCATCACGGGGCCGGGGCGTATATCTGTGGCGAGGAAACCGCTCTGATCGAAAGTCTTGAGGGCAAAAAAGGCATGCCGCGGATGAAGCCTCCGTTCCCGGCGGGCGCGGGCCTTTATGGCTGCCCGACCACGGTGAACAACGTGGAGTCCATTGCCGTTGTGCCGACCATCCTACGTCGCGGGGCGGACTGGTTCGCCGGCTTTGGCCGCCAGAACAACGCGGGTACCAAGCTGTTTGCAATCTCAGGCCATGTGAATAACCCCTGCGTGGTCGAAGAGGCGATGTCGATCCCCTTCGAGCAGCTGATCGAGACCCATTGCGGCGGTATTCGCGGTGGCTGGGACAACCTGCTGGCGGTGATCCCCGGTGGCTCGTCAGTGCCGTGCGTGCGCGGTGAGCACATGCGCGATGCGATCATGGATTTTGACCATTTGCGTAACGATCTGGGCTCGGGTCTGGGCACTGCGGCGGTGATCGTGATGGACAAGTCCACCGACATCATCAAGGCGATCTGGCGGCTGTCCAAGTTCTACAAACACGAAAGCTGCGGTCAGTGTACGCCGTGTCGCGAAGGCACCGGCTGGATGATGCGGGTTATGGACCGTCTGGTGAAGGGCGAGGCCGAGTTGGAAGAGATCGACATGCTGTTCGATGTAACAAAACAGGTCGAAGGCCACACGATTTGCGCGCTCGGAGATGCAGCTGCGTGGCCGATCCAGGGCTTGATCCGCAACTTCCGTGAAGAGATCGAGGACCGCATCAAGGCCCAGAAGTCGGGCCGCATGGGTGCGATGGCAGCGGAGTAGGATTGATGGAAGCCTATGCCCAATATTCTCATGCGATCGTGTCACTGGTGGTTTTCACCCTGATTGTTCTGTTCATGTCGCCGTTTTCGGCACTGGCCAAGGCGGGCAAGGGGCTGGCGCCCGGCGCGACGCCTCAGCAGGACTATTCGGATAAGGCGTATCGCCTGAACCGGGCTTACCTGAATGGCACGGAAACCTTGCCGGCCTTTTTGGCTGTCACTGTTGCGGCGATCCTGTTGGGCGCAAACCCGTTCTGGGTGAACCTTCTGGCGTCAGTTGCGCTGGTTGCACGTGTGGTGATGCTAGTGATCCACCTGCGTGGTATCGGCAAGCCGAATAGCGGTTTGCGGTCCATGGCTTATGTGGGCGGTTGGGCATGCATGGTCATCCTCGGCCTGATGGCATTGGTGGCTGCGTTTTGAAACAACCCAACGGATATCACCTGGCCGAGCTGAATGTTGGCCGCCTGTTGGCCCCGACGGACGATCCGCGGGTTGCTGAATTCATGGCCAATCTTGATCGGGTCAATGGTCTGGGCAAGCGAATGCCGGGCTTTGTCTGGATGATGGAAGGCTCGGGCGAGCCGGGAACGGGAAACACCGAAAACGCTATCGGTGGAGATCCGCAATTTGTGGCGAACCTTACGGTATGGGAAGACGTCGCAAGTCTTGAGCAGTTTGTTTGGGGAACCATTCACAAGCAGTTCTATGAACGACGTCAGGAATGGTTCGAACTGCTGGGGGACCAGCATTTCGTGATGTGGTTGGTCCCAATTGGGCACCGGCCGGGCCTGGACGAGGCGCTGGAACGATTGGAACAGCTGCGCCGGGATGGCCCAAGTGAACATGCCTTTGGATGGGCAGAATTGAAACAGGCAAGCAAGTGGCGCGACAATCGTTGTGCCGAGGTCGCGGCGGAGTGAATGGGGTGATGACACAATCGTCTGATACTTTCAGCCGCGCAAACGCCAGCCTCCGGACAGGAGTGGCCAAAGTGGCGAAAACGAAACTTACAATCTTGGCGGGCATCGCAGGGCTGTTGCTGGTATCCGCCTGTGGCACGGCATCCAGCGACCGTATTCTCTTTGATGGCAAGGCTTTCCGCGCCAAAGCGAAACCTGTGGATAAACGGGCGTCACCGACCGAGTTTACGGTTGTGGTGCGTGGTGCATCGGCTTCTCTGGACGGTGCTCGCGAGGCTGGGCGCTATGAGGGCACCAAATTCTGCATCAGCGCGTTTGGGACATCCAAGATCGACTGGAAGGTCGGTCCCGATACCGAACCGCAGAACCTGCGTATAACCGATGATCAGCTGACCTTTGCAGGAGCGTGCCAGCGGCCATGACCCGTTTTTTTGCATATCAGCCCATGGCGCAGAAGGTGATATTGAATAGCACCCTCGCGCCGCTTCGTTTTGGAGTATCCAAGACGAAAGGAATAGTCATGTCTGGTATGAAATTGCTTGCTCTGCTGTCGGTTCTGGCACTTCCAACCGTGGCTGAAGCCAAACCACCCTTGCGCGAAGTCAAAGAGGTCGACGACGAACTCTACTACATCGCTATCGCGAACGAAATTTCGGAATTCTGTCCGTCGATCAGCGGACGCAGACTGAAGGCGATTGGGGTGATGTGGGGGCTGAAATCCAAAGCGAATAGCCTCGGTTACTCGGACAGCGAAATCCGGGCCTACGTGGAGTCGGATGCTGAAAAGGACCGTATGCGCGCCAAGGGCGAGGCCTATCTGGCCTCGAACGGGGTGTCGTATGACAATCCGACTTCTTTTTGCACTTTGGGGCAGAAGGAAATCGAAAGAAACAGCGCCATTGGCGTGTATTTGAGGGCGAACTAGACCATGTCTGACCTCCGCAAGATCAATATCGATGGACAGGAAATCGAAGTCGATGGTGCGATGACGCTGATCCAGGCCTGTGAACAGGCCGGGGTCGAGGTGCCGCGCTTTTGCTATCACGAGCGTCTGTCCATCGCCGGGAACTGCCGGATGTGCCTGGTTGAGGTCGTTGGCGGTCCGCCGAAACCTGCGGCCTCTTGCGCGATGCAGGTCCGCGACTTGCGTCCGGGACCGGAAGGAGAGGCGCCGCAGGTCAAGACAAACTCGCCGATGGTCAAAAAAGCCCGCGAGGGGGTGATGGAGTTTCTGCTCATCAACCATCCGTTGGATTGTCCGATCTGTGACCAGGGTGGTGAGTGTGACCTGCAGGACCAGGCGATGGCCTATGGTGTCTCGGGTTCGCGATTCAAAGAAGCCAAGCGCGCGGTGGATGATCTGGATCTCGGGCCACTTGTCGGCACCGCGATGACGCGCTGCATCAGCTGCACCCGCTGTGTGCGTTTTACAACCGAGGTCGCCGGGATCACCCAAATGGGTCAGACAGGGCGGGGCGAGGATGCTGAGATTACCTCGTACCTGAACCAGACGCTGGATTCGAACCTGCAGGGCAACATCATCGACCTGTGCCCGGTCGGTGCGCTGACCTCGAAGCCGTATGCCTTTACCGCGCGCCCGTGGGAATTGACCAAGACCGAAAGCATCGATGTTATGGACGCCTTGGGCTCGAACATCCGTGTGGATACCAAGGGTCGTGAAGTGATGCGGTTCCTTCCGCGCAACCATGATGGTGTGAATGAGGAATGGATCAGCGACAAGACCCGTTTCGTGTGGGACGGCCTGCGCCGTCAACGTCTGGACAAACCTTACGTACGCGAAAACGGCAAGTTGCGCCCGGCAAGCTGGCCTGAGGCGCTGAGCAAGGCCGCTGAAGCGTTGAAAGGGGCTGAAAAGCCCGCCGGAATTGTGGGCGACCTGGCCCCGGTCGAGGCTGCGTTTGCGCTGAAACAGATGATCGAAGGGCAGGGCGGTGTCGTCGAATGCCGCACCGATGGAGCAAAGCTTCCAGCGGGCAATCGTGGTGCCTATGTCGGCACAGCTGCTATCGAAGATATCGACGGCGCGGAACGTATCCTTTTGATTGGAACGAACCCACGGGAAGAAGCCCCGGTCCTGAACGCACGTATTCGCAAGGCGTGGGCGCATGGGGCGGATGTGGCTCTGGTGGGGCCGGCAGTGGACTTGACCTACGACTACCATCATGTGGGCGACGACCGCGCAGCCTTGCAAAAGGTTGTCGATATGGGTGGTGATGATGCGATCAAAGGCAAATCCTCGCTGGTCATCGTCGGTCAGGGCGCATTGCAGGAAGCCGATGGCGCTGCAGTGCTGGCCGCGGCGCAGACGATTGCCGCGAACACCGAAAGCGGGTTGTTGATCCTGCACACCGCCGCGTCGCGTGTCGGCGCGATGGATGTGGATGCCACCAACGAAGGCGGCATGGATGTGATCAGCGCCGCAGACGTGATCTATAACCTCGGCGCGGATGAGGTCGAAATAGGCGAGGGTGCCTTTGTGATCTATCAGGGCAGCCACGGCGACCAGGGTGCCCACCGTGCGGATGTGATCCTGCCGGGTGCGGCCTATACCGAAGAAAACGGGCTGTTCGTGAACACCGAAGGTCGCCCACAACTTGCCATGCGCGCCGGGTTTGCGCCGGGTGAGGCCAAAGAGAACTGGGCTATCCTGCGGGCGCTCTCCGCCGAGCTGGGCGCTGCGCTTCCTTTCGACTCTCTGGCGCAACTGCGCACTGCGCTGATTGAGGCCGTGCCGCATCTGGCACAGATCGACCAGGTGATCGAGAATGAGGTTCAGCCGTTGGACGCTGGTCCTCTGGGACAAGCCACCTTCCGCAACGCCGTCAAGGATTTCTACCTGACCAACCCAATCGCACGCGCTTCGCAGCTGATGGCCGAGCTTTCGGCTCAGGCGCAAGCACGCAAAGCCGAAAAGATCGCGGCAGAATGAACCAGACCTGTCTCATATCGCGTTTGACGCCCCGTACTGCGGGTGTCGAAGAAATGCGTCTGAGACGCAATGAAAAGGGTAGCGCGAAGGCTGTAGATGCTGTTTACACCTACCCGCCGCCCCAGTCGCTCTATGCGCAGGCACTTGGGCTGAACATCGCGCGCGGAAAACGGAATACCCACGGTGTGAGGACCAATGGCTGATTTCTTTAACACCCCAGGCGGAATAGCCATCATCATTCTGGCGCAAGTGCTTGCAGTTGTTGCGTTTGTGATGATCTCGCTGTTGTTCCTCGTTTACGGTGACCGCAAGATTTGGGCCGCAGTCCAGATGCGTCGCGGACCCAACGTGGTGGGCGCGTATGGCTTGCTTCAATCGGTGGCGGATGCGCTGAAATATGTCGTCAAAGAGGTTGTGATCCCCGCTGGCGCGGACCGCACTGTCTTTATCCTCGCTCCTCTGACCTCGTTCGTTCTGGCAATGATCGCTTGGGCGGTCATTCCGTTCAATGATGGTTGGGTGCTGTCGGATCTGAATGTGGCGATCCTTTATGTCTTCGCCGTATCCTCATTGGAAGTTTATGGCGTGATTATGGGTGGTTGGGCGTCGAACTCAAAGTACCCGTTCCTTGGCTCGCTGCGCTCTGCCGCGCAGATGATTTCCTATGAGGTCTCGATCGGCCTGATCATCATCGGCGTGATCATCTCGACCGGTTCGATGAATTTCGGCGACATTGTGGGCGCGCAGGACGGCTCGTTCGGGTTCTTCAGCTGGTACTGGCTGCCGCATTTCCCGATGGTCTTCCTGTTCTTCATCTCGGCGCTGGCGGAAACCAACCGCCCGCCCTTCGACCTGCCCGAGGCGGAATCGGAACTGGTGGCCGGTTATCAGGTCGAATACTCGGCCACGCCCTTCCTGCTGTTCATGGCCGGTGAATACATCGCTATCTTCCTGATGTGCGCGCTGACGTCGCTGCTGTTCTTCGGCGGCTGGCTGTCGCCGATCCCGGGCCTGCCGGACGGCGTGCTGTGGATGGTCGCCAAGATGGCGTTCTTCTTCTTCCTCTTCGCGATGGTCAAAGCCATCACGCCCCGCTACCGCTATGACCAGCTGATGCGTTTAGGCTGGAAAGTGTTCCTGCCGTTCTCGCTGGTCTGGGTGGTTTTCGTGGCCTTCGCGGCAAGGTTCGACTGGTTCTGGGGCGCGTTCGCCCGTTGGAGCGTTGGAGGCTGATTATGACACAAATCGACTACACCCGCGCTGCGAAATACTTCCTGCTACAAGACTTCTGGGTCGGCATGAAGTTGGGGTTGAAGTATTTCTTCGCCCCCAAAGCCACCGTGAACTACCCGCATGAAAAGGGTCCTCTGTCGCCTCGGTTCCGCGGCGAACACGCCCTGCGCCGCTATCCGAACGGCGAAGAACGCTGCATCGCCTGCAAACTGTGTGAGGCAGTCTGCCCTGCCCAAGCGATCACCATCGACGCCGAACCGCGCGAGGATGGCTCTCGCCGCACGACGCGCTATGACATCGACATGACCAAATGCATCTATTGCGGTTTCTGTCAGGAGGCCTGTCCGGTCGATGCCATCGTCGAAGGCCCGAACTTCGAATTCGCCACGGAAACCCGGGAAGAGCTGTTTTACGACAAGGAAAAACTGCTCGACAACGGTGAACGCTGGGAAGCTGAGATCGCTCGTAACTTGGAAATGGACGCGCCATACCGATGAGTGACAGCCCGACAAATCCGTTTGAGCTGATGATGAAGCAAGCTCAGGACATGGCCAAGGCGATGAACCCGGCGATGGAGAATTTCTCGCCCAAGGGGTTCGAGGCGTTGTGGCCGACCATGCCCAAAGAGGTCATGGAGATGATGTTCGGCAACACCGTCAACAAGGATGGGTTGGACGCCAAGACCCGTTTGTTGTTGACGCTGGCTGGGCTGACCTGTCAGGGCGCTCAGGCGGATGCGGCGGTGCGTCAGACTGTGCGCCACGCGCTGGAGGCCGGAGCCAAGAAACAAGAGATCGTGGAAACGATCGGTCAGATGTCGGTCTTTGCCGGCATCCCGGCCATGACCCGCGCGCTGGATCTGGCGCAAGAGGTCATGGGCGACAACGAGGATGAGGATCAATGACCGTCTTTGCCTTCTATCTGTTTGCCATAAGCGCCATCACCGGTGGGCTGTTCACGGTAATCAGCCGCCAGCCGGTGCACTCGGTGCTGTGGTTGATCTTGTCCTTTCTGTCCTCGGCGGGGCTGTTCGTGCTGCTTGGGGCAGAGTTCGTGGCGATGCTGCTGATCATCGTCTATGTGGGCGCGGTCGCGGTGCTGTTCCTGTTTGTGGTGATGATGCTGGATGTGGACTTTGCCGAACTCAAGGCCGAGATGGCGCGCTATATGCCGCTGGCCTTGCTGATCGGTCTGGTGATCCTGATGCAGTTCGTCATGGCCTTTGGAGCATGGGACAGTGCGCAGGGTGCGGCGGCCAATCTGGCGCAGCCGGTCCCGGCGGATCGCCACAACACCGAGGCGCTGGGTGTCATCCTTTACGATCAATACTTCCTTCTGTTCCAACTGGCAGGCCTGATCCTGCTGGTGGCCATGATCGGCGCCATTGTGCTGACGCTGCGCCACCGTCAGGACATCAAGCGTCAGGACATCGTCGGCCAGATGATGCGCGACCCGGCCAAGGCGATGGAGTTGAAGGACGTGAAACCGGGGCAGGGACTTTGAGACGATGATCGGACTTGAACACTATCTTACGGTCGCGGCGACGCTGTTCGTCATCGGCATCTTCGGTCTCTTCCTGAACCGCAAGAACGTCATCATCCTGCTGATGAGCATCGAACTGATGCTGTTGGCGGTGAATATCAACCTTGTGGCGTTTTCAAGCTTCCTGGGCGATCTGGTCGGGCAGGTGTTTACGCTGTTCGTACTGACCGTGGCGGCCGCTGAGGCGGCGATTGGTCTGGCCATTCTGGTCTGCTTCTTCCGCAACCGCGGCACCATCGCGGTTGAAGACGTCAATATGATGAAGGGCTAAGAGCACTATGGAAACCACCATCCTCTTTGCCCCGCTTGTGGGTGCTCTGATTTGCGGGTTCTGTTGGAAGTTCATTGGCGAAAAGGCCGCCATGTGGACCGCCACGGGCCTGCTGTTTCTGGCCTGCCTTTTGTCCTGGATCGTGTTCTTTACCTTCGACGGTCAGACCCAACAGATCGAAATCCTGCGCTGGATTGAAAGTGGCTCGTTGTCGACCAGCTGGGCCATCCGCTTGGACCGTCTGACCGCGATTATGCTGATTGTGGTCACGACGGTCTCGGCGCTCGTGCACCTCTACTCCTTCGGCTACATGGATCACGACCCGCAATGGCGCGAGGGCGAGAGCTATAAGCCGCGTTTCTTCGCCTATCTGTCCTTCTTTACCTTCGCCATGCTGATGCTGGTGACAGCGGACAATCTGGTTCAAATGTTCTTCGGCTGGGAGGGCGTGGGCGTCGCCTCGTACCTGTTGATCGGGTTCTACTATCGTAAACCTTCGGCCAATGCTGCCGCGATCAAGGCCTTTGTAGTGAACCGGGTTGGCGATTTCGGCTTTGCACTGGGTATTTTCGCGATCTTCTTCCTGACCGACAGCATCAACTTTTCGGACATCTTCGCGTCGGCTTCGGACCTGTCGCAGATGCAACTGTCTTTCCTCTGGGGGGAATGGAACGCGGTTGAGGTGATCTGTGTCCTGCTGTTCATCGGCGCGATGGGCAAGTCGGCGCAATTGATCCTGCACACCTGGCTGCCGGACGCGATGGAAGGCCCGACACCTGTGTCGGCGCTGATCCACGCCGCAACCATGGTGACCGCCGGTGTCTTCCTGGTTTGCCGCATGTCGCCGCTGATGGAGTTCGCGCCAGGCGCGACCGGTTTCGTCACGGCTCTGGGGGCGACGACAGCCTTCTTCGCTGCGACTGTGGGTCTGGTACAGACGGATATCAAACGCGTCATCGCGTATTCGACCTGTTCGCAGCTGGGCTACATGTTCGTCGCTGCGGGTGTTGGCATGTACTCGGCGGCCATGTTCCACCTGTTCACACACGCCTTCTTCAAGGCCCTGCTGTTCCTTGGTGCGGGCTCCGTGATCCACGCAATGCATCACGAGCAGGAGATGACCGAATACGGCGGTCTGCGCAAAAAGATCCCTTATACGTTCTGGGCGATGATGATCGGAACACTGGCCATTACCGGTGTTGGTATCCCCAGCTTTATCGTGACGCTGTTCGGAACGCCCATCGGTTTTGCCGGGTTCCTGTCGAAAGACGCGATCATCGAAAGCTCTTACGCGGCCGGGGCGTCCTACGGGTTCTGGATGCTGGTAATCGCTGCGGTTTTCACCTCGTTCTACAGCTGGCGTCTGATTTTCCTGACGTTTTACGGAACACCCCGCGGGGACAAACACACACATGACCATGCGCATGAAAGCCCGATGGTCATGTTGGTGCCGCTGGGCGTCCTGTCGCTGGGCGCGGTGTTTGCCGGTATGATCTGGTTCAACAACTTCTTCGGCCACGTCGATCAGGTCGGCAAATTCTACGGCATTCCTGTTGCCGAAGCGTCCGAGCATGGCGAGGCGAAAGATCAAGGCGATGCGGCACATGCCGACGAGCCCCACGGGGACGAGGCGCATGCGAGCGATGACAAGCTTGGTGGCAAGCACCACTACAGCTTTGTTGGCGAACCGGGGGAGGGGGCGCTGTACATCGCTCCAGACAACACGGTTCTTGACGATGCCCACGCGGTTCCGAAATGGGTCAAGTTCTCGCCCTTCGTGGCCATGGTGCTGGGTTTTGTCGTCGCCTATTGGTTCTACATCGTGAATACCTCGCTGCCTGCGCGGTTGGCCGAAAACCAGCGCCCGCTGTACCTGTTCCTCAAGAACAAGTGGTACTTCGACGAGATTTACGACGTGATCTTCGTGAAACCCACTCTGGCGCTCGGTCGCTTGCTGTGGAAACGCGGTGACGGAAACACGATTGACGGTTTCCTGAATGGCATTGCAATGGGCGTCGTGCCCTTCTTCACCCGCCTCGCAGGCAAGGCGCAGACCGGTTACATCTTTACTTACGCCTTCTGGATGGTTCTGGGCATCGCTGCCCTTGTCACCTGGATGTCGATCGGCGGAGGCGCACAATAATGGATAATATCCTCTCCATCGTCACCTTCATCCCCGCAGTCGCGGCCGGCATTCTGGCGCTGTTCCTTCATGGTGAGGACGCCGCTGCGCAACGCAATGCAAAATGGGTCGCGCTTGTGGCGACGACTGTGACTTTCCTGGTTTCAATCGGCATCTATACAGGCTTTGATCCTTCAAACACCGGCTTCCAGATGGTGGAAGAGGGTGAGTGGTTGCTTGGCCTGAAATACAAGATGGGCGTCGACGGCATCAGCGTTTTGTTCGTGCTGCTGACCACTTTCATCATGCCGCTGACCATACTGGCCAGCTGGCAGGTGACGGACCGCGTCAAGGAATACATGATCGCCTTCCTGCTGTTGGAAACGCTGATGCTGGGCGTGTTCATGGCGCTGGATCTGGTGCTGTTTTACCTGTTCTTCGAGGCGGGCCTGATCCCGATGTTCCTGATCATCGGCATCTGGGGCGGCAAGGATCGCATCTACGCCAGCTTCAAATTCTTCCTCTACACTTTCCTCGGCTCGGTGCTGATGCTGGTGGCGATGGTTGCGATGTATGCCGATGCAGGCACCACAGATATCGAAGCGCTTATGAGCCATCACTTCGCCTCCGAAGGGTTTAGCGTTCTGGGCGTCTATGTCGTCGGCGGTATGCAGACGCTGATGTTCCTGGCGTTCTTTGCCTCTTTCGCGGTGAAGATGCCGATGTGGCCGGTTCATACATGGCTGCCGGACGCGCACGTCCAGGCCCCGACGGCGGGCTCAGTCGTGCTGGCCGCGATCCTGCTTAAGATGGGCGGCTACGGCTTCCTGCGGTTCAGCCTGCCGATGTTCCCAGTGGGCTCGGCAGTGATGACCGATGTGGTGCTATGGATGTCGGCGATTGCCGTGGTCTACACCTCGCTGGTCGCGCTGGTGCAGGAGGACATGAAAAAACTGATCGCCTATTCCTCGGTCGCGCATATGGGCTTTGTGACCATGGGTATCTTCGCGGCGAACCAGCAGGGCATTGACGGCGCGATCTTCCAGATGATCAGCCACGGCTTTATCTCTGCCGCCCTCTTCCTGTGTGTTGGCGTGATCTATGACCGGATGCACACGCGCGAGATCGATGCCTACGGTGGTCTGGTGATCCGCATGCCCGCCTATGCGCTGGTCTTCATGCTGTTCACTATGGCTAATGTTGGCCTGCCGGGTACGTCTGGGTTCATCGGAGAGTTCCTGACCCTGATGGGTGCCTTCCAGGTCAACACATGGGTGACGGCTGTGGCCGCAACCGGTGTGATCTTCTCTGCTGGTTATGCGCTTTGGCTGTATCGACGGGTCGTTTTCGGTGACCTGATCAAAGAAAGCCTGAAGGCGATGACGGACATGAGCTCACGTGAGCGGCTGATCTTTGCGCCGCTCATCGTGATGACCATCCTGCTGGGTGTCTACCCGTCGCTGGTGACCGATGTAATCGGTCAGTCGACTGCCGCGCTGATTTCGAACTATGACACGGCTCTGGCCGCGGCCGAGGCCGCGACCCAGTCAGCCGCTTCGCATTAAGGAGGCTTTGGAGACATGATCCAGGCTGATCTGATAATAATCCTGCCGGAAATCGTTCTGGCCGTATATGCGATGGCGGCGCTGCTGGGGGCTGTCTACACAACGAAAGACGGGCTGGCACCTGTACTGGTCTGGACGACTGCAGGCTTGATGGCACTGCTGGCGATCTGGATTGCCACCAACGGTGATGGCACCAACGTCGCGTTCAATGGAATGTTCATCGACGACGGGTTCGCGCGCTTCTCGAAAGTGGCGATCCTATTGTCTGCGGCTGCGGTTCTGGTGATGAGCCAGGATTACATGGCCCGCCGCGACCTGCTGCGCTTTGAGTATCCGTTGCTGGTGGCATTGGCCGCTGTTGGCATGATGATGATGGTCAGCGCGGGCGATCTGATGTCGCTGTACATGGGGCTCGAGCTGCAGTCGCTGTCCCTCTATGTTGTCGCCGCCCTGCGTCGGGACAGTGCGAAATCGACCGAGGCCGGTCTCAAGTACTTTGTTCTGGGCGCGCTCAGCTCGGGCCTGCTGCTGTATGGCGCGTCACTAGTCTATGGCTTTACCGGCACAACGCTGTTCTCGGGCATCATCGCGACCGTGCAGGACGGCGAAATCTCGGTGGGCCTGCTGTTCGGTCTGGTCTTCCTGATCTCGGGTCTGGCTTTCAAAGTTTCGGCTGTGCCGTTCCATATGTGGACGCCGGATGTGTACGAGGGCTCGCCCACCCCGATCACCGCGTTCTTTGCTACCGCTCCGAAAGTAGCGGCAATGGCCCTGTTCGCGCGTCTGATGCACGATGCGTTTGGCGGTGTTGTAAAGGACTGGCAGCAGGTGATCGTTTTGCTCTCGGTCCTGTCGATGCTGCTGGGCGCGGTCGCGGCAATTGGTCAGCGCGATATCAAACGACTGATGGCGTTTTCTTCGATCGCGCATATGGGCTATGCACTGATCGGCCTGGCCGCCGGGACCGAGTTGGGCATCAAGGCAATGCTGATGTATCTGGCGATCTACGTCACGATGAACATCGGCACCTTTGCCTTCATCCTGATGATGGAGCGTGACGGCAAGCCCGTCACAGACATTGACGCGCTGCGCCAGTATTCCAAGCGGGAACCGGGCAAGGCACTGGCGGTTCTGATCCTGATGTTCAGCCTTGCGGGCGTGCCGCCGATGCTCGGGTTCTTTGCCAAGTTTGGCGTCTGGCAGGCGGGTGTCGCTGCTGGGCTGACCGGTTTGGTGATCGTGTCCGCCATCGCCTCGGTGATTGGTGCGTTCTATTACCTGCGGATCGTGTTCTACATGTATTTCGGCGCCGAGAACGAAGACCCCATCGAAACAAGCCCCTCTCCGGTTCTTTGGGTCGCCCTCATGGGGTCGGCTGCGTTGATGTTGGTCGGTGTGTTCTATCAGTTTGGCGTAGAAGGCGCAGCAGCTGCAGCGGCGGCAACACTTGTCAATTGATATGGACAGTGGGCAAAAACAGGGGGCTCGGTCAGTCGGCCGGGCCTTTTTGACATGATGGGCTGGCCGCAGGGATACGGACTGCATGTTCTGCAAGAGGTCGACAGCACTCTGAACGAGGCTGCTCGCATCGCGCCGACGACGCCGGGCCCAGTGTGGATCATGGCTCATCACCAGACCGCCGCGCGTGGACGCCGGGGGCGTGCGTGGGCAAACCCGAAAGGCAATCTGGCAGCCACTCTGTTGCTGCGACCGCAAGGGAACCCGGAACAGGCAGCGCTGCGCAGCTTTGTCGCCGCTCTGGCTTTGTTCGACGCCTGTGTTGCAGTAACGGGCAGGGCGGCGGGGTTGTCATTAAAGTGGCCCAACGATGTGTTGCTGAATGGGGGTAAACTGGCTGGGATTCTGCTGGAAAGCACAGGGCAAGGACGCGGTGTTTCACACCTGTCCATAGGGATCGGCGTGAACCTGTCTGAGGCACCCGGCGCAGATGCGGTCGAGGCTTGCGCGGTTCGCCCCGTCTCGCTTCTCTCCGAAACAGGAGCCCATGTCACGCCCGAGGACTTCCTGACCGAACTGGCCGTAGCCTACGCCCGATATGAGACTCAGTTCGTCACCTACGGGTTTGAACCGATCCGAACCGCCTGGTTGGCCCGCGCGGCGCGATTGGGTGAGGTCATCACCGCCCGGACCGCAGCGTCGGAAACGGTTGGGACCTTCGAAACAGTGGACGCAGGGGGCAACCTTGTCCTAAACACCGCCAAAGGCCGGGTCAGCATTCCGGCGGCGGATGTGTTTTTCTGAAAGGGGCCCGGATGCTTCTGGCTATCGATTGCGGCAACACGAACACCGTATTCTCGATTTGGGATGGTGAGACGTTCTTGTGCACTCTGCGCACCTCGACCCACCATGCGCGCACGGCCGATGCCTATTTCACCTGGTACTCGACACTGGTGAAGCACTACGGGATTGAGGCCGAAATCACGGATGTCATCATCGCCTCGACCGTGCCACGCGTGGTGTTCAACCTGCGGGTCTTTGCGGATCGCTTCTTTGGTTGTCGTCCGCTTGTTGTGGGCAAGCCCGAATGTCTGCTGCCGATGAATCCCCGTGTGGATGAGGGTACGGTGCCGGGCCCTGACCGACTGGCAAACGCGGCCGCGGCATTTGACCGCCACGGTGGCAACGTCGTTGTGGTCGATTTTGGCACGGCAACAAACTTTGACGTGGTCGCGGCGGATGGGGCCTATGTCGGCGGCATCATCGCTCCGGGCGTGAACCTCAGCCTTGAGGCGTTGCACCAGGGGGCGGCTGCATTGCCGCATATTGATATCACACGCCCGGAAAAAGTGATTGGTACGAATACGGTTGGCTGTATCCAATCGGGCGTGTATTGGGGCTATTCCGGATTGATCGAGGGGCTGATTTCCCGGATCAAGACCGAATACGGAATGCCGATGAAAGTCGTTGGAACCGGAGGGTTGGCACCTTTGTTCGATCAGGCCGACGTGGGTTTCGACGCAATCGAAGATGATCTGACGATGCACGGCCTGACCGTGATTCATCGCTATAACAAGGATAATGGCTCGAAATGAGCAGTGAACGACTGATTTACCTGCCATTGGGCGGGGCCGGTGAAATTGGCATGAACGCCTATGTCTACGGCTATGGCAAGCCCGGACAGGAAAGGCTGATCCTGGTGGATTTGGGCGTAACTTTCCCGGATATGGACACGACCCCAGGTGTGGACCTGATCTATGCGGATATCACGTGGCTAAAAGAACGTGCTGACCAGTTAGAGGCCGTGTTCATCACCCATGCGCACGAGGATCACGTCGGCGCCGTGGCACATTGTTACGAGGCGCTGGGTGCGCCCGTTTATGCCCGCGCCTTCACCGCCAATATCGCGCGCCGCAAGATGGAGGAACATGGCCACCCCGAGGATGCGGTTCGCACCGTTTCCGCTTGGCCGGAACAGGTTTCCGCCGGTCCGTTCACAATAGGCTTCCTACCGGTTTCGCATTCGATCCCGGAAAGCGCAGCCCTTGTCATCGACACGCCGGAAGGGCGGATCGTGCACTCTGGCGACTTTAAGCTGGATACTAACCCGGTCGTAGGTGAGCCGTTTGATCCCGACCTGTGGGCCGAGGTTGCCAAGCCCGGCGTCAAAGCGTTGGTGTGTGACAGTACGAATGTGTTTTCTCCGCATGCGGGGCGCTCGGAATCCGAAGTTGGCCCCGAGATCACCAAGCTGGTCGAAGAGGCCAATGGTATGGTCGTGGCGACTACCTTTGCGTCGAACGTCGCGCGGGTCAAAACGCTGGCCGAGGCGGGCGAACGGGCAGGGCGCTCGGTTGTGCTGCTGGGTCGGGCGATGCGTCGAATGATCGAAGCCGCAACCGAAACCGGCATCCTGTCGAGTTTTCCCAAAGTGATCAGCGCCGAAGAGGCGGTGGATCTGCCGCGTCAGAACCTGATGCTGATCGTGACCGGCAGTCAGGGGGAACGCCGCGCCGCCAGCGCTCAGCTTGCGCGAGGCAAGTATCGTGGGATCGAATTGAAAGAGGGCGACCTGTTCCTGTTCTCATCCAAGACCATTCCCGGCAATGAGAGGGGCGTGATCTTTATCATGAACCAGCTCAGTGAAAAGGGCGTGGACGTGGTGGATGACAGCTCGGGCCTGTATCACGTTTCGGGCCACGCCAACCGTCCCGACCTTGAGAAGGTACATGCGCTGATCGATCCTCAGATGGTCATCCCGATGCATGGCGAGCACCGCCATTTGCGGGAACACGCCAAACTGGCCGAAGCTAATGGCCGCACGGGTATTCTGGCGGTGAACGGTACGATGGTGGATCTGACCGGCAATGCACCGCATGTCGTAGACTATGTCGAAACCGGGCGGACTTATCTGGACGGAACAGTCAAGATCGGCGCGCTGGACGGTGTCGTTCGTGACCGCATTCGCATGGCGCTGAACGGGCATGTCACTGTGACCGTCATTCTGGACGAAGAAGACGAGCCACTGGGCGAGCCGTGGTGCGACACGATGGGTTTGCCCGAGCTCGGATCATCTCGCGCCTCACTGGTTGAGGTTTTGGAAGAAGACCTGAACCAGTTCCTTATGCGTGCCGATGCCAAGACCTTGCGCGACGATGACAAGCTGGAAGAGGCCATGCGCCGGATCGTGCGCCAAACGGCCAGAACAGAAATTGGCAAAAAGCCCGAAGTCACCACGGTGATCAGCCGTATGAAGTAAGACCGGCTGAGGGCCCCGCGCCCTCAGTCCGCGTCGGGCATTGAATAACCGCGCAGCTTGAGGAATAGGTTTTCTTCCTCGTTGTTCAAAAAGAACGGGACGGTTTCTGGTGGCTTGGGGTCTGTGGCCCGCGCCGCAATCTCGGCCAGGACGACTTCGGTAATGAACGGCAGGTCAAACTCGCGCGCCCGTTCCAGCGGAACCCATTGCAGATGCGATAGCTCGTCTGAGGCGTGGCTGAAATCGTCCAGATCACCTTGGATTGCGCTCGCGTCCACCAGGAAGAACCTTGCATCGAACCGACGGGGTCGCCCGGGTGGGGTTACGGCCCGAAAGACGAACTGAAGTGCTTGCGCTGACGGGCGGTATCCCATCTGCGCAAATCCCGCCCAATCCTCACTCACCGGGTCTGCCCAGTGGTCGGGCTGGCCCAGGATCAATCCGGTTTCTTCCCAAAGCTCACGAATTGCGGCTGCAGCCAGGGCGTCTTGCAAACCGGCCTCGGATCGCTCGGCCAGACGTTCGCGGCAAATGGCGGGGAGATCCGTGGCCAGCGTGACATCTGCGTCGGATGCGTCGACGGCACCGCCCGGGAAGACGAATTTATTCGGCATGAACGCGGCCTTTGCGCCGCGTTGTCCCATCAGGATTGAAGGATTGGTCAGACGGTCCCGCAATACGATGACCGTTGCAGCGTTGCGTATGGCTGTTTTGTCGACCGTCATCCGTTGCGCGACCCGCGTTTCCGGATCACTTGGGCTGGCCAAAGCCGTGCATGCGGCGCGCCCACTGATAGGCGACAACAGCGCCTTTCAATCGGGGCAACAAGAACAGCGATAGAGCGGTACAGCCGATCGCGAAGATCAGGAACATCGTCAGCGGCTCGGGCCGCCAATGGACGTAAGAGACATGCAAGGCGGGTGCCAGCAAGTGACCGACCAGCAGGATCGTCAGATAGGCAGGGCCGTCATCCGCACGATGGTGGAACAGTTCTTGCCCGCAATTCGAGCATTCGTCGTTCACTTTGAGATAGCTGTGTAACAGCTTGCCCTCGCCACAATTTGGGCAGCGACCGCAGAACCCTTTGATCATTGCAGCCTTTGTCGGGCGCTCATCCACGTTGGTGGTTTCGATCGTCTGATCTGTCATCTTGATACTCGCGCGTTTCAATGCAGACGATATAGCGCGTGTTTGAAGCTTGGGGAAAGGGGGGTGCGTCGCTTTGCATCGCCGGGCGGTTTCGAAAAAGATTCGAACTTTAGCGACGGAAAACGATCCCGGCAGCGTTTGAACCTATGTAAGCAGCGGCAATGGTGCCGCGAAAACAAGGGAAAACGTTATGAAAAGCGCCAAGTTCATTCCGGCAATCGTGGTGTCAGCCATGGCAATCACCGGCACTTCCGTTTTGGCCGCAGGCGGTAAAGATCGCGAATCTGTGACCTTTGAACAGCTCGACGCCAATGGCGATGGGCAGGTGACGAAGGAAGAAATGCAGGCTCATCGGAATCAGCGTTTCACCAATGCTGACACCGACGGCGACGGTCAGTTGAGTGTCGAAGAGATGCAGGCAGCGGGCCAAAAGAGGGCCAACGACCGCGTCACGAAGATGTTTGAACGCCACGACGCCAACCAGGATGGTTTTCTGAGCGAGGATGAGTTGCCCAAGCCGCGTCGGGCTGACAAGATGTTTGACCGTATCGACGCAAATGACGACGGTGCGATTTCGGAACAGGAATTTGCCGATGCCAAAGACAGAATGGGCAAGCGCCACAAGAAACGTGGCAATGCGGACTCTGACGACAGCTGATGCGGGATGGAGGACCTGACCTCTGCTCCACACGACGTTCGCGGCGCACCTTGCGTCGCGGACGAACTGGGCGACGATGCGTTGCTGCAGCAGTTTGCCGACGGCGATGCTGCCGCGGCGCGCGTCCTCACGGACCGACTTGCTCCGCGCAGCTTGTCGGTCGCGCTGCGGTTTCTAGGCAACCGGGCCGAGGCCGAGGATGTTACGCAAGAGGCGATGATGCGCTTATGGCAGATGGCCCCCGATTGGGCGCCGGGCCAGGCCAAGGTGTCGACGTGGCTCTATCGTGTGACGCTGAACCTTTGCGTTGATCTGCGCCGGAAGAAGACGCCGGACAGGTTGGCGGACGTGCCAGAGCCCGAAGATGAAGAAGCCAGCGCAACGGATCGTTTGCAGGACGCCGCCCGCAAGGATGCGTTGCAAATGGCTCTGTCACAGCTGCCGGATCGTCAAAGACAAGCCGTTGTTTTGCGGCATATAGAGGAATTGCCCAACCCGGAGATCGCTGGGATTATGGGCATTTCGGTCGAAGCTGTGGAAAGCCTGACGGCACGAGGAAAACGGTCTCTGACGGCGATATTGGCCGGACGACGTGATGAACTGGGGTATGACGATGACTGACGACAAAGACAATCTGGATCTGTTGTTCGCCCAGGCGCGGCAGGACCGTCAGGACCTGCCCGATGACCTGGCCGTGCGCATTCTGACCGATGCAGAGGCCGTGCGGCTGGCCCGGTTGAATCCCAAGCCAGCAAAAGCGGCCCCGCCGTGGAGGCGTATTCTGACCGGTCTCGGGGGCTGGCAAGGCATGAGCGGATTGGCCGCCGCGAGTGTGGCCGGGGTCTGGATCGGCTTTTCCGCGCCCGGGTTTTTGCCCGACCCGGCAACGATCCTGTATCCGCAAGAGACCAGCTTTGTGGTCGCGGACCTGAGCCTTGATACGAGTTTTCTGGAGGACGCCGAATGAGCGATAGCCCCAAACCCAAAAACCGCTGGATGTCGGTGCTGTTGATCGTTTCCCTGGCGCTGAACCTTTTGATTGTCGGCGTCGCGCTTGGCACCGTCTTGCGTGTCAAAGGGGGCGATCAAGCGAAATCTCCGCCGGGTTTTGGTTCGGCACTCTATCGGGCGCTGCCCAAGGACGAGCGCAAAGCCATGCGGGGTGAGCTTTTTGATCGTCATAGAAAAGGGGCCAAGACCCGATCTCAGGACTTTGTTGTTCTCAGCGCGGCGTTGCGGGCGGAACCATTCGACCCTGCGGCGGTTCAGGTGCTTTTGGACCAGCAGGCGCAATCCATGGCGGACCTGCAGGAAGCTCTGCAGCAAGAGTGGCTGGCCCGGGTTGTCGCCATGAGCGCTGAAGAGCGTCTGGTGTATGCCGATCGGTTGGAAGAGGTCGTCAAACACGGCCCGCGCGGCCACAAGAAAAAGGACTAAGTGGATCAGGCGGCGGTCTGCCTGACCCTGACTTGATTTCGCCCGGCCTTCTTCGCGGCATAAAGCGCACTGTCGGCAGACTTGATCAATCGCTCCAGCGGTTCGCTTTGGGGAAGGGGCGGGTTTGGTGACGTCATGCCAATACTGATGGTCACTGGAACCGGGGTTTCGGTGTCCGCCAATGTAAACGGCGTTTTACTGATGCAATCACGCAAGGTTTTGGCCAGATCCATCGCTTCGTCGCCAGAGCTGTTGGGTAGGCCGATCATGAACTCTTCACCCCCGATGCGGGCGACGAACCCCCCGGATCCGACCGTGTGCTCCATACGCTTTGCAGCTTCGGTAAGAACCTGATCCCCACTCACATGTCCAAAGCGGTCGTTGATGGCTTTGAAATGGTCCAGGTCGGCCAGCATAACCACGAAACCGCGGCCATTGCGTGAAGGCTTTCTGGCCATCTGATCCATAGCCTGCATGGCATAGCGCCGGTTATGCAGCCCGGTCAGCGGATCGATCCAGCATTCTTCGATCCCTAGACGCAATGTCGCGCGCATCTGATCTGTGCGGGCTTTCCGTGCGATCTGGTTTTCCAGACGCAACAAGACCTCTTCGACGCAGAACCCGCCTATACAGACGGCGTCTGCCCCACGGTCCAGCGCTTCGGATGCGAGGGACGTGTCGTTTTCGTTCACCACTGCAATCAAGACCGTGTTCCGCGTTGCCCCGCGCGACTTCAGATCGGCCAGCGTGCTCAACCCCACTGTGGCTTTGCCAACTTCGACCACGATTGCGTCCGCAACTGGGCCTGACAACAGGGCTTGTAGATTGGATGACGCATGTGTCGAAAGGCTATGGTGCAGCCTCCCCGACAGCGCATTCATCCACAGCGCACCGGTGCGTGCTGTTTGCGCCAGAATGGCGACTCGGGCTGACCTAGGGGGCGAGATCAGCGCGGCGGCAGGCTCGGCAAATCCGATGGGCTGCGACCCGCTTCCAAGCTTTAATTCCTGCGTTTCGGCGCGAGACCGCAACAGGCTGCGCACGCGGGCCAGCAGCAGGGTGTCCTTGAAAGGGCGGGCCAGTACGTCATCCAGCCCATCGGCCAGAGCGTTCAGGCGCGCCGTCTTGTCATTTTGCGGAGCAATCGCAACAACAGGAACATCGACCATATCAGGGTCGGCCATCACCATCCGTTTGACGTCCGCAGCGGTGCCGTCGGGCAATGTCTGGGCGGCCAGAATCAGATCAGGTCGCGTGCGACGCAACAGTCCGGCCAGACCATGCAGGCGGTCGCCCTGAACGACGTGATACCACGCCGCCGTCAGCTGAACCTTCAGCATTATGCGATTGGTCGAAGTCCCGACGAGGACAAGGATAGTTCCCTGCACGGACATATCAGTCACCGTTGATTGCATGCGTTGCCAAAGTGTTTATGAGTCTGGTTAACAAACCCTTTCCAAGCGCATGTCCGAGGCCGCTTTATGCCGATCACCGCCCAATCTGCCGAAACGCTTGCCTTGAATGTCCTTGGTTGGTTGGTCGGAAATGATGAACTGCTTCCGATCTTTCTGGGCTCGACCGGAGCATCCGCCGATGATCTGCGCGCACGCGCCAGTGAGACCGAGTTTCTGAGTTCGGTTCTTGAGTTCTTGATGCTTGACGATTCGTGGGTGATCGCCTTTTGTGACGCCAATTCCGTGCCCTATGATCTGCCGGGTCAGGCGCGGGCGGTTTTGTCCGGTGGCAGTGACGTACATTGGACATAAGAAAACCCACTGACAGGAGCATATGATGCCCATCGACGCGATCTTGTTCGACAAGGACGGAACACTGTTTGATTTTGCGAACACATGGGGCAGTTTTGGTCGCTCCGTGCTCGAGAAACTGTCGGGTGGTGATCCCGAACGCGTCGCTGTTCTTGGCCAAGCTATCGGTTTTGATCCGGTGACCGAGGAATACTCACGCGACAGCGTTGTCATTGCAGGCACGGTCGACGAAATCACCGAAGCCTTGATCCCACACTTCCCCGACATGGCACGTGATGAGTTGACTGATGTCCTGATCACGGAATCAGCCACTGCTCCGCAAGCTCCGGCTGTACCACTGATCCCCTTTCTGGACGGCCTGCGAAAAGCCGGGCTCAAACTTGGGGTTGCCACAAATGACGGAGAGGTGGCCGCTCTGCAGCACCTCGCGTCGGTGGGCATCCGCGACCACTTTGATTTTGTCGCCGGGTATGACAGCGGGCATGGGTTCAAACCCGGACCGGGCCAGTTGATCGCGTTTGCTTCGCATGTCGGCGTCGATCCCTCGCGCGTGGCGATGGTGGGCGACAGTCTACATGATCTGCAAGCGGGCCGCGCGGCGGGTATGACGACAATCGGAGTTTTGACCGGCTTGGCTCCGGCCGAGGCTTTGGCGCCGATGGCGGATGCAGTGCTGCCGGATATTGGCCATATCCCCGCCTGGCTGGACGCTAACTGATCCGCTTAGGACCGATTTCGACGGTCCGGAATAAAAAACCGACAAACCTTGTCGCAGATAGAGCGGCGATCTTTCTGACTTCGGGGCTTGCTTGTAAAAAGCAAGTTCCGGAGGGTTCCTATGGCTGACACACAGACACGCAAACGTCGCGGTGGGGGACGGGCCGGTGCGGCTGCCCGCAGAGGCAGTGCGGTGATCGACCAGATGCCGTGGAACCCGCCGATCAATATCGACAAACCCACGGAACCTCTGGATCAGGCCGGGATCGAAGCGATCCACGAAGGGGCCATGCGCATCCTCGAAGAGATCGGTATCGAGTTTTACAACGAAGAAGCCATCGGCATCTTGAAAGAAGCGGGCTGCACCATCTCCGGCGACAACGTCCGGATGGGCCGCGATTTTGTGATGGAGATGATCGGCAAAGCGCCCTCCAGCTTTACCATCACGCCGCGCAACCCGGACAAGACAATTGAGGTGGGGGGCAAAACACTGCTGTTCGGCAACGTGTCGTCCCCACCGAATTATTGGGATCTTGAAATCGGCACCAAGGTCGCGGGGAACCGTGAGATGTGCCGGAACCTGCTGAAACTGACGCAGTACTTTAACTGCATCCATTTCGCGGGCGGCTACCCGGTCGAGCCGGTCGACATTCATGCCAGCGTCCGGCATCTGGATGTGCTCTATGACAAGCTGACGCTGACCGATAAGGCCATGCATGCTTATTCGCTGGGCAAAGAGCGCGTTGAAGACGTGATGGAGATGGTGCGGATCGCCGGTGGCCTGAGCCATGAGGAGTTCGAAGCGACTCCGCGCATGTACACCAACATCAACTCGACCTCGCCGCTAAAGCACGACCACCCGATGATCGACGGGTGCCTGCGCCTTGCGCGGCGTGGTCAGGCGATTGTCGTGACACCGTTCACGCTGGCGGGGGCAATGGCACCCGTGACTATGGCCGGGGCGGTGGCGCAATCGCTGGCCGAGGCCTTGTGCGCGATTGCCCTGTTCCAATACGTCCGGCCCGGAATTCCCTGCGTTATTGGGACGTTCACGTCCAACGTTGACATGAAATCCGGCGCGCCTGCCTTTGGAACCCCCGAGTATATGCGCTCAACTCAAATGACCGGCCAAATGGCGCGCTACTATGGCCTTCCGATGCGTTCGTCAGGTGTTTGTGCGGCAAACGTGCCGGACGGACAGTCGATATGGGAGACGTCCAATTCGCTTTGGGCGGCGGTGCAGTCGGGTACAAATATGGTGTACCACGCTGCCGGTTGGCTGGAAGGTGGTCTGATCGCCAGCCCTGAGAAATTCATTATGGATTGCGAAATTCTGCAGCAAATCCAGCGGTACATGCAGCCCGAGATCACGGCGACCGGCCCGGATGAAATCGCGCTGGACGCGATCAAATCCGTTGGGAACGATGGCCATTTCTTCGGCATTCAGCACACGCAGGATCGCTATACCACGGCGTTTTATCAGCCGTTCCTGAGCGACTGGAAAAACTACGAAGGTTGGGACGTGGCGGGCGGTATCTGGACGGCAGAACGCGCCCACCACATGTTCAAAGAGATTGTCACTAGTTTTGAGGCTCCGCCGATGGATGACGGTATCCGCGACGAACTGGCCGATTTTGTCGCCCGCCGTAAGGCTGAGGGCGGAGCGCCGACGGATTTTTAGTGAAAATGCAAAGGCTTCCAGACTGACACTCGGTTGTATTGTCGGAATTTGAGAGCGCTCCTTGGCTATTTGTTAAGGTTTGTCTGAGCAGATTGGGGTGTAAACCAATCTGGGGCATCCTATGCATGGTCTGATCAATCGGGCGATTCAGTCCTTTGTCTGCGCGACCTACGGGCAATCCTGCTGGCTGCGTGTAACTGAGTCAGCTGGTCTGGGATTTACCGAGTTTGAGGCGATGCTGATCTATGAGGATTCGATGACCACGCGCGTTCTGGATGCGCTGTCGGCGGACCTCAATCGTCCTCAGTCCGAGATACTTGAGGATCTAGGGACTTATCTCGTCTCGCACCCCAACATGGAAGGTTTACGGCGCCTGTTGCGGTTTGGAGGCGTGACATATGTCGAGTTTCTGCATTCCCTCGATGATTTGTCGGACCGCGCCAGGCTAGCGGTTTCGGACTTGCGTTTGCCGGTACTGGAACTGCGCGAGGTGTCTCCGGCGGAATACCAATTGCACTGCTATCCGGGCCTGCCGGGTTATGCCAGCGTGATGGTGGGTGTGCTGCGGGCGGTGGCCGATGACTATGGTGCTTTAGCTATGCTGTCGCATGAGGGGCATCAGGGGGATGTGGAAGTGATCACCATTGTTCTGGTCGAGAGTGCGTTCGCCGAAGGACGGCATTTTGATCTTGGGGCGCGAGGGGCATGATGGATACCGCAGACCTGTCGACGCTTTTGGAAACCTTGTGCCCCATGTTCGTGATGGTGGATAGCGCAGGTAATATCGTAAACGCCGGACCGACAGTGCAAAAACTACGGCCCGATGAGCCTATGAAAGGTCGGGCGTTCCTGGATATTTTTGAATTGGTTCGGCCCCGAACGGTAACCACCATTCCAGCATTGTTGTCGCTGGCCGGGGGGAAAGTGCATCTGAGGTTTCACGACGAACCCCGGACCGCACTGAAGGGGCTCATCGCGCCGTTGCCCGACGGCGATGGGGCCATCATTAACCTGTCTTTCGGGATTTCGATTCTGGACGCGGTGCGGGATTACGCTCTGACCAGCGCGGACTTCTCGGGAACGGATCTCGCTATCGAACTGCTTTACCTGGTTGAGGCAAAGTCGGCCGCGATGGAGGCATCGCGTTCGTTGAACCTGCGATTGCAGGGCGCCATGCTGGCAGCCGAAGAACAGGCGGTCACCGACATGCTGACGGGGCTAAAGAACCGCCGGGCAATGGACATGGTTCTCGGTTACCTGATCTCAAGCGGTTCCGCCTTTGCAATGATGCATCTGGATCTGGATTTCTTCAAAAGCGTCAATGACCGTTTGGGCCATGCAGCAGGGGATTTCGTGCTGCAACAGGCCGCTCGCATCATGGAGGAGGAGACGCGGAACGACGAAACTGTCGCCCGCATTGGCGGTGATGAATTTGTCATCATTTTCAAGGGCCTTGTGGACGAAGTTGTCCTGTCCGACATCGCTGTGCGCCTGATCAATCGGTTGCGGCAACCCATGATGTTTCAGGGGACACCGTGCCAAATCTCGGCCAGTGTCGGCACGGCCTTGTCCACGCAATTCAAAACTCCGGATGCGGCAGAGCTGCTAAACGCCGCGGATCAAGCGCTGTATGAGGCGAAGCGTCAGGGGCGCTCTCGTCATTGCTTGTACTCGGCACTCGTGGAGGCCGGGTTCAGGACCGCCAGCTCTCAGTAATCGCAACAGGCGTGTTTCAGAAAAACGCTTTGCTGAGGGTTCGAGCAATGTGGCGTTTGATCTGGGGCAGGTCTCCGACAACCGGCATGACGTGCCCTTTGAATTTAGCGCTCTCAAGCTCTTGAGGGACATCCTCCAGGACATGGCCACCAGTACAGGCAAAGAACGGAAGGCACAGGGCTTTATCACCTGCGTTGCTTGCAGCTTCGGCGATGGATGGCGCTTCTTCGACAAAGCCAACGCGGGTAGAGCTGAAAGACACATGCTCCGACAAGTTTGAGGCAAACGCGGTCGCCACGGCCGATGGATTGCGGCTGCGACCTGATCCGTGGGCAGCAAGCACCAGGTTGGTTTCAGCCGCGTCCCAATCGTGCCGGGCCAACGTGTCCTGCAGCGCAGCGGCGGCGAGGGCGGGCAAGTCCGGGTCGACGCCCAGCGGATCAAGGATTTGAACAGCCCGTGCGCCTAAACGTTTTGGCAAGGCACTGGTCACGAACCATCCCTTGGCCATGAAAAGCGGATAAATTACAGTGTCATCGGGAAGCCCATCCAGCCGCGCCTCAAGACACTCCGGCGCCGCCAGCGTTGCAGAGACCACGCTGACCCCTTCGCAAAATGCATCAACTTCCGCGGCGTATGCAGCCAGCGCAGTCTCGGCAGGCTCGGGATTTGACGGTTGGCCATGGGCGACAATGAGGGCGTGCGGCATTCAGCTTGTTCCTGTGGTTTTTTTGATAGGTGTTGCGCGACGTGGCAATGTCAATCCGTCGGACAAAAAGCTATCCCAATAATGTCAGCCAGAGCCAGACAGTCAGGATCGAAACACCGGTTCCAACCAAAACGGACGACGCCGCGACACGCTTGGCCCGTCCGTACATATTGGCAAAGATATAGGCGTTGAACCCGGGGGCCATTGCGGCATTCAAAACACCCGAGCGGAACAAGTCCTGGGGCAGGCCGACGGATGAGCCGAATAGCCAGACAAGGCTGGGGTGCAGCATAAGTGAGACAATACAGACAAACGCGATAGTGCGCAGGTCGCCCTCGGGCTTGTATTTCACAAGCACGCCGCCAAGCGCAAACAGGGCGCCCGGCAGCGCGGCACGGGTAATAAGGCCCAGGGCTTCGTCCACGACTGCAGGCACACCAAGCCCCGACAGGTTCACGATAAATCCAAGTGCGATGCCCAGGATCAACGCGTTGCGGAACATGGCCGACAGGATGGATTTGACCATGCGTGGTCCGCCATGGCCTCGGTTTCGGATAACTTCCATCACCGTGATACCGACGCCGTAGCAAAAGGGCGAGTGGAAGGCGATGATTGCGTAGTTCCCTGTCAGGTTGTCCGGGCCATAGGCGCGTTCAGTGATCGGCAGGCCCAGCAGGACCGAGTTTGAGAACAGGCAGCAGAACCCGATGGCCACGCAATCCTCCCAATCGCGGCCAAATATGAACCGCGCGCCGAACAGGCCGGCGGTGAAACACAGGCCGGCGGCGGTGTAAAAACTCGCCAGAAGCCGGGGGTCGAAGCTGGCACTCAGGTCCAGATGCGAGATCGCCAGAAACAGCAAACATGGGATCGCGAAGCCTTGGGTGAACTTCATCAACCCATCGATGTGGATTTCCTTGAAATACCCCAATCGGGTCGAGGCGTAACCCGCTCCGATCACAAGGAAAACCGGTAGAATGACGTCAATCAGGCTTTGGAGCATGTCACCACTTTGGGAACGGGCCGACAGCGAGCGGGTGAGCTTAGTGTCGGTTGCGTGGAGGTTTAAAGCGCCTGGTGGATCACCATTCCGTCATAGGCCGGGGTAATGTGGTCAGCGGTTTCTGCTTCGACCGTGGCATAGTCCAGGTCGATGTGCATGTTTGTCAGAACCGCGCGTTTGGGTTGCAGTTGTTCGATCCAACCCAGTGTTTTTTCCAGATGCGCGTGGGTGGGATGCGGGGTTCGGCGCAGCGCGTCGATTACCAGACAATCCAGTCCTTCCATCGCAGGCCAGGCGTCATCATAGATTTCGGCGACGTCGGGCAAATAGGCGAGATTGCCCATCCTAAAACCCAGCGAGTCGATCGATCCGTGGTTGACCTTGAACGGCAGGAAGGAGATGGGACCGCCGGGGCCGTCAACCTCAAACGGACCATCAATGGATTTCAGGTCAAGGATCGGTGGATAGGGCGACCCTTCAGGTTGGATAAAGGCATAGCCGAACCGCCCCAGCAAGGCGTTCTGAGTATCGCCATCGGCCCAAACCGGCACCCGTTCGCGCATGTTGAACACGATCATGCGCAGATCGTCGATGCCGTGCACGTGGTCTGCATGAGAGTGGGTGTAGATCACCCCATCCAGACGTCCGGTTCCGCTGTCCAGCAACTGGCTGCGCATGTCCGGCGTAGTGTCGATCAGAACCGATGTAGTGCCGTCGGGGCCATCGCGTTCCACCAGCATCGAACAGCGCCGCCGGATATTCCTCGGGTTCTTGGGGTCGCAGTCCCCCCAGTGTCCGCCCAGCCGGGGGACGCCGCCGGAAGATCCGCAGCCCAGAATAGTGCAGCGCAACTGGGTCATGCAGCCGCCTTGTAGGTTGCGGCCTTGGTAAACAACCGGTCGAAATTGGTCTGTGTCTGGGCAGCGAAATCGGCATAGTCCATGCCGAACACCTCGGCCCCTTTGCGCGCCGTGTGCGCGGTATATGCGGGCTCGTTTCGCTTGCCGCGGTATGGGGGCGGCGCAAGGTAAGGCGCGTCGGTCTCGACAAGGATGCGGTCAACCGGGGCACTAGCAAAAATATCGCGCAATTCCTGGCTTTTGGGGAAGGCGGCGATACCGGACATAGACAGATAAAAACCCAGGTCCAGAGCGGCCCTGGCCAGCTCGGCAGTCGAAGAAAAGCAGTGCATCACGCAAGAATAGGGCGCGTTACGGTGCTCTTCGGCCAGAATGCGGGCCATGTCGTCATCGGCGGCCCGGGCGTGGATGATCAGTGGCAGACCAGTCCGCTGGGCGGCTTCGATATGGATGCGCAGGGATTGTTTCTGCAACTCGGCGCTGTCGGCGGTATAGTGATAGTCCAGCCCGGTCTCACCGATGCCCACAAACTTGGGGTGGCGCGACAAAGCAATCAGCTCATCGACCGTCGCCATGGGCTCATCTGCTGCGCTCATCGGGTGCGTGCCCGCGGCGTAGAAAACGGGGGCATGGGCCTCTGCAATGGCGCGAACTGTGGGTTCGTTGCGCAGACGCGTGCAGATGGTCACCATGCGGGTCACGCCTGCTTCGGCGGCGCTGGCGACGATCTGGTCCAGCTGACCTTCGAAATCGGGAAAGTCCAGATGGCAATGGCTGTCGGTGATTTCGGGGGTATTGCTCATCTGCTCTGACCGGCGGTTTCCTGTATCTTGAATACCGTATCTAGGACCAAAGCCGCAGGGTCAAGGTTCACCGACTGACCGTGGCGCGCACGGGCTGTGATCACCGCGGCGACCTCGGCCCATTTGCGGGCCTGATGGGGCGTCGCCGACAAGCGGGTCAGCGTTTCGGCCTCATTCGGGGCAGCCTCGGGCATAGGGGCGCTTCCGGTTGCGCCGGTCAGGGCTAGGCGGGACAGGGCGACGTCGATCAGGGTCAACAACAGCTCAAACCGTTCAGCTGCGCCGCGCTGGGCAGCGGCCTCGGCCAACGCCAGTGCGCGCTGTCGGTCCATGCGGGGCAGGGTGCCCAGAATGGCGATTAGTTCTGCGTAGATTTCCAGCCCACCGAGATTAATCAAACGCACTGCGTCGCCCACGGATCCAGAGGCCAAAGCGGCCAGATGGTCACTGTTCTCAGGCAGTTGCGCACCAGACTGCGTCAGCGCGGATTGCATATCGTCAGGCCCCAGCGGAGACAGGCGCAACGTTCTGCAACGGGACCGGATCGTGGGCAAAAGGCGCGAGGGCTGGTGCGAGATCAGCAGCAGAGTGGTGCGGGCGGGCGGCTCTTCCAACATCTTCAGCAGGGCATTTGCCGCGCTGACGTTCATCTCATCCGCAGAATCCACGATCACCACCCGACGGCCGCCATCGGTCGAGGACAGGCCGAAGAATTTGCCCAGCTTGCGGATATCGTCCACAACGATCTCATTCCGCAGCCTGCCCTGATCGTTAAGCGATCGGGTGATCGCGGCGAGTCCTGGTTCAGCACCAGCCAGAATTCGGTGAGCGACAGGGTGTTCTGGGTCGATCTCAAGGCTTTCGGGCGGCGGTGGGGCGCCGAACAGCCCGTCTTCCTCCGCCGGAGGTGTCGCCAGTAGGAACCGCGCGATCCGCCAAGCCAGCGTTGCCTTTCCCACGCCGCGCGGGCCTGTGATGAGCCAGCCATGGTGCAGCCTTTCGGAATTGAAAGCGCTCAGGAAAGCCTGTTCCGCTGCGTCCTGCCCAAACAGGTGCTGGGTTTCGCGCGGGTGCGGGGCACCGGGGGCCTGATCCGGGGTCGGGGTTTCGTCGCTCATCTATCGTTTACCGCAAAGCCTGCAGAACGATATCTGTCACATCCCGTGCTACGCTGTCCATGTCCCGGTTGCCATCAACCACGCGGAAACGGTCGGAAAACTCATCCGCAAGGGCCAGAAAACCTGCACGCATCTGTTGCTGCAGGTCCAGGCCAAAGTCCTCGAACCGCTCTTCCGTGCCCTGTCGCCCCTTGGCGCGGGACAGGCCGGTTTCGGGGTCCATGTCGATCAGCAAAGTCAGGTCGGGTTCCCGCCGGATCATCAGGCTGTGGAGTTGGTCCACCACCCCCCGCAGATCGCCGCGAGAGAGGCCTTGGTACATGCGGGTGCTGTCGGCAAAGCGGTCACAGATCACCACTTTGCCCTCGGCCAGGGCAGGTTCGATTGTGCGTTCCAGATGATCCCGGCGCGCTGCGGTGAACAACAGGATCTCTGTCTCGGCCGACCAGCGGTCCGGGTCGCCTTCCAAAACAAGGCTGCGGATTTCTTCTGCACCCGCAGACCCGCCGGGCTCGCGCGTCAGTACGACATCGTAGCCCATGCCGCGCAGATGCTCGGCCAGCATGCGTGCTTGCGATGACTTTCCGGACCCATCGATACCTTCAAAGGTCAGAAACAACCCAGACGTTGTCACATCGCCTCCAGCGGATTGCCGATCACGTCTTTCAGGACAATACCGCCGACCGTTTTCATGCGTACAACAAAGCCACCAACCGGCACATTATTGGCCGCAAACAAGGGGCGGCGGATTTCCGGCAGTCCTTCGGGTTTGATGACCAGTTCAGCCAGTTGCTGGCCCTTTGCCACCGGCGCGTTGATCGGTCCGTCATAGACCACCTCGGCCTCAACGTTTTTGTCGTTGAGCACGGGGAACAACAGGGTCAGGTCTTCTTCGGGCACAAGGCCCACGGATTTTTCAGCGCCCATCCAAATTTCTGCTTCGGCTATCGGCGTTTCGGCGTCGGCAACTGTCCTCTCGACAAAATTGCGAAACGACCAGTTAACCACGGCCTCAGCCTCCTCTGCCCGACGCGCGGTGGAGTCGAGACCTGTGAGCACAAAGATCACCCTGCGGTCGCCTTGTTTGGCCGACCCGACAAGGCCATAGCCTGCCTCTTGCGTGTGACCGGTTTTCAGGCCGTCGGCACCGATCCCCAGCTTCAGCAGCGGGTTGCGGTTGCGCTTGTTCGAAGGCGCGCGGCCATCGAACTCAAACTCTTCTTCGGCGAAGAGGGGGTAGTATTCCGGGAAATCCGTGATCAGACGGTCGGCCAATACGGCAAGGTCATGAACAGACATCATATGCCCCGCGGCCGGCCAGCCGTTCGAGTTGGCAAAGTTCGAATTGTCCATGCCGATCTGCTTGGCGCGCTGAGTCATATAGCGGGCAAATCCGGCCTCGGTGCCGTCCGGGCTGAGCGCCTCGGCAATCACGACGCAGGCGTCATTACCGGACAGAACGATGATGCCACGCAACAGGTCTTCGACGCGAACCCGGTCCTGCGTGTTGAGGAACATCGTCGAGCCGCCATAGCTCATGGCGTGTTCGGATACGGGCAGGGTTTCATCCAGCGTCAGGCGGCCATCACGCAGCGCCTCAAACGCCACATAGAGCGTCATCAGCTTGGACATGGAGGCGGGCGGCAAGGGCTGGTCTGCGTCCTTGGACAGCAGAACGGTTCCCGTTGTCTGATCCATCACATAAGCCGCGCGGGCCTGAGTGTCGAAAGCATGTGCGGGCAGGGCCAACAGCGCCAGCCCGAGGGTCAAAACAGATGATCGCAGTGAGGACAGCACGGGAGCCTCCTTTGTTTCAGTTCTTGACGGTGAACGCGTCGGAAAAGCCCAGATCTTTGACATCGCGTTGGATGGCATTGCGTTCTGACCGTGTTGCGGCGGGGCCGACAAGAACGCGCCAGACAGATTTGCCGTCCGAAGTCAGCTCGCGCACCTCGGCGTTCAAACCGTTGCGGCGGATCTTATTGGCCGCGCTGTTGGCGTTTTCTTCTACGCCAAAGGTGCCGACCTGGACGAAAGGCTTGGATAGCGATGATGCCGTTGCCGTTGCAGCCGTCGTTGTAGCGGCCGCTGTGGCCACTGTGGGTTCGGATGCCTCAATCGCTGCCGCTGCACCCGCGATCGGGTCAAGTGGCGTTTCGGTGATCTCATCGGGCTTTTTCTTTTGCCACCATTTGCGCTTTGCTGGTTGTTCAGCGGGCGGTGTGACCTCTGGGTCCACCAGCGTTGGCGCAGCTTCGGTTGCGACTTCGGCCGTTTCTGTTGCCGCTTCGGTGGCGCTTTCAGCTGCCGTGTCGGTCGCAGCATCAGCCGCCACGGCAGCCGCTGTCGCCGCACCAGCAGCCGCAGCTGCCGGTTTCTTTTTTTGCCACCATTTGCGCTTGGCCGGCTGTTCCGTTTCCGCCGTCTCTGTTTCTGCAGCGTCGGCGGCAGGCGCATCCGTTGCAGCAGCGGTTTCTGTCACGGCTTCCGGTGTCTCTTCGACCTCGGGCTTTTCTTCTACAGGTTCGGGCTTGGGTTCAGGCTCTTTGCGACGCAGGGCGACAACCTCGACCTCTGTCGGCGCACCGGCGAGAATACCCAGCTCTTCGGCAGCGGCAGAAGAGAGCTGCAAGGCAGGACCCGGCAGGTCTCTTTCCCGGCGGAACAAGGCACCGGTCACTGATTTATTGTTTCGGGCGTTTTTGATGCGGACCCGTTCGGGCTGCGTGACGTCGGGATGCGCTACCCAGATGCCACCCAGTGAGGGGCGGCCATCCCACAGGCCGGCTTCGGACACTTGGAATACGTCGGGCGCTTCGACCGAGTCCTTCGGGCCGCCGCTCAGATCGGGAAACAGCTCAACAGAGCCATCGGCGTCTGTCTGGGAACTTTCGGCGTCCACCGCGGCACCGTCCGTGGATAGCGCCTCTTCACAACCAGCCAAAACCACGGAAACCGCGGCCAGCATCACCAACGCTCGCGGGTTTGCGCGTGTCTCAGTCGCTCGCTTCATTTTGTCATCCCTTGCCTGATTGGGCCTCGCTTCCTGAGGCCCGCCGCCGTTTACTGGTTCTGTATTGCCAGCCTGCTCCGGTCTTTCCTGTGGATCATAACGCGCACAAAGTGTCATGGAAAGAGCGCAGCCCGCGCTTCGGCAAGAATTCCCTATTTGGTCTTGCCACCGGTTCGCGATGGCCTTAGACCCGGCCCCACGCGGGGAGGTGGCAGAGTGGTCGAATGCGGCGGTCTTGAAAACCGTTGGGCGTGAGAGCGTCCCCAGGGTTCGAATCCCTGTCTCCCCGCCACTCATACCTGTCTCACTTCAGTTGTATTTTCTGATCCGGAATTGTTACGCAATTCCCGCGCGTTGGCGCATGCGCTTTTAATCAGAGACGAAGCAAACCGTACATTCAGAGGACAATTCAGGCGCCAGTCTCAGTGTCGCATTTTAGCGGGGTCGCTTTGGGCTGGATTTCCCTGATAACCTGCAATTTACAGGGAATTTTCGCAAACCGGGACTGACTTCCGTCATTTCTTCTATCAGAACTGTATGTTTCTCAGAGGTTTATGTTGCAAATTCCCTAAAAGGTGGAACAGGGAATTTCCTCGTGCGAACAGGGAATTGTTCCGCCGGATCAGGGAGGGCGAAGTCTGTATCAGGGACGCAGGAGCTGGAGATGTCAGAAGCCGAACAGGCGTTCCTGTTCGGACCATTCAAGTGGGTGGGTCACGCTGACCAGACGCTTGAGTGTGAGTTCGGGCGGCTGGGTCCCGTCGAGAATCGCCGTTTGAATTTTTGGTGAGAGAAAGGCGAGCTGAGCACGGGTGCGGATGAAGGCGTCAGGGACGCTTTCGCGGCGGGCAATCTCCATCAGTTGAACTCCGGCCTTCAGATCACGGGCCCAGCCATGTGCGCGGATCAGCATGGACCGGAGGTGGGGATCAGGTTGGGGTGCCACGTCCCCGGCAATGACCTTAGCCTCGACGCCGCGGCGGCGCAGATCGAAAGATGCGGTGACGTGGGTGAGATCCGGGTGCAGATGATCGGCGGCGATGCCAAGTGCGCTTGCCAGAGTTTTGGGGTTAAATTCGAGGTCGATCTGTC
>NZ_WQHP01000003.1 GCF_013035315.1 Ruegeria arenilitoris | reverse complement strand
GCCGGCGTTGTGTCGAAAATCATCGAGTAATTCGCACCCGCGAATACCGACAGAAGGGGCGCCCAAATGGGCGCCCTTTTTTTGTCGCTCATAAATTCACGAATTCTATTTCGTACTATCCTCATGGCCGAGGCCCGTGCATTATCCTTGAAACAAGATGTTGTTGAGGGATTGCGTCACGAAGGTAACCACGATCGCCCTGAGCCTGGTTTTGGCCGGTACAGCGCCAGTTTGGGCCAGTGAAGAAAGCAAAACATGGGATGCCTCTGACGAGGCCAAGCAGTTCGTTCAGGACACGATTGTTCTGGGGATGCTCGCCAGCCCTTATGGTACTGGGTGGACGGAATATGAGCAGTTACACACCTATTTTGACCGCGTCCGAGAAAACGGGATCACCGGTCACGAAATGACCCTCGCCGCTGCGGACATGTCTTTTGATAGGTTCCTGGAACAGCACTACCATTTTCGGGCCGCCATGGCTGAGCAGCCGGAAAATTTTTTGATCGTAAATGAGACTCGAGATATCGAGGCCGCGCATGCTCAGGGGAAAACAGCTGTTATCTGGAACAGTCAGACGGCCACCATTCTGGACGGTGATCTCAGGAAGATGGCAGTGCTCAAGGACATGGGCATCAAAAGCATGATCCTTGCCTACAACGATATTTTTCGGACCGGGTCGGGCCAGTTGGCGGCCTATAATGGCAATGACATTGGCCTTACAGCTTGGGGAAAATCGGTCATAGACGAAATGGTTCGGTTCGGAATTCTACTGGACCTCAGCCACACTGGCTCTCGGACGGCGAACGACGCGATGGAGTATATGGAGAGTAACTATCCCGGTGTTCCGTTCGTCTACACCCATTCCGTGCCAGCGGGTTTGTACAAGAGCGAACCGAACGCGACACCTCGGGGCTGCTATAGGGCCATTCCCGACGATGAAGCGATCCGGGCGGCCGAGTCGGGTGGGTATGTTTCACCGACGTTTACGGAATGGATGATGGACGGCGTTTGGCCAGAAGACATTTCGCCCAAACAGGCTGCAGACATGATTGATTACTATGTGCAGTTGGTTGGCGTGGACCATGTTGGCATAGCGACGGATGACATGTTCTCGACCGAACTTGTCATCCAATTCGCGACGGCGAATGCCAGCATGTATGATGACGGTGGCTATATGATTGATGCGTTCAACAAAGGCGCAACAGGTAATGGCGAATTGGCCAAGATATTGGCAGCCATCACGGACGACTTGTGGGCGCGTGGATACTCCAACGAAGACCTCGCCAAGATCTATGGTGGGAACAAGATGCGTGTCTACGCTCAGGTCTGGGAAGGGAAGCCCCCGCAGCAGTTTCTTGAGGAGTATCCAGAACGTTTGCGCATGCGTGAGGAGTTCAGAGAGCTTTTCCCAACCCGCTGACTCGCGGGTCGCGCATTTTCCGCCAGCCAAGAAAACGGGGACTAAGTGAGTTCAACGCATTTTCAGTAGGAAAGAGGTCATAAATGAACATTTCATCAATCTCAGTCCTGATATCAGCTTGGGCGGCCATTTCTGCCGGTTCCGCCCTCGCTCAACAAACTGCGGACACGATCTATTCCGGCGGGCCGATCCTGACAATCAACGATGGCCAGCCTACGGCTGAGGCCGTTGCCGTCAGGGATGGCCGCATTCTGGCCGTTGGTACTCTTGAAGAGATGGCAGACCTTCGCGGTGATGATACGCGTGCCTTTGATTTGGCTGGGCGCGCCATGCTTCCGGGTTTCGTGGACAGTCACGGTCATGTGGTGATGGGCGGTCTACAGGCCTTGTCCGCGAATCTGCTGGCACCGCCGGATGGCGAAGTCACCGACATTGCCAGCTTGCAGGCCACGCTGTCCGCGTGGGTGGAAGACAACGCTGAGACAGTCGATCAGGTGCAAATGATCATCGGCTTCGGCTATGACAATGCGCAACTGAAGGAGCTGCGCCATCCCACCCGCGATGAATTGGACGCAGTTTCCGCCGACTTACCCATCGTGATCGTCCATCAGTCCGGTCACATCGGTGTGGCAAACTCGAAAGCGCTGGAAATCGCGGGTATCACGGAAAGCTCTGAGGCCCCTCCGGGTGGGGTCATTCAGCGCGATGAAAGCGGACTGCCCAATGGTGTGCTTGAAGAATATGCCTTTTTCGCCGTCCTAGTGCCGATGCTGAGCAATCTGGGCGAAGAGGGCATGATTGCCTTCGCGCGTGCAGGTAGCGACCTGTGGGCCAAATACGGGTACACAACCGGACAAGAGGGGCGCTCATCCGGTCAGATTGTCGAAGCCTTGAAGAAGGTGGGAGCCGAAGATGGCCTGCCCATTGATATCGTGGCCTTCCCTGATGTTCTGGAATCGCGTGAATACATTGGTGCCAATGTGTCGCGTGACTATCAGGACCGGGTAAGGGTCGGTGGCTGCAAGCTGACCATCGATGGATCCCCGCAGGGGTTCACGGCGCTGAGGGATCGCCCATATTATGATCCGGTCGGCGCTTATCCGGCGGGGTACGCTGGCTATTCCGCGATTACGATGGATCAGCTGCAGGATGCTGTGAACTGGTGTTACGAGAACGGCATCCAGATTATTGTCCACTCGAACGGCGAGGGCGCGTCGGACATGCTCATCGCCGCGCTTGAGGTCGCTCAGATGAAATATGGCGACCCCGGAAATCGACCCGTGCTTGTCCATGGCCAGTTCCTGCGCGAGGATCAGGTGGCGAGTTTCAAACGCCTGGGCGTGTTCCCTTCGATTTTCCCAATGCACACCTTCTATTGGGGCGATTGGCACCGCGATCACACAGTCGGTCCAGTAAACGCCGAAAACATTTCACCTTCGGGCTGGATTCGCGAAAGAGACATGATGTTTGGCACTCATCACGACGCGCCAGTCGCGCTGCCAGACAGTATGCGTGTGCTCGCCGCGACTGTAACGCGCAGAACCCGGTCCGGAGATATTCTGGGACCGCATCAGCGGGTCGATGTGATGACAGCGCTCAAGGCGATGACGATTTGGCCTGCGTGGCAGCATTTTGAGGAAGATGACAAAGGGTCGATCGAGGTTGGCAAGGTTGCTGATTTTGTCATCCTGTCCGACGACCCGACGGCGATAAACCCTGAGGCTCTTGCGCAGTTGAAGGTCCTGTCGACGATCAAGGATGATGCTGTCGTGTATCAGGCTGAAGAAGGAGTCCGAGAGGGCAGGCTCAACCTTGCGCCATTTTCGAATGATCCGGTTTTGGCGCATGTGTTTCTGCACGCGATCTATCAGGGAATGCAGGTGGAACAGCCTTGGTTGGCGATTGATCAAGGCAACGTGCAATGACACCCGACTAAATCGAGGCTTTCTGAGTGCCGAGCTTCACTAATATTTAAGGCCGCTTCGCGCCAAGCGGCCTTTTTTTGATCGCAATTGTCCGTATGGTCGTTGCGGAAACAAAGATACTTGGCAGCATGATCAGATCGTTACCTATATTCGCCCTTTCAGCAGCGTTTGGCATGGTCGCCGTCGCGGGGACCGCGAAGCCGCTGCTGACGGATTCTCAGGACACCTATGTATCGGCCTGTCTGGAGCAAAGCGACACGCCAGAGCGCATGATAGAGATTTGCCAGCACGGTCTTGGTGGCATCGGTGCCTCGGATCGGCAGCGCATTGAAATGTTGGATAAGTTAGGTTGGGCTTACTACGATCTTGATGCTCTGGATGAAGCTGATGAAGCATTCACTGAAATCCTGGCCCTGGACCCGAATGCCGAGGTCGGGCTGCAAGGCCGGGCCTGGGTAATGTACAACCGGGATGCCTTCCCGGAGGCGGCCGAGTTGTTCCGGCAGGCAGTGTCGCGCAAGCCAAGTGCCGGTAATATGGCCGGACTTGCAGCCAGTGCGCGACGGGCCGGGCAGGTGGATTACGCTGAATTTGAACAGATCATGCAGACCGCACTGGCGCTGAATCCCGAATACACTTGGGCGATGCGTGAACTGGCCTGGCGGCTTGTGGATCAACATCGGTTGGAAGAGGCGTTTGGGCTATTCGAAAAGGCCAGCGCGCTTGACCCGTATGACCCATACTCTGCCTATGGCATGGCCTTTGTCTTGACCGAACAGGATGAGTGGGAGGCCGCGTTTGATCCGATCAGCCGGGCGTTGGACCTGAAGCCGGATTTTATTTCTGCGCTGTCACGTCGATCCCTCATTCTGCTGATGCTGGATCGGCCCAAACAGGCACTCAAGGACGCCGAGGCAGTGGTCGCGGCCAAACCCAACGATGCGGATGGTTATGTGCGCAAAGCGCGGGCGCTGTCCGATTTGGGGCAACGCGCGCAGGCGCACTTGGTTCTGGAAGAGGCTGAGAGCCGTGCGGAACCGGGGTCTTATTTGCTGTACTGGCGGGCCAGGCTGTTTGCGGATGACCTCGATTATGAAGCCGCGCTGTATCACATCCGGCGTAGCGTGGCGCTTGAAGGCGCTGACCGCTTTGACCACCGCCTGCACGCAGACATTGCCTTGTGGCTGGAGCATACCGATGAGGCGCGCGAGGCCATCGACCGTGCTCTAGAACTGTACCCCGGTGGTGAGTTTGAACAATACACCAACGCTTTGGTGCTGATTGCCGAAGACAGGTTCGATGAGGCGGAGGACACTTTCGACGCGGCGAGCCAGGCTGGCTTGCCCGAGGATTACCTCGGAGACTTCCTGTCGGCGCTGGTGGCCGAGGGGCGGTTCCTGCAGGCCATCAAGATGCGCGCCCGGTATGGCAATGAGGGCGCGCAGGACGTGCCGCGCTCGAACTAGCGCGCCACGTTACTTTGCGTGCGCATCAATCCAGTGCTGATTCTGCAGCGTTACGCACTGCAGTGATGTTCTGGCCGTAGACATCGGGGTTCTGGACCGAGCCGCCCTTGAATACGGCCGATCCGGCGACCAACACGTCCGCACCTGCTGCCGCGACCAGTGGTGCGGTCTTGGGATCAACGCCGCCGTCAATTTCGATGTGAACGGGACGATCACCGATCATCGCGCGCAGTTTGCGGACCTTATCAGTCATGTCGATGAACTTCTGACCACCAAAGCCGGGGTTCACGGTCATTACGCAGACCAGATCGGCCAAATCCAACAGATGTTCGACTGCTTCAGCCGGAGTGCCAGGGTTCAACGCAACGCCAGCCTTCATCCCGGCGGCCCGAATGGCCTGCAGAGTGCGGTGCGTGTGCGGCCCGGCCTCGACATGGGCGGTCAGGATGTCCGCTCCGGCATCCGCATAGGCCTGGATGTAGGGGTCAACAGGTGTGATCATCAGATGCACATCCATGACCGTTTTGACATGCGGGCGGAACGCCTTCACAGCCGGCGGGCCAAAGGTCAGGTTCGGCACGAAATGACCATCCATCACATCGACATGGACCCAATCGGCCCCCTGGGCCTCAATGGCCTGAATCTCGGCCCCGAAATTGGCGAAATCGGCGGACAGGATCGACGGGGCGATCTTGATACTGCGGTCAAAGCTCATGGCTGGCCTCATATGGATAGCGTGTTGGCACCGCATATAGCGGCGATAGGTGCCGAAGGGTAGGCCCCTTGGACCGTAGCGGCGTTTACAAAACTTTCACCCAATCGACACACAGCCGTTGAATCTCATCTGTAGCTGACCCCCAACACGAATTGGGGGTGGCACGTGCTGCGCATTGAGAAACTGACCAAACGCTTCGGCGATAACGCAGCCGTTGATGCAGCGACGCTGGATGTAGACAAGCCTTGCATGATCGGCATCATCGGGCGGTCGGGCGCGGGCAAGTCGACCCTGCTGCGGATGATCAACCGTCTGACGGACGCAAGCGACGGTGAAATTCTGTTCGAGGGCCGCGATGTCACCAAGCTGAAGGGCCGTGACAAGCGTGCATGGCAGGCCGATTGCGCGATGATCTTTCAGCAGTTCAATCTTGTGCCCCGCATGGACGTGGTGTCGAACGTGCTGCACGGCACACTGAATCGCCACTCGACGCTGGCGACCATGTTCAACCTGTTCCCGATGGAAGACATCCACCGCGCGATCGATATTCTTGATCGCCTTGGCATCGCCGAGCATGCGCCCAAACGGGCCGAAGCCCTGTCGGGTGGTCAGCAACAGCGTGTCGCCATTGCACGCGCCCTAATGCAGGACCCCAGCATCATTCTGGCGGACGAACCCATTGCTTCGCTCGACCCGATGAACGCGCAGGTCGTGATGCAGGCGCTGCGTCGCATCCACGAAGAGGACGGTCGCACCGTCATCGCCAACCTGCACACGTTGGACACCGCGCGCCGCTATTGCGACCGCGTGGTCGGTATGCGCGATGGGCGTATCGTGTTCGACGGCCTGCCCGAACAACTGACAACGGGCGTCGCCCGCGAAATCTATGGGGCCGATGCCAGCTTCTCGGAAGAGGCGACCTCAACCGAGATCGAAACGCTGGACGCGACCCAGAAGGCGCTGATGGAAGCCGAGGCCACCATCTAAGCCCGTTTCAACCCTTTCATCGACCGGCCGATGAAAGGCCGGCATATCAACCCGGAGAGAGACAGATGAAAAAACTGATTGCTGCCCTGGTGGGCACAACTGCATTGGCTGCACCGGCCATGGCTCAGGAAATCAACGAATTCCGTATTGGTATTCTGGGCGGCGAGAACGCTCAAGACCGCCTGAACAACAACGAATGCCTTCGCGAATACACCCAAGAAGCACTGGGCGTTGAAACCAAGCTGTTTGCCCCTGCGGACTATGACGGCGTGATCCAGGGCCTGCTGGGCGGCACCATCGACATGGCGTGGCTGGGCGCATCGAGCTATGCCAAAACCTATCTGAGCGACGCCGAAGCGGTTGAGCCGGTACTGGTCAAAGTCAACACCGATGGCGGCTACGGTTACTACTCGATCGGTTTTGCCCGCAAGGACAGCGGCATCACCTCGCTGGAAGACATGAAGGGCAAGACCTTTGGCTTCGGCGATCCAAACTCGACCTCGGGCTACCTGATCCCGTCGATCGAAATCCCGCAGGCCACCGGTGCAACCATGGACTCGGGTGACTATTTCGGCGAAGTGAAATTCACCGGGGGTCACGAGCAGACCATCGTTGCGGTTAACAACGGCGACGTAGACGGCGGCGTGACCTGGGCCGACGGTCTGGGTGATTGGGAAGACGGCTATCAGTCGGGCGCGCTGCGCCGTGCCGTGGATGCCGGTCTGGTCGACATGAACGACATGGTCGAGATCTGGAAATCCGAGCCGATCCCGGAAGGTCCCATTGTTCTGCGCAAAGCTCTGCCTGCGGACATTAAGGAAAAGATGACTGCCCTGATGGCTGGTCTGGCTGACAAGGACCGCGATTGCTTCTACGGCGTTGCGGCCGGCGAGGCCCGCGCGTTCGAACCGATCACGCATGACGCCTACGAAATCATCATCGAAGCGCGCAAGCTGAAGTCCAACTAAGCCTGCATACCCAATGATCGGGGTCCGGTGGAAAACCGGGCCCCGTTTGTCCACTCAGGAGCATTCCATGACAGACCTGACCGCAGGGTCCCCCAGCGTCGACCAGATCCGGTCCGACTATACCGAGATGACACGACGCAAGCGGGTCTATGGTGGTATCCTTCTGATCGTATTCGTGGCCCTGATGGCCGCCGGGTTCCGCACTGCCGACAGCCGCAACGCGGGCAGCTTTTCCGATGGGTGGCACAGGATCTTTGACTACCCGGCCGAGGTGTTGTCCGAAGCGTGGGAAAAGATCGACCTATTGCCCGCCAATCTGGTCAAGTTCTTCCCCGCGCTGGTTGAGACCATCAACATCGCCGCGGCCTCGACCCTGATCGGGACGATTGCGGGCACGTTCCTTGCGCTGATGTCGACCCGCGGCATGGCGCTGTGGCCGTCGCTGATCCCGCTGTTCCGCCGCATCGCGGATATCTGCCGCGCGGTGCCGGAAATCGTGATCGCTCTGGTGCTGATCTTTGTTCTGGGCGGTGGTCCGGTTCCCGCGATGATCGCCATCGCCATCCATACGGCAGGCGCGCTGGGCAAACTGTTTTCCGAGGTGAATGAGAACGCCTCGCTGAAACCGGTCGAGGGGTTGCACTCGGTGGGCGCAAACTGGTCGCAACGGATGTATCTGGGCGTCATCCCGCAGGTTGGTCCGAACTATGTCAGCTATGCGCTGTTGCGGTTCGAAATCAACATCCGCGCCTCGGCCATTCTGGGTTTCGTCGGCGCGGGTGGTCTGGGTTACGAGCTTCGGAATTCGATGTCCTGGGGGCAGGGACGGTATGACGAGGCCGCCGCGATCTTCCTTCTGTTGTTCGTGACAATCGTTGTCGTCGATCAAATCTCGGGTCTTCTGCGTGAGCGTCTGACCCACGGTTCCGAAAAAGGAGCGCGGGCATGAGCACCTTCGCCACCGACCTGTCTATTGATGAGCTGAAGGCCGAGGCTGACCGTCAGTTCAACCGCAAACGGCTGACCAATTTTGGGCTGCCCGCGCTGGTTCTGGCCTATCTGGTCTATGTGTTTTTTGCCTTCGACGTGCCCGGACTGGCCGAGCGCGCAAACTGGCAAAACGGCAAGACGCTGGTTGCGGACAGCTACAGCTACAAAACCCATATCGAGCGCGACAACCGCACCGGGGAAGTTTCGGCCGCCATCGAGGGTGAACGCAAAGGTCGCTATCCCGAAGGTCAGGCCCCGGAGTGGGTGAGCCTCGGGGAAACCACGGTCATTGATCTGGAAGACGGTCACATTGTGCGCTTTGGCCCCAAGACTGTAGAATACGATATCCCGGGTTACGGCACAGTCCGTGCGACACCCACCCGTTCAGCAGGCGTTCAGGCTGAACTACCGGCCGGAGATGTGCCAGATTGGATCAATGTCTCAAAGAACCGGATGGCGATCACAACCGACGCTGGCCGCCTGACGGTAACCCGCAACCGTTCCGAGGTGTTCCGCTATTTCAACGGCTGGGAGCTGTTCTGGTTCACACTCGATAGCCCCTACTATGGCAAGTCCTTCACTGAGTTGGCCGGGTTGGCCGCCCAAGGTGAGGCTGGAGAGATTTTCAACGATTTCTGGACCAACAAGATGTGGCGGCACCAGGACGTTGCATGGGCGATTTTCGAGACGATCTTGATGGCGTTCCTTGGAACATTTGGTGCCGCGATGGTGGCCCTGCCGCTGGCATTCCTCGCCGCTCGCAATTTCAACCCTCTAAGGTCGCTCAGGTTTGCCACACGTCGCATCTTTGACTTTGTGCGGGGCGTGGATGCGCTGATCTGGACAGTTATTCTGGCACGCGCATTCGGACCAGGGCCACTGACGGGCGCGCTGGCCATGCTGGTGACCGATACAGGCACTTTCGGAAAGATTTTCTCGGAAGCGCTGGAAAACGTGGACCAAAAGCAGATCGAAGGGGTGCAGTCCACAGGCGCGAATGCACCACAGCGCTATCGCTTTGGCGTGATCCCGCAAGTGACGCCAGTGTTGCTGAGCCAGCTGCTTTACTTCCTTGAATCCAACACCCGCAGCGCCACGGTGATTGGTGCGATCACGGGCGGTGGTATCGGGCTGCTGCTGACGCAGGCGATCATCACTCAGAAGGATTGGGAAGAGGTCGCTTATTACATTGTCCTGATTATCCTGATGGTCATGCTGATGGATTGGTTTTCGGGCTGGCTGCGTCGTCGACTGATCCAGGGCGAAACCGGCAAAAAGCGGAAGGCCAAGGATTCTAAGGCCAAACCCTTCCCGCTGCCCTGACCCCGGATTAAGGACATAAAGACCATGCCACGACTGCGCTCCGATCAGCCGTTTATTCATCCTGATTGCAGCATCACCAATAGTTCGTTTGGTGCATTCGTTGAAATCGGTGCGGGAACACGTGTGGCGAATTCAGAGTTCGGGGACTATACCTATTGCGACCGGACCTGTGACATTGCGAATGCCCGGATCGGAAAATTCGCCAACATAGCAAGCTTCTCGCGGATTGGTGCAACGGATCATCCGATGGAGAAGGCTTCGCTGCACCATTTTCTGTACCGCTCGGCGGATTACTGGGACGACGCCGAGGACGATGCCGAATGGTTCGAACATCGCGCAAGCCGCGTGATTGTGATCGGCCACGACACATGGATCGGACATGCGGCGATCATCAAGCCCGAAGTCACCATTGGCCACGGCGCAGTGATCACTTCGGGTGCGATCGTCATCAAAGATGTTGCGCCTTATACCATTGTCGGCGGTGTGACAGCTGCACCCATCCGTGACCGATATTCACCCGGGGTAGCCGAGCGCATGATAGAATTGGCTTGGTGGGAATGGGACAATGCCCGATTGCGAGCTGCTCTGCCGGATTTTCGTGCGCTATCTGCTGAGGCGTTTCTGGAAAAATACGAAACAGCCTGAGCGGTAGGCCAGCTAGATCTCCCGCGCCCGCGTCCGCATCGGCTTTGCCGATACGGTCTGGCGACCTTGGGCCCGGCGCCGCGCTGTGCGCGGCGCTACGCCCAACGGGATGAGACCTCCGTCAGGAGGTCGAAGACGGGCGGGAGGGGTCCTGTCACTTAGTCTTCGTTCAGGGTCAACGTCACACGGTCGCCGGCAAAGACAGTCCGTCCAAACTCGACGGGCAGTCCGTCCGGGTCAGCGTTTATGCCTACGGAAAACAACACCGGTGCGCCTTCGGTTATTCGTAGGTGCAGCGCTTGGGTCGCGGTTGCCGCGCGCGCGGTCAGGCGTGTTGAAACACGTGTGTAATCCTCTACTCCGCATCGCTGCAGAGCTTTGGTTACAGATTGGGTGTCCGACAAAGCGTCAAGGATTTCTGGCAGGCGAGCCGCTGGAAAAACACTTTGAAACAGGCCAATGGGCTGCCCGTCCGCCAAAGACAACCCGTCATAGACATGCACCTGATCGCCTGTATTGATCTGCAGCGCCTCAGCTTCGGCTTGATCTGCCGCGCGGGTCGTCAGGGTCAGAATCTTCTTTCCGGGAATCTTGCCGCTGGCTGAGATACTCTTGTGATACCGGACGCGTTTGCCGATTGCGTAATCAGTCGGTTGAGCAGCCACGAAAACTCCGGCTCCTCGTCTGGCATGGACCAAACCCTGTTCGGCCAGATCAGACAGGGCGCGCCGAACTGTGTGTCGGTTAACCCCGTGTTTGGCCGCCAACTGTGCCTCGGTCGGCAGGCGATCTCCGGTCGTGTACCGGCCTTCGGCGATGTCCGATGTTAGGCTTAGCGCGATGCCCTTCCAGACGGGTGTTTTTTTCATGTCATCAAAACTTCACAGGTATGCGGATTGCGAGTCACCGCGTTGGGGTGTAATATTTGTCTAGTTGTATAGTTAAAGTAGACAACCCGGCCAAGAGGCTTTGATGGCAGAACACACAAATATTTCCACCGCGGCGCGGCAGAATTGGATGGGGCTTTTGGCGCGTGCGCCAGAGGGTGATTTGATGGCGCTTTGGGCCCGGTACGAAGCGCAGCCTGGCTTTGAGTGGCTGCGCAATCCCGAAGTCGGCGGCGTGATGGTGCGTGGGCGGACCGGTGGCACGGGCGCTCCGTTCAACCTGGGCGAAATGACAGTTACCCGCTGTTCTCTGGTGCTTGAGGACGGAACGGTTGGGCACAGCTATGTGCAGGGCCGGTCCAAATCCAAGGCAGAGGCTGCGGCGTTGATAGATGCGCTCATGCAGACGTCGGCAGCAGAAGCGGTGCGTGATCAAGTGATCGCGCCGCTCAAAGAACAGATGCTGACCGAAAAAACGGACCGTGCCGCCAAAGCTGCGGCCACTAAGGTCGAGTTCTTCACCATGGTTCGGGGAGAGGATTGATGACCGCACAATCCCAGTTTTCGGGCGGGTTCCAAAACGCTCCGGTTCAGGCGGCTCACGCATTTCGCGCCGCAATGACCGTTATGGCCCGACCCGGTGAAATACGCACATTGGCCGGGGGCGAAGCGCCGCAACCCTTGTCAGTTGCAGCAGGAACGCTGCTGCTGACGTTGTGCGATCCGGATACCAAAGTTCACCTGGCTGGCGCTGCCAACACAGAGGCGGTGCGTGAATGGCTGAGCTTTCACACCGGCGCGCAGCTTTCGGCAGCGTCCGAAGCTGATTTTGCAGTTGGCACCTGGTCCGAGCTGGGGCCACTCGGCGCATACCGTATTGGCACCTCGGAATACCCCGACCGGTCGGCGACGCTGATCGTTGAATGCGATGTTTTGCAACAAGCCGGGGCGCAATTGCGGGGGCCGGGGATCAAGGACACTGCGCACTTGTCCTTGCCGGATATCCCGGCGCTACAGGCCAACGCGGCGTTGTACCCGTTGGGGTGTGACTTCTTTTTTACCTGCGGCGACCAAGTGGCAGCCCTGCCACGCAGCACGCAGATCAGTGCGGAGGCCTAGGCGATGTACGTAGCAGTCAAAGGTGGCGAAAAGGCAATCGGGAACGCGCATGCCTGGTTGGCAGAAGAACGGCGCGGTCCAACGGATATCGCCGAACTCAGCCTTGCCCAGATCCGCGAGCAGTTGGGCCTTGCAGTGAACCGCGTGATGGCCGAGGGGTCTCTGTATGACCCCGATCTTGCAGCGCTTGCCATCAAACAAGCACGTGGCGATTTGATCGAGGCGATCTTTCTGATCCGGGCTTATCGCACGACCCTGCCGCGATTTGGCTATTCGAGCCCGGTTGAAACCGGTGAGATGGCTTGTGATCGCCGCATCTCGGCCACGTTCAAGGATGCGCCTGGCGGACAGGTTCTGGGGCCGACATTCGACTACACGCACCGTCTGTTGGACTTCAAATTGGCTGCAGAGGGTGAGGTTCCAACCGCACCCGCAGGGCAGCCTCGCACTGAGGCCACGCCCCATATCACCGAATTCCTCAAGGGTGAGGACATCATTCAGGATGAGCCAGCCAGTGACGATACCCCGGGTGATCTGACGCGCGAACCGATGGAGTTTCCCTCGACGCGGCCTTTGCGCCTGCAATCCCTGACCAGAGGGGATGAGGGGTTTGTGCTGGGCATGGCCTATTCGACGCAGCGCGGCTACGCCCGCAACCACGCCTTTGTGGGCGAGTTGCGGATCGGCAAGGTCGCAGTTGAGATGGATATCCCTGAACTGGGCTTTGCCATCGACATCGGCGAGGTTGAGCTGACCGAATGCGAAACGGTTAACCAGTTCAAAGGCTCAAAAACCGAACCGCCGCAATTCACGCGTGGGTACGGTTTGGTCTTTGGTCAGTCTGAACGAAAATCCATCGCCATGGCGCTGGTCGACCGTGCGTTGCGTTGGGAGGAATTGGGCGAGGACAATCTGGGTGCCCCGGCGCAGGACGAAGAGTTCGTTCTCAGCCACGCGGACAACATTCAGGCCACCGGGTTCCTAGAGCATATCAAACTGCCGCATTATGTGGATTTCCAGTCCGAGCTGGAACTGGTCCGCAAACTGCGCCGTGAAGCGGAAGAGCGGATCACTCTGAAGGAGGCGGCAGAATGAAGGCTGTCGTCTTTGATATCGGCGGCGTGCTGATCGACTGGCAGCCTCATTTGGCCTGGGTCGAGGCGCTTGGGTCTGAGGATGCCGCACACGCGTTTATCGAACGCACCGGGTTTCGCGAACGCAATGCCCGCGGCGACAATGGCGAGCGCTTTGCCGATATGGCGAAAGAGCTGGACGATCCGCAGGATCAATCCCTGTTCGCAGCCTATGTCGAGCTTTACACCCGTACCGTTGAAACCCCGATCCACGGGACTTGGGACGTGCTGGACCAGCTCAAGGCGCAGGGTATTCCGGTCCATGCGATCACAAACTGGTCGGCGGAAACCTGGCCCGAAGGGCTAAAGGTCCATCCCCGGTTGGGGGAGGTCTTCGGAACGCTAGTCGTGTCCGGGCAAGAAGGCGTGATGAAACCAGACGCGCGCATTTTCGAAATGCTCTGCGAACGGGCAGCGATCGCACCGCAGGACTGTGTTTTCATCGACGACGGTTTGCACAACGTCCAAGGCGCACAGGCGGTGGGCATGGATGGTATCCATTTCACCTCGCCACAAGCGTTGGAAGCCGCACTGTCTGAGTGGGGTTTCCTATGATCCGGAACACATGCCCGAGCGCACAATCCCGGCCGATCAACCCACGGGGTGTTGCCGATTTTACTCGCCTGGCGGGTCTACGCAGGATCCGATCGAACTCCATTCACCGCTGGGATCCCGCTTTAGCGCGCGATGCCGTCGCTTCGCATGACGAGAGTGCAAGAAAAGATAAAACAAAAGCGCCAATAACAGCGCACCTAACCAAAATACGTCCACAAATACACCAAAAAACAAAGTGATACATCAAAATGAATGAGTATAACTTCGCATATTTGGACGAACAAACCAAGCGAATGATCCGTCGTGCCATTCTGAAAGGGCTGGCGGTGCCCGGATATCAGGTCCCATTTGCCAGCCGCGAAATGCCGATGCCTTATGGTTGGGGCACTGGCGGAGTGCAGGTTTCGGCCGCGACGTTGACGCCTGACGACACGTTCAAAGTGATCGATCAGGGCGCAGACGACACCACCAATGCGGTGTCGATCCGCAAGTTCTTTGAGAACACCGCAGGCGTTGAGACAACCGAGGAAACAGAGAAGGCGACGGTCATCCAGACCCGCCACCGTATCCCCGAGGCAAAGCTGCGCGAGGATCAGATCATCGTCTATCAGGTGCCGATCCCGGAACCCCTGCGCTTTTTGGAGCCGCGTGAGACAGAGACCCGCAAGATGCACAGCCTTGAAGAGTACGGGTTGATGCATGTGAAGCTGTATGAGGACATCAGCCAGCACGGGGCGATCTCGACCGCGTACGCCTATCCGGTGATGGTATCCGACCGTTACGTGATGGACCCGTCTCCGATTCCGAAATTCGACAACCCAAAGCTTGAGATGGACGCAATCCAGCTGTTTGGCGCGGGGCGGGAACAACGCATTTACGCAGTGCCACCGCACACCAAGGTCGTCAGCCTGGATTTCGAAGACTATCCCTTCGAGGCTACGAAGGCAGACCATCCCTGTGACCTGTGCGGGGCCGAAGACAGCTATCTGGACGAAGTCATCATGGATGATGCAGGCAACCGGATGTTTGTCTGCTCGGACACCGATTATTGCCGGTCGCGCCGCGAGGCAGGCCACAAGGGCCGACTGGCCGAGGAGAACGCAGCATGACCCCTCTGTTGCAGGTCAAAGGCATCGAAAAGCGTTATGGCGCGCGGATCGGGTGCATAGATGTGAGTTTCGATCTCTACCCCGGTGAGGTGATGGGGATCGTGGGCGAAAGTGGCTCGGGCAAATCGACCCTGTTGAACTGCATGGCCGGTCATCTGGAACCGGATGCTGGGCAGGTTATCTTTGATACCCGCGCCGAAGGGCCGGTCGACACGGTGACCATGTCCGAACCTGAACGCCGGATGCTCAGCCGAACGGACTGGGCGTTTGTGCACCAGCACGCGCGCGACGGTCTGCGCATGTCGGTCAGCGCCGGTGGGAATATTGGCGAACGCCTGATGGCCGTGGGTGATCGCCACTACGGGGATATACGGGATCGCGCCATTGACTGGCTGGGCCGAGTCGAGATTGAGGAGTCGCGTGTCGATGATCGCCCCTCGGCGTTTTCCGGCGGGATGCAGCAGCGCTTGCAGATCGCGCGCAATCTGGTGACGGGTCCGCGTTTGGTGTTCATGGATGAGCCAACGGGTGGTCTGGACGTCTCGGTTCAAGCCCGTCTTTTGGATCTGCTGCGCGGTCTGGTCCGCGAGATGGGGCTGAGCGCGATTATCGTCACGCATGATCTGGCCGTTGTGCGCCTGTTGGCGGATCGGCTGATGGTTATGAAGGACGGCCATGTGGTCGAGGCCGGGCTGACCGATCAGGTTCTGGACGACCCACAACACGCCTACACGCAATTGCTGGTTTCCAGCGTTCTGCAAGTCTGAAGGTGAAGACGATGATTGAACTCAAAGATGTCAGCAAAAGCTTCACTCTGCACAATCAGGGCAGCGCGGTAATACCGGTGATGGAGGGTGCCTCGTTGAACGTCGCGCCCGGTGAGTGTGTCGCTCTGACTGGGGCTTCGGGCGCAGGGAAATCGACGCTGATGCGTGTGATCTACGGCAACTATCTGGCGGCGTCCGGGCAGGTCTTGGTGGGTGATCTGGACGTTGCCAAGGCTGAACCGCGCGAAATCCTGGCGCTGCGGCGTGAGACATTGGGTTATGTCAGTCAGTTCCTGCGCGTGGTGCCCAGGGTGCCCACGCTGGAAGTGGTGGCCGAACCGTTGCTGGCCGTCGGGTGTGAAAAACAGGCAGCGCTGGACAAGGCCGCGGGCTTACTGGCGCGCCTGAACATTCCCGAGCGGTTGTGGACGCTTAGCCCGACGACCTTTTCGGGCGGTGAGCAGCAGCGCGTCAACATTGCGCGCGGATTTGCGCATGAATACCCCGCGATGCTGTTGGATGAACCGACCGCCTCCTTGGACGCTCAGAACCGGGAAACGGTGTTGTCTCTGATCGAAGAGGCGAAAGCGCGCGGTGCGGCCATCGTCGGCATTTTCCACGACATCGAAGCACGCGCTCGTGTCTGTGATCGTGAGATCGACGTATCCGCATTCACTCCGGGACTGGCCGCATGAGCCTTGCGCCGGTCATAGCGGTTGTCGGCCCGTCCGGTGTCGGCAAGGACAGCGTCATGGAGGCGCTTGTCGCACGGGTGCCCGGTATACACCGGGTGCGCCGTGTGATCACCCGCCCCGAGGGCGAAGAGGGCGAAGATTTCGATCGGGTATCGGTTGAAACCTTCGAGCAGATGGCGCTGGACGGCGCCTTTGCGCTGCATTGGACGGCACATGGGTTGCAGTATGGCGTGCCAGTAGACATCGAAGAACTGCGACGCACGGCGGATGCTGTTCTGGTTAACCTGTCCCGCTCGGTCCTGCGTCGGGCGCAGGACGTCTTTGGCGATCTGATCGTGATCTCTCTGACCGCAGACCCAAAGGTTCTGGCGCAACGCCTGTCAGCGCGCGGGCGCGAAAGCGCCAACGAACAGGCACGGCGTCTTGGGCGGGGCAGCCTGCCGCTGTCGGACGGGCTGAACCGGGTGATCGAGGTTGATAACTCAGGGGCCTTGGATGCCACGATTGACGCGATCCTCGCCGCGCTTCAACCAGAAAGGGCGTAACGTTGGATCAGGTGAAACCGTCCATCCCCGGCCTCGCCCATCAGCGCCAGATCATTGATGGCAAACGGGCTGGGCAGCAGCGGTACCAGTTGCGCGTCCAGGGTGGCCTCGACCGTTGCCAGTGTGGGCTTGTCCAGCTTGCCACTGAGGGTGATGTGAAAGCGGAATGTGTCCAACACGTAGGGATAGCCCCAGCGGGTCAGGTTGGCGTCCTGTTCCGGCGTCAGGCCCGCGGCGCGGCGACGTTCCAGCTCGGCCGCAGGGGCAGGGGCGCGAAAGCTGTCCAACTCGCGCACACAGGCCGCTGCAAGCGCGTTCAGGCCGGCCGTGTCGCCCCGAGGGCGCAGCGCCAGAAACCGGCCAAGCCGCGCGATGTCCAAACCGTCGAGCGTGACGGTGGACTGCGTTGCAGCCAAACGTTCACAAGCCAAACGCAGATCAGCCAGCGACTGACCGTCATTCAGGCGAAACGGCGGCTTCATCGTCGCGTGAAGCCCGTACTTGCGCGGCACCTGCGTTACGGCGGCGACGTCGAGGCCCTCAATATCCGGGTGAGCAATCTCTGCCCCCGCTTCCATGTCCCAACCCAGCCACCGGGTCGCAAATTTCGTCCATTCGGCCTTGGCCGGTGGCGCAAAATAGATCGCGTATCGCGTGAATGTCACATTGGCCTCCTATGCGTGGCCTTCCCAATAGCTCAAAATTTGTGAAGTTCAGATGACAGAAGAAATGATACTTGCCAATGCCACACTTGTTCTTCCGGATGAGACGGTTACCGGCAGCGTTCACATCGTCGGAGAAACCATTGCTGAAGTCGCAACCGGCCCTGTCGTGCCAGCAGGCGCGATAGACTGCGAAGGCGATTACGTTTGCCCCGGCCTGGTCGAGCTTCACACAGATAATCTTGAGCGTCACATCCAGCCGCGGCCCAAGGTCGACTGGCCCCATTCTGCGGCCATTCTCGCACACGATGCGGAACTGGCCAGCACCGGGATCACCACCGTTTTCGATGCGATGCGCATCGGCTCGATCCCTTCGGGCAGCCGGTACAAGAAATATGCGCGCGGCCTGTCGAAAGAGCTGTGGGATCTGCGCGAACAGGACGCCTTGAAAATCAGCCACTTTCTGCACCTGCGGGCCGAGGTGTGCTCGGAAACGTTGGTGGACGAATTGGATGAGTTCGGACCCGAAGACCGGGTTGGCCTTGTATCACTGATGGATCATACGCCGGGACAGCGCCAGTTTCGCGATATGACGCAGCTGGAAGCCTACATGAAGGGCAAGCACGGGATGAACGATGATGAGTTCCTGCAGCATGTAGCGACGCTCAAGGCGCTGCGGAACCGGTTCGGCGACAAGCACGAGGTTGAAACCGTCAAAGCCGCCAGCCGCTTTGGTGCGATGCTGGCAAGCCATGACGATACGACCGAAGGGCAGGTACGCGTCTCTGCAGGCCACGGCATAACACTGGCCGAGTTTCCAACGACCGTTGAGGCCGCGCGGGCCTGCCATGATCATGGGATCAAGGTGATGATGGGTGCGCCAAACGTTATTCGCGGCGGGTCGCATTCCGGCAATGTCGCCGCGCATGAGCTAGCTGAGTTGGGCCATCTTGATATTCTGTCTTCGGATTACGTTCCGTCGGCGCTGCTGTTGTCCGCCGCGCGACTGGGAGAGATGTGGGGCGATTTTGCCCGAGGCTTGAAAACCGTGACAAAGACCCCGGCCGAGGTTGTCGGGCTGGATGATCGAGGTGAGCTCCGCGCGGGCGCGCGCGCAGATGTCATCCGGTTCCGTATGCGTGAGGGCGCGCCTGCACTGAACGGTGTATGGTCGTGCGGACGCCGCGTCGCCTGATCAGGCCCTGTAGAACAAGTAACGGTCCGGTGCGATGGTGTCCGGGCCGTTGATTTGGTCAAACCCAACCAGGGGCTGACCCGAGATCAGCAGCCCACCGGGCAACATCACTTCCGCGATCAGGGGGCTAAGCCGGGCGGCCTCGGCCACATCCTCTTCCTTGACGCCGCGCCCGAAATCATAATGCGCCAACGCGATCTTCGGTCCACCCTCGGCCAGCCGCTGCAGCATCGGTTCAGCCTCGCCCTGCAGAAAATCCTCTGCCGGAGGTGTGCTGGACGGATGGCATTGCAACACACGGTCCATGACCCAAATTCTGCGATCCGGCAGGATTTCCCGCAGGTGGTCATAGGTGCGCCCGTTTCCAAGGCCCATGTCCAACAAATCGCCAGGCATATCGGCGATCTGTTCGACCGACCAGTTCAGACCGTCGCGTTGGGCGGTCAGGCGGCGCAGCATGGAATCCAGTCGGCTCATTCAGATCTCCGTTTTCATTTGGCTGTTGGGGCTGACCAGACAACGCTGGGCCCGTCCAGAAGTCTTATCAGCAGGTCCTGGGTAAAGGTCCAGATGTCCTCATCATGGACCAGGTGATGGGTCAGGACGCCGAAGGGCTCGGCGTTATCCGCGCGACCTTCCCGGCGGTCTTTCAAAAGCTGCGCGGTCTTGGCAATCAGCATATCCGGGTCAGCCAACCCGCGCGACCCGCGCCAATCGATCGGGTCGAGGTGGGTGTTGACCTGTTCCAGCCCGGGGGCCGCCTGCGCGCTGGATCGCGGAGTGGCGGTCGACAGGATGCGATAGCCTGCGCTGGGCAGCTCTTTCACCACTTCGGGCGCGATACGGTTCCAGGGCGGCACGAACATTGGGCACAATCGGTTCCCAAACAGCGCCTGAAGGCGTGACATGCCGGATTGGGCGTCGTGCAGGATGTCAGCCATGGGTCGGTGCAGTCGAAACTCGGATTTCTTCTCACCTTGCGGAGCGTGGTTCTGATGCGCCCAGCCGTGTACGACCGGGATCAGGTGTGATCGCGCGCTGACATAGTCAGCCAGGCTGGCTTCGGCCTCTCGCGGAATGATGGCCAGATGAACCGGCGCGCCGAGGCCCTCGGACATAGCCGACAGCCGCTCTAGCTGCGGTGTTGGTGAAACCGCATCATCATCGCGCCACCACAGCGGCAGGATCAAACCTTGCTGACGCCAAAGCGCCAATTCATCGGTCAAGATGTTCCAATCGGCCATCATCCTCGCCGCTCCAAAAGGTCCTTGGCGATCCGAACGGATTGCACAGCGCCATCAAAGCCTTGATCCGAAACCTCGCGCGGCCCGGCAGAGATGACGCGATCAACGGCCCGGGCCAGCATCTCGCCGTTCAAGTCTTTGCTTGGGATCACATCGATGGCAGGCATTTCTGCAAGAGTACGTGCGCGCAGGCTCTGTTCAACTTCGTTGCCGTCATCGAAGGGAATGAAAACCGCTGGTGTACCGCTTTGCAGAAGGTCCAGCGCGGTGTTGTAGCCGCACATGCTGACCGAGGCCGCCGCATGCGGCAACATCTGCCGGAAATCCGGACGTACCGTTTCCAACGTGACCGGAGCATCCGCCGAAAGCTGTCGAAGTTCATCAATGCGCGCTTTGGCATCCTGTCCGCCCACCAACAGGCGCCAGCGCCTGTTGGGCATCTTTCGGGCGGCCTCAACGGCGGCCCGAAAGATCGGCTGCCCGACTGAACCGCCACCTGCGCTGACCAGGACCTCGTCCTTACCGGTCGCGTCCTTATGCGGGACCGGGGCGGGAGGAGCCACAAAGCCGGAATAGCAAAGCCGCTGCGCCAATTGGTCGGAAACGGGCCAACTGATGTTCAATGGCACGACGTCTTGATCCGCGTGGACAAGAATACCGTCATAATAACCCATCACGATCTCTTCGGCGCGCTCTGCCTTTGAGGGTTTGGATGGTGGCGCCAGAATGTCTCGGATCGATCCCAAAACCACCGGGCGTGGACGTAGGGCTTGGGCGGCATCCAGCGCGGCCAAAAACTCTGCCGCCAGGGAACGACGGCCAAACGGAAAAAGTTCGGTGATCAGAATGTCCGGTGCAAAACTGCGCACGGCCTCGACCAGCGCGATCTTGCGAGCCGTCAGATAGGCCTCATCCGCCACCGATCCGTCTTGTGTCAGCAGGCGCGTGAAATTGGTGCCATCCGAACGTAGCGGTGGTAGGCCCAACAGAGTCATTCCGGTGCTGTCCAGTTGCGGTGCCGGCATCCCGCCTGAGACGACAAACGTCTCGTGACCCTCCGCCACAAAGGCCCGACCCAGCGTCAAAGCACGGCTCAGGTGGCCGGTGCCCAGCAAATGGGTGACAACGATCATGACCTTCATTCCGGGGTCTCCTGCCGGAGCAAACGGATCGGCTCTGGTTGCGCGCGGAAGCTTTCCAGATCGATGACATACAGCCGGTTGCGTTTGATTTTGAACGGTGCTTCGCCCTCAAAATCCCAACCCCAGGCCCCTGCCAGTATGACGCGCATGATACCGATGTGGCAGACGGCGACCGTGTCGCCTTGCAGCGCACCCAGCCAGGGTTGCAGCCGGGCCCGAACCTCGGCCGGGCTTTCTCCGTTCGGTGGGCGATAATCCCAGCCCCAATCCTCGATATGACGGTAACCGCTACCTGTATCCGCGATCAGATCAACACCGCGCAGACCTTCCCAATCCCCCCAGTTCATTTCGGTGAGGGCCTCGGCGACCATGGGCTCTTGTCCTGCGACCAGCCGTGCTGTTTCGCTGGCGCGCTGCAAAGGGCTGGACCAGAGCGCCGCCTTGTCCCACGGCGCGGGCAGTTCATAACCGGCCAGTTCGGCGCGGGCGTCGTCGTCCAAGGGAATATCGCTGCGCCCCTGAATGCGGCCCGCGCGGTTCCAATGGGTGTGACCATGGCGCAAAAGGGCAAGTCGGCTCATGCGGTGCCTCCGATCAGGGGTCGTGCCGCCCGCCAGAACCTTTCGGTTGCGGTGGGCATGAGGTGGCGGTCAGTTACATAGGCGCACGCCTTCGCCCCAATCGACCGGCGCAGGGCGGGATCATCCAACAGGGTTTGTAACCGCGTAGCAAACCCTTTGGCCCCACTGTCAACGGACGGATAGTCGGTCGGAGCCAGTACATCGCGGACCCCCGGTCTGTCTTGCGCCAAGACGGGGACCCCGCTTGCCTGCGCTTCCAGATAGACCATGCCATACGCCTCATTCACGCCAGGCCAGACCATGATAGACGCGTTCGCGTATACTTCTTGCAAGGCGTCGCGGTCTAACTGGCCAAGAAATTGGACCTTTGCGTCGAATGGCGCCATCAATGCTTCGACATCGGCCCTCGCCGGCCCATTGCCCGCGATGCTCAGGGCCCAGTCGCCGGTCAAATACGACAGGGCCTGCGCCAGCACATGGTACGAAGCCAACTTGTCGCCTTGCCGCATCATTCCCACGGTCAGCATGGGCCCGTTGCCCGAAGAGGCGGGTGGCAGCGTTGTGATCGGCAGAAACGGCGGTAATTCGACCAGGTCCTGATTGCCATATCGCTCACGCTTCAGCGTGATCAGATCGTTGGCGGTATGGTAAAAAATAACGGCCGCCGCATCGCAGGCGTCATGCGCGGATTGAGCAAACCCGGACCATGGACCATTCAACCGGCTGGTGGCCCGAGTGCTTTCAAGTTGGACATACGGTATGCCACGTGCGGCACAAACTTTGGGGCCCAAAAGGTCCGGTGCCTTGTAGTAATTGTGGTAAGTCACCCACAGATCGGTGTCGGCAGGCATTTCTGCGATCAACCGCTGCGCTTCGGCCTCGGCTGCAGCGCGCAGGTTCTGCTGCACCTCAGCATCCCCGGCTTTGTCGTAGATGCGCAGTTGCGAGATCAGATCGACCTGATCGCCTTGCGCCCCAATGGCTCGGATCAGGTTGCGCGCCATTTCTCTGTCGCCCGACGGCACCGGGCTGTCCGGAGATTTCATCGGCGAGAAAAAGGCGACGCGGACCATCAGTCTTTGCTCGCCCCCAACGCGCTAAGCCGTTTGGACAGCAGGGCAATGCCCGGATCCATGCGGAAATCAGCCAGCAAGCGGGTGCGGGCCGCGTTTGCCATGGCTGTCGCGCGATCCGGGTTGGTGGCCATCTCGGTAATCGCCTCGGCCAGCGCGGCCGGGTTGTCATCGGACAACAGCCCATGCGTGCCGGTGTCGATAAACTCTGGGATGGCCGAAACAGGTGTCGACAGGATTGGCAGCAGCTGAGACGCGGCCTCCATCAACACATTCGGCAGCCCGTCGCGGTCCCCGTCCGCCGCGATGCGGCTAGGCAGGACAAACAGGTCCGATGCGCGCATAGCGGCGATCACGTCGGGTTGGTCGCAAGCTCCGCGCCAAGTGATCCGATCCGCGATACCAGCGGCCTCGGCTCTGTCGCTCAGCGCTTCGGCCAGAGTACCGCCACCGATATGGGTCCAGTGCCAGTCCAAGCTTGTCGGAAGCATGGTAAGAGCATCGATCAGGCGGTCGAAGCCCTTTTTCTCGACCAAACGACCGACCGATAGCATGTGAAACGGCCCATCCGGAGTGCGGGCCATACGGTTTGGCGGCTCAGGAAAACGGTTCAGGTCCAGCCCGTGATAGATCAGATCAATCCGCGCGGGATCGTCTGCCAGACTGCGCAGGTGCTCGGCCCCTATCGCGGTACAGGTCGCTCCGAAGGCTGCCCCGTGAGTGCTGGCCTTCAGTTTCTCGGTCTTTTCCCAATCGGGTGAGGTCCAGATGTCCTTGGCATGGGCCGAAAAGCTCCACGGAAGGCCGCGCATGATGGCGGCATAGCGTGCAACCGAGGACGGGGTGTGCATGAAATGCGCGTACATCACCCTTGTTTCCGAGGACAATTCAGCCGCCAGAACGCATGCCTGCCCAAACCGACGGATGCGATTATGTGTCGGGTCGCGACGTAGATCCGCGCGCCACACTTTGTAGGCTTCGGAATAGCCGGGCAGGGACTGCGCGACGCTGCGCGCCGCCCAGACACGCTGAGGCTCTTGGTACAGATATTCCGGCAGGTAATGCACCTGTCCCTTGAACCGGTCGTGCAGCGGGTGGCGTTTGACGTCCGTCGGGTGCCGCAGAGACCAGATGTCGAACCGGTGACCTGCATCCTGCAAGGCGACCAATTCCTGCGCGATAAACGTCTCGGACAGGCGCGGCCAACCTTTGACCAGCACCGCGAGCTTGGGGTGTTTGGAAGTCATCCGGTGGCCCGTTCCCGTTCTCCACCAAGCAGCGCGTCGACGCGGCTTGTAACATAATCCAGCCCGTCCAGCAGACCTTCGCTAATCGCTTGCGAGGGCAGAGCTTGATGCGGCAGGTTGCGGATGGCGCTGATCATGGCATCGGCTGTCAGCCCGTCGCGGTTTTCGTCCAGCATCCGCACCAGCCCCAGATCCTCGGCCCGCGAGGCGCGGATCCATTGCTCAAGCCTTGGTGTCGTGCGCGGGACGATGACGGCGCGTTTGTCAAAGGACAGCACCTCGCAAAAGGTGTTGTAACCGCCCATGCAGACGACGCCCGCGGCGCCTGCAAACAGGGTTTCGATCTGCGATTCAAATCCAACCGCCGTGACCCGGCCGTTCAGCGCCGCAACGCGGGCTTCGAATTCGTCGCGCTGTTCACCCGCAAGGAAGGGGCCGTACACCAGAACGGCCCGTGGTGACAAAGTGGGGTCTTGTTCGTAGGCGGACAGAACCAGGTTCACCATCGCTTTGCCGTCGCCACCGCCACCAGGCGTGATCAGGATGTAAGGTTGCTCCGGCGGCTCTCCGACGGGTCCCAGATCACGGCGCAGATACCCTGTCCAGTGGATCCGCGACTGTGCGGCTGCGCTGAGGGGCAGGCCCCTGGTCGGATCATAGATCGAGCGCAGCCCGTAGACCCAGATTTCGTCATAGAATTTCTCGGTCGCTTCGATGGCTTCTTTGCGCGCCCACTCGGCGGCCAGAACGTCGGGCTCGTCCAGAACGTCGCGCAGACCCAAAACGATCTTGGTGCGGCGGGTACGCACCATGCTTTCCAGTGTCGGTATCAGTTCGCCGCGAAAACCTGTGGGTTCCTTGTCGACGATCAGAACGTCTGGGTCGAATTGCTGAACGGAAGTCTGGATCAGGCCCGCGCGCAACTCGGTGACCTCTTCGATCCCCATGCCAATCGTTTGCGATGCATAAGATCCGTCGGCTCGTTTGGTCACACCGGGCAGGCGCACGTGGTCCACACGGCGCGGAAATGTGAAACGACCGGCAACGGGCGAACCCGTCAGGATCAGTGCCGACGCAGAAGGGTCAGCCTGTGTAATTGCACTTGCCAAGGCCCTGGACCTGCGCAAATGGCCCAAGCCGAACGTATCGTGGCTGTAGAACAGAATGCGCGGCGCACGGCCGGTTGTTTCTTCTTGTCTTTTCAGGCTCATGCTTTCGCCTATTTCACTGTCTTGGTGCAACTCCGCGCGCTTGCACCTGTATCGTATATATTTTTTCCGGCTGCGAGCAAAATCACGGATGTAAACCAGGCTGTCTCGACCTGCGACGCATTTAACCGTGGGTTCCCCGGTCGCGCCCTGTTCTACATCAAATTGTCAGTTTACCCGCTTTGTTGACCGTGTTTGCCCGGTCATATTCCGTTTTTTCCAGGTTGCAAACACTTCGTTTCCAAGCATGGTGCCAGGAACACGCCGTGACACGATATTGCGACGTCAGGGGTTGAGTGTTTGAACCGGCCAGAAGGCTTCGATACTCTGCCTTGCGAAGAATGAATTGGAAGAAAACCGGATGAAACGCACATTTCTGGTCGGATTAACGCTGATACTATGGTCCCTTACCCTGGCGCTGGTGGGTGGGGCCGCAGCACAGACCTCGCTTATTCCGGGCTATCCCTCGGGTTCAAGCAGCAGTTCTGAACCAACCAGTGACAGCGACCTTGCTGCGGCGATCCGGACCGCAACGGAGTCTGGTGCCAGCGTCATCGTCATCGACAGTACCGGGCAGATCGTATCCACCGGAGGACAAGGCGCGACACCGGGACCCGAAGGCCCGTCGGACCCGATGGGCGACGGTTCGCAGTTGATGAAGGCGCAGGAGCGGTTTTCCAAGTTTCGCGAGTCTATGAATTCGCGGCTCGAGGCGCTGCCCTATTCGATCTTTGAAGTTCAGTACATTCTGCGCCAGACCAGCCCGGATGGGCGTATACAGACCTATGTCGAAGTTCTGTTCTGGAACATCCTGTTTCTGTTGATCGGTCGGTGGTTGTCGATCGAGATTTACGGCAAACGCATCGCCAAGGGCTTTGTCGTCGCCCGATCCAAAGAAAACCCGCAGGGCTATCGCGAGAAGATGCCGTTCCTGGTGTTCCGCTTCTTCATGGGGATCGGAGCCACGATCTTTGCGATGCTGATGGCGCTGATCGTAGGTTTCCTTTTCTTCGGAGAAGCCGAAGACATCTCAATCCAGTTCACGGTCACCGCCATTTTCACGGCTTTTTTCTTGTCGCGCACTGTCTCCGACCTGTGGCGGATGGTGCTGTCCCCGTACCTTAGCCAATATCGCCTGCCGCCCTTTTCAGATCGCGACGCAAAACGGCTGTACATCTGGGCATCCGCGTTGGCCACATATGACATTACCGTTGTGCTGTTTGCCACCTGGGTCGCGGATTTCGGGCTCAACTATAACGTCTACGCCATGGTCTATGGCAGTCTGACGATGCTGGGTGCGTTGGGCAATGTCCTGATGATCCTGTTCAACGCACGCGCCATTTCCAACGCCATTCGTGGCGGTCGGACCCCGGATCAGGTGTCATGGATTCTGCGCTTTATCTCGTTCGCCTGGGCGCCGGTATTGATCCTGTACATGGTGTTCAGTTGGTTCAAGCTCGCGGTCGACCTCGTGCTGGAAAACCAGAACTCGATCCCGATTGTGGCCAGCAGCTACGCCATCTTCATGTCGGTCGTGGTTGCCTATGGTGCGATGAACTACCTGCTCGAGCGGTATTTCGATCGCAACCGGCAGATGGTCGAGTTGAATGCAAGCCCGGAAGACGCTGAAGGCGACGCCGAGGAAGAGGTGATTGAGACCCCACAGGCTGAAATGCGCAAGCATTCCATCGTGACTTACGAAGACCTGGCGCGTCGGGTCGCGGGTATTCTGGCTTTTGTCGTCGGTCTCTATGCGCTGGTGGTTATCTGGAACCCGGACGCCAGCTGGAGCGAGGACCTGCCGATTGAACGTGCGCTAGACGTTATGGTGATCCTGTTCATTGGATACGTCCTGTTCAATTTCTTCCGCATCTGGATCGACTCGAAAATCGCGCAGGAAATCGACGATGGCGGCGGTGAGGCCGAGTTGGGCGACGAAGGCGGGGAAGGCGGACAGAGCCGGCTTGCGACCCTGCTGCCGCTGTTCCGCGGGGCCATTCTGGCGTTGGTCGTTGTCACAATTGCCCTGATTGCCCTGATGGAGCTGGGCATCAATGTCAGCCCGCTGTTTGCCGGTGCCGGCGTCGTCGGTCTGGCCGTGGGCTTCGGTTCGCAAACGCTGGTGCGGGACATATTTTCGGGCGCGTTCTTCCTGATGGATGACGCGTTCCGCAAGGGTGAGTACATCGACATCGGGGATGTGAAGGGAACGGTCGAAAAGATCTCGGTCCGGTCATTCCAGCTGCGGCACCATCTGGGTGCGCTGAACACGATCCCCTTTGGTGAGATCAAGGTGCTGACCAACTACTCCCGCGATTGGGTGATCATGAAACTGCCCTTGCGGGTGACCTACGACACGGATGTCGAGAAGGTGCGCAAGCTGATCAAGAAGCTGGGGCAGGAGTTGCTGAGCGATCCGGTGATCGGAGACAACTTTATCCAGCCGCTGAAATCGCAGGGCGTGATCGAGATGCAGGATTCTGCGATGATCATTCGGGTCAAGTTCATGACCAAACCGGGCGATCAATGGCTGGTGCGCAAGAAAGTGTACCAGGAAATTCGCGAGCTGTTCGCGCGGGAAGGTATCAAGTTCGCCCACCGCGAGGTCACGGTACGCCTTGCGGATGGCAAAGAAGCCGAGGATCTGACGCCAAAGCAGCGTGAGGCCGTGACTGGTGCAGTTCAGGCGGCAATTGACGAGGATTATCTGGACGACATCGGACCGGGCGGCGACGATCGCTAGGGGGCGCTCCCGCCCCTTTGGGTGACGTCTCTGACGAGACGTCACCCAAAGCGTTTGGCCGGGCCGCGCGTGCCGCGCGGCGGTTGGTTCAGCCGTTCAGCGATGGCCAAGCGGGGGGCGAAGTGCCAAGCTTTGACGCGGGTCGGTCCCAAACCATCTTGGCCGCACCCACGGACAAAGCCGGTTTCAGGCGATGACCAGGACCCCAGCCCGAGGCCTCGGGGTTGGTATCGTAGTCGGCTGGCATCGCGCCGGAAATGCTCTCTTGCGTTTCAGACTTGCTGAGAACGGCTAGAAGTTCGGCTGTGCGCGCCAGGGAAAGTTGGCCCAACATGATGGGATTTCCCAGTGCAGCCTCGGCCATGGCAGAGAGGGCGGCCGCGGCCATCAGGTAGCCGGTCGCGTGATCCAGTGCTTGCACCGGCAGGGGCGTGGGTTTATCCGCCTTCGCCCAATCCCGGCCCGCATCGGCGATCCCGGCGCTCATCTGTACAAGGCTGTCGAACCCGCGTCGGTTGGCCCATGGGCCCTGCCAGCCGTAAGCATCCAGCGTGACCTCGACCCGGTTCGGGGCAAGTTCATCGCGCTTGGCTTTGGTCAGCCCCAGCCCGTCCAGTGCGCCGGGGCGATAGCCATGGATGAAGACGTCGGCTTGCGAAAGCAGGTCTTGCAGCTTTTCGAGTCCGACCGACGATTTCAGGTCAAGGTAGGCGCAGGATTTACCAAGTGAGATATCTGGGATAACGCCGGGCTCGTCCCAACCGGGGGGATCGACACGCAGGACCTCGGCGCCGAACCCGGCCAGAGTGCGGGTCGAGACTGGACCTGCCAGCACACGCGTCAGGTCGAGGACGCGCAACCCTGCCAGCGGACGCGTTGCCGAGGCCTCAGGCCGGTCGCGCAGTTTGATCTGGCGCGGGCTGTGCCATCCGATGAGCGGATCGCGGGAAATGGCGCGGCCCTGAGGATGGTCCAGCCAATCTGACCGGCTGCGCATGGCCGCAGCTACGCCCCCTTGAGCGACGACCGCAGATTCCAGTTCGCTTGCGGCCCATGTGCGTACTGCTTGCGCCACCAGTGTCCGGTCCGCCGTGACCTCGAGCACTTTCAACGCCGCGGCCCGGTGGCGCGGCAGGTTGGTGTGCAACCTGATCCAGCCGTCGGCGGTTTGGTAGTCCCCTGCGACCGCGTCCCAAAGGCTTGGCATTTCCCATCCGTCAGGTTTGAAGGAAAACCCGTACCAAAGTGAGGCCAGCTTGTGATCTACCGTGGCCGCAGGCATTTCAGACGATAGGTTGAGGGCTGCTGTCAACCGAGCCAGTTCCTGTCCGACCGCGCCGAAGGTGGCTGTCGCCAATTCGGATACGGCAAACGCGCTGGATAGGGCGCCTTTGCCAGTTGTCCGGTAACTGTCGGTAGCGGGCAGGGCGGACAGCAGGCTCATTGCTGATACGGGTCGAGGCTGTCGCGTAACCCATCCCCCAGGAAGTTGAAGGCCAGCACCACGACGATGATCGGCAGCATTGGGATGGCTGTCCACGGGTAGATCTCGATTGAGGCGAGGTTCTGCGCGTCATTCAGCATCACACCCCAACTGACCGCCGGAGCCCGCAGGCCGAGGCCCAGGAAGCTGAGCGCGGTTTCCCCAAGGATCATCGCCGGGATCGACAAGGTGGCCGAGGCGATCAGGTGCGACATGAAATTCGGCAGCAGGTGTTTGCGGATCACGCGACCCGAGCTTGCGCCCATCATCTCGGCGGCGCGGACGTATTCCTCTTCCCGCAGCGACAGGAATTTGGCGCGTACGGAACGTGCCAAACCGGGCCAATCAAGTATCCCGAGAATGATCGAGATGATGAAGAACACTGCGACCGGGCTCCAATTTGATGGAACAGCGGCAGAAAGAGCCAGCCAAAGTGGCAGTTCCGGCAGGGATCGCAGAATTTCGATCACACGGTTGATGACCCAGTCGATCTTGCCCCCAAAGTAGCCGGCCATAGACCCGAACAGGATACCCAGGAAGAACGACACAGAAATCCCGATCAGGCCAACGGTCAGAGACAGCTGCGCGCCGTAAAGAATTCGGCTGAACACGTCGCGCCCAAGGCGATCCGAGCCCCAAAGGAACAGGGTCGCCCCTTCGGGCGCGCAGAACAGGTGCGTGTCAGACTTGATCAACCCGGCCAGCCGGTACTCGGACCCCTCACAGAAAAAACGAATAGGGCGGGGGTCTTCGGTATCGGGCACGAATTTCCACTGGAACGTCTCAAGATCGGCCTCGGCGACGATCGGATAGACATAGGGGCCAATGAACTTGCCTTCATGGAACCAGATGACGCTCTGGGGTGGGGCATAGAGGTGTTCGCCGTTCCGTTCATTCGGACCGTAGGGTGCGATGAACCCTGCAAAGGGCAACATCAGGTAGCACAGCAGCAGGAATACCCCCGAGATCAGACCCAGCTTGTGGGTTCTGAACTTGCGCCAGACCAACAGCCAGTTGGGTGCGTCGAGATCGGCGCGTTCAACCTGTTGGAGCGAGGCATCGGGATCGAAAGGAGCGTCGTCGACAAAGCGACCGTCTGGATGTTTGGTCATGCTTCACGCCCCTCGTAGCGAATGCGCGGGTCTAGCATGACCAGCAGAATATCAGAGATCATGGTGCCGATCAGGGTCAGTAAGGCCACGAACATCAGGATGAACGCCGAAAGGAATTGATCCTGCGTCTTCAGCGCGGTCAGCAGGGTCGGACCAATGGTCTGAAGGCCCAGAACCACCGAAACCAGAACCGAGCCAGACACCATCGAGGGCAGCAGGTTTCCGATATCGGCCACAAACGGGTTGAAGGCGACGCGCAGCGGGTATTTCGTCAGCATCCGTGACGGGGCCATACCCTTGGCGATGGCGGTTTCGACGTAGGGCTTGCCCAGCTCATCCAGCATGTTGGCACGCAGACGCTGCATCATGGCCGACGCACCCGAAGTGCCGATGACAAATGTCGGAACGATCAGGTGCACGAGAATGGACTTCAGCTTTTCCCAACTCATCGGCTGGCCTTCGAAAGACGGGTCCATCAGGCCGCCAATGGGCAGGTCGAAATAGCGGTGACCGTAATAGAACAGGATCAGCGCCAGCAGGAAGTTCGGTGTTGCCAGACCCAGATAGCCCACAAAGGCCGAGGTATAGTCGATCCACGTCCGCGACCGGGCCGCCGCAATCACACCCAAGGGCAGCGCGACCGCGTAGACGAACAAAATAGCCGCCAAGTTCACGACAACAGTCAGCCACAGCGTATCACCCACGATTTCGGCCACGGGGCGGTCGAATTCAAAGGACCAACCATAGTTGCCCTGTAGCAGGCCCTCGAACCCGTGCGGACCGGGCCAGAAACCCATCCAGATCAGGTACTGCTCCCAGATCGGGCGGTCCAAGGCGTATTCCGTGCGCAGAAACTCGGCTTTGGCCACGCCGGCAGATTGGCCTGAGGCCTGAAGCTCTGCGATCTGGTTGCTGAGATAGTCGCCGGGCGGCAGGTTGATGATCACAAAGATCAGTACCGACACCACCAGCAAAGTCAGCAGCATCGTGAAAAAGCGATACACCGCATAGCGCAGCATGACCATTTAGCTGCTCCTGATCAGTCGGCGAAAAAGAATTCGTCGGGGCGGTGGATGCCGAAATGGGCTCCGGGCTCCCACGCCCACATGCCCTGCTCGGGTACGTTGCGCAGGCGGTTGGATACGACGATGGGCTGCGGCGCGCCGTTCAGAATGCCGATGGCATAAAGCTGGTCGGCATGGATGTTCAGCATCTCGGTCCAGACGGCAGCGCGTTCTTCGTCGGTTGTGGCGACCTCCCAATCATGGGCAAGCTCCATCAGACGCTTGGCCTCGGGCATGTCGGGCGCTTCGCCGACATCGCCGCCGGTTTGGTAATACTGCCCCCATTTGGGCCACGCCAGAAACACCTGATCAGTCGGGGCAAGATAGGCGGGCGAGGTGTGAGCCTGCGGAATGCCGTCATCCCAGCCGAACCAGACCGAGGCCATCGTGTTTCCAGCAAAGACGCGGTTGCGCAGGATGTCCCGGTCCAGAGGACGCATGACAAGGTCGACGCCGATCTCACGCCATGTGTCGGTGACGATCTGCAGGGCGTTTTCAACCTCCTGCCGCTCACCGGCGGTTTCGATGATCAGTTCCATCGGACGACCATCGGGCAGCAGCCGGATGCCGTTCTTGTCGCGCTCGGTCAGGCCGGCCTCGTCCAGAAGGGCGTTGGCCATATCGACGTCATACTGCGCCCAGGCCTGCGCGTTTTCCTCGCTGAAGAACGGAGAGGCAGGCAGCACCGACATCGCCCCGGGATGAGCCAGCTTGAAATAGAGCGCCTGGTTGATCGTTTTGCGGTCGATGGCCAGCGAAAGGGCGCGGCGCACTCGGACGTCACGCAGCACCTCGCGCCAGGCCTCGTCGGCATAGTTCAGGTTCGGATAGATCGCGATCTGAGACGCGACGCCGGTCTTCCACAGCAGGGTTTTGTAGTCGCCGCCAGCTTCACCCTTTTTCAGGATTGAGGCGTCGCGAAACGCCAGCCCGCGTCCTTGCAAATCAGTCTCGCCCGCGTTCGCCTTGGCCGCGACCAGACCGGGGGCCACAATCTCCATCTCGACCACGTCGATATACGGCAGTTGCACACCATTCGAGTCGATGCGGTGGTAATACGGGTTACGCACGAAATTATGGCGGATCTTCTTACCTGAGCTTGCGTTCAGCCACGGTTGCAGCGTCGGAAGTTCGTGGTTGTCGAACTTGTACAGGTTGTCCAGCTTGTTGTGCAGGGCGGCCCAGCTTTTGACACGGGCGTCCTCGACCAGAAAGGCGAGTTCTTCGGCGTCTGCAAACTTGTCATGATATTGTTTGAGGAAAGCGGCGGGGCGATAGATGAACGGTGGCCGCGCTTGCGCGAGGGACTGCAGAAAATCGGGATTGGGATCATCCCACTCGAACACAACAGTGGTTTCATCCGGGAAAGTAACGGTTGGTGTCTTTCCTTCGACAATCAGGAAATCCGGCGGACCCGAAGGGCTGAGAAGTTCGTTATTGGCCACGTCCTCCCACCAGTAGCGGAAATCTTCCGAGGTAAAGGGTGATCCGTCCGACCATTTATGTCCATCGCGCAGATGCAAGGTGAACTTGCGATTGTCTTCGTTTTCGTAGGATTCCAGCAGGTCCGGCACGATCTCGTAGTTTTCGTTAAAGCCGACCAGTCGGGCATAGCCATAGACCACCATCTGACGGATATCTTTGGACCGGGTGACCATGGTGCGCAACGTTCCGCCCGGTGTTCCAAACTCTCTGCCCTTGGTGGCCAGGTCCACCACCAGCGGCTCGGCTGGCAAACGTTCGGCGACAGGAGGAAGGTTGCCCGCGTCTACTTCTGTGGCCCAGAATGCGCTTTCCTGCGGAGTGGGCGTGTTTGCCGTGGCGGGCAGCATCCAGGTGGCGGCCAGTGCGGCGGCCAGAATGAGAGGGCGAGTGGTCTTAAACATGGCATCGTACCTTATGTCCGGGCTCCATCTCTACCAATGAAGGTATCACGGAGTCGGTAAATCGGAAGGTGTCATCCCAACTGTCTGGTGAACCTGCACCCAAAGCAACCAGTTTAAGGTCGATGGGCCGGTTGATGTCGGGTTCCGGTTGAGCGGCGATCAGCGCCTTGGTGTAAGGATGGCGGGGGTTGTAAAACAGTGTTTCAGGTGGTGCCTGTTCGACGACAAGCCCCCGGCGCATCACCGCAACTTCGTCGGCGATACGCGCCACGACCGCCAAGTCGTGCGAGATAAACAGGTAAGAAAGGTTCAGGCGATCCTGCAGGCTTTCCAGCAAGGTAAGGATCTGTTCCTGAACCGACACGTCCAAAGCCGAGGTGGGCTCGTCGCAGACAATCAGCTGCGGGTCCAGCATCATCGCCCGCGCAATCGACAGGCGCTGTCGCTGGCCGCCAGAAAACGCGTGCGGATAGCGTTTCAGCATATCACCGTTCAAGCCAACGCGTTGCAGCATCTCGACCGCCTTGTCGCGCTGTTCGGCAGCGGACCCAATGGCGTGGATCTCAAGCGGTTCAGTCAGCGCGTCCTGAATGCGCATCCGTGGACTGAGTGAGCTATAGGGGTCCTGAAATACCATCTGCGCCTTGCGCTGGAACGCAGTGCGTTGGGCACGCGTCATCTGATGCACGGGTATAGGGTCTTCGTCCGGCGCGGTGCGGAACAGAACCTCGCCCCCCGGATCGGGAAGCTCGGCGCCAAGGGCAATCCGCGCAGCCGTAGTCTTGCCCGATCCGCTTTCGCCCACAATCGCCAGCGTCTTGCCGCGGGCAAGGTTCAGGTCGACGCCGCGGCAGGCATGGATCAGCTTGTCTTCTTGCCACCCTTTGCTTGAGCGCATGGTGTAGGTCTTGGACACGCCCTTCATTTGAAGGATCAGGTCTTCATCCGGCATCGGCAAGCCGACCGACTCTTCATCAGGGATGGCGGGCGCGGCGTTGAACAGTTGTTGCGTATAAGGGTGCGCTGGGGCGCTGAGGATCGGCGCGGCGGCACCCGCCTCCATCACGCGGCCTTTGTGCATGACGACGACCTGTTCGGCCATGTTGGCCACAACGCCCAGGTCATGGGTCACCAGGATCAGGGCCATGCCCGTCTCGCGTTGCAATTCCTTAATCAGCCCCAGCACTTGCGCTTGTGTCGTAACGTCAAGCGCGGTCGTAGGTTCATCCGCGATCAGCAATTCCGGCTTGGACACCATCGCCATCGCAATCATGGCGCGTTGGCGCATCCCGCCGGACAACTCGAACGGATAAGAATCATAGGCACGTTGCGGGTCCGGGAAGCCCACGCGCTCAAACTGGGTCAGCACCTCTTTGCGGGCCTGCGCCTCGGAGGCATTGCGATGCAGCCACAGAACTTCGCTGACCTGATTGCCGATCTTGTGCAGCGGGGACAGAGATCGCATCGGCTCTTGAAAAATCATCGAGACCCGGTTGCCGCGAATATCGCGCATCTGCCGTTCGCTGATCTGGGTCAGATCTTCGAAGCCCTTCGAATCATTCAAGGTAATTGTGCCGCTGCGAATCTGTGCTGCGCGCGGCAAGATCCGCAAAGCTGCACGGCATGAGATGGTTTTGCCCGACCCGGATTCACCGACCAATGCCAGCGTTTGCCCGGCCTCAACCTCAAAGCTGACACCTTTGACAACAGGCTCACCCGCACCGAATCCGATGCTCAGGTCCTTGACGGACAACAACGCAGTCATTCGGGTTTTCTACCCGTTTGTCCGAAGGTCGGCATCGGCGTTTTCAACTCCCTGTGTTTTTTGATGCAGTTTCGCGCGGTTGGGCCTGTGTAGTCAAACCCGTTCTTAGGCTGAATTGTCGCGAAAATGTGAAACTTTTGCCAATCCGGCTACACAAAACCTTGAGGATTTGTCATCACATGCACTGTCAGCCGCAGATTATAAGCTGATTGATATCAAGGAGAGATTTCCCCGTGCCCGACAACCAAAGCCGCCTGGATCTGTTCATCGACCGCATGGTGTCCCAGCGGGCCTGTCTGGATTTCGCCATTGCCCAGACCAAAGGTATGCCGGGGCCAGTGTTCGAACTTGGGTTGGGCAATGGGCGGACATATCACCACATGGTGCAGTACATTGACGACCGTACGGTCTATGTGTTCGAGCGCGCGGTGGCTTCGCATCCGGATTCCACGCCGCCCGAGGATCGCGTGATCTTGGGAGACGTTCGCGAAACGCTGCCCGCGTCGCTGGATCGCTTTGGCGCGACTGCCAGCCTGATCCATGCGGACTTGGGCGGCCATAACCGCAAAAAGAACGACGATTTCGCCCGCTTTGTCTCTCCGCTGATTGAACCGCTATTGGCCGAGGGCGGTTTGATGGTGTCCAGCGATCGGATGTACTTCGATGCGTTGACCGAACTTCCACTGCCCGCGGGCGCCGTGGAAGGCCGCTGCTTTATCTATCGCCGCTGACTTGTCCCGAGGTCTCGATGCTGTTTTATGATTGCTCCACCGCTCCAAACCCGCGCCGCGCGCGTATGTTCATTGCCGAAAAGGGGCTGGAGATTGAGACCCGAGAAATCTCGATCGCCAAGGGCGAACAGCTTGCCGACGATTTCCGCGCTGTGAACCCGAACGCAACTGTTCCTGTGTTGGTTACGGATGATGGTACCGCGTTGACCGAAAACCTCGGGATCGCTGCTTATCTAGAGGCCCGGTTCCCTGAACCGCCCCTGATGGGGCGCACGCCCGATGAAAAAGGGCAGGTCCTGATGTGGAACAGCATCGTCGAACAGCAGGGCGGCATGCCCATTGCCGAGACTTTGCGAAACACCCATCCGGCCTTTGCGGACCGGGCGATTCCCGGACCGGTGAATCACGCCCAAATCCCCGAATTGGCACAACGCGGATCCGCGCGGGTTGGTCGTTTCTTTTCGATGCTCGAAGACAGACTCGCCGAAAGTTCGTTTGTCGCGGGTGCGGAATTCACCCTCGCAGACATCTCAACCTTCGTCTTCGTCGACTTCGCCCGTGTGATCAAGATGCGGATTCCACAGCAAAATACCGCCACCCTAGCGTGGTTCGATAAGGTCGCATCCCGCCCAAGCGCGCAACTCTGATCGCTGCCTTGTCTAGGTCGGTTATTCAACGCGACGAGAACTGTACAGAAATGTCTAGACAGATGTGAACAGTGCCACTAGCGTCCTGCCAAGCCATGCAGGGGAGGGCAGGATGAAATCTCAGTATCGCGTAGTGGTCATCGGGGGCGGCGTCGTTGGCGCTTCGGTTCTTTATCACCTGGCCAAGTTCGGCTGGTCGGATGTTGTGATGCTGGAACGCCGGCGCTTGGCGTCCGGGTCCTCGTGGCACGCGGCAGGTGGCATCCACGCGTTGAACGCGGACCCGAACATGGCGTCACTGCAGGCCTATACCATCGACCTTCTCAGCGAGATCGAAAAGGAATCCGGCCAAAATATCGGCCTGCACATGACCGGAGGCCTGACGCTTGCAGGCACACCCGAGCGATGGGAGTGGCTGCAGGCCAACTATCGCATTTTCCAGTCCGTTGGCATTGACGATTGCGAGTTGCTGACCCCGGAAGAGGCGCAGAAACGCTGCCCGATCATGTCCACAGACGGCGTGCTGGGTGCGATGTGGGCGGATCGCGAAGGCTATATCGACACGACCGGCACGGTGCAGGCTTATGCCACGGCGGCCAAAAAGCGCGGCGCTGAATATTACGAAGAGACCAAGGTCGAAAGCCTGACACAGACGGCCGATGGCTGGCAGGTGGTTACCGACAAGGGCACGATTACCTGTGAGCATGTGGTCAACGCTGCGGGCCTTTGGGCGAAGCAGGTCGGCCGCATGGCTGGGGTCGAACTCCCGGTTTCGCCGCTCAAGCATCATTATCTGATCACAGACGCGGTGCCCGAAGTTGCGGCGGCAGAGTTTGAGATGCCGATGACCGTGGACCTCGAAGGGTTCACCTATATGCGGCAGGACCAGAAGGGTGTTCTGGTCGGGATTTACGAGGTCGACCATGAACACTGGGCCATGGACGGCGCGCCGTGGAACTACGGCGAAGAGCTGTTTCAGGAACAGCTGGACCGCATCGAGAATGAGTTGACGCTGGGCTTCGAGCGCTATCCCTCGATCCAGAATGTCGGCATCAAGACATGGGTCAACGGCGCATTCACCTTCTCGCCGGATGGGAACCCTCTCGTCGGTCCGGTGCCGGGTAAACGCGGCTACTGGTCGGCCTGTGCGGTTATGGCGGGCTTCCTGCAAGGGGGCGGAGTTGGTAAGACACTGGCCGAATGGATGATCCATGGCGAGCCCGAAGCCGACGCATGGCCGATGGATGTGGCGCGCTATGGCGACTTCGCGCAAAACAAGCGTTATATCCGCGAAACCACCGGCCAGTTTTACTCGCGCCGTTTTGTGATGACTTATCCGAACGAACAACTGCCGGCGGGACGTCCGCTGAAAATGGCCCCTGCGCATGATGCGATGACCGAGGCGGGTTGCAAATGGGGCGTCAGCTGGGATCTTGAAGTGCCGCTCTACTTCGCGCCGAAAGGGTTTGAAGAGACGCCGACGCTGAAACGCTCGAATGCCCATGACATCGTGGCCGAGGAATGCAAAGTCATTCGCGAAGGCGCGGGTCTGCTGGATATCTCGGGCTTTTCGCGGTTCGAGGTTTCGGGCCCTAACGCCGAAGTGTGGCTCGACAAGGTCATGGCATCGAAACTGCCCGCGCCGGGGCGGGCGAAGCTGGCTCCGATGTTGGGCGAGAACGGGCGTCTCAAAGGTGATCTGACCGTTCTGAACTGGGGAGATGGCACCTGGTGGATCATGGGCAGCTACTACCTGCGCGCCTGGCATATGCGCTGGTTCGACGATCACATGATCGATGGTGTCAACGTCCGCGATCTGGGCGAAGAATACTGCGGCTTCGCTGTTGTCGGACCTAAATCGCAGGCTGTGGTCGAGAAACTGGCCGAGCAAGATATCTCGGACCTCAAATTCATGGGCTGCGGCGATTTCGACATCGGCTTGGTCCGCGCGCGTGTCGCCCGCATGTCTGTCACGGGTGAGAAGGGATACGAGATCAACTGCCGCTATGGCGACCACATCAAACTGCGCCGGATGCTGCTGGAGGCAGGTGCTGATGAGGGTATTCGTGAGTGCGGTTTCAACGCTATGCTCTCGACCCGGCTTGAGAAGAGTTTTGGCATCTGGTCGGCGGAATTCACGCAGCTTTATACGCCCGGCATGACCGGAATGGATCGCTGGATCGATTGGGACAAGGACTTTGTCGGCAAAGAGGCTGCCGTCGCAGAGCGCGACGGTAATGGCCCGGCACAGGTTCAGGTCACGCTTGAGGTGGACGCCGTGGACGCAGACGCCAGTGGATACGAGCCCGTTTGGTCGGGGGGCGAGCGCGTGGGTTTTGTCACATCGGGCGGGTATGGCCATTATACGGGTAAATCTCTGGCCATGGCGCTGGTCGATCGCGACAAGGCCGCGCCGGGAACCGAGCTATCGGTTCATGTGGTCGGCGTTGAACGTCCCGCGCGGATCATCGCCCCGTCGCCATACGACCCGCAGGGCAAAGCGATGAGGGGCTGAGCATGATCGGTCAAACATCCGAACGTGGGCGACGACGGCGCGGCCGAGGCGCAGAAGCTGCCCCTGCGCCCAGTCGGGACGTGAACTATCGCCAGTTGCGAAATCCGTTTCCCCAGATGGAGGTTTTTCCGGCGGATCAGATCGCCGAGATGCACGAAACGGCCCTGCGCACCTTGCAGGAGCTTGGGGTCAAATGCCTGCTACCCGAGGCGCGCCGCATCTTCAGTAAAGCGGGCGCGCGTGTGGATGAAGACACCGAGATGGTCTATATCGGGCGCGATCTGGTCGAGGCCGCAGTCGCCTCGGCCCCCAAGTCGATTGCTTGCCACGCCGGGGCGCGTCGTCGGGATTTCACTCTGGAATTGGGCAGCCTTGTTTTCCAGCCGGGGGCAGGGGCCCCGAACGCAACGGATCTGGAGCGGGGGCGTCGCCCTGCAACCGGGCAGGATTACCTAGAGTTCTTGAAACTCACTCATCACTTCGATGTCTTTCAGATGATCTCACCCCAGGTCGAGCCGCAGGATGTGCCAACGAACCTGCGCCACTACTTCACAACTCAGGCGCAGATGGAATTGACGGACAAATTCCCGTTCTTCTTTTCCCGTGGCACCCCGCAGGTGATGGATTGCTTTGAAATGCTGTCCATCGCGCGCGGTCTGTCGGACGACGAGTTCCGCTCGGGCGCGCATTGCTACACGATTATCAACACCAACAGCCCGCGCACGTTGGACATTCCGATGGCGCAGGGTCTGATTGATTTTGCGCGGAATGGCCAGATGTCGATCATCACGCCGTTCACACTGATGGGGGCTATGGCTCCGATCACAGTGGCCGGCGCCATTACGTTGTCGCATGCCGAGGCATTGGCGGCCCTGACCCTGACGCAGCTGACCAATCCCGGTGCGCCTGTGTGCTACGGGACATTCACCAGCAACGTGGACATGAAATCAGGTGCGCCTGCGTTCGGTACGCCATCGCATTTTCAGGCCTCGCTGGCAGCGGGGCAACTGGCGCGGCACTTGGGCCTGCCTTGGCGTTCGGCTGCTGGCTCGGCCTCGAACATCAACGACGTTCAGGCCGCGAATGAAAACCAGTTCGGTCTCTGGGGTTGTCTGATGGCCGGGGCGACGGTGATCATTCACTCGGCAGGCTGGCTCGAGGGTGGCCTGACCGTGTCCTTCGAGAAGATGATCTGCGATGCCGAGGTTCTGAACATGGTGGCCGAGCTTTGTGCCGGGGCGCAGGCAGGCACTGCCGAAATCGGGTTCGACACGGCGCTAAGCGAGGTTGAACCCAGCGGGCATTTCTTTGCCTCCAGCCAGACGATGGAGCGGTACAACACCGAGTTCTACCAGCCCCATGTGCATGACTACGCAAATTTCGGAACGTGGACCGAACGCGGGTCGGTGGATGCCAATCATCGGGCGACGGGTGTTTGGAAAGGCATTCTGAGCGAGTTCAAAGCGCCGCCAAGTGACAGTGACCGTATCGGAGCCTTGCAGGACTTTGTCGCGCGTCGTACCGCTGAAGGCGGCGCACCGCCGGAGAGTTGAATGAACGCGAAACCTATCCTGCACCGGGATGACCCTGAAGCCGAGCCGTTGGTCGGCAACATCAAGGTTACCCGCGATGATTGGCTGAACGTGGCGATGGACGTTCTGATCTCGGATGGCGTGGATCAGATCAAGGTGCTGAATCTGGCGGAACGGATGGCCGTGTCGCGGTCGTCTTTCTATTGGTACTTCAAGTCTCGGCAAGAGCTGCTGGATGCGTTGCTTGCTCGCTGGCAGGCCACCAATACCGCCGCTTTGGTCGCGCAGGCCGAGGCCCCTGCGGAGACGATCACAGGAGCAGTCTGCAATGTGCATCGCTGCGTGGTGAACACCTCATTGTTCGATACGGCGCTTGATTTTGCCGTCCGCGACTGGGCGCGTAAATCTGGCAAAGTTCGGCGGGCGCTGGATCAATCTGATGCGCGCAGGCTAAAGGCTCTGCACGCGATGTTCGCGCGATACGGTTATTCCGAGTACGAGGCCGAAACCCGCGCACGAGTGCTGTACTATATGCAGATCGGCTACGATCTGGCGCAGTTGAACGAACCGATGGAGACGCGGATCGCCATGGTTCCGCATTACCTTTACGTTTTCACTGGGGTTGAACCGAAACCCGAAGAAGTCGAAGAATTCAGCGCCTATTCAATGCGCTATTGGAAAGGAGATCCCTCATGAGCCAACCTGACGCAATCATCATCGGAACCGGTGTGATCGGCGCGGCCATCGCCTTTGAAATGGCAAAAGCGGGCTGGAAAACCCTGTCGCTGGACCGAAACAGCCAGGTTGGCCATGGCTCGACCGCGGGGTCCTGCGCGATCATTCGGATGCATTATTCGACCTTCGACGGGACGGCATTTGCTTGGGAGGGTTACCACTACTGGCGCGATTGGGCTGAATACCTTGGTCTGCCAGAAGACGCTAACCTGGCGCAGTTCCGCGAGACCGGCTGTCTGGTGATGAAAACCGACGCCAATGGCATGCTGGAAAAGCACATGAAGAACAGCGCTGATCTGGATTGCCCGTTCGAAGAATGGTCGGTAGACAAAGTCAGTGAACGTCTGCCCATCTATTCCAAAGACAGTTTCGCACCTGCACGCCGTATGGACGACCCGGAATTTGGTCAACCGAACGGCCGCAAAATGCACGGCGGTGTGTTCTGGCCGCAGGCGGGCTATGTCACCGATCCGGCGCTGTCCGCGCAAAACCTGATGGATGCAGCCAAGCAGCACGGCGCGGAAGTGCGCACGGGGGCTGAGGTGGTTGAGATCCTGACCAACGGGGGTCGGGTTTCGGGCGTCAAACTGGCGTCGGGTGAGGAAATCCATGCGAAGGTTGTCGTGAATGTCGCCGGTCCCGGCTCGGCCATCATCAACAAAATGGCCGACGTTCTGGACGATATGACGATTGAAACACGTCCTCTCCGGCAGGAAGTCGTCCACGTTCCCGCGCCCGAAGGGTTCGATTTTGAAAACGATGGCACGATTGTTTCGGACAGCGATATCGCCTGCTACTGCCGCCCCGAACATGGCAACCACATTCTTGTCGGCTCAGAAGACCCGGAATGCGACCCGCATCAGTGGTGTGAGGATGACGTGCACTACAACCACGACTTCACCGACCAGTGGACCACTCAGGCCATGCGGTATGCCCAGCGTGTACCCAGCCTCGGTATTCCCTCCAAAACGCGCGGGGTGGTGGACCTGTATGACGCGTCGACCGACTGGATTCCGATCTATGACAAATCCAGCCTGCCGGGGTTCTACATGGCCTGCGGCACCAGCGGGAACCAGTACAAGAATGCCCCGATTGCTGGCAAGATGATGACGGCCTTGATCGAGTACTGCGAGGGCGGCGCGGATCACGATGCGCAACCGCTGCAATATGAACTGCCCTATATCGGGCGTTCGATTGATGTTGGGTTCTATTCCCGCAAGCGTCCCATCAACGAAGAAAGCAGTTTTTCTGTTCTGGGGTAGTTAACTGAACAAAACGCTCTATCCTTCCTGCGAACTGAAAATAGGCAGGACCCAGGATGGCCGAGCCGAAAAATCGTGTTTTGATACTTGGGAGCGCTCCGGCTGCGATGGCTGCGCGTGAGTGGTCCCGAACCCCGTTCACCCATATCGTGGCGATCAACAATGCCTGGCGCATTCGCCCTGATTGGGATTTTATGATCCACCCTGAGGATTTTCCTGAAGACAATCGACCGGATGCCCTGTTACAGGGCCAAAGCATTGTCGAGGCGCGTGACTACGTCCCGTTGCAAAACAGGTTTGGCGGTTTTGTGTATGCCGGTGGCACAATGGCGTTCACCGCCGGATATTGGGCCCTTGCGGCGCTGAAACCGGCCGTTTTGGCCTATTTCGGTTGCGATATGATTTATCCGAATTCCGGCCAGACCCATTTCTACGGCACCGGTGCCGCCGATCCGTTGCGCGCGGATGTCACGCTGCGCTCGCTCGAAGCGAAGTCAGCGCGGTTGGGTCTGTTCGGCGCGGCACAGGGTTGTCGGGTTGTACGCCTGTCGCAAGGGGACAGCCGACTGGTCTATCCGTCCGTCACGCCCGATACGCTCATGTCATCAGGTTTGCCATCTACCAAGGGTATGCGGTCGGTCTTACAGGTCGAAGCGTCACTAAACTATTTTGTGCCGTCTGGTCGATATTGGGACCATGAGGACCAGTTCGATGCAGCTCGGATTGACCAGCTGGACCGGCAATGGCTTCAGGCATATCGCCTGAGTGCTTTGGAGAACGTGGCGTGATTCAGGTCACGGGTACGGCGACGAATTCAACCCAGGCCCATACCATCGCAATATAGGTCAGATTGTGCATGAACTGATCCAGACCGGCGGCGCGCCAGAAAGCGGCCTGTGTTGGGACCAGTTGCTTCTTGTCGGAATAACTGGCCTTGGCAAAATCGATATTGAAATGAACGACCCATTCCAGCGCAGCAATGATCAAAATAAAGGACCAGGGGGCGCCGAAAATCAAAAAGACAAGTACAGACCCGACCACATGCACACCCGCATGCTGCGCACGTCCCAGGTGAAAATACTCACCGCGTCCTGCCAACATTTTCGGGGTCTGTAGGAAGAAGTCCGCAAACATATGTTTGATCTGCAATAAGCAGAGCATCAACAGCACTGCGCCTATACTGGCAGTCAAATTCGTCCTCCCGATATCGTCCCAGTCCAAACTCTAGGCACTTATGGCAGCATGCGCAAATGAACTTGTTCACATTCGGCAATTATCTGATCAAATTGGAAACCGTTTGCGTCTTTTGACTGGATTGCGGTAAATTCGGGGTGTTGGATTTGCGACACTTTCGTCAAGATCGGATCGGTGATCCGCAGCAGGGGCAGGTTCCATAGAACGTTCAATTTTCCAGTTCATTTGGAAGTACTCGAAGCGCGACCAGCTGATCCTGCTGGCCGTGACCTCGACGCTGTTTCCGCTGTTGTACCTGACGCTGGAGCTGCCCAAGCGCATCATCAATGATGCGATCGGCGCAACCAGCCCGACTGTCGAGTTCTGGGGCTACAGCCTGCCGCAGACGACCTTTTTGATCATTCTTTGCGTCGCGTTCCTTATGGCGGTCTTGGCGCATGGCTTGATGAAAATGCGCATCAACACGATGAAAGGTGTGTTGAGCGAGCGGATGCTGCGTCGGTTTCGCTATGTCCTGATCAGCCGCGCTCTGCGGTTTCCGCAACCGTATTTCGAGCGGGTCAGTCAAGGTGAGCTGGTGTCCATGGTCACCGCCGAAAGCGAACCGATGGGCGGATTGATGGGCGACGCGATCAGCCAGCCTGTTTTGCAAGCCGGGCAGATGATCACCATCCTGTCTTTTCTGTTTCTGCAAAGCTTCTGGTTCGGGCTTGCAGCAGTTGCGCTGATCCCATTGCAGGCCTGGTTGATCCCGAAACTACAGCGACAGATCAACCTGCTGAACAAGAAACGCATTCAAGAGGTCCGGGTTCTGGCTGCCCAGATCGGCGAGAACGCGGCGGGCGCGTCCACCTTGCGCACCAATGGCGGGTGGCGGTATCGCCGCGCGATGATTTCGGACCAGTTGGGCCGTCTGTTCGGCATCCGCTTTGAAATCTATCAGAAGAAGTTCTTTATGAAGTTCATAAACAACTTCATCTCGCAGCTGACGCCGTTCATGTTCTATCTGGTTGGTGGTCTTCTTGTGTTGCAGGGCTCGGTTTCGCTGGGTGCGCTGGTCGCTGCTCTGGCGGCGTATAAAGACCTGAGCTCGCCGTGGAAGGAACTGCTGACCTATTACAACCAGACACAGGACATGGGCTTGCGCTGGGAAGTGGTCACAGAACGGTTTGCGCCGGCAGGCATGCAGGACGAAAAGCTGTTCGAGGGCGAGCCTGAGACACGCCCCCGCCTGAGCGGCGATATTGTGCTGGATCATGTCTCGGTCCGTGACATGGACGGCAATCAGGTGCTGGACGATCTGAACCTGACTTTTGCCAGCGGACAAACAATCGGGATCGCGGCCCCCAGCGAAGAGGACCGTCGCGCTGTGGCCGAGCTGTTGACGCGGGAAATCCTGCCAAGCGCGGGCCGGGTCCGGATTGGGGACCTCAACCTGTCGGACCTGCACCAAGGCGTTGTGGCCGCGCGGATCGGCTATGCCTCGTCCCGGCCGGTGATGTTCCAGGGCACGCTGGGCGACAATGTTATGATGCCGATGCGGTTCAAACCGCAGTCGAGCGAAACGGATGATCCCGGATTTGCCGAGACGCTGCGTGCCGGAAACAGCCCGGATCCGTTCAAGGCAGATTGGCTGGACCCGACGACCGCCGGGTTGCAAAGCGCGGACGAGGTGCGCGACTGGTGGCTGAAGCTGATCGACGGGATGGGTTCGGGGGCGGCTCTGTTCTTGCGCGGTGCAGAACAGGTCTTTGATGCGGGCGAACACCCTGAACTGGCGCGCAAGCTGGTGGAATTGCGCCCGCTTGTGCAGCAGGCGGTCAAGGACGCAGGGCTGGGACAGCAAGCTCTGATCTTTGATCGCAATTGCTATAACGCGGCGTTGCCGGTTGCGGAAAACCTGCTGTTTGCCACACCGAAAGTGCCCGTCACCCAAGAGCTTTTGGCACAGCAAACGGTGTTCCTGCAGCAGTTGCGCGCATTTGGTCTGGACGAAATTCTGGTCAGCCTGACGCGGGATGTGATCGAGATGCTGCGCCAGATCTTTGGTCTGGATGGTACCGACCACCCGCTGTTTCGCAAATTGGGGCTTGATGCGCAGACCTATGAGGCTGCTGTCGAGTTGGTCGAAAAGACCCGGAACGAAGGTGTCTCGGGGCTGGACGATGAACAGTTGGCCAACCTTCTGGCGGTGCCTTTCGTGATTTCGGCAGAACAGATCGGCCCGGCCTTCACGGATGACCTGAAGGACCGCATTCTTGAATTGCGTCACAGTCATTCCGAAAAGCTGCTGGAACGGCTGCTGGACGTCTTCGTACCACTGGACAACACGGCGTTTGCGCCGGGTCTTACGGTTTTGGAAAACGCGCTGTTCGGCAAGGTCAGCCAGATCGGCGGCGCGCGTTCGGATGAGGCGCGCAAGCTGATCGTCGATGTGCTGAACGAAAACGGCGCGCGCCCTCTGGTAGTCGAACTGATCTATGATGTTCCGGTCGCTCTGGGCGGGCAGAACCTGCCTGCGGTCTTTGCTGAACCTTTGTCCTTTACGCGCGCGACGATCAAGAAACCCGACATTCTGATCCTTGAGGATGCGCTGGCCAGCTACGATATGGCCTCGAAGGTAGCGGTCTACAAAAACCTGCGGGCGTTGCTGCCGGATACGACCGTGATCTATCTGAATGACCAGTTCGAAAATCCCGGCGTATTCGACATGTATGTCGAAATACGGCAAGGTCGGGTGGTCTCGGATGAAGGACCTGCGGACGTGGAGGAAGACAGCGCCGCCTCAGCTGACCTTGCGCGGAAGCTTCGCGCGCTTGAGCAGACACCACTGTTTTCCGGGCTGGACCGGAGACAGCTGCGCCTGCTCGCCTTTGGTGCGCGCTGGTTTGATGCTAGACCCGGAGAGATCGTGTTCCTCAAGGATGATCAGCCAACCGACGGTGCCTATGTGGTTCTGGGCGGAGAAGCGGGGTTGTACCTGCCGCAGCCCGACGGAGCGGATCAGTTGATTGCAAAAGTTGGCCCCGGTGCTCTGGTCGGAGAATTGGGGCTGATCCGTAAGGAACCTCGGGCCTTGAGCATGATTGCCGAAACCGAGCTGTCCTGCCTGCGGATCGGTGAGGAAGAATTCCTGGCCGTGGTTGAAAACGATGCCGCAACAGCCTTCAAGCTGCTGCAGGTCATCGCCGGTTACGTATCCAACTAGGCCTGTTCGCTATCCGGGCCGCAGAACATTTCGTAGAGAACGCCGATCACCTGTGCTGCGCCTTCATCGTTCAGAGAGTAATAGATCAACTTGCCCTCTCTGCGCGTTGCAACAAGGTTCTCGGCGCGCAGGCGGGCCAGCATCTGGCTAACCGCTGCCTGTCGGATACGCAGAAGGTCCTCAAGCTCACCCACAGATTTCTCACCGTCGGCCAGATGACACAAGATCATCAACCGGCCCTCATGCGCGAGGGTTTTGAGAAAGGCAGATGCCCTTGCCGCGCTTTCCTTCATGTCGGATAGCGCAGTTTCTGATTGCTTGTTGTGGTCGTCTTTAAGTGTCACGCGTGGCCTGTCCAACACCTTTTGGTTGGGCCAATGTGCCCCAAGATGCATAGGGTTGTCACCCCTCGGTTGCCGGCGCGCCACCCTGAAAGGCATTTCCATTGGCGTAATCGCAGGGATCTTCCTGCATTTGCAAATGTAGACCATCGCCTGTGTAGGGGTGCGCGCGGGCCAGCTCTTCGTTGACCTCAATCCCAAGGCCGGGCGCTGTTGGGGCCGGGACAAACCCGCTTTCCACCCGCAGGTTTCCGTTGATCAGTTGATCGTGAAACGGCGTTTCGATGGTTTCAAGCAACAACAGGTTCGGGATTGAAGCAGCCAGATGGATGTTGGCGGCCCATTCCACCGGACCGGCATAAAGGTGCGGGGCCATCTGGGCGTTGAAAACCTCGGCGATGGCAGCGACCTTTTTCATCTCCCAAATGCCACCGGCGCGGCCAAGAGCGGGCTGAAGGATTTCCGCCGCTCCGGCACGTAAGACCGCAGCAAACTCGGCCTTGGTTGTCATGCGTTCGCCGGTTGCGACCGGAATTCGGACATTTCGCGCGACGCGGGCCATGTCGTCGATCATATCTGGGGGCGTCGGTTCCTCGAACCAGAGCGGCGAATAGGGCTCTAGCGCTTGTCCCAACCGGATTGCGCCAGCTGTGTTGAACTGCCCATGCGTGCCGAACAGCAGGTCCGCCTTGTCGCCCACCGCCTCGCGGATCGCTTTGCAGAAAGCCACGGACATCGAAATGTCCGTCATCGCGGGCATATGCCCACCGCGGATGGTGTAAGGTCCGGCCGGGTCGAATTTGACGGCCGTAAAGCCACGTCGAACCATTTCAGCGGCGCATTCCCCGGCTTGTTCCGGTGACGTCCAGAAATCGGTCAGATTGTGCTGGGGCAGGGGGTACAGATAAGTATAGGCCCGGATGCGGTCATTCATCAGCCCGCCCAAAAGGGCATAGACCGGACGGTCGCTATCCTTGCCCAGAATGTCCCAGCACGCGATTTCCAGCCCCGAGAATGCCCCCATAACGGTCAGGTCAGGTCGTTGCGTAAATCCGCTGGAATAGGCACGGCGGAACATCAGCTCGATATTTTCGGGGTTTTCGCCCTGCATATGCCGTTCGAATACATCCTGTATCACAGAGCGCATCGCCTCGGGGCCAATCGACGACGCGTAGCACTCGCCCCAGCCGGTGATACCGGTATCGGTCGTGACTTTGACCAAAATCCAATACCGACCGCCCCATCCCGGCGCGGGCGGCGCGGTGATGATGATATCGAGGTCCTGCAGTTTCATCTGATACCCTCCGGTCGTGTTGGGTTAGTCCCGATCGAAAACGACGACGTTGCGTTTGGCGGAACCTGTTTTGGTGTCCTCAATCGCGTCATTGATCTGCGACAGGCTCCACCGGCCCGAGATCAGTTCGTCCAGTTTCAGACGACCTTGTTCATAAAGGTCGATCATCCAAGGGATATCGCGCTGAATGACCACGTCGCCCATTTTCGACCCCACCAGACCCTGGCCCAAAGCGGCCAGAACTACGGGTTCATAGCTGGCCATATCGCCTGAATGTGGCATGCCGATCATGATGGCCTTGCCGCCCTGGCCCAGGTAACGCGGTGCCTGATCATAAGCAGGAATCGCGCCAACGGTGATCAGCACCGCGTCCGCACCACGACCGCCCAGCGCTTTGTAGGCGGCTTTCCACGGAGCTTTCTGGTCGGCCAGCACTCCATGAGTCGCGCCGAATTCATTGGCTATGGCCAGTTTCTCTTCGGTCATGTCCACGGCCACAATACGGCGCGCACCCGCAATTCGAGCCCCTTGGATCGCGTTCAGCCCGACGCCGCCTGCGCCGATCACGACCACGTCCTGACCGGGGCGTAGCCCAGCGGCGTTCACTGCAGCACCGACACCGGTAATTACGCCGCAGGACAACAGGCTGGCGACATCTTTGGGCATAGAAGCCGGGATTTTCACGATCTGCCGGTGGCTGACGACAACCTTCTCTGCGAAGGCCCCGCAGGCCATGGCCTGTTCAAGCGGACCGCCATCTGCCGTGCGCAAGGGGCCGTTCACCGTGTCATAGGGCGTTTCGCAAATCGTTGGCTTGCCGCCCGCGCATGAGGGGCACGAGCCGCAGGCACGGATAAGGGTGACCACAACAGGATCACCCACCTTGAATTCTCCGACCGCATCGCCGGTGGAGGTGATGATACCCGCGGCCTCATGTCCGTAGACGGCCGGAAGGTGACCGCCCCACGCGCCGCTGGCGAATGAAATGTCCGAATGGCAAATCGCCACGGCATCCAGTGTCACTTCGACCTCGCCTGTTTTGGGTGGCGCGATCTGAACGTCTTCAATGACCAGAGGTTCACCGAACGCCCGGCACACGGCGGCTTTGATGGTTTGCATGCTGTCCCTCTCTCCCTTTGCGCCACGGTGGCGTGCTAAAGGAGGCGCTGCAAGGCGGAATCCGCCAAAGCGATGTCGTTGTTACGCCATGACCCTACGTGAGCGGACAAATACAAACAGTCCGATGACCATCAAGACCAACGCCAAGAGGAACGGCGCGCCCGGTAGATAGATCGGCGCGCCGGGTTTGATGAACTGCGCGAAAACACTGGTCATGACCAGCGGGGCAATGACCATCGACAGCGCATGCAAGGACGTCAGAACGCCCTGCAGCTCACCCTGTTGCGAATCCGGGGTCGCACGCGACATCAGGGCTTGCAGGGCGGGGGTCACAACCGCTCCGATTGCGGTGACGGGGATCAGCATCAGGGCAATCACGCCATTGGTCAAAAAAGCCAAAAGGAGGAAGCTGAACAGTTCGAACAACATGCCATAGACGATTGTGACCCGTTCCCCCAGATACTTGGTTGCGGGGCGGATCAGGCCTCCCTGAACTGCGGCCATACCGATCCCATAGACCCCTAGAGAAAGGCCGATCATCTGCGGTGACCAGCCAAACCGTTCGGTGGTGAAATATGCCCAGATGGCGGGATAGACATAGATTGAAACGGAATACAGGAAATAGACCCACAGCATGGGCCTGATGCCGGGCAACGAAGCTATGGCGCGCAGTGAGTTCACCGGATTTGCACGGCGCAGATTGAACACACGGCGGGTTTTGTCCGTGACGGTTTCGGGCATGACAAACACGCCGATAGCGAAGGTCAGAAAGGACAGGCCTGCCGCTGCCCAGAACGGCGCTCGCGTTCCGTATTCACTCAGCAGTCCACCCAATACTGGCCCAAATACAAACCCAACCCCAAAGGCTGCGCCCAGCAAGCCAAAGTTGGCCGCCTTTTCGTGTGGCTTGGACACATCTGCCATGAACGCGGCAGCTGTTGCATGTGTGGCCGCCGTTATGCCTCCGACGATACGCCCGGCCAAAAGCAGCCAGATGCTGCCGGCAAGCGCCATTACCACGTAGTCCAAGGACATGACGAATAACGAGACCAACAGAACGGTTCTCCGTCCGTAAGCGTCTGACAAGTTACCCAATATTGGCCCGAAAACGAACTGCATCGCGGCAAACGCAGTGCTGAGGATACCGCCCCATATCGCAGCCGTCGCCAACGATCCGCCCTGCACCTCGACGATCAACTCGGGCATGATTGGCAACACAAGGCCGATGCCCATGGCGTCGATCATGACCGTGAGAAGGACAAAGAAGAAGGGCAGGCGCATTGGAACCGTTAGGATGACAATTTGGGCGGACCTTACCTGCAGCAGGTGCAGGTGGAAAGGGACGCGTTCAGACTTGTGATCCGGCGAGATCCTTTTCGATTTTGTCCAATAAATCAGCCAGTTTCTGAGGCTGCGCAAAGAAAGGTGAATGCGAGCTGTCGATGGTGTGACGCATCGCTTCGGGGGCAGTCAGGCTCATCTGCGCCTGATACTCGGTCGGGATCGTATGATCGTCCGTCGCGCGGATATAGGCCTTTGGAACACCGGCAAACCTGTCGCTGGTGGGCAGAGGGGTGTCTTGTGGCGCGATGGCTTGCGGGCATAGCCGCGCAAAGGCATATGGCAGTACGTCGGGCGGGCAATCGTGGTAGAAAAGGTCCCACACCATATCCGGTTTGACCGTATAGGACAGCCCATCGGTGGATTTCTCGACGGCTTCGTGAATTGTCTGGCGTGGCGACAGCTTGCGCATCTCGACCATCGACAGGCCATCCTGCGGAACGTAGGCTGCCACATAGATCAAGGCGCGCATGGCGTTCGGCGCGGCTTCAGCCGCGGCGCTGATCGGGTAACCGCCCCAGGAATGCCCGACGATGATCGTCTGCGGTTTGCTCGCCGCCAATACCGCGTCGCGGCAGCTGTCCAGCGTAACATCGGCAATCGGTGTCGGGTCGGCGCCATGGCTGGGCAGGTCAATCGCACGCGCGCTATGTCCCAAAGCCTCGACAGCAGGGATCAGATCGCGCCAGCACCACGCGCCATGACAGGATCCGTGGACGAATAGAAAATCAGCCACACCGGCGCTCCTTCAGATATGTCCGATTTCGGTCATGAAACCCTGCAGCAGTGCCGCGTATTCTGCCGGTTGCTCGACGCATGGCAAGTGCCCGGCACGCCGCATCAACTCGAACCGTGCGCCGGGGATCAATTCGACCGTTTCCCGCACAAGATCGGGTGGGGTCGATCCGTCTTCGCTGCCCGCAATTCCCAGTGTAGGCAGGCGAAGGCCGCTGGTCGGAGTGTAGAAATCGGTGCCCGAAATGGCGGCGCAGCAGCCCAGATACCCGTCGACCGGCTGACGCACCATCATGTTGCGCCACAGCAGGTGCTCAGGCGTCGCGCGATAAGCTTTTGAGAACCAGCGTTCCATAGTGGCATCGGCCAGAGCCTCGATGCCACCGTTTCGCACCGCATCCATGCGCTCTTGCCAGATCGACGGGATACCGATCTTGGCCGCAGTATTTGACAGTACAAGCGCGCGAACCTGATCCAGACGTTTGACCGCCAGCCCTTGTCCGATCAGCCCGCCGATCGAAAGGCCGACAAACAGACAATCGCGCACCTCAAGCAGGTCAAGCAGGCCTTCAGCGTCGCGCACCAGCGCGCCCATCGAATAGGGTGCAGGCGGTTTCGAGGACAATCCGTGGCCGCGTTTGTCAAAGCGGATAATGCGCAGCCCCTCAGGAAGGTGCGGCAGCATATCGTCCCAAAGCCGCAAGTCGGTGCCCAGCGAATTGGCGAATACTATCGGTGCACCATCCGGATCACCATCTATTCGATAGTAAATTTGCACGTCTCCAAGGTCTGCGATCTGCAAGACTCTATCCCCGTCGTCCTATGTCCAATTGCCAACTTGCCCCAGCCCGAACAGCTTGTCAGGTCAGGTATTCCAGTGCTTTTCCAACGACTTCGGGGTCCGCGTTCCCCCCCGAGGCCACAACGATCACCGTGTTGCCCTGGACCTCTTCCGCGCGATACAGCGCTGCAGCCAGCGAAACCGCCCCGCCCGGTTCCAGAACGATCTTGAGGCGCAGGAAAGCTTGCGCCATAGCGCTGAGCGCTTCCTGCTCTGAAACCGAAAGGCCGGGACCGCACAACCGGTTCAGGATCGGGAATGTGATCTGCCCGGGCTGCGGTGTCAGGATTGCGTCGCAGATATTGCCCGAGGTGGCCGCGTTGCTTTGGACCTTGCCAGTAGCCAGGGATCGTTTGACGTCATCGTACCCCTCAGGCTCGCACGGTCGGGCGCGTAGGCCGGGCGCGTGACCTTCCAGCGACAGCGCGATGCCCGAGGTCAAACCGCCCCCGCCGCAGCACACCAGAACATCGGCCTTGTCGACGCCCAGATCAGCAGCTTGGCGCGCCAGTTCCAGCCCGACGGTGCCTTGGCCAGCGATGACCTGCGGTTCGTCATAGGGGCGGATCAGGGTCAGGCCGCGGTCCGAAGCCAGTGCTTCGCCAATCTCTTCCCGGCTTTCGTTCGCGCGGTCGTACAGAACAACCTCGCCACCCAAGGCTCGAGTGTTGTTGATCTTTAACTGCGGCGCATCGGCCGGCATGACAATCACCGATGATATGCCGTGCAGGGCCGCCGCATGGGCCACTCCTTGCGCGTGGTTGCCCGAGGAATAGGCGATGACGCCGCGCTGCCGGTCCGCCTCGCTGAGCGCCGAGATCGCCGACCACGCACCACGAAACTTGAAGCTGCCGGTGTGTTGCAGACACTCAGGCTTTACCAGCACACGGCGGCCAGCGATTTCGTCCAGAAAAGGCGATGACAGTATCGGCGTTTCCCGAACATGCCCCTTGAGCCGCCGTGCGGCGGCTTCGATCATTTCCAAACTGCTCATGCGTCCACCAGAATTTTGCGAATAAGGTCAAGCGCCTGCGGTTCGTCCAGAAACGGGACGTGACCGCGACCCGGTATTTCGGCCGACAAAAGGCCCGGGTGGCGATTGCTCATCTCGGTCAATGTACCCTTGCTCAGAACGTCCGAGTTTTCGCCCCGGATTGCCCCAGTGGGAATATCCTTGAGCGCTTCAAAGAACATCCACAGATCCGGAGCCGCGCCGACGGCCGCCTGTTCCAAAATGGCGGTGCGCAGAGCCGGGTCATAAGTCAGGCCAAGACCATCGGCTGTCTTTTTAAACTGAATTTCCGCAACCTCTTGCCAGCGTTCCAGAGGTACGTCCGGAAACTGCGGGGCCATTGCGATATGCAGCGCCTTTGCGGCCAAATCATAGGTCTTCGAGACGGGCGGTTTGCCAACGTAGTCCATGATCTTGGCAATGCCCGCAGGTTCCAGAACCGGGCCAACATCGTTGAGGACCACGCTTAGCAACCGTTCAGGATGGCTGGCCGCAAGGGCCATTGCGATCAGGCCCCCGCGCGAGGTTCCGATGACATTCACACGGTCGAGACCAAGATGGTCCAACAGCTCAAGCGCATCGTGCGATTCGCGAAAGATGTTGTAGTTCATGTATTCGGGATCACGATCTGACCGTCCCCGCCCGCGATAGTCCATGGCGATCATGCGCATATCGCTCAGATGCGGGGCGAGGAACGAAAAGTCCCTGCAATTCCGCGTCAGACCCGCAAGGCAGAGTACGGGTGTCCCTGACCCATGATCCTCAAAGTAAATCTGCCTGTCATCAGATGTTGTGAAAAACGCCATTAAAGCCCAGCCAGTTGAGGAATCGCGGTCAGGTCGGACAGTACATGCGCAGGGCGCCAGGGCAAGCGGTCTACTGGCTCGCCAGCGCGGTTGACCCACGCGGTTGCAAAACCATAGCCACTGGCGCCGGCGGCGTCCCAACCATTTGAGCTGACAAACAGAACTTCGTCGCGTTCGCACCCGAACCGGTTCTGCACCAGATCATAGACCCGCGAATCCGGCTTGAAGACACCAACGCTTTCTACCGACAAAACGTCGTCCAGAACGTCGCCGATTCCGGCGGATTTAACTGCTCCGTCCAGCATCGGCAGCGACCCGTTCGACAGGATTGCCGTTTGCAGCCCGCCTTCTTTCAGCGCCCGCAACATCTCGGGGACTTCGGGATAGGCCTGCAACTCCCAATAGAGATCCAGCAAACGCTGGCGCATCGTGGCGTCGCCGTCCAATCCTGTGGCTTCGAGAGCCCAGTCCAGACCATCCTGGGTTACATCCCAGAAGTCCGTATGGGCATCCGTGATCGCACGTAACCAGGTGTATTGCAGCTGTTTCAGGCGCCAGTGATTGGCCAGTTCGGGCCATTTCTTCTGTAGCGCTTCAAATCCGGGTTCCCCGGCCGCTTGCCGAGCCGCGGCGGCCACGTCGAACAGCGTTCCATAGGCATCGAAAATGCAGGTCTTAGTAGGCATCTGGCCCCCCTCCGGTGCGTCAGCGGCAGGTTTGCATAACAACGAGGGCTAAGAAAAGAGGGCGGGGTTTACAATGTCGTGTCAGCCCCTAGGCTTGGCCGCTCAACCCTATACCGGCCGGAGGCCAACATGACCGAAATCAAACAAGGCGACACGGTTCGCATCCACTACACAGGAACGCTGTTGGACGGGAACGTCTTCGACAGTTCCGAAGGACGCGAACCGCTGGAATTCGTCGTCGGGTCGGGGCAGATCATTCCGGGGTTGGATTCGGCCATGCCGGGGCTGGCCGTTGGGGATAAGAAACGGGTCGAGATCGCCTGTGTTGATGCCTATGGTCCGATCAATCCGGCTGCGCGTCAGCAAATCCCGCGCGAAGGTATCCCCGATGATATTCCGCTGGACCCTGGTACCCAGTTACAAATGCAAACCCCGGACGGTCAGGCGTTGGCCGTTACCGTTGTCGAGGCTGATGAGGCGACCGTGACGCTGGACGCAAACCATCCGTTGGCGGGGCAGGATCTGATTTTTGATATCGAGGTCGTTTCGGTCAACTAAACCAACCTGCAAGGACTCGGATCAGCCTGACTAAAGGCTGATCCAACCGTCAATGGCGGCGCGCACTTGGGGCTGCGTGAAAAACACGAACAGCATTAACAGGGTGGTCAGAGCCAGAAGCGCAACGCGTCCGCGTTTGCCCAGAAACCCAGACCGGCTGCGTGAACGGGCATTGCTTGAGATGATGTGATCGGTCTTGCTCATGCCGCTATCCCTGCCTGTGAAAGATGGTCAAATCTTGGCACCGGCAGGGAAAGATCGGGTCACATGTGATCGGGTTGCGGCATACCCAATATGTGGAAGCCACCGTCGACGCGGATGATCTCACCCGACGTGCAGGAACCAGCGTCAGATGCCAGGAAAACTGCAGTGCCGCCCACGGCCTCAAGCGTCGCGTTCGAGCGCATTGGTGCGTTCTGATCGCAGAACTTGTATGTCTTGCGCGCCCCACCGATTGCCGCACCAGCCAGCGTTTTCATCGGACCGGGCGAGATCGCGTTGACACGGATGCCCTCGGGGCCCAGATCGTTGGCCAGATAGCGGGTTGCGGATTCCAACGCGGCCTTGGCGACACCCATCACGTTGTAGTTCGGCACAACCTTGTTCGAGCCCTGATAGGTCAGGGTTAGCAACGTGCCACCATTGTCCTTCATCAACGGGTAGGCGCGGCGCGCGACTTCGATGAAGGAATAGGCCGAAACGTCCAGCGAGTGCTTGAAGTTGGCTCGTGTGGTGTTCAGGAACCGGCCGGTCAGTTCCGATTTGTCCGAATAGGCGATGGCGTGGACCACGAAGTCAATCGTTTGCCAGCGTGCGCCCAGTTCTTCGAATGCGCGATCCAGAGAGGCGTCATCCGTGACGTCCGCATCCACCATAAAATCGCTGCCAAGGCTTTGGGCCAGCGGCTCCAGCCGTTTTCCGAATGCCTCGCCCTGATAGGTGAATGCCAGCTCGGCACCAGCCTCGTGCATGGCTTTGGCGATGCCCCATGCGATCGAGCGATCATTCGCCACGCCCATGATCAGGCCGCGTTTGCCTTTAAGAAGATCCGACATCATACTCACCCGTTATACTTCGACAGAACCATGGACCCGTTCGTGCCGCCAAAGCCGAAGCTGTTGGTCATGACACTGTCTAGTCCTGCGTTTTCAACAACTTCCGTTGCAATTTCACCGGGCTGGATGCCTTCGGCAAGAGTGTCGACGTTAATCGACGGCGTAATAAAGTCATTGTCCAGCATCAGCAGACAGAAAATCGTCTCGAGCGCGCCCGCCGCGCCTTGCGCGTGGCCGGTCATGGATTTGGTAGATGAAATCGGCGGCACGTTGCCTTCGCCAAAGATGCGGCGGACGGCCTCAACTTCGCCGACATCTCCGACGGGGGTCGAGGTGCCATGGGCGTTGATGTAGCCGACTTTACGGCCTTCGGGCACGGTCGACAGAGCCAGCCGCATGGCGCGCTCGCCGCCTTCACCGGATGGGGCCACCATGTCGTGACCATCCGACGTGGCCGCGTATCCGGTTACTTCTGCATAAATCTTGGCACCGCGTGCCAGTGCATTTTCAAGGTCTTCGAGGACGACAATTCCGCCGCCGCCCGAGATGACGAAGCCGTCGCGGTTCTGATCGAAGGCGCGCGAGGCCTTGTCTGGCGTGTCGTTAAACTTCGACGACATTGCGCCCATCGCGTCGAACAGGCAGGAAAGGGTCCAGTCCAGTTCTTCGCCGCCGCCTGCAAACATGACGTCCTGTTTGCCCAGCATGATCTGTTCCGCAGCATTGCCGATGCAGTGCAGCGAGGTCGAGCAGGCCGACGTGATCGAGTAGTTGATGCCCTTGATCTTGAACGCTGTCGCCAGGTTGGCCGAAATCGTCGAGCACATGCACTTCGGAACGGCAAACGGCCCTATGCGCTTGGTCGCGCCGGTCTTCAGCACCGTCTGATGTGCGGTCAGCATCGCGCTGGTGGACGGGCCGCCTGACCCTGCGACAAGACCTGTGCGCGGGTTCACAACCTGATCTTCGGTCAGGCCTGCATCCGCAATCGCCTGGCTCATTGCGATATGAGCATACGCGGCACCGGGACCCATGAAGCGCAGAGTCCTTTTATCTACGTGCTGGGCCACATCGATTTTGAGCGTTCCGGCAATCTGGCTGCGAAAGCCGTGTTCAACCATCTGCTCATTGGCTTCGATGCCGGACTTACCAGCCTTGAGAGAGGCCAGAACCTCTTCAGCATTGTTCCCGATCGAGGAGACAACTCCCAAGCCGGTGACAACTACTCGACGCATGTGCGTGCTCCTTATTTCGGGCCGGTCAGGCTCAGGCTTCGGACAGAACGACTTTCATGTCTTTGACGTCGTAAATCATCTCACCGTCCGCTTCGACGATTCCATCCGCAACGCCCATTGTCAGACGGCGCGTCTGGATCGCTTTTTTGAAATCGATTTTATAGGTCAGCATCTTGCGGTCCGGGCGCACCATGCCGGTCAGCTTGACCTCGCCGACACCTACGGCCATGCCGCGCCCCTGCCAGCCACGCCAGCCCAGGTTGAAACCAGTCAACTGCCACAGGCCATCCAGGCCCAGACAGCCGGGCATGATCGGGTTGCCGGGGAAATGGCAGTCAAAAAACCAGAGATCCGGGGTGATATCGAATTCAGCCAGAACATGGCCTTTTCCATGCGCGCCACCGTCGGCCGAGATGTCGGTGATCCGGTCCATCATCAGCATCGGCGGTGCAGGCAACTGGGCATTGCCGGGGCCGAATAATTCGCCACGGGCGCATTTCAGCAGATCGTCCTTGTCAAAGCTGCTCGGGAATTGGGCCATTCTGCCGCCTCTCCTGCCAGGGGTCCGTTCGTTATATCTGGCCTCGTCTAGCACCCGTATGCAAGGTCCTGCAAGACCACCAGGTCACATCCTCTTCTTCAGATGGCATTCTTTGCGAATGAATTTCATTTGAAATTACCCGAACACCGCACTTATATATGGATAAGCAACAATTAGGTTTCGGATAATGACACCTCAGAGCCAAAACAGAGCCACGGAATGGTTGGTGGACGCAGGGCTGCGCCCGACGCGCCAGCGCGTCGCTTTGGCTGAACTGCTGGTCGGCGACGGCCTGCACCGGCATGTTACGGCCGAAAGCCTGTTCGAGGCCGCCAAAAAGAATGGTGATGCCGTGTCGCTGGCGACAGTCTACAACACGCTGCGTGCATTTTGTGAGGCTGGCGTTCTGCAGGAAATCACGGTTGACGGGTCAAAAAGCTATTTCGACACCAATACGCATGATCACCCGCACTTCTACTGGGAAGACGAAAGCCGCCTGAGCGATGCGCCGTCTGACCAGTTGGTGATTCAGCGCCTTCCCGAGGCACCCGAAGGGGTAGAGATCGCATCCGTCGACGTCGTGATCCGGCTGCGGAAAAAGTAACTTAGGCCAGTAGCTCCATCAGAATCTGCTCCGCTTGTGCCGTGTCGGGGTCCGCAGGACCTGTGCCATGACGCGCCAGCACAACAGGTTCTGCGGCGATGTCGTCCCGGACTGGGCGGCTGATCAGGGGCATTCCATCATAGCTGTGGTCTGAAGGCGGGTTGGCGTAACTTATTGCGACCCCTTCGTGATGGGCGGCCAGGCTCCGCTGAATTTCCAGTGACGCGGCCCGATGAGCGACCGAAGGATTCAATCCAAGCTGCCGGAAAAGCCCTAGCACGTGTTGCGCTGACAAGCCTTCGTTGGACAGGATCAGAGGGTAGGCGGCCAGTTCGCTCAGCGAAACAGAGCTGTTCCGCGCCAAAGGATGATCAGGGGCTACGATGGCGTTGGGACGACTGGGAAACAGGGTCTGTTGTTGGAACCCGGCATCCATACTCAGGCCGTAAGTCACCGCCAGATCGATGCGCCCATCGATCAGATCCGAGATCAGCCCTTCGAACCCGTCCACTTTGTACATAATTGTCAGATCCGGCAGTGCAGTGCGCAAGTGTCGCAGAGCCTTAGCCAAGATGAACGGAGCGAGGTCCACGAAGCACCCCAGTCGCAACTGGGTCTTGTTTGCTCTGACCTCATCTGCCGCTTCAAGGCGAGCGGCGCTTGCCAGAAGAATCTCCGCGTCTTCTATGAACCTGCGACCTTGCGGTGTCAGTGCCATGGCCGCTCCGCGTTTGCGTGTGAAAAGCGGATAGCCCAGATGCGATTCGACACGGGTCAGGGCAGTGGACAGGGCTGGTTGCGAAACGTTTAACTGCTGCGCAGCCGCGGACAAGCTGCCAAAGCGCCCAATTGCGCACACATATTCGTACTGGCGAAGCGAAATATATAACATGAAATTAAATCTAACTTAGAAAGATATTATTTGAACAGAGGGGTTATCCATGCACAGATCGACAGACCACCGGCATGGAGATTCAGATGACGCACACTCTGGTTACGCAAGAGATGATAGACACCTATCAGCAGGACGGCGTGGTCCTGATCAAGGGGCTGTTCGCTGACCATGTTGAGGCCCTGCGGGATGGGATCGCCGCGAATATGGCGGAGCCCGGACCCTACGCTTCTGAGAACAAGAAAGAAGGCGAAACCGGCCGGTTTTTCGACGATTATTGCAACTGGTCGCGGATCGAGCAATTTCAGGCGGTCATTCAGGACTCCCCAGCCGCCGAAGTTGCGGCAGATTTGATGCAGTCTGACATCGTTCAGATGTTCCACGACCATGTATTGGTCAAAGAGCCCGGAACCTCGATGGCGACGCCATGGCATCAGGACGGCCCGTATTACTTCGTGGAAGGGCAGCAGACGATCAGCTTTTGGTCGCCGCTTGATCCGGTCACGCAGGCGACGTTGCGATGTGTCGCCGGTTCACACCGGTGGGAAAAAGAGGTGCTGCCAACTCGCTGGGTATCGGAAGAAGGGTTCTTTCCCGACGAAGGCCAATACATCCCAGTGCCTGACCCTGACGCAGAAGGGATGCGGGTGGTCGAGTTCGAGATGGAGCCGGGCGACGCCGTGGCCTTCAATTTCCGCACGCTGCACGGCGCACGGGGAAATCAATCAGATAGCCGCCGGCGCGCCTTTTCACTACGTCTCGTCGGGGACGATGCCCGCTATGTCGAGCGACCTGGCCGTACGTCACCGCCGTTTCCGGGGCATGACATGGAGCCGGGTCAGCGCCTGCGTGAAGACTGGTTCCCGGTACTGCTGCGACGGTGATCACGCACTGTTTGGGCAAAGAAAGCAGGTCAGAACCACTGGCCCGTTTCGATCAACCCCAGCTCAAGTAACTGGTTTGACGACCATTCGAACGGAATCGAGTTACGCCAGCGGAAGGTCGGGATGTCGAAGGTTGACCCCGAATTGGTTTTCAACGCCTTGGCCGCCCGGAACGAACAGACTGCAGCCGTCAGATTGTGGTGCCACGGGCAAGAATAGGTGTTGTATTCTTCGTCAGTGAAGGTGTGATCGGACCGCAGAGCTAATCCAGGTTTGGATTTGAACAGGGCGATGCGGTCGATTCTGCGGCTTTGGACCGGCACGTGTTCCTCGAACCGCCACCTCAGCCCGCCAGACATATCCAGCTGTCGCTCTTTGGGATGTTTCTTAGCGTCCAACCGAGCCTGAGCAAAATAGCCTGTTCGGTCCAGCATTGCCCGTTCCGGGGAAACTGCGTTTGGAAATGCATCCAGATCATCTGCGTACAGGTCGACCACGTGGGTCAGCATCGAATCCCGGCGCTCTTCTGTGTGGAACGCCAGCATTTCGCCAATCTTGCGCATCTCGCAGAATGGGAAAAACAGGTATTCCGCGTTGTAGCAATAGTGCATCCAGAGACCCGGAGCCGCCTCGATGATTCGGTTGATCGTCTCAAATACAACCGTGCGCGGGACACAGCTGAGCGGTACGCGATGGATGCGGTCGGAAAGCTCGGGGTTCAGTCCGAAGGCCTGCGGCATGAAGACGATCAGCGACTTGAATCCAAGGTTCAGATGATGCCGGATGGTGCTGTCGATTTCGACCTCATCCTCGACAAACACCAATGCTACGGGCCCCTTGGTCAGCGCCACCTTGCCCGTTTGCAGGAAACTGTCGAGGGATTCGTATTGCATTGCCTGTCCGCTGCTGCCTTGCTGGAGTTTCGGGTCAGAATCGGGTAATCGCGTCGCCATTGCAAGCGGCGTTCGTTGGGTATAGACGACGCCGGTCCCGCGAATGCAAAGGCCGTTTTCATGTCAGAACCGAAAAAGCTGTACATCAAGACCTATGGTTGCCAGATGAACGTCTACGACAGCGAGCGTATGGCGGAAACTCTGGGCGGGCAGGGCTATGTGGAAACCAAAAGCCCCGATGACGCAGACATGATTCTGCTGAACACCTGCCATATACGGGAAAAAGCGGCTGAGAAAATCTATTCCGAGCTTGGCCGTTTCAAGGGTTTGAAGAACGAAAAGCCCGACCTCAAGATCGGTGTCGCGGGCTGTGTCGCGCAGGCCGAAGGCGAAGAGATCATGCGCCGCCAGCCAATGGTGGATCTGGTTGTCGGCCCGCAAAGCTACCACCGCCTGCCCGAGATGGAGGCCAAGACCCGCACGGGTGCCAAGGCGCTGGACACGGACTTCCCCGAAGAGGACAAGTTCGAAAAGCTCAAAACCCGTCCCAAGGCCAAGCGAGGCCCGACCGCGTTTCTGACCGTGCAGGAAGGCTGCGACAAGTTCTGCGCGTTCTGCGTGGTTCCCTACACGCGCGGGGCCGAAGTCAGCCGTCCCGCCGATCGTATTTTGCGCGAGGCGCAGGATTTGGTCGAACGCGGCGTGCGCGAGATCACTTTGCTGGGCCAGAACGTCAACGCCTATCACGGCGCGGGGCCAAACGGAGACATGACTCTGGCCGGGCTGATCTGGGAGCTCAATAAGGTCGACGGGCTGGAGCGCATCCGCTTTACCACGTCACATCCCAACGACATGGCCGATGATTTGATCGAGGCGCACGGGACCTGCGAAAAGCTGATGCCCTATCTGCATCTGCCGGTTCAGTCGGGTTCGGACCGGATCCTCAAACGGATGAATCGCAGCCACACCGCCGAAAGCTATTTGCGCCTGATCGAACGTATCCGCGCCGCGCGCCCGGATATCGTGATGTCCGGCGACTTTATCGTGGGCTTCCCTGAAGAGACCGAAGAAGACTTCCAGTCCACAATGGATTTGGTGGAAGAGGTCAAATACGGCTACGCGTATTCGTTCAAGTACTCGACCCGACCCGGAACTCCGGCTGCCGAGCGGTCTCAAGTTGATCCTGAGGCGGCGGATGACCGCCTGCAGCGCCTTCAGGCCCTGATCACCCGCCATCAGCGCGAGATTCAGGACGCCATGGTTGGCCGGAACGTCAAAGTTCTGTTCGAAAAGGCGGGCCGTTTGCCAGGGCAGATGGTCGGAAAATCCGAGTATCTTCATTCGGTTCACGTGTCCGACGCCGATGTGGCCGTTGGCGAGCTCAGAGGCGTGCAGATCACCTCGTCCGGTGCCAATTCACTTGGCGGTGTGTTGCTGTAACCCCGGATTTATCCGGTGTTTGGAAACCATTGTGATCTGTTAATTCCAAATTAACCCTTGATTTATCACTTGGAACTATGTTCCGAGAAAAATCAGCTTTTCTAGGGGCCTAGGGTTTTGGGCCTCGCGGGAACCATATCTGTTCGGGCCGGGTGGTCGGTGCGGGCAATGGAAAGGGTACGAGTGAAGACTTTGGAACGTTTTAGTGGACCGCTGTTGAAATCCGCTCTGTCGGTTGTGATCGCCTTTACGGTTCTTCCCGGAACGACAGTGGCGGGCAATCTGGACCAAGGGCTTTCTGATCCCCCTGTCATCAATCCAAAGCGGTTCGGAAGCGACGTCAGCGCCTTTTATCTGGGAACAACTGGCCTCTATGCCCTGGGCGGAAACGAACGGTTTGGGTTGAACACACCAAACGGAACCTCAGAAGTCGGTGAGCTGGATCTGAGTGGCACTCTGGGCGGTCTGCGCGCGGGCTGGCGTGGTGTTCTGCCTGCAAAAGGCGGGCGCGACTATGTCTACGGATTCGAGCTTGGATACGAGTTCGGCTCGCTCGACGACACGGCCACGGGCCAGGTGGACGGCAATGCTGTCAGCGGCGGGTCCAAAGTGTCGAACGTATTCTCGATTCGTCTGCGTAACGGTCTGACCAACCGCAGCGGTACCGTTCTGTACTATGTTTCAGCCGGATACGTGAACGGTGACATCGAAACCACAAGTCAGCAGGCCACCCGGTCGGCCATCCAATCCTTCGAGGACAGCGGACGTCGTAGCGGCTTTTCCGCCAGTATCGGGGCCGAGCATAACCTGACCGAACACTGGTCGATTACGGGCGAATACGAATACGTTCAGTTCAGCGCCGAGGATGTTCGGTTCGACAACGGAACCTCGACCAGATCCACGCCGAAATACCATGGTCTGAAGATCGGTTTGAACTACAGGTTCTGATTCTCGGTCCGAGCGTCGACCTGGCATTCCGTCTGCGCGCATGGGCCGTTTTGCCATCCGACCGGGAAAAAATGAATCTGTGGCTTGCGCCCACCAAGATTTCTTGTCTACGCTCGGGGTGAAACGCCAAGATCAGGAGAGCGGATTGGCCATCGGTGCCCTTACCCCACCGCAAGATGAAATGCCTCAGCGCGAAGCGTTTGTTGAGTTTCCAGACAACCGATTGTTAATAGACCTTTGCGGCGAATATGATCGCAATCTGACGGATATTGAGCACAAGCTGTCCGTTCAGATCGTACGTCGCGGGAATCAGCTGGTTGTCATGGGCGACGAGGACGCTCAGAAACAGGCGATCGAGGTTCTGCAGGCCCTTTATACCCGGCTGGAAGGCGGGCGCGATGTTGAAGCGGCCGATGTTGACCGTGAGCTGCGCATGGGCGGCTCCGAGACCGGAACGGGGACTCGCGACGGCGACCAGCTTGAGATGTTCAAGGGCGGCACCGTCGAAATTAAAACGCGAAAAAAACTGGTCGAGCCGCGCACAGATGCGCAAAAAGCCTATGTGCAATCGTTGTTCAACAACGAACTGGCCTTTGGAATTGGCCCCGCCGGTACTGGCAAGACCTATCTTGCCGTCGCTGTTGGTGTGTCGATGTTCATCGGCGGGCACGTGGATCGGATCATCCTTAGCCGTCCTGCTGTTGAGGCTGGTGAAAAGCTGGGTTATCTGCCCGGCGACATGAAGGACAAGGTCGATCCCTACATGCAGCCGCTATATGACGCGCTGAATGATTTTCTGCCGGGTAAGCAACTGGCTAAGCTGATCGAAGAAAAGCGTATCGAAATCGCGCCGCTGGCGTTCATGCGCGGTCGAACACTGGCGAATGCGTTTGTAGTGCTGGATGAGGCGCAGAACGCCACGACCATGCAGATGAAGATGTTCCTGACCCGTCTGGGCGAAGGTAGCCGGATGGTGATCACTGGCGACAGGTCGCAGGTTGACCTGCCACGCGGCGTTCAATCCGGTCTGGCAGATGCCGAACGGTTGCTGAAGACCATTCCGAACATCAGCTTCAACTATTTCACCTCCAAGGACGTGGTGCGTCACCCGCTTGTGGCGGCCATTATCGAAGCGTATGAGGCCGACTCGGGCCGCGAGACTGCATAGCCATCGCAGCCTTTGGGCTTTGGATATGGTGCGATGAACCTTGAAGTGACGATCGAAGATGACCGCTGGCAACAGCTGGAACCGCTGGCTGCGCGCGCAATTGGGGCCGTATTGGATCACATTGGCCTGCAAACTGAGCTGTGTGAGGTCAGTGTGCTTGGATGCGATGACGAGCGGATTGCCGATCTGAACGCCGAGTTTCGTGAAAAGCCCAAGCCGACCAATGTGCTCAGCTGGCCTGCCGAGGATTTGGCTGCTGAAAAAGCCGGGGATACCCCGGAGCTACCAAGCCCTGACTTTTCCGGAGAGATCGCGCTGGGCGATATCGCGATCTCTTATGACACCTGTTCACGCGAGGCGGCGGAAGCGGGAAAATCCATGGATGATCACGTCACACATCTGATCATTCACGGAACGTTGCACTTGCTGGGTTATGATCACATCCGTGACCCCGACGCCACTTTGATGGAGGGGGTCGAGGCCGAGATACTTGGCAAACTGGGTATCGATGACCCATATAGTATGTAATAGGGGCCGCATTGGCCGATCATTTGGAACAGGATTATGGGCGATACAGACGGCAGTTCTATGGCGGCGCAAAGCGCGCAACCCAAGGACAGCGGTGAAAATGCCAGCGAAAAAGCGGGCTTCTTTTCTCGAATAGTGGACGCGTTCTCGCCGCAGAGCGAGGAACAGGTTCACGAGGCCAACGGACACGAGGTCGACAAGGTGCAGCCCAGGGGCATGATAAACCTGCGGCGGATGCGGGTTGAGGATGTCGCCATCCCGACGGCGGAAATCGTATCGGTGCCCTCTACGATCAGCAAAGATGAACTGGCGCAGGTGTTCCGAGAAAGCGGCCTTTCACGGATTCCGGTTTACGAAGGGACACTCGATACCCCTTTGGGGTTCGTCCACCTCAAGGATTTTGCACTCACACACGGATTCAACGGTACGGGATCGGATTTTGATCTTGTCTCGATGCTGCGGACGCTGCTGTTTGTGCCGCCGTCGATGCCGATTGGCGTTCTGCTGACAAAGATGCAGACCGAACGCCGCCACATGGCACTGGTGATTGACGAATATGGCGGCGTTGACGGGCTGGTCTCGATCGAGGACCTGATTGAACAGGTGGTCGGCGAGATTGCGGATGAGCATGACGCGGACGAAGGCCAGATGTGGGTTCAGGAAAAGCCTGGCTGTTACATCGTGCAGGCCCGTGTGCCGCTGGAAGAGTTCGAGGCCGAGATCGGCCAATCTCTGACCAGCCACGAAGATGTGGATGAAGAAGAGATCGACACTTTGGGCGGTCTTGTCTTCATGCTGTCCGGTCGCGTACCGGCCCGAGGCGAAGTAGTTCTGCATCCCGAAGGCCCCGAGTTCGAGGTGATCGACGCCGATCCGCGCCGCATCAAGCGCCTGCGTGTCATGTTGCCGGATCGCGTTGGATGAACCCCGCACGGGGCTGGCCATTTTGGTTGCGATTGCTATCTGCGGCGGCGCTGGGCGCGGTCGCAGCGTTTGGTCTTGCTCCTTTTGGTATTTTGCCCGCAAGCGTTGCCGCTCTTATGCTGCTGGCTCCGCTGTTTCTGACGACCGAAACCCGGGTGCGGGCGGCTTGGCTTGGCTGGGCATTTGCGACCGGATACTTCGCCCATGCGCTCAGCTGGATAGTCGAGCCATTTTTTGTTGATGTACAACGCCACGGCTGGATGGCCCCGTTTGCACTGACCTTCATGGCAGGCGGGCTTGCGTTGTTTTGGGCGTTGGCGTTTTGGATCGCGCGGCGGCCCAAGGGGCGGCCTGTAACACAAGCCGTTTTTCTGGCCATCTCAATTTCACTGCTTGAATTTGCGCGTGGATATGTCCTGACGGGCTTCCCTTGGGCAGGCATTGCGCAGCTTTGGGTGGACACACCGGTCGCGCAGCTTTTGTCTATTTTTGGACCATACGGTCTTGGCGCTGTGACTCTGCTGGCGACTTTGCCGTTGGGCGCAGCCCTGTCTGAACGCAAAGGATTTGCAGTGCCGCTGGGCCTGACGGTCGGGGCGGCCGTCGTATCGCTGGCCTATGCCGCGTCACGTCCGGTCGTCACTGAAACCGACCATGTTGTTCGGCTTGTTCAACCGAACGCCCCGCAGCATCAGAAATGGGACCCGGACTATGCTCCGCTTTTCTTTGCTCGTCAGCTGGAGTTTACAGCGGCTGGCCCGCGACCTGATCTGATCGTCTGGCCTGAAACCTCTGTTCCGGCGTGGCTGGGCAGCGCTCAGCCCTATCTGGATGCCGTGGCAAATGCGGCTCAGGGTACGCCTGTTTTTCTGGGTATCCAAAGGGGTGACGGCCCACGCATCTACAACTCGATGATCTACCTCGATGAGGCGGGCCAGATCCAGGAGCTTTACGACAAACATCACCTCGCCCCGTTTGGAGAATACGTGCCCTTTGGCGATGTGATGGCGCAGTTTGGCATCTACGGAATGGCCGCGACTACCGGCAATGGATTTAGCGCTGGGCCGGGCGCGGCTCTCTTGGACGCGGGCAAACTGGGTATGGCTTTGCCGTTGATCTGCTATGAGGCCGTTTTTACGCAAGATGTCCTGTCGGCCCCTGGCCGGGCTGATTTCTTGCTACAGATCACAAATGACGCTTGGTTCGGTACCCGCTCGGGGCCGTACCAGCACCTCGCGCAAGCGCAGATGCGCGCGATCGAACAGGGCCTGCCAATGATGCGGTCGGCCAATACGGGGGTGTCGGCGATGATTGACCCTTTGGGTCGGATTACCGACGCATTGCCGTTGGGGCAGGCAGGCTATGTCGATGCCAAATTGCCCGCGCCTCTGGCTCCGACCATCTATGCGCGGATCGGAGACTTTCCGGTTTTCGTTTTGCTTGCCGCCATGTTTTTGCTGCTTTGGCGCAACGATTTACAGTGGCAACGCTAGTTTCGGATTGACGCTGAGTTTCAGGCTGCGTATCCGGTTGCATGCCCATCACAACGGCTTCCTGGCGTGATGGGGAAACTTAATGGAGCACATTCATGTCCCGACAGAACTACACTTTTACTTCGGAATCCGTTTCCGAAGGGCACCCGGATAAGGTTTGCGACCGCATTTCCGATGCCGTACTTGACGCTTTTCTGAATGAAGAGCCCGAAGCACGCGTGGCGTGCGAAACCTTTGCAACGACCAATCGTGTCGTCATTGGTGGCGAAGTAGGTCTGTCTGATCAGGACAAGCTGCACGACTACATGGGGCGCATCGATGAGATCGCCCGCGCTTGTGTCAAAGATATTGGCTACGAGCAGGACAAGTTCCACCACGAGACCGTCGAGGTGACGAACCTGCTGCACGAGCAGTCCGCCCATATCGCTCAGGGTGTGGATGCGGCGGCTGATAAGGACGAGGGTGCCGGTGACCAAGGCATCATGTTCGGCTATGCCACCACCGAAACGCCCGCGTTGATGCCCGCTCCGATCCAGTACTCGCACGCGATCCTGCGCCGCCTTGCGGAAGTGCGTAAGAATGGAAACGAGCCCGCACTTGGCCCGGATGCCAAATCGCAACTCTCCGTCGTCTATCGTGATGGCAAGCCGGTCAGTGTCAGCTCGATCGTTCTGTCGACACAGCACCTGGACGAAGCGCTGAGCTCGGATGACATCCGCGCAATCGTTGAACCGTACATTCGCGAAACTCTGCCTGAAGGCTGGTTGAGCAATGAAACCGAGTGGCATGTGAACCCCACCGGCAAGTTCGTCATCGGCGGCCCCGATGGTGACGCTGGCCTGACCGGGCGCAAGATCATCGTCGACACTTACGGTGGTGCCGCACCGCATGGCGGCGGCGCGTTCTCGGGCAAAGACCCGACCAAGGTTGACCGGTCGGCCGCTTACGCAGCGCGCTATCTGGCAAAGAACGTGGTAGCTGCAGGCATGGCCGAACGCTGCACCATCCAGCTGAGCTATGCGATCGGCGTCTCAAAACCGCTGTCAATCTATGCTGACACGCACGGCACCGGGCAGGTTTCGGACGCCGAGATCGAAAAGGCTGTCGGTCAGGTGATGGACCTCACCCCGCGGGGTATTCGTCAGCATCTGGAGCTGAACAAACCAATCTATCAGCGCACCGCCGCGTATGGCCATTTCGGTCGCGAACCGGATGCGGATGGCGGCTTTAGCTGGGAGCGTACCGATCTGGCTGATGCGCTCAAAGCGGCGGTCTGATCCCAAAAAGTCAAAGCGCGCCCACGATGGCGCGCTTTTTCGTTCAAGCGCCGGGGTTGCAACACTTGGACCTGCGCAGTATGGGCACCGCCATGAGCACCCAGACACCACAACGGCCCCGCAGAAACTTCTATGGTCGCTTCAAGGGAAAAACCCTGAAGCAGAGTCAGAAGACGTATCTGGACGAAGACCTCGATGCCCTGTCACCGGGCGCTGTTGATTGGGAGACCAACCCTGAACGTCACCCGCTGAATCTGGATGAGCTATTCGGCGGCAAGGACGTCTGGCTTGAGGTCGGTTTTGGCGGCGGTGAGCATCTGGTGCATCAGGCCGCCAGCAACCCAGATATCGGGATCATTGGGGCAGAACCTTACATCAACGGCGTCGCCATGCTGCTTGGTAAAATTCGCAAGGCTGGCGTCGAAAACCTTGCCGTGCATCCCGGTGATGCACGCGATCTGTTTGACGTTCTGCCCGAGGCCAGCATCTCTCGTGCCTTTCTTCTGTATCCCGACCCATGGCCCAAAACGCGGCATCATCGCCGCCGGTTTGTGACGCCCGAACATCTGGAACCTCTGGCCCGAGCGCTAAAGCCGGGGTCGATTTTCCGTGTGGCAACGGACATCCCCGACTATGTGCGTCAGACGCTGGAAGAGGTCCCGCGCGCGGGTTTTGAATGGCTGGCCGAGCGTCCCTCGGACTGGCGCGAACCATGGGATGACTGGATCTCTACCCGTTACGAGCAGAAGGCGCTGCGCGAAGGCCGAACGCCACATTACCTGACCTTCCGCCGTAAAGGCTGATTGCCGCTGGACCAACCGGCCCCAATTCGCTAATCCGCCTTGGACTGATAGCGAAAACAGGAGCCCCCATGTCCGGACACGGCACGCCCATCCCGATGACCTCGCATCCCTGCGGCCCGCTGACCGGCACGGCGGAGGTGCCCGGCGACAAGTCGATCTCGCACCGGTCTCTGATCCTGGGCGCGATGGCCGTGGGCGAGACCCGCATTTCGGGCCTGTTGGAAGGCGAAGACGTTCTGGACACCGCCAAGGCCATGCGTGCCTTTGGGGCCGAGGTTACGGACCACGGTGACGGTGAATGGACCGTGCACGGCGTGGGCGTCGGTGGGTTCGCCGAACCCGATCAGGTGATCGACTGTGGTAACTCGGGCACCGGCGTGCGGCTGATCATGGGCGCGATGGCGACCTCTCCGATCACGGCGACTTTCACGGGCGATGCCAGCCTGAACAAGCGCCCTATGGCGCGTGTGACAGACCCGCTGGCATTGTTCGGCACGCAATCGGTGGGCCGCTCGGGCGGTCGTTTGCCGATGACTATTGTTGGCGCAGCCGATCCGACACCGGTCCGCTATGAGGTTCCGGTGCCCTCTGCGCAGGTGAAATCAGCGGTTCTCTTGGCCGGCCTCAACGCGCCGGGCAAAACCGTGGTGATTGAGAAAGAAGCCACCCGCGACCATTCCGAGCGGATGCTGGCGGGTTTTGGTGCTGCGATCACTGTTGAGGATACGGACGAAGGCCGCGTCATTACCCTGACCGGACGTCCCGAGCTGAAGCCACAGGTCATTGCTGTCCCACGCGATCCGTCCAGTGCGGCCTTCCCAGTCTGCGCGGCGCTTCTCACGCCAGGTTCGGACGTGTTGGTGCCGGGCATTGGTCTGAACCCCACCCGCGCCGGGTTGTTCACCACGCTGCGCGAGATGGGTGCGGACCTAACCTATGAGAACGAGCGCGAAGAGGGCGGCGAGCCTGTAGCTGACCTGCGCGCAAAGTACTCGCCCAATATGAAGGGCATCAACGTGCCGCCGGAACGCGCGGCATCGATGATCGACGAATACCCGATTTTGTCCGTGGTTGCGGCCAATGCAACCGGCACCACGATGATGGGCGGCGTGAAGGAGCTGCGCGTCAAGGAAAGCGACCGGATCGACGCCATGGCGCGCGGGCTGCGTGCCAACGGTGTGACCGTGGATGAGGGCGAAGAATGGTGGTCGGTCGACGGGCTGGGCATCGGCAACGTCCCCGGTGGCGGCACTTGCGAAAGCTTTCTGGATCACCGCATTGCCATGTCCTTCATGGTGATGGGGATGGGTGCGAAGTCCGCGGTTTCCGTTGACGACGGTGGTCCGATCGCCACGTCGTTTCCGATCTTTGAACCGCTGATGGCGTCTCTGGGTGCCAAGGTCGAGCGTACATGAGCTTTACAGTCGCCATTGACGGCCCCGCCGCCGCAGGCAAGGGCACGATCTCGAAAGCGGTCGCTGCCCAGTTTGGGTTCGCGCATTTGGATACTGGCCTGTTGTACCGGGCCGTCGGGCGTCGAACGCTGCAAGGAATGGAACCCATCGCGGCGGCGCAGGCACTTACAGCCGAGGAGTTGGAGCAGGGCGACCTACGCACGGCCGAGATCGCGCAGGCCGCGTCCAAAGTGGCAGTAATCCCTGAGGTTCGGGCGGCTCTGGTCGATTTCCAACGCGCCTTTGCCCGTCGGACCGGGGGCGCTGTGCTGGATGGCCGCGACATTGGTACAGTGATTTGCCCCGAGGCCGAGGTGAAACTGTTTGTGACTGCCAGCCCCGAGGTTCGGGCCGAGCGTCGCTATCTTGAGCTCAGCGCCAAAGGCAGCGATGTGACCCGCGAACAGGTGCTGGCTGATGTCCGGGAACGTGACGCACGCGACGCAGAACGCAGCACCGCGCCGATGAAATCGGCAGGGGATGCGGTCCTGTTGGATACCTCAAACCTGAGTATCGAAGCTGCATTGGCAAAAGCCGTCGAGATTATCGAAAAGGTTCGGCCCGCGGGAACTTGATCCCACGGGCCATACAGGGGCTGGATTACAGCTCACTCACTGCAATGGTTTTGATTTTCGACCACTGGTCGTCTGCCGTTTTCGACGTGGCGATGACATCTTTTAGAAAGGCTGCACGGGTTTCTGCGTTCAGAAACAGGTACAGCTTTCCATCAGCCACCAGGTACTGATCGGGGTCACCGTCGAACTTTTTGCCGACCGAAACCCCGAACGAACAGAACCCGCCGTGCTGCGGCAGATAGGCTGCGGGGTTGGCTTCGAACGCCTCGCGATTGGCTGCGCTGGCAAAATAGTAGGAGGCGCCGTCATAGGTGGCGGAATGCGTGGCAAAGCCTTCGACCGGGTTGCCATCATTGACCAGGGCCACAAGGTCGACCCCATGCGCGGCCAGCGGCGCACCAGCGGCGGAGATACCGTTTGAAACGTTGATCTCATCTGCCGCAAAGGCCGGGGCGGCAATCAGGGGCAGCGTCGCGATAAGTGTGCTCAGGACAAAAGACTTCATGATGTGCTTCCTTTCAGGTTCAGTATCCGGCCAGCTGATCTGCCAGCCGCTGACACAAAGCTAGGAGCGGGGTTTTGAACGCGCTATCGCAGTAAGCCCCAAGTACTTTGCAGATCGTTCAGAGTTTGCGGAGGCCCGGAAACACTCATCACTAAGCTTTGTTTGGTCACGCGCGCAGTCGCTCCCTATTGTCGAAAGATACCCAGCAGGAGCGTTGCCATGATCCGTCTAGCCATTTTTGTGATTTTCCTTGCCGGAAGCGTAGTGGCCCAAGAGGCCGCTGAACCCGAACCTCCGATGACCTATGAACGGCTGGGCAAGATCGTCTTTGCACTGGATCCCGATGCGCAACCGCTTGGGCCGGGGTTCCAGATGACAGTCTCGGATCGTTCGGTGTTGGTGGTCACGGACATCAACGCGGACCGGATGCGTGCGATGATTGCAATTCGCAGTGCCGAAGGTTTGTCGCCCGCCGATCTGCAGCGCATGATGCAGGCGAATTTCGACAGTACCCTGGATGCGCGTTACGCGCTTGCCAATGGCACATTGTGGGCGGCGTTCATTCACCCGCTGTCGCGACTGAATAAAGAGCAGTTGATCTCAGGGCTGGCCCAGACGGTAAACATCGCTAACACCTATGGGACCCTCTACACCGGCGGTGCGGCGGAGTTCGGAGGGGGCGACAGCCAGGACCTTCAGCGCGCGTTGATCGAAGAGCTCTTGAAGAAAGGCGAAGAGATCTGATTGCCGGTGCAAAGTAGGCTTATCCTTATCGCATAAAATTCGCTGCCCTTAGACCCTAGCTGGATGCAGGAAAGCTGATATAGTCGCTGACACGCCAAGAGGGAAAGCTGAACAAGCCCTAAAGAATAAAGGGCAGGCAGCTACAAAATTCCCCGAGCCAACAGGGACTAAAAAATGAATAATCGTCTGAGTAAAATCACCATCGTCGGTGGTGGTACGGCAGGTTGGATGACCGCGCTGATCCTCGAAATGGTGTTGTCACGCACGTCGGCAACTAAGGATCGCCCGCGCATCTGCCTTATAGAAAGCCCCAATATCTCGACCGTTGGTGTCGGTGAAGCCACGGTGCCGCGCATGCCGGTCACGTTACGCCAGGCGGGGATATCCGAGCGGGACTTTTTTCGGGAAACCAACGCGTCATTCAAATTGGGCGTGAAGTTCTGCAATTGGAACAAGGACGCCAAAGGCAATCGCATCGACTATGTGAACCCGTTTGCCCATGGCCAATTGTTGGAAGGGCTGGAAAGCGCCGAATACTTCCTGCGGTTCGGCAACGGGGATCGGGATTTCACGCAATCAATCTCACCGCACGATGATCTGGCCCGCATGTGCAAAGGTGCGCGGCAGCTGGGGCAGCCCGAGTTCGAACAACGGTTTGGCTATGCCTATCATCTGGATGCGGTAAAGTTCGCCGGTATGCTGACCAAGGTCTGCACCAAGCGTGGCGTCGAGCACATCCAGGACGAAGTGCAATCGGTCGAGTTGGATGAGCAGGGCAACGTCAGCCACCTGATGCTGGAGCGCAAAGGCCGCCATGACGTCGAGATGGTGATTGATTGTACCGGCTTCCGCGGGCTGATCATCAATCAGGCGCTGGGCGAGCCGTTCATGGACTACTCGGACTATCTGCCCAACGACCGGGCCATGGCTCTGCAGGTCGAACACCCGGACCCAGAGAAAATCGAAAGCGTCACGCGCTCTACCGCCCTTGGGGCTGGTTGGACGTGGCGGGTACCGCTCTATAACCGAGTGGGCACGGGTTATGTGTATTCATCGGCGCATCGAACAGATGATCAGGCGGCGGATGAATACCTTGAATGGCTAGGCGATGGCGGCAAGGGGCTGACGCCGCGGGTGATCCCAATGCGGGTAGGTCGCGTGCGCCATGCCTGGGTTAAAAATTGCGTTGCTATCGGTTTGTCCGGCGGGTTCATTGAACCGCTTGAAAGCACGGCGATCCACATGATTGACCACGCAGTGCGCTGGTTCGCCGAACACCTGCCAACGAAAGACATCGAGCCCGCCTTGCGGGCCAGATACAACCGGCAGATGGACAAGCTTTATGATGAGGTTCTGGACTTCATCTGCCTGCACTATCGGTTGGGTAACCGTACAGACGACCAATACTGGATCGATGCCCGTACCGAGATGAAAATTCCCGACCGGCTGGCCGAAAACCTTGAGCTATGGCAGCATCGCTTGCCTATGGAACATGATATCGAGTTCGCAACGCTCTTCAATTTCCGCGTCTACCAGACGGTGCTGCTGGGAAAACAGGTCTACGACACGGGCTATGGAGAGGGCATCCGTGACCGTTTGCGGCCCCTGAAAAAGCCGATTTGGTTCCAGTGGTGGAAGGGTGCCAAGATGGATCTTGCGCAGATCCTCAAGTCCATGCCGGATCACAAAACGCTGTTGCGAGATATTCGCGGCGAGTTGGAGCGGCCAGCATTTGGCAAGGCACAGGTCGCGCAGCCCACGGTGGCGATGCCGGGTACGGCTCCGGCGCCTGTGATGGTCCAGAACATGCCGAACTTTACCGAAATTCAAAGCGGCTCCAAGGACCTGCAATTGTTCTAAGCACGGCAGGTGCTCTGCGTCGATGGAGCATCCGCGACACCAAAGCGAAGAACCTAGGCTACAGCGCAGGTCCTTCGCGTAACTTTTCCTGCTCGGACGGTGTGGGTGTATGATTGAACACAAAAGCCGTCCGACAGGCTTCTTCACCGCCCTGCTCTTCGATCTTCTTGCGCTGGTCGGCAAAGGCGCGGGCGTTGACCTCTTCGGGGTCGCAAATTTCACGCAGCCGTCTTTCTCCTTCGATCAGCGCAGCCTGAACCTGCGGGTCATTCGCCCGGTCCACCGCGCGATTGATTTCCTCATGCGGGTCGGTTGACAGGTCGAACAGCTGCGGGGTCTGGCCCACATAGTAGACGTATTTCCAGGTTCCCCAACGCACCATGAAGCTGCCGGTTTTAGAGCCGCCGTCATGGTATTCGCTGAACCCTGTTCGGTTTAGGTCGTCCGGCGCATTGGCAAGATCAATCAGAGACTGGCCGGGCTGCCCGGCATTGTCATCGTCATCTGCCACGCTGCAAACATCACGCGCCGTCGCGGCAATATCCGTTAGGTTGGTACAGGTCTCGACCCGGTGCCCAGCAGGAATGCCCGGACCCGCTGCGATCATCGGAATTCCTGCGCTGGCCTCATACATGACCTGCTTGGTCCAGAACCCCTGATCGCCCATCATGTCGCCGTGGTCCGAGACATAGACGACAACGGTATTTTCAGCCTGTCCGCTATCTTCCAAAGCCTGCACTATTCGCCCGACACAATCGTCCATCAGTGATGTCAGACCATAATATGCGGCCTTGGCCTCTCGCATTTTTTGTTCGTCAAAATAGTCGTCATAGTTGAAGAAACCCGCGATGTTGCGCAGCTCTTCGTGGTCAGGCAACCCTTTGCCGTACGCGACCGGAAGATCCATCAAAGCGGGATCGTAAAGGTCATACCATTCCTTGGGGCAGGTCAGCGGGTAATGCGGGCTGACCAGCGAAACGAACGCCGCCCAGGGTTGGTTTTGGCGCGCAGGGTCGGTCAGCCACGCCTCGGATGCTGCGGTAATGTCCAGATCGTAGTCGGTATACGTGCTGGGCCCGACGCCCACATCCTCGGCCAGTTCTGACGCCGAATCATACGCCGGAGGGTTCTCTCGCAAAAGACCCACGGCCCAGCCAACACCGCCGACCACATGCATCGGCAAGATCTCCTGTGAGAAACCGTTGTCGTCATCGGCGGACCGAAAGTGCAGTTTTCCGATTGAAACCATCTCGCGCCCAGCATCGCGCAATTGCCGCATCCAACTGCGCGGTTGCCCTTTATACGGCGTCGCGCTGTCCCAGTTTCCCGTTTTGTGCACCCAGTCACCGGTCGCCAGCGCGGCACGTGTCGGCACGCACATGGGTGAGGGGGTGTAGGCGGATTGAAACATCGTGCCACGTTCGGCCAATGCATCCAGATGGGGCGTTTTGACGATAGGATGCCCGGCACACCCCATCGCGTCTTTGCGGTGTTCGTCGGATATGATGACGAGAAAGTTCAGGTGCTGGCTCATGAGGTCCTCCGGCTTTAGGCAAGCCTCGCTACTGGGTCAAACATTGCTGTTCGAAACGCGACATTCGCCAGAAAATCTATCTGGTATCGCCTCGAAGTCCGGCTTGCGTGTGTAGCTTTGCAAATGTAATTACATAGCAAAACTTTTGAGCGAGCATAACGACCCACATCAAAGCCGAACAAGGTAGGTTCATGCGCGCCAAAGACCGGAGCGCGCGATGACCAACCGAAGCAACAATAGAAACCTGCGCAGCCAGATCAAACGCCGTCGACGTGCTGGATCTCCGATGCAGGCTTATGACGCTCTGCCCGCCGAGTTGCGGCTTTGGTTGGCTTCGGCCTGCCTGCCGTGGAGCCCGGCCTCGGCCCTGCGGATTTGGGACAAGGTTGGAGGCGCGCGCGACCCCGACACGGCCTATTCCCGCCTGAATGCGATTGAGCAGTCGATGCTGCAACGCGACGCGCAGGTTTGGGAGGTGGCGCGCTAACCCGAAAGACCGCCGAGCCCCTGTATTTCATGGCTTTCCACTTGCGCCCGCTGGGGAATCCGCATATACGCGCGCTGTCGATACAAGGGCGGTCAACGTCCGGATGACGTTTCTGAGCAGGGCCGGGTTACCTCGGCCCTTTGTGTTTGTTTGCTCAGGGCCGCACCGGGTTACGCCTGAAGACATCATGAAACAAGACCGGCGGAGACAACCGCTCGGCCAGCAAAAACGTTATGTAAAGGAAAATGACGCCACATGGCTAACGCATCCATGGAGGAATTCGAAGCCCTCCTGAATGAAAGCTTCGAAATGGACACACCCGAAGAGGGTTCTGTTGTCAAAGGCAAGGTTCTGGCGATCGAAGCCGGCCAAGCCATCATCGACGTAGGCTACAAAATGGAAGGCCGCGTTGATCTGAAAGAATTCGCAAATCCCGGCGAAGCCCCTGAAATCGCTGTTGGTGACGAGGTAGAAGTTTACCTGCGCGCCGCAGAAAACGCCCGTGGCGAAGCCGTCATCTCGCGCGAGATGGCCCGCCGTGAAGAGGCATGGGACCGTCTGGAAAAAGCATATGCCGACGATCAGCGCGTCGAAGGTGCAATCTTTGGTCGCGTCAAAGGTGGCTTCACCGTTGATCTGGGTGGCGCGGTTGCGTTCCTGCCCGGCTCGCAGGTTGACGTTCGCCCCGTGCGCGACGCTGGTCCGCTGATGGGTCTGAAGCAGCCGTTCCAGATTCTGAAAATGGACCGCCGCCGTGGCAACATCGTTGTCTCGCGTCGCGCAATCCTGGAAGAATCGCGTGCCGAACAGCGTGCCGAAGTCATCGGCAACCTGTCCGAAGGTCAGACCGTCGAGGGTGTTGTCAAAAACATCACCGAATACGGTGCATTTGTTGACCTCGGCGGCGTAGACGGCCTGCTGCACGTCACCGACATGGCATGGCGCCGTGTGAACCACCCGTCCGAGATCCTGACGATCGGCGAAACCATCAAGGTTCAGGTCATCAAGATCAACAAAGAGACCCACCGCATCAGTCTGGGCATGAAGCAGCTGCAGGAAGATCCGTGGGATCTGGTTGCTGCGAAATACCCGCTGGGCTCGGTTCATCAGGGTCGCGTCACCAACATCACCGATTACGGCGCGTTCGTCGAGCTGGAAGCCGGTGTCGAAGGTCTGGTGCACGTATCCGAGATGTCCTGGACCAAGAAAAACGTCCACCCCGGCAAGATCGTTTCGACCAGCCAAGAAGTCGACGTCATGGTTCTGGAAATCGACGGCGCCAAGCGTCGCGTGTCTCTGGGCCTGAAGCAGACTCAGCGCAACCCATGGGAAGTGTTTGCAGAAACACACCCCGAGGGCACCGAGGTCGAAGGCGAAGTCAAGAACATCACCGAATTCGGTCTGTTTATTGGCCTCGAAGGCGACATCGACGGCATGGTTCACCTGTCGGACCTGTCCTGGGACGAGCGTGGCGAGGATGCGATCCAGAACTACCGCAAAGGCGACATGGTTTCGGCCGTCGTTTCGGAAGTTGACGTTGAGAAAGAGCGTATCTCGCTTTCGATCAAAGCCCTGGGCGGTGACAAGTTCGCCGAAGCCGTGGGCGGCGTGAAGCGTGGTTCGGTCATCACCGTCGAAGTGACCGCGATCGAAGATGGCGGCATCGAGGTGGAATACGAAGGCATGAAATCCTTCATCCGCCGTTCGGACCTGTCGCGTGACCGTGCCGAACAGCGCCCTGAGCGTTTCTCGGTCGGTGACAAGGTCGACGTTCGCGTCACCAACCTCGACAGCAAGACCCGCCGTCTGGGTCTGTCGATCAAGGCACGCGAGATCGCCGAAGAGAAAGAGGCCGTGGAACAGTACGGTTCCTCCGACTCGGGCGCATCGCTGGGCGATATCCTGGGTGCAGCGCTGAAATCGGGCGACTAAGCCCGGGGCGCATCCCGAACACGATTTTCGGCCTCGCACGCAAGTGCGGGGCCGTTTTTGTTGCGAATCAACACCTTCCAAAATTTGGGTTTATTCCGGCAGTCGCTTGTGCATTTGGAGCAGAATCCACCGGATCAAGCAAAAAATCGCCCGACTTCGCAGCAAAATGAAGGCATTGCGCCTCGAGTAAACGTTCCCCCGATCCCGGTTTTTTCCTATACTGCCCAGAACACTAGACATGGTTAACCGGTCGCCTGGGAGGGTAACGCATATGATCCGTTCAGAACTGATTCAGAAAATTGCCGATGAAAACCCGCATCTCTACCAGCGTGACGTCGAACGGATCGTAAATACCGTGTTCGAAGAAGTGACGGATGCCATGGCCCGTGGTGACCGGGTTGAGCTGCGCGGTTTTGGCGCGTTCTCGGTCAAACAGCGGGATGCGCGCGTTGGTCGCAACCCCAGAACCGGCGAAACCGTACAGGTCGAAGAAAAATGTGTACCATTCTTCAAGACTGGCAAGTTGCTAAGGGATCGATTGAACGGTAAAGCCTGACATCATGATGCGCTACCTTCGATATGCTTTCCTGGCGATCCTCGGGATCGTCCTTGTGTCCGTCTCGCTGGCCAATCGCCAGATCGTCGAACTCAAGCTGATGCCGGATGCTCTGGCTGAATTGCTGGGCTTTAACCTTTCGACGAATCTGCCGTTGTTCATTGTCGTTCTGGGCGGTGTCGTGGCCGGTTTGATCATCGGGTTCCTGTGGGAATGGCTGCGCGAGCATAAGCATCGCCGGGATGCCTCGGTCAAAACTGGCGAGGTGCGCAAGCTTGAGCGTGAGGTCAAGAAGCTCAAGAATAAGCAGAACGAAGGTAAGGACGACGTGCTGGCTCTGCTGGACGAAGCCAGCTAAGGCACTCCAATGTCAGACATCGCTGTAAAAATTTGCGGGTTGACTGCGCCCGCTCATGTGCGCGCTGCGGCCGAGGCCGGGGCGCGGTACGTTGGGTTCGTGTTCTTTCCGAAATCACCCCGCCATCTTGAACTGGACAAGGCCGCTGAACTGGCTCAACTGGTTCCCGCTGGGGTGGCCAAGGTGGCACTGACGGTGAATGCATCGGATGAGGATCTGGACCGCATCGTGACCGAGGTGCCCTTGGACATGCTTCAACTGCACGGCAAGGAAACGCCCGAACGGGTGTCCGAGGTTCGTGGCAAGTTCGGACTGCCGGTCATGAAGGCGATTGGCGTCGCCGAGGCAGAAGACCTCAGCGCAATTGACTTGTATTCGGAAGTGGCCGATCAGTTGCTGATCGACGCCAAACCACCGCGGACATCTGAGTTGCCGGGCGGCAATGGGCTGGCCTTTGACTGGAGGCTTTTGGCGGGTCGCAAGTACTGGCAAAAACCATGGATGCTGGCCGGGGGGCTGACGCCTGACAACGTTGCCGAGGCGATCCGCATGACCGGCGCGAGTCAGGTTGATGTGTCTTCAGGTGTAGAAAGCGCGCCCGGGATTAAAGATCCCATGAAGATTTCTGAATTTATCCAAGCGGCCTGTTGATCTATCCAAAGCTTTCCCCCGTATATAACCGTGAGGAGGATAGGAGATGCTCGCAGCGATTGGCGGAGTTTCCCTAAAAAACTGGTTCTACGCGCCGGAGTTTGTCTGGCGTGCTGGCCGTGCGTTGCAGCAGGCGCAGGGCGACCCGCTGTGCCTTTACGCTCAGTTGTTTAGACACGAGGAGCGTTATTTTTCACTCAGTGTCTGGCAGGATGCCGAGGCGATGCTGACCTTTTCCCATTCCGGTGCGCACCGTCGCGCAATGGCGGTCGCGGCGAAGCTGTCGATCAGCCATGAGTTCCACCATTTCCCTTGTATTGCTGTGCCAACTGAAGAACAGGCATTGCGGATTTGGAAGCAACGGTTTCACCCTGCGAATTGATACGTTTTGCCATGGCAAAACCCTCCGCTACCTCCTATGAACAACGGGTACGACGAGGGAGACACCCATGGCCAACGATCTTTTCAATTCCTTCATGTCCGGTCCTGATGAGCAGGGGCGTTTTGGCATCTTCGGGGGGCGGTTTGTCAGTGAAACGCTGATGCCTCTGATCCTGTCGCTGGAAGAGGAATATGAGAAAGCCAAGGTGGATCCGACCTTCTGGGCCGAGATGGACGATCTGTGGGCCAACTATGTGGGGCGCCCGTCTCCGCTGTACTACGCGGAACGCCTGACCGAGCATCTGGGCGGCGCGAAGATTTACCTCAAGCGTGACGAGCTGAACCACACCGGCGCGCACAAGATCAACAACGTGCTGGGCCAGATCATTTTGGCACGTCGCATGGGCAAGACCCGGATCATCGCGGAAACCGGGGCAGGGCAGCACGGCGTGGCCACAGCCACCGTCTGCGCCAAATTCGGCTTGAAGTGCATCGTCTATATGGGCGCGCATGACGTGCAGCGTCAGGCACCGAACGTGTTCCGCATGCGTCTGCTGGGGGCCGAAGTGATTCCGGTGACCAGCGGTCGTGGCACGCTGAAAGATGCCATGAACGACGCCCTGCGCGACTGGGTGACCAATGTGCGCGACACGTTCTACTGCATTGGTACCGTGGCCGGTCCGCACCCGTACCCGGCGATGGTGCGCGATTTCCAATCGATTATTGGCAAAGAAGCCAAAGAGCAGATGATGAAGGCCGAAGGCCGTCTGCCAGACACAATCATCGCCGCCATCGGCGGTGGGTCGAACGCGATGGGCCTGTTCTATCCCTTCCTGGATGACAAGGACGTCAACATCATCGGTGTCGAAGCCGGCGGTAAGGGCGTGAACGAAAAGATGGAGCATTGCGCCTCGCTGACCGGTGGTCGCCCGGGCGTGCTGCATGGCAACCGCACCTACCTGCTGCAGGATGATGACGGCCAGATCCTTGAAGGGTATTCGATTTCAGCCGGTCTGGATTATCCCGGTATCGGCCCCGAGCATTCGTGGCTGAACGACATCGGCCGCGCCAACTATGTCTCGATCACCGACAAAGAGGCGCTGGAAGCGTTCCAGCTGTGCTGCGCGACCGAGGGCATCATTCCGGCGTTGGAGCCCAGCCACGCGCTGGCGCATGTGATGAAAATCGCGCCTGACCTGCCGAAGGATCACCTGATCTGCATGAACATGTGTGGTCGCGGCGACAAGGACGTTCAGACCGTGGCGAAGTATTTGAACTTCGACATGTCCGATACCGAAGGCCGCACAGCAGACTAAGGCTTGTCCCGGGGCTTTGCGCCCCGGGTAATTCATGCCAACCTGCTTGGCATGCACAACGCATCCGGCTCAGAAAAGCTCGACCAAAATACGATGCCGCTGCCCCCGGCTGGGCGGACAAGATGCGCCTGCTCGGCTATTTCGATGCGTATTTGGGGTTCCTTTCGGTCGGGTCACCTCAAGACTTGGGGCAGAACGCGCTGGACGTTGGGTGCGGCACCGGTGCCTTTGCCGAAGCCCGCGCGGTCATTCAGCCCCGGGGTCAAGTCACCTTGCTGGAACCATCCGGGAAAATGCTGGCACAAGCAGACCACGCTTTGGCCAGAAGGGGAGCCACCGCAACGACGGTCCAATCACACCTTGAGGATTTTCGACCTGCTGAACCGCACGATTGCATCCTTGCGGCCCACGTCCTTGAACACTGCGAAAACCCGACCGACGCATTGCGGCACTTGCGCGGGCTGTCTGCGCCCGCAGCAAGGCTGTGGCTGGTCGTTAGCAAACCGCATTGGTGCAATGCGATTATCTGGTTTCAATGGCGTCACCGATCCTACAGGCCCCGACAGGTGGCCAAGATGCTGGGCGACGCAGGATGGGAATTGGAGGCGGAGCACAGCTTTCCAACCGGTCCGCCTTCGCGCACGTCGCGCGGCTATCTGGCACGCGCTGTGTGATCGTCGTTTTGGACGGTGGATCAATCAGCTCTGGTGCAGAACGGTTTCGAACCCCTCGAACTGAGGCGGTCCCATCAGGGCATACTGCGTTTTGCTGTTGCCCGCATTCTTGTGCGCATCACGGAACTGTTCCGATTTGGTCCAGGCCTCGAAGTCGCTGCGGCTGTCCCAGATGACATGACTGGAATAAAGACGATAGTCCTCGCCTTCGGGGCCTTTCAGCAAACGAAACTCTTGAAAGCCCGGCAGCTCCTTCAGACGGCTTTCCCGGTCTTTCCACACGGTTTCGAAATCGGCTTCGCTGCCCAGACGGACCTTGAAGCGGTTCATGGCGATAAAGCTCATAGCCTACCTCGTTTGCTGACGGTTGCACGCTTGCTAAACTGAGTGTTGGCTGGCGGGTTTCTTTGATGCGTTTTTGACGACAAGGTCAATCAGGTTCCGCGGCATTTGCCCGCAGAATACCAATCGGAACGATGTCCAGCGCCTGTTGATGCGTGGCTTCAAGATACACCTTCGGTGCGCAGCCTTCATCATGAGCCTGCAGAAAGCGCCCGGCGCATAGACACCATTGGTCGCCGGGTTTGAGGCCGGGAAAGTTGAACTCGGGGCGCGGGGTGCTCAAATCATTGCCGACGTATTTGGAATAGGCCAGAAACTCGGCTGTCATTACGGCACAGACCGTGTGGCTGCCCTGATCCTCGGCGCAGGTGTTGCAAGCCCCATCCCTGAAGAACCCGGTCAACGGATCGCGGGAACAGGGGGCAAGCACGCCCCCCAGAACGTTGACACTATCCAGTTTTTGCATGGCCGCACCTCACAGGCTTTGGGCGATCTTTCGGAACATCTCTATGTTAGCTTCGTTGACGCCTTTGTCACGGAAACTGCGATCAGCACCTGTGGACACGATCAGAACACCGCGTGGCTGATCAAAATAGATGTATTGCCCATAAACACCACGGGCCAGAAACTCGCCCTCATGCGCGCCGACGGGAATCCACCACTGATAGCCGTAGCCAATCTTTCCGGTCTCGGTTGGGGCGCTGGGGAGGACCGACTCGGCGATCCATTCCGCAGGGACGATCTGCTGACCGTCATGCACGCCGTTTTGCAGGATCATCTGCCCAAACCGGGCAAAGTCGCGGGTCGTAAAGTTCAGGCCGCCCAGAACAAAAGCCACGCCAGCACCGTCGGTGACATAGTAGCCATCGCGTTCAAGACCCAAAGGTTGGAGGACCTTCTCGGTCAGCAGTTCAGCTACAGGTCGTCCCGCTGCACCTCGGATCACCATCCCGATGACATGGGTGTCGATTGAGACATATTGCCAAGTATCGCCAGGCGCAGTGAACGTCTCGTTCAGCGAGGCGGCGAAGTCATCCAGCTCACCACCCAGGGCAACGACACGACCCATGCGATTAATGTCTGAGTTATAGTCCAGATAGTCCTCGTTGAACGTGACGCCGCTGGCCATGTTCAACACGTTGCGGATTGTCGCGCCGTCATAGGCGGTGCCCTGCAGTTTTGGGGCGTATCTGGTCACCGGGTCATCCAGTGAGTCGATGGCGCCCTCGGCCATCAAGATCCCGAACAGGGCGGAAAGATAGCTTTTGGCAACCGACCAGGAAATCCGACGATCATCCGGAGAGGTTCCCAGATAGTATTCTTCGAACCGGATCTGTCCGTCCTGCATCACCAGCAAAGAAGTCACGGCGCGGTCTTCAATCCAGCTGTCCGTGCCTTCGGGCAGGTCAAATCCGGGGCCATAGATCAGCTCATAGGTGGGTCCATCGCCGCGAGGCAGGCTGACAGTTTTGAAGGCCTGATCCATATGCGAGAAGTTGTGAACGATCTTTTCCTCGGAAAACAAAGAGTTCACGGCCATAAGGCGTTGAATCTCTTCGCGCTTCCAAAAGCCCACAACAACAGCTGCCAGCACCAGCATCAAAACGATGCGCAGCACCCATTTCATCAGGGTTCGCATGTGTCACCTCCCGTTTGACTGCCGCATTGGAACGCGGCAGGCCTGTGTTCGCAATTAGGACGTAGCGGCAAATGCAGCGGGTCTATTTGAACTTGTCCAATAGTTTCTGCATTGCCGACCTGCTATCGGCTTCGGGTTCCGGCGCAGGTTCGGCGGCCGGTTTTTTAGGTGCGGCGGGCGATTTGGATGACCGCGGTGGCGCGGTGCGCAGCGCGACCGCATTCATAAATTTGCCGCCGTCACCATCGGCCAGATGCCCGGCCCCATCGGACACGCCCCGCAGAACGTCATCCAGCCAGTCTGCGTCAGCCTTTGCAAAATCGCTCAGCACGTAAGGCGAGACCATTTCCTTGCGACCCGGGTGTCCGATGCCCAGCCGGACCCTGTCATAGGCCGGGCTGATATGTTCGTGGATCGACCTCAACCCGTTGTGCCCGGCATGTCCGCCGCCCGCTTTGACGCGAACCTTCCCCGGGGCAAGATCCAGTTCGTCATGAAACACGGTCACGTCGGTCGAATCGAGCTTATAGAACCGCATGGCTTCGCCCACGGACTGACCCGAGCGGTTCATGAATGTTTGCGGCTTGACCAAAAGTACTTTTTCCGAGCCCAGCCGACCTTCGGAAATCTCTGCCTGGAACTTGGATTTCCACGGTCCGAAACCATGTTCATCGGCGATCCGATCCAGTGCCATGAACCCGATATTGTGCCGGTTTCGGGCGTATTTCTGACCCGGATTCCCCAGTCCGACAAAAAGTTTCATGGCTCTGCTCCGCGCGTCCTTGTTCGCTTTGCCCCCTCATGCCCCGAAACGGCGCAGAAATCCAGACGGGGCAGGGGCAGAAGGTCGCTCTCAGCCCTCGGGCGTGTACCAGATCGGCGACGTGTAGGCGCGTTCCGTCGTGGTCATCGGTACGTCAGCGTCCATCTGGACATTGAAACGCTTGGCTTCATAGGCCGTCCAACGCGGCGTTGGGATTTCGATGACGCGGACATAGTAAAAGGCCCGTTGTGACGGATCGAACTCGGGGTCCTGCCAAAAGGTGATCAGTTCCGGTGCGCCTATCGTGTTGGTCCAAGTGGCGTTTCCCACGTCCACCGTGTTCCCGACTGAAGGCAGCTTGCCGTCCGCTCCGGGTGCGCGATCGCCGCCCCACGCAACGTCAAATACTCTCTCTCCGCGCGTGCCGTCTGCGTTCAACCAACCTTTGATGACCTGAACCCGGTCGAGGTTGCCGCTATATGGGTCTTTAAGCGCTGCAATCAGGAAGTTGGGTGCCCCATCGCCGCTTCTGGCTGGCAGGTCCGACCCCATGGGGACGCCTTTTGCGTACCCAAGATCAGCAGGTAGACGGGACAGCGCATCCTCTTCCGCGAAATCCCAGCCGCCGAAGAACCGCACCAGAATCCGGGAACCGGTGGTGCCGTAGACCTCGCGTCGCTCAAGCGCGTCGAAAATCGCCTCGCGTGTGTTCTCCATCGCCCAGACGGCCGCGTAGCCGCCAGAGGCCTGTTTCCAGCCATAGATCGAAAACTCCGGATCAGGTGCTTCAATAACCAAATGTTCCCAGCGGTTCGGTTCCGGTTCCACGCCGGAGTGCTTGCCAAAGAAGTTTTCCTCTTCTACCGCAGCCATCCCTGTATGGGCATCGGTAGAGCCTATCTGGCCAACCTTGTAGGGGTTGATGCCCAGCTGTTCTTCCAGCATCAAACCGGTTTTGTAGGCCTCGCGCGAATACTCGTATTGCAGCATGTCCTGTGTCTTGGCTTCGGTTCCGTTCAGGTTCGAGGCGTCCCATGTGTCGAAATCCGCAAACTCGTCATCTGGGCTGAGGAAGGGGTGCGCCTCGCTGTCGCCTTTGATCTGGGTGGTTTCGATAACCGGCTCGAACCGGGCACGCAGGCGCGCGTTCTCTTCGGTCAGCGGTGTTCCGTCAAAATTTGAGACCGAGAACAAACGGCCATTGGACAGGTTGCCGTTATGGGGAATGGCCAGCACGTCCCCACCTGTCCGATTTTCGTAATCGGCCAGGTGCGCCCAGAGATCTTCGGGGTTCTTGCTGTCGAACTGCGAGAATGGAAGCACCTGATTGGCCCTGGCGGCCCCGTCGCGGAAGATCACGTTGCGGTGGATGTTGTCACCGCCCTCAGATGTCCACTCATACCCGATCAGAGCTGTAAAGACGCCGGGCTCGTTATACCGATCCGCAAGCGTGGTGTAGTCCTGCCACGCATCCTTAATGGCTTTGGGGTTGTCGATCGGGGGCTCGTCCCCAGACAGGGATGCAACGATTTCCATTGCGGTGGCAAAGACTGTATCCGTGTCGTTGCTGGTCAGAGCGTCGTACCAGGACTTTCCTTGAGGCGTGGACAGGATGTTCTGATCCCCACCCAAGAGCTGTGGCATCAACCCGTACATCTCGGCGTGGTCCGAGATCACAAGCCAATCCAACGGTCGCGCCAGTTTGGCCTGCAGGCCGTGCGTCGTGGTAACTTCATGGCCCCGCGCGAACCGAAAGGCGTCTTCCTGGCTTAGGCGAGTCATTGTCCCCGCGTCGACGGAAACGTCCGTATGCAGGTGCGTGTCTCCCCACAAGGGTCGGGTCGGAAAGTTTCGCCCCGCATAGGGCGAGAAATGATCAGAGGTGAATCTGTCAGCGACCTCATCCTTGCTGGGCAGCGTGTCCTGCACCTGAGCGGAAGATGCTGAAGCGCAGACAAAACAGCCAATGACAGAAAGCAAAACGGGCAGGGAATGAATTTGTGATGTCATGATCGGAGGCTCCATAGAAGAATTCGATGGGCATGGGGTTCAAAAAAACGAACCGCCGTAGCGGAGCCTAACATAGAAAACCATCAAATGCGAAAATTCGCATTTCAAAATGAAAAACGGGGCCCCGAAGGACCCCGTTTCAAATTCAGGACTCTTTGGCCTGAACTTATTCTTCAGCTTCCTGGCCGACGACTTCAACTTCGTCTGCGGCCACTTCTTCGCCTTCTTCGTCATCGCTGGTCGACAAACCAGTCGGTGCCGAGATGTTGGCGATCACGAAGTCACGGTCGATGGTCGGCTTGGTCCCTGCGGGCAGGTCAACCGACGAAATGGTGACAACGTCGTTGATGTTCAGACCGGTCACGTCAACGGTGATCTTCTCAGGAATATCACCGGCGGTGCACATCAGCTCGACTTCCGGACGAACGACGGTCAGAACGCCGCCCTTCTTGATGCCGGGCGCTTCGTCTTCGTTGATGAACTCAACAGGGATGTACAGCGCGATCTTGGTGGTCCGACGCAGGCGCATCAGGTCCAGGTGGGTCGGCAGGTCTTTGACAACGTCACGCTGAACGTCGCGGCAGATGACGCGAACGTCTTCGTGGCCGTCAACTTTCAGGTTCCACAGAGTCGACTTGAACCGGCCAGCTTTCAGGCGCTTGAACAGTTCGTTGAACGGGATCTGAATCGGCAGCGGCTCTTTATCGCCACCAAAAACAATGCCCGGAACCATGCCGTCGCGGCGTGCTTGACGAGCGGCGCCCTTGCCTGTCCCCGTCCGTTCCAGAGCTACGAGATCAGGAATCTCTCCAGCCATGATAATTCTCCAAGTGTTAGGGCGGGCATCCTCCAAGGCTGTATGCCCGCGTGAAGCCGCGTCCTTAGCTTGATTCACCCGGTTTGGAAAGGGGTTTTTGCGTTCCGCGTTTTTTGCGAGGCTCTGCCTCGCGCTCCGAGGTATTTGGGGCCAGATGAATAAAGGATCCGCTGCTTCATCTGGCTGAAAATACCTCGGGGGAGGCGCCCGAAGGGCGGCGGGGGCAGAGCCCTCTTGTACTCCCAAGGTTACTTTTCCCAGCGGCCGCCAAAGTCTTGCGGTACCAGAAGGTTGTGACGACCCAAATTGCCGACGCTCCGCTCGCCGCACAGTGCCATTGTGGTGTCCAGTTCCTTGTGGATGACCTCTAGCGCCGTTGTCACGCCTTTCTGACCCATTGCGCCCAGCCCATAGACAAACGCGCGGCCGATATGCGTGCCCTTGGCACCTAATGCCAAAGCTTTAAGAACGTCTTGGCCTGACCGGATACCGCTGTCCAAATGAACCTCAATGTCGTTGCCAACGGCGTCCATGATCTCGGGCAATACGCGGATCGAACTGAGCGCCCCGTCCAATTGGCGGCCACCGTGGTTCGACACGACGATCGCGTCTGCTCCCATCTTGGCGGCCATCTTGGCGTCTTCGGCGTCCAGAATACCTTTCAGGATCACCTTGCCGCCCCATTGCTCCATCAGCTTTTCGACCTTGGCCCAATCGAGACTGGGGTCGAATTGTTCGGCTGTCCATGCGCCCAGCGATGACGCGTCCGAAACGCCCTCGGCATGACCAACGATATTTCCAAACTCGCGTCGGTGTGCGCCCAGCATCTCGATCCCCCAGGCCCATTTGGTCATCAGGTTCGCGAGGGTCTTGGCGGTTAATTTCGGCGGGGCCGACAGGCCATTCTTCAGGTCTTTGTGGCGCTGCCCCAAAATTTGCAGGTCCAATGTGATGACCAACGCCGAGCATTTGGCATCTTTGGCGCGCTGGATCAGACGGCTGACGTAGTCCTGATCCTTCATTGTATAAAGCTGAAACCAGAAGGGTTTGTTGGTGTATTCGGCGACGTCCTCGATCGAGTTGATCGACATTGTCGACAAGGTGAACGGCACACCGAATTCTTCAGCGGCTTTGGCAGCCTTCATTTCGCCATCCGCGTGCTGCATGCCCGTCAGGCCGACCGGGGCCAGGGCCACTGGCATAGCCACATCTTCGCCAATCATCTGCGACGCGGTCGAGCGCCCGTCCATGTCCACCGCAACCCGCTGGCGTAGCCTGATCTCTTCGAAATCCGAGGTGTTTTCGCGGAATGTCTGTTCTGTCCAGCTGCCGCTTTCGGCGTAGTCGAAGAACATGCGTGGCACACGTCGTTCGTAGATGCGTTTCAGGTCGTCGATATTGGTGATAACGGGCATATGGTTCGGCCTTCCCAGGATTGGTTCTTTTTGTTTACCAATCATTTGAGGGCCTCGCAACGCTGCGAAATTGCAACTCGCGGCGAGGTTGGAAAAGACAACAAAAAACGCAGCCGGTATGTGCCGACTGCGTTCAAATCAATTCGAAACAGGATCAGCCCGAATGCGCGCCGTCCGCCAGCGATCTAACGAAATCCAGAACCTCGGCCGTAGGCTTGCCCGCCGCGATCTGACTAACAATGGCCGAGCCAACCACGGCACCATCTGCGACAGAGGCAATGGCCTGCGATTTTTCCGGTGTGTTGATTCCGAAGCCGACGATCACGGGCAGATCGGTTGCGGATTTGATCCGGGCAACTTCCGGGCCGACATTGGTGGCCTGCGCTTCGGCAGCACCTGTGATGCCGGTGATCGAGACGTAGTACACAAAGCCCGATGTGTTCTGCAGAACGCGGGGCAGGCGCTTGTCATCGGTGGTCGGAGTGGCCAGACGAATGAAGTTCAAACCCGCGGCCTGCGCAGGCAGACACAGCTCATCATCCTCTTCCGGCGGCAGGTCGACAACGATGAGCCCGTCAATGCCAGCCTCTTTTGCATCAACAAGGAACTTATCAACACCGCGGCTATAGATCGGGTTGTAATACCCCATCAGCACAATCGGAGTGGTGTCGTCGGTTTCGCGGAAAGCACGGGCCAGATCCAGCGTCCGCTGCAACGTCATTCCGCCATCCAGCGCACGTTGGCCGGCCGCTTGGATCGTGGGTCCGTCCGCCATCGGATCGGTGAAGGGCAGGCCCAGCTCGATCACATCGACACCTGCGCCCGGCAGGCCCTTCACGATTTCAAGCGAGGTTTCGAAATCCGGGTCTCCGGCCATGATATAGGCGACGAACGCCTTCTTTCCCTGTTCCTTCAGAGCGGCGAACTTGGCGTCGATACGGGTCATAGGCAGTCCTTGCAATCAGGTTCAGGCCTGATGTGCAGAAAGTTGGCACGGAAATCAATCCCGGTTCGAGCCAGTTGGCTCAGAACGCGAAATGGTATCTGAGCAAAACTGAGTTCAATCCGGGGTTGGGTTCTTCCGTGCTGGCGTTGGATTTATGGGTAAATGCCACGGACAGCTTGTCGCCGCCGTTTAAGGTATACCCAACTCCAAGCAGGCTGCGGATTTGGAAATTGCCCCCAAGGTCATTCTGGGCGTTTGACGCGTTGTAGTAACCCGGCATAACACTGCCTTCGACAAACCAGCGGTCTCTGAACGTGTAGATTCCTACTAGGCCCAGTCCAATGTGATAGTCGCCATCCACGTCAACCGACAGCGCGCTGCCCCATGTTGCGCTGAATCGGGCGGCCTCATGAAATGGTCGATGTTGATACTCTAAAGCGAAAATAGCCTGATCTTCATACGGGCTATCTGCCAATCCGGCATACCCAGCTCCGAGTATTACAGATTGTGCATTTGCGGACGTCGCAGCCAATAACAGCCCAAGGGCAAAACAAAGAGATTTCATGACAAGCATTCACTATTCATTTGTTTCAATTCGCTAATTGGTGATCCTAAAGCCCAGTTTTCAACATACGCAAGCGCACAATTTCGTAACAGTATTTTGATGTTGTCATTTGGTTGCGTTGATCTTCGGCTGCCCCTACCTTGCGCATTGGCCCCGACCTGCATAGAAGCTGCGCTCGAATGGTATGCAGGAGGCCGTTATGGGCTTTAAAATGGGAATCGTGGGTCTGCCGAACGTTGGCAAGTCGACCCTCTTCAATGCGCTGACCAAAACCGCAGCTGCGCAGGCGGCAAATTTCCCGTTCTGCACGATTGAACCCAATGTGGGGGATGTTGCCGTGCCCGATGCCCGGCTGGATAAGCTGGCGGCCATAGCAAGCTCGAAACAGATCATTCCCACACGCATGACCTTTGTGGATATTGCGGGACTGGTAAAGGGTGCATCGAAGGGTGAAGGCTTGGGCAACCAGTTTCTGGCCAATATCCGCGAGACGGACGCGATTGCCCATGTGCTGCGCTGTTTCGAGGACGGCGACGTGACGCATGTGGATGGCCGGGTCGATCCGGTGGCCGATGCCGACACCATCGAGACTGAGCTGATGCTCGCCGATCTGGAAAGCATCGAAAAGCGCCGCGCCAATCTGGTGCGCAAGCTGAAAGGCAACGACAAAGAGGCGCAACAGCAGGACCGCTTGCTGGCCGAAGCGCAAGCGATGTTGGAAAGCGGCAAGCCCGCGCGTCTGGTCGAAGTGTCCGATGAGGATGCGAAAGCCTGGAAAATGCTGCAACTGCTGACCACCAAACCGGTGCTATATGTTTGCAACGTCTCGGAAGAAGAAGCCGCCGAAGGCAATGAATACTCCGCCAAGGTGGCTGAGATGGCCGCGGCTCAGGGCAATTCCCACGTCATCATCAGCGCCAAGATCGAAGAAGAGATCAGCCTGCTGGAAGAGGACGAGGCCCAGATGTTCCTGGAAGAAATGGGTCTGGAAGAGGCCGGTCTGGATCGCCTGATCCGTGCGGGCTATGACCTGCTCAAGCTGGAAACCTATTTCACCGTCGGCCCGAAAGAGGCCCGCGCCTGGACCATCCGCACCGGCACCGCCGCACCGCAGGCCGCTGGCGTAATCCACGGTGATTTCGAGAAAGGCTTCATCCGCGCCGAAACCATCGCCTATGACGACTATATCGCTGCGAATGGTGAGCAGGGTGCGAAAGAGGCGGGCAAGATGCGGGCTGAGGGCAAGGGCTATATCGTCAAGGATGGCGACGTGATGCACTTCTTGTTCAATACCTGAACGCGATCAGCGTTTACGTCAGCCCGTTTCGTTCAGACTGCAGTGAGTGATCAGCCAGCTTCCGTCTGGCTGTTCATACAACACGTTAAGCGATGTCCCGTGATCGGCTGCACCCTCGCTGAAACGGGCAAGACACCAGCCAATGTGGCCGTTGATATCGGCCTGTACGACCTCAATGGCTTTGGTCTCCGCCCCTTCGTCGATCCACTCGGCATGCGTCGCTTAGATGGCCTTTCGACCCTTTGCCGCTGGCCCATAAGGTGAGAAGATTTCTGCGTTGTCAGAGAAAAAAAACGCACATCCTGCAGGGTCATTTGATCGATAGCATGCGACATAACCGTCGAACAATTTCTGAAATTCCAATATCGCGGTCATCTTACGTCTTTTGGCCTTCCTGCTGCGTCATGCTGACTCGACGGGTTTCCGTCGCGCCATGACGTGGTCAATGGCGTAGCTGAGCACCTCGACTTCTTTTTGGTTGTATGAACGATAGCGGAATCGGACCGTACCCCTGTCAGGCTTTGAACGGGATGGCTTGATGGATTCGACCGTGACACGTGCGCGGATTGTATCGCCCGAGAAGACTGGAGCGAGCCACCGCACCTCGTCCATACCATGGCCGCCAAGATTTGTGCCGTTCAGCACACCGGTGTCGCGAAACAGCCGGAAGGTCAGAGCAATGGTTTGAAATCCACTTGCGACAAGGCCTCCAAAAATTGACTGCGCCGCTGCGTCTTTATCCACATGGAAGGGTTGTGGGTCGTGTACCAGGGCAAAGTCTACAATTCCGCCCTCGGTGAGTGTGATGCCCCCGGTTTCGAAAGTATCCCCCACAGCCAGATCGTCGAGATATTTGCCGTTCGTCATACTAATACCCGCATAAACTCTGATTTTCACGATACCGTCGCGTAATCCAATAAGATACGGTATGCCGATTTTGGGCAGTGCGCACTTTTATACGCTGAAAAAAGCGATAATCTGACGCCTGCCTTTCAGCTGGACAAATCCAAATGATCGAAATCCGCGACCTTCAATTGCTCAACGCCCTGGCGCGGCATCAGCACTTTGCAAAGGCAGCTGAAGAGTGCGGGATTTCTCAGCCTGCCTTTTCGATGCGCATTCGCAACCTTGAGGATCGTTTGGGCGTCTCGATCGTTCGGCGGGCCAACCGCTTTCAGGGCCTGACGGAAGAGGGCGAGATGATCGTTCAGCGTGCACGGCGTATTCTGGACGACGCCAAAGCGCTTGAGCAGCAAGTGCTTGCTTCAAAAGGTGAAATCACGGGCACATTGATATTGGGAGTGATCCCTACTGCGATTGCCTTCACCGGACGTTTGACCAAACGTTTACGCGATGCGCATCCCCGCATCATTACACGGATCGAAACCATGTCCGCCACGGCAATCCAGCACCGGTTGGACGAGGGCAGTTTGGACGCAGGTATCACGTACGGCGACAGCATCGGGACCGATCTGCGGCAGGTGCAACCGCTTTATGAAGAGACCTACGTGCTGCTGGTTCCGTCTCATATGACCGATGAGACTGGCCCGATCCCTTGGGCGCGCGTGGCAGAGTTTCCGATCAGCCTGCTAGAGCCTCAGATGCAAAACCGGCGCATCCTTGACCGAATCTTTGCCGAACAAGGTCTGCATCCGGATGTTGTCGCCGAAACCAGCGGGTTCACCGCCTCGATGGTCATGGCGCGGGAAGGTTTGGCAGCCACTGTTGTCCCACGTGTACTGGTCCGTGCGCTGGGGGACTTGAAAGGCACGAAGGTGTTGCCGCTGGTCGACCCTGTCGTCAGCAAACCGATCTGCCTGGCAACCCTAAGCCGGGATCCCGAATTGCCGACCGTCAAGGCGCTGCGTGCTGTGATGACGTCTTTACGGTGATAAACTGTCGTTATCGTGTGATTGCGATATGCGATTTGACGATATGCTAATCTGATGAGACACGGAGCCTCAATCGGAGGGCATCATGGCACCACTAGACACCAAGCCATCAGGCGCGCCAAAGGGCGTCTGGAAGTCAGGTAAAGGCAAAGGGCGGCATACGCCCAAGGGCCGTCAGTTCACGGATGAGGCGCAGGCTGAAATCGCTCGCCTGCTGGGCGACCGCCCGCGCCGCCGTGACCTGCTGATCGAATTCCTGCATTTGATTCAGGACGAGCACGGCCATATCAGCGCCGACCACATCGCGGCATTGGCGGTCGAAATGCGGATCGGTCAGGCCGAGATTTACGAGACCGCCACCTTCTATGCCCATTTCGACGTGGTGAAAGAGGGCGAGGCACCTCCGCCCGCGCTGACGATCCGTGTTTGCGATTCCCTGTCCTGCGAAATGGCCGGTGCCCAGCAACTGCAGAAGGCTTTGGAGGACGGTCTGGACCCATCCGAGGTCCGCGTTGTCCGCGCGCCTTGCATGGGCCGCTGCGACACCGCTCCGGTGCTGGAAATTGGCCACAACCACATTAACCACGCGACCCCTGAAAAGGTGCAGGCCGCGATTGCCGCTGGTGACACCCACGCGCATCTGCCCGACTATGAAACTTTTGCCGCCTATGAGGCAAACGGCGGCTACGCCAAACTGAAAGAGCTGCGCGACGGCGGCGATTGGGAGAAGGTGCAGGAGGACGTCCTGTCCTCGGGTCTGCGTGGTCTGGGTGGGGCCGGCTTCCCGTCCGGCAAGAAATGGGGCTTTATTCGCATGAACGAAGGTCCGCGCTACCTGGCCGTTAACGGCGACGAAGGCGAACCGGGCACGTTCAAGGACCGCTACTATCTGGAGCGCACGCCGCATCTCTTCCTCGAAGGGATGCTGATCGCAGCATGGGCGGTCGAGGCGGAAACCTGCTTTATCTACATGCGCGACGAATATCCCGCGGTTCTGGAAATCCTGCGCCGCGAGATTGCGGCGCTGGAACAGACCGGGATTGTCGAGCAGGGTTACATCGACCTGCGCCGGGGTGCCGGTGCATACATCTGCGGTGAAGAATCCGCGATGATCGAGTCGATCGAAGGCAAGAAAGGCCTGCCGCGTCACCGTCCTCCGTTCGTGGCGCAGGTTGGGGTCTTTAATCGCCCGACCTTGGTGCACAATGTTGAGACGCTGTATTGGGTCACCAAGGTTTGCCGTGAGGGGCCGGAATGCCTCAACAGCACCGAAAAGAATGGCCGCAAGGGCCTGCGCAGCTACTCGGTCTCGGGCCGTGTGGCGAAGCCGGGCGTCTACCTGCTGCCTGCAGGCTCGACCATTCTGGACGTGATTGAGGCTGCTGGTGGCATGGCCGAAGGCCAGACCTTTAAGGCCTATCAGCCGGGCGGTCCGTCCTCGGGCCTGTTGCCTGCATCTATGAACGACATCCCGCTGGATTTCGACACGTTGCAACCGCATGGAACCTTCATCGGGTCTGCTGCTGTGGTGGTCCTGTCCGATCAGGACACCGCCCGCGACGCGGCGCTGAACATGCTGCGGTTCTTCGAGGATGAAAGCTGCGGTCAGTGCACCCCCTGCCGGGCGGGCTGCGAAAAGGCCGTGAAACTGATGCAAGCCGACAAATGGGATCAGGACCTCCTGGAGGACCTGTGTCAGGTCATGGGCGATGCCTCGATCTGCGGTCTGGGGCAGGCGGCCCCGAACCCGATCCGCCTGGTCATGAAACATTTCGCTAACGAAATCTGAGGGAGACAGAGCCATGCTTGATGCAAGCCCAAACAAGACCGTCACCTTCAACCTGAACGGCGAAGATGTCACCGTGCCCGAAGGCTGGACCATCTGGGAAGCCGCCAAAGGGCAGGGGTTCACGATCCCGCACCTGTGCCACAAGCCACAGCCGGGGTATAAACCCGACGGCAACTGCCGCGCTTGTATGGTTGAGGTCGAAGGCGAGCGCACTCTGGTCGCCTCGTGCATCCGTCCTGCGGCAGACGGCATGGTGGTGAAAACCGACAGCGACCGTGCCGAGAAATCGCGCGCGATGGTCATGGAACTGCTGGTCGCCGATCAGCCCGAGCAGCCGCACGATGCCTCCAGCCATTTCTGGGATATGGCCAAGCTGAATGAAGTCAGCGACAGCCGCTTCCCGGCGAAAGAGGCCGAGAAAATCCCGCTGCTGGATGACAGCCACGTTGCCATGCGCGTCAATCTGGACGCCTGCATCAACTGCAACCTCTGCGTTCGTGCCTGCCGTGACGTGCAGGTGAATGACGTGATCGGTATGGCCGGACGCGGGCACACCGCACAGGTCGTGTTCGACCAAAACGACCCGATGGGCGATTCGACCTGTGTCGCATGCGGTGAATGTGTTCAGGCCTGCCCAACCGGCGCGCTTATGCCCGCCACCGTGCTGGACGATCAGCAGCACGGGGACAGCAAGGATTACGACTCGGAAACCGAAAGCGTCTGCCCGTTCTGCGGCGTGGGCTGCAAAGTCTCGCTGAAGGTCAAAGACGGCAAGGTCAAATATGTCGAGGGCATTAACGGCCCCGCAAACGAAGGCCGACTGTGTGTCAAAGGGCGCTTCGGCTTTGATTACATCCATCACCCGCACCGCCTGACCAAGCCTCTGATCCGTCGTGAGGATGCGCCTGCGAAGGGTCTGAACGTCGATCCCGGAGACTTGTCGACCCATTTCCGCGAAGCGACATGGGACGAGGCGATGGATCTGGCCGCCACCAAGCTGAAAGCTCTGCGCGACGAAGACCCGCGCAGCGTTGCTGGTTTTGGCTCGGCCAAGTGCACCAACGAAGAAGCCTATCTGTTCCAGAAGTTCATCCGTCAGGGCTTCAAGCACAACAATGTCGACCACTGCACCCGTCTGTGCCATGCGTCGTCGGTTGCGGCTCTGATCGAGAATGTGGGCTCGGGCGCTGTGACCGCGACCTTCAACGAGATTGAAAACGCGGATGTGGCGATCATCATCGGTGCCAACCCGATCGAAAACCACCCCGTTGCGGCTACCTATTTCAAGCAGTTCACCAAACGCGGTGGTAAGCTGATCGTGATGGATCCGCGCGGTGTTGGGATGCGGAAGTTCGCTGACGAAATGCTGCAATTCCGTCCGGGGGCGGATGTCTCGATGCTCAACGCGATCATGAACGTGATCGTCGAGGAAGAGCTTTACGACAGCCAGTATATCCACCGTTGGACCGAGAACTGGGAAGCCGAGAAAGAGCATCTGCGCCAGTTCACGCCCGAGGCGATGGCCCCAATCTGTGGCATCGAGCCGGATCAGCTGCGCCGCGTCGCGCGCACCTTTGCGCAGGCCAAGGCCGGTCTGATCTTCTGGGGCATGGGCGTCAGCCAGCACATCCACGGCACCGACAACTCGCGCTGTTTGATCAGCCTCGCTTTGATGACCGGCAATGTCGGCAAACCCGGCGCGGGTCTGCACCCGTTGCGCGGCCAGAACAACGTGCAGGGGGCCTCGGACGCGGGTCTGATCCCGATGTTCCTGCCAGACTACAAGACGGTCACGGATGACAATATCCGGGCGCAGTTTACGGATGTCTGGGGTTCGGACGATTTCTCGAACGAGAAGGGTCTGACTGTCACCGAGATCATCGACCAGATCTATGCGCGCAACATCAAGGGGATGTACATTCTGGGTGAAAACCCGGCCATGTCCGACCCAGATGTAAACCACGCGCGCGAGGCTTTGGCCAAGCTGGACCTGATGATCGTACAGGACATCTTCCTGACCGAAACGGCGAACTATGCGGATATCATCCTGCCCGCCTCGGCGCTGTACGAAAAGAACGGCACGGTATCGAACACCAACCGTCAGGTACAGCGGGTTCGCCCTGCAGTGACACCTCCGGGTGAGGCGCGCGAGGATTGGGCGATTACGGTCGAACTGGCGCAGCGTATCGGTCTGAACTGGGAGTACACCGATGTCTCGCAGGTCTTTGCAGAGATGAAGTTGACCATGGAGTCGCTGAACAACATCACCTGGGAGCGGCTCGAGACCGAGTCGATCACCTATCCCTCGCTCAGCGAAACCGACCCCGGCCAGTCCATCGTCTTTGGCGATGGCTTCCCGCGCACGGATGGTAAGGCTCGGTTCACCCCGGCCAGCATCATTCCGCCAGACGAGGCACCGGATGAAGATTACCCGATGATCGCCACCACGGGCCGTCAGCTAGAGCATTGGCATACCGGGTCCATGACCCGCCGGTCCAACGTTCTGGATGCGGTTGAGCCTGAGGCGAACTGCTCGATGAACCCGCGGACGCTGAAGCTGATGGGGATTGAGCCGGGTGAAATGATCCGTCTGACCACTCGTCGTGGTTCAATCGAGATCATGGTTCGTGCGGATCGGGCAATTGCCGAAGATATGGTGTTTATCCCCTTCGCTTATGTCGAGGCGGCGGCGAACATCCTGACGAACTCGGCCATCGACCCCTATGGGAAAATCCCCGAGTTCAAGTTCTCGGCGATCCGGGTTGAAAAGATCGAAGACGCCATCGCGGCTGAATAAATCTGCAGACGATATGCAAGATGGGCGGCCCCTGTGGCCGCCTTTTTCTTTGCTTGACAGACGCTTACCTGCAGCCAACCCTAACACCGGTTCTGAAGGAGGTGCATATGGCTCGCCGTTTTGTCGATTTGTCCGTTCCGCTGGAAACCGGGATTGTGTCTGATCCGCCGATCATGCTGCCTCAGATCGAATACCTGACCCATGATCAGACTGCCGAACAAGTGATGTCCTTCTTTCCTGGGCTAAAGAAAGACGATCTGCCGGGCGGCGAGGGCTGGGCCATCGAACGCCTGCAAATCGCTACGCATAATGGCACCCATCTGGACGCGCCTTACCACCACCATTCGACGATGAACAAAGGCGAGCGGGCCATCACAATAGACGAGGTCCCTCTGGAATGGTGCATGAACCCTGGCGTGAAACTGGATTTCCGCCATTTCGACGATGGCTATGTAGCAACCGCCGCGGATGTCGAGGCGGAGTTGAAGCGGATTGGTCACGACCTGCAGGCATTGGACATTGTGGTCGTGAACACCTCGGCCGGGACGCAATACGGGCAGCCGGACTACCTGACTAGGGGCTGCGGTATGGGGCGCGAGGCGACCTTGTACCTGACCGAACGCGGGGTGCGGGTGACCGGAACCGATGCCTGGAGTTGGGACGCACCGTTTCCCTTGACCGCGCAGGAATATGCTGAGACGCAGGACGCATCGATAATCTGGGAAGGGCACCGGGCCTCGATGGAGGTTGGGTATTGTCACATGGAAAAGCTCACAAACCTTGAAACCCTGCCGCCAACGGGGTTCGAGATTTCCTGCTTCCCGTTCAAGATCAAAGGGGCCTCAGCCGGATTTGTCCGCGCGGTGGCGATCTTTGATACCCAACAAGGAGACCCCGATGGAAATGACGCCTGAAACACGCGTTGGCCATGACGGACCATATGATGCGCCTGTCGAGTTTCGCGGGTTCACGGCGCGGCCCGAATGGATCGATTACAACGGCCATATGAACGTTGGTTACTACGGCGTGGCGTTTGACAATGCGCTCGAACTGTTGATGGTCGACCACCTTGGTCTGGGTGAGGCACAGGTCAACGCGATGGGGCAGGGGCCTTACATCCTGCAGTCGCATATGAACTTCCTGCGCGAAGTCCTCGAGGGTGAGGCGTTCAGCATCCGATTTCGTCTGTTGGATGCCGATCACAAACGCGGTCACTATTTTGCGCAGATGGTTTCGGAGAAAGATGGGGTCGTCTGCGCTACGCAAGAAGCGCTATTCATGAATGTCAGCCACACCACGGGGCGATCGGTTCACTACCCGGATTGGGCAGTGACCCGGCTACAGAAAATGGTTCAGGACCATGCCTCACTGGACCTGGCACCAGAAGTTGGGCAACCGATCGGCATTCGAAAAAAGCAGACCGTTTAGTAGTCGCGGGAAAAGAAAACCCCGACCCCGGTTTCACCCCGGCCATCCACCGTGCCTTTGACGGTGAAACTATCGGTCACATCCAGGTTCAGGTTCACTTCGGTGTCGCCCTCGGTATTGACGGTGAAGTCGGTGTAGAGGTTGTCGCTGAGGTAGGCACCGGCCCCGAACCGGCCAGCACCGCCATCGGACACCCCGATATCTACCGTGTCGACCCCCGTTGAATCGCGCAGTCCTTTTGTGGCGTCGCCGCCTGCACCGCTCAACTGGGCCAGCGAGGCCGCCATTTGCGCGATCACAAAGGGCGACAATTCCGAAAAGCGGTTGCCGAACAGCAGCATCGCCAAGGCCTCTTCGGCGGGGCGTTCCGGGTCCGAGAACACGTTGACCTCGGGCGCGTCCAAAGGCCCGGCGATTTCGATGGTGGCCGAACCGTCGGAGGTGCTGGTTGTGGATTCGAACTCGATATACGGGGTCAGGTCGCCCTGCAGCGTCACCAATCCTTTGGTCAGGGCCAGTCTGCGGCCCAGAATGTCGAAATTACCCCGGATCAGCTCAATTTGTCCGGAGGGGATAACCGAAGCTGTCGTGCCGCCGATATTGATCCGTCCGCCCAGTTCCGCATTCACCCCGCGCCCGCGTACAAACACGGCTTTGGGGGCCAGCAGACTGATGTCCAAGGCGATGCGAGAGTTGCTTTTTTGCCCGCCCTCTTTTTCAACCAGGCCCGCACGTTCACGGGTCAGGAAGCCCGCGCTGGTTTCGTTCACGTGCTGGATCTCGGGGATGGGTGCAGCCCCCAAAGCACCGGTTGCGGCTGCAAGGTTGATGTTGGTTTCGTCGAACGTGATCTGACCGGCGATTGAGCTGTTTCCGGCCAGCGCGCCGGTCATCGCAACCTGGCCGTTCAGCGTCGTTTCAAACAGCAGTTTATCCGTCAGAACCAGACTATTGAGCGCGGCAACGATGTTCGCGTTGAATGGCGGCTTAAGGTCAACTGGACCGTTGACGGTGAAGTTGCCACCGGCACGGGGACCACCGCTGAGCGATATCGTGGCGCGGCTTTGCGCCAGTTCGACGGAGCCGCTGATGCCGGTGAACGTTTGTCCCACGTCGGGTAGGGCCAGAGATGTGCCAGAGGTGGTGATCGAGCCGGACAGTGACTCAAGCGCGGGTTTTCCGGACAATTTCAGGTCATAGCGGGCGGTGCCATCAATCTTGTTGGGGGTTATGAACAGGTTGGCGATGCCCAGATTGACGCCGCCGGTTGCGGCCAGGTCTGCTTCACCGCTGCCTTCATCGAAGGTACCTGAGATGCTGCTGCTGATCTCTGCCGGGCCTTCGGCCTGCGTGTCGATTGTCCAGACACCCTTGTTGCGCTTGGCCGTGCCCGTGGCGGCGATGGTGCCGGGAAACTCGGGCGCGAACCGTTCGATCCGGTTGAACTTGGCATCAAAATCCAGATCGGCCGTCCCGTCGCTGTCTACTGTGCCCTCAAGCTTGGCATAGGAACTATCAGGGCCGTTCAGGTTCACGGTGCCCTCCAACCCGGAAGAGGTCGGGGCCACATTTCCGTCCAATGTCAGCGGGCCGGAGAGGGTGTTCAGAATGCGCGCCAGATCATCCAGCCGGACCGAGTAATCCAGCCCGCCGGACTGGCGGTCCAGTTTGCCAGAGGCGGTTGCGGTTAGGGCTGTTCCGTTCAGGCGGAAGGTTCGAATGTCGATAACCTGCGCCTCGTTCGCGGCATCGATATCCAGGGTTGTGCGACCTTGGATTAGCTTGTCGACAATCTCGATGCCGGTCTGAATGTTGTTGGCGTCCAAGTCGCCTTGAACGTCGAATTCCTTGCTGGACAGGGTGCCGTTACCCTTCACATTGGCCGAAACCGATCCGGCCAGATCACGTCCGGCCAAGCCGGATAACAGGGACAGGTTCGGCACGTTCAGTTGCGCCTGTCCATAGGCCGACAGATCACTGGTCGGGTCATCCACCACGGCCTGCAGCTGCGCAGTCAGCGCGCGGCCATTGACCGAGGCATTACGAATGTCGATGCGATCCGCGGTTCTGGCACCGTCCCATTCGATCTGCGTGCGCCCCGTCAGCAGGGGATCAATGTCGGTCAAACCGGTTTCTATGTTCTGGCCGATGACACTGGCCGTGCCATCAAATTCCAGCGTTTGTACCGTGCCTTTGCCTTGCGCGGTGGCCTGAACCGAACCGCTCAGCTCGCGCTTTGCCAGACCTGAGAAGACGGACAAATCCGACGCGCTGACCCGCGCTTGGCCGTCGATGGTCAGGTTGCCATCTGGCGTGGTCACAACACCACTGGCGACGGCCTTGGCGGCCTCACTATCCAGATCAAACTCGCGGATGGTGATGCCGTCTGTACCCCGGCTACCGTCCAATGTGATCGTGGTCTTTCCGGTGATCACGGGGTCGATATCGTCGCGGCCCGTGGACAAATCGCGACCCTCAACGATGACTTTACCGTCAAAGCTCTGCTCCAGGGGCGAGCCCTTGCCGGTTACGCTGGCTGAAACCTGTCCGGCAAGGTCCAGCTTGGCCAGATCCGAAAATCGCGACAGATCGGTGGCGTCCAGTTTGGCCGTTCCGTCAACCGTCAAACCGCTGGTTAGCCCGGCGATCAACGCGTCCAACGCCAGCGTGTAATCTGATCCCACAAGTTCGAACCCAGACAGGTTCAGCGACTGGTCGCTGCTGTATTCAAACTGACCGTCCAGCGTGATGCGCTGGCCCAACGCCGTCGTCAACGCCTGATCCGCCATGTCTATGCCGTCGACTGCAACCTGAACGTCACCATCAACGGTCAGAACCTCGCCTTGATCCAAGGTGCCTTGCGCTGTGATCCTTGCATCGTCCAAATTAGCCTGCGGGGATTCAAAATCGTTCGCAGTCAGGCTTAGATCCCAAAGGTTGCCGTTCTGGCGATCGAACAAAGCGGACAGTTGCGCCGACTGAATCGAGGTATCGCCACCCGCAACCGGCAGGACGACCGCCTCGCCATCCGGTGGCGTAATACGTCCCTGCAGGGCCGCTAGTTGCAGCGCCCCGCCTTCCGCCAACTGCAGTTCACCCTTCAGGTCCAATGCTTGTGTGGTGAGCTCAAGGTCTGAGATGTCCAACGCGCCTTCGGGCTTGGTTTGGCCGTCGACGAAGAGCCGGGATTTGGGTCCGAAGAAGGGGTCGATCTCAGGGCCTAGAAACGGGGTCAGATCACCATTCAAATCTGTCGTAAAGGCAATGCCGTCCGCCGCGCCGCCTTCGGCAGCTTGAAGTCGCACCTGCCCGGTGACGCGCATCTGGTCGTCACTGCTGAGGCCGATGTCGGCCGTGAAGTCCGTCAATGGCCCCGCGCCTTGGGCGGTCAGGCCGATCGGAGGACTGTCGGGAATGTTCAGCGCAGTAGAGATAAGCCCGCCCGAGGCCTCATTCACCTGCAGATCCAGATTGATCTCGCGCGAGGTGTTTTGAAACCCGGCTGTCAGTTTGATCTCATCGCCTGCGCGGTCCAACCGGATGATGTCCAGATTGGTGTCCAGCGCCCCGTCCGCCAAAGAAAGGTTGCCCGTTACATTGAGGTCTGCGGCGACACCAATCAGCGGCTCGCCCAGTGACAGTTCATCCACACGGATTTCGCCGATTTCGATAGAGACCGGTAGCTCGGGCAGCTGAAACGGTTGTGTTTCGACGGAAGCGGGCGGCTCTTCCTTGGTGGTTGTGCCAGGCGCGCGGGCAATGTCGATTTCCTGCGCTGTCAGAGAATTTACCGAAAATCGCCCCCGGATCAGCGCGAGGCGGTTCCAATCCAGTTCGGCATCCTTGATGGTCAGCCAGACGCCTTCGTCATCCGCCACGGTAATCTCAGCGATAGTCGCGCGGGCGCTTAGGGCACCTTGCAGACCCGTTACAGTGACGTTCTGGTCGTCCCCTGACAGCGTATCCTGCAGAAAACGCTCAAGCATGCTGCCGCCTTCTTCCTGCGCGGCAAGCGGCAGGGGGGCGGTCACGACCAGACCCGAAATCAACCAAGGATATGCGCGACGTCCAATCAAAATGCCTGTCCGATCCCGATATAGAACTGCAACCCGTTGCCCGTATCGCCCTGCACCGGGACGGCGAGGTCAAGTCTTAGCGGGCCAAATCCGCCCAGATCGTACCGGACCCCAAGCCCGGCACCCGAATGGTATTCTGCCCCGCTGCCGATGAACGAGGAGGTGTCGACCGTACCGTAATCGTAAAACCCGACCAGCGATATGGCTTCCGTGATTTTGCCTCGCACCTCGGCGGACAGTCCAAGGAACGATTTCCCGCCCGCCACGCCTGTGCCGACCGGAATCCCAAGGCTTTCATAAGGCTGACCACGCACCGTTCCGGCACCGCCTGAGAAAAACAGAAAATCCGGGGTCACACCATCGGGCGAGGGGCCTAGTACCGACCCCAGCTGGACGCGGCCAGCCAGAACCAACCTGTCACTGGATCCAACGCGCGTATATCCGCGCCCATCAAAGAACAGCCGGATGCCGCTTTCGGTTTCAGATAATCCTGCAAAAGGTGTGACCTGCGAGTCGAGGTAAAATCCGCGTGTGGCGCTGACTTTGCTGTCCCGTTGGTCCCATTCCGAACGGAACGGCAGGACGAAATAGCGGAATCGGCGGTCGTCGCCATAGGCGTCATCTGCGCTCGACCATTGGAAGCCAGCTGATGCCTCTGCGTACAGACGGTCAGAGAACGTTCTTCGTGCGCCATAACCCAGAGAGGCCACCGTCACGTTGTAGTTCTCGGTATTTCGGCGCTCTAGCAGGGCGCTCCAGAAGGTGTTGTCATCCGGGCCCAGCCGGTCGGGTTGATCCAGACGCAGGCCGATCCTGCCGTCAATGTCCTCGGCTCCGCCAATGTTGCGGATGGCGGCCTCGAAACGCAAGCGCTCTGCGCGGCGGAACACGTTGCGGTGGGTCCATGTTGCGGTCAGGTCGAGCCCGTCGCGCGATGCCAGTTCAAGCCCAAAGGTCAGTTGACGTTTTGGCATATCTTCAAACGTGGCATCGAAATCCAGCGTACCGTCGGGATTGGATGTTTCACGCTCTTCAATAGCGACAACGTTAAAGGTACCGGTCCGCCGCAGCCGGGTGCCGACCTTCTGAATTTTCTCGGGAGAATAAACTTCGCCCGCAGGAAAACCGGCGATTTTTTCGATCGATCTATGGCGCACATCCGTGTCGCCCTGGATGATCATTTTGCCAAACCGCAGGCGCGGCCCCGGGGCAAGATCAATCTGCGCATCCAGTTTGTCTTGCGCATGGCGCGCGATGACCTTTTGGCTACCGACTTCCGCCTTGGCGTGCCCGGCGTTGCGCCAGCCCTGCACACCCGCCGATGCGGCCTGCTGAATGGCACCGGTTGTGGCCACTTTGCCGACCGCAAATTCTTCGGGCAACTCTGTCTCAGGTGTAACCGGCTGAACGATTGCCTCGCCAAAGGTGAACTTGGGACCGGTCTGCACCGTTATCACCGCGCGGTTGATCTGCGCTGGTACGCTGAGCGAGCTTATCTCGGCGGCCTCTATCCCATCCAGCTTGATGCTGACGACAGGGCCAAAGTAGCCCTCATCATAAAGGATCTGCACCATTGTGCGGTAATCTGACAGCGCGGCCGACAGGATTTCCAGCGGCGTATCCAAGCCACGGGATTCAGCGGTCGCAACTGATGAGTTTTCTTCAAGCCGCTCTACAAGCTCTTTTGACCCACCCGGAGCGGTCAGTGTCGTTTCCAGCGCGGCCAAAGTGGTCGGCAAGGACATAGCAAACGCGCCGAGAAGGCAAGTCGTCAAAAAGGCGCGTGGCCTGCTCCCCGGCATGTGATAGCTCCAACTGCCCCAAGTCGAAATCTCTTTGGCCGTCTTATGGATAGCGACGGCTGCTAATATTCATGTTAGAGCATCAGAGACGTCGCAGGAAAAGAGATTATCTTGTGCCGGGAGAATTTTGCAGCGTGTGTGGTGGATCGGTCTCGGGATCAGGATCCGGCGTTGCGGAACCAGCGGATGATGGCCTCGCGGTCTTCGGGTTCCATATAGGTGACATTGGCGGGCGGCATGGCGTGGCTGACGCCGGCCTGCAGATAGATTTGCTGCGCATTTCGGGCGATGTCACCTTCGGTTTCTAATAGAACACCTTTAGGGGCCCACAGGATGCCCTCCCACACGGGTTCTCGCGCGTGGCACATGGAGCAGCGCCCCAGAACAACGTCATGCGCCTGTTCAAACCCATCCGCAGCGGCGAACTTCTGTTCGTAAGGCGTCAGCGGCTGCGCCTCGGCCTCTTCCAATGGTTTGTACATCGGGGCAGTGGACAACCACATGATCGCGATGAACAACAGCGCAGTCACAAGCCAGGTCCAGGTTGGATCCCCGGCCCGAGCGTGGCGCGTGTTGAAATAGTGCCGGATGGTTACGCCCATCAGGAAGACAAGCGCAGCGATAATCCAGTTGTATTCGGTGGCAAATGCCAGCGGGTAGTGGTTCGACAGCATCAGGAACACGACCGGCAGCGTGAGGTAGTTGTTGTGGGTCGAACGCAGCTTGGCAATCTTGCCGTATTTCGGATCAGGCGTTCGGCCGCTCTTCAGATCATCCACCACGATCCGTTGGTTCGGCATGATGATGAAGAACACGTTTGCCGTCATAATGGTGGCCGTGAAAGCCCCGAGATGCAGCATCATCGCGCGCCCGGTGAAGATCTGGTTATACCCCCAACCCATTGCCACCAGCAGCACAAACAACAGCACCATCAGCAGCGTGGGGCGTTCGCCAAGCCCCGATTTGCACAGGAAGTCATAGACCAGCCAGCCGACAGTCAGCGAGGCTGCCGAGATCAGAATACCCTGCCACAGTGCCAGATCGGCCTTTTGTGCATCAATCAGATACAGCTCTCCGCCAACCCAGTAGACGATCATCAGCAAGGCCGCCCCGCTGAGCCATGTCGCATAGCTTTCCCATTTGAACCAGGTCAGGTGGTCCGGCATGCGCTCTGGCGCGACCAGATATTTCTGGATGTGGTAGAAGCCACCGCCATGCACCTGCCATTCTTCGCCATCCGCAGGGCCTGGGACGTCGCGATTCAGGCCAAGGTCCAGCGCGATGAAGTAAAAGGATGATCCGATCCAGGCGATAGCGGTGATGACGTGCAGCCAGCGCACGGCAAAAGCCATCCAATCCCAGAACACGGCAAAGTCGTACATGCGAAAGCTCTCCGGTTGGTTGCTGCCACACTAGGCAACGGGCACTTTCTTCGGTATTCCCGGATATTGTCAAACTGTGTCAAAAAAAACGAAAAGATGTCCTACCTCGACAATATCCGAACCTTTGTCCGTGTCTATGATCTGGGCAGCATGTCCGCGGCGGGGCGTGACCTGCGAATCTCGCCCGCAGTGACGTCGGCGCGGATTTCTCAACTCGAGGACCACTTGGGTGTTCGGTTGTTCCAAAGAACAACTCGCAACCTCAGTCCGACCGAGCAGGGACGCGCGTTTTATCCCGGTGCGGTGGCGGTTTTGGATGCGGTGGATGAGGCCGAGGCGCAGGTCGTCCATCTGACCGAAGCCCCGCGTGGGTCGTTGTTCGTGGCGGCTCCGCTGGGTGTTGGTCGAAGATTGTTGGCCCCGCATGTGCCTGACTTTCTGGCGGAATACCCCGAGATCGATGTGCGCTTGCGGTTGACTGACCGATCCGTCGACCTAACCACCGAGGGGTTGGATCTGGCCTTCTTCATTGGCCAGCCCGAAGATAGTACCTTGCGTATCCGCAAGATTGCCGACTGCCCGCGCGTATTGTGCGCGGCCCCGGCCTATGTCGAACGCAGGGGGATGCCGGTGACCGGGGCCGATCTGGTCTCGCAACGGCATGAGTGCCTGAACCTGAGGTTCCCAGGCGCAACTGAGTTTCAGTGGCAATTGGAAACGCCTGACGGCCCCAAACGGTTCGCAGTGTCTGGCCGGTTCGAATGTGACGACGGTGACGTGCTGACGGATTGGGCGCTGTCAGGGCAGGGGATCGCGATGAAGCCGGTTTTTGAGGTGGCCGAGCACCTGAGTTCCGGGCGTTTGGTGCCGGTTGCGGTCGAAACGCCGCCTGTTTCGGTGCAAATGGCGTGCCTTTATACCCATCGCCGCCATCAGGACCCCAAAGCGCGGCTGTTCATGGACTTCATGATTGAACGGATCAGCAAAGTCGTGCGCGCCTCGGAAACCTCTGACTCGTAAAGCTCCCGTCGTTGTTTGCGCCCTTCGGGCGCTACACAACCTTGGGCCGGGCACCGCGGCACAGCCGCGCTGCGTTAGTGTGGTTTCAGGCGAAACGAAAATATCTGAGCGACCGCGCCACACCCGACAGGGGGTGGCGCTTGGCCCAACCGGAGGAGCCCCGTCAGGGGTGAAGGACGGGCGGGAGCCTTGCCTGACAGCTCGGGTCAGCTGCCTCGATAGGTCGAATACCCAAATGGCGATAGCAGCAGCGGAACGTGGTAATGCGCGTCCGGTTCGGACATGCCGAAGCGAATGGGCACCTGATCCAGAAACAGCGGGTCTTCATCAACCTGTCCGGTTGCGCGTAGGTAGTCCCCGGCGAAGAAAACCAACTCATAAGAGCCGGTTTCAAACGACTCCTGCGGCAGGATCGGGCTGTTGGTACGACCGTCTGCATTGGTTTCCGTTTCTGTGATCTTACGATGAGAATTCCCGGACACGCGGTAGAGTGCAATTTTTAACCCCTCAGCCGGGCAGCCGCGCGCCGTGTCCAAAACATGGGTTGTCAGATAACCAGCCACGGAGGTCTCCTTTGATTTGTCTTTTGCTTTGTTACAGTCTGGCGCAAAGTTCGAAACAGTTGAAATGCCGAAAGAACCGGAAACAGCGTTCGGATTGATTTGATAATCATTGACGCGCTTCTGGGCTAAAGCTGTTCTGAAGCACAAGAATGGAAGAAGCCATGCAGCCCCCTCGTTATACTCGTGACATGATCGGCTACGGTGCCAACCCGCCGGACGCAAAATGGCCCGGCAATGCCAAGCTGGCTGTTCAGATCGTGTTGAACTACGAAGAGGGCGGCGAGAATTGCGTGCTACATGGCGATGCCGCGTCCGAGGCGTTTTTGTCGGAAATCGTTGGGGCTGCGCAGTGGCCCGGCCAGCGTCACTGGAACATGGAGTCGATCTATGAATACGGATCGCGTGCGGGGTTCTGGCGCTTGCACCGGTTGATGCAGGATTTGCCGATCACCGTCTATGGCGTTGCCACAGCGCTTGCACGCTCACCCGACCAGGTCGCCGCGATGAAAGCGGCAGGATGGGAGATTGCCAGCCATGGGCTGAAATGGGTGGAACACAAGGACATGCCCGAGGACGAAGAGCGCTCGCAGGTCGCCGAGGCAATCCGCCTGCATACCGAGGTCGTCGGTGAACGCCCCCGCGGCTGGTATACGGGTCGGTGTTCAGAAAACACCGTGCGGCTGGTGGCCGAAGAGGGCGGCTTTGCTTACGTCGCCGACACTTATGCGGATGATCTGCCGTATTGGATGCAGGCAGGTGGTCGGGATCAGTTGATCGTGCCCTATACGCTGGACTGCAACGATATGCGGTTTGCCACACCGCAGGGGTTCAACTCAGGCGATCAGTTTTATTCATATCTCAAAGACAGTTTTGATGCGCTGTATGCCGAGGGAGAGGTGGGCGCGCCCAAGATGCTGTCGATCGGCTTGCACTGCCGCCTGATCGGGCGGCCGGGCCGGGTGATGGCCTTGAAGCGGTTTTTGGACTACGCGCGCGGCTTTTCCGATGTCTGGTTTGCCACGCGGTTGCAGATCGCCCAGCACTGGGCCGAAACGCATCCACCTGCGCAGTATCCGAAACCTTCGCAGTTGGCGCGGGATGAATTTGTGGCGGCCTATGGAGGTATTTTTGAACACTCGGCCTGGATCGCCGAAAGGGCCTATGATCTGGAATTGGGTCCTGCGCATGACACGGCGGGTGGAATGCATAACGCTCTGACCCGCATGTTCCGGTCCGCTTCTCAGGAGGAGCGGTTGGGTGTGTTGACCGCGCACCCTGATCTGGCTGGAAAGCTGGCACAGGCGAAGCGGTTGACGCAGGAAAGCACGTCCGAACAGGCGTCGGCGAGGCTGGATGCTTTGACGGATGACGAGCGCGCGGCGTTCACTGATTTGAACCAACGGTACACCGAGAAGTTCGGCTTTCCGTTCATCATCGCCGTTCGGGATCACGACAAAGCGTCGATCCTTCAGGCGTTCCAGCGGCGCATCGAGCAGGACCGCGACACCGAATTTGCCGAGGCCTGCCGTCAGGTTGAACGGATTGCCGAGTTTCGTTTGCGGGACATTTTGCCCTCATGAGTGTTCGGATCAAGACCGCGCCTTTGACAGCTGAGGCTTTTGCCCCGTTCGGGGACGTGCTGGAGGTGGCGGGCGACCCCGACAAGATCATCAATCAGGGCCAGTGCGGCCGGTATCATGATCTAGCACGGCTGGATTTCGCGGACGGGCGGGCGGGGATAAGCTTGTTTAACGCCAACCCAAGGGCGTTGCCGTATGAGCTGGACATGGTCGAACGGCATCCTGAGGGCAGTCAGGCATTCATACCGATGACACATCAGCCTTTTTTGGTCATCGTGGCCGCTGACGAGGGTGGTGGACCGGGGCAGCCGAAAGCGTTTGTCACCAAACCCGGGCAGGGTGTGAACTATTTTCGCGGCACTTGGCACGGGGTGCTGACGCCGTTGCATGGGCCGGGCTTGTTTGCCGTGATCGACCGGATTGGAGTGGGCAGCAATCTCGAGGAATACTGGTTCGAAACCCCGTTTGAGGTTGCCGAAGGCTAGGGTTCTCCCGCCCAGTCCCGGCGCATCAAAGATGCTTGTGACCCGTTGGGCTGGGCAGCGCGCGGGCAAGCCCGCCCGCTGCGGTACCGCGGGTCAATGCTGTGTCATCAGGCGGGCAACGTCCAACATGCGGGCGGAAAAGCCCCATTCATTATCATACCAGCCAAAAACCCGGATTTGATGATCCCCGACCATGCGTGTTTCGGGGCCTGCGATCACAAGTGACTCAGGCCGGGTGCGTAGGTCGGACGAGACCAGCGGCTGATCGGTCCAGCCCAGAATGGGTGATGCCAGAGCAGCAGCCCGCAGTTTTGCCTGAAACGATTCTGCTGGCATACCACGCTCTAGCGTCGCCACTAGATCGATGGCCGACACGCTGGCGGTTGGGACGCGCACTGCCGCGCCTGTGATGCGACCGGCCAGATGGGGAATGACTTCGTCTATCAGATGCGTCGCGCTGGAGGTGGTGGGTACCATCGACAACGCTCCCGCTCGGGATCGGGCCAAATCACCGCGAGGGGCGTCCACCATCGGTTGGCTGTTTGTATAGCAGTGGATCGTCGTCATATGCGCTGAGGCGATGCCGCCGATCTGGTCCAGCACCTTGACCAGAGGCGCAAGTCCGTTCGTCGTGCATGAGGCATTGGACACGATACGTGCATTGCCCAGTTGATCTTCGTTGGCACCCAGAACAACGGTGATTTCGGTCGCGGGCGAGGGGCCAGAGATCAGCACCTTGCCGGCCCCGGCGGTCAACCCTTGGCTGGCCACATCCGAGGTGCGCGCGACGCCGGTGCAATCCATCAGAACATCGACGCCTGAAAGATCGACATGCGCCAGGTTGGGGCTGTGCGTCATTGGAAACGAACGCCCATCGACGACCAAGACCCCGTCGCCTTGTTCAACGGTGCCCGGATAGGGGCCAAACGTGCTGTCGTATTTGAAAAGGTAGGCGCAGGTCTCAAGCGGGGCGATATCGTTGATCAGCACCAACTCGATATCTGCGCCCTGCGGCATAGCCAACAGCTGCCGCAAGATCGTGCGGCCGATGCGGCCGAATCCGTTGATTGCAAGTTTCATGCGCAAGCTATGGCAGCGCGCTGCCAATAGCTCAATGCCCGTTCTGACCTATGGTCAGTTGCAGCTGACCTGCGAGAAGAACTGGCCGGAAATGTTCTGATACATACTGGCCACAATGGGGCGGCATCCGGTCGCTTGCTGAATGGCAGCGATAGCCTGAAGGGTGCGCAGTCGCGGTGGCGGGCCAAACGGGTTCAGATTGTTGTTGTCGCGCGTCGCACGGTACACAACCGGAGCGTCCGAGACCTGCGTCACCGCCCAGGTGCGGCTCATGACGAACACCTGTTTGGTTTCTTCCTTTGCGGCGACAGGCGTTGCATCAAATGCTGTCAAACCAATTCCTGCTGCAAGTGCCAGCATCGTTACGCGCAGTACCATTGAACAATCTCCAGTGCTAAAAACCGCTGTTATTTCACCAGATTCAGGGGCTTCTGTGAAGCCCAGCGTGAAAAAAAGCGCTTAAAAGCCTAGCGTTTGGGCAACGTCAGCGGCATGTGCCGGTTCACATCCTTGTAAAGCAGGTACCTAAACCGCCCCGGTCCACCCGCATAACAAGCCTGCGGGCAAAACGCGCGCAGCCACATATAGTCACCGGCCTCGACCTCGACCCAGTCCTGATTCAGGCGATAAACCGCTTTGCCTTCCAGCACGTAAAGCCCGTGTTCCATCACATGAGTTTCGGCGAAGGGAATTACGCCTCCGGGTTCGAAATTGACGATGTTGACGTGCATGTCATGGCGCAAATCCTGCGGATCGGCGAAGCGAGTCGTGGACCAGCGGCCTTCGGTGCCGGGCATTTCGTTCGGTGTGACGTCGCGCTCATTTGTGATGATCGGATCGGGTGCGGGCAGCCCGGGCACAGCTTCGTAAGCTTTGCGAACCCAATGAAAGCGCGCGGTTTTTTCGGCTCGATTGTGCAAAGTCCAGTCCGATTCCGGTGGGATGTAAGCGTATCCGCCGGTGTCCAGAACATGGACCTGACCGTTCAACGTCAGGGTCACCTCGCCCTCGACCACAAACAGAACGCCTTGTGCTTGGGGGTCTGTTTCCGGGCGGTCGCTGCCGCCGCTGGGCTGAACCTCCATGATGTACTGTGAAAACGTCTCGGCGAACCCGCTGAGAGGGCGGGACAGAACCCAGAGCCGGGTGCCCTCCCAAAATGGCAGGAAGCTGGTGACGATGTCGCGCATCGTGCCTTTGGGGATCACCGCATAGGCGTCAGTGAACATGGCGCGGTCGGTCAGAAGTTGGTCTTGTCCGGGATGTCCGCCTGTCGGCGCATAGTAGGTCGGCTGTGCCATTTGATGCCTCTGGTTCGTTGTTCGGGTACTATGAGGGGATTGATCGGGCGCTCCTAGCGGCCGAGTCGCGATAGGTTTGTTCGGTATTATTTGAAGGTCGGGCGGCAGGGCTTGGCCGCAGTTCGCCCGCGGTATAGTCTTGAGGTCAAACTTATTTCAGCAAGGCGAGAAGATCATGAAAGCCTGGATTTCACCCCTGTTTGCTGCCGCCATTCTGGTCGGCGCAGGTTCACTGGCGCAAGCCAAGCCAATTTCGAGAATCATTGCCGAGATGGGCTTGACCCCCGAGGACTTCAGCGTCGTGAACGCGACAACCACCGAGATACTTGCTGGCGGAATGCCCCAGGTCGGGACCGAGCGGAACTGGTCAAATGCAGACACCGGATCAAAGGGTACGGTGCGCGTGCGTGAGGTTCGCGACAACTGCGTGCATTTTCAGCATTTCATCCAACCCGCAGGGGCCGAGCAACCGCGCGAGGTAAGAACCCGCAACTGTCGGGATGCCAGTGGCAACTGGGTTCTGGCTCCTTGATCGAAGCTCAATAGCCGCGCGTGCGATCGACCTCGTGCAGCAGCGGTGCGCCTGAGGACAAGCGACGGAAGTTCTCGGCCACGTCAGCCAAGGCCTCGCCCAGATGCCAGCCCGAGACGTGAGGCGTGATCGTGACGCCGGGATGTGCCCATAGCGGGCTGTCCGCGGGCAGCGGCTCTTTGTTGGTCACGTCCAGAACGGCGCGACCGGGCGTTCCGCGGTCCAAAGCTTCGATCAGAGCAGATTCGTCGATCAGATCTCCGCGTCCTGCGTTCAGCAATTGGCTGCCGGGTTTCATGGCCGCCAGCATGTCAGCGTCGAACAAACCAATGGTTTGCGGGGTGGATGGCAGAATGGCGCAGACATGGTCGCATTGCCCCAAGACTTTTGGCAGCGCGTCGTCCCCATGCAGGCAGGTGACGCCTTCGATTTCCTTCGGGGAACGGCTCCAACCGACGACCTGAAACCCGATGGCGCGCAGCATCCGCGCGCTGCGGGCACCGATATGGCCCAAACCCAACACGCCAACCACGGTGTCAGGTGAGAATCCCGGAGCTTTGGGCAACCATTCGGACTTGCGCTGGGCGGCTTCGTGAAACGCCATGTTGCGCTGACGATGCAGGATGTAGGCCACGAACCACTCGGCAATGCCCTGCGCCGGTGCGTCGGGCTTGAGGCGGGCGATGCGGACGTGATCGGGCAGGTTCGGGTTGCTGACAATCGTTTCGACCCCGGCACCCAGTTTCTGCACCAGTTTCAGGTTCGGCAGCCTTTTCGGGTGGTCATTCTGCAGCCCGACAACCGCGACCATCGTGATCTCGCCTGCGTCACCGATCGTGTCGGGTGTGCGTACATCCGTATCGGGGTGCATTTTTCGGATTTCATTGGCGATGTCATCGTCACTCATCCAGTCGGACAGCCCGGTTTCGATCAACAGCGCCATAACTCATCCCCCGTAGTTTCATTTTGATTGAGTTGACGTCCCGTCACACAGCTAGACATCACGTCCGCAGCTAAGTCATTCTCTGCTCAAAGGTAAAGCCCGGTCTTTGGGCCTGAGGAGGGAAACTCATGAACATGTCATTCGGCCTGCGCGAAGAAAACCGCGCTCTGCTGCAACGCGTTGCAGATATGATCCGGGACGAGATCATGCCGCTGGAAGAGGAATATCAGGCCGAAATCGACAAGGGTGACCGCTGGCAATACACCGAGCGTCAGGCAGAGATTCTGGAAGGGTTGAAAGCCAAGGCCAAAGCCGCAGGGTTGTGGAATTTCTGGCTGACGGACAGCGACAAGGGTTTTGGACTGAGCACGGTTGAATATGCCTATTTCGCCGAAGAGATGGGCAAGACGCCCCTCGGCGCCGAGGTCTTCAACTGCTCGGCCCCCGATACCGGCAACATGGAAGTGTTCGAGCGGTATGGCTCGGACAAAATGAAAGAACAGTGGCTGAAGCCGCTGCTCAACGGCGAAATCCGGTCGGCCTATCTGATGACGGAGCCGGATGTGGCGTCTTCGGATGCGACGAATGTATCGATGTCCTGCGTGCGGGACGGGGAAGACTATGTTCTGAACGGCGAAAAATGGTGGTCGTCCGGTGCGGGCGATCCGCGCTGCAAGGTTTATATCGTCATGGTCAAGACAGCAGGTGACGAGCAGCCCAAGCACAAGCGTCAATCGATGATCGTGGTCCCAGCTGATGCGCCAGGTATCGAAATTCTGCGTCCCATGCAGGTTTATGGCCACGATGACGCCCCACACGGCCACATGCACATCCGATTTACCAACGTCCGGGTCCCGGCCGACAGCATCCTGTTGGGCGAAGGGCGCGGGTTCGAGATTGCCCAAGGCCGTCTGGGGCCGGGCCGTATCCACCACTGCATGCGCGCGATTGGTCAGGCCGAGTCGGCGCTGGAACAGATGTGCAAACGCGCGTTGCAGCGCGAAGCGTTCGGCAAGAAACTGGCACAACTGGGCGCGAACTACGATATCATCGCCGAGTGCCGGATGGAGATCGAGATGGCCCGCCTGCTGTGCCTGAAAGCCGCCTGGTACATGGATCAGGGGGACGCCCGTGCGGCGGCCCCTTGGATCAGCCAGATCAAGGTCGTCGCTCCGCGCGTCGCGTTAAAGGTCATCGATGAGGCCGTGCAAATGTTTGGCGGGCAGGGGGTCAGTCAGGATACTCCGTTGGCTACGGCTTGGACCCATGTGCGGACGTTGCGGTTGGCCGATGGGCCGGACGCGGTGCACCGCCGTCAGGTGGCCCGGGCCGAGTTGAAGAAACATACTCAGGAAAAAGTCTGAGGGATACGACCGTGTTGAAACCGGATCCAAGCGAACAGACCTATTTCCACATCCGGGCAGATGGAGCCTTCATAGGCAATGATCCAGCACGGGGGCCGTGGTCTGCAGATCACTGCCATGCCGGGCCAGTCAGCGGCTTGATCGTTCGCGCAGCAGAGACCGAGGTCGGGCCGGAGAAGATGCTGACCCGGTTGACGGTGGACCTGCTGCGGCCGCTCCCGCTTAGCGGTCTGCGGGTGGCCGCTGAGACCACGCGCCATACCAAGACGCTGGCGACGACTCGTGTCACGGTCCACGATCAGGACGACACCTTGTGCGCCACGGCCACGACCATGCATATGGCGCGCCGCGATTTGGGGCCTGTTCCAAATGTCTCTCTGCCAGCCCCATTGCTGGATGACGCGGTAACGGGGCCTTTCCCGATTGGCGAGGTGCGTCATGGTCTGCCGGGTTTTGCGAACCACTCGGACATCCTCTACCCCAAGGGGGGCAATCAGAAGGCCGGGCCAAAGACGGTTTGGATGCGTACGCCACCCTTGCTGGAAGGCGAGGCGCAATCTCCGATCCAGTCGCTGTGCCCGCTTGCAGATTGCGGCAACGGCATATCGTGGAATGCGCCAACGTCTGAAATGGGGTTCATGAACACCGATCTGACCGTGCAAATTCACCGAGAGCCTATTTCAGACTGGCTGGCCTCGCAGTCCGTGTCACATTGGCAACCATCGGGAATAGGGATGTCGCAATCGGTTCTGTTCGATACCGAAGGACCGGTCGGAACGGCCCTGCAGACCCTGGTATTGTTCCCGCCCGCGTGAAGCGCTTAGCCAGTTCCTGCGCGGCGGCATCGAAACGCATTGCCGGGCACCGGGCAAAAGCCTATCTTTCACCTATGCGCTGGCTTGTAACCATACTGTCCTGCTGTCTGCCGATCCCTGCATTGGCTCACCCGCATGTCTTTATCGACACCGGATTGGAGTTTGTTGTGGATGACGCAGGCCAGCTGACCCACGTCCGGGTGACTTGGGCCTATGACGAGCTGTATTCGCTGTTCCAGCTTGAGGAAATGAAGCTGGACCAGGATTTTGACGGAGTTCTGACGGAAAGCGAAAAGAAGTTCCTGTCAGGTTTCGATGCCGAATGGGTCGAAGGGTATAACGGCGATCTCGTGGTCTATGCGGACGGCGCGCCAGTGTCTCTGTCCGGCCCGATGGAGGCGCAGGCCACGACCGAGGATGGCCGCATCGTCACCACCCATCTGCGCGAAGTCGCCGGGGGTGGGGTGCCTGCCAATGCCATCACGGCGAAAGCTTTTGATGAGACTTACTACACCGCCTACGAGGTGACACGCCCGGTGACCGTTTCCGGGCCTTCGTCGTGCCAGATCAGCAGGATCGACCCAGATATTGATGGCCAGCTGGCCCAAATGCAGGCTTTTTTACGCACCCTAGACGCAGATCTCGACCTTGAAGAAAATGATATCCCGCTTGTCGGGGAGAGCTTTGCGACCGAGATTTTCGTTTCATGTCCAAATACCTGATTGTCCCTGTCGCCATCGCTATCGGTCTGTTGCTGTGGTTTTGGGGCAGCGGCGGGTTTGACCAACTGGCCGCCTGGGCCGCTGGTGAGCAACGCGAGTTCCAGAACCAGATTGCCCGCTCTTTGCGCGCCGCCCGCGCGGAACAGCCCGAGGCCGTGGCAACGCTGCTTACCGTCTGTTTTGCCTATGGCTTTTTCCATGCGGTTGGACCGGGGCACGGAAAGGTCCTGATCGGTGGCTACGGCCTGGGTCGGAATGTGGCCTTCCTGCGCTTGTCGGCGATCAGCGTGCTGTCCAGTCTGGGGCAGGCGGTGACTGCGATTGTACTGGTTTATGCCGGGGTGCTGGTGTTTCAGATGTCCCGCGACAGCCTTGTTGGTGCAACCGAGCAAGTCATGGCCCCGATCAGCTATGGGGCGATTGCGGCGATCGGAGTATGGCTGATCTTTCGCGCTGTGCGCAGTTTTGCGCGTCGGTACCGCACCGAAAAGGCGCACCACCACGATCATGATCACCACCACGATCACGGACACAATCATCACGACCATCACCATGATGATGACGTCTGCGCGGATTGCGGACACCGCCACGGCCCCACCGCCGAAGAGGTGGCACAGGTTGGAAGCCTGCGCGAAGCCGCCGTTCTGATCGCAGGAATTGCCGCGCGCCCCTGTACAGGTGCCTTGTTCGTTCTGATCCTGACCTGGCAGATGGGCATCGCCATGGTGGGCATTGCCGGAGTCTTCGCAATGGCGCTGGGCACTGCAACCGTTACGACATTGGTTGGGTGGACCTCATTCGGGTTGCGCGGGGGGCTGCTTGCCTCGGCTTCGGCTACGCGTTTTGCCGCGGTTTTGGCCCCAACGATCGAACTGGTCGCCGGGCTGGTGATCGCAGTTGTGGCCGGTGGCCTATTGCTGCGTGCGCTTTAGTCGAAAACTGGCGCAGGATAGCCGACACGCGCCAGATACAATCCTTGCGGCGGGCAGACCGGACCGCAAGCGGCGCGGTCGGTAGCCTCCAGAGCATCCCGCACATCTTCCGGTGACCACGCCCCCGCGCCGACGCGTTCGAGGGTGCCGACAAAACTGCGAACCTGATTGTGCAGAAAGGACCGCGCGCGAACGCGAAAGTGGATTTCGGGGCCTGAGAACCCCTGAATCTGTTCAACCCGCAGCTCATCCAGAGTTTTCACCGGGCTGGCGGCCTGGCAGATCGAGGACCGGAAGGTCGTAAAGTCATGCCGCCCGATCAGCATATCCGCGCCCGCCTGCATTGCATCAACGTCCAGCTGATGATTGATCTGCCAGACTTGTCCGGCGTCATGGGTGGCAGGCGCGCGACGCATGAGGATGCGGAACAGGTACTGCCGCTCCAACGCTGAAAACCGCGCGTGCCAGTCGTCGTCCACCCGCGCGGCTTTGACAATGGCCACCGGCTGCGGCTTGAGGTGGTAGTTCAACGCCTCGGACAGGCGAAAGGGGTCCCAGTCTTTGTCCAGATCACAATGGGCCACCTGACCCAGCGCATGCACGCCCGCATCCGTCCGTCCGGCTGCGGCGATGGTATGCTCACCGGGTTGCAGCCGCGACAAGGCCTGTTCGATTGCACCTTGAACAGACGGCTGATCCTTTTGCCGTTGCCATCCGGCAAACGGCTCCCCTTGGTATTCGACTTTGAGCGCGTATCTGGGCATGGGCTGCTGGTAGCGCGCCCTGCATGAGGGGGCAAGGGTGGGAAACCACTGGTATGTCCGACAACCGCTACTTATCTTGGACCAAACGATAAAAGCGGGGCGACGGTTTGGTCATCTCTTCTCTGGCAGACAGTCTTGTGCGCGGCGTCGAGTCCATTGGCGACAGCGTGTCCGAGACTTTTTTCGAGCCGGTGATCCGTCTTGGCGTCACCGGCTTGGCCCGGTCGGGTAAGACGGTTTTCATCACGTCGCTGGTGGCGAACCTCTTGGACCGCGGGCGGATGCCGGGCCTTGTTGCGCAGCAAGAGGGGCGGATCAGTGCCGCATATCTGCAGCCGCAACCGGACGACACCGTGCCCCGCTTCGACTATGAAAACCATCTGGCCGCACTGACCGGTCCGGAACCCCATTGGCCGGACAGCACTCGCGCGGTGTCTGAGCTACGCCTGTCGTTCAAGGCGCGGCCTTCTGGCTTGTTGTCGGGATTGCAGGGTCCACGAACCGTCCACCTGGATATCGTGGATTACCCGGGCGAATGGCTGCTGGATCTGGCTTTACTGGATAAGTCCTATAAGGTTTGGTCGCAGGAAACGTTGGAGCGCATTGCCAACCGGACCCAAGCCAATGCATTTCTTTCTTTGGCTCAGGGCATTGATCCAGCCGAAAAGCATGACGAACCCAAAGCGCAATCGCTGGCCAAAGAATTTGCCGCATACTTGAATGTTGCACGCGATGCCGGGTTCTATGATTGTACGCCGGGGCGGTTCCTGCTGCCGGGCGATCTGGCCGGATCACCGGTTCTTACCTTCGCGCCGTTGCCGGTCGACGGGCACAGTCCGCGTCGCAGCCTGCATCGCGAGATGGAGCGGCGCTACGAGGCCTATAAATCCCAGGTGGTGAAACCGTTTTTTCGAGACCACTTTGCGCGCATAGACCGGCAGGTCGTATTGGTCGACGCACTGGGCGCGATACACAACGGCCCGCAAGCGGTCGAAGACATGCGGCGCGCGATGGCGGATATCCTGGCAGCGTTCCGACCGGGACGGAATGCTTGGCTTAGCCAGTTGCTGCTGGGAAAACGGGTCGAACGCATTCTGTTTGCAGCCACCAAGGCCGACCATTTGCACCACACACAACACCCCCGCCTGACCAATATAATGGAAGCGCTGACGCGTGACGCGCGTGACCGCGCCAGCTTTGCCGGGGCCGAAACGGCGGCCTTATCGCTTGCTTCTCTGCGGGCCACGACCGAGGAAATTCGCGACCACGACGGTACTGAGTTGCCCTGCGTTCGCGGCACGCTTTTGGACAGCGGCAAACAGGCGGCTTTCTACCCCGGCGATCTGCCCAAAGACCCATCCCATCTGCTGGGCCCGGCGCGCAACGGGTCCGACAGTTGGCTGGGTGAGGATTATGGGTTCATGGCCTTTGCACCCGCGCATCTGACCTTGCGCCCAGGGGATGGCCCGCCACATATCCGGCTTGATCGGGCCGCTCAATTCCTGATCGGTGACCGGTTTTGATGGTCAAACTCCGCCCCGCCCGCAGCACGGATGCCGGTGCAACCGGCGAGATTTTGCACGGGTTCACCCGCGAACATGACTGGATGCCCGAACTTCATACTCGGGCGGAAACCATCGCCTTTTGTGGTCGGATGATCGAGCTTGACTGGATGACTGTGGCTGAAACGGATCTGGGGGTGGTGGGATTTCTGTCGCTCAACGAGGATGAAGTGCACTCACTCTACCTTGCGCCCAACGCGCGGGGGCAGGGAATTGGTCAGCGGTTGCTGGACCATGCCAAGGCGCGCCGGTCCGAATTGTCCTTGTTTGCGTTTCAGGCAAACCATGGGGCACTGCGGTTTTACGAACGCAACGGTTTCGTCGAAACGGGGCGCAGCGATGGTGCCGACAACGACGAAAATCTCCCGGACATCAAATTTGTTTGGGCCAGCAAAGGAGCAGCCGATGGCTAAAGGCCCGGTTCTGATAGATCTGGACGGGGATGAGCCCGCCGCCGACGTAGCACAGGCCCCTCCGGTCCCGGATATCGCGATGCCACAAGGGCAGGCGATGCAGAGCGCGGCACGCCTTGCCGCCCGCAAACCCTCGGCCCTGTCGCGCTGGTTCTGGGGATTGGCGCTGGCCGTGGTCGGGGCTGTGGTGTCCGTGGCAGCGTGGGACTTTGTCAATTCTCTGCTGTTACGCGCCCCAATCCTGGGATGGATCGTAACAGGGCTGTTCGCGGCTCTGGTATTGGTTGCATTCATCATTGCCGTGCGAGAGCTGGCCGCCATCGGGCGCTTGTCCCGCGTAGACGGGATGCGTCACGCAGCGGATACGGCCTTGGCCGAAGAAGATCTAGCTCAGGCCCGCGCGGTCACGACCCGTTTGCTGGCGTTCTACAAAGGGCGCGAGGATACCGAATGGGGCCGCGATCGACTGTCCGAGCGGATGGGCGAACAGTTTGATGCCTCAGGATTGCTGACATTGGCAGAGGATGAGTTGCTGGCCCCGCTGGACGCCGCCGCCAGCCGCGAGGTCGAGGCCGCCGCCCGACAGGTTGCAACCGTGACGGCCCTTGTCCCTCTGGCGCTGGCGGATGTGGCCACGGCGCTTGCGGCGTCGTTGCGTATGATCCGGCGCATCGCCGAAATCTATGGCGGGCGCGCCGGGTTTCTGGGTAGCTGGCGGCTGACACGGGCTGTCTTCGTGCATCTGGTGGCAACCGGGGCCGTGGCCGTCGGGGACGATCTGCTGGAGCCCGTGCTGGGCGGATCCGTCCTGAGCAAACTGTCCCGCCGTTTTGGCGAAGGGCTTGTGAACGGTGCGCTCAGCGCCCGCGTCGGCGTCGCTGCGATGGAGGTCTGCCGTCCGCTGCCTTTCTCGGACCGGCACAAACCGTCGACCCGGAGCATCATCAAACGCGCCTTGGCCGGGTTGTTTTCGAAAACTTGACCTGACGCAAAGTCATGCGGTCTGGCGGCGCGCATAGTGGTGCCAGAGCCAGCCATGACCGATCACGGACACAGCCAGCAAGAGATTGCCGCCCGCATCAACGCTCCTCCGGGGCGGGGGGTGCTGCGGGATGTTGTGTATGGGGGGATCGACGGGTCGGTCACCACCTTTGCGATCGTGGCCGGTGTTGCGGGGGCGGGTCTGTCCCCTTTCATCATCGTGGCACTGGGGCTTGCCAACGTGCTGGCGGACGGGTTTTCCATGGCGGCTGGAAACTACTCTGGCACCAAGGCAGAGCTGGACAATATCCGGCGCATCCGCGCGGTCGAGGAACGCCATATCCGATTGTATCCCAAGGGCGAACGGGCCGAGGTGCGCGAGATTCTGTCACAAAAGGGTCTGTCCGGGCAGGTGCTGGAAGACGCCACAGATGCCATTACCGCCAATCGCGACAACTGGATCAATTTGATGATCGAAGGCGAATACGGTCTGGGCAGCGTCGATCCACACCCGCTCAAGGCGGCGATGGCGACGTTTTTGGCCTTCCTTGTAGCTGGCATGGTTCCGTTGCTGCCGTTCCTGCTGTCGATGGACCGGGCTTTCGAAACTTCGGCAGCAATGACCATGGCGGTCTTTTTTGCAATTGGAGCCCTGAAAAGCCGATGGTCGCTGTCGCCCTGGTGGCGATCCGGGCTTGAAACCTTTGCGATCGGCGGGGCCGCGGCGTTGATGGCCTATTTGGTGGGCTCGTTGTTTCATCCATAGGGACCGAATTTGTTCCCTTGAAACGAAGCGTGGACCCTTGAAGCGCCGCTCCGGGTACTCTTCGCTGCAATTTACCAAACCCAGCTTGAACTTAGACTCGCGCAAGTTCATGACTTTTCGGACTGTTACGTGGATCAGCACCCGGGTAGCCTGACCGAACACCGTCGCGGAGTCTTCACTTGGAATCCCTGTTTGTACTTGTTGGATTGATTGTCCTCGCCATCCCGGTGGGCGTTGTCGTTCTATTTGTGCTTCACCTGCGCCTGCGCCGCAGGGTCGAGCAACTGGAACAGCGGGTTCTGGAATTGGGCGGTGACGTCCCGGTGGAAGAGGTCACGCCCGAGGCTCCGACACCGCCCGTAGAAAAACCTTCTCCTTGGCCGTCCGTCAAAGCGCCCGAGGATCCACCAGTAGAGGTCGAACCCTCTCCGGTTGTTCCGAAACCGGACCGATTTGCCGCGTTCGGTGGCTGGTTGCGTGAAAACTGGTTCTACGCGGTCTCGGCTCTATCTCTGGCGTTGGCCGGTATTTTCCTTGTGCAATACGGGGTCGAAAGCGGCGTGCTTTCGCCCGCAATGCGCGTCATTGCAGCTTTGGTCTTTGGAGCGGCGCTGATTGGTGCAGGAGAAGTGATCCGGCGCAGGTACGGGGATGATGAATCTTCGGCCACGGCCTATCTGCCATCGGTCTTTTCAGGGGCCGGGCTGGTGGCCCTCTTCGGCGGGCTTTTGGCCGCACGGCAGCTTTATGATCTGATTGGCCCGGAAACGGCGCTTGGTGCGATGATCGCCGTGGCGCTTGTGGGCCTTGTTCTGGGCTGGTTTCACGGGCCTTTGCTGGCCGCAGTCGGTTTGATCGGCGCTTTTGCGGCGCCCTTTGTGGTGGGCGGGGCCTCGAAAGATCCTGACTGGGTTTATGGATATTTCTTTGTGATCGCAGTGCTTGGGCTGGGGATCGATACCGTGCGCCGTTGGGCCTGGATATCCGTTCTGACCCTTGTCGGGGCGTACACCGCCTGCCTGTTACTGGTGCTGTCCGCACCTCGAACTGAGCCAGCCTACCTTGTCATTGTGACTGCGCTGGCGTTGATCGCGATTGCGATCCCGGTACGCAGGCTTTGGCCGGATCATGGCGGACGGATGATGACCGAGGTCATCGCTTTCAAAAAGGGGCTTCAATGGCCCGAGTTTCCGACCCGCCTTGCCTTTGGCGCGGTGGCGGTCAGCTCGGTCATCCTGTCGGTGCACTGGGCGGATTCAGCGGCCGAGTTCTGGTTGGGGATTGTCCTGTTGTCCGGCCTGACACTGGCGTTGATCGTTTGGGCCCATCAGGCGCGTGCGTTGCAGGACGCCACTTTGTTACCTGCCGCCGGTCTGATCTGGTTCGTTTTGGTCCACGGGTTGGATAACGGTGCCGTCGCGCGCCAGTTCGCGGCGACCTATGCTGAAACCGCCGAAGCAGATTATCCCTGGTCCGTGACCCTGTTGGTGGGTTTGGGGGCCGTGATCTCGGCGCTTGCGGCCTGGCGGTCGATTCGAGCAACCAGTCATGCGGCTGCATGGGCTGCGGGGGCCGCGATTTTTGCACCGGGACTGGCCATTGCGCTGGATCTGGGGTGGCACCCAGCCGAGGTTATCGGAGCTTATCCTTGGGCACTGCATGCGATTGCCTTGGCGGTGCTGATGGTCGTTCTGGCCGGGCGGTTTGCCCAGGTCGACGGTGAAAATCGCTTGCGGGCGGCCTTGGTGACCTTGTCCGCCCTGTCCAGCCTGGCTTTTGCCTGCGTGATCGTCCTCAGCTCGGCCGCGTTGACCGTTGCGTTTATTGTTTTGGTCGTCGCTGCCGCCGTTTTGGACCGGCGGTTCAATCTTCCTCCCATGGGATGGTTCATCTGGGTCGGAGTGTTCACGGTGACTATTCGCCTTGTACTGAACCCCGGTCTGGATTGGTCAACAGAAGCGCCTATCGGGGAAATGACGCTGGTTTATGCTGCCGCTGTCGCAGGGTTTCTGGCCGCCTGGATCATCCTTCGCCCGCTGGATCGTCCGGTCGTTGCATTGTTGCTGGAAAGCGCGGCCTGGGCGACCTCAGGTATCCTGCTGTCCCTGCTGTTGCTGCGCTGGCTCGAAGGGTTTGGCGAGGGCGGGGCGCACGACAGTCACTGGGGCCTTGGCCTGTTTTCCGTGATCTGGTTGCTGTTGGCCTGTGCGCAGGTGCGGCGGTTCGAGCTGGGCGGAAAGCTGACCTATGCGCGCTATGGGCTGGCATTGTTCTTTGCCGCGCATGGGTTGGTGCGTCTAGGTCAAGCACTGACCGAGGCGAACCCCCTACTGAATGCCCAAACGGACCCGGTGTTAGGAGTGCCAGTCCTCAACACCCTTGCGATAGCCTACCTTGTCCCTGCGGTCCTTTTGGCCGTATCGGCAGCTTGGTTGCCCGCACTGCATCCACGTTTGCGTCAGGCGTGTTTCGGTTTGGCGGCCGCGGTGGGTGCGGTGTGGTTGGGGCTGACCATTCGCCATGTCTGGCAGGGAGCGGGCGGTATGTATGAGGGCAATGGGGTCTCTCAGCCCGAGCTCTACACCTACACGATGGCGTTGCTGGTGGTCGGCGCTGCGCTGTTTTACCAATCGCTTGCCCAACGGTCCGACCTGATGCGCAAAGCGGGTCTGGTGGTCATTGGGCTGGCCGTAGCCAAGGTGTTCCTGGTCGATATCTCAGGTCTTGGCGGTCTGATCCGGGTGTTCTCGCTGCTTGCACTTGGCCTCGCGCTGGCTGGTCTGGCCTGGCTGAACCGCTGGGCCAAGCTGCGCCATTCGCCGCAGCAGGCGGAACCTCTGGACCATTAGGCGCGGGCGTCCTATAAGCGCGGCCATGTATGACCGGACGGCCATCATTATTCGAATTATATCCCCGGCGCTCTGACCCTCTGAGACGCCGGGCAAAGGTGTTTGAGACTTCGCACCGACCGCTTCGATCCTAGTACGACCAGATCATCCAAAGGACGCCCCCAATGTGCGCCGACACGATCCAGACACCTGATTACAAAGACACGCTGAACCTGCCCAAAACTGACTTTCCCATGCGCGCTGGCCTGCCCAAGCGCGAGCCTGCTTGGCTGGAACGCTGGGAAAAGATCGGCGTCTACGACCGCTTGCGTGAGAAAGAGGGCCGCACGCCCTTTACTCTGCACGATGGTCCCCCCTATGCGAACGGCCACCTGCATATCGGCCACGCGCTGAACAAGACCATCAAGGACATGATCGTGCGGTCTCATCAGATGATGGGCCATGACGCGCGTTACGTGCCGGGTTGGGACTGTCACGGCCTGCCCATCGAATGGAAGATCGAGGAGCAGTACCGCAAGAAGGGCAAGAACAAAGACGAGGTGAACATCGTTGACTTCCGTCAGGAATGCCGAAAGTTCGCTGAAGGCTGGATCGACATCCAGCGCGAAGAGTTCAAGCGTCTGGGCATCACCGGCAACTGGCCCGATCCCTACATCACCATGGACTATCACGCCGAGGCCGTGATCGCCGACGAGTTCATGAAGTTCCTGATGAACGGCACACTCTATCAGGGCTCCAAGCCCGTGATGTGGTCGCCCATCGAGAAAACCGCTCTGGCCGAGGCCGAGGTCGAGTATCACGATAAGGAAAGCTTCACCATCTGGGTGAAGTTCAAGGTCGTGAATGCCGGTGATTTGGATGACGCGTTTGTTGTGATCTGGACGACGACCCCGTGGACCATGCCGTCGAACAAGGCGGTCGTGTATGGCAAGGATATCTCCTACGGCCTATACGAAGTCACCGGCGCGCCTGAGGAATGCTGGGCCAATGTAGGAGACAAATTCCTGCTGGCCGACAATCTGGCCGCCGACGTTCTGGGCCGTGCGCGTCTGAGCGACGATCAGTGGACCCGCGTCCGTGACGTGACCACCGATGAGCTCGAGGGCGTGCAACTGACCCACCCGCTGGCCGGAGCCGAGGGCGGCAATGGCGAATGGGACGACATCCGCGACTTCCGCGCCGCTGAGTTCGTAACTGATACCGAAGGGACCGGTTTCGTCCACTGCGCGCCGTCGCACGGTATGGAAGAATTCGAGCTGTACCGCGATCTGGGCATGCTCGAGCAGGTCATCACCTATAACGTGATGGACGACGGCTCGTTCCGTGCCGATCTGCCGTTCTTTGGTGGCAAATACATCCTGTCCCGCAAAGGTGGCGAGGGTGACGCGAACAAGGCCGTGATCGACAAGCTGGTCGAGGTCGGCGGGCTGTTGGCGCGCGGCAAGATCAAGCACAGCTATCCCCATTCGTGGCGCTCGAAGGCTCCGATCATCTATCGCAACACGCCGCAGTGGTTTGCGTCCGTTGACCGCAAGCTGAACGATGGTATGGGCGAGATGGGCGATACCATCCGCGAACGTGCGCTGCGGTCTATCGATGAACTGGTAAAATGGACGCCACAGACCGGTCGTAACCGTCTGTATTCCATGATCGAAGCGCGCCCGGACTGGGTTCTGTCGCGCCAGCGCGCATGGGGTGTGCCGCTGACCTGCTTTACCAAAAAGGGCGCTCTGCCCACCGACACGGATTACCTGCTGCGCAACGCAGACCTGAACGCCCGCATCAAGGCCGCGTTCGAGAAGGACGGTGCGGATATCTGGTACACCGATGGCTTCAAGGCTCAGGTGCTGGACGGCATCGCCAACCCGGACGACTACGATCAGGTGTTCGACGTGCTCGACGTTTGGTTCGACTCGGGTTCGACCCACGCGTTCGTTCTGCGCGACCGCGAGGATGGCACCGAGGACGGCATCGCCGACGTCTACATGGAAGGCACCGACCAGCACCGTGGGTGGTTCCACTCGTCGATGCTGCAAGCCTGCGGCACCAAGGGCCGCGCGCCGTATCGTAACGTGGTGACCCATGGCTTCACGCTGGATGCCAAAGGCAACAAGATGTCCAAGTCGCTGGGCAACACCATCGTGCCGGAAGAGGTCGTCAAGCAATATGGCGCCGATATTCTGCGTCTTTGGGTGGCCCAGACCGACTATACCGCCGATCAGCGGATTGGGCCGGAAATCCTGAAGGGCACCGCCGACAGCTATCGCCGTCTGCGCAACACCATGCGGTTCATGCTGGGCTCGCTGGCCGACTTCACCGAGGCTGACCGGGTTGATCCGCAAGATATGCCGCGACTGGAACGCTGGGTGCTCAGTCGTTTGGCCGATCTGGATAGCCAAGTCCGCAAGGGCTATGCCGCGTTCGACTTCCAGGGCGTGTTCAGCGCCGTGTTCAACTTTGCCACGGTCGATCTGTCGTCGTTCTATTTCGACGTCCGTAAGGATGCGCTGTATTGCGACGGAGACAACCTGCGCCGCCGCTCGGCCCGCACCGTGTTGGACATCCTATTCCACCGCCTGACCACATGGCTGGCCCCGGTTCTGGTGTTCACCATGGAAGAGGTCTGGCTGGAGCGGTTCCCGGGCGATGACAGCTCGGTCCATCTGGTGGACTTCCCCGACACGCCCGCCGACTGGCGCGACGCCGAGCTTGAGGCCAACATGGCCAAGGTCCGCCGTGTCCGCCGCGCCGTCACCGCCGCGCTTGAGGTGCAGCGTCAGGATAAGGTCATCGGCTCGAGCCTTGAGGCCGCACCGATCGTGCATGTCGACGATGCCGAGACGCGCGACCTGCTGGCGACCTTCGACGTGGATGATATGTGCATCACGTCCGGCCTGACCGTCACCGGCGATCCGGCCCCGGCCGAGGCGTTCCGCGTGCCCGAGATCGAAGGCGTCGCGGTGGTCTTTGAAAAGGCCGACGGTGAGAAATGCCAGCGCTGCTGGAAAATCTTGCCCGACGTCGGGCTGCACGCCCATCCGGGCGTTTGCGGTCGCTGTAACGACGCGTTGGGATAAACAAACAGCCCCCGGCCAGATTGGTCGGGGGTTTTTCGTTCCAAGCTTGCGTGCCGGTCGTCGATCTGAAACGCTGCTTACATGTCGATGATTGCCGTTGAAACTCAGTTTGGCCGCCTTGGGGTTGAAGAAACCGACGGGGCCATCACGCGCCTTGTCTGGAATGGCCGTAACGAAGACCCAACCACGCCGCTGTTGCAAGAGGCTGCCGCCCAGTTGACCGCCTATGATCAGGGGCGACTGGATGCGTTCGACCTGCCGTATCGCGTTGGCGGATCAGAGTTTCAGAGGCGGGTCTGCGACCTGATGTTCGCGATTCCGTTGGGTGAAACGCGAACCTATGGGGACATCGCCAAAGAACTGGGCCAGCCCCCACAACCGGTGGGGCAGGCCTGTGGTGCGAACCCCATTCCCGTGATTATTCCCTGCCACCGGGTACTGTCTGCGACAGGGCTAGGCGGCTTTTCCGGCGAGGGCGGGGTCGAGACCAAAGTGGCCCTTCTGCGCCATGAACGCGCTGCGGGGCTGCTGATCTGAGTGGTGAAAACCGGTTGCAATCCCGCTGATTGAGGCCCAACCTATATCAGTTACTGAATTTGAAGGACCGCATTGCATGACTGCCCATACTGACCCGGCCGCCCGCAAAAAGGCCATCATTGACCGCCTGATGTCGCTGGAAGAACAGGAACTGGCGACTGCGCAAGCGCATTACGACGCATTTCTGAAGGACTCGCAACTGGATGACCGCGAAGGGCATGACAAGGACGATATTGCCGCCTCGCGCGAGAACGCCGATCTGGCGGCGGCGTTTGACGCACCGGTTCACGCCCATCACGCAAAGATCGACGTGATCGAAAACACGGATTTCAGCCTAACGGACCGGGTTCAGCCGGGCGCTGTGGTCAAGTTCAATAACCGCCGTTTTGTCGTTTGCGTTTCCACGACCCGATTTGAGGTTGAAGGCAAGACCTATATGGGAATCTCAACCCAAAGCCCGATCTACCTTGCCATGACGGGTCTGCAGGAAGGTGACGTTTTCACCCATAACGGGACCGAGTTCGAGGTGCAGGAAATCCTGTAGGTGTCAACCTTTGCGCGGCGGGACAATCTGCTGCGCAATTCCGGCCAGCGCCAGATAGAGGCTTGTCACCACCAGCCCCCAATGCGCCCAGCTTTCGGGGTGGAAATCGACCCAGGCAGCCCAACCGGCAAAGAAGGTCCAGGCGAATGCCATGGGCAGCGAGACGTTGCGCCAGCGTTCCGTACGCACCGGATGAATGAACTTGAGCGGCAGGAACATCGCCAGCGACAGCAACGAAACCAGCATCAGGATCACCCAGAAATTCGGCTCGAGCGCGAAGATCACGATGACAAACATGTTCCAACAGCCCGGAAAGCCCGAGAACGAGTTGTCTTTGGTCTTCATCCGCGTATCGGCAAAGTACATGGCGCTGGCGAAGGTGATCACGATGATGGCAAACCACCCAGTCCAGCCGTCCATCAATCCTGATTTGAACAACGCAAAGGCCGGAATGAACACATAGGTCAGATAGTCGATGATCAGGTCCAGCAATACGCCGTCGAATTCCGGGGCGTTCTTTTTGACATGATAGTGGCGCGCAAGTGGGCCATCGATACCATCCACGATGAACGAGATCACAAGCCACAGATACATCAGGCTCCATTTCTCTTCGACGGCGGCCAGCATGGCCAACATCGCGAAAACGGCACCGGTGGCGGTAAACAGATGTACGGAAAGGGCTTTGAGTCTAAGTGTCATTTATGTCTCTTGGACGATGCGCGCTGCAGATGCAAACTAAAAGCCAGCTTGGTGAAAAAACCCTGACGTCACTGTGCGATCCGGGGTCAGGCTTTGGGGTGCGCGCGGTTGTAGACTTCCATCAATCGGGCCGTATCGACGGCCGTGTAAGTCTGGGTTGTGGACAGGGAGGCATGGCCCAGCAATTCCTGAATCGCACGCAGGTCACCGCCGGCCGACAGAAGGTGGGTAGCAAAGCTGTGTCGCATGGCATGCGGAGTTGCGGTCGCAGGCAGACCCAGTTGCATACGTGCCTTGGCCATCACGCCCTGAATTGCTCGTGGGTTGAGGGCACCGCCACGTACGCCACGGAATAGCGCCTTGTCATGGGCTTTCGGATGCGGGCAAAGCTGCAGGTACCGATCCACAGCGGTACGCGCAGCTGGAAGCACCGGGACGATCCGTTCCTTGCCACCTTTGCCGAGAATGCGCAGGCTGTCTGGCAGCGGGGCGTCTGCTCCGGTCAAAGACAGCGCTTCGGAGATGCGCAGGCCGCAGCCATACAAAAGCGTGACAACCGCAACGTCGCGGGCCGCAACCCAATCGTTGGCTGACTGCAGTTCGACCGTGTCGATCATGGCGCGTGCGGCGTCTTCGGCCAATGGACGGGGCAGTTTCTTGGTAAATTTTGGCGCCCGGGTGGACAGGACGGCGGTCGGCTCAAACCCCTGGCGCTCGGCCAGCCAGCGGTAGAAGCTTTTGACCGCCGACAGCTTGCGTGCCAGAGATCGCGCGCCCACACCCGAACTTCGTTGGTCCGCCATCCAGGCACGCATGTCCGAAACAGAAATACGCGCCAGAGCGGCCAGTCCTTGTTGTTCGCTGTGGTGCAGCGTCATAAATGACAGGAATTCAGTGACATCGCCCCGATAGGCGGTTTGAGTGTTTTCTGATCGCCCGGCCAACGCGCTCAGACTGTCCAACCAATGCTGTAACGCGTCGCGGCAGGCAGTAGAGATCAGGCTCACGACAGCCAGTGGCGCATTGAACGTTCGAAAACCCCGGCGAAGAAGGACAGAAGATCTGTACCCAATTGCGGTGAGAAATGATTGCGGTCTTTGGCGCTCATCACGATCATGCCGGGCAGGCGGCCATCGCCCAGATCCAGCCGCAGGCAGGCCTCGGACCGAAGGTGCTCAGCGTTTGGGCCAAAGATGCGATGCGTGGGGTGCAAAATTTCACGCAGTACCACGTCGCGCGCAGGGCCGCTGCGGTCGAAGGTCAGATAGTTGTCCACGAAGCCAGGCTCGACCACGGACAGAACGCCGTCCAGCGTATCGATAGCCGGATCTTCTTGCGTGGCCGTGGATTCAAGCACCAGAGTGATCCGATCGACGCGCAGAATTTCGGCAACGTCCGTGCCGAGCGTGCGCAGGAAATCCTCGAAATCGGCTGGTTCCAGCAGACGGATGATGGCGCGATGCACCTGATTGGTGCCGGCGAGGTTTTCGTAGGCAGCTGCGATGACTGACCGATGAGTGTCTTCCAATCTGTCCAGCCGTTGCTCGAGCCGCTGCATGGCGATGCCGCGCAGGTCGATTACATTGTCCCCGCGCGCCTGTTCGTTAGCTGTAACAAGGGCTTGCATCAGATCCTTGTCGTCCAGCACAGCGTCTGGTTCAGCCAGAATCGCGGCGCGCAGATTATCCTGGAGTTTGGTGTTGCTGCTCATGTCCCGTCCGGTCTTTTTTTGTTGAGGGGCTTATAACATGAGTTGCAAGGTTTTCCTTGGAAAAAATGCACGAAAGCCGGATTTCATTCCGGCTGTGGCCAGGGGCTCCCGCCTGCAAAACCCTGATCAAAGATCAGCGCTTGGCAGTTGGGCCGGGCGCGGCACCTTGCGGTGCCGCGCGGCTGAGTAATGGATCAGAGGATTTTCTGACCAGTCTTGGCCCAGTCAGCCAGGAAAGTTTCCAGGCCCTTGTCGGTCAGCGGGTGGTCGGCCAGCTTTTTGATCACAGCGGGGGGTGCGGTGATCACGTCCGCACCAATGCGGGCGCTGTCCGTCACGTGGTTCACGGTGCGGATCGAGGCGGCAAGGATTTCGGTCTCGAAACCATAGTTGTCATAGACCTGACGGATGTCGGCGATCAGGTCCATGCCGTCGAGGTTGATGTCGTCCAGGCGACCAATGAAGGGTGAGATGAAGGTTGCGCCTGCTTTGGCCGCCAGAATGGCCTGATTGGTCGAGAAGCACAGGGTCACGTTGACCATCTGGCCTTCGTCGCTGAGCGTTTTACAGGTTTTCAGGCCCGCCCATGTCAGCGGCACTTTGACGGCGATGTTCGGTGCGATCTTGGCCAGCTTGCGGCCTTCGGCGATCATGTCGTCGGCCTCGGTGGCGACCACTTCGGCTGAAACCGGGCCGTCGACCAGATCACAGATTTCCTTGGTCACTTCCAGAATGTCGCGACCGGATTTCAGGATCAGCGATGGGTTGGTGGTTACGCCGTCCACCATGCCCAGATCGTTCAGTTCGGCGATGGCGTCGATCTCGGCTGTGTCTACGAAGAATTTCATGAGGGCAGTCCTTTGATGGGTTGGCCTTGGTCGCGGATGCCTTTACCTCAAAGAGACCCATGCTGAAACCCCCTGACCAAGGATATGCGGTGAGCGCTCAGGAGTATTTTGATCAAGGTGAGCTGGTGGCGGTGCTGACAACGCAGCCGCTGGACCGGACGCTCGATTACAAAGCGCCCGAGGGAGGGTGCTTTCTGGGGGCATTTGTCGAGGTGCCGTTGGGTCCGCGCAAGGTTCTGGGTGTTGTCTGGGGACCAGGGCAGGGCGGATTCGATCTGAGTAAGGCCCGGTCTGTGATACGGGTGCTGGAGGTCGCGCCCATGCGCGAAGAGATGCGCGTGTTTCTGGGGAAGGTGGCTGACTATACGCTGACGCCGATGCCTGCGATGTTGCGCTTGGCGACCCGCGCGCCGGGCTTGGGTGATCCGCCGTCAATGCGCAAGATCTATCGTCTGGGCGAGGCGCAGCCGGATCGTATGACCGATGCGCGAACCCGAGTGTTGGAAGTTTTGCGCGACTACGGTGGATTGGCGTTCACGCTGAAGGAATTGGCCGAGCAGGCGGGAGTAACCTCCTCCGTTATCAAAGGGTTGGTCAAGCAGGGCGCGGTGCGCGAGGAGGACAGCCCACGCGATCTGCCCTACCCGCATCTGGACCCAAATCTGCCTGGCAAGGAGTTGACCGACGATCAGGCAGCGGCGGTTGCGCGGCTGCAGGCAGGGCAACGCACGGGTGACTACGGCACGACATTGCTGAAAGGGGTGACGGGCTCTGGCAAGACCGAAGTGTACCTTGAGGCCGTGGCCGAAGCGTTGCGCATGGGACGACAAGCGCTAGTGCTTTTGCCAGAGATCGCCCTGACGGCCGAGTTCCTGACGCGGGTTGAGGCTCGGTTTGGCGCGCGCCCTGCCGAATGGCACTCGGGTGCGACCATGACCGAGCGTCGGCGGGTCTGGCGGATGGTGGGGCAGGGCGATGCGCAGCTGGTCGTCGGTGCGCGCTCGGCTCTGTTTCTGCCGTTTCGCGATCTTGGCCTGGTAGTGGTCGATGAAGAGCACGACACCTCTTACAAGCAAGAAGACGGGGTACATTACAGTGCGCGCGACATGGCTGTTCTTCGGTCGGCAATTTGTGGCGCGCGGGTGATTCTGGCCAGTGCGACTCCGTCGCTGGAAAGCTGGGCCAATGCCGAGGCTGGCAAGTACGAGCGGGTTGATCTGACCTCGCGCTTTGGCGCGGCAGTGCTGCCGGAAATGAAGCCGATAGACATGCGCGCCGAACAGATGCAGCCGGGAACCTGGATTTCGCCGTCCCTGCGACAAGCGGTACGGCAGCGGATCGAAAGGAGTGAACAGTCGCTGCTGTTCATCAATCGCCGCGGCTATGCTCCGGTGACTTTGTGCCGGGCCTGTGGGGAACAGATTGCCTGCGATCATTGCGATGCGCGGATGGTTGAACACCGGTTCCTGAAACGCCTGATGTGCCACCAATGCGGGGAAACCAAACCGATGCCCGAGGCCTGCCCCTCCTGTGGGGTCGAGGGCAAACTGGCCCCGGTCGGGCCGGGGATCGAGCGATTGGCCGAAGAGGCTGAGGCGACTTTCCCCGAGGCGAAGATCGCGATGCTGAGTTCCGATTTGTTCGGATCGGCGCGCGCGTTGAAAGCCAAGATCGAAGAGATTGCCGAAGGCGATGCGGATATCATCATCGGCACGCAACTGGTTGCCAAGGGGCATAACTTTCCCAAGCTGACTTTGGTTGGTGTGATCGACGCAGACCTAAGCCTACATGGAGCCGATTTGCGCGCCGCCGAGCGGACTTTTCAACTGATGCGGCAGGTGGCAGGCCGGGCTGGGCGGGCCGACAAGCCGGGGCAGGCCTTGTTGCAGACATTTCAGCCGGAACACCCCGTGATCCGCGCTATTCTGTCAGGCGACGAAGAGGGTTTCTGGAAGGCCGAAGCCGCCGGGCGGCAGGCCGCAGGCGTTCCGCCTTACGGTCGAATGGCCGGGATCGTCTTGTCGGGGCCCGAAGTGGGGCCTGTCTTTGATCTGGGCAACGCTATGGCTCGCAATGATGCGCCTCTGCGCGAGGTCGGCGCGCAGGTGTTCGGGCCAGCCCCGGCACCCATCGCGCGCATTCGCGGGCGTCATCGGGTACGCTTGCTGGTCAAAGCCCCGAAAGGCGCACCCATTCAGGACGCAATCGCTCGTTGGATAGCGCCATTGCGCCTGAAGGGCGACCTGCGCCTGACGGTGGATATTGATCCGCAAAACTTCTACTGACCTCTGCATCAACGCAGGGTGACTGTGCGCGGGTGGCTTCCCTCTCGCCAAACCAAAAAAATGGGCGTAGAGGAGTCCCATGCTGAAACCAATGCCCCTGTCCGAGGCACAGAGCCTTCCGTTCTGGCGCCGTCCTGTGACCCTCTTGTTCATGATGGCGCTGACCATGCCCATTGCGTTCAACGGGTGGAGCGCGCTGCTGAACAACTTCGTTATCGAGGTGGCGAATTTTGACGGGGCCGATATTGGCTTGTTGCACACGGTTCGGGAGATCCCCGGTTTCCTGGCTGTTGGCGTGATCGCGGTCATCATTTTTGTGCGCGAGCAGGTGCTGGCGATGATTTCGCTGATGATGCTGGGCGTCGCAACGGCGGTGACCGCCTGGTTCCCAAGTCTGGGTGGATTGCTGTTTGTTACGCTCTTTAGCTCGATCGGGTTCCACTACTACGAAACGGTGAACCAGTCGCTTCAATTGCAATGGCTGCCCAAGGATCGTGCGCCCCAGGTGCTGGGATGGCTTGTGGCCATGGGCTCGGCAGCTACGGCAGTGGTTTATGGATTGATCGTTCTGACTTGGGACCGGTTTGACCTGTCCTACAATACCGTTTTCATGGCCGCAGGGGGCGTGACCGCGCTGCTGGCGCTGTTCTGCCTGCTGGCCTACCCGCAATTCGATGCACCAACGCCACAGACCAAAAAGCTGGTGCTGCGCAAACGGTACTGGCTGTATTACGCGCTGCAGTTCATGGCCGGGGCACGCAGGCAGATCTTTGTGGTTTTTGCAGGCTTCATGATGGTTGAGAAATTCGGCTTTGAAGTGCATGAGCTGACCAGTCTCTATTTGATCAACCTTGTGATCAACATGGCCGCGGCCCCGATGCTGGGTAAAGCAGTGGCTGTGTTCGGAGAGCGGAGGACCCTGATCTTCGAATATGCCGGTTTGGCCATCGTCTTTGCGGCCTACGGCGGGATTTACTGGTTTGGCTGGGGCGTAGTTCTGGCGGCGATCCTGTATGTGATCGACCATGTTCTGTTTGCATTGGCGCTGGCTCTGAAAACTTATTTCCAGAAAATCGCGGACCCGGCCGACATTGCACCGACTGCGGCGGTCGCTTTCACCATCAACCACATTGCCGCTGTGTTCCTGCCCGCGCTTCTCGGCCTGCTTTGGGTCGTTTCGCCCGGAGCGGTTTTTGCATTGGCTGCCGCAATGGCGATGATTTCTCTGTTGTTGTCACTGCTGATCCCTCGACACCCTGAGCCGGGCAATGAGACGATCCTGGCGAAATACGCGCCTGCGCCCGCCGAATAAGCGCCGATACTTGACCTTGGCGGGCCATCGCCATAGGCGCTGTGTCAACTGATACAGGAGGCCCCCATGCCCACATTCACCGCGCTGACCACTCTGACCGGTAAGAAAGCTGCCGAAGGGCTGGGCGAAGCCATGGAGCGCCTTGAGCCGGAACCCACTGGCGTTGGCGTGTTTGAAGTCGAGGACGGCTCGGGTCTGTGGGAGGTCGGCGGCTATTTCACCGAGACTCCGGACGAAACCGCGCTGGCCGTTTTGGCCGCCGCGTTCGAGGCCAAACCGTTTGTGGTCTCGGTACTGCCCGAAACCGATTGGGTTGCCCATGTACGCCGCGAGCTGGCCCCCGTCGAGGCCGGGCGGTTCTTTGTCTACGGCAGCCACGACGCAGACAAGCTGCCGGAAGGGCGCATCCCGCTGCTGATCGAGGCTGCAATGGCCTTTGGCACCGGCCACCACGGCACCACACTGGGCTGCCTGAAGGCGCTGGACCATCTGCTGAACCAAGGGTTCACGGCCAGCAAAGTGGCCGATATCGGTTGCGGAACGGCCGTTTTGGCCATGGCCGCCGCGCGGGTTTGGGACGGCGACATTATCGCCAGTGACATTGACGAAGTGGCCGTTGACGTGGCCGAAGCCAACCTGAAGGCCAACGGGATGGCTGGTCAGGTCCGTTGTGTCGAAGCGGCAGGGTTCGATCACCCCGAACTGAAGGCCCTTGCGCCCTATGATCTGATTTTCGCCAACATCCTCAAGGGTCCGCTGGTGGCTCTGTCCCCGGAAATCGCCGCGAATCTGCGAGTCGGTGGATACGCCATCCTGTCGGGAATCCTTAACGAGCAGGCCGATGATGTGGTTTCCGTTTATTTGCAAAACGGGTTCAATCTGGACAAAACCAACCAGATTGGTGAATGGACGACGCTAATATTAAGCAAACAGGGCTAAATCTGGACCATTTGCAGGAGCTTTCTAGTGTTTTGCCTCGATTTTGTCGCATTCTGTTTCTACCGTCTTAACGTGGAATCGGGGGCGGTTTGTGGAGGCTGCCATGACGGGAAAACAACTAGAGTTTGATCAGCGCGTTCATCGTCTGAACAAAAAGCACGCCAAGCTGAGCCGTGGATACCGCGCGACCATGCGCAAGGACGGGCTTGTTGTGATGAAACCGCAGCGGGTGAAATCTGCTTTGCCTGCCAAGGTTCTGGTGATGTGTCTGCTCGGCTTGTTTGCGTTCAAGACGTTCTTGCTGACCAGCTTGGGCACTTCCGGCTATCAGTACAGGGTCGACGCTTTGGCCGAGGGTACTTCGGTGGAAAAGGCCGGGGCCTGGGTGATGCAGATTGATCCGGTGTCGCAACTGCTTGCGGAACAACTGAACAAGCTTTTGCCCTGACAATTGGTCATTTGAATCAGAAACGCCGCGCATGAACTTGCGCGGCGTTCTGTTTTGCCCCCCGAGGGAGATAAGGGGCATATGAGTGGTGGGGTGTGCTAAACCTTAGCGACGACCTTCAGCCACGACGTCAATATCGCCACGGCACAGTCCGATATCTTCCAGTTCGCGATCCGTCAGACCGCTCAGCGCGTTGCGGGTGACGCGGGCGTCGTTCCATTCGATAACGGCGTTTACGGCCGAAGCGAATGTTGCGCCGATACGGCCAACGAGGCCGAACGAGCCAGTGGTGGTGCGGGTGGTGTCCAGTGCAGCCATATCCTGTTTCCTTCTGGTTTAAGTTAACGTTTGATCGTCTGATCTGAGCGGCATCTAGTGCTGCCAAATCGGCTATGCAAGTGCGGAATTTGCAACTGTCCTATGCAATTTTTGCAGAGCTTGAATTTCATGAAAGTCCCTTAATTTATTGGTCATTTTCGCCTCATGAAACGTGTCGATTTCAGACTTTTCGCTGTCGCAAACGGGCCGATCTGTCGCCCTTGAAACAGGTCTGTCGTTTTTGAGCGCTGGCGCAATTCGCTTGGAAAATGTTCACGCTTCGTGCTAATTCGAAAGAAAGATCACAAAAACCCGAGCAGGCCGAGGCGAAACATGCGGATTTTGGGCATTGATCCGGGGCTCAGGACCCTGGGATGGGGCGTCATCGAATCGCATGGCAGCCGCCTGAGCCACGTTGCCAACGGGTTATGCAAGTCAGATGGGGACGATCTGGGTGAGCGATTGTTGTCGCTTCATAACCAGATTGTCGAGGTCATAGCCGAGCATCAGCCGGATCAGGCGGCCATCGAACAGACCTTCGTCAACAAGGACGGGGCCGGGACGTTGAAACTCGGCCAGGCCCGTGGCGTGGCGTTGCTGACATTGGCGCAGGCAGGGCTGCCTGTAGGGGAGTACGCACCCAACCGGGTCAAAAAGACGGTGGTGGGCGTTGGGCATGCTGAAAAAGAGCAGGTTCTTCATATGGTCAAACTGCAACTGCCGGGCTGCCAGCCCAAAGGGGCGGATGCGGCAGATGCGCTGGCGATAGCCATCTGTCATTCCTATTACGGCACAGCGCCACAGGCGCGCTTGAAAGAGGTACGGGCATGATCGGAAAGCTGACAGGGCGCCTGGACTATCGCGCGGCGGATCACGTTCTGATCGACGTGAGGGGGGTTGGCTACATCGTCTACTGTTCGGACCGGACCATGGCGGCACTGCCGGGTGTGGGCGAGGCCGTCTCGATCTACACCGACATGGTTGTGCGCGAAGATCTGATGCAGCTGTATGGGTTCCTTTCGCTGGTCGAAAAGGAATGGCACCGGTTGCTTTGCTCGGTTCAGGGCGTCGGGGCCAAGGTCTCTCTGGCCATCCTGTCAGCGCTGGGACCGGACGGGGTCAGCCGCGCGATTGCCTTGGGGGACTGGGGCGCAGTCAAAGCAGCCAAGGGCGTCGGGCCCAAAACGGCGCAGCGGATCGTGTTGGACCTCAAGGACAAGGCGCCCGGCGTGATGGCGATGGGCGGTACGGTGACCGAGGCGACGGATGGCCCCGAGTTAGAAGTTGTTGAGCACGTCGAAGCGACACCCGCACCGAAACGGACGGTCAAACCAGCCTCGGGTTCTGCCGCCGCGTCGGCGGGTGCGTTGTCGGCGCTGTCCAATCTGGGATATGGCCCGTCCGAGGCGGCCTCGGCCGTTGCTGAAGCGGCTGCCAACCTGCCCGAGGCGGGCGAGGCCGAGTTGATCCGGGCCGCGCTCAAGCTGTTGGCACCGAAAGGGTAGATGAATGGTCGACGCTGATCCCACGCTGCGCCCCGAACCAATGCCCGAGGACAATGATCGCGCCTTGCGTCCGCAGGGGTTGGATGAATTCATCGGTCAAGCCGAAGCGCGGGCCAATCTGCGCATCTTTATCCAGTCGGCGCGTCAGCGCGGCGAGGCGATGGACCACACGCTGTTCCATGGTCCTCCGGGTTTGGGGAAAACCACCCTGGCGCAGATCATGGCGCGTGAGCTTGGGGTGAATTTCCGTATGACCTCTGGTCCGGTTCTGGCCAAGGCGGGCGATCTGGCGGCAATTCTGACCAATCTGGAGTCGCGGGACGTTCTGTTTATCGACGAAATCCATCGGTTGAATCCGGCGGTCGAAGAGGTGCTGTATCCGGCGATGGAAGATTTTGAGCTGGACCTCGTGATTGGCGAGGGTCCGGCGGCGCGGACGGTGCGGATCGAACTGCAGCCGTTTACGTTGGTTGGAGCTACGACGCGGATGGGTCTGCTGACGACGCCGCTGCGCGACCGGTTCGGCATTCCAACCCGGCTGCAATTCTACACGGTGGACGAACTGCATGAGATCGTCACCCGCAACGCCCGCAAACTGGGCGCGCCTACTGATGACGAAGGCGCGCGTGAAATTGCGCGCCGGTCCCGAGGGACGCCGCGGATCGCGGGCCGATTGCTGCGCCGGGTGGTGGACTTCGCCATTGTCGAGGGCGACGGGCGGATCACGCGCGAGCTGGCGGACGGGGCTTTGACGCGACTGGGCGTCGACAATCTGGGCCTTGATGGTGCCGACCGTCGGTACTTGAAGCTGATCGCCGAGAACTATGCAGGAGGTCCGGTTGGGATCGAAACGCTGTCGGCTGCTCTGTCGGAAAGCCGGGACTCGCTAGAAGAAGTGATCGAGCCATATTTGCTGCAGCAAGGTCTGATTCAGCGCACTCCACGCGGAAGGATGTTGGCACAGAAGGCCTGGACGCATCTGGGTATGGCTGCGCCAAAGGGCCAAAGCGATCTGTTTGGTTGAAGCTGCGCGGCTTAGATTTTATGCCTGCGGTCGAAGAAGCTGAAAAACGATGAAGGACTGCGCGTGAATCCGGACGAAATCGAGGCCCTGTTCACCCGCGAAAGCGGCGAGTTTCTGTTTGCCCGTTGGGGCCGGCCCATCGTGCCCATCGTCTTTGGCGTCGAAGATGAGACGCTTGCGACCGTAAAAGGTGCGTTTGAAGCTGTTGTGAGCCTCGCAGATCACAAGATGGCCGAAACCGACCCGGAACTGGGTGCAAACTGCATGGTGTTTTTCTTCAGGGATTGGAAAGAACTGTTGGAGGTCCCCGATCTGGATCGGCTGATCCCTGATCTTGGTCCGTTGGTTGATCGACTTATCGCAGCGGATGCCAACCAGTACCGCGTGTTCCGGTTCGAAGAGGACGGTGCGATCCGAGCGGCCTTTGTGTTCTTGCGGATGGACAAAGAACTATCGAAGGTTCCGGCCGAGACGCTGGCGCTTAGTCAGGTCGTGCAGACAATCCTGTTGTGGTCGGACACGGCGTTCCGAACGCAGTCCCCTTTGGCGGTTGCTGGGGATTCAACCATACTGCGTCCGGACATTGCCGGGCTGATCCGCGTGGCCTATGATCCGGTGTTGCCTGGCTCTGCTCAGGATCCGGCGCATGCGCTGCGCTTGTTTGCCCGCCTGCAGCAGCCGCAGTGATCCGGGTGCGTTCACGATCCGGATGAGGTGCTGCGTTTGTATGCGTCCAGCAAATCTTCTCCGGTGTGGAAAAAGGCGTCCTCGCCGACCAGATCTGTCACGCCGTACCGGTCCAGTTCTGATCGCACATGCGGTTCGACCATGAGGAAGACCAGCTTGATGTTCTTGTCCTTCAGCAGTTTGAGAACGTTGCGCAGGGTGTAACCTGCGGTGAAATCGACATCATCGATGGCAGTAGCCTCAATGCAGAACCATTGAACCGGGGTCTCTTGGTCTGTCGTGAGTTCTGCAATTTCATCTGAAAGCCGTTGCGTGTTTGCGTAATACAGGCTGTGTGAAAAGCGATAAATCACAAGGCCGGGTTCGAACTGGCTGGGGCTTGAGACAGGCTTGGAGTGCCAACCGCCGCCTGCAGTTCTGACGATCACTGCGTTTTTGGGGCGGTATCCCCGGCGCGTGTGGTCGATCAGGGACAGGACCATGGCAAAGATGATGCCTTGTTCGACACCCACAAAGACAACGACGGCCGCCGTGGCCACAGCGATCCAGAATTCGGACCGCGCTTGTTTGTAGATGGCGGTCAGACCCTTCAGGTCGATCAGCTTCAGACCGATCAAGAAAACGACCGCGGACAAGGCCGCGTTTGGCAGATAGGCCAAGGGGCCTGTCAGGAACAAAATGACCACCAGTACAATCGCGACGGTTGTCAGTTGGGCAATTTGGCTGCGCCCGCCAGCGCTGGCTACCATTTCGGTCTTTGTCGGGCTGCCGTTAACAACAAAGGTGCCTGAAAAGGCTGCGCCAAGATTGGCAAGGCCCAACCCAACGAGGTCAGTATTCTCGCTGAACTTCTCATCATATCGGGCCGCATATGCACGCGAGGTTGCAGCGCTTTGGGCCAGGATCACGACAAAGATCGACAAGGCTGTTGGCAGCAATTGTTTGAACAGCGTCCAGCTCCAATCGACATTGGGGATCGACAGGGCGGGCAAGCCGCCGGGAACCGGACCTAAAACCGCGATGCCGGACGCGCTGAACGTAAAGGCCCAGCTGCACAGGATAACGCCCAGTATCGCGAATAGAGGGCCGGGCAGTTTTGGTGATAGCCTTCTGCATCCAACCACCACCAAGAGGACCGCCAGTGACACGCCCAATGTGGGCCAACTGGTCTGGCCGATGTTTTGAAATGTTGCCTGCAGTTTGGCAATCGTTCCGTGTCCATCGCTTTGGATGCCCAGCAAACCGGGGATCTCGCCGGTTGCGACCTGAATTCCGACACCCGTCAGAAACCCAACAAGTACGGTCCGTGACAGGAAATCCGCCAGAAACCCAAGCCCGATGACCCGCGCAGCAATCAGTAGAACCGCTGCCATCAGCGCCAGCAGGGATGCCAGGGCAAGATACTCGGAGGATCCCGAAACGGCCATACCCGCAAGGGCCGAAGCGGTGATCGCTGCGGTGGCAGAATCCGCCCCCACAACCAGATGCCGAGACGATCCGAACAGGGCGAACAGGGCCATGGGGATAAGGATCGTATAAAGGCCCGTGACCACCGGCGTGCCCGCGATCTTCGTGTAGCCCATGACCTCGGGGATCGCGAGGCAGGCAAAGGTGAGGCCCGCCAAAACCTCGGCGGGCAAAGTCGCGCGGTTGAACGGCAGAACGCCCTGAAGGATCGGAAGAGTGCGCTTCCTTTCTTCCTGTTGTGGCTTAGCCATTGAAACTCCTGTCGGATTCACGCGGGTTGTCGGAAAGATTAGACGGCAAATCGTTGAAATTCGACACTTTACATCTGGGGTCATGCAAAATGCCCGCGCGAAGGGATTGCAGGACTCGCATCAACAATGCATCTGTTTGACAGAAGGACGTACCAAGCGCCAGATTTGAAGGCGCCCTCGAGAAGGACCGGACCTGACACAATGGCCAACACCGCGGACGCGCCCCACAAACACATCTTTCCGATCCGGGTCTATTATGAAGACACGGATATGGGTGGGGTGGTCTATCACGCGAACTATCTGAAATACATCGAACGCGCGCGGTCAGACTATGTCCGTGGTCTGGGCAATGATCAGAACGCCATGCGCGATGGTGGGATCGTCTGGGTTATCCGACGGATCGAGGCCGATTATCTGACGCCGGCAAAGTTCGACGATGAGCTGATCGTTGAATCCTGGGTGTCATCCATTTCGGGCGTGCGGCTCACGATGGGGCAGCTGGTCAAACGTGGAGAGACCGAGGTTTTTCGTGCTTCGGTGACCGCCGTCTGCATGAACCAAGAAGGCAAACCGGTGCGCCTTCCGGCAGAGATTCGCGCATTGATGTAACAATTTGTCGGTCTGGGGTGGTTATGTTGGCTTTTCGTGACCAACTGCGTTAGCGTTTGGCAAAACAAGGCCAAATAAACGGCCGTCAGGCAAAAAACAAAGAGCAGGTTCATGGAAGCTGAAACGCTGGCGCTGGCGCAGGAGATCGATTTCTCCATGTGGGGGCTGTATGCCCGCGCGACCTTTATCGTCAAACTGGTGATGTTGATGCTGATCGGCGCATCCATCTGGTCCTGGGCGATTATCATTCAGAAGCTGATCAACTACCGCGCCGCCCGCCGCGAGGCGCAGGCGTTTGACGAGTCTTTCTGGTCCGGCAACCCTTTGGATGAGCTGTTCGAACAGATGGGCGCCCAACCTGACGGCAGTTCGGAAAAGATCTTCGCCGCCGGTATGATCGAGTGGCGCCGCTCTCATCGCTCGGATGGCGGGCTGATCGCCGGGGCGACCGCGCGGATCGACCGTTCAATGGACGTGGCGATCGCGAAAGAGGCTGAGGGGCTTCAAAAAGGCCTGTCTATTCTGGCCACAGTCGGCTCGACCGCGCCGTTTATCGGGCTGTTCGGCACTGTCTGGGGCATCATGAACGCCTTTATCGAGATTGCCGAGCAGCAGAACACCAACCTGGCCGTTGTGGCACCCGGTATCGCCGAGGCTCTGCTGGCCACGGGTCTGGGCTTGTTGGCGGCGATCCCGGCGGTGATTTTCTACAATAAGCTCAGCGCGGACAGTGACCGGATCGTCGGCGGCTATGAGGCCTTTGCCGACGAATTCGCCACCATCCTGTCGCGTCAATTGGACAGCTAAAATGGGCGCGGCGGTTCAGCAGAACGGAGGCGGAAACGGACGCAGGCGCGGTCGCCGTCGCGGTCGCGCGCAGCCGATGGCCGAGATCAACGTGACGCCTTTTGTGGATGTCATGCTGGTGTTGCTGATTATCTTTATGGTTGCCGCGCCGTTGCTGACCGTTGGTGTTCCGGTGGACCTGCCAAAGACCGCTGCAAGTGCGTTGCCAGGCGATAATGAAGAGCCGCTGACAGTGACAATGACCGCAGATGGACGGGTTCAAATCCAGACGACAGACGTCGCGCGCGAAGAGTTGATTGGTAAACTGCGTGCTATTGCGGCAGAGCGGAGTAGTGACCGCGTGTTCCTGCGTGCCGATGGTGCGATCCCCTATGCGCAGGTGATGCAGGTCATGGGCGCGCTGAATGCGGGTGGGTTTTCCAATGTGGGGCTTGTGACAGATACCGGCGGCCCCGCGCTGGACGAAGGTGGAGAGTGAGGCCGCGCGGTGGATACCGGCACCAAGATCTCGGCAATAGCCCATGTCAGTTTGATTTCCTGGGCTCTGTTTGGCGGCACCTTCCGGTCCGAACCCTTGCCTATGCCTGTTCAGGATGTCTCGGTCATTTCGGCCGAGCAGTTTGCGGCAATGACCGCGCAGCGGGAGGCTCCTGAAGTGCCGACGCCTGCAGCCCTGCAGCAACCCGAAGCACCCACAGAAGACGTGCCCACGCCAGACCCGGTCGAGGAAGAGCCTCCGACCCCGGAAGTTTCCGAACCGACCGAACCAGAGCCAGAGCTTCAGCCCGAACTGCTGGCTCCACCGCCTGAGCCGATCGAGATCGAACAGCCCCCTGAACTTGAGGCCCCTGAGCCCGAAGCCACCCTCTTGCCCGTGCCGCCAGGTCCCGAGGCGCAGCCGCGCCCTGCCGACAAGGTCGCGCCGGAACCTGTTGCGCCGCCACCGCCGGAGGCTGCGCCGGACGACATCGAAACCCCGGCCGTTTCGCTGGATGAGGGGGCCGAGACCCAACAAGAGCAGCAAGACCAGACTGCGCCTGAAGAGGCCACCGATGAAATTGTGACTGAGGCGGAAGAGGCCAAGGAATACGCGCCGCGTAGCTCTCCTCGCCCGCCACTACGCCCGAGCCGACCGACCCCACCAGCAGAGCCCGAAGTGGCCGAAGTTGAAGAGCCGACGCCGACGCAGCCCGAATCCAGTAGTGAGGCTGCTATTGAAGATGCGCTAACCAAAGCTCTGGCACAGGGCAATGAGCCGTCTGGCCCACCATTAACCGCCGGCGAAAAGGACGCCATGCGGTTGGCCGTATCCAAGTGCTGGAACGTCGGCTCATTGTCGACAGACGCTTTGCAAACGGTTGTGGTGGTTGGCTTCTCGCTGACCCCGGACGGCAAAGTGATTGGCGGCAGCCTGCGGATGCTTGACAGTTCCGGCGGGACAGCGACGTCGGCCAACCAGGCCTATGAGGCCGCCCGGCGAGCGATTTTGCGCTGTGGGGCCAAAGGATACACCCTGCCTACTGACAAATATGATCAATGGCGGGATATTGAGATTACATTCAATCCCGAGAGGATGCGGATCAAATGATGAGATTTCTGACCAGCCTGTTGCTTGGCCTGACCCTATTGGCAGTGCCGGTGCATGCCCAAAACGGACCGCTGCGTCTGGAACTGGATCAGGGGATCATCGAACCCTTGCCGTTTGCGGTGCCGAACTTCGTACCGAACGGACAGGCCGCTGCGCAATACGCCAATGACATCTCGCGGGTGATCGCGGCGGATCTCACCGGCACCGGGTTGTTTCGCGAAATCTCGTCGGATGCGTTCATCAGCCGGGTCAGCAGCTTTGAAGCACCCGTGCAGTTCGCGGACTGGAAAGCGATCAATGCCGAGGCTTTGGTGACCGGGGCCGTGAGCGTCTCTGGCAAACGGCTGACCGTTCAGTTTCGGGTCTGGGACGTGTTTTCCGGGCAAGAGTTGGGCAACGGCCTGCAGTTTTCAGGCACGACTGATGGTTGGCGCCGCATGGCGCATAAAGTGGCCGATCAGGTCTATAGTCGGGTGACAGGCGAAGGCGGGTATTTTGACAGCCGCGTTGCATTCGTTTCGGAAAGCGGGCCCAAGGATCAGCGTCTGAAACGCTTGGCGATCATGGATTATGACGGGGCTAATGTTCAGTACCTGACCGACAGCTCGGCCATTGTTCTGGCCCCGCGCTTTTCGCCGACCGGCGATCGCTTGCTCTATACCAGTTACGAGACCGGCCAGCCGCGGATTTATGTTCTGGACGTCGACCGCGTGCGGCGGACTGAGTTGAACACGCAGGGCGGCACCATGAGCTTCTCTCCGCGTTTTTCGCCAGATGGCCAATCAATCGTCTATTCGTTGATTGAGGGCGGCAACACCGACCTGTGGAAGATGGATCTGGCCTCGGGTCAAAGTGTGCGCCTGACAAACACACCCGCGATCGAAACCGCGCCCAGCTATTCGCCGGACGGCTCGCAAATCGTGTTCGAAAGTGACCGCTCGGGCACGCCGCAGCTGTACATCATGCCCGCAAACGGGGGCGAGGCGACGCGTATTAGCTTTGGTCAGGGGCGCTATGGCACCCCGGTCTGGTCACCGCGCGGAGATTTGGTCGCGTTCACCAAGCAAAACAAGGGCCGCTTCCATATCGGTGTCATGCGCACGGATGGCAGCGAAGAGCGCCTGCTGACCTCATCCTTCCTGGACGAAGGACCGACCTGGTCACCGAACGGTCGCGTTATTATGTTCACCCGCGAAACACAGGGGGCAAGCGGTCGGGCGACACTGTATTCGGTTGATATCTCGGGCCGTAACCTGCGCCCGGTGCGGACACCGGACGGGGGCAGTGACCCATCCTGGGGACCGCTGCAGAATTGATTGGGGCAGGGGATTGGAAAAGTTCACAAATTTCCTGCACTGTGATAACGAAGACGGCAATAAAGCGATAAAACCACGAGGCACCTGAAATGAATGTATTGGGCAAAGTCATAGCATTGGGCGCGCTGGGCGTAATGGCCGCCTGTACCAACAACGACCCTTCGGGGCTGGGCGGTGGAGCGGGCGGAAACGGCTCGATCGTGCCGGGTTCACCCAGCGATCCGCGCTCGCCTGCGTATTTCCAGCAAACCGTCGGTGACCGTGTGTTGTTTGCAGTGGATCAGTCGACCCTTAGCCCGCAGGCTCAAACGGTACTTCAGGGGCAGGCCGACTGGCTGTTGGCCAACCCGGATTTCGTAGCCACCATCGAAGGCCATGCTGACGAACAGGGCACCCGCGAATACAACCTGGGCCTTGGGGCCAAGCGGGCGAATGCTGCGCGAGAGTTTCTGATTTCTCGTGGCGTTGCGGGCAACCGCCTGACCACTGTCAGCTATGGCAAGGAGCGCCCGATCGAGATTTGCAGCACCGAGGACTGCTATTCCAAAAACCGCCGCGCGGTGACGGTGCTGACCGGTTCAACTTTGGGGTAATATGATGCGAGTTGCAGGATGGGTTCTGGCGGCAGTCGTGGCGACCGCTGGCGTGGCAAATGCACAGGATCAGCAAACGCTGGCAGATATTCGTCAGGAACTGACGGTCCTGCACGTTGAAATTCAGCGTTTAAAGCGTGAATTCTCGACCACTGGTACGCCAGCCCCCAATCTGGCTGGCAGTTCCGTTCTCGAGCGTGTCGACGCAATCGAAGCCGAGCTGCAGCGCCTGACCCGCCAGACCGAGCAGTTGAACCAGCGGGTGCAGAATATCGTCACCGACGGGACCAACCGCATCGGCGACCTTGAGTTCCGGTTGGTCGAATTGGAAGGCGGCGATCTCAGCACCTTGGGTGAGACCTCGACCCTCGGCGGCGACAGCGACATCGCGGCGGCGGCGCCTGCGACGATTGCTCCGGCAGAACCTGCGCAGATCGAACAAGGTGAACTGGCTGTCGGAGAAAGAGCCGATTTTGACACCGCGTCTCAGGCCTTGGCGGATGGCAATTTCCAAGCTGCGGCCGAACAATTCGCAACCTTCGAAACCTCGTATCCCGGCAGCCCGCTGGCCCCGGAAGCCAACCTGAAACGCGGTCAAGCCCTGGTAGGCCTCGGTGACACGCGCGAGGCTGCGCGGGCGTTCCTGGCCAGCTTTACCGGCGACTCCGAGGGAACATTCGCCCCCGAGGCGCTGTTCCAACTGGGTTCGGCCCTGGGGCGTCTGGGTCAAACCGATCAGGCCTGCATCACTCTGAGCGAAGTGGGCGTGCGGTTCCCGGGATCGGCCTCGGCAACAAATGCCACTCAGGAAATGGCAAGCCTGGGCTGTTCTTGACCGAACAGGCGGAGAGATTGCGCGCTGAGATTCGGGCGCGTTTACCTAAAGTCTTACCGGCGCGACTGGGCGTCGCCGTTTCAGGCGGCGGCGATTCAGTTGCGTTGCTTTTGTTGATGGGCGAGATCGCCCAAAGGGAACAGGTGGCACTGTTCGCGGCCACCGTCGATCACGGGCTGCGCCCCGGAGCGGCGGACGAAGCGCAATACGTCAGCGCCCTTGCGGGGCGTCTGGGCATTCCGCATGAAACGCTTGTCTGGACGGGGTGGGATGGTGACGGCAACCTGCAGGACCAGGCGCGGCAGGCGCGGTATAGGCTATTGTCCGATTGGGCCCGCGGCCACGCCATCAACGCAGTTGCGCTTGGCCATACCGCCGACGATCAGGCCGAGACGTTCCTGATGCGCCTTGGCCGCTCCGCTGGTGTCACTGGACTGTCCGGAATGCGGGGGAAGCGATTGCGGGACGGGCTGACGCTGCTTCGGCCTATGCTTGGCGTGACTCGCCGTGACTTGCGCACGTATCTGACGGAGCAGGGGGTTGAGTGGGTCGAGGACCCCTCGAATCAGGACATTCGGTTTGACCGGATCAAGGCGCGGCAAGCGTTGTCTGACCTCAAGGACTTTGGCATCACGGCGCATTCGTTGACACGTGTAGCAGAAAACCTGACCCAAGCGCGTGAGGCTTTGGAGGTTTTTGCGCAAGAATCTGCCCGTTCGATGGCGCAGGTGGATGCCGGGGACATCTGCTTGGATCGAGCCGCCTTCCAAACGCTGCCCCAAGAAATCAAGCGCAGGCTGGTGGTCGGCAGTATCGGATGGATCGCGGGGCGAGGGTATCCGCCCCGTCAGAGCGCAGTCGACCAGGCCGTTCAGGCTATCGACAGGGGAACTGCAACCTCAATCGGTGGCTGCCTGTTGGTGCCTCAGGGCAATAAGATGTGGATTTGCAGAGAGCTAAACGCCGTCCAGGGTAAAATTGCGCGCCCAGGCCAGAAGTGGGACAACCGCTGGATCGTGACGGGGCCGTTGGTCGCTGATGCGCAAATCCGCGCGCTTGGCGAAGCGGGCTTGCCGCAGGTGCCAGACTGGCGAAACTTGGGCAAACCAAGACAAGTTTTTCTGGCCTCACCCGCCGTTTGGGTGGCTGATGAGTTGGTTGCGGCCCCAAATGCTGGTTTTTCCAACGGATGGCACGTAGAATTGGCCCCAGACTGGCCTCAGTTTCACTCTTCTTTTTTATCGCATTGAACCTGCTTGAATCATCTCTATTTTAAAGAGCAACCCGGCAGATCCCCACCTGCCGAAATCTTTTGGGAGATTTTCCTTGGGCAACGCTCGTAACATCGCCTTCTGGGTCGTTCTGTTTTTGCTGATCCTTGCACTGTTCAATTTGTTCAGCGGACCAGGCGGAACGCTTCAGAGCAATGAAAGAACCTATTCCGATTTTGTCACCGCGGTTGAAGCGGGCGAAGTCAAGAACGTGACGCTGGATGGCGAACAGATTCGCTATACCACCCAAAGCGGCGCGAACTATACGACGATCAAACCCGGTGACGCCGAAGTCACCAAACTGCTGATCGACGAGAACATCCCCGTTCGTGCTGAAAAGCAGCAGCAGTCGGGTTTCCAATCCTTCCTGATCACCCTGTTGCCGTTCCTGCTGCTGATCGGCGTCTGGGTCTATTTCATGAATCGGATGCAAGGCGGCGGCAAAGGCGGCGCGATGGGCTTTGGTAAATCCAAGGCCAAGATGCTGACCGAAAAGCATGGCCGCGTAACCTTTGACGACGTGGCGGGCATAGACGAGGCCAAGGAAGAGCTGGAAGAGATCGTTGAATTCCTGCGCAACCCGCAGAAATTCTCGCGTCTGGGCGGCAAGATTCCAAAAGGTGCTCTGCTGGTTGGCCCTCCGGGTACCGGTAAGACGCTGCTGGCCCGCGCGATTGCGGGTGAGGCGGGTGTGCCGTTCTTTACCATCTCGGGCTCTGACTTTGTTGAGATGTTCGTGGGTGTTGGTGCGAGCCGCGTGCGCGACATGTTCGAACAGGCCAAGAAGAACGCGCCTTGTATCGTGTTCATCGACGAGATTGACGCCGTAGGTCGCCATCGTGGTGCCGGTTACGGCGGCGGTAACGACGAACGCGAACAGACCCTCAACCAGTTGCTGGTCGAGATGGACGGGTTCGAGGCCAATGAAGGCGTGATCATCCTCGCGGCCACCAACCGTAAGGACGTTCTGGACCCCGCTCTGCTGCGTCCGGGCCGGTTTGACCGGAACGTGACCGTTGGCAACCCAGACATCAAAGGCCGTGAGAAGATTTTGGGCGTGCACGCGCGCAAGACACCCCTAGGCCCTGACGTCGATCTGCGCATCATCGCGCGCGGTACGCCGGGCTTCTCGGGTGCCGATCTGGCGAACCTTGTTAACGAGGCTGCGCTGATGGCTGCCCGCGTTGGCCGCCGCTTTGTCACCATGGAAGACTTTGAGAACGCCAAGGACAAGGTGATGATGGGGGCCGAGCGCCGCTCGATGGTGCTGACTCAGGATCAAAAGGAAAAGACCGCCTATCACGAGGCCGGTCACGCCGTGGTCGGTCTGGAGCTGCCTCTGTGCGATCCGGTCTATAAGGCAACGATAATCCCGCGCGGTGGCGCGCTGGGTATGGTTGTTTCACTGCCCGAGATGGACCGCCTGAACTATCACCGTGATGAGTGCGAGCAGAAGCTGGCGATGACAATGGCTGGTAAGGCTGCAGAGGTCATCAAGTATGGCGAAGATCACGTCTCGAACGGCCCCGCCGGTGACATCATGCAGGCCAGCCAGCTGGCACGTGCCATGGTGATGCGCTGGGGCATGTCCGACAAGGTCGGCAATATCGACTATGCCGAAGCCCATGAAGGCTATCAGGGCAACACCGCCGGGTTCTCGGTCTCGGCCCATACAAAAGAGCTGATCGAGGAAGAGGTAAAGCGTCTGATCCAGCAGGGTTACGAGCGTGCGCACCAGATCCTGACCGACAAGAACGAGGAATGGGAGCGTCTGGCGCAAGGTTTGCTGGAGTATGAGACCCTGACCGGGGATGAGATCAAGCGCGTGATGAATGGTGAGTCGCCAAACGAAGGCGATGACGAAGGCGACAAGCCCGATGAGGGTAGCGCGCCCAGTGTCACGGCCATTCCGAAGACCAAGGTCAAGAAAACCGCACCCGACGGTGGGATGGAGCCGGAACCATCGGCATAAATCAATCAGACCCGGGCATAGTCCCGGGTCTTTTTTCTTTTCATTCTGTTTGGTCTGCCTTCTAGTGCGGGATTGAAGATTTGCTGAACTAAGGGGCGGCCCAATGCCAGTGTTGCGCGAAACTGAATTCACCGGAGAAGTTGTCTGGCTGGGCCACGTGCCCGTGGGCGGTTCGATCCGGGCCCAAGCGGTTGATGTGCTGGATTTGGGTTTCGCCGGAGGAAAAGGCGAGCGGCACGAAGGCGAAAACCGAGCCTCATGTGTTCGCGTAAAGAACCTGTACCCTGAAGGCACCGAGATACGAAACGTGCGTCAGCTGTCGGTTCTGTCCGCCGAAGAAATGGGTGCCACAGCAAAAGAGATGGGGATGGATCGCTTGGACCCCGCGTTTCTCGGCGTCAGTATCCTTTTGCGCGGCATCCCTGACTTTACCCATATTCCGCCGTCCTCGCGACTGCAGGCCCCTGACGGCGCAACGATCACAGTGGATATGGAGAACCGGCCCTGCGTCCTTCCGGGCCGCGAGATCGAGGCGGACCAACCGGGATATGGCGCTGCGTTCAAGCCTGCCGCGCAAGGGCGCCGGGGTGTAACAGCCTGGGTAGAACGCCCCGGACAGCTGCGATTGGGTGACCGGATGACCCTGTTCGTGCCGGATCAACGAGCATGGGCACCATAAATGTCAAGTGTTTCCGATTTGAAACCGGTGAAATGACGCTACGCCGTTTCACGGCATGATTATGTCGGAATCTCTATCCATCGCGATTGTGCACAACGGTATGGATTGACCAGCACCGGCCTAGCTGTGCCGATTTGCAAGGAATTCAACCAGGGATCTTGCCCAATGAGCTATAAATCCGACATCGAAATCGCGCGTGAAGCGAACAAGAAGCCGATTCAGGAGATCGGCGCCAAGCTTGGTATCTCCAGCGATGATCTGCTGCCCTATGGCCACGACAAAGCGAAGGTCTGTCAGGACTTCATCAACTCGGTTCAGGACCGCGAAGACGGCAAACTGATCCTTGTCACCGCGATCAACCCGACCCCGGCGGGTGAAGGCAAAACCACGACCACCGTTGGTCTGGGTGACGGCCTGAACCGCATCGGTAAGAACGCGATGATCTGTATCCGCGAAGCCTCGCTTGGCCCGAACTTCGGCATGAAGGGCGGCGCTGCAGGTGGCGGTTACGCGCAGGTTGTTCCGATGGAAGAAATGAACCTGCACTTTACCGGTGACTTCCACGCCATCACTTCGGCGCACTCGCTGCTGTCGGCAATGATCGACAACCACATCTACTGGGGCAACGAGTGCGACATCGACATCCGCCGCGTTGCATGGCGTCGTGTGGTCGACATGAACGACCGCGCTCTGCGTCAGATCACCGCCTCGCTTGGCGGCGTCTCCAACGGTTTCCCGCGCGAAGCAGGCTTTGACATCACTGTGGCGTCCGAGGTTATGGCGATCCTGTGCCTGGCGACCGACCTGAAAGACCTGGAAAAGCGTCTGGGCGACATCATCGTGGCCTACCGTCGCGACAAGTCCCCGGTTTATTGCCGCGACATCAAAGCCGAAGGCGCAATGACCGTTCTGCTGAAAGACGCCATGCAGCCGAACCTGGTGCAGACGCTGGAAAACAACCCGGCATTTGTCCACGGCGGCCCGTTTGCGAACATCGCACACGGCTGTAACTCGGTCATCGCGACCAAGACCGCTCTGAAAGTTGCCGACTATGTCGTGACCGAAGCGGGCTTTGGTGCCGATCTGGGCGCCGAGAAGTTCATGAACATCAAATGCCGCAAGGCAGGCATTGCTCCGTCGGCAGTGGTGCTGGTTGCTACTGTGCGCGCGATGAAGATGAACGGCGGCGTGGCCAAGGCTGATCTGGGCGCGGAAAACGTCGACGCAGTTAAAGCGGGCTGCGCAAACCTGGGCCGTCATATCGAGAACGTGAAGTCGTTCGGTGTACCGGTCGTTGTCGCGATCAACCACTTCGTCACCGACACCGACGACGAAGTTCAGGCGGTCAAAGACTATTGTGGTGAGCACGGCGTCGAAGCGATCCTGTCGCGTCACTGGGAACTGGGTTCGGATGGCTCTGCGCCTCTGGCCGAAAAGGTTGTCGAAATCGTCGAAGGTGGCAGCGCGAACTTCTCGCCGATCTACCCTGACGAAATGCCGCTGTTCGAAAAGATCGAAACCATCGCCAAGCGCATCTACCGTGCTGACGAAGTTCTGGCCGACAACAAAATCCGCAACCAGTTGAAGGAATGGGAAGCAGCAGGCTACGGCAACCTTCCGGTCTGCATGGCGAAAACCCAATACTCGTTCTCGACCGACCCAACCCTGCGCGGCGCGCCCACCGGCCACTCGGTCCCTGTGCGAGAGGTTCGCCTTTCCGCCGGTGCCGGTTTCATCGTGGTTGTCTGCGGTGAGATCATGACCATGCCGGGTCTGCCGCGCAAACCGGCGGCTGAAACCATCTGCCTCAATGACGCAGGTGAGATCGAGGGCTTGTTCTAAGCGCCCGAATGATACATCTCGTGGTCCGGGGATATCCCGGGCCGTGAGGAGAAGAAAATGCCCACTCTGATACCGCCGCAAGACTGTCACTCGATGCAGGAATTGCGGCCTCAGATCGACAAGCTGGACCGCCAACTGATCGAACTGTTGGTGACGCGTGCAAGTTACATTGACCGTGCGTCGCAGCTGAAACCCGGCGAGGGGCTGCCCGCCCGCATCCCGGATCGTGTCGAAGACGTGGTGCAGCGCGTGCGCAAGAGTTCTGACGAGTTGGGTATGGACCCTGATCTTGCCGAGAAACTCTGGCGCATCTTGATAGACTGGTCGATTGCCCGCGAAGAACGCGTGCTCGGCCCCGACTAAAGACACGGGCGCTTTCTGCGCCCGATCCGTTTTTTGAAAGAAGGGATCAAAGGATGGTAGCGCAGGTTATCGACGGTAAGGCCTTTGCGGCTAAGGTTCGCGCCCAAGTGGCCGATCAGGTGGCAAAGCTGAAAGAGGAAAACGGCATCACCCCCGGTCTGGCCGTGGTTCTGGTGGGCGAAGACCCGGCCAGCCAGGTTTACGTGCGCTCGAAGGGCAAGCAGACCGTTGAGGTCGGCATGAACTCGTACGAGCACAAGCTGGACGCGGACACGTCCGAAGACGACCTGCTGGCCCTGATCGACAAGCTGAACAACGATCCCGCCGTTCATGGCATTCTGGTCCAGCTGCCGTTGCCCAAGCACCTGAACGAAGATCTGGTGATCAACTCGATTGATCCGGCCAAAGATGTTGACGGATTCCATATTTCGAACGTGGGCCTGCTGGGCACTGGTCAGAAGTCGATGGTTCCTTGCACTCCGTTGGGCTGTCTGATGATGCTGCGCGACTATCACGGCTCACTTTCAGGAATGGATGCCGTCGTGATCGGTCGCTCGAATATTGTAGGGAAGCCGATGGCTCAACTGCTGCTGGGTGACAGCTGCACCGTAACCATTGCCCACAGCCGCACCAAAGACTTGCCCGACGTGGTGCGCCGTGCCGACATCGTCGTGGCCGCCGTTGGCCGCCCCGAGATGGTGCCCGGCGACTGGATCAAGGAAGGCGCAACCGTGATCGACGTCGGGATCAACCGGATTGAGCGCGACGGCAAGAACAAGCTGGTCGGCGACGTAGACTACGCCAGCGCGGCCGAGCGTGCCGGTGCGATCACACCCGTTCCAGGTGGTGTTGGCCCAATGACCATTGCGTGCCTGTTGGCCAATACTCTGACAGCGTGCTGTCGATCAAACGGGCTGCCAGAGCCCGAAGGACTGACCGCCTGATTTGTTTGGTTGGGGCGCGAATTCGTGCCCCAACCACTTTCGTGCCGCCGAAGCACGCGTGTAGGCGAGGGTGACGAACTCGCCGAAAATTTCCCCTCTGTTAGAGTTTGAATGTCTGCGTGCCGCGTGATAGCGCTGGTTTCCCAGCTGGTTACAGTGCGTATCCGTAGGTTAATCGGGGCGTTTGGCTGGGCCCCTAGGTGTGGCGTTCAGTTTGGTATGTCGTCAAAGCTAAAACAGATTTTTAGTCCGTTGACTCCCCAGCGTGTGGTGGCTGGTCTCGTTTTCCTTCCAATGTTGGCCTACGCCTTCCCGCCTTTTCTTATGGCGGATTTACCTTTTGTCCTGTCCTTTGTGTTCTGGGTGGGGGTGATAGGCATCGCTTTAAGCGCGACGTGGTTGGCTCGTAGACTTATCCATGACAGCAAGGCCATCGCTAACCTTCCGATACGCGATTTGATGTACGCTGTGTTCGTCCTGTTGTTGTTCATCCCATCGCTTTGGGTACTGGCGCACGTCCTGTTTTCTATTGGTGGCCAATCAGGGCCGGATGTCGCGCGCATCGTGGGGTACAGCACATTGTTCACTGCCGGTCTGGTTTTGACTTGCCGAGTGGAGCCGCGAAGCAAGCCAGCACCCATTCAGCCGCCGGCTCCACGCCTTGTGCGACGGTTGCCGGACTCGTTTCAGGGGCAAATCTATCGCCTGACATCGCGCAACCACTATGTGGATGTGGTTACGTCCGAAGGTACGTTCACAATCCGATCCCGTCTGACCGATGCTGTTGCCGAGATGGAACCCATGCTCGGACACTGCGCACACCGATCCCATTGGGTTGTTAAAGACGCCGTCGCAGGGACCGAAAAGGTGGCTGATAGATCCTACCTGAAACTTGTGAACGGGGACCTTGTTCCCATCAGCCGGAAGTACAAGCCGCAGCTTGAAGAAGACGGCGTAATTTGATCCTAGCGCGGCATTGGGATGATATGCGGATGCGGGCCGGTCAGGATGGCCATTGCCCCGTCGTTCATAAGTTGGTTCAGAGTAGTGTCCGAGGTCAGCAAACCGCCCGTGTACGTGCCGTATGCCGGTAGGATTAACTTGGCATCGTCCAGCAGGAATGCAGGGCGGGTTATCACCCGGCCACTGGCTTTCAGCCGCGTTTTGGGGTGGTAATGCCCCGAAACCTCGCTTGCCGCACCGCGTAGGGCGATATGCCTGAACACCAACGGTCCTGCCGTGTATTCCGACAGGTGGGTACCCCCAAGATCGATTGGCCCCGGATCGTGATTGCCTTCAATCCAGACCCACTGACGCCCCGCCTGCAGAGTGGTCAGCGTCAGTTTTTCCGATGTGCCAAGGGCCGCCAAAGCGTCCAGATCATCAAAACTGTCGCCCAAGCAGATGACGGTTTGTGCCCCGGTCCTGTCAATGTCGGCAGACAGCCGGGTCAGGGTATCTCGGCTATCGTAGGGCGGCAGGGCCGGGCCGCCGCGCCGTGCCATGCGTTCCGATTTGCCCAGATGCAGATCGCTGACGCAAAGCAATGATCGGCCGGGCCACCACAGGGCACCAGAGCCCAAAGCGCGCAGGTCTTGCCCCACAAAGGAAAACGGCAATTCGTTCATGATCCGTTCTTTGCCTTTTTTGCGGTTTCGCGCAAGCGGAATTACCCGCCGCCCAAGCCTGCCGCCTGCAGCAGGCGCGCGCTCTCTTCGGCCAGCAATCGTTCTTCGGCAGCGCCTTTGACGGGGACCTTTCCAACCTCAAGAAACAAAGGGGCGGCCAAGGGCGAAACCCGGTTCAGTCGCACCAGATCAATCCGGTCGCCGATCCGGTCGATCATCGCCTCAATACGTCCGAAGTCCACTAGGCCGCGCATGGCTTCTTCGCGGGTGATCTGCATCAACAGGTGATCTGGGTCGTACTTCAGCAGCGTGTCGTAGAGGATGTCCGAGGAAAACGTTGCCTGCCGTCCGTTTTTGCGCTGACCGCCCGTATTGCGCTCGATCAGGCCGGCAATGGTGGCCGAGGCGCGAAAGGTGCGTTTCATCACCGCATTGCTCGCCAGCCATGTCTCCAGCCCAGAGCGTAGTGCGTCGCGCTGAAACAAGGGGCGCGGGTCGGTCACCGCGTCCAGGCCCCAGATCAGCGTGGCATAGTCGGTGGCCACGAAGCCAAGCGGAGCCAGCCCGGTTTCCTCCATCCGTTTGGTCAGCAACAGGCCCAGCGTCTGTTGCGCGTTGCGTCCGGCAAACCCGTAAACACACAGGTGTTCACGCCCGTTATCAGGAAAGCTCTCGATCAATAGCCGGTCGCGCTGTGGCAGGCGGGACATGTCCCGCTGCAGCGCCAACCAGTCAGCCGTATGCGCGGGCAGTTGCGGCCAGTCAGGTTGGGCGAACATGCGCAGAATACGGTCGCTCAGCTGCGTCGAGGTGGCGAATTTGGTACCCATGAAGGTGGCGATCTTGGGTTTCTTGTCAGCGCGGCGGCTGACCTCGACCACCATTTCGCGCAGGCCCTCATACCTCACGATCTGACCGCCAATCAGGAATGTGTCTCCGGGCGTGAGAGAGGCGGCAAAGGCCTCTTCGACCTCGCCAAGGGGTTTCCCGCCGCGATTACGCTTTAGGCGAACCTTGAGCGTGTCGGTGTCCTGGATCGTACCCAGGTTCATTCGAATGCGCGTGGCTGCCCGAGGGTCGCGGAGTTGCCATCTGCCATCCGGTCGCTGTTGCAGTCGCTGCCAGCGGTCATAAGCCCGCAGGGCGTAGCCACCGGTTGCGCAGAAATCCAAACATGCGTCGAACTCGACGCGTCGAAGGTCCGCGAAGGGTCCTGCCGTTGTCATCTCGGCATACAGCGCGTCTGCGTCGAACGGACCAGCGGCGGCGGCGATCAGGATGTGCTGACACAGCACGTCCCGGGGGCCGGCGCCTCGGGGGTCTCCATCCAGATCATGGGCCTTGGCGGCCTCAAGCGCTGCGATACATTCCACCACTTCGAAACGGTTGGCTGGAACCAACAGTGCTTTGGACGGTGCGTTGTAGCGATGATTGGCACGACCGATCCTTTGTACCAGTCGCTTTACGTTCTTGGGTGCGCCGATCTGAATCACCAGATCCACATCCCCCCAGTCGATGCCCAGATCCAGAGAACCGGTACAGACAATTGCGCGCAAGTCACCGCGCACCATCGCGGCTTCGACGCGTTCGCGCTGCTGTCGGTCCAGACTGCCGTGATGAATACCGATGGGTAGGGCTTCGTCATTGGCGAGCCACAGGTTGTGAAAGAAAATCTCGGCCTGGGCGCGGGTGTTGTGAAAGATCAGCGTGGTTTTGTGCTGTTTGATTTGCTCCAGAACCGCAGGGATGGAGTAAGCCGCGCCGCCCCCGGACCAGGGCGGCATTTCCTGCGTTTCCAGCATGCGAATGTCGGGATCGGGTCCGGGATCGGCTTGAATGATCTGGCAGGGATCGGGATTGCGGGCCAGGAACCGCGCGATGGTCTGAGGGTCTTCGACCGTGGCAGATAGGCCGACGCGGCGCAGATTTGGGCAAAGGCTTTGAAGGCGCGCCAGCGCTAGCATCAACTGGTCGCCTCGCTTGCTTTCCGCCAAGGCGTGAATTTCATCAACGATGACACGCTGAACATCCGCAAACATGCGCCCGGCATCCTCGTAAGACGTCAACAACGCCAGGCTTTCCGGTGTCGTCAGAAGGATATGCGGAGGGTCGACCCGCTGCCGTTTTTTCTGCGTGGCCGAAGTATCGCCCGTGCGATCTTCGATGCGAATGGGTAGCCCAATCTCATCTGCCGGACCCCGCAGGTTGCGTCGTATATCCGCGGCCAACGCCTTGAGCGGGGAGACATAGATCGTATGCAGGCCAGGTCGAAGATCAGCGGCCAGCTCGGCCAGAGTGGGCAGAAACCCGGCCATTGTCTTGCCACCCCCGGTGGGAGCGATCAACAAGGTCGCCGGGTCAGCCGCCCGGTCGAACATATCCTGTTGGTGCGGGTGGATAGACCAGCCTTTAGCGGCAAACCAATCCGTGATCCGTGTGGGAATCTGCGTCATGGACGCAGACTACCCGGCCTGTCCCGGAAATGGCACGGCGTTATTTTACGATGACTTCGTCTTTGACGAACATGTTTGCCCAGGCCCGGTCAATCAGGTCAGGGCTCATCTGATACGGGATGCCCTCGAACTCGCAGATCGAGATCATCTGGTCGATCAGGAAGATCGGCTGGTAGTTGGCGTAAACATTGTTGATGGTCGGGTATTTGACCTTCAGCAGATGCACCAGAGCAGCTTCGTCCAGTGGCATGCCGCGCTTGCGGGCGACCATAGCGAAGATTTTCAGGAAGTCTTCCTGGTTCGGCCCACCAATTTTGATCTTGAAGAAGATCCGGCGCAGGGCCGCTTGGTCGAAGATTTCGTTCGGGTGGAAGTTGGTCGAGAAGATGACCAGCGTATCAAACGGAACTTCGAATTTCTCGCCCGACTGCAGACCCAGAATATCCTTGTTTTCTTCCAGCGGAACAATCCAGCGGTTGATCAGCGCCTGCGGCGGTTCCTGCTGACGACCAAGGTCGTCCACGATGAAGATACCGCCGGTCGATTTCAACTGCAGCGGCGCCTGATACGTCCGCGCGGTCGGGTTGTAGACCAGATCCAGCATACTGAGCGACAGTTCACCGCCCGTCACAACGGTCGGGCGTTCACATTGGACGTAGCGCGTGTCGAACCGCTTGCGGCGACGCAGGCTGTTGGGGTCATCGGCTTCTTGTTCAATCGCTGTGTGTACGATCGGGTCATAAACGGTGATCACCTGACCCGCATATTCAATCGCCCGCGGGACATAGACGTTGTCGCCCAAAGCATCGCGAATACCGTTTGAAATCGAGGATTTACCATTGCCCGGAGGGCCATACATCAGGATGGATCGGCCCGCGCTGACCGCAGGGCCCAGGTGGTCCAGCAGGCTGTCGGGCAGAACCAGATGGCCCATGGCTTCGGTCAACTGGTCCCGGGTAACCTGAATGTTCCGGATCGACTGACGCTTGACCTGTTCGCGATAGACATCCAGCGGAACTGGCATAGCGCCAAAGTATTCGGACTGGCTCAGCGCGTCCAACGCTCGGGCTTTCCCGGCATCGGTAAGCTGATAGCCCATTTCGTTACCGCTGTTGGCATTCAGCGTACCCGTCGCCTCAAGCAGTTTCTGTTCGCGCGCGATGTCGATCAGTTCCTGCGTAACCGCGCCAGGCAGACAAATCGCGTCGGCGACCTGACTGACTGTATCCACGTTTTTGCGGAACATTGTTTTGAGCAGAATGTCCCGCATCATAACGATGGGCAGTTTCATTTCGCCCAGGCCCTTGGGGGCAGGGGGGGCCATAACCGAGGTCGTCTGCATATTCATGAGCGTTGCCCGTCTATCCAGTAATCACGCCAAAAGCCCCAATTCAGGGCTGCTTGCAGAAAGTCTTAACCTGATTTGTGTCAGTACCAAGGCGCGGAAAAGGCGGACTGATGATAGTTTAGGAACCGGAAACAGTACCCAATATCAAATAGATCGCCAGACTGGCCCCAAAGGGAAATCCCATCGGAAACTTTTTGCCCCGATCCCAGCTTTCCCAATCCGGGGCAATGGTTCTTAGCCGCGTGTATCTCGCCAACCTGTGGGTTATGTAAGCGCCAAGTATCGCGCAAGCCATGATGACGGACACCAGGATTATGTCTCCGACCCAGACAAAGGCTGAGGCCGCGGCCAAGAACTTAGCATCGCCGGCTCCCATAGCGCCGGCCGCGTTGAAGAGAATCCCCAGAAACAAAACGACAACGATGTGCACCAATTGCCACAGGTAGGGCGGCAAGGTCAGCACAATCGGACCGATGCTAAAGGATGACCATTCAGTCGCCCATGGCGGAAGCACAAAAAAGCCGACAATGACAAAAACCGCTGTCAAAGCCAGGACCGCATGGTTCTTGATCAGCATGCTACGCAGATCGGTGAAGGCCACGTAAAAGCAGATCGGCAGCACAAATGGCAAAAACCACGCCGCCGCCGTCGCTGGGATCTCCATGAATCAGGCTTCCTCGAGCGCGCGAAGCGAACGAACGGCTTCCTCATAATGCTGCGGGTGTGTGGCGATGGCTTCGCGGAACAGGTTCTTCGCAGTTGTGACATCACCCTGCTTGACCGCAGAAATGCCCATGGTATTCAGCAGCATAGCCCGTTCCACCTGCGTCATGGGAATAACCGGCATGCTATAGTTACCCTGAGCAGTTCTTGCCAGAACCAAGTTGTTCTTCGCGGTGAAAAGGGAACTGTCCTGGCGGATGGCGTCCGAGAACAGACGTTCCGCAGCGGTGAAATCACCACGTGCCAGTTTGGAGTAGCCCCAGTTGTTCATCACGCTTCCGGGGCGCGTGGTCAGGCCAACTGCCGTTTCGTAGAAATGATCCGCCCGCTTCCAGTCTTGTCTAGAATCCGCAACAACCGCCTCAAGGCGATAGCGTTGAAAGGTCTCATAAGTTGGCGGTACGGAATCCAATGTGGCTTTGGCATTTGTCCAGTCCCCGGCTTTGACCAAGGCGCCTGCGTATTCGACCTTGTCGACGTTCGAAGCGCCCTTCATGGTCGTGACTTTCTTCCACGCAGCGGCGGCTTCGGTTGAGCGTTTCGCGCGGGAGAGAGATATCGCAAGGCCACGCTGAAGGTCGATGCGCCCGGGGTTCTTGGCGGCAGCACCTTTGAAATAGGTAACGGCCTCATTCGGGTCCGCAGCGGTCAGCAGAACCTCGTTCAGGTTGGTTTCGTCGATAACGTTCACCTCTTGATAGGTGCGTTCGACCTTCTCCTCTTCGGTTTCTTTTTCACAGGCGGACAAGACCAGTCCGCAAAGAACCATCGTCGGAATCAAGAATTGTTGGCGCATTTTTTGCGTCCCTTACTGCTCTTGCCAATTTTACGGGAGCTTGCGCAGCTTAAATTGCCCGTCGCCTTGCTGCTCCAGTGTATATTCTTGTTTTTCCGTGACAGTATTAACAGGATTTTCCATTTTTGCGAGGGCTAAGCGCAGATTGTCCAGGATTGCGTCACTTTCGCCATTGTCCAGCGCGAAGGCCCGCCGAAACATCTGTGACGCCTCAGGATATTCGCCCTTTTCCATCAATAGAACGCCAAGATTGTTCCAAGCAACGGGCCAATCCGGTTCGTTCGCTACAGCGCGGCGCAAAAGCTCTTCGGCCTGGCCCAGACGTCTCAGGCCCAGGTTTGCTGTTCCCATCGATGTCAGGATCTGAGTGGTCATCCCCTGATCCAGAGCCGCGCGAGTAAAGGCGGCCAGAGCAAGTTCATACTCGCCCGAAGTCATCAACCGGTTCCCCACGGTCACGGGGTCCACGCTTTGTTCTTTGGGATCAACGCCTGGAGGTTCCAGGTCGTTTGACAAGCCCGTTTCCGTGCAAGAGGCCACCACAGCAAAAACCATGGCGGCCTGTAACGCACGGCGTATCCCAAAATGGATGCACCCGAATCTTGATTTCATCGGGAATCTATCCCCCACTGGCAGCAAAGTCTGCGATGCCTTTCGCCGAGGGGCCGACAAGAATAACCAGCAGCGGAGGCACCGTCAGCATCATTGTTGCAAGTGTCATTTTGGTTGGCAACTTGTTGGCTGCTTCTTCGGCGCGCATCACACGTTTATCCCGCATTTCGCTGGCATAAACCCGAAGTGCTTCAGCGATTGACGTACCAAAGGTCGCGGACTGTATCATCACGGTCACAAAAGAGCTGACGTCCTGAACGCCGCAGCGCGTCCCAAAGTCGCGCAGAACCGTGTCCCGGTCCTTACCGGCTTTGAGTTCGTAGGCAACAACCTCAAACTCTTGCGCGATGTCCGGGTAAGAGACCTTCATCTCGGCTGCCACGCGCACAATAGCCTGATCAAGAGACTGACCCGCTTCGACGCAAACCAGCATCAAATCCAATGTATCAGGGAAGCCTGCGATAATGGCCTCTTGCCGTTCAGCGACACGTCTTGTGATCCAGTAACGGGGCAAGAAGTACATTGCGCAAGCAGGCACAAGAACGCGAATGGCCATTTGTGCTGGCGTGAACTCCTGATCGCCGACAAAGACAGTCACCAGAGAAACACCAATTAAAACGCCAATAATTCCGAGTGCAAACTGGGCGAAGTGAAAGAAGCGGACAGCGTCCTTCGAGTGGTAACCCGCCTGACGCAGTTTGAGCTCCATAGCAGATAGCTCTTCTTCGTTTTGCGGCTCCAGAAAGGTTGCAAACTTTTGCAGTTGTTCGTTGCGACTTCCCTGACGCAGGGCATCCTTTTTGTCTTTCTTGCCCGCTTTCGGTGCTGCATTGGTGCGTTGAAGCTTTTTAAGTGGGTCTTCCGGCTGATTCAGCATAAGTGGCAAAGCCACTAAAACCATGAACAGTCCTAGTACGCCCACAACAATAAGCGGTCCGAAAGGGCCCAGTTTGTCGGTCAGGATCGTGTTGATTTGGGTCAGAAATTCCATACTCGAGCCCTCATACCTTGATGTTCGTAAGAACGCGCATGACGATCAGGTTCAGTGACAGCATTATTCCGACGAAGAAACAGGCTGGTATGAACCAAGCGTGGTCCACAACGTCGTCATAGTATCCTGGGTCGTTTACAAGAATAAATAATAAGCAGAAGACCGGGAATCCAGACAAGAACTTGCCGGACCACTTTGCCTCGGCGGTGATAGCGTTCACGCGTCGGAACAAACGGAAACGTGCGCGAATAACTTGTGCAAGACCAGCCAAAATTTCGGCGAGGTTGCCACCGGATTGCTGCTGGATACCCACAGCAACAGACAGGAACCGAAGATCCTGCATATCCAGGCGTTCCGCCAGATCCTTCAGGGCTTCGCCGACGTCGCGTCCATAGGCACATTCGTCAGCGATGACCCCAAATTCGGTCCCGAGAGGATCTTGAACTTCGTTAGCTACAATCTGGATCGTTGAGACAAACGGGTTACCAACGCGAAGCGAACGCACCATCAGTTCGACTGCATCGGGCAATTGCTCTTCCATCATGCCCATGCGCTTTTTGGCCTTGTGGTTGACCCAAGCATAGACTCCACCAACGCCGATCGCCACTGACAGTGCGACCCGAAGTACGGTTTCCGTTGCGGTACCGATGCTCAGCCCAACGTATGCGAAGCCAGACACTAGCGCCATAATCATGATCAGTTGCTTGGGAGAGAAGGCGATTGCTGCCTTTTGCGCCTTGTCGGCCAAAAGCGAATAGAGCGGGATGCTCTGCGACTTCATATGCTGCTGCATTTCCTTGCGCAGCTGTTCCAGAACCTGTTCGCGTCCGACCCCTTTGTCCAGCATGTCCAGACGGCGGTTTACTCGGCTGTTCAGGCTGATCGATTTGCCAAAGGCTACGAGATAGATACCTTCGACCAGCAGAAGTACCGCGACAAAGATCACGACATAGATAAGGGCCTCAATGGGCAGTTGCATGGCCGGACCTCCTTATACGGTGGTTGGTTCGTAAATGGACGGAGGCAGATCAAAGCCCCACAGACGGAAACGTTCGGAGTAGTGGCTGCGAACGCCCGTTGCAGTGAAGTGACCGATGATCTTGTTGTCAGGTGTCAGGCCAACACGCTGGAATTTAAAGATTTCCTGCATCGAAATCACATCACCTTCCATCCCGGTGATTTCGGTGATGGATGTCATGCGGCGCGAGCCGTCCTGCAATCGGCTGGCCTGGACGATCAGGTTCACAGCGCTTGAGATTTGGCTGCGGACAGCTTTGATCGGCATTTCGATACCTGCCATCGCAATCATGTTTTCCAGACGCGAGATCCCGTCGCGGGCCGAGTTGGCGTGGATCGTGGTCATCGAACCGTCGTGGCCGGTGTTCATTGCCTGCAGCATGTCGATGACCTCGGCGCCACGCGTTTCGCCGACGATGATGCGGTCGGGGCGCATACGCAGGGCGTTTTTCAGACAGTCGCGAGGGCTGACCTCGCCTTTGCCTTCCACGTTAGGCGGGCGGCTTTCCATCCGGCCCACATGGGTCTGCTGCAGTTGTAGTTCCGCCGTATCCTCAATCGTCAGAATGCGTTCGGCATCGTCGATAAAGCTGGACAGGGCGTTCAACGTGGTTGTTTTACCAGAACCCGTACCACCTGAAACAATGATGTTCAGGCGCGTGGACACGGCGGCCTGTAGATAGGCGGCCATTTCTTCAGTGAAAGCGCCGAAATTAACAAGATCGTCGATGCCCAGCTTGTCTTTCTTGAACTTACGAATGGAAACTAGCGAGCCGTCGACGGCAATCGGAGGCACCATTGCGTTGAAACGCGAACCATCGGCCAGGCGAGCGTCAACGTAAGGGTTAGATTCATCAACACGACGCCCCACCGCGGATACGATTTTGTCGATGATCCGCATAAGGTGCTTTTCATCCTTGAACGTAACATCGCTGAGCTCAAGCTTGCCGAAGCGTTCGATGAAGATCTGCTGAGGTCCGTTCACCAAAATATCGTTGACGCTGTCATCTTGCAGCAAAGTCTCAAGCGGCCCTAGGCCTGTCACTTCGTCGTACAGCTCTTTGTTAAGCTGTGTGCGGTCCTCGCGGTTCAGAACGATATTGCGGGTCTCAAGAATTTCGCTGGCAATAGCGCTGATTTCCGCGCGCAGTTCGGATTCGCCAGCGCTTTCCAGCGCTGCCAGGTTTAGGTTCTCCAGCAGCTCGCGGTGTAGTTCGATCTTGATTTCGCCCAGTCGCTCTTTGCGCTTGCGGTCCTTGTCAGAGACCGCAACTTCTGCAGCCTTCTTTTGAACAGGGCGGCGCGCAACGGCATTTGCTGTTGGGGCTTTTTTTTCCGCAGTAGCTGCTGGTGCTGCCGCCTGTGGCGCAGTTGCGGTTTCAACCGGTTGAGCAGCGGGCTGCTTTTTGTATCTGGAAAACACGGCGACTACCCCTCTGAAAATTTACTATGCGGCCTCAGCACCGCTGCTGCCCAAACTGTGAAGCGACTTTGCGAGTTTTGCGATTTCGCGGCGCAGCGGGTTTTTGGTTGCAGATTTTGCCAGTGGCAAACCATGGTCGCCGCTCTGCATGACCTGTTTGCCACCCTCGGGCAATTGCAGGTCGATCGAAATGCCCAGGCTTTCGCCCATGCGCTTGACGCGGCTTTTGCCGTTCAGGTCAGTGAACTTCGGAGCCCGGTTCAACGCGAAGCGAAGCTTGTTGAACGGTAGCTCTTCTGCTTGTAGCGCACGTTTCAGCCTCAGCGCGTTTTGAGCCGAGCGCATATCTAGCTCGATCATCGCAAAATATACATGTGCGGCTTGCAAAACCGTCTCGGACCACAAAACCAGAGTTTTTGGCATGTCGATGATCACATAGTCGAACTTTCTGCGGGCGGTATTGATAACCTTTTCAATATCTTCCGGAGTGATCAGATCCAGCGGCACCATATCGGAGGGGGCGGTCAGGACGCTCAGCTTTTCCCCATAAGTCTGAAGGGCTTGAGAGAATACGTCGTCGTCCATAGATGCCGTATCCGAAAGCATCTCGAACACGGTTTCCCGGCGGGGCAGATCCAAGTATGTTGACACGCTGCCATATTGCAGGTCGAGGTCGATGATACAGACCGAAGGTGCATCTTTGTCAGACGCAGTCGCGAGTTCCCAGGCCAGGTTCACGGCCAGGGTCGTCGACCCCACGCCACCGGCCAGACCGTGCACAACAAATAGCGCGGCTTCTTTTGATTCTCCCTGAACCGCCGGAACCGAGGCGACCTGGGCCGCAGCAACCGGTTCAGGTTTGTTCATCCGGTCGATGGCTTCTTTCAGCTCACCTTCGGGAAGAGGATAGGGGACAAATTCGTCAGCGCCCTTGCGGAGCAGCTGGTGCAGGGACGCCGGAGTGACATCCTCAGCAATCAGCACGACCTTGATCTTCTTTTCCTTGGCCTGCGTGATGATTTCACCCATCAAGGACAGGTTGTCCTCATCGTCGCCGTCGATGGCAAGCGCAACGAAATCAAGGGTTTCAGCTTCGGGTTGGCCGAAAAACGCAAGCGCTTCTGCGAACCCAAGGTCGCCCCAGCGTTCACCCAAAATGGCTTCCATGTCCTCGATCAACAGATCGAAATTCTGGACGTCGCGACTGATCGTGCAAGCCAGAATGGCAGTCCCATCATCTTGCGTCGTGGCGCTTGTCATTAACACAATCCTCGTCGTCAGGGCGCCCGAACTGGCCGAACCCGTTTGGCTCGGCTCAGCTTGCTGTTGCCCGGTCGCGACCAATTCGGGCCGCACTTCACCTAATTGTTGAAAAGGTGGCTTGGAACTTAGGCAAGATTTAGGCGCAAAAGAACCAATTGTAGGGAATTGGGCGACGATGCCGCCCAATTCCTAGGTATTATTCACTATCGTCGCCGCCAACGTCATCGCGCTGGATATAGCTTTCGCGTCTGGCGCTTTCGACGTACTCGCGGTAGATCACTTCGGCGTATTTTCCATCCAACAGCTGATTATTTCCGTCAGAAAGGCCAGAAACTTCAGTCACCGTACGGCGGTTCCGACGGTCCCGCTCATTCGTGTCGATTAGCGGGCGTGTTTTACCGAACGAAACAACAGCCTCCAATCGTGACCGCGAAATACCCTGTTGCGTGAGGAAAGCAACGGCAGCATTCGCGCGCCTTTGACCCAGACGTTGGTTGTAAGACGCCGATCCAACTCTGTCGGTGTGGCCGTATACACGGAACCGAGCCTCAGGGAACTGTTTGATCCAGTCCGCCTGACGCAATAGAATCCGTCGCGCCGCTTCATCCAACTGTGCACTGTCGAAGGCAAAGTTGATCTGCGTTGGCACTTCGGCCGCGAATCGCTGCCCCAGGATCTGAGCGAAAGATAGTTCGCCATTCATGACCTGAGTGTTGTTGAGCGTCGCATTGCCAAATGCGCCTTGGTCGACTTCGTACCCGGCCTCACGTGTACATGCGGCGACAGCGACCGAAAGACTCAGTGTGAGTATCCACTTCTGCATTGGTCCTATCCTCCTATCAATCCAGAACGTAGCCGTAAGAGCTTCCGAAGTCCTGTTTGGCAACTTCAGAGGCCGCACCGGCACCCGGACGCGTTGTACGGGCGGTTCTGCCGTTGATGAACAGATCAAATTCGCTGGGTGGTTGAACCCGATCGGTAGGCAGAGCCAGAGCTTCACCACGAGTAGGCGAGACCAGATGTGCCGTTACGATGACGACCAGCTCAGTTTGCTCACGCTGGTACTGCGCGCTTCGGAACAATGACCCCAGTATAGGAATGTCGCCGACCCAAGGGATTTGGCTATTTAGATCTGCAAAGTCGTCCCGAATCAGACCTGCAATCGCAAAGCTTTCACCGTCCCGCATTTCAACCGTTGTCTTTGTTTGACGCGAGATAAATGTAGGAACGTTGTTACCAGCGATTGTGAACTCAGAGTTCGGGTCGATAGCGGACACCGACGTCCCCAGTTCCAGATTGATCAAATTGCCGTCGACAACACGCGGTGTAAACAAAACTTGAACACCGAAGTTGCGGTACTCGATTGCGATGTTCCCGTCGTCTGCCGGAACCGGAATTGGCACCTGGCCGCCAGCTAGGAATTCGGCTTCCTGACCGGATAGAGCCGACAGGTTTGGTTCCGCCAAAGTGCGAACAAGCCCCTTAGTTTCAAGGGCTTCAAGGAGTAAGCGAACCTGCGTCGAACCGGCGCCAAAGCCGAACAGGATGGCACCCGTATTGGTCTGTTGGAGCGGAATGTTGTTGTTCAACGCATTGGCCAGCGCACCAGCGGTGTTCAAAGTGTTGAAACCACCGGTCACATCACCGCCACCGAAACCAAGCGATGCGGTCAGGCTTTTGGCGACCGACCGGTTCATCTCAGCAAAGCGCACTTTCAACATGACCTGTTGCACGCCGCCGACCGACATAAGGTTCGATACACGTTCGGGCGCATAGCGCTCGGCAAGTTCGAGAGCGCGAGCAAGCTTTGCCGAACTGGAAATCGTACCTGACAGGACGATACCATCATTCGCTGTTCGAACTTCGATGGGCTCGTTCGGAAGAATCTGACGCAGTCTTTCTTTGAATTCAGACACATCCGGTGACACACGAACGCGAACGTTAGCTAGCAAATTGCCAGCGCCGTCAAACAACGTCAGGGTGGTCATACCAGGTGCCTTACCCAAAACATAAATTGTACGATCGGAAAGTGAAGAAATGTCAGCTATGCCAGCGTTGGCGATGCTGAGTTCCGCGAAGGGTGTCTCACTTTCAACTACTATTGCACGATTCATTGGTACGTCTAGCGTTTCCGCCGTACCGTTCTTTACAACACGCAGTGTTTCAGCATGGGCGGCACCGCCCACCACGCTGATAGCAAGCGCCAAACCCAGAAGGGTCGCGCTGATCCAAGATTGTATTTTCATGTGACCTGCCTCTCCGATCACGCCTCGTTTTAGGTCTAATGCCTTATGTAGGTTAACACTGCGCGAACTGAGAATTTATTGCAATAATCAATGGTTTCTGGAATTTTCCTTATGTGGGTAATCAGCAACATCTGAAATGAAATAAGCCGCGCAAATGGCGCGGCTTGGGGCGTTAAGGCTTTGATTTCACGTTAGTTTGTACAGGGTATCTGAGTTTTGACAATTTCCCCGCCGCGGCGTGTGTTTACGGTGCAGATTCTTTCTTGGACTGGAGCTGGCGCAGGCGCGACTTCCTTGATTCCCAGCAATTTTCTCTGGTCGACTTCGATCGCGCTAGCGACTGTTTCGTCTGCTAATCCGACCAATGCCAGAGACAGTCGACCTGTGTTCCGAGCTTGGGCAAGAGCTGCAATTTGCTCTGGGGTCGCGGCGACTGTTACTGTTCGCGCGATCGTTGCTCCGGTCACGTCCGAACCAGTGGTCTGGTCCACCGCGATAAGTTCAATATTCGTTTGGATTAATCGGGTAATCTCACCTGCTCGGCCACCGGCGTTAATGGAACCTGTCCAGTAAACATCTACACTGTCGCCGGGGCGCAAGAAGCCCGATACACCAGAAGCCACATCGACGCTGATCGCAAACGCGCGCATGCCTTTGCCCAAGCGCGAAGTCAAACCTGCTGCTTCGCCCGGTTTGGTAATTTTTACTTCAAGAAGGGCTTCGTCTTTTTCCATTGCTCTAAGAACAAATCGATCGCCCTGGGCGTCTTCTGGAAACAACACCGCGGCGTCCGAAAAAGTGCCTTCCGGGATAGCGTCCTGGGGCCATTCAACGGATCGCACGTCCTCTTGTGTGAGGCGTTCACCGTACTTCAACGCTCGATTCACAACAAAGACATCAACTGTTGAAATTGTCTTTACGTTGGCAAGCGCTTCTTGAGTGGCGCGTCTTTCCCGTTCAAGCTCGGCCTGAGTTTGTTGGATATAATCTTGGGCCAAGTACACGGCACCACCTGCCAAAGCGACCCCTACAATAAGGACAAGTCCGAATACCGCACGCATTTACGTCCCCTCACGCTACATTGTTTTTGCTAGGTGTCGTATCATTTACGACACCTGTCGACCTCGTGTAACTGTCAATTGTGTCGAAAACGCGGACAATGTGAGGTTTTCTCAACGACCATTTGCCATGGTTGGCATCTGTGGCACGAGCGCTTCAAATCTAGTCGCTGAAATTCACTGTGATTGTCATGGTATCAACTTGATCAGCAACCGTGTCCATTGCTGCGCCGTTTTTAGTGTCAATCGTTCTGACCGGCCCGGAGATGTAAGTGGCCACAACGCCGCCCATAAAAGCAACAAATGCCGTTAGCACCACCCAGTCAACCGTCACAGCCCCGTCTTCACGATTGTAGAAGTTAGAAAGCGTTCTAAGCATGGGGTACCACGATTAAGGTTGGAAAAAATGGCGGGGCCGAGTCAGATAACCCAGCCCCAGCTCGTAGTGTAAATAAGGCCAGAAACTTAGTCAGTCGCCGCCGACGGGTTGATTTGAACTTCGCTGACAACCTTACCACCGGTGGTGTCCAGCGCGCTACCAACACTGTCAGCAACGTTACGCGTGCCATCGCCAATTGCGGTATATGCAACAGCGGCCAGGCCAACAACAGCAGCGGTCAGAACAACCCAGTCTACAGTTACGGCGCCGTCTTCGTCTTTGCGGAAGTTCTTGATGAACTTGATCATGTTACGTCCCTCCTAAAGGATCAAATTAGTCACTTAAACCTAGGGGCCTTCCAGAGCTTTCTCTCTCAGTCCGCTCCCGACCATCTCGGTATGGCACTATGATTGCCTGCTGTGCGTGGCAGGAATTGGGCCAAACCTCATTTTTTTTCGAGGAAGTTTAACTTTTTGGTAGTTTTTTTCGCAAAGCATTGAAAGGAAAAGAAAAAAAATCCTATTGGAAATGGCTTGCCCTGCCGCGCCGATGCAAATTTACGGCAAATGAGGCGAAATTGCCCCATTTCACGGGGTTTTTCTGGCTTTACGGGCGGTTTCAGGGTTCAAATCAACCAAAAGATAAAGAACGAGGCAGGCAAATGAATCTCCGGGACGCAATGACTTGCGCCGGTTTGGCGGTGTTGGTGATGGCTGGCCCCATGCCGGTCGTGGCAAACGAGACCGAACCGCGAGGGGTTTACAAACGGGTGAAAGCCCCCAAACCGGGCACACGGCCCCGCGTGACGGTTCAGATCACCCCAGAAGAACACGCCAAATCACCGTCTGCGCCCAGCACCGGTACGGCAATAGTCGAACCGGAGATCATTGCGCGTACGCGTGTTACTCCGCCGACTGGTCCCGGTACGGCGGGGGCAGCGAAAAAGCCCGTCGGATCATACAAAGCGTTCTGGGAGCGTATCTCACCGGCTTTGGCTGAGGCCGGGTCAGGACGTTTGGACGATGCCATCAACGCTTTGGCCGCAACCAATGTTGCCTCGCCGCGTTTACAGACCCTGCAAAACATCGCCCAGCAGCGCGGAGTAGATATCCTGCGCTCCACCGTGGGTACGAATGTGTCACCGGCTCTGGTACTCGCAGTGATTTCGGTAGAATCGGCCGGGCGTACCAATGCTGTCAGCTCGGCCGGGGCACAGGGGTTGATGCAATTGATGCCCGCAACTGCAAAGAGGTTTGGGGTTAAGGACAGTATGCAACCGTCGCAGAACATCGCGGGTGGTGTGAAATACCTGAACTGGCTGATGGAGGAATTCGGCAATGACCCGATTCTTGTCCTTGCCGGGTACAATGCGGGCGAAGGGGCTGTGCGCAAGCATGACGGAGTGCCGCCTTATGCCGAGACCCGCGACTACGTGCCTAAGGTTCTCGCTGCGTTTCAGGTTGCGCGCGCTTTGTGCTCGACGCCGCCTCAACTGATTTCGGACGGCTGCGTCTTCCAAACTCAGAATTGAGTAAAGGCCCACCTGAAATTGGTGGGCCTTTTTCATTGGATGGCTTCAGTTGACGATATTGGCCTCGGTTGCGGCGCGAATCTCGTCCTCGGTCACGCCCTCAGCGATCTCGATGATTTTCAAGCCGCCATCAACCACGTCCAGAACGCCCAGATTGGTGATGATGCGATTCACCACCTTCTTGCCGGTCAGGGGCAGGGTGCATTTCTTCAGCAGCTTGGATTTGCCGTGCTTGTTGGTGTGGTCCATCACAACAATCACACGGCCGACACCAGCCACCAGGTCCATCGCGCCGCCCATGCCTTTGACCAGAACGCCGGGAATCATCCAGTTGGCCAAGTCGCCCTCTTCGTCGATTTCCATCGCGCCCAGAACAGCGGCTGCGATTTTACCGCCACGGATCATCGCAAAGGAGGTCGCGCTGTCGAAGTAGGACGTGCGAGACAGTTCGGTGATCGTCTGCTTACCGGCATTGATCAGGTCTGCGTCCTCTTCACCCTCGAACGGGAAGGGACCCATGCCCAGCATACCGTTTTCGGACTGAAGGGTGATATCTTTGTCACCCACATAGTTCGCCACCAGCGTCGGAATCCCGATGCCGAGGTTCACATACATGCCGTCTTCCAACTCTTGTGCGGCGCGGGCGGCCATCTGATTGCGATCCCAAGGCATTATGCTTCCTCCTTCTTACGGGTGGTGCGCTGTTCGATGCGCTTTTCGTGCTCGCCCTGAATGATGCGGTGCACATAGATACCGGGCAGGTGGATCGCGTCAGGATCCAGCGAGCCGCGCGGTACGATCTCTTCAACCTCGGCAATGCAGATCGTGCCACAGGTTGCAGCTGGCACGTTGAAGTTTCGGGCGGTCTTGCGGAAGATCAGGTTGCCGGTGTCGTCGGCTTTCCAGGCTTTGACGATGGCCAGATCGGCAAAGATGCCTTCTTCTAGAATGTAAGTCTCGCCGTTGAAGTCTTTGTGCTCTTTGCCTTCGGCGATTACGGTGCCCACGCCGGTCTTGGTATAGAAACCGGGGATGCCCGCACCGCCGGCGCGCATGCGCTCGGCCAGAGTACCTTGGGGATTGAATTCCAGCTCCAGCTCACCGCTGAGGTATTGGCGCATAAACTCGGCGTTTTCGCCGACATACGAGCTGATCATCTTTTTGACCTGCTTGGTCTGCAGCAGGATGCCGATCCCGAAATCGTCGACGCCGGCGTTGTTGGACGCAAAAGTCAGGTTCTGAGCACCCGAGTCCTTGATTGCCTCAAGCAGCAGTTCGGGAATACCGCAGAGGCCAAAACCGCCCGCTGCGATCATCATGCCGTCCGAGATCACTCCATCGAGTGCCTCGGTGGCATTGGCATAGACTTTCTTCATGGAAAACTCCCCCAATGACATGGTGATGGGCCGGTTGTGCCGCCACGTCACGGGGAAGTCAATGAAACCAAGGGGTAGGTGGTATTTCTACCTAGCCAGTACTCAAGTGGCCGCCTTTTTGGTCGTCTTCTTGGCGGCTGTTTTATTCTTAGGTGCCGCCTTTTTCTTTGTGCCCTTTTTGGCGGCGCGCTCGTTGACCAGTTCGATTGCCATTTCCTGCGTCACGTCCTCGGGCTTGATGTCCTTGGGAATGGTCGCGTTGACCTTTTCCCATTTCACATACGGTCCGTAACGCCCATCCAGGACCTGCATTGCGCCGCCATCGGGGTGTTCCCCGAGCTCTTTGAGCGGCTTGGCTGCCGCGCGACGGCCCCGGCCAGGGTTGGCACGCTTCTCGGCCAGCATTTCGACCGCGCGGTTCATGCCGATCTCAAACACATCGTTGGGGTCTTTGAGGTTGGCATAGACCGGCTTGGCCTCTTCCGGCAACTGATGCATCAGATACGGCCCAAACCGCCCGAAGTTTGAGCTAATCATGCCGCCTTCGGGGTGTTCGCCGATCTGGCGGGGCAATGACAGCAGCGTCAGAGCCTTATCCAAGTCCATGTCGTCCTTGCTCCAACCGCGGGGCAGGGAGGCTCGCGGCGGTTTCTTGTTCTCTGGCGTTGGCTCGCCGCGTTGCACGTAAGGACCAAAGCGGCCGGACTTTAGCCAAATCTCATCGCCTGCGTCTTCACCCAGCAGGCGTTCATCGCCTTCGGCCCCTTCGCCAGCGATGGGGCGGGTATAGGTGCATTCGGGGTAGTTTCCGCAGCCAACAAACCCGCCCGTGCGCGAGGTTTTCAGGTGCAGTTGACCAGTGCCGCATTTCGGGCAGCTCCGAGGATCAGAACCGTCTTCACGGGGCGGATAAAGCTGTGGTGCCAGCGCTTCGTCCAGCTTGTCCAGAACCTCTGAAATCCGCAGGTCCGACGTCTCGCCAATCGCGGCCGAGAAATCGCGCCAGAACTTGCCCAGCAGGTCTTTATAGTCGCGGTCCCCGGCGCTGACGTCGTCGAGCTGTTCCTCGAGATTCGCCGTGAACTCATAGCCCACATACTGACGGAAGAAGTTCAGCAAAAAGATAGTGACGATCCGGCCCTTCTCTTCAGGAATCAGCCGGTTCTTGTCCTTGCGCACATATTCCCGGTCCTGAATCGTGGTCACGATCGACGCGTAGGTCGATGGTCGACCGATGCCAAGCTCTTCCATCCGTTTGACCAGCGTGGCCTCGGTATAGCGGGGCGGAGGTTGGGTGTGGTGCTGCAAGGCCAGAACGGACTCATTGTCGGACAGAATTGCGGCCTTTTCCGAATCTCCGGTGACCTTGGCGAACTGATCCCGCAATGAGGTCTTTGCAAATCGCGCCGGATCGCCCTGCATGATCTGCGGCAGGCGCTTTTCGTCCTCATCGGCGACATCGTCACGGCCTTCTTCGTAGACGCGCATGAACCCGTCGAACAGCACCACCTGGCCCGTGGCGCGCAAACCGACCTGCCCGTGATCGCTGCCGATCTCGACGGTTGTACGCTCCAGCCGGGCGGCAGCCATTTGGCAGGCAATAGTGCGTTTCCAGATCAGGTCATACAGCTTGCGCTGATCCTCATCCGTGACTTTCAGCGCCTTGGCATCGCGCGACATGTCCGTCGGGCGGATACACTCGTGCGCTTCCTGCGCGTTCTTGGCCTTGTTCTTGTAGATACGTGGGCTGTCTGGCACGTACTCCGCGCCGTAGCGATCGGCGATGGCGTCGCGGGTGGCGGCCACAGCCTCGGGCGCCATGTCGATACCGTCGGTCCGCATATAGGTAATGTAACCCGCTTCATACAGTCGCTGCGCAACCTGCATCGCGTGGCGCGCACCCATGCCGAACTTTCGGCTGGCCTCTTGCTGCAGGGTCGAAGTCATGAACGGCGCGCTTGGGTTGCGTGCGGCGGGTTTGGCCTCGACCGAAGTGACGCTGAGGGCTCGGCTGGTGATTGCCTGAACCGCCAGCTCGGCCTGAGTGGCGTTGGCCAGATCGTGCTTGTCCAGCTTTTTGCCTGCCAGAGTGACCAGACGTGCCTCATAAGTCTGGCCACGCGGTGTCTCGAACAGCGCTTTGACCGACCAGTATTCCACCGGTTTGAAGGCCTCGATCTCCATCTCGCGCTCAACGATCAGGCGCAGACAAACAGATTGCACCCGTCCTGCAGACCGCGCACCCGGCAGTTTGCGCCACAGAACCGGAGACAAATTGAAGCCGACCAGGTAGTCCAAAGCGCGGCGAGCCAGATAAGCCTCGACCAGCGGCATGTCGACCTCGCGCGGGTTTTGCATCGCTTCGGTCACGGCATCCTTGGTGATCGCGTTGAAGGTAACGCGGCTAACCGGCGTGTCTTTCTTGATCGAGCGGCGCTTGGTCAGCGCTTCCTGCAAGTGCCAGCTGATGGCCTCTCCTTCGCGATCGGGGTCGGTCGCGAGGATCAGGGCGTTGTCTTCCTTAAGCGCGTCGGCGATGGCTTTGACGTGTTTGCGGCTGTCGTTCCCGACCTCCCATTTCATCGCAAATTCATGCTCGGGATCGACGGAACCATCCTTTGGCGGCAAGTCCCGAACATGGCCATAGGACGCCAGAACCGTGTAGTCAGGACCAAGATATTTGTTGATTGTTTTGGCCTTGGCAGGAGATTCTACAACAACTACAGGCATTTAAGGGAAAACCTCGCTCGACATAAAGTGCGTCTTCTATGATCGTGCAAAATGTGGAGGGCAAGGGCGAATTGTCAATGCGTTCCTTTGAACACTTAAATAATGGGGCGATTTCAACAGCCTGAGAGGGGATTGAAGACGCCGACTCGGCTTTGGTCGATCACGCGGTCAAAGACAACAGACCACCCGGCTGACGTTGAACGCGCCCGTCGAGCTCCAGATCGATCAGGGCCGGGCCGATCTCTCCTGCCGTAGCTGCAATGTCGCGGATCAACTGATCCTCGGCAATCGGGGACGGCCCAAGGCGTGCCAGAATTTCTTTGTGCAACGCGGTGCCTGTGACCGATGGCGTTGCGTGCAGCTCTGGTAAGCTCGGTTCGTTGATCGGCTGCACGTCCTGTTTCGGCAGGGCTTCTACCACGTCCTCGGCTGACCGTATCAGGGTCGCTCCATCCCGGATCAACAGGTTGCACCCGGCGGCGCGGGCGTCGAAAGGGTGGCCAGGGACAGCCAGGACCTCACGGCCCTGATCCAGCGCGTCCCGCGCAGTGATCAGGCTGCCGGACTTGGCGGCAGCTTCGACCACGACGACCGCTTGTGCAAGGCCGGATATGATCCGGTTGCGGCGCGGAAAGTGACGCGCTTGCGGCGTGACACCCATGGGCTGCTCTGAAACGCGCAATCCGGTCTGCGAGATCTTCTCTGCAAGGGCTGCGTTCTCGGCGGGGTAAACCACATCCACACCACCTGCCATGACAGCAACGGTTCCCGTTTCGATGGTCGCGAGATGGGCGGCGGTGTCGATTCCGCGCGCCAATCCGGAAACGATGACGTAGCCTTGCTTGCCGAGGTCCGTCGCCAGCCCTCGTGCCATTCGCGCGCCAAGCGACGAACAGTTGCGTGCGCCAACCAACGCTATCGCTTGGCGTTTCAGCAGAGAGACATCGCCAACAGCCCACAGCATCGGTGGGGCGTCGGGCAAATCGTTCAAAGCATCCGGAAAATCAGCGGACCCAAGGCACAAAAGTTTTGCGTTCGCAGCTTTTGCCGCCCTGAGTTCCGCCTCAATCACGCCGGGGGGGCAGATTTCATACCCATCAATTCCGGCAGCGCGTGCCATTTCAGGCAGCGCGGTCAGCGCATTCTGCGCCGAGCCATGTTCCCGCAGCAGTCGCCGAAACGTCGCCGGACCAACTTTGCGAGAGCGCAACAGACGAAGCCAGGAAAACCGATCCTCTTCCGTGGTGGGTGGGAGTGTGGGGTGATAGGAAGAAAGCTGCTCTTCGGTCATCCGATGCTCCGCCTGATTGCAGAACTGGTTTACGGCTGACGGGGTTAACAGCTTGTGAATCTCTTCAAATTATCCGGAAAATTTTCGAGGTCTGGCGTTGGTATTAGTTTAAGTACTTGAAAATTATAGGATAAACCTGCCAAGCTTTTGGTGCGGTTAAATCCCCCAACTCCAAAACCTGCGGGAATCGAGAGCGCCGAGTTAACCGAACGCTCTCTGATCTGACGCCAGCGATTCTTGATCAGGCCGCCGATCCGCCGACGGTCAGGCCGTCCATCAAAACGGTTGGCTGGCCAACGCCGACCGGCACCCATTGACCATCCTTGCCGCACGTTCCCATGCCCGGATCTAGCGCCATGTCATTGCCCAGTCCACGAATGCGCTTCAATGCCGAAGGTCCGTCTCCGATCAGGGTCGCGCCTTTGACAGGGGCGCCAATTTTGCCGTTCTCGACGCGATACGCCTCGGTGCAGGAGAAAACGAATTTGCCATTGGTGATGTCCACCTGACCTCCGCCAAAACCAACGGCCCAGATACCGTCTTTGATGTCGGCCACCAAGGAGGCAGGATCGGCATCGCCGCTTAGCATCACGGTGTTGGTCATCCGTGGCATGGGTTTGTGCGCATAGCTTTGCCGCCGGCCGTTTCCGGTTGGCGCGACGCCCATCAGGCGTGCGTTCTGGCGATCCTGCATGTAGCCGGTCAGGATACCGTCCTCGATCAGAACCGTGCGCGAACTGGGTGTACCCTCGTCATCCAAGGTGATCGAGCCGCGGCGATCCGGGATCGTGCCATCATCCACGACGGTCACGCCTTTGGATGCGACCTGCTGACCCATCAGACCGGCAAAGGCTGAGCTGCCTTTGCGGTTGAAATCACCCTCCAGCCCGTGCCCGATTGCTTCGTGCAGCAGGATACCGGGCCAGCCGGGGCCAAGCGCAATTTCCATTACGCCAGCAGGGGCGGGGATTGCGTCCAGATTGACCAAGGCGATGCGCAGTGCCTCGCGCGCTTTATCCTGCCAATCGCTTGGGTCGATCAGCCCGTCCAACCCGACGCGCCCGCCACCTCCGGCCGAGCCGCTTTCACGGCGGCCATTCTGTTCAACGATGATCGAAACGCCAAGGCGCGTCATCGGGCGCACGTCGCGCACCAGCACGCCGTCAGGGCGCAGGATTTCGACCTCTTGGACGCTTGCCGCAATGGTTGCGCTGACCTGTACTACACGGGGGTCGAGATCGCGGGCAAAGGCGTCGATCTCGCGGAGCGTCTCAATCTTGACCGGGAAGTCGGCAGATTCGATCGGGTCTTCGTCCGTATAGAGGCGGGTGTTGGTGGGGCGGGGCGCATCGGCCAGCGTGCCGCCGCCATCGCCAACGGCCAATCGTGCCGTCTCGGCCGCCCTTTTCAACGCCGGGATCGAAACGTCGGTGGAATGCGCATAGCCCGCGACCTCGCCCTGAACGGCCCGCAGGCCGAACCCTTCGGATGCGTCATAGGATGCGGTTTTCAACCGACCGTCATCAAAGACCAGAGACTCGGATTTTCGCCGCTCGACAAACAGTTCTCCGTCCTCGGCCCCCGCAGTTGCAGACTGCAGAACCGCAAGCGCTTCGTCCTGCGGAATAGCGCTTTCAAATGGGCGAAACGGGTCGTTGGGCATGGGTTGGGACCTTTCGAGTTTGATCCAGATCAAAAATAGCGTCTGTTTGACGCAAGCATTTTGCTTTATCTACCCGTCGGAATATGGTTTTTAACGCGGCCAAAGACAACGGGAGAGGTGCGACTGATTCACACCTTTTCGCCAGAGAAGCAAAGATCAGACGATCAGGACAGAAAATGAAGAATGCTTTGATGCTTTCGGGGCTCATGACAGCCCTCTCCAGCCTTCCCGCTATGGCTCAGGAGCTTGAAATTATTGGTAAGCCGGTCGATGGCGGCCTGGGCTTCCAGCCAGCAGCGACCAGCCTGGCCGAAGGGATTCAGCGGCTGGACGCCATGATTTTGGTAATCATCACCGCGATCTGCGTGTTCGTGGCCGGTCTGCTGGTGTACTGCATCGTGCGTTACAACCGTCGCGCAAACCCGGAACCGGCGCGATTCTCGCACTACACACCGGTTGAGATTGCGTGGACCATTGTCCCGATCCTCATTCTGGTCTTCATCGGTGCCTTCTCGCTGCCGGTTCTGTTCAAGCAGCAGGAAATCCCAGAAGGCGATATCACCATCAAGGTCGTGGGCAACCAGTGGTACTGGACCTATGAATACGTCGATCACGATTTCGCATTCGACAGCTATCTGCTGGGCCACCCGGCCACATTGGATGAGGGTGCCCGCCCTGCCGATGCGGATGTAACTCCGTTTGTTCTGGATGACGCGATGCGCGCCAAGCTGGCAGACGCGGGCTACGGGGAAGATGAATGGCTGCTGGCCACCGACACCGCTGTTGTTGTGCCCGTTGGCAAGATCATCGTCATGCAGGTCACCGCATCCGACGTGATCCACTCGTGGACCATCCCGTCCTTCGGCGTGAAGCAGGATGGTGTTCCGGGTCGTCTGGCAGAGCTTTGGTTTGAGGCAGAAAAAGAAGGCATCTATTTCGGCCAGTGTTCAGAACTGTGCGGCAAGGACCACGCCTATATGCCGATCACCGTCAAAGTCGTTAGCGAAGAAGCGTACGAGCAGTGGCTGCAAGGCGCGTTGGAAGAATATGCGGGCCAGCCTGCATCCTTCCAGGTCGCATCGAACTGACCCCGCCGCGGGCTGAATGCCCGCGCATCACGTAATGCAGGCTGCGCGAAAATCGCGCAGCTTTCGCCCCAAAAGGACCGGAAATGAGCGACGCAAGCATCAATGCCAGCACGGTACGCGCCAAGTCCCAAGAGGATGAGGCCAGCTTTGGCGATTTCTTTGCCCTGCTGAAGCCGCGCGTCATGTCGCTGGTCGTGTTTACGGCTCTGGTCGGTCTTCTGGCGGCTCCGGTTCCTGTGCACCCGTTTGTCGGTTTCTGCGCTATCCTGTTCATCGCCATCGGCGGCGGCGCCTCGGGTGCGCTGAATATGTGGTGGGATGCGGATATCGACCGGGTGATGAAGCGCACGAAGAAGCGCCCGATTCCTGCCGGTAAGGTGGAAGAGGGTGAGGCCTTGGCGATCGGACTGGCGCTGTCCGGCCTCTCCGTCATCATGCTGGGCCTCGCGACCAACTGGTTTGCAGGGGCGTTCCTGGCGTTCACCATCTTTTTCTACGTGGTCATCTACACGATGTGGCTGAAGCGCTCGACGCCGCAGAACATTGTGATCGGTGGCGCAGCCGGGGCCTTCCCGCCAGTTATCGGGTGGGTTGCGGCCACGGGCTCGATGTCGCTTGAGCCGTGGCTGATGTTCGCGCTGACTTTCATGTGGACCCCTCCGCATTTCTGGGCCTTGGCGCTGTTTATGCGTTCGGACTATGACGATGCGGGCGTTCCGATGCTGACCGTCACCCATGGCCGCCGCGCCACGCGCTGGCACATTCTGGTTTACACTGCTCTGCTGGCCCTTCTGGCGGTTGGGACGGCCTTTTCCGGTATCGGCGGGCCGATCTACCTGACAGTTGCCGTTGTGCTGAACGCGCTGTTCTTGCGCGGTGCATGGCAGATTTCGCGCCGGTCCGAGGATGACGCCGAAGCTGATGACTTCAAGGTCGAACGCTCGTTCTTCAAGCTCTCGCTGTTGTATCTTTTCCTGCACTTCGGCGCGATTCTGGTTGAGGCGCTGTTGAAACCCTATGGTCTGGGAGGTTGGTCATGAGCTTGCGAAAGCCCCACGAACTTCACCAACGCCGGTTTAGCCGCAATCTAGGGGTCGGCCTGACTCTGGCAGCATTCATCGTGATCATCTTTGGTCTGACGGTTGTCAAAGTGTCTGGCACCGACTTCAGCCTTGCAACGCAGGAGGTTCAGAACTGATGGCTTTGACGGGTCCACAGAAAACGGTTGCGCAGACAGTTGGTGTGGTTGTCCTGATGGGGAGCCTGGCCTGGGCCGCTGTTCCGTTTTACGACTGGTTTTGCCGTGTCACCGGGTTTGGTGGCACCACCGGGGTAGCCGAGGCCGCGCCCGAAGAAATCCTGGATCGCAAGGTGACTGTCCGTTTCGATGCCTCGAAAGCCAAAGGGTTTGGTTGGGAATTCAAACCGGTCGAACGCGAGATGGAAGTGCGCATCGGTGAAACCGGACTGGCCTTTTATGAGGCATACAATCCGACCGATCGCCCCATTGCCGGACAGGCATCTTACAACGTAGCGCCCTATTCGGCGGGCGGGTATTTCCAGAAAATTGCCTGTTTCTGCTTTGAAGAGCAGGTGCTGCAACCCGGCGAACGTGTTGAGATGCCGATAACCTTCTTCGTCGACCCGGAAATGGTCGATGATCTCGAAGCAAAGTATGTTCATACGATCACGCTGTCGTATACATTCTACGAAATTGACCTGCCCGAGGGCTATGCTGCCCTTGAGACGCAGGCTGATACAACAACGAACTAACGCCTTAGGTGAGGGACGCTGATGGCACACGCAAAAAACCATGATTATCACATTCTGGCCCCGTCGATCTGGCCTCTGATCGGCGCGATCGGTGGCTTTGTGATGCTGTTCGGAGCCGTCCTTTGGATGCACGGCTTGACGCCGTGGATGTTCTGGGCCGGGCTCGTCGCTGTTTTGTACACCATGTTCGCCTGGTGGTCCGAAGTTGTGGTCGAAAGCCGCCAGGGTGATCATACGCCTGTTGTGCGTATCGGTCTGCGCTATGGCTTCATCCTGTTTGTCATGTCCGAGGTGATGTTCTTCTTCGCCTGGTTCTGGTCGTTCTTCAAACATCGCATGTATCCGATGTACGACTATGCCGGTACGGAATACATCCAGCCAGACATTCATGCGGTGGATCCGTTCCACCTGCCGCTGATCAACACTCTGGTCCTGCTGCTGTCGGGCTGTGCGATCACCTGGGCTCACCATGCGCTCGTACACGACAACGATCGCAAGGCGCTGATCAATGGTCTGGCAATCGGTATCGTTCTGGGTATCCTGTTCACCCTGCTGCAGGCCTATGAATACTATGAGCTTCTGGCCCATGAAGGTTGGGAATTCGGTGGCGACCAGTTCTATTCGAACTTCTTCATGGCGACCGGGTTCCACGGCGCACATGTGATCATCGGGACCATCTTCCTGACCGTGTGTCTGATCCGAGCTCTCAAGGGTGACTTCACGCCCGAGAAACACGTCGGTTTCGAAGCTGCCGCATGGTACTGGCACTTTGTCGACGTTGTTTGGCTGTTCCTGTTCTTCGCGGTTTACATCTGGGGTCAGGCTCCGCTGATGTAAGGCCAGAAGGGCAATCAAAATGCGAAAGCCGCCCTTTTTGGGGCGGCTTTTTCTCTATCCGGGGCGCAATATTGCGCCCCATACAATTGCGTGGTTGCCTTTCGGCAGCTGCAGCCCTTAACAAGACGCCGGCTCTGTCAAAGCTATCGAACAACGCAACTTGGTCCTGAAATGCGCCGCATCTTATTCCTGCTGATTTTTGGTGTTGCCGGTCTGGCGATCCTTGTGTCGCTGGGTGTCTGGCAGATGCAGCGTCTGGCATGGAAGCAGGGTGTGCTGGCTGAAATTGAAAGCCGGATTTCTGCGGAGCCGGTTGGTTTGCCAGATACGATCTCACCGGATGCCGACAAGTACCTGCCGGTCACGATCACCGGCGATATGGAGCCGGGCGAGATCCACGTCCTGGTTTCGGTCAAGCAGGTCGGCGCAGGATACCGCATCATTCAGTCTTTCAGCACTGAGGATCGGACGATCCTGGTTGACCGCGGCTTTGTACCCGTGACAGCCAAACAGGACGAGCGCCTATACGGCCCGATGCAGGTGACTGGCAATCTGCATTGGCCGGATGAGATCGACAGCTATACGCCCGAGCCGGACATCGACGACAATATCTGGTTTGCCCGCGACGTTCCGAACCTGGCCGCTGCCTTGGGGGCCGAGCCGGTGTTGCTGATCGCGCGGTCGCATACCGATCCGGCCATCACCCCTTTGCCGGTCGACACTGCGGGCATCCCAAATGACCATTTGCAGTATGCAATCACCTGGTTTGGTCTGGCCCTGGTTTGGGCCGCGATGACCGGGTACTTCCTGTGGCGCAGCCGCGCCCCTTCTGAGAGTGACGCGACATGAAATACATCTCGACCCGTGGGCAGGCGCCCGAACTGAGTTTTGAAGAGGCGATGCTGACCGGGCTGGCTCGGGACGGCGGTCTGTATCTGCCTGCCGAAATCCCAGTGATGTCGCAGGATGAAATCGCGGCTTTGGCTGGCCAGCCGTACGAGGAAATCGCATTCCGCGTGATGTGGCCCTATGTCAGCGGCTCATTCGCAGAGGACGAGTTCAAACAGATTATCGCTCGCGCGTACGAGGGCTTTGGCCATGACGCCCGTGCGCCGTTGAAGCAATTGAACGAGAACCACTTCCTGCTGGAGCTGTTCCACGGCCCGACGCTGGCGTTCAAAGACTTTGCGATGCAGCTGATTGGTCAGCTGTTCCAGGTCGCCTTGAAACGTCGCGGGGACCGCGTGACCATCGTCGGCGCGACCAGTGGCGATACCGGCTCGGCCGCGATTGAGGCGTTCCGGGGGCTGGATGCGGTGGACGTGTTTATCCTGTTCCCGCATGGCCGTGTCTCCGAGGTGCAGCGCCGCCAGATGACGACGCCTGCGGATAGCAACGTGCATGCGCTGGCCGTGGATGGAGATTTCGACGATTGTCAGGCCGCGCTGAAGGATATGTTCAACGATTTCGACTTCCGTGATGGTGTGAAGCTGGCCGGTGTGAACTCCATCAACTTTGCGCGGGTTCTGGCGCAGATCGTGTATTACTTCTCGGCGGCTGTCAGCCTTGGCGCGCCGCATCGCAAGGTCAGCTTTACCGTGCCCACCGGTAACTTTGGTGACATCTTCGCGGGCTATCTGGCCAAGCGTATGGGGCTGCCGATCGACCGTCTGGTTGTCGCCACCAATCAGAATGACATCCTGCACCGTTGTTTGTCGGGCGAGGGGTATTTCAAGGGGGACACCATTCCTTCGATCAGCCCGTCGATGGATATTCAGGTCAGCTCGAACTTTGAGCGCGCGCTGTACTATGCCTATGGCGAGGACGGCGCAGCAGTGGCGCAGTTGATGGATGAACTCAAGACCGGAGGGTTCAACGTCAGCCAGGGCGCGATGGAAGCGCTGCGCGAAAGCTATGACTCAGGCCGCGTATCCGAAGACGAGACACTCGAAACGATCAAACACACTCTGGCGCATAGCGCCGAGCTGGTTTGCCCGCACACCGCCGTTGGTATCAAGGTCGGCGAAGAGCATCGCAATGCCGATGTTCCAATGATCACTCTGGCCACGGCGCATCCCGCGAAGTTCCCGGCAGCGGTCGAGAAGGCAAGCGGTGAACATCCGCCTCTTCCATCCCGCATGTCTGATCTGTATGAACGGTCGGAACGGGTGACCCGCATTGCCAACGACCTGGGCACCCTTGAGGAACATATCAAAAGGCATATTGCTGAGTGACTGTCAGACAAGACCAACTGAAGAACGGGTTTCGTATCGTCAGTGAACATATGCCGGGGCTGCAATCGGCGGCCATCGGCATCTGGGTGACCGCCGGCGGGCGGCATGAGCGGATCGAACAGAACGGCATCGCGCATTTCCTTGAGCATATGGCGTTTAAGGGAACTGAACGGCGCTCTGCGCTGCAAATCGCCGAGGCGATCGAGGATGTGGGCGGATACATCAACGCCTATACCTCGCGCGAGGTGACGGCCTATTACGCGCGCGTTCTCAAGGATGACGTCGCGCTGGCGATGGACGTGATCGGCGACATCGTCCTGAACCCTGTGTTTGACCCTCGCGAGATTGAGGTCGAACGGGGCGTGATCTTGCAAGAGATCGGCCAGGCCTATGACACGCCAGACGATGTGATTTTCGACTGGCTGCAGGAACAGAGCTACCACGATCAACCTTTGGGCCGCACCATTCTGGGGCCGTCCGAGCGGGTCAGCGCGTTTTCGCGCGAGGATCTGTCCGGTTTCGTGGCCGAGCACTATGGCCCCGAACAGATGATCCTGTCGGCAGCGGGTGCCGTTGATCACGATGCGCTGATGAAAATGGCCGAAGAGATGTTTGGTCATCTGCAGCCGCGTAAAGGGCTGATTGCCGAAGCGGCACGCTTTACGGGCGGTGAAGCGCGGCAGGAGAAAGAGCTGGAGCAAGCCCATTTTGCACTGGCGCTGGAAAGCCCCGGCTATCGCGATGACGCGATCTATACTGCCCAGATTTACTCGACCGCTCTGGGCGGCGGCATGTCCTCGCGCCTGTTTCAGGAGGTGCGCGAAACGCGTGGCCTTTGCTATACGATTTTTGCGCAGACGGGGGCTTATGCCGACACCGGGACGACCACGATCTACGCCGGTACATCGGCAGATCAGGTCGCTGAGCTGGCAACGATCACCATCGATGAGATGAAGCGCGCTGCCGAGGATATGAGCCCGGAAGAAGTCGCTCGTGCCCGCGCCCAGATGAAGGCTGGCATGCTCATGGGGCTGGAAAGCCCGTCGAACCGCGCCGAGCGCTTGGCGCGGCTGGTGCAGATCTGGGGCCGGGTGCCATCGCTCGAGGATACGGTGGCCAAAATCGACGCGGTCAGCACCAAGGACGTACGTGCCTTTGCCGAGAACATGGCGGTAAAGGCCCCCGCTGCGCTGGCGCTGTACGGTCCGGTCTCGGGCGCGCCATCGCTGGCTGAGCTGCAGGAGAGGCGTGCAGCGTGATGCTACTGGGCAGACGCAAGCTGAAACTCGAGACCGAGCGCCTGAGCTTGCGCCCGCCTGTGCATTCCGATTTCAACGACTGGGCGGCGCTGCGGCGCGCGTCCAAGGAATACCTCACCCCGTGGGAGCCGATCTGGGCCAGGGATCACCTGAGCCGCAAATCGTTTACCAACCGGGTCTATTGGGCGCAGCGATCCGTGGCCAGCGGCACTGCGATCCCGCTGTTCTTGTTTCGCCGGGCGGATGATGTGCTGGTCGGTGCCATTACGCTGGACAATGTGCGCCGTGGCCCGGCTCAGGCGGGAACGCTGGGGTATTGGACCGGACAGGCCTTTGCACGGCAGGGGTACATGCGCGAGGCCATCGGCGCGGTTGTACATCACGCCTTTACGCGCCTTGACCTGAGCCGGATTGAGGCCGCGTGTTTGCCCGAAAACAAGCCTTCGCGTGGTTTGCTGGAGAGTTCGGGCTTCAAATACGAAGGCGTGGCGCAATCCTATCTTCAGATCAACGGGCGCTGGCGGACGCATGTGCTGTATGCCTCGCTTCGTTCGGACCGGCGCGGCAAGACGGATGCGGGCTAGGGGGCTCTGCCCCCGCCGCGGCAAGCCGCGACTCCCCCGAGGTATTTTTGGCCAGATGAACAAGGGGCATGACTTGGCGAGCGCTTGCGCTAGTATTGGCCATGCGGTGGATTCTTGTCGGGCTTATGATGATTGTGGGTGGGGCTGTGGCGCAGGAGCGTCGGCCGAGCCATTGCATCGCTATCGCGGACGCTGCACCGGGTATTAAGTACATTCACCAAGCCGCCTGGCAGGACCCGGTTCCTGAGTTCTCGGTCAGGATCAGTTACATTGCCCATGCCTCCTTTCTGATCCAGACCCAAGGCGGGTTGAACGCTGTCACGGACTTTACCGGATTTATCGGGAGCGCTGATCTGATCCCGGATGTGGTGACGATGAACCATGCCCACAGCACCCATTGGACGGCTAACCCGGACCCGGCCATCCCGCATGTGTTGCCGGGTTGGGGAGAGTTCGGGCAGGGGATCGAGCACTATCTGGACCTGGGTGAGATGCTGGTGCGCAATGTGTCGACGGATATCCGGTCATCCTATGGGGGGTATGAAGAAAGGGGAAACTCGATCTTTGTATTCGAAGTTGAGGGGCTGTGTGTTGGACATTTGGGACATCTGCATCACGTGCCCTCGGACGAACAATTCGCTGCGCTGGGTCGGCTGGACGTGGTCATGGCGGCTGTGGATGGCGGAACGACCATGCCGCTGCCTGACATGATCACCGTGCTCAAACGCCTGAAAAGCTCGGTTATTATTCCTATGCACTGGTTCTCGGGGTTTTCGCTGGATCGGTTCCTGGTCGATATCCGCAATGATTTTCCGGTCGAGCGAAAAGGCGTGTCTGAGATCACGGTGTCCCTGCGCAACTTGCCGGACCGACCGACGGTCGTGGTATTGGAGCCTCAATACCTGATTGACTTGGAATAGGGCTTGCCGGGGCGTGGCACTTGGGCAAGGAAAGGGTATGACACTAAACCCTGCTGACGACACATTCGCCCAGTCAATTCGCGCTGAACTAGGCGAAGAGGTGTTGCGACCCATAGACCCCCGATACTTGGAAGAGCCGCGCCGCAGGTTTGCGGGCCAGGTGGGCGTTCTGGCCTTGCCCCGGACGGCACAAGAGGTTGCGACCTTGGTGCGGTTAGCCTGCGACGCTTCGGTCCCGGTTGTGCCATACGGCGGCGGCACCGGTCTTGTGGGCGGGCAGGTAATGGGCGAAGGCCCGGCACCTTTGCTGATTTCGCTGGAACGTATGGCGGCCATACGTGCGGTTTATCCGGCTGAGAACATTTTGATTGCTGAGGCTGGCGCGATCTTGGCGGATGTGCAGGCGGCTGCAGAAGAGGCGGAACGGCTGTTCCCGCTGGCGCTTGCGGCGCAGGGATCATGCCGGATCGGTGGCAACCTTGCGACCAATGCCGGGGGCGTCAATGTTTTGCGATATGGTAATGCACGTGACCTGTGCCTTGGGCTTGAGGCGGTTCTGCCGAATGGTGAAATCTGGCGTGGCCTGAGCCGATTGCGCAAAGACAATACCGGTTACGACCTGCGAAACCTGCTGATCGGGGCAGAAGGGACGTTGGGCATTATCACCGCGGCGTCTCTTAAGCTGTTTCCACGCCCTCAAGGTGTGGGGACGGCCATGTTTCAAGTGGCATCGCCGGAAGCTGCGATTGATCTGCTGGCATTGGCGCGCGATCAGGTGGGAGAGGGCGTCAGTACCTTTGAGCTGATCCACAAACAGGGTCTGCAGTTCCTGTCTGAGGTGTTGCCGGATATCCGTCAGCCCTTTGCCACGCAACCTGAATGGATGGTGTTGATCGAGTTGGGGCTGTCTGGCGGAATATCACCGTCGGAAGCTCTGATGGCTCTGTACGAAGCGGCAGAGCATCGCGATTTGGTGAGCGATGCGGTGATTGCGCAAAGCGAAGCGCAGCGTTCGGAACTGTGGGCCGTGCGTGAACAAATCCCCGAGGCCAACCGGTTGATCGGGTCGGTGTCCAGTCACGATATCTCGGTGCCGATCTCGCGGATTCCCGAGTTTATTGAGCGCGGGTCCGATATCATCGGCGCCTTGGGGCCGTTCCGGAGCAACTGTTTCGGACATTTGGGCGACGGCAATCTGCACTACAACGTCTTCCCACCTGCGGGGCACACCCGTTCTGAATACGATGCACAACGTGGGCCAATCAAACGCGCGGTTCATGACTTGGTTAATGAATTTTCGGGGTCTGTCAGTGCCGAACACGGAATTGGTCGTCTAAAGACCGATGACCTGGAACGATACGGAGACCCGGTCAAACTGTCGGCAATGCGGGCGATCAAAACGGCCCTTGATCCAAAGGGTATCATGAACCCCGGGGCAGTTCTGAAGGCGTAAGAGCGGCCCGTGTGGCACGGACCGCCCGCAGAAGTTACGATTCAGGCAGGATCACCTTGTCGATGACATGGATCACGCCATTCGACGTCTCGATATCAGCCTGAACAACATTCGCGTCGTTGATCATTACGCCGTTATCCAGATCGATCGTGATCTCGCCGCCCTGAACGGTCGCGGCTTTCATGTCGTCAGACAGATCACCGGACATCACTTTGCCGGGCACCACATGATAGGTCAGGACCGCGACAAGCTGGTCTTTGTTTTCGGGTTTCAGCAGTGTCTCAACCGTGCCTGCGGGCAGGGCGGCGAATGCTTCATCCGTGGGGGCAAAGACGGTGAATGGGCCTTCGCCTTTCAGCGTGTCCACCAACTCGGCGGCTTGTACTGCTGCGACGAGGGTTTCAAAGCTTCCAGCTCCGACTGCTGTGGCGACGATATCCTTGGAGTGGCCGTCAGCGTAAGCGGCAGTTCCCACGAAAAGGCTTGCGACACCGGCGATTGCGAGTTTGCGAAACATGGTTTGTATTCCCTTGTTGGTATGCCCTTGGTGGCATCAACGGGGGTACGCGCCTCTCTCAAAAAGAGATCACTGAATGTGTCGATAAGTTTGGGTTGAACGGTATGTGAACCGGGCTAAGCCAGCACGGTTCCAAATTTCCACTCACGTTTTTGTGATTGCGCGAGGACTCACAGCCCTTCGAATTCGCACAGGACGTGAACGTCCATGCCCATTTCTTCAAGCACTTTGCGTCCGCCCAGTTCCGGCAGGTCGATGATGAAAGAGCACGAGACAATCTCGCCGCCCAGCCGCTCGATCAGTTTGATGCCCGCCGCCGCAGTGCCGCCGGTGGCCAGAAGATCGTCAACAACAAGGATCTTCTCGCCCGGTTGGATAGCGTCGTCGTGGATCTCGACGATGGCTTCGCCGTATTCCAGTTTATAGTCCTGGCTGATGGTAGTGCCGGGGAGTTTGCCCTTTTTGCGGATCGGGACAAAGCCGACGCTCAGCTGGTGTGCGATGGCGCCGCCAAGGATGAAACCGCGCGCCTCAAGCCCGACGACTTTGTCGATGCGTTCACCCGCATAAGGGTGCAGCATCTGGTCGATGGCCATGCGGAAACCACGTGGGTCAGCAAACAGGGTGGTGACATCCCGGAACATGATCCCTTCGTGCGGGAAATCAACGATGGTCCGAATGTAATCCTTGACCGACTTGTTTCTGGACATGGCCAACCCCTCTGGCGTCAAAACACGCTGGGCTGTTTGACCCATTGGGGTCAGTCATGCAAGGAAAGATTACCGTCAGGTTTACTTGCGGTGTTCCGGCGTTGCCTTGGGCAGTCCATAGTAACGGTACAGCGCGGCGGGTAACCACGACAGGTGCGGTTTGCGCCAATTGCGCTGATCTCGCAAAAGAAATGCCTGAGCCACATGAAGGTTCATTGCCATAATCCTTTTTTATTGTTACTTGCTCGATAACTACAACTTCTATGCGATGTATATACAATGCATCGCAAAAAGAATCAAGGTTTGGTAGGGATAGAACGCGTGGGCAAGAAAGACGGCAAGGGCTCGACCAAGAAAAACAGTCAGTTGGTCCTGCGCCTGGACAAGGATGAACGGGACGCTTTTGTCGAGCTGTGCAAGGAACTTGACACTTCAGCCGCGCGGGAAATCCGGCGGTTCATTCGCGGGTTCATGAAGGAACACGCCGAGGAATAAGCGTCAGGCCGGGCGGCGTAAAACCGCTGTGGCCACTCCCATTCCAATCAGTGTCAGCCCTCCGAACCGGGTCATCGCGGTGATGACACCTGCGCGGCCGATCATTCGGCGCAGCCTGTCGGCCAACAGTGCATAGGCCAGCGCGTTCAGCCATGCCAAACCGACGAAAGTGGCGATCAGGATCACAAACTGCGGCCCCAAAGGGTCAGCCGGACGCAAGAACTGCGGGACAAATGCGATGAAGAAGGCGATGGATTTTGGGTTCAACGCCGTTACGGCGGCGGCATGCCCAAAGACGCTTTGCGCCGTGACATCACGTCCAGTATCGACCGTCTCCAAACCGCTCGATGGCGCGCTGCGCAGCAGTTTGACGCCCAACCAGATCAGATATGCAGCCCCAACCCATTTCAGCGCGGTGAACAACGTGGCCGAGGCCAGAACCAATGCTCCCAATCCCAAAAGCGAAGCGGTCATCGCCACCAGATCGCCAACGGCCACACCCGTCGCCGAGGCCACCGCAACGCTCCGCCCCTTGGACAAGGCATAGCTGAGCACCAGCAAAACGGTCGGGCCGGGGATCAGCAGCAAGGCTGTGGAGGCAGCAACAAAGGCAAGCCAAAGGTCGAGGGACATGAGAAACCCTATCTTTGCATTTTCCGCAGCAAGCCTTGGCCGGAGCCGAAGGTCAAGCCCCTCGTGGCTGAGTGACAAACCGCATCAGCGCTTCAAGTGGACCGCGTTTGAATTTTCGCGACCAAAGCAATGCAAAGATGGATGACGCAACGCAGAAGGCCAACGCACAGGCAAAAACCTGCGGCGCGCTGAGAGAGCCGTCCAGCAACCCGGCTTCCTCCAGAATGCCCATGCCGATCAGGATATGCGCCATATACAAGGTCAGGCTCTGCCGTCCTGGCGCGATCAGGGCTGGGCCGATTCCCAGTCTCTCGATCTTTGGCCAGAGTTTCAGGAGCAGCCCGATCACGACACATGCCGAACCAGTGCCTGCAACGATATAGAACGGCCCCGGAGGGATGGCCTCGGTGCCCAGATAGGTCGCCAGATCGGGGTCTGTCGCCAACATTTGTGGAAACAGCGCAAACACGGCGGCTCCGAAACCCCACATGATCAGCCGGTGCTGGATGCATAGTGTGTGGAGCTCGGACCGACCGATGGCCATGCCGATCAGCAGGAAGGCGGCCCACGGCAGAACCGGGTGCCAGCCGTTGAAAAACAGGTTCCGCAAAAAGCCGGGAAGGGTCCAAAGATCGGTGTAGGTCAGCGTATCCCAATCCCAACCTAGGTCGTAGTTGAAGATCATGGTGGCACTGACAGCCAGCGTGACGACCCCGGCGGCCCCTAGCCACAGCACGCCGGTGGAGGCTGTCAAAAACATCGCGCCCACGACGAAGTATAGGGCGTAGAAATGCAGAATGTCGGCGTCGAACAATGTCATGTTGATCAGGCCCAAAACAAACAGGAACGCTGCGCGCCGTAGCAGAACCGAGGTTGTAACGGTCGACAGCCCCACTCCGATACCGGCCAGAACGACGAACAGGGCTGCCGCACGTCCTTCCAGCGAGCCGATCACGACCGAGGCCCAATCGTGACCGGGTTCAACTTGGGCTGCGATGCGAAAGTTCACCAGAACCATTCCGCAGAACGCCAGAAAGCGGGCTGCGTCCAAAGCGGCGAGTCTTTGCATGTTATTCCTCTGGTTTGCCAGTGGCTTGGTGGGCATTGCTTGGGCAACAGATCGGTGGGCAGAGCGCCTCGTTTCAAGATGGCTTGGAAAAAAGAAAGCGAGCTGTGCAATGGGGCAACAAGTATAAAGATTGGATTAACTCTGGAACGTGTGGCTTGAAACGGAACAGCCCGTCCCCAAACTTGGGCCATGTTTCACGGAGAAGCCGATGGTTCAGACTGATCACACAAATGCAGGTGCCGCACCGGATACAGGCCCGTCGCTGGGCGTTCGTGTCAAGGGCGCGCTTATCCTGATGGTACCACTGCTTGCGGTGATCTACGCGGGCATCGTCGGCTATATGTATGTGAACCAGCAATCGTTGCTGTTCAAACCAGAAGGTGAACTGCCCGCGCCCAACATGGTTGGTCTGGCCGATGTCGAGGCCATTTCGCTGACGATGACCGATGGTACCGCACTGACTGCCTGGTCTGCCCCGCCCGCAACCGAAGGTGCGCCAACGGTTCTGTTCTTTCACGGTCAAACGGGGAATCTGGGCGACCGGGCCGACCGGATGAGAGAGATCCTGAACAGCGGCTTCGGCTTGCTGGCCCCCAGCTATCGCGGTTATCCGGGCAGCGAGGGCGAGCCGTCCGAATGGGCACTGATCTCTGATGGCGTTCAGATGTATGATCAATTGGACAGCGACGGCGCGCCGGTCGTGCTGCTTGGTCAAAGCCTTGGAACCGCCGTGGCGGCTGCTGTGGCAGAACAACGTCCGAATGCGCAATTACTGGTGCTTGAGGCTCCGTTCACTGCAACGGTCGACGTTGCGGCGGAAAGGTACCCCTGGTTGCCGGTGCACGCCCTGATGCGGGATCAATTCGCGACCCGTGACCTGATCGAAGGCATTTCGGTTCCGACGCTGATCTTCCACGGGACCGAAGACGAAACGGTCCCGCTGCATCATGGCGAAGCGCTGGCTGCAATGGCAGGGGACACGGCGGAAATCCACGTCATCCCGGATGGCACTCACAATGATCTGTGGTCGCACGGACTGTGGGATCAGGTGCAGCAAGCCTTGCCCACGAACTGATTGCGCTGATCAGAGAACCCGACCGGCAACCGCATCCAGCTTGGCCAACAAGGCGGGGTCACGCTTTTCCGGCGCTGTCAGGATGGCATATTCCAACGCTCTGTCGCAGCCATGAGGGCAGGGCGCGCGCTCGGCCCCCAGTAGATCAGGCAGACCTTTGACCAAGGCACGGCCTTTGTCGGCATTCCCGGTCAGCGTCGCGATGATGGCGGTCACATCAACTTCGCCATGGTCCGGATGCCAGCTGTCGTAGTCGGTGACCATCGCGATAGAGGCATAGCAAAGCTCGGCCTCGCGGGCGAGTTTGGCCTCGGGCATGTTGGTCATGCCCACCACATCACAGCCCCACTGCTCGCGGTACATCTTGGATTCCGCCAGGGTCGAGAACAGAGGGCCTTCCATTGCCAGATAAGTGCCGCCGCGGTGGATGTTGATCCCAGCCGCCATGCCAGCCGTCTCGCACGCGTCCGACAGACGCGGGCAAGTCGGGTGTGCGACGCTGACATGGGCGACGCAGCCGGTGCCGAAAAAGCTTTTGTCGCGCGCAAAGGTCCGGTCGATGAACTGATCAACGATCACGAAATCTCCCGGAGCCATGTGTTCCCGGAACGACCCACAGGCCGAGACCGAGATTACATCCGTCACGCCCAACCGTTTCAGCGCGTCAATATTGGCGCGATAGGGTACCTCGGTCGGAGAATGTACGTGACCGCGCCCGTGCCGGGGCAGAAAAGCCATCTCGACCCCGTTCAGTGATCCGGTCAGGATCTCGTCCGAGGGCTCCCCCCATGGCGTTTCCACAGTGACCCATTCCGCATTCTCCAGCCCGTCGATGTCATAAATGCCGGATCCGCCGATGATAGCGAGTTTGGTTTGGGTCATGGCTGCTCTCCGCAAGAAAAACTGTTTTCAGATTTCTGCGTGGCAGTTGATGGTTTGGCAAGTGGCTTCAAGGGTTTGTGTAGTTCTTAAGGCAGCTATGCGCAGGGCGCATATCAGGGTCCCGCTGAGCGCGGTATCTCATGCCGCATGGGATGGGTAAAAGGCGCCTTTCGCGCGCACAAACCCACAGGACGTCCTATGCCCCGAGCCATGCTGGCAAGCTTTGCCAATCGTATAGCCAAACCCGATCTCCGTTGGATGCCGGATGAGGGGCTGACGGTCTCGCGCCTGCGGATCGAGCTGTTGTCGGGTCTGACCGTGGCGCTCGCGCTGGTTCCCGAAGCTGTGGCTTTTGCTTTCGTGGCCGGCGTTCACCCATTGGTTGGGCTTTATGCGGCATTTCTGGTTGGTCTGATCACTGCGCTGATTGGCGGCCGTCCTGGCATGATCTCGGGTGCAACTGGCGCGTTGGCCGTTGTGATGGTGGCGCTGGTGGCCGAGCACGGCGTGGAATACCTGTTCGCGACAGTGGTCTTGATGGGCATCCTTCAGGTCATTGCGGGCGCGATGCATTGGGGCAGGTTTATCCGTTTGGTGCCCCATCCGGTTATGCTGGGCTTTGTAAATGGTTTGGCGATCGTGATTTTCCTGGCCCAGATGGGTCAGTTCAAGGTCCCGGGCACGATGGAAAACACTGGCCACGGCGTAGGCGGTGGAGAATGGCTGTCGGGCCTGCAGCTTTACACCATGCTGGGACTTGTTGCCCTGACCATGGCGGTGATCTGGATCATGCCGCGCATCACGCGCATCGTTCCTGCACCCTTGGCCGGGATCGTCGTCGTTGCTGCACTGGTAATCGGCTTTGGGCTGGATGTGCCCCGTGTCGGTGATCTGGCCTCGATCGAGGGCGGACTGCCGCAATTCCACATCCCGATGGTGCCGCTGAACTGGGAAACCTTCGAGATCATTCTGCCTTACGCTGTCATCCTCGCGGCCATCGGTCTGATTGAATCGCTGCTGACCCTGAACCTTGTCGGAGAGATCACGGGCAAGCGCGGCGGCGCGTCACAAGAATGCATCGCCCAAGGCGCGGCCAACGTTGTCACTGGCTTCTTTGGCGGAATGGGCGGCTGCGCGATGATCGGTCAGTCGATGATCAACGTGAAATCCGGCGGTCGCACCCGCATCGCGGGGATCGCGGCGGCGCTGTTCCTGCTGATCTTCATTCTGTTTGCTTCGCCTCTGATTGAACAAATCCCACTTGCTGCGCTGGTCGGAGTGATGTTCATGGTGGTGATCGGCACCTTCGCGTGGAACTCGTTCAAGATCATGCGCAAGGTACCCCTGACAGATGCCTTCGTCATTGTGCTGGTAACCGTTGTAACCGTGATGGAAGACCTTGCGGTCGCCGTTGTGGTTGGCGTGATCGTCTCAGCTCTGGCCTATGCCTGGAACAACGCCAAACGCATCCACGCTGTAACGCGTGACTCGGCCACAGAAGAGGGTGCCAAGGTGTATGAGATTCAGGGGCCGCTTTTTTTTGGCTCGTCCGATGGGTTTATCGAACTGTTCGACGTTCCGAACGACCCGGACACGGTGATCGTGGACTTTGCAGAAAGCCGTGTTGTCGACCAATCGGCGTTGCAGGCAATTGAAAACATCGCTGCCAAGTATGAGGCAGCTGGCAAACGCGTGATGCTGCGCCACCTGAGCCGCGATTGTCACAAGCTGCTGAATAAGGCCGGTCACCTGATGGTCGACAGCGACGATGACCCGGATTACGAACTGGCGGTGGATTACTCGGTCCGTACCGGCATTCTGGGCGGCCACTGAAAAATAGGCGGCCGATTTGGCCGCCTTTTACTTTGGAGCGATCCGTTCCAATTCATCGATATTTCCAGCCAGCAGCGCCTCTTCGGCGTCGGCGATCATCTCGGCGGGCCAATCCCACCAACTCAATGTCAGAAGCCGGTCGATAGTGTCTTTTTCGAACCGGAAGCGTCGCACTTCGGCCGGGTTTCCAGTGACGATCGTATAGGGCGGTACTTCGCCGCGCACGACGGATCCGGCTCCGATGATTGCCCCGGAACCGATCCGTGCACCGGGCAGGATCATTGCGCCATAGCCGATCCAGACATCGTGCCCGATAAGCGTGTCGCGCGTATCGGGCTGGTAGCCTGTCATCCGCTCGGGGTCGAATACCGGAAACGGAAAACTGGTCAGCCCATCCATCGCGTGATTGGCCGAGGATGTGATGAACCGAACGCCATGGGCGATCTGGCAGAATTTGCCCAGCACCAGCTTTTCCCGAGAAAAGGGGAATAGGTAGGGTGCCAGACGAGTGGCCCAATCCTCTGGCGCGTCGAAATCCGAAGCATAGCTGAACGCGCCGGCCTCAAATCTTGGATGATCGATAGCTTGCGACAGAAACACTGTGCCACGATGCTCGGCACCGTCGGGAAGCGTGACCGGGTATCTACGAGATGGATCAGGTAGGGGCATCAATCATCCGGTCTGGAAAGGCTGAACAACTCGGTGACAACCGAGTAGTCCCGATACCCAAGCCGCGCCAGCGGTTGGAACGTTGTGACGTCAAACATGCCGTCCTTCAGGCAATCGTCGCGCAGATGCACGCCGGTGACCTCTCCAAAAACAACCCGATTTGCCTCGCCCGGCAAGGTTACGATCTGCGTCAGCTTACATTCCAAGGCCGCCGGTGCACCGTCGATCCGCGCGCATGGGATGGTTTCACATTCGATCGGGGTCAATCCCGCATGCCCGAATTCGTCTACATGTTTAGGCAGGCCGGCCGAGCTTGCGTTCATTGCATCCCGATGTGCATGAGCCACCACGTTGACGCAGAAGACGCCAGTCGCCTCGATATTGGCCAGGCTGTCCTTTGTTCCATCCTGATCATGCTTGGTTCCTGTTGAGGCAAACATGACCTGTGGCGGAGTATAGGCGACCCCGTTGAAGAAGGAATAGGGGGCCAGGTTGTTGATCCCATCGGCGTCGCGGGTCGAGATCCAGCCGATTGGCCGCGGCGTGATAATTGCATTGAATGGATTGTGCGGCAGGCCGTGGCCGTCTTCGGGGCGATAGAACATAAGGTCTCCAAGCGTTTGCCCAAGGCGTACCGAAGTGCTAGGGCGAATGCCAGCAAGGAAAAGAGGGCAGGGGTGCAGCAGTTCGAGATCAGGCCGGAAAAGCCCGACGACTGGTGGGAGGTCGAGGCTCTTTATGACCTGTGCTTTGCGCCCGGGCGCGAAGCGCTGTCCTCATACCGTTTGCGGGATGATGTTCCGCCGGTGACCGGCCTGTCTCTGGTCGCGCGCGATGGGCAGGGCATTCTGGCCGGTGCGATCCGGTTCTGGCCGGTTCACGTAGGTCGACATGATGCGCTGCTGTTGGGGCCTGTGGCTGTTCACCCGACCCATCAGGGCGAAGGATTGGGCGGTTTCCTGATCCATCAGGGGCTTGAGGCGGGCCGCGAAAAGGGTTGGCGCAGGGTGATGCTGGTAGGCGATGCGCCTTACTATGCGCGGTTTGGGTTCACTCGACTTGCGGGAGTAGAGATGCCGCCCCCGACCAACCCTGAACGGGTTTTGGGCGTGGAATTGACACCCGGTGTCTGGTCCAACGTTCGGGGTGCGGTGACCCGCTGGACGCGCTGAACTATTGAAACCGCAGCGTTCAGCCCCGATGTTTAATCGCAGGAGGGCTTTTATGCAGGACGTGCTTCTTGTCGAGAAACTGGATGCCGAGGCCGAGCTGGATCGGCTGGCCAAATACTACCGGTCTGCCGGAGGTCCGGGCGTCAAGCTGTTGAACAGTTTGGGCGGTTCGGCTGAATCGCTGTTGGAACAGCTTCCCGAACCTATACGGCAAGGGTTGACCGGGGCGACTGAACAAGCGCTGTGGTTGGCAATGCATGCGGCCGAGGGGTCGCGCCGCGCTGTCCCGGATCAAAAGCCCTGGGTCAACACTGCGGTCGCCACTGCGATGGGGGCAGCAGGCGGCATGGGTGGTGTTTCGACGGCCCTGATGGAATTGCCTGCAACCACCGCCATGCTGCTGCGTGCGATCCAGGGGGCCGCATCCCGCGAAGGGTTTGATCCGTCCGAAGAGGGCGTCAAGTTCGATTGCGTTCAGGTTTTGTCAGCAGCCGGGCCACTGTCCTACGACGACGGTGCTGATCTGGGCTTTTTCTCGGTTCGCCTGACCTTGACAGGCCCAGCCATGCAGAAGCTGATTGCCGCCGTCGCACCGCGTTTGTCGATTGTCTTAGGCCAAAAGCTGGCGGCGCAATCGGTTCCGGTTCTTGGCGCGATCGCCGGAGGTGGTACGAACTATGTGTACACACGCTATTATCAGCAAGTGGCCCGAGTACATTTCGGCCTGCGACGACTGGCGATTGATGCCGATATCCCGCATGAGGATCTGGTGCGAAAGTTGGCGGCGCGTCTCTAGTGCTGCTCGAATTTCTTGGAAATTTCCCCTTCATATAGTATTCTGACTTTAGCCAATCGCAAAATAGTCAAAAATACCAAAGGTTGGCATCGAGGAGCGGAATAGACTTGAAAGGCGGTTTGGCGTGACTGATGCAAGGCTTTCAGCCCGCTTGCAGCTCAAGGGTAAACACCTTGGAATTGCCCGACAATCTGCGGCTCTGTGCTATAGGGTCAAAGAGCGTCGGCTTGAGGTTCTGCTCATTACAACCCGCAAGTCCAAGCGTTGGATCATACCCAAGGGTTGGTTGAGCGAAGGTATGTCCGCCGCTCAGACCGCCACGCAGGAAGCGTGGGAGGAAGCCGGGGTCAGGGGCTCATGCGCGCCCGATCCGATGGGATTGTTCACCCATATCAAAAACCGAACCGAAAAAAGGCCTGTTTTGTGTCAGGTGGATGTGTTTCCTCTCCATGTGACGTCGACCTCGGAAAGCTTTCCTGAACAGGGTCAACGCAAAAGCAAGTGGGTGTCGCCCAAAAAAGCGGCTGATTTGGTTAATTCACCGGAACTATCCCAATTGTTACGGAAACTGGCTGCAATTCTGCACTAACTCGCCTTGCCAAGGGCTTGATCTTGCCATGTCTGTCGGTATCTATTTGGCTACCGAAAATTGGACGGACCATGATTCAATACGCATTGAAATGCAGCAACGGCCATACATTTGACAGTTGGTTTCAATCGGCAGCCGCTTACGACAAACTGGCATCTGCGGGGATGGTGACATGCGCAGTGTGCGGTGACGTGCATGTTGAAAAGGCCATCATGACCCCGCGCGTGCGTCCGGCGCGCAAGGCTCAGCCTTCGCAGCCAGAGGAAAAGCCGGTCGAAGTTGCAACCCCGTCGCCGGATATCGAAAAGGTTCTGGCCGAGTTGCGCCGAAAGATTGAAGAGAATTCGGACTATGTCGGCAAGGATTTTGCCAAAGAGGCGCGCAAGATTCATCTGGGCGACGCGCCTGATCGCGCGATCTATGGCGAGGCCAAGCCCGATGAGGCGAAAGCACTGATCGAGGATGGCGTGCCGGTCGCACCGCTTCCTTTCCTGCCCACCAGAAAAACGAACTGATCCATGCATATCGTTATTACCGGTGCCAACCGGGGAATTGGCCAAGCTTTGGCGGCTCGCTACCGGGCGCAAGGCCATGACGTGACCGGTACGGCCCGTGACGGAAGCGCACAGGTCGTTCTGGATGTCACGGATCCCGTGCAGCATGGCGCAATGGCCGAAGGGCTGGCGGGGCGTCCGGTGGACTTGTTGATCTGCAACGCGGGTGTTTACCAGGATAAGGGCCATGGCATGGACGGCTATCCGGCCGAGATGTGGGCCCAAAGCTTTGCCACCAATGTGACCGGCGTGTTTCTGACGGTGCAGGCTTTGTTGCCTAACCTTCGGGCCGCGAAGGGCAAGATTGCGATCCTGTCGTCACAGATGGCCTCGCACACGCGGGCGCCGGGCGGCAGCTATATCTACCGCGCGTCCAAGGCGGCGGCACTGAATTTGGGGCGCAATCTGGCGACGGACCTGCGCGGGGATGGTGTCGCCGTAGGAATCTATCATCCGGGTTGGGTGCAGACCGACATGGGCGGTGCGCAGGGCGACATTACCGTTGATCAGGCGGCCGACGGGCTGGTCGACCGCTTTGGTGCGCTGTCAATTGAAACAACCGGGTGTTTTGAGACCTGGGACGGCCAACCGCACGCTTACTGACGTTTTAGTGCCGCGGTTGGAACCTCGTAAACCTCATCGGGGTCGATGAAGATCACCGTCAAGTCCCCGCGTGTTTCATGGCTGATGCGGGCCGGAGAGCTGCTGGAGCTTGGTACACCATCCGTGAAATAGATGCTGCGCACTTCGCCGCCGCCCAAACCGACCGCAAGGGTCGTGGTGCCATCGTCGTGATGGCGCAATTCGGCGTGACAACTGCTAAGCGCTGCGCCGGCTTTGGCGCAGGGGATGGTTCCCAGTGCATTCTTGCCATCAGTTGCGGCCAGCGTGGACACTTGCGCAAGGGCAGGTGAGGACAAAAGGACAAGGGCTGCAGCGACGCGGAACATGGGGTACCTCTGGGATAGTATTCGTAGTTAGGCTGACAGCCTCGGGTTCGCTTGTAAAGCGATCAGGTGCGGCCATCCGACTGGTTTTGAACTCTTGCCCTTGCGGCCCCCCTCGCATAAGACGCTCGGGATCAGAAATCCAAGGCGCGGAGACACCTGCCCCCATGCCCTTACTCGTGATGAAATTCGGCGGCACATCGGTTGCCAACCTTGACCGTATCCGCCGCGCTGCGAAACGCATCGGTGTCGAAGTGGCCAAAGGCTATGACGTGATCGTCATCGTCTCGGCCATGTCCGGCAAGACGAACGAGCTTGTAGGCTGGGTCGACGAAACATCGCCGTTGTATGATGCGCGCGAGTATGACGCCGTCGTGTCCTCGGGCGAGAATGTGACCGCCGGTCTGATGGCGCTGACGCTGCAGGAAATGGATATACCTGCGCGCAGCTGGCAAGGCTGGCAGGTGCCGCTGAAAACCACCAGCGCCCATAGCCAGGCTAGGATCGAAGAAATCCCGACCGACAACCTGAACCAAAAATTCGGTGAAGGAATGCGGGTCGCCGTCGTCGCTGGCTTCCAGGGCATCAGCCCCGAAGGCCGCATCACTACCCTGGGTCGGGGTGGCTCGGACACGACGGCTGTGGCGTTTGCCGCGGCCTTCGATGCTGAGCGGTGCGACATCTATACGGATGTGGACGGCGTCTATACCACCGACCCGCGCATCTGTGAAAAAGCACGTAAACTGGACAGAATTTCGTTCGAGGAAATGCTCGAACTGGCCTCGCTGGGGGCCAAGGTGCTGCAGACACGTTCGGTCGAACTGGCGATGCGGTACAAGGTGAAACTGCGCGTTCTCTCAAGTTTCGAAGAACAATCCGACGAGGCCGGTACACTGGTCTGCGACGAGGAGGATATCATGGAATCCAATGTTGTGGCCGGTGTGGCCTATTCCCGCGACGAGGCCAAGATGACCGTCGTTTCCGTGGCGGACCGCCCGGGTATCGCCTCGATCATCTTTACCGCGCTCAGCGATGAAGGCGTGAATGTGGACATGATCGTGCAGAACATCTCGGACGAGGGGCGCACGGACATGACCTTTTCCTGCCCGACCGATCAGGTTGCGCGGGCTGAAAAAGCGTTGCTGGCGATCAAGGATGCGGGCGAGCTGAACTATGCCGAGCTGGTCGCAGATACCGATGTTTGCAAGGTCTCGGTTGTGGGGATCGGGATGCGGTCGCAGTCCGGTGTTGCGGCCAAGATGTTCAAGGTACTCTCGGATGAGGGGATCAACATCAAGGTCATTACAACCTCTGAGATTAAAATTTCCGTCCTTGTCGACAGGAAATACATGGAACTTGCTGTTCAGGCACTGCATGATGCCTTTGAACTGGACAAGGCGGCCTGAGCATTTCAGCCAAGGGTCTCGCCTGACACCATAAACTGGTTGGGTCATGGCAGAAGGCACCGAAACAGAATCACGCAAGCTGCTGGGGCGGCTGCGCGAAGAGATGGCGAGCGAGGCCGCCGGTCAGGAACGTCTGGACCGGATCACCAGCCTGATTGCTGACAGCATCCGGGCCGAGGTCTGTTCGATTTACCTGTTCCGGGATTCCGAGACTCTGGAACTGTGCGCAACCGAGGGCTTGTCGCCCGAAGCGGTGCACAAAACCCGGATGCGGTTGGGCGAGGGCCTAGTGGGTCGCGTCGCCCAATTCGGCAAAATCGTAAACACCGCAGACGCGCCGTCGACCAAGGGCTTCCGCTATATGCCTGAAACGGGTGAAGAGCGGTTTTCGTCATTCCTGGGTGTTCCGATTCAGCGCCTGGGCGAGAAATTGGGCGTTCTTGTCGTCCAGTCCCGCGATGCGCGCGAATACTCCGCCGACGAGGTCTATGCACTGGAAGTTGTCGCCATGGTTCTCGCGGAAATGACCGAGCTTGGCGCATTTGTGGGCGAGGGCGCGGCCCTGTCGCCACGCCACCAGCAATCGGTACAGTTCAACGGCGGCCCTGCGCAGGAGGGATCGGCCGAGGGGCATGTCTGGTTGCACGAACCGCGTGTTGTGGTCACCAACCCGATTGCCGACGACCCTCACCGTGAACGCGAACGCCTGACCGAGGCTGTGGATGAGCTACGCGTAGGCGTCGACAAGATGCTTGAAATTTCGCAGGGCGGCGACAAAGAGCAACTGCAGGTTCTTGAAGCCTATCGGATGTTTGCCAATTCCAAAGGCTGGATGCGCCGGATGGAAGAGGACATTGCCCTTGGCCTCAGCGCCGAAGCGGCGGTTGAGAAAGAACAGTCGCAAGCCCGTGCCCGCATGGGGCAGGTGACTGACCCCTATTTGCGCGAACGTCTGGCCGATCTCGATGACCTCAGCAATCGGTTGTTGCGTATTCTGACCGGGCAGGGGGCCACCAATGGGGCCGACCTGCCGCCCGATCCGATCCTGATTGCACGTAACATCGGACCCGGTGACCTGCTGGAATATGGACGGTCTCTGAAGGGCATCGTGCTCGAAGAAGGCTCGGTCGGTAGCCACGCAACCATTGTGGCCCGCGCGCTGGCGATTCCGCTGGTTGTTCATGTCGGGCACATCACGACCGAAGCGTTGAATGGTGACCATATTCTGGTCGACGGCGATCAGGGCATGGTCCATCTGCGCCCTGAAGATACCGTCGTCACTGCATTCCGCGACAAGATCGCGATGCAGGCGAAAGCGCAGGAGCGTTATGCCTCGATCCGCGATACCCCAACGGTGACTCGGGACGGTGAGCGGATCAATCTGGTCATGAACGCAGGCCTGATGGCGGATCTGCCGTCCCTGGGAAACTCTGGCGCCGAAGGCGTAGGCCTGTTCCGCACCGAGCTGCAGTTTCTGGTGCGCAACCAAATGCCCAAGCGATCCGAACTTGTGACGCAATATCAGCGCGTTATGGACGCTGCGGGCGACAAGCGCGTGGTGTTCCGTACGCTGGATATCGGGTCTGACAAAGTCTTGCCCTACATGAAGCATGTCGAAGAGCCGAACCCGGCTCTGGGCTGGCGTGCGATCCGGGTCGGCTTGGACAAACGCGGCGTGATGCGGATGCAGTTGCAAGCGTTGATGCGAGCCGCAAACGGTCGCCCCCTGACCCTGATGTTCCCCTTTGTCGCGCAGGCCGACGAATTCCGAGAGGCCAAGTGGGAAGTCAACAAGACCATCGAGCGTGAGAAGCGATTGGGTCATGTGCTGCCCGAGTCAATCGAGGTCGGCGCGATGCTGGAAACCCCATCGCTCGCCTTTGCGCCGCAGAAGTTCTTTGACGAGGTCGATTTCGTCTCAATCGGGGGCAACGACCTGAAGCAGTTCTTCTTTGCCGCTGACCGCGAGAATGAGCTGGTGCGCCGTCGCTACGACACGCTGAATGTCAGCTTCCTCAGCTTCATTGAGCGCATTGTGGAACGCTGTAACATCTCGAACACGCCTCTGTCTTTTTGTGGCGAGGATGCCGGACGTCCGGTCGAGGCGTTGTGTTTGGCTGCCATGGGTATACGAACGTTGTCGATGCGCCCCGCATCTATTGGGCCGGTCAAAAGCGTGCTGCTGCGGGCCGACTTGCTATCCTTGCGCAAGATCATCGCCGACGCACGTCACCGGGGCGAACAATCGGTGCGACCATCAGTGATGGAGTGGTTGCGGAATCTGGGTTGATTTTCCAGACGCGGTTCCCTATTCAGTGCGTGAATGTTAGCGATAACAGCGCCCGCATCCCAAGGCGATCAGCGCCAGGAGATGCCAGCAAGACCTAAAGGAGCCCACGGATGGTTTCACGCGTAATTCCGGTACACCCGTTCGATCTGGTGTTATTCGGCGCGACCGGAGATCTGGCGCAGCGAAAGATCCTGCCGGGCCTCTATCACCGGTTCGAAGTCGGCCAAATGCCCGAAAGCGCCCGGATCATCGGTACAGCAAGGTCCGATATGGACAGCGATGGGTTCCGCGACCTTATCCGCGCGTCGATGAAAGAATTTGCTCCGGCCTTCAAAAAGGATGTTCTGGACCAGTTTCTAAGCCGCGTGGAATACGTTCCCGTGGACGCGATGGGGGACGCAGGTTGGGGTGAACTAGCCAAAGTTCTACGCCCGGACGTGGTGCGCGCCTTTTATCTGTCTGTTGGTCCAAGCCTGTTTTCGGGCATCGCACAACGGCTGAGCGATCACGGAATGGCAACGCCTGACAGCCGTATAGTGGTCGAAAAACCCTTTGGCCATGACCTCGCCTCGGCCAAGGCGTTGAACGCTGGTCTGCGAGCCTGTTTTGAAGAACATCAGATTTATCGGATCGACCACTATCTGGGCAAAGAAACGGTGCAAAACCTGATGGCGGTGCGCTTTGCCAACTCATTGTTCGAACCGCTCTGGAACGCGACCCATATCGACCATGTGCAGATCACCGTCGCTGAAACGGTCGGCGTCGAAGGGCGCGGGGCGTACTACGATCAGTCCGGTGCTATGCGGGACATGGTGCAGAACCACCTTGTACAGCTGCTGTGTCTGACCGCGATGGAACCTCCGTCTAAGTTTTCGCCGAATTCGGTTCGTGACGAAAAGGTCAAGGTGATTGAAGCACTGGAGCCTGTGGCCCCGTCGGACATCGCACGCGGCCAGTACCGATCAGAAAAAGGCGGGGACGGGTATCTGGATCACGTTGGAAACCCTGCCAGCCGCACCGAAAGCTACATTGCGCTCAAGGTTCATTTGGGCAATTGGCGTTGGGCCGGGGTGCCTTTTTACCTGCGTACGGGCAAACGCCTGCGCGCGCGGGAATCCGAGATTGCGGTGTTCTTCCGCGATCCGCCGCACACGATCTTTCCTAATGTCGGACCTCTGCGCGGCAACGTCCTGGTGATCCGCTTGCAACCGGACGAAGGCATCACCCTGCGCACCACGATCAAAGAGCCGGGGCAGGGTGGTTTCCGTCTATCCGACGTGGCACTGGATATGAGCTTTGCCGAGGCGCTGGGGGACGAAGCCAAATCACCGGATGCCTATGAACGTCTGGTCATGGATGTCATCCGTGGCGATCAGACATTGTTCATGCGCGGGGACGAGGCCGAAGCGGCCTGGGCCTGGGTCGATCCCATCATTCAAGGCTGGGAAGAGCGGGGTGATCGCCCGGCGAAGTATGATCAGGGCAGTTCCGGCCCCGAGGAAGCACTGATGCTGATGCATCGCGATGGACGCCGCTGGCGTCAAATCGGAGGGTAATCATGGTTCATTCCGTCATCACCGACGTCACTCAACGAATCATCGACCGCAGCGCCGACCTGCGCGGCCCGCATCTTGAGCGGATGGAGCACGCGCGCTCCAAAGGTCCGGCGCGCGCGCATCTGTCCTGCAGTGGTCAGGCCCATGCCTATGCAGGTGCAGGTGAAGATCAACAGGCCATGGCCACAGGCACGGCGGGCAATCTGGGTATTGTGACCGCCTACAACGATATGCTCTCGGCCCACCAGCCGTTCGAGCGTTATCCCGCTTTGATCCGCGACGCGATCCGCGCTGCGGGCGGCACCGCTCAGGTCGCGGGCGGTGTGCCTGCCATGTGTGACGGCGTCACGCAAGGTGAGGCGGGGATGGAGCTGTCGCTGTTCTCGCGCGATGTGATCGCCTTAGCCACGGGCGTGGCGCTCAGCCACAACACGTATGATGCGGCTGTGTTCCTTGGTGTCTGTGACAAGATCGTCCCCGGTTTGATCATCGGCGCGCAGGCGTTCGGCCACCTGCCAGCGGTGTTCCTGCCTGCGGGTCCTATGACCAGCGGGTTGCCGAACGATGAAAAGGCCAAGGTGCGTCAACAGTTTGCCGCTGGCGAAGTAGGCCGCGACGCTTTGATGAAGGCTGAGATGGCCGCCTATCATGGTCCGGGCACCTGCACCTTCTATGGCACCGCGAACACCAACCAGATGCTGATGGAGTTCATGGGCCTGCACCTGCCGGGCTCGAGCTTCGTCAACCCGAATACGCCATTGCGCGACGCGCTGACCGAGGAAGGCGCGCGCCGCGCGTTGTCGCTGAGCGCGCTGGGCAACCACTATACGCCGGTGTGCCAGATTCTGGATGAACGCGCCTTTGTAAACGGCATCGTCGGCCTGATGGCCACGGGCGGCTCGACCAACCTTTTGATCCACCTGATCGCCATGGCGCGCGCGGGCGGTATCGTGTTGGATTGGGCAGACTTTTCGGACATCTCCGCTGTGGTGCCGTTGGTCGCGCGGGTTTACCCAAACGGTTTGGCGGATGTGAACCATTTCCACGCCGCGGGCGGGTTGGGTTACTGTATCGGCACCCTGCTGGAAGACGGTTTGCTGCATCCCGATACGCTGACCGTCGCCGGGCAGGGCCTGCATCGTTATACGCAGGAACCCAAGCTGAAGGACGGCGACCTGATCTGGGAAGATGGCGCAGGCCACAGCCTGAACGAAAAGATCGTCCGTTCGGCCAAAGACCCGTTCCAGCCCACCGGCGGCTTGTCGCGCCTGACCGGAAATCTGGGGACCGGAGTGATGAAAGTCTCAGCCGTTGCGCCAGAGCATCAGGTGGTCGAGGCTTCGGTCCGTGTGTTCCACGATCAGGATGATGTCAAAGCCGCTTTCAAGGCCGGAGAGTTCACAGATGACGTCATCGTCGTCGTGCGGTTCCAGGGCCCCAAGGCGAACGGCATGCCCGAGTTGCACTCGTTGACGCCTATCCTGTCGATTCTTCAGGGGCGCGGGCAAAAGGTGGCGCTGGTCACCGATGGCCGCATGTCCGGCGCGTCGGGCAAAGTTCCCGCCGCCATCCATGTCTGCCCCGAGGCGCTGGACGGTGGCGCGATCGCTTACCTGCAGGATGGCGACATCCTGCGTGTCGATGCGGTGAAGGGCGAGTTGGAGATCCTGACCCCCGGCGTTCTTGATCGCGCGCCAGCCGTCGCCGATTTGTCGGGCAACCAACATGGCGTTGGGCGCGACCTATTTTCCACCTTCCGCCAAACGGTTGGATCCGCCGATACCGGCGCCAGTATTTTCGGAGTTTAATCCATGTCCAAAACCCAGCGCACGCGCGAAATCTGCGCTCTGGCCCCCATTGTTCCAGTCCTCGTCGTCGATGATGCCTCGCAGGCCCGTCCGTTGGCCGAAGCCCTTGTCGCTGGCGGGCTGCCCGCGCTCGAGGTCACCTTGCGCACCCCTGCAGCGCTGGACGCGATCCGCGCCATGTCAGCGGTTTCGGGCGGCGTCGTCGGTGCAGGTACGCTGGTCACGCCTGAAGACGTGAGGGCGGCCAAAGAGGCGGGCGCACAGTTTGGTGTGTCTCCGGGCGCGACAGACGCACTGATTGCGGCATGTGAAGCTGAAGGTCTGCCGCTTCTGCCTGGTGCTGCGACCGCAAGCGAGGCAATGGCCCTGCTGGAAAAGGGCTATGACATGCTCAAATTCTTCCCTGCCGAAGCCTCGGGTGGCGCGCCCGCTTTGAAGGCCATCGGAGGCCCTCTGCCGCAGATCAAGTTCTGCCCGACCGGTGGCGTGTCGCCTGAAAACGCACGCGATTACCTGTCTTTGTCCAATGTGGTGTGTGCGGGTGGCAGCTGGGTCGCGCCTAAACAGATGGTCATTGATGGCGATTGGGCGGGCATCGAAAACCTTGCGCGCGCGGCCTCCAAGCTGATGGATTGACGCCGCCAAAGGCTGCGCTAGTGTGGGCGTCAATTCTTACAGGTTGATCCCATGACAGACCCAATATCTTTGGCGCAAGGGCGCACGTATCTGGCGATTCCCGGACCTTCGGTGATGCCGGACGCTGTGTTACAGGCCATGCACCGCCCGTCTCCGAACATCTACGACGGCGAGCTGATCGAGATGATGCCCGCGCTGACCCGCGATTTGTGCCGCGTGGCGCGCACCGATCACACCGTGGCGATCTATATCGCCAACGGTCACGGCACGTGGGAGGCCGCGCTGTCCAACGTGATCGCGCCCGGCGAAACCGTGCTGGCTCCGGCCTCGGGGCGGTTCACCCATGGTTGGGCCGAAATGGCCGAGGGGATCGGCGCCAAGGTCGACCTGATCGATTTCGGCTCGTCCTCGGCCTGGGATCTGGACCGGATTGCCGAAGCCTTGCGCGCGGACAAGGCTCATCAGATCAAGGCGGTTCTGGCTGTTCACGTTGATACCTCAAGCTCGATCCGCAACGACATTCCGGCGCTGCGCGCCGTTTTGGACGATCTGGGTCACCCGGCGCTTTTGATGGCGGATTGCATCGCCTCCTTGGGGTGTGACCAGTTTGAAATGGATGCCTGGGGTGTCGATGTCATGGTTACGGCCTGCCAGAAGGGGCTAATGACGCCTGCCGGTACGGGGTTCGTCTTTTTCAACGACAAGGCGCAGGCCAAACGTGCCGCGATGCCGCGCGTATCCCAATATTGGGATTGGCAGCCAAGAGCGAACCCCGGGCTGTTCTATCAGTATTTCAACGGCACCGCACCGACGCATCACCTCTATGGTCTGCGCGCTGCTCTAGACCTGATCCTTGCCGAGGGGATGGAGCAGGTTTGGGCACGCCACGAACGTCTGGCAACTGCAATTTGGGCGGCCTGTGAGGCTTGGGCGCAGGGCGGCGCACTGCAGATCAATGTTGCTGATCGCAAGCATCGCAGCCATGCCGTGACCGCTCTGAGATTGACAGACGGGCGGGGCACCCCCCTGCGTGAATTCACCGAGCATAAGCTGGGCCTGACCCTCGGCATAGGTCTGGGGATGGAGGATTGGGACGGATGCTTCCGCCTTGGTCACATGGGCTATGTCAACGCGCAGATGGTCATGGCAATGTTGGGCGGCGTTGAAACAGCAATGGCGGCGCTGGACATCCCCCGAGGCCAAGGCGCGCTTGAGGCTGCGGCTGCGGCGCTGGTGGCCTAAGGGCGCAACCCGCCTCTTCATCTGGCCAAAAATACCTTCTGGGGGAGTCGCGCCTCTGGCGCGATGGGGGGCAGACAGCCCCCCTTTTGAGCGGTCAGCCAGCTTGAGCCTTGGCTGCGGCCAACGCGCGCGGCAAAGCTGTCGCAAAAGCCTCAAGATCTGATATTTCACCACAGCTGACACGGATGCTTCGGTTTTGCGGTGCGGCAAACGGCATGCGCACAAAGATACCCTGTGCGACCAACGCGTCCAGAACGGCCTTGGCAAACGCTCCATCCCGCCCGCAATCAATGGCGACGAAATTTGTGGCCGAGGGCAGAGGGATCAATCCGTTCTCGCGTGCGATCCGACTGATCTGCGTGCGGGCCTCGGTGATCTTCGTCTGGACGTGGTCCAGCCAATCAGAATCCTGCAAAGCGGCCAGAGCCCCAGCCTGTGCCGTTCGGTTCATGCCAAAATGGTTGCGCACTTTGTTGAAAGCCGAGATCAGGCCGGGTGCCGCGATGGCGTAACCCACGCGCGCGCCCGCCATGCCATAAACCTTGGAGAACGTCCGCATACGGATCACGCGAGGATCGTCAGCGGCGACCGGGGCGGCCGTGCCCTCTGGCGCGCATTCCACATAGGCCTCGTCCAGCACAAGCAGGCATCCGTCTGGCAGGTTTTCCATCGCGCTCATAATGTCCGCACCGGAATGCCAACTGCCCATCGGGTTATCTGGGTTGGCCAGATAAACCAGCTTGGCATCCACTTCGGCGGCTTTGGCAAACAGGGCCACAGGGTCTTCGTGATCGTCACGATAGGGCACTTTGTGCAGCGTGCCGCCGAAACCGGCCACGTGGTAGTTGAAGGTCGGATATGCCCCATCCGAAGTGACAACCGCATCGCCGGGGCCAACCATGAGGCGCACCAGATACCCCAACAGCCCGTCGATGCCTTCACCCACGACAATGTTTTCGGGTGAAACTCCATGATGATCCGCCAAAGCGTCGCGCAGATCGTGGTTTTCGGGGTCGCCATACATCCAGATTGCCGTTTCAGCCATTGCGGCAATGGCACGAGGCGACGGGCCAAAGACGCTTTCATTCGCCCCCAGCCTGGCAACGAATGGCGCACCGCGCTGGCGTTCCTGTGTTTCGGGTCCGACAAACGGCACAGTTGCAGGCAGGGATTGGGCAAGCGGGGTATAGCGAGGCTCAGTCATGGGGGCAGATAAACGCAAGGTCACAAGACAGGCAAGCTTGCGTTGCATAGGGATGCTTCGCACTCTGTGACGAACACGAAAGGGAGGAGCGTACATGCGCATCGTTTTGGGTCTGTTGATCGTTGGACTTGCTTACCTGGTCTTCTGGCCGGTCCCTGTGCAACCTGTGGTGTGGAACCCGCCCAAAGCGCCCGGTTTTGCAGGTGAATTTGCGGAAAACAACGCATTGGACGGATTGGAGCTGATCTCTTTGCCGGGTGGTCAGATTGGTCCCGAAGACATTGCGATCACGCCGGACGGAACTGTGTATACGACATCGTTGTCGGGGGCGCTTTATCGGATTGACGGGGCCGAACCGGTCAGGATTGACGATCTGGGCGCTCGACCCTTGGGCCTGAAGGCCGGACCGGACGGCGCGCTGTATATTGCTGACAGCTATCGTGGCGTAATGCGTTGGACCGGACCCGGCACGCTGGAAACAGTGGTTGCCGAGATCGACGGAGCGCCTGTGATTTATGCAAACCAGCTGGATGTCGCCCAGGACGGAACGATCTATTTCTCGAATTCGTCTGATCGATTTGACCCCGAGACCATGGGGGGGACCAAGCCGACCTCGGTTCTGACCATATGGGAGCAATCGGACACCGGCTATGTCGCCCGCCATTCCCCCGATGGCACGACCGAAAAACTGGCCGAAGGGTTCGTCTATACCAATGGCGTGGCCTTGTCGCCCGACGAAGATTTCCTGCTGATCGCTGAAACCGGGCAGGCGCGGGTACACAAACTGTGGCTGACGGGCCCCAAGGCGGGCCAGCAAGAGGTTCTGCTGGCTAATTTGCCCGGCTATCCCGACAATATCGAAGCGCAGGGCGACGGCACCTATTGGATGGCCTTTGCCAGTCCGCGAGTCCCTAGCGAGGCACTGATGCCGTATCCGTTTTTGCGCAAAGTGATCTGGCGGTTGGGGCCGATGGTACGTCCGGCTCCGATCCATCGGGGGATGATTGTTCAGTTTGACGGCGACGGGACGATTTTGCAGAACCTGCAGGATCCCGGTGGTCGCGTGGGCATTACCACCGGCGGAAAGATTGCCGGAGACCAGCTCTATGTGATGACGCTGGACTCGCCATGGTTCGGGCGCATGCCTGCATCGGATCTGCCCTAACGTATAGGTGGAACTGAGCGGGCCTTCCGGGCATGGTACTCCTAACCAGAGTTGGGAGGCCAAAATGTCACGCGTTTCCATCGAATACAAAGATCACATCGCCCATGTCACACTGACCCGCGGCGATAAAATGAATGCGCTGGATGACGCGATGATCAAGGCGATCATTTCCGCAGGGCAGGAGGTTGCGGCCTCGAACGCGCGCGCCGTGGTCTTGTCGGGTGAAGGCAAAAGTTTTTGTGCCGGTCTCGACATGGCAAGTTTTGCCCAGATGGCGCATTCAGACCCGACCGAATGGTTGATGACCCGCAGCCACAAAGACGCCAACGAAGTGCAGGAGGTCGCTCTGACCTGGCGGCGGGTACCAGTGCCAGTGATCTGCGCCATTCAGGGTGTCGCCTACGGGGGCGGTCTGCAACTGGCGTTGGGCGCTGATATTCGCATTGCCCACCCCGAGGCAAAGCTGTCGGTGATGGAGATGAAATGGGGCCTGATCCCGGATATGGGCGGAATGGTGTTGTTACCAAAGCTGGTTCGGTCAGATGTGCTGCGCCTGTTGACCTACACCGCGCGTCCGATTGGTGCTGCGCAGGCGGCAGAGTGGGGGTTGGTCACCAAGCTTTCCGATGATCCATTGACCGAGGCGCTGGCCCTGGCCGAGGATATTGCGGGCCAAAGCCCATCGGCTATTCGGGCAGCTAAACGTCTGATCGAGGTCGCCGAGTCCCAACCCCGTACTGAAGTTTTGACCGAGGAATCCTCGGAACAGGTCGCATTAATTGGGAAGCCGGAGCAAATGGAGGTCATTGCCGCACAGATGCAGGGACGCAAGCCGGAATTCAAATGAAAATGAGGCCCGTACGATCTCGCGAGCCCGAAATCAGATTGCCCGATTTCGGTGTCGAATTAGACGTTTACGACAAGGTTCTAACGTAAAAAGGCCCGTCTTGCATCGCGCGCCATGTTATAGCGCATCTCAAGCTCGGCTATTTGAGCCATTGTTGCCTTGCGTTCCTCCGGGTCGGTCTGAGAAGCATAGGTTTTTCGCGCAGCGTCCAGCTTATTCTTGATGTCGAACTCTTCGGGCAAAACACCTGCCTGCGCCATGATGCGATGACCTGCGGCAAGCGCCGGATCGGTTTGCGCTTCGGACGACCGATCTGGCAGAGGCTGACCTTCACCCTCCAACCCGTCCAGCTGACCTTCGGCTTGCGCCTTTTTGATCTGACGTTCGACCAGTTTTCCAAACGATCCCAACATGGCATGAGTGTACTCGACCAGTGCGGCAGGGAAAAGCGATCATCTGAGCCGGTTTGCAACCACGTAAGCGATACCACCCGCCGCCAACCCCCAAACGGCGGCGCCCAAACCAAAGACCGTGATGCCCGATGCGGTGATGGCAAAGGTCAGAATGGCGGCTTCGCGCTCTGCGGGTACATCCAAGGCTGCGTGCGTGGCGTTCGCCATTACACCGATCAGGGCGATACCGGTCAGCGTGCCCATCAGCAACGGGTCCGCATGGGCGGCAAAACCTGTAATTGCAACAGCAAACACGCCGAACAGGCAGTAGAAGCCGCCCGCCATTACGGCTGACCAATAGCGCTGGTTCGGGTCTGGGTGGCTGTCTTCGTTTGAGCACATGGCGGCAGTGATCGCTGCAAGGCAGGTGGCGGGGGCACCAAAGGGGGCGGACAGGATGCTGGCCCCGCCGACCGCCGAGAACAGATTGCCTGCCCGAGGCGCGTAGCCAAAGCTGCGCATCACCGCGATACCGGGGATGTTTTGCGTGGCCATTGTGACGATGAACAAAGGTATGCCGATACCGATTGCAGAGGCGACCGAGAATGTCGGCATCGTAAGAACTGGCGCGGCCACCAGATGTTCCGGCATGACCGAACTGTCGCCAGCGTTCAGAACGACGACAATAGCCGCCGCGATCACAGCGGTGGGAACCGCAAACAGGCGGTTGACCCGCCCTGCGATGAACCACGTCAGGATGACGGGTAGCGCCTGCCACGGAACGGCGACTGCGGCCTGGAAGGGGATGATGCATAACGGCAGCAGAACCCCGCCCAGCATCGCCTGCGCAAGCGTTGTTGGGATGGCCGCTGCGAGCCGTCCAAGCGGCCCCCACAATCCGGCCAGAACGGTTAGCGCACCAGCACACAGAAACGCCCCGACGGCGTCAGAAAACCCAGCCAGCGGAGTGGCCGAAACAGCAAGCAGGGCGGCCCCGGGTGTGGACCAGGCCACGCTAATCGGCTGCTTGAACCACAGGCTGAGGGCAATCGCAGCCAGCCCCATCGCAACTGCGGCCATCATCAGGCCGGACGCGGACTCGGCCGCTGATGCGCCCATTGCGGCCAATCCCTGAAGCACAATCGGGAAGGAGCTGAAAAAACCAACGACCGCGACCACAAGGCCGGTCGAGATCGTTTGCATTGGGGGGAAAGCGCGTGCCATCGCAGCCTCAGAGTTATCTGGACAACTTGCTAACAATCACAAGCCTCTAAGAACAAGACAAAAGCAGTCATACGAACAAAAAAACCCGCCGAAAACATCTCGGCGGGGTTGTTGGAGTGAGTTCAAAGATAGGTCGAAGGTCAGGCGATTTCGGCTAACCGGGCCAGCGCCTCATTCAACCTGGCTTCTTCCTCTTCGCGGGCGGCCAGATTGGCTTTGGCTTCCTCGACCACCTCTTCCGGAGCCGAGGCCACGAATTTGGGGTTGTCCAGGCGTCCGCGCAAGCCGCCCAGTTCCTTGGCCAATTTTCCCTTGGCTTTCTCCAGCCGTTCTTTCTCGGCACCGATGTCGATGATATCCGCCAGCGGCAGACCAAAGGACGCGCCGGGGGCAGCGATCGAGATGGTGCCTTTGGGCAGTTCATCGGCCTTGGTCAGGCTGTCGATCCGCGCCAGACGCTTGATCAACGCCTCGTTTCGGTCCCATGCGGCCTGTCCATTGGCGTCGATTTCGGTCACCAGCATCGGGACGTAGAGGCCAGCCGGAACGCGCATCTGCGCACGGGCGGAACGGGTGTTTTCGATTACCGAGATCACCCAGTTCATCTCGCGATCCGCATCGGCGTCGATCAGGTCGGCAGCGGCATAGGTCGGCCAATCAGCGTGGACGACCATCTTGGCGCGGTCGCCGGTCAGGCCCCACAACTCTTCGGTGATGAAGGGCATGATCGGGTGCAGCAGGACCATGCACTGGTCCAGAACCCAACGCATAGTCGCGCGGGTCTCGGCCTGTGCTTCGGCGTCATCGCCCTGCAACAGGGGTTTCGACAGTTCCACGTACCAATCGCAGACCTTGCCCCAGACAAAGGCATAAAGCCCGTTGGCGGCGTCGTTGAAGCGGTAGCTTTCAAGTGCTGCGTCGACCTCTTCCCGCACACGGGCGGTTTCGCCGATGATCCAGCGGTTTACAGCCGCTTTGGGTTTCAGGTCGACCACGTCCAGTTGTGGAACGGCGTCGGTAAAGACTTCGTTCATCTCGGCAAAGCGGACGGCGTTCCACAGCTTGGTGCCGAAGTTGCGGTAGCCGGTGATGCGGTCTCGTGACAGTTTCAGCACGCCTCCAATCGCCGCCATCGAAGCGTTGGTGAACCGCAGCGCGTCGGCGCCGAATTCGTCCACGATCTCAAGCGGGTCGATCACGTTGCCGGTGGTCTTGGACATCTTCTTGCCCTTCTCGTCGCGGACGAGCTGGTGCAGGTAGACGGTGTGGAACGGAACCTGATCGACCACGGCCAGTTGCATCATCATCATCCGGGCGACCCAGAAGAACAGAATATCCGCGCCGGTGATCAGAACATCTGTGGGGAAGTAGCGTTCCAGCTCCTCGGTCTGCTCGGGCCAGCCGAGCGTGCCGATGGGCCAGAGGCCCGAGGAGAACCAGGTGTCGAGGACGTCGGGATCACGCCAGACCGGGTAGACCAGTTTGGTTGGATCCTGATCAACTGCGTACTGAGCCAGGCTCTCAGCGAACTGATGGATCGCTTCGTGCTTGTCAGCGACTTCGATGACCGTTGCGTGGCTAAGCGGGCTTGGAATGTTTGCGTTGTCGTCGAGGAACTTCTCAGTAACAGCCTCAAGGCTCGCTGCGCATTCCATGACGTTGCCACGGTGCAGCATGCCACCTTCGTTCAGCAAACGGCCCAACTCGACCAGATCAAGGTTGCCGTCGTTCTCGTCGTCCTTGAAGTTCTCAGCCGAGAGATCGAGACCATACCAAACCGGAATCTGATGTCCCCACCACAGTTGGCGCGAGATGCACCAGGGCTCGATGTTTTCCAGCCAGTGGTAATAGGTCTTCTCGCCCGACTCGGGGATGATCTTGACCGTGCCGTCCTTGACCGCATCCAGCGCGGGGCCGACGATCTTTTCGGCGTCCACGAACCACTGGTCGGTGAACATCGGCTCAATCACCACTTTGGAGCGGTCGCCGAAGGGCTGCATGATCGGTTTGCTCTCGACCAGCGGCACAAGGGCTGCCGGGTCGTCATCTTCGCCCAGCTTGGTGCCCAGAACCGGATCATCCGCGCGAGTCATTACGGCCAGACCATCGGCGTTGATCTCTTCCACCACTTTCGCGCGCGCTTCGAACCGGTCGAGGCCGCGCAGGTGGTCGGGGACCAGGTTGATCGCGTCGATCTCGTTCTCGGTGAACGCCTTGCCGCGCGCGTACTCCTGCGCCTTGCCCGCCTCGTCGGCGTAGGGCGCGCCATCGGCCCGCATCGCGCCTTTGGTGTCCATCAGGCGGTACATCGGGATGCCGCCGCGCTTGGCCACCTGGTTGTCGTTGAAGTCATGCGCGCCGGTGATCTTCACCGCGCCCGAGCCGAACTCTGGGTCCGGATAATCATCGGTGATGATGGGGATCTGACGGCGATGTTCTTTCGGGCCAACAGGGATTTCGCAGAGTTTGCCGATGATTGGCGCGTAACGCTCATCCGAGGGGTGAACCGCAACCGCGCCATCACCCAGCATGGTTTCCGGGCGGGTCGTCGCGATAGAGATGTAATCGCGCTCTTCCTCAAGTACGACGTTCCCGTCTTCGTCCTTTTCGACATAGGTATAGGTCTCGCCACCGGCCAGCGGGTATTTGAAGTGCCACATATGGCCCGCGACTTCGATATTCTCGACCTCAAGGTCCGAGATCGCGGTTTCGAAATGCGGGTCCCAGTTGACCAGTCGCTTGCCGCGATAGATCAGGCCTTTTTCGTACATATCGACAAAGACCTTGATCACCGCGTCGTGGAAGTTGGCCGAGTTCTCGTGCCCCGTGCGCGGATCACCCGCCGCACCAGCCATCGTGAAGGCATTGCGGGACCAGTCACAGGACGAGCCCAGCCGCTTCAACTGATCGATAATGGTGCCGCCGTATTCGGCCTTCCATTCCCAGACCTTTTCAAGGAATTTCTCACGCCCAAGCTCGCGCCGACCCGGCTGTTGGGTCAGCATCAGCATCTTTTCCACCTGCATCTGGGTGGCGATACCCGCATGGTCCTGACCAGGTTGCCACAGGGTGTCGAAACCCCGCATACGGTGCCAGCGGGTCAGGATGTCTTGCAGGGTGTTGTTGAACGCATGACCCACGTGCAGCGCGCCCGTCACGTTGGGCGGCGGGATCATGATGGTAAAGCTTTCGTCGCGCGATTTGTTCGCGCCTGCCTTGAAGGCTCCGGCCTGTTCCCAGGCCTCGTAGATGCGGGCCTCGGCTTCGGCCGCGTTGAATGTCTTTTCCATCGCCATCGGGTGCGTCCTGCGTCATCAATCTTGGGTCAGCGCCTGCAATAGCGAATGCGTGCAAGAAGGGGAAGGCCCCTATGGACATCACCCTGCCGCAGGCTAGTCTCGCCCCGTATCGCAGCGGCAGGAGCACAGCATGGAAAAGTTCGGAAGAAGCCAGCCCGTCAAACGGATCGAGGATCAACGGTTTCTGACCGGGCAGGGGCGGTACATGGACGACGCAGTACCCAAAAACGCCCTGTTCGCAGCGTTCTTCCGCAGCCCGGTCGCTCATGGCCGGATAACCGCGCTTGACCTGGACGCCGCGCGACAGGCAGACGGCGTGCGTCTTGTTCTTACTTTGGACGATCTTGAGGCGGCCGGTATCGAAACCGTCATGAATGCCGCTGCAGTACCGAACCGCGATGGTTCGCAGACCGCGATACCCGACCGACACATGCTGGCAAAGGATCGCGCCCGGTTCGTCGGCGAGCCTGTAGCCGTTGTGATTGCAGATACACTGGCGCAGGCGCGAGACGCGGTTGAGCTGATCTGGATGGAGACCGATGATCTGCCCGCAAAGCTGGACGTTGAAGTGGGCGGCGAGCCACTGCACGCTGAGGTACTCGACAACCGGGCATTCGACTGGGGGTTGGGCGACGAAGCGGCGACCCAGGCCGCCTTTCAGTCCGCCGCCCATACCGTTACGCTGAACGTCGCCGACAACCGTGTGATCATTACGTCGATCGAGCCGCGCGGCTGTCAGGCCAGTTGGGCCGATGGACGGCTGCACTTTGCCTACGGCGGGCAGGGTGTCTGGGCGATGCGCGGGCAATTGGCGCAAAAGCTGAAGCTAAAGCCAGAGGAAATTCGCGTCACCACTCCGGATGTCGGCGGCGGGTTCGGCATGAAGGTGATGCCGTACCCAGAATATTTCTGCGTGTCCGTTGCCGCGATGAAGCTGGGCCAACCGGTGCATTGGATGTCGGACCGGTCCGAGGCGATGCTGTCGGACCACCACGGTCGCGACCTGACATCGCTTGCGGAACTGGCCTTTGACGAAGACCTGAACATCACGGCCTACCGGGTGCACAGCAAAGTCAATCTGGGCGCATACAGTAGTCATTTCGGGCAGGCCATTCAGACCAATCTGTTCAGCAAGGTTCTGATGGGCGTTTATGATGTTCAGACCACATATCTGCGGGTCGAGGGGTTTTATACCAACACCACACAGGTCGACGCCTATCGCGGCGCAGGCCGACCCGAGGCAATCTATGTGCTGGAGCGTGTCCTCGACCGCGCGGCGCGGCAACTGGGCGTGGATCCCTGGGAATTGCGTCGACGCAACTTTATCAAACCTCAGAACTTCCCTTACAAAACCGCGACCGGTGAAACCTATGACGTGGGCGATTTCGACATGGTCCTGTCCCGCGCCGGCGAGCAAAGCCAGGGGTTCGCCGACCGCAAAGCAGCCGATGCCGAACGCGGCCTGATCCGAGGGCAGGGGTTGTGTTACTATATCGAAAGTATTTTGGGTGACCCTTCGGAAAACGCAAAGGTCGAATTCTGCGAGGATGGCACCGTGAACCTCTATGTTGGCACCCAATCAAATGGGCAGGGGCATGAGACGGTGTATGCGCATTTCCTGTCGGACCAGACCGGGATTCCGCTGGATCAGATCAACGTGGTGCAAGGTGACAGCGATCGTCTGGCGCATGGCGGAGGAACGGGCGGGTCACGCTCGGTCACAGTGCAAAGTACGGCGACCCTTGCCACGATTGACGTCATGATCGCCGCATTCACGCCTTATCTTGCCGATAAGATGGGGGTCGAGGAAAACGATGTGTATTTCGACCACGAAACCTTTCGCGCGCCGGGTTCGAACCTGACGCCCACCCTGACCGAGGCGGCCGAGATGGCCCGTGCCGATGGGCGCACAGACCTGTTGCGACACGAGGCGCGCGCCGAACTGGATGCGCGCAGCTATCCCAACGGTGCCCATGTTGCCGAAGTCGTGATCGATTCTTACACCGGCGAAACCTGGGTCGACCGCTATATCGTGGTTGACGATTTCGGCAACCTTATCAACCCGATGTTGGCCGAAGGGCAGGTGCATGGCGGCGTGGCCCAAGGGATCGGTCAGGCGCTGAGCGAGCATGTTGTGCATGATGCGCAGGGGCAACTGCTCACGGCTTCGTTGATGGATTACGCCTTGCCCCGCGCCGCCGAGATACCCATGATTAAGTTTACCTCGGCGCCGGTTCCGTCAACTTCTAACCCGATGGGCATGAAAGGATGCGGAGAAGCCGGCACCGTGGGCGCGCTGGCCGCAGTGGCAAACGCGGTTCAGGATGCGCTCTGGGATCACGGGGTGCGGCAGGCCGATATGCCATTCACACCTCAAAGAGTATGGGAATTGCTGACGCATGGTTCTGTCGCGGCTGAGTAGAAAGGTACTGGGATGGCTCGGACGGCCTTTGCGGTCCGAGCACTCCGCCGAAGCGCTCCATCGCGAGCCTGTCAGCCATGTCATTATCCTCGACGGCACGATGTCGACGCTTGAACCCGGATTTGAAACCCATGCGGGACAAGCCTATCGCCTGTGCCGCGAGATGGGCAGTCAGGTATCCGTATTTTACGAATCCGGCGTGCAATGGGACAACTGGAAGTCTTCTCTGGACGTGATGATGGGGCGTGGCATCAACCGGCAGATCCGCCGCGCTTACGGCTACCTTGCGTCGCGCTATAAGCCCGGCGACCGGATCTATTTCATAGGGTATTCGCGCGGCGCATATGGGGTGCGCAGCCTCGCAGGCGTGATCGACATGATCGGTCTGCTCAAGGCCGAACATGCCACCGTGCGGAATATCAAGCAGGCCTACCGGCACTATGAATGCAACGCCAGCGGGTCCGCTGCAGCCGTGTTCCGGCAAAAATTCTGTCATGCGGACGTGGCGATCGAGATGGTCGGCGTCTGGGATACGGTCAAGGCGCTGGGCCTGCGCCTTCCGCTGCTGTGGCGCTGGGCCGAGGAACGCCATTCCTTCCACAACCACCAGCTTGGCCCCGCCACCCGCCACGGATACCATGCTCTGGCCCTGGACGAGACGCGTGAGGTGTTCGAGCCGGTCCTGTGGAAATGTACACCAGAGTTCAAAGGCCACGTAGAACAGGTTTGGTTCCGCGGCACCCATGGCGATGTCGGTGGGCAATTGAACGGGTTTGAAGAGGCGCGTCCGCTCAGCAACATTTCTCTGATATGGATGCTGGACAAGGCCGAGCTGCACGGCCTGCAGTTGCCTGACGGGTGGCGTGACCGCTTCCCAACGGACACGCATGCGCAATCTGTCGGCACCTGGCGCGGCTGGGGCAAGATTTTCCTGCTGCGTAAACATCGGAAAGTGGGGCGGGACCGGTCCGAGCATCTGCACGTCTCTGTCGCGCCGGACGAGTTGCCGGGCTGGGTACCGATGCCAGATTTGCCGTCACATCCGGCGCAGTAACTCAGTCGAAACGCGTCATTTTCCCATCGTCCGCCTTGGCTTGAAACGCGGCAGTGATATCGGCCTCAATGGTTCGTCCTAGTGACAGTTGGGGTAAGTTCTCCGGCGCAAAGAATGCTGCTTCGCTTGTTTCCGGCCCGGCTTCCGGGAAAGCCTCACCTGCGACGTCGCACAGAAGGTACAACTTGTAGAAATCTCTCACATCTGCAGGGTATGGATGTCGCGCTTTGTGGTGCACGGCATAAAGACGCCTTGCGTTAACGCGCAACCTTGCTTCTTCCCAAACTTCGCGCTCGATGTTTTCTGCTGGCGAGTTGCCGATATCGGCAAACCCGCCCGGCATCGCCCATTTTCCGTCGCAACGTTCGCGCACCAGCAAAATACGCCCATCGCAGATCACTGCGCCCCGAATGTCGATGCTGGGCGTAGCGCAGCCTGCCGCGTGTTCTGATATCAATCCGTCGATCCGCGACAGTGGTACACGCCCCAGATCGGCCAACATGGTGCGGGCGATAATTGCGATTTCGTCATAACGTTCGCGGTCGAACGGATCTTTTGTAAAGTGCTGGCCGGTTTCGGCCAGCGCCAGCAATCGTTTTGCCTGAGCAAGCCAGGTATCCTCCATCGCTGTCGGATCCTGGTGCATGGATTACCGCCGCCGGTCGCGGCGCGAGCTCATCGGTTGGAACGCCACGCCCACATGCGCCTCGCAATAGGGTTTGCCCGCTTCAACCGGCAGGCCGCAGAACCAGAAATCCTCGGTCGCAGGGTCGCCGACGGGCCATTTGCAGGTCTTCTCGGTCAGTTCCATCAGCGTCAGCTTCTTGGCCTTTTTCTCGACCTCGTTGACCTTGGCCAGCGCCTCGGGGCTGATTTCGTTGGCTGAAGGCTGCGGCGGCAGCGGTTGTCCGGCCGGGATGATCTGGCGGCGCGCCGGAACGGCAGGCTTTGCCTCGGCGGCCGGGGCAGGGGCCGGTCGCGCGGGTTCCGTTTTGGGCGCGGGCTTTGGCTTGGCCTCGGCCTTGGGCGCGGGTGCCGGCTTTTCCTTGGGCTCGGCCTTGGCGGGCGAGCCGCCGGTTGCACGGTTCGACAGACCCAGGCGGTGCACCTTGCCGATGACCGCGTTGCGGGTTACGCCGCCCAGTTCTTTGGCGATCTGGCTGGCCGACTGGCCCTCGCCCCACATCTTCTTGAGCAGTTCTACGCGCTCATCAGTCCAGGACATGCGCTTCCTTTCAAAAAAGGGGAAAGCGGCCCCGGATTCGGGCCGCCTTCGAAATTCGTCTCAGCACCCTATTCTAATCACTGCGTCCCGAGTTACAAGCGGTTCTCGAATCAGGATGAGGGCAGAAGATGCAGATTACCGCAGATCACAGTGAACGCCGTTTCGGAGCGGTCAATTGGATGGGTCTGTACACGTTGGCCCAGCGTGAAACGCTGCGGTTTTTGGCGGTCTGGACCCAGACGCTTTTGGCACCGCTTGTGACGGCTGGGCTGTTCCTGCTCATCTTCAACATCGCCATCGGTCCCGGGCGACCAGACGTGATGGGCGTGCCGTTTCTGACCTTTTTGGCGCCCGGCATCATGATGATGACGGTGATCCAGAACGCTTTCGCCAATACTTCGTCGTCGATGGTGATTGCGAAGGTTCAGGGCAACATCGTCGATACGTTAATGCCGCCTTTGTCGCCGCTTGAGATCCTGCTGGGCTATCTGGCCGGTGGCATCGTTCGGGGCGTCCTGATCGCCTGTGTTGTTGCGGCGGCGCTTGCGCTGGTTTTGGGCATCTACCCGCAAGACCCTCTGATCGCATTGGTTTTTGTTGTATTGGGTGGAGCGTTCATGGGCGCGCTGGGTCTTTTCGCCGGGATTTTTGCCAACAAATTCGACCAGATGGCGGCGATCACGAACTTTATCGTGACACCCTTGGCGTTTCTGTCTGGTACGTTCTATTCGGTGCAGGCGCTGCCACCGATTCTGAACCGGCTGAGCCATGTGAACCCGGTTTTCTATCTGATTGACGGGTTGCGTTATGGAATGATCGGGGTGTCCGACAGCTCTCCCTGGTTGGGGATCGCGGTGTGTACCGGCGCGACCGTTTTGGTTGGCGCGCTGACCTGGCAGATGTTGCGGACCGGCTACCGCTTGAAGGCCTGAGTAGGGATGGCCGTTAGGCCCTACGCGCCCGCGCTTCGCGCCAAACAAGGATTAGCCCGCCCGTCAGGATGATGACCGATCCGATCATGCTGATGCCGTCTGGGACAACCCCGAAAATCGCGAAATCGTAGAACGCTGCGAAGATCAGCGTCGCGTAGCTGATCGGTGCCACGAATGAGGCATCCGCCCGCGCCATACCGTTCACAAAACACGCCTGCGCGCAGGCCATCAGCACCCCAATCGCGACCAGCGCTGCCCATTGTTGTGGTGTTGGCATTTGGAAAACAAAGCTGACGGCGACTGAGGCGATCGTCAGGCCCATTGCGTTGTTGATCAACAGAATCTGTATCGGAATCTCACGTCCCGAGAGCTTTTTGATAAAAATCAGCTCCATTCCAATGATCGCCGCAGCGGACAGAGCCAGCAACGCAGCGGGTTGAAAACTGGCGGGTGTGGGTCTGAGAAGGATAAGCGCGCCAAGCAAGGCGACCGCAGCGGCGAGCCAGCGCCAAGGACCGACGCCCTCTTTCAGCAAGGGAATCGCCAAAACCATCGCGAAGACAGGGTTCAGGAAAGAAATCGCCGTCGCATCCGAAACCGGAATGAATGCGACCGAGGCGAACATCAGTGTGATCCCCGCCCAGCCAAAGCTGGTTCGCCCGATATGCAGCCCCCAATGCGGGCGTTGCAGGCGCGGGCGCAGGATGCCTACGGCAGAAACGATCACCACAAAAGCAAACAGGAATCGTCCGTGGCTGATCTGCATCGGATGCAACGCCGGTCCTAGTGTATCTGTTCCCAACGCCTTGGCCAGCAGTGTGGTTCCGGCCAGCAGGGCACTGGCTGCGGTGATCAACACGGCCGCAAGCGGCGGGTTATGGGTCTTGGCGACAAACATAACGCAGCGGTGCGCCAGCGCCGATAAAATGGCAAGGATCAAATGCCCGACGCGACAAGTATTTTTGCGGCTTTCCAATTTCAGGGTTTTCAGGGGCGCGGCATCTGGCTATACGGCCCGCATGATCAAAACCGCACATATCCTGCGAGTCCGACGCCGACGCATTGCCGCGTAACCGGCCTCTTTGATCTGTTTGCGCTGTCCAAATCGGCGCATTTCCCACCAAATCAGTTGACGAACATGGGCCACGTGTATCACTCACAAGGCTCAAACTATCTGAAAAGGATGATCCGATGATCCCGTCCGTTCTGCCGACCTACAACCGTGCGCCCCTGACTTTCGTAAAGGGCGAAGGCGCCTGGCTGACCGAGGCGGATGGCCGACGTTTCCTGGACCTTGGGGCCGGGATCGCGGTGAACGCGCTGGGCCATGCCCATCCCGCACTGGTCAATGCGCTGACCGAGCAGGCGCATGCGCTTTGGCATGTCTCGAACCTGTATCACATTCCGCAGCAACAGGCGCTGGCGGACAAACTGGTCGAGCATACCTTTGCAGACACGGTGTTCTTCACGAACTCGGGCACTGAATCCTGTGAGTTGGCGGTCAAGATGGCCCGCAAGTATTTCTATGACAAAGGTCAGCCTGACCGGGTCGAGATCATTACCTTTGACGGCTCGTTCCACGGCCGGTCCTCGGCTGGTATTGCGGCTGCCGGGTCGGAAAAGATGACCAAGGGCTTCGGGCCGCTATTGCCGGGTTTCGTACACGTTACGTTCGGAGATCTCGACGGTGTCACCAACGCGATCACAGACAAAACTGCCGCAATCATGATCGAACCTGTTCAGGGTGAGGGCGGTATCCGTCCCGTACCCGATGCGGAACTTAAGGCGCTGCGCCAGATTTGCGATGAAAACGGACTTCTTCTGATCCTGGACGAGGTTCAGTGCGGCGTAGGCCGGACCGGCAAGCTTTTCGCTCATGAATGGGCAGGGATCACGCCCGACATCATGATGGTCGCCAAAGGCATCGGCGGAGGTTTTCCGCTGGGCGCTGTTCTGGCCACCGAAGAGGCTGCCAGTGGCATGACCGCAGGCACACATGGCTCGACCTATGGCGGTAACCCGCTGGGCTGTGCTGTGGGCTGCGCGGTTATCGATCAGGTGGCTACGCCCGCATTCCTTGAAGGCGTAAACCGCAAGGCAGGGATGCTGCGTCAAAAGCTGGAAGGCCTGATCGCCGACCACCCCGATGTTTTTGAAGAGGTGCGTGGTACCGGCCTGATGCTGGGCTTGAAGTGCAAAGCCCCTAACATAGACATGGTCAATGCCGGTTATGACAATGAGGTCATCACCGTTCCTGCAGCCGACAATGTGATCCGCCTGCTGCCACCGCTGACCCTGACCGAGGACGACATCGCCCAAGCTGTAATCCGGCTTGAGAAAGCGGCCGCGCAGGTCGAACAGTCGATGACCTCTGCCTAAGATACACTCGAATAAAAAGTGAACTGAAATGAACCATTTCCTGGATATCCACAAAACCGACGCGGCCGATCTGCGGGCCATGATTGATCAGGCGGGCGCAATGAAACAGGCGCGTCTTGGTCGCCCCAAGGCGGCGCTGGACGATGAACAACCGCTTAAGGACCGGATGGTCGCGCTGATTTTTGAAAAGCCTTCCACCCGGACCCGCGTATCGTTTGATGTGGGTGTGCGGCAGATGGGCGGCCAGACGATGGTGCTGTCCGGCAAGGACATGCAGTTGGGCCACGGCGAAACCATCGCAGATACCGCCCGCGTCTTGTCGCGCTATGTCGACATGATCATGATCCGGACCTTTGACGAGACCATTCTTACCGAGATGTCGGAATATTCCGACGTTCCGGTCATCAACGGCCTGACTGATCGTACCCATCCCTGCCAGATCATGGCGGATGTGCTGACGTTCGAGGAACACCGCGGCCCCATCGCGGGCAAAAAGGTGGTCTGGACTGGTGATGGCAACAACGTCTGCGCCTCGTTCCTGCATGCCGCTGGTCAGTTCGGGTTCGACCTGACCTTTGCCGGACCGGCTCAGTTCGATCCGGAAGAAGAGTTCATGGGCTTTGCGCGCCAGAAAGGGTCTAAGATCGTGGTCGAACGCGACCCGTTCAAAGCGGTCGAGGGGGCCGATCTGGTAGTCGCGGACACATGGGTCTCGATGCACGATTCCCAGTCCGCGAAAGAGCGCCGCCACAATCTGTTGCGGCCTTATCAGGTCAATGCCGAGCTAATGTCGCACGCCAAACCGGATGCACTGTTCATGCACTGCCTTCCTGCGCACCGCGAAGAAGAAGCCACGTCCGAGGTGATGGACGGCCCCAACTCGGTCATCTTTGACGAGGCAGAAAACCGTCTGCATGCGCAAAAGGCTGTAATGCGTTGGTGCCTGGGCGTCTAAGCCCGACGCCGCACATCCCATACACGCAGTTTGGCGAGCGCCCGAACGCTCGCCAATACGACCAGTGCGCAGAGCGCCCATTTGGTCATGATTTCCATTGTGCCTTCGATCAGCAGGGCATGCACGACGCTGCCGACAATGGTCACCGCCGCAAGGCTTGTATGTCCCAACCTCCAGACCCGGAACCGTAGGCCCAATCTCTGACGGGCAAAGCCCAGCAGCGCGACGCCGAAAGCAGCCCACATGGCCGTAACGCCCCACGCTGAAAACGGTGTCGGGGACACAAACAAAAGCGCGTCGATCACGTCAGGCGGGCTGGTGACCCACAAACCGCCGACATGGATCAGGATCGCCGCGACCAAAGCCAGACCACACCAGCGGTGCCAGTGGCGACTGGTCACCGGGGACAAACCCGGCAACAAACGCGCGGCAAGCAAGGGCTGCATCAATAGCAGACACATCGAGATCACCCCCGCAAAACCGGCTACGATGTAGACCGGTTCACGCCAAGCGAGCAGCGGGCTGTTCGCCGCCGCCACGATCGGCACGGCCACCGCCAGGATCACACCGGTCCAAATTGCCAGATTTCGCCGCACTCCGGTCAGGCGGGCTGCAGCACGAAATGCGCAGCTAAGGTCTTATCCTTGGAGCTGGCCATGATCGGACGCAGGAACACCGTTTCGAACTCGCCGCTGTCATAGGCCAGATGGCCATGCGGTTGCCCAAACGCGGGTACGATCTGGGGCATTTCCAGCCGGAACTCTCCGTTCGCATCGGTGAGAGTTGCTCCGTGGCTTTGGGGGTCGCGCTCGTGCCCTTCGGTGGTATGCGCCCAAATCTGGATGCGCTGACCGGGCAGGGGAGCTCCGTCACCGGCTCGCCGAACTGTGCCTGTCATCCAGAACCCACCGCCACCGATCCGATCCACGATTGGCGCGCCGGGGCGATAATTGTTGGACCCGCCGCGCATCGACGGGGTCGGGGCCACACCTTTGGCGCGTGCAGGCACCATCAGACCTGTTGCACCGGTTGCCAGCGCAGACGCACCGGTCACAATCAGAGAACGACGAGAGAACGTAACACCGGTCATGCAAACCTCTCAGTTTCACGCGTTAGAAGATGCCGCGACAGGGTCGCGCATCAGTTCGCGCTAAAGATAGCACGATTGGATTGCATTCCGAGGGGCAGTGGGGTCGCTCGGCAAAATTGTGAATTCCTTTGACGATGGCCCGGCCCCGATGCAATCCTGAACCCAGTCATTTCCTGTCAGGAAGGTCTGCGCCATGACTGCCGAAGACGCTGTATCAGACGACGACATCCGGGCCTTCCAACGTGACGGCGCCGTTGTCTTGCGGTCGAAGTTTTCGGAAGACTGGCTGGCGCGGTTGCGCGAAGGTATCGATGCTGATCTGGCTCAGCCGACCGACAATTTTACCCGCCATACTAAAGACCCGAGCGCACCGGCGTATTTCGAGGATTTTTGGGCGTGGAACAAGATTCCGCAGTTTCGGGATTTCGTTCAAAACTCGCCCTGCGCCGAGCTGGCGGCCCAATTGCTGGGCGCACCTTCGATCAATTTGGTCATGGACAATTGGTTCCTGCGCGAGGCTGGGTCTACCTCTCGCCCGCCATTCCATCAGGACCTGTCGTATTTCGATTTCGAAGGCACCATGTGCGTGTTGTGGCTGCCGCTCGAGCCGGTCAGCAAGGACAATGGCATCGCCTTCGTCAAAGGCTCGCACCTGTGGGACAAACTGTTCATGCGGGTGCGGTTTGCAGATGGGCATCCCAGCTATGAACCTACCGAAGTCGCCGGGCAGACCTATCACCCGCCGCCGGACGTCAATGCCGATCCGGATGCGTACGAATTGCTGCAATGGGATATGGATCTGGGTGACTGCATCTTTTTTGACATGCGAACGCTGCATGGGGGGCTGTCCTCGGTCACCCCGACCGAAACTGTGCGCCGCTTTACGCTTAGGATGACAGCTCCGGATGGGGTCATCCGGTATCGTGGCGATTGGGCCAAGGATGAACGGGCGCAGTTCGAGGCCGCCGGTTACAGTGAAGGGGATCGGCTGGACGGGGATTTCTTCCCCAGACTTTGGCCGCGCGCCTAATTTCGTCTGCGTCTCGCCCGCACCAAGTCTGTGCGTCTGTGCGAATTGAAAGCGTAAAATACGGATTATATCCTGCATGTATGAACGAAATGCGCATGTCATGGGAGAGAAGGCATGAGTTGGAATCCGACCCACAACCCCGAATGCAAGTCCGAAAACGCATCGCTGGAAACGCTGATTATCCCACGCGCCCGCGATCTGGGCGGGTTCGAAGTGCGGCGCGCGTTGCCCTCGGTCAAACGTCAACTGGTCGGGCCGTTCATCTTTTTCGATCAGATGGGACCAGCCGAGTTCATTACTGACGGCGGCATTGATGTCCGCCCGCACCCACATATCGGTCTGGGCACCGTGACCTATCTGTATCAAGGCGAATTCGAACACCGGGACAGCCTGGGCACTCATCAAATGATCTATCCAGGCGAGGTCAACTGGATGGTTGCCGGCCGGGGCGTGACCCACTCGGAACGCACCAGCGAGGATACGCGGGGCAAACGGCATAGCCTGTTCGGTATCCAAACCTGGATCGCTCTGCCCGAAGCGCATGAGGACATGGCCCCCGATTTTGAACACCACAAGCAGGGGGCGCTGCCCCATATTCAGGACACGGGCGTAAGCGCGCGGCTGATCCTGGGGTCTGCCTATGGTGAGACCAGCCCGGTGACGATGCTGTCCGAGACTTTCTATCTGGATGTCCAGCTTGAACCCGGAGCAGCATTTCCTTTGCCGGACAACCACGAAGATCGTGGGGTCTATGTCACCCAAGGTTCGGTCGAGATTGCTGGCGATACGTTTGATGAGGGTCGCATGATGGTGTTCCGGCCGGGCGATCATCTGTCGGTCAAAGCAGGACCGACGGGCGCGCGCCTGATGTTGTTGGGCGGAGCCACGTTGAACGAGGATCGGTACATCTGGTGGAACTTTGTGTCCTCATCGAAGGAAAAGATCGAAAACGCCACCCGTGAATGGAAAACGGCTGATTGGGCCAACGGGGCGTTCCACCTGCCACCGGGTGACGATCAGGAGTTCATTCCGATCTCGGAAGAACTGGAGCGCACAAGCCCAAGACTTGCACGCTGACCAAGCGTCAGGAGGCCTTGTTCGGAACCGCGATACCGGCAATCCTCGCCATCAGGGGAGGATCACCATGAAAATCGTTATCGCAGGTGCTGGTAGCATTGGTTGTTATTGTGGGGCCTTGCTGGCGGATGCAGGCCATGCGGTCACCCTGTTGGGTCGGGCCCGAATTCTGGATCCTATACGTGACAGCGGCTTGACCATCACCGATTTCTCGGGCTTGCGTCGGCATGTGAAGGCTGAAAACCTGACGTTGTCCGAAAGCCCGGAGTGCTTGTCCGAGGCGGAGGTTGTGATCGTCGCCGTCAAGGCTGCCGCGACGGCAGATATGGCTGGTGAAATCGCACGGTTTACTCCGCCGTCGGTCCCTGTGTTGTCCTGGCAGAACGGCATGGAGAACGCCCGAGTACTGCGCGAGGCCTTGCCCGAGCATGACGTACGCGCCGGGATGGTGCCGTTCAATGTTGTCCCCCCCGAACCCGCTTGCTTTCACCGTGCAACGTCAGGAGAGATCGTGATCCAGTCTGGCCCCGGCGGTTTGGGGCAGGCTCTCAGTTCCACCGAGCTGCCTGTGATCGAAAGCGATCAGATCGAAGCCGTGCAATGGGGCAAGCTGGTCATCAACCTGAACAACGCGTTGAATGCCTTGTCGGTAATGACGTTGAAAGAGCAACTGATGGACCGCAATTGGCGTGGCCTCATGGCAGATCAGATGGTCGAGGCCCTGACGGTGCTGCGTGCTGCGGGTCTTCCGGTGGCCTCGACCACTCCGTTGCCCGCCTGGATAACGCCACATATCCTGCGCCTTCCGACGCCACTGTTTAGCAGGATCGCTGCGCGTATGCTGACCATTGATCCCAGCGCACGGACGTCGATGGCCTATGATTTGATGGCCGGTCGCGTGACGGAAATCGACAGCCTGCAAGGCGAAATCATTCGACTTGGGGCCCAGAACGGTTGCCCTACGCCGATCTGCGAGAAAGTGCACACGCTGATCGAGGGGAGGCCGGACAAAAGCCTGACACCGGACCAAATCCGCCCCTAATCAGGTAAAGGCAGTCAGCATCCAAAAGATAACCGCCGACATGGTCGCCGCAGCTGGAACCGTTATGACCCAGGCCGCAACAATGGTCATGAAATGCGACCGGCGCACCAGCTTGCGGCGGCGATACTCTTCCACAGCCAAGCGGTGATCGGACGAGCGTTGGCGGTTGGAGTTCGTCCGGCGTCGATTCTGGTGCCATTCCCGATAGAACCCAACGCCAAATACAGCGCCCACTGCGATATGGGTCGAGCTGACCGGCAGCCCCAACCAGCTGGCCACAATAACCGTAATTGCCGCCGACAGTGCCACGCAGAAGGCGCGCATCGGGTTAAGCTTGGTGATTTGACTGCCGACCATACGGATCAGCTTGGGGCCAAACAGGAACAGGCCGAACGAAATGCCAAAGGCCCCGATTACCATCACCCAGGTTGGGATGGTCACTTTGGTGGCGAAATCTCCGAACTCGGCCGCGTGCACGATCGCGGCCAGTGGCCCAACCGCGTTGGCCACGTCATTGGCGCCGTGAGCAAAACTCAGGAACCCAGCAGAGATAACCAGCGGCAAGCCAAACAGTGTTTTCAGCGATTTGGTTCGGTTCTCAAGCCCTTCGGATTTGCGGCGCACCCATGGAACTGTAATCGACCAGACCAACGCGCCCGAGGCCAGACCGATCAGCAAAGCCATCTCCAGATCGACTTTTACAAGTCGCTTGAGGCCTTTGACGGCCAGATAGGTGGCGAACGCTCCGGCCATAACGGCGACCAATATCGGTACCCAACGGCGCGCAGCCGCGATCTTGTCGTCCTGGTTCTGGATCTTCGCTTTGATCAGCGCCAGAAACCCTGCCGCAATCACCCCGCCCAGAACGGGTGAGATCACCCAGCTGGCCGCGATTGCGCTCATCGTACCCCAGCTGACCGCGCTCAGGCCTGCTGCCGCGATCCCGGCCCCCATTACGCCGCCCACGACCGAGTGCGTAGTCGAGACAGGCGCGCCTACCCACGTGGCCAGATTGACCCACATTGCCGATGAGATCAGCGCTGCCATCATTGCCCAGATAAAGACGTTGCTGTTCTGAACCGAGGCGGGGTCGATGATGCCCTTGGAGATCGTCGAAACCACGTCTCCTCCGGCCAATAACGCCCCGGCGCTTTCGGCAACGGCCGCGATGGCGATCGCGCCACCCATGGTCAGGGCATTTGCGCCAACTGCGGGGCCCATGTTGTTGGCCACATCGTTTGCACCGATATTGATGGCCATATAGGCCCCAAAACCGGCGGCCGCGATCACGATTAATCCGCCTTCTGCCTGGCCAAACAAGACGGCCGCGGTCAGGCCTGCCAACGCGATGAAGGCAAGCGCGATACCGGGCGCCAGCATCGGGCGCGCGACGTGAACATTCGCGTGCTCAATGCGCGAAATACGGTGCAGGTCGCTGTCCAGCGCCTGCCAGCGGTTTTTTTGGTTTGCGTTCGACATAGGTTTTTGAAGGTGCCTTGATTTGACAGGCGCACTTAACGGCTGGTCGAAAGTGTTGCAACCAGCCTCACGGAACTTTGTTGGAAATCTGTTACAATTGCCGCAGCAATGCGCTCAGCTCCGGCTCATCCACCAGATCAGCAGCTTTTTTGGGGGGAAACCACTTGCGATTGCGTTGGTCGACCTCGGGGAAGTCATCCGCGAGCTCTGCAACATCCACACGGTAAACCGTCGCTCGGACCGGTACGGCGGATCCGTCATTCAAGCGTTTGTCATAGCTGTAATGGCCGATGGGGTCGCGATGCAGCTGCTGCGGGCGAACCCCGGCTTCTTCCCACGCCTCTTGCAGAGCGGCCTCGGCCCCGTCCTTGCCGTCCATGGGCCAGCCTTTCGGAATAACCCAGCGGCCGGTATCACGGCTGGTGATCAGCAAAACCTCTTCGCCATTCTCACCGTCACGCATGCACAGGGCTGCAAACTGCACCCGGTGTGGGCGCAGGATAAAAGGCCGGGCGACCTCTTCCCACATATTTCGCAGCCATGTCGTCATCGGTTAAGCAGTATTTCGCGTTTCCAAAAGTAAAGTGACGCGTCTTAACAGTTTATTTCGGATGCATCAATGTTTCTTCAGGAGGGTGAGAATTTCCCATTGGAAACACATCAGCTCCGTCGTTTGGCGCGCAGCGTAGGATCGGCTTGGGTCGGGTCTTCGGGCCAGGGGTGTTTGGGGTATTGCGCCCGCATGTCCTTGCGCACATCCGCATATGACCCTGCCCAGAACCCGGGCAGATCGCGAGTAATCTGGATCGGGCGTTGCGCAGGGGACAAGAGCGTGATCTTCAGCGCCTCTCCACCTATGACCGGATGTTGTGTCACACCGAACAGTTCCTGCAGTCGGACCGAGATCTCGGGCACCGCACCGCCGTAGTCGATGGGCACCTTGCGGCCCAATGGTGTCTGAAACGAGCCCGGTGCGCGGCGGTCGAGTTCCTGCGTCTGCGTCCAATCCAGTCGGGCGCGCAGGGCAGGCAAAAGATCGAACCGCTTCCAATCGTCGGCATTGCGCTGGCCCGACAGCATGGGCAGCAGCCAATCGTCCAGCGTGTCCAATAGCCCATCCAGCGAGAAATCCGGCAGGTCGGCCCCTTCGGCCCGCACCAGCTCGACCCGGGCGGCCAGACGTGCGGCGGCCCCATCCAGACGCAGGCCCAGATCGCGAACGCCGTCCAGCATGGCGAGTGCGACGGCTTCATCCGGCGCGTCCTTCCAGATGCGATCGTCCAATGTGATAGCGCCAAAGCGTTCCTGACGCCGGGCGATGACCCTGCGTTCGCGTTTCGACCACGCGCAGGTGTCGACCCATTCGATCTGATCCGCGAAAAGCTCTCGAATTTCACGCTCTGAGATTTGTGCCGCCATGCGCACCTTGGCCTCTCGCGGGTTTCCATCTGTGTCGGTGACCACCAGATACGGGGCTGCAGCCAGAGTGTCGTCGCTTGCCAGCACCACACCCTTGCCGCCCGACAAGACGTAACGCGGCACGTCGCCTTTGCGGCGCTGCCCGATGCGGTCAGGATAGGCCAGCGCGGCCATCGCTGAAGGGCCAAGCTCTGACCTGTCGCTCTGCGTTTTCAGTCGTTTGGTCTCGGCCTTGATCCGTTCAACGGTCCCAGTGTTGACCTGCCAGACCCGGTTGCGCTGAAACGCGCGCGGGTCGCGCATGGCCTCAAGTCGCAACAGCAGATCCGCAGGGGCTCCTTTCAGTGGATCCCGCTCGGCCATCAACGCGGCCAGTGGCGCGGCATCCGCCCCCGCGGTCACCAACATATGTCCCAACCGCGGATGCAGGGGCAGGGAGGACAGCGCCCGACCGTGATCGGTGATCCGCCCTTTGGCATCCAGTGCGCCCAGCATGGTCAACAGCGCCCGGGCTTCGGCCATTGTGCCTTCGGGGGGCTGCGTCAGGAACGCCAGATCGTCTGGTTCAGCTCCCCAAAGCGCCAGTTCCAGTGCAAGGTCGGTCAGGTCGGCTGCTTCGATCTCGGCTGGTGGGTAGGCGGACAACGCGCCTTCTTCACCCTTGGACCAAAGGCGATAACACACACCCTCGGCCACGCGCCCGGCACGGCCCGCGCGCTGGGTGGCCTCAGCGCGTGTTACCCGTTCGGTGACCAGCCGCGACATGCCCGAGCCCGGATCGAACCGCGCTCGCCGGGCTTGTCCCATATCAACAACAACGCGGATATCCGGGATGGTCAGCGAGGTTTCAGCGATCGAGGTTGCCAGCACTACCTTGCGCCCCGTTTCGGCCGGGGCGATTGCGGCGCGCTGGGCTGTGAATGGCATCGCCCCAAAAAGCGGCCTTACCACGCAGTTGCCGGACAATCGGCTGGACAAGGCCGCCTCGGCCCGGCGGATTTCGCCCTCACCGGGCAGGAAGGCCAGTATGCCGCCTTCTGTTTCGCGCTGGGCCTGAACGACCAGATCAACAAGCGCATCCAGTCGCCTTGCTTGCGCCCCTAGTGGGCGATCCAGCCAGCGGGTTTCAACCGGGTAACTGCGCCCCTCGGATGTGACCAGCGGCGCATTCATCAACTGACCAACGGGTTCGGCATCCAGCGTCGCGGACATGGCCAGCAGGATCAGATCGTCCCGCAGCGCTCCGGTGACCTCAAGGCACAGGGCAAGCCCGAGATCTGCGTTCAGCGATCGTTCGTGGAATTCGTCGAAAATGACCGCGCCGACGCCGGGCAGATCGGGGTCCGATTGCAGCATTCGTGTCAGAATACCCTCGGTTACCACTTCGATGCGGGTTGCTTTGGAAACCTTGGCCTCTCCGCGGACCCGATAGCCAACAGCTTCGCCCGCGCGCTGACCAAGTGTTTCCGCCATCCGCTCTGCCGCGGCGCGTGCGGCCAGCCTGCGCGGTTCGAGCATGATGATCTTGCCCTCACACAGATTGGCCTCGAGCATCGCCAGAGGGACCCGTGTGGTTTTGCCTGCACCCGGAGGAGCCTGCAGAACAGCCCGGCCATGGGCCTGCAGGGCCGCAAGCAAGTCGGGGATGGCGTCATCAATAGGCAGGCGTGGTGTCATTGGCGCTTTATCCGCCAACTGCGGGGCGAGGTCCAGTTCCGCTATTTCCGAACGACAACTGCCGCGCCATAAATCGTCTGCGCTTCGACGCGCGTTGCCCGCATCATATCGCCGAAAGGCACATAGGTGACCGACACGGGAAAACGACTTCCGGTACGCAGGTCGCCGGGCGGATAGCCTGCCAGCCGGGTAAACGCGCCGACGCACCGGATCTGACCTTTTTCCTCAATCCGTCGCGTGAGGGCGATTTCAGTCAGCCGCTCTCCATCAAACAGCTTTTGCCGCAGCGTGCACAGCGAGGCTGTATCCTGATCCCGCAACACCATGAAGATACCCGTCAAAGGGTCCACCGCACCGCGCTGTTGTGCATCTGTCACCGCATACTCGCCGCGATCGCTGATCTTGGGGCCGCTGGCCCGCGCGACGCCATTTCTGTACTCGAGCCGAACACGGGATTCGCGGCGTCCGGTGTCCATATCTTCGATGTACAGTCGGGGGAAGAACCGGTTCCCATCTCGCCTGCCTTGGGCCTCAAGCACGAAACTCACGCGTTTGATCGCTCCGGCCAACCCGGTTGTCGACAGCCGTCCCCGAACAGCATAGCCCGAGGTGCTGAGGTCCGAGGTCAACGCCATTTCGCCCACCTTCACCCCCAGCGCGCGCAGTGCAAACCGGCTTTGTTCGGCGATGCCCGTTGTGGGCAGGCAGAGGATCAGCAGCAACACACAGATGCGAAATGCAGGCATTGGGTACGTTTCCTTGATGCTCCGGTCTGGACAAACTACCCCGCGGGGCGGCAAGTAGTCATGCCGCAAGAGATCGGGGTCGGAATGGAAATAGACAGCCTAGGTGACAAGATTTTGAACGGAGACCGGCGTGCGCTGGCCCGGGCAATCACTTTGGTGGAAAGTGGCCGTGCCGATCACCGTGCGCAGGCGTCGGAATTGCTGGCGCATCTGGCCAAGTCCGGGCGGCAATCGCTGCGCATCGGGTTGTCGGGGACGCCGGGGGTCGGCAAGTCCACATTCATCGAAAGCTTCGGCATGATGCTGATCGCGCAAGGGCTGCGCGTGGCGGTCCTGGCCGTCGATCCCAGCTCGGCCAGATCTGGCGGGTCTATTCTGGGCGACAAGACCCGGATGGAGCGACTGAGCCGCGAGAGGAACGCCTTTATTCGCCCGTCGCCCAGTCAGTCTCATCTGGGCGGTGTCGCCCGGCGCACGCGCGAAGCGATCGCATTGTGTGAAGCCGCTGGGTTTGACGTGGTGCTGATCGAAACTGTCGGTGTCGGGCAGTCCGAGACGGTGGTCTCTGAGATGTCCGATCTGTTCCTGCTGTTGCTGGCCCCGGCGGGCGGCGATGAGTTGCAGGGCGTCAAACGCGGCATCATGGAGATGGCCGACATGATCCTTGTGAACAAGGCGGATGGTGATCTGAAGGCAACAGCCACCAGAACCTGCGCGGACTATGCCGGTGCCCTGCGGCTGCTGCGCAAGCGTCCGCAGGACCCCGAAGGGTTTCCCAAGGCGATGACCGTATCGGCGGTCGAGGAACACGGGCTGGAACAGGCTTGGGGCGAGATGCAGGCTTTGTCTAGTTGGCGGCGCGAGGCCGACCACTGGGAGTCTAACCGCGCGTCTCAGGCGCGGTTTTGGTTCGATCAAGAGGTGCGGCACGCCCTGCTTTCACGACTGGACACGCCAAACGCCCGGGCCGAAATGGACCGCCTGGGATCCGCAGTTGGACAGGGCAGCCTAAGCCCCAGCGTGGCGGCTGACAAAATGCTGAGCATCCTGGCAACACAATAGACGTGACGGCGTCGCAAAGGTGGCAAGTTCGCGGTCGCCATGTATTCTGGATTCGAACACACCTTCTGATTGCACTGCTGATTTAGGGAAGGACACACTGCCCAAACGGGGGCAAACCGAAAGTTAATCGCGTCGAGGACGGTCGAAAATGCCCGATATCAATGGCACGCCTGGTGCTGACAATATCGACGTTACGGGCGATCAGGGTACGCTGAATGGCGCACCGCAGGGGACGCCGATCGATGATATTCGCGCGCTGGGCGGCGATGACGATATCACGGTTGTCAGCAGTACGATCTCTGGCAATGTGCGCGGCAATGCGGGAAATGACACTATCACGGTGTTCAACGCCGAGATCGGCGGGCAGCTGAACGCTGGGCGAAACTCGGACACGGTCACCGTTTACGACGCTTTGATCGGAGACATTCGTCTGGGGCAGGGCAACGACACCCTGAACTTCATCCGAACCGAGGTCACCGGCGATGTTAGGGGCGGCGGCGGTCAGGATTCTCTCAACCTGCCTGTGGGCACTGTTGTGACCGACGCCAATTTCGGGACGTTCACTGTTGTCGCGGGGCAGTCTTACTCCCTGTCCAGTGGCAGTTTCGAGCTGCCCTCAGGTATCGTGGTTTTCTACAGCGGGTTTGAGAATGGTACAGGTTTTTTGTGCTTTACCCGTGACACCCTGATCCAGACACAGAACGGGCCCGTTCCTGTTCAGGACCTTCGAACTGGCGACAGAATCAAAACCCAAGACAATGGTCTGCAACCCATCCGGTGGATCGGACGCCGTCGATTTGGCAGTGCTGTACTGTCCGATGATCCAAGGCGCAGACCCGTGCGCATTCTGGCCGGGGCGCTGGGCGGAGGGCTGCCCGCCCGCGATTTGCTGGTATCGCGGCAGCACCGCATGCTGGTGCAGTCGAAGATCGCCGAGCGCATGTTTGGTACGTCCGAGGTTTTGATCCCCGCGATCAAGCTGACTGCTGTGCCTGGTGTGTTCGTTGACGACTCGGTCGACAGCGTCGAGTATTTTCACCTGCTTTTTGACCAGCATGAGATTGTCTTCGCGGAAAACGCCCCCAGTGAAAGCCTGTTTACCGGTCCCGAAGCGCTGAGGACACTGGATCCCGAAGCGCGGCGAGAGATTTTCGATATTTTTCCCGAGCTGGCCAAAACCAGCCATGCTCCCGAACCTGCCCATTTTATCCCAAAGGGCCGACAGCAGTCGCAACTGATTGCGCGGCATTTGAAAAACAATAAACCTCTGTTGAAGGACCGGTTGCACACCCGCTGACAGGAATATGGTGTGGGGCTAAAGAATCCGCGTGGTGTGTCTTGACCCTTCCGGCGATTCCCACTACACGCATCCAACCAGTTTTCGGGCGCGACTTCGGGTTGCGCCCCTTGTGATTTGGCCGAGGGCATCTGCCCGGCCTCCAGAAACAAAGGAAGAAACCATGTCGCGCCGTTGCGAACTGACCGGAAAAGGCCCGATGACTGGCAACAATGTCAGCCATGCCAACAACAAAACTCGTCGTCGTTTTCTGCCGAATCTGAACGACGTAACCCTGCAGTCCGAAACCCTGGGTCGTGGCGTCAAGCTGCGTATCTCGGCGGCTGCACTGCGTTCGGTGGATCACCGTGGTGGTCTGGACGCGTTCTTGGCCAAAGCCAAGGACGAAGAACTGTCCGCCAACGCACTGAAAGTGAAAAAGGAAATCGCCAAGGCGCAAGCTTCGGCCTAATACCTTTTCCTACAAGATTTCAGGCCCTGTACCGTTCGGTGCAGGGCCTTTTTCGTTTCGGAAGCTTTGTTCGAGAAAACGAATTAAAATTTCGAAATAGGTGAAACTGTTCACATACCCTGCGGCCAGGGCGTCTTATGTTTAGACATATTCATCTGACGGAGTAGTACCTCATGTCTTTCAAGTCATTTAATTCCTTCTCCCTGATGGCTGACTTTTTCAGCAAGTCTGTTGGGGCATGTCTACGTATGCAGCGTCGGGTGAATCGGCTGCACACAAGCCTCACAAAAGGGTCCGTCAAACGTCCTGAACCGGATCGCTGACACTTTCCTCCCGACCCTGGGCTTCAGGCGTATCGGAATGCGCTTGAAGCCCGCTTCGTCTCAGGCATATATCAGCGGTAGGATGAAGCTCGTTCTCAATAGATGCCTGCCGATCGTGGTCTCGCTGCTTGTCGTACTGACAGGCCAGAGCATTGCTGCATCGCGCGGCATGGATCGGGCTGTGGGCCAGATGGTCCTGTGTACCGGATCGGGACCTGTTGTCGTCTATATGGATGCCGAGGGCCAGCCGACCCAAGCCCCGCATTACTGCCCGGACTATGCGCTGACCCTGTTGGGGGCGATAGCCGTGACAGAGCTAACGCTACCCAATGCACCAGACGTTGACCGCCCCGCGCTTGTACGCGCAGGCGGCAGTCTGATTGCGCTACCTGTTCCCGCACAGCCCGCGCGCGCACCGCCTGTAAGTGTTTGACGCAATTATCTAAAACATCAAACGCTTAAATTCAGGAGAGGCGCTATGTCCCTCACATCCAAACTGCTGGCCACGCTGGCTGCCGCAACCCTCGCAACTGCCGCTTTTGCGCAGGACACTATTTCCGTCGATGACGCCTATGCCCGGTCATCAGGCAAAACCGCAAAAGCGGGTGCCGCGTTTATGATGATCCAGAACACAGGTCAGGTTGATGACCGGCTGATCGCAGTGGAATCGGATGCGGCTGCCCGGGTCGAGCTGCACACCCATATCGTTGACGACAATGGTGTCGCCAAGATGATGGAGGTCGAGGAGGGCTTTGCCATTCCCGCAGGTGAAGCACACATGCTGAAGCGTGGTGGTGATCACGTGATGTTCATGGGGCTGACTGCTCCGTTCGAACAAGGCGCGACAGTCCCTGTGACGCTGATTTTTGAGAAGGCCGGCGAGGTTCAGATCGAGATACCCGTTGATCTGGAGCGCAAGGATGCAGGTGGTCACGGCGATCATTCGCACTCGCATTCCAACTAAGGGGACGCCTGTCTTCGGGCCGCGTTGCGGCCGTCATCCATGCGTCAGGCCGGGGTTTCCCGGCCTGATGGCGTTACGGGGCAGGGGTCAACGATGGACCACCCGCATCGCGATGCGGTCATGGGCGCGCTTGAAGCGCACAGCAAGCCAGAACATCACTGCAGCAAAACACAGTGCAGAGAAGGCAATCGCCCAACCCAGTGCCACCATCCCGCTGCCCGGCCAGAACAGCAACGCAAGGCCAATCAGCAGCGCAATCAGTCCGGAATTGCGCATCGTCGCGGCATCCGGATGCGCATCAGGCAGCTGACGCCAGGCCATTAAAGAGCCGATGCCGACGATCAGTGCCCAGGCCCCAAGCAGGAAGAACGCCAGTCGCGCAACTCCTTCGGGCCAGATCACCAGGATAAGCCCGATCACCAGGGCACCGACACCGAATCCGCCGATCAGGCCACGCCGACCGAACCCCAGCAGGGTTAGTGCCCCGTCCAGAAGCAACAACACACCAACCAGCCTTAGCAGTATGGCGATACTGCCCGTGGGCCAGAACAGGGCCGCAATCCCAAGCGCCCCGGCCAGGATGCCGCGCAGAAGGAAGGTCCACCAAAGATCGGCTAGCTGATTGCTCAGCGCGTCCCGGCCATCGAGACTGTCATCGTCCAGGATTTCGCTTTCTGGGATTTGGGGATCTGTCATCGGAAGCTCCTGTTTTGGCGTCACTATAGGCGAGAAAGCGTGAGAGGTGTCTTAGATTTTGACCTATCGACCAGTCAGCAATTGATCGACCCAGGCTGGAACGGTTTCCGTTGCGGGCCCCAGAACGACCTGATCAAAGCTGGACGCGCCAGAGGACGGATCGAGGTTCAACTCAACGGTTCGCGCTCCGGCCATCGCGGCCTCATGCACGAAGGCGGCGGCGGGATAAACCTGACCCGAGGTGCCGATCGCGGCAAAGATAGCCGCCTCAGCCAAATGATCATAGATGCTGTCCATGTGATAGGGCATCTCACCAAACCAGACCACATCCGGGCGGCCCGTAGGGGCTGCGCAGGCGGGGCAGGGCTGTCCGACCGCCATCTCAGGCGGTGCGGCCCAGCGGTGGCCGCAAGCCGCGCAGAGCGCCCCGGCCAGTGTTCCATGCATGTGAATGACGTTCCGCGCGCCGCCCGCTTCGTGCAAGCTGTCGACGTTTTGCGTAACCAGGACGACCTCTCCGGGCCAACCTCGTTGCAGCCGGGCGAGCGCGGCATGCGCTGCGTTGGGTTCGGCCTCGGCCGCCTGAACCCGGCGCGCATTGTAAAACGCATGCACCAAAGCGGGATCACGGGCAAAGCCTTCGGGCGTGGCGACGTCTTCGATCCGATGCTGAGCCCACAGGCCGCCTTCGTCGCGGAACGTGCCCAGCCCACTTTCGGCGGAAATCCCGGCCCCTGTCAGTATGACGATCTTTTCCATCTTGGCCCTTCGCGTTACACCGTGGTTCATGACCCACCGTATCCTGTTCGTCTGTCTGGGCAATATCTGCCGTTCACCTGCCGCCGAGGGTGCCTTTCGCGCACGCGCACCGCATCACACTACTGACAGCGCAGGCACGTCCGGATGGCACATTGGTGACCCGCCATACGGCCCGATGCAAAAGGCGGCGCTGGCGCGCGGGATCAGGTTGGACGACTTGCGGGCGCGCCAATTTGTGGCCGCGGATTTCAACCAGTTCGATTTGATCATTGGAATGGATGCCGACAACATCGCTGATATTGAGGCCCTGCGGCCAGCAGGCAACCAAACCCCAGTGCGTTTGCTTACGGATTTTGCACCCCAACCGGGCGCGGACCATGTGCCCGATCCGTACTATACCCGGGACTTTGACGGCGCGCTGGACCTGATTGAGATTGCGGTTGAAGGGCTTGACGCCCATTTGCGTGGCTAGGTCATCAGCTTCAGGCGATTGTTCAGCCAGGGCAATTGAGCAAGGGCCGGGTCCACGATCTGGCTGCCCATCAGGCGGCGCATCATGCCGGCGACCTCTTGCGGAACCTGATCGGACCAGTCGGTGCGGGTGAACAGTGAAATCGTGCGCGAGACATCACCGATCGGGGCCGGGTGCGCTTCGATTGCGTCGTGAAACCGCGCGGCGCGCATGTAACCCAGCGGTGTCGTAATCGCCCATCCAAGGCCGCGCGCGACCATTGCCATCAAAGCAAGGTGCGAACCGATTTCGAACCTCTCCTCAAAATCCAGCTGGTGCCGGGCCAAATGTGCTTCGATCTGGCGGCTGATCAACTGCTCGCGGGCGTATCGCAGGAAGGGCAGATCCTCCATCGCGTTCTCGGCCCCCTTTGGGGTAACCAGTATGAACGGATCGCGTACCAACGGGTATTCAACCACGTTTTCCAGTACCTCGCCGCTATGGGCTGCGACGACCAGTTGAAGCCGTTGTGCCTCGAGCTCTTCAAACAGGTCCAGGCTGGGCAGAGTGATCAGCTTGAACTTCGACCGGGTCAGGCTTTCAGCCAATAGAGTTGCCAGGCGCGGAGTCAGGTCGTTGTCGAAATCGTCGATCAGACCAACGGAAAGGGTGGCCAGGTGGCCCAGCTCCATCACGGTCAGCTCGCTTTGGGCCATCTGCAGCTCGGCCAGAACCGCCTGCGCACGGGCCAAAAAGCTGCGCCCGGCTTGCGTCAGCCGCATCGGCCGTCGTCCGTGATCCACCAGATCGGTGCCAATAGCTTTTTCGAGATTGCGCAATTGCTGGCTGACCGAAGGCTGACTAAGTCCCGTGATCTCAGCAGCTTGTGCCACCGATCCCGTCCGAGCCAAGGCCTCGAACACTTCGAGCCCGCGCAGGGTCACCCCTTTCATAATCATGGAACACACCTTTCGCTGCGCCTTTTCTGAGGCGCAGGTCGGATCAGGTCAAGCGTCCAGAAAGGGTTAGCTACAGATTGCCTGTGCCATCTGGCCAAAGTTCCGGTACCGATCCCACAGCGCATCGTCGCGCGCGGTTTTCGACATCTTCAACTCTTGCGCCTGATGAGGGTCAGTAAACCACTTGGCCACGGTCTTCTGGTCACTGCGCGTCAGCGCCTGGTTGGCTACCCGCTGGATGCAGTTGCACCGGTCGCGCGTTGCGGCGCTTCGGTCCGATGCCAGACAAGCCCGTTTGATTTGCGCGGCTTCTGCGGGTTGCGGCGCCACGGCCGAAATAGAAGTGGCGCACAGTGCGATAATGAGGAATTGTTTCATGCTCATGCCTCGTTTTTGCCTGCCCGGAGAGATCTGACGCCCCTCTCGGCTTGCGCGGGAGTATGAATCAAACGGTTCTTCGGATCAATGGCCAAGATACTCTGCAACAACAGCGTGGCCTCTTTACGTTTTAGGGCAGGACGGGATGTCCGCATCCCGTTGGGCGCATGAGTGGCGAGGTCGGGGAAAAACAGGCTGTCGGGGTCGTCGGAAGTCGGCACTGGCATGGCCAAAAGGCTTTCTGATGCAGCGCCATTCGCCAGGATCACGCTGTGATGTTCCAGCAGAAAGTGGCAATACCGCGCAGTTTTTGCCATGGATAGCGTCGCGAGACCAACATCGACAAGGCTGATCGCCGGCACAAAAGCCTCTGGCTCACCAAAAAGCAGGTCTGACAGGGGATGTGAGATCAGGACTCTGTGCTGCTGGGACACGTTCAGTCGCGCGAAGGTCGACAGGGTGCCAGCCGGAACTTCAACCATTCTGAACCGCCCGGCGGCAATCACGTCCTGAGTTCCAACCCATTGAACGGGAAGGTAGCCATGATCCTGTGTCTGCACCAAATCACCGGGTTGGATTGTTTCGATGGGAACATTGCCCTTCTTCGTCGCGATGAGCGTGCCGGCGCTGTAACAGATGGGCGTGACATATTCGCCGGAGTCAAAGTTCGGGCCTTCCTGTGTACTGACCACGGTGAGAGGAACGCCTGCCGGAGGAAACTCGCCCGGACCGCCGATAAATGCGATCCCTTCCACGGTGCCGAAGGACGGAGAAGAGTTGTTCACGTTGAACGCGATAGCTTGCCACGTGTTCACACCATCCGTCAGCGTAATACCGTACTCGGCCTCGACCCGCGTTCCGTCGGCGTACGTCACGCCATCGATTGTTTGGTCGCCGTCCAGACGCTGATTACCGTCGTTGTCGCGAAAGTCGGTGTCATTGCCGCCGTCAGATATGAAGACTTCGGTGGCCGTGCGCGTATCAATCGTGATGGTTTGCCCGATCAGGTGAACCCCAGTCCCCTGATTGAGGCCATCTAACCCCTGCGGGACCGAGATGGAAAGCTGGCTTTCCCCCAGAACAAAGATCGAATAATTGGCCAAGGATTACCCTGCTTTCTTGTTTGTGCTTGGGCCATTCAGTGCCATCATCCTACCCATTGGCTGATCTTGGGTAAATGCGACTAGGCAGAAAGACATCATTGCGGCCTTTTCTGCAACGCTTCACCGCTTGACGAGGCCCCAATCTACGGACATATCCCGTTCCATGACAGACCTCGCTCATATCCGCAATTTCTCCATCGTCGCGCATATCGACCATGGCAAATCCACCCTTGCTGACCGGCTCATCCAAGAGACCGGAACGGTCAAGGATCGCGACATGAAGGAACAGCTGCTCGACAGCATGGATATCGAGCGTGAGCGGGGCATCACAATCAAGGCCAACACGGTTCGCATCGACTATACTGCGGATGACGGTGAGAAGTATGTGCTGAACCTGATCGACACCCCCGGCCACGTTGACTTTGCCTATGAGGTCAGCCGGTCGATGCGCGCGGTCGAGGGCTCTCTGCTGGTCGTGGACTCGACCCAAGGCGTCGAGGCGCAGACGCTGGCGAATGTGTATCAGGCCATCGATGCCGATCATGAGATTGTGCCGGTGCTGAACAAGATCGACCTGCCCGCGTCCGACTGTGACCGCGTGGCCGAACAGATCGAGGATGTGATCGGCATCGACGCGACCGACGCCATTCAGGTGTCCGCCAAGACGGGTCAGGGCATCCACGAGACGCTTGAGGCCATCGTGCAGCAACTGCCCGCACCGCAGGGCAATCTGGACGCGCCGCTCAAGGCGATGCTGGTCGACTCGTGGTATGACGCCTATCTCGGCGTCATCGTTCTGGTTCGCATCATGGACGGTACGTTGAAAAAGGGCATGCGGGTCAAGTTCATGTCGAACAATACCCTGCACCATGTCGACCGCGTCGGCGTCTTCCGTCCTGAGATGGAGATGGTGGACTCACTTGGCCCCGGTGAGATCGGCTTTCTCACCGCTTCGATCAAACAGGTCCGCGACACCCGCGTCGGTGACACCATCACCAATGATCGCAACGGGACTGAGGACGCGCTGGACGGTTTCAAACCCGCGCAGCCGGTGGTGTTCTGTGGCTTGTTCCCCGTCGACAGTTCCGAATTCGAAGACCTGCGCGATGCGATCGACAAACTGGCGCTCAACGACGCCTCGTTTTCGTTCGAAATGGAAACCTCGGCTGCGTTGGGCTTTGGCTTCCGCTGCGGCTTCCTCGGGCTGTTGCACCTTGAGGTCATCCGCGACCGGATCGAACGCGAATATGATATCGAGCTCATCACCACCGCGCCGTCGGTGATCTATCACGTCTACATGAAAGACGGTGAGATGATCGAGCTGCACAACCCCGCCGACATGCCCGACCCCTCCAAGGTCGATCATATCGAGGAGCCACGTATCAAGGCGACCATTCTTGTGCCCGACGAGTACCTCGGCGACGTGCTGAAACTCTGCCAGGACCGCCGCGGCATCCAGCTGGACCTGACCTATGCCGGTTCCCGCGCCATGGTCGTCTATGACCTGCCGCTGAACGAGGTCGTCTTTGACTTTTACGACCGCCTGAAATCTGTGACCAAGGGCTATGCCTCGTTTGACTATCAGATGACCGGCTATACCGAGGACAATCTGGTCAAGATGTCGGTGCTGGTGAATGACGAACCCGTCGACGCGCTATCAACCATGGTTCACCGCGACCGGGCCGAGATGCGCGGCCGGGCGATGTGCGAAAAGCTCAAGGACCTGATCCCGCGCCACATGTTCAAAATCCCGATCCAGGCCGCAATCGGGGGCAAGGTCATCGCCCGCGAGACCCTCTCGGCCCTGCGCAAGGACGTGACCGCTAAGTGCTACGGAGGCGACGCCACGCGGAAACGCAAACTGCTGGACAAGCAGAAGGCGGGTAAGAAGAAGATGCGCCAGTTCGGGAAGGTTGATATCCCGCAAGAGGCGTTTATTTCAGCTTTAAAGATGGACAGCTAAGGCTGTCCATTTTGATCTAGTCGGTGCTATGCCGCTTCTGGATCTGCGTCTGTCTGTCCAAGTTCAGCCAGTTCACTCCAAACAGCCTCTGGGATACTCCAATCAGCCCATTCGAGTGTCTGCCTGACATGTTGTGGCCATGTAACCCCACACACCGTTGAGGCAATGTTCGCGTCCCGCATCGAAAACTGAAGCGCCAGTGCGCCCAAGGGTACATCATGTCGAGAACAGATATTCTCAACTTCGCGAACGGGCGCGAGCGTCTTTTCGGTGGTTGGTCTGTAGACATAAAAGTGATGCAGTGAACTACCTCTAGCAAGCAGTCCGCCAGCGTATGGAGCAGCGTTCAAAATGGTGATGCCTTTAGAATTTGCAAATTCAATCAGAGGCGCTGCATTCACGTTCACAAGCGTGTGCCGGTTGTGCGTCATTACCACGTCGAAATCCCTGTCCCGCAGCATCGGCATCAGCACATCCAGCCGTCCACCCGCAAGCCCAACGGCGGTCGCCAAGCCTTCCTCTTTCATCCGGAACAACTCGTCTAGTGCCCCTCCGCTACGGGTTATCTCTGAAACGTTCCCGGCGTATTCCGGGTCGTGCAGGCTCAAGATGTCAACGCGCTCCACGCCGAGTGCCTGAAGGCTTTGTTCGAGCGACCGTCTTGCCTGGTCAGCATCAAAAACGCTTGTATCCATATCTCGGTCGATTTTTGTCGACAGAATTCGACCTTCAGGCATGCCACCAAGTTCCCGAATGACGTTGCCGATGCGCTCTTCGCTTCGCCCCAGCGCATAGCCTCTGGCGGTGTCGATAAACCCGTCCGGGCGATCAAGAATGGTGTGCAATGTGTCCCGCGCCCTGTCCTCGTCAACTTCGTACCCGTAGATCTGTGGAATACTTCCGATACCCGTAGATCCGAAGCCTATTGGCGGAATTCTGATGCCGGTTTTTCCGATTTCCTTGGTCTGTTGCATACCATCCTCCCATTCCCCGGTTTGACCCTTCAATTTTGAACAGGCCGTGTCTTTGGCGCAAGTTTGGTGCCCAAACGACGTGAGTTTTCTTTTTATTGTTTTATTTTAGATATTTAAGTTATTTTCGACTGGTGCGCGTCTAAGGCTACTCTAAACTCTTCATGAAGTTTCCCTAAGGTAAGTTGCAACCGCCGTCGCTCCTCCCAATTTGTTCAGCAGGCCAGAAACGGCCCTGATCTCAGGAGGAGAGCCCATGACCAGATTTATGACTGCCGGAGCAGCCGCTCTGGCCACAAGCCTCACATTGGCCACCGCTGCGATGGCCGACACGCCCGATCTGCGCGGGATTTGGACAGCCAGCCAGACGACGGTCTCGCCGTCGAACGCCGCTAGCGGGGATGCGCCCCGGTTCAACCAGTCTGAGTGGGTGCTCGACATCCAGAAGCAGCAGGACAACGTGTTCTGGGGCCCCAGCAAGTGGCGTCGCAACGCCAGTGATGACTGGACCATGTATGAGGCCACCGGCGCCGTCAGCCAGGATGGCTCTGGCAAGATCGGGATCGTCGAAAGTTCGGCCGAGCCCACGATAGGGGTGAACGCGCTGATTGATGCGCGGTACGAAGATGGAAAGATTTACGCGGATTTCCGTAGCCTGCGAACCGGAACGACCTACAGCACCGTTCTGGAACGTCAGGTGAACTGAAGCGGTTCCGGCCCGGTCCGGCTGTAGGGGGTACTGGCTGCATCCGTGTTGCGGCGCGTAAGAGGTAATCCCGGTCGGGTCGGAACGCTTCTCAAAATTGAAAGACAAGTCTCCACAGGGAGGAGACGGGTCGGGCGGCTTGGATTTTCCAACCCAGGTGTGATGCCGTCCGACCCCTTCGCAGATTTGTTGATTCGACCCGGTGTGATGGGTCAATCACGCAAAGTTCGGCCTTCTGGGCCTTTGCGGGTGCAGAAAAACGCCCAAAACTGGGCCATTTGACCGGCTGCAGCCTTTTCCCGCGTCAAAGCCGCCCGGATGTTGAATTTCCCGACTTATCCACAAAATCCTCCCGGCGGATATCAACACGTTATCCCCGTCTAATTTTCATGCTGCAGTGCTATTTTCTTGCCGGATGAGGACCCCAGTGTAACAGTCTAATCACCGCACGAGTTCTTAGGAGCCCGGGCGGGACGCAAAGACCAAGGGGGTCAAGCCAGACAGAGCGAATCTTAGGATTTTGCTTTATCTGAAAAGACTTACCGGTGGATGATCAGATGATCTGAGTGTCAAACCCAGGCCATTTGATCAGACTCTCAGAAGGTTGATGCGTGTTGCGTGACACTTTGCGGTGTCGTGCGGCGGCCATGGTCCTTAACAGGGTCGCGGCAACTGGATCGGGGCGTCCCTCGGGCGTGTCGACCCGGCAAGGCGTCAGGAGTATTCGCAAGGATACATGCATGGACCGCGTCTGCGCACCTGACGCCTTTTCCTTTTCCGCAATAACCGGGCTGCCACTCTGCCCCCGACTGAAATGGGAACGGGGTTCTTGTGTTTCCACAAGAACCCCGAGATCGTGTCAGAAATGCAATACCGCGTCTATGCACCTGTAGGGATCAGAGTACACTGATCAGGCGCATATCTCAACCACATCTTGTGGCGAGGGGCGACTTGGTCGCAAAATACGGAAAGTCAGATGTTTTGCTGAACGTCAGTTGCAGCGTTTTGAATTGCGTCGCCTGCCTTTTCGATGTCCTTGCCGGCGCCCTTTGCAGTTTCGCATGCCGCAAGTGAAAACAGGGCTAGCCCAACCAGAATTGCTCGGATCATCGGTACCTCCATTTTGCTTTTTGTACGTCGTGGGTAACAGCTTTCTTCGGCTGTAACCAGAGTTTAGCCGCAGAGATCAGAGCATGTTGCAAAGGTCTAAAGACCGCACAGTGACTGCTGCACGGGGCAGGCTAAGTGTACGGCCTGATTTCTGGGCTCACCCGGAAGGGTCAATCTGACAGTTTCAGCCTTTCTCGTCGTTGCAAAAAAGTTCGTAAACGACTTCCAGCATCCGGCGCGGGCGGTCGTCAGCCAGGCGATAATAAATCGCTTTGCCTTCCCGGCGGGGAATCACAAGGCCCTCAAGACGCAGTCTGGAAAGTTGCTGAGACACAGCCGCTTGTCGGGCGGACAACAGGTCTTCCAATTCGGTTACGGATTTTTCGCCAGAGACCAGGTGGCACAGGATCATCAGGCGGCCTTCATGACTGATAGCCTTAAGGAAATTCGATGCTCGGGTCGCATTGCCCGCCATCCGATCGAAGTCGTCAGATGACATTTTCTGTGAAATCTGAGGCAGAGCCATTGGTGTTTTCCTTTCGGGCCCGAAGCCGGGCGCGTGGTGTTTTTTTGAGTGGTCCGCTGTGGCGCGGTGCGTTTTGCTACACGTTATGATCATGAATTTCTATATGCATGGATCAAAATGCCGTGATGGAAAAAGGGGAACTTATCCCGTTACGCGTCAAACCGCTATTGCGACGCGCCTCTTCAGACCTGCGTTAGAGGCGTCTTAGCGGCGATATTTCTGGCCCCCCTTGCAGCCCCCCCGTGCCAATACTAAGACTCGGGTAACGTTTCTTCGGGTAGTGTCCCGATCCATAGCAAAGCAGGCAGGTTCTCATGTTCGATCCCGTTGATACCTATATGAATACGCTCGTTCCCATGGTCGTCGAGCAGACCAGCCGGGGTGAGCGGGCATACGACATTTTCTCGCGTCTTCTGAAAGAGCGGATCATTTTCATCAACGGTCCGATCCATGACGGTATGAGCCACCTGGTCGTTGCGCAATTGCTGCACCTCGAGGCTGAGAACCCGAACAAGGAAATCTCGATCTACATCAACTCGCCCGGCGGCGTGGTCACCAGCGGTTTGTCGATTTACGACACAATGCAGTATATCAAGCCGAAATGTTCCACATTGGTAATCGGTCAGGCGGCCTCGATGGGGTCGGTTTTGCTGGCCGGTGGCGAGAAAGGGATGCGCTTTTCGCTGCCCAACAGCCGGATCATGGTGCACCAGCCCAGCGGCGGTTATCAGGGTCAGGCCAGCGACATCATGATTCACGCAGCTGAAACGCAAAAGCTGAAGGATCGCCTGTATGACATCTACGTGCGTCATACCGGCCAGACCAAAAAAGCGGTTGAAAAAGCCTTGGATCGTGACAATTTCATGAGCCCGGAAGAGGCAAAAGACTGGGGTCACATCGACGAAATCGTCGAAAACCGCGCCAAAATGGATGGTGATGACGCCTAAGATTTCGTCCCCGCGTCAACGGCGCGGGGAACATTTTTGAGATTGTAGCCGCCCCAGTGGTGGCCTAAGCTGCACCAACAGGTGGCATGCGCGGTCCAGAATGGGCCGCAGAGACGAAGCCCGAAAGGTAGAACATGGCGACGAATTCAGGCGGTGACGGCAAAAACACGCTCTACTGTAGCTTCTGCGGCAAGAGCCAGCATGAAGTCCGCAAGCTGATTGCCGGTCCGACCGTTTTCATCTGTGATGAATGCGTCGAGCTGTGTATGGACATCATCCGCGAAGAGACGAAGGCCAGCGGGCTGAAGTCCAGCGACGGAGTGCCGACACCCAAAGATATCTGCGAGGTTCTGGACGATTACGTCATCGGTCAGGCCACCGCCAAGCGGGTTCTGTCGGTTGCCGTGCACAACCACTACAAACGTCTGAACCACGCCCAGAAAGCGGGCAGCGATATTGAGCTGGCCAAGTCGAACATCCTGCTGATCGGCCCGACCGGTTGCGGCAAGACCTTGCTGGCGCAGACGCTGGCACGCATTCTGGATGTGCCGTTCACCATGGCGGATGCAACCACGCTGACCGAAGCCGGTTATGTGGGCGAAGATGTCGAAAACATTATCCTGAAACTGCTTCAGGCCAGCGAGTACAACGTCGAACGCGCGCAGCGTGGCATTGTCTATATCGACGAGGTCGACAAGATTACTCGTAAGTCCGAAAACCCCTCGATCACGCGCGACGTGTCGGGTGAGGGCGTTCAGCAAGCGCTGCTGAAACTGATGGAAGGTACGGTGGCATCGGTTCCGCCTCAGGGTGGCCGCAAGCACCCGCAGCAAGAGTTTCTGCAGGTCGACACCACGAACATCCTGTTCATCTGCGGCGGTGCGTTTGCGGGTCTGGACAAGATCATCGCGCAGCGCGGCAAGGGCTCGGCCATGGGCTTTGGCGCCGATGTGCGTGACAATGACGATCGCGGCGTGGGTGAGATCTTTAAGGATCTGGAACCCGAAGATCTGCTGAAATTCGGCCTGATCCCGGAATTCGTTGGCCGTCTGCCGGTTCTGGCGACGCTTGAGGATCTGGACGAAGACGCTCTGGTCACGATTCTGACCAAGCCCAAGAACGCTCTGGTCAAGCAGTACCAGCGTCTGTTCGAACTGGAAGATGCGGAACTGGCCTTTACCGACGACGCCTTGAAAGCGATCGCCAAGAAAGCCATCGAGCGGAAAACCGGTGCACGGGGCCTGCGCTCGATCCTCGAAGACATCCTGTTGGATACCATGTTCGAACTGCCGGGTATGAAAAATGTGACCGAGGTTGTAGTGAACGAAGAGGCTGTGTCGTCGGACAAACAACCGCTTATCATTTACGCGGATGCGGCTGAATCGGCTTCCGCTGGTTAAGTTCCAATCGATTTACCAAACACGGCGCGGCACTGACCGCGCCGTTTTCTTGTGAGGCACCCATGGCGATCAAACGTATATCTTCCGGTGGAGAGTTCGAGACCAAGGTTGGTTATTGTCGGGCCGTGGTCGCAGGCGGATGGGTGCATGTGGCCGGAACCGTAGGTCAGGGCGACGATGTCGTCGCACAGTGCCAGTCCGCCCTCGATACAATCGGACGCGCGCTGGCCGAGACCGGAGCTTCGTTCGCGGATGTGGTACGCGTGACCTATATGCTGCCTGATCGGACCGAGTTTGAGCCGTGCTGGCCAATTCTCAGCGCTACGTTCGGAGAGAATCCACCAGCTTCTACGATGATCGAATGCGGTTTGATCGACCCGAAATACCGTATTGAGATAGAGGTGACCGCCTTTCTGCCGGAATAGGGGGTGCGGTCCTTGTGACACTGGACCTTGGCCAGCCTTTGGTCCATATCTGCAAGTACATAAATGCCGGAGGCAACCGATGGGAATCCTGAACAATCTTCTGCGGGCCGTAACCTGGTGGAACGGGTCCACATTGAACACGCAGATTTTTACTGCGCGTAAGGGGATCAAAGTCGGTGAAGATAACGAAGGTAACGTGTTCTATCGCAATGCCGACGACAGCAAGCGTTGGGTTATGTTCAACGGTGAGGCCGAAGCCAGCCGCATTGACCCGGATTGGCATGGCTGGCTGCACCGCACTTGGGATGAGCCGCCAACGGATAAACCTCTCAAGCACAAATCCTGGGAAAAGCCCCATCAGGAAAACCTGACAGGCACCGCGTTGGCCTATGCGCCTGCGGGGTCTCTGCGCCGCCCGGACCCGGTCGAGCGCAAAGACTACGAAGCCTGGAGCCCGGAATAACACGAGGCGCATAATGTCGACCTACAATGCAACCGAAGTTCTGGTCGGTGGGGCCGTTCTGGCTTGCTCCATCGCTTTTGGTGTTTATGCCAGCCAGTCCACCGGCCTGTCGCAAAGCGGTGCTGGTTATGAGCTTGGCGCCTCTTTCCGCTCCCTTGAAGGGGTCGGCGTGGGCACGGATGTCCGCCTGGCTGGCGTCAAGATTGGGACCGTTACCGGCGTGACCCTGAACCCCGACACCTATCGCGCGGACACAACCTTTACGATCTCTGATGGCATTCTGGTGCCGGATGACAGCGCCATCGTGATCTCCTCTGAGGGGTTGTTGGGCGGCAATTTTGTCGAAGTTATGCCAGGTGGTTCGCCGTTCTATTTCGAAGCGGGCGATCAGGTTGAAGACACGCAAGGTGCGGTCAGCTTGATTTCTCTGCTGGTCAAATTCGTAGCCGGAGACGGGAGCGAATGAAGCGTTTTGCCCTGATCGCTTTGCTGCTGGCAGCCACAGGGGCGACGGCCCAGCAAAAGGCGACCTCTGGTCCGGGTGCGATGCTGCGCGGGTTGGACAAGGTCAGCGGCCAGACCGTTGATATTGAGATGCGCAATGGCCAGACGCAGCCGATTTTTGGCTTGGACGTGGCGCTTGGCGATTGTCGCTATCCGGCAGACAACCCGACCGGCGATGCGTTTGCCTATTTGACGATCTGGGAAAAAGGCAAGACAGATCAACTGTTTGATGGATGGATGATAGCGACGTCTCCGGCTCTGAACGCGTTGGACCACGCGCGTTACGATGTCTGGGTGATCCGCTGTATCACACCTTCGGCGGACTGAGACAGCTCTGCCTCAAAATCAGCACTGGCGTTGATCGCCTCTTCCAACTCGACCCGATACTGCGTGCGAGAGATCTCGATCGCGCCTAACGACGCCAGATGCGCGGTCAGAAACTGGGTATCAAACAAGCGGAAACCGGTTTGGCGCAGACGATCAATCAGATAGGCTAGCGCGATTTTTGAGGCGTCCTTTCGGCGGGAGAACATACTTTCCCCGAAGAACGCCGCCCCAAGAGCGACACCATAGACGCCACCGACCAGCGTATCTTCGTCCCAGACTTCCAGTGAATGGGCGCGACCTGCTAGATGGAGTTGCTGATAAAGGTCGCGCAGCTCGGCATTGATCCAGGTGTCCGCACGGTCGGCACAGCCGTCGACCACGCCAGCAAAATCGCGGTTGATGGAGATGGTAAATCCGCATTTTCGGATGCGGCGCGCCAGGCTGCGCGAGATGTGAAAGCCGTCCAGCGGGAAAACGCCGCGAAACTTGGGGTCGACCCAGAACAATGCGGGGTCATCCCGATGTTCGGCCATCGGGAAAATGCCGATGGAGTAACCGTGCAGCAGAAGTTCGGGGGTCAGGCTCATGCGCAATACCTTGGGACCAGAGCGCAAATGCCCTCTGGTCCCTTGGTCTTATTCGGCCATGTTCGCCGCAAGCCAGTGTTCCAGCCAGTGAATGTTGTAATCACCGCTGTGAATGTCGGGCTCTTGCAAGAGGGCGTGGAACAGGGGAACGGTGGTGTCGATGCCATCCACGATCAATTCACCCAATGCACGTTCCAGACGCGCCAGCGCCTCTGCCCGGTCGCGACCCTGTACGATCAGCTTGGCGATCAGCGAGTCATAGTAGGGCGGAATCGAATACCCGTCATAAAGAGCCGAATCCATCCGCACACCCAGACCGCCGGGCGCGTGATACGCAGTGATCTTGCCGGGGCACGGCGAGAAATTCGGCAGCTTTTCCGCGTTAATCCGAACCTCAATGGCGTGACCGTTGATTTCCAGATCGTCCTGACCGAAGGACATGTCTTCGCCAGCGGCTACGCGGATTTGTTCGCGTACCAGATCGACACCAAAGATGCCCTCGGTCACCGGGTGTTCCACCTGCAGACGGGTGTTCATTTCGATGAAATAGAACTCGCCATTCTCATACAGGAACTCGATGGTGCCCGCGCCGATATAGTTGATCTTGGCGACCGCGTCGGCGCAGATCTTACCGATTTTGGCGCGCTCTTCAGGGGTGATGCAGGGGCCAGGGGCCTCTTCAAACACCTTCTGGTGACGGCGCTGCAGCGAGCAATCGCGTTCGCCCAGATGCACCGCCTTACCCTTGCCATCGCCAAAGACCTGAATCTCGATATGGCGCGGCGTGGTCAGATATTTCTCGATGTAAACTTCGTCATTGCCAAAGGCGGCTTTGCCCTCAGCACGCGCAGTCATGAAGGCGCTTTCCATCTCATCAGCGTTCTGCGCAACTTTCATGCCGCGTCCGCCGCCACCAGCCGTGGCCTTGATGATGACGGGATAGCCGAACTCCTCGCCGATGCGCTTGGCGTCTTCCAGCGTGGGCACGCCACCATCCGAACCCGGCACGCAAGGAACGCCCAGCTGCTTCATCGTGTCTTTGGCGGTGATCTTGTCGCCCATGACGCGGATGTGCTCGGCGGTGGGGCCGATAAAGGTGATGCCGTGATCTTCGACGATCTGCACAAACTCGGCATTCTCGGACAGGAATCCATATCCGGGGTGGATTGCCTGCGCACCTGTGATTTCACAGGCCGAAATGATCGCGGGCACCGACAGATAACTTTGCGGGCTGGGCGGAGGGCCAATGCAAACCGATTCGTCCGCCATGCGTACATGCATCGCGTCGCTGTCGGCGGTGGAGTGGACGGCAACCGTCGCAATCCCCATCTCGCGCGCGGCGCGGATGACGCGCAGGGCGATCTCGCCTCGGTTGGCAATCAGGATCTTGTCGAACATGGGCGCGCCTTACTCGATGATGACCAGAGGGGTGCCGAATTCCACAGCGTCGCCGTCGCCCACCAGAACACGCTTGATGGTGCCCGACTTGGGCGCGTGGATGTGGTTCATGGTTTTCATCGCTTCGACGATCAGCAGTGTGTCCCCCTCGGATACGGATGCGCCGACGGTGATGAATGCGGGTGCGCCCGGTTCGGGCTGCATATAGACGGTGCCGACCATGGGCGAGGTTACGGCGCCGGGGTGGCTGGCGGGATCTTCCTGGGCTGCCGGTGCTTCGACGGGGGCTGCTGCAGCAGGGGCCGCGACGGGTGCCGGTGCAGCCGCTGGAACAGCGACCTGAACCGGAGCGGGAGCGGTTTGCGACATGCGGCTGACGCGCACATTCAGGCTGTCTTCCTCGCCATATTCACGCTTGACCTGCAGTTCGGTCAGGTCGTTTTCGCGCAGCAATTCGGCCAGAGCCTTGATGAATGCCACATCCGCTTCGTGTTTGGTGTCTGTCATGAGTGTCCTCGACGGTTCCCCTTTGGCCCGTCTATTTGGTGCGGGCTTTGGCTTGATTACGCAGCGTTATAAGCTAAGCGCCCTGTCATGAAAAGCGCGTCCGAGCCTGTCAGATAGGGGTTTTTCTCAAGTTTTTGAGTAGTGAGCGGGTTCAGAGCGGCATTCCCGAGAGTTTTGCCACAAGTTCCGGTAGTTTACGCGCGCCGAACTTCTCCAATAAGCGGGCCCGATATGCCTCGATCGTGCGGTAGCTGAGGCCAAGTTCAACGCCGATTTCCTTGGCCGACAAGCCGCGGCACGACATGATGGCGACTTCGCGCTCTCGGGTCGTCAGTTCGACCAAGGGGCGTTCTTCCGAGATGTCCGAGAAGCTCCAGATGCCGTGTCGAAACGGATCATCGGGCGTCAGCGACCGACCGCGCGCCCGACACCAGAACAGATCGCCATTACGGCGGCGCATTACGCGTTCGTCGGTGTAATACCCGGTGTCGCGCATTACCTGCAGGCTGCGCTCGCCGATCCGTTCCCAATCCGCTACCGAGGGGTAGAGGTGCAGCAACGGCATGTTGCGATATTCTGCCTCTTCGCCGCCAAAGGTGCGGGCGAACTGCAGATTGCAGCGCCGGATGATGCGGTTTTCCAACTCGACCAATCCGATGGGGGCATATTCGAAGGCGGGGTCGCTCATCCGGCTATCGTGCAGTGATTTCAGGGAAAATAGAAGAGGCCGAGGTAAATTTCGCCACTTTGAAAGCCTGGGACGTGACAGAGTTCAAAGGTCCAAATTGTGAAGACTGTAAAGAGGCTATGAAAATGGAGATCTAACTTATAGAAATATAAAGGGAGTTTTGAAAAGTCGTTAGAGTTATGGGGGGAGAGCATGCGCGATACGCTAACCGGCAGCCGCATCCGCGAGCGACGTCAGATTGCGGGGTTGCGTCAGGCTGAGCTTGCGCGGCAGGTCGGGATTTCGGCGTCATACCTTAACCTGATCGAACACAACCGCCGCCGGATTGGCGGCAAGCTGCTGGTCGATATTGCCAATGCTCTGACGGTCGAGCCGTCGTTGTTGACCCAAGGGATTGAGGCGACGCTGATTTCGGCTCTGCGCGAGGCCGCGGCGGATGCGGTGGGGCAACAAGCCGAAGTGGAGGCTCTGGAAGAGTTCGCCGGTCGGTTTCCTGGATGGGCCGGAGTTCTGGCGCAAATGCACCGCAGGGTGGTTTCTTTGGAGCGCACGGTTGAGACTTTGTCGGACCGTCTCACCCATGACCCGCATTTGGCCGCGTCGATGCACGAGGTCCTGTCGACAGCCGCCGCGATTCGATCCACGGCTGCAATTTTGGCCGAGACGCAGGAGATTGAACCAGAATGGCAGGACCGGTTCCACCGAAACCTGCACCAGGATGCCGAACGTCTGGCGGACAGTTCCAAGTCGTTGGTTGCGTATCTGGACGATTCTCAGGCGGCCGAGGACCGCCGGGGTGTGCCGTCTGAGGATGTTGAGGCTTTTTTTGCGGCCAGCCGCAACCATTTCCCTCAGATCGAAGCCGGTAGCGGTAGTGCTGATATTGATCTGAGCGCATTGGAATCGTCTGCGGCCCGCACCGTGGCCAAGACATTCTTGGACGTTTACGCAGCGGACGCGCGGGCCATGCCGCTGGAAGATGTTCAGAAGGCCTTGGCAGAGGACGAGTCCGACCCATTGCAGTTGGCGGCTCGATTCTCCGTCGATATCGCGACGGTGCTGAGGCGGCTTGCAGCTTTGCCGGATGGATACCAGGGGCGCCCGACCGGGCTCGTTCTTTGTGACGCGTCAGGGAGCATTTTGTTCAGTAAATCCGTGCCGGGCTTTGCAATGCCCAGGTTTGGCGAGGCCTGTCCGCTCTGGCCGGTGTTTCAGGCGTTGAACCGACCCTTGGTCCCGATCCGCAAGCGAGTTGTTCAACTGGGGCGCACGGCGGCCGAGTTTGATTGCTACGCCTATGCGTGGCCGCAATCGGTTTCGGGGTATGACGATGCGCCCGTTTATCATTCGGTCATGCTTGTCCGTCCCGTGAACGAGGCAGAGCAGAATACACAGCCCGCCACCCGGGTTGGCCCAAGCTGCCGTGTCTGTCCAAACGACACCTGCGCATCGCGTCGCGAGCCGTCGATTCTGAGCGAAGGTTTTTGACAGTTTCCTGACAGAACGCGTAAGCTGACGCGGACAGGTTCGCGGACAGAGCCCGTCACGGGGAGGGATGGAGCATATGAGCCGCAAGGTTCTGTTAATTGAGGATGAGCCGAACATCGCTGAGGCCATCCGTTTTTTGCTGACTCGTGAGGGTTGGCAGGTGGAAACGCACGCAGAAGGGTCGGATGCGATACAGGTGATTCAGGGCGCAAACCCGGATTTGGTCATTCTGGACGTTATGTTACCGGGCAAGAGCGGAATGGAAATTCTGCGCGATCTGCGCGGGCTTGAGGGCATGCAAAACTTGCCCGTTCTAATGTTGACGGCGCGCGGCCAGACACGCGATCGCGAGATGGCCGAAAACGCAGGGGTCAGCCGGTTCATGACCAAACCGTTTTCCAATGCCGAAGTGCTGACGGCTGTGCGCGACCTGCACGCTCAGGCAACGCGGTCATGAGCGAGAGCGAAGATCGCAAGCCCCAGAGGGCCCGGCCTTCGCTGTTTCTCGAGCGTCAGAGCTACCGCCGTCGCAGGCTGATGGACGCGGCGCGGCTGTTGCCCATTCTGGGCGCGGCCTTGATTGCGCTGCCGCTTCTGTGGCCAAGCCAAACCAGCCCCGAGGATGGCGTGCCGTTATCATCGGCAATTTTGTACATTTTTGCATGCTGGGTTTTTCTGATCGTGGTCAGCCTGATTTTCGGGTTTGCCGCCAAGCGCATGGCCACAGGTGACGACCCCGAGGCAGAGTCGGACCGATGGCCACACTAAACGTTCTGATCCTTGTTTGCCTTGGCTACGTTGTGTTGCTGTTCGGCGTCGCCTTTGCCGCTGACCGAATGGCTGCTGCGGGACGGGGGGCGTGGCTGCGGTCTCCGTTGATCTACACGTTGTCCCTGTCGATCTACTGCACCGCCTGGACTTTTTATGGTGCCGTCGGCAACGCGGCACGGTCGGGGCTGGAGTTCGTGACGATCTATCTGGGGCCGACATTGGTGATGCTCAGTTGGTGGTGGGGGCTGCGCAAACTGGTGCGCGTCGGGCGCAGCCAACGTGTGACCTCAATCGCTGACCTGATCTCATCCCGATACGGCAAGTCCAATACGCTGGCGATCTGTGTGACCATTCTGGCCGTGTTGGGCGGCACGCCTTACATTGCCCTGCAGCTTCAATCCATTACCCTGTCATTCTCGATTTTTGCCGAGGCCGACCCCTCGGGCCTCTACCGCGAAGGTTCCAGCGTCTTTTGGGTCGCGGCGGGCCTTGCGATGTTCGCGATCCTGTTTGGCACCCGCAACCTGGACGCAAACGAGCGTCACCACGGGGTCGTAACGGCAATTGCGTTGGAATCCGTCGTGAAGCTTTTCGCCTTGATCGCTGTCGGCGTCTTTGTGGTTTGGGGCGTCGCTGGCGGAATTGGTCCGATGATGGCTCGCATCGATGCATCGGAAATCGGGCAGTGGAACGTGGATGCTGGGCGCTGGACGACCTTTATCTTTCTGTCCGCCGCCGCTTTCATCTGTTTGCCGCGGATGTTTCAGGTGATGGTCGTCGAAAATGCGGATGAAGGGCATCTGAGAACCGCGGCTTGGGCCTTCCCGTTGTATCTGCTGCTGATGAGCCTGTTCGTCGTGCCGATCGCCGTTGTAGGTCTGGACTTGCTACCCGAAGGGTCGAACCCGGACCTGTTCGTTCTGACGGTTCCACTGTCGCAGGGCAACGACTGGTTGGCGATGTTGTCTTTCATCGGCGGGTTCTCTTCGGCTACTTCCATGGTCATCGTCACCGCGATGGCGCTGTCGACGATGGTGTCGAACCATCTGGTCATGCCGATCTGGCTGAGCACGCAGGAAGGGTCCGGCTCGGTCTCGGGTGACGTCCGAAACGTGGTTCTGGTGGCGCGGCGTGTGTCGATCGCGGTCATAATGGCGATGGGTTATTACTATTACCGGCTGTCGGGTGGCGGCGCGGCGCTGGCCTCGATCGGGCTTGTCGCGTTTGCCGGCATTGCGCAGATTCTGCCCGCCCTTGTTGGCGGGTTGTTCTGGCGCGGTGCGACGCGGACAGGGGCTTTGATCGGGCTGACGGTCGGTTTCGTTCTGTGGATCTACACTCTGCTGCTGCCGGGAATGGACGGCGCTTTGATGCCTCAATCGGTGCTGCAGAACGGCCCGTTCGGCTGGGGCTGGCTGCGCCCACAGGCCCTTTTCGGGATCGAAGGAATGGACCCAATGGTCCACACAGTGATGTGGTCGCTGTCGCTGAACGCCTTTGCTTTCTGTGCGGCGTCCTTGCTGAGCTTTCCAAGCCCGCTGGAACGCCTTCAGGGTGCCCAGTTTGTCAACGTCTTTGACCATTCCGTCGCGCCGCGTGGCTGGTCCGGGTCTGTTGCGCAAAGCGAAGACCTCATGATCATGACCCAGCGGATTTTGGGCGCGGGTCCGGCGCAGGAGTTCTTTCAGGCCGAGGCGCGCGCCCAAGGCGGACGCACAAGCCTGCCCGAGCCAACGCCGGGGTTCCTTGAACGGTTGGAGCGGGAACTCAGCGGTTCGGTCGGTGCGGCGACGGCCCATGCGATGATCGGGCAGATCGTTGGCGGTTCGTCGGTCTCGGTCGAGGACCTTCTGGCCGTGGCTGACGAGTCCGCGCAGATGTTGGAATACTCCAGCCAGCTCGAGGCGAAATCCGCGGAACTCAGCAGGACTGCGCGGAAATTGCGCGAGGCCAATACCAAGCTGACGCAGATTTCCGAGCAAAAGGACAGTTTCCTCAGCCAGGTCAGTCACGAGCTGCGTACGCCGATGACGTCAATTCGAGCGTTTTCTGAGATTATGCGGGATACCGACGGGCTTACCCCGGAAGAGCAAACGCGATACGCCGCGATCATCCACGACGAGGCGCTTCGACTGACCCGCTTGCTGGATGATCTGCTGGACCTGAGCGTTTTGGAAAGCGGCCGGGTGAACCTGAATATGAGCGGGGAGAGCCTGAGTGCGGTTCTGGACCGCGCCGTCTCCAGTGCGCTGGCCGGCTCGCGTTCGACCCTAACGGTGCGGCGAACCCGGCAATCCGAACGGATTCCCCTGCACACAGACCTTGATCGCCTTGGGCAGGTCTTCATCAACCTGATTTCCAATGCGCAAAAGTATTGCGATGCCGAGGACCCCGTTTTGACCATTTCCGCACATGATGTGGGCGGGCAGGTCGTCATTGATTTTGCCGATAACGGCAGCGGTATTCCACCCGAGGCGCAATCGATGGTGTTCGAAAAGTTCGCTCGGGTCGGTGGCGACAAAGCTGGTGGTGCTGGCCTGGGGCTGGCGATCTGCCGCGAGATCATGCAGCGCTTGGGCGGCGAGATCACTTACCTTCCTGGACAGGGCGGCGCGGCGTTTCGCGTTCGCTTGCCGATGGCGTACCGACAAGCCGCGCAGTAGCGGCATTTTAAAGACATTGGTAACCAGCGCCGGGTTAGACCAGATACCAGACTCAGTAACTGAAATCGGTATCCGGGATGACGCAGTCTGTCAGCACAGCTTTGGCGCGCAAGCTTTCGGCAGGGCAGGAAGAGCAGGGCGAGAAGCCCCGCTCAATACTGCGGGCCCTTCGGCTGGCCTTTGCCCGCACCGCAGGCGACCGATACCAATTGCCGCTGGCAGTGATCGGGGCAAAGCAATCCCATAGGGCACCCGAAGCGCTGGAGCAGGTGATTCAAGCGGATTGGTTGTTGCTTCAGTTCAGCAATGCCGAGGGGATGGCGGCCGCGGTTTGCATGGATATGGCGGCGGTCTCTGCGATCGTTCAGGTTCAGACGATCGGTCAAGTCTTGCCTGGCGAACCGGACGCCCGCGCGTATACTGATACGGATGCAGCTATGGTGGCCCCGCTGGTCGAAGAGGCGCTGAGCAGGGCAGTTGGGGTGGTCGAGGCGAGCGCGGATCAGGCGAACCTGTCGGGTTATGAGTTTCGGGCGCGACTGGGTGATTTGCGGACATTGTCGTTGGCCATGGTCGAAGATGCCTATCGCGTGTTTGAATTGACGGTCGAACTGGGCGGCGGCCTCAGGCAGGGTCAGGTTTCCGTCCTGCTACCCGACCTCCCGGCAGAGCCGGGCGAGGATGAGGTGGATGCAGGTGAGGCCGGCCCAAACCTGGAACAGGCATCGGGGGTTGTACGGGCCGAGCTGAATACGGTGATCAGCCGGATGTCTCTGCCACTGGCGATGCTGTCCGATCTGTCTGTGGGCGATGTGCTTCCGCTGACAGGATCGCGGCTGGATCGCGCGGAGATTCTGACAATCGACCGGACCCGCGCCGCCATCGGGCGCCTGGGTCAATGCGGCGGGATGCGTGCTGTTCGTTTGAACGAATACGCCTCAGTTGCAGCGCTGGAACAGTCCGAGCTGCCCGAGTTTCTTAAGGCGCGGAGCACAGCTTCGCGGTCTGAAGCTTTGGAAGAACCGATACAGGCTGCCTCCAACCAAGCCGTTATTCCAATTGGAGCTGATGTTCTGGGCGACCTTGAGGCCGATCTGGGCTTTGAAAGCCCGGATCAGATGGTGGCAGAAATTTCGCAGTTGGCCGGGTTGACCGGGCTAGAAGACGAGCCCGGGCCAAGCTGATCGCCTTTCGGTGTCATTCACCGGTGCTTCGGATGTGGTCCAGCGCTGGACGCAGGTTTTCCAGCATGTAGCCAGCCTTGGTCGTGGCCTCCAGAATGTCATCCGTGCTCATGCGGTCGCACTGTCCCAAAGCCCAGACAACCGAACAGCGGGTCCCTGATGCGCAATAGGCCAGAACCGGGCCAGAGCAGCTTTCGGCCAACTCCCGCTGCAAGGCGACATTGCCGGGTGTCATGGTCTGGTGTGTCAACTCCAGAACCTCATATTCCATCCCAGCTGCGCGTACGGCCTCGCCGATGGCGTCCGATTGCATCATGGGCGGAACCTCGACGTTTGGACGGTTGCAGATGACCTTAACAAAACCGGCTTCGGCAATGGCTGGGACGTCCTCGACCGTAATCTGGGGCGAGACGGCGTAGCGGGGGGTTATTGGTCGAATCTCCATGCCAATTGCTTAGGCCGCGTTTGCGGTCCTGTCCAGTTGTGCGCCAAGCCCGGGTGCCGCAAACATGCCGGCAATCATGGCGGCCAGAAACACTAGCCCTCCGAGGCCGCCATAGGTGATCGACGCGATTGCAGGCCCCGGGCACAGACCAGCCAATCCCCAGCCCATGCCGAACATGACCGATCCAATGATCAGGCGGCGATCCAACTCGGGCGGGCTCATCTTTGGAAACTGACCGCCTGCCAGTGGAACGCGATGGGTTGTCATCCGCCAAGCGATCAGCATCGGCAGGATCGCGCCCCCCATCACAAAGGCCAATGTCGGGTCCCAGTTCCCAAAAACGTCCAGCCAGCCCTGCACCTTGGTGGTGTCGGTCATACCCGATATCAAAAGACCGGCACCGAACAGTGATCCGGCCAGCAGCGAAATCAAAATCCGCATCAGATTAGTCCCCATACGTGGCGCATCAGGGCAATAGTCACCCCACCTGCGCCGATATAGATCAGCGTTGCGACAATACCCCGGACCGAAAACCGCGAGATGCCGCAAACTCCGTGTCCCGAGGTGCAACCATTGGCAATGCGTGTGCCCGCGCCAACCAAAATCCCGGCAATGACGATAACGGCGATGTTGCTAGTCAGGTGCGTTTCGGGTGCAGAGGAAAGCAAAGGCCGCAATAGCAGCGGCATGGCGATGACGCCCGCAATAAAGCTCAGCCGTTCAAGAGTGCGGTCACTGCCATCGACGAGTCCGCCCAAAATCCCGCTGGCACCCATGACGCGTCCATTGCCAAGTAGATAGACTGCAGCGCCCAGCCCGATCAGCAAGCCGCCTGCCAGCCCCCATATCCATTCCGTATACATCGATTATCCTCTGATTTTTTCGACGGCCCGCATCACAGCTTGTTGATCGGAACCTTCAAAAACACGTTGCCCTTTTCGTCCGCCGGAGGCATCTGCCCAGCCCGCATGTTGACCTGCAGCGAGGGCAGGATCAGGCGGGGCATCGGGAGTGTTGCATCTCGCGCATCGCGCATCTCGACGAATTCTTCGATTGATTTGCCCTGTCCGATATGGACGTTCAGGGCCTTTTGCTCGCCGACTGTTGTTTCCCACGCGAACTCATCCCGGCCGGGCGCCTTGTAGTCGTGGCCAACAAATATCCGGGTCTCGTCAGGCAGTGAGAGGATCTTTTGGATCGATTCAAAAAGCTGCTCCGACGAGCCGCCGGGAAAGTCGCAGCGCGCGGTGCCAAAATCCGGCATGAACAAGGTATCACCGACAAAGGCCGCGTCTCCAATCACGTAAGTCAGACAGGCGGGCGTGTGGCCCGGCGTGTGCAGAACGTCTCCCCGCATCTGGCCAACATGGAAGCTGTCGCCATCCTGGAAGAGAGCGTCGAACTGGCTGCCGTCACGCTGGAACTCGGTGCCTTCGTTGAAGATCTTTCCAAAGGTATCCTGGATCGTCACGATCTGTTCGCCGATGCCGATCTTTCCGCCCAATTCCTGCTGCAGATAGGGGGCCGCGGACAAGTGGTCTGCGTGGACGTGGCTTTCCAGAATCCATTCGACCCTCAGGTCATTGTCGCGCACGTAAGCCACGATCTGGTCGGCCGAACTGGTATCCGTCCGGCCCGAGGCGTGGTCGAAATCCAAAACGCTGTCGATGATCGCACAGGCCGTGCCCTCGGGTTCCTGCACGAGGTATGAGACCGTGTTGGTTTCGGGATCAAAAAACGCTTTCACAATGGGTGTCATCTGGTCCTCCGTCCGTGCGACTTATTTCATATATTATTTTTAGAATGTGATGCAACAACCTTCTTCGATTTGATGCGGGTCAAGGCAAGTTAATCCAAATTCGAGTAGAAATTAATCATTCCGCCTTAGGTTGCTGATGCCGAGCAGGGGACAGGCAGTTTTCCGCGCGTTTCCAAGCTAAGCTCGGCAAGTCTTAAAACGGTTACCTATATGGTAGAGTGTAACGTTAACTGGGAGGATCGAGATGTCTACGAATTGCCTGTATTCTGAAGCCGAATACTTGGAGCAAAAGCTGCAGAACGCTTGTCTCGAAACGCGTTTGGCGCTGCAGCCCAGTGTGACGAATGTGATTGACCGGATGCGTCAGCAGGGTGTCCACGTGCCATCGCGGCTGCGGCGGCTGGATGCTGCATTGTGCGAAGATGCAATGGAAGCACGTTTCGACAATATGCCGATCTGAGGGCCAGCGTCAGCTGAACGCAATCCCCAAGATCACCAGCATCAGCCCGATCACCGACAGAAACAACGACGCCAGATTCCACGGCAGAACATTTTGAACAGCGGCGCGCAATTCGTCATCCGACAATCCGGATTTGCGCGCCTTCATCACACGCAGGATACACCAGACCAGGCCCACAAGGCCGGCAAGCGACAGGGCGGCACCGCCCCAGGTGATGAATTCGAACATGGTGCCCCACATTTCCCAGCAAATCTTCACTGCGCTTAGCGGATCGGCTAGGCACACACAAGCCCACCGGGGATTGCATGCTTGCAGCCCGCGCAGCGGCAATGTATCCGGCTATGTGCCGTTGTTAACGCATCAGATCGCAGCCTTTGGGAGAGATGAATATGGAAGACATGACCGAAGATCAGGCCGCCGCCAACTACCGTGTGACCGCGGGCGAGCTGCGTCAGTTCATCGAACGGTTTGAACGTCTGGATGCCGAGAAAAAAGACCTGGCCGAGCAGCAGAAAGAGGTCATGGCCGAGGCCAAAGCGCGCGGCTACGACACCAAGGTGATGCGCAAGGTCATTGCGCTGCGCAAGCGTGACAAGGACGACATCGCCGAAGAAGAGGCGGTGCTTGAAATGTACAAGGAAGCGCTGGGCATGTAAGCCCTGCGCGGGGTCAGGGTCTCAGAACCCTTACCCCATCCATCGCCTCAAGCGTGGCGACGTCCTGTTCGTACAGTTCGGAAAACGCGTCGATGACCTCTTCAGTCCAGCCGGGCAGGTCCAGTTCTTCCTCAATTTTGTCAGGCCGCACGTGATCTTCCAGAATCTGCGCCAGTGCGTAGCGTTGTTCGGTCCGCGACTGGGCCGTGTCCTGATCAAGAAGCGCTTGGGCCTGCTCCTGGCCGTCGTCAGTCAGCAATGAGATCAGCAAGTTGTATTCACCGATGATCCGCGAGTCGTCCGGAAGTCCTCCGACACACCGCACGATGTCGCCCCAGATGAACGGAGTATCCTCGTTGCACCATAAGGTGATCTGAACGCCCGGAGCGAAATCGCGGATGTCCTCGATCATCTCAACCCAGCTGAGGTGGCTCAGGTCGTTTTTGCGGATCACCTCTTTGCGCTGTTCTTCGGGCAGAGACATCAGATGTTTGGGAATCAGGCTGCCAGGGTTCCGAAGCGCAATGAAAAGCTCAACACCGCCTTCCCCGAAGGCCTCTTGCAGAACGGATAAACGTTTTCCGGCCAGCGGATAAAACTGACCTTCCGCAAGCAGAGTATCTCGATCGCCAACAAAGCCTTCATTGGAAAAAACAATGCGCCGAATGTCTTGGCTCGAAGACAATTGGTTTCGCAGTGTTTCTAACTCGTCCGGCACAGGAGGGCGGGTGTTCAGCACCTGGAATGTAGATTTGAACAGCTGCCGATAGCGGCGAGGTCCCAAAAGGGCCACGCTGTTCTGGCCCAGGGCCTCGCCATTGGTCCGCAACGATTTGAACAACCGCCCGTCATCGGTGAATGCCACGCCTGCGTGGATGGCAACCTTCATCTTCGGTTCATGTCCTTGCATCCCTATGCCCGCCTGTCGAGTTACAGGCTGCGAACAAGACAGTCAAATCTGCGCACTCACATGACGGTGTTCGATTGCACCACAAGGAAATTTCACATTCCCTAACGTCCGATGATAATTGAGGCTTGCAGTCCGGGAAAAGAGGCAGTAATCGACACCCAGCGCCCCTATAGCTCAGCTGGTAGAGCAACTGATTTGTAATCAGTAGGTCCGCGGTTCGAGTCCGTGTGGGGGCACCACCAGAACCATTTAAATTATTTAATATCAATGCTTTCTGCCTCCTATTATGAAGTCAGCCCCCCAAATGGTCCCCCGCAGGGATTGTGGTTAAAAAACCGCTTGATCTCACTGAAACGGCGATATCGGGTTCTTCAGGCGCAATCAGTCCAGCGTCAGAGCATTCACTAAAAGCCTGTCATTAACGGCTTCATCGTAGTCCTCTTTTCGCGGTAAAGCTTTGGCATGCCCAAATGGGATGAGAAACATCGCTATTTTGATGGCTTTGTCATGATTGCCCGTGCCAACAGCGCCTTTTCGCTGTCCAAGCAAATATTGCATCGGTTCAACGTAGTTCCGACGTGATGCTAAATCTTCCTACCGTTTCATATGGTTACGCTTGATTTTGTCCTGATTTGGCATGCTGGGATTATAGCTAGGTGACGCCCGTTAGGAAAGATTAGGAAAGGAATGACATTTGTTCTGCCCGCAAAGCTGACTTTCGCGTTAAGTGCAGCGAAAGTCTGCACAGCGGTTATTGATGCGCTGCTTAGCGAACAACCGCTTCGAGCCCAAAGCCGTAAATTGTCTTATGGTCAGTTATAAAACTAAAACAGAGCCTTTGCTTCGAAACCTTTTAACGTTGGACGAGCGACTTGCATTCGCTGCATAGAATGAATCTGTTTAGAAAAGAGGCGGCTTAATTCCGCTTCCATCGGCGTCGAATTAAACTCGGTGCGATGAGGATCAAAATAGTAGCTTTCCGACCAAACACCTGAAGAAAGCAATAGTTCATGCTGATCAAACATCAGGTGAAAATACTCAACTGGATCGGCGCTATAGTTTCTATAGATCGTGTCCCCGTTGCAAAGGTGTTTTGCAGCCACAAGGGCTTCATCCAACCCGAACAATAGCTCGGCTTTCCAACCAGATAACAGAACTCTGTGTTCTGGTGAAACTCGCAGCTCCCGAAAATTTCCTAGAGCCCCTTTGGCAATAACGATGGGGGCCAGTTTTCCAATTGCGTGAACTGTGACTTTGCCGATCCAACGGATCTGCCGCAAACCGTTGTCATGCGTAAGAACGTAGTCACCAACTTTCAAGTCCTCAACCGGTCGCAATCCTTCACGCGTCTCAATTAATGAGCCTCTAACGAAACAAGGTATGGGAGGAGGAGATAGAACGGTTCCAATATTGAAGTTTTCGTTGTTAAAGACCGTTCCGCCATCAGGATCCCCATCACCATTTGTATCCAGATCCGGACGAGATCTTGGAATTATCGGGTCAACTGAATTGCCATCGGTGTCAATGAAGGTCTCGTCAATTGAGAAAGCCAAAGTACCGCTTATGCTCGAACCAAATTCTGGGTCGTCCAGTGTAACATCGTCATTGGTTGTGAAAAACGAGTCACCTTGCTCCTTGGTGCCGCTATCAGCGCCCCCGGTTTCCTTGATCTTTGATCCGTCATTCACATCGAGGTCGTATCGAATTCCGTCTCGAATTACGGACACACGAGTAAAAATGATTTGGCTGTAATCAAATTCGCCATTTAAAGGAGGGCCCTGTATGTCGCCGCTGACAATATCGATTTCGATCAAGTCGGTGGCTTCAAATGTAAAGGAGGTCGACAATTGAGTTGAGCCAGATCCCACGTCGTCAATTGCATCGACAAATGCCACCTGCGAACCAGTAAAGTACAACGTTGTAACTTGGTCGTCGGCCAGTGGCGTGGGAAGCGCGCCAGAGCCGCCAGTATCAAATGTGAAACCACCTCCCGGGTTCTAGTTCCCCCCACCGTCGTCAGTGATCCAGTTATCAGGATCTCCAATTAGTGAAAGCAAATTCTCTCTGAGAACTTCTGGAGGTTCGGTATAGGTGTTGCCATTCAGAGCGGTAGTTGGGTCGAAGACCATAAAGTCTTCATCCCCTGCAATCGTTACTGCCCCATTTGTAGAATTTAGACCTGTTCCATCTAAGATTGGGCCTCCATTTACACCTACGTCCTCATTCGAAATTACTGAAATGAACCCGTCAGGATCAGGAACAACTTTTGTGCCGTCATACGTACCTTGTACAGCCCAGAGTTGTTCATTGTTTTGGGCGAGCAGACCTCCACCGCGAAGATAGTCAACTGATCCGACCGGGTCTCCCGAGGGTGACGAACCCTCTACTATCTCCGCGTCCGGTCCACCTTGATTGAAAGGTGTCATATCAATGGTGAAAACCTGACCGGCCGGAATGTCCTCTGTTACAGTCCATTCAATAACCTGTTCGCCAGGAGCAAACTCAGTCCCGTTCCATTCTGTGTCAGTAAAATAAATGACTTCGCCGGCAGAAATTGTCGCTGTCGCCAGAAAAGCGACATTTTCGTTGTCGGAATCCGAACCCACAAATGCGATATCACCAGCGCTAAGTGCCAATATTATCCTCTCGGTGAACTAACGTATACAGATACAACAGCATTTGAATTCGTTAGTTAAGACCGCCAATGGATCAAACTTCTATAGTGTTGCGCAACGCATTCACAATTTCGAAAGTGAAAACGTGGCCACTAAGAATTGTCTGGTAGGAAAAAGGAATGGTTTGTTCGCAAGGTAAAAGACACTCGCTGAATATTTTCTGGCGGCCGCCTAGTGCCCAAAGTATTCGCTCACTAAAGGCAGAGCAGCACGCAGTGGCGATCCAAATGCCCGCGCCGTCATGATCTGGGATGACAGACAGCGCGGGCCATAGTCTGGGTTTGGGACTGGCCAGACTATCTGGAATGCGAGTGGGGGCATGCGCAATTCACCAGAGCGGTATGGCTACTTGTTCACTTCATTTTTGCCCCAATTAGTGGCCAACTACTCGCACAATACGGCGCTATCTTCAGAGGCGGGGCTGCGAGATCTAATACGTAAACAGGTGTACAACACGCGAGAGAATATAATTTTCCGCGCGTAAAAATTGTTGAATTGTTGCATTTTGGAGTCAAGTATCTGGCTGCGTGACAAGTATGTATTTTTTGCTTTGTTCGCGCGTTTGCCAGACCTGTCTGGCTAGCCTCCTGGAGAGGTAAGTGAGTGGCGTCTTCAGGAGGCAATTTTATTTGGTATATTGAGTTTTATCGAAAAAGCTCGGAACTAGGCGTGCACGGCAAGTCTATGATCCGTCCACGCAAATTTTAGTTTCGTTCGTAGAACCATGAATCCACCCATTTGAAAGAGTTCCTCTGTCGAAAGCGATCCGAAGATTGGTGTGTTCGTCACAGGGAAATATTCAAACATAAACATAACTATGGATTTTTTTGCGTATGTGTGTGTGCTCTCTTCAACCGTTAAGGAAGTAGGGGACAGATTGATGAGACAAGCACTGAGAACGTTGACGATTTGGTCATTCCTTTGGTTCACAGCGTTATTGGGCGCTTTCCCTGCCGGCGCGCAAGAAACTGAGGCGGGCCAAGAGGCTGTCGAAGTCGAGAACGACGATCTTATCAATTCAGTCGTAGATGAGATGATTGCGGCCGATGACCTCGAGATCCTGCTTGTTCCCTTAACGTCTGAAGAACTTTCTGAGGTCGCCGGAAATTGGCAGAGTTACGTGCGCTCTCGGCTCGAAGAAGTCGCGAAATTAAACTTGCAACTTCGGTCGGCGAGCGGAACTCGGGAAGACACCTTGCGGTCTCAGTTGGCCTCCTTGAACAACTCTGGATCAGACGTTCTCATCAACTATCGTTTGGTGCTCGAAGCATGGGCCCTCAAAGGCGCGAAGGCGGAAGATCTAGAACCGCACACTGATTACATTCTTGCATTGAAAACGGGAGCCTTAAAGACAACCGACCTTCAAACGCTTTTTCAGAACGCGTGGTCTTGGTTGTTCTCGTGGGACGGGGGCGTCGGCCTGTTGATAGCTGGCATGGGCGTTCTGCTGGCAGTTTGGGCCATGATGTTCGTTGCGCGTATGGTGCGCCGGGTCACTGAACGGGGTCTGAACAAAATTCCAACTATTTCCAGAATGCTGAAACGCTTCATCGCCACCACCGTGTACTGGGCCGTTTTCGTCCTTGGCATTCTCGTCGTATTAGCTTTGTTCGGAGTTAACGTTACACCGCTGTTTGCGGTGCTTGGGGGTTTGTCGTTCATCCTAGGTTTTGCTTTGCAGGAAACGTTAGGCAACCTCGCAAGCGGTCTGATGATCATGGTTCTCAAACCGTTCGATACTGGTGACTATATCCAAGTAGGTGGTTCATCTGGGTTTGTTGATGAGATGTCGGTGGTTTCAACCAAGATCAGAACATTCGATAACCAGATTATCATAGTCCCCAACAGCAAGATTTGGGGGGACGTAATAACTAATGTGAGCGCATCCGAAGAACGTAGGGTCGATTTGGTCTTTGGCATCGCTTATTCGGACAACGCTGCCCAAGCAATTGAAGTCCTCAAGGACTTGGTCGCACGTCACCAGCTTTGTCTGAAAACACCGGAACCTGAAATCTTCGTGGGAGAGTTGGGAGACAATTCCGTTAACATCTTCTGCCGTCCATGGTCCAAGTCCGATGACTATTGGACTGTCTATTGGGACCTTACTGGTCAAGCGAAAGAGCGGTTTGACACGGAAGGTATATCCATACCGTTCCCGCAACGTGATGTGCACATAATTCCCGTAGAAGGAGTAAAACCATGAGGGCTCTTACGTTATGGTTCCTGCCGCTTCTATTTGCCTGCACTGTTGCGCTTGCTCAGTCTGAAGAAATTCTCGCACCTGTCGAAGAAAGAAATGATCCCGAATTCATAGCGCCGGTGATTGTGGATGGCGAAGAGCTATTCTTGGTTCGCGGCTCAAGTGCTTTGCCCGCTACCGAACGGGCGAGAAAGATCGAGGAACGGATTGCTCAGGTCGCCGATGCTTCGACGAGGGCTTCGGTTCAGGTTCAAGTATCGGACGCGGAATTTGGGAAAATGATACGCGTCGACGGACAAATGGTTACGACAACCACTCAGGCTGACGCCGAGCACGAACAAATGGCTATGGAAGTCTTGGCTGGGCTTCAGGCTGAAGCGATTGAGACGGCAATCCTTCAATACCGAGATGCTCGGTCCAATGAAGGCAGAGTAGATAGTGCGATGGCTGCATTTGCTTGGACGGCAGTCTTTGCCCTCGCTTCGTATGCGTTTTTTGCGAAGCGGCGAAAGCTATTGGACTACATCAGAAACAACTTGGAAAAGAGGGCTGAAGGCGTTGAGGAAGCCACAAAATCGATCTTGAGAAGCAGGGCAATCGCATCGATTATAGTCTATTCAATCCACATATTGATGTGGGTCTTCTTTCTATTCTTTTTCTACTACTATCTTTCATTGGTGCTGCTCTCCTTTGCCGAAACGCAGGGTATAGCCCAGATCCTCTTGAAGTACGTAAGTGAGCCACTCGTAACCGTTGTTTTGGCAATTGTTGGTTACGTCCCCAACTTGATCATGCTCGCAATCATCGCAGCTGTGACCAGGTTGGCAATTCGCGGTCTCGACCTGTTCTTTGAGAACCTTGAGAACGGGGCTTTCGAACTGAAAGACTTTGAGGATCATTGGATCGCCCCCACTAACATGTTGTTCCGCGCGTTGGTGATCGTCATCGCGCTGGTGTTTGCGTACCCCTATATCCCTGGTTCCGATTCCCGGGCTTTTCAGGGCTTGACGATTTTGGCGGGTATTATGGTTTCGCTCGGTTCGAACACCGTTGTTTCAAATATGATGGCCGGTCTGTTTGTCATCTACAGACGCAGTACCAACGTCGGTGACCGCATTCAGGTTGGCGACAAGATCGGAGACGTAACAGAGATCAAGTTAATGGAAACACTGATTAAATCGATAAAGAACGAGATGATAAGCATTCCAAATGCACAGCTACTCAACTCCGAGGTCGTAAACTATTCGCGCAAAGTAGACGGTCGGGGGCTATTGGTTCACACGACAGTCGGGATCGGATACGAAGAGCCGCCCAAGAAGATCAAAGCGATGCTGATAGAGGCGGCTCATCGAACTCAAGGATTAAGAAAGAACCCAGAGCCATTTGTCCTTTGGACACAGCTGGCTGACTACGCAATCAATTATGAGATCAACGCATACACTTCGCGTGGATCGAGCCTGCCCAAGATTTTGTCCGATTTGCGCGAGAACATTGTCGATGTGTTCAACGAAAACGGAACACAGATAATGACACCGTCTTACATTGCTGACCCGCCGGAACCCAAGGTTTCAACAGAAGAATGGGACGGCAGACTTGCGCACCACGTTGAATAAACCGTATTCAGCAATTCCCTATCAGCGTTGGTGCTTAAGCTTCGTACCGCACAAAACACGTCATTTAGTAACCACGTTGCTTGGTCCGCAGAGCGGGTAATGAAGCTATCCTTGCGAACGTCCGCTTCGAGCCCAAAGCGAACGGAGTTGTATTGCTTCTCAGCCTATGTGAGAGAGTGACTTAGCGATTTGGCGTGAATAGTTTAGACTGTCTGGCGCATGTCAGAAACCGTTCAAGAAAGAGTACGATCACGCGGCGGCGCGGCTTTCGCCGAGGAAGAACGCCAAGGCATGATGCTGGCCGCAAAGGTCCGCACTATTGCTCTTGCACTTGTTCTACTGTGGCAGGCCATTGATAGCCCGGAAACTGGACCATCATATTTTTTTGCTCTTCTTGAAATCTTCGCTTTTGTTTTGCTTGGTGGTTTGCAGTACATCGCAGCATACTCGCGTCGTGGCGGACGCAGCATTCAGTATGTGTTCGTTACGTTAGACTGCCTGTTACTGGCGGTAGTTTTCAGTCTCGGTTCGCCGTTTTCTGACATTTCATGGCCGCCAGCCATTTCGATGAACTCAGCGCGTTTCTTATACTTTTTGATGTTTCTGATGCAGGCATCCTTCAGCTTTCGACCTTTCTTGGTTGTCTGGTGCGGTTTCAGCATAGCGATTGCTCGTATCGGCATGTGGGTATGGTTTTTGAGCCTACCAGGTGCATACAGTAATCTGGACTTGCCGGAACAGACAGTTGAAGCTTGGCTTGCCGGAGGCACTGACCTCAATTTTCTGTTTCTGGGATATGCCGCCACAGAATTGCTGGTTGTTGTGATATTGTCTGCAGGCTTTGCTATCGTTGTTGCGCGATCTCGGCGGCTCGTTAGCAATCTCCTTTCGACTGAGAGGAAGCGGGCCAGTCTGGCAAGATACTTTTCACCAAATGTAGTCGACCAACTAAGCAGATCAGGTGTTGGTCTTGCGGCCGGTAAACACCAAAAAGTTGCAGTACTTTTTGCGGACATCATCGGGTTCACAAAACTTTGCGAAAAAGCGACTGCCGATGAGGTGATTGAGCTTCTTAGAGGCTATCATGAACGTTTGGGTAAAGCGGTATTTAGAAACTCGGGCACCTTGGACAAGTACATTGGCGACGGGCTGATGGCGACCTTTGGAACTCCCAACCCGAACCCTCGCGACCCCCAAAACGCACTAAACAGCGCTTATGAAATGCTCGAAGCATTGGACGAGTGAAACACTGAAAGAGCGTTGTCCGGCGACGATCCGATCCGTGTTGGGATCGGGCTGCACTGGGGCGCCGAGGTCGCCGGAGACATAGGGAATGAACGGCGCTTGGAATACAGCGTGATTGGCGACACTGTGAACATCGCAAGCAGGATCGAGCACTTAACCAGACAACTGAACACTCGGTTGGTTGTGAGCGACGATTTGGTTTGTGCAATCAAACAGCAAAACCCAAACGCCAATCTCGATCCCTTGATTGATGCAGGTCTTCAGAAAATCCGCGGCAGAGCGTCTAAAGTGAAAGTCTGGAAATACTCCAAGTAGCCACAGCGATCTCTATTGACCGTTTCGTAGGCCAACCGGACGTTCAGCCGAGTTCAGAAAGTTGCAGGGTAGTACAACAAAGCCGACGGCTTGAGTAAGCGAGGCATGTCAAAAAAGAGAAAAGCCCCACATGATCACGGGGCTTTTCTGGACTTAATTTGCGGAGGTATCAGGATCCTGCTGCAGGCTTCGGGCATGAGCGGAACTGGATCATCCGGCCACCTTCATTGGCTTGATCCATGGCATCGGCGCATACCCGGCCACCACTAAGTTCGTGAGCGATCTTGGCGTCTGTGATCGAGTAAGAAATTTCCGCGGCTGTCGCGAAATCCCGAACAGTGATGATGTCATCTCCCAGAATCGTTCTGCTGGTTTGTCTGGTGGTATAGGTCGCTCCGATGGTTGGATCGATAACCTGTTGGGGGACACTGGCACCGCTGTCATACATGTTTTGTACCGTTCCCAAAGCTTCAGGCTTGGACATACCACCCAGAGAAATGTTCTGGTTAAGCCAGGTCAGACGCAGGTGACGGCTTGCCGAGGAAATGTCCGCAGGAACATTCTCTGCAGTATTACCATCTTCCGCATTGAACGCCGCGATGTTCTCGCGATGATACTGAAGCAACGGCGCGTTCGCTTTCACTCCAAGGTCCGAGCCTTCAATGTTACCGGTGTAAACCAGAACTTCGCCACCTTCGTTTACTTGGAAAAGAACGGCATCTCCATTTGCATCCACAGCCGATACATGTACTCCGTGCTGACCCGCATAGCCCAAATCTGCAGACCACGCGAACTGGAACTCACCTGAGTTATACGCTTCGGCAATTTCGGGGGCTGTGTCGTACATTGCGACCAGATAACCCGGAGCGTCGGCCAAGTTCACAGCTGGGGCGCCATTATCTTTATAATCGCCAATGTAGTCCGCACTGGGTGCCATGTAGAGAGTATCGGCAACCATTCCTTTGTCATTGAAGGCCTGTGCCTGAACACCGTGGAAAGACTCATTTTCTACCCAAGCCACGGTGAAGTTTTTCGCCGGTTCGTTTGCCTGACGATAGAACCCTTCGGCTTCGTAGGTCGTCACGTCATCACCAACCCCGAAGGTCACCAGATCCATTCCGGTTTTGGTGCCCCAGTCCACCGAGCGGACATAAGCGACACCGTGGTCAGAGTGTTTGGCGAGACGCGAGCAGGCGTCTGCTGATGAAACCAGTGCGGTTGAGGCCATGAGGGTTGCCATCATTACTTTTGAAAAGAGGGTCATTGTTGTTTCTCTGTCTATGAGGTGTGATTGATCATCTTTGTGAGGTCGAAATAGACGATAAATCATCGATATGCAATGATTTGACGCGCATTTCGGTTATGCGCTTTTTGCAACTCTGCAGTTACCATCCTGTTGACGGTCGCGAATCTCGGCATTAACCCGTTGAATGACAGAACATAAGTTACCGATGGGAAATCATGCAGATTGAGAACGACGTCGAACTCGGGAAACGAATTGCTTCAAAAATCGCCGATCTCATTGAAGAACAGGGCACCAACCCTGGTGCTGTGGCGAAAGCTGCAGGGCTTGGAGTGACTTCGGTCAGAGACTTGTTGAGCGGTCGCGCGCGCACTCCGAATGTCGCAACCCTGGTTCGAATAGCGAATGTGCTTCACGCCGACCCGGGCGATCTTATAAGCCCTCAGCAAAGCGACCCTCAAGCAAACGCATTGTATTTTGCGTTAGACGCGGAAAATCAGCGTCGCATTCGCGCAATTATGCGAGCGTTGCTCAGCGATCAGGAAGCGAGCCAATAACATAAAACCAAACGGAATAGCGTGCGTCCGTCTCGGCATCTCATCGGTTGTTTTCGGTAAGTCTCAGCTCAGGCCGCGCATTTGATGCCTAGCTTGTAAATGGTCACGGCATTCGTTGAACGATCTTTGCGATACATTGCAGGATACTTTCATACTGGAATGAACTGAGTTACTTCGGTTCGCTTGTCTAGGTGGTGAAGCAGACGTCGCGTATCTGCACTGGGAGGTTTAGCCTCCTCAATTTGGCTTTCCAGTGATTTAGTCAGCTTCGAGCCATTCTGGAGCAGTCTATGACGAGAAAAAGGACCGCCGTTTCTTTGTTAGTTATGTCGTTGGCAACCGCAATCAATCTTATTCTGCGCTAGTCCAAACCTCGGCGTTGATCATGTGAATGGGAGCGCCTTCAGCAAAGGCGTTCACCTGATCGAATATGTCTGAGAATTGCAGGTCGAACTCGTCCTCGGTCACAAAGCCGATATGCGGTGTCGCAATCAGTTTTGGGTGCGATAGCAAAGGGTCATTCGGGTCGGTGAGCGGCTCGGTATCGAAGACATCAATTGCGGCCTTGCCTGGGCGGCCTGCATTTAGCGCCTCAAGCAATGCACCCTTTGCGATCAGCCCGGCCCGGGAGGTGTTCACAAACAGTGCTCCCGGTTGCATCTGCGAGAAATCCGACGCTGTGATGATGGCGCGTGTGTTGGGCTTCAGGCGGACATGGACCGAGACAACATCGCTGTTGGCAAAGAACGCTTCGCGGCTTGCGGCGACTTGAACACCATCTGCCTGCGCGCGCGCCCGACCTTCGTCCGAGGACCACCAGACCACATTCATCCCGAAAGCCTCGGCATAGCCAGCAACAGCGCGGGCGATACGGCCATATCCATAAAGCCCCAGCTGCCGCCCCTTCAAGGTCTTGCCTACTCCGGCCTGCCATTGTCCGGCTTTGACCGAGGCCATCTGCGCAGGCAAATCGCGCATCCCGGCCATGATCAGCGACCATGTCAGTTCTGCTGCTGCATATGAAGGCGTCCCGCCATGCATGTTCGAACACAGCAGCACGCCGCAATCCGAGCATGCCTGCACATCGACATGGGGGTACACGCTGCGCTGACTGATCAATTTCAGATTTGGGAGTTTTTCAACCAAATCGCGGGTGATCTTGGTGCGTTCGCGAAACAAAACCAGCGCCTCAGCCTCCTGCAAGCGTGCGGCCAATTCGCTGGTATCTTCAACATGATCTGTCCAGACCTTCACGTCATGACGTGACAGCTTTCCAAAACAGGGCAGATCCTGCAGTGTATCAAACCAATCATCCAGAATGTGAACTTTCATCGACTTCCTATACCCTACTCGGTGCTCAGTTTTCTTGGCGTCGGCACAAAATGACGAGTGTCGAGTGCTTCTAGCGCATTGCGAACCCGTTCACGTTGATCCAGCAAATGGTTGAATTGCTCGTCACACCCGGCAATCGGAGTCGGGTAGTCCGAGATATCCCTCCGCAGAGCCGCCTGCGCCAGCCTGAGTTCCTGACGCGCGATATCAAGGCATTCGGAATAGTCGTCCATCGTGACACCCTCATTATGTATACCATAGTATACCCAGTGAGACCTGCCATTTCAACAGCCGTTCCATTCTGATTCCGGCACATAAACATGCCCATCCGCCAATTTACGCGCAGTCCTGACCAGACCGGCGGAAATTACGTTGAACTCCCCGTCGTTCGAAAAGTCCACCAGAACGTCAATCTTGCCTGAGGCGTGTTCCAATACAACTTCAGCCGGGCTTGAATCCGGGCGATCAAGCACCCCGTCTGCGACGGTTCCGGGCGTCAAGGCGCAAGATGCCATGCATTGCGCACCCGTGACGGCCATTGTCGGGTGGGTTTTCCACGGCATGAAATACCGAACCGCAAGGGTTCCCCCCTCTCTGGCGGGTGCCATCAGGCCGAATTTGGGAGTAACCGATTTCGAAACGTCCCCCATACCCATCAGTTTCCCGGCTTCGATCCGCACGGCCTCCATCCGATCAAAGAAAGCACGGTTGGCATCCAGTTCTTCGGCGCTTTCATATCCTGTCAGTCCGAAATCCGCTGCCCGTGCTATGGCCATCGGCATGGCGACATCCATGCACGTCAGCTCGATCCCCTGCACTATATCGCGCAAGTTTCCTGTGGGTAGAAATGCACCTGTTGCCGAGCCAACAACGCCCATGAAACTCAGCTGTACCGGTGCAGAATGGCCCGGAACTCCGGCGATTTCCGCGTCACCCTCATAGACCAACTCACCTCCCGGGGTCTGCACTTTGGCAACGACGCGGGCGCCGGTATTGACAGCGCGAATGCGGATTTCGGTCTCATCGCCGGTGGGCTGAAACAAACCCATTTCAATCGCAGCTGGACCAACTCCTGAGAGGATGTTTCCGCAGGTGGGTTTGAAATCGACCAGCTTCTCCTCAACCGAAACCTGCGCGAAGAAATAGTCGACATCAGCCCAGTCGTCCTCGCTGACGGATAGGATCGCCACTTTGGTCGTCACTGCGTTACCACCACCGATCCCGTCGATATTGAGCGCTTGTCCAGCCCCGAGGGCAGCGACCAGAACATCGGCCAAAGTGTCCAAGTCTTCGGGCAGATCAGAGCGCCGAAAATAAGGTCCTCGGGAAGTGCCGCCGCGCATGAAGACATATGGGATTGCTGTCTGGGTCATTGAGAACCCTCCTTTACAAGCCTTTGAAATTTCTGATTTCAGGGCCGCCCGGCCCGCCTGATGGGCCAGCCGGGCAACCGTGGAGCGCCTACTTGAGTGGCCATGGCAGGTTCACCATGTCTTGCAGCAGACCCGGCGGAAAATCCCGGTTCAGAGCACCAGCCATGAAGCACATGAAACCGATGCCGCAGGCCGTCAGGAGCAGCGTCATCTGCCAGCTGGACCCGGCGCGAATGCGGAAGAATGCGATCAGGAACCCGATCAGGGCTAAGATGAATCCCACAACCCAGGTGGCCGCGATCAAACCTGCAAACCACGCGAGCGTTGACCAAAGTCCATGTGGCGCGCTCGCATCCTCGCCTGCGAGTTCCTTGTCAGCAAAAATCGCGTCCCCCTCGGGTCGCCGCATCATCTGGATCAATAGAATGACGCAGCAAAACAGCGACACGCTGCCGATCACCAGCGGGATGATCTTGTCGGTCATATTGTAGTCAGGGATCATGTTTGCATTAACCAATGCCACGATCAGATAGGCCATGATCACCAACAAAAAGATCAACGGCGCGCGCTTGCTTCCGGATTTGACCTCACCTTCGGCCATGATCATCTTAGCTTGACGAATGCCCAGAATGACCGAAACCACGGTAACCACGATCAGCACGATAACAATCGGGCTGAAGACGTACTCCATGCCTTCGCCAAAGCTTTTGCGGAAGCGGAAAGAGGCAATCTGGAACGCCTGGTTGGTGAACTTCTCAACCGGGTTCGACAGCACGAACCCAATCAGAAAGGCCGGGCGCGACCAGTCGAAACGGCGCAGGAAGATGCCGATCAGGCCGATGACAAACAAGGCCAGAAGGTCTTCAAAGTTCTGACCGGACTGGAATGCCGCGAAGCTGATCAGCATGAAAAGAAACGGCGCCAGATAAGTGAAGCGGATTGTTGTCAGTTTGGCGATCCCACCCGAGGCTGCGATACACAGGATGGTGCCCACCACGTTGGCAAGAGCTAGCAACCAGACAATCGAATAGGTGATGTCGAGATTATCCTTGAGCATGCTGGGACCAACCTCGATATCGCCGGATCCCAACAGTGCAACTGCGCCGATAAAGATCGCCATCGAACCCGAGCCGGGGATACCAAACAGCAGCGTTGGGACAAGCCCCCCGCCCTCCTTGGCGTTGTTCGAGCTTTCCGGCCCGATGACGCCACGCACTTCGCCTTTGCCGAAGTTGCTTTTGTCTTTGGTCGATTGAACCGAATGACCATAGGCAATCCAGTCAACGACCGAGCCACCAAGCCCGGGAATGACTCCGACAACCACACCAATGATCGAACAGCGGACCGACAACCAGATGTTCGCAGCCCAGTCTTTGACGCCATCCAGCCAACCCGCGCCTAGTGAGGCACCCTTGGCAATGGATCGGTCTTGTCGCAGCAGCGAGACGATTTCGGGCACCGCAAAGATACCCAAGCCGACGATGACCAACTTCAGACCATCGGTCAGGTAAGGAATGTCATACGTCGCCATACGTAGCGAACCGCCTGCGTCCGCCTCGCCAATCGTACCGACCATCAGGCCCAACCCTGCGGCGGCGACACCCTTAAGCGGGATACGTCCGGCTAGGATGGCGACCATCGACAAGCCAAGAATGGTGATCATCAGCATCTCGGGCAGACCGAATGCCAGAACGATGGGCCGCGCGATCAGGATAAACATGGTCAGAAATGTTGCGCCGACCAAACCGCCAAAAAGCGATGAAGCAAAGGCCGCTGACAATGCCCGCGCGGCCTCGCCCTTTTTTGCCATCGGAAAGCCGTCCAGCACGGTCGCCTGTGAGGCAGAGCTACCGGGGATGCCCATAAGAACCGATGCAAAGGTGTCAGAGGTCGGAACAACGGCAACCATCCCGATCATCAGTGCCAACCCAAGGATAGGGTCCATGCCGAACATGAAAGGCAGCAATAGGGACAGACCGGCAATACCCCCAAGCCCCGGAAAAACACCTACGGCCAGCCCCATGACGACGCCGAGAACAAGATACCCCAGAACAATAGGTTGCAGGATCAGACCCCACGCGTCGCTGAGCGCAGGAAGAGCGGTGGCGAAAACCTCCATAGCGGCCGCCTTTCATAAATTGTCTTGTGTTTGGAAAAGCGCGCGCCCAACATTGGGGCACGCGCAGTGGTGTTTGGGCTTAGTTCAGCTCGACACCATAGGCTTCTTTGAGCCAGTTCAGGACATAGGCCTTGGCGTTGTCGTCGACGTTTGTCGCAGTTTGCAGCGCCGACTTGGAGCCGTCACCAACAAACACCGGGTACTTGCCCACGCGCTTCGAGGAGATGTCGGCAAAGTCGCCGCGCTCGGTCACAGCCTGGAACGCTGCTGTGTATGCGTCGACCACTTCCTGAGGCGTGTCACCCGGCAGGAAGGCCAGCTTCTGAACCGGGAAACCGGCCACAAAGAACGCTTTCCACGCATCCCATGCCTCACCGCTGGTTTCACAGCCATCGGTCGCTTCGCATACTTCTTTGAATGTCGGAATGTCCGGGAAGGTCGGGTCGCGCACGATGTTGCCGTCCGCATCCAGAGCACCCCAGGTCATCATCGGCACAGCCTGACCGGATTCGACCAGAGGCGCTGATCCACCCAGATAGCCGGACGAGGTCTGATAATCGATGTTGGCTTCACCGCGCTCGAACATCAGGCGACCATCGCCGCGGCCTTTGATGCCAAAAACAGGCTCAACATTCATACCCAGCATTTGCCAGGCCAGCAGCGGCACAAGGTCAAGACGTGTCGCGCCCTGCGAACCGTAAATGAAGTTGGTGTCTTTCAGCGCGTTCGCGGAGCCATCAAACTTAGCTCCGTCTTCGGCGTTCAGATAGGCAACACCGCCGGTTCCCGACGCCATAACTGGAATCCAATCGTTGTATTCATAGCGCACGCGAGGATCGCTCAGCAGATATGGGAATTGAGTTGAGCCGGAGGTGCCAAATAGCAGCGTTCCATCATCATGGCTCTGCTCCTGGAACCAGTTTGCGCCTTTGGTCGAACCAGCGCCCGGCATGAATTTCACGACCACTGTCGGTTGACCCGGTAGAGCTTCGGACAGAAGTGGCGCAAAGAAGTTGGCCCATTTGGCAGACCCGCCCGTTTCCGAGAACGGGATGACCCATTCAACTGTCTTGCCCGAGAAGTCGACCTCGGCAGCGGCAGGTGCGGCGATACCGGCGGCGGCGATCAGCCCCACGACGGCGCGACGAGTGAAGTTGGAAATGGTCATTGGTTCCTCCCTGTTGACCAGACAACCACGCTAGCGCCCTCTGCGCCACCGTGATCGCAAATAGAACTGTGGGGTTGATTCCCCCTCCCATCTGGCAATCATGGAGCGCCAACCTTGCGCGAAACTTGCAGGAGCCCGAATGCGGATCGTCATCGTCGAGGATAACGAGACCCTCGCCAAAGCTATTGCTTACCGCCTACGTGACCGGGGTCATGCAGCAGAAGTGCTTGTGGATGGCGATGAGGCTGAGTTGTATCTCGCGCAAGAGGGCGCGGACCTAGTTGTTCTGGACATCAATTTACCCGGACAGTCTGGGCTGGAAATTCTAAAGTCTCTTCGCAATCGTGGCGACGGAGTACCGGTGATCTTGCTCACGGCACGTGCCGAAACACGCGACCGCGTTTCCGGGTTGGATATGGGTGCCGATGATTACCTGGTTAAGCCATTTGAAATGGACGAGTTGGAAGCACGCATCCGGGCGCTTTCTCGACGCAAAGACCTCGACTACGGAGCAAAGGAGAGCATCGGTGGCCTGGAATTCGACCGCGCCGCACGTCAGGTCAGTGTGCAGGGCGAAGTTATGGACATTCCGCGGAGGGAAATCGCGGTGCTTGAATGCCTGTTAGAGCGCAGGGGTAGAATTGTTCCCAAAAGCCAACTTACAGACTACGTCTATGGCGTGGGTGCCGATGTCGAGGCCTCTGCCGTTGAGCCTCATGTATCTAGGCTGAGAAAACGTCTTCAAGATCTCGGTATTAGAATAAAGACAGCCCGAGGTCTGGGATATCTGCTTGAGGTGCAGAAGTGATCAATCACGGCTCGCTCAGGTCAAGGCTTTTCATTCTTATCCTAACCCCCTTGGTGTTAATTGCCGCTCTGCTTGGTCTTTGGCGTTTTATGATTGCGCAGAATACGGCTCAGGAATTGTTCGACGACAGCCTGTTATCTGCTGGCCTAGCCATATCGCGAGATGTTGCGATTTCGGGGGGTGACGCGCTGTCACCAACAACACGCAGCATGATCCGCGACGCGTCGGGCGGAGAGATATTTTACCACGTAACGGGCCCCGGCGGCATCTATGTAACAGGCTATGCCTACCCTCCGGCAGCCACCAACCAGTCTGCTCAAGAGGCGTACAAACCGCAGTTTTTCGAAGCGCTCTACCGCCAGGAACCAGTGCGCGTTCTTAAGATGACGGAACGCGTGACCATAGACAATCTAATCGGAGATGCGACGGTTACCGTCTGGCAACGTATGGCGGACCGCAATGCGTTTGCGAATGAACTGTCAATCCGCGCAGGAATTCTCATGGGAATTCTGCTGGTCACCCTCGCCATTGTAGTGTGGTTCGGCGTAGCTCGTGGCCTTAGGCCCTTGCTGGATTTGCAGGACGCAATAGACCTGCGTTCACCGGATGACCTCAGTGAGATTAAACGCCCTGTCCCAGTCGAAGTTCAAGGAGTTGTCAGGACCCTGAACCGGCTTTTTGGGCAGGTGGAAAACAGTATCAACGCCCATCAAGTGTTCATATCCGAAGCTGCACATCAGCTGCGGAATCCAGCGGCCGCCGTGCAATCGATGGCCGAAGCGCTGCAGGACGCAAAAACGGATGACGACCGAGAGAAACGCATCTCAGAGCTTGTTGCGGCGGCAAAAAGCTCAGCAACAGTTGCCGAACAGCTTTTGTCACTCGAGAGGCTCAGACAGCCAACGCATCAAGACCAAATGGATAAAATTGACTTCCGCTCGGTCGTGGAAGAGGCCTGCGCCGAGATGGGAGTTCACATCCTCGCGAAGGGTATCGAGTTTGATGTAACGATGCCCGAGAGGGCGGTCGCGGTATTCGGCGATCGGGTCTTTCTGATTGAGGCTCTAAAGAACCTGTTGGACAACGCAATCAAACACGGTGGCACAAAGTTGAGCCAAATCTCAGTTGAGCTGCGGTGTGACGGCAAATACGTCAACCTGACCGTGGCCGATGACGGTGCTGGCCTTTCGCCAGACCACAGCGAAGCGGCATTCAATCGGTTTTCGCAGTTGGAACATTCCGAGGGCAGCGGTTTGGGGCTGTCAATCGTCTCTGCGGTGGCGCAGCGCCACGGAGGAATAATCGAAATCAACCAAGTCGAAAGAGGAGCGAGCATTACGCTTAAGCTCCCCATAGACTTGTAAGCTGTTTCTAATTTCACTCGAAATCCGAAACCAATCAAAATCAACGCGCGTTCTTGCGATTGATACGAAAGCAAGTTTTTCGCACTGAGCGACGAACGCAGCGATCATCATATATATTTTTGTCGCCTTTGGACTCGATGCGGTCCTTTGCCTACATCTGTTGAATGTCCACATTTGCGAAGAAGCTGTCATTAAGGGAAAAACACCGTATTCCCGCAGTCAAACAGCTGCTCGCACTGATCTGGAATGCTTTTGCAATAGCCAAGCTTGTCGGGTCGCCAGACGATTGATGGATTCTGAGTCTGTTCATTGAATAGTCAGCCCGCTTTGAAAGCAGATTCTTGATTAGTGACACGTATCTCATCATGATCCAAAGATGTCAGTTGAAATAGACCAGTGGCTACAAGACCTCGAACTGGGTCAGTACGCAGATGCATTTGCGGAGAACGATATCGATGCGCGTGTTCTGCCGCTCCTGTCTGGCGACGACTTAAAAGAGCTTGGAGTAAGTCTGGGTCACCGAAAAATCATCCTCGCTGCAATTCACAAGCTGGTCAGCCAGCAGCAGACAACTTCTTCGTTACAAGCAACTCGTGAACAAGCGCCGACCTCAGACAATGCGAAAAATGACGATCTGCTCAAAAACAAGCATAGTGAACCGGCCACCGCAGAGAGGCGTCACGTAACAGTCTTGTTTGCCGATCTGGTCGGTTCCACCGAACTTACTAATCGTTTTGATCCTGAAGATATGCGGGAATTGCTGCAAAACTACCAGGATGCTGTGGCTGGAGCCGTAACTCGATACGGTGGCTACGTTGCAAAATACTTGGGCGACGGCCTTCTCGTGTTTTTTGGCTGGCCGACGGCTTACGAAGATCACGCAATTCGGGCAATAAAAGCCGGTCTCGAGGCCGTGCGTCGTGTCAGGGAGCTCAAAACACCGGACGAAGAGTGTTTGTCGGTGAGACTGGGCGTTGCAAGCGGCGATGTGGTGGTAGGCGACACCATCGGTGAAAACACATATGAAGAAGGGGCCATGACTGGTCCGGTTGTCAATCTCGCGGCCAGGATTCAAGAACATGCAGAACCAAACTCGGTCGTTTTGCCGGCCGAGGAAACTGAGACAGCTTTGCATGGGATATTTGAGTACAAATCCCTTGGACAGAAAGAGTTAAAGGGTTTTGCTGAACCGCGCACACTTTTGAAAGTTGTGTCGGAACGCAGTGCGGAAAGCCGGTTTCGAGCTTCACATCGCGATGATGCCGCCAGCGCAATGATTGGCCGCGACTACGAAAAAGGGATACTGCTGCAAACATGGCAACGGGCTCAGAATGGGCACGGAGAGGTTGTTCTGCTGTCCGGTGAACCCGGGATTGGAAAATCGCGACTTACAGAGGAGTTCCTTGCTGAAACCACAGCAAACGAGCAAGCCGATGTCATAAGACTGAACTGTTCCCCTTATCTCAGCAGCAGCCCCTTTCATCCGGTTGCCCAACGAATTTCCCAGGACGCTGGGGTCGAACCGGGCTTCGACGACCATCTGATCCTTGAACATGTTCAGAATATGCTTGAAGGGCGGCCCGGACTGGACTGGGAACAGGTTCTGCCTGTCTTCGCAGCTTTGGTCGCACCTCGAAGCGCACTCGCCCAACAGGTGCTTGAGATGTCACCGCAGGAGCAGCGTGACATAACAATCCAAACTTTGATCCACACCGTACAAGTGCGATCAAGCGTGCGTCCGGTAATTCTGTGCGTCGAAGATGCTCATTGGATTGATCCTTCCACCCAAGCCCTGTTGGAGCGGTTTAAGTCAATATGCACCGATCTTCCCCTGATGATCCTGATAACCCACAGGCCTGGGTGGGAACTGGCTCGAGACGATGGGGACACGCACGTTCAGTCTTTGGTATTGCGCCGGTTCGATGCTGCGCATGTCTCAAACCTTGTCGAAAACATTACGGGCAAGAAACCCGACGACGCCCTGATTGCCACAATCATTGAAAAGACCGACGGTGTACCTTTGTTCGTGGAAGAGCTGACCCGAGCGATTGTCGAGGCGGGAGAGCACGGGCAAATCCACATACCTTCGTCTTTGAAAGGCGCGTTGATGGCGCGTCTCGACGCGGTGTCGCCTAAGGCAAAACAGGTCGCACTTACAGGTTCTGTAATTGGTCGAGAATTTGAGCCGAGTATTCTGCATGCGGCGATGCGCCTTGCAGATTCTGATATCAACAAATGCCTCGAAGAGCTTGCTCGAACCGGCATAATCTTCGAAAGCGGACACAATCGCGGGCATTTTGTTTTCCGTCATGCTCTTATTCGCGATACCGCCTATCAGTCCATGCTGAGCTCGACCCGAAAACAGCAACATGCAGACGTGGCACATGCGTTGATACGAACAAGGTCCGCTGAGATCGAGCGTCGTCCCGAACTGGTCGCCCGCCACCTTTCAGAAGCTGAGGATTGGGAGGCTGCGTTCGCACAATGGCAGATTGCGGCAGAAATGGCGTTGGCGCGATCTGCCAGCCAAGAGGCGATGACCAACGCCAACGAGACGCTAAGAGCCGCCGAGAATTTGGGCTCAGACACCAATTCGGAATTGATCAAAGCCAAGATCCTGGTTGGCCGCAGCCATGACAGCCTGGGCCAGTTGCCCGAAGGGATAGCGGTTCTCAAGGACGCATCCAACGCAGCCCGGGCGGTGCAAAACGTAGAGCTGGCCGCAGACGCGGCCAACCACTTCGCTGACTCCTGTATGATGTCCAGTGAGAGGCACGGTGAGGCAATCGATCTCTGCGATAATGCGCTGAAGGATTTGCCCGACGATGATGAAGTCCGTCGGTGCAGATTGATGAGCCAACTTGCGCGTGCCCATATGTTCGTCGGTCAATTTTCCGAAGGGGCGCGTTACGGCCAGCAATCCATGGAACTGGCCGCTAAACTGGGTGACTATAAATCCCAGTTCTCGGTCATGATGATGCATTTCGGGGCCCCATTTGTTGCGCGGAAGGGAAGAGAGGCCCAGCATTGGCGCGAAAACCTCGAGGCTATGCATGGTGTGGCCGAACATCTTGGTAGTATCGATCAAGGGCGAGATCGAACTCTCAGCTTGTTTGTCGGCGCCGAGATGGCCGACCGCGCGTTGATGGACCATTCACTGGAATTGCTCACTGAGATTTCGGAAAAGGACAATCATCTGCAACTCTATTGGGTTCAGAAACATGCACGCGCCATGGTTGCAATAATGGACGGCGATTTTGAGCAGGCCGAGAAACACGCCACCGAAGCGGTTAAAATCGGTCGGAAGACTCATGGGGAACATGTTGAGGGCGTTTTTGGAGTTCAGATGTTCACCATCCGCCGCGAACAGAACCGGCTGCACGAGGTCGCGCCTGTAATCAAGAAACTGATGACAGACAGCCCTGAGGACATTTCGTGGAAGCCGGGATTTGGTCTTATCGCTGCCGAACTTGGATACAAGGAACCTGCCGAACGTGTACTGATTGAAATGGCCGGCAATGGCTTCGATCTTCCACCTGACGCCATGTATTCAACGACATTGTCATATCTGGCAGACATATGTGTCGCCGTTGAGCATCAGGAACACGCTAAAACACTCTTTGACATGCTTGCCCCATACGAAGACCTGACAATCACCGCAGGGGCAACCACAGTTTGCACTGGCGCTGCTGCGCGACGCTTGGGCCGTCTGAGCGCGGTATTGAAAGATTGGGATACCTCAGACGCAATGTTCCAGAAGGCCATAGAGATCGATACCCGCATGAAATGCCCGCCCTGGATTGCCCATAGCAAGGCGGCTTATGCATCCGCATTAAGGCGGCGGGGACACCCGGATGATGTGGAACAGGCGTTTCAACTGGAAGGGGAAGCGTTGGCAATTTCACAGAAATTGAGTATGGTTTCCCTAAGGTCAAGGCTCGAAGGAGTACCGAGTTAAGGTAAAAATCTGGTTTGGGGGAAATTATGCCAAGGTACATAATTGAAAGAAATTTTGCCGAGCAGCTGAACGTCACAGACAATGACAAAATTCACATCAAAGAGATCAATGACGAAGTCGGTGTCGAGTGGATTTTTTCGTTTCTCAGTGCCGACAAACGCAAAACGTACTGCCTGTACGAAGCCCCCGACGAGGAAAGCCTGCGAAAGGCGGCCGAACGCCTGAACATCCCAGCCGATGTCATAACACCCGTGGATCGGATTGATCCGGCAATATTCGCCTGATCAGCAGCATATATCACCCAATTCTGTAAAATGCCTTCGCGGGACAACGCGACGGGAAACAATCGACCGAGGCAGCACTGCAAGAAGCCCGACCTGACAATAGGGAGGCTTACGCATGTTTGATCTGAAAACACTCGACGGTGGCACGGCAACAGTGGACCAAGACGCGTTGGGCGCACTTGATGCATCGCTTCGTGGCGGGGTCTATCAGAAGGGCTCTCCTGAATACGAGGACGCTAGAACAACGTGGAACAGCATGTTCGAACGTTACCCGGGGTTCGTAATCCGCGCATTGGGGGCCAGCGACGTGCAGAAGGCCGTGAACTTTGTTCGGGATGCCGGCCTTGTAATGTCTGTTCGGTCTGGTGGGCATCAGATTGCGGGTCACGCTGTTGCAGATGAAACAGTCATGCTTGATCTGTCGCAGATGCGGTCGGTTCACGTCGATCCTGCCAAAAAGACCGCTCGGGTTGCGCCAGGAGCACTGTTGGGCGATGTGGATCGCGAAACGCAGGCACATGGACTTACTGTTCCCGTTGGAATCAATTCAACCACGGGCATCGCAGGACTTACCTTAGGCGGTGGCTTTGGATGGACCACTCGGAAATTTGGCATGACGATCGACAACCTGCTCTCAGCGGAGGTCGTGACCGCAGACGGAGCCATTGTCACGGCTTCCCCCGCCAGCCATCCGGAACTCTTCTGGGCGATCCGTGGAGGGGGTGGAAATTTCGGTGTTGTGACCTCATTCGAGTTTCAACTGCATGAGTTAGGGCCCGATGTCCTGTCTGGCCTCATTGTTCATCCGATAGAAAAGGCGCCAGAGCTTCTGGCCGAATTCGCCACCATTGCAGACAATTCTCCGGATGAGCTGACTGTCTGGAGCGTGATGCGAAAAGCGCCGCCTCTGCCATTTTTGCCAGAAGAGTGGCACGGGCGCGAGGTGCTGCTCTTTGCAGCCTGCTACAGCGGTCCGATGGACGAAGGTGAAAAAGCCATGGCGGCATTGCGCTCGCTTGGCGAACCAATTGTCGATGTGATTTCTCCCCACAAGTTCGTAGATTGGCAGGCCGCTTTTGACCCGTTGCTGACACCCGGCGCGAGGAACTACTGGAAAAGCCACGATTTCGATGCGCTTTCATCGGAAGCGATCGCGGGTCTTCTCAATGCAATATCCACGCTTCCGGACCCCGCATGTGAGGTATTTATTGCCCATGTCGGCGGCGCGATGGCACGCGTCGAGGCCGGTTCGACCGCGTACCCCCAAAGATCTGCTCACTTCATCATGAATGTTCACACACGTTGGGAGGATCCCAGCAAGGATGCCGAGTGTATTGATTGGGCGCGAGAGCTGTACGACAGAATGCAACCGCACTCGAGCGGAAGCGCTTATGTCAACTTCATGCCCGAAGATGAAGCCGACCACATGGCTGGCGCTTATGGCGATAATGGCGAAAAGCTTTCTAGGATCAAGGGCACCTATGACCCCGCCAATTTGTTCAGAGTGAACCACAATATCTTGCCTGCGTGACGGCATTCAGAACCGCCATAGCTGATCCAAGTTGATGTTGAGATTTCTTTGTTGGCAACCGGCGGTTCATTTTTTTACTGGCCAATTGTCAAGCCAGACAACACCCCAAAGCGAGTGTGGCCTTGGTGGTTGTGCACCCACCTGGTCTTGGTAACAGTAAACAGTGATTGGGAAACTCTAAAGACGACCGCGTCAGCTTTGGGCTCAACGATATCATTTGAGCACTTTTGTCGGCTGTCCACAAAGCGACTGATACCGGACGCTCAATACAAGTCAGCACCGCCTCAACGTTCGCTTTGACGCCATAGTGATCGCTTATGCTGGGACGGGACGTTGGTTTGATCAGGACCTGCGTCCGAGTTGCGTACAAACCGGCCATAATTGAAAATACCCTCACCAAATATTGAAACATGCCATTTTGTTGAGCTAAGATTGCTTTCCATTATCCTATCGATTAAAGGGGGGGTCTATACATCGGTGGCTTGTTTCTAGCAGGCAAGTTGTGTGTTTTTTCGACATTTTACGAGAATAACTGACCTCGACTTACTCTGTAGAGTATGGCCGTTTCCCGCCCCCTCGGCGATAGCTTGTATGCTCACAGCAAGAATCTGGCGACTGAAGCGGACGGCAACTCTTGCGCCCATAGCGGAGACACTCGCCATCTCTGCAAGTCTCATCGGCCCGAGTGCCGTCCTTCCTCTCGAAGTAGACTAACGACTTCATCGATCGCAAGATGGCGTCTCGATCTATGCGAAAGCTCGAGGGCCAACACAGGACCAGTTCGGATACTTTCCGATGAAACTTTATTGAGTTGCCGAGACTGAAGCACCTGCTCAACCAGGCAACTATTTCCCATAAGTACACCCGCATCGGACTTCGCTTCTTCTACGGCGAGGGCGTATAGCGAATATCGCGGCCCCCTTTGGGGATCACCAACTGAAACACGCGTCGCCTCCGACCACATGGGCCAGTCTTCTTGCCACGTCTGGTCATGCAGCAACCGTACGGTCTCTAGATCGAGACCATCTGCTATCTTCGGTGAACAAACGGGGAGGATTTCGTCTTCCGCAAGCACTATCTGATCCGGTGTTTCAGCCGAGACGGAAAAGAATACCGACAGATCAAAGAGTTCTCTCGATAGACTGGGGGCCTCTCCATCGCTGTCACAGAGACATTTAGGTCGGGACGCGTCTCGCGCAGCTTGCCCAATCGCGCTGGTAGCCATAGCTGCGCAACTGAGGGCAAAGCGGCAATGTGGATCTCAGGGTTGGGTGCTAGGTTGCGTAAACTTTGCGTCGCCGCCGCGAGAAGATCAAAAGCATGTGCGAACTCTCCTGCTAGCTTGCGACCAGAGAAGGATAACGAAAAACCGTGAGCACCTCTTTCAAACAAGGTAGTCCCGGCCCAGCCTTATAGGGCTATTATATGTTGTGATACCGCGCCAGCCGTGACTCCCAACTCCTCGGCCGCGGAAACGAAACTTTCTAGCCTCGCCGCTGCTTCGAAGGCACTCAGAGCATTCAGAGGTGGCCCTTTGGGCGACGCGGTGCGACAGCCAAAGATCTTAGCCTTAGTTTTTCAAAGCCCAGATATAGCAAAACTGGTTTGCTTTGTAATCTGATCTGTCCAATCTGTGTACAGCCAAGGAGGGAGTTGCGATGACCATTGAAATGAGAAACTGAGTACCGGTCGACAGCAAAGCACTGGTCCAGAAGATCGCGACCGAAGCATTACGCCACTGATCCAAGGCGCTGCTGGATCGGATTGAGCATTTAGCCACCCGAAACCGGGAAATCCACGAGCAAGAATGCTTCAACTTAAATTCGCAACCAATGTGATGAACCCGAGAGCTGAAGCTTTGCTATCTTCAGGAATTGGGTCTCGACCGTCGCTTGGATATCGGGGCGATAAATATGAGATGGGTCTTGAAGCCATCGAAGAGATCGAGGCCATCTCCGCGGAGCTTTGCGCGGAAGTTTTCGACGCAAAGTTAGCAGAAATCCGCGTGCCTTCTGACGCCATTGCAAACCACTATGGCTTCATGGCCACTTGCCAAGTCGGCGATAGGATCATTGCACCGCCGGCATCGGTTGGTGGGCACGTAACGAATCATATCGCAGGATGCGCCGGGTTGTTTGGTTTGCGAACAAAAGATGCACCAACCGATGCCGATGGCTACACCGTCGATCTCGACCAACTCCGCGCGCGTGCGCGAAGGGAGCGTCGCAAATTGAAACGATAGGTGGCAGTCTCAATCTTTTTGAGCACCCGGTCAAAGAAGTACGGGCCATTGCAGATGAAGTCGTTGCCAAGGTGACGTTCGACGCCGCGCACCAATGCGGGATTATCGCGGGAAGAGCTTGTAGAAACCGCTTGGTCGAGGGCGCACACTTCATGACAATGAGTACGCACAAAAGCCTCGGCGGTCCTGCTGGGGGGCTGATTGTCACAAACGATGCGGAGATTGCAAAGGCTATGGATGCCAATGCATACCTAGGCAAGACGGCAAACTTTTATGCTGCGAAGTCAGCTGCTCTCGGAATAACACTGCTAGATTGGTGCGAATACGGACGAGACTACGCCGCCGAGATGATCGCGATGTCTGGCGCATAGGCTCAGGGCCTCGATGCGCAAGGTGTTCCAATTTATGCCGGACGCGAGGGCTTCACTGACTCTCACCAGTTCGCTGTTCTGGCAGAACGGTTTGGCGGTGACTAGACTGCGTCCAATACCCTGCGCAAAGCCGGGTTCCTTGCTTGCGGTATTGGCCTGCCGGTGAGGGAAATCGAAGGTGATATGAATGGTCTGCGTATCGGTACGCCTGAGTTGATGAGATGGGGCATGACGTCTGCTCACGCCGACAGACTAGCTTCTCGGATTGCGCGCGGTCTTAACGGCGAACATATCACCGCTGAAGTGAAGGACTGGCGCCGTCAGTTTGTGAGCCTGCACTTCGTTCATGGGTGAAACCGTATTTATTGCCGCAGGAGAACGGATGGCCGCTTCGTTCACTTAGCGGTCATTAACGCACACATAAGCGAATGATCAGATGGCTGCATTCAATGTTCAAACCTATGAAGCTGGCTCGCTGCGAGATTGATCGCAATGCTCGTATCATACGAACGACTGGTTTTTGAGGGCTTAGATGTGTTCGAGGTAAAAATTGGCCTCTAAATGTTGAAGGGTCGTGGCAAATACACTGCAAAAGCAAACGAGGCAATTTTGCCATTGTGGGGTACCATTCGGGGTATCGTGTAGTGTGTTTGAATATAACAAAAATTGAAAGTATGTACTTGTTTTAATTTATGTATTCCGTGTAGTCACCAACTTTCCCGCTGAGTTACAAGTTTGCCCGTTTCCGAAAGGGTTTGGACAATTGTGGTTTTAGTCCGTATTCGGTTTTAAAAGGCCGCGGCGCGGTAAGGGCGTATTTCAGGTTAGGCCCATGGTTAAGCCAAAGATATCAAGGCTGGAAGGTTCGTTTAGCCGCTGCATGAACTCGACCCAGTGCTCGTTGTAGATACGTTCGCACTGTATAGGGTACTGTCAGAAAAAGTTGTGGAAGGCAAAGAGGGTTAGCGGAACACTGACAGTTCAGGCACCTGCGGATTCTCCTTTCTTTTCCCACAGGAACTTTGAGTTGACGATGCCAGCCATGCTGGCCAGGACTATTCCGCTAAAGTCCTGTGTGCTCATCATGCCGGGCTCAGGGACCCCAACTGACAGAAACTGTATGCAGCGGGTCAGGAACACCACTATCACGCCTACAACAAATGCTGTAATAAACGCTTCTGGCTAGGCTAGACGTTGCCAGATCGTTGCCGTTCTGGGCCTCGGGGTTGTGCTGGCTGATTGTTCTGAGCGTTGGTTGATCTGCGCGACGCGATCCTGAAAAAACTTGTATTCAGTGCTCACGACGAAGCTCAAACTCTCGTTCACTATGAGAAAGGGTTAGCGACTGGGCGCCGTTGACGCAAGCGCTGCGCAACCCTTGCGTGCGTATGAGTGCGACCTGTTTCGTCGCGCGATAAGAGGATGCGCGGTACTGCGAAGAACTCCTGAAAAAGGCCTTTACTCGGCGAAACAGATTGTATTCATGGTCTAATCGACTTACTGAGATTTTCAGGCCCAACAGCGGCCTGCCACGTTAGAGCGGGCGTGATGGAATGGTAGACATATCAGACTTAAAATCTGAAGGGCGTATGCCCGTGTGGGTTCGAGTCCCACCGCCCGCACCATTTTTTTTAGCTTAGCGTATTGCTTCAAAGCCAGACAATATAAATCAAACTTCTTCACCCTAGAGGCGGCCGGACATACGAATCGCGGTGCGCGAAAATTGCGCGGCCCATTGTTTGATCGGGTTTCTCGAACCCTACGTCTTTCAGCAAATTTATGCTTGTGACCTAGTGTATTGTATTTTTCTGTTTTAGGCTTGTGGTCTGGCATCGTTATCATAGCATCAGCTTTTTGGCTCTATGGTTCCGCACCAACGAAGCGTTCTCGAATGCGCTGTCGGAGTAGGCTAAGAATTCTAGAGGACCTGGGGCCTTTAGTAATCGATTTTCAGGTAGACCAAAAATATACAGGCACTTTCAACACATTTTACGGCGTAATAAGTTGAAAAGGCATGAGCCACACTTGTTCTACAGATGTCGAGGCGATCAAGCCAAATAGACTTTAGCAAACTAAATTAACTTGCTGCGAACTCGATTGGAGTTGGTGTTGGCGTGTCAGCGAACGCTCAAAGAGCGTCACAAACTAATTGGACCTGTCGAGCAAAGTTGGAGAAAATACAACTAAATATCAGACTACTTGGCTTGACGGAATAAAAACACTGCTCTCCAATCCACCGAGAACATCTGAGCTTCCGAGAACAAGTTTCGCGCCATATGCGTTTAAAAGATCTACGGTGATTGCAAGGCCCAACCCTGTTCCGGCAACCGAGGTATCCAACCGACCACCCGAGCGTAGCGCTTCTCGATGTTCTTTTTCAGGAACGCCAGGGCCATCATCTTCGACACGCAATTCTATGTCCCCGTCTTTATACTGAGCTGTCAGGATTACCTTCTGTCTGCTCCACTTGAACGCGTTGTCCAAAAGATTGCCAATGACTTCCTCAATGTCCTGGGCGTCCATTCGAACCCACAGTGTCGCGGCACAGTCGACCACGAGCTCTTTGCCGTCACGCTCGGCCACAATTGAAAAGAGCTTAGCCAGCCTTTGGATGGAATGGGTCAGGTTGGTGCGTGAATGGGTCAGTTCGGCGGTGTTTGCCGCTCGCATCCGCGCGAGCGAGCGACCGAGCTGGGCTTCTATCCGGTCGACGGCTTCTTGTGCCACGGATGTCGACGCACCTTCTTGGGACAAGGTCATCAATTCGTTTCGCAATATCGACGCGGGTGTTTTTAACGCATGAGCCAAATCCGCAGCCTGCCTGCGAGACCCGGAAACGATATCCCGATTGCGATGCAAGAGTTGGTTCAAATCCTCGACGAGAGGGGCAACCTCGTCGGGGTAGTCCGTTGGCCTCAGATCTTCCTCGCTGTCCCAGCGCTGCGCGACATCCGCCTGCAGTTTTTGTAGCGGTCTTCTGATGGCCGAGAGCAAAAGTAGCGAACTGGCGATTCCGATAACGCCGACCAGCGCGAACACCGACAGCAGGCTTCTTTGGGCAGAACGCCTTTCGGCGATGAGTTGGAGCTGACTTTCAGCAACACTGACGCCCCAGACCGTACCGTCATCGTATGTGATCTTCTGATACGCGCTGCGCACCAATTCATCATCTGGTCCCGGCGTATTCCAGATCACGCCACCATCTGCGGAATTGCCTGGCTCGGCTATGACTTCGTCAAACAGCGAAGCCGAGGCGAAAATCTCTCCGTCGCTACTTGTGACCTGCCAATAACGCCCTGAAAATGGCACCCCATACGCTGGGTCATATAGGAAATTGCCAAGTGCCGCTGGGTTCTGAGTAGTGGTGCTCAGAGCTACAACGACTTGCGTATGGCGATCCTCGAGAGTTTTGTCGAATTGCGCCGAAATCCTGGTGTCGATGATCGAAAAGACGGCAATCGTTCCGATCGCTACAGAAACAGCCCCGGAAGCGATGCCACCTAGCAGGGCCCGTTGCCGCAAAGATAACATCAGATCGCGTCGATCCTGTAACCGCGTCCCCTGACCGTGGTTATCACGTCGGGGCCCAGCTTCTTGCGCAGTCGATTGATGAACACCGCAATCGTATTCGAGTCCCGATCGCCGTCATATTCATAGATATGCTCGGAAAGTTCTGTCCGTGAAACAAGGCGGCCGGCGTTGTGGGCAAGGTAAGTTAGGACTGCGATCTCTTGAGCGGTCAGATTGACGGGCAAGCCATCCAGTGAAACGCGTCCTGTCCTGGAATCAAGAGAAACGTTGCCAATCTCGATGACTGGGTTCAGCTGGCCACTTTGGCGTCGAAGTATGGCGCGAACACGGGCTGCAAGTTCCGGTAGGTGAAAGGGCTTGACCATGTAGTCGTCCGCGCCAGCATCCAACCCGTCGACCCGTTCGCTCCAACCGTCCCGGGCAGTAAGGATGAGCACAGGTGTTGAAATGCCGGCAGAGCGCCATTCTCGTAGAACGGATATGCCGTCCCGCTCTGGTAATCCGATATCCAGGATAATGACGTCGTAAGGTTCTGTTGACCCTAAATGCAACGCCTCAGTTCCGTTGTGGACAACATCCACCACTCTGCCTTCGGCAATAAGCAACCACTTTATCTGGTTGCAAAGGTGAGGCTCGTCTTCTGCCAGCAATATTCTCATATCAAGAAACTATAATCAGTTGTGCCGGGGTGAAAGAACCATTTTTTCTTGTTTTCTTATCGGTTCTCTTGGCCATTTCCGTTCCCGTTTCCACCAGCGTTCCCGTTCCCATTACCACCAGAGTTGCCGTTCCCGTTGCCACCGGAATTGCCGTTCCCGTTCCCGCCGGAGTTGCCGTTCCCGTTTCCACCGGAGTTGCCGTTCCCGTTGCCGCCAGAGTTTCCGTTCCCGTTGCCACCGGAATTCCCGTTCCCGTTGCCACCGGAATTCCCGTTCCCGTTGCCGCCGGAGTTGCCGTTCCCGTTGCCACCAGAGTTACCATTGCCACCCTCGCCAGAGTTTCCTCTGTTGCCCGAGTTGCTCCTGCTTCCAAAGGCGTTGGAGTTCCTGTTGCTGTTTTGAAAAAACGAAGTCGTGCTTTTGACGCTGCCAGCCGAGTTCTGCGCGGCCCTTGAGATTTGGCGCCCGACACTTGATCGGTTTGAAACCACTATGCCCGTCTTCGCGTTGACAATGACGCTCTGGATCACTCCATCAGGTTTTTTGACCAGAATGCGATAGAAAATCTCATCGGTCTTGAAGGCCCGCGCATCAACCGGAGTGCCGCCGAAAACCCTCTCAACGCCTTTGATGACCCGGTTCAGGCGGATGGCCTGTCCGGACGTAGTTGCCTTGCGCAGCTCCGACTGCCGCAACTCTTGAGCGTCGGCATGCGCATCACCCGCAACGAGCAGGGACAACAGGCAGGCAAGGATTAAGAAGGTTTTCATCGACTCTGTTTGCACAAAAAAAATCCGATCAAATTCTACCTGTTTCAACGTGAACCCCAGATGAACAGCCAATTTCTCGGTCGTTCATCTTGGTTGCGGTCAACTAGTGAGGTTGTTTGATGATTCGCTTCAACCGCCTGTTGGGGTGAGAGAATAGAAGAGAAAAAAGGTCCTATTTAGGCATTGGGAGGAGTGATGGAAGTTAAGTCGTCCTGCTTTCTTAAAGCAACTACCATCGTGATCGCCCTTTTGGGGGGCGTGGCAGTTGTCTCAACTGTTGCGGCCCCTGACGTCGTTGTTGCCAAGGAAGGCAAAGGAAACGGAAATGGCGGCGGGAATGGGAACGGAAACTCCGGCGGTAACGGCAACGGCAACGGAAATTCTGGTGGTAACGGAAACTCCGGCGGTAATGGAAATGACAGCCGTGAAGCCAAAGGCAATGCTGGGGGCAAGGGCTTTGGACAAGGCAACGGTAAGTCGAAGTCCGTAGCCGGGAATAGCGCTGCGCAGCAGAAAAGTCGGAAGTCCTTTGCTGGCAACTCCAATCGTGAGCGTTCAAAATCGACCCGTTCGGGAAACAATGTGCTTAAACGCGTTGAACTGTCCTTAAAACAGGCTTTTGGTGGAAAGAAAGCCAGACAAAAGCTCGCCAGAGCTCAAACTCAAACAACCAACACAACCAAAGTACGCCGCGCAGTTGAGAGGCAGACATTGGTCACGACCTCGACCAGGCCTGCAGCCCGGACCACGCGCCATGAGATGGCATACATCCTCGGGGCCCATCCGTCCGAGCTGGGTGCTTTGAATGCCGCCCATGCCAGTGAAACCGCATTGCAGAATGCCTCACCGAACTCACGCGTTGGCCGAATTGCCACTTACCGCGATACGGTTCTTGAAGGTGACGAACTGCGAGACGACCTGGCGGATAAGGAAGAGTTTCTCGCTGGGCTGGACGAGCCTGAAAGACCTCTGTCAGAGATCGAAGATGACCTGAAGGACGCATTGGCCGACGTTCGCGAAGACAGAGAGCGCGTCGAGGAACTTCAAGAGGCGTTCGAAACTGATCCATCGCTCGAAGATGAGCTTAATCAGGCCAAGGAAGATTTGGCGGAGTCGGTCGATGTAGCGAGAGATCTGAGAGAAGAACGAAGATCCGCCGTCGAGTATGAAGAGACGGTTGAAGAAATTGCGGACCTGTCAGAGCAGGTCGAGGATCAGGAACTTCTTGAACGGGAAACGCTTGAAGCGGCCGCCAACAAACCGGTCACGGATGAAGTGGAGGCTGCCGTGAAGGCCTTGTTGGGTCTTTAATGATATCAATCATAGGTAGAATAATACGCTACCGTATTTATTCGATTCAAAAGGCGGTGCTATTTGCTGAGAATGCATGTGGGCTCAGTAAATAGCCCCGAAAATTGAAGTGAGGGCGGGGCGAAATTGAGCAATTTTCGCACCCTTATGATTTTTACGAAAAGCACAGTTTCCACTCGAGCATTCAGGGGTGGAAATTTAGGTTTCTGAGAGCTTTTTATTAGCCGCTAGGAGCCACTTATGATGCGCTATCTCAAAAAAGGCTTCGTCTACCGGAGGAAAGTTGGCACACTTAGGTTGGCACGTGAGTCTTTGTTCCTCCAGCAACTTCAGAGGTGGGTGCAATCGAGAAGTCTGCTTATTTTTAGCGACATGCTTTGCGATCGTCTTGTTCATGTATCCCCCTCCTGGAAAGTTAGGAAAAACAACTTAACAACACTCGTCTGCAAGCAGTATGAAGGACTATGGGTTAACTTAACAAAAACAATCTGTTAATCTAGCGTTAAACTTAAGTTTAACCTCATTTCGGCCGGACTTGTTTTTATGTGAAGTTAGCTTCCTGATGGCGCATCCATTGGCTCACTGAGTGCCGAACATCTTGCGAATGTTGGGTATTCCGAACCTAGTGAGGTCGAGTGTTCTGCTCGTCACATCATATAAGAAACCGTGGTGGCTATTTCGGTCTGTATTGTGGGATTGCCTTTCGGTAACCGTAGCTCTGTTTTTTGATTTTTTTTGACGGTATAAATGCACTTACACTCTTTTCTGATTGCCGCTCCGCATGTTGAGGGTTATTCGAATTCTTATTAAATTTTGTGCGAAAATTCCTGCGTGGATTTAACCGTATCTGTCCGAATACGGAATTTTTTGGAAGTATAAAGCCCTGGGTCCAAATTGCATGAAGTTGGATACAAACCTGTACTCCTGCACTGAAGAATGCCCTCTTGGAAACCGCAGATTCTGAAAAAGAAAACACTTTTAACGGGAAATTTTTTCTGTTTGAGGGGACGGCGCTACGGCCTGGCCTTGCTACGAATCCAGAAGGCTAGGGGGAAAACCTCGAGTCTGTGCGCGGTTCGCGCATAGTCAAAAAACAGACTGGAGAAATATTATGTTGAATGGAATTCGTAAGATCTTCGTGCGTCTTCGCCGCGACGAAAGCGGTGCAACGCTGGTTGAATACGGCATCGCGCTGTTTGTCGCAATTGCGGTTGGCGGCTTCGTGCTGACCGACCTCGGCGCGGAAACTTTCAATAACTTTGAAGCGGCCGACACAGCTGCGACACGTCCTGCAGCGGATTGATCATTTGATCGAAACAAGCCCTTGCCCCCGTTTCTGTGGGGGCAAGGCAAACAAAAGTACCAGATTTTTTGTTGCTCGATGCCTAATCGAGCGTTCAGCAAATCGGTCCATGTCCCTGAGTATTGGAGAATGCAATGCGCGTGAAATCACTGATGATGACAATCTTGGGCGTAGGTCTGGCCGGTGGTGCTGTGATGATGGCCCAAGAACAGCTTCGGCAAAGCCAGGCGGCCGCGGATCCCACGATCGTAAGTGTGGTGGCCGTCGCAGAGGCAATCCCTTTTGGAACGCCTATTGAGGGCTACAAGTTGACAACTATTGACTGGCCTGCGGATTCAGTTCCAGCGGGCGTATTTACAAATTTCGATGACGTTCTTCCTGCAAATGGGGGAGAACCGCGTCGCGCCAAACGAGCGTTGGCGCAAGGCGAGTTATTGCTGGAATCGAAAGTCTCGGATTTCGGAGAAAAAGTTACAATTGTTCAAACGCTTGGCGAAAACAATCGTGCCATGGCGATCAGTGTTGACGCCCAGACTGGCGTCGGTGGTTTTGTGACGCCAGGCGATTTCGTCGATATCGTCCTGACCCGAGGCCGAAACGACGAGTTGCGAGCGGTGACGATCCTGCAGAACATTCGGATTGTTGGTGTCGACCAGACTGCCGATGAAGAACTGGATCAGCCGGGCGTGGCGCGTACCGTGACGGTAGAAGTTACGCCGGAACAGGGGCAGCGACTGGCCCTGGCGCAGAAGGCTGGTCAGCTCAGCCTGTCGCTGCGCTCGCTGCAAACAGCCGACGATGAGCCCCTGGAAGCCATTCGCCTGAGTGACATCCTGCTTGAGAAGTCGCCGGTTGCTGACGGGGCGCCAAAACCTGTCGTTAAGGTCCGTCGCGGAACATCCGACATTCAGGAAGTACCGGTCGCCGGAAACGCAACCCGCACAAACTGATTTTCCAAAGATTGTTCGCAGAAAGGTCACGTCCATGTTTTCACCACGTAAATTCGCAAAAGACGAAGAGGGGACAATTCTTGTCTTTGTCGGGATTTGCATGGTGGTCATCATGGGGATGGCAGCTCTGACATTCGATCTGGGGCGGCTGGCCTCGACCCAAACCGATCTGCAGGCCTACACGGACCACGTGGCCTTGGCAGCCGCCGGGGAACTGGACGGCAACGCTGACGCAATCACCCGGGCAAACGCTGCAGCAGAGGGAATGATCGAAGACAGCCAGTTCTTTGCGGAGGGTAGCCGGGACTTGGGGTCTTCCGCCGATTTCTCGCTGCGGTTTTTGACCGGCCTGCCAACGCCCGGCGATGATCCCGACGACAACGACCCGGTTGCCGGGTTTGTAACAACTGACTCGACTGCAGCAGTTATGGTCGAGGTCACTGCAACGCCCAGAACAGTTTTTCTGCCCTTCGGTCGTGCCCTTGCGGATTTGCTGGGCGTCACCCGGCCGAATGAAGACGTAAATGCGGTCGCAATCGCCGGCTTCACTCAATACGCCTGCGATGTGACGCCGCTGATGTTTTGTATCCCACCCAACTGGACAGCTGATGCGAACAAAGGTGCGGCGATCAAACTGCGCACTGGCGGAAACAACTCTGCGTGGGGGCCGGGAAACTTTGGGTTTCTTGATCCTACGGATATCGGCATCAACCCAAATGGACCCTGCGCCGGGGAAACCGGTTCCAAGCTCTATATTTGCCTGATCGCCGCACATGGGAACCTGACGCAATGTGTTTCTCAGCGCGGCGTTGATACTGAACCGGGGCAGCGTAACGGGATCGGTAGTGCGATTTACAACTCGCGGTTCGACCTGTTCCAGTCGACCATGAGTAATCTGAAGAATGATCCTGCGTACTCTCCTGGCCCTCAGGTCATTGCAGGGTGGGAAAACACAGGCGGTGCCTGCCTTAAAAACAACCCGACCATTTCCAGCGACTCGATGCCGTTTCCGCCGGATGATTGTTTTGCGACCGGATCATGCGCGCATGGCAACCGGTTCGGCAACGGGGACTGGTCAACTGGCCGGACCGCCTATCTGGATATGAACTATGGCGATGGCCCCGCTAACAACCTGACGCCGCATCCATTGGGCAACCCAAGTGGAACCACGCGGTACAAGATGTACCTGAACGAGATCGCCAGAGCTGCGGGTGGCGACGTACTGGCCGGGCGCAGTGAATCCGGTCGTCCTCAATGTGCAAAAGAAACATTGGACGATCCAGATCGCCGGACGTTCGTCGCAGCCGCGATCGATTGCAACGCCAACCCTGTTTCTGGACGCGCCACGGACATACCGGTCAAGGAATTCGTGAAGGTTTTTCTGATCCAACCCTTGGAACAGACCAGCGGCACGGATTTCGACATTTACGTAGAAGTGGTTGAGCAAGTTGGCGGCGGTGTCGGCAGCAGCAGCGACGATGGCATCTTCCGCGATGTAGTGAGGCTGTACCGATGAAAAAGCTGACTGCTCTCATAACCCGTATCAAACGCTGCGAGTCGGGCGCGCCCATGGTCGAGTTTGGGATTGTCCTGCCCCTGATCCTGCTGTTCTTTGCCGTAATCATTGAAGGTGGACGCATTACCTGGATCCATCAGGCCACTGCGGCTGGGGTGCGCGATGCCTCACGTATGATTGCCCGGATTGCACCGATTGACGCCTGCACATCAGGCGGCGTCGGCGGATATGACGGGATGGCAACGACAATTGTCGAAAACCAGTTGGGCGGGTCATCTATTTTGCCGCACGGAACCACCGTGGTTGATGTAACACCGACTTGCGTCTCACGATCTGGCGCGTATCGGGTCAATCCGACTTCGGTTGTCGAAGTTACGGCTGAGATCCAGATCGACTATCTGTTCGGCAACATGTTCAGCCTGTTCGGAGCAGCCCTTGGGCCGCTGACAACGGAAATCTCTGACCAAAGCAGGATTTTCGGGGTATGAGACGTCTGACGCATATCATCCGTTCCTTCCGGCATCGCGAGGAAGGGGGCGCTCTTGTCGAGCTGGGGATGGTGATCCCGCTTTTCCTAGTGCTTATTTTCGGAATTCTGGATTATGGCCGCCTGTATTGGTCGACGACCATGGCACAGAAGGCCATGCAGGTTGCGTCGCGCCTGGCGACCGTTGGGCCACCGATGTGTGGCGCATTGCCCAGCACGCATACTTTGGCCGGGTCGGCGCCCACCACCACCCGATTTGGTGCCTTGTGCCGCAACGGGGGCATCTGCGCGGTTCCAAACCTGCCGGCCCCGTGCCAGCTTGATACGTCGACGGCTTATGGCGGCCGCATCTGGGACGAGATCGAAATGCTGCTGCCGCCCGGTTCAACCCCGGCAAATGTCCAGTTCACCTATTCACACGATACGCGTTTGGGCTTTCTTGGAGGTCCTTATACCCCGGTGGTTACCGCGGAAATCGTCAATCTTGATTTCGATTTTGCATTGCCGTTGGGTCCCTTGGCTGCGCTGGCTGCAAGCGACCCGGCGATCACCTCAAGTAAGCTGAACACCATTTCAATCCCTGCAATGAGTACATCGGTACCGGCCGAAGATTTGGCCGTCGGGGCCGTTGAGTAAGGAGTAAGATCATGAGTGCCAAACAGATTTCAGTTTTGTTGATTTCGCCGGACGAGCAAATCTATTCGGCAATCGAAGGATCCCTTGCCGGGCAGGCCAACTGCCGCTTTACCGGTCGTCAGGACACCGTAACCGGGGTTAACGGTGCTGCGGTTGCGCTTACGGCCCGTCACGACGTCGTTCTGTTTGATGTCGATGACCAGTCAGACGACCTGATGCAAACGGCGCGCACGATTTGCGATGCCAGAATGCCGAACGCCATCATCATTGCGCTGGCGTCCGAAGATCTTCCATTGGAAAAAGCGCGCCAGCTTAGAAAGCTTGGTGTGGACGACGTGCTGCCGCGAACAGCGATCAACGAGGAAATCGTTCCTCAGCTCGATGAAATTCGCGCCCGTCGTCAAGCGCAGTTGCCTGCCCTTTGGGGAGGGCAGGCAACACAAGGTAAAGTCATCGCCGTCGCAAAATCTCGCGGTGGTGTCGGCTCGTCAATCGTGGCGGCGAACATGGCGAACGAGCTGCAGTCCAAAGAGGGGTTCTTCAAGAAAAAGGCCACAAACGAGGTTGCTCTGGTCGATCTCGATTTCCAGTTCGGCTCGCTTGCAGCCTTGATGGATGTCGAAGAAAGCGACGCAATGTGGCGCATGGCGATGGAAGAAAGCATTCCAGACACCGCGTTCCTGGAACAAGCCATGGTCAAGTCGCCTTGCGGTGTGGACGTCCTTTCAGCGCCATCCCGCTACGGTCCGCTCAGCGCCGTAAAGGAAGAGCAGATCGCAGCGATTTTGGATTGCCTCAAGCGCAGCCATGACTACGTGATCGTCGATCTGCCACGCGCACTGGTCGAATGGATCACGCCGGTCCTTGGACAAGCGGATCTGTTGTACCTGGTGACAGACGTGGCCGTGCCGTCGGTTCGTTCCGCGCGTAAGCTGATGGACTTTTACCAGGCCGAGAATCCAGCACTGGAAATTCAGCTTGTCGCGAACCTTGAGAAAAAGCCGATCATTCCCGCGGCCCATCATCGTGCGGCTGCGAAGTTGTTGGAAAGGGATTTTGCGTTCTGGGTCCCCAGGGATGAACGAACCGTACGTGAAGCCGTCGATCGCGGTGTTCCGTTGCAGGATGTGTCGAACCGGGCGCCTTTGACCCGGGCAATCAGGAAACTGGCCCAACAGACGACTGTCTCATTGCCTCCGCGTGTCGGGCATCACTGAGCCTGCAGTCAAGTTTGTGACGGTTACAGAAGTAAGAAGGTAAAAAGTAATGTTTCGTGAATTCGACAGAACAGGGCGTCAGGCACCAAAGTCAGCAACAATCGTGCAATTGGACACGAAGCAAATGGCTGAGGAGGAGGCCGCGGAGGTCACAGCGTTTGAAGCCGAGAAACTTGCAGCCCAACGTAACATCGAGATGGACCGGATCGACCTGAAGGCACGGATGCACAACTCGCTGTTGGACAAGCTCAACCTCGCCGTTATCGATAAGGTCGAAGAAGAAACGCTGAGAGGCGAGATCGGCAAGCACGTGACCGAGTTGCTGCGGGCCGAGGGGCGCGCGATGCGCAGCGAAGAAGTGAAGCTGTTGGTCGAAGAGTTGATGCATGAGGTTCTGGGTTTGGGGCCATTGGAGCCTCTTCTGGCCGACCCGACAATCAACGACATCCTGGTGAACGGTCATAAACAGATCTTTGTTGAACGTTCCGGAATACTCGAGAACACCACGGCACGGTTCAGGGATGAGCGTCACTTGCTGCGGATCATCGACAAAATCGTAAGCCGGGTCGGACGCCGCATTGATGAGCGCCAGCCTTGGGTGGATGCGCGTTTGGAAGACGGCAGCCGCGTGAATGCCATCATTCGCCCTTGCGCATTGGATGGGCCAGCGCTTTCGATCCGGAAGTTCGCCCGTGTGCCTCTGACGATGGAGCGCCTAATCAAAAACGAAGCGCTGAATGACAGTGCTGCAAAACTGCTGCGTGGTCTTGTCGAAGCCAAGATGAATGTCCTGATCTCAGGCGGTACGGGTTCAGGCAAGACGACAATGCTGAACGCGCTGTCGTCCTACATCAGTCCCCGCGAACGGATCGTCACGATCGAAGACGCCGCTGAACTTCAGTTGCAGCAGGAGCATGTTCTGCGCATGGAAACCCGGCCAGCTGGGTTGGACGGTACCGGCGCTGTGGCGCAACGAGATCTGGTCCGAAATGCGCTGCGGATGCGCCCGGATCGCATCATCGTTGGCGAGGTTCGCGGGTCAGAAGCATTCGACATGCTACAGGCCATGAACACGGGTCACGACGGGTCCATGACAACCGTTCACGCCAACAGCCCCAGAGACGCGCTGTCGCGAGTCGAGCAGATGGTGCAGATGGGCGGTATCGAACTGCCTCATGCCGCTATTCGAGCGACCATTGCGTCGGCTATCCACTTTGTTCTGCAGCTAAATCGTCTGTCCGATGGTAGCCGCCGTGTCACGTCCATCGCCGAAATTACAGGGATGGAGGGCAATATCGTCACGATGCAGGACATTTTCGTCTTCAAGCGCGAAGGCAAGGATGAGGCTGGCAACATTTTGGGCAAGTTCATGCCAACCGGCATTCGCCCGAAGTCAAGTGATGCGTTGGCCGCGGCCGGCGTCGACCTGTCCAACGTCAAGTTCAACTGAGGAGGGCGGAACATGTTGGAAGAAATTCGGTCCTATCTGCCAAATGTGAACCTGGACGTCCTTATCGGTCCCGAGATGGAGATCGCAGGGTTTGACGGGCGGTTCATCATCTCAATGCTCATCTTTGTCGGCGCGCTGATTGCGTATGAGGGTATTCGCCAATTCCTGAAACGCGGCGAAAACCGGGAAGAAGCAATCAACCGCCGCATTCAGATGCTCAACCAAGGCAAATCGGGTGAGGATGTTCTGGACCTGCTGAAACCGCAGGAAGCCAAACCGTTCATGAAATCCTTCCCCTTTGTTGGCGACTTGCCGGGGGCGCTGGCTGCCGCTGGGTTAACCATGGTGCCCGAAATGTTCCTGCTGGGATGTGGTGCGGCCTTTCTGATCTCGGCCATCGGTGGTTCGATGGTTGCTGATCCGATGAAGGTCATTCCGATTTGTGCGCTGTGTTTTATCATCGTGCCGTTGATCCTATTGGGGGAAAACCTGAAAAAGCGGAAAGCCGCACTGATCAAGCAGCTTCCTGATGCTCTCGATCTGATGTCTCGCGGTTTGAAAGTTGGGCATCCCCTGAACACAACTCTGCAAAGCGTCGCCAACGAGATGCCGGACCCAATCGGGACAGAGTTCGGTCTTGTTGTCGATCAGGTTGCGTACGGCGAAGAGTTGACGACTGCGATCAGAAACATGGGGGAGCGCGTTGAGGAGGAAGACATCCAATACCTCGCGGTCGCACTGACCATGCAACACGGCACCGGTGGTGATCTGGCCGGAATCCTTAGAACGTTGGCCGCGGTGATCCGTGCGCGGATGTCGCTGCGCAGAAAGATCAAAGCGATCTCGGCCGAAGGCCGGATGACGGCTTACATCCTTTCTTCAATTCCGGTTGGCATCGCCTTGGTCATGACGATCATGACCCCGGAATACTACGGCAGTGTGATGCATTACCCCGTGTTCTGGCCGGTGATGACAGTGATCGGCGTGGCCATCGTCTTGAATGCGATCATTCTGTTTAAACTAGTGAATTTCCGGATTTGAGGAGGGGGTGGAGATGGAATATTTGAACACGATCCTTACGAACGGCTTTACCTCCCAGGTGTTGATCTTCGCGCTTGTTGCGGTCGGTGCAGTCATCGCATTCTTCGGTATCTCCTCGTCATTGAGCGAGCGTTCAACCGCTGCCGATCGCATGCTCCCGAAACGACAGCGCCAAAGCCTGTCCCGGCTTGTACCCGATGCCATTGAAGGCGACGCGCCAACCGGTTTGAGCGCGGCCCTGATCCCAAGTGACGCCAGCCTGCGACTGGAAGTCGGCCAGGTTCTGGCGCGGGCCGGGTTTCGTGGAAAAAACGCAATCGCCAACTTCTATTTGGCGCGTTTGGGGTTGGCATTCTTTCTGCCGCTGGTGTTTCTGGTTTTGCTTTATTGGCAGCCGCCTAACAGCACCGGTGCCAGTATTGCTGAATATATGACCGGACTGAGCGCCTATGAGATTCTGAGGAATCTGGGTCTTTTGTGCGGCATCGGTTTCTTCGTTCCCCAGTTTTGGATGAGCTCCCGCATCAAAGAGCGTAAGCGCCGGATGGAGAACGCATTTCCGAACATGCTGGATCTGCTGCAAATCGGGATCGAAGCTGGAATGGGTTTTGATCAGGCCTTGTTGAAAGTCGCGGTGGATATGCAGAGCGTTTCCCCAGAAATGTCGGAAGAGATCTTGATCGCCCTGAGCGAAATTCAGGCCGGACGGGATCGCGAAATTGCGCTTATGCGTATGGCGCGGCGTACGGGGATCGATGAGATGAGCTCTTTCGTCAGTGTTGTCCTGCAATCGACGCGTTTTGGCGTACCGCTCTCTGCCGCACTGACAACCTATGCCGAGGAAATGCGAGAATTGCGCGAGCTGCGCGCTCAGGAAAAGGCGAACAAACTGCCGGTGCAGATGTCTGCGGTTATGGCAAGCCTGATGTTGCCATCCATTGCAGGTCTGATCCTGGCGCCGATCGTCATTCGCTGGATGGAAACGTTCTGACGCCCTAGGCTTCAGGTTTGTCCGCCCATGTTCAGAATTGGACCAGGTAAGCGGAAAGACCGGCGAGCAAAAGGCCAGCCGATCCAATCGCAATTCCCATCGGAAACTTGGTGACCCGAATTGTCGCTTCGAATGTCGGGGAGGGCTGCTTGACCAGCCTTCGGCACACGGCCAGCGTTGTTAGGCCAAACGCCATGGAAAACGACAAGAGCAGCAAATAGGTTGACACGGCAGGAAGAGGGATCGCCAAAAAGACTATTGGCAAGACTTTGGCATCGCCACCGCCGATCCAGCCCAGAACAAAAAGTCCAAGGCAAATTGCGAAGCAAAATGCAGCTACCGCAACGCGGAGGAGTATGTCGTTGAACTCAAGAAATGGCGTTGTTACCAAAAACAGACCGGCCCCGATAAGGCAGTAAGTGTTGGGTATCTTGAACCGGGTCAGATCAGTCCATGCGATCGCGACAAGCAAGGGGCTGAAGATCCACAACGTGATCCAGTCCTGCCAGGAGCTCTGCAACATTAGGCCCGTGCCTGGCGTTGTATCCCGTGCAGAGCTTCGCGTTCCTCAAGGCTGACAAGGCGACGCGCCAAGTTATGAAAGCTGTCATGCGCCGTTTTGGAGTAAATGTGTTTCAGATGCGTCCTGACGGTCGCCGGTCCGATCCCAAGTTCCTCGCCGATGGACTGTGAAGAAAGCCCGCGCGAGATCAGCACGCAAACGCGCCATTCGGCACGGGTCAGCCCGGCAGGGTTATCCGTGCTCATGATAAGCGCGTTTTCATTTGTCTTTTTTTTGAGCTTCACCAGCGATTGCCGCGACAATGCCTCGGTAATCAGGCCGGGGCGGCGATTTTGGTAGATTTCCGAAAGCTCCTCGGCAATGGCCTCGACTCCGACGCGGTAGTCCCGTTCACTGCTGCGACAGAAGTGCAGCTCAAGGAAGTCCAATTCATGTCCCTTGTTGTCCAGGCAAATGAAAAGGATGTCGTGTAGTTTTCTATGGGACACCCAGTCCAGAACGAGCGAAGACATTTCTGCCGGGTCTTTCCCTTCTTCGAGATAGCTGAAGACCGATGCGCGTTTTGGTTTGTTGCGAAAGGGTCCCAACACCTCGTTTGTGAAAGAAAGGAAAAGTGGCCGCTTGCTATTTTGACCGTTACTGTCTGCTCGGGCCGCAACCCTGTCAGACCCTTTGTTCAACCAGACACGGCTGACAACACCGCAATCGGCGCCAAACGCATCGACGATTGTGTCCAGTGCCGCGTCCAACACGACCGCGCCCTGGCTCCACTGTATGAATTTTATCAATGCCTTAGTGTGACGTGCGTTTGGAATCCACGCTGCACCTTGGCCCATCCCCAAGTTCATATTGCACCAACTTTAACTCGTACCAACTCAAACTGATCACCCATTGACTGGTGTTTGTTAGAACATTTTTTTGGTGCTCGATCCCTCTCCAAGGAGATTACACGAAACACTAGGAGGCTTCACCCGTTTTAACAGCGGTAGGCGGGATTACGTCCAGATTGTCCCTAAATTGCAAACAATATTGGTTGCTCTCGAAAATTGAGTTTCAAAGGTTTGAATGTGTGGAAAGACTTGAGGCGGATTTCGCGATTCACTTGTGGTCGTTTTTGCTCTGAAACGTTACGTTGCGAATTCTTTTCATTATCTCAAATTCTGCCCGGCACGTGTATTGAGTTCATTTGCATCCTGTGGCGACAGCAACAGGATTCATACCGCCCGCACCACTGTAATCTTAGGTTGGAAAGCCAAGTTGGTTGATCAACTTCCAGATATCCCGGTTGGCATCAGAAAGCTGATCGACCACTTTTTCGATCTCCTTCATCGCATCCTCATCCACGGTATCCTGACGGCCCAGTTTTATATCCGTTTTCCGATCGGCAATGCGCATCAGAATAGTCTTCGGGTTCCCGCTGTCGGGATCGAAGGAATAGATGCAATGGTTGTACCGGTTGCGGATGCCGGAGAGCTTGCTGAGGCGCTGCGTGTGTTTGAGGATGGGATCCCGGATGTCCGGCGGACGACCCTCCATTTTGGCCAACCGCTCAACCAGGTCAATTCTGGCGCGCGTTGTGTTCAACGTCAGAAAAATAATGACCGAGATGTCCTTATTGGTGCGGGTCAACCCTGCGATCAGGTGGATCAACAGGCTTTCCGTGTTGGTCCACATATAATTCAACTTGCCGACCATGAGGATCAGGCGGTCAAAGCGGGCTTCGAAATCGTCAGTCAATTGTAAGTTCTCGTGCTTCTTCTGGTGCGACCTCGAAAAAGAATTGTGCCGCCGCGGTTCGATTGCTGACACCGATCTTGCCCGCAACATTGTGCATGTGCAGTTTGACCGTGTGTTCGGTGATGCCAAGATTTGATGCGATGATCTTGTTGCTCTGGCCTTTGGACACCAGACGCAGCACTTGTTTCTCGCGCCGTGTCAGCTTGGAATAGACTGGGTGCAGATCACCTGACTTTGTTGGTGCCGCCGGCGCATCATTCGACACTGCCGGGGGATGCGCGACGCAATCCGCCAGGAAACAGGGCAGGTACAGTTCTTCATGTAGCAACAGGCGCAGAATGGAGCGCCACACATCCGGCGCGACATTCATCGGCAAGTACCCGATGTCGCCAAACTGGCCACGATCCCAGTTTTCGAATGCAAGGCGCGCGGCCTCTTCTTTGCGGTAAGCAAAGGCGAGGCAGCCAGACCCTGCAGTCTCTTTATAGGCATGCGGGCGGTTCAACAGATCCTCAAGCAGAACCTGATCGACGACGATCACCTTGCCGGCACCGACGTCCGAGCCACTCGACGCTGGCAGCGCATCGATGCTCTCAACCCGGCGCGTGGTGACGCCGAATTCGTTTTCAACACCTTGGATGGTCATATCTGAATAGAAGAGTTCTTTACCGACGAAATTGATCGAGAAGTCTTCGGGATTAGAAACGTTTGGAACAGCATTATCCTGAAACGGAATGCTCATTATTCCCCCCTTATTAACCCACACCGCGAAAAAAATACGGCGAAATTGTAAACAGTACTCCTAGAGCAGAATTCGAAGTATTTAACAGTATAGAGGTAAGACTATAGCGGAAAGTTCAAGTTTCAGCAACTTTGCCTGCCGTCTGCAAAAACCGCGTTCTAATACTTTCGGTTAGGTTGGGTTCGATTCTTCTCGCTTAAGTAGAGGGAATTGCAGGATTTCCTAAACTGGTGGTTTTAATTTCGCCCGTCCGCCCGGTGTTCCGCTTAATTTCGGTCACAGAAGATTTACAGTAATGAAAACAAGCCCCTGTGCGTTCTAGTGCTTTAGGGTAGCTATTCAGACTGCTTCCGGCCTGTAACCATGACCGAGCTTCAATTTCGAAGCCACAAGTCCAGTGTGTCCGCGAATCGCGCATTACAGCGAACCATTTCCGCAGACACGGTATCGGCTAAGCCGAGAAAGGAGGGTGGGAGATAATTCACTGAAGGTAACCGCATTCAAGCGCGTTTTGCGCCTGTGTGCCGTGACTAGTTTTAACCGCGCCAGTAGCCGTTTTGGAGATGAATGACGGCCCGTGCGCTTAGTAAGTGGAAAATCATATGTCTGGTAAACGCACGACAAATAACGTTGCAAACATCGAAGAAATCAACGTTGGTGAAGCCTATGTACCTGTCTACGCTGATGTAGAGGTCGAAGAGGCCAATATCGACGCTGACATGACCGAACAGAAGACCAAGGTCGATAACGATCAGGGTCAGGGTCAAGACCAGGAGCAAGCTCAGAAAACCAAGGTCGAAAATGAGCAAGGTCAGGGTCAGGACCAAGGACAAGGCCAGGATCAGGGCCAAGGTCAGGACCAAGGTCAGGGCCAAAGCCAAGGACAAGGTCAGACCAACGGCAACAACGATAATTCGAACTGGGTAAACATTGACTTCGGTGAAGAAGGCATGCCCAGCGATGATGATGTCGTTGATATCGATGCTAACGGGTCCGAATTTGGTGACGTGATCACCGCTGGTGGTGACATTGACTACGATCCCGGCGATGACATGAACCTGTCGATCGACATGAGCGGCACGACCACCGCAATGTCGGCAATCAACAGCCAGTATGCCAGCCTAGAAGACAGCGACACTCTGGAAAATGCCGAAGTTGTTAACGACGGTACTTTCAAACAGATGGGTGACGCCAAAGGCGGTGACGCAAGTGCCGGTGACGGTATCTCGTCAGGCTCAGATGGCGGAAACTCCGGCGACGGTGGCGAGACCACTGGCGGAGACGCTTATGGCGAAACCTACGGCGGACACACTGCGGCCTTCGGTGGTCAAAGCGGCGATGCCGACGGTGACGGCGATGGCGGAAACGGCGGAAACTCCGGTGAAGCACTGAACTTCGGTTTGGGTGTCGGACATTCTGCAGCAGACGCGGATGGCGACAGCACCGGTGGTGAAGGTGGCGCAGCTGACGCTGAATCGGATGCCGAAAATGAAAGCGAAACCGAAGTCGACATCGATAGCGATGGTGGCGACGGCGGCAACGCAGGTTCGATCGGACTTGGCGTTGGACTTGGCCTTTCAGGCGCCAGCAACGATGGCGAGTCGGAAGGCGGAGACAACGAGTCTGAAGCTGAAAACGAAATCGATTCCGAAGCTGACAATGAATCGGAAGCCGATGACGCAAACGGCGGAAGCGGTTTGGCTGGAAACCTTGGCGGTGCTTTGAACGAAAGCGAAACCGAAGCCGAAAACGGTGACTCCACATCTGGTGGTAACATCGGTCTTGGTCTTGCTGGAGCAGGTTCGGAAGCAGATGCAGATGCTGACGGTGGTGACGCTGATGGCGGCGACGGCGACGGCGGTGACGGCGACGGCGACGGCGGTGACGGCGGTGATGCCGACAGCGGAAACGGTGACGGCGGCAACGGCGGCGACGGTGACGGCGGCAACGGCCCAGGTGGCGACGGCGACGCTGGTGAAGTGACTGCCGGTGACGGTGACGGCGGCGACGGTGACGGCGGCGACGGCGACGAAGGCGGCGACGGTGACGGCGGCGACGGTGACGGCGGCGACGGTACTGGTGGAACGTCCGGTCAAGTTGACGGTGCGCTTGCAGCTCTGAACCAGCAGAACGGTTTGGTTGGTCAGAACAATGGCGCAGCTGGCGCAAGCAACGGCGGTGGTGACACCAATGGTGGCAACCCCGGTGTTGGTGGTGCTGGTGACGGTGGCAACGGCCCTGGTGGTGATGGCGGCGACGGCGACGGTGGTGACGGTGCTACTGGCGTTGGCGGCGATGCCCATGGTGGCAACGGCCCAGGCGGTACGGGTACCGGTGGTACTGGTGTCGGCGGTGCCGGTGCTACAGGTGTCGGCGGTGCTGCTGACGGCGGCAACGGCGACGGTGGCGACGGCACAGGCGCAGCTGGTGTCGGTGGTGCCGGAGGCGATGCTGGTGCAGACGGCGGTGAAGCTGACTCGCAAGCCGATGCTCAGGGCGTAGGTGATCAGGACGCTAAAGGTCCGGTCGTTACGCAATCGCCAGGCGACGCCAACGGCGAAGCCGACAACAACCAGAGTGCTGAAAACAACGCTGGTGACGGTGGAACCAACGATGTCGACGGTTGGGCACAAGCCGCTGGTACTGGAACTGCAACCGCTGACGGTGTCGGCGGCGGCGGTGGTGCTGTGCAGCAGGATGCCACATCCACGGGCACCGGTGCCGGATCTGCAGATGCGGAGAACAACGCCGGTGACGGTGGAATGTCCGACGTCTTCTCGCAGGCTGACACCGACGGTTCGGCAGACAGTATGGCGCAAGCCATTGCCGGATATGGTGGCGACTCGATGTCCGACAACGACGCCACTTCTACCGGAATGGGCAGCGCTACTGGTGCGGCTTCTTCGGGAACCGGTGGCGGCGGTGGTGCCGGCGCTGGTTACGGTGGAACCTCCGGCAGTGCCGCAGGCAATGCCAATGGTGGTGCGACCTACGGTGCTGACGTCGACGGCGGCGCTGCGTCGGGTGCGTACTCGGGTGCAGGCGGAGCCGGCGGTAACGCAGGTACGTGGGGCTCGAACAACGGTGGCGACGGTATCGTCAACGGTGAGTCCTATGCATCGGCAGCAGCCGTAGTCGACACATCGGCGTTCAACCAGTCGATCGTCATGGGTGCCAACGTTCTTGGCAACTCGGTCGATACGACCATGGTTGGTGGTTCGATGACCGCGACCCACAATAGCGACGACACCGACGTGTAAGTCGCAGTCGGGGCCCGAATTATCGGGCCCCGACCCATTTCATAAAACTGCCGAGGCCGTATCGGGCGGCCTCGGCGCAGCAAACCCAAACCGGAAATTTCAGGCCGGGGAGGGGAAAAGGAAACCGATATGTCTCTCGACAGTATTACAGAAACGATTGCGCATTTTGTTGGAACCTTTGAACTTACTATTGAACAAGCTCGTCTGCGTGATGAGTACCAGGAATTTGTCGCGCTGCGGCGCAAGAACGAATTGGAAGAACTGGAAGATCCGACCACAATTCGGGTCAAAGCCAATCTGAAGCTCGATCCAGGCGAATACGATCCACTCCCGTACAAGCTTTTGCCGCCTGCTGCTGATCTTCCTTTGCCTCCTGTCCCGAACGGGCCACTTGAAATGGCTCAGATGATTTCCGGCCCGGGTTTTGGACCCGATCCCTATGTGCCGGCCGTTCAACTGGGTGAGGCCCAGACCGTTATCGTGGTCCCGGACCCGCAGGTTGCGCCGCTGATTATCGGCTCGGCTGTGACCTACACGTTCCAAACCATCCTGATGAACGATAACGATGTGATCGGCCAAGGGGTCTTCCGCGACGTTGAACTGCAGATCGCCCAAGGTCAGGAGATGTTGGACGCCGCGCTGTCGATGCACGCGATTGTGACCCCGTCCCTGAACATCGAAGATTACCAATCGCTCGAATATCTCGAGAGTTTGGCCGACCAGATGCAGTCGCCAATGATCTCGCAGATCGAGGGCGTGACCGTTTACCAGTTCCATGGCGAGGACGCTTTGGGCATTTTCGTGAACGGTGAAAAAGTCGATGAGATGCCGGACTGGAACGATCTTTTGCCAGCCCACCATCAGACTGAGGAAGAAGACGAAGAAGAGGGCGACGCGCCCGACATGATGCCCGACGAATGGGACCGCTCAGATGACGAGGAATTCGGCGAAGGTCATACTGTCATCGCGGGCGGAAACCTGGCCGTCAATCAGGTCGACATCACCTTGGCCTGGGTTGATGCGCCTGTGATCGCAGTGGGCGGCAAGTCTGTCAGCCTCACGGTCGTCAGCCAGGTGGCGGTTGTCTCGGACGTAGATCAGGGTGGGCCGGGCGTGCAAAGCAGCACAAATGTGGTTCAGGCCGCCTATATCGGAACCGAAGCCAGCGAGGCCTGGTGGGTCGAAGACAATGTCTCTGAAACGAGCGCCGACCCGATTGTCTCGGTAACCTGGATTCAGGGTGATCTGTGGGTCACCAACTTTATCAAGCAAGTGATCGACGCCACGGATATCGACAAGATCAGCACTGAACTTTCGGCCTCGACCAGCCTGTACACCTTGGGTGACAACGTGTTGACCAACGTGACCAACATCATTCAGCTGGGCAACTTCTACGACCTGATCATGATTGGCGGAAACATGGTTTCCGTCGATGTGCTGCACCAGACAATTGCGTTGATGGATGACGACGTCTACGGCAGCGGGACACCGGATCAGGAAGGCAATGAAAATCTGGTCATGAACCAGGCTTCCGTGACGACGACCGGCGAAGATACGCTGGAAGAGTTGGACATGCCGCATGCCGAGGCGCTGACCCTTCAGCAGGTCGACCGTGAGGCATTCGAAGATGCTCTGACGTCTAACCCCGACTATGCTGGCATGGAGTTGATCCGCGTTCTCAACATCGAAGGTGACCTGGTTCAGGTCAATTCGGTCGAACAGATCACATTGTTGCAGGATCAGGACGATATGTCGGTCGAAGGAGCTGAGGCGGTAAATGCGGCGGTGAACGGTGCTGGTAATGCTCTGCTGAACGCTGCAAACATCACCAAGGTTGGCGTCGACTCGACCATCATGGCGGCGGGCGGAGAGTATTCCGACCTCCTGATTCACCAGGCTTCATTGCTCGATATCCCCGAGCAGGAGGACGCAACGGAGATCGCGAATGAAGTGATCGCCGTCCTTATGGAAGAAACGGCAGCGGCTGGCGAGAATGGCCTCGCTCAGGCGCAATCGAACCTGACACCGTCCGAAATGGCCAGCAATGACGATGCTATGCAGTCCATGCTGGCGTAAATTTTATATCCGTTTCGGTCGATTCATGTTAGCTTAAAGACTGTATTTGTTGCGAGTGCTCCGAAAGTTTTAAAATGTCGATTGTTTTTTCGTCGCGTCGTTCTCTTGATGCCAGCCCGCTTGATATTGAGGGCGTTGGTAAACCTACGCAGCCAGATGGCAGCGATAAGTCCCAACAACAAACAGCAAAGGCGCCCAGCTTGCGTCTGAACAAAAAAATGCGTGTGCCAGACCCTGACGTCAGTCCTGAAGCGACGGCCAAGCAGGAAGAGTCTGTCGCCGCAAAAGCTGTGAAGCCCAAGAAGAAAGCGACCAAACCCAGATCCGAACCACCAATACGCGCCGCAGCTTCCCCCCGGCGCGCTCAGTCGCAGCCCGATGAAGACCAGAATGCCCAGGGCCGCGACGCTGGGGTGGCCGAGGATGCCTCAAGCCCCGATCCTGACACCGCCACGGAAACGACAGCGCGAGCGACCCCCCAATCGCGCTCGACGGGCGGTGAACGCATAGGTGCCACTATCGAGGCTAAGGCGAACGAGCCGATGCAACTCCGAAAAACGGGCGGAGGTGACGGCAAGGGGCCACCCCAGACTTTCCACAAACGCACTCCTCCAGAGGATTTCCAGAACACGCTGCGCACGTCGTTGCGGGCGATCTGGCGCAATCTGGCCTTTGTTCTGGTGCTGACCTGTGCCACGAATATCCTGATCCTTGCGATCCCGATCTACCTGTTCCAGATCAGTGACCGTGTTTTGACCAGCCGCTCGCTGGACACGCTGATCATGCTGACGGCCATCGTGGCTGGGGCGGTGATTTTTCAGGCGGCTTTTGATGCGGTGCGTCGCTTTATGCTGATGCGCACAGCGGTTGAGGTCGCTGCAAGGTTGGGCGCGCCGGTTCTGAGTGCTGCAGCGCATGCCTCATTGCACGGCAATGGTCGTGAATACCAGACATTGGGTGATTTGCAGCAAGTGCGTGGGTTCCTGGTTTCGGGAACCCTGATTTCATTCCTCGATGTGCCTTTCGCTCCATTGTTTATCTTGATGATTTTCCTGGTGCATCCGCAGCTGGGAACCATCGTGATCATAACTGCGTTGTTGCTGATGATTATCGCGTTCGTGAACCAGAAGATGACCGCCAAACCCTTCGCCGAGGCGAACCGGGCGCAATCCATGGCGAACCAGCATCTGGACTCGATGGCGCGCAACAGCCAGATCATCAACGCACTGGCCATGATCCCAGAGGCCGTTCGCATCTGGGGACGGGACACCGCGCAATCGTTGACCTGGCAAGTGCGCGCGCAGGACCGGAACGTGATTTTTGCCGCGATCTCGCGCGCTGTGCGCCTGTTGACTCAAATCGCCATTCTGGGCTGGGGCGCGTTCCTGGCGCTGCAGGGTGAGATCACCGGCGGTATGGTCATCGCGGCCTCGATCATCGCTGGGCGGGCCTTTGCGCCGATCGAAGGGTCGATCGAAGGCTGGAACTCATTCCTGCTGACGCGTGCAGCCTTTGGGCGCATCCGGAACCTGTTGTCCAATTCGGCGCTGCAATTCGAAAAGCTGCGTCTGCCGCGCCCCGAAGGTCGCATGGACGTGGAACGTCTGCTTTACGTGCCCGGTGGTACCAAGCGCGTTGTTCTGAATGGGATCAGTTTTTCGCTGAACCCCGGCGAAACGCTGGCCGTGATCGGGAACTCTGGTGCAGGCAAGACCACGCTGGGCAAGACGCTGGTGGGATCGATCCTGCCGACATCCGGCAGTGTCCGGTTGGACCTGATGGACATCCGCAACTGGGATCCGCGCCAGTTCGGGGAAAGCATCGGCTACTTGCCGCAGGATGTGCAGCTGTTCCCCGGTACAATCAAAGACAACATCGGTCGGATGCGCGCGGATGCGACGGATGAACAAATCCACGACGCGGCGGTTCTGGCTGATGTGCACAATATGATCGCCACCCTGCCACAGGGGTACGAGACTGTGGTGGCTGCGGATGGCTCACCCCTGTCGGGTGGTCAGAAACAGCGTATCGCACTGGCGCGAGCTTTCTTTGGTAACCCGCGCATGGTCGTTTTGGACGAACCGAACTCGAACTTGGACGTGGCGGGGGATCAGGCGTTGTCCAAGGCAATTGCACAGGCCAAGGCGAACAAGATTACCGTTGTGGTGATTACTCAGAAACCAACCCTGTTGAACGTTGTCGACAAGATCATGCTGCTGACGGACGGCCGCGTTGCATTGTTTGGCCAGCGTGAACAGGTGCTGCAGCAGTTGAATGCGTCGCGGGGCAACAGACCCGGTATTCAATCACAGCAAGGGGGTCCGGCATGAATGAACTTGTCCCAGTAAACAACGATCCCAAGGACCCAACGGTCTGGTACGCCGAGGTTCCGCGCTCGATCAGTCGGTTCGTGGTGATCGGCTTGATAATGTTGGTGGTCTGCTTTGGCGGCTTTGGAATTTGGTCCTTCCGCGCACCATTGGCGGCAGCAGTAATTGCGCAGGGCAGTTTTGTTGCCACTGGTCGCAACAAGATTGTACAGCACCTCGAAGGCGGCATTATCGACGACATCAAGGTGATCGAAGGTCAGACGGTCAAGCAGGGTCAGGTTCTGATGACCCTGGACCAGACCTCGGCCGAGGCGAATGAGCGTGAACTGTTCATCCGCAAAATCCGTCTGCAGGCGATGACTGAACGGTTGTCGGCCGAGTACAACGAAAAGGAACGCTTAGAGTTCTCGCCCGATTTGATCGAAGCATCGGATGACGTTGAAGTCATGGGCATTCTGGACGGGCAGAAAATCAGCTTTGACGTGTCCCGTAAAACGCTGCTGAATGACATTGCCCTGCTGCAACGCAATATGGAGGCACTCAAGATCCGCTCCAGCGGTTTTGAAGCGCAGCTGGACAGCATGATCCGGCGTTCGGAAATCCTGCAGGAAGAGTTCGAAACCAAAGAGGCCTTGTTCGAAAAAGGATTGGTGCGCAAAGGCGACCTGAACACGATCCGCCGTGTTCAGGCCGAGGCGGAAGGCCAGCAGGCGCGCCTGATGGCCGAAACCGCCGAAATCAACCAGATGATCCTGAAGTATGAAGAACAGATTACGCGAACCCGTTCCGCTTATCGCGAAGCGGCGCTGGACGAATTGGGTGTCATCGAGGCCGATCTTGAAAGTGTGCGTGAAAAAAGCCGCCAGGCCCGCAGCGTTCTGGAACGGGCAGTGGTTCGGGCGCCGGTATCCGGGACCGTCGTGCGCTTGCACTACCATACCGCAGGTGGCGTAATCGAAACCGGTGAGCCTATTGCCGAAATCCTACCCTCGGACGCGCCTCTGATCATCGAGGCACAGGTGCCCCGGACCGAAATCGACAGCGTTGTGACGGGCCAGCAGGCCACCGTACGACTGGTGGCGCTGAATCAGCGCACAACGCCAGTGCTGAGCGGCGAGGTCTTTTATGTCTCGGCGGACGCTCTGGTCGAAGATTCCTCGGGTGTGCCGCAAGAGGTCTATCTGGCGCGTATCTCGCTGGCTCCGGAAGAGATGGACCGCGTACGTGGCTTCATTCCCACTCCGGGTATGCCGGCCGAGATCATGATCCAGACCGAGGAACGCACCTTTGCGGCCTATATCGCAAAGCCTGTGACAGACAGCATGTCGCGCGCCTTCCGCGAGCACTGATTGCCCAATCGGGCAATCAGTCTGCGCATTCCCGATTTTGCGTGCTAGCATCTGGTGAGATTCACCAGAGGGGACTTTTCATGCCATTGACCGTAAGCCAGATGATGGAGGCGGCGAACGCCGTCGTTGCCCGGATTGATACAAACGGAGCCAAAGACCTGATCGGGCAGGGCGCGCTGCTTTTGGATGTCCGCGATGCTATCGAGCTGCAGCAAACCGGTCGTGCCAAGGGCGCACATCACATCCCGCGTGGCATGTTGGAGTTCCGCGCCGACGATAGCCTGCAATCGCACGATCCCGAGCTGCGCAAGGATCGCGCCATCGTGCTGTATTGCGCCGCAGGCAGCCGGGCTGCGTTGGCGGGCAAGCTGTTGAAAGATATGGGCTATGAGCAGGTCTATAACGTCGGCGGTCTGCCAGACTGGATCAATGGCGGTGGGGAGGTCACGTGATTTTCTGACCTGGGCACACCGAAATCTGACGCAGATCAAGGTGTCTTACATTCCAAATGGTTAATGTGATCTTCGGGCTTCAAACATAAGGAAGACAGAAGATGCTACGCCTTGCCGCTATACTCTATTCCCTGATCGCAACCGCCTTGGCCGGTTCGGCTGTTATCGCGGTTCTCACCGCAGGGCTGGTGTCTACGGTCGCCATTGTCTCGGCAGCTGCGGCAGGCTGTGTTGTGGCGTTGCCAGCGTCCTGGCTGGTTGCCAGACGTCTGTATCAGAACGCCTGATCAGGCGTTCAAAAAGGTCCTGACGGCCGCTTCGAATTCACGCGGTTTCTCGGCGTGCAGCCAATGGCCCGCGCCGGGAATTTTTGCAAACCGTGCAGCCGGGAACAGGGCGCGGATTGCGTCCCGATGTTCAGGCAGGACGTAATCCGAAGCGCCGCCAGACAGGAACAGAGTAGGGCCGGCCCAGGACGCATCTGTTTCGGGGAACCCCATGATCTTGGGCATCTCGGTCGCCAGTGTGTCCAGGTTCAGCAGCCAGCGTTTTCCCTTGATATCAAGGGATTGCGTAAAAAAGCTCTGCAGCGCTTTTTCGACGCCTTGCGCCGCCAACTGCCCCTCGGCGTCTGACCGGCGTTCGATGGTCGAGAAATCGACAGCGCGCATGGCTTCGATGAACTGGATCTGGCTGTGCGTATAAGTGACAGGCGCAATGTCCGCGACCACCAGTTTGTGCACCAGATCACCGTGCCCAAGCGCCAACATCATGGCAGCCTTGCCGCCCATTGAATGGCCAACAACGTCTGCTTTTCCTCCGATATGTTCGACTACTTCGGCCAGATCAGCGGCCAGATCGGGATAGCTGTGCTGGTCTGTCCAGGCGCTGTTGGCGTGATTGCGCATGTCCAGGGCCACAACCTGCCGCTCATCCGACAATCGCCGCGCAATGACCCCCCAATTGCGGGCCGACCCGTACAGGCCATGCGCAATCAAAAGAGGAGGGTTCGAGGTCGGTTCGCCGTGGATGATCATGTTCAGCATAAGGCCGTGATACCTTCACCCGTTTCAAACAGCCAGCCCCATTGTCGAGCCTGCTGCCCGAGGTTACATTCCGCGCGCAGGAGGGCGTCATGACGCAGACAACAGATATCCAAGGCCAGATCGCGGACACGGTGCAATTGCTGCGTGCAAAGCTTGGCGTAAAGGACAAGACGCTGACGGCCTCGGTTCGCAAGGCCAAGCGCCGCCTTCCGCGGCGGATCTACAAGCAGGCAATGCTGCTCGCCGGTGCGGAACAGATGGCTGCGCATCCGAAATTGCGACTGGTGCTGGACACGCCCAAATTGGCGCAGGCGTCCGAAGAGGTTCAGACCCATCTGGCCGGTATCAATTTGGCGGATCGCCGCTGGGGCTGGTTCCTCAGCTTTCTTGGATCGCTCGCGCTGGGTTTTCTGGCCCTGTCGGCGCTGGTGCTGGTCGTGCTGCGCTGGCGCGGCTTTATCTGAGCGCACAAAAAACGACGCCCCTTGGGGCGCCGCATGTGTTTCTTCAAACCTGTAGGACTTACAGGTTCGGATAGATCGGGAATTTGGCGCAGAGATCTGCGACCTCGGCCTTGACCTTGGCTTCAACTGCGCCGTTGCCGTCTTCGCCATTGGCCGCCAAACCATCAACAACCTCGATGATCCAGTCCGCAATCTGGCGGAACTCGATCTCGCCAAACCCGCGTGTGGTTCCGGCGGGTGAACCCAGACGGATGCCGCTGGTGATGGTCGGCTTTTCGGGGTCAAACGGCACACCGTTCTTGTTGCAGGTGATGTGCGCGCGGCCCAAGGCCTTTTCGGTCGCGTTGCCTTTGACGCCTTTGGGGCGCAGGTCGACCAGAACAACATGGGTGTCCGTTCCGTGGGTGACCGTATCCAGACCGCCCTTGATCAGCTGATCCGACAGCGCCTGCGCGTTGGTCACGACCTGCTGGATGTAGTTTTTGAATTCGGGGCGCAGAGCCTCACCAAAAGCGACGGCCTTGGCCGCGATCACGTGCATCAGTGGGCCGCCCTGAATGCCGGGGAAGATGGCCGAGTTCACTTTCTTGGCGATATCCTCATCGTTGGTCAGGATCATGCCGCCACGCGGACCGCGCAGGGTCTTGTGTGTCGTGGTGGTTGCCACATGCGCATGCGGGAAGGGGCTGGGGTGTTCGCCTGCGGCGACCAGACCGGCAAAGTGCGCCATGTCTACGTGCAGGTAGGCACCGACCATGTCAGCAATCTCGCGCATGCGGGCAAAGTCGATTTGGCGCGGGATGGCCGAGCCACCAGCGATGATCAGTTTGGGCTGGTGCTCTTTCGCCAGCGCTTCGACCTGATCATAGTCCAGCATGTTGTCTTCTTTGCGGACGCCGTACTGCACAGCGTTGAACCACTTGCCCGACTGGTTTGGACGCGCGCCGTGGGTCAGGTGACCGCCTGCGTCCAGGCTCATGCCCAGAATGGTGTCGCCAGGTTTGATCAGCGCCTGGAAGACGCCCTGGTTGGCCTGAGAGCCCGAGTTTGGCTGCACGTTGGCGAACCCGCAACCAAACAGCTCTTTGGCGCGGTCGATAGCCAGATTTTCAGCGATATCAACGAATTGACATCCGCCATAGTAACGACGACCGGGATACCCTTCGGCGTATTTGTTGGTCATGACCGAGCCCTGCGCTTCCATCACGGCGGCAGAGACGATGTTCTCGGACGCGATCAGCTCGATCTCGTCGCGCTGACGACCCAGCTCGGATGTGATCGAGCCGAAAAGCTCGGGGTCACGGTCGGCGAGGGACTGGGTGAAAAATCCGGTATCACGGAGATTGGCGTTCATGGGCACTCCACATGGCTGTGTCAAAATCTTGCGGATTTCCTATCGGAAACCGTGCAAGTGCAAAAGCTTTAAAGCGACGATTTGGCCTGCTGGGGCGTCAAGTCTGGCCTATCGGGGAAAGGTATGATTGTTTCGGAACCAAATGTGCAAGACCGGAAACCGGAACAAATGATCCAGAGAATCGCTTTCCTCGCCAGCGACGTCAAAGTGGCCCAAACTGCCCGCGACGCCTTGGTAAAACGCTATGGCAATGCCGCGCCACGGGATGCGGATGTGGTGGTGGCGCTGGGCGGTGATGGGTTCATGCTGCATACCCTCCATAACATGCAGCATCTGGATACGCCGGTTTATGGCATGAATCGCGGCACAATCGGATTTCTGATGAACGAATTTCACGAAACCGACCTGATGGCGCGGCTGGATGCAGCCGAGGAAGAGGTCATCAACCCGTTGGCCATGCGGGCGATGGATCAGTCCGGCAAGATGCACGAGGCGCTCGCGATTAACGAGGTTTCACTGCTGCGCGCCGGTCCGCAGGCTGCGCGGCTGAAGATCAGCGTTGATGGCCGGGTGCGAATGGACGAACTGGTCTGCGACGGCGCACTTCTGTCCACACCTGCGGGATCGACCGCGTATAACTATTCGGCGCATGGCCCGATTTTGCCAATTGGCTCGGACGTCCTGGCCCTGACGGCAATCGCCGCGTTCCGACCACGCCGGTGGCGCGGAGCGCTTTTGCCCAAGATCGCCAAAGTCCGGTTCGATGTACTGGACGCTGACAAGCGCCCGGTCATGGCGGATGCGGATTCGGTGTCTTTTCCAGACATCGACTGGGTCGAGATCCGGTCCGAACCCTCGATCCAACATCGCATTCTGTTTGATCCGGGGCACGGGTTAGAAGAACGCCTTATTTCTGAGCAATTCACCTAAAATATGGGATTTTCGAAATTTTTAGAACTTGTGTGAACTGGTTCACATGAGGTTCATTAACATTCCGCTAATCTAATCTTGCCCGGAGATCACGTCACGGTGGGAGTGAGTGGCCACCAAACGACGTTTTCGAACGAGTGCGCAGATTTTGCGCTGGCGAGGGTAGGTGGTGCTACGCTCGTTACCGATATCCGGGCATATTTTAGCAAGCGGACCCCGGGCACAATAACCCGGGGTCTATTATTGTTGGGGTCGTTTTAGGCGCCCATCTTCTCCCACAATGGCAGGCACATCTGGCCGACTCGCGCCTCGATCGCAGCGGCGGCATCCACGGCCATATCTTCGCGCCAACGGCGGGCCGCGATCTGAACGTTGATCGGCTGCGGTCCATCGGGCAGCTCGGCCAGCCGGGAAGGTACACAAGCGGCGGGCAGGCCAAGGAAGTTCATCGAATAGGAATAAACCGCACAGCCCAGAACCTCGTGCACACCTTCTGCGCCTTCGGTGTCCCGGTCCGGTTTGAAGAATGGTTGCGGCAGGAACGGGGACAGGACCAGAGGGTAGTCCTCCATGAATACTGACCATTCGCGGGCATAATGGGTGCGCTTGGCCAGAATGCGGATCAGGTCGGTTTCTACGATAGGCGGAAACTCCTGAAAGTAGACCTCGAAAATCTCGCGGATGGTCTCTGACCCCGCAGCCTCGATATCGCCTCGTAGCAGTGTCAGGACTTCTCCCATCAGGGCGCGATAGCCGGATCGCCCGCATTCGAAGACGTCAGGCGGGTCGATCTCTTCAACCAGATATCCGGCGTCGACAAGCGCGTCTCGGGCCGTGTCCAACGCCTTGTCAACCTCGGGATGCAGGGCGTAGCCAAAGGTGTTCTTGGTGAAGGCGACTTTGATCGGGCCGTCCATAGTCTCACCGCGCCACGGCATGGCGACGTGGAAAGGGTCGCGCGGATCCGGGGCGATCAGGCTGGGCATAGACAGATGCAGGTCGGCGGCGGAGCGGGTGATCAACCCCTGCACCGACATGGATTGCGCCAGAATTCCACGCTCGGCCTGCTGGCTGGGGTTCCACGCTGGCACACGGCCCAATCCGGGTTTGACCGTGACCGCGCCATTGGCCGCCGCAGGGAATCGCAGACTGCCGCCGATATCGTTGCCATGCGCCAGCGCACCGATCCCGGCCATCACCGACGCACCGGCCCCGCCCGAAGACCCGCCGGGCGAGATATGCCGCCCCCAAGGGTTATGAGTGCGGCCATGCAGCGGGTTGTCGGTATCGGCGCGGAATGAGAACTCGGGCGTATTGGTCCGCCCGATCACGATAGCTCCGGCATTCTGCAGATTGCGCACCACAGGGGCATCGTCAGGGGCGATCACATCCTTCAGCGCGACCACACCGTTCGAGGTCGCATGCCCCTTTTGATCGACATTGATCTTGATGGTGACGGGCACACCATGCAGCGGACCGGCTGGTGCGCCACCCGCTACGGCCACATCCAGATCACGCGCGCGGCTCAGGGCCTCATCGCTCAGGTCTTCGACGACTGCATTCAGCGCAGGGTTGGCCTGATACATCCGATCGATGGCGTTCCGGGTGACCTCTTCGGCGCTCAGGTCACCGCTGCGGGTCAAGGCGGTCAGGTCGGTGGCGTTCAGACGCCAGATGTCGGTTTGTGTCATGGGCCCTCACTGTCTTGGGATGACAGTAGGGGGCCTGTTTCAGGTTGCAAGCGAAAGACAGACGTCGGGCGACAGATCGCCGCCCAAGTGCCTGTTATTGCGCGTAACCAATGGTTTTCAACGCATCCGTGATCTCGTCCAGGATGGCCGGATCATCGATGGTTGCGGGCATCTTGTAGTCTTTGCTGTCCGCAATCGACACCATGGTGCCGCGCAGGATCTTGCCCGAGCGTGTCTTGGGCAATCGGTCCACCACTACGGCCAGTTTGAACGCAGCAACCGGGCCAATCTTTTCCCGCACCAGCTTGACCACGTCTTGCACGACCTCGCCATGATCGCGGTCACAGCCAGCATTCAGGCACAAAAAGCCAACCGGCATCTGACCCTTCAACTGATCGGTCACGCCGATCACGGCACACTCGGCGACGTCGGGGTGGGCGGCCAGAACTTCTTCCATACCGCCGGTAGACAGGCGGTGGCCCGCGACGTTGATCACGTCATCGGTGCGCGCCATAATGTAGAGGTATCCGTCCTCGTCCACCATGCCCGCGTCTCCGGTCTCATAGTAACCGGGGAAGTGGTTCAAGTACGAGCTTTTGAACCGCTCTTCCGCATTCCACAACGTTGGCAAGGTTCCCGGGGGCAGGGGCAGTTTGACGGCGATCGCACCCAACTCACCCGGCTTCATCGGGTGACCGCCCTCGTCGAGAATCTGCACGTCGTAGCCCGGCATTGGTTTCGCAGGTGAGCCCAGCTTGACCGGTAACTCCTCAATCCCCAGCGGGTTGCCGGCAATGGTCCAGCCGGTCTCGGTCTGCCACCAGTGGTCGATCACAGGGACCTTCAGCGCATCCTGTGCCCATTCGATGGTGTCGGGGTCCGCACGTTCACCGGCCAGATACAGGGCGCGCAGGCTGGACAGGTCGTACTTTGCCAGCATCTCACCCTTAGGATCTTCGCGTTTGACGGCCCGGATGGCTGTCGGGGCAGTGAAGAAGCTTTTTACTTTGTGCTCGGAAATCACCCGCCAGAAGGTACCTGCATCGGGTGTGCCGACCGGCTTGCCTTCGAACACAATCGTCGTGTTGCCATGGATCAGCGGCGCGTAGCAGATATAGGAATGCCCAACGACCCACCCCACGTCAGACGCTGCCCAGAACACATCGCCCGGATCGACGTCATAGATGTTCTTCATCGTCCAGTTCAGCGCGACCAGATGGCCTGCGGTTGGGCGGACGACACCTTTAGGTGCACCGGTCGTGCCTGAGGTGTAGAGGATGTAGGCCGGATGATTGCCCTCGACCGGCACGCATTCCGCCGGTTCGACACCGTACTGAAAGCCATGCCAGTTATAGTCGCGGCCTTCGACCAGCTGAGCCACTTCCTGTTCGCGCTGGAAGATGACGCAGAAATCGGGCTTGTGACTGGCCATGTCGATGGCGCCGTCCAGCAGCGGTTTGTAATGCACAACGCGACCCGGCTCCATCCCGCAGGAGGCGGCGATGATGGCTTTGGGTTTGGCATCGTCGATCCGCACGGCCAGCTCGTTGCTGGCAAAGCCGCCGAACACAACCGAGTGAACCGCCCCGAGGCGGGCACAGGCGAGCATGGCCTCAAGCGCTTCGGGGATCATCGGCATATAGATGATGACGCGATCGCCTTTTTCGACACCCTTGGCCCGCAGTGCGCCGGCCAGATTGGCGACACGGTTGCGTAGCTCGACATAGGAAATCTCGCGCTTGGTATGCGTGATCGGGCTGTCATAGATAATGGCGGTTTGTTCGCCGCGACCGTTTTCAACATGCCGGTCCACCGCGTTCCAACAGGTGTTTACCTTGGCATCGCTGAACCATTCGTACAAAGGCGCGTTGTCGTCGAACAATGCCTTGGTTGGCGGCTGAACCCAGTCAATCTCTTGCGCGGCTTTCATCCAGAATGCCTCTGGATCCGATTTCCAGCTTTCGTAAATGTCCTGATAAGCCACGGTGACCTCCTCCAAAAACTCCTTGGAAGATGTGTTATGTGGCCAGAGGTCACCGCACAAGCGACCGGAATGACGGAGCGTCACTTTATCGCAAAATATTTGCAAGAATCCGCTAACTAGCCTGCAAATTTTTGCAAACTACCGCGATTTTGCTGCGTTTTTGCGACTGAATTCGAGTTTTTGCAAAGTTGCATAGTTTGGTGTGCAAACCACGCACCCGGTTTGGAATCAAACAGGGCGCCGCTTTGACGCCCTGTATAGTGGGTATTGGTTAATCAACCGTAATGGGCGACCGGGGTGCCCGCGATGGCTGCCATGTTCAGCAACCCACGCGCCGTGATCGAAGGCGTCACGATGTGCGCCTTGTTGCCCATCCCCATAAGGATCGGGCCGACCTCAAGCCCATCGGCCTTCATCTTGAGGATGTTGCGCACGCCGCTGGCCGCGTCGGCATGGGCAAAGATCAGAACATTGGCTGGACCCTGCATGCGCGAATTCGGGAAGATGCGCGAACGCAGCTCAGGGTCCAGAGCAAGATCCAGGTTCATTTCACCCTCATAGGTGAAATCGCGCGGCTCGGAGTCGAGGATCTCCATCGCGGCCCGCAAGCGTTTGCCCGACCCTTCGGCCTGATTGCCGAACTGCGATTGCGAGCAAAAGGCGATTTTGGGCTCGATCCCGAAACGTCGCACATGCCGCGCAGCGCCAAGTGTCGTCTCGGCCAATTCTTCGGGGGTGGGAAGCTGTCGTACATGGGTGTCAGCGATGAATAGTGGCCCGTCCTCAAGGATCATCAGCGACAGCGCACCATGCGGCCGCAGATCGCCGTCGTCCAGAACCTGCTCGACGTAATTCAGGTGCCAACGATACTCGCCAAACGTGCCACAGATCATACTGTCGGCTTCGCCGCGATGAACCATGATGGCCGCAATGGCGGTGTTGTTCGTGCGCATGATGGCTTTCGCCAGATCGGGCGTGACGCCTCGGCGCTGCATGATCTCGTGATACGAGTTCCAATAGTCGTAGTATCGCGGGTCATCCTGCGGGTTGACGATTTGGCAGTCTTTGCCCGGGCGCACCGTCAGGCCAAGCCGTTCGCAACGCGCATTGATCACATCGGGGCGGCCGATCAGGATCGGCGTTTCGGTCGTTTCCTCTAGAATGGCCTGCGCTGCGCGCAAAACCCGCTCATCCTCGCCTTCGGCAAACACGATCCGGCGCGAGGCGGCTGCGGCGGCCTCGAATACCGGGCGCATCAGAAGGGCGGACTTGAACACGGTCTGGTTCAAACGCTCTTTATAGGCATCGATGTCCTTGATCGGACGCTTGGCGACGCCGCTCTCCATAGCGGCTTTAGCCACCGATGAGGACACCACGCCGACCAGACGCGGATCAAACGGCTTGGGGATCAGATAGTCCGGGCCAAAGGTCAGCTGTTCCCCTTTGTAGGCCGCCGCCGCCTCGGCGCTGGTTGTCGCGCGAGCCATCTCTGCGATGCCGTCCACGCACGCGATCTGCATCTCGTCATTAATTTCGGTCGCGCCCACGTCCAGCGCTCCCCGGAAGATAAAGGGGAAACACAGGACGTTGTTGACCTGATTGGGAAAGTCGCTGCGCCCGGTGGCAATGATCGCATCCGGTGCGACCTCGCGGGCTGCCTGGGGCAGAATTTCCGGTGTCGGGTTGGCCAGCGCAAAGATGATCGGTCGTTTGGCCATCTTCTGCACCATCTCGGGCTTCAGAACGTTTGGACCGCTAAGGCCGAGGAACAGGTCTGCGTCGCCGATGACGTCATCCAATGTGCGCAGGTCCGATTTCTGAGCAAACTGGTCTTTGTGCGGATTCATGTCCACGTCACGACCTTCGTAAACCAGCCCGTGAATGTCGCACAGCCAGATATTCTCGCGTTTGACGCCCAGTTTGACCAGCATCATCAGGCAGGCAATACCCGCCGCGCCGCCCCCGGTAGAGACAATCTTGATGTCTTCGAACTTTTTGCCTGCAACGTGCAGGGCGTTCTTGGCCGCAGCGCCGACCACAATGGCTGTACCATGCTGGTCGTCATGAAAAACGGGGATGTTCATGCGTTCGCGGCACAGTTTTTCCACGATAAAGCAGTCAGGCGCCTTGATGTCTTCGAGGTTGATCGCACCGAAGGTCGGTTCCAGTGCGCAGACGATATCTGCCAGCTTTTCAGGGTCAGGTTGGTCGACTTCGATGTCGAAACAGTCGATCCCGGCGAATTTCTTGAACAGAACAGCCTTGCCTTCCATCACCGGCTTCGACGCCAGCGCGCCGATATTGCCCAGCCCCAGAACCGCTGTCCCGTTTGAGACAACCGCCACAAGATTTCCGCGCGCTGTATAGAGCTCGGCATTGGAGGGGTCGGCTTTGATCTCCAGGCTGGCATCGGCCACGCCGGGGGAATAGGCGCGCGCCAGATCGCGGCCGTTCGCCATGGGCTTCGTTGCCTTGATCTCAAGCTTCCCGGGTTTGGGATGGGCGTGATATTCAAGCGCTGCTTGCCGCAAGCTGGGTGTATCCGACATCGGCGTTATAACTCCTCAGACAATTTGGTTTAGCATTAAACTATATTTTCGGGTTTGGCTACGCTACGTCATTTTGCAACAGTTATGTAAAAGTTGCTGGGGCTCTTGTTGAAAATTGTCACATAAAATTTACGTACGTGCATCCTTGGGACAAACCTAAACACGTCGAGCAGTGAAAGCTACACATGAGCTACAAAGATGAATTCCAGGCCGGGATAGCCTTTCCGGCTGGCCGGGCCGGGCTTGGGGCCGACCGCATCGTCTATGCCATCGTGCTGACAATCGCCAGTCTTGTTCTTGCTGCCGTGAGTATCTGGCCGGTGCAGGCGCTTGCGCTGAACCAAGAGGGCGGGTTGTTCGAGACCATCTCGGCCGCGGCGCTTTTTGTGGCCGGCCTTGCCGCGCTCTGGCGGTATCCCGGCCTGAGCCGCCTGTACATCGGCCTCGTCTGTTTACTGTTGGCGGAGCGAGAGCTTGAAGCGGACATCTATCCGGTGGATAGCCTGCCGTATTGGGTGCTGAATGGGCTCGATACCGCGCTGGACATGACGCTGGTTCGGATCGCTCTGGTCGCCATCGTGATTGGTGGTGTGGTATGGCATGGCGTCCCCAACGCCTGGCATGCTGTAAAACAACGTGCTCCGTTTTTTGCCGTTTTCGTCCTTGCAGGCGTTCTGGCAGTCGTCGCACAAGTGCTCGAAGAAGTTTCGGGCAAGTACAGCGCTGATTTGTCTGCTCTCATGAGAGTTCGTTTTTTTGTTCTGGAAGAAACGCTTGAGATGTTCTTTTCGATTGGCATTTTGGCCTCTGTTCTGATCGGATGGCCAAAATCCGACAGCGAAGAGACTCTGTATGACCTCAACCCCAAGCATCGACCAGACGCGCGCTGAAATCCGACTGCCCACCAGCGAGCTGCGCGACGACATTCCCTTTTTTACCAAGACGCTCGGAATGCGGATGGACATGATCTATCCCGCCGACGACCCTCGGGTTGCTGTGTTTTCCGGCCACGGGCTGCGCCTGCGGGTCGAAAAGGACGCGCCCGAGACACCGGGGACCATTCGTATTCTGACGGATGATCCGGACGCATTCGCTGGAGGTAAGCGCAATCTGGTCGCACCCAATGGCACACGGGTCGAGATTGACGAATTGAACCCGCCTATGGTGATGCCAGAAACAGTGCATTCCTTTGTGGTCCGCAGGCTCAAGGATCAGGCTCCGTGGATTATTGGGCGCGCGGGGATGCATTACCGCGATCTGGTGCCGGATCGGCTGGGTGGTTCCATCATCGCCAGCCATATCCGTATTCCTGACGGCGGCCCCGTGCCGGATATGGTTCATTTCCACAAAGTCGGGTTTCAGCTGATCTTCTGCATTCATGGCTGGGTGGATGTTGTCTACGAGGATCAGGGCGCAAAGATGCGCCTGACCGCAGGAGACTGCTTTATCCAGCCGCCCGAAATCCGCCATCGGGTGCTTGAGGCATCCGACAATGTGCAAGTGATCGAAATCGGCGTTCCCGCCGAACACGTCACCGAAATTGATCATCAGATGGAATTGCCCACACCCCATTTCCGCCCGGACCGCGAATGGCAGGGCCAGCGTTTCGTCTACAACAAGGCCGAAGGCGCCGCGTGGGAACCGTTCCGCCTACCGGGCTATGTCTACCGTGACACAACGATTGCCGAAAGCACCAAGGGCGTCGCTGGCGTACAGGTTGTGCGCAAAGGGCAGGGTGATCCGGTTTGGGCGACGCATGACACAGACATTCATTTTACCTTCGTGATGGAGGGTGAGGTGACCCTGGAAGGGGAAGGCCGCGAACCATATCATTTGGAACAAGGCGATGCGTTCGTGATCCCGCCGGGCATGCGCACGAAACTGTCCGACCCTTCTGATGATATCGAATTGCTCGAGGTCACCTTGCCGGGAGTATTCAATACCAAGCTGGATTAAGTCAGTTTTGGCCCAGGAATAATGCATCCCGGGGGTTCAACTCCCCGGGCAGTTTCATTTAGGGTATGTTTTTCTGACCAGTTGATCAAAAATGGGGAATCGCCATGACTTTGAAAGATGCAGCGCTGTCTGTCCGGGAAAAAGCCTATGCGCCGTATTCCAACTTCAAAGTTGGCGCGGCGATCCGGTCAGCAAGCGGCCAGGTCTATTCGGGCTGCAATGTGGAAAACGTGGCTTACCCCGAAGGCACCTGTGCTGAGGCCGGTGCAATTGCAGCAATGGTGGCCGCGGGTGAGCAGGAACTTTCCGAGGTTTACGTCGTCGCCTCAAGCCCGCAACCGGTGCCACCGTGTGGAGGATGTCGACAGAAACTGGCCGAGTTCGGTAAGCGGGAGGTCAAGGTGACCCTCGCCACGGTCGATGGGGCCGAGTTTGAAACCACGATCGGAGACTTGCTGCCGGGTGCGTTCGACGCCTCGCATATGGAGGACGTGTAACCTCATGGACGCCCGTTCGATCATTGCAAAACTGCGCCGGGGGCAGGTCCCAACCGGAGATGAGCTGACCTGGTTCGCACAAGGTCTGGCCGATGGCGGCGTCAGCGACGCACAGGCAGGGGCCTTTGCCATGGCGGTCTGCATGGGCGGGCTGGGTGCGCAGGGGCGCGCGGACCTGACAACCGCCATGCGTGATAGCGGCGATGTGCTGACCTGGGATTTCGATGGTCCGGTGATCGACAAACATTCGACCGGTGGGGTGGGGGACAGCGTTTCTCTGGTGCTTGCTCCGGCATTGGCCGAGTTGGGGGCGTATGTACCCATGATCTCGGGCCGCGGTCTGGGCCATACGGGTGGCACGCTGGACAAGCTCGAGTCGATCCCCGGGGTCAGCACGCAGATCGGGCAGGACCGCCTGACGCAGATTTTGCACGACACCGGCGCAGCGATTGTGGGGGCCACGGGGCAGATCGCCCCGGCGGACAAGCGGCTTTATGCGATCCGCGACGTAACTGCGACAGTGGAAAGCCTGGATCTGATTACTGCCTCGATACTGTCCAAGAAACTGGCCGCCAGCCCCGAGGCTTTGGTGCTGGACGTCAAGGTCGGCTCTGGTGCCTTCATGAAAACGCTGGAAGATGCGCGCAAACTGGCGCGTGCCCTGTCGGAAACCGCGAATGCGGCGGGATGCCGGACCTCGGCGGTGATCACCGATATGCACCAACCCTTGGCCCCTGCGCTGGGCAATGCGCTGGAAGTGGCCGAGGTCATGAAGGTTATGACCCAAGACGCTTATGCCCCGCTGGCTGAAATCTCGGCCGAACTGGGCGGCGTGTTGTTGGCCGACGCCGGGATGTTCAAAACGGCTGATGAGGGCCGCGACAAGATCACGGACGTTATCCGCGACGGGCGCGCGGCTGAACGGTTCGGGCGCATGATGGCCGCTGTTGGCGGGCCGCTGCAGTTCGTTGAAAACTGGTCGCGCTACCTGCCTGAGGCCAGTGTGATCCTTGAGGTTCCGGCCCCGACAAACGGATACGTCACCGCAATAGATGGTGAGCCGCTTGGCCTGACCGTTGTGGCGCTGGGCGGCGGGCGGCAGGTCGAAGATGACGTGATCGACCCGGCGGTCGGCTTGTCGGATATCGTCCGGTTGGGCGACAAGGTAGACAAAGGCGCGCCGCTGGCCGTGATCCACGCCGCGCGTGAGGACGCTGCCAAACAGGCCGCCGAGGCTGTTGTCGCCGCGATAACGCTCGGAGACGCCGCCCCGACAGAGCCCACGCTGATACACGAAAGGATCACACCGTGACCCGCGCGTTTCTGGTGGTGATGGACTCGGTCGGCATCGGCGGCGCGCCGGATGCGGGCAGTTACTTCAATGGCGAGACCCCCGACAACGGCGCAAACACGCTGGCGCATATCGCGCAAGCCTGTGCCGAGGGTCGGGCGGAAGAGGGGCGGTCAGGCCCTTTGCTCCTGCCTAACCTCGATGCGCTGGGGCTGGGGGCCGCGACGCGGTTGGCCTCGGGCGACGAAACGCCCGGGCTTGCGGCTGAGCCGACCGGCTTGTGGGGATGCGCGCGCGAGCATTCGCCGGGCAAGGACACGCCTTCGGGCCATTGGGAACTGGCCGGGCTGCCAGTGCCGTGGGACTGGCACTATTTCCCCGATACCAAGCCATCTTTCCCCGAGGATCTCAGCCGCGCTGCTGCCGAAGCAGCGGGCACTGACGGCATTCTGGGCGACTGCCACGCCTCTGGCACGGCCATTATTTCCGAACTGGGGGCCGAGCATATGCGGACCGGCTGGCCTATCTGTTACACGTCCGCCGACAGTGTGTTTCAGATCGCCGCGCATGAGGAAAGCTTTGGCCTCGACCGTCTGCTGGCGATGTGCAAGGCGCTGGCCCCACGTTTGCACGAGATGAAAGTCGGCCGGGTCATCGCGCGACCCTTTGCCGGCTCGCCCGAGCAGGGGTTTACCCGCACCACCAACCGTAAGGACTTTGCCATTTTGCCGCCAGCGCCAGTTCTGACCAATTGGGCGCAGGATGCCGGGCGTCGGGTACATGCAGTCGGCAAAATCGGCGACATCTTCTCGATGCAAGGGATCGACACGCTGCGCAAAGGTTCGGATACCGAATTGATGGGCCACTTGTCCGATCTGGTCGACGAGGCCGAAGAGGGCAGCCTGACCTTCGCCAATTTCGTCGAATTCGACAGCCTGTACGGGCACCGCCGCGACATCAGCGGCTATGCCCGCGCGCTGGAATGGTTTGACCGTGAAATCGGCCTGATCCTGAACAAGATGCGTCCGGGCGATCTGATGCTGCTGACTGCCGATCACGGTAACGACCCCAGCTGGATCGGGACTGACCACACACGCGAACAGGTGCCGGTTTTGATTGCCGGAAAGGGCACAGGCCAGATAGGTGCCGTCGATTTTGCCGATGTCGCCGCCAGTATCGCGCACCACCTTAACATTCCGGCGCAAGGACCGGGGAAGAGCTTTCTATGACTGTCGCAGACCTGCCAAAAATCGAACTGCACCTGCACCATGAAGGTGCAGCGCCACCTGCTTTCATTCGCCAGCTTGCACATGAAAAGCGCATTGACCTGAGTGGTATTTTCAAGTCGGACGGAAGCTATGACTTCCGCGATTTCGCACATTTCCTCAGCGTGTACGAGGCCGCCTGCGAGGTGCTGAAATCCCCTGAGGATTTCCGCCGTCTTACGCTGGCCATCCTCGAAGAAAGCGCTGCAAATGGTGTGGTTTACTCGGAAACCTTCCTCAGCCCGGATTTCTGTGGCGGGGGCGACCTGCATGCGTGGCGCGATTACCTGAATGCTATTCAGGACGCCGCGGATGAGGCAGAGAGCAAGTTCGACATCACCCTGCGCGGGGTGGTCACCTGTGTGCGCCATTTCGGACCGGAACAGGCGAAGCAAAGCGCGCATTGCGCTGCTGAAACGGCGGGCGATTGGATCACTGGTTTCGGGATGGGCGGAAATGAGGGCGTGGGCGCGCAGGGTGACTATAAGTGGGCCTTCGATTGCGCCCGTGAAGCTGGCTTGCGCCTGACCACCCATGCCGGCGAATTCGGCGGCCCGGAGAGTGTACGCGATGCGGTGCGTGATCTGGGTGTGGAACGAGTGGGCCACGGCGTTCGCGCCATTGAAGATCCTGACCTGATCCGTGAGTTGGTTGACCGTGAGGTCACGCTAGAGGTCTGCCCCGGCTCGAACGTGGTGCTGGGGCTGTTCCCCGATTTTGGTGCACATCCGATTGCGCGGTTGCGCGATCACGGCGTGAAAGTCACTGTTTCTACCGATGACCCGCCGTTTTTCCATACCACCATGCGCCGCGAATATGAGATGCTGAACCAAGCCTTCGGCTGGGAGGCCGAAGACTTCGCAGCCCTGAATGACACGGCCCTGAACGCGGCCTTTTGTGATGACGATACCCGCGAACGGGTCAAGAAAAGACTGGAGAGATCATGAGCGAACACCTGACCGTCGTTGACCACCCGCTGGTGCAGCACAAACTGACGCTCATGCGGGACAAGGGCACCTCGACCGCTGAGTTCCGGCAATTGCTGCGCGAGATCACGCTGCTACTGGCCTATGAGGTTACGCGTGAGTTGAAGCTGACGACCCGTCACATCGAAACCCCGATGGAAGAGATGGACGCCCCTATTTTGGCCGGTAAAAAACTGGCGCTTGTGTCGATCCTGCGCGCAGGCAACGGAATGTTGGATGGCGTGCTGGAACTCGTGCCATCGGCCCGTGTGGGCTTTGTGGGCCTTTACCGAGACGAAGAAACGCTGAAGCCGGTCCAGTACTATTTCAAAGCGCCCGAGGGACTGAAGGACCGTCTGGTTATCGCGGTTGACCCAATGCTGGCCACCGGCAACAGCTCGGCCGCAGCGATTGATCTGCTGAAAGAGGCCGGGGCCACCGATATCCGCTTCCTCTGCCTGCTGGCCGCCCCCGAAGGCGTTGCCCGCATGAAAGAGGCGCACCCTGATGTGCACATAGTCACAGCGTCGCTGGATCGTGAGCTGAACTCAAAAGGCTATATCATGCCGGGGTTGGGTGACGCGGGCGACCGGATGTTCGGCACCAAGTAAGCGGCTTTATTCGCCGCAGATGTTCTGCAGCCGGACCCAATCGCGGTCCGGCAATACTTGGGGCAAGGGACGACCGGCCATCGGGTCGGCCTCGATCAGGCCCAGTGTTGTTTCCCCAGTCACATCCACGGCATACGCATAGGGCGTCGAGGGCAAAGCGGCCTGGGCGAACACCTCTAACAACTGTTCGTCGGGCACGGATGGACGCGGTTCTGACAGGATTTGTTCGGCATAAGAATCGACAATCTCAGGCGTCAGCTCTCCGGTCGTGAGAAGGCGGAACGCCGTTGTTGGGCCGGTGCGGTCTAGCAACTCATCTAACGGCTCTTGTGCAACAGACCGCGCGCGTTCCGCGATAATGAACCCGGCCGCGATGGACGGATCTTCGTGATCTTCGACCAGGGCCCGATTCAACAGGATGATCCCGCCAGGTAGGCTGAGGCTGGTTTGTACCCCGGCGGGCAGAATGACAACTTCGCGCACACCAGTCCGGCTCGCCAATTGCTCTAAGGCCATCTGCGCGTCTTCGGACTTGCACGCTACCCCCGATACCCGTTCGATCCGATGCAGGATCGCGTCGCCGATATCATAGCGCTTGATCTCGGGTACGACCGAGACAACGTGGCTTTGCAAAGCAGCAGGGACCCACAGCAGCAACAGCGCCGCAACGGCGGCGACAACACCGGCTACGCTGAGCCAGCGTAAACGACCCGGATGTGGGCGCGACCGGTCGATCGCCCTTTGCAGCCTGTCGATGGCTGCGATCATAGTGGTTTCGGACTCATCCAGCTCAAGCGTTTCGTCCGGGTCGCCATCGGGGTTGAAGACGGCAGGGAAGGTTCCCGGGTTCTGCCGTTCCAGCGCGGCCAGCGACCAATGAGTCAGTGCTCGGTCGTTGAAATCGGAAATCGTCAGCGTCGCTTCACCAATCGAGACCACGACCTCGCGCCGTTGTACATCGGGCGAGGGGCGCCACAGACCGGTGGCTTCGATCCGCTGGTACTGTTTCAGGGCCGTCATCTGATTGAGGTCTGCTCGTTGGTATTTTGCCCCAGCTTAACATGGTAAATTCGAAGGGCGCAAACCAGTTGCGTCACCTTGGGTAAATGTGCTGGATACCACGATGGACGCAGGATTGGCCTGCTGTGCCAATCGGGTAACAGAGCGACAGATGCAGGCGGATACTCAGACCTCACCCATACTGGCCTCACTGCTGATGATCGGTGCGATGGCGATCATCGGTGTGATCGACAACGTGGTGATCTTGTTGGCCGAAACGGTTGGCCTGTGGCAATTCCACTTGAGCCGGGCAGCGATGATGTTGCCACTGATCTTTGGCCTGTCGTTGTTGGGGCTGGGCGGCATGCGACCCAAACGTTTTGGCCCGGTGATCCTGCGCAGCGTTCTGATTACGCTGGCGATGCTGTTTTACTTCGCTTCTTTGGCTCTTATGCCAATAGCCCAAGCGTTGGCAGGGCTTTTTACCTCGCCCATTTTCGTTCTGCTGATTTCGGCCATTGCGATGAAGCAAAGGATTGGCCCCTGGCGTATCTTTGCGGTTCTGTTGGGCTTTGCGGGTATTCTGTGCGTTTTGCAGTTGAACCCGTATGAATTCGATATGCGTAGCTTGCTGCCCGTCGCCGGAGGCCTGTTTTATGCGTTCAGTTCAGTTATCACGCGAAGCCATTGTTCCGGGGAGAGCACCGTTGCGCTGCTGGCCGCGATGATCGTGACTCTTGGTTCTGCCGGGGCAATCGGCCTGGTCGTACTGGAGTTGTTCCCGATTGCTTCGCCCGCCGGACCCGAGGGTTTTGCCACACGTGGCTGGGTGTGGGACATGCAGCCTGCCTTGCTCTGGATCGTTATTCAGGCAGTTGGGTCCACGATCGCCGTGTTCATGTTGATCAAGGCCTATCAGGTGGGCGAGCCGTCCTATGTCGCGGTTTTTGAGTATTCGGTTATGATTTTCGGCCCACTCTTTGCCTATGTGGCGTTGGGGCAGGCCATCGGGCCGGTTCAAATCGCGGGGATCGGCTTGATTGCCTGTGCGGGTGCGATGTTGGGTTGGCGGGCAGGGCGCGAAACCGCGCAGCACGAGACGGTGTAACGTATTCCGATCCTTTGAATGAGCCCAACCAAGTCGGCCCAAGGTGCGAGGTCAGATTCGGAAAGGTCGCTGAACGTTCGCGTTGATCACAGTTTCCAGATTTAGACCAATGGATCAAAAATTGGCAGTGTTGTTCGAAGTTTCTTTGGTTTCCACGGGCTTAGGGGGCCAAATTGGACCATAATGTGTTCAAAATAAGACTGCTACATAACTGCTATGTTAACAGAAAGGTGTAGTTGGTTTGTGTCAGAAGTGAGTGCGACACGTGTTAAATGTACAGAGTGTTTTGAGTTATTCCGACGTCCCGGACGGCCAGATTCAGGATAGTCCGGCGACTGCCTTGAATTCGCGCCGCGGTGGTTTTGTCCATGGAACTAAGATCGCAACCGACCGTGGGTGGAAAGTGGTCGAAGACCTTCTGGCCGGCGACCTCGTTCGAACGATGGACAACGGATTTCAACAGGTTTGTCGGATTTCGACGGATTGCATCGCGGTTCCGGCGAACGAAAACCGGACAGAAAACCTGTTGGTTCGGGTCCCTTCTAACACGCTGTACAGTGGTCGCTCAGTCTGGTTGATGCCAGAGCAGGGTATGGTCATCGACAATACCAAGCTGACCAATGGGCCGATCACTTTGCCAATCAGCATGCCCGTTGTACCGGCTCGAGTGCTTAGCGGTACATTTCGGCTGACGTCGGGAACGCCCGCATCCTATTTCGATGTGTGTTCCCTGTTCTTTGAGCAAGACGAAGTGATCTATATCGAAGGCGGTCTGCGTGCGTTTTGTTCCGCAGGACGTTTCGGGTCATCGGGTCGTCCGCAGAATGCCTCGTACAAGATTGTCGATGCCGAGCAGACTGATGAGCTTGTCGATAGCGTGGCGCATAGCCGAGACATTGCCGTTTTGGCGAATTCACTGGGCGCGCTTCCTGCGCCGATCCAGCAAAACCCGATCTTTCCGGTGCGGCCTGTCAAGGCGGTACGTCGGGCAGGGCGGCCAGGGCGACCGGCTCCACTAATCTGATTTTATTAAAGTAATTGATTAAAGAAAGACGCTGGCGCGGAGATCCGCACCAGCGTCTGTTTTTTAGGCGGCTTTAGCTTCGGGGTTGAAGCGACCATAGAAGGTCTGACCTTTTTCCGCCATCTCACGCAGCAGCGGCGGGCACGCAAAGCGCTCGCCGTACTTTTCGGACAACTGGTCGCAGCGCTCGGCCGCGTAGGGCGTGCCGATGATGTCCAGCCAGCTGAGCGGGCCACCCGACCAGGGGGCAAAGCCCCAACCCAGGATCGCACCGACATCGCCTTCGCGAATGTCTTCCAGAACACCTTCTTCCAGTGCACGGACCGCTTCCAATACCTGTGCGAACATCAGGCGTTCCTGCACCTCGATCAGGTCCGGCTGGTCTTCGGCCAGCGGGTACTTGTCCTGCAGGCCTTTCCAGTATTCGACACGCTTGCCTTTTTCGTCATAGTCGAAGAAGCCCGCGTTCGCCTTGCGGCCCAGGCGGCCCTGTTCTTCCATCCAGAAGATCAGATCGTCTGCCGGGCTTTCCGGATAGGCATCACCCATGGCGGCTTTGGTGGCGCGGGCGATCTTAGCACCCAGGTCGATCGAGGTTTCGTCGGTCAGCTGAACCGGTCCGACAGGGAAGCCCAACTGACGCGCGGCGTTGTCGATGACAACGGGGCTGACGCCTTCGGTGATCATGCGTGCGCCTTCGTTGATGTAAGGAATGATGCAACGGTTGGCGTAGAAGAAACGCGCATCGTTGACCACGATCGGGGTCTTGCGGATTTGGCGCACATAGTCCAGCGCCTTGGCGACCGCGCGATCACCGGTTTCCTTGCCCTTGATGATCTCGACCAGGAACATCTTCTCGACCGGCGAGAAGAAGTGGATGCCGATGAACTGGTCCGCGCGCACTGATGCCTTGGCCAGATCGGTGATCGGCAGGGTCGACGTGTTCGAGGCAAAGATGCAATCCTCGGGGATAATCGCCTCGACCTTCTTGGTCATCTCGGCCTTGACGCCGACATCTTCGAAGACAGCTTCGATGATCAGATCACAGCCCGTGAGATGCTCAAGATCCGGGGTCGCGGTGATGCGCGCTAGCATGGCCTCTTTCTTTTCAGCCGTGACTTTGCCGCGCTTCATGCCCTTGTCCAGATAGGTCTCGGTATAGGCTTTGCCCTTGTCGGCCGCAGCTTGGTCGCGGTCGACCAGAACAACTTCCATCCCGGCCTGCGCCGAAACCAGAGCGATACCTGCGCCCATCATACCAGCACCCAGAACGCCGATCTTCTTGACCGACTGATCCGGAACACCCGCCGGACGCACAGCGCCTTTTTCCAGCGCTTCTTTGTTCAGGAACAGCGAGCGGATCATCGCGCCCGAGGAGGGGTTCATCAGAACAGAGGTGAACCAGCGTGCTTCGATCTTCAGCGCCGTGTCGAAATCGACCAGAGCACCTTCGTAAACCGCGCTCAGCAGAGCTTTGGCTGCCGGGAACGCGCCTTGGGTCTTGGCGTTTACCATGGCCGAGGCACCGACGAAGTTCATGAAGCCTGCAGGGTGGTAAGGTGCGCCGCCGGGCATCTTGTAGCCCTTCGCGTCCCATGGCTTGACCAGATCAGCTTCTTTGGCGTTCAGCACCCATTCCTTGGCCGCAGCCATCGGATCGGCTGCGATCTCGTCGATATAGCCCGCGCCCTTGGCTTTCTTGACGTCCAGCATCTTGCCTTCCAACAGCAGCGGCGCAGCCGCCAGAGCGCCAACCTTGCGGACCATCCGTGTGGTGCCGCCCGCGCCGGGGAAGATGCCGACCATAATCTCGGGCAGGCCGTATTTCGCCTTGGGGTTTTCGGCCGCAAAGATGCGGTGTGTGGACAGCGGGAGTTCCATGCCGATACCCGCAGCGGTACCCGGCAGGACGGTCGCGATTGGCTTACCGCCTTTCTTGGTTTTAGGGTCCATGCCTGCCAGCTCGATCTTGCGCAGCAGGGCGTGCATTTGCATCGTGCCTTCGAACAGACCCTTTGCCGGATCGCCGCCTGCCTGTTCCTTCATCACAGCCAGGAGGTTGAGGTCCATGCCCCCCGCAAACGAGCCTTCTTTGCCCGATGTGATGATGATGCCTTTAACCTCATCATCGGCCAGGGCCTGATCGACGAGGTCGCTCAGTTGCGCCAACCCGTCAAAGGACATTACGTTCATTGTTTTGCCTGGAACATCCCAGGAAATCACCGCGACGCCATCGGCGTCTTTTGTCAGAGTGAAATCAGTCATTGTCATCTCCAATCTGGTCAGCCGTCAGCGGGCTGCCATCTTTGCGGGTGAAGGAGAAACCGTTCTCATCATCCTTCACCATCATGTCTATGTCGCTGTAATAGCCGGTCTCGGTCGGGGTCCGTGTGCCCACCACCAGAAAGGTCGCGGGCGCATCGGTCTTGTTCACAAGGTGATGGCCGTTAGTCTCACCTGCCGGGAAAGCGGCGCAATCGCCGGGCTGCATCTCATGCTCACCATCGTCATCGATCAGCACGCAGGTGCCGCTGAGCATGATGGCAAACTCGTCCTGCTCCATGTGGTAATGGCGCAGTGAGGACATGCCCTGCGGTTCAAGCCGCACGATGTTGACCCCGTATTGGGTCAGGCCGCCCGCATCACCAACGCGCTGCACGAAGCGACCCGCGGTCGCCTCAGCCAGCTTGCCAGGATAGGCCGAGCCACCCTTGAACGGGATCTGAGAGAGATCCAGCTTGGGCATCAGACCCGCTCGATGATTGTGGCTGCACCCATGCCGGATGCCACACACAAGGTCGCCAGACCGGTTTCTTTGTCCTGACGCTCAAGCTCATCCAGCAGCGTGCCGATGATGATTGCACCGGTTGCCCCCAGCGGGTGGCCCATAGCGATCGAACCGCCGTTGACGTTGACCAGCTCGGGGTCGACGTCGAATGCCTGCTGGAAGCGCAGAACAACCGAGGCAAAGGCTTCGTTGACCTCGAACAGATCAAGATCAGAGATGGCCATGCCGCTGTCAGCCAAGATCTTTTCGGTCACAGGGACGGGGCCGGTCAGCATGATGGTCGGGTCCAAACCGATCTTGGCGGTCGCCTTGATACGGGCGCGTGGCTTCAGGCCGTGCTTTTCACCGAATTCCTTGTTGCCGATCAGAACAGCCGCCGCACCGTCCACGATGCCCGAGCTGTTGCCCGCATGGTGGATGTGGTTGATCTTTTCCAGATGCGGGTATTTCAGCATCGCCACCTTGTCGAAACCGGGCATCTGTTCGCCCATCATCTGGAAGGCTGGGTTCAGCGCGCCGAGGCTCTGCATGTCTGTACCCGGGCGCATGTATTCGTCACGGTCCAGGATGGTCAGGCCGTTCTGATCCTTGACGGCGATCACCGATTTTTCGAACCGATTTTCTTCCCAAGCCTGCGCCGCACGGCGCTGCGATTCCATCGCCAGCTGGTCGGCCTGATCACGAGTAAAGCCGTATTCGGTCGCAATGATATCCGAAGAGATACCCTGCGGTACGAAGTAGGTCTCCATCGCTACTGACGGGTCAACGGCAATCGCTGCACCGTCCGAGCCCATGGCCACGCGGCCCATCATCTCAACACCACCGGCGATGTAACCGTCACCGGCACCACCCTTGACCTGGTTGGCGGCCAGGTTCACAGCCTCCATGCCCGAGGCGCAGAATCGGTTGATCGACAGGCCGGGGATGCGCTCGTCCAGATCCGAGGCCAGAACCGCGGTGCGGGCCAGACAGCCGCCTTGCTCCATGACCTGCGTGGCATTGCCCCAGATCACATCTTCAACCGCGTGACCTTCGAGGTTGTTACGCTCTTTCATCGCGTTCAGGGTGACGGCAGACAGCCGCACCGAGGTTACCTCGTGCAGGCTGCCATCCTTGCGGCCCTTGCCGCGCGGGGTGCGCAGGGCGTCATAGATATAAGCTTCGGTCATCAGTAGCTCTCCTTAAGCTCGATCCGACAATTTGCCGGGCATCAGGTCATAGGGGTGTTTCCAGCCGGGTTGTTCCGACAAGCGGGTCAGCCAGGCGTCGATATGGGGCCAGTCGGCGCGGTCAAAGCCGAATGGTTCGGGATAATACAGGTAGCCGCAGCAGCTGAGATCCGCGTTGGTGATGTCATCTCCGACGATCCAGTCGCGGCCCTCAAGATGGTCGTTCAGAACCTCATAGGCGGCTTTGAGACGGCCTTGGTTAAAGGCTATCACGTCCGGGTTGCGGTGCTGTTCCGGCAGGAAATTCACCAAAAACCGCGTCAGCCCTGCCATCGAGCTGAGCTTGTGGTTGTCCCACAGAACCCAGCGTAGGACATCGTATTTCTCCTCGTGGGTTTTGCCGCCGAATTTCCCGGACTTCTCGGTTACATAGGCTTGAATGGCCCCGGACTGACTGGTGCGAAAGTCACCGTCGATCAGTACCGGCGCTTCGCCCATTTCATTGACATCGGCACGGAATTCCGGCGTGCGGGTCACACCCTGAAAGAAGTCAACAAAGACCGGCTCCCAGTCCAGTCCGGACAGTTCCAAAGCCAAAGCAGCCTTGTAGCTGTTTCCGCTTTCTCCGAAGCAATGCAGCTTGATTGTCATCTGGGTGCCCCTCCCAAGGCGTATTCTGCCAAACCGAAATTCGCGAATTTCGAGTAAGGCGAACCAAAGGGCCTTATGGTGACCCGGTTCGACTTGCTGAAAACACGCCCAATTGCGTTCAGGTTTAGCGTTTGCGTTCTTCGAGTTCGGAATTGAAGATACGCAGGCGGTGGGTCAGGTTCTCCTCATCAATCACGCTGTTGAAGTTCTCGAACAGAAACGACAGTGCCTCTCCTTCGTCCAACCCAGCCTCGCGCGAGAACGCCTTGAGCTTGCGATAGCCGTCTTCGGTCATGGCGACGGGAAACCGGCGGGTCAGGCGAAAACGTTTTGGCATGTGGTGTCCTCCGAAAAGCTGGGTCCGGGCAGTGCTACCCGGACCCAGACTGAGGTCAGAAGTTCGCCGCGTCCAGAGCCATCACCGTGTCTGCGCCAGTCTGGATGCGCGACAGGTGCATCGCAGTCGCGGGCAGGCGGCGTGCCATGTAGAAACGGCCGGTGTTGATCTTGGTGTCGTAGAACTCTTTGTCCGATGCGCCACCGTCCAGAGCTTCTTGCGCGGCTTTCGCCATCTGCGCCCACATCAGGCCCAGGCAGACGTGGCCGAACATGTGCATGAAGTCATAGGAACCGGACAGCGCGTTGTTCGGGTTCTTCATGCCTTCCTGCATGAAATACATTCCAGCGGCCTGCAGATCCTTGGACGCAGCTTTCAGCGGCTCGATGAAGGCCTTGTCATAGGCTTCGTCCTTGCCTGCGTTCTCCTTGCAGAAGGTTTTGACCATCTCAAAGAACGCCATAACATGCTTGCCGCCGTCCTGCGCCAGTTTACGGCCCACAAGGTCTAGCGCCTGAACGCCGTTTGCACCTTCGTAGATCATAGCGATACGGGCGTCGCGGGTGTATTGCGACATGCCCCATTCTTCGATGTAGCCGTGGCCGCCATAAACCTGCTGAGCCTGCACGGTCATGTCATAGCCCTGATCGGTCAGGAAGCCTTTGATGACCGGTGTCAGCAACGAGATCAGCCCGTCCGCATCCTTGTCGCCCGAGCGGTGCGCTTTGTCGAGCATGGTTGCACCCCAAAGGATGAACGCGCGCGCGCCTTCGGTGAAGCTTTTCTGATCCATCAGGTTGCGGCGGATGTCCGGGTGAACGATCAACGGATCGGCGGGGCCATCGGGGTTTTTCACACCGGTCACATCGCGACCCTGCAGGCGGTCCTTGGCGTATTCCAGTGCGTTCTGGAAAGCCGCGTCAGCCTGGCTCAGACCCTGCATACCAACGCCCAGACGCGCTTCGTTCATCATGGTGAACATGGCGCGCATGCCTTTGTGCTCTTCGCCAAGAAGCCAGCCGGTCGCCTCGTCATAGTTCATGACGCAGGTCGAGTTGCCGTGGATGCCCATTTTCTCTTCGATCTTGCCGACCGAGACGCCGTTACGCTCGCCCAGCGAACCGTCCTCGTTCACGATGAACTTGGGCACGATGAACAGCGAAACGCCCTTGATGCCTTCGGGGCCGCCGGGGATTTTGGCCAGCACCAGGTGGATAATGTTGTCGGCCATGTCGTGATCGCCAGACGAGATAAAGATCTTCTGGCCAGAGATTTTGTAGCTGCCGTCGCCCTGTGGTTCCGCCTTGGTGCGCATCAGGCCCAGATCGGTACCGCAATGCGGTTCGGTCAGGTTCATGGTGCCGGTCCACTCACAGCTGACCATGTTGGGCAGGTACTTGTTTTTCTGCTCGTCGGTTCCGTGTGCCAGAATGGCCGAGGCCGCGCCGTGGGTCAGACCTTGGTACATGGTGAAGGCTTGGTTCGATGCCGAGAACATCTCGCCGACAGCCGTGCCCAGAACTTGCGGCATATTCTGACCGCCGTATTCTTCGGGCATGTCCAAGCCGGTCCAGCCACCTTCCTTGACTTGCTCGAACGCGTCTTTGAAGCCGGTGGGTGTGTATACGATACCGTTTTCCAGACGGCACCCTTCGGTGTCGCCAACAACGTTCAGCGGGTGCAGAATGTTGGTGGCAACTTTGCCTGCTTCTTCCAGCACTGCACCGGTGAATTCTGCTTCAAGTTCGCTGTATCCGGGAATGTCGGATTCCGAGACTTTCAGAACATTGTGCAGCACGAACTGCGTGTCTTTGGTTGGTGCGTTGTAGACGGGCATGTGAAGCTCCCTTTAATTCATATGTCCGGGTGGAAGGCAGGCGAGGGGTTACTCGGCAGCCTTTTTGTCTTGTTTCATTGAGGCGATGACTTTCTCGCCCCAGCGCAACTGTTCTTTCAGGTCGTCGATGGCCTGTGTCAGCTCTTCGCGGCGCGACTCCATATCGGCCAGACGCTCGCAGGCGATCTCATACGTGCGCGATATCTGGGTTAGCTGCTGGTCGCCCACATGATAGAGGTCCAGAAGCTGGCGGATTTCCTCGAGGCTGAAGCCAAAACGCTTGCCGCGCAGGATCAGTTTCAGGCGCGCACGGTCGCTTTTGGTGAACAGCCGTTTCTGGCCCTCACGAATGGGAAACAGAAGCTCTTTGGCTTCGTAGAACCGCAAGGTCCGGGGTGTGACGTCGTAAGTCTCGCACATCTCGCGGATGGTCATCAGATCTTCGGTCATGGTTTCAGTACTCTTGTGGCTGGCGTCTGTGAAAGTTAGGTGCGCAGTCGTTGCGGTCGTTACAACACGTCGATGACGTTTACGTAATGCGAACGCTGCGTCACAAATTAGGTTTACGTAACTTCCTTACGCGTCAAGTCGCAGATTTCCTACTTTTGACGATTTAACGTAACGGAATTTTGGACGGAAAAGCGCCACAGCAGATCGCTCCGCACCTTCTCAAAAGGGCAGAGATTGCGGATTTCGCATCATTTTCCGGCAAAAGTGGGATGTCCCGAAGGAATCACTTCAGCGATTTGGCGGTCTCGTCGCGCATCTGGGTCAGGGCGTCGATCGCCTCGTCGAGTTGCTGCTTTTGCTTCTCAAGCTCGACGATCTGTTTGTCTGCAACGTCGACAAAGGCACGCATCTGAACCTCGTTGCCTTCATGTTCGTAGATCAGCAGCCACTGGCGGATATCCTCCAGAGAAAAGCCGTATTTGCGGCCCCGCAGGATCAACGTCATACGCGCGCATTCGCGCGGTCCGTAAAATCGCGATCTGCCTTCCCGGTCGGGCTGCAGCAATTCGATGTATTCATAGTAGCGCAGGGTACGCGGAGTCACGTCGAACTCTGCGCACATCTCTTTGAATGACAAACGGTTGTCGGACATTCCTGATCTCCTCTGCCGCAGCCTATGTTCTGTCGGCGGCAAGCGCAACCGGCGGGCTTGCTCTTTTGGCGGACACAGGCTCATAAAGGGATAAACCAAAAGAACGGATTCAAGTACATGGTCGACAAAGCCGCAATTGCGCGCCAGTTCATCGAGGCGATCCCCCACGCCAAGGCGCTGGGCCTCAAGCTGACCGAGATCGGCAATGGAAAAGCCGAGATTTCCATGCCGTATAGCGAAGAACTGGTCGGCGATCCGCGCACAGGTGTGATTCACGGCGGCGCAGTTTTCGCCGCACTTGATACCTGTTGCGGTGCAGCGGTCATGAGCCACCCATCGGCACCGGGCGGTACGGCTACGATTGACCTTCGGATTGACTACATGCGTGCGGCGACGCCGGGGCAGACCATCAGAACCCAGGCGACCTGCTACCACATCACTCGGAACGTTGCCTTTGTACGGGCCACGGCTTTGGACGAGGCCGAGGGCCTGCCTGTGGCCACGGCTGCTGGTTCCTTTACGGTGGAGGGTCTGTGATGGCGCGAACTCGTCCAGAACCCGTTCAGGTCGTCAAACAACGCCGGGATGCGGCGTTGAACGCGATTGTCGAAGGTGTTCCCTATATCCGGTTTCTCAACACCACGTTCGACCGCCGCGGCGACGAACTGACCGGCGTGCTGCATTTTGACAACAAGCTGATCGGCAACCCGATGCTGCCTGCCCTACACGGCGGAGTAACCGCGGCGTTCCTTGAAATCACTGCCGTTATCACACTGAGCTGGGATTTCTTGCTGCCCAAGATCGAAACTGGCGAGCTAGAGGCCAGCGATATCGCGGACTACCAGAAGGTACGTTTCCCCAAGACGGTCGATTTCACAGTCGATTACCTGCGTTCAGGCCTGCCGCGCGACGCATATGCGCGTGCCTATATCAGTCGGGCCGGGCGTCGGTATGCATCGGTGCGCGTTGAGGCCTGGCAGGACAATCACGCGCGGCTGTTTGCGCAGGCGTCAGGGCATTTCCTGATGCCGCAGCCCAAAGCCGACGGATAACAAAACATCATGCAGGACGCGTCGGCACCCATAACGCATAAACGGGTGCTCAAGATCGCAGCGCCCATAGTGCTGTCCAATGCGACCGTCCCGATACTGGGCGCGGTCGATACTGGTGTCGTGGGGCAGATGGGGCAGGCCGCACCAATCGGTGCCGTCGGTATGGGCGCGGTTATTCTGGCCACCATCTACTGGGTGTTCGGATTTCTTCGCATGGGAACGACAGGCCTTGCCGCACAGGCGCGCGGGGCAGGAGATACGGCAGAAACCGGGGCCCTGTTGATGCGCGGGCTGCTACTTGGCGGCGCGGCAGGTCTGTTCTTTATTCTCACGCAGGTTTGGGTATTTTGGGGGGCTTTTGCCCTGTCCCCGGCAAGTCCCGAGGTCGAGGCCTTTACGCGTGCCTATCTGGAAATCCGTATCTGGGGTGCTCCGGCGACAATCGCGCTCTATGCGGTCACCGGTTGGCTGATCGCGGTTGAGCGTACCAAAGGCGTGTTCGTGCTTCAGATCTGGATGAACGGTCTGAACATCGTGCTGGACCTGTGGTTCGTGCTGGGGCTGGGCTGGGGCGTCGAAGGCGTCGCCATCGCCACGCTGATCGCCGAATGGACCGGGCTGGTGCTGGGTCTTTGGTTGTGCGGAGACGCCTTCAGCGGAAACCAATGGCGCGACTGGCCGCGGATTTTTGACGCTGCGCGCCTGCGCCGGATGATGCAGGTCAACGGCGATATCATGGTACGTTCCGTTCTGCTGACGGGGTCGTTTACAACGTTCCTGTTTGTCGGCTCCGATCTCGGCGACGTCAATTTGGCGGCCAATCAGGTGCTACTGCAGTTTCTTGAGATCACCGCATTTGCTTTGGACGGATTCGCCTTCTCAGCCGAAGCGCTGGTGGGCAGCGCGGTCGGGGCGCGTGATCGATCTCAGGTCAGGCGCGCGTCGATCATGGCGTCGCAATGGGGCATCGGTGGGGCATTTGCGCTTGGGCTCGCGTTTTTTCTTGCCGGACCCGCGCTGATCGACCTAATGTCGACGTCGCCCGAGGTTCGGGTGGCCGCGCGCGAGTTCCTGTTCTGGGCCGCGCTTGCCCCCGTGATCGGGGTGGCCAGCTGGATGTTCGACGGTATCTATATCGGGGCAACGTGGACCCGCGCCATGCGGCAAGCGATGATCCAGTCAGTGGCGATCTATGTGGTCGCCCTGTTCCTGCTGGTGCCAACTTTCGGCAATCACGGCCTTTGGGCCGCGCTGATGGTTCTGAATATTGCGCGCGGGGTCACGCTGGGATGGCGGTACCCCAAGCTGGAAGCGCAAATCGCCTAAAGCAGCGACAAAAGGTTTTCCGGCGGTCGACCGATTGCGGCCTTGCCGCCGGAAATAGCTAGCGGGCGTTCAATCAGAATGGGGTTCTCGGCCATGGCCTGGATCAGGTCGCTATCTGGTGCCGTTTTTGCCAAACCCAGCTCTTTGAACCGCTTTTCTCCTGTGCGCATCATTTCGATCGCAGGGATGCCCAGCTTGGACTGGGCCGCGCGTAGTTCCTCGGCGGACGGCGCATCCTCAAGGTATTTGCGAACCTCGACCTGCGCTCCGTTTTCTTCCAGCAGCGCCAATCCGGCGCGGGATTTGGAACAGCGTGGGTTGTGCCAGTATTCGATCACAGCCAGTCCTCTTTTTTACTGCCAACAGCCTGCTCGACCGAGGTGAAACCGTCTTGCGCCAGAAGCTCATCCAGACCTTGGGCGATTTCGGCGGCCAGCGAAATGCCGCCATAGACCATGGCCGTGTAGAACTGGACCGCCGAGGCCCCGGCGCAAATCTTGGCATAGGCCTGCTTGGCCGTGCCGATGCCGCCAACGCCGATCAGCGGGATTTGCCCGTCGGTCAATTGGCTGAGGTGCGCCAGCACGCGGGTCGATTTCTCGAACAAAGGCGCGCCGGACAAGCCACCGACCTGGTCCTTGTGACCACTGCGCAAACCATCGCGTGACAGCGTGGTGTTGGTGGCGATCACCGCATCCACGCCGGTTTCCCGGGCCACATCGGCGATGTCCTGTAATTCGGCCTCAGTCAGGTCCGGCGCGATCTTGAGGAAGATCGGCAAGGGGCGGGGCAATGCGTTGCGGGTGTCGATCACGCCGCTCAGCAATGCTGTCAGCGCGGCCTTACCTTGCAGATCGCGTAGTTTTTCCGTGTTCGGTGAGGAGACGTTAACCGTGGCGAAATCCAGGTACTCGGCGCAATGGGCCAGAACTTTGGCAAAATCACCGGGGCGGTCATCACTGTCCTTGTTCGCGCCAAGGTTCAAGCCGATGACGGCATTCTTGGGGCGGTCGGCCAGACGACGCTCCATAACCTCCATACCCTCGTTGTTGAAGCCGAACCGATTGATTGCGGCCATATCCTCGGTCAAGCGGAACAAGCGCGGTTTCGGGTTTCCGGGCTGGGGACGCGGGGTCACCGCACCGACCTCGATGAAGCCGAATCCGGCACGGGACAGCGGGCCCAGAACCTCGCCGTTTTTATCAAACCCAGCGGCAAGCCCGACAGGGTTCGGCAGGTCCAATCCAGCGACGCGGGTGCGCAACCTTGATGACGCCACCGGACCCGGCGCAGGCGCTAGCCCCGCCTTGAGCGCCTTGATCGACAGACCATGGGCCGTTTCGGGGTCCATACGGTGCAGGGCCGCCAGCCCCAGTTTCTCAGTCAGTTTCATCCAAAAGCCTCTCCGCCCCGGGCCGGGGCGCAACGAACAAGACGCGAGGTTGCAACGGCTGCTTGCCGGTGCACGACCGCCTGTCGGTAAACGGGGTCTGTCACCATCTCAAGAAACGCGTGCGCGGTCGGATAGCGGGCAATGAAGACTTCATCCCATTCCTCGTCCTGCGGGCCGATCAGCGTCGTCTGGTATTCACCGCGCCACAGGATCGAGGCCCCGATGCGCGCAATGATCGGCGCTGTTTCCGCGCCGTACTTGCCGTAAGCCTGCGCCCCCGTAAGGCCCGCATCCGCCAACGTATGCCCCTCCGGGTACTCAGCGGTGTCCCGGAATTTCACGAGGTTCAGCATCTCGATCGGATGATCCCGGTCGAGGTTCTTGAAAGCCTCGAACTGGGCGCGGTCGGGGTCGACGAACCCTTTCATGCCATCTCTTTCGGGAACTGGTGCGCAGTTCCGTCAAAGGGAAGGGGGCGTGACCAGACAACGTCGCTCATGCGGATCTGCCGGTAGAGATGCGGGAACAGCGCGTCGCCGCGCGACACTTCCCACTTCAACTCATCACCCATCGCGTCTGCATCACAGGCCAGCAGGGTCAACCCGTCGACCTCGGCGAAATGCTTGGCGGCGGTCTCTGCGGCCTGTTCGGCGGTCGAGAAATGCACAAACCCGTCTGAGACATCGATCGGAGCACCATCCGAGGCCCCCTGCGCCTGAAGCGTGGCCCATTCATCGGCCCGGAAAATCTTGTAAATCAGCATGGGGTCGTGATGCACCGGGCCAAGGTTAGAATCAAGCCGGATTTCCCCCTTTGACTCTCGGCGTTGCGCATCGCAACATCGCCGCAATTAACAATAGGGAGTTAAACTATGCTCACCCGTCTTTTGACATCCGCCGCCGCGCTCAGCCTGACCGCAGGCATGGCGTTTGCCGAATACAAGCTGACGATTCTGCACACCAACGACATCCACAGTCGCATTGAATCCATCAACAAATACGACTCGACCTGCGACGCCGAGGGCGAGGCTGAAGGCAAGTGTTTCGGTGGTGTTGCCCGCTTGAAAACCATCGTGGACGCGCGCCGCGACGCGCTGAGCGATGGAAACGTTCTGCTGCTTGATGCAGGTGACCCATTCCAGGGTTCGCTGTTCTACACCACGTACAAGGGTGCGGCAGAGGCCGAGTTCATGGAGGCCATCGGCTATGACGCAATGGCCGTCGGCAACCACGAGTTCGATGATGGCCCCGAGGGTCTGGCAGCGTTTGTCGATGCGGTCAGCTTCCCGGTGATCTCGGGCAACCTCGACCTGTCGTCTTCTGCCGAACTGAAAGACCGGGTTCTGAACCACGTGGTTCTTGAAGTCGGCGGCGAAAAGATCGGCATTATCTCAGCTCTGGCCACGGACACCGTGGACACCTCGAGCCCGGGCAAGGATGTCCTGTTTCAGGATGAGATCGAAAGCCTGACCGCAGATGTCGAGGCGCTGAAGGCCGAGGGTGTCGATATCGTCATCGCGCTGACCCACGTGGGTTTGGCCAAAGACCTTGAAATCGCCGAGCGTGTACCCGGTCTGGATCTGGTTATCGGTGGGCACTCGCACACTCTGCTGTCCAACACCCAAGACGGCGCGGCTGGCCCTTACCCGATGATGGTGGGCGACGTTCCTGTCGTTCAGGCCTATGCCTATTCCAAGTATCTGGGCGAAGTTACACTGACCTTCGATGACGACGGCAACCTCGTCTCGGCAGAAGGTGAGCCGATCCTGCTGGACGCTTCGGTCGAACCTAATGCTGACATAGCAGCGCGCGTCGCTGAAATGGGCGCACCAATCGAAGAGATGAAAAAGCAAGTCGTGGCCAATTCGGCCGCAGCCATTCAGGGCGACCGCAATGTCTGCCGCGTGCAGGAATGTGAGATGGGTAACCTAGTGGCCGACGCCATGCTGGCGCGGGTCGCGGATCAGGGCGCTCAGCTGGCGATTGCCAACTCTGGCGGTCTGCGTGCCTCGATTGACCCGGGCGATGTGACCATGGGCGAAGTGCTGACCGTACTGCCGTTCCAGAACACCCTCTCGACCTTTGAGATCAGCGGTCAGGGCGTCATTGATGCGCTTGAGAATGGCGTCAGCCAGGTTGAAGAGGTCAAAGGCCGCTTCCCGCAGGTTGCGGGGATGAAATTCACCTGGGATCCAAGTGTCGCTCCGAATGAGGGGCGTATTGTCGAGGTGATGGTGGCCGATGGTGATGGGTTTGTGCCGATTGATCCGGCCGCGACCTATCTGGTGGTCACCAACAACTATGTCCGCAATGGCGGCGATGGCTACAAGATGTTCGAGGGCGACGACAAGAACGCCTATGACTTCGGTCCTGACCTCGCCGACGTGACGGCCGAGTATCTGGCAGAGAACGCGCCGTATCAGCCCTATCTGGACGGTCGCATTCAGCAGAAGTAAACCTGCAAATCAGGACGCTACGAAAAGGCCGCGCTGGACGCGGCCTTTTTTCATGGCTGAACGCGGCTTGCCATTACCGCGCGCGCTGGTCCATCTTGCGAAGACCTGACCTGACCCCCGGAGCCAAGGCGCATGTGCGGACGGTTTGCCGTAACACTTCCCAACGATGCGATGGCGCAGCTTTTTGCTGCGCGCCCGGCCAATTCGCTGCCTGTTGTTCCGAATTTCAATGTTTGTCCGACCAATCAGGTGCATGTGGTTCGCGCGGGGGAAAACGGGCGTACGCTCGATCCGTTGCGCTGGGGGTTTCTGCCGCATTGGTACAAGGCGGAAAACGCCGGACCGTTGCTGATTAACGCACGGGCCGAGACGCTGTCTGAAAAGCCCGCATTTCGCGCGGCGTGCCGAGAACGCCGCTGCCTGATCGCTGCGACGGGGTTCTATGAATGGACCAAGACGGAACAAGGTGACCGGTTGCCGTGGTACATCCATCGGCAGGACGGCGCACCGATTGCTTTCGCCGGCGTATGGCAGGATTGGGGGCCAGAAGAGGCCCGGCAAGGCACCTGCGCTATCGTGACAACGCCCGCCAACGGGACCCTCAGTACGATTCACCATCGCATGCCATTGATCCTGGAACCCGACGACTGGCCCCTTTGGTTGGGCGAGGCAGGCAAAGGTGCTGCGCGACTGATGCAACCCGGGGCCGAAGATGTCCTGACGTTTCACCGTGTCGATCCTGCGGTGAATTCGAACCGCGCCAGCGGGCCTGAGTTGATCGAAGCGATAGACGCCTGACTTTTCAATCCCACCGCTGCGGGATAGACCTTTGGCATGGTTCTGAAATTCGACAGCCTTCCCGACCTTTATGCGCATGAGTTTGATACGGTTATCGACGTGCGTAGTCCTGCGGAGTATGCCGAGGATCACCTGCCGGGGGCCATCAGCCTGCCGGTTTTGGACAACGAAGAACGTGCCCGAGTGGGCACGATCTATGTGCAGGAAAGCCCCTTCCTTGCGCGCAAACTGGGGGCCGCGCTGGTGTTTCGTAATGCGGCAAACCATATCGAAAACAGCCTGTCGCATCACGAAGGCGGGTGGCGGCCTTTGGTCTACTGCTGGCGAGGCGGGCAGAGATCGGGCTCGTTCACCTGGATGCTACAACAGATCGGCTGGCGCGCCGAAGTGGTTGAGGGCGGCTATCGCACCTACCGCCGCTTGGTGAACCGTTACCTTTATGATGACCCGCTGCTGCACCGATTGATTGCGCTGGACGGCTATACCGGAACGGCCAAGACCGAGATTTTGACGCATCTAAAGGAACGTTCGGTACAGGTTCTGGATCTTGAAGGTCTGGCCAATCATCGGGGATCGTTGCTGGGTGAGATGCCTGGCGGTCAACCCAGCCAAAAAGCGTTTGAATCCGCACTCGCCGCCGCGCTGTGCCATCTGGATACGGCGCGTCCTGTGGTGGTTGAGGCCGAGTCATCTAAGATCGGGTCTCTGATCTTGCCGCCTTCGCTGTGGACGGCATTGCGTCAGGCGCCGAGAATTCAGATCAACGCGTCGATTCAAGCGCGGTCCGCGTATCTGGTCTCGGCCTATGATGACGTGCTGTCGGATCAAGTTCGCCTGCGCGACCGTCTGTCGCCGCTACGGTTCCATCGCGGGCACGAGGTGGTGGACGGGTGGATGACCCTGATCGACGCGGGCGACAAACGGGCACTGACCCAGGCGTTGATCGAACAGCATTACGACCCTGCCTATGCCAAAGCCAACCGCGCGCGCAAAGCCAAGATCATTGCGTCCATTGAGGTCCCGACGCTGGACGCACCAGGTTTGTCCGCTGCCGCATCCCAGATCGAAGCCGTTCTGGATCAGTTGTGAAGCTGCAATCCCGGTGCTTCGGTCATATGTCCGATGATCGCGGCGGGATACCCTGCTTCGCGTAAACGGTCACAGATCACCTGCACCTGATCCGAAGATACGGCGGCCAAAAGCCCACCGGCCGTCTGAGGATCGAACAGCAGGTCCGCCTTGCCGCCGGTCGGCAGTTCGGGCGCGATGGCGCGATTGTCTTCGAAAATCGTTGACCGAATGCCTTGCCGACTCAGCTCCAGAGCGCCATCCATCACAGGGATCGCTTCAAGGTCCAGAATGGCCCCGCAGCCCGAGGCGTCGGCAATGCCCAAAAGGTGCCCCGCCAGCCCAAAGCCGGTGACATCTGTCATCGCATGCGCACCAGCCAGTATCTCCGAGGATTTGCCCTGCGGTTGAACCATCTGCGCAAAGGCTGCCGCCACCCACTCGCCTTTTGCAGCGCCAGCCATCTCAGCTGCCATCAGAACGCCGCTGCCCAAAGGTTTGGTCAGGATCAACACATCGCCGGGTTTCGCGCCGGACAGGGTGATCGGGTCGGTGTCGCACAGCCCGGTCAGGGTGAATCCAATGGTCATCTCGTCACCCATGGAACTGTGACCGCCGACAATCTCAGCCCCGGCAGTGCGGATGACGTCCGAAGCGGTCGCCATGATCTCGGCCATGGTGCGGTGCTGCAGCGCGGGGGACATGCGCGGCAGGATGATCGTCGCGGTGGCCGCTTGTGGACGAGCCCCCATGGCCCAGATGTCCCCTAGTGCATGAACGGCAGCGATGCGCGTCATCAGCGCAGGATCGTGCATAAAGCTGCGTAGGTGGTCCGTGGTTATGACCTGCCGTGCGGATCCAGTGTTCAAAAGGGCAGCGTCATCTCCCGGCAGCGACGTCACATCACTGCGGGAAGGTGGCGGCAGATCGGCAAGTGCAGTCTGAAGCGCGCCGCGACCCACCTTGGCACCGCAGCCGCCGCACATGGGTTTTTCGCCCAATGCCTCGATCAAGCCAGCTGCGTGGTGGCGGGGTAAGGCCGGGGTCTTCATTTGGGGCAGGTCCCGGAATTTGTTCATAAAGTTTTGGTCGATGTGGTTCTTCCATTTCCACATCAGCGGCCCGCTGAATGATGTTCCCAGCCTTTCCCCCAGTGCTGATTTCCCGCCCAGCGAGATCAATTTGAGGTAGTCCTTTTGCGGATCGTAAGGGCGCATTGTGCCGGAACCCAGTGCAGCGCGCAGATTTTGGAATAGGATCGGTGCCTCGCGCACGGCGTACACTCCGGCCTTGGGGCGAGGGTTCTCGGTAAGGTGAGCGCAGTCGCCCGCGGCAAAAATGGCCGGATCGTTGGATTGCAGATGCGCGTTGACCCGGATGAACCCGTCCTGCAGGTCCAGCCCCGTCTTCGAGATCCAGCCATAAGGTTTTGCGCCCGCCGCGCCGGTCACAAATTGGGCTGCAACCTGACGGCCATCGTCCAGCGCAACATGGTCAGCGGCAACGTGTGAAATGGTTGCACCTTCGATGATTTCAATGCCCAGATCGGCCATCGCCTTGCGAATAGTCGCTGCTGCCTTGGGCAGGGTGGCCGTTAGAATCTGAGCATTGTCGATCAGGGTCAGTTGCGCAGCACGACCCCTTTCACGCAAAGCGTGGGCCATAGCCATGATCAGCTCGGCCCCCGCAACACCGCCACCGATAACGGCGACCGAGGCATCGCCAGGTTCCTCAAGATATCGGGCCCATTGGGCGGCGAACGGCCCCAGCGGTTTGGCGGGCACGGCATGCTCGGTAAAGCCGGGCAGGGCAGGCATGTCCGAGGTAATTCCCACATTGACCGAAGCCACATCGAACGCCACAGGTGGGCGGCCTGCCACGTGGACCTCTTGCCGGTCCGTGTCGATCCCTTGGGCCGCACCCAGAATGACTCGCGCACCGGCAAAACGGGCGAGTTTTGCCAGATCAATGTCCAGTTCGGGCCGGGAATAGTGGCCCGCTACGAACCCCGGCAGCATTCCGGAATAAGGCGCAGTCGGGCCAGGGTTGATCACGGTGACCCGCGCGCCGGGAAGCGGGTTCATCCCCCACATCCGAAGTAGCAAAGCGTGGGTGTGACCGCCGCCGATAAGAACCAGATCGCGGGTCAGGGGCAGCGGTGAATGATGCATCAAATTCAGGTCTTGCTGTGATCAGGAACGTCTTCGACCTGCTCGACCGCGTGTGTGGCCCAAAGTTCATCTTCGCCCGCGTCCGGCAGATCGCTGGGCTTTTCATGGCGGTGAATGTGCCATTTGGCAATGAACAGGGCCGTGATCGGGGCGGTCAGGAACAAAAACAGCGTGATAAGCAGTTCGTGCATGGACAATTTGCCCTCAAGCAGGACCGAATGGCAGATCGAGGCGAGCAACACGCCGCCCACACCCAGCGTTGTCGCTTTGGTGGGCGCATGCAGACGGGACATTGGATCCTTCAGTTTGATCATGCCGTACGAGCCGACAAAACCGAATATGCCCGAGATGACGAGGAAGAAGGCGATCAGCAGTTCGACGATGAAACTCATGGCATCCTCACTCGATGATGTTGCCGCGCAGCATGAAGCGCGCATAAGCAACTGTTGAAACGAACCCGAGCATGGCGATGATCATCGCGGATTCAAAGAACACCTCGGTTCCCAGGCTAAGCCCATATAGGATCAGCAGAGCGATCGTGTTGATGACCATCGTATCAAGCGCCAGAACACGCGTGCCTACACCGTCCGCAGTGATAATCCGCCACAGGCACAACATGATGGCCGTACCGAAACAGGCGAATGCAAACCAGATCGCTAAGTCGATCATTCGAATATCTCCTTAAGACGGCGTTCGTAACGGCTCTTGATCTGATCGCGCACTGCATCAGGATCGGGCGCGTCCAGGCAGTGCACCAGCAGATTGTGGCCTTGGGCCGACAGGTCGCTGCTGACGGTGCCGGGCGTCATGGTGATGGTGCCCGCCAGCACAGTGATGGCCTCGGGTGTGCGCAGCTCAAGCGGAACAGAAATCCAGGCCGGTTTACGGTCCGCATCGCGCTTGAACAGGATGATCCGCGCAACGGTGACGTTGGCGACCACGATGTCCCACAGAACCACCAGCATGTATTCAACGACCATAGGCCAGTTACGCAGCTTGGGCCGGTCGGGCCAATAGGGCTGCGTGATGAACGGAATGATGATGCCAAGGATCAGGCCAAAGACCAGCGAATTGAGCGTCATGTTGTTGGCCAGCAAGACCCAGACGATGGTCAGCAGCACGGTCAGGTGCGGGTGCGGGAAAATGCGGTGCAGAAGTCTGATCATGTGTCGCCTCCCAGTACGGCCGAGATGTAGTTCTCGGGTGTAAACAGTTGCTCGGCTGTCTTATTGGTATATTCCAGCGCGGGACCCGCAAACAGGGTCAGCAGCACAAGACCCATGGCCATCGCGAAGACGGCGGTGAATGCGAGGCCGGGGTTCGGCTCGGGCGCGGGAATTGCCGGGACATCCTCTTCGTTTTCAGGGTCGCGTTCGGTGTTGTGATGGGCATCGTGGCTTTTCCAGAAAATCAAAGAGCCCGCCCGCGCGAGGCCAACAATGGTAATGAACGACCCGATCAGGATTACAGCCCAGATGGCCGTCACGTCAGGGGCGTCTCGCGCGGCGTCCAAAACCAGCAGTTTGCCGATAAAGCCCGAAAGTGGCGGCATACCGGCCATCGCAATAGCGCCGACGAAGAACAGCGCCGAGATCAGGCCGGTTTGCGGCATGGGGGCCGTCGGAGTGATTGCTCCGCCCCGGCGTTCCATCACCAGATCGGCAACCAGGAACATGAGCGCGGTGGCCAGGGTCGAGTGATAGACATAGTACAGCGCGGCGGCCGTTGCCGTTTCGGTGAACAGCGAGATTGCGATCAGGAGCGTGCCCATCGAGGTGATGGCGCAGAACGCCACCATGCGCGCGATATGTTGTGAGCCAAGGATGCCGATGGCTCCAACGGCCAGCGTTACCAAAGCAGCCGGTTGCAGCCAGGTTCCTACAAGGCCCTGCGTTGCCTCAACCTCGGGGCCAAAGCCAAGTGTGTACATTCGCAAGATCGAATAGGCACCGACCTTGGTCATAATGGCAAACAGGGCGGCCACGGGCAGGGGTGCGCTAGCATAGCTGGCCGGCAACCAGAAATGCAGGGGCAGTACGGCGGCCTTGATGCAGAACACCAGCAGCAAAAGGACCGCTCCGACCCGCAGCAGGGCAGTGTCGTCAGCCGGAAGGTCCGCCACACGCGCGGCCATGTCGGCCATGTTGAGCGTTCCGGTCATGGCATAGAGCGTACCCAAAGCAAACAGGAACAGCGTCGATCCCAGAAGGTTATAGGCCACATATTGCACACCCGCCTTCAGGCGAACGGAACCCCCGCCATGGGTCATCAGGCCGTAGGACGCGATCAGCAGAACCTCGAAGAAAACGAACAGGTTAAAGGCGTCGCCGGTCAGAAACGCGCCACAGACCCCCATCAGCTGAAAGTGGAACAGCGCATGGAAGTGTTTGCCCCGATCGTCCCAGCCGGAAGCGATGGCATAAAGCACGATGGGCAGGGCAAGCAATGCGGTCAGCAAGACCATCATGGCGGACAAGCGGTCCAGCACCAGCACGATGCCAAAGGGCGCGGGCCAGTTGCCCAGCTCATAGACCTGAATATCGCCGCCTGCTGCCTGTGCGGTGATGGTCAGGGCGATGCCCAGCAGGGCGACGACTCCGGCAACCGAGAAGATGCGTTGCAGGTCCAGGTGAAAGCGCAGGACCATGATGATGAACGGGGCCAGGATCGCGGGAAGGACGATCGGCGCAACGATCCAGTGGTTCATGCGTCTTCTCCCGGCGCGTCTACGCTGTCATGGGCGTTCATATCGATATGGTCATCCTTCGAGGACAGATAGGCCGAAAGCGAGATCATCACGATCACCGCCGTCATCCCGAACGAGATCACGATGGCCGTCAGTACCAGCGCCTGCGGTAGAGGATCGGTATAAGGTACGTCCTCGTACTTGTTCAGAACGGCGGGCGCATCCAGCGCGAGCCGCCCGGTTGCGAACAGGAATACGTTCACCGCATAGGTCAGTAGGGACAGACCCAGAATGACGGGAAAGGTCCGGCGGCGCAGGATCAGGAAAATACCGGCAGCGGTCATGACGCCGACCGCAGAGGCTACGAGCGCTTCCATCAGGCCTGCTCCTTCTCTTTGTCTTCTTCCGGCGAATTATCCCGCAACGGGTTGATATCCATCGGATGCTCCTGCGCCATGCCCGGCTGCCAAGCGAACCGTGACAGACTGTCCAGCGCCAGCATGACCGCGCCCAGAACAGCAAGGAAAACGCCCACGTCAAACAGCATCGCAGTGGCCCATTCAAATTCTTCCAGAGGCGGCCAGTTGATGTAGCCGAAGTCGCTTGTCAGGAAGGGGCGTTCGTTGAACCACGCGCCCAAACCAGTGGCAGCGGCGATCAAAACGCCCCAGCCGATGGTGCCGTGGTAATAGAACCTTTGTCGTTCGATCGCCCAGGTATAGCCACTGGCCATGTATTGCATCAGGAAGGCAATCGCGACCACCAGACCGGCGATGAAACCACCCCCCGGCTGGTTGTGGCCGCGGAAAAAGATGTAGGCTCCGACCATCAGGGCGATGGGCATCATCATCCGCGTCACAACCACCATCATCAGGGGATGCGAGTCCCCAGATTGCGGCCAATGCGGTTTGCGGTTCAGCAAATAGGCGCGGACATTCGTGCCCAGAACGGACTCGGTCAGGGCAAAGATGATCAGGGCGGCGATGCCCAGCACGATGATCTCGCCAAAGGTATCAAAGCCCCGGAAGTCGACCAGAATGACGTTCACCACGTTGGTGCCGCCGCCACCTTTATACGAGTTCGCCAGGTGGAAATCTGAGATCGTCGGAAACGCGAAATCCCGCAGCATTAGCGCATAGATCAATGCACCCGAACCGATCCCTGCCACAACCGAAATGGCCGCATCGCGCCACCGCCTGGCAGCGCTGCTGTCCCATGGCGTGTCTGTGGGCAGGAAGTTCAGCGACAGCAGCAGCAGGATCATCGTCACGACTTCGACCGAGATCTGCGTCAGCGCCAGGTCCGGAGCAGACAGATAGTTAAAGGCCATCGAAACAATCAGGCCGACCACTCCGATCAGGACCAGCGACAACAGGCGGTTGCGGTGGAACCACATGATCGCCAGTGTTGCGCCCACAAGACAGATCCAACCGATCAGCGGGATGATCTGAATGCGCAACTCGGTCCGGGTCTCAGGCCCGATCGTACCGGTGGTATAGGCGTAGTATCCAAGACCAACCGTGAAGGCGATTAGGATGATCGCATAGCGGCTAAGAACTCCGTTGTGGAGCGTATCGGTAACCGCCTGACTGACCTTTGTCATCGCTGCGATCACCGCCTCGAAGATCACCTTTGCCTCGGGACGGGGCAGGGCGTTCCAGAACCTTTCTTCATGCCTGTGCAGGCTCAAGAGGAACAGGCCGCCCAGAGTTGCAACAACGGACATGTAGAGGGCGGGCGTGAACCCGTGCCAGAGCTTCAGCGAGTAATAGGGCAGTTTCTCTCCGCCAATAACCGCGCTGGACACGACCGCGACCAGCGGACCGACAATGGCGTTGGAATACAGGCCGATCAGTACCACAAGTACGACAAGGAAGGCCGGGGCCAGCCACAGCCCGACGGGCGGATCATGCGGATGGGCCGGATAGTCGTGACGCTCGGTGCCAAGAAAGACATGGCTGACGAAGCGGAAGGAATACGCCGCCGAGAACAATGCCGCCAGCAGCGCCAGTCCCGGCACAAGGTAGTGCGAGTTCAACCACGTTGTGTGGACGGTTTCCTCAAGCATCATTTCTTTGGACAGGAAGCCGTTGAGCGGTGGAATACCGGCCATCGACAGCGCGGCAATCGTGCCAATGGTGAAGGTGATCGGCATCAGGTGGCGCAAACCGCCCAGCCGCTTGATATCGCGCGTCCCCGTTTCGTGGTCGACTATCCCTGCGGTCATGAACAACGCCGCCTTGAACGTGGCGTGGTTGATGATGTGGAACACGGCAGCGACTGCGGCGAATTTGGTGCCAAATCCCAGCAGCATGGTCACCAGCCCCAGATGCGACACCGTGGAGAAAGCCAGCAGCGCCTTGAGGTCATCTTTGAACAGCGCGATCACTGCGCCCATCAGCATGGTGATCAGTCCAGTTGTGGCAACAATGTAGAACCAAGCGTCCGTTCCGGCCAAAACGGGCCACATCCGCGCCATCAGGAACAACCCGGCCTTCACCATGGTTGCCGAGTGCAGATAGGCCGAAACCGGCGTCGGCGCGGCCATCGCGTGCGGCAGCCAGAAATGGAACGGGAACTGCGCCGACTTGGTAAAGCATCCCAGCAGGATCAGGATCAGCGCAGGCAGGTAATAGGGCGAGGCCTGGATAAGCTCTTTGTTCTGCAGAATGACGCTCAGGTCATACGAGCCGACGATGTTGCCGAGGATCAGCATCCCGGCGATCATGGCCAGACCGCCCGATCCTGTGACAGCCAAAGCCATCCGCGCGCCTTGCCGCCCTTCGGGCAGGTGCTTCCAATACCCGATCAGCAGGAATGAGCTGAGCGACGTAAGCTCCCAAAAGATAAGCAAAAGCAGGATGTTGTCGGACAGAACAATCCCGACCATCGCGCCCTGAAACAGCAGAAGATAGGTGTAGAACTGGCCCATCGGATCTTCGCGGGACAGGTAGAAACGCGCGTAGAGGATGATCAGCAACCCGATCCCAAGGATCAGCAGAGCGAACAGAAAACCCAGCCCATCCAGCATGAAATTCGCGTTCAGTCCCAGTGCCGGGATCCAATCGAACCGGGCGGTTACGACGTCACCGCGCATGACGGAGGGGATGTGAATCAATAACCCCATCAACGCCAAATAGGTGGTCAACCCAGCTGCGGAAGCGGCTGCATTTCGTCCTGCCCGGATCAAAAGGGCTGGAAAAACAGCGCCAAGAAAGGGAAGGGCCGCGATGAGGAATAGGGACAAGTGCGATACTCCGAGCTGGGCGGTCAACATGACAGATTTAGTAGGGATAATTTAATGACTGTTCAAAAAATGCAAGGTTTTGAAAGGTTCTAAAAGGAACATATTGGATGCAATTTACCTGCGCGATAATGACGCGATCTTGATCCGTAGTCCCAATTTGGGCGCAGCGACCCTGATCAAGCTGTGATACAAGCGGCTTTGAGTGTCAGGAGGGGGCCGAATGGCAAGTAAGGTAAACCGAACCCGAAGGTGGGTTTTTCTGGGCGGTGGCGCGGCTATCGCTGCAGGGTTTGCTATTCGCGAATACCGCTTGATCCCGCCGGATTATGCGGGCGGTCAACTGAGTGTGCAGGACGCCCATCAGCAGGCGGTGTCCGGCGACATCGTGCTTGTCGACATCCGAACGCCCCGAGAATGGCGTGCGACCGGGGTTGGCGAGGGGGCCTATCCGCTGGACATGCGCCGTGACGACTTTGAACAAGCTCTGACAGAGTTGACCAACGGGAACCGGGGCGTGCCAGTTGCACTAATCTGCGCGCGCGGCGTCCGGTCCGCGCGCCTCAGCAACCGCCTGACCGAGGCTGGTTTCACTAAAATCATTGATGTGCCCGAAGGCATGTTGGGCTCGGCTGCGGGGCCCGGATGGGTGCGCGCCGGGTTGCCGGTCCAGCGCAATACAGGAGAGACAGGATGATCCGCAAATTGACCCTGGCCGCTGGCCTTGCGCTGACCGGGCAAGCTGGCTTGGCTGCCTGCGCCGATCAGGAGGGAATGTGTGAGACCGCTTCGGGCGGCTATCACATCGAACTGCCGCAAGCCGAAAACCCACCATTGGTGGTTTTCCTGCACGGCTGGGGCGGCACCGCCACAGGAACACTTAAGAACCGAGGGATGGTCGACCCGTTGCTGGCGCGTGGTTACGCGGTGATGGCACCCGAGGGGTCGGTACGCAACGACCGACAAAGCTGGAACTTTTTCCCCGGTTGGGAAGGGCGCGACGAAACTGCCTTTTTGATTGAGGCGGTCGAGGATGCAGCGGACAGGTTTGGCATTGACGCAGACCGCGTTGTGCTGGGCGGGTTCTCGGCAGGGGCGTTCATGGTCTACTACCTTGCCTGCGCCGCGCCCGATACGTTCTCGGCCTATGTGCCCGTCTCGGGCGGTTTCTGGCGGCCGGATCCAGAGTCTTGTGACGGACCGGTACGGATGTTCCACACCCATGGCTGGACGGACAATGTGGTACCTTTGGAAGGACGCCTGCTGGGTGGCGGCCGCTTCCATCAGGGGGACATTTTTGCCGGGCTCGAGATCTGGCGCATCGCCAATGGCTGCGTCGATACGAAACCCAGCGGGTTTTCGACCACCGGCCAGTTCATGCGCCGCTATTGGAGCGGGTGCGACGATGGCAGCGCGCTGGAGTTCGCGCTGTTTCCAGGCGGTCATTCGGTGCCCAAGGGCTGGGCCGATATGATGGTGGATTGGTACGAAGGCCTGCCGGGCGGCTAATCACTCGGCAGGGGTCATCACACCTTTGCCTTCGATCACATTCTTCAACTCATCCCGATAACGACGGGCAGAGCGGGTGATGGCAGGTTCGTTGAAGTCCTCTTTCATGCCAACCATCCGACGTGCCGCCCCTGCAGAAACGCCGCTGAGCGCGGATAGAGGAATCGCCAGCGCCAGGCTGATCGCGATGGGGGCCAACCAGACTGAAACAAGGCCGGACAGGATGCCGACGCTGAGCGCCACGCCACTGACCGTTTCGACCGTATGGCACAGGATCAGTGTTCGGAGGCTGTAAGTCCCGCCGTCGCGCGCCTGCGGGGACCAGCCCTTTTGGATGCCAAGTGCGGTGCGAATGACCGCGATCATTTGTTGTACCATCAGAATTGGCGCATAGAGGATCGACAACACGACCTCGGCCAGGAACGACGTCAGGAACTTGCGCCCGCCACCGAACTCGGAATAGCGCACACCGCTCAGAGGCAGGGCCAGAACACCCAGCACTTTAGGCGCAAGCAGCATCGCGTACATGACCAGAATGATCAGCACATGGCGGGTTTCGGTCATCTCGGGCCATTGCGGGAACAGCGGATTGTCCGGGCTGAAGTAATGCAGGACCGAGGCTTCTTCGCCTTGACCGATCAGCGCCCACATCACCAGCAGCGCAAACCACAGCGGCGACATCAGATAGCCGACCGCGCCGTGGAACATATGGAACCGTGACACAGGCTGGAAACCGGCCGAGCCCAGCAGTTTCAGATGTTGCAGGTTACCCTGACACCAGCGCCGGTCGCGCAGTGCGTGGTCGATCAGAGTGGGCGGGGTTTCTTCATATGATCCACGGATACGCGGCAGGAACCGCACGGCCCATCCGGCCCGGCGCAAAAGGCCTGCCTCGACGAAATCGTGGCTCATGATCAGCTTTTCCTGACCGTTCATCGCCCGCAATTTCGGTAGGCCTGCGCTGGTCGCGAACGCTCGGGTACGGATGATGGCGTTATGGCCCCAATAGTTGCCTTCCTGCCCACACCAGCGTGCCAGTCCCTCGGCAAAGGCGATACCATAGACGCCGTTCGCAAACTGCTGCATCCGGGCAAAGACGGATTGCGCTCCGATCAATTGCGGATAGCTTTGGATCAACCCGGCACCGGGATCGCGGGCCAGCGCGTCTGTCAGCCGTGAAATGGCGCGGCCCGTCATCAGACTGTCGGCGTCCAGCACCAGCATCGCATCCCAATCCGCGCCCCAGCGGTTGACCCAATCGGCTATGTTGCCGACCTTGCGGTCCGTGTTCTGCGGACGGCGGCGGTAATAGAGCTCAAGACCGGGGGCGAGGGTGGTGCGCAGCGCTTCGACACTGGCTTGTTCCTGTGCGGCGATCTCGGGGTCTCGGGTGTCGGACAAGATGAACATGGCGTAGTGATGCTGCCCACCACGCGCCTGCAAATCCTCAAGCATGGTTCGGGCATTGCCCAATACGTTCCAGGGAAACTCGTTATAGACCGGGGTCAGCAGCGCCACGCGCAGTGGTTGGGCGCGCCCTTGCCGTACCGGACGGTCCTGCCGGGACAGGGAGACCATGCCCAGCAATACGGTGCAGACCGTGAAAGAAATCCAGAAGAAGTTGAACGAGATCAGCGCCAGCAGAATGGCTTCAATCAGGTTGATACCCTCAGCACCGAACCAATCCGTCATGACCCATAGCAGGCCCAATGTGGCCGCCATCGCAGGCGAGAACGCCAGCGCGCGCCAGAACCCAGCCGAAGGGCGCTTGGCATCGGGCACCTGCGCATCCCGGAATCCAGCGCTGAAATCCTGCGCGGGCATCTCCAGAGGGGCCTCTGGTGGCATGATATGAAGATCGCTACTCATGAGGTCCAGCGGTAAAGCCAGACCTCTGAGGCCGGCTGTTTGTCTTTCAGCAACTGCGCGCGCAACTCGACATGGTCGCGGTCACCGGGTTGGAACGAAAACGCCAGACGAAGTCCACCTGTGTCAGGGTTGCGTTGCAGAACACCTTCGGATGTTTCGGCGTGGGGTGAATCTACAAAGATCGTCATCGCCTCGGGGTCGTCGAACAGTTCGCTTTCTTCAAAGTCGATGACGGCCAGACGCCCTTCGCCAAAGGTGTTGTCGCCCATGGCGGTGTTGATCACACGCGGCATTGGCGTGCGCTGGGGTTCTTCACCCCAGATGAGGCGATAGGACAGATCGACCTGACTGCCCGGTGCATAGGGCTCTGCAGGCCGCCAATAGGCGACGATGTTGTCGTAGATCTCCTGATCCGCCGGGATTTCAACCAGCGTGACCGAGCCTTTGCCCCAATCCCCTGCGGGTTCGACCCACAGGCTGGGGCGCTTGTGATAGTTAGCCTCTAGGTCGGCATAGTCCGAAAATTCGCGTTTCCGCTGCATCAGCCCGAAACCGCGTGGGTTGGTATCGACAAAGGACGAAATCTGCAGGCGGGTCGGGTTAGCCAGGGGTCGCCAGAGAACCTCGCCAGCGCCATTACGGACCAACAGACCATCACTGTCGTGAACAGCAGGGCGGAAATCGTCAAACCGGCTGTGGTTGGTCTGATCGAACAGGAACATCGAGGTGCCCGGAGCGATCCCGACATGCGTCATCTCTTCGCGCGGGAAAAGCGTCGCTTCGACATCCATGATGGTGTCCTGGCCGGGGGTGACCTCAAAGCGGTACGCGCCACTTACGCTTGGGCTGTCCATCAAGGCGTGGACAACCATGTTCCTTTGGGCGGGGGCAGGGCGTTCCAGCCAAAAGCGTATGAACTCTGGAAATTCTTCGCCGTCCGGATCGCCGGTTTTCAAAGCCAGCCCACGCGCCGACAGACCGTAAGCCTCGTGCAGCCCGATTGCGCGGAAATAACTGGCACCCTGAAATACACAGAATTCATCAGTCAGCCCGGGGCGGTGCATCTCGGCCCGCAAGCGAAATCCCGAAAAGCCAAGCGTTTCATCGGCTGGCAGGGCAGGCACATCTTCGCTTTTGGTGAACATGTCGAGATCGAAGGCCACGGGCTCTACCTGACCGTGGTCAACGGTAGAGATTTGCACAGCGCGGGGGAAGTACAGGCCGGGGGCAAAGAAATCGACCTCGAACGGGGTTGTTGTGTCGTACCAAAGGCCCTTTTCCAGCTTGAACCGGATCGACCGGTATTGCTGATATGTCAGGTCCTGCCATGCCTTTGGAACCATATCACGTTCGGCATAAGGGCGGCTTGCTAGGTCTCGGGCCAGCTCAATCACATCATTGCGGCTAAAGGGGGCTTCGCCGCCGGTGGCAAATGCTGCCGGAGCAAAGGCAAGAGCAGTGGACGAGGCCAGAAATGCGCGGCGTGTAAAATTCATTTCTTAGACTTCCAAGGTTGAGACTTAAACCAAGCGGCCATGTATGCCACGCCGATGATCATCGCAAAGCCAATCATGTTGGCGACGAAAACACTGGCGACATCCCGCCCACTCAGGTCCAGACCGACACCGATAAGTCGTGCGGCGGCCATGGAAAATACGAAAACCGCCAGCGATTGCTGTCCGACTTTCGTGATGACGGTCAGCAGGAATTGCCACACTTTGGCCGCTACGCCTTGTCCGGTGGCGATCAGGCGGTGGCCGTGCTCACCCGCGACGACCCAGCCCAGATAGGCAAGCGACAGGAAGTGCAGGTAACGGAACAGGCCGAAATCGGTCTTGTCGCGGAATTCCTTAGTGACCGGCCAGACCTTGCGAATTTCATCCGCCAGATCGGGGGCGGCGGCATTGATCCATGTGAACACTTTCCAAGACCCGAAGGGCATCGAGAAGATCAGAAACAGCGCGGCTGCCCAGATCAGGGTTTTCGATACGGGTGGGGCCGGTATCCAACCGCGCATGAAGGCAAAACCAGTGAAGAACAGCAGCTGCCAGCCGAAGGGGTTAAAGAACCATTGACGCTCGGACCACGGCTCGGCCGGCAAGTCCAGAACGTCAAACTGGGCGATCAGCCAGATCGTGATCGAGGTCGCTGCGACCGCCCAGAACCCGATGCGATACAGACCCATGAAGATCGGCATCATCGCCAGAACCACCAGATACATCGGCAGGATGTCAAAGTAGTTCGGAACGTAGGTCAGCGTGAATAGACCCACCATCTGCGGCGCAGGGTCGTTGAAAAAGTGCTGCAGGTTCAGCGAATAAACATATGTTTTCTCGAACAAACCTGACTGATCGAGCGCGGCCATGGACATGGCAACAAAGAAGAACAGACAGATATGCGCCCAGTAGACCTGCCAGATACGGAAGGACACGCGGGCGGTGCCCATCCACCAGCCCTTGCGCAGGAAAGCCCCACCAAAGGCGATGGCGGAGGCCATGCCTGAGCAGAACACGAAGATCTCTGTAGCATCCGAAAACCCGAACCGTGCAGGAATCCACTTGGCCCATGGGTCATTCGGGATATGGGCAATCAGGATGATGAACATCGCGATACCGCGATAGAAATCCAGGCGCGGGTCGCGCGTGCGGGCAGGGGCTGCCGCAGAGGCGGCCACCGGCGCAAAATCAGAAGCGGGCGAAACTGTCGCCATGCGAATTCTGTCCTTCTTGGTCTTTGTTTTTGTTATTCAGCCGGGACGCTTTGTGCGTCGCCGTTGTCGCGGGCCGCGTCAATCAATGCGCGGCGCGCGAGAGCGTAATTGTCTTCGCCCCCGGCGCGTTTTGCGCGGCGGTCATCCAGAATGCGCTCGACAGCATCCAGACGGCCGGCGCGCAGGCCGGAATCGATTGTGATGCGCTCGAAAACATCACGTTGGGCGTGGCTTCCACCTGCCAGTTGCATACCTGCACGGGCGTTCGACAAAAAGTCGAAAGCTTCGCCGTACAGGCCATCGCCAAAGGCCTCAAGCCCTTTGGCCGCCGCGATGCCCGGATCGGACATGCGGATCGGGGTATCCCCCTGGTTACGCTGCGCATCCTTTTGGATACGCTGCAGCATCTTTGATGTCGCGTCGTTGCGATTGTCACCGGTCAACGCCAGCAGATAGTGCAGATCGGCAAAGATCAGGCAGCCATCTTCGGTCCGTGCGGCACTCAGGTCAGCCAACTCTTCCCAGCGGTTGCCGACATCGACGCCCTCAAGCTCCAGTCGGGACAGCAGCGAAGTTGCGTTCGAGATGTCGCGGTAATCGTCGGTTTTGTCCTGGCGAACGTAGTTGTCATACAGTTCCATCACCTGATCGACCTGACCCAGGTCCAGATGCATCAGCGCCTTGTGCCACCAGACGTGATATCGGAAGTTGTTGCAGTGGGTCCAAGCCTCTTCCCGGCCAGCCAGCCAATCCAGACCCAGTTGCGCGTTGCCGGTCATTTCATGCACATGTGCGACGGCATGCAGGCCCCAGGCATCGTCCGAGACCATCCATAGCGCCTGCCGTCCCGCAATTTCGGCCTTTTCATACGCACCGGTTTCTTCCAGCGCGAAAGAGTGACAGCCCAGCAAGTAACCGCGGCCAGCGTGGTCGGGCGCATAAGTCGGCAGAACGCGTTCGATCGACCGACGCATCCCGGCTGAATCTCCCAGCACAAAGCGTGTCGCGTGGCTGAGCTTCATCGCCAGTGTGTCCTGAGGATGAGCGCGCAGAACCTCTTCAAACTTCTGGATCGCCTGAGAGGGCAAGTCCGCCAGATACAAAGCCAGCGCTTCAACGTACAAACGCTCGCGCTCTGACACCGGCTGACGTTCCATTGCGGCATTGGCGGCCGCCAGCGCTTCGACGGCGACGGGCATCATTTCGCGACGGCCCAGCAGAACCATGAACAATCCCTTGACCGCGTGGCCCAGTGCAAAATCGGACTCGAGCTCAAGAACTTTGCCAAGATGCTGCGGCGTAACGGCGGCATGGGCCATGAACCCAAGCAGAACACCATCCCACGCCTCGACGCTCGCCGGGTGGCTCAGGGTGTTCATCTGTCCGAAAACGTCTTGCTTCATGTTCATGTTCCGATCCAATCGAGAATTTCTACAATAAATGACTTAGCAGAGACTCTGAGATGGTCGTATCAGTATCGGCTCTGCTCTCGAATTGGTGAAAGGTCGTGTGGGCAAAAATTGAAAAAAACCGCCGATTCAAGGGCATGTTTCAGCAACATGCCGCCGAAATAGGCAGAGTGTTTCAATCCTCAAAGGGGTTTTTAGAGGTCAGAACAGCCTGTGTGTCAGCCCCGCAAACAGGCGGAGCGGCGCGATATGTTACAGGCGTGCGCGACAGTTTCAGCGGATTTCCGATCAGTTTTACCTCACCCGGATCGGCCTGCATCGCGATATGCATCTGGCGTGCTTCGACCTGATCGGTGGCAAAAACCTGATCCAACGTCTGCACCGGGCCGACCGGCACCTTGCGAGCTTCAAGTTCGGCAATAACAGTGTCAGTCGGGTGCGATTTGACCGCCGGGCGCAGTATAGCGTTCAGCGCGTCGCGGTGTTCCAGTCGGGCTGGGTTGGTGGCAAAACGCGGATCGTCGGCGAGTTCCGCATGGCCAATGAACTCGCAGAACCGACGGAACTGGCTGTCATTGCCGACCGCCAGAATGACGTGCCCATCCGAGGTTTCGTAAACATCATAAGGCACGATATTTGGGTGTCCGTTGCCGCGCCGTTGGGGCACGTTGCCCGAGGTCAGATAGTTCACCCCTTCGTTGATCAGCCATGCGATCTGCGCGTCCACCAATGCCAGATCAATCTGCTGGCCTTCGCCGGTCAGATCACGGTGGCGCAGTGCCGCTAGAATTCCGACGCTTGCGTACATGCCGCACATCACATCGGCGATGCCGACACCAACCTTCATCGGTGCACCTTCGGGGGCGCCGGTCAGGGACATGACGCCGCCATAGCCCTGCGCCATCAGGTCATAGCCGGGTTTGGATGCATTGGGTCCGGTCTGCCCATAGCCCGAGATCGAGCAGTAGACGAGGCTGGGGAAGTCGTGCGACAGCGTCGCATAGTCCAGACCGTACTTTGCCAAACCGCCGGGCTTGAAGTTTTCGATCAGGATATCAGCATGTGACGCCAAACGTTTGATTTCGGCCTGACCTTCGGATGTTGTGATATCGATGGCGACAGATTTCTTGTTGCGGTTGGCCGCCATGAAATAAGCGCTCAGGTCCGATCTGTTGCCCTCGGCGTCCTCGACGTATGGCGGGCCCCATTGGCGGGTATCGTCCCCACCAGTCGCGGGGTTTTCGATCTTGATGACGCTGGCACCCAGATCCCCCAGCAGTTGCGTGCAGGTTGGCCCGGCCAGAATGCGGCTGAGGTCCAGGATTTTGACGCCCTTCAGCGGTCCTTCAGATCCGGCCATCGTAACCTCCGCGGTCAATCTCGGCGGCAATCACAGTGAAGGTATCAGCCTTCATCGCGTCATTCAGCGCCGCACGCAGTTCGTCGCGGTTACGGACCGTATGGCCATTGCCGCCAAAGGCGCGGCCCAAAGCGGCGAAGTCATGGCGGTCAAAATCCACGCCCTTGTTACCCATCTGGCGCTGGCGCTGTTTCAACTCGATCAGCGCAAGGCTGGCATCGACAAAGACCAGAAAGATCGGGTTTCCGCCCATCTCGGCCGCGGTCGACAGCTCTCCTGCGACCATCAGGAACCCGGCATCGCCCGAGAAGCTAATCACCGGACGGTCCGGCTCGGCCAGTTTCAGGCCAATCGCCATCGGTACCGCGCAGCCCATGGTGCACAAAGCCGAGGACTGTATCAGCCCACGCTCTTCCGAGCAGTTCCACATCTGGCTGAGCAGGATGCGATGCGCGCCGCTGTCGGCCGTGGCCAGCGTGTCAGCGGGCAGAGTGGCGCGGGTTTCGGCAATAACTGCAGCGGGGCCCCAGTCTTCGTCGGTCGGGAAAGCCTGCGCCAGCGCCGCTTTGACCTTCGCAGGTTCGCCACCGGGCCATGTTTCGCGCGCGGGGTTGCCCTTGGCGATGGCCTCCAATGTGGCCCCTGTATCGGCAACAAGGTTCAGCCCCGCCTGATGCATATAGTGATCGTTGACCACGGCAGATATGTCGATGACACGTGTGTCATCGGGGTCCCAGACTTCTCGCCAACCGGGGCGCATTTCGATCGGGTCGTAGCCCAGGCACAACACCAGATCGGCCTGTTCAACTAATGGCAGAAGGTGTTTGTCCGCCAGAGGCGACAACCCGGCTCCACCAAGACATAGGGGGTGATCTTCAGGCACAACGCCCTTGGCCTTGTAGGTGGTGACAAAGGGAATGCCGAAGTGTTCAAGGAAGGCCTGCACCACATTGCGCGACCCGTCATACAGGACGTCCAGGCCGACAATCGCGATAGGCCGCTCGGCATCCGCCACCCAGCGACGCGCTTTTTCAACACAGTTGCCTTCGGGCGCGACAGCTGCTGCCTTGGCAAGCCGCCGCTTCTTGACACCGGATACCCGCGTGTCCGCGACCGAGATCGGAACGTCGATATGGACGGGGCCGGGGCGCGGCTGATTGGCCAGAGACACGGCTTTATCCGCCACGATGTCCGCCCCCTGCGCCGTCAGCGTGAACGTCCCCTTGGTGATCGAGCGGTACACCTGCGCATGATCCATAACCTGATGGGTATAGGTCAGCGCCTCATCCGCATCGACACAGCCGGTCAGCACGATCATGGGCACGCGATCTTGCAGCGCGTTGGCGACCACATTGATTCCGTTCATCGCGCCGGGGCCGAGCGTGGCCACCAGAATGGCGGGCGCGCCGTCGCGGTGATGCACGGCCTCGGCCATGAAACCGGCAGCGTTTTCGTGCTTGGTCAGGTGAAAGGTGATCCCGGCCTGTTCCAGTGCATCCACCAAAGTCAGAACTTCACCACCGGGCATGCCAAAGGCATGGCGGCATCCGGCCTCATAGAGTCGTTGGGCCAAAAGGTCCGCGGCGCGCGGCGAGAGGTCCTGCATCAGTCATGCTCCGAAATAATACATCACTGCAGATTGCGGAGGACGCGCCCGGACGCAAGCAGGTTCACGTCAGTGTGACTATTTGACGGCGGATTCCGCCACTGCCTGAAACTTTGCGTCCAGTTCTTTGGCAATCTCGCGCAACGGCTCGCCACCTTCGTGAACGTAAGGCGAGAACACGAAGCTGGGCGTTTTGTAGGACAGCGAGGCTGTTCCGTCCTCGTTCTCGGTCACATAAAACCTGATAGGTGCCTCAATCATAGCGCTGACTGACGTTTCCAGAACGCGCACGGCGTAATCGTTGTTGAAGGCGCCGATGACCAGATTGCCCGGAATGGTGATCCCGCGCGCAGCTGCCGCCTTTGTAGGCCCGGCTTGCGTGACCACGATCAAGCCGTTTTCCTTCACGGCTGATTTGGTATCTGCAACCAGTGCCTCATAGCTTTTGCCGGTCGGATGAACGGCCCAACCTACAGGCGGTTCCTGCGCCAAGGCGGGCAGGGCCAGCATGGACAATAGGGTTACAAAAGCCTTCATCGTGCTATCCTCATCGGTGCGAATGCGGGATTGATGCCAGAAACCGATGTTTCGCGCACTCACAATCCCGTGGGGTTTCAGGCTGTAGCAAGCGCGCGTTCAGCTGGGTGAAGCTTCAGACGCCACGTTTCCGCAGTAAGTAAATGTCCATGATCCAGCCGTGATTTTCACGCGCCTGTGCGCGGGTTTCCACGATCTGTACAGCGACATCGGCCAAGGCCCCACTGACCAAAATCTGTTCTTTCATGCCCACGTAAGCGCCCCACCAGATGTCATAGTCTGCCATCTCAAGGCTTTGGAACGAACACTCCCCATCCAGCATGACCGCAACTTTCGATGCGTCCTGTGGCCATCCCTCATCCCGAATGCGGCGCCCTGTGGTGACCACGTAAGGCGCGCCCAGATCGTTGATCGGGATTGCATGGGCCGCCGTAAGCGCCTGCAGCGCGGTAATACCGGGGATCACGCGGGTCCTGGGTTGCGGGTTCAGTCGGGACGCGATGCGCAGGGAACTGTCATAGAGCGACGGATCCCCCCAGATCAGCAGAGCGACCTGTTGCGCATCGGGATAAGCCCGGATCGCCTCTTGCCACCGAAGTGCGATGGCATCGTGCCATTCATCCACGCCGCGCAGATACCCGTCATCTGCCCGGCGTTTTGGGATGTCAAAGTATGCAATTCTAGGAGGGGTCTGGGCAACCTGAGCAATGATCTCTTCGCGCAGACCGGCCAGATCGGCCTTGTTCTCACCCTTTCGAGGGATCAGGATCAGGTCTGCGTTGCGAATGGCTTGTGCGCCCTGAAAGGTCACGTGGTCGGGGTTGCCGGTGCCGATACCGATCAGAGTCAGATCAAACATTTTCGGCCTCAGCCAGCGGGCCATACAGGATCAGGGCGGGGGCCGTTCCGATCTCGGCCCCTAGTTTCTCGGCCAATCCGCCGACGGTTGAGCGGTGCAGTACTTGATCCGGGGTGGATACGGATTCAGCCATTAGCGCTGGCGTATCCAGCGGTAAGCCATGTTCACTCAGCGCCTCGACCAGCAAAGGAAACGTGCGTTTGCCCATGAATACGACCGTCGTGGCATCCGGGTCAGCCAGGGCCGTCAGGTTCAGATCCTCCGGCAGCTTGCCGCTGACGTCGTGACCCGTCACGAACTGCACTCGCCGGGCGGTCAGCCGTCGGGTCAGGGGAATTCCGGCCGCTGCCGCCGCTGCAACTGCCGAGGGAATGCCCGGGATGATCTCATACTCGATCCCGGCTGCACGCAGCGCCACCAGTTCCTCTTCCAGTCGACCAAACAATCCGCCGTCGCCGGACTTCAACCGCACCACCCGGGCACCCGTCTTGGCATAATCCACCAGCAAACGGCTGACATGGTCTTGCTTGGGCGAGGGTCGACCGGCGCGCTTGCCGACACCCACAAGGTCCGCGTCCTGATGCGCGTGGCTCAGGATCGGGCCGCTGCTGAGGTCATCAAACAACACCGCATCCGCCTTTTGCATCCGGTCTACGGCCTTCAGCGTCAGCAACTCCGGGTCACCTGGGCCTGAGCCAATGAACGAAACAAAACCGCTCATGCCTGTGCCTCGGCGATCAGATGAAAGAAGGTTCCGGTTACGTTACCGCGCACCGATCCGGTTTGTGGGCCTTCAACGCCTTCGGCATCGAACACCCGGGCCAAAGGTGCATCGGGCTGCTCAAGGATCGACGAATAGTGGAACTCATGCCCCCGAAGAGTCGTATCAACCGCAATACCCGGCATTGGCTCTAGCAACCGTGCCTTGCGGTAACCAAGGTTGAATTTCCTTTTTTCATAGGATGTTACAAGGCCAAGCAAACCCGCCATCTGATGTCGGACACCTTCCTTGTCGACCAGCGCCTCACCCAACGCCATGTACCCGCCGCACTCGCCATGTACGGGCTTTGTTTCAGCATGCGCGCGCAGGCCGCTCAGGAATGTGGTGGCCGCGGCCAAAGTGCCCGCGTGCAACTCGGGATACCCTCCGGGCAACCAAACCAAATCGGCATCCGGCGCAGGGGCCTCATCCGCCAACGGGGAAAACGGCATGATTTCTGCTCCTGCCGCACGCCATCCTTCTAGCAAATGCGGATAGGTGAACGAAAACGCCGCGTCCCGTGCCAGCGCGATCCGCTGGGCCGGAGGCCGCGGCAGCGCGGCTGACGATGGCCCATTGGGGCCTGAGGAAGCCGCCGCCTTGATCGCCGCAAGATCCACATGTTCGCGCAGGAAGGCCGCATAGCCGGCTATCGCGCTTTCCAGATCGGGATGCTCAACAGCCTGGATCAGACCGAGGTGCCGCTCGGGCAGCGTCAGGTCTCCGCGTCTGGGTAGAACGCCCAGAACCGGCAGGCCTGCGCGCTCCATTCCCAGCCGGGTCAGGCGTTCGTGACGAGGGCTCGCACAACGGTTCAGGATAACACCGGCAAAGGGCAGATCGGGGTTATACATCCGGAACCCCAACGCGGTGGCAGCCGCCGATTGCGCCTGACCGCCCACATCCAGAACCAGCACCACGGGCCATCCCATGCGCTGTGCTGTCTCAGCACTGGAGCCATGGCCCAGCTCTCCGGGTTTGGCCACGCCGTCGAACAGCCCCATGGACCCTTCGGCTACAACGATGTCGGCACCTTCGGCTTGTGCGGAAATGGCGCTTAGCAGCGGATCGGCCATCGCCCAGCTGTCTAGGTTGAACGATGCCCGCCCCGCAGCTGCTCGGTGAAAGGCCGGGTCAATATAGTCCGGCCCGCTTTTAAACGGTTGCACGGTCAGACCGTCCTCGGCCAAGGCCCGCAGCAGGCCCAGCATGACGGTGGTCTTCCCCGTGCCAGAAGACGGGGCAGAAATCAAAAGGCCCGGAGGGTTAGTCATCACCATGGCTCCAGCTGGACCATGGGCTGTCCGCGCTTTGCGGACGATAGCGGCGGTCATAATCTTTTGAATACAGGCAGCTTTCGTCAAACCCTTCGCCTGCCAACGCTGGGCCGACCATGATCAGAGCGGTGCGTGAGATGCTTTCGTCCAACGCCTCTTTCAGGGTCGCCAACGTGGCGCGAATGATCCGCTCGTCCGGCCAGCTGGCGCGGTAGACCACGGCTACCGGGCAATCTGCCCCATAAGCCGGGGTCAGGTCCGCGATCACCTTGTCCAGATTGCCGATCGACAGGTGAATGGCCAGCGTTGCACCGGTGCGGGCAAAGTTCTCAAGCGTCTCACCTTCGGGCATCGAGGATGCACGGCCAGGTGTCCGGGTCAGAATCACGGATTGCGCAAGACCGGGTAAGGTCAGTTCTGTGCCCAACGCTGCCGCAGCGGCTGCGAACGATGGAACACCCGGCGTGACGCTGACGGGAATGCCCATCTCTTTCAGCCGCCGGATCTGTTCACCCATCGCCGACCAGACCGAAAGGTCACCGGAATGCAGGCGCGCCACATCCTGACCGGCCTGATGGGCTGCTTCAATCTCGGCCATGATCTGACCCAGATCCATCGGCGCAGTGTTCACGATCTTTGCGCCCTCGGGGCAATGACTAAGGATTTCCTCAGGCACCAGCGAGCCTGCGTACAGGCATACCGGGCATGAGGCGATGATATCGCGCCCGCGCAGGGTCAGAAGGTCGGCGGCGCCGGGTCCGGCACCGATAAAATGAACGGTCATATGTGTCCTCCGATGGCGACGGCGCATGTGGCAAGCCGGTCGTCAGAAATCTGTCTGGGTGAGGTCAGCCGCGCGCCAGCTCCGGCGGCGGCAAGGGCGGATGCTTCGGCAACGCTGCCGGTGCCATAAGTGGCACGACTGCGGTTCGAGCAGGTGAGGGTTCGCTGTTCCGCAAGATCGGCGGGCGCGATGAAATGCACGGGCAAGGCGGTCGCAGATGCGAAATCCGCCAGCGCCGCATGGCCTTCCTTGTCGGCAACAGTGGCCAAAGCGTCCACAACCTGCCCGGCGCTGGCCCGTTCAAAGGCTGCGCGCAGGCTGTTAACGGTTGCCGCCGACGAAAACCCAAGCCCTGCGACGATCATAGGGTCACGCTCCACTGCACCACCGGATAGGCGGATTTCCAGCCGCGTCGTGGGCCGAGTGCCGAGGCATGCGCAAGTTCGATGCGCAGAAGCTCTCCGCCAACCTGATCGTGCCATTGGGCCAACAGCGCTTCGCTTTCCAGCGTAACCGCATTGGCGACCAGCCGGGTGCCCTTTGGCAGGGTATTCCGCAGCCAAGCCAGAAGGTCAGCGCTGAGCCCGCCGCCGATGAAAACGACGTCTGGCAGGGCAAGACCATCCAACGCGTCGGGGGCCGTACCATGCACAACGTTCAGTCGATCCTGACCCAGAGAATCCGCGTTGCGCCGTATTCGCTCGGCCCGGTCTTCGCGGGGTTCGATCGTGGTTGCGGTCAGGGTTGGATCACACATCAGCCACTCGATACTGATCGAACCTGTGCCGCCGCCGATGTCCCACAAATGCTCGCCCCGTTTGGGAGCCAAGGCCGACAGGGTCAATGCACGCACGGGGCGTTTGGTGATCTGGCCGTCGTTTTCGAAAATTTCGTCTGGCTTGCCCGAGGACTTGGGGAGAGCTTCACCTTCGCCGGCAACCTCCAACCCCACGCAAACCGGGTGATCAAACCCGCCCAGCAGGGCCTCGGTCAGCGTGACGCTTCGCGACCGTTCGCGGGGGCCGCCAAGCGCTTCCATCACGTGCAGCTGCGTATCGGCAAAGCCCGTTTCACTAAGATACGTGGCAAGCTCGGCCACCGCAGCCCCGTTGCGCAGCAGCAGAATGGCGCGCAAACCCGGTGACAGGTGCGGGCGCAGCCGCGTAAGCGGTGCCGCGTGCAAGCCGAACGTCTGGGTGCTTTCCAGCGGCCAGCCCAGACGGGCGGCTGCGAGCGAAAAGGTGGACTGTCCGGGCAGGGCGACCCACTCACCCGCATCAAAATTGCGCGCGATCACCGAACCGGCCCCGAACCAGAACGGATCGCCAGAGGCGAGAACAACCGTTAGTCGCCCCCGGTACCCGGTCAGAACCGGCAGCCCGTCGGCAAATGGCACGGGCCATTCAACCCGTTCAGCGCCTGTGTCAGGGATAAGTGACAGGTGGCGCGGCGGACCCATGATGATTTCGGCGCGTTCCAGCACTTGACGGCTTGCGGGCGGCAGGCCATCCAGTCCATCTTCGCCCAAGCCCAGAACGCTCAGCCACGGAGCCTCATGCATGACCAACCTCCTGATCCTTGGTGGCACGACCGAGGCCAACGCGCTGGCCAAAACTCTGGCCGAGCGGGGCATCCCGGCGACCTATTCCTATGCCGGTCGTGTCGATAATCCAAGGCCGCAGCCGTTGCCGGTGCGTGTTGGCGGGTTTGGCGGTGTTGAGGGGCTGGCCAGCTACCTGCGCGACCACGGAATAACGCATGTGGTCGACGCCACCCATCCCTTCGCCGCGCAGATGAGCACGAACGCGGTTGCCGCGAGCAAAGCGGCCAACGTACCTTTGGTCGCGTTGGCCCGCCCGGCGTGGCGCAAACAAGACGGCGACCGCTGGCAGCACGTTGCCGACATCGACGCAGCAGTCGCAGCCTTGACCGGGCCGAAACGCCGCGTTTTTCTGGCCGTCGGGCGCCTGCATCTTGAGGAGTTTTCGGCGCAACCCCAGCATCAATACCTGCTGAGATTGGTGGACGAACCCGATGCGCTGCCGCTGCCCCATTGCGATGTCGTTGTGTCGCGCGGACCGTTTACAGAGGCAGAGGACCGGGCGCTGATGGAAAGTCACCGGATTGAGGTTGTGGTGTCCAAGAACTCGGGTGGCAGTGGCGCGCGTGCCAAACTGGACGTCGCGCGCGCGCTGGGCGTGCCGGTGCTGATGATCGACCGCCCGAGCCTTCCGCAAAGGACCGAACTGTCGAATGTCGCACAAGTTCTGGACTGGCTGGCTCATTCAGGCGTGAACCTCGGGGTGTAAACGATCGGGCTGCTGTCGCGCTCAATCACGCGGGTCAGCGATGATCCGACGATGACAACCGTCTGCATGTCGGCCATATCCGGCGTCGCCTCGGCCAGTGTGGAAATCCGGATCGCCTCATCGGGGCGCGATATGGCGCGAGCGAACAGGATCAGGCGCTCTGATTCACACTCCTCGCGCAGGATTTCCAGCGTTTTCACAAAGCCTTCCGGGCGGGACTTTGAGCGCGGGTTGTAGAACGCCATCGCAAAATCGCCCTGCGCTGCCAGGCGCAGGCGTTTTTCAATCAAAGACCATGGTTTCAGGTTGTCGCTGAGGTTGATCGCGCAGAAATCATGCCCCAGTGGCGCACCTGCGCGTGCTGAGGCTGCCAACATTGCAGTGATGCCTGGCAGCACGTCGATGGGGATATTGCGCCACTCGGCAGGGCCGCTTTCCAGCGCCTCAAACACTGCAGCCGCCATGGCGAAGACGCCCGGATCGCCGGACGACACCACGACGACCCGCTTGCCTTCGGCCGCCATCTGCAAGGCGTGTTGGGACCGGTCAATCTCAACCCTGTTGTCGCTGGCGTGCAGCGTCAGGCCGGGGCGCTCTGCCACGCGTGCGACGTACGGGATGTATCCAACCACATCGGTAGCTTCGGCCAACGCTGCTGAAACTTCGGGCGTGACCAACTGTTCATTTCCGGGCCCGAGGCCCGCGATCTTGACCCAGCCGCTCATGGTCGACGGCCCTGCCCATGCACGATGATGATCGAGAAATAGGGGGTGACCTTCTCGCATGCCTCAGACAGTTTCGTGACGGTCTGGTTCGGCATTTGCGCAAATTCCACAATCCACGCGCGGTCATACAGCCCCGCCGTTTTCAGCGCGCTCTTCACCTTGTCGATGTTACGCCCGATCTTCATCACGACTAGGGCGTCGGTTTGCGCCATCCGACGCGCTAAGTCCTCTTCGGGCAGGGTGCCGACCAACACTGTGAGCACGTCATCGCCCCAGGTGATCGGGTCGCCGGTCGCGGTCCAAGCGCCGGACATGCCAGTGATGGCCGGAACAACTTCGACCTCAGCCTGATCGCGTAAGCGACTGTAAAGATGCATGAACGATCCATAAAAGAACGGATCGCCTTCACACAAAACCACCACGTCCTCACCCTGATCCGACAGCGTTTTCAAATGCGCTGCGCAGTCCTGATAGAAGGTCGACAGCAGTTCGTTATAGCGCGGGTCGGTCAATGGGATTTCGGTGGTTACGGGGTATTCCATCGGAAACTCCACCGCATCTCCGGGGATCATGCCGTTTACGATTTTGCGCGCCTGGCCGCTGCGGCCCGGTTTGCGGAAAAAAGCCACGTGGCGCGCATTGCGCAGCAAACGGTCGGCCCGCACGCTCATCAGGTCCGGATCGCCGGGGCCAAGGCCCACGCCATATATTTTGCCCGCGCTCATTCAGCGCGGCTCGCGATGGCGTTTACGGCGGCCACTGTAATGGCGCTGCCGCCCAGACGGCCTTTGACAATGCAGGACGGCACAGGCTGCGCCTCCCACAAAGCATCTTTGGATTCCACCGCGCCGACAAAGCCAACCGGGCAGCCGATGATGGCGGCCGGACGTGGGCAGGCGGGGTCTTCCAGCATGTTCAGCATATGGAACAGGGCAGTCGGCGCGTTGCCGATAGCAACTACAGCGCCCTCAAGGTGCGGGCGCCACAGCTCCAGCGCCGCGGCCGAGCGCGTGTTGCTCATCTCTGCCGCCAGGGGGCGCACGCGCTCGTCATGCAGGGTGCAGATCACTTCGTTATCGGCGGGCAGGCGGAACCGTGTCACGCCTTCGCTGACCATGCGCGCATCGCAGAGGATCGGAGCGCCGCCTTCCAGCGCAGAACGCGCAGCCGAGACGAAACCGGGCGAGAAATGCACGAACTCTTCCAACCCGACCATCCCGGCGGCGTGGATCATGCGCACGGCGACCTGCTCTTCATCGGCATCAAAACGCGCGAGGTCAGCTTCGGACCGGATCGTGGCAAAGCTCTCCTTGTAGATCGCCGCTCCGTCGGTTTCGTATTCATAGGGCATCAGGTGAAGTCCATGGTCAAAAGTGTTTCTTCGGTCAGGCCGGTCTGGCTGGGCTCATCCCCTGCGCGGCCTTGTTTGACAAGATCAAATCGCCCGTTGTGGCCGATCAATGTAACATCCGCCGCCCCCATCCGGGCGCACCCCTTTGCGCAGCCTGAAACGTGCAGGCTGCCGGGTACGCGGGATGCCAGCGCGCGCGCTATGTCGCGCGTTTCCAACTGCGCCTGCGGGCAGAACGGTGCGCCGGGGCAGGCGTCGGTTGTCATCAGCGGATCAGAGCCATCTGTGACAAACTCCGGGGCGGGTATCGCCGCCCCGCCTTCCAGCAGGATCATCCGCCAAGGCGTGACACGCAGGGCAGTAGCATCACTGTCGTTAATCAGATCGTAAAGTTTGCGCGCCGGCAGCGACCCAAAAGCCGCGCCATACAGCGCTCCGATTTCACAGGGGCCGGGTTGTGGTTTTGCGCCAACGGGGCCGGGCGGGGATCCTTGCCACTCTTGCGGCAGCGCTTTGACGACCCGCGCCATGCGGCGCGCCTCGGGCGTATAGTTCTTAGAAAACCAAGTTGCCAAAGCCATCACGCGGTCAATCGCATCGGCTTCGGTCACGCTCTGGCCCGTTTCGCAACCATCGGCGCGCAGGATCAGACCATCGGCACCTGTCTCAAGGCGAATATCCGCAGAATCAAGGGTCAGTAGACGTTCTGGCCCAGTGTCGATTGCAAAGCCGAATTTGGCAGGCAGCGCCGGAAGCTCGGCCAGTCTGTTGATCAATTCCTGCGTCAGGCGCGCGGTCAGATCTCCTGCCTGATAGAGCGGCGTAACAAGAATGTTGCGGCGCACTTCGATACCGGGTTCGGCATCCAGAAGGTTCAGGGCTGCAAGCTCTTTCAGCAGAGCCTGGTGGTCATATTCTTCGACCCCCCGCAGCTGCAAGTTTGCGCGATTGGTCAAATCGATCGAGCAGTTGCCAAAACGATCCGCAAGGTCACACAAACCCAGCGCCTGGTCCGCATCCAAACGTGCCAGCCGTGGGCGCACGCGAACCACCAGACCGTCGCCCGACATCATCGGGCGATGCGCGCCGGGGCACCAGCCCTGAACGATGGGGGCGCTCATCCCAACCCCTCCAGATCGGCGCGGATCGAGTTCCGGCGGGTATTCCAGAGACCGGCCTCCAACAGCGCCCGGAAACGGTCCTGCATCGCCTGATGCGCGCGCGGGTTGGCCTCTTGCAGGAACGCGTCAACTTCGGCATCGCCAAGAGTGGCGTCGTGGTAGAGGTCGAACAGGTGCGGTGCGACCGTGCCGGACAGGTGCGCAAACGAGGCCATGTGATCCAGGGTCGCTGCGATCTCGGCCGCGCCCCTGAAACCATGCCGTTGCATCCCCGCGATCCAACCCGGGTTGGCCGCACGGGCGTGAACCACGCGGCTGATTTCCTCGGGCAGTGTGCGGGCGCGCGGGTTTTCCGGATTGGTATTGTCCAGATGGTACAGCTGCGCCGCGCCACCGGTTACCTTTTTGGCAGCGGCAAATCCGGCCTCGTGCGTAGCATAGTCATTGGCCAGCAACAGATCGGTTTCAGTCAGGTCCTGCAGGTGCACAAAGCTGTCGGCGTTGGCGACCCGTTGGGTGATGCCGTCTTTGTCCTGTGCAATATGCTCGCCTTCCAACGCGAAGGAACTGGCTTCCAGCCACGCCTCACCCGCCTGCGTCCGCGCTTCATCCGTGTAGATTTCAGACAGCTGCGTCATATTCACGCCATAGCTGCCGGGCGCAGGGCCATAGACGCGGGCCGAGGGTTTCTGACCGGCATAGGGGTTCCAATCCGATGCCTCATCGCGATCCGCCAACGCCCGAACGGCCTGTCCATAAAGCGCCGAGAGGGTCGGGAAAACATCGCGGAACAGACCTGATACGCGCAAGGTCACATCCAGACGCGGGCGGCTGAGGTCTGTGATCGGCAGAACCTCGATACCCGACACCCGCTCGGACCCTTTGTCCCAGACGGGCTTTACACCCAAAAGGTGCAAAGCCATTGCGAATTCCTCGCCCGCGGTGCGCATCGTGGCCGAGCCCCAAAGATCCACGATCAGCCCTTTGGGATAATCGCCTTCTTCTTGCAGGTGGCGCCGGACCAACTCCTCGGCGAGCTTTACGCCTTGCGCATACGCCGCGCGGGTCGGGACCGAGCGCGGGTCGGTGGTATACAGGTTCCGCCCGGTGGGCAGCACATCAGAGCGCCCGCGATAGGGGGAGCCAGACGGGCCAGCCTCGATCCGCTTGCCCGCAAGCGCGTCGATCAGGGCGTTGCGTTCGGAATTAGCTGACGGCGCAGGATCAAAGTTACCGGTGACATCCGGAACCCGGCCAAAGATGTGCAGACCGTCACCGAATTGGCTTTCTTTGATATCGCAGACAAAGCGGTCGATGCGTGTGATTGCCTCGGCGGTGCAGGTGGCCTGATCCAGACCCAGATCGCTCTCCAACCCGATGGCCTGCGCCTCATCCCGGATATCCTCCTGCAGACGGTCGCGGCGTTTTGGGTCGAGCCCGTCGGCGTTTGAGAACTCGTCCAGCAGTGATTCCAGCCGCACCATCCGATCCGGTGTTCCGCTTTCCTTCATCGGGGGCGGGATATGGCCCAAAGTGACTGCCCCGATCCGGCGCTTGGCTTGGGCAGCCTCACCTGGGTCGTTGACGATGAAGGGATAAATCACCGGCAAATCGCGGATCAATGCTTCGGGCCAGCAGTCTGCCGACAAGGCGACTGATTTGCCCGGCAACCACTCCAACGTGCCATGAGCGCCGATATGAATCAGCGCATCAGCCTGAAGGTCTTTGCGCAGCCAAAGATAGAAGGCAACATAGCCGTGGCGCGGGGTGCGCGAGAGGTCATGGTAATCGTCGTCGCGCGCCTCAGGCGTGCCGCGTTCGGGCTGCAACGCCACCAGCGTCTTGCCCCGGCGCAGCGCGGTAAAATGGAACGCGCCGTCAGTGCAGGATGGGTCATCTTCGGGAACACCCCAGACCATGGTTAGGTCCTTGCGAAGCTGCTGAGGCAATTCGTCCAGCGCGTTTTGGTAGTCCACCAGAGACCACGAAATCCGGGCGTTCAGGAGCGTTTCGGCGATCGGTTCAGCGGGGGCTGTGTCATAGCCCTCAGTCTGCAGATCGGACAGCATTGCCTCAGCCGAGGCCAGCGCATCCAAGCCTACAGCGTGGGCCATCTGCCAGTCTTTGCCGGGGTAGGTGGACAGCACCAGCGCAGGAACCTGATCCGCCTTGGGTTTGTCGTTCAGGGTCAGCCAGCCTGTAACGCGGTCGATGATGGCTTCGATCCGTTCCGCTTCGGCGCGGTGAGCAAAGCGCGAATATTCCAGATGCGGATCGCGTTTGCCCGGTTCCTTGAACGACGCGATACCAGCCGAGATGCGGCCGTCCACTTCGGGTAGGACCACATGCATCGCCAGGTCTGCAGGGGACAGGCCACGTTCCGCCTCGGCCCAGGCTTTGCGGCGCGAGGTGGCGAGGGCGACCTGAAACACGGGAACATTGGCTGCATCCAATGGCGACGTGCCGGACGCGCCTTTGCCCGAGAATGACGTGGCGTTGATAATTGCTGACGGGGCAAGCGCCGTTACCTGCTCACGCAGCCAATCTGCAGCTGCGGGTGCTTTGAGAGATGGGGCAAACAGGCCAACGGCGTCCAGTCCACGCGCACGCAGACTGCGGATCAGCGCCGCGACCGGGGCCGTGTCGGCCGAGGTCAGATAGGCGCGGTAGAAGGTGACGAGGATTCGTTTATTGTCGCCTGCGAATGCCTTTTCGACCGAAATCACGCCCCGATCCGGGCACCATGCGCCGCATTCGGGGATCGTCTTGGCCCCCATCACCGGCCCGGCATACAGCCCCGCCGCCAAAGCCATCTGAGCCAGCGCAGCCTGCGCTGCAACCTCCCCGCCGGTGTCACACAGATGGGCAAGCCGTCGCAGGGTCGAAACGGGCAGGGTGGAGTAGTCGTCCAGCCGCGTGTCCTCGCGCCCGTCCGCCGGCAGAACCGCCAACGCGATCCCTTTCGACTGCGCCAGCGCCAGCACCTGCTGCAGACCGTATGACCAGTAGGGTACCCCGCCGATTAGGCGGATCAGGATGCCCTTCGCTCCCTCCAACGTCTGTTCAACATATGTGTCGACCGACAGGGGATGTTTCAGCGCCGTCAGGTTGGCCAGCCGCAGGGTCGGCATCCGCCCCTCTGGGCCACCACCACGATGCCAGCCCGCCGCGAAAGCGCCAAGGTCGCTGTCCGAGAACGACAGCACCACCAAATCCGCTGGGCTCTGACCCAGATCGGTTGGGGTTTCCGTTTCCTCTAACCCGTGGCTTTCGCGAAAGACGACGTGCATGGGACTTACTCGGCAGCCTCGCGCACACCCACGAGGATCTCGCGGATTTCGGCCTCTTTGATGTCGTCATGCTCGGCAATCACCACCAAACGCGAGCGGCGTTCTTCGCCGGGTTCCCAAGGGCGATCATATTGGTGACGCACACGGGCACCCACGGCTTGTACCAGCAGGCGCATCGGTTTGCTCTGAACGGCCGCATAGCCTTTGACGCGCAGGATGTTCAGTTCAGAGGCCAGACGTTCGATCTTGGCGACTAGATCGGAGGGATCGGTTTGTTCGGGCAGTTCGACGATGATGCTTTCGAAATCGTCGTGCTCATGATCGTGGTGGCCGTCGTGATGCGACGGGCGTGCGTTCATGTCATCTTCGGCTGCGGCTTCCAGACCCAGAACGACGCGTACATCGACCACACCCTCGGCCACTTCGACCACGGGCAGGGGCCGCGGGGCCTCGGCTGCGATGACCTCTTTGGCCTTCGCGACACCTTCGGGACCGGCCAGATCAGGCTTGGTCAGCAGGATGATATCGGCGCAGGAGATCTGGTCCTCGAACACCTCGGACAGAGGTGTTTCGTGGTCGATCGAGTCATCGGCTAGACGCTGTGCGTCAACCGCTTCGACATTCGGGGCGAACCGACCTGCGGCAACGGCTTCGGCATCCGCAAGGGCGATCACGCCGTCCACGGTGATTTTCGAGCGGATATCGGGCCAGTCGAACGCTTTCAGCAGCGGCTTGGGCAACGCCAGACCAGAGGTTTCGATCAGGATATGCTCAGGACGCGGCTCCAGCGCCATCAGGGCTTCGATGGTCGGAATGAAATCGTCGGCTACGGTGCAGCAGATGCAGCCGTTTGCCAGCTCCATGATGTTCTCCGCAGGGCAGTCAGGGATGGCGCAGGATTTCAGGATATCGCCATCAACGCCAACATCGCCGAACTCATTAACGACAACAGCCAGACGCTTGCCCTGCGGGTTTTGCATCAGGTGTTTCACCAGAGTGGTTTTGCCCGAGCCCAGAAAGCCGGTGATCACAGTGACGGGGAGTTTCTCAAGGTTCGACATATCAGGCTCCAATCGGGGGAATTCGGGCCGCACAGTTTTTGCGGAAATGCTCGGGGCGTTCGCGCCATTTCACCAGACCGTCTTCGGCAGCCAGATACTTGGTGACGCCGTCAACGATGGTCTCGACATGATCGACCTCGTTGAGGTTTTCGTAAACGAAGGTCCAGCGGGATGGGCCACCGCGCAGTACAATGGAACAGCCCTGATCGCAGTTCGACAGGCATTCAACCGGCTTCAGCTGGATACCGTCTGGCAGTTCTGCCTTCTCCAATGCCTTATGCAGCAAAGTACCGGGCCGCTGGGCATCATCTTCAATGGGCAAGCCACGACGGCAGGTCGTACAGACCAGCAGCTCGACTGGTGTGGTCTCGGTCACGTCTCTCATCCCCCCAAATCCTCTTCGCGGGGGACGGGGTTTCATGCGGGCCACGTCTGTGCATGGACCCGACACCGGATCACCCCGTCCGGTTTCAACTTCGGGTGCTGGCAGGTCTCCCGGCTTGCGGATGTCAGAGCCTTTGGCCCTGTCGGATGTCCCGCCTTCCCGGCCTTTTAGGCCAGTGGCTTTGGGCAACCTCTCCGGTCACGGTCGCGGGGGCGGCTGTGCTTGACGGATCATCCGCTGGCACATTCCCTTTTCATCCATCCGAAAATGGACACCAACGCAAGCGACATGCGGCACGGGCAGGGGGGTTGTCAAGCACGAGCCGGGCTTGGACAGGGATGACGTCGGAAAAGCGACCAGCCAGTGTCAGCCAGCGGCATCCAAGGTCAGCCGTTCCCGCAGCCAAGCGCAAAACAACCCAGCTGCAGCCGAGGGCTGACCGGTTCCCGGAGCTGCAATCAGGTAGTGCGATTGCGCAAATGGAATCGCAGGGCCCGCGATCCGGATCGGAGCGCCCTTAGCAATAGCGTTGCGTGCGAACCGCTCGACGATCGTTGCACACCCAGCGCCTGCCATAACCAGCTGCAGCGCTGCCACGGACGTATCGACCGAGCACAGCGGCGCGCGCTCTGCCGGGGGCAATCCATGAGCTTCAAAGTAGCGCGCCCAGTTGTCCTCGTAGCCCAGGATGTGAATCAGTGGGCTGCCATGAAGCGCTTGCAGGTCTGGAATAGGCGATCCGGATCGGCAAACTGGAACCAGCGTTTCGTCGGTCAGCTTTTCCGAGGTCACGCCCGGCCAGTCGCCGTAGCCCATTCGAATTTCGACATCCACGTCCTTGGGCGCGATTGTGTCGTTCCAGATGTGTGACACAAGACGCACGGGAATGTCTGGGTGTCGCGCCATGAAATCTGGCAATTCAGCCGCAATCCAATAGGTCGCTGTAGATATCGCGGCCCTCACCGTCAGGGTTTGACGCGAGGCGGGGCCGAACAAGCTGTTGGTGGACAGGGCGATGTCACCCAACGCACGTCGCACGGTCAAAGCATAGGATTGGCCCAGTTCGGTTAGTTCCAGCCGCCGCGCGTTTCGAGTGAATAGCTTCTGGCCCAGATCAGCCTCAAGAGATCGGATATGTAGCGACACTGCAGTCTGGGTTAGGCCAAGCTCTTTCGCGGTGGTGGTAAAGTTCAGATGCCGTGCGGCAGATTCAAAGCTGCGCAGCCATGCGGGGTTGGGAAGTCGATCCATTTATCACCAATAATTTTTGGTCATTATTTCGATTATTATTCGTTTCATTTTTGAAAACGCAATGTGGATACTTGCGAACAAATCAATGCACAGCCGCCGGAGGGTATTATGAAAGTTGGCTTTATCGGGTTGGGAAACGTCGGAGCAAAGCTATCGGGGTCGCTGCTGCGCAATGGGGTTGATCTGACCGTACATGACCTGAGCGCGGACCTTGTGCAGGACTTTGTGGCCAAGGGGGCCAAAGCAGCCGAAAACCCAGCGCAGCTTATGCGCGATTGCGATGCGGTCATCACTTGCCTGCCTTCTCCCGCCGCTTCCGACGCTGTGATGCAAGAGATGCTGCCCGAGGTCGGGCCGGGCAAAATCTGGATGGAGATGTCCACGACCGACGAGGCCGAGGTCAAACGACTGGGGGCAATGGTGATTGAACGCGGCGGTGCTGCGGTGGATTGCCCGGTCTCTGGCGGTTGCCACCGGGCCGCAACGGGGAATATCTCGATCTTTGCCGGCTGTGACCGAGAGACCTTCGACCGGATTTTGCCATTTCTGACCACGATGGGGCGGCGCATCTTGCATACGGGTGAGCTGGGTTCGGCATCAGTTTTGAAGGTTTTGACGAACTATCTGGCCACCGCAAACCTGATCACCTGCGCCGAAGCACTGGTGACGGCCAAGGCGGCAGGTATGGACCTAAACACGACCTATGAGGCGATCAAAATCTCATCCGGTACGTCCTTTGTTCACGAAACGGAAAGCCAAGTCATCCTGAATGGATCGCGCGATATCTCGTTTACAATGGACTTGGTAAAGAAGGATATCGGCCTATTCCAAGAAGTCGCCGACCGCGCAGGTGTGCCATTGGAGATCAACCCTCTGATGATCAAGATTTTCGAAGATGGCATCGCACGCTTTGGCGAACGTGAACTGTCTCCCAATATCATCCGACGTCTGGAAGAGGCTACAGGCCTCGACATCCGCGCGCCGGGCTTTCCGCCCGAAATGCAGGACGACGAACCCGAAGAAGCCGGATACGAAGTTGTTCCGCGGGGACGTGAGGCCGTGTGACGCACAGAGAACCGGGGCCGACTGACACGATTTTGCAAGGGAGTGGAGGCGAGTACCGGAATCGAACCGGTGTACACGGATTTGCAAGCGGTGAGCCTTTATTCACATATTGTTACAAATGCCTTTGTTTCCGGGGTTTTGCAACGTACCGGCGCGCGAAGAACAAAATACTTTCCGCAGAATGGGACTTTAGCGTTTCTTATGGACCAATTTCCGCAGAGAGCGGCGATTGCGCGCCTAAGACGAATCAAAATATGGATTTTGCAAGTAGTGCCCTCGTTCCAAATTCCGTTGCTAAGGGTTGTGGATCAACGTCTGGTTCTTAAAGGGGGGACGGTTAGATCCTAGACTGACGCTGGCTTGTTCTGGTCTATTGCTGAGTGATTTCTGAACGCCGCTTAGCTGACATCTAGCCGAAAACCTCAGGCGACTGCCTTGAGCCCATGCCGCGAGCGATCTGCGCAAAAAGTTCGTGGATGCAGCGACGCAGTCGACCAAGTTTTCCAGCTTCGCCGCAGAAGAAACAGCGGTCGTTCATGCAAAGCGCAGCAAATTTTGTGGAAGCAATGTTTGAGTTGCGGACAAATCCGCCACTCCGTTCGCCGAGGACATGGCGGCAATCAGCAAACCGGACATTCAATCCAAGACTTTGCTATTCCGGCCTTGCGGACAAACGTAACCTTGGCAAATGTCTGCTCTTAAATGAGTTGTTGCTTTCTTAACCTTTGCCCTGTAGGTGAGTCGCAACGCCGCGTGTGGATGACCAAATCAGCGGCAAAGTATTCTCGCCCGTGATTCCCAGATCGTTGTCTTGAATAGCTCCTTGAGAGCAACGAAACGACGGCGGCTATTTCATACGAGCTTCCCAGTAGATTAGAGAGACCAAGTGCCGATAGCGGTGAACCGCGTTTATGGCACGAGACCAAACGCTTTTGACGACATTTGACACCCTCGGCCTTGCCGAGCCCATCCTGAAGGCCATCAAGGCTCAAGGATATTCGACCCCTACGCCCATTCAGGCCAAGGTCATTCCGCTGCTGCAATCTGAGCGCGACGTGATCGGCATTGCCCAGACCGGCACAGGAAAAACCGCCTCATTTGTATTGCCACTGTTGCATCGGATTGAGCGTGAGAGATCAAAACCCGCTCCGAAACAGTGCACGACATTGATCCTGACGCCGACGCGCGAGCTTGCGGCGCAGATCGTGGACAACATCCGCGCTTACAGCAAGTTCAGCCAGATCACGGCGACACTTGTTGTCGGTGGCGTACGCCCCGGCGGGCAGATCAAGGCTCTCAGCGGCGGTGTGGACATTGTGGTGGCAACACCCGGACGCCTGCTCGGCCACCTTGGCACAGGCGTTATCAACCTGTCCGCAACCAAAGCCATTGTGGTGGATGAGGCTGATCAGATGCTGGATCTGGGCTTTCTGCCCAGCATTCGCAAGATCATGGCAAAACTGCCCGAGGCTCGCCTGACGGCACTGCTTTCGGCAACAATGCCGGGGCAGATCAGAAAACTCGCTGATGACTTCCTGAACGATCCGGCAGAGGTTCAGGTGGCGACTGTTTCAAAGCCGATTGAACGGATCGCGCAGAGCGTCCGGCATGTGGCCAAGCAGGACAAACGCCGTGTATTGGCAGACATTCTGTCGGACAAGGACGTGCATCGCGCCGTTGTTTTCACGCGCACCAAACGCGGGGCTGACAACGTCTGCAAGTATTTGTTTGCCGCCGGGATCAACTCAGCATCCATTCACGGGAACAAAAGCCAGCCTCAGCGCGAACGCGCCATGGCGGGGTTCCGGACAGGGGCGACCACCGTCCTTGTGGCAACCGATATTGCGGCACGGGGCATCGACTTCGACGATGTGTCTCATGTGGTGAATTATGAGCTTCCGAATGTGCCGGAATCCTACGTGCATCGCATCGGCAGGACCGCTCGCGCAGGCAGAACCGGCACCGCAATTTCACTGTGTGATCGCGAAGAGATGCCCCTCCTGCGGGATATCGAAAAGCTGATCGGCAACAGGCTGCCAAATGGCGATGAAACGCAAGCCGAGCCTGCGAAACGCAGTCGGGTTGCACAACCGCAAAAGCCCTGTGCTGCCAAAATTGCGCCGTCGCCAAAACCGCGAACGGTTGGTCACGCAACGCGTCAGCGGAACGGGCACCAAAAACACAAGATCGACCCCGCCCAAGCGCAGGACGGTCTTATGCGAATGCTCTCCAATATTGGTGAGTTCACCCAACCTGCTGCCTAACGCAGCAAACAGCCCCGGCCAATCCCGGCGGGCGCACATGTCATTGAAAGGATAATCTCATGACGACCGGAACAGTAAAATGGTTCAACGAAACTAAAGGCTACGGCTTCATCGAATTGGATAACGGTAGCGGCGACGCATTCGTGCACATCAGCGCGGTTCAGCGCTCCGGCCTCGACAGCCTGAAAGAAGGCGCAAAGGTCGGCTTCGATCTGAAAGAAGACCGGATGCGCGGCAAGACGTCCGCCGAAAATCTGCAATTGCAGTAAATTGCTTTTAAGCAACTCCACTCAGCGGCCATATTGGCCGCTGAGTGGTAGATCCTGAAATCGCAAACACTGTCTTTCGCTGCTTTTCGAAGCAATGGCGCGATTGGATCTGTGTTTCCTACCCCCCTTTAGTGAACTTCATTGCAGTGGATATCTCCACCCACCCCGCAGCGAAGACAATGATGAAAGGGGTAGGTCGATGCCCAGCGAACGCGCCACTTGTGCCCAAATATCCTGCAAAAAATCCGCTTCATACCGTCACCCTTTTTGATCATCTTCAAATTCCTGCAATACTTTTTTACCCAACGCGGTGATGCGGTATGTTGTACCTTGTCCGGATTTTGGTGAATCTCGCGTAGCCAGTCCTTCCGAAACTAAGCGTTCGAGCTGAAATGTAACTCGGTCTTCGACATCGCCACTGACCAGCGACAACGTGTGTCCGCCTGATATAACCAGGGTTTTCAGAGCGGTAATGTCACTACGCGATCTCATGGCAACGCCTCTCCTTGACTGCGCTTTCGGGGTGGCTATCCGCCGATACGAACCCCTGCGACTTCACAACAACTACACTATACGGAGATGCGTAGAACGGTGCAGAGAATTTGTTAGGCCGGCTTGCATCTGCGGAATTCACACGAACTCCAACATCCATTCCGAGCAAACAAAGTTCAATGGCCGAAATGCACCGATTGCTCCGGTTAGAACACCGCGCGGCATTGGTCAAAAAGGGCTCCCTGCCGACATCAGAGGCAACGCAGTATCAGCTGTCGCATGGCGAGAGGATACATCACGGACGGCCCAAAGGAGACATCCAGTGCACCCCTCGGATGCTGCTGCTGCCTGCGTTCCTGCCGTTCGCTGCGCAAGCGAAATCTGGGCTTTGGTGAACTCACGGTAAGCTGGCTTTGCCGTCTTTCGATCTGGAGCCTTCGCTAAAGCAGCACTTGCTCGCGGTCGCGGCATACTTATTGTTGCGTCGCGGCAAGTGTCACCAATCAGGTCATTCGCAGCCGTTGTATTTGCGTTAACGGGAACCGTACCTTCGCCGCGGCTCGGTCGGACGAGCAAGACGCGGGATATGGCAAGTATTGAAACATTGGTTTTTGCTTCGTGTTTGAACTGATTAGAAACGAGACGCCAATTTTGTGTCTTCTTGCTGTTAAGCTTTTTTTGACGAGCATAATCTTGTTTTTCCGATACGGGACTTTATGCTACTGCCGAACCCGATAGCCGGAAGCAATGATCCGGTTAATGAGAAAGGCGACGGCCTGGTGCATATCCTTTTCATCGTTATTGCCGACCGCTGTTTCGTGGGCAGCGGCTGCGTCACGCAGAACTCCCACAATTTCATGTTCGGGCAGGAGCTCACGATCTTTGATTGCAAGCAAAAGCGCTTCACAAATTGAGAGTGCGGCCATTCCAGAGTGGTCTTGCCGGTCAGCCATGGTAGACGTCCTTTTTTAACAGGCGTCCAAGCAAGGAAGCGCCACAATGAATTGCATCATACTGGCATAGATTGCTGTATACTTAACTGATCGAAAGCAGTCTTGGCGTCGGATAGTTTCGCGGGCTGCTCATCGATGAAGGAAGAACACTTGCGCACTATCAAAAACAGTCCACTCACCCGAAAGCTTTCAAACTTCGTCGCTCTTACTGAGGTTGAACTTGCGGCATTGGCACGCCTGCACAAGCGTCGCAGAACCTTTGAAGCCGGACGTGACCTTGTGCATCAAGGGCAATCAGAGCAGGCTGCCTACATTCTGGCCTCGGGCTGGGTTTGTTCCTACAAAACCCAGACTAACGGGTCGCGTCAGATCGTCGATTTCCAAATACCGGGTGACTTTCTGGGCTTGCGAAGCGTTCTGCTGCACACCTCGGATCACAGCATAGAACCAATCATGGAAATCCAAGCCATTGAAGTAGTAGTGGATGATCTCCTGGACGCATTTGCGCAAACGCCCCGGCTGGCGACAGCAATTCTTTGGGCGGTCTCTCGAGATGAAGCGATGGTGGTTGAGCACCTGGTCAACATAGGACGGCGAGATGCGGGTGAGCGCATGGCGCATTTTCTATTGGAACTTGGTGTGAGGCTGTCTCAGGTCGGGATGGCAAGCAAGACGGGATACGCCTGCCCACTGACACAATACCACCTTGCCGATGCACTGGGACTGAGTGCCGTACATGTTAATCGTGTCCTACGGCAACTGCGGGAGAAGGGGCTGGTTACTTTTCAATCCGGGCAAGTGGTATTTGATGATTATGAAGGACTGGTGACGTTGGCCGGTTTTGACCCCACTTATCTGGATCAGGCCGGGCCACTGTTGAAGCAATAAGTTCACCCCTACAGCGATGCCGGGATTTTGATGATCGTTGCCTGTTAGAGACGGAATTCGCTTCGGCAGATTTGGGATTTCACTGAAAAAGAAGCGCAAGATAAATACAGTCCGATTGCGGTACTGGATTTCCTGCGCTTCTCAATTACTCGTTAAGAACACGCCAGCAAATATCCCGCCAACACACATCACGTTGCCGGAATCCAAACATCGTTGCACTGACGCAGGTTAGTCAATTTTTGGCAGTGTGCCTGATCCTCGGGCACCAAATGCATTTGAGATTCCAATAAAATCTCAGGTCATTGGCCGCCGACTAACATCGATCAGCGCGCGCCTGACATTTGCACATTATTCTAAATTACAACGCCAGTACTACCGCGGCGCTTACGAGCGTGTACCGCGGCAGACTGCGCGGGGAAGATCCAACAAACTAAATGGAGGACAAAGGTGAGCACAAGATCGTCCAGTTCTTTGGTGACGTTTTCAAATCCGTTCTCTTTGTCCGGCTACCCGGATGTACTTCCTGCAGGCGAGTATGAAGTAGTTGTCGAAGAAGAGCTACTGCAGGGCCTGAGTTTCGAAGCCTATCGCAGAACCGGAACCTACCTGACAGTTCGGGGCAAAGGCAGCAAGCCAGGCCGCACGGAAATGCGCCCAATTGACCCAGAAGATTTTGAACTGGCGCTTAAGCACGACCAGACCTTGGCCACATCTAACAATGACAGCGATGCGGCGCTTTCCCCGCAGGAGGAATAGATTATGAACACGCCCGAATGGCTTAAACCCGGAATCTACGGTGCTCTGATCGGCGGGGTTTTCGTAGGCGTCGTTGGATTTTCATGGGGTGGATGGATGACCGGCGGTAGCGCGGACAAGATGGCCAACGCCATGTCCCGCGACAATGTAATCGCTGCGTTGGTTCCGGTCTGCGTCGACATGGCGAGAACTGACGCCCAACGCGCCGAAAAAATAACGACGATCAAAGAGGCTTCTTCTTTCAAGCAGAAGGATGCCGTCATGGCGGCTGGCTGGGCAACGGTGCCGGGATCCCAAACTCCTAACAAAGACCTGGCGCAGGCCTGTATCGAGGGGCTGAACCTGGATGGATCGTAACTCAATCACTCAACATTCGGACAACGCCGTTTGCATCAGGGCAAATCGAAAAAATCAGTACCGGTTTTGCGCTCACTTAATGGCTGCGTTGTTTGTTGTCGTCTTCAGCAGTTTGGCGGGCTCCTTTATCTCATCAAGTCCCGCATCGGCCGAAACAAATTCGATCCCGGATAACGCGCATCCCAAAAAGTATGGCGACGGTTGGAAATGCGATTTGTCCTATCGGTTGAAAGGCGAAGAATGCGTGGCCATTGTCGTGCCGGGAAATGCCTACCCCACAAACAGAACCTATGGCTCAGGGTGGGCATGTATGCATGGCTTTGTTGAAGTTGGCGGCACCTCATGCACTGAAGTGATTGTGCCTGAGGGTGGATATCTCGATCCATCAGGTGAGAGGTGGCGGTGCCTGCGTGGATACACAAGAGTAGACGATAGCTGCCAGAAAATCGTGGTGCCGGATAATGCTTACCTGACGAATAGCACTTATGGATCTGCATGGCGTTGCAACCGTGGCTACGAAAAAGACGGAGAAGCATGCGTGGCAGTAGCGGTGCCGGAAAACGCTTTTCTGAACGCATCAACCAGCGGGCGTCCCTGGACGTGCGAGCGTGGGTATTTTGAGCGCGACGGACGGTGCGATGCCGTCTTTGTGCCTGAAAATGCTTTCTACGATGACGCGATCCATGGAGTTGGATGGAAATGCGAACGTGGCTACGAGGCGTCCGGTGATCGCTGCAATGCAATCGAGCTACCGGCAAATGCCCATATCGACCGATCCGGCAATGGGTGGCAATGCCACAAAAACTATCATCGATCAGAAGGGCTGTGTGTTCTGAACCAGTGAGAATTCAGACAGAAAGCCCACTTTCCCAAACTTCACAATTTTTGCCCGTCCTTACCAAGGACGCGCGTTTCACACTCTAAAAAGGAACAAATATGAAACCCGTACCCATTGCGTCGGATGCCAAGCAGTTCATTGCCAGCGACGCGCAAAAGCTGGCGCCTGAACAAGCAGTTTTTCCAGAGCTTCACCGCAAGACACTCGTGACAGATACACCGACTGCAATTGTGTATTGCGAAGGAAACTTCGCAAAGATCGATGGCAAGACGGCTAATGGTCTCGTTCGACATTCACAGGCCTATCGCGTTCTTTCGGTGATCGACAGCACGTATGGCGGTTGTGACAGTGGCAAAGTGCTTGATAATATCGCAAATCAGGTTCCCATCTTCGATGATCTTGATGCCGCCGTCGCTAATGAAGCTACGATCCCCGACACTTTTATTTACGGAATGGCGCCGGCCAGCGGCAGAATGTCCCTTGAGGATCGCGAAGTTGTTTTGGATGCGATAACGCTCGGAATGAACATCGTCAGTGGGCTGCATGAATTTCTTAGCGATGACAAGGAGCTCGCCGGATTTGCCAAAATTCACGATGTCACGATACGCGACATTCGCAAGCCGCGGCCAAATCCCGACCTGCGCCTGTTAGATGGCAGTATTGGAGACGTCCAGGCGATCCGCATCGCGGTGTTCGGCACCGATTGTGCAATTGGAAAGCGTACAACCGCGACAATCCTGACCGGCGCACTTAACGCGCATGGGATCAAAACAGTTTTGGTCAGCACCGGCCAAACTGGCTTGATGCAGGGCGCCAAGTATGGTGTCGCGATGGATTCGGTGCCGCCGCAATTTTGTTGTGGCGAACTTGAGCGCGCTGTCGTTGCGGCATCCGAGGGTGAGCACCCGGATGTAATAGTGATCGAGGGCCAGGGCGCGCTAAGCCATCCGGCTTTTTGCACATCAGCCTTCATTCTGCGAGGCAGTCAGCCACATGCAGTTATTCTTCAACACGCGCCTAAACGAAAACGTCGATGTGATTTCCCCAACATGACTATGCCCGCCCCTTGCGATGAAATCACCCTGATCGAGGCATTTGCGAACACAGAGGTAATTGGCATGACGATCAACCATGAAGGAATGAATGATGTTGAGATTTCAAAGGCCATCACAGACTACAACTGCAAATTGTATCTCCCGGTCACTGACGCATTGAACCGTCCTCCAAAAAACTTGGTGAATATGGTTCTATCTGCCTTTCCGCGCCTGCAACCCGTACGTGTTACGACGATTGAATGAGCAAGCTGCGTATCGACGTTGATCTGGACAAAATTCGGTACAACACACGGTTCCTGGTCGACCACCTTAGACCCCGCGGAATATCGGTGACAGGTGTGACAAAAGCCGTTTGCGGTCATCCTGAGATTGCGAATGCTATGCTTGAAGGTGGCGTGACAGGGCTGGCGGACGCGCGGATCAGCAATATCATGCGTATGCGCGATGCTGGAATCTCGTGCTCCATATCCTTGATCCGAACGCCCATGCTGAGCCAGGTCGCGCAAGTCCTTGATAACTGCGATGTCAGCTTCAACACTGAGATGGACATTATCGCCAGCCTGGCCATCGAGGCGCTGGGGAAGAACATTACTCACAATATTATCCTGATGGTGGAAATGGGGGATATGCGGGATGGCATCTTGCCTGAACACCTTGAAAGCACTGTGTCTCAAATTCTTAGAATGGAAGGGATTTCTCTGAAGGGGATTGGCGCAAATTTTGCCTGTCTGGGTCATGTGGCACCCTCTGCAGGGGCAATGGAATTGCTTTCGTCGCTTGCCGCCGACACCGAACTTGCAAGTGGACCCGCTCTGGAAACAGTGTCAGGCGGCGGCTCTGCCAGTTTGCCATGGGCGCTTGGCAAGGGGGCGACCGGAAAGATCAACAACCTGCGTCTGGGTGAGGCCATCCTGCTGGGTACCGATCCCGTTTCGGGATACGCGATCGACGGGCTTTACACAGATGTTTTTACGCTTTGGGCGGAAGTGATCGAAACGAAGACCAAATCAAATCCAAATCCCTTGCAAATGAATTATCCTATACCTTCAATGCAGTGTGTGACTTTAGACAGTCCTTCGAATACTCGGTCGATCCTTGCGATCGGACTCCAGGACACTGATGCGGCGGGTCTAATATTCCCTGCTGGCGTCACGTTCGTCGGAGCCACCAGTGATCATATCGTTGTAGAAAACACCAATTGGCTGCTTCGCCCTGGTGGCGAGGTGAAGCTGAGAATGAAGTATGGCGCGCTCTCGCGCGGCATGGCTGCACCCGATGTAGCAAAAGTCTTCCATGGTGATAGCGCTTTGGTTGACTGCAACGCAGCGAACACTGATCGCCCATACTCGAATCGAAAATAGCGCGCCAAGGTGCCGCCGCCTCGGTTCTGCTTCAGCCATCCGTCTTATTCTACGGCTTTACGTAGTAAATGAGGCACCCAATCCCTATATTGGACGTAGCCGCATTCACTTTTCACACCCTATCTGGGCTCGTGGGTGTTGCGGACAATCAAAGGATCAAAATGATGTCTTTCAAAGACCTGACGACCAGAGCGGCTGCCGCACTGAAGGAAAACGATGCGGACGCGCCGAAAAAAGAAGTTACGTCTGAAGCGCCTGACGTCGTCCCCGAAAAACCAAAGCCTAAACCTTAAAAACTGATAATACCCTGCCGGGAGTGGGTGGCTTGTTCTTGTCTGCATCTCCGAGCGAGCGGTATCAGCAAAGGAGAATTACCCAAATGAACCAGATAATCAGCAAGACAATCGCAGTCTTTTCCAGGCCGTTTACTTTCCCTGGCTTCGACGAATTACTCCCGGCAGGCGAGTACGACATAGAAACTGAGCTTTCCGCACCACCAGATTATTCGGACCCAGAAGCCTGGAAGGCCTCGGTGTTAATCTGTCTGCATCCACGGAAATCTTACCCCGGTCTGGCGCGTACCTTGACCGTTTCTCTTACTGATTTGGAGAGAGCCCGCGCAAAGGATAAATTGTCTTCAAAGCAGTTGTCGCAGTTCTTGCTCGACCAACTTTTGGCCGATCCCATGGTGCAATTGATTATGGAAGCGGATGGCGTTTCAGAGACTCAACTTCGGCACCTCTACTCGGAGTCGCTCATCTCTGAGGCAGACGACATATCATCAGATCAACGAGCCCTACCGCGAGGATGCGGAAACGGTTCTCGGTATACTTTCGCTGTCCAAGCTGCTGAGAACGAAGGAATGCCGGTTCGTCCTATTAAAACCCCTCGGATTACAGGCCGTCCCATTGGACAGACTGAAATGGGCAGCTCCTTCAATCTCAAGGCTTAGGGCTCGGAACTTTCTTTTCCAGTCGCTGTATGGATTGAATTTCGGCCATTTTGACTATTCTGAACGACCGCTTTCGGGAAATCGTGCCGCAGCGCCGCATAATGTTGAGCGACTAGGCCAACCTGGAGTCATGATGTTCGCCGTACCCGCATTGGTCGCCTTCGTCACGCAACTCGGACAGATTTGCCATCTTACCAAGACTCTGATTGCGTTAAGAAACAGACTTTCCAGCTCAAAGCCGCAGCTGGGCGACTTGAAGTTACCAGGTCACAATCTGTTACGTGAAAATTCGGAGTCATATTTTGTGCGGCTTTGGTGCTCGCATCCGATTGTGGTGATCAGGGGGTGGCCAGGGGACGGGTGCCGATATGCAGCTCTGCGCATGGTTCGATATGTGCACGGAGATGAAGTCCGTGAGCAATCTGGGTGTTTAGGCGAATAAGCCACTGAATCTTATTATCAATTACACTGGTGTGATTTGAGTTCTAGAGCAGATTCCGCAGAAAAGGTCGTTTCACAGTGCTTACCGGGCGCTTCAGCCTAGAAAAGTCTTGGTGAAATGCCCTCCAATGTCGCTCTAGGGTCCATGACCTGAATAATGTGTATTTGAAGCTAGGATCGGTTCAACAGCAACTCTAGATGGGCGCGGTAGGACCTGTGGTCGATGCGGTTTCGAAAAACATCACGCACAATCATTTCCAGTCTGGGCCTGTCGTAAGGGTCATTCAGCTTCGGGACCATGTTTGCCGCAAAGCGCAGTTCTTGAGGAGTCGGTGGCTCATGGTCAAGGTCTCTGCGGGCCATCTTGCGGGATCGATTCAGTTCGCGCTTCTTCTTTCCGTTTTCGGAGGTGCGCGGTTCCCGTTTTTCTTTGACGTTGCCTGAGTGATACCAGCAGAAACCGCCCGGAGATTTGCCCCATGCGGCTCTGCCACAGGTGTCGCGGGCACAGGTCGCTGGCGAGTCAGGCCCGCCGAATTGGGTCCTGCGCCGGTTTTCTTCCAAGGCCCGCAGGGTGTTGGGATGCGGGGTCCGCTTGGGGGCGGCTGTGGGGTTCTTAGACACCGTTATTGCCTCACTCATCCCTTTCTCTGTTTATGGCGTCGCTATGTGTGATTGCCTGTTGTTTGGAGTATGCCACATTGCGGGGTCGAAGCGCCATTGCATGTGCCGGAGGAGGGATTGGAAATTTCAAGTATTCTGATCGGTTTACGGGACTTCAGGATACTATAGATCGTCCAGTCTGTTCGGAGCTGTCAGTTTTCAGTTGGCAGCCGTCTATGACCAAGGAACTTTGTGTATCTGATCTGCGACTGAACTGTAGCCAACCTAAGGTTAGTGTCTCCGACTGTCCAAACGGCTTTCTTCTTGCTGACTTTGAGAAGCGCTGTTCGTGTTCTGTCCAAAAGACTGTCCAAATGCCGGGTTCTACCCATTTGAGCCATAAAAATATGGTGTTCACGCATGGACAGTGTCCCTAGAGGGAAACCTAAAGTTTCCTCCCCTAGGTGGACTGTCCAAAAATTCGAAGGATGTAGTATTGGAATTTGAACAGTCCGTGTTTTGCAGGTAAGGCCAGGCATCAAAACTCGTCTACTTCGTCCAACCGCGCCTGACCGGCCTGCGTCAAGAACCGGCGGACGGTGCGGTTCTTGCCGGTCACATCAATCAGTCCGTCCTCTCGCAGATCGTTCAACTTGTTCTGCATTGTCCCGCGCGCAACGTTCTGTCCATCCGCCGCAAGGGCATCCGTGAGCCCTCTGACAGACACCGCCGCGTCTTTCTGAATTTCTTTCAAAATGCGCGTTCCTAGATCATCAGCGGCGAACTGTGCATGACCTCGCGTCATAGGTTCCGCCCGGACGCTTTCTTCAACATCCCCGTCCCCATCAATCACGGATGGGTCGGACAAAGGCTTCAGGCGAAAATATACGTCCGGCACGGGTTTGGACCGGCGCTTGCTGAGATGCGCCTGAACGATACCGCCCGGCAGCACTGCAACATTCAGGTTGCTGTCAATCGCGCCCCAAGAGGAAGACGCACCACGCGGACGCATTTCCCGAAGCCGCCGCTGCGGTTCCAACTTGGCACATTCAGCAGAGGGATGGGCCAGCACCACCACCGCAGGATTGCCCGGGCCGTTGGCGACCCTGCCGAAGCTGTCGAAGTACCGCTGCATCTGTGTGTTGTCGTTTTCGCTTTCACCGCTGAAATGCGCTGCCAGCGTGTCCACCACAATTAGCCCGTAGTTTTTCTGGCTGGTGTAGAACAGAACCTTTTCGGCGTGGTCTGCGAAACTGAAACCGCCTTTACGAATATCAATTGGGACGTTCCTCGGGTCGATCCCGCGTTCGAGGCACATCAGCACAATCCGCGCACGCACGTCCGAGTAATTCTCCCCCGCGAAATACAAGACGGGCATCGGTTCCAACTGCCGCCCGTGAAACACTTCGCCCAGTGCCACTGCAAACGCCACTTCCAACGCAATGGCCGTCTTGCCGCCATTTGGGTTGGCAGTCACCGCGTTCACGGTCTGGCAATACCAGCCTAACGGCTTCACCACCGATTTGCGGGGCTTAACGCTGTCTATGAAATCCGCCATGCTCTGGACGCCCAGCGGGCCATACGCGCCTTTGTCTGTGCTGGACAATCCATCCGCAGTACCGGTCCCTAAAGCAACCAATGCCCGGTTTGCCTCGGCCAGCCGCGCTTTCTGCGCCCCCAGCCACTCGCCCACAGAAAGCGGCGCACCTTCGGGCTCTTGCTTCGCCGCAATCTTGCGCAACCCGTCCAGATGCGCGGGGTCAGGCGCATCGAATCCCGGCAAAGGCTGTTCGCCGAACTCCACAACGGCTTGCGCCGCGCGTGCAATGGTTTCCACCTGTGAGCGCCGCAGAGCCTGCTCCTTGGCCCGGGCATTCACGGACACACCGCGTCCGACCAGTAGCGCCAGAGCCTCTGTCACGACCCCCTGCGGCACTCCCAGCACACGAACCACACGGTCGAGGTCCAGTCCGCCCTGAACGGCCCGCGCAATGTCCTCCGCTGCGTAGTCGTTCATGTCGTAAAGAATGCCGCCGTGGGCTTTGGAATTGATCTTGGGACGACCGACAGCGGCATTTGCATATATCTTGGCAGTCTGGCGTCCGTAGCCCGGTCCCTCAATCGGATCGGCAATCGGGACTCCATCCCACGAAGTTAGGTTTTCCAGCACGTCCAGAACTGTCGGCTTACCCAGTTTGCTGTCGTTCAGCGGTATCAGTTGTTCCGCCAAGTCCAGCTTGCGGTACTCCATGATGAAAGCCAGCGATGCCTGTGCTTGTGCAATGGTCACGCCGTGGCTCTGGGCGCGTTCCGCGACCCATTTATCTTTGCGGCGCGTAATCTCGGCCTGAATCTCTGATGAAGCCACCGCCGCGTCCCAAAGTTGCGCGACCTTGCCCGCCGCAGCTTCTTTTAGTTGGGTCTTCACGTCGAAGACTTTCACCGCGCCACGCTGAAGCTGTCCCATGCGTCCGGTCTGTTTCAGATGCTCCGCAGGATCCAATGTCGGCGGGGCCTCATAAATCGGTTGCTGCGGCATCCATATTGTATGGTCAATAATGGACCACTTCAAAGCGCGACCACCGCCAACAACCCGGGCATACCCAAGTCCCGCCTCCCAAAGTCGGTCCCGAACAGTCTTCATAAAATGCTCTGCGTCTTGACCGTCGGACAGGACCACGTATGCATGCTCACCGCCGCCGGGGTAAGTCTCACCATCCCGGTTGTCGATGATACCGGAAGACGTGCTGGGGCGGCGCAAAACCTCCACGTCCTTTAGTTCTGGCACGGCATGGCAGACGGCCTCCCACGGCCCACCCAGCGCCTTCACCCGGTCCCTTATGTGCCTCGGGTATGACTTTTCGTCGAAGTCGAAAGGTTGAAGCGCCGGTACACCCGTTGCGTAGGCGAAATCCTCCGCCGTGCGGTGGACGTAGTCCCGACCGTGTTCCCCAGTCCCTTGCGTCCCCTGAAGAACGACAGGCACGTCTGTGTCATCAGGCACACCCTTTGGAAGCCGCCCCATCGACAGAGCCTGAAACTTGTTCAGGCCCTTGATGATGCGCGCGGCGTCGGCAAGCGTATCCGTCTCAGACAGCTTCACGCGCTTGGCGTTGATATAAGATAGTGCTTTCGGGGCTTGCTCGGACTGCCAGTCTCCCCCGGAATTTTCCCGCCGGATTGTTTTGGTGAAAGGTAGACCATCCGTCTTTTCCAGCACGACCAATTCGATGCCGCGGTGGTCAAGAATTTTGCGAGCGCCCGGATTCGACGGCATTTTCTCGTTCTGGTCGGTCATGTGACTACACCTACTGAGAATTCGGGTTTCGGCAAATCAGCCGATTGAAATGAGGTTTGCGTAGGGGTTGTGGTGTTCGACCGCGATCTAAGGCTTGGGCTGTCCGACCGTGAGCCCATTTCGCTCCATCCATGCGAAGCAGCGCCTTCAATCGCAGCGATTGTTGCACACTCCAAAATTCGTCCAAAGGCTCTGGCGTTTGAAAGCTGCGATTTAATGCGCAGGCTATGTGTAAGGTATCTCATTCTTTCGGCTCCCTCTGCTTGCGTCCCGTACCGATTATCTTCGTTCCGGTGGGAGGGGCGAATGGGGATGCGTCCCAAAGCTGTACGCAGTAATTGTAACGACCCTGATGCTTAGTCTGGTCTACCGGCACCCATCGCGGGCGCCATAGCAACTAAATCTCTCCCGCATGATCTTCTCGGGTCAAAAACTCTTCGCGCTTAGCGGCAAATGCCCAGTCAGATCGGCAGAGAAGGCAAACGACACCGCCCAAGGGCATCATTAGCGACAGCGCATGCGTCAGGTGGGCGTCAATCGCATTGAACGGAGGATTCATTACAATCGCACCGATGCCTTCCGGCGGCTCTGCCGCCTTCAGGAAGTCTTGTTGCTTGGTTCCTATGCGACGGGGATAAAGGTCGGACTCAAACACCTCGTGGCCGTAGGACCGCAAAGCGTCGGTCAGATGGCCTTCGCCTGAGTGTGGCTCCCAGAGCCGTGGCGGAAGCCACTGATAATCTTTGAGAGCATGGACCACATGGCAAGCGTCATAGGTCGGATACAAATCGGCAGGTCTGCGTGTGAACTGTTGGTCAAAGCGGGTTCCGCCAGGTCGTTTTTGGCTGGTGACAGGACTGTCTGTGCAGTTGCGCTGCGGGTTGAAGTCGATGATGTCCATATCTATTCATTCCGACCCAAAAGGAACATTGCGCAACGCATTCAGCGACGCTCTGCGGATGCGGGTCGCGCTGCCGATCTTATACGCACTGAGTTCTTTGCGATTGATCATCGCGTACAATACCGTAGCGCCACAGCCCATAATTTTGCGGGCTTCGGCTACCGTTGCGTCGCGCAGGAACTCATCGCGCGCAGCGTCAAAGAAAGGTGTGGTGTCGTGTTTGTGTATCGCATCCATAGCGAAATCCCCTCACAGACTAGGTTTAAGGATTTGCGATACGCTTCGGCAGGGACTGACGCGCTTGCCTGTCAGTATGCAGTTCGGACTTCCTGTCCTATCTCGTCACCCCCGGCGGGCTTGTTCGGGATCACCATAATGGCTCTTTTTTCATTGGTCGGTGCGCTAGTACCGCCGCCCAAATCACAAAATTCGTGACCGGAGTATTGCAACGTTCGCCGGCGCGCACAAGGGAAAAGTATATAATTGGCAGATGGTTACAATCTGTTACCTCTGTGACAGGAGCGAAGTCATATCAGAGATCGGTATCAAAACGCTGTCAGTTGCTCGAGAGCCGAGTCGGGTTCAATTTGACAACGTTCTGACCTTGCAGGGCGTCGATATGGTGTGCCCAGCGTTGTAACCAATCTCGAGAGAGATCACTAAAGTCTGCGGTTTTGGTGTAGCCACCATCGACCACTTCGTTCTGTGCTTTGGTTCGGTGGTTGGTGATCGCGTTCCGCACGTCGAGTGGGCAGAGGTTCTCTTTCAGCCATGTGAGCCCAGCATGTCTCAACGCGTGAGTGGAGAAGCCATCGGGAAGGTGGGCGTTCTTGCGGATGCGTGATGCCCCGCGAATGGCATTGGCTTTGGCGACGGGACGGGTGTGATCATGTGGGGCTGGGAATACGAACTCGGTTCCTTCCGGCTGGGCATCCTTGATGCGCTTCAGGAGGGCCACAGCTTGATTGGAAAGTTGGATCGTATATCCGTGTTTGTTTTTGGCCCGCGCACTCGGCAGATGCCAGAGGGCATTGTTTAGATCGATTTCCGCCCATGCCGCTTGCGCAGCTTCGCCCACGCGAGTCATCGTCAGGAGTTGCAGGCGCAGGGCGTCGCCGTAAACTTCTTTTTCCAATCCTTCCAAGAAGGTCTTCATTTGGACTGCTTCGGGGCGGAAGGTCTTGGCCGTGTGTGCGGGCGCCATCGCGCCATCGGTTGGGTTGTGGTGGTCTTGCGGAAGCCATGCTCCGTTGGGGTAGGCGATCTTTGCCGTTCGACCGCAGGCGACGTTAAACATTGTCGACAGAACCGCCCGGACCTTCTGGGCCTCGCGCGGTGCGCTATTTGAAAGCGCCGCCAGAATGCTACGAATGGTGTCGCCATCAAACTCGGTAGCAGGGGTCTGGCCGTGATGTGGGATAATGTGACGTCGCAGGAGTCGGGCGTCTTCCTTGCCCGACCGCTTGATTGGCTCCCCGGTATGGGCATTAACACCCAGTGCATATTCTGCGATGTACTGATCGCAGAGATCCATCATCGTATAAGTGATTTCAGGTTCCGTCAGGGTCAGGGACTGCCCGGATTTGTGAAGTTCCCGTAGGCGTTGTGCTTCTACTCGGGCTTCAGCTACAGAGAGGTCGCGGGGGAATGCGCCCAGCTTCAATTCTTTCTCCAACCCAACATCGTTGCGGTAGCGGAAGAACCAGACTCGCCCGTCCCGGCGACCATGACGCATCAGAAGCCCCGGGTTGGCCTTGCAAGTCAACTTCCCGCCTGGGGCAAGTTTCTCATACTCTAGATGGCTTCTACCGGCTGCGCTCTGAGGTTGGGCCAAGGCGGCCGCTGCCTGAAGCGCGGAGCGAAGGGCATCGTCCCGGAACTTCACGTCGAGGGCTGCTTCGATGAGTGCAAGGGCCTCGGCCTTCAGTGTACTCGTGGGTCTGTTCACGGCTAGTGTCCTGTCAAATGGTCAACTGCTATTGGGGCAAAGACGTTTTTGCATCCGGGTCCATCCAACGTATTGATTGGGAACAATTGTGCCAGTTCATTCCGCAAACTTTCCGCGACAGGGGCGGTTACAGACGGTTTTCGGCGGTCACAGACGAAAACTCTGTTCTCCGTTTGTCCTAACCTTTTCCGCCCAACTGTTGCAGAAAAACGCTTGTTTTTAAGGGGAAAAAGATTTGGAGGCGAGTACCGGAATCGAACCGGTGTACACGGATTTGCAATCCGCTGCGTCACCACTCCGCCAACTCGCCTTTTCAAGTAAAATCAAATACTTGCTGTGGTGTGACAGGCGTTTTAACAGCTTTCGGCAGGGGCGTCCAGAGGGGGGAGCGCAAATTTCCGGGTCAGTTTTCAACTTCGGCTTTGGTTGCGACGTTGTATCCTGAGATGATTGAAAAGTTTCCGCATCAGGGCCGTTGCCGGTTTTTCAAGGATGTGGCAAAACCTGATCACCCAAGGGAACAGAATGAGCGATCCAATGACAGATTTCGCAGCCCGCCGCCGGACGATGGTCGATACGCAGATACGGCCTTCTGACGTTACCAAATTTCCCATCATTGACGCGATGCTAACCGTCAAGCGCGAGAACTTTGTGCCGGATGCACAGCGTGAGGCGGCTTATGTCGAAGGTGTTCTGGATCTGGGCGATGGGCGGTGCCTTCTTGAGCCGCGGACACTGGCCAAGATGTTGGATATATTGAACATATCGAACGATGAGGCGGTTTTGGATATCGCCCCGGCTTTGGGGTATTCAACCGCCGTAGCCGCGCGTATGGCGCAGCTGGTTGTTGCCGTTGAGCAGGACGAAAGCCTTGCCGCCGAGGCGCAGAACGTCCTGATGGAGGCCGAAGCGGACAACGCGATTGTCCATGTAGGCCCGTTCGAAGAGGGCGCGGCAGAGCATGGGCCGTATGACGTCATAATGATCCAGGGCGGGGTCGAGCATGCGCCCGAGACGCTGATCGCGCAGCTCAAAGATCACGGCCGTATTGCGTGCCTCTTCGTCGAAGGTGCGCTTGGAACGGTTCGCATCGGCCACAAATCTGGCGATCGGGTAACATGGCGGGACGCGTTTAACGCCAATGCACCGATTTTACAGGCATTTTCCACAAACCGTGTATTTTCGCTATAGTTTGACGGCAGTTTGCGCTGCTGCCTTGATTAGTTGAACATAAACACGCAAACTGTCGGCAGGGCAGCGTAATTTTGATTTGAGAGGATTTCGTTATGAGTTCTATGGCGGGAGGAAAGCTGGTCAAGGCGCTGGCGCTGACTGCAGGGGTCGCACTCAGCTTCGTACCAGGTCGTGCGGCATGGGCCGACAATATTACCGACGCCTTCATCGGCGCGTATAACACAAGTGGTTTGCTAGAGCAGAACCGGGCATTGTTGCGGGCAGCGGACGAAGACGTCGCAATCGCACTGTCGGCGCTGCGGCCGATCATCAACTGGACGGTTGCGATCAGCAGTGACTACAACCGCCGTAACATCGACAACGTGGTGACACGCACCGAACCAAATAACTTTTTCACCGGCTTGACACTAAGCCAGCTGCTGTACGACGGCGGCGCGGCGATATTGGGCAAACAATCCGCACAGGAAACTGTGCTTTCGACGCGGCAAACCCTGCTGGACATTGAGCAACAGGTGCTGTTCCGCGGTGCAAACGCCTATCTTGAGGTTCTTCTTCAGGAAGAAACCGTACAGATTCGTCTGAACAACGTCGACGTGTCAGCCGAAGAACTGCGCGCATCGCAGGACAGGTTTGATGTGGGTGAGGTAACACGGACTGACGTCGCACTGTCGCAAGCTCAGCTTGCAAGCTCGCAGGCGGATCTGGCTGTTGCACGGGGTAACCTGGATACAGCGCAGGCCGAATATGTGAACGCTGTCGGCAAATCACCGGGCCGCACTGCGGGTCAACCGAGCCTGCCGAATTTGCCAAGCTCGGAGGCGCAGGCTGTAAGTCTGGCGCAGCGCAATCACCCGGCCATCCTGTCGGCGCAGCATCAGGTGCGTGCGTTTGATCTGATCGTTGCGCAGCAGCGCGCCAACCTGGGGCCAAACGTCAGCCTGAACGCAGATGCGGGCATCACGGAAAGCTATGACAACGATGACAACATCGAAGACGCATCGGTCTCGCTGAACTTCAACCAGCCGATCTACGCTGGTGGCCGACTGGCTGCGAACGTGCGTCGGGCGATGGCAACGCGGGACGCATCCCGGGCCAACCTGTTGAACGTACAGAAAGACATCACGCAGGGTGTGACCGAAGCATATGCCCGGTTCCAGGCGGCGACAGCCAGCTTGCGGGCGTCGACCGAACGAGTACGTGCATCGCAGGTTGCGTTTGACGGTATCCGCGAAGAGGCCACGCTGGGCGCACGGACCACGCTGGACGTGCTGAATGCGCAGCAAGACTTGCTGGACGCGCAGCTGGCACTGGTTGCCTCGCGCATCGAGCGGTCGCGCGCAGCCTATCAGCTGTTGCAGGCACAAGGTTTGCTGACGGCTGAACGTTTGGGGCTGGCGGTTCAGATCTATGACCCGACGCTGTACTACAACCTGGTCAAGAAAGCGCCAGCTCAGGTCAGCAGACAAAGCCGGGACCTGGATCGTGTTCTCAAAGCGTTGCGCCGCGACTAACGGCCAATACTACCTGTTGTGACACCCGGTTTGTTTGGCTACACTCAATCCTGAGGATAGAGCGGTAGAGAACAATGACGGATAAAGTCGTGAACGGCAGAGTAGAGGACGTGTTGTCCTCGATCAAACGGCTGGTCGGTGAAAAAGGTCAGAACAACTCCGACGTGATGCCACCGTCAATCGCCCGCAAGCCCGGGCGATTGGTCCTGACCGAGGCGCTGCGTGTTGGCGGAACGTCAAGCATTCAGGACGGGCCGGAAAACGAGGCCGAAGCCGAAAAGACCTATACTGCTGATGCGTCGGTCAAACCGATGTTGCTGCGCGCCTGCGACATCGTGAATCGTGAAGACCCAGCCAATAAAGAACCAGAAGCGCCCGAGCCCTCCAAGGATGCCACCAACAGTCTGAGCGCCAAAATAGAAGCGCTGGAAGCAGCCATTGCCAGAACCGAGGATCAATGGGAGCCGGATGGCGACAGCGAAGACGATTACTCGGGCACACCGGCGAAGGCGTTGGAATTCAGCGCCCAGAAAGAATTCGCCGATTCCGCACCGGACCCGTCTGAGGCCCCTCAGCCAAAGCCGGAAGAGGCGGTTGCCACCACCAAGGCCACCTTTGTGCGCGACCCGCAGGTTACGGCTGACCCCGCCGGTCAAAATATTGAAGGCGTAGTCGAACGGGATGACGCTGTAACTATGGGTGAAGACGCGCTGCGCGAGATGATCGCACAGGTTGTCCGCGAGGAATTGCAGGGCGTTCTTGGGGAACGCATCACTCGCAATGTCCGCAAAATGGTGCGTCGCGAAATCTACAAAGCCCTGGCCGAACAAGAGCTCGAGTAAAACTCAGGCCCTTTTGGGCGTTTCAGCCAGTGCGAGCAGACGGTCCAGGTCCATGGTCTGTTCCAGATGATCGGCCAGCGCGTCCAGCGTCTGTTCGACACCGTCTTCATAAGACAGATCGGACGTTACACCCAGCTTCGACAGATAACTGGCGCGGAAGGCGTCCGAAGTGAATATTCCATGCAGGTAACTGCCCCGGACACGCCCCGTGGCATCGGTCGCACCTTCAGGACGCCCGTCAATCTCAAGCCAAGCACGGTCGCAGTCGGGGCCTTGCGTCCGTCCCATGTGAATCTCATAGCCCGAGACCGGCTCTCCGCCCTCCAGCGCGCGCGCCGAGGTGAGAGTTACATGTTTTTGCCCACCCATGACAGTTTCCACGTCCAACAGCCCCAGCCCTTCGACGGTGCCGGGACGACCATCGACACCCTCGGGGTCGGCGATGGTTTTTCCCAGCATCTGATAGCCGCCGCACAGGCCCAAAACGTGGCCGCCACGCCGAACATGCGCATACAGATCGACATCCCAACCTTGGGTGCGGAAATAGGTCAGATCGCCGATCGTTGACTTGCTGCCCGGCAGCAGAACCAGATCCGCATCGCCGGGCAGGGCGCGACCTGCCGGGACAATCTCGACCGTGACGCCCGGTTCGGCAGACAGAGGGTCCAAGTCGTCGAAATTCGCCATCCGCTCAAGCTGCGGCACGACCACCTTGCAGGCACCGCCGGAATGCGAACGGATATCCATCATATCCTCCGCCGGAAGCTTCCACGCGTCGTTAAACCACGGAACAACGCCCAAACAAGGCCACCCGGTGCGCGCGGCAATGTCGTCGCGACCTTCGTCAAACAAGGATACGTCCCCCTTGAACCGGTTGACGGCAAATCCCCGGATCATCCTCAGGTCCTCCGCATCCAGAACCGCCTGAGTTCCGACGATCTGCGCAATCACACCGCCGCGGTGGATGTCGCCCACTAGAACGACCGGCACACCAGCGGCGCAGGCAAAGCCCATATTGGCTATGTCGCCCTTGCGCAGGTTGGTTTCGGCCGGGCTGCCAGCGCCTTCGATCAGCACAAGATCCGCGTCGCTGCACAGGCGTTCAAAGCTCTCCAGCGCTGCGCCCAGCAGTTTGGATTTGTCTTTGCGGTAGTCGCCCGCCTTCATGGTGCCCGCCCGCTGGCCCTGCACGATGATCTGCGCACCGGTATCGGTTTCCGGCTTCAACAGGATCGGGTTCATGTCCGTATGGGTCGCGCGTCGAGCCGCCCGCGCCTGCAGGGCTTGTGCGCGACCAATCTCGCCGCCGTTTTCGGTGACAGCTGCATTGTTCGACATGTTCTGCGGTTTGAACGGCGCGACGCGCAGTCCGCGCCGGGTAAAGGCCCGCGCCAGACCGGCCACGAGAACCGATTTCCCGACATTGCTGCCGGTGCCCTGAATCATGATGGACCGAACCATGGCCTGTCTCCTATGCTCTGGCGCAGATGACCTGATTTGCAGGCAAAGGAAAAGCCCCAGTTGAATACGCCCGCGCATCTTTTGATCGGAGCTGCCGCCTTTGCCCGCCCGCCCCATGGGCGTATCCTTTGGGCAGCCCTTCTGGGCTCATTGCTACCGGATCTGTCGCTTTATGTAATGGCGGGAACATCGCTTTTTATCCTGGGTATTCCGCCAAGCGTTGTTTTCGACCAGCTCTATTTCTCGGACAGTTGGCAGACAGTGTTTGCGATCGACAATTCCTTTGTCATTTGGGGAATCGCTCTTTTTGTCGGGATGTGGAGAAAGTGGCAGGTCCTGACAGTTGCGGCATCCGCCGGGTTGCTGCACCTGGCGATGGATTTCCTGCTTCATGCCGGGGACGGCCGGCCTCAGTTCTGGCCGATCAGCGATTGGGTGTTTCATAGCCCGGTCAGCTATTGGGACAGCAATCACCACGCCCTATGGGTCGCGCCTGTGTCTGCTGCGATCTGTATCGCGTGCTATGTGGTGCTTTGGCGTCGCGGTATGCCGATTCTTGCCAAACTGTTCTTTGGCGCGTTGCTGATGGCCGAGTTGTGGGTCGCGCGGCAATGGTTTTTGTTCTTTTGATACCCGCCAAAAGAAAAGCGCGCCCCAGTTATGGGAGCGCGCTTTTTCATGCGAGAGTCGCGTTGGATCAGGCGGCTTCAGCTTGCTGAGCGGCGTTGCGGCGTTCGCTTTCTTCACGCGACAGCGCGACCGAGGTGCGGACACCACGACCAACGAATTCCATCAGACCGCTGACAACCCGTTCGTTCGGGTCGATACCGGCGCAGGACAGCACTTCGCGGCCATCGCGCGAGCGTGCCCAACGGGCGATTTGTTCGGGGCCATTGCCGTATTTCTTGTCATCGGCGATAGCGTCATCCAGTGCAGCCAACACAACGGCCGCGAAAAGTTTGCGTGCACGATTGCCTTGCTCATTGTTAAAGGCAGTGCCGTCAACGAAATCTCTCATCTCGTCTTCCTTGTTGTTCTTGCTCTTGCATTTTCGGCGTGAGGGTCCTTATGACCTATTAGGTGCGATTCGGATACAGCTAAAATGCATAGTTGCGTTGCGTCACTCGCATAGCTTGCTGCAAGTGCAGCACTAGGTTTCGTTATCTTGTCAGGTGTGATCCCGCCAGATATAGGGACGGGAACTGACGCATCAACCGTTTGTGAAGGATTTATGTCATGCCCAAGATAAATGGGAACGAAATTCGCCCCGGCAACGTGCTTGAGCATAACGACGGGCTGTGGGCGGCGGTCAAGGTCGACCACGTAAAGCCCGGTAAAGGCGGCGCTTTTGCGCAGGTCGAGCTGCGCAACCTGCGGAACGGATCGAAGCTGAACGAACGCTTCCGGTCTGCGGACAAAGTTGAGCGCGTGCGCCTGGAACAGAAAGATCAGCAGTTCCTGTACGAATCCGACGGCATGTTGGTGTTCATGGACTCTGAGACATACGAGCAGATCGAACTGCCCGCAGAGTTGTTGGGTGACCGTCGCCCGTTTCTGCAGGACGGCATGACAATTGTCGTCGAGTTTTACGAAAGCGAAGCGCTGAATGCCACGCTGCCCCAAAAGGTCACCTGCAAGATCGTTGAGACCGAGCCGGTGGTCAAAGGCCAGACCGCGGCGAATTCGTTCAAACCAGCCGTTCTGGACAACGGCGTCAAAGTTATGGTGCCGCCGTTCATCGGGCAGGATGAGATGATCGTCGTGAACACCGAATCCATGGAATATTCCGAGCGCGCATAAACCCGCGCTCACTGGAACATTGAAAAGCCGTGCGGACAGGTGCCGCGCGGTTTTTTATTGTCTGCGTTTGATGTGCCGATACTGTTCGGGGTTTGGGCCGAATAGCTCAAGCATGAGCTCGTATTTGATGCGATTTGCGCTGACCTGCCGGTAAAAGGCGATCAGGAAGGCTGTGGGGCCCTGAATCCGGCTAAGCCCGCTGGTGGCCGCGACAACCGTGCCGACATCCGTTTTTCCGTTCAGAACAAGGTAACCGCCCAGCATCAGAACACCCACGGTTCCGGCGCCGTTGATCACGCTCAGCAGAAACTTGGCCGACAGCTTCCAGATGAACATTTTGCGCCGGGTTTCGTAGATGTCATCGAACTGTGCTTCGACTTCGCGCGCGATGTCATTGATCTGTTCAACGTTCAGTTTATCGGTGGCGCCGCGCAGAATTCGCACGCGTTCGGCGACGAAAACGTTCACTTTGCGCTGTGATATCAGGACAATGATAATCTGTGGCACGATCATCGAGAACGCGATCATGCCCAATCCGGGTTGGGTGGACGAAATATAGCCGATGACGCTGATCAAGGTGCCAATCTGGACGACCGGGTCTGAAAACGCGCCTCCTGCGAATTTTCCCAGTTCTTCCGCTTCGGCCGAGATCGCCGTGGTCATCGTGCCTTGGCGCACTGTTTCGCCAGAACCATTCAAATCTTCGGCCCTGCGCAGCAACCTTTGGCGGATCATGCGGATCAGGTCCTCGCCCAAAGTCCCGGCGCGGTATCCCAGCAACCACTTCAGGGCAAGGCTCAGCAGGATGACGGACATCATGCCTGTGCCAAGGTAGATCAGCTTGTCAGTGCTGACGTCATCCGAGGTCAGGTGGTTGATGATATCGCGCTGAAACTCAAGCGGGACCGCAGCCAGACCCGCAATGGCAATGGACAAAACAATGAGAATGATCTGCCGGCCGGCGCTGGCGCGCCAAATCGCTCTGTATAACTGGAACATGAGTCAATCCGGATTGCTGAACTCAACCCAGTGTGACAGGGCGCGTCGCTTTGTTCAAACCTGACGGGGCAGGGCGACGGCACCGCCGTGCCGGTTTGGCAACAAATTTAGGGGATTAGCCGAACGATGGCCCCATCGGCCTGCATATCATCCCCAACGCGGTCGAGGCGCAGGTAGGCGATCCCTCGGCCATTGGATTGGGTGAACAGTGTCCCCGCCGGTTTTCCACCCGATGTGATGGCCGTCCCAACCGGAGCGGCCCCATCGACAGCAACACTGCGCAGGCCTTTGCGCAACTCGGTCTTGTGCTTCATCCGTGCGGTGACTTCCTGCCCGACATAGCAGCCCTTTTTGAAATCCACGCCGTTGAGCACTTCGAACCCTGCCTCCAGGATGTAACTGTCGGGGGTCAGTTCGATCCCGGTTTCGGGGATGCAATGGCCCACGCGGATCGCGTCCCAGTCGGTGCCGTCGTCGCTTTCTTCCTGCGCGGTATAGGCCCGCCAGCCCATGTCCGGGTGGCGTGGATCGGGCAGGGCACCATCCGGTGCCGGTCCGGTACCGCGTTGCAGGTTCAGACCGCTGTCCTCGATCGCGACATCCGCGCGCAGCTTGTACATGCCCAACCGTTTGACCAAACCGTCGGCAAGGTCTTCGGCCACGTCCAGCAACACAGCTTCACCGTCGCGTTTCAGGAAAAAATCGGCCAGATACTTGCCCTGAGGCGTCAGCAGGGCGGTATAGACCAGCCCGGAATCCATCCCCGCGATATCATTGGTCACCAGTCCTTGCAGAAAGCTGTCGGTGTCCGAGCCGCTGAGGCGCAAAATACGGCGGTTGGGCATCTGAGTTGTCCTCGTCTTTTCCTCGGGCCTCGTGATATAGGAGTTTCCGCCGTCATGACCAGAGGGTTTCCGCTGTGCCTGCACCGATCAGCATCGTTATCCCGACCCTGAACGCTGGCGATAGCCTTCCGGCGACCCTTGGGGCGTTGATTGAAGGGCTGCATGCAGGGCTGATCCGCGAGCTGATCGTCTCGGATGGCGGATCGACTGATCAAACCGTTGAGATTGCGGACGAGGCCGGGGCCGAGATCGTGACGGGACTGCCTTCGCGCGGCGGGCAATTGGCGCGAGGATGTGCGGCGGCCAAGGGTGAGTGGCTGCTGGTTCTGCACGCCGACACAGTGTTGCAGGAAGGCTGGAGTAAATCTGTGGGCGATCATCTGAGTACCAGGGCACCGGCTGCATTCCGATTGGCATTCAGGGCTTCGGGCTTTGCGCCGACATGGGTTGCGGGCTGGGCCAATCTGCGCAGCCGTTTGTTCGGTTTGCCCTATGGGGATCAAGGCCTGCTGATCCCGCGCGCGATGTATCAAAAGGTCGGTGGTTACCGCGATCAACCATTGATGGAGGACGTCGCGCTTGTGCGCCGCCTGCGCGGCATCACCTTGCTGCCCAGCCGAGCTTTTACGAGCGCGGACCGCTATCAGAGGGCGGGATGGCTGCGTCGAGGGGCGCGGAACTTGTGGACTCTGACGCGGTATTTTCTGGGGGCAGAACCGGAACGGCTGGCTCAGGCGTATCGTCGTTGACGGTGGCGCGCAGCTCGACGATGGATTTTCCAAGGCGGAAGGGGGCTGCGAAGCTGACGAGGCACAGGGCGACGATCTGCAGGACCAGAATATGCGCGTTGGCCTGCAGGTACTCCCACTCATCCTTTAGTTTGCCCACCTGTTCCACCAGATCGTCGTAACTCTGCGCCAGGATCAGATAATCCCCGGCTATCGCGGGCACCTTGCGGCGCATGTTGTCGATGGCGGTCTGCGTTGCGTCGTCCAGTGTCGTGAAGACAAGGAACTGGTCGATGTCGAACGCATCAGCCTTGGCGGCCATCTCGTCCATCTCATCCTTTTCCTGCCGCCCGAACAGGAAATGCAGCCCCTGCAACGGCGCGACTTCGTTCGTGACAGCGATGAACAAGGGCAGGTCGGCGTTGCTGGCGGTTGAGGCAGACAGGAACTCGACCCGGTCGCACAAAACAGCGGTATCGGGGTCGAAGGCCGGATCGCAAAAGCGCAGCCGGAACCGCGCGGCATCCCGGTCAAAGGCCAGCGTGGCGGCATAGGCCACGTCGATTTGCCGGTCCAGTCGCGAACTGTCTGAGGAATAAAGCCCCGCCAGAACCGCTACCAGCGCACCAACCCCGCCCAGCACGACCCAGACCAGATCGGCCAGTTTCCAGGCCCGATGCCCGGCGGGTTTGCGGAACAGAAATGCCGTACCAATCGATCCGATCAGAAAGAACAGGATCAGCAGCGGCAATTGGTTGTCGGTCACGAAACTCATGACTTCAAAGTGACCGCCCGCCCTTCGGCTGGCAACACTCATCACGCGCAGTTGTTCCGGTTGAAAGGGAAAAGGCGTTATGAACCGGCGCTTTGGCCGAACTTTCGGAACAGCTTGGTACGGTCGAAGGCTTGTTCCAGCTCGTCAGTTCTTTCTTTGACCGAATCCCACAGACGCTCTTGCACCTCGGCAATGACGCATTCCATCAGGACCAGGATAGCAGCCATGGAATCCCAGGCCGAGGGCACCGCGATCCGGGCGGCAAAAGTATGTTTGGCCAGCCTGTGAATGGGCGATCGCCATTGATCCGTGAACAGAATGATCTCGGCCTCGCGCTCGTGGCAGAGCTGGCCGATCAATAGCGACGCGTTCTCGTATCGGCGAACATCCAGTGCCACCAGGACATCCCCTTTGCGGACGTCCAACAGATCGTGTGTCCAGGATGCCGCAACGGGCAGCAGGCGCACGTCAGGGCGGATCATCTGCAGATGCAGGTACAGATACTGCGCCAACGTGCCGGTTATGCGGCCACCGGTTATAAAGATGCGCCGTTCGGGGTCGCAGAGCAGGTTGCAGAAACTGTCGAATTCTTCCGGGTCGACCTCATCAATCGTGCGCTTTTGGTTGGCGAGCGTTTGCTGAGAATAGCGGTTCAGGATATGCTCTTCGGGCAGGTCGTTCTGCCAAAGGTCGCGTTTGGCGACCGGCCCCGAGATCATCTCTTTCACCTCGCCGCGCAAGGCGGACTGAAACTGGGGATAGCCATCAAAACCGGTTTTCTGAAGCATTCTCGCGACGGTCGTGGTCGAGACCGAGGCCGTGCTGGCCAGTTCCGTGATGCTACCCAGGCCAGCCATTGGGTAGTCGTCCAGCAGGACACTAACCAATTGCCGCTCGGATGGGGTCATCTTGTCTTTGTGGGCCAGAAGCCTGTCTGTCACCCGCACGCGGTGCTCCTCCTGCATTCTTTACGGCCTAGTGTGAATAATTTTTCAGCAATTTCAAGAGTGGTGAATTTTGTACAGGAAAATTATTGACAGGTTAAGGTCTCATGTGGAAATTTTTCCACACTCGGTCTTACTAGGAATCGCAGGGCAGTAACTTGGACTTTGGAACAGTCGTTCACACGGACATGACGGATGGCCCATTTTCGGTGGTGCTGGTCTGCGAGCACGCGTCCAATCGCGTCCCCGAATTTCTAGGGGATATGGGGCTGTCCGAGGATGCGCTGCGCAGCCACATCGCGTGGGATCCGGGGGCGCTGGCCGTGGCGCAGGGTATGGCCAAACGACTGTCGGCCCCGTTGGTACATGGCGGTGTGTCGCGGCTGGTCTATGACTGCAACCGCCCACCCGAGGCCCCCGGAGCAATGCCAGAACGCAGCGAGGACTATCGGATTCCCGCCAACATCGGGCTGTCCGAACAGGATCGTCGGCAGAGGATCGAGGGTATCTACCGGCCTTTCACCAAAACGCTATCTGATTTGATTGCCGAAAACCGTGCGGCTCTGGACCTTATGGTAACGATTCACAGCTTCACGCCTGTGTATCATGGCCAAAAGCGCGAGGTTGAACTGGGCGTGCTGCACGGTGCCGATGACCAGTTCGCGCGGGCCATGATGGCGGCGGCGCCACTGGATCAGCCCTTTGTGATCCGTTTGAACGAGCCGTATTCGGCAGCAGATGGAGTCGCCCACACTCTGGACGCACAGGCCGTATCCCAGAAACTGCCGAACGTCATGATCGAGATACGCAACGACCTGATCCAGACGCCCCAACAGCAAGAGGCGATGGCCGACTACTTGGTGCCGTGGATCCAGCAAAGCCTCGTAGAGTTTCAAAAAGGGGGCGCGGCGTGATCAAAGCAATGGCGGCATATGTTCGGATCGTCGACGCGGTCAACTACCGGATTGGCCGGGTCATGATGTGGGGCTTGTTCGTGATGATGGGCATCCTGCTGTGGTCCTCGATCTCGAAAACCTTCTTTCTCCCTTCGCTCTGGACGCTGGAAATGGCGCAGTTCGCGATGGTGACCTATTACATCCTGGGCGGCCCGTACTCGGTACAGGCAGGGGAAAGCGTGCGGATGGACCTGTTCTATCACAACTGGAGCCCGCACCGGAAAGCCTGGTTCGATGCGATCACGGTTCTGCTGCTGATCTTCTATCTGGGCGTACTGTTCTACGGAGGCCTTGGGTCGACGGCCTATAGCCTTGGCTATTGGGGGGACGAGCCGGTTTCCTACTTCGTCGGCATTCTGACCGGCAGCGAAGAGATTGGCCGGCTTGAACGTTCGTCGACAGCCTGGAGGCCCTACATCTGGCCGATCAAGGCCATCATGGTGTTCGGCTTTTTCCTGATGCTGCTGCAGGCGATATCGGAATTCTTCAAAGACATAGCCCGGATCAACGGGCAGGAAATCGGGGTCTCACGGGCATGAGCCAGGAATATATCGCCATCTTCATGTTCGCACTGATGATGCTGATGCTGTTTACAGGTCAGCGCGTCTTTGGCGCGATCGGTGCTGTGGCCACAATTGCCGCGTTGGCGCTGTGGGGCACAGGAGGACAGGACATCACGTTCTCGGCCGCGATGAAGCTGATGAAATGGTATCCGTTGCTGACGCTGCCGATGTTCATTTTCATGGGATACGTCCTCAGCGAGAGCCGCCTTGCAGATGACCTTTATCGGATGTTCCACGTCTGGATGGGGCCGATCAATGGCGGGCTGGCCATCGGTACGATCGGGCTGATGGTGCTTGTGTCCGCGATGAATGGCCTCAGCGTTGCGGGCATGGCCATCGGTGCAACCATTGCTCTGCCCGAACTGCTGCGTCGTGGCTATGACAAAACCATGGTGACTGGCGTCATTCAGGCCGGGTCCAGTCTGGGAATCCTTGTGCCGCCGTCCGTGGTTCTCGTGCTATACGCGATGATCGCGCGTCAGCCTGTGGGACAGCTCTGGTTGGCCGGTATCGTTCCGGGTTTGATGATGGCCGCTTTGTTCATCCTCTATATCTGGATCCGCTGCCGCATTCAGCCCCAGCTTGGTCCCGCCATGGAAGACGCACACGAAGTGCCACGGGCCGAGAAAATCCGTCTGTTGGGGGCAGGGGTACTGCCGCTGATCATCTTTGCGGCCATGATGGTGCCTTTTGTGAACGGCTGGACCTCGCTCGTGGAAAGCTCGGCTATCGGAGCCTTGACCGCCTTGTTCGTCTCGGTCGTAAAGCGGCGGATGACGTGGAAGATCTTTGAGGACTGCACCAAACAGACGCTGATGATCTCATGCATGTTCATGTGGATAATTCTGGCCGCGCTGGGCTTTGGGGCCGTGTTTGACGGGTTGGGCGCTGTGAAGGCCATCGAGAACCTGTTCACGGATCAACTCGGCCTGTCGCCCTGGATGATCCTGATACTCATGCAGCTCAGCTTTATCGTCATGGGCACGTTTCTGGACGACACCGCCATGCTGGTGATCGTGGCCCCGCTGTATGTCCCCTTGGTGGGTGAGTTGGGCTTTGATCTGATCTGGTATGGTGTGCTGTATACGATCACGACCCAGATCGCCTATATGACCCCGCCGTTCGGCTATAACCTGTTCCTGATGCGCGCGATGGCACCGCCTGAGATCGGGCTGAAGGACATCTACACCTCGATCTTCCCCTTTGTCGCGGTGATGGTGCTGGCGCTGACGATCGTCATGATTTTCCCGGAAATCGCCCTGTGGCTGCCTGGATATGTCTATGGAAATTAACAAGAATGTCCGGCGAACGGGCACCAAAACTTTAACGGAGAGGAAATTGACATGACAACAAGACGTAAGTTTCTGAAAACCGCCGGGGTTGGCGTTGCGGCGGCCCCGCTGGCAACGCCCGCGCTGGCGCAAAACACGATCACGTGGCGGATGCAGACTTATGCGGGCCCGGCGCTGGCAGAGCACGTGATTGATCCCGCGATCAAGATGTTCAACCAGATCGCAGGCGACCGCATGCAGATCGAACTTTTCTATGCTGACCAGCTTGTTCCCACTGGTGAACTGTTCCGGGCCATGCAGAAGGGCACGATCGACGCGGTGCAATCGGATGATGACTCGATGGCGTCGCCGACCGAAGTCACCGTGTTTGGCGGATACTTCCCGTTTGCGTCACGCTATTCGCTGGATGTGCCGGTTCTGTTCAACCAATACGGCCTGAACGAGATCTGGGACGAAGAATACTCGAAGGTTGGCGTCAAGCATATCAGCGCCGGTGCATGGGACCCCTGCCATTTTGCCACCAAAGACCCGATCAACAGCCTGGCGGACTTGCAAGGCAAGCGCGTCTTCACCTTCCCAACCGCGGGCCGTTTCCTGACGCAGTTCGGCGTTGTTCCAGTGACCCTGCCGTGGGAAGACATCGAGGTTGCAGTTCAAACCGGCGAACTGGACGGTATCGCGTGGTCCGGTATCACCGAAGACTATACCGTCGGTTGGGCGGATGTGACGAATTACTTCCTGACCAACAACATCTCGGGCGCATGGGCCGGGTCGTTCTTTGCCAATATGGACCGTTGGAACGAGCTGCCCGAAGACCTGCAAACCTTGTTCCGCGTCTGCTGCGACCAGTCGCACTACTATCGTCAGTGGTGGTATTGGGGCGGTGAAGCCAGCCTGCGCGTTAACGGTGACAAGATGCAGCTGACCTCCATCCCGGATGAAGAATGGGCACAGGTTGAAGAGGCCGCCGTGGTGTTCTGGGACGAGATCGCAGCCGAGTCCGAAACCAAGGCGAAAGTTGTTGAAATCTTCAAGCGCTACAACGCCGATATGCTCAAGGCCGGACGGCCTTATCGCTACGGCTAATACAATTAGAACCGGCCCGTCTTTTTGGCGGGCCGGTCCCTACACGGATTTAGAGTTTTCGATGAAAATTCTTGCACTTGCCAGAGGTAACTCATGCTGACACTGGAGCATCTAAAAACACAGGTTTCTGCGGGGGAAGTCGACACCGTGCTTGTCTGCATGGTCGATATGCAGGGGCGTTTGATGGGCAAACGGTTCCATGCCGGTCATTTTGTTGCCGGTGCATGGGAAGAGACCCATTGCTGCAACTATCTTCTGGCCACGGATTTAGAGATGGCTACGCCCGACGGGTACGCGGCAACCAGTTGGGAGCGCGGCTATGGCGATTACATCATGAAGCCCGACCTGAGCACTCTGCGCCCTGTGCCCTGGCTGGAGGGTACAGCCATGGTCATGTGTGATGTGCTGGACCATCACACGCATGAAGAGGTGCCGCACGCCCCGCGATCAATTCTGAAAAAGCAGGTGAACCGTCTGAAAGCCATGGGCTACGACGCCATGTGCGCGACCGAGCTGGAGTTTTTTCTGTTCGAAAAGAGCTTTGACCAGATCCGCAAGGAGGGCTTCCGCGATCTGGAACCGATCTCTGGCTATAACGAAGACTATCATATCCTACAGACCACCAAGGAAGAGCATGTAATGCGCCCGATCCGCAACCATCTGTGGAATGCGGGAATACCGGTTGAGAACTCGAAAGGCGAGGCCGAGACCGGGCAGGAAGAGCTGAATATCAAATACGCACCCGCCATGGACACCGCCGAGTATCACTCAATCGCCAAGAACGCGGTGAAAGAGATCGCCTGGCAGCACGGCCACGCGGCGACCTTCCTGCCGAAATGGCACCACGACAAAGTAGGCAGCTCTTCGCATGTGCATCAGTCGCTGTGGAAGGATGGGCAACCCGCGTTTTATAACAAGTCGGATGGGCTGGGCATGTCGGCGCTGATGAAAAGCTACATGGCCGGGTTACTGAAATACGCCGCTGATTACACCTATTTCATGGCCCCTTACATCAACAGCTATAAGCGGTTCATGAAGGGCACTTTTGCGCCCACGCGGATCATCTGGTCGGTGGACAATCGAACCGCCGGGTACCGTCTGTGTGGCGAAGGCACCAAGGCGGTGCGGGTGGAATGCCGTATCCCGGGCTCGGACATGAACCCCTATCTGGCGATGGCCGGAATGCTGGCCGCTGGGATCGCTGGGATCGAGGAAGGGCTAGCGTTGCAGGCGCCGACCAAGGGGGATGTATATCAGGGCGAAACGGGCATGATCCCTGCGAACCTGAGCGCTGCTCGGGATGCCCTGCATGGGTCGGCGATGTTGCGTGGGGCAATGGGCGACGAGGTTGTCGACCACTATACCCGTGCGGCCGAGGTCGAGATAGAGGAATTCGAGCGTGTGGTGACCGATTGGGAAGTTGCACGCGGGTTCGAGAGGGCTTGAGAAGGGGTAAGGCTGGGGGCTCTGCCCCCAGACCCCCGAGGTATTTTTGGCCAGATGAAGCAGGGATCCTGCTTTCTTTCTACATGGAGTGGACATGGGGCAGATGTTGAAATGTGTCTCGCCGATTGATGGATCGGTTTTTGCAGAACGGGAGGTGTTGTCTCGGGATGCGGCGTTTGACGTGGCTGCTCGGTCGCGGGCGGCGCAGGCGGGCTGGGCGGCGCGGCCGTTGCAGGAGCGTATTGATCTGGTGATGGCGGGCGTGGCTGCTATCGGCGCGATGAATGATGCGATCGTGCCCGAGTTAGCGCATATGATGGGGCGTCCGGTGCGTTATGGCGGTGAGTTTGGCGGTTTTAATGAGCGCGCCAGCCATATGGCTGAGATTGCCGAGACGTCTCTGGCCGATATCGCTGTGGGTGAGGACGAGACTTTCAAGCGTTACATCAAGCGTATCCCCCATGGCGTAGTGTTCGTGGTTGCGCCCTGGAACTACCCTTACATGACGGCGATCAATACGGTGGCTCCGGCGCTGATCGCGGGGAATACTGTGGTCCTGAAGCACGCCACACAAACGCTGCTCGTCGGTGAACGGATGGCCAGAGCTTTTCACTCGGCCGGCGTGCCCGAGGATGTGTTTCAGAACGTGTTTCTGAGCCATGAAGTGACCAATGATCTGATTGCGGGCAACGCGTTTGATTTCGTGAACTTCACCGGCTCGGTCGGTGGTGGTCAGGCGATGGAACGCGCCGCGGCGGGGACGTTCACCGGTGTTGGCACTGAACTGGGTGGCAAAGACCCCGGCTATGTCATGGAGGACGCTGATCTGGATGCTGCCGTCGATACTCTGATCGACGGAGCCATGTTCAACTCGGGTCAGTGCTGCTGTGGGATTGAGCGGATCTACGTACATGAAAGCCTGTATGACGCGTTCGTCGCCAAGGCGGTTGAGGTTGTGAAGGGCTACAAATTGGGCAACCCGCTGGATTCCGAGACAACGATAGGGCCGATGGCCAATGTGCGGTTTGCCGATGAGGTGCGCGCTCAGATCGCCGAAGCGGTTGAGGCGGGTGCCGTTGCCCACATTGAAACCTTTCCAGAGGATGATGGAGGCGCGTACCTGACGCCGCAAATCCTGACCAATGTCACCCACGACATGCGCGTGATGCGGGATGAAAGCTTTGGGCCGGTTGTTGGTATCATGAAGGTATCTTCGGATGACGAGGCCATCGCGTTGATGAACGACAGTGAGTTCGGCTTGACCGCCAGTTTGTGGACTCGTGACGTGGATCGCGCGGCCAAAGTGGGTGACCGGATTGAAACCGGTACTGTTTTCATGAACCGGGCCGACTATCTGGACCCCGGCCTGTGCTGGACCGGGTGCAAGAACACCGGGCGCGGCGGCGGCCTTTCGGTTATCGGCTACCACAACCTGACACGTCCCAAATCCTACCACCTCAAGAAGGTCACGGGCTAAGGACTCCGGCCTGCTCTGGTCCTCCCCCCTCGCCAGAGCAGGCATCAATCAACAAAGGAAACCTGACATGTCACTTGTTGGAAACTGGTCGTACCCGACCGCAATCAAATTCGGGGCAGGGCGCATCAAGGAATTGCCCGAGGCCTGCGCGGCGGCCGGTATGAAGCGGCCCCTGTTGGTCACCGACAAGGGATTGGCCGATCTGCCGATCACCACGGCCACTCTGGATATCATGGAGGCGGCCGGTCTGGGCCGGGGCCTGTTCAGCGACGTCGACCCGAACCCGAACGAAAAGAACCTTGAGGCCGGTGTCGCAGCCTATAACGCGGGTGGCCATGATGGGGTGATCGCCTTTGGCGGCGGCTCGGGTCTGGATCTGGGCAAGATGGTGGCCTTTATGGCCGGACAGACGCGCCCTGTTTGGGATTTCGAGGATATTGGCGATTGGTGGACCCGCGCGGATGCGGACGTCATCGCTCCGATTATCGCGGTGCCGACGACTGCGGGCACGGGGTCAGAGGTTGGCCGGGCCAGCGTCATCACCAATTCCGAGACGCACGCGAAAAAGATCATCTTCCACCCCAAGGTTCTGCCGACCGTGGTGATCTGCGACCCGGAGCTGACCGTTGGCATGCCCAAATTCATTACGGCTGGCACGGGGCTGGATGCTTTCGCACATTGCGTCGAGGCCTATTCCAGCCCGCATTACCACCCGATGAGTCAGGGTATCGCTCTGGAAGGCATGCGTTTGGTCAAGGACTACCTGCCGCGCGCTTATTCCGATGGTACCGATATCGAAGCGCGCGCTCAGATGATGAGTGCAGCCGCAATGGGCGCAACTGCGTTCCAAAAGGGCTTGGGTGCGATCCATGCGATGAGCCATCCAGTTGGTGCGGTGTTCAACACCCACCACGGCACGACGAACGCGGTCTGTATGCCCGCCGTGCTGGACTTTAATACTCCTGCCATCGCGGATCGTTTTCAGGTCGCGGCGGCCTATCTGGGTATCGATGGTGGATTTGACGGCTTCCGCGCCTTTGTGCAGGAGTTCAATGACGCGCTGGGCATTCCACGGCAACTGTCCGATCTGGGAGTCACCGAAGCCGCGATCCCCGAATTGGTCCAAGGTGCGATCATAGATCCCTCCTGTGGCGGCAACCCGATCGAATTGAATGAGGCCAATCTGACAGACCTGTTCAAAGCCGCGTTGTGATTGACCTGAGGTTATGCAACTAAAGGGGCCGGTCCGGTACTCGGGCCGGCTTTTTCTATGCGAAAGGTTCGGATGTGACCCCGTTTGTCATTGCCATCATTCTGACGGCAGCGCTGTTGCATGCGGTTTGGAACGCAATTGTCAAAACCGCGGCTGATCGGACCACGACTCTGGGCCTGGTCGCGTTCGGGCACGTCATTCCGGCGACGGTGATGGTTCTGCTCTTGCCACTGCCCAGTGCCGAAAGCTTTCCGTACATCCTGATCTCGACCGTCGTGCATTTCGGCTATTACTACATGCTTGGCAAAGCCTATCAGCATGGCGATCTCAGCGTCGTCTACCCCATCGCACGCGGTATTGTACCCGCGCTGGTCGCGCTTTGGGCGATGATACTGGTGGGCGAGGTTCTGCCGTTGCAGGCGTGGGGTGGCATCGCCCTGATCGCGCTGGGCATCCAACTTAGCAGCTGGAGCGCCCTGCGATCTGGTGTTGGCCGCTGGGCTTTGGGGTTCGCGCTGGGTACAGGATTTTGCATTTCGATCTATTCGGTCGTTGACGGTATCGGCGTTCGGCTCTCGGGCAATACGCTCAGCTACTGGGCCTGGGGCGCATTCCTGCACCTGTTCATCGCGGGGTTTGTAGGGATCAAAAAGCGCAACACATTGGCTGGCCTTCCACTCAAGACGTGGATGATCGGTATTCTGGGCGGATTGGTGTCGATGGCGGCTTATGGGCTGGTGCTATACGCCAAGAACTTCGCGCCGCTGGGTGCGGTTTCCGCGCTGCGCGAAACCTCGGTGATCTTTGCGGCGCTGATCGGGTTCGTCTTCCTGCACGAGGGTAACTGGATGCGACGTCTGGGCGCTGCAGTTCTGATGGCCATTGGTGTCGCGTTGATTGGTATGTCCGTCTGATCCCGACGCTCTTGCCGTTTGCGTCCTGTCTCTCTCATACTGAGGGCAAGCGATGACGGAGCGTTTTGATGACCAAAGAGATTGTTCTGATCCACGGGGCCTTTGCCGGGCCGTGGTGCATGCAAGACTACGCGGATTTCTTCACCGCGCGGGGCTGGACTGTGCATACGCCCGCACTGCGCTATCACGGCGGCGATCCCAAGGCCGAACCCGACCCGCGCCTGACCGATACCAGCGTTATGGACTATGCCGATGACATCGCGGCCTTCGTACAGGGGTTGGACAGCAAACCAGTGCTGCTGGGCCACGCAATTGCGGGCGTGGTGGCACAGCAGGTGGCCTCGCGCGGATTGACCAGCGCCATCGTCCTGATCAACCCGAACGCCGCGTGGGGGACGCTTCCCGAAACCGACGACGAACGCGCGATCCCGCGCGCGTTGATGGAGGGCGGGGCGTTCTGGAAACAGCCCATGCGGGTCGAGTTTGACCTGATGGCCCCCTTCGCGCTGAACAAAATGCCTGAGGCGCAGCAGCACGAGGTGTTCGACCAGCTGGGCGCGGAAAGCGGACGGGTGATGTTCGAGATGTTCTTCTGGATGTTCGACGACCACCACGCGATGAAGGTGGACATCGACAAAGTCGACTGCCCGGTGCTGATCGTCTCGGGTACCGAGGATCGGGCCGTGAACCCCAACACCTGCCGTGCGCTGGCCAAGCTGTACGGAGACCGCGCGACATTCCTGCCCGTGGAAAACCACGCGCATTTCCTGTTCATGGAACCCGACTGGGAAGGTCCGGCCGGACAGATCGCGGACTGGCTGGAGGGGAAGCTGGGCTAATACGCCCGGCTATTGGGTTCAGCGATTGATGTTGATACCGCTCTCCGGTTGCCACCTCATGAGGCCATCGCTCCCTTTTCTACACCGCATAAGGTGTTCTTCGCGCGTATTGGACGTTTCGGTCACGGTGTTTTTGCCAGAGATCACGACATAGGCGTCCACCGAATACGCCAGGCCGTTGTAGTAGCAGAACCGCAACTCTGCCCCGACCGGAATAGGCGACGCGCCGATCAGCGACTGCTGCGCGCTTGCCTGGCTGGCCAGCAGGGCCAGAGCTACTCCTAACGTCAGTGTTTTCATGTCGTCCTCCCGTGCGAAAATGTGTTCGTTGAAATTGGGTCTTGGACGCTCGGAACCTCAAATATCGTTCTTCTATGACGGATTGCGCGCAAGTGTGAACGCGATCAACGGGTTAGGCAAGGGGGTGTTTGGGGGTCGCTTGTGGAAACGTCATACGCAATCCACGCCAATGCGTTATGCAGCGAATGATGCACGCGCCCGGCTCGAGGGTTGTGATAAAGTAGGACCGGTGTTTGCACCCATTTCGATATTGGTCGCACGATTGGAACGAAAGCCGATCTTGTGCTAGCCAAAGGTCTGAGTTTAGCAAGGTTGGAGCGTTTAAGGAGCTCAAAGCTGGTCAAACTCCGAAGGGTCAATCAGCATTGATTTAGCAAAATAGTGGTTCTCCAGTCCAGTATTGCTTAAACCTATGTCTCTTCGCATAGCTTTATAAAGCGGGTCAATTTGCGATAACAATTCCTTAGATGAAGACCGCCCAGCCGAAACCGACAAAAAGTTTTGGAAAGAGTTGAGTACTTTAGGTGAAGCCCATAAGGTTATGTCAACTCTGAAGTCGCTCAGCATGAGGAGTAACTCCTTCTCATCAACCGCTTGGTCTTCAAATCCTTCTTTCTGAGCGAGCAGCATTTTCTGAACAAGCTTTAAGAAACCATAGTAGATTTCGATTTTCCTGTTTCTGTGAGCTTCTTCAATTTCTCTCTTTCGAATAGACGATTGAGTATACAACGCGGCAATTAAACCAATTGCTGCCGAGAAGACTGTCACAACCAAGGGAACATAAATTTTTGGCTCTAAGGTTTTTGCGCCTTCAATTACAGCTATTGCTACAAACCACCCATGGTAGGCGACGAAGCCGACGAGGCCACCGCCTACCAAAAGAACAATAATGGCAAAGAAGAATCCAAGCGTTTTCATTGAAACTTACTTAAACATCCAGTTCTTCTACAAACCGCGCGTTCTCCTGAATGTACTGGAACCGCAGTTCGGGTTTTTTACCCATCAGGCGCTCTACCAGATCGCCGGTCTCGCCGGGTTCGTCCTCGTCGATCGTGACGCGGATCAGTTTGCGGGATGCGGGGTCCATCGTGGTCTCTTTCAGGTCCTTGGCGTCCATTTCGCCCAGACCTTTGAAGCGCGAGACGTCGATCTTGCCCTTGCCGCCCAGGCCTTTCTCAAGCCATTCGTCGCGCTCGGCCTCGTCCAGACAATAGACGCGTTTGGCGCCCTGGGTCAGGCGATACAGAGGCGGGCAGGCGAGGTACAGGTGGCCCGCGTCGATCATCGGGCGCATCTGGGTAAAGAAGAACGTCATCAGCAATGATGCGATATGCGCCCCGTCCACATCCGCGTCGGTCATGATGATGATCTTGTCATAGCGCAGGTCGTCGACGTTGAACTTGGTGCCAAGGCCCACACCCAGCGCTTGGGTCAGGTCGTTGATCTCGGCATTGGTGCCCAGTTTCGAACTGGCCGCGCCCAGCACGTTAAGTATCTTACCGCGCAGGGGCAGTAGGGCCTGTGTTTTGCGGTCGCGGCCCATTTTGGCCGAACCGCCCGCAGAATCGCCCTCGACGATGAATAATTCCGTGCCGTCGCGTGTTGAACTAGAACAGTCCACCAGCTTGCCGGGAAGACGAAGTTTCTTAGTGGCGGACTTGCGTTGTGTTTCTTTCTCGGCCCGTCGGCGCAGACGCTCCTCAGCCCGCAGGATGAGGAAGTCCAAAATCGCTCCGGCAGATTTCGTGTCCGCGGCCAGCCAGTTGTCGAAATGGTCGCGGACCGAATTTTCCACCAGCCGCTGCGCCTCGACCGTGGCCAGACGGTCTTTGGTCTGGCCGACGAATTCGGGCTCGCGGATAAAGCACGACACCAGTGCGCAGCCGCCGGTGATCAGATCATCACGAGTGATCTGCGCGGCTTTCTTGTTGTTGATCAGCTCACCATAGGCTTTGATCCCCTTGAGGATCGCGGCCCAGAAACCCGCTACGTGAGTGCCGCCTTCGGGCGTTGGGACGGTGTTACAGTAGGACTGTATGAACCCGTCGCGTGAGGGCGTCCAGTTGATCGCCCATTCGACCTTGCCCGGCGTTCCGAATTTCTCGTTGAAGTCCACCGTACCTGCGAAAGGCTGTTCGGCATAGGTGGACGACCCGTTCATCGTCTCTTTCAGGTAGTCCGACAGGCCTCCGGGGAAGTGGAACGTCGCCTCAGTCGGGGTTTCGCCGTCGTCGATGGCGGATTTCCAGCGGATTTCGACACCCGAGAACAGGTAGGCCTTGGAGCGGATGGATTTAAACAGCCGCGCCGGTTTGAACCGGTGGTGGCCGAAGATGTCTGCGTCTGCGTGGAAGGTCACAGTGGTGCCGCGTCGATTGGGGGCCGCGCCGACCTTTTCGACCGGACCCAGCGGGATGCCGCGCGAGAAGCGTTGTTCGAACAGCTGCTTGTCGCGTGCCACCTGCACGACCATCGAATCCGACAGGGCATTGACCACCGACGCGCCCACGCCGTGCAGACCGCCCGAAGTCTGGTAGGCTTTGCCCGAGAATTTACCGCCCGCATGCAGGGTACACAGGATGACCTCAAGCGCGGATTTGTCGGGGAATTTGGGATGCGGGTCGATCGGAATACCGCGCCCGTTGTCGCGCACCGTCAGGGCATAGTCGGCGTGCAGTTCAACCTCGATCCGGTTGGCATGGCCGGCGACCGCTTCGTCCATCGAGTTGTCGAGGATTTCGGCCACCATATGGTGCAGCGCGCGTTCATCGGTGCCGCCAATGTACATGCCCGGTCGTTTGCGAACCGGTTCCAGACCTTCAAGCACCTCGATGGACGAGGCGTCATAAGTTGCGGTCGCTTCTGGCGTCAACAGATCATCGGGCATGGGTGCTGCTCTTGTTTTTCGGTTTGGTCCCATTATGGCAGGTGATGTGTCCGGGGGAAAGAGGGGCGCGAGGTGTTGTGGGTAAATGGGGGGTCAGGGAATTTTGGCCGCTCAATCAAGCTCTTTCAGGAAGGCTTCGACCATGTCCGCCAGATTGCCACCTGCCAGGGATATGAAGATTTCAAACTGGTTTGACCCAGACTCTGCGCCAGCCAGGTCAGAAAGCGCACGGAATGCCAGGAAGGGAATGTCGTGCACATCGGCAACCTGAGCGATTGCAGCCGTTTCCATGTCCATTACCCGAGCATTGAAGGTCGTATGCGCCCATTCCCGAAACTTGGCGTTGTCGACAAAGGCAGTACCCGAAACGCCGCCCCCACCGACATAGATTTGCGGCGCATGGGCCAGGTGCTGGCCATCTGGTGCTACGGTGGACAGCGTCAGCTTACTGGCCGCAGCTTTGGCCGCAGCGAGAAAAGCCGCGTCCGCCGGAAACCAGAAACGGCTGGTGCCATGTCCGGCGAGTTCTTCGAACACGCCCAGGTTAATGGTGTGCATCATGCCGAAACTTGCGAAGTCAGAGGATAGGAATGGTGGCAACTCGTAACCGCTGTCGGTTTCGCGGGCGAAGGCCATCTCCATGTACTGGCCCCACTGAACTGGAACGGCGATATCACCGATGGATAGCTCCGGATCCGCGCCGCCCGCGACTCCGGAAACGACGATACCTTTGATGTTGAAGTGGTCCACCGCAAGCTGAGTTGTCATCGCTGCATTTACCATCGACACGCCCGAGGAAAACACGACGACCGGGTGCCCGGCCAAGTTTCCAAGCACAAAGTCGGTCTTTGCCTGTCTTACTGTTTGGGCATCCTGAATTCTGCCGCGCAGGATTTCGATCTCGGGCTCGAAGGCCGAGATAAGGGCTATTCGGGCGGTCTGATCGGTCATGGGCATCCTGCACTGTATTTGGGGTGTCAGGCGAAGCTTGGCACCTGTGTGTCTGGGCCGCAAGTGTGGCAGTCACTGTCGGCTCGCGCATTACGAACGGCCGGATTAAGGTGCTTAGACTCATCACGAATAGGGCAGGAGGGAACATGAGCTGGATTAAGACGGTGCCGTTCGAACAGGCCTCGGGCAAGCTGCGAAAGCTGTACGACCGGGTCACCGGGCCGGGCAATAATGTCGACAACATCATGATGGTGCACTCGCTGCGCCCACATTCGATGGAAGGTCATATGGCGCTGTACAAGAACGTTCTGCACCATTCGGCCAACACGATCCCGAAGTGGTTTCTTGAAGTGCTGGGTGTGTGGGTCAGCGCGTTGAACAAGTGCGCGTATTGCGTCGAACATCACTACAGCGGCCTGCAGCGCCTTTTGGAAGACCCGGAACGCAGTCAGGCAATCCGCGCGGCCGTTGAGGCGGGCACGCCCGAGACCGCGCCGCTGGATGCTGCTCAAATCGCTGCCATGTACTATGCGCGCAAACTGACCGAAGCCCCGGCCGAGATGACTGAGCACGACATCGCGGCGTTGCGCGCGGTGGGTTGGGACGACGGAGAGATCCTCGAAATCAATCAGGTCTGCGCCTATTTCGCCTATGCAAACCGGACGGTACTTGGACTGGGGTGCTCGACCGACGGGGATATTCTGGGGTTGTCGCCGAACAATTCGGATGACCCCGCGGACTGGGGGCATCGCTAAATTTAACGCGCCATCCAGTCCGTGATCGCCTGCGCCACCGCTTGTGGCTGTTGGTGGTGCAGCCAGTGATCTGCATTCGGGATGTCGACGCGTGTCAGGTCTGGCGCGAACTCTTCCAACCCTTCGGTCGACTCTGGCAGCAGGGCCTTGTCTTCGCGCCCCCATAGTAGCAAGTGCGGACAACGCACCATCAGCCGATCTTTCGGAAGTTGCGGCACATCGGTCCGGGGGACGCCGGGCTTGGCGACCACCAACGGTGACGCGCGATACCAGTTCAGCATCGCCTCAAGCCGCCCGGGCCGCGCCCATTCTGCGCGGTAGTTCTGCATTTGTGCGTCCGACAGCCAATCGGTGCCCATGCCAAATCGAAAGAACTTCTCAAGCTTGGCAAAGTCATCCGCCGCCAAATGCGCGGCTGAGTCGGGTGCGCGCAGGGCGTTGATGTATTGCGACGCCTCGGATTGCGCACCCCCGGCGGCCATCGCGCGTTGGAAGGGTGCAGGGTGCACACCATTTGCGATGATCAATCGGCTGACCAGTTCCGGGCGAAACATGGCCAACCCATAGGCGACCGAAGCCCCCCAGTCATGACCCAGCACGGTGACGCGACGGCCCAGCCCGTCGATCAACGCGGCCATATCGGCAACCAGTTGAGACAGGGCATAGTTCCCGACGCCTTGCGGAGCCCAGCTTTGTCCATACCCACGTTGATCGGGGGCGATGCAATGGAAGGTCGAACTCAGATACGGTGCCAGATCGCGCCACGCACCGCCGTATTCCGGGAACCCGTGCAGCATCAAAAGGGGCGGCAGGTCGGCGTCACCCCAACAGCGCAGAAGAAACCTTTGGCCGTTGAGATCAGTGAAGTTGCTTTCCATGCTCTAAGTCCTGTTTTGATCCCACAAAAATGCGTTTGAAAGATGCAGCAGTTTGACACCAATCAAAGCGTGTTTTCCGCCATTGTGCTAGCCGTTTTCCCGGACCGTGAAACAAGGAGAACCTGAATGGAAACAGTGGTGCAGATTGACAAGACCCAGGCCCCGGCAACCCTTGCGTCGATGGCTGAGGCCAAGCCAGCCGAGCCCAGCCCGGAACGAATCCGTCAGGCCTTTGAAAGCGGCAAGTATCCTTATGGTCGCAAGATGGCGCGCAGAACCTATGAGACGGAAAAGGCGCAACTGCAGGCGGAATTGCTCAAGGTGCAGCTATGGGCGCAAGAAACCGGCCAGCGGTTTGTCCTGTTGTTCGAAGGCCGCGACGCCGCAGGTAAGGGCGGCACGATCAAACGGTTCATGGAACACCTCAACCCAAGGCAGGCGCGCGTCGTCGCGTTGAACAAGCCAACGTGGGAAGAGAAGGGCCAGTGGTATTACCAGCGCTACATTCAGGAACTGCCCACCGTCGGAGAAATGGTCTTCTACGACCGGTCTTGGTACAACCGCGCCGGTGTTGAACGCGTGATGGGCTTCTGCTCGCCCAACGAATACCTCGAGTTCATGCGTCAGACGCCCGAATTGGAGCGGATGTTGGTGCGCTCGGGTATCCAGCTTTACAAGTACTGGTTCTCGGTTACGCAACCTGAACAGCAACGCCGTTTCAAAAGCCGCGAAACCGATCCGCTGAAACAGTGGAAGCTGTCACCGATCGACAAAGCCAGCCTGGACAAGTGGGAAGACTACACCGAGGCGAAAGAGGCGATGTTCTTCTATACCGACACCGCTGACGCCCCGTGGACCATTATCAAGTCGAACGACAAGAAGCGCGCCCGTCTGAACACGATGCGCCATTTCCTGTCGACGCTGGACTATCCGGACAAGAATCACGAAGTCGTCGGTGCCCCGGACCCGCTGATCGTCGGGCAGGCGCATCATGTGATCCATCGCTCGGAACATATCCTGGGGAATTCACTGCATCCAGAAACGCCCTGATGCAAAGGCCCGCTACATCCCAGTAAGGGTTTCGGAACTGGACTGCCGAGTCTCTATTTGAAATTTCATCGATCCCCTCTTGTCCCGGCTTCGGGCCGGGCATATGGCTGATGCGATGAACAAGGTGATGACATATGGCGGCCACTTCAAGGCCATTGCCGTGCTGGGCTTGCCGCTGGTCGGCGGGCATCTGGCCCAATTTGCGATTGGGCTGACGGATACAGTTATGCTGGGCTGGTATGGGGTCGAGGCGCTGGCCGCCGTGACGCTGGCCAGCAGCTATTTCTTTGTTCTGTTCCTGTTTGGTGCGGGCTTCGGCTGGGCGGTGATGCCCATGGTGGCGACCGCAGCAGCGGAAGAGGATGAAACCAGCATTCGCCGATCCACCCGTATGGGGCTGTGGTTGTCGCTGATCTATACCGCAGTGATGATGCCCATGCTGTGGTGGTCCTATCCCATTTTCCTTTTGCTCAAACAGGATCCGCAGGTGGCTGCGACCGCTGCAGAGTACCTGCGCGTCGCGGGGTGGGGGCTGTTCCCAGCCCTGTTCGTGATGGTGCTGAAATCCTATCTGGCCGCGTTGGAGTGTACCCAGATCGTGCTTTGGATCACTGTGCTGGCGGCGGTGGTGAATGCGCTGACGAACTATGCGCTGATCTTCGGCAATTGGGGGGCACCTGAGCTGGGCGTGATGGGTGCGGCCATCGCATCTGTCGTCACGCAGTTGGTGTCCCTGATCTGCGTGGTGATCTACGCGGTGCGCGTGCTGCCTGAACATGGCCTGTTCCAACGCTTCTGGCGACCCGATTGGGAGATGTTCCTCAGCGTCCTGCGCCTGGGTGTGCCGATTGGCCTGACAACCTTGTCCGAGGTCAGCCTGTTCGCCATGTCGGCCATCATGATGGGCTGGTTGGGTCAGGTACCGCTGGCGGCGCATGGGATCGCGCTGAACCTCGCCTCTGCGACGTTCATGGTGCATCTGGGCTTGTCCAATGCGGCAACTATCCGGGCCGGGAACGCGCTGGGACGCAAGGACCGCCCGCATCTTGAGCGTGGAGCGATTGCGGTGACCGGAATGTCCTTGGTGGTCTCGGTCCTTACCGTGATCCTGTTTCTGACCTGTGCCGAGCCTTTGATCTCTCTGTTCATGGAGCCCGATGATCCGCAGCGATCAGAGATTCTGGCGATCGGTACTGGCCTTTTGGCGATGGCCGCACTGTTCCAATTGGTGGACGGAGCGCAGGTGATTGCCCTTGGTTTGTTGCGCGGTCTGCAGGATGCCAAGATCCCGATGGTCATGGCCGCGCTCAGCTATTGGGGCGTGGGGATCACGTCCTCTTACTATTTCGGCTTTGTGCGCGGAATGAACGGCGTCGGCGTTTGGCTTGGCCTGGTGCTGGGCCTTGCCTGTGCAGCGGTTCTTCTGATGGCCCGTTTCTGGATGCGCTCGGTGCGTGCGGTTGGAGTGCCCGCCGAGTAGTCAGCCTTTGCTAAACCGATCGGCCTTTTTGCGCACCAGAACGGTGCGCAGATCGTGCATGGCCATCAGCAGCCTGTCCGTCACATCCTCTAGCTGTTCATCTGTCGCTTTGGACTGCGCCCATTGCGTAGTCAGGTTCAGGTAGTCGACCGCACGGTGAATGTCATCGATGTCGCGCTGGGCTAGCAGTGCCTTGCGCGCCTCCATCCAGCGGGCGATCTCGGCATTGTCGGCGTCGGACAAGGTCCGCTGCCCCTGAGGCTTCACCTCGCCATTGCGGATGTTGATGACCGCGATCTGGTCCATCTCAATCCGGCGCTGGCGGTTTTCAGTGTCGATCTTGAAAACCGCCGCACCGTTTTCACGGACGCGAAAATAGTACTCGGGCAGGTCCGCTGTCATAGGCGCCTCCGATCAGGTCAGGGCCGCGCAGAATTTCTGAATGCGCGTGCAGGCTTCAGTCAGAGCTTCGTCCGAGGTCGCGTAGCTGACCCGGAAGTTCGGCGACAGGCCAAAGGCCGCGCCGAAGACAACAGCGACATCGGCCTCTTCAAGTAATGCCGTGGCAAAAGCTTCGTCCGAGTCGATCACGGTGCCTGCGGGTGTGGTCTTGCCCATCAGTCCGGCGATCGAGGGATAGACATAAAACGCGCCCTCGGGTGTCGGGCAGGTGATACCGTCGACCTCGTTCAGCATGCGAACCACCAGATCCCGGCGGCGTTTGAATGTCTCATTGTTCGGGGCCAGAAAGGCTTGCGTGCCGTTCAGCGCTTCGACCGCCGCCCACTGGCTGACCGAGCAAGGGTTCGAGGTCGACTGCGACTGGATCTTGCGCATTGCGGCAATGATCTCGACCGGGCCGGCCGCATAACCGATGCGCCAGCCTGTCATCGCATAGGCTTTGGATACGCCGTTGCAGGTCAGCGTCCGGTCATAGAGGCCGGGTTCGACCTCAGCCGGGGTGCAGAACTCAAACCCGTCATAGGCCAGATGCTCGTACATGTCGTCCGACATGATCCAGACCTGCGGGTGGCGCATCAGCACATCCGTTAACGCCCTGAGTTCCTCGCGGCTATACCCTGCGCCAGTTGGGTTGGACGGAGAGTTAAAGATGAACCACTTGGTTTTTGGTGTAATCGCGGCCTCAAGCTGATCGGCCGTTAGCTTAAAGTTGTTCTCCAGCGTCGTTTCGACCACGACCGGAGTCCCCCCGGCCAGCAGCACCATATCCGGATAGCTGACCCAATACGGGGCAGGGATGATGACCTCGTCGCCTTCGTTCATCGTGGCCATCAGCGCGTTGTACAAAGTCTGCTTGCCACCGGTTCCAACCGAGATCTGCGCGGGCGTGTAGTCCAGCCCGTGATCGCGCTTCATCTTGGCGCAAGCGGCCTGTTTCAACTCGGGGATGCCGTCCGGCGCGGTGTATTTCGTCTTGCCCGCGGCGATGGCCGCGACCGCTGCGTCCTTGATGTTCTGCGGGGTGTCGAAATCCGGCTCACCTGCGCTCAGGCCGATGACATCGCGTCCGGCCGCTTTCAGCTCGGCCGCTTTTGCCGTCATTGCAATGGTGGGCGATGGCTTCACGCGTGACAGTGTCGCAGAAAGGAAACTCATGGTCGGCCTCGGTTTGTATGTTCAGCTTGACTGTCATAGGGTGCGCCCGAATGACGATCAAGCAGTATGAATGTAAGAGCTGGAGACCCCGATGAACGACGACAACGACTGGTACGGGCCGGACGCAGCGACATTCGGGGACAGGCTTGCCGGCGCACGCGAAGCGGCAGGGATGACGCAGGCCCAGATGGCGCGTCGGTTGGGCGTCAAAAAGACCACCATCGCGGCCTGGGAAAACGATCTGTCCGAGCCGCGTGCAAACCGTTTGTCGATGATGGCGGGTATGGTCAACGTATCGATCATGTGGCTGCTGACAGGCGAAGGCGAGGGCATGGATGCCCCGGACGAGGCGGCAGAGGGCGCGCCCGAATTGGCAGAAGTCGTGGCCGAGTTGCGCGCAATCCGTGGTGAAATGCGCGCCAGCGCCGAACGGGCGGCCAAGCTGGAAAAACGTTTGCGTCTTATGTTGGAGCAGGGCCGGTGAGCGAACCTCGGGACATTCGTATCAAACGTCTGAAAATGCGCTCGATGCGGCGTGGGATCAAAGAGATGGATTTGATCCTGTCGGCCTATGCGGATCAGAACCTGACGGCGATGGATGCCTCGGGTTTGGATGTGTATGACGCGTTGCTGCACGAAAACGATCAGGACCTGTATCAGTGGGTCACGGGACAGGTTCCACCGCCCGATACCTATACCGACCTGATTTCTGACATCGCACAAACCTTTCAAAAATAACAGAAAGTCCGGCTTAACCGATTTTTCGGGATTTCGATTCATTCTGCCTGAAACAGCGCGACTGAATCGGAGGGTCGGATGAGTATGGAAATGCAGGTCTCCGCGCCGGGAACCAAGGGGTTCATGACCAGCTACCTTGAGGCGCTTGCCCTGGTGGAACGGCTGCACCGTCTGCTTTTGGACGTGATAAAGGATGAGTTCGAGCGGGTGGGTGTTTTGGAAATAAACGCCGTTCAGGCCTTGTTGCTGTTCAATATCGGTGATCACGAAGTGACCGCCGGCGAGTTGAAAAGCCGCGGGTATTATCAGGGCAGTAACGTTAGTTACAACCTAAAGAAGTTTGTCGAAATGGGCTGTATGCACCATCAGCGGTGTGAGATCGACCGGCGGTCGGTGCGTGTGCGCCTGACACCCCGAGGGCGCGAAATTCGTGACATCGTATCCGAACTGTTCTCGCGCCATGCCGAAGGGCTGCAAACGCGCGGTGTGTTGGGCCTGGAAGGTATCGACGACATCACCACCTCGCTGCGGCGGGTCGAGCGGTACTGGACGGATCAAATACGCTATATCTACTGATCAATGCGCAGGGCCTCTGAGGCGTCGGAGACTGTCAGGCCTTGCAACTCGCGGATCAGTTTTCGGGTCATTGCGTCTTCGTAGGCTTCAAAGCCCAAGGCAACTTCGACAAAAGCACCGGGACCTAGAATGACCCACGTGTTGTAGTAAGCGGACAGTTCGCCAATCTGGACATAGCGCTTGTCACCGTGGCTGGGATCATCGGCACCGATCACCAACCCGTTGATCGTGATACCACTGTTTTCCAGCTGCTGTTTCACGCCGCTCGGATGGGGTCCAAGGTTGTGTTTGCCGTCGCCAGACAGGTCCAGCGTCCGTTTCCAACAGTCTTTTTGTTGCGACAGAAGATCGGCACCGAACTGCATCGCGGACCCGACGGCGGTTCCCCGGGGGGCGGTGCCTCGGGTGACCGAATTCAACAGGGTCGTGACATCCGCAAGATCTTGTGCAGTTCGGATTTCAGTCCAGCCCAGCAGTATCCGTTGGTAGTGCGTTTCGCTCCACTCAAAGATCGCAAGCCGAACGGGCGCACCGATATCAGACAGCATCAGTTGAACCACTTCGGGGCGTTGCAAAGCTCTGGCCAGACCATCTGACTGCAGACGGTACTCATGGCTGTCGACCGAGGCCGAGACGTCCAGTCCCAACGCCAGCGCTTGCCGACACTCTGACGCTGCAGGGCTGGCCAGGATCGTCAGAACAGTGGCCAAAGCCCGGATCATCGGAACTCGCCTTCCTGAACAGCGCCGATCTGCTGGCCGCTCAGCTCTCGTTCCAACTTGCGACGCATGGCACGTTCGAAATCCTCGAACCCCTGTGCGATCTCAAGAAACGCTCCGGGGCCGTGTAATACATTGTTTTCAAAGAAAGGGATCAGAAAGAGCTCGCCTTCGAAATCGGCGGCGTTAATCACCAGACCGTTCACCACGATGTTTGCGAACGCGGCGCGTTCGTAAGCCCTGTGCGGACCATACCCGTCATTGTTGGACCCGTCCCCAGACAGATCAATGACCTGAAACAGGCAGGACGGTGCCCTCTGCATCATGGCGGCACCAAAGGTCAGAGCGTGCCCCATCGACGTTGCCGAGCCTTGATGTGACCGGGCCGAGCGCTGGACCGTGGATGAAGCGCTCAGAAGATCCGCCTGCGTTTCGATCAGGGTCCAATCCAGAATGATGCTCTGAGTGGTGCGACCGCTCCATTCATACAACGCCAGCGCAACGGGCAGGGGGGAGGAGAAAAACGCCTCAACCACCTCGGGGGCCAAAAGGGCTGAGGCCAGACCTTGCCGCTGCAGCGCGTCCTCTGCCTCGTCCACCGAGGCCGAGATGTCCATTGCAAGGACCAGCGCAAGACGGCAGGGCTCGGCCCGAAGAGGGCTGGCCAGGACGGCCAGCCCAAGTGCTATCAGCCAGCGGATCACCAGTGGCCGGTGCTTTCCATGCTGGCCCAAGGCTCTGCCGGTTCCAGCGCCTCGCCGTTCTGCAGCAACTCGACCGAGATGTTGTCGGGCGAGCGTACAAAGGCCATGCGACCGTCGCGTGGCGGGCGGTTGATGACGACGCCATTGTCCTGCAGGTGCTGGCAAACCTCATAAATATTGTCGACCCCATAGGCGAGGTGCCCGAAGTGACGGCTGTCGCTTGGCAGAGCGTCATCGCCGTCCCAGTTGTGGGTCAGTTCGATCGGCCGGTCTTCTTGCCCCGGAGGTGCCATGAAGATCAGCGAAAAACGGCCGTTTTCGCTGTCATACCGGCGGGTTTCCTTGAGGCCCAGCAGCTCATAAAACGCCATCGATTTTTCCAGATCCTTCACGCGGACCATGGTGTGAAGATATGTCAGCCCCATTTGCGGCGTCCTTTCTATTCAGGTGATGCACAGCACCTTAGTGCGCGGGTCATTGGTGTCGAGGGGCAACCGGGACACATTTTGAGATAACCGGAATTGAGCGCACATATGGCGGTTCCTGTCAGAGAATTGCCGAGATATAGTGGTGGGCGACTCATTGCTGGAAAGGAAATTTCATGCCGCTCTCCTCTGACCAACTGGCCGAGATCGAAGCGCAGCGGGCGCAATCGCATCCAACACGCCGCGTTGTGGCTGAGGGTATGGAAGACCACCTCTATACCGCACATCAGGTGCTGGACCACGGCTTTGTGCGCGTCATTGACTATATGGGGGACGACGCGGCGATTTGTCAGGCAGCGCGGGTATCTTATGGCAAGGGCACCAAGTCCGTTCAGAACGATGAGGGTCTGATCCGCTATCTTATGCGGCACTGGCACTCGACCCCGTTCGAGATGTGCGAGATCAAGCTGCACGTCAAACTACCGGTGTTCGTTGCCCGCCAGTGGATCCGCCACCGGACGGCAAATGTGAACGAATACTCAGCGCGTTATTCGATTTTGGACCGCGAGTTCTACATCCCGGCACCGGATCACGTCGCCGCCCAGTCCGAGGTGAACAACCAGGGCCGGGGCGATGCTTTGCAGGGGGAAGAGGCGGCGCGTGTGCTGGAGATACTCAAGGCAGACAGCGCACGTTGCTATGACAATTACGAGGCGATGATCAGCCAGGATGGACAGCAGGGACTGGCGCGCGAACTGGCCCGAATGAACCTGCCCGCGAACATCTACACGCAGTGGTACTGGAAGGTGGACCTGCACAATCTGTTCCACTTCTTGCGTCTGCGCGCCGACCCGCACGCCCAGTACGAAATCCGCGTCTATGCGGACACCATGTGCAAGATCGTCGCCGACTGGGTGCCCTTCGCCTACAAAGCATTCGAAGACTACCGTCTGGGTGCGGTGAACCTGTCGGCCCAGATGGTCGACAGCCTGCGGCGCATGCTGGCTGGTGAAACGGTGACGCAGGAAAGCTCGGGCATGACCGCGCGTGAATGGCGTGAGTTCGAGGCTATTATTCGCGAGGGCTGATGCCGCTGAAGGCATAGCGGTTGTCTATACATAGTGTCATGAAACTGTTACGGTCGTTTCATGACATTTACCAAACACATCCTCTTTCTGGGCGCTGCTCTGGGTTTGTCTGTGCAGCCCGCGCTGGCCAAATCGCCTATCGCCGAGGTGCTGTGCGAGCCGACGCCAAGGTTGCACGAAAAGCTGAAGCGCCAGTTCGGTTCAAAACGCGCCGCCACAGGATTGCGAGGGCCGGAGCAAATGATGGAGGTCTGGACCAGCGACTCGGGCGACTGGACGATGGTAGTGACATACGCGACCGGCACCTCCTGCATCGTTGCGATGGGGCAAGACTGGTACACTCATGCCGAGGCAAAGCCGGCGCGAGGGTAAGGTTTTCACACCCGGTGAAATTGGACAACGGCCGGAAATTGGCCGTTGGCCTGCTTTTAGTACCCGCAGATGACGGGGAACCTTACAGTGGCTTCAAATCAGAGGCCATTTGGCGGCCGTCGCGTCCGTCTTGCAACTCGTACGAGACTTTCTGATTGTCAGCGAGCCCGGTCAGACCGGACCGTTCAACGGCCGAGATATGAACAAAAACGTCCTTGCCACCTTCGTCAGGGGCAATAAACCCATAGCCTTTCGTGGTATTAAACCATTTCACGGTGCCAGTTGGCATTTCCCGTGTCTCCTTCTACTTACACGTTGTCCCACAAAATTGGTGGGGGCAGTGGTTGACGCGACCGCAAACCATCACCGCTTCGCCCACACGACGCGGCCCGGATTGCGTGTTTCGTCTTTTTCAACATTGCACGGTGAAGTAAAAAATCAAGAATTACCGGAACAAGCAGGCAAAAATGCTAAAAATTCATACAAATACAGGAGCAGCCCAAAAATGCGTCTTTATGGCCTGAAAAACTGCGATACGTGCCGCAAGGCTTTGAAAACAATGCCAGAAGCCGAGTTTGTGGATGTCCGATCCCAAGGCGTTCCGGCTGAGGTGCTATCAAAGGCGCTGGACGCGTTCGGCGAAGCTTTGCTCAACACCCGGTCGACAACCTGGCGTGGATTGGACGAAGAACAGCGTGCACAACCACCGCTGGAGTTGCTCAAGGAACACCCAACCTTGATGAAACGCCCACTGATCGAAAATGACGGTACGTTGTTGTTGGGCTGGACCGCAGAAACCAAGACCAGCCTTGGCGTGGCCTGATCGGGCACTTATGTGTCTGTCCCAAAGATGAGGGTTTAAATGCGCAACGCATCCATGATTTTAGGCGTCATTGCCGGTTTGATCGGAATGATCGTCGGCTTTTTTGGCTATGGCTATATCGAGTTCATAGACACTTATGGCGAAATCGAAGGGCTGGCCGAGCAGGTGAACAACGCTCAGTTCATTCAGGCCGCGTCCATTATCGCTCCACTGTTGGCCATAGCCGGAGGTGCGATGGCCCACGCACGGGCGTTGATTGGTGGCATCTTGCTGCTGATTTCAGCTGTTGGGATGTATTTTGCGTTCGGCTTCAATGCCTTCACAATGTTCCCGGTGGCCTTTGCCGCAGTGGCGGGTATCCTTGGGCTGGCCGCGGGTAAACCGGACGAGCCCAAGGCGCATTTCTAATTCACTTGATACGCAGGATTCGGTCCACTGACAGTGGGCCGGCACCGTTGATTACAATCACCAGCAGCACAAATGTCCAAAGCGTGCGCTGATCCAGCACGTTCGGCGCTGCGGTGAGATAGCTGCCAAGCGCCGCACCGTGACCGGTGACGTCCACGATGGTTTGAACCCAGACGAAGGCGATCATGCCGAGGGCCGCAAAGCGCGACAGCAGGCCAATCACGATCAGTGCGGGCAGCAGGAACTCAGCCCATGTGCCCGCAACCGCGACGGCCCAGTGGAAAATGCCCAGTTGCGAGCTGTCATAGCTGACCGCTTCCATCGCCTTGGGAAAAATTTGAACATACGCCCCGTCCGACGGGAACAGGAACCCGAAGAAGCCGCTGCCCAGTTTGGTCATGGCTGAATTCCAGTAATAAACCAGCAGTGTCCCAATAAAGACCAAACGCGCCAGGGTCGGTGTCAACCAGCCAGAGGTCACGTCCAACCGTCCCAGGGTGTTGTTGTGCAATGAGATCAGGGCAGTCATGTTGCCAGCCTTTCGATAGTCACAGAAGTTATCGCGCCGCCCTGCAAAAGCAGCGCCAGTGTGGCCCCAAGGTCAAATTCGGGGAATTCGGCCGAGGTGTGTTCGAACGCCTCGCCAATGGTGTGCCCGGCCTGAATGTGCGCGATCCAGTCCGCTCCGCCTTTGGGCAGCAGATGCGGGGCGGGGTCATAGTCAGGCCGCGTGATCAAAACGTCCTCGGCCCCCGGCGCGGGTTTTGGCGAATCTTCTTCCGAGTTAAAGCGCCAGATAGAGAACAAAGGCCAATCAGATTGCACCACCTGCATTGATGGCGCGAATTCCAGTTTCGCCAGAACGATTTCCTCCGGAGGCAAGGCCAGTGCGTCAGGCGCTGCTGCCTGGCTGTCCGCAGCGTGGTAGGATCGGCGCAGCGCCAGTTCCAGTCTCGCCACATCTGCGAGGTAGCCAAGATGGGACAGTTGCTCCATCCCGGCAAGAAACTCGGGGAACTCCTCGCCATAGAACATCATCAACGGCGATGAGGGCGGATGCTTGCGCAGGAAAATCCCGGCCAGCCCATCCATGTTCTGCGCTCCCAAAAGGCGAGTGATCACCGGAAAGGCTTGATGCATGGCCTCGGTCAGCGAAACGGCCACATTATTGCGATAGACGCTGAACCGGCGGCCCGCAGGACGATCCTCGGCATCCAGCAACCCGTCCGGCACGGCTGCCGACGGGTCCAGCAGGGCCTCGTAGAAGGTTGTCTGCGACACGCTCATGCCGGGATGCGGTCCAGTGCCGCCTGCGCACGCTCGGCTTCGGCCCGCAAAATAGGCCACTCGGGAACATCCGTGTCCCATTCAATCAGAACAGGTTTGGGGCCTGAGCGTTCCAGAACATAATCCAGCAGCGCCCAGACCGGATCGACGACCTCGCGCCCATGACTGTCAATCAATAGGGGGCGACCGTGGTCATCTTCGTCCTCATCATGACCACCCAGGTGGATTTCATGGACGTTATCCAGCGGGTAGGCGTCGATGTAACCCTGCGACGAGAATTCCAGATTGGTGGCCGAGACAAAGACGTTGTTTACGTCCAGCAGCAGGCCACAGCCCGTCCGGCGCGCGATTTCTTGAAGGAAGTCGGGCTCGGACCAGGTGCTTTCCTCAAACGCCAGATAGCTGGAGGGGTTTTCCAGCAGCATTTGCCGCCCAACGGTGTCCTGAACCTGATCGATATGCGTACAGATGCGCGCCAGCGTTTCATCCGTGTAGGGCAGAGGTAGAAGGTCGTTCAGAAAGTGGCTGTCATGAGTTGACCAGGCCAGATGTTCGGAAAAGCTGGCCGGGTTCAGCCAACCAACCAAGTGTTTCAGGCGGGACAGATGATCGGAGTCCAGGGGGCCTTCTCCACCGATAGAGAGGCCGACGCCGTGGACCGAGATCGGAAACTTTTCAGACAGGTGGCGCAGCTGTGCAAGTGGTCTGCCGCCGTCACCCATGTAGTTTTCGGCGTGGATTTCCAGCCAACCAACGGGATGTGCGTGATCCAGAATCTGGTCAAAATGCTGGGGTTTGTACCCAGCGCCCGGTGCCGCAGGCAACCTGTTCGATCGAAGTGAACTATCCAGCATGTGCAAATCCTCCGGTCGCGAAAAGGGGCGGGCGATAGGGCCCGCCCCTCCGAGTCTCAGATATTTGGACTTATGCCGGCAGGTCGCGGTCCAGCGGCTCGAGCGAGCCTTTGCGGTTGTCCGGCAGTTCGATATCGGCGCAGGTGCCAGCGTCGACCAGAGTCCAGGCGTTGCCCTGATAGTCTACGGTCGAGGTGCCCGCGCATGTGGTGCCGGGGCCGGCGGCACAGTCGTTCTGACCGGCCAGCGAAACGCCATAGCACTTTTCTTTGGCTTGTGCGGATGCAGTGGTTGCAACGCCAGAAACGGCTGCTGCGACTGCGCTTGCGATGACCAGGGATTTTGCGGTTTTCGACATCTCGGTAATCCTTTTGATAACTGCGTATGTCTGCTTGTGACATTGACAAAGGTAGTCGCTTAACCGGGGCAGGTGAATTCACGAGCCCGTGTCTCACAACCCCGTCAAAGAGCGTAATGCCCTCTTGAAGGTTAACAAATTGTTTTTGAATTGAAAATTGGAAAATGTTTCAATCCGGCCCCGTTTTGGGGGCCGGATTTGCGGCGATATGCTGCCGAATGTTACAGAAGGTCCGGTGGCGTCGCGGCCTGGGCCAGCTCATTTGTTACAGCCTCAAGCGATTGAACCTGCGTCTGTTTTTCGCCAAGGCGGCGGACGCTGACAGTACGCTCGTCAACTTCGCGGTGACCGACGGCCAGAATGACCGGCACTTTGCCGACCGAGTGTTCACGGACTTTGTAGTTGATCTTCTCGTTGCGGATATCCGCTTCGGCGCGCACCCCCGCAGCTTTGAGTGTTTCAACAACTTCCAGCACATAGGCATCCGCCTCGGACGTGATCGACGCCACGACGACCTGGCGTGGGGCCAGCCAGAAAGGCAGCTTGCCAGCGTGTTCTTCGATCAGAATACCGATGAAGCGTTCGAACGAGCCAAGCGTTGCACGATGCAGCATGAACGGGCGGTGTTTCGCACCATCGGCACCGATAAAGCTGGCGTCCAGACGCTCGGGCAGGTTGGGGTCAACCTGCAGGGTGCCGCACTGCCACGTCCGTCCGATCGCGTCAGTCAGAGTGAATTCCAACTTGGGGCCATAAAACGCGCCTTCACCTTCGAGGATTTCGTACTCGTAACCGGCCGCCTTACAGGCATCGCCCAAGGCCTTCTCGACCAGATCCCAGCTTTCGTCAGAACCGATCCGTTTTTCCGGGCGCGTGGACAGCTTGATCGTCCAGTCGTGGAATCCGAGATCGGCATAGACCTTGGACAGGAAGGAAATGAACTTTGCGGTTTCGGATTCGATCTGATCCTCGGCGCAGAAGATATGCCCGTCATCCTGAGTGAACCCGCGCACCCGCATGATGCCGTGCAAAGCGCCCGACGGTTCGTACCGCGCGCAGGATCCGAATTCGGCCATACGCAGGGGCAGGTCGCGATAGGATTTCAGCCCCTGATTGAACACCTGCACGTGGCAGGGGCAGTTCATCGGCTTCAGCGCGTTGATCGCCTTTTCGCGGGCATGCTCTTCGTCGACTTCAACGATGAACATGTTTTCCTGGTACTTGTCCCAGTGACCCGATGCTTCCCACAGTTTCCGGTCGACGACCTGAGGAGTGTTGACCTCAACGTAACCGTCTCGTTCCTGCATCCGGCGCATATAGTCCTGCAGGGTGGTGTAGATTTTCCAGCCGTTCGGATGCCAGAAAATCTGGCCCGGGGCCTCTTCCTGCATATGGAACAGGTCCATCTCACGGCCCAGCTTGCGGTGGTCGCGTTTGGCCGCCTCTTCCAGCATGTGCAGGTGTGCCTTCAGCTTTTCCTTGCCGGTGAATGCCACGCCATAGATGCGCTGCAGCATCGGACGGTCGCTATCGCCACGCCAATAGGCGCCTGCAATGCTCATCAACTTGAAGGCGTCGCCCGGCAGTTGGCCGGTGTGCTGCAGGTGCGGACCGCGGCACAGGTCCTGCCAGTGGCCATGCCAATACATGCGCAACGGCTCATCGCCCGGAATGGCTTCGATCAGCTCGACCTTGTAGGGCTCGTTATTGGCCTTGTAGAACTCGATCGCGCGCTCGCGGTCCCAGACCTCGGTGGTGACCGGGTCCCGCTTGTTGATGATCTCTTTCATCTTTTTCTCGATGAGGCCGAGATCTTCGGGCGTGAACGGTTCCGCACGGTCGAAGTCATAGTACCAGCCATTGTCGATGACCGGGCCGATGGTGACCTTGGTCGCGGGCCAGATTTCCTGAACCGCGCGGGCCATGACATGCGCCAGGTCGTGGCGGATCAGCTCATTGGCCTGCTCTTCATCCTTCATGGTGTGGATGGCGATCTGCGCGTCGGCCTCAATGGGCCATTGCAGGTCCCAATGCTTGCCGTCCACGGTGGCCGAGATAGCCTTTTTGGCCAGCGAAGTTGAAATATCGGCAGCCACCTGCGCGGGCGTGACGCCTGCGTCATAGGATCGGGAATTGCCATCGGGAAAGGTGAGTGAGACGGATTGTGAATCCAGGGCCATATCGGCTCTCCTCGTCGGTTTGGCGCCCACTGAACGCCCGGTTGCGGGTTATTTGCGTTCGGTCCATGTGGCAGGTGCAGCATGACCTGTCAAGCGTTGAAGGTCGCATGGCGTTACGCAGCGAGAGGTTCAAATTCAGGAATTGCGGCCTGTGTGCAGCCGTGCATGATGATCCTCAAAGAGAAAGAGGGTTTCATGGCAGCGACGGATTTTCTGAACACGGCCCAGGGGCGGCAGTTGGCGTATCACAAGACGGACGGGACGGGGCCGACCCTTGTGTTTCTGGGCGGGCTCAAGTCCGACATGGAAGGTACGAAAGCCGTGCATCTTGAGGCCTGGGCAAAGGCCCGCGGGCAGGCCTTCTTGCGGTTTGACTATTCCGGGCATGGGGAAAGCTCGGGTAAGTTTGAGGACGGCTGCATAGGAGACTGGCACCAGGACACTGTCGCAGCTGTTGCTGCACTGACCGAAGGACCGCTGATCGTTGTCGGCTCGTCCATGGGTGGTTGGCAGGCATTATTGCTGGCCAAGGCTATGCCCGAGCGGATCGCGGGCATGGTAACCATCGCCGCCGCACCGGATTTTACCGAGGACGGCTATTGGGCGTCGTTTTCAGATACGCAGAAGCAGGTTTTGGAAACCGAGGGATATGTCGAGCTGCCATCCGACTACATGGAACCCTACATCATCACGAAGCGTATGATTGAGGACGGCAGACAGCAGCTTGTGTTGCGCGACGCAATGAATCTACCGTTCCCGGTCCGTTTCCTGCAAGGAACTGCGGACACTGCCGTATCTACCGCAACATCTGTTCGCCTTCTGGAGCATGCCACAGGCCCGGACATGCGCCTGCTTTTGGTCAAGGATGCCGATCACCGGTTCTCTGACGGCCCTTGCCTGCAGATCATAGAAAACGCGGTGCTTGAAGTGATGGGTGCGCAATGATCCGGGTGGTCGGCAAGTTTATCGGTCGCGTTCTGCTGCTTCTGGTGGCAGTCGGCGCCCTGATCTATTGGTTCGGACCGCGCGAAGAGGTCAACCTGACCCCGACATTTGAGCCGCGCAAATTCGGCGAAGGGGTGCAGGTTTATTTCGAAAGCGTTGAATCAGGGTTTGATGACATCACACCAGGCGTCGAGAAACGCGTGATGTGGCAGGATGGGTTCAAAGAGCAGCGTACGCCTGTTTCCATCCTCTATGTGCATGGGTTTTCAGCGACTTCCGAGGAAATTCGTCCGGTCCCCGACGAAGTGGCCCAGGCGCTGAGGGCCAATCTGGTTTACACCCGCCTGCAAGGTCACGGCCGCAGCGGGGATGCAATGGCTGAAGGGACTGCATCGGGCTGGATGCAGGATCTGGCCGAGGGGCTGGCAGCTGCGCGCGCCGTTGGCGATCAGGTTGTGGTGATTTCGACGTCGACCGGTGGAACTCTGGCAGCGGCAGCGGCTCTGGATGAAGGTTTGATGGAAAATGTCGCCGGGCTGGTCTTTGTCTCGCCGAATTTTGGGGTAAATGCGCCGGGTTCGTGGATACCCGGCCTGCCATGGGCGCGGTCATGGCTGCCTTTGCTCATGGGGCCAGAGCGTGATGTGTCAGGCCCGGATCCCGAGAAGAACAAGTTTTGGACCTCGGTATATCCGTGGGAGGCTGTCGTGCCGATGACAGTTCTGGTCGAAGTGGTTTATGGCCTTGATTTCTCGCAAGCCCTTGTTCCTGCACTGTTTTGGTTCTCGGATGACGATCAGGTTGTTCGCCCGGACCTGACCCACAAAGTGGCGGAGGCTTGGGGTGGACCCGCGCAAGTTCAGACGGTTACGATGGGGCCGGGCGATGATCCGGCGTCCCATGTGATCGCGGGGCGTTTGATGTCTCCGGGGCAGACGGATGCTGCCGTCGCTGGCATTCTGACATGGCTGAAAGAGCAGGGGATCGAGTGATGGAACAGCGTGTCAGTCTGATCACCGTCGGGGTCGAGGATCCCGAAGCTGCCGCCGCCTTCTATGAAAAAATCGGCTGGACGCGGGTCGCAAGTCCGGATGGCGTAATCGCCTTTGATCTGATCGGGCAAACACTGGGTCTTTACCCGCTGCCCGCGCTTGCGGATGAGATCGGCGTGGATGTCGGCACCTTGGGCAAAGGGGCGCTGACACTCAGCTACAACTGCCGAACCAAGGATGAGGTCGCGCAGGTCCTTGGCAAAGCAAAGGAAGCGGGGGCAGAGGTGCTGAAGCCGGCCTCGGACGTGTTCTGGGGCGGTCATCACGGGTACTTCCGCGCACCGGATGGCACGATCTGGGAGGTTGCTTTCAACCCGTTCTCACCGCTTGCGCCGGATGGCGCGTTTCGTTGGAACGGGTACGGGTGATGCGCAAGCCGGGCAGCATGTGGAGCCTTGAAACGCTTGGCCGCGTGCGCCTGTCCAGGCATTTTTTCATGCGGGATTTTCTGTATTCGGAGATCGGGAATTTCCATGAAAAACAGAACCTTCCCGACGATCCCGACCTTATCATAGCAACCGGCCGCGCGCTGTGTCACACGCTGTTGGACCCGTTAGAGGAAACCTTTGGGCGGGTCGCCGTAAGGTCAGGCTATCGGTCACCGTCGCTGAACCGGTTCGGGAACGAAAACCGGTTAAACTGCGCCCGAAACGATAACCCGCTGGAATGCCATATCTGGGACCGTGGAACCGGCAAAGATCGGATTGCTGGCGCGTCGATCGTGATCCCGTGGTTCGCCGACCGCTACGCGGAAGGGCGGGACTGGCGGGATTTGGCGTGGTGGATGCACGATCACTTGGACTATTCCGAGATCTGGTTCTTTCCCAAACTCTGCGCCTTTAATCTGGTGTGGCGGCCCAACCCTCTGCGCCGGATCGACAGTTACATTGCCCCGCGCGGGTGTCTGCTGCGCGCAGGGGAAGAACCGGAAGAAGATCGGCAAACGCGGCAGAAGCGGTATGCCGATTTTCCGCCATTCCGCGGTATTGCTTATCCGTGAAGTTTGACTTGCTCGCGCTGGCAAAACCTCTCATCCTGACGGAAACGACGCCGTTCAAGCGGCCGAGACGAAGGAGGCCACGTGTGATCGAGCCGCTGCTTCTACTGCCCGGATTGATGTGTGATGCACGGGTGTTTGCCCCGCAGGTCGCTCATTTTTCCCGTCAGCGCGCGGTCACGGTTGCGCCTGTATCACTGGGCGAGCGGATTGAAGAGATCGCCTCGGGCCTGTTGGATCAGCTTCCGCATCGCTTTGCACTGGCCGGGTTGAGTATGGGTGGTGTTGTCGCACTGGAATTGGTCCGGCGCGCGCCTGATCGTGTCTCGCGCTTGTGTTTGATGTCTACAGATGCGCAGGCCGATACACCCCAGATCGCCGCGGCGCGGGAAGAGCATCTGGTCGGCGCAAAAGCCGGTCGGCTTGAGGACGTGATGCGCAGGATTCTGGGCTCGGATTCGCTGGCTCCGGGACCGCGAAGGGTGCCCATTCTGAATGACGTGATTTCCATGGCTCTGGATTTGGGCGCAGATGTGTTCGAGCGTCAGATCAGGGCGCTGCAACGCCGCCCGGACCAGCAAGGGGCGCTGCGGATGATCAAGACACCGACGTTGGTGGTTTGTGGTGCGCATGACCGGCTGACGCCCGTGCGCAAACATGCCTTCATGGCGGATCTAATCCCGGGAGCAGAGCTAAAGGTTATCGATGATGCCGGGCATCTGCCCACGCTTGAAACGCCGCAGGCCGTAAACGAGGCGTTGGAAAACTGGCTGACCACGTCGTCGCGTGTGGTTTACGGATAGAGGGCCGCCCGCTCTGATTTGCTAAGGATTAAGGGCTCGACGACAGGTTCCGAGGTTTCGGGATCAAAGAAGGGCGAGCGCTTCCAGCTTCCGGACAGACGGGATTTCGCGACACGGGTTAGCAGGCCGTAGGCGGCAGGCCCGAGCCTTTCATGGGTTTGCTTGCCGTGCCCCGTTGGAACAAACCCACGCGTGGTGATCGGCGCTAGTCCGCTTGGGTCGGGAATACGGTGAACGATAAAGCCCACAAAGGGGAACTTTGGCGTTCGTGACGTGGTTGCGATGGGTGCGTTGCAACAACTGGCGTACCAGCGCAGCATGCCTTTCGGGCTGAGCTGCATCAGGGCCAGATGTTCGGTACCACCGTCAAAAATGATTTCTTCAGGGAGAGTCTGCAAGACCTCAACCGGGCCGGGGGCCGGGTCAGGTTGACCGAAATACAACTGAGCGGCACGGCAATCGTGGCAATAGCACACCACATGGGTGCCTCGTTTGACACCTTCGGCGGTGATGCGTCCGTGCAGGGTGCCGCACGAGCAGGAAAAAGGGGTATCAGTCGCCGCCTTCCTGCCCATATCCCCTTAGGCCACTCTGTTCTTGTTTGCGGCCTGACGTTTGGGTTTGCGTGTGTTTGCGTTCATGAAATCGATCACCAGCGGGCGGATATTGTCGCGCCAGCTGCGGCCCGCGAAGATGCCGTAGTGACCTGCGCCAGGCTCGACATGGCTGGCCTTTTTCGAGGCCGGCAAACCGGTGCACAGGTCCAGCGCCGCAATGCACTGACCCGGGGCCGAGATGTCGTCATTCGCGCCCTCGACCGTTTTGACCGCGACATCGGTGATCTTGCCGATATCGACCTTGTGGCCAGCAACGACAAATTCGTTGCGCGCGATCTCGCGGTTTTTGAACACCCGTTCGACCGTGGACAGATAGAACTCTGCCGTCATATCCATAACGGCCAAGTATTCGTCGTAGAAACGGTTGTGAGCGTCGTGGTCCGAAGCCTCGCCGCGCATCACGCGTTGGATCTGATCCGAAAATGCCTTGGAGTGGCGTTCGGCGTTCATCGACATAAAGGAGCTCAGCTGCAGCAGGCCCGGATATACCATGCGGCCTACACCCTTGTACTTGAAGCCGACGCGCTGGATCATGGTCTCTTCCAACTGACCCATAGTTACACGGCGACCGAAATCGGTCACATCCGTTGGTGTCGCATCGGGATCAACTGGCCCGCCGATCAGGGTCAGCGTGTTGGGCTGGGCCTTGGGTTCGACCTCGGCCAGATAGGCGGTTGCAGCCAGCGTTAGTGGGGCGGGTTGGCAAACGGCCACAACATGCGTGTCCGGGCCAAGCTCTTTCATAAAATCGACAAGGTAGAGCGTGTAGTCCTCGACGTCGAACTTGCCTTCGGAAACGGGGATGTCACGCGCATTATGCCAGTCAGTAACGTAGACCTCGCAATTGACCAGCAGGCTTTTGACGGTGGATCGAAGCAATGTTGCGTAATGCCCGGACATAGGCGCAACCAGCAGCACTTTGCGGGGTTGTTCTTCGCGACCATTGACGCGAATATGGATCAGGTCGCCAAACGGGCGCTCGAGAACGGGAACAATATCAACAAGGTGGTCTTTGCCATCCTCACACGTAAACGTACGAATACCCCAGTCCGGCTTAACGATCATACGCTGAAATGTGCGTTCGGTCACTTCGCCCCAGGCTGCCATCATACTGAACGCCGGGTTCGGTATCATGGAAAACAGTGGGTAAGACGCCATTGCGCTGGCGGTCGCGCCCATCCACTGGTTCGTATTGCGCATCGTTTCCATCAGATCATAGGTGATCATATAGCGCATGTTGGGGGCCTCCTGGCTGCCGGTGTGAGTATCGGACTATTCGTCGCTTTGCTCCCCAGGCCCACGACGATTATTCTGCGTAGCAGCGAGGTTAAGGGGGAATTGTTAAAATGACAACAAGTGAAGACCAATCACCGGAATTGTCCCCGGAACACCTTGAACGCCTTAAGGAAAATATGGGCAAAGTCGAAGAGCTGTCCAAACGGCTTGTCGAAGTCATGGCCGGAAAAAAAGGTCACAACCCGGCTTTGGACGGCCCGAATCAAGAGCTTTATGCAAAAGCAGCATCGGCATATTGGGTCGAGGCGATGCAAAACCCCTCCAAGCTGCTGGAACAGCAGATCGAGTTCTGGGGCAAGTCGGTTCTGAACTTTGCCGAGGCGCAGCAGGCGCTGGTTGGCAAGGAAACCAGCGACACCAAACCTGGTCCCGTTGACAAGCGGTTTTCCAACCCTCTGTGGGAGACCAATCCCTATTTCCGCCTGATCCGACAGCAGTATCAGACAAATGCCGAGGCTATTTCCCAGGCCGTCGCGTCGGTTGAGGATCTTGATACAAAAGACAAGCAGCGTCTCAAGTTCTTCTCGCAGCAGATCATCGACATGATGTCGCCCACGAATTTCCTGGCGACCAACCCCGACGCGCTTGAAAAGGCGGTCGAGACGGAAGGCCAGTCGCTGATCAAAGGCTTGGAAAACCTTGTGGCTGATCTCGAGGCCAATGACGGCGAGATGGTGGTCAAGCTGGCCGATGACAGCGCGTTTGAAATTGGTGGAAACATCGCAACGACGCCCGGTGACGTGGTCTATCGCAACCGGCTGATGGAATTGATCCAGTACAAACCAGTGACCGAAACGGTGCACGAAACGCCTTTGGTACTGTTCCCGCCTTGGATCAACAAATTCTATATCCTGGACCTCAAGGCGCAGAACAGCCTGATCAAATGGGTGACCGGGCAAGGCTATACCCTGTTCGTGGTCAGCTGGGTGAACGCCAATGAAGCCCACGCCGATATCGGGATGGAAGACTATATTCAGGAAGGATTCCTGACTGCGATCGAAGAGGCCAAAGCGATCTGCAAGGTCAAGCAGGTCAATACAGTCGGCTACTGTATTGCGGGCACAACGCTGAGCCTGACGCTGTCGTTGCTCAAGCAGCGTGGCGATAAATCGGTCAAATCGGCCACTTTCTTCACGGCCCTGACCGATTTCGGCGACCAGGGAGAGTTCACCCCGTTCCTGCAGAACGATTTTGTCGATGGTATCGAAGATCAAATCTCGAAGGACGGCGTGCTCAAGGCCTGGGTGGTCGGGAGAACGATGTCTTTTCTTCGGTCAAAGGACCTGATCTACGGACCCGCGATCCGCAGCTATATGATGGGCGAAACGCCCCCGGCCTTTGATCTGTTGTTCTGGAACGGGGACGGCGCCAACCTGCCGGGACGTATGGCGGTCCAATACCTGCGTGGCCTGTGCCAGAGCAACGACTTCGTCACGGATGGGTTCGAACTGCTGGGTCATAAACTGCACGTTCGCGACGTGGACGTGCCGCTGATGGCCATCACCTGCGAGACGGATCACATCGCGGCGTGGAAGGCGTGTTATAGTGGCGTTCAGCAGATGGGATCGCGGTCAAAGACCTTTGTCGTTTCCGAGTCCGGGCATATCGCTGGTATCGTGAATCCGCCCAGCAAGAAGAAATACGGCCATTACACGAACACCGATCTGAAGGTCGACGCCGACACCTGGCTGAAAGAGGCAACGTTCCACGAAGGCTCTTGGTGGCCCCGTTGGGAAGCTTGGCTCAAGAAGCGGTCCGGCAAGCAAATACCGGCGCGCGACACAGGCGATTCGAAACATCCGTCCTTGGCTCCGGCGCCCGGAACCTATGTGCGAGTGAAGGCAAGTCATTGATTTAACTGAGTGCGGCAAGATTTTTCTGCATTGCAGCAAAAAAACCTTGCAATGCTGCATTGCGGCATCCATATTGTCCTTACGCTGAGGAAAGCCGGGGTGGGCCCGGTTCGGCAAAAGGATTTGTAAAATGGCAAAGACGCAAGATTTCACTGCGACCCTGAAAGACATGATGGGCGCGTTCCCCGTTGACACCACCGCTCTGGAAGGTGCCTTCAAGTCGACCGCGACGCTGAACGAAAAGCTGTCGGGTGTTGCTCTGGAAGCGGCTGAAAAGTCGGCCGAGATCTCGAACAAATGGACCAAGGACACCCTGGCCAAACTGAGCGAGATGTCGAAAGCCAAGGCTGAGCCTGCAGACTACGCCAAAGCGGCCACCGATTTCGCCAGCGCATCGGCTGAGGTTGCTGCAGAAAACATGGCCGCCTTCGCTGAGATCGCGAAAAAGGTTCAGACCGAAACCGTTGAGCTGCTGATGGCAGCTGGCAAAGACGCAGCCGAAGACGCAACCGCGGCCGTCAAGAAAGCCACCAACGACGTGACCGCAGCTGCCAAGAAAGCCGCTGCTGCCAAGTAAGTAAATGCCGCGAGGCGCACCCGTTCCTCCCATCCGGTGCAATCGCGTAGGGCAGGTCGCAAGACCTGCCCTTTCTTTTTGTTCTGCGCTCGCATAATCTCTGCTGCAATGCATCATCCTCGGGGAGGGAATTCGGTGTCGGAAGAAGAAAAACCACTGTTGATCAAACGTTATGCCAGCCGTCGGCTGTATAACACCGAGACCAGCGACTACGTCACACTAGAAGACATCGCGTCGTTTATTCGGGACGGGCGCGAAGTGCAGATTATCGATCTGAAAACAGGCGATGATCTGACACGGCAATACCTGCTGCAGATCATCGCAGAACACGAAAGCCGGGGTGAAAATGTGCTGCCGGTCAATGTGCTGAACGATCTGGTGCGCAGCTACATGCTGCCGGGCGGGGGCATGATGCCGCAATTCCTGCAAAGCTCGTTCGATATGCTGCGGGAAAACCAATCCAAGATGATGGAAAACATGAATGCCATGAACCCAATGTCTCAGATGCCTGGATTCGAAGCGCTGCAGGCGCAGCAGCAGGCATTTCTGAAGGCCATGACGGGCGGTTTGTCTGGCAAATGGTCAGGCCCGGACAAAGAAGATGAGGCCAAATCCGAGCCCAAAGAAGACTTGGACGACATCAAGAAACAACTGGCAGAACTGCAGCAAAAGCTCTCCAAGTTGAATTGACGCCGCACGGGATGCGCTGGCTGGTCCTGAGTTTCACACTGCTTTGGACGCAGCCTGCGCTGTCTCAGGGCGTCTACTCGGATCAGTATTCTCAGATTTGTACACTTGGGACGCGGTCCGAGGCCGGGTGCGACGCCATCCGTGCCCGAGCGCTGTTAGAGGCGGACCAGCCCCCATGGCACGCAATCGGGCGCATTAACTTTGCCAGCCGCGCTCAGCGATCCCATTGCACCGGCGTTCTGGTGTCGAACGTTCTAGTCCTGACCGCAGCGCATTGCCTTTACAATTCTGCGCGTCAAAAGTGGTTGCCTCCCGCAAGTATCCGTTTTGCTGCCGGATATCAGCGCAGCACAGCTGTCGCAGTGTCCGGAGTGAAAGCGTACCGACTGCATCCGGAACAGGGGATCGACGGTCGGTTTGACAACCGGGCCGAGTTGGATTGGGCTGTTCTGGAGCTTGAAACCCCGATTGGGTCCGAGGTGGGGTTCCTGCCGTTGGCCGAGGGGTTGGATACGGCGGCCTTTGTTACCGGATACCCCGGTATCCGTCCTCACTTACTTAGCCAAACAGGGCCTTGCCCGCCGAACCGTCACGCAGGTGGTATTTTGCTGGCCAATTGCCCGGTTATGATGGGGGATTCCGGCGCGCCTTTGTTGGCGGAAACGGCGGCTGGTCCGCAGGTCCTTGCGATATTGTCCCGCGTTGCCGCAACCCCCGAAGGGGTTACAGCCTTGTTTCTATCAACGGATCTGTTTGATCTGGACCCGGACTGAGTCAGGTTCCGTAGACCGGGACCGGGCCAGTGACTTCTCCGACAGAAGCCAGCAGAATGTCCGAGATCACATCAAGCTCTTCCCGTGTCAGGCGAACCGGCAGCCGCACGTCGCAAGCCTTCATCAGCATCGCACGGGTTTGCGGCAGCTCGAATTTCTCAGGCAGGAATTGCCAGTTCCAGAACGCGCGGGCGTTGTCCTGGCTTAGCCCAAAGACCTGAACTTTCACGCCGCGCGCTTCGGAAGCGGCGGCAAAGGCACGAATGTCGTCGTCGCCCATGTCCACCAGATTGAACTGAATGGAATCCGGGGCGCGCTGTTCGAGTGCCAGTGGGGCAGGGACATGGATGTAGGGCGATGTGTTCAAACGATCGGCGACGTAGTCGTGGTTGGACAGGCCATCGCGAACACGGCGTGCCAGTTCCGGGATTTGCGGTCGGATCACAGCCGCGCTCAGGTTGCTCATCCGCAGATTATAAAGCGGCAGTTTGTTCTGCCAGCGGGCAAAGGCCTGCTCCAACTCAGGTGAGTTGTCGCCGTGCGGGCCTTTATGTTTCTTCCAGTTATGCTCGTAGGCGCCCGACATGATGACGGCTTGTGCCACCAGATCAGCGTCATCGGTGATCAGAATGCCACCTTCGCCCGCGTTGATCATCTTGTAGGACTGGAACGAGAAGCAGCCGATTTTGCCGATGGTTCCAATATTGCGCCCGTGCCAGGTTGTGCCCAGCGAATGCGCGGCGTCTTCAATCACCGGGATGTCGCTGGCGTCGCACAGCGCCATGATGGCGTCCATGTCCGAGGTGTGGCCGCGCATGTGGCTGATGATGACGGCTTGGACGCCGTCCAGCTTGGCCTCGAAATCGGCCATGTCGATACGATAATTCTCGCCCACTTCGCACAGGATCGGAATGCAATCCGCATGCACAACCGAGGAAGGGACGGCCGCAAAGGTGAAGCCGGGGATCAGAACCCGCGCGTCCCGGGGCAGGCCCAGTGCTTTAAGCGACAGGAACAACGCGGCTGAGCATGATGACACGGCCAGCGCGTATTTGCTGCCCAGCAGCTCTGCAAACTCAGATTCCAGCAACGCAACTGGTGCATCCTGCGGCGCGGTATAGCGGAACAGGTCGCCTGATTGCATCAGGGCATTAATGGCGTCTCGTGCTGCTGCAGGGATGGGTTCGGCGTCATGAACGTTTGGAGGAAGCGTCATATTTGGATTTCCCGAATTCTATCTTTGGGAAAGATAAAGCTAATGCTCGGTCAATCCAACCCTTCATTTTCACCCACGGCGAAAATTCACCAATTTGTCGTAAATTCAGATTGGGTCAAAGACCCAGCCGGTCACGCAACGCAAACCAGGTCATCGCCAGCACCAGAAGGGGGCTGCGCAAGGCTGCTCCGCCGGGGAATGGCAGGGCAGGGACGCGAGCCATGGTGTCGAACCCTTCGGCTTGCCCCTGAATGGCCAGTGCCATCAATTGACCCGCATGGGTCGCCGTCCCGACGCCGTGGCCGGAATAGCCCGAGGCCGACAGGATGTTGGGCGCAACCCGCGCAAGATAGGGCATCCGGCGCATGGTGATGGCCAGTGTGCCGCCCCATGCATAGTCGATCTTTACGTCGCGCAGATGCGGGAAGATCTCGGTCATAGGCTTGCGCACCTTCGTGGCGATGTCGGCAGGAAAACGGTAGCCGTAGCTTTCGCCGCCGCCAAACAGCAGCCGTCCATCGGCGCTAAGGCGGAAATAGTTCACCACGAACTTGGTGTCGGCCACGGCGACATCGCGGGTCAGTACGCGAGCGGCTTCAGTCCCCAGGGGCTCGGTCGCGGCGATGAAGTTGTTGATCGGCATGACCTTCGCGGCAACACTTCGGTTCAGATCACCCAGATAGCCGTTGCAGGCCATAATGATATGGTCGGCGGTCACATTGCCTTGCGAGGTGCGAACCACCGCGGGGGAGGCGTCTTCTACCCCCAAAACCTCGGTGCCTTCAAAAATGCGGACGCCGGCCTTGGCTGCAGCCTGCGCCAAACCCAAAGCATAGTTCAGCGGGTGCAGGTGGGCCGCGCCCATATCCAGATAGCCGCCGCGATAGGTGGGCGAGGGGCACAGCGCGTGGCCCGCGCCTTCGTCCAAGATCTCCATCTGGTCATAGCCGTAGCGGTCAGACAGATGCGCCGCGTGCTCATGCAACTCTTGCTGCTCGCCCGCGCTGAGGCCCAGAACGGCAACGCCCGGTTTCAGGTCACAATCGATTTGGTGTTTGGCGATCAGGGATTTGACTAGGTCCTTGGCGTCTTCGGCCAAATCCCAAAGCTTGGCGGCATCTTCATCGCCAACCAGACGTTCCAGGTCTTCCTGATCCATCCGCTGCGCGCTGCCCAGCTGCCCGCCGTTGCGACCGGATGCGCCAAATCCCACGCGATGCGCCTCAAGCAGCACAACGTCGAACCCGGCTTCTGCCAGATGCAGGGCCGCGGACAGACCGGTATAGCCGCCGCCCACAACACAGACATCAGCCTTCACATCACCTGAGAGTGCAGGAAAACGGTCGATCGGGTTGGCCGTCGCAGCATACCAGCTGGCCGGGTATTCGGCCTTGCGGTCATTGGCATAAAGCAGATTCATTGCGCGCCTCAGACGTTCATCAGAAGATGCTCACGCTCCCACGGAGAGATGACCTGCAGGAATTCCTCATACTCGGCGCGTTTTACGATGCTGTAGACGCGGGCGAATTCGGGTCCCAGAACCTCGTGCAGTGCAGTTGCTCCATCGAACAGGTCCAGCGCGCTGCCCATGACCTGTGGGATGTCGCCTTCGCCCTCGTAAGCATCGCCATAGAATTGGCGGCGCGGGCGTTCCTGTTGGGTCAGGCCCAGATAGCCACAGGCCAGCGACAGGGCGATCCCCAGATAGGGGTTGCAATCCATGCCCGCGATGCGGTTTTCGACGCGGCGGGCCTCGGGGCCGGACAGGGGCACTCGGATGCCCGTGGTGCGATTGTCGCGCGCCCATTCCAGATTGATCGGTGCCGCGTGATCTTTCACATAACGACGGTAAGAGTTCACATAGGGCGCCATCACGGCAAGACCGGCCGGCAGGTGGTTCTGCAGCCCCGCGATAAAGTGATAGAACGCGTCCGTCTCGCCGCCTTGCGGACCGGAGAAGATGTTCTGGCCCGTCTCGAGATCAATGATCGAATGGTGGATGTGCATGGCCGAGCCGGGCTCATCCTCGATCGGTTTGGCCATAAAGGTGGCAAAGCAGTTATGGCGCAGCGCGGCCTCGCGGATCAGGCGTTTGAAATAGAACACCTCGTCAGCCAGTTTGACCGGATCACCGTGGCGCAGGTTGATTTCCAATTGGCCGGCACCGCCTTCTTGCGTGATGCCGTCGATCTCAAACCCCTGATGCTCTGCAAAGTCGTAGATGTCGTCGATCACCGGGCCGAACTCGTCCACCGCAGTCATCGAATACGCCTGTCGGGCAGCCGCGGGGCGACCCGAGCGGCCCATCATCGGTTTGATCCCGTGGGCGGGGTCAACGTTGGGCGCGACCAGAAAGAACTCCATCTCCGGCGCGACAACCGGTTTCCAGCCCTTGCCGTGATACATCTCGACCACGCGTTTCAGCACGTTGCGCGGGCTGAAGGGGATCGGGTTGTTGTCCCGATCATAGGCGTCATGGATGACTTGTAAGGTCCAGTCCCCGGTCCACGGCGCGGCAGATGCCGTCGAGAAATCGGGTTTCAGGATCATGTCGCGTTCGATGAACCCGTCCTCGCCTGCGGCCTCACCCCAATCGCCGGTGATGGTCTGATAAAAAATGCTGTCAGGCAGGTGAAAGTAATCCTGCTTGGCGAATTTGCTGGCAGGCACGGCCTTGCCGCGTGCGATGCCGGGCAGGTCCGAGATGATGCATTCGACCTCATCCAGTCGTTGGCCTGCAAAATAAGCGCGTGCTGCTTCGGGCAGCTGTTCGGTCCAGTCGGCCATCAGGCCCTCTCTTTCTTCAGAAAATCTGCCATGAACTGTCCGATTTTCGCGTTGTCATCGGCGCTGGGCAGTCGGTTGGCGGCGGCAGTCATCAGATCGTCGGGAACAACGCCCTTGCCGCGCGTTTCCATCAGGCCCTGAATGAATGCGTCGCCATACTCCGGGTGGGCCTGCACGGTCCAGATGTTGTCGCCATAGCTGACCATCGCGTTGCGGCAAAAGGCGTTGGTACCGGTCACCTTCGCGCCTTCGGGCAGGGCGACCACCTGATCCTGATGCCAGGCGTTCAACGTCACGGTCTGGCCACCAAAGTCATAGTCGGTGCGCCCGACAGACCAGCCGCCTGTGAACTTTTCAACCTTGCCGCCAAGGGCTTGGGCGATGATTTGGTGACCAAAACACACGCCGATCAGCGGGGTGCCACTGCCGTGAATAGCGCGGATCAGGTCCTCGAGCGGCGGTATCCACGGATGATCTTCGTAGGCACCATGGCGCGAGCCGGTGATGATCCAGCCATCGGCCTGATCAGCGTCGTGCGGGAACTGGCCATCCACAACTGCAAAGGTTTCGTAGGTAAAGCCGTTACCATCCAACAGCGCGGCAAACATCGCGTCATATTCGCTGAATTGTCCCTGCAACTCGTCAGGAGGATGGCCGGTCAGGAGGATGCCAATTTTCATAGGTCACCAAATTTGATCAAATTTACTCTAGCCCAGAGGCTACGGGCGGGCAAGAGGGGTCAGACGGCTTCGATGTAACTCAGCCAATGATCTTCGGGCGGGCGTTCCGCAAACCGCCTGATTTCCTGTCGCTTGGTCATGGCAAAGTACCGGATCAGGTCAGCGGGAAAGATGCGCGCAACGCTTGGGTCGGTTTCGAACGCAGCGATGGCCGCAGGCCAGTCAGGTGCCAATTGCGGAAGCCCCTCAATGTCATAAGCGTTGCCAGAGATCGGGGCGGGCGGGGTCGACTGATCTTCGATACCGTTCAGGGCGGCACCTAGGACGGCGGCCAGCATCATATAGGGGTTGATGTCCCCACCGGCGACGCGGTGTTCGATGCGGCGCGCGGCGGGGGCTCCACCGGGAACACGCAGCGCCGCAGTGCGGTTTTCATAAGCCCAACTGGCCCCCGTCGGGGCGTGCGCGCCTGGGACGAGACGGGTATAAGAGTTTCCGTGCGGTGCAAAGACAAGCGTACTGCCGGGCATCGCCGTCAGGCATCCCGCTATGGCCCAGCGCAGCAGATCGGTGCCTTCGGCCCCTCCATCGTCGAACACGTTCTGTCCGTGTTGATCGACCACCGAGAAATGCACATGCATTCCGTTACCCGCATCATCGGCATAAGGCTTGGCCATGAAGGTCGCAGTGAAACCGTGTTTGCGGGCAAGGCCACGGGTCAACGCCTTGAAAAGCCAAGTATCATCAGCACAGCGCATGGCCTCCTGATGGTTCAGGTTGATTTCGAACTGGCCAATACCGCTTTCCGAGATCGCCGTTTGGGCAGGAATGCTCATCGCGGCACAGCCGTCGTAAAGCTCGGTGAAGAAGGTGTCGAACGCGTCCATCTCTGCCATGGACAGAACAGCCTCATCCGCCAGCCGTCGCTGGGTCACCGGGTTGATCGGCGGCCGCGGTTGCCCACCAGAACTGTCGAGCAGGGTGAATTCCAGCTCGGTCGCGGCAATCACGGACCATCCGCGCTGAGCATAACGTTCAAGGACCGCAGCCAAGGCATGTCGCGGGTCGCCAGCAAACGGGTTGCCCGCGTCGTCATACAGGCTCATCGGAACCAAAGCGGTGTCTGTGGCCAGCCAGGGCACAGGAACCGGACCGCGATCGGTCGGCAACAGAACGCCATCGGCGTCGCCTGACTCGAATACAAGCGGGCTGCCATCGATGTCCGCACCCCAAAGGTCGACATTCAGGGCCGAAAACGGCATGCGCACCGCCCCTTTGTCCAGTTTTTCCGCATAAGAGGGCGGCACGCGCTTGCCGCGCATCTGACCATTCAGGTCACAGGCGGCGACGCGAAAACTGTGCAGGCTGCTCAGGTCCATCGGTGACTCCATTCCTCTGGTTCCCCGAGGTGTACTGGAGCCGTGGCCGGTTGTCACGAAATTTGATCAAATTTAATTCGACAAGTAAAAACCCGCGCCTATCGGTCAGGACAGGCGCGGGCTGTGATGTTTAGACGAAGCTGACGCCGTTTTCGGCCATCGGCAGTGTCGTGACCTTGACGCCCGACAGGGCCCGGATCGCGTTCGCCAGGGCAGGGGCCGACGGGGGCGTGCCCGGTTCACCTACGCCGGTCGGAGCTTCTGCGGACGGAACGATATGGACGTCAATCGCCGCGATATCGCCAATGCGCAGGGGCTCGTAATCCGGGAAGTTGAACTGATCCACGGCACCGCTGGTCAGGGTGATCTGGTCGCGCATCACATGCCCGATTCCATAACCCACCCCGCCTTCGATCTGCGCCCGGATCACATCCGGGTTCACGGCGATACCGCAATCGACGGCACAGGTGACCTTTTCGATCTTGATGCCGTCATCGACATTGCCCGAGACCTCAACCACTTCGGCGACATAGGAACCAAAGGACTTGTGCACTGCAACGCCCTGTGCGCGACCGGTGGGAACATTGCCCCAATCGGCCTTTTCCATCGCCAGTTTCAGCACACCCGCCTTGCGCGCCTGATCCGCGTTGGAAGCGTCGGTCAGATGGGCCATACGGAACTCGACCGGATCGCGGCCAGCGGCCTCGGCGGCTTTGTCCATCATGGTTTCCATGACATAGGCGGTGTGGGTGTGACCAACCGAGCGCCACCACAACAGGGTCGTCGCCTTGGGGGTGTCGGTCAGGCCCAGCGACATGCCAGGGATGGCATAAGGGCTGTCAGCGATACCTTCGACCGAGCTGTGGTCCACGCCGTCATGAACCAGCACCGACTCGAACGGGGTTCCCTTCATGATCGACTGACCAGCAACCTGGTGCTGCCATCCAACGATATTGCCCTGAGCGTCCAGACCGACGCGCACTTTGTGGCCGAAAGCCGGGCGATAGTAACCGCTGCGGATGTCATCTTCGCGCGTCCAGACCAGTTTGACCGGGCGAGACCGGTCGGTCAGGGCAAAGGCCAGCGCGGCCTCGACCTGGTAATCCGCATCCGGGGTTGCACGGCGACCGAACGAGCCACCGGCCAGCAGGGTCTTGATCTCGATCTTTTCGGGCGGCAGTTGGAAGATCTCGGCTAGCGCGAAATGCGTAATGGTCGGGATCTGAGCAGCGTCATGCAGCAGGATGCCACCTTCAGCGGTCTGTTCGATGGTGCAGTTCATCGGCTCCATCGGGGCGTGGGCAAGCAGGGGGAAGTAGAACGTCTCCTCCAGCACCGTATCCGCCCCGTCGACCGCTGCGGCCACCGCGGACATGTCTGCCTTGTTCACGTTGTACTGAGGCTCCGCGCCCAGCGCGGTGCGAATCTCGGCCTCGATGTCATCCGAGTTCCGGGTTTCTGCAGCGGATACCTCCCATTCGACCTCAAGCGCGTCGCGCGCCTGTATCGCGGCCCAGGTGTTTTCGGCATAAACTGCCACGCCGGCCTGATTGGGCAGGGTGGCAGCGTTGATGAAGCCTTTGACCTCTTTCGAGGCGCTGTCATCAAAGCCGGTCACTGTTGCGCCACGGGCTTCGGGCCGTTTGACCATCGCCACCATCTGGTTCGGCAGGTGCAGGTCCATGCCGTAGATGGCCTGACCATTGGTCTTGATGGGTGAGTCTTTGCGGCGAACCGACTCGTTCCCGATCAGAACAAATTCCGACGGATCTTTCAGTTTGGGTTCCGCCGGAGCTTCCAACTGCGCTGCAGCGGCCACGAACTCGGCCAGAGGTGCCGACTTGTCGCCCGCCTTGACAATGCCTTCTTCGATAGTGATGCCGGACGCATCCACGCCCCAGGCTTGCGCAGCAGCGGCGATCAGCATTTCGCGCGCGGCGGCACCTGCCTGACGGTACTGCATCCAGGAGTTGGCAATCGCGGTCGAACCACCGGTGCCCTGGGCCGTCCCAAAAGCGAAGTTCGCATAAACCTGCGGGTTGGACGGCGCAAAATCGTACTCGATCTGGTCCATACGCAGGCCGATCTCTTCGGCGATGATGGTCGGCAGGCCGGTTGAAGGACCCTGACCCATCTCGAAGTGCTTGACGATCGCGGTCACTGTACCGTCGGCATCGATCCGCACGAACGGGTTCAGCTGAGCGCTTTCGGTCGATGCAGCAGCAAGTGCGCCGTCAGGGCGGGCACCGACCAGCAGTACGGCACCGGCAGCTGCAGCGCCTTTCAGAAATCCACGGCGGGAGGTGTTGATGGTCATGGATCAGGCCTCCAGAATTTCAGATGCGCGCTGGATACCGGCGCGGATGCGTTGATAGGTGGCGCAACGGCAGGCGTTGCCAGCCATGTAATCGTCAATCTCTTCGACGCTGGGCTTGGGGTTCTCGGATAGCAGACCCACGGCCGACATCACCTGACCCGACTGGCAATAGCCGCACTGGACGACGTCCAGTTCGACCCAGGCCTGCTGGACGGCAGCGCCGATCTTTTTGTCGCCGACGGCTTCGATTGTGGTGATCTCGGCGTCTTCGACGTCTTCGATGTAAGTCTGGCACGAGCGCACAGGCTCGCCATTCAGGTGCACAGTGCAGGCACCGCAAGATGCGACACCGCATCCGAATTTCGTTCCAGTCAGCTTGAGTTCATCCCGGATCACCCAGAGGAGGGGCGTGCCGGGTTCGGCGTCCACCGTGTGGGTTTCGCCGTTCAATTTCAAAGTCAATGCCATGAGGGGACTCTCCGTGTTGGGCTGGTTACCTGAGTCGGTAAACTGGCGGGTTTACACTAGGCGAGAAAATTGCCGGTGTAAACTGGTGAGTTTACGTAGTGTTTGACCTCAATCTGTCAATGGGTCTATAGCTTTGGATATGAACGAATGCACAACACCGAATGCGTCCAAGCGCGCCCAGATCATTGAGGCGGCCGTGGCTGAATTCCAGGAAAAGGGGTTCGCCGACGCAAGCATGGATCGTATCTCGGCGCGTGCCGAAGTGTCCAAGCGGACCCTATATAAGTATTTCGAAAGCAAGGAAAACCTGTTTCGTTCTATCGTGATAGAGCTTTCTGATCGGTTCGCCAGTGTGCGGGATATCCGTTACGAAAAAGGTCGTGACATTCGCGCGCAACTCACCGATCTGGCTTGGGCCGAAGGGCGCATTCTGATGCTGCCCGAGGTCATGGCGATGGCTCGCATGGTGATCAGCGAAACCTTGCGCAATCCCGTTCTTGCTGCGGCTGCCCAGGGCAAACTCGACAAGACGGCGATCTTCATTCAGATGCTGAAGGACGCAGCAGAAGATGGTCAGCTGCGTATCGACGATCCGGAAAGTGCGGGACAGGAGTTTATCGGTTTGATCAAGGCCAAAGCCTTTTGGCCGATGATCTTTACGGGCAGTGTTCTGACCGAGGCCGAGATGACGGCCACGATCGAGAACAGTGTTGAGATGATCCTCAGCCGCTACGGCGTGTGATCCGCACGGTTATTGCATGGCCTGTGGCAGGACGAAGGGAACCTGCGACGTTGGCAAGGTGCTGATGGGCAGGTTGATGCCATAAACCTGTAGCATGGTCTGGTCGTTCAGGATGTTCGCGGGCGTGCCCGAACCCCAAACCGCGCCATCTGACATCACATAGACCTGATCGGCGAACATTGCTGTCAGGTTCAGGTCATGCATCACCACCACGACGCCGCCGCTGTTGGCAGCAAATTCTCGGGCAACGCCCAGCACGGTGAATTGGTGCGCGATGTCCAGGCTGGCCACGGGCTCATCCAGAAGCAACCACCTTGGTTGATCGTTATAGGTCGCCTCCCAGACTTGCGTCAGCACGCGGGCCAGTTGAACTCGCTGCTGCTCACCGCCTGAGAGGTTCTGATAGGATCGGTCTCCGAACCCGGCAAGGTCGACATGGGCCAGTGCCTTTGATGGCAGGCTGTCATCCCCCGCCGCCAACCCGTTCGCCAGACCCAGCCTGACGATCTCCATCACCGTAAATGGGAAGGCCACCGTTGATGCTTGCGGCAGCACGCCCCGCATTGCTGCCAATTGCCAGGGTTTCAAGTCAGAGATGTCTAAACCGTTCAGGTATACCTGCCCGGATACATGAATATCACCGGATAAGGCTTTGAGCAGGGTGGACTTTCCTGATCCATTGGGCCCGATGATCGCCGTAACCTTTCCGGGCTCGGCGTCGAAATCCACGCCATGCAGGATATCCTTTCGGCCCAGTTTGACGCGTATGTTTCTCGCCTTCATCCGTTACATCCCCATTGTTCCATGACGCCGCAGCAGGATCCACAGGAACACCGGCGCGCCGAGTATTGCGGTTACGATGCCAATCGGCAGTTCAGCGGGGGCAACGATCAAACGGCTGATCATATCGGCGCACAGCAGCAAGCTGGCCCCCAGCAGGGCCGAGTTCATGAGCAGGCGATGATGGTCCGGCCCTGTCGCCAATCGCAACAGATGCGGCACGACGATGCCGATAAAACCAATGCCGCCGGACACGGCGACCGCCGCGCCGGTCGCGGCTGCGACTGCCAGAATGGCGATGTTCTTGCTGCGCTGCACCGGGATACCCATGTGATGCGCCACCGCTTCGCCCATGGCCATTCCGTTCAGAGCACGGGCAAGGAACTGCGCCACAAACACCGAGATCAGGATGATGGGTGCGGCGGTGATCACTTTGGTCCAGGTCGCGCCGGCCAAAGAGCCCATGCCCCAAAAGGTCAGGTCACGCAGTTGTTGGTCGTCGGCCACATAGACCAGAACCCCGGATACTGCGCCTGACAAGGCCCCCAACGCGATCCCGGCCAGCAGCATGGTCGCGACAGATGTTTGCCCGCGCCGTGTGGAAACTCGGTAAAGCAACAGGACTGAGGTCCACCCTCCTAGAAAGGCCGCAACTGCAACCAGCCCGTTTCCGATCCAGGCCAGGATCACGGCAGGCAGATACGCCCCGAGGATGATGGCTGAGATCGCTCCAAGCCCCGCACCTGCACTGACGCCTACGATGCCGGGGTCGGCCAGCGGGTTGCGAAAGAGACCCTGCATGACAACGCCCGACACAGCCAGCGCAGCGCCAACCAAAACGCCCATCGTCAACCGGGGAAGGCGGATATCCCACAGGACAATCCGATCAAGGTCCGACATCTCGCGCCCGTTTACCAAATCGGCAATCGCCGCACGAACCGAGGCCTCGGACGCGCCGACGGAAATGCTGAGGATACTGGTGAGACCCAGCAGAAGGAGCAGGGCCAACGTGACCCGGCGCGCCGTCGTCCGACGATCGCGGGCGGGTAGGGTCAGCCCGTCGTGATCCATGGCAAGGGTCATGAGCCCCCCAGCCTTTGAAGCTCGGACGCCAGTTCAGCGATCGCTTCGGCGGTGCGGGGACCAAAGCCCAAAAGGTACGCGCCGGGCATTCGTATGAGCTTTTTGTTCTGACCGGCGGGGGTCAATTGGATGGCGGGCAGGGCGAACAGTTCCTCATTGGCGGTGGCGTGATTGCCTTGTCGATCCATCATCAGGATCACGTCTGGCGCGGTCGAGGCAATCGCTTCGGGCGTCATCGGTTTGAAGCCCGATACGGAACCGGCTGCGTTCACGCCACCTGCTAGGCGAATGATGCTGTCGGCTTGTGTGTCCGCTCCGCCGACCATGATGCGGTTGTCCTGCGCGGACAGGATGAACAGAACCCGAGCAGTTTCGGCCGAATCGACTGCCGCTGCATGAGCGCCGTCGATTTGCGCGCCGGTCTTCGTGGCCAATGCCTCGGCGGCGTCTTCGACCCCCAACGCCGCACCAACGGCACGGATTTTCTGGACCACTCCGTCGCGGCTGTAGTCTTCAGCGACCGTCACAAAGGGGACGCCCGCCTCTTTCAGCACGGCAACGGCTTCGGGTGGGCCTGCGCCTTCCAAGGCAAGGATGAGGTCGGGCGATAACGACAGAACGCCTTCGGGGGACAGCGCCCGCATGTATCCCACGTCCGGCAGATCAAGCACGGCCGGGGGGTAAGTCGACGTCTGATCGCGACCCACAAGTCGGTCTTGCTGGCCCAACGCGAAGACGATTTCCGTCACAGAGCTGCCGATGGCGATGATGCGTTTGGGTTTGGAGTCGTCAGAAGCGAAAGCCGACGTTCCCAAAGCCGCCGCAACCAATGCGACAACGGATGAGATTCTGCGAATTGCCTGCATCACGCGACCTCGGCTGCTTTAAGCGATTGCAGGCCAGCCACTAACTTGTCCCATGCCGGGCGATGATCCGTCTCGCCCGAACGGCGACCGAATATCTGAAAGATCAGCCCGCCTCCGGCGTCGAACGCCTCGACCGAGACCGCGGGGCCGCGTTGTGTGGGTTTGGTCACCGCCCAGACCTCGGCAATATGATCCGAGCGCAGATGCAGGTTGAAACGCGGATCGAGTACATTGAACCACGGTCCCATCTGTTTGAGCATCTGTACCGGTCCGCCGTGGATTTCGATGCACCCGCGATTGCCGACGAAGACCATGACGTCAAGCGCCTGATCGCGCACCTGCTCGAACATCTGTGAAATCACACTGGGCTCAAGTGCCCGGGCCAGCGGTTCCCCTGCGACGCGATATGCGCCCAGGCGGTTCATCTTCAGCTTGGATGTCAGGCGCAGAAATTGGTGCGTGTCCGTCATCTTGGCCCATTCGGTGCGTAGGGCGTCGGCCTTGTCCGGGTTCGCCTTGGCGGCTTCAGCAGGTTTGCGCGGCTCAACGTTTAACACCTGAGATTGATCCTTGTCTGCCAACGTTCGGACCAGCTTGGTCCAGTGGGTCAGGTCGGATCCTTCGCGCAGAAAGATCTTGTGTACCGCATCACCCGCCGCATCAAAGATCTGAAGGGACCGCTTGGTTCCGTTTTCTGTCTTTCGCTCGACCGCAAAGGTATGCACCCAGTGGCCGGGAAACATACGCAGGTCGATTTCTTCGGTCAGAACCATCGAGGCATGCGCGCCGGAATGGTAGTTGTCGTACTGCCCGACCTTTTCGATCACGCAAGAGGGGTTACGCGTCAGCGCCATGACCTCACCCAACCCGTTTAGCATCGGGAAGAGGTCATCAAGGCTGTTCGAAAGCTTTGTTGCGTCGATTCCAGTGAAGGCTGCAACAAGCTGACCTTCGGTTATTCCAAGAGACTCCGCCAGATCGCGGTCACGTTTTCCGGTGTTATCAGCATAGGCTGCGCGAATTTGATCCGGGGCCAGAAGCACCTGTTCCGTCATGGGTTTTTCCATCTTTGATTGTCATGAGTGTCATGCTGGCATGGTCACCGGTAAGCGCGGAGAGCTGCTGGCGAAGGTCGATTCAACGACCTAGAAATTATGTTGACTGTTTTAGTCAGCTTTATTAACGAGCACAAGTCGCCAAAAAATGGCGATTCCAAAAATCAAAAAGACTGACCATAGCCAGCACGGAGCAAGCATTTCCGGTCCTCTTAACGTTTCGAAGGGACAGAAATGCGTACGCGAATTCAAAAGATGGGGCTGTTGGGCACTGTGTCATGCCTCAGCATGATTGCGGCAGGCGCTTCAGCGCAGGAACAGGAAGACGGCTTTCTCGGCACGTTAGAGCTGGGGGAAAGCAAGCGGGAAATCCAGACCGACACCGCCGTACCCGTGACCAATATCGATCAGGAAGAAATCAATGACCGTCAGGCCAACACGGTGGCCGAACTGATCGACACGGTGCCGGGTGTGACGCTGGTCAACGGCTCGACCCCGCAAGGCTCGGGCATCAACATCCGCGGCTTTGGGGCCAACGGCACCTTTGGCACGGACCAGAAAGTACTGATCCTTGTCGACGGCGCGACGACAGGCGCGGAAGAGTTGTACCGGATCGGGAACCAGTTGTTCACTGACCCGCAGCTTTACAAAAGCGTTTCGGTCATCCGCGGCACCGTAGGGTCGTTCGAATACGGGTCGGGCGTTGTCGGCGGTGTTGTTCAGCTGGAAACCAAGGATGCGTCGGACTTTACCGGCGGTGAGCCGGGCTTCCGCTTCCGCCAGACGCTGGAAGGGTACTCCAACGGCAGCGGCTTTGCGTCCTCGTCGATCCTGGCGTGGCAGCCCAACCGCCAGACCGAGTTCCTGTTCAACTACACTTACCGGGATCAGGACGACCAGAAGGACGGAAACGGCGACACGATAGGCAACAGCGCGTTTACGCTGCCGTCGCTGCTGGCCAAGGGGAAATATAGGTTTGGTGACGACCTCGAACACTCGATCACCGCGTCCTACAACCAATCCACGTCGGAAGAGCGCGATGTGCCTTACGACTCGTTCGGCACTACATCGGATTCGTTTGGTAATGTGGACCGAGATATCGAAACGAAAATCGGTGTTCTGCGATATCAATACCGCCCAGCAGGCAATGACCTGATCGATCTGGACGTGAACCTCAGCTATTCGGAACAGAAGATCGACAGCTCGTACGTGCCGGGCTCGTCCAGCCTCGAGCGATCGCCGTTTTTCCCAAGTATTCGCGGACTGGCTGATGCAAGCCACAGATATGAAACGACCAAGCTGACGGTCAAAAACACCTCATATTTCCAGACCGGCATCGCCTCGCATGACCTGCGCGCGGGCGTTGAATACATCAATCGCAAACGCCTGAATGCACCCTCTGCACCCGGCGGAACGGATCGCCGCGTCGCCGTGTTCGTCGTGGATGACATTCAGGTTACGGATGGCCTGACGGTTACGCCGGCTGTTCGGTACGAAACGCAGGACATCAAAGGCGACGGCGATGCGCCTGCGCCGCGGAACACCAGCTATGACAATGACGCTCTGATGGGTGGCCTGTCCGCACGGTACGAATTCTCCAGCGGTTTTGCGGTCTTTGGCAGCGGGGCATACACGGAAAGCCTGCCGATCATCGACGATCTGGGCACGCCGGTATTCATGACCCAGCCCGAAAAGTCACGCACCTGGGAGGCGGGTTTCTCGTACAACCGCGGAGATATCTTTGCATCCGGTGACGTGGTTCGCGCCAAGGTCAACTTCTACAAGACGGATCTATGGGACATCACGTCTTATAGCTCGGGTCGCCCCTCGCGCCCGCTATCGGAAGTTGAAACCAAAGGTGTGGAAATCGAGGCGTCCTACGCCAGCGCGGCGGGATACTATGTCGATTTCAACGCGAACATCGTCAAGGGAACCGAAACCAGCTCGACCGGTGCCGAGAGCCGTTGGCGGAACGAGCCGACGGACTCGGCCCGCGTGACGGTCGGTAAGCGCTTTGGTGAAACGCTGGATGTCAGTTGGGAACTGTTTGGCGCCAAATCCGGCACCGATTCCAGCGGCGATCCGGTGGCGGGGTATGGCGTGAACACCCTGCGGGCGACGTACCTGCCGCAAGAGGGCGTGTTCCAGGGCTTCGAGGTTCGCGCAGGTGTCGAGAACATCTTTGACAAGAACTACCTGCCGAACCTTTCGACCCGCAACTCTCCGGGCCGGAACTTCAAGCTGACCTTGGCGAAAACCTTCTGAGCCACACGAAAGGACCAGTCATGCAAACCAACGTTCACAGCTCTGCACGGGTGGTCCTGCTGGCCCTGCCCCTGATTTTGGGGGCGGGGCTGGCCAGAGCCGAAGACATCAAAGCGTCTGGCGGGGTATCCATCGAACTCAGCAGCGTTCAGGACAATGGCCAGAGCTGTATGCTCAGCTTTCTGGCGGAAAATGCCTATGAAACGAACATCGACAGCGCGGTGTACGAGACGGTGCTGTTCGGTGCCGATGGGCAGGTCGCTCTGCTGACCTTGCTGGATTTTGCCTCGTTGCCAGCGGGCAAGCCGCGCGTGCGGCAGTTTCAGTTCAACGACATGGCCTGCAAGCAGATCAGCCGCATTCTGATCAACGGTGTTCAGGAATGTGCGACCCAAGCGGACATGGCGGATGCTTGTGAGGCGGGTCTGACGCTAAACAGCCGAGTGAAGATCGAAGTGATTGGGTGAAGTCATGGATGCAAGTGTTAAAAAAATAACGGAAATCCTTGAACTTGGCGGGCCGGTTGTCGCCATTTTGATCCTGACTTCGGTCGCCACATTGTCGTTGGTTCTCTACAAGCTTTGGCAGTTTCGAGCGGCTGGCGTTGGCCGCCATATCGAGCTGTCGCGGGCCATTCAGGCCTGGGACCGCAAGGACCTGGCTGAAACGCGCACCCATCTGAACAAAAGCCGCAGCTACTTGGCCCCGGTGATTGTGATGGCCCTGTCCGGTGAAGGCCGCACCCTGTCCGAGCGCGTGGATGCCGAGGCCGAGGCGCGATTTGCGAAGCTTGAACAGGGGTTCAATGTGCTGGACATGGTAGCCCAGCTTGCGCCTTTGCTGGGGTTGTTTGGCACCGTTCTGGGGATGATCGAGGCGTTTCAGACCTTACAAGGGGCAGGCAACTCGGTCGATCCTTCGCTGCTGGCCGGTGGGATTTGGGTTGCGCTTTTGACAACGGCTGCCGGGCTTGCCGTGGCGATGCCGACCTCAATGGTTCTGACGTGGTTCGAAGCCCGGATGAACCGTGAACGCAGCTTTGCCAACCGGGCGCTCAGAACTGTTTTTGCCCCGGGTCACGCGCAGGATGCCGTAGAGCCCGCCCCGGGAATGGCCCTGGCGCATGGCACTTGATCTGCGGCGAAAACGGCGCAGACGCCTGTCGATGACGTCCCTGATCGACGTTATCTTTTTGCTGCTTCTGTTCTTCATGCTGACATCGACATTCTCCAAGTTTGGCGAAATCGAGTTCGCGACCGCCGCTGCCGGAGGCGGGGAACAGGACCGGACGATCCGTTTTCTCAAGCTCGAAGCCGAGCGCATTCTGGTGGATGGTAAGCCCATGCCACTGGCCGACGTCGCGGCGCGGCTGGAGGAGGACAAGCCACAGACCGCGCTGATCAGTCTTGGTCCGAACGCGACCTCACAGAACCTGATCGACTTGCTGGCGGTTCTGAAAGGCATCAACCAATTGCGTGCGCAGGTGATCGGATGATCCAGCTAAAGCCCAAAGCAAAACAGGGCCGAGAGCCAACGATCGCCCTGATCAATGTGGTCTTTCTGATGCTAATCTTCTTCATGATCGCGGGCACGTTGGCACCACCGCTGAGCAAGTCGGTGAAGTTGGTGGAAACCAGCGAACTTGAAGGGCGCGAGCCACCGGATGCGTTGGTCATCCGTGCCGATGCGACGTTGGAGTACCGCGGTGCCGAGCTGACTGGAGTGGAGGCTTATGTCGAGCGCGCCTCGATCAACCTTCCGCTGGACGACGTGCGCCTTGTTCCAGACCGCGCCCTGCCTGCCGTCAAGTTGAAAGAGGTCAGCGATGCTCTGCGCGCGTTGGGGGCGAAAAAGGTCTATGTGGTCACAGAAAGGGGCGTGCAATGATACCCACTTCGCGCGTTGTGGCCTTGGGGGCCCTGGCCTTGGCGGCAAGCACGCATGTTCTGGCGCTGCATGATTTCTCAGCTACAGAACCGGTTCAGATCGAAGGCGGCGGCGCAGGAGAGGCCGCCGCGCTGGGCGAGGCGTTTCGGGATTATGTGACCGGGTCAACAGCCTCAGCCCCGGTTACTGTGCGCCAGCAAGCGGTGACGCCGACCCCACAGCAAGTGGCGGTGCGTCCTGTCGAGCATGCTCAGGCCGCGCCAATCAAAGCTGCCAACGCTGTTTCTCAGCCGACAACGGTTGCGCAGACTCCAAAGGCGCAGCGGCCAGAGCCAACACCAAAGCCGCAAGCTCAGATCGCGTCGCGGGCGGGCAATTCAGACAAGACCGCGCGAAAGGGCAATGCATCCGGAACCAAACAAAAGGGCGCTGCCACGGCACGAAAGACCGCTTCGGCCTCGGCCGCGCAAGGCAATGCCGAAGCCAGCAACTATGCGGGTCACGTAAAGCGCAAGATTGCGCGCGCCCGGCGCAAAACCGTCAATATTCGCGGCGCGGCGATGGTGCGTTTTCGGATCGGAGACAACGGTGCGTTGCTCAGCCTCGACATCGCACGCAGCTCGGGATCAAAACGGCTGGATCAGGTCGCGTTGGCTCAGGTCCGCGCTGCCGCACCGTTTCAGCCGCCACCGCCTTCCGCACGACGGGACTACACAATCAAGATTGTCGGGAAATAAAGCCAGCCTTCGTCAGCCCCGTGCCATCACGACTGGGATGTGGGTTTGGGATCGGACAGAAGGCGACGCTTTTCGGCCATGGCCTCACGGCGGCGTCTTTCAATGCCCAGCTTAAAGGACTCCTCGACAAAATCGATATGGTCGTGGGCGGCTTTGACAGCGCGCTCTTCGTTGCCTTCGATCACGGCCAACCCAAGTTCGCGGTGCTGCTCCATCAGCAGCTTTCCGGTTCCGTCGATGGTCTTCAGGAAATCTCGGTTGTAGAAAACGCCCTGCCGCGTGAGTTCGTAGATCGAGGCCATCATGTGAATCAGCGTCGCATTCTGGCTGGCATCTACGATTGCGGCATGCAGAGCAAAGTCGGCCTCACGTGATGCCAACTGATCCTTTTCTCGCCACGCGCGTTCATCTTCGGCCAGAATTTCGGTGATCCGTTCCTTGTCGGCGCGGGTCGCGCGGCGCGCGGCAAGCTTGGCGGCAAACCCTTCTTGTTCGCGCCGGTATTCTAGGTAATCAAAAAACGCAGGCTCATGACGTTCATAAAGGGCCAACAGGGCAGGGAGCATGGCACTGCCTGTCAAAGCAGCGACAAAGGTGCCCTCACCATGTTGAGTGGTGACCAGGCCGCGTTGTTCCAGAACGGCCAGTGCTTCGCGGAGCTTTGGGCGCGACACACGCAGGGTTTCGGCCAGGTCACGCTCGGACGGCAGCTTGCGTCCCTGTTTCAGTATCCCTGACGCAATCAGGTCTTCGATTTGGGCGACCACTGCGTCCGAGAGTGATTCGTGCCCGATTGGTTCGAAAATCGCTGTCGTGTTCATCGTGGCTGGCCCTTCGAGTTCAGGTTGCAGACATCTCTTGGTAAACAAAACTAACCTTTGAATGGTTTCCAATCAATAGTGTGGTTCAAATGCGCCTTTTTCGCGAGCGGCGCGTCAATGCGCTGAAAATAAAAGAAATGTGACAAAATAATTGCGCCGCGCTGTGCTGTCGGTGCTTTCACGATGTTAACGAGGCGCCCAATTTTCGGCCATCTGCGTTTCGTGCCAGTGGTAAACAAAGTTGTTGACTGACTCATCTGGTAAACTTTATTTACCACCAAGGCGCATGTGATTTCGCGTCACGAGATGTTCGGACGTTGTGTTCGACCGACCCTGGAGGAGAATTCATGAAAAAGACCCTGACGAGCCTTGCCGTTGCCGCCAGCCTGATGGCCGCCCCTGCCGTGGCCAAAGACAAGCTGCTGCTGAAAACGCCAATTGCGTTCTCGACTGAGTTGCCGGGCCTTGGCTCGCCGATCCCGCGCGTTGCCGAACAGCTGGACCTGATGTCCGGCGGCACGCTGAAGATGAAGGTTTATGAGCCGGGCAAACTGGTTCCGCCGTTCGAGATTCTGGATGCTGTATCCACCGGCAAGATCAACTCGGGCTACACCACCGCTGGGTATTGGGCGGGTAAAATCCCTGCTGCTCCGCTGTTCTCAGCCGTTCCGTTCGGTCCCGAGGCGGGCGAGTACATGGCTTGGCTGTATTACGGCAATGGCATGTCGCTGTACCAAGAGATGTACGATCAGGCGGGCTACAACGTCCACGTGATCCCCTGTGCCGTGATCGCCCCTGAAACCTCGGGCTGGTTCGCATCCGAGATCAACACGCCCGAAGACCTGAACGGCCTGAAAATGCGCTTCTTCGGCCTAGGCGGCAAAGTGATGCAGAAACTGGGTGTCGCAACCTCTCTGCTGCCCGGTGGTGAGATTTTCCCTGCGCTGGAAAAAGGTGCCATCGACGCGACCGAATTCTCGATGCCTGCCATCGACGCGCGTCTTGGCTTCCACAAGCTGGTCAAGTTCAACTACTTCCCCGGCTGGCACCAGCAGGCGACTGTGTTCGAACTGATGATCAACAAAGACGTATGGAACGAAACCAGCGAGCAGCACAAAGCGATCATCGAAAACGCCTGTAAGGCCTCGATGGCCGACAGCTTTGCCGAAGGCGAAGCCATTCAGCACGCGGCCCTGATCGACAACGTTGAAAACAATGGTGTCACCATCAAGCAGTGGTCGCCCGAGATGCTGGATACCTTCCGCGCAACCTGGGAAGAGGTCGCTGCTGAAGAGGCTGCCAATGATGCCTTCTTCAACAAGGTTCTGACCGACATGAACCAGTTCCGCGAAGGGTACAGCCTTTGGAAAACCAACGCGTTCCTCCCCCGTCAGTAACTGATTGACTGACGTTTCCGGGGCGTCGGACCCGTCCGCGCCCCGGATATTCTCAGGATTTGAACCTTCAGTCCCCTGACCGCGTCCGCGCCGGTCAACCGAGCGAGGATTTCCCATGGTCACGCAAAACAACCTCAATGATCCGGTCGAAGCCTATGAAGGCATCCTGGAACATCCTGACACCGACCGCCAAAAGATCGCTGTTGCCATAGACACGGGCGTAAAGGCCGTTGGGCATGTGGTGATGTGGGCCAATGTCCTTCTGATCGCCGCGATCTTCAGTCAGGTTTCGCTGCGTTATCTGTTCAGCCAGAACTATCCAAAACTGGACGAGATCCAGTGGCATTTCTACGGCCTCGTCACGATGATCGGCATTTCCTATGCCTTGATCACCGACAGCCATGTTCGCGTCGACGTTTTGCACATGCAGCTATCGCGCCGCGCGCAGCGTGTGATCGAAGTGATCGGCATCCTGACCCTGCTGACCCCGTTCATCTATCTGATGATCGATCAGGGGTATGACTATTTCTACGAAAGTTTCCGCGTCAACGAGCGTTCGGACAGCCCCACAGGCCTGCCTGCGCGCTGGGCGTTCAAAGCGGTCATTCCGATCAGCTTCATCCTGTTGGCGCTAGCTGCTCTGGCGCGCCTGATCCACGATGGGCATGCGCTGCTTTACGGACCAGCCTCGGAACGCGAAGGCGCGCCGCTGCGTCGGGTTTTGTTGGTGCTGGCTGTGTTCGCGGCTGTCTGTGTCGGCCTGACATTCCTGGTTGAGACGACCGAGGAAAAGCTGGTCATCGCGATGTTCCTGACCTTCATCGCGCTGCTTTTCACCGGCTATCCGGTGGCCTGGGTTCTGGCCGGTGTGGGTGTTGCCTATTGCGGTCTGGCTTATCTGTTCGACAACGATCTGATGCTTTGGACGGGGCTAGAGAGCACGTTCACCGGGCTCGATTACCTGACCCTCGGAGCGGTCGTGAACCGGGTCTACGCGACCATGTCTAACGCGGTTCTGGTCGCCCTTCCGATGTTCATCTTTATGGGCCTGATGCTGGACGAATCCGGTGTGGCCGAGCGTCTGATGTCCTCGATGCAGCGTCTGTTCGGCACCGTGCGCGGCGGTCTGGCGATCACGGTAACCTTGATCGGGATCATTCTGGCCGCGTCGACCGGTATCATCGGCGCCTCGGTGGTGCTGCTGGGCGTCCTGTCGCTGCCATCGATGATGCAGCAGAAATACCAACCGACGCTGGCGGCGGGTGTGGTTTCAGCCTCGGGGACGCTGGGCATTCTGATCCCGCCCTCGATCATGCTGGTGATCATGGCCGACCAGATGGCTTTGTCTGTTGGGGACCTGTTCATGGCTGCCGTCTTCCCCGGTGTCATCATCGGTGGCCTGTATCTGACCTATATCTTCATCCTCGCGCTGGTGAAACGTGACGCTGCCCCGGTGCCCGAAGGGGCCAAGGCCCCGGATTGGGCCGCCGTCAAGGATGTGCTGATCGCCGTGATCCCGACGCTGTTGCTGATCCTTGCCGTGCTGGGCTCGATCTTTGCCGGTTTGACAACGCCAACCGAAGCCTCAGGCATTGGTGCGCTGGGTGCAACGGTGCTGGCACTGGGCTACCGCAAGCTGTCGCTGACCAAGCTATGGAATGTGCTGGTATCGACCTTCAACACCACCGCCTACATCTTCGCGATCTTCCTAGGTGCGACTGTGTTCTCGTATGTTCTGCGGGAACTGGGCGGGGATGAACTGATCGAGCACGTAGTGCAGTCCACCGGGTTCGGAGCCAATGGCACCATCCTGTTCATCCTGTTCATCGTCTTCCTGCTGGGCTTCGTTCTGGACTGGATCGAGATCACGCTGATCGTCCTGCCCCTGATGCGCCCGATCGTGAACGGGTTGGGCATCGATATCCCCGGTTACGGTGTTCTGGATGAGCCCGCGCTGGTCTGGTTCGTCATTCTGGTCGCCGTCACTCTGCAAACCAGCTTTTTGACCCCGCCGGTTGGCTTTGCCTTGTTCTATCTCAAAGGCGTCTGCCCGCCAGAGATTAAACTGACGCATATCTACAAGGGCATCATCCCCTTTGTGCTGCTGCAGCTGACCGGTCTGGCGCTGGTGTTCTTGTGGCCCACACTTGCCACGTGGCTGCCATCCGTCGCGTATTAAGGAGGAAGACCCATGCGTCTGAAAGACTGCCATAACTTCCAGGACTTCCGCACCTTGGCCAAACGCCGCCTGCCGGGTCCGATCTTTAACTATATCGACGGTGGCGCGGATGATGAGGTGACGTATCGCGAAAACACTCGGGCGTTCGAGCGTTGCGATCTGCTGCCCTCGGTCCTGCGCGGGGTGAAAGACGTGGATATGTCCGTCACCGTGATGGGGCAAAAGCTGGACATGCCGATCTATTGCTCGCCCACCGCTTTGCAGCGTCTGTTCCACCATCAGGGCGAGCGGGCGGTCGCCGCGGCGGCCGAGAAATACGGCACCATGTTTGGTGTGTCGTCGCTGGGCACCGTCTCGCTTGAGGAGCTGCGGCAAAAGCACAAGAACCCGCAGGTCTATCAGTTTTACTTCCACAAGGACCGCGGGCTGAACTCGGCCATGATGCAGCGCGCCAAAGAGGCCGGGGTCGAGGTGATGATGCTCACAGTCGACAGCATCACCGGCGGAAATCGCGAGCGTGATCTGCGCACCGGGTTCTCGATCCCGTTCCGGCTGACGCTGGGCGGCATGATCCAATTCGCGATCAAACCGATGTGGGGGATCAACTATGTCACCCACGAGAAATTCCGCCTGCCGCAACTGGATGAGCATGTGGACATGAGCGGCGGCGCCAGCTCGATTGGTGGGTACTTCACCGAAATGCTGGACCCTTCGATGAATTGGGATGACGTCGCCGAAATGGTGCGCGAATGGGACGGTCAGTTCTGCCTCAAAGGTATCATGACCGTCGAAGATGCTCGCCGCGCGGCTGAGATCGGCTGCACGGGCATCATCCTGTCGAACCATGGCGGTCGCCAGCTGGACGGCTCACGCACGCCTTTCGACCAACTGGCCGAGATTGTCGATGCCGTCGGCGACCGCGTGGACGTGATGATGGACAGTGGCATCCAGCGCGGGACCCATGTGCTCAAAGCGCTTTCGCTGGGGGCCAAGGCGGTTGGGGTCGGGCGGCATTATCTGTATCCGCTGGCTGCCGCCGGTCAGCCGGGCGTCGAACGGGCGTTGGGGCTGATGCGTGCCGAGATCCAGCGCGACATGAAGCTGATGGGCGTCACGCGGGTCGACCAACTGTCGCGCGCCAATCTGCGGTTCCGCGATCCGTTGGCGGCTCCGGGCGAGGCGCATCGGAACGCGGCATGAGCAACGAGACCCTCATATCCGACTTCCGCGCCATTGTCGGGTCTCGGCATGTTCTGACCGGCGCGCGCGCGACCGAACGGTTCCGCCGCGGGTTCAGGTCGGGGGAGGGCGAGGCGCTCTGCGTCGTGCAACCCGGCACTTTGCTGGAGCAATGGAAAGTGCTGCAGGCCTGCGTCGCCGCCGACAAGATCGTCATCATGCAGGCGGCGAACACCGGCCTGACCGAAGGGTCCACCCCTTCAGGTCGCTATGACCGCGACGTTGTTCTGATCAACACCCGCCGCATGGACACCCTAGTACCGTTGAACGACGGTCACCAGGTCGTCAGTTTTCCCGGAGCCACTCTGTTCGCGCTGGAAAAACTGCTGGAGCCGATGGGGCGAGAGGCGCATTCGGTGATTGGTTCGTCGTGCATCGGGGCGTCGATCATAGGCGGCGTGTGCAACAACTCGGGCGGGTCGCTCGTGGAGCGCGGTCCGGTTTACACCGAACTGTCCGTTTATGCCCGCGTCTCTGAAGACGGCGCGCTGGAACTGGTCAACCATCTGGGCATCGATCTGGGCGAGACGCCCGAAGAAATCCTGTCCAACCTCGACGCCGGTACGTTCGAGCGTAATCCGGGTGCCACTAACAAACGCGCCTCGGCCAGCGACTACGCTCAGATCGTGCGCGACGTGGATGCTGAAACCCCGGCGCGGTTCAATGCCGACAAGGCTAAACTGTTCGAGTCTGCAGGCTCTGCCGGGAAGATGGCCGTGTTTGCGGTTCGGCTTGATACATTCGCCAAGAACGAGGCAGAGCAGGTCTTTTACATAGGCACCAACAGCCCCGATGACCTGGCCGATCTGCGCCGTCACATCCTGTCCAGTTTCTCATCTCTGCCGGTGTCCGCCGAGTATATGCAGCGCGATGTGTTCGACATCACCAAGACCTACGGTAAGGACACGGTCTGGATGATCGACAAGCTGGGCACGGACAGGTTGCCCATGTTCTTCGCGCTGAAAGGGGCGGTGGACGCCCGTTTGCGGCGTATCCCGTTCCTACGCAATTTCACCGACCGGTTCATGCAGACGGCAGTCGGACTGCTGCCGCAGGTGTTGCCCAAGCGGATGGTCGAATATCGCGATGCTTATGAGCACCACCTGATCCTGAAGATGAAGGATGACGGCATCGATGAAATCCGCGCCTGGCTTCCCGGCTTTCTCGAAGGCCGCGATGCTGGATGTTTTGAGTGCACGCCGCGCGAGGCCAAGATCGCAGGTCTGCACCGCTTTGCTGCTGCGGGGGCTGCCGTCCGCTACATGGCGATCCACGCCAATGAGGTCGAGGATATCATCGCGCTGGACGTTGCCTTGCGCCGCAATGACCGCGATTGGCTGGAAAACCTGCCGCCCGAGATCAGCGATCAACTGGTGCATAAACTCTATTACGGTCACTTCATGTGCCACGTCATGCATCAGGATTACGTGGTTCGCAAAGGGGCGGACCCCAAGGCCCTGAAGGCCGCGATGTTGAAGCTGTTCGATGAGCGAGGGGCTGAATACCCGGCCGAACATAATGTCGGACACCTCTACAAGGCCAAGCCAGATTTGGCGGCGCATTACAAATGTTGCGACCCAACAAATTCATTCAATCCCGGGATTGGTAAGATGTCCAAGGCCCGAAACTATGCTGCGGAGTGATGCTGGCGTCTCTGTAGGTAGTGATTTTAAGCGCATAGTTGGATTTTCGCTGCATTGCAGCAAAAAAAACCTTGCAATGCTGCATTGCGGCATCCATATTGTCCTTACGCTGAGGAAAGCCGGGGTGGGCCCGGTTCGGCAAAAGGATTTGTAAAATGGCAAAGACGCAAGATTTCACTGCGACCCTGAAAGACATGATGGGCGCGTTCCCCGTTGACACCACCGCTCTGGAAGGTGCCTTCAAGTCGACCGCGACGCTGAACGAAAAGCTGTCGGGTGTTGCTCTGGAAGCGGCTGAAAAGTCGGCCGAGATCTCGAACAAATGGACCAAGGACACCCTGGCCAAACTGAGCGAGATGTCGAAAGCCAAGGCTGAGCCTGCAGACTACGCCAAAGCGGCCACCGATTTCGCCAGCGCATCGGCTGAGGTTGCTGCAGAAAACATGGCCGCCTTCGCTGAGATCGCGAAAAAGGTTCAGACCGAAACCGTTGAGCTGCTGATGGCAGCTGGCAAAGACGCAGCCGAAGACGCAACCGCGGCCGTCAAGAAAGCCACCAACGACGTGACCGCAGCTGCCAAGAAAGCCGCTGCTGCCAAGTAAGTAAATGCCGCGAGGCGCACCCGTTCCTCCCATCCGGTGCAATCGCGTAGGGCAGGTCGCAAGACCTGCCCTTTCTTTTT
>NZ_WQHP01000023.1 GCF_013035315.1 Ruegeria arenilitoris | reverse complement strand
ATGGCAAAGGAAAAGTTTGAGCGTACAAAACCGCACGTCAACATCGGCACGATTGGCCACGTTGACCATGGTAAAACGACGCTGACCGCAGCGATCACCAAGTATTTCGGTGACTTCAAAGCGTATGACCAGATTGACGGTGCGCCGGAAGAGAAAGCGCGCGGCATCACCATCTCGACCGCCCACGTGGAATACGAGACTGACAACCGCCACTACGCGCACGTCGACTGCCCCGGCCACGCTGACTACGTCAAGAACATGATCACCGGTGCTGCCCAGATGGACGGCGCGATCCTGGTTGTGAACGCAGCTGACGGCCCGATGCCGCAGACCCGCGAGCACATCCTGCTGGGCCGCCAGGTTGGCATCCCGAAGATGGTCGTGTTCATGAACAAAGTTGACCAGGTTGACGACGAAGAGCTGCTGGAACTGGTTGAGATGGAAGTTCGCGAACTGCTGTCCAGCTACGACTACCCCGGCGACGATGTTCCGATCATCGCAGGTTCGGCTCTGGCCGCTATGGAAGGCAACAACCCGGAAATCGGCGAAGAGAAGATCAAGGAACTGATGGCGGCTGTTGATGACTACATCGACACCCCTGAGCGTGAAGTCGACAAGCCGTTCCTGATGCCGGTTGAAGACGTGTTCTCGATCTCGGGCCGTGGTACCGTTGTGACCGGTCGTGTTGAGCGTGGCGTGATCAACGTTGGCGACGAGATTGAAATCGTCGGCATCCGCGACACTCAGAAAACCACCTGTACCGGTGTTGAAATGTTCCGCAAGCTGCTGGACCGCGGTGAAGCAGGCGACAACATCGGCGCGCTGCTACGCGGTATCGACCGTGACGGCGTTGAGCGTGGCCAGGTTCTGTGTAAGCCGGGTTCGGTTACCCCGCACACCAAGTTCGAAGCTGAAGCCTACATCCTGACCAAGGAAGAAGGCGGTCGTCACACCCCGTTCTTCGCGAACTACCGTCCGCAGTTCTACTTCCGTACAACTGACGTGACCGGCACCGTGACCCTGGCGGCTGGCACCGAGATGGTTATGCCTGGCGACAACGTCGGCTTCACCGTCGAGCTGATCGCACCGATCGCGATGGAAGACGGTCTGCGTTTCGCGATCCGCGAAGGCGGCCGCACCGTTGGCGCCGGCGTTGTGTCGAAAATCATCGAGTAATTCGCACCCGCGAATACCGACAGAA